>NZ_CP071007.1:3396620-5800740 GCF_018417635.1 Pseudomonas sp. SORT22
GTTGAAAGGCGCGGCCAGCGGGGCACTGCAATTTGCCCGCTGGCTGGAGGAGCAACAGCAGTTCGGCATCAGCCCGAGCATCAGCGTACTGACCGATCAGAATGACCAGGTGGTCGAAGCCAAGGCGATCCAGACCGCCGCCCGCGACTTGCTCGCGGTCGGCGGGCTCGACCTGCTGATCCTGTATTTCTCCGGGCACGGCATTGTCAAGAACGGCGCCGATGAACAAGTCTTGCTGTCGAACGTCAAGGACTACCCCGACGAAGCCATCAACATTGCTGCAACGGCGCTCAACGCCCGCCATATTGGCGTACCCCATGTCGTGATCATCTCCGACGCCTGTCGCAATGCGGTCGACCCCTTTGGCTCACTGGGCCAGGTCAGTGGCAGGCCGGCGGTGAAACGCGGTGCGGTGGTCGGCATCAAGCCCGGCAAGGTCGATATCTTCTACGCCACCGAACCGTCACAAACCGCCAAGGAGTACAAAGGCGAAGGATTCTTTACCAAGGTCCTGCTCGAAGCGCTGCAAAGCCCTCCGACAGAAATTTGCGAGACCTGGCCGGGCTCCAGCGTGCCGATCATTCCCACCTGGCTTCTGGAAGACTACCTGTACAACCAGGTGCCGACCCGCGCCCAGCAGCAAACACCGCGCTTCGAGCAAACGCCGGACATCATTGTCCAGGCGCGCCAACCGCTGTTCCTCGGCTATGCCAGCCCGCCGCTAGTCTTTGCCAGCCCTCCCCCGCTGCCTGGCCCCGGGCCGCTGGACTACGGCCTGCCCGCTGAAGCCGGAGCACCCTACTTTGAGCAAATCCAGATCCTGCCGCTTCCCGAGCTGTTTCCAGCAAACCTCAGGGTCACCAGCCGAAACCAGGCGATACAACAGGTGGCCAGCAGCTTTCTCAAGGAACCCGAGGCGTACATCAGCACCACATTGCTTGAACAAGCCGGCCTCGACGAAGCCTACCGGCGCAACCTGCAGCGCTACACAGCACTCCCCCAGAGCCCGGCCGAAAGCGGATTGCGCATCATCGGTAGCCAGGCCATCAGCGTCCTGGTGGCCCCCGGCCAAGCGGCGCCCGATGTGCAAACCGATGACCAGCAGAGCATCATCAGCCTGGCGCCGTCTGCTCAGGCGCAGTCAGTCATCGTCACGTTCAGCGACGACACCCTGATCGTCTTACCGGTCATGCCCGGCTACATAGGCACAGTCCACGTAGACGAAGGCCTGGTGCAGTCGGTTTCGTTCGAGATGGGTAGGACCCTGGCCCAGACCTTTGCGCAAACTCCGAGCAGGCGCCTGCACCTGCACCACTTGCAAGCACTTGCCGCAGCCTTCGCCAGCAGCGCCAAACTGCGCACCCTGGCCGCGACCCAGGCATCGAGCTTCGCCGATGTCCTGCGCCAGGAAAAGCGCCTGGACCCGACCTTGAGCATCTACGCCGCCTACGCCTATCTGCTGGCCGCTGACGACCAAGGCGTGCGTTCGGTGCTGAGCTACTTCCTTGACTACCAGGCATCGTCCCAACCGCCTTTGCCCGTGCCGTTCGATGTGGCTTTGCTCGCCGGCGCCCTGGCACCCGGCAAGCGCAAGGCACGGCCGCTGATCGCACCGTTCTGCCCGATGATGAGCCTGGGCTGGACAGTGCTGGCAGCCCAAGGCAAGAACCCGAAGCTCCACCCTGCAATCCTCGAAGCCGGTAAATACCGGCTCAATACTGAATGGTCGACCTTTCGCCGCCGCGATACCCAACCGCTTATCGAAGCTTTTCTACAAGGAGAGTTGTCATGAAAGTCGTGTTCATCCATGGCCGGTCGCAACAAGGCAAAAACCCGCTCACCCTGCAAAACACCTGGACCAATGCCTTGATCAAGGGTTTTGAAGGCATCGGTTCGCCCTACCCTGGCGTGGTCGATGTGGCCTTCCCTTACTACGGTGATCTGTTGTTCGACGAAACCTACCGCAGAGCGCAGAAAGACTTTCAGGTACTCACCGACAAAGGCGCCGACGCCGCGGCCCCGGGTGGCGAGGAAGAAGAGTTCATGCGCCAGGTCATTTACGACATCGCCAAGCAGCAAGGTATCAGCAAGGAACAGATCAACGCCGAGGCCAATGGCGAGATGCTTGAGAAAGGTGTTCAGAACTGGCGCGGCGTGCTGGCAGCCCTGCGCCTGCTCGATCAGTTGCCCGGTGTCGGCGCGACTTCGGTCGAGCTGTTCACCCGCGATGTGTGGTACTACCTGACCGAAAAAACCATCCGTGACGCGGTCAACAAATTGGTCGATGCCCAGCTTCCAGAAAACGATCCGTGCATCGTGGTAGCTCACTCTCTGGGCACCATCATTGCCTATAACCTGCTGATGAACCGGCCTGCACGCAGCAACATCAAGGGCCTGGTGACCCTCGGCTCGCCCCTGGGCATTGAAGCCATCCTGAGCCGGCTGCCCTCCAACGGTTCGCCGCGCAAGGCCCCGGATGGCGTACCCAGCTGGGTCAACATTCGTGACAAACGCGATGTGGTGGCGCTCTACGAAATTCCCGCCGCGCGCTTCAGTGGAGCACCTGCGGTGCAAAACCACAGCAACGCCAGCAACGGCAGCGATAACCGCCACGGCATCGTCGAGTACCTCAACGACACCATCGTAGCGGGCGTATTACGGCCTTTGCTGGCATAAGCAGGTTCAAACACTCAGACTCGTGCACTGGCTGCAGCAATCAACTGCATGCAAGCCGATTGCTGGACCCTGGTTGAAAAAATACCCTTGAACGCACCTTAACTGTGTCTCAGGACTCTCAACCATGGTCATGCACATCCGCCTCCAGCAGACGGGCGCACCAAGTGTTCTGCACCTCGAACAAACCAGCGCGCAAGCCCCCGGCCCCGGCGAGGTCTGGCTTGAACAGGCGGCGATCGGCGTCAACCCGCTGGACGTCAGCCAGCGCAAGGGCGATGTGCCCATCGCCCTGCCCTGCGGGCTGGGCCTTGAGGGCGCCGGAACGGTAGCGGCAATCGGCGCCGGCGTCAGCGGCTTGGCTGTCGGCGAGCGCGTCGGCTACGCCACCGGCCCCCTGGGCGCCTATGCCAGCGCCCGACTGTACCCCGCCGAGCGGCTGGTGAAACTGCCCGATGATCTTGGCCTGGAGCAAGCCGCCGCCGTGCTGTTCAAGGGCATCACCGCCCATTACCTCCTTCACAGCACGTACCCGGTCGGGCCCGGCACGCGGCTGATGATCTACGGCGCCGCCGGGGCCCTGGGGCAGTTGCTGGTGCCTTGGGCCAAGCACCTGGGCGCATTTGTGATTGGCGTGGTCTCCAAGCCGGAAAGTGTCGCCCGCGCCCGTGCCGCCGGCTGTGATCAGGTGCTGGTGTTCGACGCCGCGACCCTCGCTGCGCAGGTGCTGGATATCACTCAAGGGCGCAAACTCGACGTGGTCTACGACCCGATTGGCCGGCTGTCGTTCGAGGCCTCACTGGACAGCCTGCGCCCGCGCGGCTTGCTGGTGTCCTGCGGCATGGCCTCGGGAGCGCCGCCAGCCATCGAGCTGAGCACCCTCAACGCCAAGGGCTCGTTGTTCATCACCCGGCCCTCGCTGGCGGCGCACACGGCAAGCGCTGGCGAGTACCAGCAGCGCGCCGGGGAGGTGCTGGCAGCGCTGGCGGCAGGTATCATTCGCGCGCAGATCTGGCAGCGTTATGCCCTGGCCGACGCCGCACTGGCCCATGACGACCTGCAACAAGGACGCTCACAGGGCGCAATCATCCTCACGCCCTGACCTACCGAGGTAACCGCGATGGACCCGTTCGACAGTCGCCAGGCCGATGAGCTTGCCACCCTCCTGGCGCTGTTCGAGCACGGCTCGTTTGCCGCTGCCGGGCGCACGCTGCAGCGCCACCCGTCGGTGCTGTCCAAGCGCCTCGGGGCCCTGGAACAGCGCTTAGGCATTCGCCTGGTCGAGCGCACCACCCGCCAGTTGCGCTTCACCGACGAAGGCGCACGCCTGGTCGAGCGCCTGCGCCAGGCCGCCAGCCTGATCAGCGAGGCCGAGCGCGAAGCCGCCGAAGGTGCGACCCAGGTGCGCGGGCGCCTGCGCATCGCCCTGCCCTCGTCCATGGGCCGGCTGTGGCTGAGCCCGATGCTTGCCGAGTTTGCCCTGGCGTTTCCCCAGGTGCAGCTTGAGACCGAATACGCCGAACGTTTTGTCGATATCGTCGCCGAAGGCTTCGATGCGGCGATCCGCATTGGCGAGCTGGCCGACAGCCGCCTGGTGGCGCGCAAGCTCTGTGAGCACCGGCGTATCCTCTGCGCAGCGCCAGCCTACCTGCAACAGCACGGCCAGCCGCAAACCCCGGCCGACCTCGCCGGGCATAACTGCCTGGGTTTTACCGGCCTGCGTTCGTACCCGGAGTGGCGCCTGGCCGGTCTGGGCCAGCAACACACGGTTAAAGTGCGCGGCTCGCTGGTCAGCAACGACAACGAAGCGCTGCTGACCGCCGCCCGGGCCGGGGTTGGCATCCTTGCCGGTGGCGACTGGCTGATGCAGCACGACCTCGACAGCGGCCGCCTGCTGCGGGTGCTGCCCGACTGGCAGCTGGATGCCGACGCCGGCATTTACCTGGTGCGCCCCGGCGCCCGCTACAACAGCGCCGCGACCCTCGCCTTCAAGCAGTGGATCGAGGCGCGCTTTGCCCACGGCGCGCCCTGGCGCAGCCGCTAGACCGCCGCCAGGCGTGGCGTATGGGCCAGCAGGCTCTGGGTGTAGCGGTCTGCCGGTCTGTCCAGCACCTGATCCACCGGGCCCTGCTCAACGATGCGCCCCTGCTGGATCACCACCACCCGATCGGCAATCGCCCGCACCACCCCCAGGTCGTGGGTGACGAACACCAGGGTCATGCCTTCGCCTTGCAGTTGCTTGAGCAACGCCAGGATCGCCGCCTGCACCGAAACGTCCAGCGCCGAGGTCACTTCATCGCAGATCAGCACGCTGGGTTCGCACACTAGCGCGCGGGCAATCGCCACCCGCTGGCGCTCGCCACCGGAGAGGTGATGGGGGTACTTGTCAGCCACCGAGGCGGGTAAGGCCACCCGCTGCAGGGCCGCCTCGATACGCGCCCGGCAGGCCTGGCCCTTGAGTTTGAAGAAGTGCTCCAGCGGCGCCTGCAGGCACTGGGCCACGGTCTGCCGGGGGTTCAGGGCGCGGTACGGGTTCTGAAAAACATACTGGATGCGATGTCGGCTGGCGCTGGGCCGCTGCCGGGCCAGCAGGCTCAACGGCTGGCCGTCGAAACGCAGCTCACCGCTGGCGTTGTCGCCAAGGCCTGCCAGGGTGCGGGCCAGGCTGGTCTTGCCCGAGCCAGACTCGCCGACCACCGCCAGGCATTCGCCTGCCTGCACGTCGAGGGCCAGGTCGAACAGCACCTGGCGGTCGTAGCTGAGGTTCAGATTGCTGATCGCCAGCAGCGGTGCCTGATCGGCGCGAATCGCCCGAACCTGCAGCGCCGCGATCGGTGCTGGTGCCTCAAGCTGCGGATGCAGGCAAGCGACCTGTTGCTGCGCCTCGAGGGTTTGCAAGCCCGGCTCGGCCTGTTCACAGGCAGCCGTTCGCCGTGGGCAGCGCGGCGCAAACGCGCAGCCATGGGCACGCTGGCCCGGCGCCGGGGCATGGCCGGGAATTGCTTGCAGCGGGTGCTGGCGGGCAACGTCTGGAATCGCCGCCAGCAAGCCCAGGGTGTAAGGGTGGCTGGGGCGGGCGAACAGCCGTTCGCGGCTCGCGACTTCGACGATGCGCCCGGCGTACATGACCATCACCCGGTCGACCAGGTCCTTGATCACCGCCAGGTCGTGGGACACGTACACCGCCGCCACGCCCTGCTCCTTGCACAGCCGGCGCAGGGTTTGCAGGATGTGCGCCTGGGTGCTGACATCCAGCGCCGTGGTCGGCTCGTCGAGGACGATCAGCCGTGGACGCAACACGAAGGCCAGGGCGAGCATCACCCGCTGT
This sequence comes from Pseudomonas sp. SORT22, assembly GCF_018417635.1. Lineage (NCBI taxonomy): Bacteria > Pseudomonadati > Pseudomonadota > Gammaproteobacteria > Pseudomonadales > Pseudomonadaceae > Pseudomonas > Pseudomonas sp. SORT22. The sequence goes on from NZ_CP071007.1 coordinate 3,402,622, forward strand.
TGCTGGCCGCCAGACAACTGATGAGGGAAGCGCCGCAGGAACTCGGCGTCGCCCGGCAGGCCGACGTCTATCAGGGTCTGCTGCAGGCGCTGTTGCTGCGCCTCCTTTGCCAATTGCGGTTCGTGGGCGTGCAGGGTTTCCAGCAACAAGCGGCCGATGCGCAGCGCCGGGTTGAGGGCTTGCGCCGGGTCCTGGGCGACGTAGCCGATCAGCCCGCCACGGGCCTGGCGCAGGGCTTCGCCGCGCAGCTCAAGGAGGCTGACGTCGGCGACCGCGATCTGCCCGGTGGCAATCCGTGCACCGCGCCGGGCGTGGGTCAGCAAGGCGGTGGCCAGGGTGGTCTTGCCCGAGCCGGACTCACCGACCAGGCCGAGGATTTCACCGGGGGCCAGGCTGAAGTTGATGTGGTCGATGATGTCGGCGCTTGTGTTGAGTTCAACCCGCAGGTTTTGCACCCGCAGGGCCGGCTTTTCGCGGGTCAAGCCTGTGGGAGCGGGCTTGACCCGCGATGGCGCATAGGAATTCATCGGCGCTCTCCCGCGCTGTGCCGGGCAATGCCTTCGGCGAAGATGTTGGTGCCGTAGGCGAACACCCCGATCAGCAGCGCCGGGGCCAATACCGCCCAGGGCTGAACCAGCAGGCCAGCCTGGTTTTCATTGATCATCAGGCCCCAGTCGGCAGCCGGCGGCGCCACGCCGTACCCCAGGTAACTGAGGCCCGAGAGCATGCCGATGCCCCAGGTGAGCATGTTGCCAAAGTGCACCAGCAACGGCGTGAGCACGTTGGGCAGGATCTCGCGCACAAGGATGCGCGTGCGCGAAAAGCCCATCATCTGCGCCGCCTCGACGAACTCCTGGCTGGCCACCGCTACCGCGCTACCCCGGGCCAGTCGGATCACCCCGGGGGTGAAGGCAATGGCCACGGTAAGCACGATCAGCCACGGCGCGCGGCCGAGCATCGAGACGATCAACAGCACCAGGATCAGGTCGGGGAACGCCAGCCAGACATCCGCAAGCCAGGTGATCGCCTGGTCCAGGCGCTGGCGCGACAGACCGGCCAGCAGACCCAGTACGGTGCCGACGACCAAAGCAATCGCCGCTGCCGCCAACGACATCCACAAAATCGACAGGCCGCCATTGAGCAACCGCGACAGCACGTCATGGCCAAGAAAATCATGGCCCAGCGGCGCATCCGTTGCCGGCGTGCCGTACACCCCGCCGACCATGTCGGTGGGCGCATGGGGCGCCAGCCACGGCCCGAACAGCGCCAGGAGGACAATGGCCAGGGTCACCAGGGCGCCGCGGCGAATCTGCGGCTCACGCCACCAGCGTGAATTGAACATGGGCGATTCCTCTCAAGGGGCTTTGGCTGCCGGGCGCCGCCACCAACTCTGGATACCACGGCGGTTGCGCTGGATCAGGGTGGCACGGCGGGCGGTGCGCAGTTTTGGGGTCAGCAGCACGGTGAGCAGGTCGGCCACCAGGTTGATCAGCACCACCCCGAGGGTGATCACCAGCACCACGCCCTGCACCAGCGGCAGGTCGCGCATCTGGATCGCGCTGTTGAGCTGGGTGCCGATGCCCGGGTAGCTGAAGATTACCTCGGCAAGCAAGGCGCCGCCGATCAAGGTGCGCAGGGTCAGGGCCACGCCCTGGATCGCCGGCACCAGGGCATTGGGCAAGGTGTGGCGCCAGACGATGCGCCATTCGGCGATGCCGCGCAGGCGCGCCGCGCTGACGTAGTCCGACTCCAGCGCTTCGATCATCGAGGCGCGGACCATGCGCGCCAGGTACGGCAGCGACGACAGGCTCAACGCGAAGATCGGCAGCAGCAGGTACTCAAGCTGCTGCCACAGGGCCTTGTCCGGATCAAGGATCGACACCGCCGGCAGCAGGTTGACCTGGGGCATGGAGAACAGCAGCACCAGGCCGATGGCCAGCAAGAACCCCGGCGTGGCTTTAAGGAAGATCAGCGCCGACAGGCCAAAACGGTCCAGGCGGCTGTCGCGGCGCAAAGCCAGGCTGACGCCGATGCCCAAGGCCAGCGGCACCACCAGTACCAGCACGCCGGCCAGCAGCGCCAGGGTATTGCCGAAGCGGCTGAAAATGATCGAGGCCACCGGCTGGCTGGAGTCCAGCGAGATGCCCAAGTCACCGCGCAGCACCTGGCCAAGCCAGCTGCAATACTGCACCAGGATCGGCCGGTTCAGGCCCAGTTGCTCGCGCAGGGTCAGCACGCTTTGCAGCGGCGCCTCGGGGCCGAGGATGACCCGCGCCGGGTCCGACGGCAATGCCTGGGTGGCGATGAACACCACCAGGCTGATAACCCAGGCGGTAAGCAGGCCGTAGCCCAGGCGGCCGATGAACCAGGGCAGCCAGGCAGGCAGTCGGGAAGTTCGTGCGCAGGGTTCAGGCATGGTTCAACCACAGGCTGTCAAAGCGCCAGGAGGCGAAGGTGGTCTGTTCGCCGTGCAAGCCGCCGACCTTGCTGGAGGCGGCATCGAGCACGTCGGTAAAGCCCCAGATCAGCAAGCCGCCGCGTTGGTGCTGGATGCTCTGGGCCTCGTGCACCAGTTGCTTGCGCCGCTCAAGGTCGGGCTGGCCAAGGGCCTGGGTGAACAGCTCGGAGAAACGCTCATCGCGAAAATTGCTGCGGTTGTAGATCGCCAGCGGCGCGTCGTTGTGCAGGCCGGTGGCCAGGAAGCCACGGGCAGGCGTGGAGCCTGGCGACATCAGCCACTGCTCTTTCTGCGGGCCGTTGAACACCGAGCTGTCCACGGGTGTGACCTTGACCTGGACCCCGGCCTTCTTCGCCTGTTGAGCGAACACCAGCGCGGCGTTGACTTCGTTGGCGGTGGTGGTCAGCTCGACGCGCAGGTCGGTGGCACCGGCCTGGCGCAGCAGCGAGCGGGCCTGGTCGAGGTCGTAGCCGCGCTGGGCGATGGCGTGGTTGTAGGTCGGGTCTTGCGGCGAATACAGGTCGTTGGCGATGCGCCCGAAACCATTGAGGCCACGGCCGATCAGCTCTTGCCGATCGGCCAGCAGGCGAAAGGCCTGACGCACCCGCTCGTCCTGGAACGGCGCCTTGGCGGTGTTGAGGTTGAAGCCGCTGAACGAGGTGGTGGGCGAGACCACCAGTTGCAAGCGTGGGTCGGCCTTGATCAGGGCGCTGTGCTCGGCCTGCACACCGCTGGCGACGTCGATCTGCCCGGCGCGCAGGGCGGCGACCCGCGACACCTGGTCCTTGAATTCGATGATCTCCAGCTCGTCGGCGTAGGGCTGGTTGGGTTTGTAGTAATTCTCGAAGCGGGTGAACAGCGCGCGCTGGCCTGGCACGAAGCTTTTCAGCCGGTACGGCCCCGCCCCCACCGGGTTGCTTAGCGGATCGTAATCGGTCGGCACGATAGCGCCGAAGGCAATCAGGGTTTCGTCCAGCGGGAAGAAGCTGCGGCCCTGCTTGAAGCGGATCTCGATGGTACGCTCATCGAGCTTGCGCAAGGCCTGGCGGTCGATGGCACCGACCAGCCCGGCAAACGGCGAGGCCAGTTTCGGGTCGGTCAGGCGCAGGATCGAAAACAGCATGTCGTCGGCAGTGATGCTCTTGCCATGGTGGAACTCCAGGCCCGGCTTGATGCGGATGGTCCAGGCGCTGGCATCGGCGTTGGGCTCGGCGAATTCGGCCAGGCCCAGGCGCGTGCTGACGTCGTCGTTCCACTCCCAGAACTTGCTGTACAACGCCCAGCCGCGAATGATCCCGCCGCCAGACGGCTTGTGGGCATCAAGATTGCCGGCCTGGTCGCCGTCGATGATGCCAACCCGCAAGCGCCCGCCACGCACCGGCTGGGTGGGCCGGCTGATGGCGCCGACCACCGCCGGCTCGCCGGCGCCGCAACCTGTGAGCAAACTGGAGCCGAGCAACAGGCCGCCCCCGACGGCCAGGCTGTTGCCGAGAAACACCCGGCGGGAAAATTCGTTTGGCATGGGCAACTCCTTAAGCCGGTTCGGCAACCGTGCGCGCACTCAGGTGCGCAATGTCGAAACCGTGGTCCAGGTCGAGCAAGGGGAACAGCAGGTCGGCGACCCGGTGGGCTTCATCAATCAGCGGGAAGCCCGAGAGGATGAACGCCGAGGTGCCCTGGGCCTCGTACTCGCGAATCCGCTCGGCCACCTGCTCGGCGCTGCCGACCAGGTAGGTACCGGCCGCCGGGCCGAGAATGTTGAAGCCGAACAGGCTCGGGCCGGTCCAGACGTTGGGATAGATCTCAAGCTCCCGCGCGGTGGGCAGGCGGCCGTCGCGAATGCTCTGCACATTGCGCTGGATCTGCGGGTTGTCGCTGCTGAAGGTTTCCAGGCTCTGCCCGGGCGGCAACTGGCGTTCGATGGCGGCGCGGGCGGTGGCCAGCGAAGTCTGCTGCAGCAGTTTTTCGGCGTGGGCCCAGGCCTCTTCCTCGGTTTCGCGCACGATGATCTGCAGGCGCGTGCCAAAGGTCAGTTCGCGGCCGATCTTCGCCGCCTCCGCCGCCACCCGGCGGAACTTGTCGCCGAGCTTCGGCGGGGTGTCGGCAAAGCTCAGGTAGACGTCCAGCAATTGCACCGAATGAGCCACGCCCGGGCCCGAGGTGCCGGCGCCCCACAGTGGCACGCTGGCACGTTTTGGCGGGTGCCAGCCGCCCAGCGGGTGACGTGCCGCCGCAGCCGGGCGCGGCGCCAGCTTGACGTACTGACCGTCAAAGCCTGCGGTTTCGCCGGCATAAATACTCTGGAACGCACGCCAGTATTCCAGGCTGAACTGGTAGCGCTCGTCGTGCGGGTAATGCACGCCGAGGGTGGCCAGGCCGGCGTCGCTGCCGTTGACCACGTTGAACAACAGGCGGCCGTTGGAGAACTCGTCAAAAGTCAGCGCCCACTTGGCCAGCACCGCCGGCGACAGCTCGCCCGGATGCTGGGCCACCAGAAAACGCAGGCGCTCGGTGGCGTCGATCAGCGCGGCGGCCACTGCCAGGCTTTCGTTGGGGCTTGAACCCAGCAGCGAGCCGTAGTAACCCAGGCGATCGCTGGCCACCGCCAGTTGCTTGAGGTGGGCGAAATCGGTTTTCCAGCGCCCCTGGGCTTCCCACGGATAGGGGCCATCGGGGCTGGTCAGGTACCAGAGAATTTTCACTGCCATGGTCTTTCCTCAGGCGCGAATGCGGTCGGTGGCGGGAATCAGGCCCAGCTCGCTGGCCTTGTCGATCAGCCTGCTCATCTTCCATTGCTGGGTGAGCACGCCCGGGCCGAAGGGCCGCGAGCCGCCGATGGCTTCGGCCAGCAGTTGCAGTTGCGCGCCCTCCTCCAGCAGCACGATGAACTCGGCAGTGGCGCGCAGGCCCTGCTGGCCCCACACCGTGGCGCCACCGTTGGCTTCAAGGATGGCCGGGGTGAAGGGGTTCTCGGCCAGGCGTTCGAGGATGAAATCGACCTCGTCCTGGCGCCGGTCGATGTAGGTCGGCAGCTCGCGGACCAGCTGGAAGCGCTGCACCGGCACGTAGTTGAACGGCAAGGTGCGCTGGGTCTGGGCCCAGGCGCCGAGGTACGGCGAGTGCACATGCGACACCGTGGTGATCTGCGCCTGCTCGCGGAACAGTTTGGCGTAACGGCCCAGGCCACCCTTGCCCTGGCCATGCACCAGGTTGCCGGCCAGGTCGCTGACCGTGGCCTGCAGCGGTTTGCGGTACTCCCACGGCCCCGGGTAGTTGACCGACACCAGCAGCTCGCGCCCCGGTACCCGTTCGATAAAGCCGACGGTGCCGTTGGCGGTGATGGTGTTGGTTTCGCGGAACACGGTGAAGGCCTGCCCGGCCTCGTCGAGCACCTGCTCGATGAAGGTTTGCAGCTCGGCGTCGATCAGGTGCTCGGTGGTCAGTACGGTCATGGCAATGCTCCTTTAAGCGCGGGCGCGGCGTTCAGCCAGCAGTTGCTGGGCGGCTTGCAGTGGACGCGGGTCGACCCAGTCGGCCAGGGCAAAATCGGCTTCGAGAAAGCCGTGCAGGTTGAGGAAGGTTTTCTGGATGTCGAGGTACGCCAGGCGTTCGGCCGAAAGGTCCGGGGCCAGGGTGGTATGAAAGTCGCCGCGGTAGGCTTGATCGACGCCTTCGGCACCGGCGCGGGTTTCGTCCTGGAGGATGCGCAGCAGGCCGTCGCGGTTGTCGCGGGCCCAGTCGGCGGCGCGCAGGGTCTGGGCAAGAAAGCGCACCACCAGCTCGAAGTGATCGTCGAGCAGGCTCTGGTGCACGGTGATCGGCCGTGGCGTGCCGTTGTTGATGCGATAGCGTGGGTCTGTGATCTGGTCCAGGTCAATGCCCACCACCAGGCCCAGGCGCCGGGCGGCATCGGCGGCGGCAGCGCCCTTGACGTAGACCGCATCGACCTCGCCGCGCACCAGGTAATCCAGGCCCGACCACAGGCGTTGCAGGCCCTGCTGCGGGGTCGGTGCATCGTCCTGGGACTGCAGCGCCACCTCCACCAGCTGGACATCATCGAAGCTCAGCCCGGCCAGGCTCAGCGCGCCCTTGTAGCCGTGCAGGCTCATGGCCCGGGCGATGCTGCCGGGGCGGTTGGCGCCCCAGGCCGGTAGCGCCAGGCGCTTGCCCTTGAGGTCGGCGGCGCTGCGAATGCCCGAATCCGGGCGCACCAGGATGGTCTGCCATTCCTCGATCCAGGTCAGGCCGATCAGCCGGCTCGGTGCACCGGCGGCGCGGGCGGCCAACGCCGGCACGTTACCGCCCTCGCGAAACAGCCCGGGCAGTTGGTGATCGTAGTGGTGATGACCCAGTTGCCGGACTTCCTGCAGGGTTTCTACCGGCAGGCCGTCGGCGGCGAATTCTTCCGTGAGCCAGCCCAGGGTGTAGGCGATGCCGGAAGCGGTCGGCACCGGGCAGCGGGTGAACCAGAGTTGCTCAAGCGTGGTTGCGCTGGGCAGTGGCAAGGTGGCGGCGATTGTCATGGGCATGCTCCATCAAGCGGATCGAATCGGCCAGGTGGCCTGTGCCTGAGCTATTGCAGCGCCCGTGCCAACTCGGCAAAGCCCTGATTTCATTGGGCTTTGCCCCTTGCCGCAAGGCGCGACTGCTGATCTGCCAGCAGTCGGGCCGCAAGCCTGCTGCTGCCAGAGCAACAATCACCGGCTTACTGCTGCCCCAGCAACACCCGGCACCGGCAAAAACGCCGCAAGCCCTGCCCCACGGGGCTTTGCCGCCACTGGCACAGAACCTGCTCAAGGCCCTGGGTACCTGTTCATTCAAGGAAGCCCTATCGTGAGTACCCTGCCCCATCGCCTGCACAGCCCCGCCCAGGCCATCGCCGCGGCCCATGAAATTGCCGAGCAAATCGCCGCCCTCGCCGCCGACCCGTTGCTCAACCGCGAACTGCCCCGGCGCCAGGCGCAGTTATTGTCCGACAGTGGCATCACCGCCATCGGCGTACCGACAGCGCTCGGCGGCCTGGGCGCGTCGGTCGAGACCATCGTCGAGACCGTGCGGATCATCTCCCGCGCCGACGGCGGCGTCGGCCAGTTGCTGCAGATTCACAACGTGATGCTGCGCGGCGTGCTCAGCGGCTACCCGGATGCCGTGCGCGACCGGCTGATCGCCGATGTACTGGCCGGCAAGCGCCTGGGCAATGCCCTGGCCGAGGTCGGCGGCAAGAACAAGTTCGCCCTCAAGACCCGGGTCGAGCGCCGCGCCGATGGCAAGCTGATCCTCAACGGCAGCAAGTTCTACTCCACCGGCGCCTACCTGGCCGAGTGGATCTCGCTGACCGCCGCCAGCGATGACGGCGGCGCCGGCGTGCTGCTGCAGCGCGACACGCCCGGCCTGACCCTGGTCGATGACTGGGACGCCTTCGGCCAGAACAACTCGGTCAGCGGCACGGTAATCTTCGACAACATCGAGCTGGACGAGCGCTACGTGCTGCGCCGCCAGGGCCCGATGAAGCGCACCGGCCTGACCTTCCCGCAGATCCTTCACGCCGCCATCGACACCGGTATCGCCGCCGGCGCCCTGCAGGCCGGCATCGACTACCTTAACCAGCACGCCCGGCCGTGGGTCGAGAGCGAGGTGGAACGGGCCAGCGACGAGCCGCACATCATTCGCCAGATCGGCGAGTACGCGGTGGCCCTGCGCGCCGCCGAATCACTGCTGCGCGACGCCGCGCGAACCTTCGACGCCCACGAGCAGGACCCGGACAACAAGGCCCTGCAAGACGAGCTGATCCTTTCGGTGGCCAGCGCCCGCGCCCATTCCGATGGCGCTGCGCTGAAGATCTCCAGCGACATCTTCTCGCTGCTCGGCGCCAGCTCATCCTTGAGCAAGTGGAACCTCGACCGTTTCTGGCGCAACGCCCGGGTGCACACCACCCACGACCCGATCCGCTGGCGCCTGCACCACGTCGGCAACTACTACCTCAACGGCATCGACCCCGGCGAATACACCGCCATCCTCAATGCCAAGCAAAAGGCCGGCGCCAACCGCTGAGCACACACTTTCCTCCTGCCGCGAGTCCTTCATGAGCCCTCGACACCCGCTGCTGCGCAGCCTGGCGATCTACGGTGAAATGCCCTGGCGTTTCGCCCTGGTCGCCGGGCTGTTCGTTTCCATCAACCTTGGCCTGGTCTGGCAACAATGGCTGATCGGCCACGCCCTCAACGAGGTCAGCGCCGGCACGGCGGTGCAGCGCCTGGCCGATGGCAGCCTCGACGGTCAGCGCGCCTGGGGCTGGTTCTGGCTGATCCTCGGCGTGGCCCTGGGCCGCGCGCTGCTGCAGTACGCCGCCGCCATCGGCTCGCTGATCCTTGGCCAGGCGCTGCTCACGCGCCTGCGCGAGCGCCTGCTGGAGCAGGTGCTGCGCCTGCACCTGGGCTATCACTGGCAGCACGGCATGGGCGAGATGGTCACCCGCACCACCCGCGATGCCGACAAGGTCCGCGATGCACTGGTGAGCTTCTGGCGCCAGCTGGTCGAAACGCCGCTGGTGATACTCGCCACCGTCGGCCTGCTGGCCTGGTACCACCCGTGGCTGGCGCTCGGGCCGCTGCTGCTGACGGTGATCGGTGTGTGGATATTCGTAGTGCAGACCGAGCGCCTGGTCAGCCTCGACCGCGCGGTCGGCGCCGCCTACGACCGGGTCAACCAGGACCTCGCTGAAGGCATTGGCGCGGTACGGGTGATCAAGTCGTTCGGCCTGCAAGCCCAGCGCATCGACGGCTTCGAGCGTCAGGTCCTGCAGTTCAGCAGCCTGGCACGCCAGGCCCTGGCCTACGCCAGTTCGCGGATTCCACTGCCGCAAGCGGTGGTGGCGCTGGGGCATGTGTGGATACTGGTGGTGGGCGCGCAATTGGTCGCCGCCGGCCGGATCGGCATTGGCGAACTGGTCACGTCGCTGCTGATCGCCACCACCCTGGTATTTCGCATCGAAGGCATCGGCCGGGTGATGCAGACCTTCGCCGACGCCCGCGCCTCGGCCGGGCGGATCTGGCAGTTGCTGGATGCGCCGGCGGCGATTGTCGGCGGCAGTCAGCGCCTGCCCGAGGGGCCGCTGGGGCTGAGGCTTGAAGACGTCAGTGTCGCCGCCCCTGGCGGTGGCCAGGCGATCCTGCGTCACTGCTCGTTCGAGCTGGCCCCCGGTGAAACCGTCGCCCTGGTCGGCGCCACCGGCACCGGCAAGAGCCTGCTGGCCAGCCTGTTGCCACGCCTGAGCGATGTTGCCCAGGGCCGTGTGCTGCTCGGCAACGCGCAGTCCGGTTGGCAGGACATTCGCAACCTGGACCTGCGCGACCTGCGCCGACGCGTGCATGTCCTGCCTCAGGAGAGTTTTCTGTTTGCCGACAGCCTGGCCGCCAACCTGCGCCTGAGTGCGCCCGACGCCAGCGACCCGCAACTGCTCCAGGCCCTGCACCAGGCCGCCGCCGAGGATATCCTCGAACGCCTGCCCGATGGCCTCGACAGCCCGCTCGGCGATCGCGGCGTAACCCTCTCGGGCGGCCAGCGCCAGCGCTTGTGCCTGGCCCGGGCCTTGCTCGCGGCGCCGGCCATTCTCTGCCTGGACGATGCCACCAGCGCCCTGGATGCGCTGAGCGAAGGCCGGGTGCTGGACAACCTGCGCCAGCAGGCAAGCGCCACCACCCTGCTGTTGATCGCCAGCAAGGTTTCCACCGTGCAACGCGCCGACCGTGTGCTGCTGCTCGACCACGGCGCCATCGCCGACAGCGGCACCCACGCGCAACTGCTGCAGCGCAACCCGACTTACCGTGACCTGCTGGGGATCGACCATGGCTAAGCCACTGCCGGGCAACGCCCTGAGCGATATCGAAATCGAAGAGCTGCTGGCAAAAAAAGCCCTCGACCGCAGCATGTTCCAGCGCCTGCTGCCGTTGTTGCGGCCGGTGCGCAAGCAGATCGCCTGGGTCATCGGCCTGGAGCTGCTGTTGGTGTTTACCGTGTTCCTGCGCCCCTGGTTCGTTCGTGAACTGCTCGACCGCGGTCTGATCCACGACGGCAATCGCTGGCTGCTCGAGCAACCGCTGGTGATGTGGCTGGGGCTGGGCCTGGCGGCCAGTTGGCTGGGGCGCTTTGTGCTGGCCGGGGTATCGCAGTATATCGCCGGCAGCGCGGCGATCCAGGTGCTCAACCAATTGCGGGTGCGGGTGTTTGCCCACGTCCAGGCCTTGAGCGTCGGTTACTTCGACCGCACCCGCGCCGGGCGTATCATTTCCCGCGCCGACCGCGATGTCGATGCCCTGGAGCCGCTGCTGATCCAGGGCCCGCCGGAACTGCTCGGCGCCCTGCTGCGCTGCAGCCTGGCGGCGGTGATGCTGTGGCTGATCGAGCCGCTGTTCTTCTTCAGCCTGATCGGCAGCGTGCCGCTGCTGCTGGCGGCGACCTGGGCGTTCAAGCGCATCGCCCAGCGCAACTGGGCCAAGGTCGCCGAACAGCGCAGCCGCTTCACCGCGCACCTGGTCGAGAGCGTCAGCGGCGTGCGCCTGCTACAGCAGACCGGCCAGCAGGCGCCGAACCTTAAGCGTTACACACAACTGCTGCACGACTTCAACGAAGCGCTGATCATCGGCAGCCTGCGCTCGGGCTGGTTCGCGCCCTTTACCGCGCTGCTCAGCGCCGCCGGCATGGCGGTGCTGGTGCTGGTCGGCGGCTACAGCCTGGCCAAGGGCACGGTCACGGTCGGCCAGGTCGGCGAAAGCCTGTTCTACGTGATGCTGTTCCTTGGGCCATTGCAAGAACTGACCGACCTGTTCGAACGCTATGCCACCGGTTCCGCCTCGGCTCAGCGGATCTTCCTGTTGCTCGACACCGCGCCGCAGATTGTCGACCCGGTTGCCCCGGTGGACTTGCCCGCGGCACGCGGCGAGGTGCATTTTCAGCAGGTGCGCTTTGCCTATTTGCCGCAACCCACCCGGCCGGTGATCGACGGCCTCGACCTGCGCATCAATGCCGGTGAAGTGCTGGCGATTGTCGGCCCGTCCGGGCATGGCAAGAGCACCCTGGTGCAGTTGCTCACACGCTTCTACGAAGTTGATCACGGCGCGGTGACCCTCGATGGCGTCGATATTCGCCAGCTCAGCCAGCAACAGTTGCGCCGCCACGTTGGCGTGGTACTGCAGGACAACGTGCTGTTCAACGGTAGCATCCTCGACAACCTGCGCCTGGCCGCGCCGCATGCCGATGACGACACGCTGATTGACGCGGTGCGCGAGCTGGGCGCCGACGAGGTGCTGGAGCGCCTGGCGCATCGCTATGACACCCAGGTCGGGCCGCTGGGCAGCCACCTCAGCCAGGGCCAGCGCCAGCTGGTGTGCCTGGTGCGCGCCTACCTGGCGGACCCGGCGGTGCTGGTGCTCGACGAGGCCACCTCGGCGGTCGATGTGCACACCGAGCGGCGCATCCAGCGGGCGCTTCGGCGCCTGTGCGAGGGGCGCACGGCGATCATCATCGCCCACCGCCTGGCGACCATTCGCGATGCCGACCGCATCGTGCTGATTCGCGAGGGCAAGCTGGTCGAGCAAGGGCCGCATCAGCAGTTGCTGGCCAAGGGTGGCGATTATGCGGCGTTGTATCGGCGGTATCAGCACGGTGCCGAGTTACAGGTTGGTTGAGGCCTTTCGCGGGTCAAGTCGGAGCGCCGCACCGCCGCTCCCACAAGGTCAATGCTTGACCCGCGATGCTTTGTGCTGCAACCGCCGCAGCCACTGCTGACCGGTTGCTGCCCTGGCAACACCCCTGCCGCCAACCCCCAATGATTACGGGCCCGCGCGGCGTGGCATGGGCGTTGCACCGCTGTCTCTACCTTCATCGAGGAACAGCCATGAGCACCGAATTCTTCTGGCGTCTGCCCCTGGGCACCGACGGCCCGCAACTGAGCACCGACAAGCACAACCGCGGCAGTTTCAGCCGCAGCCCCGGGCATATCGCTCCCGGACTGTTGCAGGACGGCAGCGCCGATGGTTTCACCTACATCGACTACATCGCCCAGGTGGCCAAGGCCGCAGAACTTGCAGGCTTTGAAGGCGCGCTGCTGCCCACCGGCCCCGAACCGTGGATCGCCGCCGCGGCCCTGGCCCGGGAAACCCGCCGTTTGCGCTTTCTGATCGCCTTCCAGGCCACCTGGACCCTGCCCGCCTACGCCGCCCAGCAGGCGGCAATCCTCCAGCACCTGAGCCACGGGCGCCTGGACTGGAACATCATCACCGGCGGCAACCCGGCCAGCCAGCGCGCCCAGGGCGACTTTCTCGACCACGACCAGCGCTACAAGCGTACCGGCGAGTTCCTCGACATCATCCAGGGTTTGTGGAGCAACGAGCGCTTCTCTTACGACGGCGACATCTACCGCCTGGAAAACGGCGCACTGCCGCCGCACCTGGGTAACGAACGCAAGCCGGGGGTGTACTTCTCCGGCTTCTCCGAGCCGGCGCTGGAAGTCGCCGCCCGCCACGCCGACGTGTACCTGAACTGGGCCGAGCCGGTTGAGCAGCTCAAGCCGCACATCGAGCGGGTACGCGAGCTTGCCGACAAGCAAGGGCGCACGGTGCGCTTCGGCCTGCGCGTCGACCTGTTCGCGCGTGAAACCGAAGACGCCGCCTGGCGCGACCTGCGCCGCCAGTTCGACAAGCTCGAAGGCAAGCCCAGCGCCGTCTCCACGGCCTTCACCAGCGCCAGCGACTCGGTGGGTGGCGCGCGGCAAACCGCCTATCACCAGAACATCCAGCGCTTCGACGACCTGATCATCGGCGCCAACCTCTGGGCCGGTTTTGCCAAGGCCAAGCCTGGGCCGACCGTGGGCCTGGTGGGCAGCCACGAGAACATCGCCGAACGCCTGGCCGAATACCGCGACGCCGGTTTCTCGACCTTTATCCTGGCCGGCAATCCGCACCTGGAAGAAGCCTTGCGCATCGGCCAGGAGGTGCTGCCGCTGGTGCGCCAGGCGCCGCTGACCAGCCTGCCACTGACTGCCAGCGCCTGACCGGAGCCCGACATGAGCACACCCCTCGATACCCTCTGGTACACCCGCTGCCCGGTGCCCACGGGCCTGGGCATTGCCGCTCAGCAAGGCTGGCTGCAGGACAGCCTGCACACGCTTGGCACCCAGGTGCAGTCGATTCGCGAGGCCGACGATGCTGCGGTGCGCGAGTCGCACTTCGATCACAGCCTGCGCCACTCGGTGCGTCATGGCGGCAGCATTCCAGCAATCTGGGCCCGCGCCCAGGGCCGCGAAACGCGCCTGATCGGGCTGTCCTGGGCCGATGAGGCGCAGTTGATCCTGACCCGCGCCGACAGCGCCATTCACAGCATCAGGCAACTGGCCGGCAAGCGCTTCGGCCTGCCCGACCGCGCCCGCGCGCAAATCGACTTCACCCGCGCCCAGGCCCTGCGCGGGCTGGAGAACGCGCTGAAACTCGAGGGCTTGCAGGTCGGCGACTTGCAGCTGGTCAACTACCGCTACGACAGCGGTTTCAGTGACAGCCCGCTGCGCGTTGTTGCCGGCAGCAGCGTGGCCAGCAGTGACGAGGCGCGCAACCTGGAGCTGATCGGCCTGCTGCGCGGTGAAGTCGATGCGATCTTTCTCAAGGGCGCCAGCGCTGTGCAGCAGGCCCATGATTTCGGTCTGCGCACATTACTGGACATCGGCGCCCACCCCGACCCGCTGATGCGCAGCAACAACGGCACGCCGCGCACCCTGACGGTCGACCAGGCGCTGCTCGACCAGCACCTGCCGGTGGCCACCCAAGTGCTCGACAGCGTCCTGCGCGCCGAAGCCTGGGCCCATCAGCACCCAGAGCAGACCCGCCGCTACCTGGCGCTGGAAACCAACAGCAGCGAGTACTGGGTCAGCCGCGCCTACGGCGAAGACGCGCACCTGCGCTTGCGCACCGCCCTCGACGAACAGGCCATCGCCGCACTGCAGGACTTCGTGACCTTCCTGCGGCGCTGGCGCTTTATCCGCACGGCGTTCGATGTACGCCAATGGATCGACCGCCGCCCCATGGACGGGCTGCATACCGCACTGGCCGGCTAACCGGCCACCTGACAAGGACTAGAACCGACAATGAGCACACCCCTCGATACCCTCTGGTACACCCACAGCCCGGTGCCCACCGGCCTTGGCATCGCCGTGCAAAGCGGGCGCCTGGCCGAAGCCTTCCAGCCGCTGGGCACCTCGATCCAGTCGCTGCGCGAATCGAGCGAGCGCGAAGTGCGCGAAGCCCATTACGACCATCACCTGCGCAACTCGGTGCGCCACGGCGGCAACATCCCGGCGATCTGGGCCTACGCCAGCGGCGTGCAGACCCGCGTGCTGGGCCTGAGCTGGGCCGATGAAGTGCAGTTGATCCTGACCACCGAAGACAGCGGCGTACGCACCGTGCGCGACCTCAAGAACCGCCGCTTCGGCCTGCCGAAATGGGCCAACGTGCAGATCGACTTCACCCGCGCCCAGGCCCTGCGCGGGCTGGAGAACGCGCTGAAGCTCGAAGGCCTGAACGTCGCCGATGTCGAGCTGGTCGACTACCCCTACGGCGGCACCCACAGCGATGAACAGGTCACTCATGTGCATGGCGCGGCGGTGACCCTCGGCGTCAACCGCGTCAGCCGCCGCAACAACGAGCTGATCGGCCTACTGCGCGGCGATATCGACGCGATCTTTTTAAAGGGCGCCACGGCCCTGCAACTGGCCCACGAATTCGGCCTGCGGGTAGTGATCGACACCGGCTCCCACCCTGATCCGCTGATTCGCGCCAACAACGGCACGCCGCGGACCCTGACCGTGGACATCAACCTGCTGGAGCAGCACTTCGGTGCCTGCAAGCGCATCGTTGATGTGCTGCTGCGGACCGAGCAGTGGGCCTGGGCCAATGCCGATGAAACCCGGCGCTATCTTGCCCGCGAGCTGAACACCAGCGAGTACTGGGTGGCAGCGGCCTATGGCGAGGACGCCCACCGGCGCTTGCGCACCACCCTCGATGGCCGCTCGATCGAGGCGTTGCAGGACTTCACCGATTTTCTCCATCGCTGGGACTTTATACCGCGGCGTTTCGATGTGCGTGAGTGGATTGATTTCAGTGTGCTGGAGGCGGTGATCGGCTCTACTTCGCGGGTGGCTACCTGATCGCGGCGCCCCGACTTGCCCCGCGATTGCTGCCCCAGCAACAGGCATTCCACACCCCCCTGCTGAATAACTAGCAGCCACCGCTAAAAAACTCAATAAAATCCTTTAAATACAACAAGATACAAACATGGCACAAACCCTGCTCTATCCCCTTCAACTGCACATTCGGGGAGACCAGCAGCATGCACACACTTAACCCAATCGCCAAAGGCATCGGCCTGAGCATCCTGCTGGCCAGCCAGTCGGAGCTGCTCAGGGCCGAAGACAACACCAGCACTACACCGGCGCTGAAAACCGTTACGGTCACCGCCCAGCACCGCGAAGAAACCCTGCAGGAAGTGCCAGTGGCGGTCACTGCGGTACAAGGCAGCAGCATCACCGCCGACGGCGTGCGCGCCATGGGCGATATCACCACCTTCATCCCCAACGCCTCGGCGAAGAACCCCGACGGCGATGGTCGCCCGCGCTGGTACATTCGCGGCCTGGGCACCGGCGACACCGGCGCCGCCACCGTCTACCCGGTGGGTATCTACGCCGACGACGTCTACCTCAATGCCCCGGTGGCCGGCGGCGGCCCGTTGTTCGACCTTGAGCGCATCGAGATCCTGCGCGGCCCGCAAGGCACCCTGTATGGCAAGAACACCACCGCAGGCGCGGTGAACATCATCTCCAAGAAGCCGGGCTTCGACACCGACGGCTTCGGCACCCTCGGCTTTGGCAGCAAGAACGAGCGAATCCTCAGTGGCGCCATCGGCGGCGCCCTGGTCGATGAGCGCCTGGCAGCAAGGGTGTCGCTGTACTCCGAAGAGCGCGATGGCTTCACCCACAACCTGAGCAACGACCAGACCTACGGCGACGTCAACAAGAAGGCCGTGCGTGTGCAGTTCCTGGCCAGGCTCAACCCTGACCTTCAAGCGCTGTGGAAGGTCCACGGCCGCCAGTTCAAGGGCGATGGCAGCAGCGGTTCGCTGACGCTGGGGCGCTACTACAACGTCGGCTACCAGCGCCCGGAAGGCCGGCGCATCGAGCTGAACGTCGATGAAGATGCCAAGCTCGACCACAACGGCACCTCGCTGACCCTGAACTGGGACATCGGCGACTACAAGCTGACCTCGATCACCGCCTACGACTACATCCGCAACCAGCAACTCAGCGACGCCGACTACACCCCCTATGAAGTCAACGGCGCCGCCGACAGCGACAACCGTTACGACCAGTACTCCCAGGAATTTCGCCTGGCCTCGCCGCAACAGGAAACCCTGCGCTGGATGCTCGGCGCCCACTACTTCCACGAAACCCTCGACAGCAGCGCCTTGCGCACCGTCACCCCGGGGCCTACGCCCAACGGCACCGGTTCCAACCAGACCGGCGGCACGGTGGATTTTCGTGACCTGAGCTACACCCACAAAACCGACAGCTACGCGCTGTTCGGCAACCTCGCCTACGACCTGAGCGACAACCTGACCGTTACCGGTGGCCTGCGCTGGACCACCGAGAAAAAGGACATCGACCTTGACCTGGTGCAATTGACCCGCGCCACTGCCAACGGCCCGCTGATCCCGCTGACCGCCAGCGGCAGCAACGGCTCTCAGGAAGAGGCCAAGCGCTGGGACGCCTGGACTTACGACCTGACCCCCGAGTACCGCATCAACGACAACCTGCGGGTGTTCTTCCGTTATGCCCATGGTTTTCGTTCCGGCGGTTTCAACACCGGTCTATCCACCAGCCTTGCGCAGTTGACCACGGTCGATCCGGAAGAGCTGGACGCCTACGAGCTGGGCCTGAAGTCTGAATGGCTCGACCACCGCCTGACAGTCAACGCCAACCTGTTCTACTACGACTACCAGGACATCCAGGTCAACCTGCTGACGGTCAACAACGGCATCCTCACCACCGCGCTGACCAACGGCGCCAAGGGCAAGGTCAAGGGCGCCGAGCTTGAGCTCGAAGGCCAGCCGACCGACTACCTGCACCTGCGCGCGGCGCTGTCGTTCCTCGACACCGAGTACACCGACTTCAAGAACACCAACCCCACCACCGGCGCGGTGACCGCCGACTACAGCGGCAACAGCTTCGTGCGCTCGCCGCGTTACGTGGTGTCGCTGGGCGGCGACTACACCATCCCGCTGGAAGTCGGCGGCAAGCTGGTGGCCGGTGCCGATGTCAGCTTCCGTGACCGCGAGTACTTTCTGGCCGACCGCCAGAGCAGCGCCGACCAGCCGCTCAACCAGGCGCACTACACCCTGGCCAACAGCCGCCTGACCTGGTTCAGCCCGGATGAAAAGCTCAGCGTCACCGGTTTCGTCAATAACCTCACCGACCGCCGCTACCAGGTTCACGGCCGCCCCAACGGCACCGCCGGCCAGTACGTGATCACCTATGGCGACCCGCGCACCGTGGGCCTGAGTGTCACCAGCCGGTTCTGATCGCTGCATCCTTTCTGCCTTACAGGAGTCTGTTCCCATGTTCCGACCTACCCCCTTGGCTGGCGCCATCGCGCTGGTCATCGGCGGCTTCGGCGCGCCCGGCGTTTACGCCCAGGCGCCGGGCGCCAGCGACAGCAAGCTCGACACCGTGGTGGTGGTCGGCACCCGCCGCAGTGATGTCACCGCCCTGCAGAGCGCCGCCCCGGTGGATGTGCTCAGCGCCGAGCAGTTGCAGGAAACCGGCGCCCAGGATTTGTCCGGGGCGCTCACCGCGCTGTCGCCTTCGTTCAGCTTCCCGCAGTCGCCGCAAGGCGCCTTTGCCGGCTCCATCGCCCAGGGCGCCTCGTTGCGCGGCCTGGCCTCCGACCAGGTCTTGGTGCTGGTCAACGGCAAGCGCCGCCACAGCAGCGCCAACGTCACCCGCCAGGGCCTGGCCAACGGTCGCGGCGCGGCGGCGGTGGACTTGAGCCTGATCCCGTTGAGCGCCATCTCACGGGTGGAGATCCTGCGTGACGGCGCCGCCGCCCAGTACGGCTCGGATGCCATCGCCGGGGTGATCAACATCGTGCTCAAAGAGAACGACGCCGGTGGCAACCTCGGCAATCGCTTCGGCGGCTACGCCAAGGGCGACGGCCTGCAGCGCAAGCTCAGCGGCTGGAAAGGCCTGGCGCTGCCCAACGATGGCTTTCTCAACCTGAGTTTCGATGCCGGCAGCCAGGACCCGGCCAGCGACACCCGCGCGGACAACCGGATCTTTTACCCAGGCTCGACCAACATCAACAGCGAGCGCGAACAGAACAACCGCTACCGCACCTGGAACTGGGGCTCGGGCAATGTCTCGGACCAGTACAACCTGGTGGCCAACAGCGAGCTGGGCATCGGCGACGGCCTGAGCGCCTACGGCTTTGCCACCTACGCGCACAAGAACACCGACGCCGAAGGCTTCTTCGACCCGCCGACCACCCTGCGCAACAACTACGCCAGCGTGGCCCTGCAGCGCTACCCGGACGGGCGCCTGCCGATCACCCGCTACAACCTCGAAGACTACGCCGTGACGGGTGGCCTGCGTTACGAAGACGAACACCTGGGCAAGTTCGACCTGGCCGCCAACTACGGCAACGACACGCTCAAGTCCACCGATCGCAATGCCATCAACCCCAGCTGGGGCAACGCCAGCCCGGATAAAATCTACACCGGCGAGCGCGAGAACGAGCAGACCAACCTGACCCTGGACTGGGTCCGCGACTTCCCCACCGACCTGCTGGCCAGGCCGCTGACCCTGTCGGCGGGCCTGGCCTGGCGCAAGGAGCACTACAGCCTGAGTGCCGGCGAAGCGGCCGGCTGGCAGAACGGGCCGCTGTTCAACACCCTCGACCCGCTCACTGGCCGGCGCATTCCCGGTTACTACGCTGGCATCACCCAGGTCGATGCCGCCTCGCTTGAGCGCAAGGTGCTCGGTGCCTATGTCGATGTTGAAGGGCAGATCACCGACAAGTTCCAGGCCGGGGTGGCGGTGCGTTCCGAGCACTATTCGGACTTTGGCGACACCACCAACGGCAAGCTGTCGCTGCGCTACGACTTCACCCCGCAGATTGCCGCGCGCGGCAGCATCAGCTCCGGCTACCGCGCGCCGTCGCTGGTGCAGAGCGGCCTTTCGTCGTTCAGTGTGCAGGTAGTCGAGCAGCCTTCGGGCAGCGGCAACTGGGTCGAGGTGCAGCAGCGCACCCTGCGCGCCGACAGCCCGGAAGCGGCCTTGCTGGGTGGCCGGGCGTTGAAGCCGGAGGAGTCCACCAACCTGTCGCTGGGGCTGGTCTGGCGGCCACTGAGCAATGCCTCAGTGACTCTCGACGCTTACCGCATCGATATCGACAACCGCATCACCCTCTCCGACCAGCTGCCGGGCAACGTGGTCGGGCCGATCTTTGCCGGCACGCCCTACGCCAACATCCAGAGCGCGGCGTTCTACACCAACATCGCCGACACCCGCACCGACGGCGTCGAGCTGGCCGGGCAGTACCAGTGGGACTTGCAGCCGTTTGGCCGGCTCAACCTCAACGCAGGCTTTGCCAAGACCCGCACGCGGATCACCGAGCTGCGCGATGTCGGCGGCATCAGCGGCGAGCAGATCGTCGGCCGCGCCACCCAAGGCCTGATCGAACACGGCACGCCGGAAGACAAACTGACCTTGAGCGCCAACTGGCTGTACGAGAACTGGGGCGTGACCCTGACCCAGCGCCGCTATGGCGAGTGGCAGAGCCTGAACAGCAGCAACCCGGACCTGGACCAGACCTTCAGCGCGCAGTGGATCACCGACCTGGACCTGAGCTACAGCTTCGACCAGGGGCTGAAATTATCGGTGGGCGCGATCAACCTGTTCGACAGCCATCCGGACAAGCTTGATGGGCCGCAGTTGTATGGGGTGCCGAAGTATTCGATTACCTCGCCGGAGGGGGCGCAGGGAGCGTTTTACTATGCGAGTGTCAGTTATGACTTTTGAGGCTTGAAAACCATCGCGGGTCAAGCCCGCTCCCACAAGAAGCGTGCTTGACCCGTGATCAGACTTTAGTAGTAAGCGTTTTCTTTCTGACTGTGGTCAGTCACATCACGCACACCCTTGAGCTCGGGAATGCGCTCGAGCAAGGTCCGCTCGATGCCTTCCTTCAAGGTCACGTCGGCCTGGCCGCAGCCCTGGCAACCACCACCGAACTGCAGCACGGCGATGCCGTCCTCGACCACTTCGATCAGGCTGACCTGGCCGCCGTGGCTGGCCAGCCCCGGGTTGATCTCGGTTTGCAGGTAGTAGTTGATGCGCTCGTTGACCGGGCTGTCTTCGTTGACCATCGGCACCTTGGCGTTCGGTGCCTTGATGGTCAGCTGGCCGCCCATGCGGTCGGTAGCGTAGTCGACCACGGCATCCTCAAGAAACGGAATGCTGACCGCGTCAAGGTAGGCAGTGAAGGTCTTCAGACCTACCGCCTCGTCTTCCGGCTTCTCCTCGCCCGGCTTGCAGTAGGCAATGCAGGTTTCAGCGTAGGTGGTGCCCGGTTGGGTAATGAAAATGCGAATGCCAATACCCGGGG
Organism: Pseudomonas sp. SORT22; assembly: GCF_018417635.1. Lineage (NCBI taxonomy): Bacteria > Pseudomonadati > Pseudomonadota > Gammaproteobacteria > Pseudomonadales > Pseudomonadaceae > Pseudomonas > Pseudomonas sp. SORT22. The sequence goes on from NZ_CP071007.1 coordinate 3,423,775, forward strand.
TGTTCTGCTTTTCCAGCAGATCGGCCAGGTAATCATGCGCGGCGTCGGTAATAGTTATGGCGCTCATGGAAGTTCCTCACAGACTTGCCGGCAGTTTACGCCAACCTGGCCGCCGAACAAAGTCCTAGTAATTCTGTCAGGAAAGGGTTACCGCCACTGGCGTGCCGCGCCGGGCCTCGAACCAGGCGCTCATACGCCGGTACAAACGCTTTTCCAGCAGCAGATAACTGGCCCACGACAGCCCGGCGATCAACGGTACGCACAGGGCAAATACCGCATACGGGCTGAGGTTCAGGCGCTCGCTTGCAAACCAGCCGGCATACAGCACCAGCACGTGGATCAGGTACACCGAGTACGAGCAATCGCCCAGCGCCTTGAGCAGGCGGTTGCCCTTGAAGTACGGCTCCAGGGCAATGCAGGCGAAAACAATCAACGCGCTCGGCACGCCCCAGTGCAGCAAGCGCATCGAGGCATCCAGGTGATAGATCGCCAGCCCCGCCGCCGCCAGGATCGCCAGCGGCAGCCACAGGCCCTGGGCGATCCAGCCGCGCCGGTAGAGCACGCCGATGCCGATACCGAGCAAAAATTCATAGACGATATTGTTACGGTAGAAGTGATTGAGCAGCCCGGCGCGGGTCAGCACCTCGCTGACCAGCAGCAATGCTAACGCCACCAGCAATAGCCGGTGTTGCTGGCGGACCACGAACACCAGCGAGAACAGCAGGTAGAAGAACATCTCGTAGTTCAGGGTCCAGCCGACATTGAGGGTCGGGTACTGGCCGTAACCGCCGGGGTTCTCAGCCGGAATGAACAGCAACGACAAAAGAAAATGCTCAAGGTCGATGGCCTGGTGCGGCATCCACTGGCTGGCGGCGACCAGCAGCAAGGCCATCAGTGCGGTGTAGAACCAGTAGGCCGGCACGATGCGCAGCGCCCGGTTGAGCAGAAAGCGACGGGCCGGCATGGCCTTGTCGCGGGTCGAGAGGTAGATCACCAGACCGCTGATGACGAAGAACACATCCACGCCCACGGCGCCGCGGTCAGTCAAGAACTGTCCAATCGGGCCACTGGCATGGAAGTCGAAGAAAATCTGCATGAAGTGATGGCAAACCACCACCCAGGCGGCAAGCGCCCTTAAAGCCTGAAGCGAATACAGCATCCGGTTACCTGCGTCTCAAGTCCCACTCAAGCCCCGGCCGGAACCGGGGCCGCATGAGAGCTCGGACCACAGGTTGCCGGGAAAGGTCAGGCGACCTTCCCGGCGGTCATGTTTACAGGTTCTCGTAGCGGTTCATGTCGAGCACCCCCGACTCCACCGCGTCGGTCTCCTTGATGTAGCTGTCGAGGTCATGGAAGTACTGCCAGAACTGCGGATGGCTGCGGCGCACACCCCAGCGCATGACGATGCGCTCGAACCTGGCGGTGTCGTCGCGAGCCGCTTCCAGGTCTTCGACGAACTCCGGCACATCGCTGGCCGGAACGTTGAACATGAAGTTGGGGTAGCTGCTGAGCACGCCCGGCACCAGGGTCAGGGTGTCCAGGCCCGGCTGGTAGCGGTAGGCCTCACCGAGCATGAAGGCGACGTTGCTGTGCGCGCGGTTGCGCAACAGGCTGTAGACCTGGCGCTGGCCGCCCTGCCCTTCGATGCGCAGCATGGTCGCTTCAGGCAACTGATTGATCACCTTAAGGCCCGCCGCCGGGCGCGAGACCAGGCGGCTCAGCGACTGCTCGACATCACGGAACTCCTCGCTCATTTGCGGCCGCGAGCAATAGGCGCCCTGGCAGCGGTTGATCGGGTCGGGCGCGGCGTTGAGGCTGCCGGTGCGCTGGATCAGCTTCAGACCGAAGTCACGCTTGGGGTCGCGCTTGTCGAGTTTCAGTGCGCTCGGGGTGTCGGTGTCGATGTCCTCATAGTCCATCCACATCTTCACCTTGCCGCCGTTCTGGTACCAGTCGCTGAGGATCGCGCCACGGGCATCGGCCGGCATCAGGCGCAGGAAGTTGACCTCAGCGCCATTGCGGATCAGGTCGAAGTACAGCCGCGTCTGCGCCTGGTGCGAGACGTTGCCATAGACATCGAAGTTGACCGCCAGCTGGTAATAGGTGCGTTCGAACAGCGGGTAGTCGAACAGCCAGATGGTTTTTGGCAGGTCACCGATCAGGCCCTTGCTCACCGAGGCGCTGTCAAAGTGACGGAAGATGGTCAGCAGCGCGTTGTCGTTGCCGGCCCAGAGGGTCGACCAGCTCGGCGGCGGCACTTCGGCATAGGCCTCGCGGCGCAGCTTTTCGTACTCGTTGCGCTTGTCGCGGTAGGCATGCCAGAGGGTCAGGATGCTGCCGACGTCGTCGATCTGCCCGGGCATCGCCAGCAGCGGCGTGGCCTGGCCGCGGTACTCGGCATCGGTCAGGTAACGGTCGTGGGCCGGCTCCTGGAACAGCGTCCAGAAATTATCGCGGATCACGTCGGTGGCAATCTGGCCTCGGCACACCGGGCCGCGGATGAAGGTGCGCACGAAGTATTCGGCGTTATCCAGCATGAACTGGTAACGGGCCACCGCCGGGATCGCTTCGAAGGTCTCGAACGGGTTGGCGCGGTGACGCGGGCCGTAGCCAGGCAGCGCATTGGCGTGCCAGTCGCCGCTGTAGAACAGCTGCTTGACGCGCTTGAGCTTCTGCGGGCCCATCGGGTAGGTGATGTGGGTTTTATGCACGATCACGCCCTGCACCGGCATCAGCCGATAATAGAAGTCGGTGCCCGGCGGGTCGTTGGGCCGGCGCGTGGCGATCAGGTCGATCGGCTGGCCGCTTGGGCTGCGCGAACGTACCCACTGGAAGAAATGCCCCTGCTCGCCGCCAACAAAGTGGATGTGGGCAAGGAACAGGTGCTCGTACAGCCAGCGCCCGACCAGCGCTTCGGTCGAACCGGGGCGGTTGAGCAACGCTTCCCAGTCGGCAATTTGCGCGGCCTCCCTGGCGCTCGGCTGGATCGGCTCGTGCTCCACCGGCGCACCGGCCGCCAGCCAGCGCTGCAGGGTCTGGTACTGGGCATCGGTGAGGCCGGTAACTGCCAGCGGCATGCCCTCTTTCGGGTGCGCGCCGGCATAGGCGTCGAACTCACCGGGCAATGGGCACATGTTGTTGCGGTTCAGGCCCAGGACAATCTCCTCGGGCAACTTGGCGTTGGGCGTCAGCGGGGTCTTGTGCCCAAGCTCGAGCATGCGCGCCATCAGCGCGGCCTGGCTGCCCTGGTTGTCGAGCACCGAGTAAAAGCCCTTGCGCTGCCAGCCTTCGGTGCTGGTGGCATCGTAGAACAAGCGCGTCGGCGCGACCGCCTTGCTGCGCTCGCCCTGGTACACCGGCACCTTGGAGGCACCGCGCGAGGCGCCCTCGGCACTGCCCAGGTTGAGCTGGCAGGCCGCGTCGTTGCAGGCGTGGCAGGCCACGCATTTCTCGGTGAAGATCGGTTGGATGTCCCGGGTATACGAAATAGCCGAGCTTGATTGAGGGGCTTGCCCCAACGCCACGCCGCTGATGAACAGAGCGAAAGCGCCGGCAAGAAAGCGATGCACCATGTGCCGAATGTCCTGGGTATTGATAGCTTCACGATTCTACCGGTGCTGGCGGCGTGCCAACATGAATGAAATTCATGTAAATCTTCAACACGTCTAAAAACCGCGCAGCTTTGTTATTATTCCGCAACTTTTGTTTTTGCCCGACCAGGTAGTCCTATGTCTGACCGCAGCGCTCGTTTCCAAGCACTTCAGCAAGCACTCAAAGAGCGCATCCTGATTCTCGATGGCGGCATGGGTACTATGATCCAAAGCTACCGCCTCGAGGAACACGACTATCGTGGCACGCGCTTCGCCGATTGGCCAAGCGATGTCAAAGGCAACAACGACCTGTTGCTGCTGTCGCGCCCCGACGTCATCGCCGCCATCGAGAAGGCCTACCTGGACGCCGGCGCCGACATTCTCGAAACCAACACCTTCAACGCCACGCAGATTTCCCAGGCCGACTACGGCATGGAGTCGCTGGCCTATGAGCTTAACCTCGAAGGCGCACGCATCGCCCGTCAGGTCGCCGACGCCAAGACCCTCGAAACCCCGGACAAACCGCGCTTCGTTGCCGGCGTGCTCGGCCCCACCAGCCGCACCTGCTCGATTTCCCCGGACGTCAACGACCCGGGCTATCGCAACGTCACCTTTGACCTGCTGGTAGAAAACTACCTTGAGGCGACCCGCGGCCTGATCGCTGGCGGCGCCGACCTGATCCTGATCGAGACCATCTTCGACACCCTCAACGCCAAGGCGGCGATCTTCGCCGTGCAGCAGGTGTTCGAGGAAGACCGCGTCCAATTGCCGATCATGATCTCCGGGACCATCACCGACGCTTCCGGCCGTACCCTGTCGGGGCAGACCACCGAAGCGTTCTGGAACTCGGTGCGCCATGCCAACCCGATCTCGGTGGGCCTGAACTGCGCCCTCGGTGCCAAGGACCTGCGCCCCTACCTCGAAGAGCTGTCGAGCAAAGCCGGCACCCATGTCTCGGCGCACCCCAACGCCGGCCTGCCGAACGCCTTCGGTGAGTACGACGAAACCCCGGCCGAAATGGCCGTGGTGGTCGAAGAGTTCGCCGCCAGCGGCTTCTTGAACATCATCGGCGGCTGCTGCGGTACCACCCCGGGGCATATCCAGGCGATTGCCGAGGCGGTCGCCAAGTACCCGCCACGGGCCATTCCCGACATCCCCAAGGCCTGCCGGCTGTCGGGCCTTGAGCCGTTCACCATCGACCGCAACTCGTTGTTCGTCAACGTCGGTGAGCGCACCAACATCACCGGTTCCGCCAAGTTCGCCCGCCTGATCCGCGAAGAGAACTACACCGAAGCGCTGGAAGTCGCCCTGCAGCAGGTCGAGGCCGGCGCCCAGGTGATCGACATCAACATGGACGAAGGGATGCTCGATTCCCAGGCGGCCATGGTCAAGTTCCTCAACCTGATCGCCGGTGAACCGGACATCTCCCGCGTACCGATCATGATCGACTCCTCCAAGTGGGAAGTGATCGAAGCCGGCCTCAAGTGCATCCAGGGCAAGGGCATCGTCAACTCGATCTCGATGAAGGAAGGCGTCGAGGCCTTCAAGCATCACGCCAAGCTGTGCAAGCGCTACGGCGCCGCCGTGGTGGTGATGGCCTTCGACGAGGTCGGCCAGGCCGACACCGCCGCACGCAAGCGCGAGATCTGCCAGCGCAGCTACGACATCCTGGTCAACGAAGTGGGCTTTCCGGCCGAAGACATCATCTTCGACCCGAACATCTTCGCCGTTGCCACCGGCATCGAGGAGCACAACAACTACGCCGTCGACTTCATCGAAGCCTGCGCCTATATCCGCGACCACCTGCCCTACGCCCTGAGCTCGGGCGGTGTTTCCAACGTGTCGTTCTCGTTCCGTGGCAACAACCCGGTGCGCGAGGCGATCCACTCGGTGTTCCTCTACCACGCGATCCAGAACGGCCTGACCATGGGTATCGTCAACGCCGGCCAGCTGGAGATCTACGACGAGATCCCGCCGGCGCTGCGCGAGCGGGTCGAGGACGTGGTGCTCAACCGCACCCCGGAAGGCACCGACGCCCTGCTGGCGATCGCCGACGACTACAAGGGCGGTGGCGCGGTCAAGGAAGTCGAGAACGAGGAATGGCGCTCGCTGCCGGTTGGCAAGCGCCTGGAACATGCGCTGGTCAAGGGCATCACCGCCTTTATCGTGGAAGACACCGAAGAGTGCCGCCAGCAATGCGCGCGCCCGATCGAGGTGATCGAAGGCCCGCTGATGAGCGGCATGAACGTGGTCGGCGACCTGTTTGGCGCCGGCAAGATGTTCCTGCCCCAGGTGGTCAAGTCGGCGCGGGTAATGAAGCAGGCGGTAGCGCACCTGATTCCCTTCATTGAACTGGAAAAAGGCGACAAGCCCGAAGCCAAGGGCAAGATCCTCATGGCCACGGTCAAGGGCGACGTGCACGACATCGGCAAGAACATCGTCGGCGTGGTGCTCGGTTGCAACGGCTATGACATCGTCGACCTCGGCGTCATGGTCCCGGCCGAGAAGATCCTGCAGACCGCCCGCGAGCAAAAATGCGACATCATCGGCCTGTCCGGCTTGATCACCCCGTCGCTGGACGAGATGGTCCATGTTGCCCGCGAAATGCAGCGCCAGGACTTCCACCTGCCGCTGATGATCGGCGGCGCCACCACCTCGAAGGCCCACACGGCGGTGAAGATCGAGCCCAAGTACAGCAACGACGCGGTGATCTACGTCACCGACGCCTCACGCGCGGTGGGTGTCGCCACCCAGTTGCTGTCCAAGGAACTCAAGCCAGGCTTCGTCGAGAAGACCCGCCTGGATTACATCGAGGTGCGCGAGCGCACCGCCAACCGCAGCGCCCGCACCGAGCGCCTGAGCTACGAGCAGTCGATCGCCGCCAAGCCCAAGTATGACTGGGCCGGTTACCAGCCGGTGGTGCCGAGCTTCACCGGCGTCAAGGTACTGGAGAACATCGACCTCAAGGTACTGGCCGAGTACATCGACTGGACGCCGTTCTTCATCTCCTGGGACCTGGCCGGCAAGTACCCGCGCATCCTCACTGACGAAGTGGTCGGCGAAGCCGCGACCGCGCTGTTCAAGGATGCCCAGGAAATGCTCGCCAAGCTGATCGACGAAAAGCTGATCAGCGCCCGCGCGGTGTTCGGTTTCTGGCCGGCCAACCAGGTCAACCATGACGACATCGAAGTCTATGGCGCCGATGGTCAGCCACTGGCGCAGCTGCACCACCTGCGCCAGCAGACCATCAAGCCGGACAACAAGCCGAACTTCTCCCTGGCCGACTTCGTCGCACCCAAAGACACCGGCATCACCGATTACGTCGGCGGTTTCATCACCACCGCCGGCATCGGCGCCGAGGAAGTGGCCAAGGCGTACCAGGACAAGGGCGACGACTACAACTCGATCATGGTCAAGGCCCTCGCCGACCGCCTGGCCGAGGCCTGCGCCGAATGGCTGCATGAACAGGTGCGCAAAGACTACTGGGGTTACGCCAAGGACGAGCACCTGGACAACGAGGCGCTGATCAAGGAGCAGTACTCGGGTATCCGCCCTGCCCCGGGCTACCCGGCCTGCCCGGACCACACCGAGAAGGAAACCCTGTTCCGCCTGCTCGACGGCACCGCCATCGGCGAAACCGGGCCCAGCGGCGTGTTCCTCACCGAGCACTTCGCCATGTTCCCGGCGGCGGCGGTCAGCGGCTGGTATTTCGCCCACCCGCAGGCGCAGTACTTTGCCGTCGGCAAGGTCGACAAGGACCAGGTGCAGAGCTACACCGCGCGCAAAGGCCAGAAGCTGAGCGTGAGCGAGCGCTGGCTGGCGCCTAACCTTGGTTATGACAACTGAAGCTGCAAGCTTCAAGCTACAAGCTGCAAGAAGGCGCATCAGCCTCTTGTAGCTTGAGGCTCATAGCTTGCAGCTTCCGTCTACACTGAGAGGGGATGCCTTTTAACCAGGAGCCCCTCATGGACGAACCCGCCCAAGGCAAACCCCCGACCTTCTGGCAGATGCTGCAAAGCATCCTGGCAGCGGCCTTCGGGGTGCAAAGCGGCAAGAACCGCGCCCGCGACTTCAACCACGGCAAGGCCAGCCACTTCATCGCGCTGGGCACCGTGTTCACCTTGCTGTTCATTCTGGTATTGATCGGGCTGGTGCAACTGGCCATGCACCTGACCGCCCGCTGAAAAGCAGTCCGCCCGCAGATGTCCATTCTGCGGGCGGTTCACTGTTACCCATCGGGTGATGTCACTGGTGGCTGACCCAGTACACGGCGGTCACTACCACGAGGATGATCAGACAGAGTATCGCCCAGGCATCGACACTGCTGTCAGGCTTACCCGCTTTGGTCGAATTTCCCATTGCATCGCCTCTTGTAGTGTTTATGGGAATGCATGTCACCCGTAGCAGTTAAGTTCAGCAATGGCCATTGCTCAAGCAGGGGTATTTCAATATTCGACCGGGGCGTTGAGAAACGGGTAGCGGTAATCCGGCGCATGGCCCTGAGCGCTGAAACGGTTGAAATCCAGGCCGTAGTCGGCTTGATCCTGCAGGTTCAGCCAGCGCCGGGCCCGTTGCGGGTCGATCATCTGCAGCACCGGCACCTGGTAATCGCGCCGGCCATCTCGGTCGATTGGCAGTTTCAGCGCATCATCGTGCAGTAACACCATGGCCCAGCCGCCGAGGGAAAAGTGCCCGCCCATGAGCACGCTCAGGCGCCCGTCGATGCGCGCCTGCAACGCCGCCGGCGAGCTGTTGACGGCGCTCAGCAGCACATCCTTGCCCGGCACGCGCCCAGCTTCCTCCAGCGCCTGCATGGCGCCAAAGGCCATTTCGTCGTTGGCCGACCACACCAGCTCGACCTTCGGGTAGCGCTGTAACAGCTGGCGGGCCTGTTCGTAGGCACGCTCGCGGCCCCAGCCGCCATACACCACCTGGCGCAGGCGCACCTCGGGGTGCTCGGCCAGGGCGCGGCGCATGCCCTGCTCGCGCAACTGCGAGGCCGGGGTGGTCTTGAGCCCGGAAAACGCCAGCAGCTCCAGCGGCCGGGTCACCCCCGGGCGGGCACGCAGGGCAATCAGGGTTTTGAGCATCTGGTAGCCGGCCTGCTCGTCATTGCCCACCAGGGTGGCGAGCAAGGGCGGGTATTTGTCCGGGTGGCTGGCAATCAGCTCGACCTGATTCGGTGTCAGGCCGTTATTGACCAGGAACAGCTTTACCCCGCTGTCGCGGGACAGGCGGATGATCTCCGGGGCAATGTACTGCTCGTTCACCAGCACCAGGTAATCGGGGCGCTGACGGCCTTCGAGCACTTCACGGGCCTGGGTCAGCGCCAGCTCCGGCCGGCGCTCGCTGTACTGGATACGCAACTGCAGGCCCAGATCGTCGGCGGCAGCCTGCATGAAACGCGAATAACTGACCCAGAAAGTCTCGTTGGAATAGCCCGGATTGAGAAACACCACTGAAGCCGCCTGCGCACCGGCCACCAGTGGCAGGCTCAGGCAAAGGCTTTGGCACAAGGCCTTGAGCATGCGTTGACGCTCCCGCTATTCAAACCGTCAATTATAACCGCCCGTAGTGGCACATTGGACAAATGCCAGTCAGTCTCACTTAGTCCAAATGGTTCTTTTCATATGCAAAAACTTCACTTTTGCGCATAAACGCAAACTGCTATCTTTCCTCGGCTCCGCACCGGAGTGCGCGGCCGTGCGCGCGATTAGCTGCAAGCAGCTTGAGAACAGGACCCCTATGTACGTATACGACGAGTACGATCAGCGGATCATCGAGGACCGCGTCAAGCAGTTCCGGGATCAGACCAGCCGCTACCTGGCCGGTGAACTGAGCGAAGAAGAGTTCCGCCCCCTGCGCCTGCAAAATGGCCTCTATATCCAACGTTTTGCCCCGATGTTGCGGGTCGCCGTGCCTTATGGCCAGCTGACCTCGCGCCAGACACGGATGCTGGCGAAGATCGCGCGCGACTACGACAAGGGCTACGCCCACATCAGCACCCGGCAGAACGTGCAGTACAACTGGCCAGCCCTGGAAGACATCCCCGAGATCCTGGCCGAGCTTGCCACCGTGCAGATGCACGCGATCCAGACCAGCGGCAACTGCCTGCGCAACGTCACCACCGACCAGTTCGCCGGTGTCGCTGCCGATGAAGTGATCGACCCGCGCCCCTGGTGCGAGATCGTCCGCCAGTGGACCACCTTCCACCCAGAATTCGCCTACCTGCCGCGCAAGTTCAAGATCGCCATCAACGGCTCGAGCAGCGACCGCGCGGCCATCGAAGTGCACGATATCGGCCTGGAGCCTGTGTACAACGCAGCCGGCGAGCTGGGCTTTCGCGTACTGGTCGGTGGCGGCCTGGGCCGTACCCCGGTGGTCGGCGCCTTCATCAACGAGTTCCTGCCCTGGCAGGACCTGCTCAGTTACCTGGACGCGATCCTGCGGGTGTACAACCGCTACGGCCGTCGCGACAACAAGTACAAGGCGCGGATCAAGATCCTGGTCAAGGCGCTCACCCCTGAAGTGTTCGCCGAAAAGGTCGAGGCCGAAATGGCCCACCTGCGCGGCGGCAGCACCACCCTGACCGAGGCCGAAGTGCACCGCGTGGCCAAGCACTTTGTCGACCCGGACTACAAGGCGCTGGACAACCTCGACTTCAGCGAGCTCGAACAGCAGCACCCAGGCTTTGCCCGCTGGCGCGCGCGCAACGTGCTGGCGCACAAGCGCCCTGGCTACGTCGCCGTGACCCTGTCGCTCAAGCCTACCGGCGTCGCCCCCGGCGACCTCACCGACAAGCAACTGGATAGCGTGGCCGACCTGGCCGAGCGCTACAGCTTCGGCCAGCTGCGCACCTCCCACGAGCAGAACATCATTCTTGCCGACGTCGAACAGAGCCAGTTGCATGCCCTGTGGCTGGAGCTGCGCGAGAACGGCTTGGCCACGCCGAACATCGGCCTGCTGACCGACATCATCTGCTGCCCGGGCGGTGACTTCTGCTCGCTGGCCAACGCCAAGTCGATCCCGATCGCCGAGTCCATCCAGCGTCGTTTCGACGACCTCGACTACCTGTTCGACATCGGCGAACTGGACCTGAACATCTCCGGCTGCATGAACGCCTGTGGTCACCACCACGTCGGCCATATCGGCATCCTCGGGGTGGACAAGAAAGGCGAAGAGTTCTACCAGGTCTCCCTGGGGGGCAGCGCCAGCCGCGACGCCAGCCTGGGCAAGATCCTCGGCCCTTCCTTTGCCCAGGACGACATGCCGGATGTGATCGAGAAGCTGATCGACGTCTACGTTGAAAAACGCACCGAAGACGAGCGCTTCATCGACACCTACCAACGTATTGGCATCGACCCATTCAAGGAACGCGTCTATGCAGCGAATCATTAAGAACAACCAGATCGTCGACGAAACCTGGCACCTGCTGCCCAAGGATTTCAACATCGACGAAGTGACCAACTGCGACGACTACATCGTGCCGCTGCAGCTGTGGCGTGAACACGGCCATATGCTCAAGGCCCGCGACGGCGGCCTGGGCGTCTGGCTGGACGCCGACGAAGAAGCCGAAGAAATCGGCGAAGTGGCCAACCAGTTCCAGGTCATTGCCCTGAACTTCCCGGCCTTCACCGACGGGCGCAACTACTCCAACGCGCGCCTGCTGCGTGACCGCTACAAGTTCACCGGCGAGCTGCGCGCCATTGGCGACGTGCTGCGCGACCAGTTGTTCTACATGAAGCGTTGCGGCTTCGATGCTTTTGCCCTGCGTGCCGACAAGGACCCGGTCGAAGCGCTGAAGAGCCTGCAGGACTTCTCGGTGACCTACCAGGCCGCCACTGACGAACCGCAACCGCTGTTCCGTCGTCGCTGAATGCATTGCCGGGCGACCCGAGTCGCCCGGCGATCAATCTGTCCCGGACGTAGTCGCCCAGTGCAGGCTGCCACAAGCGCAATTGACCATCGGGCAGCCTGACCTTGACCAGGCGATTGATCGCTTCGCTGGCCGCAACCGGCTCGAGGGCCCTGCCGGCAAGGCCCAGCCCGGCGATGAAGGCCACATTGAGGCCGACCGATTTAAAGTGCGTCCAGGCATCGGCCAGCTCGCCAGCCTCCCAGGCATGGGCACCTTCGACCACCTCGCCGATCAGTTGCGCCGCCGCCACGGCGGCCATCACCGCCCCGAGCGAGGGGACAAAAAACGCTGCGGCATTGAGCAGGTTGAAACCGATCGACTCCCAGTAAGCCAGGCGCTCGCGCCAGGCCTGGTCATCGGCGTCGGCACTGGGCACGGCCAGGGCCCGCGCCTCATCCTTGATCTTCTGCAGGTGACGGTCCTGCAGGTAGCCAAACAGTTCCTGGTCGATGAAGGTCTCGCGCACATGCAGGTTGGCGTCCGGGTTCGGCCGCCGCCAGTGCAGGCCATCGCCATCATTGACCAGGTGATACAGCGCCTCCTCCAGCCGTTTCAGTACATGCTGCTGCGATTGGTGGGCAACGTAGCCGCGCAACAGTGACTGGTACGCGGGTTTGCGCAGCAGGGCCTTCAGGTCGTCGCTGGCAGCCTTGACCGAGGGGTACTCCTTGAGCGCCGCGCCCGGCGCCCCGGGCAGGTAGAGGATGACCGGCTCGACGCGATTGTCGTTGCGTTCAGGCCCGATCACCAGCACATCGGACAGCGGCGCTTCGAACATGCTCAGTTGGCTGCAACGCACGGGCTTGCCATTCCAGCGCGGCGCCCGTACGCCACTCAACAGATCGAGCAAGGCCTGACGTCCCCGCTCGCTGATCTGTTTTTTCATGAAGGCGACCTGCAGGTTCACCCTTAACTGATCCTTGTACAGCTCGATTGCCAGGCTACGACGCAGGGCGCTGCTGGCCGGTGTCTCGAACACTTCGCTCAGGTGCCGCTGGTATTGCCCGCCCAGGTCCAGGTCATGGCATACGCGGGCAAACGCCTGGGGTTCGATATCGAGCTTTTGCCTGTAGCGATAGCGAAAACGCGGGTAGCCCTGCTCGGTCCCCGGTATCAGTTCAAGAAAGAAAGCGTCCTTGGGCGCCAGCGCAGTGCCGGCTTCAAACTCGCTGTCGGCGGCAAAGTTCTGCAATGCCGCCTGCATCAGGCTCTGGCGGCGCGGGACAGTCCTGAGCATTGACCCCAGCAGCACCGATTCACGCTCGATGCGCACGAACTCATCGAAGTCGACATCAGGCTCGGCCCCAAGGTCAGCGTTGAGCCGGGCCCTGAGCAAGGGCTCGCAAAATGCGCCGATGCCTTTGAGGTCTTTCAGCTCACGGGCCAGGCGCTGGCCTGAGCGGCGGCTGCGCTGCTGGTAATCGACCAGTAGCGTTTGTTCCGCTGCGCTGGCAGTCGCAAACCAGTCTTGCTGCTCGCGGCCATGCTGCTGCGCCAGCAACTGCCCGCCCATGCGCTCGAAGTCTTCGGGCCGGGCATGGCGAAGCCAGGCCGGCAGGCGTTGCGAAATGAACGGGCCATGCAGGCCGGGAACGGATAGTGAAGAGGGGGTGGTCATGGCAAGTCTCCTGTTGGCTTGAATGCCTAGGAGACCTGCCGCAAGCACCGCCAGGGTGCTAATTAATGCTTGGGCGTAGGGCTAGCCGGTTACCACAGCCGGCCACTGAGACGGCTCCAGAGCTTGACCGCCAGGTGTTCGAGCGAACCGCTGGCTGCCAGGCCCACACGTTCCTGCAGGCTTTTGCGCTCGGCAAAGTGCAGATGATACAGGTTGGCCTCGCGGGCGCGCTGGCTCAGGTACTCGTCGCTGGTCATCAACTGGTCGACCAGTTGCTTGTTCAGCGCGGCAATGCCGAGCCAGACCTCACCGGTGGCAACATCATCGATGTGCAACTGCGGGCGGTAGCGCGAGACGAAGTCCTTGAACAACTGGTGGGTGATGTCCAGGTCTTCCTGGAACTTCTCCCGGCCTTTTTCGGTATTCTCGCCGAACACGGTCACGGTGCGTTTGTATTCACCGGCGGTGAACACTTCGAAGTCGACGTCGTGTTTTTTCAGCAGGCGGTTGACGTTGGGCAACTGCGCCACCACGCCGATCGAACCAAGGATGGCAAAGGGTGCGCTGACGATCTTGTCGCCGATGCAGGCCATCATGTAGCCACCGCTGGCGGCGACCTTGTCGATGCACACGGTCAATGGCACGCCAGCCTGGCGAATACGCGCCAGTTGCGAGGCCGCCAGGCCATAGCTATGGACCATCCCACCGCCGCTTTCAAGGCGCAGCACCACCTCGTCCTGGGCCGTGGCCAGGCTCAGCACCGCGCTGATTTCATGGCGCAGGCTCTCGGTGGCCGAGGCCTTGATGTCGCCGTCGAAGTCGAGGACGAACACCCGGCTTTTTTCTTCGGGCTTTTTCTTCAGTTGTTTTTCGGCCTTGGCCTGCTGCTTGCGCAGGGCTTTTAGCTGGGCCTTGTCCAGCAGGCTGCTTTCCAGGCGCTCGCGCAAGTCTTTATAGAACTCGTTGAGCTTATTGACCTGCAACTGGCCGCCGCCCTTGCGCCGGCCCTTGCCGCGCAGACCGGCAATCGCCGAGAGGACAATCAGAATCGCGATCACCAGGGTCGCGGTCTTGGCGAGAAAGCTTGCGTACTCTGCAAGAAACTCCACAGTAACTCCTTAACATGCCTGCGCCCGTGCGGCGCGAACCGATAGTCAAGCATACCGAGGCCGCCCTGCCCCTGCCAGCGCAGGAAATCTTCGGCAATGCAGTTCAAACGCTCTTTTCAAACGCTTGTATGTTTTTTCGTTGACAGCCTGACAGCGGCAACCTAACCTCGGCTCATCCTTAGCGCAGGCGGACGACGTGGGCAGTATCTACCTGATTCGACATGGCCAGGCTTCATTTGGTGCAGACGACTACGACGTCCTCTCGCCCGTGGGCATGCGCCAGAGCGAGGCCCTGGGCGAGCACCTGGCGCAACTGGGCTTGCGCCTGGACCGCTGCCTGGCCGGCGACCTGCGCCGCCAGCAGGACACCGCGCGACTGGCCTTGGCAGTGATGCACAACGCCGGTTGCGAAGTGCCCACGCTGGAAACCGACAACGCCTTCAACGAATTCGATGCCGACGGCGTGATCCGCGGCCTGCTGCCCGGCCTGTTGCCGGACGAGCCGGAAGCCTTGCACGTGCTGCGCAACGGCACCCAGAACCGCAGCGAGTTCCAGCGCCTGTTCGCCTTGCTGGTGCAGCGCTGGCACGGCGGCGAACATGCCTGCGAAGGCGCCGAGAGCTGGCAGGGCTTTGTCCAGCGGGTCGATGGCGGCCTGCAGCGGGTGCTGCAACAGGCCGGCAACGGCGACAACATTGCCATTTTCACCTCGGGCGGCACCATTGCCGCCCTGCTCCACCTGGTAACCCGTATCACTGCCGGCCAGGCTTTCGAGCTGAACTGGCAGATCATCAACACCTCGCTCAGCCAACTGAAGTTTCGCGGCCGCGAGGTGGCCCTGGCTTCCTTCAACAGTCAGGCCCATGTGCAGCTGTTGAAGGCGCCGGAGCTCATCACCTACCGATGAACCCCGGCTCGTTGTGACCTCACCCGTCACGCAAATCACTTAATAAGGAACACACCATGAGCGATGTAGCAAAAGCCGTCGAAGCGATGAAAGCCAAGTTCAACCCAGCCGCCGCCGCTGGCCTGGACCTGGTATTCGGTTTCAACATCACTGACGAAGACAAGCACTACGCCCTCATCGTCAAGGATGGCACCTGCGAAATCCAGGAAGGCGAAAACGCCGACGCCAACTGCACCCTGGTGCTGGACAGCGACACCCTCAAGGGTATCGTCAGCGGCGAAACCGACGGCATGCAGGCCTTCATGGGCGGCAAGCTGCGCGTTGAAGGCGACATGATGCTGTCGATGAAACTGAGCGAGCTGTTCCCGGCCTGATCGGCTGGCAGCGATAAAAAAACCGAAGCCCAGGCTTCGGTTTTTTTTGCTGGCTCAACCAGCATCACGTCCAATTTCTTCTTTTGTCAGCACCCCTGGAAGCTCGTTTTCCCTCACTTCCCGGGCATCCTGCAGTTTCCTGTAGGCCTGAATCCATGTGGCTTCATCGTACGCTAGCTGCGCCAGCTCGCTTGGTGCCAGCGCAAATGCCGAGGCCAGCTGTTCAGCCGTCTCCCCCGCTACCACAGGAAGCGGCGTCGTCAGGTCTGCTTGCGTTCCTCGTAGCCGTTGCAAGTCTTCCATGAAACCGGTCGCAGGATCGAAGATGCCGGCCAGTTGAGCCTGTAGCGCCTCGTAGCGCGCGCGATACCTACGCTTGAGGTAATCCTGCCAATAGATTTCCTGGGTCATCCATTCAGGCAGCAGAGCCGCCTGATCCTGGCGGATGATACGCGCAGCCTCAGCCAGCATATCGCTGGTGACCCAGAACACCGTATGGCCATGGATCATTTCTGTCGGTTGATGACGCAAGCCCAAGCGTTCAGCCAGATGAATCCGGTAATACAGCTCCACTTCGATCGCATCGATAAAGTGCACGAACTGCGGATCGGCCTGCCAGCCGCGGATCTGCTCCGCCACATAGGTGCGCAGGCGTTGCAGGCGCCAGCGGCTGATGCCCAGGGCCAGCAACTGTCGACTTGCCTGGCCACCCTGGCCGAGTGCCTGATCGGCCTCTCGCAGCCCCTGCAGGTCACTGAATACCACGATATCGCGGTCCTCGCAGGTATCGGCGTCAACTGCCTGGGCGAACAGTTGCCTGCCCAGTTGTTCAGGGTCCGCGGCGGCCGCCTCGATCAGTTGCACAGCCTGAGGCTCGGTTACTTGCCCGTTGGTCAGCAACCGGGCCAGCAAACGCCTGAACGAGCGTGACTCAGGCAAGCGAAACAGCTCCAGCGCGGTGTGCTCCTGCTCTTGCGTCAGTTGCTGATAGGCGCTCAGGTCGGTGTCCCCTCCGTCATCCAGCACCTCCTCGATACGCACGTCCGCCCCGGGCTCGGCCTGAACCGCCATGCGCTCACGAATCAAGCGGGTAGTCAGCGCCTCGCTCATGCCCTCGTAGCCAAACAACAGCCGCGGCATTCGTCCGGCGCCAGCAGGCACTTCGATAATGGCATTGCCTTCGAGGCGAACGTCAAAGTTCGCGGTGGTCTCAAGCCCCAGCGGCCAGCCAGTGATGTGCGCGTCCGGCAACGCCAAGAGGCGCAGCTGCGGCATCTGGCGGATGTCCGGAGTGCGCATCAACGGGTTATGGCCCATGGACAACTCACGCAAGTTGGTTATGCCCGCCAGCTCACTGACATCGGCTTCGCTCAGGGTGATGTTGTTGCGCGTCAGGTACAGCCGGCGCAGGTTCGGCATCCCGGCCAATTCGGCAAACGCGCCTGGACCGAAGCTGGCTTGGTTCTCCATTAGCGACAAGAAACGCAAGCTGGATAACTGCCGTAAAGGCGCCAGTTGTTCGGCCGTCACAGTGACCGACGATGGCGACACGCCCCGAAGATCCAGCGACCACAAGCGCCGAAGCCCGCTCAAGCGCGCCAGGTGGGCCAACCCTGTTCGGCTATAGGTGAGATCCAGCACCCGCAACTCACTCAGTTGGGCAATGTTCTGCGGGATTTGCGTGATCGGCGTGTGACGTACGCTCAAGCGGCGCAGGTTGGGGAAGGCGCGCAAGAATTCTGCCGGCAATTCGCTGATGGCCGTCATGCTGCTCAACTCCAGCTCGAGAATCTGGTCGATGGCGCTCGCAAGAGGCGGCAGCCCATCCACCCCAGGGGAGTCGAGTGTCAGTAGGTAGCCAGGCGCCCCATCCAGTTGATACTCGCTGACCTCAAGTGGCGCCCTGCTGCGAAGTTGCCAGACATCCAGCAACTGCATCGCCAGTTGCCGACGCCGTTCGCGGGCCGTGGCTGTAGCGCCCTGTTCCACCCACGACGACAAGCCTTGGCGTTCGGCCTCCAGCTCCTGTTCCAGATCGCCGACTAAATTTTCCAGGTTTTCACCCTGCAAAACCGCATTACGGACAATATCGCGCAACTCTTCATCGGACTTGTCGGGAAACAGGCTGCGCAGACGCTGCTCATACGTGCGCGGCAACAAGCGCCCGATCGTACCACCCAAGGGATAGCCACGGCGCCCGGCCCCGACCGGCAGGGGCGGCCTGAAACGCCCCTGCTCCACTGCCATGCCCAACGCCAGCCGCGCCTTGGCAGGCTGACGCGCCGCCTGCACCAGCAGGGCGCGGCGCAGTGCAGTGCTGTCACCGATATTCAAGCCAAGCGCCACGCGCTCGCTGTCGGGCAAAGCCTGCAGCAGGCTGGTGAAGAAGCCGTGATCCGCTGTCTCAAGCCCGCTCAACTCGGCGTCATTTTCGTCGAAAGCGCGCCAGCCCCGGGCGCTTTTAACCAGGGTTTTTCGCGACGTCGCGCCCGCGCTGCCAATGCTGTCGAGCTCAGTGCCGGACACACTGTCGCGGCGCACACTTAAATGAACCGAGTCGCTCCAGCCGGACAATTCTGGCAACAAATGCAGCGCTAAACGGTAGCTGTCGTCATTGGCCAGGTAGCTGATTTCGAGGCCTTCGCAAGCGCGTGACAGGCGTACCTGGCGCGACGCCTCGCGGGCCCGTTTGGCTAGGGTCAGCGGCACACGCTGCGAAGCCTGCCAACGGCTGCGCTCAACTTCGCTGGCAGACTTGGCGAGGGCTTCGGCGAGCGGCCGCGACAGCCCCTGGAAGTCCCGTTGCAGCGCCATTTGTAGAGAGTCGAGAGGTTCGCTCGAGTCCTGGTACAGGCTGTCGAAGATCCGCGACCTTGATGCCTGCATCTGCTCAGCCAGTTGCTGGCCGATCTCGGTTTCAAGGTCACGGGCCAGGTGATCATTGCCAAACCAGCGGCTGCGTTCGGCCACGCTCAAACCTTCTAGCACCCTGCGAATCAGGCGTCCTGCGGCCAGGTCACTGCGCGAGAGCTTGATGGCGGCCACCTCAGGCTGCGCACGGCCATACACCATCGGATGCCCCCACAGTTCGGCACTGTCATACAGCTCGACGGCTTTGCCTTGCGGCCAGCGCGGTAACTCCGACAGCAGCGATACTGTATAGTTGAAGCCTGATTGCACCCCCTCCCCGGCCCTGACATTGTCGATCTGTGCCGCGATCAGGCGATCGATTTCAAACCGCCGCTTGACGTCGAGCAAGGCTGCCGGGGCGGGTTGGTCGTCACTGTAGACCGCGCGCAGCTCAGCATCGCTGACGCCGCTGATGTCGGCCATGCGCTCAAGCGCCGCGTCTGCCCAACCTTCGAAGGCGTGCCCGAGCCTGCGCACCAGGGTCGGGCGTGGCCAACTGTCGACGCGCTCCAGCGCATGATGCCAGGCACCCTCACCGTTATGCTCAAGTACAGGCCGGTAAGCCTGAGGGTCGTCGGGGTGCTCGATACGCCATTTGCCCAGGCGCGAATCCTGGGTGATTTCCAATGGCTTGCCCTCGATGCGGATGTAGCGTTTGCCAGCGACCCGGTAAATGCCTTGCGCATCGGCAAAGTGCCCCTCCAACAGTGCTGCGCTTTGCTGGTAAGGGGCAAGATCCGGTCGCCACAGGCGGACCTCCCCCCCCGGTAGCTCGACCACTTCCAGCGCATCAATCGCCAGCGGCTGGCTCAACGCTGCGCCCGCGGCTCCCGCGGCCACACCCAGCCCGGCAGTGATAGCCAGGTTGATACCGAAGGACTGCAAGTAGCTGATAGCCTGCTGCTGGTCATTGGCCTCCCAGGCTTGCAGGCCGTTAAACAGGTCGCCCAGCAGCTGCGCACCGAGGGCCACCATCATCACCTCGCCCAGACCCGGCACGAAGAACGCGGCTACGTTGAGCATGCTAAAGCCCAAGCCCAGGTAATGGTTCAACTCCTGCAACCAGGCTTCGCGATCGACATCAGCGGTCGGCACCGCCAGGGTCTTGGCGTCGTCCCAGGTCCTGGCCAACATCGCGCTGTGCAGGTAGTCAAAGCACTCGCCGCGTATTTCCTGAAGCCTGGGTGGTTGCGCGTGCCAGTTAGCGCTTTGCTTGAACTGAGCGAACACGCGCGATTGCCCGCGGCGCCCGACGAAGCGACTGAAAAAGCCCTGGAACTGCGGGTCTTGCAGGCGCGCCTTGAGGCTGCGGTAAAAATCAGCGTAAGAGTCGTATTCCTGCACAGGCTTGGCATCGCCCGGCATTATCACCACGACCGGCACCGGCAGCGCCTGGCCGGCAGGATCGGGGCCAAGCAATAGAAAACCGCCGCCCAGGGTGCTACCGAAGAGGTTGAGCAGGTAGCAACGCGAACCGTCGAACGCGCTGTTGCCACGTTCATACACCTTGTCGACCCTCAGGGTCTGTGTCGCCGGGGCGCTTGCCGACTGCCTGAGCATCTGCTTGAGCATGCGGTAGGCCGGCTCGCTGATGTGGCCGGCGATACGCGCCGCGTGCACATTGCTTTCGCAGCGGTCCCTGGCTGCCGATACCAGCGTGCGGCGCACGGCGTCGCGACTGTGGGCGGCATCGAGAATCGACTTGAGATGGTCCTGGTACTGTTGGCCGATATCCAGCTCCCGGCACAGCTTTGCAAACTGCTGGGGGCTGATGCGCAGCTTGCTGGCGTAACGGATGGATTGATGGGCACGCCGCTCAGGGTCCACTGTCGAGGGGAAAGGTTGCAATGCACCGACCGCCGTCACCGCACTGTAGGCATCGGTGCGAAAGTTCTCTGCGTCGTTTGCAGTAAAATTCTGCAAGGCCGCCTGCAATAACGGCTGGCGTGATATCAACACCGAGGCCAGGCGATCTTCGCGCAACGAAGCATCATCGCGCATGTGCACCAGCTCATTGGCCGTTACGCTGATATCCAGCGCCAAGCGCTTGTTTATTTCAGCGCGCAACAGCGGCTCGGCAAACTCGCTGATACCCTTGATTTGCCTCAAAAGCCGGGCGGCCGCAGCGCTGGAAGCCTGGGTACGCCGCAGGCTGTCGTGCAATGCCTGGCGCAGTTGTGCGTCGGTATCTGCGGCAATCTGCGCGGCAGGCAGTTGACGTTGATGCAGCTCTTTGATGGCATGGGTGCTGGCATGGCTCAGCCAGGTGGGGATCTGCTGGTTGAAATAGCGCTCGTGGCTCTTGAAAGGCGTCAGGGTGTCGGTGGTCATTGTCGCTGCCTTATGGATGGCGGAAGGCAGCAGTCAATCAAAGGCACGCAGGGCGCGGGGTGTAGTTATATATGCTCAGCCGATCAAACCTGCTGATTGTGCTGCAACACGCTCACCTATAACGCCCGGGTGTGCTTGTGAGCGTGCGCGGCAGGAATTAGATTGGCCAATAATCTCTGGCTTTGAACATAAGGGAAACGAATGACGCTCACCGACCAGTCCACCCAGGTCCGCCCCGGCGAAGAACTTGATGCCGCAGTGATCGACCCTTATCTGAAAGCGCATATCCCGGGCCTGGCCGGTGCGCCGACCATCAGCCAGTTCCCCGGCGGCGCCTCGAACCTGACCTACCTGGTGCAATACCCCGGGCGCGAGTTTGTGTTGCGCCGCCCGCCTTTTGGCCACAAGGCCAAGACCGCCCATGACATGGGCCGCGAGTTTCGCATCCTCAACCAGCTCAACAGCGGCTTCCCCTACTGCCCCAAAGCCTACGTGCATTGCACCGACGAGTCGCTGATCGGTGGCGAGTTTTATGTCATGGACCGGGTCAAGGGCATCATCTTGCGCTCGGACCTGCCGCCGGAGCTGGGCCTGGATGCCCAACGCACCGAGGCCCTGTGCAAGAGCTTCATCGAGCGGATGGTCGAGCTGCACCAGGTCGACTACAACGCCTGCGGCCTGGGCGACCTGGGCAAGCCCGAAGGCTACGTGCAACGCCAGATCGAGGGCTGGGCCAGCCGCTACGAAAAAGCCCTGACCGCCGATGCGCCACGCTGGGAAAAGGTCATCGCCTGGCTGCGCGAGAAAATGCCGGCCGATCACCCCAAGCCTGCCATCGTGCACAACGACTACCGCTTCGACAACGTCATCCTCGATGCCGACAACCCCATGCGCATCATCGGCGTGCTCGACTGGGAAATGACCACCCTGGGCGATCCGCTGATGGACCTGGGCAACACCCTGGCCTACTGGATTCAAGCCGACGACCCGGCACCGGTGCAACTGATGCGCCGCCAGCCAAGCAACGCCCCGGGCATGCTGAGCCGCCAGCAGTTTGTCGACTACTACGGCGAACGCGCCGGGCTCAAAATCGACAACTACGACTTCTACTACACCTACGGCCTGTTCCGCCTGGCCGGCATCGTCCAGCAGATCTACTACCGGTTCTTCCACGGCCAGACCCAGGACAAGCGCTTCGCCCAGTTCATTCACATGAACACGCTGCTGGAGCACATGAGCCTGCAGGTCATCGGCAAGTCCCCACTCTGACGACTCCAACAAGGAAAAGACCATGTCCAAGACCCAACTGTTCGACCTCGACGGCAAAGTCGCCTTCGTCTCCGGCGCCAGCCGCGGTATCGGCGAGGCCATCGCCCATCTGCTGGCCCAGCAAGGCGCCCATGTGATCGTTTCGAGCCGCAAGCTCGACGGCTGCCAGCAGGTCGCCGAGGCGATCATCGCCGCCGGCGGCAAGGCCACCGCGGTTGCCTGCCACATCGGCGAGATGGAGCAGATCAGCCAGGTCTTCGCCGGCATTCGCGAACAGTTCGGGCGCCTGGACATCCTGGTCAACAACGCCGCCACCAACCCGCAGTTCTGCAACGTGCTAGACACTGACCTTGGCGCCTTCCAGAAGACCGTCGACGTCAACATCCGCGGTTACTTCTTCATGTCGGTGGAAGCCGGCAAGCTGATGCGCGACAACGGTGGCGGCAGCATCATCAACGTCGCCTCGATCAACGGCGTGTCGCCGGGGATCTTCCAGGGCATCTACTCGGTGACCAAGGCGGCGGTGATCAACATGACCAAGGTCTTCGCCAAGGAATGCGCGCCGTTCGGTATCCGCTGCAACGCCCTGCTGCCAGGCCTGACCGATACCAAATTCGCCTCGGCGCTGGTCAAGAACGATACGATCCTCAACACCGCGCTGCAACAGATCCCGCTCAAGCGCGTGGCCGACCCGAAAGAGATGGCCGGCGCGGTGCTGTACCTGGCCAGCGACGCGTCGAGCTACACCACTGGCGTGGCGTTGAATGTCGACGGCGGATTTCTGAGCTGAGGGCTGGCCGTAAAAGAAAGGGGCTCAGGCCCCTTTCTTCATGCCTTGATGCTTTTGCCGATCAGGGCTTGCGCTGTACACCCGAAGGCCCCGGCTGCGGGCTTTGTGTCGGGACGCCCTGGGCAAAGTACTCGCTGACTACCTGCCGGGTGTATTCGACCCTGGACAGCTGGATCATTGCCGGCATCAGGTTGAACGCTTGCAGCCGATGGTCTTCGTTGTCCAGCACCAGCGGCCCGGAATTCACCGGCACCTCATCACGCTCGGCAATGACTTTGCGGGCCTGAGTCAAGAGTTGCTCCAGCCGGGTACGTGCCGATTCGCCCAATGTACGTGGCAGCCCTTCACCAACGGCCAATTCCTGCAGCGCCGATTCAACCTCGTAACTCCAGGGAGCGCACTCTTGCGCAACCAGGTGCTCCTGCCAGAACGGCTGGTCGCTCAAGGCAACCGGGAAATCCTGAGCCTGCGTGGTCAGCACATCTGTCTCGACCTCATCCACCATCGAACTGCTCATCCATGTCACCATGCTGGCATTGACCTGGCGTCTGGGCTGGTGACGCAAGCGCAGCCGGGCCGTCAACGCGATACGAATATACAACTCGATCTCGGCATAGTCCGGCTGGCCACCGCGTTGCCCCCACCAATCAAGGTAGCGCCTGGCAACAGAGGCTCGCAGGCTGCGCAGCCGCCACAAAGAAAGCCCCAGGTCGATCAGCTCAGGGCGGGCATTGCCAGAGGTAT
The DNA here is from genome assembly GCF_018417635.1 of Pseudomonas sp. SORT22. Classification (NCBI taxonomy): domain Bacteria; kingdom Pseudomonadati; phylum Pseudomonadota; class Gammaproteobacteria; order Pseudomonadales; family Pseudomonadaceae; genus Pseudomonas; species Pseudomonas sp. SORT22. The sequence continues at coordinate 3,447,335 of NZ_CP071007.1, forward strand.
TGGCCGCCACCCGATCCGCCTCTGCCAGCCCCAACAGGTCGGAAAAACGCTGCACGGCAGAATCTATGCAGCCCAGGTCCAGTGCCACGCGGTAGAACTCCTCGCGCCGGGCTTCATCGAACATCCGCAGGATGATCGAGTGGGCTTGCCTGGTTACCTCGTCACGCTCATCCGCTGGTGTTCGCGACAGTATTGTATTCATCAACGCAAAGAACGCACGACTGCCATTACTGTTCGAATCGACCAGTTGCTGCGCCAGGCTGCGGTCTTGTTCCGACAGGCCGTCGAACAGATTACCTACGATTATCCCTTCAGCACCCACGTCCGCCTCAGGCTCCGTATCCTCCTCTTCGGATTCATTTGAAGTCTCGCCCAATTCGACCCGCGACAGTCGGAATTCGCTATGATCCGCGCCCGACAGATTATTCACTTCAGCCATTTCCCTCAAAACCCGCTCGCGATCCGTGGCATTGAGGTTGACGACCGACAGACGCAGCCCGCGCACACGGCCAGCACCAGCCGGCACCGTATTCAGGTCGACCTCTGCAAGGTCAGCCTGTTCAATATGCGCGAGGTTTTCCAGGCCAACCGGCCAATCAGCCCGGGAGTAATGCAGGTCGAGACAGCGAAGATCACTCATGGCACTGACATCGAGCCCTGCGTTCAGCGGATTGCGACTCAGGTCCAGGTGGCGCAGATGAACGAGTCCGCGGACATTCTCTCCATACAGCGTGAATGAGTTGCCCGAAAGGTCAAGATGCGTGAGCTGTTGAAGTGGCGCCAGCGTACCAATCACATCGCCCTCGAACAGCGCTCGGCAGTCCCGGATCTGCAAGTGCCGCAGGTGTTGGCAACGGGCGATAGCCGCCATGTCTTCGGTGTCCCAGGTGCGTGCAGCGTAAACCGATTCGCCCTCGCTTTGCGGCGGCGTAAGGTGAATGATGCTCAGCTCTCTCAACTGCGCAATCTGGCCGATCGGCCTCAAGTCCTCTGGACGCAGGTGCGCGTTGGTCAAGGACAGGCTGCGCAGCTGCGGCAATTCGACCAGGCCGTTTGGCAACCTGCCGACCCGGGTGTTCAAACGCAGTTCGCGCAGGTTCGCAAAGCGCGCGAGGAAGCTGCCAGGCAAGTTATTCATGGCTGGCAGGTCAAGGGTCAGGCGCTCAATGGCGTCGTAATCCAGCGGCAATTCGGGCAAGCTGCTGACAAATGCGTCGTTGATCTCCAGCACAGTGATTGTCGGGTCCAGGGCGTTGAGCAACTGCTCGGCAATGTGCCCTCGCCGGCGCGCACCAAAACCCGCCCCGTACACATTGCTGGCCCCTACCCAGGCCCGCAGCGCACCGTCCAGGCGCAGTCGCGAATCTTCCAGGCGATTGAGCGCGTCAACTACCGTTGGCCCCTGTCGTGTCACCTGGTCAAAAATACGTTGGATATGGCTCTCGGATGCCCGAGGGAACATCAATTGCAACCGTTCGATGCTGCTCTCGCGCTCGAAGCGCCCACCCGTGCCAGCCATCGCCCGGGCGCGGCGCTCGGAGCCATGCGGATGCAAGGTAACCCGTGGACGTTCGATGCCCAGCAAGGCCAGGGTGCGCATCGGCTGGCTAACGGCCAGTTCATACAGCAGGTCACGCAGTCGTTCAGTCTCGTTCGTACCCAGCCCCAGGCGTTGGCGCTGCGCGGCCCCCATCAGATCCAGCAATGCGGCATAGAAGTCACGGTGGGAGCGGCTTTCAAGGTAACGCTCGCCCTGCAGTTGCACCACTTCGTAGCTGAACGGGCCGCCGCTCCCCAGCCCCCAGGACGCTGCACCTGGCACCTGGGCAAGGCGCCTGGGCGTGGTTCTGCGCACATCCCCGGGGTACAACGCCAGGTTCAGGTCCGAGTGCCAGCCGGGCAAGGCCGGTAACAATGCAAACGCCAGCGTACGGGTATCGATATCGGCTTGAGCTGGCGCGCGAAAGCCCATCAGCGCCCGCGTCAACCGATAGGCGTTCCAGGCTCGGCGTGAACGCTCAAACAGGTTCAGGTCAAGGACACCGCGGGAAAGACGCTCCAGAACGGGCGGTGAGGACTGGGCAATCAGCTCGTCAAGCAACTGTACGGGCAGATTCGGGTAGTGCTGGCGAAGCTCGCCGAGCTGTAAATCGGAAGCCACTTGCGCGGGCTCAGGCAACTGCAGCATGTGTTCGCTGCGCGCCATGAACGCGCGAAACAGCCTGTCGTACCATTCCAGAAACAGCACCGCCGGCGGTGCGCCGCAGTCAGTGCCGCAATAAGCGTTACCGTCGTCCTGTTGTGGGCTACGTCGTGGCCGGGGTACCTGAGTCTGGGTGACAGTAAACAACGCACGAAATTCTGCCAACTCTGGCACCTCGTACTCAGCAGGCACCACACGCCCGTCCTTGACCAGCGCCAGCAGCGATTCGGTCTTGCGCACCCGCCGCAGTTGGCCGATCGTCCACACCAGCAATGCAGGCGGCGCATCGTCATGGCTATATACCCTGCGCAAGGTGGCATTGGTGACACCACTGAGGCGCGCAGCCAGCATCAGTTCGTCATCGCCAAGGTCGTCCAGCCAGCTCCCCAGACGACGCAGGAGCGATAGCCGCCCCCACCGTTCGGGCCGCTCCAGGCTGTGATGCCAACTGCCCGCGCCGTTGTGTTCAAGGATTGGGTTATAAGTACGTGCTTCCGAATCCAGGTATAAGCGCTCTTTTCCGATACTGGCATCGAATTTGATCAAATAGCTGTGGCCGTTGATACGGATGGCCCGCCCCAGGGACGAGTGGATGATGCCTTGGTTATCTGGCGGATCGAATTGCAACTTGGGCGGCAAGGTATAGGTGCTCAGGTTGCTGGCCCAACGCCCGTAACGGCCGTTGGGCAGGATCACCCAGCGCAACGGCGTGACGTAGTCGGAAGGGGCCTGGCCTTCGTCCTCCTCGCGGGCCTGAAACCCGACGCCGGCACCGTACATCAGGTGCTGCTGGGTAGCTTCAAGGAAATCGGGGATTCTGGCAAACGCGGTGCGACCTTCCACCTTCGCCGTGGGCACGGCCAGGTACTTGGCATCGTCGGCCAGCCTGCGGCACATCTGCTCATACCAGTGGGCCTTCAACCCCTTGTTCAGCGATTGGGTGCGTAGATTCAAGCGCCTGTTGCGAGTGTATTCGTCGGTTTCCTGCAAGGCTTCCAGCACGCCGGGCCATTTGGCCAATGGCACGAACCGATGGAAAAAGGCCCGGAAGGCTCCGTCGCTCAACTGTACCTGCAGATCGTTGAGAAACGCTGAGCGGGAGGGATACTCCTTCAGCGGCTGCTGTGGATGTCCCGGTACAAAGGCAACGCAGGGCGCTTGCGGCTTGGCCGCGCCAAACACGAGAACTTCACTCAGCGCCAGATCATCCAGCAGGTGCAGTGACCACTCCTCGGCAAAGTCGTAGGGTGAAACACCGTCATTGAGCGTATGGCGGATCTGACTGCCATGGGGGTCATCACGCGCCGCGCCCTTTATGAATTCGTTAAGGATGACCTTCGCAGCGCTGCTCAACAGCCCCTTGATATCGGCAATTGCCAACTCCTCGGACAGGACATTCATGGCAGCTTCACATTTGACCTGCTGCAGGGAGCCGGCAGCCAGCTGGCGGGTCAGGTACTCCTGGTACTGTTTGCCCAGATCCAGTTTGCGAACGCGCAACGCATAGCCGACACCCTCATCGGCATAACAAACAATCGAGCTGACGGCATCAGAAGCATCGCGTTCCTTGCCATTGAATCCGGCAAACAGGTCGAACTCCGTCGGTATCGCCAGCTTGACGAAGGGATTGCCGCCCAGTTGCAGCAACTGCGTCTGGCTGAAATTCTGCAAGGCCGCTTCATACAACGAGCGCTGACTCACCAGCACCTCATCCAGGCGGTTGGGTAGCATGGCTGAGTTGGGCTTGAACACCAAAAACGTGCCATTCTCGGTATCGACCACATCACCGTGGCTTTCCCGGGCCATTTGCTCAAGCTTGGGTCGACAGAATTCATGCAGGGTCTGCAACTTGCTCATTGCCTCTGTCAGTTCACGGCGCAGCGTACGGCCCTCTTCACGTATGCGCATCAGGCGCAGGCGCTTGGCTGGTTCGGCAGTCTGCAGCCATTGGGGCAAACCTTCCTGTTCAAGGGGTGAAAACGATGACGGGATGTAACCGATCCCGGCATACGGCGACGATGGCACAGGGGAATGGTTCATTGGTGATGACATCACAGATGCCTCTGATTGAAGGGGAAGCTTCAGTACATCAGAGGCCGACAGCGTCGATCACATAGATAATTATTCAGTGCCTGGGTTGTACTGGGCAGCGCAAACGCTTGCGTTTAACATGACGGCCTTGCGCCTGCCAACGCGCGTCCTGTTAAGCCCACGCCATGCCTTTCGAACTCAGCGTAGACCCCACCACCCTGGCGATTCTTGCCGCCGTCGCTTTCGTTGCCGGTTTCATCGATGCCATTGCCGGCGGTGGCGGCCTGCTCACCACCCCGGCGCTGCTCACCGCCGGCATGCCACCGCACCTGGTGCTGGGCACCAACAAGCTCAGCTCGACCTTCGGCTCGGCCACCGCCGGCTTCACCTACTACCGGCGCAAACTGTTCCACCCACGGCAGTGGCGTCACGCCCTGGTCGGCACTTTTGTCGGTGCCCTGATCGGTGCGGTGGTGGCCCACTACCTGCCGGCCGAATGGCTGAACAAGATGCTGCCGGTGATCGTCTTTCTCTGTGGCGTCTACCTGCTGTTCGGCGGCACGCCCAAGGCGCCGCTGGATGCCGATGCGCCGGTGAAAAAGAAGTGGCAGATCCCCCAAGGCTTCACCCTGGGCTTCTACGACGGCGTGGCCGGCCCAGGCACCGGCGCGTTCTGGACCGTCAGCACGCTGCTGCTCTACCCCATCGACCTGGTCAAGGCCAGCGGCGTGGCGCGCAGCATGAACTTCGTCAGTAACGCCGCAGCGCTGTCGGTGTTCATCTTCTCCGGCCAGGTCGACTGGCTGGTGGGCCTGTCGATGGGCTCGGCACTGATGGTCGGCGCGTTCTTCGGCGCGCGCACCGCCATCAGCGGCGGCAGCAAGTTCATCCGCCCGGTGTTCATCACCGTGGTGCTGGCACTGACCGTGCGCCTAGCGTGGCAGCACTGGTTCGGCCAGGCCTAAACGGCGAGCCACATACAGGTCGATCAGATAGCGCGCAATCGAACGCCCCGCCGGCAACGGCGGCAGCGCATCGACGCGAAACCACTGGGCGTCCTCGATCTCGTCCGGCTGCATGACGATCTCGCCGCCGGCGTACTCGGCATGAAAACCGAGCATCATCGAATGGGGGAACGGCCAGCACTGGCTGCCGACGTACTGGATGTTCTGCACCTCGATCGCCACCTCTTCGCGCACTTCGCGCACCAGGCAGTCTTCGGCCGACTCGCCAGGCTCGGCGAAGCCTGCCAGGGTGCTGTACACGCCGCTGACAAAGCGCGGTGAACGGGCCAGGAGGATTTCGTCGCCACGGCTGATCAGCACGATCATGCTCGGCGAGATGCGCGGGTAGCTGCGTAAATCACACGGCGCGCAGTACATCGCCCGCTCCCAGTGGATTTGCTCCATGGCCTGGCCGCAGCTGCCACAGAAGCGGTGCTCGCGGGCCCAGGTACCGATCTGCGCGGCATAGCCAAGAATCTTGTAGGTCTCGAAGTCGCCTTCGAGCATGAACTGACGCAAGCCGCGCCAGCTGCAGCCGGCTACCGCCTGCGGGCTGCGCAACTCCAAAAGGAACACCGGCTGGCCATCGAAATGGCCGATGCCGTGCTCGCAAAGCACGTCCAGCGCCTGGCGCTTGAGCCATTCGCGCGGGAACAGCGCGCCGTTGTCATCGACCAGAAAACCCTCGCGGCTGCGGGCAACCGCCCAGCCGCCGGTGAGGTTTGTGTCCAGTACTGCGGTGGTCCAACGCGCTGACATGTGCCGGTTCCTTGCGGGGTTCGCCGCCGGGGGTCAGTCGGCGAACTCGGGTTTCTGTTTGCTCATGTGGGCGGCAACCGCCACCCGCAGATCGGTGGATTGCAGCATGGCGGCGTTCCAGGTGGCGATGTACTCCAGGCCATCGTCGATGCGGTGATCGCGCATGTAGCTGATCATGTGCTTGGTGCCGGCCACGGCAATGGGAGATTTTCCCGCAATTTCGGCGGCAATGGCAAAGACTCCGTCAAGCAGTGCCTCATGGCTGTCAAACACACGGTTGACCAGGCCGATGCGCTGGGCTTCGTCGGCGGCGACATTGCGCCCGGTGTAGGCCAGTTCGCGCATGATGCCGTCGCCGATGATCCGTGGCAGGCGCTGCAGGGTGCCAACGTCGGCGGCCATGCCCATGTCGACTTCCTTGATCGAGAACTGCGCGTCGCTGCTGCAGTAACGCATGTCGCAGGCCGAGACCAGGTCGATGGCGCCGCCGATGCAGTAACCCTGGATCGCCGCCAGCACCGGCTTGCGGCAGTTGTCCACGGCATTGAACGAGGCCTGCATGCGCAGGATGGTGCGGCGCAGCAGGCGCGCGTTGCGGCCGACGTCCTTGCCCAGTTCGTTGGCCACCGAGGCCAGCAGCATCAGGTCGATGCCGGAAGAAAAATGCTTGCCGGCACCGCTGATGACCACCGCGCGCACTTCGTCGGTTTCATCGATCCAGCGGAAGATCTCGACGATTTCGCTCCAGAACGCCGCGTTCATGGCGTTGTACTTTTCCGGGCGGTTGATCTGCACGTGGGCGATGCGGTTGTTCAGTTCGACCTTGAACGCTTGGTAGTCAGTCACGGTGCTCTCCTTGAAGGCGGCGAGGTTGATCGCAGGACTATAACAAGGTGCCCGTCGGCGCCAAGGCCGCGCTTGTGCCAAAACCGGGACTTTTACCTTGATCTCCGTTCGCACATGCGGCACTTTGCCCAGCTGTTGAATCATAAGGATACATTTTCATGTCCCGCTCCCTGGCCGGCGCCCTGGCCCACAATTTTCTTGGCCAGTCGCCGCGCTGGTACAAGGCCACCTTGTGCCTGTTCCTGCTGCTCAATCCCCTGCTGCTGTTCACCCTCGGCCCGGTGGTGGCCGGCTGGGTGCTGGTGATCGAGTTCATCTTCACCCTCGGCATGGCGCTCAAGTGCTACCCGCTGATGCCCGGCGGCCTGCTGATGGTCGAGGCCCTGCTGCTGGGCATGACCACGCCGCAAGCGCTGTATGAAGAGCTGCAGCACAACTTTCCGGTGATCCTGCTGCTGATGTTCATGGTCGCCGGTATCTACTTCATGAAGGACCTGCTGCTGTTCGTGTTTTCGCGGATCCTTCTCGGCGTGCGTTCCAAGGCCCTGCTGGCCTTGCTGTTCTGTTTTCTCTCGGCCTTTCTTTCGGCGTTTCTCGATGCGCTGACGGTGACGGCGGTGATCATCAGCGCGGCGGTCGGCTTTTACTCGGTGTATCACCGCGTCGCTTCCGGCGCCAACCCACGGGAAGACTCGGACCTGGACAGCGACCAGCACGTCGCCCACCTGCACCGCGAAGACCTGCAGCAATTTCGCGCATTCTTGCGCAGCCTGCTGATGCACGGCGCCGTGGGTACCGCCCTGGGCGGCGTGTGCACCCTGGTCGGCGAGCCGCAGAACCTGCTGATCGGCCACGAAATGGGCTGGCACTTTGCCGAGTTCTTCCTCAAGGTGGCGCCGGTGTCGCTGCCAGTACTGGCCGCCGGGCTGGTCACCTGCGTGCTGCTGGAGAAACTGCGCTGGTTCGGCTACGGCACCCTGCTGCCGGACAACGTGCGCCAGGTGCTGGCCGCCTATGCCGCCGAAGACGACGCCCAGCGCACCACCCAGCAACGTGCCGCACTGGTGGTGCAAGGCCTGGCAGCGCTGATCCTGATCATCGGCCTGGGCCTGCATGTGGCCGAAGTCGGCCTGATCGGCCTGCTGGTGATCGTGCTGATTACCGCCTTTACCGGCATCACCGACGAGCACCGCCTGGGCCGTGCGTTCCAGGACGCCATGCCGTTCACCTCATTGTTGGTGGTGTTCTTTGCCGTGGTCGCGGTGATCCACCAGCAGCAGCTGTTTACCCCGCTGATCCAGTGGGTACTGGCGCTGCCGGCCGATCAGCAGCCGGGCATGCTGTTTATCGCCAACGGCCTGTTGTCGGCGATCAGCGACAACGTGTTCGTCGCCACCATCTATATCACCGAGGTCAAGCAGGCGTTTGTCAACGGCGGCATGAGCCGCGAGCACTTCGAGACCCTGGCGGTGGCGATCAACACCGGCACCAACCTGCCGAGCGTAGCCACGCCCAACGGCCAGGCGGCATTCCTGTTCCTGCTGACCTCGGCGATTGCGCCGCTGATTCGCCTGTCGTATGGGCGCATGGTGTGGATGGCGCTGCCCTATACCGTGGTCATGGGTGGGCTGGGGTGGTGGGCGGTGACCTACTGGTTGTAACGCTGACCGCACGGGCCTGTGGGAGCAACTGTCTTAAGCAGCTTGCAAGTATTGGGGCAGCCAGGCTGTGTTTGAGCTGATCCATTTGATGATGAGGCGCTGCCGGCGCCTTCCGCCCTTACGGCGGGTCACTTTTGCTTGGCGGCAAAAGTAACCAAAAACGCCCTGTCCCTTCATCGGCCCTGCGCTGCGCTCCGGGTTCCCTCCTTCCACCCTTGCTCCCGTGGGGGCGCGCCGAAGGGTTCCACTCGGCCTTCTGCAAGGGACGATCGGTGGCGTCTGCAATTACGTACATCTAGAAGCAGAGTGCTTTTTTGCTTTCGCTTCTCGTGCATCGCCGGTCCATTCGCCGACAAGGCGCAAAGGTGAAGTGTGAGCAGCATCGCCAATGGATCAGCTCGCGCCTCTAAAGGCCTACGCTACCTGTGGGAGCGGCGGTGCGGCGACCCGACTTGACCCGCGATGCCTTTAACCACATTGCGCCCGGTCGCGCACCGGGCACTGGGCGCGGTGCAGGTTCAGCGCGGTGTTGATGATGCCGATATGGCTGAAAGCCTGGGGGAAATTGCCGAGCATGCGCCGGCCCAGCGGGTCGTACTGCTCGGCCAGCAGGCCGACGTCGTTGCACAGGGCCGCAAGACGTTCGAACAAGGTCCTGGCCTCCTCCTCCCGCCCCAGCAGCACATAGACATCCGCCAGCCAGAACGAACAGACCAGGAAGGTCCCCTCACCCGGCGTCAGCCCATCGCAACCGCTGTCGCTGTCATAGCGCAGCAACAGGCCATTGCGTAGCAGACGCTGCTCGATGCGCGCAAGGGTGGCGAGAAAGCGCGGATCATCCGCCGGCAGGAAGCCGGTCAGGGCAATCTGCAGCAGGCTGGCATCCATTTCGGTCGAACCATAAGCCTGGACGAAACAGCCCAGCTGCCCATCGAAGCCCTGTTCACACACCTGCCGGTGAATCCTGGCCGCCACCTGACGGTAATGCCCGGCGCGCACCTGACCTTCTTCGGTGGTATCGCTCAAGCCGGCAGCGCGGTCGAAGGCCACCCAGGCCATGACTTTGGAATGGGTGAAGTGCTGCTGCCCACCGCGCACCTCCCAGATGCCCTCGTCCGGCTGCTGCCAGGTTTTTTCCAGGTACGGCATGATCAACCGGGCAATCGCCGCGCTACGCGGGTGGCGCGGCAGGCCACCACGAATTGCCTGGCTCATGGCATCGGCGACCTCGCCATAAATATCCAGTTGGTGCTGCAACGCTGCGGCATTACCGATACGCACCGGTTGTGCACCTTCATAACCGGCCAGCCACGGCACTTCATACTCCGCCAGCCGCCGCTCGCCGGCCAGGCCGTACATGATCTGCATCTGCTCGGGGTTGCCGGCCACCGAGCGCAGCAGCCATTCGCGCCAGGCCTGGGCCTCTTCGAAGTAACCAAGGTTCATGAACGCCAGCAAGGTCATGGTCGCATCACGCAGCCAGCAATAGCGGTAGTCCCAGTTGCGCTCACCGCCCAGGCGCTCGGGCAACGAGGTGGTCACCGCCGCGACAATGCCGCCGGTGGGCGCGTAGGTCATGGCCTTGAGGGTAAGCAGTGAGCGCTTGACCAGCGCCGTCCAGGGGCCGACGTCCGGGCAGCGCGCCGAAAACTGCTGCCACTGCTCCCGGGTCCGTTGCAAAGCTTGCTCGGCATCGAACGCTGCAGGCAATGGCAGGTGTGACGCCTGGTGGCTCAGGCTGAAGGCCAGGCGCTGGCCGGCCTTGACGGTAAAGCGGCTGCCGGTGTGGTGATCCAGGGCCTGGGTGGCGGCGCCGCTGCGCAGTATCAGCCGGTCGGGGCCAACCACCGCCGAGAGCACCAGCGGCTCGGCCTTTTCGACCCAAGGCACACTGTTGCCATAGTCAAAGCGCATCACCAGGTCCATCTCGAACGGCACTTCGCCTTCCAGGCCCTCGACAATGCGCAGCACGCTGTTGTGTTCAGCCAGGGGCATGCAGTCGATCAGGCGCGCACGGCCGCTGGCGGTGGTGAAGGTGGTGTGCAGGATCAGGGTGCCGTCCAGGTATTCACGGCTGACCTGCACCAAAGGCTCGCTCGGCGCCAGGCGCCAGCGGCCGTTTTCTTCATTGCCGAGCAAGGCGGCAAACACCGCCGGGGAGTCGAACCTGGGCAGGCACAGCCAGTCCAGGGAGCCGTCGCGGCCTACCAGCGCGGCGCTGCGACAGTTACCCAGCAGGGCGTAGTCTTCGATCAAACCCGGCATTCATCCCCCTTGTGCGTGAACCCTCAACCAATCGGGTGCCAGACCCGCCGATCGCGGGTCAGCAGTTCGTCCGCCGCAGTCGGGCCGTTGTCACCGGCGGCATAGAGCTGCACCTCGCCGCCCTCCTGCCAGGCATCGAGGAACGGCTGCACCGCGCGCCAGCCGTTCTCGATGTTGTCGGCGCGCTGGAACAAGGTCTGGTCGCCGGTCAGGCAGTCGTAGATCAGCGTCTCGTAGCCGGTGGACGGCTGCATCTTGAAAAAGTCCTTGTAGGCAAAACCCAGCTCGACGTTCTCCATGGCCAGGGCCGGGCCCGGGCGCTTGGCTTGCAGGTCGAACCACATGCCTTCGTTGGGCTGGATCTGGATCTTCAGATAGTTGGGCTTGAGCCGCTCGACTTCGGTATCGCGAAACTGGGCATAGGGCGCTGGCTTGAAGCAGATGGCAATCTCGGTGTCGCGCACGCTCATGCGCTTGCCGGTACGCAGGTAGAACGGCACGCCGACCCAGCGCCAATTGTCGATCATTACCTTGAGGGCGACGAAGGTTTCGGTGTTGCTGTCGGGCGCGACCCGAGGTTCTTCGCGGTAACCGGGGACCTTCTTGCGCCCTTGTTTGCCAGCGCTGTACTGGCCGCGTACCGAGTTTTTCAGGGCCATGTTCTTCGACCAGGGCCGGATCGCGCCGATGACCTTGGCCTTCTCGCTACGCACCGCATCGGCGCCAAAGGCCGCCGGCGGCTCCATGGCGACCATCGCCAGCAACTGGAACAGGTGGTTGGGGACCATGTCGCGCAAGGCGCCGGTACTGTCGTAGAAGGCGCCGCGGCTTTCGACGCCGACGGTTTCGGCAGCGGTGATCTGCACGTGATCGATGTAGTGGTTGTTCCAGAACGCTTCGAACAGGCCGTTGGAAAAACGGCTGACGAGGATGTTCTGCACCGTCTCTTTGCCCAGGTAATGGTCGATGCGGTAGATCTGCTTTTCGCTCATGACCTTGAGCAGGCAGGCATTGAGCGCTTCGGCGCTGGCCAGGTCCGAGCCGAAGGGTTTTTCCACCACCACCCGGCGAAAGCCGGCGCTTTCGTCGAGCAGGCCAGCGGCGCCCAGGCGCTGCACCACTTCGCTGAAAAAGCGCGGTGAGGTGGCCAGGTAGAACACCGCGTTGGCGCTGGGGTTGCTGCGGATGCGTTCGGCGATGGCCTGGTAGGTGGCCTCGTCGAGAAAATCGCCGGTGAGGTAGCCGATGCGTTTGGCCAGGCGCGCCCAGAGTTTGTCATCCAGGCACTTGCTGGCGCCTTCGCTGGCCCTGTCGCGTTCGCGCATGAAGGCTTGCAGGCGCGCGGCAAATTCGTTGTCGGTGGCGGCGTTGTGGTCGACGCCAACGATGCGCAAGCCCTTGTCGAGCAGGCCATCACGGCTCAAGTTGTACAAGGCCGGCATCAACAGGCGCTTGACCAGGTCGCCGTTGGCACCAAACAGGAACAGGTTGCAAGGCGGTGCAGCTTCGATCTGTGTTTTGCTCATTCGGCTTTCTTCTCGACGTGGCCACCAAAGCCAAAACGCATGGCCGACAGCATGCGGTCGGCGTAGGTGCCCTGCTGCTGGCGCGAACGGAAGCGGGCGAACAGCGCACTGGACAGCACCGGCACCGGCACCGCCTGTTCCACTGCCGCATCGATGGTCCAGCGCCCTTCGCCGCTGTCGGCCACCGAGCCGCTGTAGCCGCCCAGTTGCGGGTCGGCCACCAGGGCGTCGGCGGTAAGATCCAGCAGCCAGGAGGTGACCACACTGCCACGGCGCCACACTTCGGCGATTTCCGCCAGGTTCAGGTCAAAGCGCTGCTCGGCCGGCACGGCATCGCTGCCCTTGCTCTTGAGCAGGTCGAACCCTTCGGCATAGGCCTGCATCAGGCCGTATTCGATGCCGTTGTGGATCATCTTCACGTAGTGCCCGGCACCTGCGGGCCCGGCATGAATATAACCCTGCTCGGCACGCCCGGCCGGGCCCTGGCGGCCACGGGTGCGGGGGATGTCGCCAACTCCGGGGGCGAGGGTGGCGAACAGCGGGTCGAGGCGGTCGACCACCGCCTGCTCGCCACCGATCATCATGCAGTAGCCGCGCTCCAGGCCCCAGACGCCGCCCGAGGTGCCGACATCGATATAGTGCAGGTTGCGCTTGCCCAGCTCGGCGGCGCGGCGCATGTCGTCCTTGTAGAAGGTATTGCCGCCGTCGATGATCACGTCGTCGGCGTCCAGCAGGTCAGCAAGCTGGGCGATGGTCTGCTCGGTCGGCTCACCGGCCGGAAGCATCACCCACACCGCCCGGGGTTTCTCCAGCTTGCCTACCAGCGCGCCAAGGTCATGGGCGCCGTTGGCGCCTTCCTTGACCAGGGTTTCCACTGCCTGACGATCGCGGTCATGCACCACCATGCGGTGCCCGCCACGCATCAAGCGCCGTGCAATATTGCCGCCCATGCGGCCCAGCCCCACGATTCCCAATTGCATGTGCGATGCTCCCCTGGAATGAAAAATAGCGCCTCAGGCCTTCAAGGTTAGTCCAGCCCTCGCGCGCTTGGTTCAGCGACGAACGGCAAGACAGCCAGAAACAAAAAAGTTCCCAAGGCCTGCAAAAGAATTCAGAATCGCCGCCGATCCAGCAGCTACGCTGTTAGAAAAACGAACCACCCTATGCGAGGTGTGCAATGGGAACCCTTCTGCCAAAAATGCCTGCCCAGACCCTCTACGTGACGGTACACCGCGACGAGCTGCGTCGCCTTAAAGAAGAGCGCGAGCAGTTGCAACAACAGGTAGCCCAACTCAGTCTGCTTCTGCAGCAAGCCCAGGACGGCCAGTTGCCAGCGCGCAGCTGAGCGTCCCCGCGGTTGGTTGTGCACCTGATGCTTTCTGCCCTGCATGACGGCATTTCTCCCGCCTAAGCCGTCTGAAACGTTGCGCCACAACCTGCAGCCGCGCTGCTGCAGGTTCCTGCGAGCAAAAGTGACCAGCGGGTCACATTCTTCACGAATTCTCTCCTACACTCGGTATTCGGCCAGACATCGCCCGGAAAACTCGACTGAAAATAGTCGAAACTTCTGCAATCGCGGTAGGTCAGGAACTAAGTAGGCCATCGATTCCGCTTCAACGGACGCGGCCCACCCACCCCATATCGTCACCACGCCGTCGGCAGGACGCCGGCTTGCGTAGCGCTTGTGCGCTTGGCTGCGGGGCATGGAAGGCAAGGCAATACCACTCACAGAGAACAGTATCGGTAGACAAACAACAACGGGCGCCCACGCCCGCACAACATAGGGACGGAGAGAAGTATGATCAGTGCCGCTGTCGAACCTCATGTAGAGCAATTCACCCCGGATTCGCGTGAACCGCTTGCAGCGGATTTCACGCCGACAGCCAAGGCACTGGGTGCTGACCCCAGACATTCTTCACATAAACGCAAAGTGTTGTTCGTCACCTCGGAAATCGCCGACCTGGTCAAGACCGGCGGCCTGGGCGATGTCTCGGCGGCGCTGCCACGGGCCATGCGTCACCTGCACGATGTGCGGGTGCTGATCCCCGGTTACCCGCAGGTGCTGGAAAGCGACAACCCGATCCACCTGGTCGGCGAGCTGGGCGGCCACGCGGCCTTGCCGCCCTGCAAGATCGGGCGCATGGACCTGGCCGATGGCCTGGTCATCTATGTGTTGATCTGTCCCGAGCTGTACCAGCGCGAGGGCACGCCCTACGGTGCCAACAACGGTCGCGACTGGCCCGACAATCACATCCGCTTTGCCCGCCTGGGCCTGGCCGCGGCAGAAATCGCCGCCGGTGAAGGCATGGTCCACTGGAAGCCCGACCTGGTCCACGCCCACGACTGGCCGGCCGGCCTGGCCCCGGCCTACATGCACTGGCGCGGCCTGCAGACGCCGACCCTGTTCACCATCCACAACCTGGCCTACCAGGGCGTGGTCAGCCGTGCCTGCTGCCCGGAACTGGCGATCCCCGACCATGCCCTGCAGCAGGAAGGCATGGAGTTTTACGGCAAGCTGTCGTTCCTCAAGGCCGGCCTTGCCTACTCCAGCCACATCACCACGGTCAGCGCCACCTATGCCCGGGAAATCACTACGCCCTCGTTCGGTTGCGGGCTGGATGGCTTTCTCGCCAGCAAGGCCCAGCAAGGCCTGCTCAGCGGTATTCCCAACGGCATCGACGAGAGCTGGGACTCGGCCAGCGACCCGCACCTGGATCACCCTTTCAGCCTCAACGACTGGCACGGCAAGGCCGCCAACAGCCGCCAGGTGCGTGAGCTGTTCGGCCTGCAACCTTCGAACGGGCCACTGTTCGCAGTGGTTTCGCGCCTGGTCTACCAGAAAGGCCTGGACCTGACCCTGGGGGTGGCCGAATACATCGTCCGCCAGGGCGGCCAGATCGCGATCATCGGCCGTGGCGAACCGGAAGAAGAACAGGCCATGCGCGAACTTGCCCTGCGCCATCCCGGGCAGATCGGCGTGCGCATCGGCTTCAACGAAACCGATGCCCGGCGCATGTTCGCCGGCAGCGACTTCCTGCTCATGCCGTCGCGCTACGAGCCCTGCGGCCTGAGCCAGATGTACGCCCAGCGCTTTGGCTCGCTGCCGGTGGCGCGCAACACCGGGGGCCTGGCCGACACCATCGAGAATGGCGTCACCGGTTTTCTGTTCGATGAATCGACCGTCGACAGCTACCGCGAAGCACTGGGCCGGGCGTTCTACGTGTACAGCAAGAAGAACCTGCTCAATGCCATGCGCTGCCTGGCCATGACCCAACCGTTCAACTGGTGCCAGGCCGTCGAGCCTTATGCCCGTCTTTATCAGGAGCTGGTCGAAAACGCCCGAGCAACCCCACGCTGAAGCGGAGATGGCAGGTATGCCCTTGAGGTCACAGGAACACGCGACCCACGGGGCCGTGATGCTGGACAGCAACAGCGCCCGGTTTGCCCTGTGGGCACCGGACGCACAGCAGGTGGAGGTTGAATTCGACGCCGGTGCGCGCCAGCCCTTGCAGGCCCAGACCGACGGTTGGTTCGTCGGCCAGCTGCCGTGCAAGGCCGGTGACCGCTACCGCTACCGGATCGACGCCACGCTCACGGTGGCCGACCCGGCGTCGCGCTACCAACCCGACGGCGTGCACGGCCCCAGCCAGTTGCTGAACCCCGCAGCCTACCGCTGGCAGTACCCCGACTGGCGCGGGCGCCCCTGGCCTGAGGCGGTCATCTACGAGCTGCATGTCGGCCTGTGCGGCGGCTATGCCGGGGTGATCGAGCACTTGCCGGCCCTGGCCGAGCTGGGCATTACCGCCATCGAGCTGATGCCGCTCGGGCAATTCCCCGGCGAGCGTAACTGGGGCTACGACGGCGTCCTGCCGTTCGCTCCACAGCACAGCTATGGCAGCCCCGAGCAACTGCGCGAACTGATCGACCAGGCCCACGGCCATGGCCTGATGGTGCTGATGGATGTGGTCTACAACCACTTCGGCCCGGACGGCAATTACCTCGGCCAGTACGCCAGTGGCTTTTTTCGCCAGGATCGCCAGACCCCGTGGGGCGCGGCGATTGATTTTCGCCGCCGCCAGGTGCGCGACTTTTTTATCGAGAACGCCCTGATGTGGCTGCAGGAGTACCGCGTCGACGGTCTGCGCCTGGACGCCGTGCACGCCATCGACGACCCGGATTTTCTTGCCGAACTGGCGCGCCGGGTGCGCAGCGAGATCACCCCGGGGCGTCAGGTATGGCTGACCCTTGAGAACGAACACAACCAGGCGCACCTGCTTGAACAGGGCTTCGATGCGCAGTGGAACGACGACGGTCACAACGCCCTGCACGTGCTGCTCACCGGCGAGCAGGAGGCGTACTACGCCGACTACAGCGAGTCGACCATCGAAAAACTCGCGCGCTGCCTGAGCCAGGGCTTCGTCTTCCAGGGCCAGCCCGACCGCAACGGCCGTCCCCGCGGCGAGCCCAGCGGGCATTTGCCCCCCACGGCCTTCGTGCTGTTCCTGCAGAACCACGACCAGATCGGCAACCGCGCGTTCGGCGAGCGCCTTAACCAACTGTGCCCGCCCCAGGCCTTGCGCGCGGCCACCACCCTGTTGCTGCTGGCGCCGATGATCCCGCTGCTGTTCATGGGTGATGAATGGGGCTGCGAGCAACCTTTTGTGTTTTTCACCGATCACCACGATGAACTGGCCGATGCCGTACGCGAAGGCCGGCGCGCCGAGTTTGCCGGTTTTGCCGACTTCGCCGATGCCGTCACCCGCTCGCGGATTCCCGACCCCAATGCCCTCGATACCTTCGACGCTTCGCGGCCGCGGCCAACACACTCAAGCCAACAGCCATGGTTGCAGTTGTACCGGCAATTACTGGCCCTGCGCGCCCGCCACATCGTCCCCAACCTGCCCGGCATCCATGCCCTCGGCGCCCGGGTGCTGGGGCCGCAGGCCTTGACGGTGCGCTGGCAGCTCGAACGCGGCGGCGAGCTGCGTATTGACCTCAACCTTGGCCCTACCGCGCAAGTGGCCGACCTGCCGGCCAACGCTGCACGCCTGTTCAGCTGTAGCGAAAGCTGCATCGGCAACACGCAATTGCCGCCCTACACCACCCTGGTCAGCCTGCTGCCGACCACCCCAGCGGAGCCTGCCCATGACTGACCCACGCTTGCAGCAACTGGCCGAACTGGCGGGCCTGGCGGTGGACTGGATCGACGCCAACGGCCGCGCCCAGCGGGTCAGTGCCCCGGCGCTGCAGCGGGTGCTGGCCGGCCTAGGCCACCCGGCCGACAGCGTTGAGGCGATCGAAGCCAGTATCCAGGCGCTGCTGCGCGCCCACGATGCTCGCCACCTGCCGCCGCTGTTGACGGTTGACCACGGCCTCCCCCTGCAGCTGTCCGGCTATTTTCCGCCAGCGATGGACTGCCAGGTGCTGCTTGAAGATGGCAGCGAACAACCGTTGCAACTGGATGATCAGGCCAGGCTCCCCGCCGGCTTGCCAATCGGCTATCACCAGGTGCAGATCGACCAGCAACAGTTCACCCTGGCCGTGGCGCCAACCCGCTGCTACAGCATCGCCGATGCGCTGGGCACGCCGACGCCTCGCAGCTGGGGACTGAGCGCCCAACTGTACAGCCTGCGTCGCCCCGACGATGGCGGCTATGGTGATTGCCTGGCCCTCGAGGCGCTGGTGCGCAGCGCCGCCGAACGCGGCGCCGATGCCCTGGCGATCAGCCCGCTGCACGCCATGTTCGCCAGCGACAGCCAGCGCTACAGCCCGTACTCGCCCTCCAGCCGGCTGTTTCTCAACAGCCTGTATGCAAGCCCGGCGGCGCTGCTCGGGGACCGTGCGGTGCGCATGGCCATTGAAGCCTGCCAGTTGCACGGGCCGCTGGAGCAGCTTGAACAACTGCCGCTGATCGACTGGCCGCAGGCCGCATCGTTTCGCCAGCGTTTGCTGCGTGCGCTGTACCGCGACTTTATCGCCACCGAGCACCCGTTGTTCGCCGACTTCGACAGCTATCGCCAGCACGCCGGCCCCGCCCTGGAACGCCACTGCCGCTTCGAGGTACTGCTGGAGCACGCGCTCAAGCGCGACATCGGCCAGGACTGGCGCGACTGGCCCGCTGCCTGGCACGACCCGCACAGCCCCGAGGTGAGTGCCTTCGCCCGCCAGCACAGCGAGGAGGTGGCGTTTCACGCCTTCTGTCAGTGGTTGATCGAACGCAGCCTGCAACGTGCCCAGGATGCGGCGCGCAGCCATGGCATGGGCATCGGCCTGATCGCCGACCTGGCGGTGGGTGCCGACGGCGCCGGCAGCCAGGCCTGGAGCCGCCAGGACGAGCTGCTGGCCGGCCTCAATGTCGGCGCGCCGCCGGATATTCTCAACCGCGCCGGGCAGAACTGGGGCATCTGCGCCTTCTCGCCCGAAGGCCTGCGACGCAACGGCTACCGGGCGTTCATCGAGATGCTGCGGGCCAACTTTGCCCATGCCGGGGGCCTGCGCATCGACCATGTCATGGGTTTGCAACGGCTGTGGCTGATCCCCCAGGGTGCCACCCCGGCCGAAGGAGCCTACCTGCACTACCCGCTCGATGATCTGCTGCGCCTGCTCAGCCTTGAGTCAGTGCGCCACCAGGCCATCGTGCTGGGTGAAGACCTCGGCACCGTGCCCGAGGGGCTGCGCGAAAAGCTCGCCGCGCGGGCCATCCTCGGCATACGCGTACTGCTGTTCGAGCAAGACCCGCCCGGCCATTTCAAGCCCATCCTCGACTGGCCCGACAACGCCTTGGCCACCACCAGCACCCATGACCTGCCGCCGCTGGCCGGCTGGCTGCAGGCCCGTGATATCGACTGGAACCAGCGCCTGAGCCTGATCGACGGCATCACCGAGCGGCACTGGCGCGACAGCCGCCAACACGAGCGCCAGGGCCTGCGGCGCACTCTTGAACAGAACTACGGCCAGGCCCTGGCCGAGAGCGACGCGCTGATCGATGCCAGCATCCGCTACCTTGGCCATACCCGCGCGCCGCTGGTGCTGGTACCGCTGGAAGATCTGCTGGGTGTCGATGAGCAACCCAACCTGCCCGGCACCATCGACAGCCACCCCAACTGGCGCCGGCGCTTTGCCCTGGCGGCCAGCGCGCTGCTTGACGACGCGGATGCGGCGCGGCGCCTGGAGCTGCTGGCGCAGGCCCGCGAACAAGCCTGGGAGCGTGACCGATGAAAGCCCTGACCGCGACCCTGCGCCTGCAGTTTCATGCCGACTTCGGCCTCGACCAGGCGGCGGCGCTGGTGCCCTACTTCGCCCGCTTAGGCATCAGCCACCTGTACGCCTCGCCGCTGCTGCGCGCGCGCCCCGGCTCGCGCCATGGCTACGATGTGGTCGACCCCGGGCAGGTCAGCCCGCATCTGGGCGGCGAAGCTGCGCTAGAGCGCCTGGTGGCAGCGCTGCGCCTGCACGGTATGGGCCTGATCCTCGACATGGTGTCCAACCATATGGCGGTCGGCAGCGACAACCCCTGGTGGCAGGACCTGCTGGCCTGGGGCCGGCGCAGCCGCTATGCCGAGTTCTTCGACATCCAGTGGCACTCGCCCGACCCGCTGCTTGAAGGTCAGTTGCTGCTGCCGTTTCTGGCCGGTGACTACGGCGCTATGCTGCAAGGCGGCGACATCCCGCTGCGCTTCGACGCTGCAACCGGCCAGTTGCATATCCAGCACCACGAGCACCGCTTTCCGATCTGCCCGGCCGACTATGGCCTGGTGCTCGCCGAAGGTGGCGCAGCCCTGCAGACACTGGCCAGCCGCTTCAATGCCTTGCGCAGCGCTGACGATGCGCCGGCGCAGGCCAGGCCGCTGCTGGCCGAACTGGCGGCGCTGGCCCGCCAACAGCCCCTGGACGATGTGCTCAGCGCCTTCGACAGCCGCAGCCCCGAAGGTTTCAAGCGCCTGCACGCCCTGCTCGAACGTCAGTCCTACCGCCTGGCCAGCTGGCGCACCGCTGGCGACGATATCAACTGGCGGCGCTTTTTCGACGTCAACGAGCTGGGCGGCTTGCGGGTCGAACGCGCGGCGGTGTTCGAGGCCACCCACAGCAAGGTCTTCGAGCTGATCGGCCGCGGCCTGGTCGACGGCCTGCGTATCGACCACATCGACGGCCTGGCCGATCCGCGCGGCTACTGCCGCAAGCTGCGCCGGCGGGTCGACGGGCTCTTGGCCCAGCGCCCACTGGAGGCAGCGCTGGAGCACTTTCCGATCTATGTCGAGAAGATCCTCGGCGCCGAAGAGCAGCTGCACCGCGACTGGCAGGTCGACGGCAGCACCGGCTACGAGTTCATGAACCAGGTCTCGCTGCTGCAGCATGATCCAGACGGCGAAGCAGAGTTGGCGGCGCTATGGAGCGCGCTAAGCGAACGCCCGGACTTCAGCGAGGAAGTGCGCCTGGCCCGCCAGCAAATCCTCAATGGCAGCCTGGCCGGCGATTTCGAGTCGGTGGCCCAGGCGCTGTTGCAAGTGGCCCGCGACGACCTGATGAGCCGCGACCTGACCTTGGGCGCCATTCGCCGGGCGTTGCAGGCGCTGATCGAGCACTACCCGGTGTACCGCACCTACATCAATGCCTGCGGGCGCCCGGCAGAAGATGAAGCGTACTTCCAGCAAGCCATGCGCGGTGCCCGCCAGTGCCTGAGCGAGGCTGACTGGCCGGTGCTCGACTACCTGCAGCGCTGGCTCGGCGGCGAGCCCTGGCGGCGCTTGCCGCCGGGCCGGCCGCGCAAGCACCTGCGCCACGCCTGCGTGCGTTTTCAGCAACTGACCTCGCCCACCGCCGCCAAGGCCGTGGAAGACACGGCCTTCTACCGCTCGGCACTGTTGCTGTCGCGTAACGACGTAGGTTTTGATGCCGAACGTTTCAGCGCCCCGGTCGAGGACTTTCACCAACATTGCCTCACGCGCCTTGAGCAGTTCCCGGACAACCTGCTGGCCACCGCCACCCACGACCACAAGCGCGGCGAAGACAGCCGTGCGCGCCTGGCAGTGCTCAGCGAACGCAGCAGCTGGTTTGCCAGCCGGGTCGAACACTGGCGCGAGCTGGCCAGCCCCTTGCGCAGCACCCTGGCCGACGGCGAAGCGCCAGGTGCAGGCGATGAGCTGCTGCTGTACCAGACCCTGCTCGGCAGCTGGCCACTGGACCTTGATGAGAACAATCCGTTGGCGCTTGAGGCCTATGCCGAGCGCCTGCGCCAATGGCAGCGCAAAGCCCTGCGTGAAGCCAAGTTGCGCAGCAGCTGGAGCGCCCCGAACGAGGTCTATGAACAGGCCTGCCTGGATTTCATCGACACCCTGCTGCTGGAGCGCGCCAGCCAGCAGTTGCGTCATTCCCTGGCCGAGGCGGCGCAGGCGATCGCCTGCCCGGGCGCCCTCAACAGCCTGGTGCAGTGCCTGCTGCGCATGACCGTGCCCGGGGTGCCCGATCTGTACCAGGGCAACGAGTTCTGGGACTTCAGCCTGGTCGACCCGGACAACCGCCGCGCGGTGGACTTTGCCGGTCGGCGCCTGGCCCTGGCGGATGGCACCACAACGGCGCAGTTGCTCCAGGACTGGCGCAGCGGCCGGGTCAAACAGGCGCTGATCAACCAGGTGCTGGAGTGGCGCCAACAGTCCCCGCAGCTGTTCCTGCGCGGTCAGTACCTGCCAATCGAAGTGCGCGGCAGACACGCCGGGCGGGTCCTGGCGTTTGCCCGGGTGAGCGCCGAACAGCGCGCCGTGGTGGTGGTGCCGCGCCTGGCCTGCAGCTTGCTTGGCCAATCACCGCTACCGCTGATCCCGGCACAGAACTGGGACGATACCCGGCTGGTTTTGCCGTTTGCCTTGTCGCCTGGCAATTGCTCGGGACTTTTTGCCACAGGCGCAGTCACAGCCTCAAAGGAGCTGTGGCTGAGCACTGCACTCAAGGAGTTTCCGGTCAATCTGTTCGTTGAACATCGTTAAGTCCTCAGGAGCGTAGAGATGAGTGTCGAAGAAAAACGTATCCGTGAATTCGCCTATCAGATCTGGGAGTCGGAAGGTAAGCCCGAAGGCCAGGAAGAGCGGCACTGGGCGATGGCGCGCAAGCTTGCCGAGGCCGAAGCGCTGGCGCCCAAGGTAACGCCGCGCAAACCGGCCAAGGCGCCGCCGGCCAGTAGCGCCAAGGCCAAGCCGGCAAGCACTGCGCCAGCGCCGAAAAAGCCCAGGACGACCAAGAAGCCACCGACTGCATGAACCTGATCGCCGGGCAAGTCGAGGCGTCGCACCGCCGCTCCTGCACAGCCTGTGGGAGCGGCGGTGCGACGCCTCGACTTGCCCCGCGATAACCCCTGTGCCAACCCCCGGTCTGATCAAGGATTTCCATGAGCAAGCCAAAGCCTACCGCCGAAGTTCACCTAGAACCCTCGCGCATCCGCGAGGGCCTGCCCTTCCCGCTGGGCGCCAGCTGGGATGGGCTGGGGGTCAATTTTGCCCTGTTCTCGGCCAACGCCACCAAGGTTGAACTGTGCCTGTTCGATGCCAGCGGCGAGGTCGAGCTCGAACGCATCGAGCTGCCGGAGTACACCGACGAGATCTTCCACGGCTACCTGCCCGATGCCCATCCCGGGCAGATCTACGGCTACCGCGTACACGGCCCGTACGATCCGGAAAACGGCCACCGTTTCAACCCCAACAAACTGCTGATCGACCCCTACGCCAAGCAACTGGTCGGCAGCCTGAAATGGTCCGAGGCGCTGTTCGGCTACACCATCGGCCACCCCGACGGCGACCTTAGCTTTGATGAGCGCGACAGTGCGCCGTTCGTGCCCAAGTGCAAGGTCATCGACCCGGCCTACACCTGGGGCCGCGACCAGCGCGTGGGCATTCCCTGGGAGCGCACCATCCTCTATGAGGCCCACGTGCGCGGTATCAGCATGCGCCACCCGGCGGTGCCTGAGGCCAATCGCGGCACCTTTGCCGGGCTGATGTGCGACGAACTGCTGGGGCATATCAAGCAGCTTGGGGTGAGCTCGATCGAGTTGCTGCCGATCCATGCCTTCGTCAACGACCAGCATCTGCTGCAAAAGGGCCTGAACAACTATTGGGGCTACAACAGCATCGCCTTTTTTGCCCCGCACCCGCGCTACCTGGCCAACGGCAAGATCGCCGAGTTCAAGGAGATGGTCGCGCACCTGCATGACGCCGGTCTGGAGGTGATTCTCGACGTGGTCTACAACCACACCGCCGAAGGCAACGAGCTGGGCCCGACCCTGTCGATGCGCGGCATCGACAATTGCTCCTACTACCGGCTGATGCCCGATGACAAGCGCTTCTATATCAACGATTCGGGCACCGGCAACACCCTCGACCTCAGCCACCCCTGCGTCTTGCAACTGGTCACCGACTCGTTGCGCTACTGGGCCGGCGAGATGCACGTCGACGGTTTTCGCTTCGACCTGGCGACCATTCTCGGCCGCTACCACGAGGGCTTCGACGAGCGTCACAGCTTTCTCGTTGCCTGCCGCCAGGACCCGCTGCTCAGCCAGGTCAAGCTGATTGCCGAGCCCTGGGACTGCGGCCCCGGTGGCTACCAGGTGGGCAATTTCGCCCCCGGCTGGGCAGAATGGAACGACCGTTTTCGCGATACCGTGCGGGCTTTCTGGAAAGGCGACGAAGGCCAACTGGCCGACTTCGCCGCGCGCATGACCGCCTCCGGCGAGCTGTTCAACCGCCGCGGGCGCAGGCCCTACGCCTCGGTCAACTTCATCACCGCCCATGACGGCTTCACCCTGCGCGACCTGGTGTCGTACAACGACAAGCACAACGAGGACAACGACGAAGGCAACCAGGACGGCAGCAACAACAACCTGTCATGGAACCACGGCGTCGAAGGCCCCACCGACGACCCCGAGATCAAGGCCCTGCGCCTGCGCCAGATGCGCAATTTCTTCGCCACCCTGCTGCTGGCCCAGGGTACGCCGATGATCGTCGCCGGCGACGAGTTCAGTCGCACCCAGCACGGCAACAACAATGCCTACTGCCAGGACAGCGAGATCGGCTGGATCAACTGGGAGCTGGACGAGGATGGTGCGGCGTTGCTCAAGTTCGTCAAGCGCCTGACCAAGCTGCGCCTGGCCTACCCGGTGCTGCGCCGTTCGCGTTTTCTGGTCGGTGACTACAATGAGGCGATCGGGGTCAAGGACGTCACCTGGCTGGCGCCGGACGCCAGCGAGATGAGCGTCGAGCAATGGCAGGACGCCCACGGGCGCTGCCTGGGCATGCTGATGGATGGCCGCGCCCAGGTCAGCGGTATTCTGCGCCCCGGCGCCGATGCCACCTTGCTGCTGATCGTCAACGCCCACCACGATACCGTGGCCTTTACCTTGCCCGAGGTGCCGGAAGGCGAATACTGGAACTGCCTGATCGACACCGACCGGCCGCAACTGCGCAAAGGCGAGCATCATGACTTTGGCAGCGAGTTCCAGGTCAGTGGCCGCTCGTTGCTGTTGCTGGAGCTGTTCCGTGACGATGATGTCTGAAAACCAGGCGGCCGCGGTCAAGCGCCTGCGGGTGCTGACCGTCAATACCCACAAGGGCTTTACCGCCTTCAACCGGCGCTTCATCCTCCCCGAACTGCGTGAAGCGGTGCGCAGCACCCGCGCTGATATCGTCTTTCTCCAGGAGGTGCTCGGCTCCCACGACCGCCATGCCGCCCGTTACGCCGGCTGGCCGCAAACCTCGCAGTACGAGTTTCTCGCCGACAGCATGTGGAGCGATTTCGCCTACGGGCGCAATGCCGTGTACCCGGACGGCCATCACGGCAACGCGCTGTTGTCCAAGTACCCGATCATCGAACACCGCAACCTGGATGTCTCGATCACCGGCCCCGAGCGCCGCGGCCTGCTGCACTGCGTGCTGGATGTGCCCGGGCAGCGCGAGGTGCATGCCATTTGCGTGCACCTGTCACTGCTCGAAAGCCACCGGCAACAGCAGTTGCAACTGCTGCGCAAGCTGCTCGACTCGCTGCCTGGCGATGCCCCGGTGATCATCGCCGGCGACTTCAACGACTGGAAACTGCGCGGCAACCGCACCCTCAACCTGCACCGCGACCTGCACGAAGCCTTCGAGCGTCATCACGGCCTGCTTGCCCGCACCTATCCGGCGCGCTTGCCGCTGCTGCGCCTGGACCGCATCTACCTGCGCAACGCCCACAGCCATGCCCCGCAAATTCTCGGCAACAAGCCCTGGAGCCACCTCTCCGATCACCTGCCATTGGCCGTGGAAGTGCAGCTTTAGCAATCATTCGGCATAGCCGCACCGCTGGAAAGAGCGGTTGCGGCTATAGGATGTAAATTTTTGTTTAATTTCAGCTAATTGCCACTACCAATAGCTTGACAACGGTTATTTCACGCTTTCTTGACGCCCGCCCCGTCCTCTCCTTAGCTACAAGTAATGCAGCAACTGCAGATTCCATTCCGAGCCTCTAGCGCGCGCTTTTCAGCGCGCGACAGGGACCGGTTTGCTGGTTTGGGTCGCCCTCTGGTTTTGCTTTACAGCCCGTGACATCAGGCCAGAACCCTGGCTTATAAAAACAGAGGAGAACCGCCATGAAAAAAACTCCGAATCCTGCGGGCTTTGAGTATGTTTTCTATGCGGTTTCCACGTCGCTGCTACTGGCAACCCCGTTGGAAACCCATGCATTGGGCCTGGAGGATAACGACCCGTTCAACAACCTGGTACAGGCCCAACCTGCACTTTCGCTCAACCCGGTCAGCGCCAGCGGCCTGGGCCTGAGCACCCTCGGTGCGTTTTCCGAACGCCTGGCCGAACGCCATGCGCCAGCACCGAACGACAGCATCGCCAGCCAGTGGGCGCAGTTTTTCCCGACTGCAGTGCGCACCTCAAGCCCAGAGGCCGACAACCTCGCCACGCCGAACCAGAGCCTGCAAATCAGCCCTGATCTGTTCGTTCGTGAAACCGGCGGCGGCAATACTCACCGCGCCGGTTTCTTTGTCGGCCACAGCAACCTGCAAAGCGGTTTCGACGGCCTGCGCAAACCCCAGGTCGGCAACAAAGAGAGCGTGCTCAACCTCGACGGGCAAAGCCTGGGTGTGTACTGGAGCATGACCCACGACCAGGGCTGGCACCTGGATGCGGTGGCCATGGGCACGCGCTTTGATATCAATGGCCGCAGCGAGAGCGGCCAGCGCCTGGATGGCAACGGCCACGCCCTGACCCTCTCGGTCGAGGGCGGCTACCCGATCAGCCTGGGCAACAACTGGACCCTGGAACCGCAAGCACAGTTGATCAACCAGCAGTACTTTCCTGGCAGCCAGACCCAGACCGACACCCAGCAAGCCTTTGACCAGCAGCCCAACTGGACCGGCCGGGTCGGTGCCAAATTGTCGGCGCGCTACAACGTGCGCGGCATGCCGATCGAGCCGTTCGTGCGCACCAACGTCTGGTACGACTTCTCCAATGCCGACACCGTGAGCCTGGACAAGGTCGACAAGATCAGCAGCGGGCGCAACTCCGCCACCGTCGAACTGGGCTTGGGCCTGGTGGCGCGGGTCACGCCGAAAGTGGCGCTGTTTGTCAGCGCCGACTACAGCAGCGATGTCGATGACAATGACCTCAACGGCCTGATCGGCAACCTCGGTGTCAGGGTGCGCTGGTGATGCGAGCGCTGGCCATCACTGCGGCCGCAGGATCAACACCCCCAGCGGCGGCAGGTTGAGCCGCAACGACAGCGGCTGGCCATGGCTGGGCTGGGCCTGACTGGCCACCTCGCCAAGGTTGCCGTAGTTGGAGCCGGCATAGCCCTCGGCGTCGCTGTTGAACACCTCGGCCCAGCGCTCGCCAAACGGCACGCCGATGCGATAGCCCTCGCGCGGCACCGGGGTGAAGTTGGCCACCACCAGCAACGGCTCGCCGTTCACGCTCCAGCGCAGCCAGGCATACACACTGTTGTGCGCGTCATCGCCGATCAACCATTGAAAGCCTTGCGGCACGCAGTCCTGTTCGTGCAGCGCACGCTCGTCGCGGTACAAACGGTTGAGGTCGCTGACCAGCCGTTGCACACCCAGATGCTCGGGGTACTTGAGCAGGTACCAGTCCAGTTCGCTGTCGTGGTTCCACTCGCGCCACTGGCCGAACTCACAGCCCATGAACAACAGTTTTTTGCCCGGATGGGTCCACATGAAGGTCAGGTAGGCGCGCAGGTTGGCGAACTTCTGCCAGCGATCGCCAGGCATCTTGTCGATCAGAGAGTGCTTGCCGTGCACCACCTCGTCATGGGAGATCGGCAGGATGAAATGTTCGGAATAGGCGTAGATCAGGCCGAAGCTCATTTCGTTGTGGTGATAGGTGCGGTGGATCGGGTCGTTCTGGATGTAATGCAGGGTGTCGTGCATCCAGCCCATGTTCCACTTGTAGGCAAAGCCCAAACCGCCCTGCTGGGTTGGCTGGCTGACGCCTGGCCAGGCCGTGGACTCCTCGGCAATCACCAGGGCGCCGGGGGCCTCCAGGGCCACCACGTCGTTGAGGTGACGCAAAAAGTCGATGGCTTCGAGGTTCTCGCGCCCGCCATGGCGATTCGGCACCCACTCGCCGGCCTTGCGCGAGTAGTCGCGGTAGAGCATCGAGGCCACGGCATCGACGCGCAGGCCGTCGATATGAAAATGCTTGAGCCAGTGCAGCGCCGAGGCCAGCATGAAGCCGTGCACTTCGGTGCGCCCAAGGTTGTAGATCAGCGTGTCCCAGTCCTGGTGGAAGCCCTCCAGCGGGTTGTCGTACTCGTACAGCGCGGTGCCGTCGAAGCGCGCCAGGCCGTGGGTGTCGGTGGGGAAATGCGCCGGCACCCAGTCGAGGATCACGCCGATCTGCGCCTGGTGGCAGGCGTCGATGAAGGCGGCAAAGTCTTCGGCACTGCCGTAGCGCGCGGTCGGCGCGAACATCGACAGTGGCTGGTAACCCCAGGAGCCGCCAAACGGATGCTCCATGATCGGCATCAGCTCGATATGGGTAAAGCCCAGCTGCTGGATATAGGGCACCAGGCGCTCGGCCAGCTCGCGCCAGTTGTAAAAGCGCGCCACTTCGCCATTGTCGTCCAGCTCACATTGCCAGGAGCCGGCGTGTAATTCGTAGATCGACAGCGGCGCGCTGCTGGCCTGGCGTTCACCGCGCTGCTGCATCCAGTCCTGGTCTTGCCAGTCATGGGCCAGGGGGCCGGCGACCCTTGAGGCGGTGCTCGGCGGCAACTCGGTGGCGCGGGCCAGCGGGTCGGCCTTGAGCGGCAGGATGCCGTCGCGCCCGAGCACTTCGTATTTGTACGCTTCGCCGGCCCGCAGGCGCGGCACAAACAGTTCCCAGACCCCGGACGGATGGCGCAGGCGCATGGGGTGACGGCGGCCGTCCCAGTTGTTGAAATCACCCACCACCGAGACCCGCCGGGCGTTCGGTGCCCACACCGAAAAGCGCACGCCATCGACACCTTCGACATTCAGCGGTTGCGCGCCCATCGCCGCCGCAAGATCACGGTGATTGCCCTCGGCAAACAGGTACAGGTCCATGTCGCCGAGCAACGGCCCGAAGCTGTAGGGGTCTTCGGTGATCTGCTCGCCGCCGGCCCAGTTGATCTGCAACAGGTACGGCTGCGATTCGCGCAGATGAGTGATGAACAACCCCGGTACCGGGCCCTGCTCCAGCTCTGCCAGCACGCGACTGTCGTCACGGGCCAGCACCCGTACGTTCAGAGCGTTGGGCAGGTAGGCGCGGACAAACTGGCCACCGGCACCATCCGGGTGCGGACCGAGCACCGCGAACGGGTCGGTATGTTCGGCTCTTACCAGGGCATCGATATCGCGCTGCCCCAGTCCTCCTTCCTCGCGCTTGCGTTGCGTCATTTACTGCTCTCCCCAGGTACTGATCAGACCATGCAGGCCATGCAAAGGCACGGCCAGCCAATGCGGACGGTTCTCGGCTTCGTAGAGGATTTCGTAGGCGACTTTCTCGAGGCTGAACAACGCCAGCGCCGCCTGCTCGCCGTCAGCCTGCTGCCAGGCATGGGGCATGGCCGCGGTGGCCAGCCCATAGGCCTCGACAAAAGCATGCCGGGCCTGGTGCAGGTAACGGCGGGCGACGCGCTGACGCGCCTGACGGGCAGCCTCGCAAAGGTCGACAGCAGAAGCACTGCGCAGCACCATCGCTGCAGCATAGTCGAATGAACGCAGCACGCCGCTGACATCCTTGTACGGGCTGTGCCTGGCCCGCCGCTCATCCAGCGGTCGCGCCGGTTCGCCTTCGAAATCGATCAGGTAGGCATCGCCCTGCACCACCAGCACCTGGCCCAGGTGCAAGTCGCCATGTACACGCATCAACAGCCCGCCGACCGCCTGTTTGCTCAGTTCGGCTATGTGCTTGAGCAGGCTCTTGCGTTGCTGTTGCAGGTCGTCGACCAGGGCCTGGCTGGCGCTGTCGAGGCTGGCGCGATGTGCTTGCAGCAGGTCCAGGGCGCGGCTCAGCTGGGCGCTGATGTGCTTGTTCCAGGCCTGGCTGTCGCGGCTGCTGCTGGCCCGCGGCTGGAACGCCGGATCGGCGCTGGGCGCCGCCAGCAGCAGGTGCATCTCGCCCAGGCGCTGGCCGAGCAAGGCGGCAAAATCGGCAAGGTCCTGCAGGGCATCGGTGTGCACGTCCTGATCGTTGCTCGATGGCTCCATCTCGTCGCGGATGGCCCGTTCGAGGTTGTTCTGGGTCCAGTCCCAGGCGTCGCCCTGATTGCTCAGGTAGCCCTGGGCGATCATCAGCAGGTGCGGTTGCGCCTTAGCGTCGACGCGGCTGACCCAGGCCAGCAGCGGCGAGATATTGGCAAAGCCTGCGGCCGTCAGGTAGGCGCTCATTTCCAGCTCGGGGTGCACCCCGGGGTTGACCCGGCGGATCAGCTTGAGCACCAGGCTGCCACCGACCACCACCGAACTGTTGGACTGCTCGGCGCTCAGGTAGCGCACTTGCGCGTCGTCGCCCAGGTTCAATGCCGCCAGTTGTTCTGTGGCGGTAAAACGCAGCTCGCCCTCGCTGCACGGCAAGCGCAAGCCGTCCTTGCAGCCGGCCAATACCGCGCGCACGAAGCTCTCAAGCACGAAGCCATCGGTGATCAGCCCCACCTGGCGGCCGCGGCGCACCCGCGCCAGGGCCAGTTGCTGCGGCGCCGGGCTGTTGATGTTTTCTTCGCCGATCAGGCCGAACGGCAGTTGATAGCGGCTGCTCTGGCCGCCGCCCTGCACGTCGATCTCGCTGAGCAGCACCGGGCTGGTGGTGTCGCCAAAACGCACGCCGTAGGCGATCTGCACCTGTTCGATGCGGCTTTCCTTGCCGGCAAACCAGCGGCGCTTGGGCAGGTACTGGGGCAGGATGCTGTCTTGCAAAGTGGCCCGCGACGGCGCTTCAAGCAGCTCTTCCATGCGCTTTTTCAGCACCAGTGTGGTGAACTCCGGCAGGCTCTGGGCCGGCTCCATGTGCCAGCTGGGCATCTGGTCCTTGTCAGCGAGCAGGAACCAGTAAAAGCCGTAAGGCGGCAAGGTCAGCAGAAACGGCAACTGGCCGATCGGCGGGAAGGCACTGCCGCCGAGCATCTCCACCGGCACCTTGTCGGCGTACTGCTGCAGCTCAAGCTCAGCCGCCTGTGCGGCGCGCGAGACGTTGGCCACGCAGAGGATGATCTCGGCCTTGCCGTCGCTGCCGGTGTACTCGCGGATGTAGGCGAGAATCCGCCGGTTGCTCGGCGTGAGCATCTTCAGTGCGCCGCGGCCGAAGGCTTTTTGCTGCTTGCGCACCGCCAGCAGGCGGCGGTTCCAGTTCAATAGCGAATGCGGGTCGTGGGCCTGGGCCTCGACGTTGACCGACTGGAAACCGTACAGCGGGTCCATGATCGGCGGCAGCACCAGGCGCGCCGGGTCGGCGCGCGAGAACCCGCCGTTGCGGTCGATCGACCACTGCATCGGCGTGCGCACGCCATCGCGGTCGCCCAGGTAGATGTTGTCGCCCATGCCGATTTCGTCGCCGTAGTACAGGGTCGGCGTGCCGGGCATCGACAGCAGCAGGCTGCACAAAAGCTCGACCCGGCGCCGGTCGCGCTGCAGCAGCGGCGCCAGGCGCCGGCGAATGCCGAGGTTGATCCGCGCCCGGCGATCCTCGGCGTAGTAGTTCCACAAGTAGTCGCGCTCGCGGTCGGTGACCATCTCCAGGGTCAGCTCATCGTGGTTGCGCAAGAAGATCGCCCATTGGCAGTTGGCCGGGATCTCCGGGGTCTGACGCAGGATGTCGGTGATCGGAAAGCGGTCTTCCTGGGCCACGGCCATGTACATGCGCGGCATCAGCGGGAAGTGAAAAGCCATGTGGCATTCATCGCCCTGCCCTTCGCCAAAGTACAACTGGGTGTCTTCCGGCCACTGGTTGGCCTCGGCCAGGAGCATGCGGTCGGGGTAGTTGGCATCGATCTCGGCGCGGATCTTTTTCAGCACCTGGTGGGTTTCGGGCAGGTTCTCGTTGTTGGTGCCGTCGCGCTCGATCAGGTAAGGGATGGCGTCCAGGCGCAGGCCGTCGACGCCCAGGTCGAGCCAGTAGCGCATGACCCCGAGCACCGCCTTGAGCACCTGCGGGTTGTCGAAATTGAGGTCCGGCTGGTGCGAGTAGAAGCGGTGCCAGAAGTATTGGCCGGCCACCGGGTCCCAGGTCCAGTTGGATTTCTCGGTGTCGAGGAAGATGATCCGCGTGCCGTCGTACTTCTGGTCGCTGTCGGACCACACGTAAAAGTCCCGGGCCTTGCTCCCCGGCTTGGCGCGCCGGGCTTTCTGGAACCACGGATGCTGGTCGGAGGTGTGGTTGATGACAAGTTCGGTTATCACCCGCAGGCCGCGCTTGTGGGCCTCGGCAATGAAGCGTTTTACGTCAGCCAGGGTGCCGTAGTCGGGGTGCACTGCCTTGTACTCGGCGATGTCGTAGCCATCATCGCGCCGTGGCGAAGGGTAGAACGGCAGCAGCCACAGGGTGTTGACCCCAAGCTCGGCGATGTAGTCGAGCTTGGCGATCAGGCCGGGGAAGTCACCGATGCCGTCGTTGTTGGAATCAAAGAAGGATTTGACGTGTACCTGGTAGATGATCGCGTCCTTGTACCACAACGGATCATCGATAAAGGCGGCTGGGCGGGCGCGCTTGGCCATGCTCGACTCCTTTCTAGTGGGCTTTTTCGATACGCCAGACAGCGAACGGCAGGTGCCAGGGCTCGATGCGCATCCATTGGGTCTTGCCATGCCAGGTCCAGCGATGGCCGCTCATCAGGTCTTCGCCGAAGGTGTCGGCATGGTCGTCCAGGCCCAGCTCCCACAACGGCAGTTCGAAGTGCGCCTCCTGGGCGTTGTGCGGGTCGAGGCTGACGGCGATGAGGATGAAGTTGTCGCGCTCGGCAGTGCGTTTGCCGAAGTACAGGATGTTGTCGTTCCAGGCGTTATAGAAAGCCACGCCCAGGTGGGTGTGCAAGGCCGGATTCTGCCGGCGGATACGGTTGAGCTGGGCGATTTCGGCGATTATATTGCCTGGCTGGCTGAAGTCGCGCGGGCGGATCTGGTACTTCTCCGAATCCAGGTATTCCTCCTTGCCTGGCACCGGCGTCGCCTCGCACAGCTCGAACCCTGAGTACATGCCCCACAGGCCCGAGCCCATGGCCGCCAGCGCGGCGCGAATAAGGAAGCCGGCACGCCCCGATTCATGCAGAAAGTACGGGTTGATGTCCGGGGTATTGACGAAGTAGTTCGGCCGGTAGCAGTAGCACCACGGCGGCTGGTTGAGCTCCTCGAAGTAGCTTTGCAGCTCGGCCTTGGTGTTGCGCCAGGTGAAGTAGCTGTAGCTCTGGGAGTAACCGACCTTGCCCAGGCGCGCCATCATCGCAGGCTTGGTGAAGGCCTCGGCGAGGAAGATAACGTCCGGGTACTGGCTGCGCACATTGGCGATCAGCCAATGCCAGAACGGCAAGGGCTTGGTGTGCGGGTTGTCGACGCGAAAGGTCTTGACCCCCTCCTTGACCCAGCCCACCACCACATCGCGCAGCGCCAGCCACAGGGCCGGTACCGAATCGGCGGCATAGAAGTCGACGTTGACGATGTCCTGGTACTTTTTCGGTGGGTTCTCGGCATAGCGGATGCTGCCGTCCGGGCGCCAGGAGAACCAGCCCGGGTGCTCCTTGAGCCAGGGGTGGTCCTGGGAACACTGAATGGCAAAATCCAGGGCGATTTCCAGGCCGTGCCCGGCGGCGGCGGCCACCAGCCGGCGAAAATCCTCGCGGCTGCCCAGTTGTGGGTGAATCGCCTCGTGCCCGCCCTCGGCGCCGCCAATCGCATAAGGGCTGCCGGGGTCACCGGGCTCGGCCTGCAAGGCATTGTTGCGGCCCTTGCGGTGGCGCACACCGATCGGGTGGATGGGCGGGAAGTACAGCACGTCAAAGCCCATGTCGCGGATCATCGGCAAGCGTTGGTGCACGTCATTGAAGGTACCGTGCCGTTCGGGGTCGTCGGTGACCGAGCGCGGAAACAGCTCGTACCAACTGGCGAACCGGGCCTGGATGCGTTCGACATCCAGCGGGTATTCAGGGCTGCGGCTGAGGTAGGTACGGTGCTCGGCCTCGGCCATCAGAACGGCGGTGTCCGGGTGCAGCAGCAAGGCCACCTGCTCGTCGACGGGCAAACCGGGCAGGTGCTGGTACAGGGCCTGCAGCTGGTCACGCAGGGGGCCGTTGCTGCGACCGATATTGTGCTCGATCTGCAGCAGCCCTTCCTGCAGCTCCAGGGGCACCGCGACGCCTGCGTTGAATTTCTTCTCCAGGTCGTGGCAATAGGTGGCGAACGGGTCGATCCAGGCCTCGATGCTGAACAGGTGGCGGCCCTGCTCGCTGACGGTGAACTCGGCCTGCCACAGGTCATTGCCGGCAAACTGCATCGGCACGCGGTGCCAGCGCCGGCTGTGGGCCTGGCGCCAGTTGAGCATCACTGCCAGGGCGTCATGACCGTCGGCGTAAACCTTGCTGCTGACCTGCACCGGCTCAGCGACCACCGCCTTGACCGCAAACAGCCCGCCATCAAGCACCGGCACGGTGTTCTCGATCACGATCCGCGGTTCGAGCAGGGCCTGGGACAGGCTCAGGGCCTGGCCCGGGTGGTCGCTAGCCGCAGTCATACGGTCGGTTTCGAAGGGCTCATCGCGGGTCATCGAACGTTGCTCCGTTATGAAGTGGCGGTAAAGGTTCAGAGCGGGGGCGCGGCCCGGGGTTCAAAAAAAATGAGCGATTGGCCGGGCCCGGGGTCGAAACCCTGAGCATGCCATCCACAACCCCGTTGCGAGGTCAGGCCATGAACATTCCCATCCCGGCTGAAACGCCCGATCCGAATATCGACGACCCGACACTGCCACCGCCGGTGCCAGAGCAGGACCCTGATGAGGTGCCGGTGCAACCGACGGTGCCGCCCACCGTGGGCGACCCGCCGAGTAACGAGCCGCCGGTGAAAGCGTAGACATCGCGGGGCAAGCCCGCTCCTGCAATATAAGTAGGAGCGGGCTTGCCCCACGAAAAATCAGCGGTTGATCAGCTCTTCAATGCTGATCTCGCGCATCCTGAACTTCTGCACCTTGCCGGTCACCGTCATCGGAAACTCATCGACAAAGCGGAAGTAGCGCGGGGCCTTGAAGTGGGCAATGCGGCTCTTGCACCACTGTTGCAGTTCGATCTCGCTGGCGCTGTGGCCGGGGTGAAACTTGATCCAGGCGACGATCTCTTCGCCATAACGCTCATCGGGTATGCCGATCACCTGCACATCCGCCACCGCCGGGTGGGTAAAGAAGAACTCTTCCAGCTCGCGCGGATAGATGTTCTCACCGCCGCGAATGATCATGTCCTTGTTGCGCCCGGCGATGCACACATAGCCGGCCTCGTTCATGCTCGCGAGGTCGCCGGTGTGCATCCAGCCGGCCGGATCGATGGCTTCGCTGGAGGCCGCCGGGTTGCCCCAGTAACCGAGCATCACGCTGTAACCGCGGGTGCACAGCTCGCCGATCTGCCCGCGCGGCACAATGCAGCCCTGCTCATCGATGATCTTGCTTTCCAGCTGCGGCTGGGTCCGCCCTACCGTGGTCACGCGAAGTTCAAGGTCGTCATCGGCGCCGGTCTGCAACGACACCGGGCTGGTTTCGGTCATGCCGTAGGCGATCTGCACCTCGCTCATGTGCATCTCGCCGATCACCCGGCGCATCACCTCGATCGGGCAGGTGGCGCCGGCCATGATCCCGGTGCGCAGGGTCGACAGGTCCATCTCGCTACGCTGCGGGTGATCGAGCATGGCGATGAACATGGTCGGCACGCCATACAGGGCGGTGGCCCTCTCCTCGATGACGCAGTTCAACGTCAGCAGCGGATCGAAGGCGTCGTTGGGGTAGATCATGGTGCTGCCATGGGTGACACAGCCGAGGTTGCCCATGACCATGCCGAAGCAGTGGTACAGCGGCACCGGGATCACCATGCGGTCGTGCTCGCTCAGGCCCAGGCTCTCGCCGACCATGTAGCCGTTGTTGAGGATGTTGTAGTGGCTGAGGGTCGCGCCCTTGGGGAAGCCGGTGGTGCCGGAGGTGTACTGGATGTTCACTGGTTGGTCGAACTGCAGGCTGTGCTGACGGGCCTGGAAGTCGGCCGGGTCGGTTTCGCTGGCCAGCCAGGCCAGGCGCTCCCAGGGCAGAAAGCCTGCTGGCGGCTGGGCATCAAGGCTGATCAACCCGCGCAGCTGCGGCAGGCGTTCGCTGCGTAGCTGCCCTGGCGCTTGCTGGGCGAGGTTGGGCAGCAGCTCGCCAAGCATGGCGTGGTAATCGCAAGTCTTGAAGGCACCGGCGCTGATCAGCCACTGGCAGCCCGACTGCTTGAGCACGTATTCAAGCTCGCTGGTGCGATACGCCGGGTTGATGTTGACCAGGATCACGCCGATCTTGGCGCTGGCGAACTGGGCAATGCACCACTGCGCGCAATTGGGCGCCCAGATGCCTAAGCGATCGCCGGTTTTCAGCCCCAGCGCCATCAGCGCGCGGGCATGCAGGTCGACGCTGGCGGCCAGCGTCTGCCAGGTGTAGCGCTGCTGCTGATGTCGCACCACCAGCGCCTCGCGCTGGGCAAAGCGGGCGACCGTCTGGTCGAATGCCTGGCCGATGGTCATGGCCAGCAACGGCTTGTCCTGACGGCCCTGGGTATAGCTCGGTTGATTCATGGCGGTCCCTTTTTGTGGTTGTTCTGGGAGCTGATTCAAGCGCGACTTACTCTGGCGCATATTTACGTTAACGTAAAGGTCATGGCGAGATTGACAGCTAACGATGGCAGGTTTACGTTAACGTAAAGGTTACTGACAAACAGGGTTTGTGTTGTGAGGCTATCGCGGGGCAAGCCCGCTCCCACAAAGAACTGTAGGAGCGGGCATAACCTGCGATGAGGCCAGCACAAGCACCCTTAATCCAAGAACAATCAACAATAGGTGCCCGCATGCGTTATCCGACCCTGAACTTCGCCCTGGGCGAAACCATCGACATGCTTCGCGACCAGGTGCAGTCCTTCGTCGCCGCAGAGCTGGCGCCACGCGCCGCGCAGATCGACCAGGACAACCTGTTCCCCGCCGACATGTGGCGCAAGTTCGGTGACATGGGCCTGCTGGGCATCACCGTCAGTGAAGAATACGGCGGCGCCGGCCTGGGCTACCTGGCCCACGTGGTGGCCATGGAAGAAATCAGCCGCGGCTCGGCCTCGGTCGCCCTCTCCTACGGCGCCCATTCCAACCTCTGCGTCAACCAGATCAACCGCAACGGCAACGCCGAGCAGAAAGCCAAGTACCTGCCCAAGCTGATCAGTGGCGAGCACATCGGCGCCCTGGCCATGAGCGAGCCGAATGCCGGTTCCGACGTGGTATCGATGAAACTGCGCGCCGAACTGCGCGGCGACCACTTCGTCCTCAACGGCAGCAAGACCTGGATCACCAACGGCCCGGACGCCAACACCTACGTGATCTACGCCAAGACCGACCTCGACAAAGGCGCCCACGGCATCACCGCCTTTATTGTCGAACGCGACTGGAAAGGCTTCAGCCGCAGCAACAAGTTCGACAAGCTGGGCATGCGCGGCTCGAACACCTGCGAGCTGTTCTTCGACAACGTCGAAGTCCCCAAAGAGAACATCCTCGGCGTGCTCAACGGCGGCGTCAAAGTACTGATGAGCGGCCTGGACTACGAGCGCGTGGTGCTCTCCGGCGGCCCGACCGGGATCATGCAGGCCTGCATGGACCTGGTGGTGCCCTACATCCACGACCGCAAGCAGTTCGGCCAGAGCATCGGCGAGTTCCAGCTGATCCAGGGCAAAATCGCCGACATGTACACCCAGCTCAACGCCAGCCGCGCCTACCTGTACGCCGTGGCCCAGGCCTGCGACCGCGCCGAAACCACGCGCAAGGACGCCGCCGGGGTCATCCTCTACACCGCCGAGCGCGCCACCCAGATGGCCCTTGAGGCGATCCAGATTCTGGGAGGCAACGGCTACATCAACGAATTCCCGGCCGGCCGCCTGCTGCGCGATGCCAAGCTCTACGAGATCGGCGCCGGCACCAGTGAGATCCGCCGGATGCTGATCGGCCGCGAACTCTTCCAAGAGACGCGCTGAAGCGCTTAGCAGCAAGCTACAAGCGGCAAGTCGATGCAGCCCCCGCAGTGCTGACGGCTCGCGACTGCCGCCATAACACAGATCAGTCTTGCAGCTTGAAGCTTGTCGCTTGATTCTGCGTGAGGAACCACAATGATCATCAAGTCTCACATCAATCCGAAGTCAGCAGAGTTCGCGCAGAGCTACGCCGCCATGGCGAACCAGGTCGACGCCTTGCGCAGCCTGATCGCCCAGGTGCACCAGGGCGGTGGGCCCAAGGCCCAGGAGCGGCACACCTCGCGGGGCAAACTGCTGCCACGCGAACGTATCGACCGCCTGCTCGACGCAGGTTCGCCGTTCCTTGAAATCGGCCAGCTGGCCGCCCATGAGGTGTACGGCGAAGACGTCCCGGCCGCAGGCGTGATCGCCGGCATTGGCCGGGTTGAAGGCGTCGAATGCATGATCGTCGCCAACGACGCCACGGTCAAAGGCGGCTCCTACTACCCGCTAACGGTGAAAAAACACCTGCGCGCCCAGGCCATCGCCCTGCAGAACCGCCTGCCGTGCCTGTACCTGGTGGACTCCGGTGGCGCCAACCTGCCGCGCCAGGATGAAGTGTTCCCCGACCGCGAGCACTTCGGGCGGATCTTCTTCAACCAGGCCAACATGAGCGCCCTCGGCATTCCCCAGATCGCCGTGGTCATGGGCTCGTGCACCGCCGGCGGCGCCTATGTGCCGGCCATGGCCGACGAAGCGATCATGGTCCGCCAGCAGGCGACGATCTTTCTTGCCGGCCCCCCGCTGGTCAAGGCTGCCACCGGCGAAGTGGTCAGCGCCGAAGACCTCGGCGGCGCCGACGTACACTGCAAAACCAGCGGCGTCGCCGACCACTATGCCGACAACGACGAACACGCCCTGGCCATCGCCCGGCGCTGCGTGGCCAACCTCAACTGGCACAAGCTCGGCGAGTTGCAGCAGCGCGCGCCAGTGGCGCCGCTGTACAGCAGTGAAGAGCTGTACGGCGTGGTGCCGGCCGATGCCAAGCAGCCGTTCGATGTGCGCGAGGTAATTGCGCGGCTGGTCGACGGCTCGGTATTCGATGAGTTCAAGGCGTTGTTCGGCACCACTCTGGTGTGCGGCTTTGCCCACCTGCACGGGTATCCGGTAGCGATCCTGGCCAACAACGGCATCCTCTTCGCAGAAGCTGCGCAAAAAGGCGCGCACTTCATCGAGCTGGCCTGCCAGCGCGGCATCCCGCTGCTGTTCTTGCAGAACATTACCGGCTTCATGGTCGGCCAGAAGTACGAGGCCGGTGGCATCGCCAAGCATGGCGCCAAGCTGGTCACCGCGGTGGCCTGCGCCCAGGTGCCGAAGTTCACCGTGATCATCGGCGGCAGCTTTGGAGCCGGCAACTACGGCATGTGCGGCCGCGCCTACGACCCGCGCTTCTTGTGGATGTGGCCAAACGCACGGATCGGCGTGATGGGCGCCGAACAGGCCGCCGGCGTGCTCGCCCAGGTCAAGCGCGAGCAGAGCGAGCGCAGCGGCCAGGCCTTCAGCGCCGAAGACGAAGCGCGTCTGAAGCAGCCGATCCTCGACCAGTACGAGCACCAGGGCCACCCTTACTACTCCAGCGCCCGGCTGTGGGACGACGGCGTCATCGACCCGGCGCAAACCCGCGAGATCCTTGGCCTGGCGTTGTCCGCGGCCCTCAACGCACCGATCGAACAGAGCCGTTTCGGCATTTTCCGGATGTGACCATGAGCGACTTCACTACCCTTGAACTGATCAAGGACCCCCGTGGTTTCGCCACCCTGTGGCTGAGCCGGGAAGACAAGAACAACGCCTTCAACGCGCAGATGATCCGCGAGCTGATCATCGCCATCGACCATAT
Source organism: Pseudomonas sp. SORT22 (assembly GCF_018417635.1). Classification (NCBI taxonomy): domain Bacteria; kingdom Pseudomonadati; phylum Pseudomonadota; class Gammaproteobacteria; order Pseudomonadales; family Pseudomonadaceae; genus Pseudomonas; species Pseudomonas sp. SORT22. The sequence continues at coordinate 3,487,222 of NZ_CP071007.1, forward strand.
CGGCGCCGACAGCAGCCTGCGTTTCGTGCTGCTGCGCGGCCGTGGCCGGCACTTCAGCGCCGGTGCCGACCTGGCCTGGATGCAGCAGTCGGCGCAACTGGATTACAACACCAACCTTGACGACGCCCGCGAGCTGGCCGAGCTGATGTACAACCTGGCGCGGCTCAAGGTGCCGACCCTGGCGGTGGTGCAAGGCGCAGCCTTTGGTGGCGCCCTGGGCCTGATCAGCTGCTGCGACATGGCCATTGGCGCCAGTGACGCGCAGTTGTGCCTGTCGGAAGTGCGCATCGGCTTGGCGCCAGCGGTGATCAGCCCGTTCGTGGTCCAGGCCATGGGCGAGCGCGCCGCGCGCCGCTACGCCCTCACCGCCGAACGCTTCAGCGGTGAGCGCGCCCGTGAGCTGGGCCTGCTGGCCGAAGCCTACCCGGCCGCCGAGCTGGAACAGCAGGTCGACAACTGGATCGACAACCTGCTGCTCAACAGCCCGCAGGCCATGCGTGCCAGCAAGGAGCTGCTGCGTGAAGTCGGCCCCGGCGAGCTGACCCCGGCCATCCGCCGCTACTGCGAAAACGCCATCGCCCGCATTCGCGTCAGCCCTGAAGGCCAGGAAGGCCTGCGCGCCTTCCTGGAAAAACGCAGCCCGGCCTGGCAGGGCCAACCGTCGCACAAGGAGCCGCGCCCATGAGCCGCACCCCGTTGACCACCCTGCTGGTCGCCAACCGCGGCGAGATCGCCTGCCGGGTGATGCGCACCGCCAAGGCCCTGGGCCTGACCACTGTGGCCGTGCACAGCGCCATCGACCGTGAAGCGCGGCACAGCCGCGAAGCTGACATTCGCGTCGACCTCGGCGGCGCCAAGGCCGCTGACAGCTACCTGGACATCGACAAGCTGCTGGCTGCGGCCAAAGCCAGCGGCGCCCAGGCGATCCACCCCGGCTACGGCTTTTTGTCCGAAAACGCAGGCTTTGCCCGTGCCATCGAGCAGGCCGGGCTGATTTTCCTCGGCCCACCGGCCAGCGCCATCGATGCCATGGGCAGCAAGTCGGCGGCCAAGGCCCTGATGGAACAGGCCGGCGTGCCGCTGGTGCCGGGTTATCACGGCGAAGCCCAGGACCTGGAAACCTTCCGCGCCGCCGCCGAAAAGATCGGCTACCCGGTGCTGCTCAAGGCTACCGCTGGCGGCGGCGGCAAAGGCATGAAGGTGGTCGAGCACGAAAGCCAGCTCGGCGAAGCCCTGGCCTCGGCCCAGCGTGAAGCGCAGTCGTCGTTCGGCGATGCGCGCATGCTGGTGGAAAAATACGTGCTCAAGCCGCGCCACGTAGAGATCCAGGTGTTCGCCGACCAGCACGGCAACTGCCTGTACCTCAACGAGCGCGACTGCTCGATCCAGCGCCGGCACCAGAAGGTCGTCGAAGAAGCCCCTGCCCCGGGCCTGAGCAGCGCCCAGCGCCAGGCCATGGGCGAAGCGGCGGTCAAGGCGGCCCAGGCCATCGGCTATGTCGGTGCCGGTACCGTGGAGTTTCTGCTCGATGCCCGCGGCGAGTTCTTCTTCATGGAGATGAACACCCGCCTGCAGGTCGAGCACCCGGTCACCGAAGCGATCACCGGCCTGGACCTGGTCGCCTGGCAGATCCGCGTCGCCTGTGGCGAGCCATTGCCAATCACCCAGGCGCAGGTGCCGCTCAACGGCCATGCCATCGAAGTGCGCCTGTATGCCGAAGACCCGGCCAATGACTTTCTCCCGGCCACCGGCCACCTGGCGCTGTACCGCGAGTCGGCGCCGGGCGAAGGCCGACGGGTGGACAGCGGCGTCAGCGAAGGCGACGACGTCTCGCCGTTCTATGACCCGATGCTCGGCAAACTGATCGCCTGGGGCGAAACCCGCGAGCAGGCGCGCTTGCGCTTGCTGGCGATGCTCGACGAGTTTGCCATCGGCGGGCTGAAAACCAATATCGCCTTTCTGCGGCGCATCCTCGCCCACCCGGCATTTGCCGAGGCCGAGCTGGATACCGGTTTCATCCCGCGTTATCAGGAACAATTGCTACCGGCACCGCAAGCCTTGCCAGCGGCGTTCTGGCAGGCAGCGGCCGAGGCCTTTATCCAGAGTCAGCCGCTGCGACCGCGTGACGATGACCGTCACTCGCCGTGGGCCGCCAACAACGGCTTTCGTGCCGGCGTGCCGGCGCAGGTCAGCCTGCACCTGACCTGCAACGGTGAAGCTCGGGTCATCAACCTGACTCAGGCGGATGCATCGAAGCTGACCCTGGACGGCGAGCAGCTACTGATCGACGAAGACGGCCTGCGCCGCCGGCACCTGGCAATCCGCCGTGGCCAGACCCTGTACCTGCAATGGGACGGCGAGCTGCACAGCGTCAACCGCTACGACCCGATTGCCGAGGCCGATGCCAGCCACAGCCATCAGGGCGGCCTTGGCGCGCCAATGAACGGCAGCATCGTACGGGTGCTGGTGGAGGTTGGCCAGGCGGTGGAAGCTGGCACGCAGCTGGTGGTGCTGGAAGCCATGAAGATGGAACACAGCATCCGCGCGCCCCATGCCGGGACAGTCAAGGCGCTGTTCTGCCAGGAAGGCGAGATGGTCAGTGAAGGGGCTGTGCTGGTGGAGCTGGACGAGGCTTGAGGGCCTCATCGCGGGGCAAGTCGGATCGCCTGCCCCGCGATGAGATTCAGCTCAAAACTTGACCAATGCCTGCACCACCACCCCCAGCAACTCACACTGCTCGCTGCACAAGGCCTTGGGATAGGTCGGGTTGAGCGGGCGCAAGTAGCGCTGGCCGCCCTCCTCGCTCAACTGGCGAAAACTCGTTGCCGTGCTGCCTGGCGAACGCGCGATCACCAGTTTGCCGGGTTCGGCCGCAAGCCCGGTATCGACCAGGATCAGCATGCCCTCCGGCACGCTCAAGCCCAACGGCGCGGTCATCGCGTCGCCTTCGACCCTGAGCCAGAACGCCCGCCCCTGCGCTTTATAGTCGGTTGACTGCAACGGCGTGTCATCGGCCACCTCAACCGGGTCAAGATTGCCCCAGGCCAGAATCGGGTAGCGAAAATACAGTTCGTGCTGTAGGCCATCGGCGCCAGCCACAGTAGTCGGGTTGCCCGATACCGTGTAGGAACCGTTGCTTTCCGACACCTGATTGGGGAAAACCATCTGCAGCGGCGGCAGCCCCACTTCCACCAGAATCTGGTTGAGCACCCGCAGTTTCGGCTCGCGCTCCTCGCGCAGCCAGTGGCCCACGGCGCCCTGGGTGACTCCGATGCGTTCGGCGAGATTTTCCTGCGTGACTTTCAGTTCACGCATCCTGGCTTTAACCAGGTCAGTCCATTTATCCATCGCTGGCACGATACGGACTGCCTTCTGGCGCTCAATACACATATTGTAGTATTTAAACAATAGTCATAACTACATAGCGTATTAATATCTGCCAACACCTTTCATCGCTTACCCAAACAGCAGGCAGACGCATGAAACCGATATCCCCTGAAACGGACCTCAGCCTTGATTCCGAAGCATTAAGTAACAGTGATGCCGCCCGGCGCGCGCTGGATTACTACCTCAACCCGGCACCGGTGACCTTTGGCCCCGACGAGCCGCTGCTGGTCGCCCGTGAGGGCCTCAGCAGCGCCCAGGCCACCGCCCAGGCCAGCAATATATTGCGCTGCGCTGCCGCCACCGCCTACGAATCGGCTGACGGCATGCAAGGCGTACCGCGCGACCTGGCGCTGGCGTCGATGCACATGATCAACATGGCCAGGGCCATGCTCGAGCGCACGGCAGCCAATCAGGAGCATTCCTGAGCCTGTTGCAGAACGTTACGTGGGAGTCGACCGAAGGCGGGTGCTGGTGTCCGCCGGTCAGGAGGGAGCGCACTGCGTAAAAGTTTTTACGCAATGACAGAAAATTCATTTGACTTGCAAATGATAACGATTATTATTGCTCACAGCTGGTCGCGAGACTGGTTGGATAAACTGAAAGCCCTTAGGTCGGACTCTCAGATTATCTCCTCATCAGGCTAATCACGGTTTTTGACCCGGCTTTTTGCCGGGTCTTTTTTTTGGTCTTCAGGCTAATGAAGATGGGTGTTGCTTGAATGGCCGCGATGATAGCAAATGAATGTCGCACAGTGAATGGTTGTAACAGCGCTTTGCGGAATTAGCACTTGAGAATCAATCTCGTTACGAATAAGCTGTTGCAGCGTCAAGGAAGACGCCCCCACTCCACCGACCAGCAAGGAGCTTGTACATGACCCGTCTGTTGCTGCCCCTTGAACACAATCCCCTTTCCCACCATCTGGCGGACGATGCCCTGCTGCAGCGCCTGAAAAAGCTGCCGCGCCGCGTTCAGCAGGTATTCCTCCTCAGCCGCCTCGATCAACTGTCGTTCGCCAGCATTGCCGAGCGCCTCGACCTGCCGGCCATCACTGTCGAGCGCCACATGAACCAGGCGCTGCAGATTGCCCGCGAAGAGCGCGACGCCCTGGCGAGCATCGCCGGTCAGTGGTACGTACGCCTGCAAAGCCCGGACGTGACGGCCAGCGAACGCATCGATTTTCGCCGCTGGCTAGACAGCGCCCCGGCACACCGCGAGGCGTTCCACGCCACCGAGCTGCGCTGGCGCTCGCTGCTGGCTCCGGCGCGCCAACTGGGCGAGGACGGCTGGTACCGGCAACCACGCGCCGCGCTGTCGCTGGGCGGTTGCTCGGTGGCCATCGGCCTGGGCCTGGCGGCATTGGCAGCGATCGGTTTCTGGTCCTGAGCCAGGCGTGTAGAGTAGTTGCCACAACAACTCTACATGGAGCCTGGTGATGACCGTGACGCTGTCCCCCCTGCACATCGACTGCGATTTCGATTCCGGCAACATCCTCGTCAAGGGTGCCAGTGACCCTGCACGGGTGCGCCTGGAGATCCGCCCCGACACCCGCAGCGAGCACTTCCAGTGGTTCCACTTCAAGGCTGCGGGGCTGACCCCGGGCCAGACCCATGGTTTTGTCCTGGAAAACGCCGGTGCCTCGTCCTACCACGAGGCCTGGAGCGGTTACCAGGCCGTGGCCTCCTACGACCAGCAACAGTGGTTCCGGGTGCCCACCACTTTCGACGGCAAGGCCCTCGAATTCAGCCTCAAGGCCGAACGGCCCCAGGCCTGGTTTGCCTATTTCGAGCCTTACCCGCGCGCGCGCCACAATCAGTTGATTGAACGCGCCACCAGCCTGCCTGGCGTTGAACTGCTGGCCACCGGCCGCAGCGTCGAAGGCCGTGACATCCAGTTGCTGCGCGCCGGCGACGGCGCCGCAACCAAGCGCAAACTGTGGATCATCGCCCAGCAGCACCCGGGTGAGCACATGGCCGAGTGGTTCATGGAGGGGGTGATCGACCGCCTGCAAGACAATGACCCGACGATCCAGGGCTTGCTGCAGGAAGCCGACCTGTACCTGATCGCGAACATGAACCCCGACGGCGCCATCCACGGCCACCTGCGCACCAACGCCAAGGGCCAGGACCTGAACCGCGCCTGGCAGGATGCGAGCATCGACAAGAGCCCGGAGGTATTCTTCGCCCAGCAGCAGATGAAGCTGCACGGCGTCGACCTGTTCCTCGACGTGCACGGCGACGAAGAAATCCCCCACGTGTTCACCGCCGGCTGCGAAGGCAACCCCGGCTACAACGCGCGTATCGCCGCCCTGGAAACCACCTTCCGCGACAGCCTGTGCAAGCGCACCGTGGACTTCCAGCAGGTCCATGGCTACCCGCGCTCCGCCCCTGGCCAGGCCAATATGACCCTGGCCTGCAACAGCGTCGGCCAGGCCCATGACTGCCTGTCGCTGACCCTTGAGATGCCGTTCAAAGACCACGACGACGCGCCCAACGCCGAAACCGGCTGGAACGGCCAACGCAGCAAGGACCTGGCCAGCGCCGTGCTCGACGTGTTCGCGAAGATGGCCGCTACCCTGCGCTAAACCTGCTGGCGAGCAGGATCAACCGCCCTGGCAGGCAAAGCAAAGACCTGCCGGGGCCTTCGAACCCTAAATGGCGGCCACCAACGCCTCCTTTAGGGAACCTGCGCCATGACTACCCGCCTCCCCCATTTGCTCAAGGGCACCAGCCTCAGCCTGCTGCTGGCCCTGCCCCCGGTTCAGGCACTTGAGCTGTATGCCGATGACGACACCCACCTGAACGCCAACTTCCTCGCCGTGTACGGCCTGTTCAACAGCCGCAAGAATTACGACGACACCCCAGGCGGCTCGACCTGGCGCGAAGGCTTTATCAAATATGGCTTGAGCGCCGACCAGCGCCTGGGCGAACTGGGCACGGTTTACGGCACCGCCAACCTGGTCAGTTCGGCGACCTGGGGCGACGGCGATCCTGCCGGCATCAGCGATGGCAGCGAACGCACGACTAAATTCGACGAAGCCTTCGCCGGCTGGCGCTCGGGCAAACTGATCCCGGCACTGGGCGAGGATGGCCTGGACCTGTCGTTCGGTCGCCAGGTCATCACCCTCGGCGATGGCTTCATCATCAACGACGACGGCCTGAACTTCGGCAAGGGCCCGGCCGACGGCGAGCTCAATCGCGGCGGCGCCTATTACCTGGCCGCCCGCCATGCTTTCGACAAGACCGCAGTACTGCGCCTGGGCGCCAAGGATGGCCTGCATGGCAGCCTGTTGTGGATGAAGTCGGACAACCGCGCCCAGGCCAACAGCGAACTGGCCGCCGGCACCCTGGCCTACAGCGCTGCCCCCGGCACCCTGGAACTGACTTACATTCGCGGCCTGAATGTCGATGATCGCTATGCCAGCGAGTTCCAGAAACAACGTGAAGGCATGGACATCTACAGCCTGCGCGGCGCCGGCGATGCTGGGGTCGAGAACGCGCATTTCGCCTTCGAATATGCCTGGCAAAACAAGCACGCAGGGCCGGAGAAAGCCTGGTACGCCGAAGCCGGCTACACCTTTGCCGAGGTGCCCTGGCGCCCGGACCTGACCTACCGCTACAGCCGCTATTCCGAAGGCTGGGACTCGATGTTCAACGGCATGAACCGCGGCTACGGCACCTGGTTCCAGGGCGAGGTCACGGGCAACTATTCAGGCCCGTTCAACAGCAACAACGACGTGCACTTTGTCGGCCTCAAGGCCACCCCGGTCGAGGCCCTGACCCTGGGCGTGCTGCTGTTCAACTACAAGACCCTGCACGAGCGCGGCACGCTGAACCTCGACGGCCGCGAGCTGGACCTGTACGCCGAATGGGCGGTCAGCGAGCACCTGATCATCAGCCCGCTGCTGGGCCTGTACCAGCCGCGCAAGAGCAGCGATGACGGCGGCAACCAGGTTGGCGGCAATGGCACCAACGTCTACAGCCAGTTGACCATTGCCGTGCCGTTTTAAGCGGTGCCGTGGGCCTTGTGCTTGAGCTTTTCGGTGTCGACCCGGACGAACACCGAGTCAGCGCTGACGGTCAGCACGTCGTCGGCCCAGACTTCGCAGATCACCCGGCTCTTGCGCCCCACTTCACCCTCGACCCGGGCCTTGAGCAGCAGCTCGACGCCCATCGGCGTGGGTTTCAGGTAGGTCAGGTTGAGCTGGCCGGTGACGCAGTCGATACGCGGCAGGCTGCCCGGCTCGCGGCCTTCGGCGCGGTAGTGGTAGGCCATGGCGGTCCAGTTCGAATGGCAGTCGACCAGCATCGCCAGCAAACCGCCATAGACCAGCCCCGGCCAGCCGAGGAAGGTGCTGTCGGGCGAGTGCCGGCACAGCAGGTGGATACCGTCGGCGTCCCAGTGGCTTTTCAGGTGCAGGCCGCTGGGGTGGGAACAGCCACAGCCGTAGCAGACGCCTTCGGGGGCGGCCAGTTCCTGCAGGGATAAGGCTTGGGTACTCATAGGCTTCCTGATTGTCTGTTTTTTAAAGGGAAAGCAACGCCGATAGTAACGCCGGACAACGAAAAAGCCCATGAACCGGTCATGGGCTTTTGCCGTGCCAAGCGCCGCGCTAGAGGCCTTTGGCCGATACCGCCGGGCTGCCGGCCGCCTCGCTGGCCGGTGTTTTACGGCGGGTCAGCGAGATCAGCAGGATGGCCAGGGTCACCCCCGCGGTCATCAGGGTTTCATAGCGGTAGGCCGGGCTGATCAGCATGTAGCCGAGCACCAGGGTAATCAGGCCGATGACCAGCCAGGTCAGCCACGGGAACAGCCACATCTTGAACGCAAGCTCCGTGCCCTGGCGATCGGTGATGGCGCGCATGCGCAGCTGCGACACAGCAATCACCAGGTACACCAGCAAGGCGATGGCGCCGGTGGTCGAGAGCAAGAAGCCGAAGACCTTGCCCGGGAACACATAGTTGACCAGGCAACCGGCAAAGCCTGCGAAGGTCGAGAGAATCACCGCCACGGTCGGCACGCCATTGCCGGAGATACGCTTGGTCATCTTCAGCGCCTCGCCCCGCGAGCCCAGCGAGTAGAGCATGCGCGAGGCGGTATAAAGCCCCGAGTTCATGCAACTGGTCACCGCCACCAGCACCACCAGGTCGACCATCAGCTTGGCGCCCGGCACGTTGAGCACTTCCAGCACGCGCTGGAACGAGCCAACGGCCTTGAGGCCCGGGTCGTTCCAGGCTACCAGCGAAACGATGAAGAAGATCGAGACGATGTAGAAGATCGCGATGCGGTACACCACCAGGTTGGTGGCCCTGCGGATCTTGTCCTTGGGGTTGGACGTTTCGTCGGCGGCGATGGTGACGATCTCGGCGCCGAAGAACGAGAAAATGGTCACCAGCACGCCGCCGAGCACCGCGCCAAAGCCGTTGGGCATGAAGCCGCCAGTGGCCCACAGTTGCTGCACGCCGGAGACTTCGGCCAGTGGCCAGAAGCCGAACACCGCCAGGGTGCAGACGCCAATAAAGGCAAGAATGGCAATGACCTTGATCAGCGCGAACCAGTACTCGAACTCGCCGAAGTTCTTCACGCTGATCAGGTTGGTGCCCGACAGCACGATCATGATCAGAAAGGCGAACAGCCACGACGGCACGCCGGGGAAGTAGGCATGCAGGATATCGGCACCGGCAATCGCCTCGACCGGAATGATCAGCACCCAGAACCACCAGTACAGCCAGCCGATGGTAAACCCGGCCCAGGGCCCGATGGCCTGGCTGGCGTAGGTGGAGAACGAGCCGCTGTTGGGGTTGGCGATGGCCATCTCCCCGAGCATGCGCATCACCAATAGCACCAGCAGGCCGGTCATGGTGTAGGAAATCAGAATGGCCGGCCCGGCGGTGGCGATGGCCGTTGACGAGCCAATGAACAGCCCGGCGCCGATGATCCCGGCAATGGAGATCATCGACACCTGGCGCGAGGTCAGACCGTGTTGCAGCGAACGCTGTTTCTTTTGTTGTAGCGATGCCATGGGTAACCCTCTACTGCTTGTTCTTGTACGGTGGTGTACTTATCGCGGGTCAAGCCCGCTCCCACAGAGATCACCTCCCCTGTGGGAGCGGGCTTGCCCCGCGATAGGGCCCGTCAGTCGAAGACAATCCCCTGCGCCAACGGCAGCTCGCGGGAATAGTTCACGGTATTGGTCTGCCGGCGCATGTAGGCCTTCCACGAATCCGAGCCCGACTCACGGCCACCGCCGGTTTCCTTCTCACCGCCAAAGGCGCCGCCAATCTCCGCACCGCTGGTGCCGATGTTGACGTTGGCAATCCCGCAGTCACTGCCCGCGGCGCTCTGGAAGCGCTCGGCTTCGCGCAGGTCGGTGGTGAAGATGCACGACGACAAGCCTTGCGGCACTTCGTTGTTCAGGCGCAGGGCTTCTTCGAACTCGTCGTAGGCCAGCACGTAGAGGATCGGTGCGAAGGTTTCATGGCGTACCACGGCGCTCTGGCCAGGCATCTCGACGATCGCCGGGGCCACGTAGTAGGCATTCGGGTACTGCTCCTGCAGCTGCCGCTCGCCACCGAATACCTGGCCGCCTTCATCGCGGGCCTGGGTCAGGGCATTGTGCATGGCGCTGAAGGACTGCTTGTCGATCAGCGGACCGACCAGGTTGTCTTTACGCGGGTCGCCGATACGAACCTTGGCGTAGGCGGCTTTGACCCGAGCAACCACTTCGTCCTTGATCGAGCGATGGACGATCAGCCGGCGCAAGGTGGTGCAGCGCTGGCCAGCAGTACCGACGGCGCTGAAGAGGATGCCGCGCACGGCCAGATCCAGGTCGGCACTCGGTGCAAGAATCATCGCGTTGTTGCCACCCAGTTCAAGGATGCTGCGGCCGAAACGTGCAGCCACCCGCGGGCCGACTTCACGGCCCATGCGGGTGCTGCCGGTGGCGCTGACCAGCGGCACGCGCGGATCGTCGACCAGCGCTTCGCCGGCCTCACGATCACCGATGATCAACTGGCTCAGGCCTTCTGGCGCATCGCCAAAGGCTTTCAGGGCTTTTTCGAACAGCGCCTGGCAGGCCAGCGCGGTCAGCGGGGTTTTCTCCGACGGCTTCCAGACCACGGCGTTGCCGCACACCAATGCCAGGGTGGTGTTCCAGGCCCAGACCGCGACGGGGAAGTTGAAGGCGCTGATCACTCCAACCACGCCCAACGGGTGCCAGGTTTCACGCATATGGTGGCCCGGGCGCTCGGAGGCGATAGTCAGGCCATAGAGCTGACGCGACAGGCCGACGGCGAAGTCGCAGATGTCGATCATTTCCTGCACTTCGCCCAGGCCTTCCTGGGTGATCTTGCCGGCTTCGATCGACACCAGCTCGCCGAGTGCAGCCTTGTGCTCACGCAGCACTTCGCCGAACAGCCGCACCAGTTCGCCACGCCGTGGCGCCGGCACATCACGCCAGCGCAAGAAGGCCCCATGGGCGGCGTCGATACGACGGGTTACCGCCGCTTTGTCTTCCAGGGTAAGCGCTGCGATCTGGCTGCCGTCGATGGGCGTAAAAACAGCATGAGTGCCGCCGTTATATAAACTTTCAGGCACGCCCAAACGGGTAAGTAGTTCAGCAACCATCTTATTATTCTCCTACAGCGGATACGGGTTGAAATCGTTGATGCAGGTCAGTATTAATCTATAGGGCCGCTGCTCACAAACGACCTTTTAGAAGCACATGATTCTGTAACGGAATGACCTCATCTCTTTTTCGCCAGGTTGAACCCACCCATGTCCAAACGACTGATGCCCTCCACCACCGCCCTGCAGTGCTTCGAAGCCGCCGCCCGGCACCTGAGTTTTACCCGTGCAGCCCAAGAGCTGCACCTGACCCAGAGCGCGGTGAGCAAGCAGGTCGCGCAGCTTGAAGAGATGCTCTCGCACCCGCTGTTCCAGCGCATCCGCCGGCGCCTGCACCTGACCCCGGCCGGCGCCCTGTACCTGGCCGAGGTGAACAAGATCCTGGTGCAACTGGACATGTCCAGCCGCTACATCCTCAGTTATGGCGGCGAGACCGAAGTGCTGCGCATCGCCACCCAGCCGACCTTCGGCGAGCGTTGGCTGGTGCCTAATCTCAAGGGCTTCGGCGAGCGCCATCCGCGTATTCACCTGGACATCCGCAACGAACTGGAGCCCTTCGACCTGGTTCAGGCCAAGGCCGACATCGCCTTCTTTTTCGGCCAGGGCACCTGGCCCGGGGCAACCTGCATCGAGCTGTTCAAGGAGCAGGTGGTGCCGGTGTGCGCCCCGGACCTGCTGGTCCGGCAGCACTTCGACAGTGCCGAATCACTCACCGAACACCGCCTGCTGCAGTGCACCTCGCGGCCCGAGGCCTGGCATGAGTGGTTTCTCGGCCAGGGCCTGCACAGCCAGAACAGCTACCACGGCCCACGCTTCGACACCTTCTACATGTGCATCCGCGCCGCCCAGGCCGGCTGCGGCATCGCCCTTGTCCCGCGTTATCTGGTGGCCGAGGAGCTGGCCGAAGGCAAATTGGCGATCCCCTGGAACCACCCGAAAACCAGCGAGGGCTCGCATTTTATCGCCCACGCCGAGCATGCCGCCGAGGTGCCCAAGGTCCGCGCCTTTGTCGAGTGGATCGTTGAGCGCGTGGGCAGTGGCGGGCAAGTTCCGGAATTGAAGGAATGATTGCAATCCTTTATTTCGTTTGCACTGAATAACCGCGGCTCGCTTAGATAATAAGAAACTGCAGCGAGGCCGCGGGCAAATGAGTCACGAAACTATCAGCCAGTCTATTTCCGTAGTTCACCCTATTACACTGTCACACGGTAAAAACGCGGAAGTCTGGGACACCGACGGCAAACGTTATATTGATTTTGTCGGCGGTATTGGCGTGTTGAACCTGGGCCACTGCCACCCGCGAATTGTCGCCGCCATCCAGACGCAGGCCACGCGCCTGACCCACTACGCCTTCAACGCCGCCGGGCATGAGCCCTACATCGAGCTGATGCACCGGCTGGCGCAGTTCGTGCCAGTGTCTTACCCGCTCAGTGGCATGCTCACCAACAGCGGTGCGGAAGCTGCAGAAAACGCCCTGAAGATCGCTCGCGGTGCCACCGGCAAGACTGCGATCATCGCCTTTGACGGCGGCTTTCATGGCCGCACCCTGGCGACCCTCAACCTCAACGGCAAGGTCGCCCCCTACAAGCAGCGCGTCGGCGTGCTGCCGGGGCCGGTGTATCACCTGCCCTTCCCCAGCCAGGACACCGGGGTGAGCACCGAGCAGGCGCTCGAGGCCATGCAGCGCCTGTTCAGCGTCGAGATCGACGTCAATGACGTGGCCGCCTTCATCTTTGAACCGGTGCAGGGCGAGGCCGGCTTCCTGGCTATGGAACCTGCGTTCGCCCAGGCCTTGCGCAGCTTCTGCGACCAGCACGGGATCCTGCTCATCATCGATGAAATCCAGTCGGGTTTTGGCCGCACCGGCCAGCGCTTCGCCTTCCCGCGCCTGGGCATCGAGCCGGACCTGCTGTTGCTGGCCAAGAGTATTGCCGGCGGCATGCCGCTGGGCGCGGTGGTCGGGCGCAAGGCGCTGGTCGACAACCTGCCCAAAGGCGGCCTGGGCGGTACCTACTCCGGCAACCCAATAGCCTGCGCCGCCGCGCTGGCCACCCTGGATGAAATGAGCGATGCCAACCTGGCAACCTGGGGCGAGCAGCAGGAAGCGGCGCTGCTCAGGCGCTTCGAACGCTGGCAGGCCAACAAACTTTCACCTTACCTGGGCCGCCTGACCGGCACCGGCGCGATGCGTGGCATCGAGCTGGTCAACGCCAATGGCAGTCCGGCCACGGCGCAGCTGGCACACCTGCTGGCAGCGGCCAGAAGCGCCGGCCTGCTGCTGATGCCCAGCGGCAAGGCGCGGCACATCATCCGCTTGCTGGCACCGCTGACCATCGAGCCTGAGGTGCTGGAAGAAGGCCTTGATATCCTCGAACGCTGCCTTGGCGAGCTGGCTTAACCCTGCAGCGGCCCGGGCCACTGCTCAACGCCTGCAAGGTAATGACGCGCCTTGAAGCCGCCGGCTTTCAGGGCCGTCACCGCATCGCGGGAAAACACGCACCAGGGCCCACGGCAATAGGCGACCACTTCCTGGCTGGCCGGCAGCTCACCCAGGCGCTGCTGCAATTCGCTGAATGGAATATTGATCGCCCCCGGCAAGTGCCCCTGGGCAAATTCCTCGGCCGGGCGCACATCGAGCAGGGTCACGCTGTGCTCCTGCAAACGCTCAAGCAGCTCTTCCCTGCTGATCCCTTCCAGCTGTTCAGGCGCACTCAGGCTATCGCTCATCAGCTCGCGGATCGCCGCACGGTTGAACGCGGCCAATTGCCCGAGCGCCGCCAGCACCTCGGTGATCGGCCCGGCGCTGAGCCGGTAGAGCACGCGCTTGCCATCACGGCGGGTCTGCACGAAGCCGGCGCGACGCAAGTGCTGCAGGTGCTGGGAGGCGTTGGCCACCGACAGCTGGCACTGCTGAGCCAGTTGCTCGACGGCCAGCTCACCGCCCGCCATCTGTTCGAGCAGATTCAGACGATGGGCGTGGCCAAGGGTCCGCGCCAGCTCGGCAATCTGCTGGTGTTGTTGGGTTTTCATATCAGTCATTGACAGCAAGGTAGCATTGGCCAATCATTCAATCAATCTATTGAATGTTATTAAAAGGAGTACGCCATGCTTGAAGGATTGACCCTTGCGATACTGATTGGCGTAACGGCCACCGCCATTGCCGATCTCTGGTCGCTGTTCCAGTTGCGCGTGCTGGGCATGGCCGGGCCGAACTGGGGCTTGGTCGGCCGCTGGATTGGCCATATGCCGCGCGGGCAGTTCGCCCATCAGAGCATCGCCAAGGCGCCTGCGCTGGCCAACGAACGGCTGATCGGCTGGAGTGCGCATTACCTAATAGGGGTGATGTTCGCCGCTTTGCTGCTCGCCCTTTGCGGGCTGGAGTGGGCGCAACAGCCACGGTTTATGCCAGCATTTGTGCTTGGCCTGGCGACCGTGGCGGCGCCCTACCTGATCATGCAGCCCGGCATGGGTGCCGGTGTCTTTGCCTCGAAAACCCCCAAGCCGAATGTGGCGCGGGCACGCAGCCTGCTGGCCCATGGGGTGTTTGGCGTGGCCTTGTACCTGGCCGGGTTGTTCTGGGCCGGGCTGTTGTAGCCCAACTGATTACAGGCCCAGTTCTTGCGGAGTAAGCATGTCGCATTCAAAGGCGATCCAGCCGCCTTCCAGCTCGGCATGGCCGTTAACGATCGGGCCGTAGTAGCTCAGGCCGTTATCGAGGGTCACGCAGATGTGCGTCGCCTTGTCCGGAGCGGCCAGGGCACCGACAAAGTGGACCTTCTTCAGCGTCTCGGTAACGGCTTCAAGACCCACCCGAATTGCAACGTTTTCCACCGCTTCAACGTCTGCATGCAGGTCGTCGCTGACGGTTACGGTGGCTGTGTAGTTGTACATGGTCGAACTCCAACGACAATTCTATCGGCGTCTGCTGACGCTCACGGGCGCATAGGGTAATGGAGCGGCCCGGAAAAAGCCCGCGCCTATCGACGAGGCGACGCACGAAGGTACCCTCGGCCCGCCCCGGCTGGTATTGTGCCCCCCGATAAAACCTGTCAGAGGAATGACATTGAGTGCTGAACAGAACCTGACCTCGGACATGTTCGAGGTCGACAAGCGCCTGGGGCTCAAGCCCGTGGTGGATTTCAACAACTACCTGCAAAAAGCCTTCGGCGACGGGCCTTGCACCTGTATCCGCTGCCGCACCAGCGGCGGTGACGAAACGGGCTACGAGTACCAGCACACCTTCGTGCTCGACGGCCAGACGCTCAACCGGCGCTTTGCCAACACTGCGGGCAGCGATGTGCTCAATGCACTGAAGAAGGCCTGGCTTTCGTACACCAAGGCCGACCTGCCGGCGCTGGGTGCGCTGGACCTGAGTGCAGTGAAAGGTTTTGTTGAACCGCAGCTGCACAAGCGCCTGCTGCCGTTGTTCCTGGCCAGCGGCCTGGTGCGTGAAATCGACGGGCAGTGGATGCTGCAGGTGCAAGCCGGCGATTGAGTGCTTGGGGCTGCTTGTGCAGCCCATCACCGGCAAGGCCGACTCCCACAGGTAGCGTAGGCTTTTAGAGGCGCGAGCTGATCCATTGGCGATGCTGCTCACACCTCACCTTTGCTTCTAGATGTACGTAATTGCAGACGCCACCTATCGTCCCTTGCAGAAGGCCGAGTGGAACCCTTGCGTAGTGGGGCGACGGCCATGGATGGCCGGCGAGCGCCGTAGGGCCAGGGACGGCCCTTCGGCGCGCCCCCACGGGAGCAAGGGTGGAAGGAGGGAACCCGGAGCGCAGCGCAGGGCCGATGAAGGGACAGGGCGTTTTTGGTTACTTTTGCCGCCAAGCAAAAGTGACCCGCCGTAAGGGCGGAAGGCGCCGGCAGCGCCTCATCATCAAATGGATCAGCTCAAACACAGCCTGGCTGCCCCAATACTTGCAAGCTTCTTAAGACAGTTACTACCACACTTCCAGGCCTGTACAGCACCTGTGGGATCGGCGATGCGGCGACGGCCTGCCCGCGATGCCCCTCAGCCACCCACCGCCAGCGCAAACGGCCCCTGCGCCAGTTGCTCACGCAAGAACGCCACGCAACTGCGGACCTTCGCCGAGCTACCCGAACGCGCCGCCGTCACCGCCCAGACATCCGCCGGCTGGTGATAGGCCGGCAACACCCTGACCAGCGACCCCTCCTGCAAGCTGGCGGCCACGTCCCAGTACGAAGCCATGATGATGCCGTGCCCGTCCATCGCCCATTGGCGGACGATATCGCTGTGGTTGGCGGCCATGGGCCCGGTGACCTTGACCGTTTCCGGCCCGCCCGGGCCGACCAGTCGCCACACGCCAAAGCGGTCGTCGCGGCTGCGAAACAGCAGGCAATCGTGCTGGGCCAGTTCCGCCGGTACCCGCACCGGCCCGCGCCGCGCCAGGTAATCCGGCGATGCCGCCAGCACCCGCTTGTTCTCGGCAATGCGGTGAGCGATCAGGTGTTTTTCCTGCACCTCGCCGACGCGGATGTCGATATCGAAGTTCTCGCCAATCAGGTCGACCCGGCGGTCGAGCAGTTCCAGCCAGATATCCAGGGTCGGGTGACGCTTGCGCAACAGCGACAAGATCGGCGCGATGTGCTCGCGGCCCAGGCGCAGGCTGGTGCTGATACGCAGGGTGCCGCGCGGCTCGCTGTGGGCAGCGGACAACGACTCAAGCATCGACTCGACGTTCTCGAGAATCTTCTGCGCCCAGATGAACGCCGCCTCGCCGTCGCTGGTGATATTCACCCGCCGCGTGGTGCGGTTGAACAGCTTGACCCCCAGCAAGGTCTCGAGGGTGGCAATGCGCTTGCTGACATGCGCCGGCGACAGGCCGATCTCGGTGGCGGCGGCGATGAAGCTTGAGCGGCGCGCCACTTCGCAGAACAACTGCAGGTCGCGCAGCAGTGGTTCATTATTCGCTAATAGCGCATTCTGATTCTTCATCTGGCCCGATTATCTCCTGGGAGTTTTTTATTAGCCTCTCACAAAACCGCTGCCGCGGTCCGCATAACAATAACGAGAGCGCCATGAACAAACTTCGCATTGCCGTTGCCGGTGCCGGCCTGATTGGCCGCAGGCATATCGAACTGATCCAGGCCAGCGCCGAGTGCGAACTGGCCGCCCTGATCGACCCGGCCCCGGCCGCCGCCGAGCTGGCAGCCAGCCACGGCGTTGCCCTCTACCCTTCACTTGAGCAACTGTTTGCCGAGCAGCGCCCGGACGGGGTGATCCTCGCTACGCCCAATCACCTGCATGTCGAAGGCGCCCTGGCCTGCGTCGACCACGGCGTTGCCGCGCTGATCGAAAAACCCGTGGCCCACACCCTGGAGGAAGGCAAGCGCCTGCTGGCGATCGCCGAGCAAACGGGTGCGCGGCTGCTGGTCGGCCATCACCGTGCCCACAGCGCGATCCTCGCCAAGGCCCGCGAGGTAATCGCCGAAGGCTTGCTCGGCAACCTGGTGGCGGTGATGGGCAGCGCGCTGTTCTACAAGCCCGACGACTATTTCGACGCCGCGCCCTGGCGCCGGCAGCTCGGCGGCGGGCCGGTACTGATCAACATGATCCACGAGATCGGCAACCTGCGTTCGCTGTGCGGCGAGATCGTCGCCGTGCAGGCCCAGGCTTCCAGCGCCACCCGTGGCTTTGCCGTGGAAGACAGCGTCGCCATCAGCCTGCGCTTTGCCAACGGCGCCCTCGGCACCTTCATGCTCTGCGACACCGCCGCCTGCGCCCGCAGCTGGGAGCAGACCGCACGGGAGAACCCCGATTACCCCAGCTACGCCGACGAAGACTGCTACGTGATCTGCGGCACCCAGGGCACGCTGTCGATCCCGACCATGCGCCTGAAGTACTACGAGCAATCTGCCGAGCGCTCATGGTGGAAACCCTTCAGCACCGCCGTGGCGCCGCTGCAAAGCGCCGACCCGCTGGCCCGCCAGCTGGCGCACTTCTGCCAGGTGGTGCGTGGCGAACAAGCGCCGCTGGTGAGCGTGCGCGACGGCCTGCGCAACCTGCAGATCGTCGAAGCCATCAGCAGCGCCGCGCGCAGCGGGCAGATCGTCGACACCGACAGCCTCTGAAGCCTTTTATCCAGTCCTACCGCTCCATAACAACAACAAACGGAGACAGACAGATGGCCAACCATCCCCAAGGGCTGCATGC
Organism: Pseudomonas sp. SORT22; assembly: GCF_018417635.1. Taxonomy (NCBI): domain Bacteria; kingdom Pseudomonadati; phylum Pseudomonadota; class Gammaproteobacteria; order Pseudomonadales; family Pseudomonadaceae; genus Pseudomonas; species Pseudomonas sp. SORT22. Next base: position 3,505,412 of record NZ_CP071007.1, read on the forward strand.
AGCCCGGCAAACCAAGAAAGCCACGGCCAGCGGCTGGGTCGGCTCGGCGCTCGAGTACTACGACTTCTTCATTTATGCCCAGGCTGCGGCGCTGATTTTCCCGCAGATCTTCTTCCCTTCCAGCGACCCGAAACTGGCCATCGTCGCCTCCCTGGCCACCTACGGCGTCGGCTACCTGGCGCGCCCGGTCGGCGCCTTCGTGCTCGGCCACTGGGGCGATACCCGCGGGCGCAAGCATGTGTTGCTGCTGTGCATGCTGTTGATGGGCCTGGCCACCTTCGCCGTCGGCCTGCTGCCGACCTACAACCAGATCGGCTACTGGGCGCCAGTGCTATTGGTGGTGCTGCGCCTGGTCCAGGGCTTTGCCGTGGCCGGGGAAATCGCCGGTGCCAGCTCGATGATCCTCGAACATGCGCCGCCCGGTCGTCGTGGCTTTTACGCAAGCTTCACCCTGCAGGGCGTGCAGGCCGGCCAGGTGCTGGCGGCGGCAATCTTCCTGCCGCTGGCCTATTTCATGCCCGAAGAGGCCTTCAACAGCTGGGGCTGGCGCATCCCCTTCCTGCTCAGTGCCGCCGTGCTGCTGGCAGCATTCATCATCCGCCGCGAGGTCGAGGAGCCGGCGGCGTTCACCCAGAAAGTCGCCAAGGTGGTGCGCCAGCGCTCGCCCATCGGTGAAGCCTTCAAGCACAGCTGGCGCGGCATGCTGGTAGTACTCGGGGTGTCGCTGATGAACGTGATCCCGGTGGTGACCACCGTGTTCGGCGCCGCCTATGCGGTACAGCCGGCCTACGGCGTGGGTTTTGACAAGAGCGTGTACCTGTGGATCCCGGTGGTCGGCAACATCGTCGCAGTGCTGGTGATCCCCTTTGTCGGCAACCTCTCCGACCGCATCGGCCGCCGCCCGCTGATCATCGGCAGCGCCATCGGCTGCGGGTTGATGTCGTTCCTTTACCTCTACGCCATCAGCCTGCACAACCTGCCGCTGGCGTTTGCCGCCTCGCTGCTGATGTGGGGGATGATCTACCAGGGCTACAACGCCATCTTCCCAAGCTTCTTCCCCGAGCAGTTCCAGACCCATTACCGGGTCTCGGCCATGGCCGTGGCGCAGAACATCGGCTACATGATCACCGCCTTGCTGCCGGCGCTGTTCACCGCCGTGGCGCCGCCGGGCTCCGACAACGTGCCGCTGCTGATCGGCGCCATCACCTGCCTGGTCACCGCGCTGTCGGCCATCGCCGCCTGGAGCGCCCCGGAAACCTACCGCACGCCCATCGACCAACTCGGCAAGGCCGACGCGGTGAGCCTGGACAAACCCACCTACGACGCCCTGCGCGCCAACGCCCTGACTGGAAACCAGCCATGAATACCCTGCTCGTGCTCAACGGCCCCAACCTGAACATGCTCGGCCTGCGCCAACCCGAAGTCTACGGCCGCGAAACCCTGGCCGATGTCGAAAACCTCTGCCAGCAGGCCGCCCGGCGCCTGGAGCTGAAGCTTGAGTTCCAGCAGACCAACCACGAAGGCCAACTGATCGACTGGATTCACCAGGCCCGTGGCCGGGTCGGCGCAATCGTCATCAACCCCGGCGCCTGGACCCACACCTCGGTGGCAATTCACGACGCTTTGATTGCCGCCGAAGTGCCGGTGATCGAGGTGCACATCTCCAACGTCCACCGCCGCGAAGCCTTCCGCCACCACTCCTATGTATCGCTGGTGGCCAAGGCGGTGCTGGCCGGTTTCGGCACTCACGGCTACGTGCTGGCGATCGAACATTTTGCCCGCGAACTCAAGCACGCCAACGGAGGCGCCCAATGAAAACCATGGCCAACCCACAACAACGACTGCGCCTGGGCTTTGTCGGCGGCGGCCTGGAGTCGTCGATCGGTTCGACTCACCGCTACGCAGCGTCCCTGGACGGCCATTACCAGCTGGTCGCCGGGGTCTTCGCCCGCGACCCCGAGCGCAACCTGGCCGCGGCCCAGGCCTATGGCGTGGCGCCAGAGCGCGCCTATGCCGATTTTGAAGCCATGGCCAGGGCCGAAGCCGCCCGCGCAGACGGCATCCAGGTGGTGGCGATCATGGCGCCCAATGCCGTGCACGTACCGGCGAGCCTTGCGTTTCTCAAGCACGGTATCGATGTCATCTGCGACAAGCCGCTGGCGGCGAACCTTGCCCAGGCCAATGCCCTGCTCGATCAGGTTCGCCAAGGCCCTGCCCTGCACCTGCTGACCCACAACTACAGCGGCTACCCGTTGATTCGCGAAGCCCGCGAACTGATCGCCCAGGGTGCGATCGGCGAGGTGCGCCTGGTGCAGGTCGAGCACGCCAGTGCCTTCGGCACCCACCCGCTGGAGCAGCAAGGGGTCAAGGCCCTGGCCTGGCGCACCGACCCCAGCCAGGCCGGCGCTTCGTCGGTACTGGCCGATGTCGGCGTGCATGCCCACCAACTGCTGCGCTTTGTAACAGGCCAGGAGGTCAGCCAGGTCTCGGCCGAGCTCAGCACCCTGGTGCCGGGCCGCGCCTCGGACGACAACGCCCACGTCAAACTGCGCCTGAGCGGCGGCGGCCGAGGCCTGCTATGGGCAAGCTTCGTCGCTGCCGGCCAGCGCCATGGCTTGCAGATCCGGATCTTTGGCTCAAGCGGCTCGCTGTACTGGCACCAGGAACAACCCGAGCGCCTCGAACTGCGCCACCAGGACCAGCCGCACCAGGTGCTGCGCCGGGGTGAAAGCTGGCTCAGCGATGCCGCCAGACAAGCCACGCGAATCAAGGCCGGCCAGCCCGAAGGCCTGCTCGAAGCCTTCGCCAACATCTACAGCGACGCCGCCGAACTGATCAGGGCCCGCCGCGAACAGCGCGCCCCGGCGCCCTTGGCACGCCTGTGCCCGACCGCTGAAGACGGCCTGCGCGGCATGGCATTTATCGAGGCGTGTGTGCAGTCGGATCGCCAGGAGGGGCGCTGGATCGAAGTCAGTTGAGCGCGCACTCGCGCAACCACTCAATCATCACCCGCAAACGCAGCGGTAACCTCTCCCGCGGCGGATGCACCAGGTAGTAACCCTGCCCCGCCGTCTGGCTGAAGCCCCCCAGGGGCAGGATCAACGCGCCCTGGTCCAGCAACGGTTGCACCAGGCGCCGGCGACCGATGGCCACGCCGGCATGGTGGCTGGCGGCGGCGCTGCACAGGTCGGAGCGGTCGAAGGTCAGGTGGCGGGCGGGCAGGTGCTGTTGTACGCCCTGCTCGCCGGCCCAGCGTTGCCACTCGGCGTCGAAGGCGGCATGTTCCCAGGCCAGGGCATCGTGCAGCAAGGTGCACTGGGCCAGGCGCCCGGGGTGGTCGATCAGGCCGTGGCGCTCGGCATACTGCGGGCTGCACACCGGGGCGACGTGCTCGTCCATCAACAACTGGCTGGCCAGCCCGGGAAACTCGCCATGGCCATACAACAAGGCCAGGTCCACCGGGCGGGTGCGAAAATCCACCGGCTCGTTGCCGGTGCGGATGTCCAGGCTGACCTGCGGATAGCGCTGCTGGAAATCCGCCAGGCGCGGCACCAGCCAGTGCTGGGCCAGCGACGGCCGCACATACAGGCTCAGGGCACCGCTGACTTCTTCAGTCGACGGTTGCAGGGCTTCTTGCAGTTGCGCTTCCAAGCCTTGCAGCACCTGATAGAGGCGCTCGCCTTCAGCGGTCAGGCGAATGCGCCGGGTCAGGCGTTCGAACAGGCGCAACGCCAGGGCTTGCTCCAGGCGGGCGATGCGATGGCTGACGGCGCTGGCAGTCAGGCACAGCTCTTGCGCGGCCTGACTGAAGCTCAGGTGCCGGGCAACCGCGACAAAGGTGTGCAGGTTGGCGAACTGGGCACAGCTCTTGCGGCTGCCAAGGCGATCGGGCAGGTTGAGCATGCTCAGTTACCGGCCAGTTCTGCGCGGCCCCTGGCCAGGTAGCGGTCCATCTCCTCGCGCGGCACCATGCTGCCGCCGGTGCCCCACACCAGGTGGGTGGCGCGGGCCATGCGCGCCTCACTCAAGCCCAGGCGCTGACGGTAGCCCTGCTGCTCCTGCAGCACAGTGCACATGCCCGCGAGCCCGGCCAGCGCCGACGGCTCGAGTTCGATGCCCTCACACGCCTGCATCTGCGCCAGCTGGCGGTACAGGGTGGCGTCGCTGACGGTGTAGTAGCCATCGACCAGGCGCTGCAACGAACGGCCGACAAAGCCCGAGGGCCGGCCCACCGCCAGGCCGTCGGCGGCGGTCTGGTTGTCGATGCCGAAGTCGTACACCGACACCGCGTCGTGCAGGCCGGTGTACACGCCTAGGAACATGCACGGCGAGTGGGTCGGCTCGGCGAACAGGCAATGTACCGCGTCGCCAAAGATCTGCTTGAGGCCAAAGGCCACGCCGCCAGGCCCCCCGCCGACGCCGCACGGCAGGTAGACGAACAGCGGGTGCTCGGCATCCACCACGATGCCTTGTTCCGCCAACTGGCGCTGCAGGCGCTCGGCGGCCACGGCGTAACCGAGGAACAGGTTCAGCGAGTTTTCATCATCGACGAAGTGACAGTGCGCATCGCCCTCGGCCTCCTTACGGCCCTGCTCCACCGCCACGCTGTAATCGGCGCTGTACTCGCGCACCTCGACGCCGCAGGCGCGCAGGCGCTCCTTTTTCCACTGGCGGGCATCGGCAGACATATGCACGGTGGCCTTGAAACCCAGGCGCGCGCTGATGATGCCGATCGACAAGCCTAGGTTGCCGGTGGAGCCGACCGCCACGCTGTACTGGCCGAAGAACGCCCGGGCGGCATCGCTGTCGAGCCTGGCGTAGCTGTCGCCCGGTTGCAGCAGGCCGCCTTTGAGGGCCAGGTCTTCGGCATGCTTGAGCACTTCATAGATGCCGCCACGGGCCTTGATCGAACCGGAAATCGGCAGCAGGTTGTCGGCCTTGAGCCACAGCGCGCCGTTCACTGGCAGTTGCTGCTCGGCGCACAGCACCGCCTGCAACGCGTGCAGCGCCACCAACGGCGATTCAATGATGCCGGCGCTGGCCGAGGTTTCGGGGAATGCCGAGGCGATGAACGGGGCAAAGCGTTCGAGCCGCGCGCTGGCCTCACGGATATCCGCGGCGGTCAGCGCCACGTCAGCGAGGGCTTCGGCGCTCGGCGCCAGGGCCGGGTTGAACCAGCAGGTCGGGCGCAGCGCCACAAGACCTGCGATCAACGGATGACTTTGGCACCAGGCAGTAACGGATTTTTCCAGCGGCATCGGGCAGCTCCATGAGGCGAATGCAACGATTAAGCGACAGCCCCGGTCGCTTTACAACCGATGCCTGTTCAGCCCATGGATGAACCTGCTTCAGCCATGGGCTGCCGTGCAAGGCGCTGCACTTCTGCTACCTTGGGAATACCCTCTTCTTGTGCATCACACACAGGTGACCCCTCATGGCGCGCACCACCCCTATCGAGCTGTACCGCAACATCGGCATCGTCGCCCATGTTGACGCCGGCAAGACCACCACCACCGAACGCATCCTGTTCTACACCGGGGTCAACCACAAGATGGGCGAGGTGCACGACGGCGCCGCAACCATGGACTGGATGGCCCAGGAGCAAGAGCGCGGCATCACCATCACTTCGGCGGCGACCACGGCGTTCTGGCAGGGCTCGACCAAGCAGTTCCCCGACAAGTACCGCTTCAACATCATCGACACCCCCGGCCACGTCGATTTCACCATCGAGGTCGAGCGCTCGCTGCGCGTGCTCGACGGCGCGGTGGTGGTGTTCAGCGGCGCCGATGGCGTCGAGCCGCAATCGGAAACAGTCTGGCGCCAGGCCAACAAGTACCATGTGCCGCGCCTGGCCTACGTCAACAAAATGGACCGCCAGGGCGCGGACTTTCTGCGCGTGGTCAAGCAGATCGACCAGCGCCTGGGCCACCACCCGGTGCCGATCCAGCTGTCGATCGGCGCCGAGGAACATTTCGCCGGGCAGATTGACCTGGTGAAGATGAAGGCCATCTACTGGAACGACGACGACCAGGGCACCAGCTACCGCGAAGAAGAGATTCCCGCCGACATGCTCGCGCTTGCCAACGAATGGCGCGCGCACATGGTCGAGGCCGCCGCCGAGGCCAACGACGAGTTCATGGAGCTGTACCTCAACGGCCAGGAGCTGAGCAACGAGCAGATCAAGGCCGGCCTGCGCCAGCGCACCCTGGCCAACCAGATCGTCCCGGCGATCTGCGGCTCGTCGTTCAAGAACAAGGGCGTGCCGCTGATGCTCGACGCGGTCATCGACTACCTGCCGGCGCCCTCGGAAATCCCGGCGATCAACGGCACCGACCCGGACCACGAAGACAAGCACCTGGAACGCCATGCCGACGACAACGAACCGTTCTCGGCGCTGGCGTTCAAGATCGCCACCGACCCCTTCGTCGGCACCCTGACCTTCGCCCGGGTCTACTCCGGCGTGCTCAGCTCCGGCAATGCCGTGCTCAATTCGGTCAAGGGCAAGAAGGAGCGGATCGGGCGCATGGTGCAGATGCACGCCAACCAGCGCGCCGAGATCAAGGACGTGTGCGCCGGCGACATCGCCGCGCTGATCGGCATGAAGGACGTCACCACCGGCGACACCCTCTGTGACATCAACCAGCCGATCATCCTCGAGCGCATGGACTTCCCCGACCCGGTGATCTCGGTGGCGGTCGAGCCGAAAACCAAGGCCGACCAGGAGAAAATGGGCATCGCCCTGAGCAAGCTGGCCCAGGAAGACCCGTCGTTTCGCGTGCGTACCGACGAAGAGACGGCGCAGACGATCATCTCCGGCATGGGCGAGTTGCACCTGGACATCATCGTCGACCGCATGCGCCGCGAGTTCGGCGTCGAGGCCAATATCGGCAAGCCGCAGGTGGCCTACCGCGAGAAGATCCGCAACACCTGCGAGATCGAAGGCAAGTTCGTTCGCCAGTCCGGCGGTCGCGGCCAGTACGGCCACTGCTGGATCCGCTTCGCCCCGGGCGATGAAGGCAAAGAGGGCCTGGAGTTCGTCAACGAAGTGGTCGGCGGCGTAGTGCCGCGTGAATACATCCCGGCGATCCAGAAAGGTATCGAAGAACAAATGCAAAACGGCGTGCTCGCCGGTTATCCGCTGATCGGCCTCAAGGCTACGGTGTTCGACGGCTCGTACCACGACGTCGACTCCAACGAGATGGCCTTCAAGGTCGCCGCCTCCATGGCCACCAAACAGCTGAAAGATAAAGGCGGTGCAGTACTGCTGGAGCCGGTGATGAAGGTCGAAGTGGTGACCCCCGAAGAATACCAGGGCGACATCATGGGCGACCTCAGCCGGCGCCGCGGGATGATCCAGGAAGGCGGCGAAACCCCGGCGGGCAAGGTAGTGCGCGCGGAAGTGCCGCTGGGCGAGATGTTCGGCTACTCCACGCAGATGCGCTCGATGACCCAGGGCCGCGCCAGCTACACCATGGAGTTCACCAAGTACGCCGAGGCGCCGGCGAGCATCAGTGAGGCGATCATCAAGAAACAAGGCTGATACACCGACCGCTCGCCCCCTGTGGCAGCCGGCCTTGCCGGCGATGGGGTGCGCAGCGGCCCCACCTCGAACAAAAGCCGATTGAACTCCCACCCCTGCCGCCCTATCCCAATGCTTAGGACCCGCCCAAAAGCCGCAGGACACCGCCATGGCCAAGCCGTTGCAGGAGTACGCGCGCAAGCGCAATTTCGACGCTACCCCGGAGCCCGCAGGCCATCAGCGCAGCGGCAAAAAAACCGCCCACGCCCTGCAGTACTGCATCCAGAAACACGACGCCAGCCACCTGCACTATGACTTTCGCCTGGAGCTGGACGGCACCCTGAAAAGCTGGGCCATCCCCAAGGGCCCGTCGCTGGACCCCAAGGTCCGGCGCCTGGCCGTGCACGTCGAAGACCACCCGCTGGACTACGCCAGTTTCGAAGGCACCATCCCCGAAGGTCATTACGGTGCCGGTGATGTGATCGTCTGGGACCGTGGGGTATGGATTCCCGAAGAAGATCCACACAAGGCCTATGCCAAGGGCAAGCTGCGCTTTCGCCTGCAGGGCGAGAAACTCTCGGGCATCTGGAACCTGTTTCGCACTCACCTGGCCGGCAAGAAGGAGCAGTGGCTGCTGATCAAGTCCGACGATGCCCAGGCGCGCCCGCAGGCCGACTACGACATTCTCGAAGCCGAGCCGGACAGCGTGGTCAGCGAACGCACGCTGCCCACGCGCACACCCAAGGCAGACGGCAACAGCGAACTCGGCGGCGCGAAAAAAGCTGCCCTGCCCGCCTCGCTCAAGCCGCAACTGGCCACCCTGGTAGAGACGCCGCCCGAGGGCGACTGGCGCTACGAAGTCAAGTTCGACGGCTACCGCATCCTCGCCCGCATCGAAGGTGACGAGGTGCGCCTGTTCACCCGCAACGGCCATGACTGGACCGCCAGGCTGCCCCGGCAAGCCAAGGCCCTGGCCAGGCTCGGCCTGCACTCGGCCTGGCTCGATGGCGAGATGGTGGTGGCCAACGAGCACGGCGTCGCGGATTTCCAGGCCCTGCAGAATGCCTTCGACCAGCAACGCGACGAGCAGATCCTCTATTACCTGTTCGATGTGCCCTACCTCAACGGCATGGACCTGCGCCAGTGCCCGCTGGAGCAACGGCGTGCGGCGTTGGCAAAGGTGCTGGAAAAGGCCGATGAAAAGCGCCTGCGCTTTTCCGCCGACTTTGACCAGAGCGTCGAATCGCTGCTCGACAGCGCCTGCAAAATGCAGATGGAAGGCCTGATCGGCAAGCGCCTGGGCAGCAGCTACCTGAACCGGCGCAGCAGCGACTGGATCAAGCTCAAGTGCAAGCAGCGCCAGGAGTTCGTCATCGTCGGCTTTACCGAGCCCAAGGGCTCGCGCGAGGCCTTCGGCGCGCTGCTGCTGGCCCTGCATGATGACCGCGGCGAGCTGCGCTATGCCGGCAAGGTCGGCAGCGGGTTCAACAGCGCGACCCTGGCCCATATTCACCAGCGCCTCAAACCCCTCGAAGTGGCCAGGCCGCAGTTTGCCAAGCCGCCCAGCGGCGCCGAGGCCAAAGGTGTGCACTGGCTCAAGCCAAGGCTGCTGGCCGAGGTCGCCTATGCGCAGATGACCCGCGACGGCGTGGTCCGCCATTCGGTGTTCCATGGCCTGCGCGACGACAAACCGGCCAAGGCCATTGGCCTGGAGCAACCCGTGAAAACCCCGGCAAGCAAAACGTCCAACCTGCACCTGACCCACCCCGACCGCGTCATCGACGCCAGCACCGGCATCAGCAAGCGCCAGGTCGCCGAGTACTACGCCCAGGTCGCCGAGTGGATCCTGCCGCACCTCAAGCGCCGCCCGGTGGCGCTGGTGCGCGCACCCGATGGCCTGGCCGGCGAGCTGTTCTTCCAGAAGAACGCCGCGCAATTGAACATCCCGGGCCTTGAAAGCCACGCCAAGGCCGAAGCCGGCCAGGCGCTGATGATCATCGACCAGGCCCGGACCCTGCTCGGCGCGGTGCAGATGAACACCCTCGAGCTGCACACCTGGAACGCCACCGCCAAGGATTTCGACAGGCCCGACCGCCTGATCCTCGACCTCGACCCCGACCCGGCGCTGCCGTGGAAGGCCATGCTCGAAGCCACCCAGCTGACCCTTGCATTGCTCGACGAACTGGGCTTGCAAGCGTTCCTCAAGACCAGCGGCGGCAAGGGCATGCACATTGTCGTGCCGCTGACCCGGCGCGCCGGCTGGGACGAGGTCAAAGGCTTCAGCCAGGCCATGGTCCAGCACCTGGCCGGGCTGTTCCCCGAGCGCCTGTCGGCGGTGTCCGGACCGAAGAACCGGGTCGGGCGGATCTTCATCGACTACCTGCGCAACGGTAAAGGCGCGACCACGGTTTGCGCCTATTCGATCCGCGCCCGCGAAGGGCTGCCGGTGTCGGTGCCGATTCGCCGTGAAGAGCTGACCGAGCTTAAAGGCGCGAACCAGTGGAACCTGCTCAACCTCGGCGAACGCCTGGCCGCTGGCGATGACCCTTGGGCCGGGTATGGCCAGGTACGCCAGTCGATCAGCAAGGAACTGCGCCGGCGCATGGGGGTTGAGTCATGAACCACCTGGAGCTGTTACAGACCTTCGCCCGTCGCCCGCAGGCGCTGACCCTCGACCGCCAGTTGCAACGCTGCCTGGAACAATGCCGGGAGACCGGTCTCGACCAACTGCCGCTGCCCGGCCATGGCCGCACCCTGCAGCGTTGGCAGGTACTGGCCGAGGTCGCCGGGGCTGATCTGGCCCTGGCCAAGCTGTTCGAGGGCCACACCGACGCCCTGGCGATCATCCATGAGTGCGCCGCCAGCCATCTGGACCCGGCGGGCAGTTGGGGGGTATGGGCAGCCGAGCCGCCGAATGCGCGGGTGCGTATCGTCCGTCGCACCGGCAACGACGTGCACCTGCAAGGCCGCAAGGCCTGGTGCTCCGGCGCCCTGCAGATCGACCGGGCGCTGCTCACCGCCTGGGACGAACAAGACCGTCCGCAACTGGTGGCGGTGGCCTTGAACCAACCGGCGCTGCGCATCTTCAATGACGGCTGGCAGGCGGTCGGCATGGCCATTACCGCCAGCGTCGATGTCGAGTTCAACGACTGCCCGGCGCACCTGGTCGGCAGCAGCGGCCAGTACCTGTCGCGACCGGGCTTCTGGCACGGTGGCGCTGGCATCGCTGCCTGCTGGTACGGCGCGGCGCAAACCCTGGGCGAGTTTTTGCTCGAACACTGCCGCAGCCATGAAGACGCCCACGCCCAGGCGCATCTGGGTGCAGTCGACGCTGCGCTTGCCGGTGCCCGGGCGGCCTTGCACGAAGCCGCGGCGTGGATCGACGGCCATCCCGGCAGCGATGCCGAGCTGAGCGTCCGGCGCCTGCGCGCGCAGGTCGAAAACGCCGCGCTGTGTGTGCTCGATCACGTCGGCCGGGCCCTGGGCGCGACGCCGTTCTGTCGCGACAGCCAGTTTGCCCGGCTCAGCGCCGACCTGCCGGTGTTCCTGCGCCAGAGCCATGCCGAGCGCGACCTGGCCGAGCTGGGCCGGCAAGTGCGTGCAACCCCCGAGGGAGGCTGGCGGCTATGACCCTGCAACCACCGCAAAACCCGATCCAGGCGCCGGGCACACCGCTGGCGCACTGGCAAGCGTCGGCGATCCTGCAGTCGGTGCCGGCAATTACCCATGACCAGTTGGTACCCGTTGGCAGGCGCCTGGTGGTGGTCGCCCCGCACCCGGACGACGAAGTGCTCGGCTGCGGCGGCGTGCTGGCTGGCATGCGTGGCCGTGAACACGAGTTGCTGCTGGTCTCGGTCAGCGACGGTGAGGCCAGCCACCCCGATTCGCGCCACTGGACCAGCGAACGCCTGCGCCAGCAACGCCCACGAGAAAGCGCCGATGCCCTGCGCCGCCTCGGGCTGGACCTGAGCCGCCTGAGCTGGCTGCGCCTGGGCCTGGCCGACAGCGCCGTGGCCAACCATGAACGCTGGCTGGCCGAACGCCTGGTGCAGCTACTGCGCGCCAGCGACCGGGTGCTGACCACCTGGCGCCTGGACGGCCACTGCGACCATGAAGCAGTAGGCCGCGCTTGCGCCCGCGCCTGCGACACGGTCGGTGCGCGCTTGATCGAAGTGCCGATCTGGGCCTGGCACTGGGCCCGCCCCAGCGACCCGCGGCTGCCCTGGCAGCGCGCCCACAAGCTGTTTCTCGACCGCGCGGTGCTGGCCCTCAAGCAACAGGCCATCGCCGCCCATACCAGCCAGTTGCAGGCCGACGAGCAGACCCCGCCGGTGCTTGACCGCGAGGCCCTGGCCCGCCTGCAGCAACCCTTCGAACTGGTGTTCACATGAGCGTCTCGGCCAGCTACTTCGAGCACCTGTTCGCGCACAGCGACGACCCCTGGGCGTTTCGCACCCGCTGGTACGAAAAACGCAAGCGCGAGCTGCTGCTGGCCAGCCTGCCGCGCCAGTACTACGGCCGCGTATTCGAGCCGGCCTGCGCCAATGGCGAACTCAGCGCCGCCCTCGCCGAGCGCTGCGAAAGCCTTTTGTGCCAGGACCTCAACGCCACCGCCGTGCAACTGGCCGCTGAACGCCTGCGGCCATGGCCCAACGCCGAGGTCATGCAAGGCTGCCTGCCTGGCGACTGGCCGGCCGGCGAGTTCGAGCTGATCGTGCTCAGCGAGATCGGCTACTACCTGGACCCCGGCCAGTGGCTGGAAGTACTGGAGCGCGCCACGGCCAGCCTGACCTCTGACGGCGCCCTGCTGCTGTGCCACTGGTTGCACCCGATCGACGGCTGCCCGCAAACCGGCCACCAGGTCCATGAACTGCTGGCGGAGCGCTTGCCGTTGTACCGCAGCCTGCAGCACGAAGAGGCCGACTTTGTTCTTGAATACTGGTGCCTCCAGCCTTATGCCATCGACCTTGACGAGCCCTGCCTATGATTGCCGTGATTGTCCCCGCGCATAACGAAGAACTACTGCTCGGCCGCTGCCTGCGCGCCCTTGGCCGTGCCGCGCGTACGGTGTCGGCGCTGGGTGAAGAGGTGCAGATTGTGGTGGTTTTGGACAGCTGCTGCGATGCCAGCGAGGCCGTCGCCCGCGCCCATGGCGTGGAGCTGCTCAAGGTCCAGGCGCGCAATGTCGGCCAGGCGCGCCGCGCCGGTGCGGCGTTGATGCTCGAGCGTGGCGCACGCTGGCTGGCCTTCACCGATGCCGACAGCTGCGTCCCGGCCGACTGGCTGTTGTGCCAGTTGGCCTTTGCCGCCGATGCGGTGTGCGGCACGGTGCATGTCGAGACCTGGCAAGCCCACCAGGATGCGGCGCTGCGCGAACGCTACCTGGCCCATTACCAGGCCCGCGAAGGCCACCGGCACATACACGGCGCCAACCTCGGCATCTGCGCCCGCGCCTACGAAAAGGTCGGGGGGTTCCAGCCATTGCCGCTGCACGAGGATGTGCAACTGGTCAACGACCTGCAGCAAAGCGGCGCACATATCGTCTGGACCGCGCGCAACAGCGTGTCGACCAGCAGCCGCAAGGACTGCCGGGTGCGCGGCGGCTTCGGGGATTTTCTCAACAACCTGAACGGCCTGGCCTGAACAGAGAAACCTGTTAACCGTCCGCCGCACTTTTTCACAAATGCCCTCAAGTTAATCATCAGCGCGGTTCTTATGATCAGGCCTGCTTGATCAACCACGAGGGAGAAACACCATGGATGTCAGTTGGCAGTATCTGAGTACCCCGGCCGCCGAGTACTTCAGCGAGGTACTGCAGACCACACCTGCCCAGGTCAAGAATGACATGAGGCAGATTTTCAAGCGCCTCACCGCACAGGCTGGCCCCGGCTGTGTCTTCAGTGTGGAAAAACAGCAGGCCTTTGTGCTCGAAGGCGCTACCGGCTATGCCGACATCGAGCAGCGCAGCCCTTTGACTGCCGACTCGGTGTTCAACCTTGCCTCGGTTTCCAAACAATTCACCGCCTTCGCCATTCACTTGCTGGCCCGCGAAGGCAAGTTGTCGCTGGATGACTCTATCCGCCGCTACGTACCTGAGCTGGGCAGTTACGCCGATCCGGTGACCTTGCGCCACCTGCTGCATCACAGCGGTGGCCTGCCCAGCTACGAGGATGCCGCCCAGGCTCAAGGCATCGCCGATACCCAGCCCCTGACCCAGGCCCAGGCACTCGCCTTGCTGGCAGCACAGAAACAGGCGGAGTTTGCCCCCGGCACAGAGTTTTCCTACAGCAACAGCGGGTACTTCATGCTCTCGCTGGTGGTCGAGCGCGTCAGCGGCAAGAGCATCCGGCGCTTTTCCCAGCAGGCGATCTTCACACCGTTGCAGATGACCCATACCCGGATTGTCGACCAGTACCCGCTTGATTTCGCTGTAGTGCGGGGTTATACGCGTGCGCTGTGGGGCCCGGTCAAACGGTATGAGAGCCCGTGGGAGGTGACCGGCGACGGCCAGGTGCATTCCAGCGTACGCGACCTGATGAAATGGGGAGCCAATCTGCACAGCGGCAAAGTGGGCGGCCCCGACCTGCTGGCGGTGATGTCCAGAAGTGGCCCGCGGGTGGCAAGGCACCATGAGGACTACGCCATGGGTTTGTCGCCGCGGCTGTACAAAGGCACGCGCCTGCTCGAACACTCCGGTGGCTGGGCCGGCTATGCAACGCAGTTCATGTACTTTCCGGATGCGCAAACCACCGTTGCAGTGTTGTGCAACGAAGAAAACATCGACGCCAGCGAATACGCCACGAAAATCGCCGACGCGTTGGCGCTCGAAAAGTGGACCCATCCCCTCTAGGCAAGCCTGCACCTCAAGCCGGTGGCGTGAGAACCGCCTCGATGTGGCGCGCTTGGGCAAGGTGAGCCTTGATGAAGTCGATCCAGGCGCGGACCTTGCGCGGTACGTGGCGGCTGGACGGATACAGGGCATACACGCTTTGCGGCGCAAAACCATAGCCGGGCAGCCCATCGAGCAACTGCCCGCTGGCCAGCTCATCGGCCACCAGCCAGTCCGGCAACAGCGCCACGCCTGCGCCCTGCACGGCAAAGGCACGCAGGATCGAGGCGTTGTCGGCGATCAGCAATGGCGTGCCCTGAGGGACATACTCCGAACTGCGCGCCTTGCTGTCGACCAGCGCCCAGCGGTTGTTCTGCTCGAAACGGCTGTGCACCAGTTGCGGCAGCTGGGCCAGGCGCGCGGGTGAGTTGATCAACTGCTCGCCGTGGGCAGCCAGCAGGCCGGGCGCCAGCACCAGGCGCACCTGGTAGCTCGCCAGGCATACGCCACGGTAATCGGAGTCGTGTGCCTGGCCCAGGCGGATGGCGACATCGAAGCGCTCGCGCACCAGGTCGACCTGAGCGGTGTGGGTTTCCAGACGCACGCTCAGTTGCGGGTGCAAACGGCAGAACGCTTGCAGTGCCGGGGCGAGCACCTTCAGCCCGTACTCGACCGTGGTGGTAATCCGCAGGCTGCCCTGCAAGCTGGCGTGCTCGGCGCGCGCTTCGTCGATGGCGATGCGGGCATCTTCGACCAACAGCAGGCAACGCTGGTAAAAGCGCTCGCCGGCATCGGTCAGGGCGATGCGGCGGGTGGTGCGGGTCAGCAGGGTGACGCCCAATTCAGCTTCCAGTTGCTTGATGCTGAAGCTGACCGCAGCGCGGGTTTGCTGCAAGCGCTCGGCGGCGCCGGTGAAGGAGCCTGCCTGCACCACGGCGCAAAACAGTTCGAAACGGTCGAGGCTGACCATGCGTGTGGGCTCGCCATTGTCAAAATAATTCGACCAATCTGCCGGGTTTACGCACCTTATTCAAGCGCCAACAAGCCACTAGACTGCGCCTTTCTCCAGCCCTTCGAAGCACTCATGCCCTATCGCACGAAAGTCACCCTGGTCTATCTGCTGGGTTTCACCCTCGACCTGCTCAACATGTTTGCCCTCAACGCCGCCTACCCGGCTCTGGGCCAGGAACTGCACGCCTCGGTGGCGCAACTGAGCTGGAGCAGCAACCTGTACATGCTCGGCCTGACCCTGGTGATCCCGCTGGGCACCTGGCTGGCCACGCGGCTGGGTGAACGGCAAACGCTAATGCTGTCGCTGGCGCTGTTCGGCCTGGGCTCGGCGCTGGCAGGCAGCGCCGGTTCGATCGACAGCCTGCTGGTCTGGCGCCTGCTGCAAGGCCTGGGTGGCGGCCTGCTGATTCCGGTGGGCCAGGCCATGGCTTATCGCCTGTATGCGCCCGAGCAGCGCCACCACCTGACCTCACTGGTGATGATGGTCGCCTTGCTGGTCCCGGCGTTGTCGCCGGCACTGGGCGGGGTGGTAGTCGATCAGGGCTCGTGGCGCTGGATCTTCTTCGCCATGCTGCCGCTGAGCCTGATCACCCTTGCCCTGGTGCTGGCCTGGCTGCCGGCAAACCCGCCGTTGCCTGCGCCGCAGCCAATGCTGGAGTTGCGCCTGCTCGGCCAACCGCTGCTGCGCACGGCGATGCTTATCTACCTGTGCGTGCCAGGCGTGTTCATCGGCGCCAACCTGGTGGCCGCCCTGTACCTACAGCAGCGCCTTGGGCTCAGCGCCACGGCCACCGGCGCCCTGATGCTGCCCTGGTCAGCGGGCGCCCTGGCGGCGATCGCCTGGGTGCGCTGGCGCTTCAACCTGAGCGGCCCCAAGCGCCTGCTGATTGCCGGGATGCTGATCCAGTGCGCCGCCCTGCTGTGGCTGGCCCTGCCCTCAGTTGCCGGGCACCAGGCCTGGCTGGCGCTGATCTTCGCCCTGCTCGGCATGGGCAGCAGCCTGTGCAGCAGCAGCGCGCAAAGCCTGGCGTTCCTGGCCATCGCGCCGGCGCAAATGGGCCAGGCCAGCGCCTTGTGGAACCTCAACCGCCAGCTGAGCTTCTGCCTCGGCGTCGCCGTGCTCGGCGCCGTGCTTAACCGGTTGCTGCCCGGTGACCAGGCGTTCCGGCACACCTTCATCCTCGCCGCGCTGCTGACCCTGATTCCGCTACCGCTGGTGCTGAAACTGCCCGGGGCTCGCGGCCTGGGGCTTACTACCACTACTACTTGAGATGTGCCCATGACCCATCCCGCTTTCACGGAAGTTCTCGACGCCCACGTAGCCATCGAACAATGGCTGTCCGGCGCAGCCCACGCCACAGAGCTGGACGCATTGATGGCGCGCTTCAGCGCGCAGTTCTCGATGATCAACCTGCCCGGCCAAATCGTCGATTATCAGGGCTTGCAGCAACTGTTCGCCCACGCCCACGGCCAGCGCGCCGGGCTGCAAATCAGCATCGATGAGCTGCAAGTGATTGGCGAAGGGCCAAGCCTTTGCGTGGTCAGTTATCGCGAATGGCAGGTCGATGACGCCGGCAATCGCTCGGTGCGCCGCTCGACCGCAGTGTTCGAGCGCCACGATGGCGCCCTGCGCTGGCGCCATCTGCATGAAACCACCGTGGCCGGCTGATCAGGCCTTCTTGCGCGGCTTGCTGCCGGCAGGCTTTTTCGCCGCTGGCGCGGCTTTCTTCGCCGCCGGTTTGCGCCCGCCCAGGCTGCGTTTGAGCAGCTCGGTAAGGTCGATGATATCGGCGCTTTTCTGCTCGCCTTCGCCTTCCAGCGGCTCGACCGTGGCGATCTTGCCCTGGCTGGCCTTCTCTTCGACCAGGCTCATGATGGTGTCCTTGAAGTCGTTGCGGTATTCCTCCGGCGTCCAGTGCCCGCTCATGTCCTCGACCAGGCGCCTGGCCATTTGCAGCTCACGCTTGTCGATGCTCGAGTCGCGCACGCTGGCGTCCAGTTCCAGGCTGTCGAGGCCGCGCACTTCCTCGGGCCAGCGCAGGGTAATCATCACCATCGCGTCCTCCAGCGGGCGCAGCAGCGCCAGGTGCTGCTGGGTGTGCAGCACCACCTTGGCCAGGGCCACCTTGCCGGTGCTCTGCAAGGTTCCGCGCAGCAAGGCATAAACCTTGCCACCACGCCGGTCGGGGCTCAGGTAATACGGGGTGTCGAACTGCTGCAGGGGGATTTCGTCGCTGTCGACAAACGAGAAGATATCGATGGTCTGGGTCGCCTCGGGGCGGGCCTTGCGGATCTCCTCCTCGCTGATCACCACGTATTGGCCTTTCTGGTATTGCACGCCCTTGACGATGTGCTCGCGGGCGATCTCCTTGCCGGTGACTTTGTTCACCCGCTTGTAGCCCACCGGTTCCATGCTGCGCTCATCGAGCCAGTCGAAATCGACCCGGTCGCTGCTGATCGCAGTACTCAACGACACCGGGATGTGCACCAGGCCGAAGCTGATGGCACCTTTCCAGATGGCTCTGGCCATGACGTTCTCCCAGGGGTATTTGAAGGGCCCTTTGTCAGTCTGACTGCGCCGGTCGGTGAAGGTTTGCTGCAACTGCGCAGATCCGCTGCTGCACAGCATTGAAGCTGAACTCTGGCGCCGGCAGCCTTTCGTAAAACTAACAGCCGTCCGTTTGTTCACACCCACGGAGATACCGCTCATGAGCCCGTTCCTGCGCCCCACCCGCCTCGCCCTGGAGCTTTGCGCCCTGCTCAGCATCGGCGCCCAGGCCGCCAGCAACAATGCCTTTGTCGACGAAGCCATCAGTGCCGGCATGGCGGAAATTCAGACCAGCCAGCTGGCCCTGGAAAAAACCCGCTCGCCCGAGGTAAAGGCGTTTGCCCAGCAGATGATCAAGGATCACACTAAAGCCAATCAGCACCTGCTTGAGCTGGCCAGACAACATGGCTTCAGCGTCCCGGACGACGCTGCCCTGACCAGCAAGGCGCGCAAGATGATGCTGCAGGTGCAGGACGGCGCGTCGTTCGATGCGGCCTATGCCACCCATCAGGTCGACGCCCATGAACAGGCGGTGCGCCTGTTCGACGAAGAGAGCCGGTCGACCTCCGCCCCGGACGACCTGCGCACCTTTGCCAAGACTACGTTGCCGACCCTCAAGCATCACCTGCAAATGGCCAAGCAACTGCAAAACGCGCACCGCAAGAACTGAAGGAGGGCCCTGGAATGAGAAAGGTCAGCCCGGCCAGCCCGACCAGCCTGCAGATCGACTTTGTCCAGGACACGCTGTTCGGCCCGGTGGCCCACAGCGCCGAATGTGAAGTGCAGCTGGCGCCATTGAACATCAATGGCCTGCCGGGCCTGCGCCTGCAGGTACGCGCGCCGGTACCGGCCAAGCTTGAGCGTTCGCACAGCGTGGCGTTTGTCTGGGAGGGCCGTACTTATCGCGGGATCGTCCAGTATCACCGGCGCTGTGATGACGGTGGCTTGCAGTTGCAGCTGGAGCTGCAGTAACCCGGCTCCCACAACAGCGGTGTATACACCGGATCTTGGGCTGGGTGGTTCAAATAAATGAAACCCCGTCGCCGGCCAGACCTCCATAGAACAGGGAGCGGTGTTTTAAACCCTGTTTACCCGGAGGTCACCATGAGTACCCATCTGGTTCAACTCTTCACCCACCCCGATGACGCCTGGATGGAAATCCGCCAGGAAGAAGAACTGCACCCGCGCCACTACCTGCCGCACCTGCTGCTGATGGCGCTGATTCCCGCCCTGTGCCTGTTCATTGGTACCACCAGTATTGGCTGGAGCCTGGCCGGCACCGAGCGGGTGCGCCTGAGTGTGGCCAGCGCCGCCGAGCTTGGGGTGCTGTTGTATGCCGCCTGCGTGGTCGGGGTGATGATCATGGGCGGGTTCATTCGCTGGATGTCGCGCACCTTCGATGCCCGCCCCAGCCTCAACCAGTGCATCGGTTTTGCCGCCTACACCGCCACGCCGTACTTTGTCGCCGGTGTCGCCGGGCTCTACCCCGGGCGCTGGCTGGCGTTGATCGTGCTGGGTGCGGCGTCGGCCTATGCGACGTTCCTGCTGTACGTTGGCCTGCCGACCTTCCTGCGCCTGCGCAAGGAAGACGGCCTGCTGTACTCGACCAGTGTCTGGGCGGTGGGGCTGCTGGTGCTGGTGACCATCCTGGTGTCGATGATCCTGTTCTGGTTCAACGTCCTCAGCCCCGAATACCTGCGCCCGGCCAGCCTCGGCTGACTGGACGCAGTCGGCGTGGTTCAGGCAAGCGCCTGGGGCTTGAACGGAATCTGGCTACGCCCCAGGCGCTGCTCTTCGCGCACCTGGGCCACCAACGCGGCAAGTTCGTGGCAGGTGGTCAGGCTATGCACCTTGATGCCGGTGACGGTCAGGCAGTCGCCCAGGCTATCGCCCTGCCCCAGCTGGATGGTCAGGTGCTCGCCATCGGTGCACGACACCACACTGTGTTCAGGCAGCAATGCCTGTTCAATCATATGGCACAACTCAAGCGTGGAAACTCCAATCAGTGACATGCTGCAATCCTCGTGTCGGAGGGCCCGACTATTCAGTTAGTACTGCGTCGGCCCTCGATGCCAATTGAAATTGCTGATGCCGCGCCGTTCCCCCATGCAGGGCAGCAATGGTCTTTCGGAAGAGCCACCCGTGGCTCGCCAAGTTCAAAGCATTCGCGGCTATCGGGGATGAATGGCGGCCCCGGACCGTTCGTCCCGCAGCGGCGAAATATTTCAAACTTTGCCTGCGCCGACCGCCTCCCAACCTGTGTAAGGCAAACGCCTTGCGAACATTCACAAGAGGAAGAGAATCATGGCTAGCAAAGACACTTCGAATCCCGGGAATTTCGCGAACGACCGGCAAAAAGCGTCTGAAGCCGGGAAAAAGGGTGGCCAGGCTTCCGGTGGCAATCAAAAGCCAAGTGACCAGAGCCGCAAGCCCGACATGGGTAAAGACCAGACCCGCAAACCAAGTGGTGGCGGCCGTAGCTAAAGGACGAAAGGCCGGCGCACGCCACGTGCGTCGGTCCCGAGGCACTGCCATGAGCCAACAGGTGATCCACTTTCATTGCCAGATCGATCAGGACACCACCGAGCGTTTTCGCGACCGCTGCCTGCAGGCCGTCGACGATGGCGCCACCTCCTTGCTGCTGTTTTTGTCGACCACCGGTGGCAGCACCAACTTCGGTTTCTCGCTGTACAGCTTTCTCAAGTCCTTGCCGGTGCCGTTGTGCGCAGTCAACGCCGGCAACATCGAATCGATGGGCATCATCATGTACCTGGCCGCTGGCGAGCGTGTCGCCGCGCCGCATTCGCGTTTTCTCATCCACCCCATGACCTGGCACTTCAGCCAGAGCGCGGTGGACCATTCGCGCCTGCGCGAATACCTGTCGAGCCTGAACAACGACCTGGAGCGCTACGTGCGCATTTTCGAGCTGGAGACTGCCCAGGCCGAGCGCAAACTGGACATCTTCCATTGCCTGTCGACCGAAGAAAAGGTCATCCCCGCCTACGATTCGCTGGCCTGCGGCATCGCCCATCGCCTGGAGCAGGTGGTGTTCGAAAAGGATGCCCGGCACCTGACCATCAGCGGCGCTCACTGACAGGCTGAAATCCGATGGAATTTTTCTACCGGCGCAGCACTCACTAGAGGCATTGAAGGGATTTTCTTGGTCACTGCTCTGTAAGGATCATTCCAGACCCATGAACAACGCAAAACTGTTCGTCATCGACTACCAGCTTCACGGCGATCACAAGTCCTTCATCATCCGCGCCGAGACGATGGACAACGCTGAAGCCTGGCACTGGGCAAGTTGCGACGCCGGTATCGGTCGCATAGGCCGGTACGGTCGCGAAAAAGTCAAAAAAGTCAGCAAGCCACTGGCCGAACGCTACGGCATTACCGATGTGACCTGGCGCCAGTCCAGCTGAGTCAGCTCAACGACGCCCACAGGTGCTGGGCGGCATAGGCGCGCCACGGGCTCCAGGCCGGTGCGCGCTGGGCCAGTTGCGCCTCGGGGCCTTCAAGCAGGCGCAGGGCCTTGACCAGCGCCACGTCGCCCAGCGGCAAGGCATCGGCCGCGCCCATCTGGCGCAAGGCCAGGTAGTGGGCGCTCCACGGGCCGATGCCGCGCAGCCGGCACAGGCGCTGGACCCAGGCCTCCAGGTCGCGCTCAGGGCGCAGCAGTTGCGGGTCTAGCAGCAGCGCCCGGGCCAGGGTCGAGAGTGTCGCGGCCCGCGAGCGCGGCATGCCCAGGCCACTGAGGTCGACGTCAGCAACAGCCTCTGCGCGGGGGAACACATGGGTCAGGCCGGGTACACGCTGAAGCTGCGCGGCCAGCGGCTCGCCGTACCCCGCCACCAGGCGCCCGGCCAGGGTAATCGCCCCGGCGACGCTGATCTGCTGGCCCAGCACTGTACGCATGGCCTGCTCGAACCCATCCCAGCCCCGAGGCACGCGCAGGCCCGGGCGCAGTTCGATCAATTGCGCCATCAACGGGTCGCGGCGCAGCAGTGCTTCGATCTTCAGCGGCTCGGCATCCAGGTCGAATACTCGCCGGACCCTGGCCAGCAACCCCGGCAACGCGCCGGCAGAGCTAGCGATCACAGTGACTTTCAGCCGGTGCCCACGCGCCTTCGCGACCTGGACGATGCCCTGGCCACGAGCGAGATCAAAACTGCGGGTATAGACCCCCGCTACGACCGTCTCTACCCCGCTAATCGCCCGCGCAGCAAGAAACCCCAGCAGCGACGGCCAGTGCAAGGGTGGCTGGTAAGCCAGCCAGAAGCTGATAGCGCTGGCGGGCCGAATGCTGCGGCGATGGCCTGCCAGGCTGGAGGTAGAATTCATGCGCCGATCATCACCTGGGCAACGGCAACGACGCCAGGGATTTCGACGACTGTCAGACGACGTCGGCCGGGCCACGCCAGCGCCCGGCCGTCGATCATTGAACGGCGTTACTTGCCGTTGGTGAGGGTGTTGTAGCTGGTCATCAGGTTGCGGTAGTCGGGGATGTGGTTGGCGAACAAGGTGCCCAGGCCTTCGATATCGTTGCGCCAGTCGCGGTGCAGCTCGCAGGCCAGGCCGAACCAGGTCATCAGCTGGGCGCCGGCTTGCGACATGCGGTTCCAGGCCGAGTCGCGGGTCAGTTCGTTGAAGGTACCGGAGGCATCGGTGACCACAAACACCTCAAAACCTTCTTCCAGGGCCGACAGCGCCGGGAAAGCCACGCACACCTCGGTCACCACACCGGCAATGATCAGTTGCTTCTTGCCGGTGGCCTTGACCGCCTTGACGAAGTCTTCGTTGTCCCAGGCGTTGATCTGCCCCGGACGGGCAATGTACGGCGCCTCGGGGAACTGCGCCTTGAGCTCGGGCACCAGCGGGCCGTTGGGACCGGTTTCGAAGCTGGTGGTGAGGATGGTCGGCAGCTTGAAATACTTGGCCAGGTCGCCGACGGCCAGCACGTTGTTCTTGAAACGGTCCGGGTCGATGTCTCGCACCAGCGACAGCAGGCCGGTCTGGTGGTCGACCAGCAGGACGGCAGCGTTGTTCTTGTCCAGGCGGACGTAGGGCTTGGTCATGGTCTTACTCCTTGCGTTGAGACGCCGGTGCCAGGCACCGGACATGAGGGATCAGCGTTGCGAATCGAGTAGTTCATTGTCGCGGGCTACCTGTTGCGCCTTGAGGTAGCTTTCAATCAGCAGCTGGTAATGCGGGAACACCGAGCTGTAGGCCTCGGCCCATTGCTGGGCGTCTTCGCGGTTCCAGCTGCGCTGGACCTCCGAGCACACCGCAGCGGTGTCCATCGGCACCACACCGGCCTGCATTACCCGCGCCAAGGTGATTTCCTCAGCCATCTTCGAGTAGGTACCGCTGGCGTCGATCACGGCAAACACCTGGTAGCCTGCAGCAACTGCGCTGATGCTCGGGAAGGCCATGCACACACTGGTGATGGTGCCGGCGATGATCAGTTGCTGCTTGCCGGTAGCCTTGACTGCCTCGACGAACTCGGGATTGTCCCAGGCGTTGATTTCACCTTTACGGGCGATATAGCGGGCATGCGGCGCGGCTTGGTGAATTTCCGGAATCAGCGGGCCATTGGGGCCTTGTGGCACCGAAGCGGTAGTGATCACCGGGATCTTCGCCAGGCTGGCAATCTTGGCCAGGGTGATGGCGTTGGCCCGCAGCTCGGTCATGGGCATGTCCTTGACCGTCTGGAACAGGCCGCTCTGGTGGTCGATCAGCAGCATCGCGACATTTTCAGGGTCTATGCGCGGCACCTGGCCGTTGAAGTTGGCAACGTTGGCAAAGGTACTCATGGCGTATTCTCCTTCAGGGGTTATGAGACTAGTTGTGGTGGCGCGGACCGGCCTGCCCGCTCATCTGGCCGAAGCGCCCGGCGCGAAAATCGTCAAAGGCCTCGGCGATTTCGGCATCGCTGTTCATCACGAACGGGCCGTAGCCAACGATCGGCTCATCCAGCGGCTCGCCACTGAGCAGCAACACCGACACATCGCTTTGCGCTTCAAGCAGCAGCTCGTCACCGGCGCGGTCAAACAGCACCAGTTGCGCGGCGCCAACCTGGCGCTCGCCGTTGACCAGCAACTGGCCGCGCAACACCACCAGCGCGGTGCTGCGCCCGGCGGCACTGGGCAAGCGCACGGGCGCGCCGGCCTTGAGCTGCAGGTCCCAGACATCCATGGCCGAGAAAGTCTGCGCCGGGCCCTGGTGGCCGCGAAACGCACCGGCAATCACTCGCAAGGTGCCGGCGCCGTTGCCCAGTGGCACCAGCGGGATGTCGCTGCTGAGCAGGGTCTGGTAACCGGCCGGCGCCGATTTGTCCCTGGCTGGCAGGTTGACCCACAGCTGGACCATTTCCAGGGTGCCGCCCTTGGCAGCGAACGCCGGCGAGTGGAACTCTTCATGGAGAATGCCGCCGGCGGCGGTCATCCACTGCACATCGCCCGGGCCGATCAGGCCGCCGGCGCCAGTGGAGTCGCGGTGCTCCAGTTCGCCCTGGTAGACGATGGTCACGGTTTCGAAACCGCGATGGGGATGCTGGCCGACGCCGCGACGCGCCGTGGTCGGGGTGAAGTCGTGGGGGCCGGCATAGTCCAGCAGCAGGAACGGGCTGATGTGCTGGGCCAGGTTGTCGTAGGTAAACAGGCTACGGACCGGGAAGCCATCACCTACCCAGTGGGGGTTCGGGCTGCTGTAGACGCCTTGGATCTTTTTCATCAGATGCCTCCTCTCGTGCATGGCTATAACCATACGAGCGCAACGACATCGGCGGTAGATCGGTTAAACTGCCTTCAGCGTTCCATATGGAGAACACTGGTGGAAGACCTCAACGACCTTTATTACTTTGCCCAGGTTGTCGATCACGGCGGCTTTGCCCCGGCCGGCCGCGCCCTGGACATGCCCAAGTCCAAGCTCAGCCGGCGTATTGCCGGGCTGGAAGAACGCCTGGGGGTGCGCCTGATCCAGCGTTCGACCCGGCATTTTTCGGTGACTGAAATCGGCCAGGCTTACTACCGCCACTGTGTGGCCATGCTGGTGGAGGCCGAAGGCGCCGCCGAGCTGATCGAGCGCAACCGCGCCGAGCCCCAGGGCATCGTGCGCCTGAGTTGCCCGACGGCGTTGCTGGATTTCTGGGTGGGGGCCATGCTCACCCGCTTCATGGTCCAGTGCCCGCTGGTGCAGTTGCATATCGAAAGCACCAATCGCCAGGTCGACCTGATCCAGGAAGGCATCGACATTGCCTTGCGCGTGCGCGTACCGCCTTTGGAAAGCAGCGACCTGGTGATGAAGGTACTGGCGCGCAGCACCCAGTACCTGGTGGCGGCGCCCGCCTTGCTCGAACGCCTGCCCCCGCGCCCGGTGCCCGCCGACCTGAGCGCCCTGCCGAGCCTGCACTGGGGCTACCCGCAACGCGATTACCACTGGCACCTGCTCGGTCCCGACGGCGTCCGCGCCAGCCTGCGACACAGCCCGCGGCTGGTCACCGACGACCTGGTGGTACTGCGCCAGGCGGCGGTGGCGGGTGTCGGCGTGGTGCACTTGCCGCTGGTGGTGATCCGCGAAGAACTCGACGCCGGCCGCCTGCTGCAAGCCACGCCGAACTGGGCACCGGAGTGCGGCGTGGTGCACGCGGTGTTCGCCTCGCGGCGCGGCTTGCTGCCGTCGGTGCGCAGCCTGCTGGACTTTCTGGCGGCGGAGTTCGAGGCCAGTGATATCGCCTGAACCTGCGGCTTGATTACTGTTCCAGCAAAAACGCCGCGACCCGCTCGCTGCACGCCGCCGGATCTTCCTGCATGAAGCAGTGCCCACCCGCCACCTGGCTGGCGCTGACCTGAGGATTGCCCAGGGCCCAGCGCTGCACCGACTGCGGCACGAAGGGATAGGTGGTTTGGCCATACAGCACCAGGCTCGGGGTGCTCACCTGGGCCAGCGACGCCCACATGCGCCGGGGGAAGGAGCTGAAGATTTCCACTTCACGGCTAGGGCGGCACTTGAGCACCACGCCTTCGCCGCAATCGCCAATGGCGTGTTCGATATAGGACTGCAACGCCGGCTCGCTCCAGCCCTTGAAGATCCCCCGCCCTTCCAGCGATGCCCGCGCCGCCGTGCGGTCAGGCCAGTGGCTGCGACGGGTGGCAGCCTTGCGCGCCAGAGCATGGCGACGGTGCAGGCCGACCAGCGCCGCCGCGCCCATGATGCCCATCATCGCCCGGGTGAACAGCACCGGGTCAAGCAGCACCGCACGCTGGAACAGCTGCGGCTGTTGCGCCAGCATCAGGCCGGTGAGCACCCCGCCAAAACTGTGGCCGACGGCAAAGCGTGGTACATCGCCGTACTCGCCACGGCCGGCCTCGAAGGCTTCGATGGCAAGCTCGGCAGTGCGGTTCCAGCCGGCGAACGGGCCGCCATGGTCGCTGTCGCCATGGCCCTGGACATCGCACAGCCACAGGTCGAACTGCTCGGCCAGGCGCGCCAGCAACGGCTGGTAGGCCAGGCAGCAAAAGCCGTTGCCGTGCAAGAAATGCAGCAGCGGCTTGCCACTGGCTGGGGAGCGCCAGCCGCGCAGGGTGAAGCCAGCACTTGTGTCATGGGACCAGGGAATCAACTGCATGTGCCAGCGCACTCACGTCAGGAAAAACCCGATTCTACAAACAGCAGGGGGTACAGGGATATCACCAGCAGCGCCGCCATCAGCAGATTGAACAGCATCAGCCAGCGCGGGTTCTGCAACACCGTGCGCAAGGCGCTGCCGAACATCACCCAGACGCAGACACTGGGCAGGTTGACCAGGGCGAACACCGCGGCAATGACGATGACGTTGGTGACGTAGCCCTAGGCCGGGGTGTAGGTGGTGATCGCGCCCACGGCCATCACCCAGGCTTTCGGGTTGACCCACTGAAAGGCTGCCGCGCCCCAGAAGCCCAGGGGCTTGCGGCTCGACGAGTCGCTGACCGACAGCGGCCCGGAGGTGGCAATCTTGTAGGCCAGGTACAACAGGTAGGCGGCGCCCACGTAGCGCAGCACGGTATAGATCGGCGGGTAGGCTTTGAACACCTCGCCCAGGCCAAAACCCACCGCCAATACCATGACCATGAAGCCGACACTGATGCCCAGCGCGTGAGGAATCGAACGGCGCACGCCGAAGTTCACCCCGGAGGCCAGCAACATGGTGTTGTTGGGCCCCGGGGTGATCGAGGAGACAAAGGCGAACAGCACGAAGGCAGTGATCAGGTCCAGTGAGCCGAGCATGGCAGGCATCCAGTATTTTTATTGGGCTGCCCTGACACTAACGGAGTCCTGATCCGCCTCGACCATACAGTTAGTGAAAATAATGCCGCTACACTTGACTGTCCTGCTCGGCCAGCGCTTCGACGACGAACTCCAGGCGGTCCTGGCCGAAGAACATCTGCTCGCCGACAAAGCAGCTTGGCGCACCGAACACGCCACGGCGCACCGCTTCCTCGGTAGCGTCCTTGAGTGCGGCCTTGACCTCGGGCTCGGCGCTCCAGGCCTGGTATTGCTCGGGGTCGAAACCGGCCTCCTGCAGCACTGCCGCCAGCACCTGCGGGTCGGCAAGATTGCGCTGGCGCACCCACAGGGCCGTGAACATCGCGTTCAGGTAGGCCTCGAAACGCTCTGGCTGGTAGCGCTGCACGGCCACCGTGCCGCGCATCAGGCCCAGGGTGTTGATCGGGAAGCCCGGCGGCAAGGCCAGGGTCACGCCGTAGCGTTTGGCGTAGCGCTGAAAATCAACGAACACATGCCGGGCCTTGGCCGGCACCATCGCCGGCGAGGCGTTGCCGGTGGCCTGGAATACCCCGCCCAGCAACATCGGCCGGTACACCAGTTGCGCATCGTGCTCGGCGCAGAGTTTCGGCAACTGGGTCCAGGCCAGGTAGCTGGCCGGGCTGCCCAGGTCAAAGAAGAATTCTACGGTTTTGCTCATCTGCAGCAGGTCCTTTTTTGTTGTTGCGCAGGCTGTTGTCAAAGGCTTACCAGCGCTCCATCCACGGCCGCAGGTCAAGCTCGAAGGTCCAGGCGTCGCGCGGCTGGCTGTGCAGAAACCAGTAGCTGTCGGCGATATGTTGCGGGTCGAGAATGCCGTCCTGGTCCTTGAGCGCATAGCGCTCGGGGAAGCTGTCGCGGATGAACGCGGTATCGATGGCACCGTCCACCACCACATGGGCGACATGAATATTGCGCGGCCCAAGTTCGCGGGCCATGCTCTGGGCCAGGGCGCGAATGCCGTGCTTGGCGCCGGCAAACGCGGCAAACCCGGCAGCGCCACGCAAGCCTGCAGTGGCACCGGTAAACAGGATAGTCCCACGCTCGCGGGTCACCATGCGCCGCGCCACCGCCTGGCCGCTGAGAAAGCCTGCGAAACAGGCCATTTCCCAGATCTTGAAGTACTTGCGCGCGGTCTCTTCGAGAATGCTGCAGGGCACGTTGGCGCCGATGTTGAAGACAAAGGCTTCGATCGGACCGACGCTGCTTTCGATCTCTTCGACCAGCGCCGCCACCTCCTCTTCCTTGCGCGCATCCGAGGCAAAACCGTAGGCCTCGCCACCGGCGGCGCGGATCTCGTCCACCAGCGGCTGCAGCTTGTCGGCGCTGCGCCGGGTCACGCAGGCGACATAACCCTCGCGGGCAAAACGCCGGGCAATCGCGCCGCCGGTTGCATCACCGGCCCCTACCACCAGTACCACCTTCTTGCCTTGGGTCATGTCTCGCCTCCATTGGTAAACGATCATTTAGTAAACGAACGCTATGCTATGATTCAGGCTTCGTCAAGCCAGCCCTGTGGAGCCTTCCGGCGTGCGCTATTCCACCACCCATAAAGAACAAACCCGGCAGAAACTGCTGCAAAGCAGCGGCGCCCTGGCCAAACGCGGCGGCTTTGCAGCCACTGGCGTGGCCGGGTTGATGAAGGCCATCGGCCTGACCGGCGGCGCCTTCTACAACCACTTCCCGTCCAAGGACGAGCTGTTCACCGAGGTGGTGCGCCGCGAGCTGTCGCACAGCCCCATCGCCCAGCAGCCGATGAACCGCGCGCGGCTCGAGCGCTGCCTGGAGCAGTACCTGAGCATGGCCCACCTGCACAATGTCGAAGGCGGCTGCGCGATCCCGACCCTGGGCGCGGAAATCGCCCGCGCCGAGCAGCCGGTGCGCGCGGAAGCCGAACACTGGCTGTGCCAGCTCCAGCAAGCATGGGCGCAAACCCTCGAAGACCCGGCCCTGGCCTGGGCGCTGATCAGCCAGTGCGTGGGCGCGCTGGTGCTTGCGCGCATGCTCGCCAGCGAGCCGATTCAGGAAGAGGTGCTCAAGGCCTCCCGCGATTTCATTGCCGGGGCCCTGCATGAAGCGCCTTGAGTCGTTGCTGCTGAGCCTTGCCCTGAGCGCCCCGCTCACCGCCCTCGCCGCCTGCCCGGCCGGACAGTACGAAATCTGCCTGGGCAGTTGCATCTGTTCGCCCATCGACCCCGGCCAGGCCGGCACCGTGCTCGACGACCTCGGCCGGGTGGCCAGCAGCTCCCTGGCCCTGGCCTTGCAGCAGGCGCGCAACACCGCTGCGGCCGGCACGCTGCTGCCGATCCCCCTGCACATCCGCGCCCAGCTCGAATCCTATTATGACTTCCAGGTGCTCGACGCGGCGCGCTACAAGGTCGGCGACCAACAAGCCCTGGACAGCGCCAACGCCCTGCTGCAGAACCCCGACGTCAACGCCGTGACCCTGATCGACATCATCGTTTTTCGCAACCAGGCCGACGCCGAAAACAACGTCGCCCTCTGGGCCCACGAACTGCACCACGTGCAGCAATACCAGCAATGGGGCGTGGAAGCATTCGCCCGGCGCTACTCGCGCGACTTCGACGCCGTCGAAGCGCCGGCCTACGAGATCCAGGCAAAGGTCAGCAAGGCCCTGCGCGAGCGGGCCTCGGGCCAGGCGCGCTGATCAGGCCAGGGCGGCGTGCAAAGCGCACAACGCCGGTTTGATCATCGCCTGCAGGCGCGCCGTGGCAATGCCGTCGCGGGCCTGGATGGCAATACCGTGCAGCAAGGTGGCAAACAGGTCGCCCAGCGCCTGCGGGTCGGCCTCGGCCTTGAGCTCGCCACGGCCATGGGCCTGCTGCAGCAGGTCGATGATCGACTGGGTACGCTGGCGGCGCAGCTCGCTCATCCAGCCCAGTACGCCGCTGATATCCGGGCCGCCGCTGGCGGTCGATGACACCGCCAGGCAACCGCGCGGGCCGTCCGCTGCGGTGTAGGTGGCAATGGCCTCGAGGAGGATCTGCTCCACGGCCTGGCCCACCGCCAGCTCACGGTTGATGACCCGCTCGGCAAAGCCGCCCTGCTCGGCCAGGTACAGCGCCACCACCTCGCGAAACAGCTGCTCCTTGCTGCCGAAGGCGGCGTAGATGCGTGCCGAGGCAATGCCCAGGGCACTGACCAGCAAGGCCATTGACGTGCCTTCGTAACCGTATTGCCAGAAGGTCGCCAGGGCCTTGTGCAGGGCCTGGTCGCGATCGAATTCCCGGGGACGTCCGGCCATGGGTTGTGTGTCCATCAAATCAGATGGGGCGGATTCTACCCTGCAAGACAGTTGACGCAAGCGCGTTGTCGCCCTATTGTTTGTCGATCGACAAACAATAGGAAGTCATCATGCGTACCCTCAAAGGTCCTAGCCTGCACCTGGCCCAGTTCAGTGCCGAACAAGCCCCTTTCAACAGCCTGCCCGAGATCGCTCGCTGGGCTGCCGGCCATGGTTTCAAGGCCTTGCAGGTGCCGGCCTGGGACCGGCGTCTGTTCGACCTGGAACTGGCCGCACACAGCCAGACTTATTGTGATGAGCTGCGCGGCATGCTTGCCGAACACGGCCTTGAGGTCAGCGAGCTGAGCACCCATCTGCTCGGCCAGTTGGTAGCGGTTCACCCGGCCTACGACGCCCTGTGCGACAACTTCGCCCCGCCCGCGCTGCACGGCAAACCCCAGGCGCGCACCGCCTGGGCGCTGGAACAACTGCAGCTGGCAATCAAGGCCTCGCAACGCCTGGGCCTGACCGACATGGGGACTTTCTCAGGCTCGCTGGCCTGGCCTTACCTGTTCCCGTTTCCGCAGCGCCCGGCGGGCCTGATCGAGGCGGCTTTCGAAGAGCTGGCGCGGCGCTGGCGGCCCATCCTCGATGCCTGCGAAGACCACGGCATCAACCTCTGCTATGAGATTCACCCCAGCGAAGACCTGCACGACGGCAGCAGCTTCGAGCGCTTCCTCGACCTGGTGGATAACCACCCGCGCTGCAACCTGCTGTTCGACCCCAGCCACTTCGTCCTGCAGCAACTGAACTACCTCGACTACCTGGACATTTACCACACGCGCATCCGCATGTTTCACGTCAAGGATGCCGAGTTCAACCCAACCGGTCGCCAGGGCATCTACGGCGGTTACTGCGACTGGACCGAGCGCGCCGGGCGCTTCCGATCCCTGGGCGACGGCCAGGTCGATTTCAAGGCGATCTTCTCCAAGCTTGCGCAATACGACTTCCCCGGCTGGGCCACCCTGGAATGGGAATGCTGCCTCAAGGACCAGGAAGACGGCGCCCGCGAAGGCGCGGCGTTCATCCGTGAGCACATCATCCAGGTCACCACTCGCACCTTCGACGACTTCGCCGGCGCGCCGGTCGACCCGCAACAGATCCGGACCCTGCTGGGCCTGGCTTGAATCCCCCTCTTTCACCTGGAGTGCAACCGATGTCCATCACCCCCGAAGCCGACTTTGAACACCGCTACCTGATCCTCGAACCCGGCCGCCGCCTGCATTGCGTGCAACTGGGCAGCGGCCAGCCGGTGCTGCTGATCCCTGGCTGGCCGCAGACCTGGTACGCCTGGCGGCATGTCATGCGCGCCCTGGCTCGCCAGGGTTACCAGGCGATTGCCGTCGACCTGCCGGGCACCGGGCTGTCCGACCCGGCCAGCGAAGGCCATGACACCGGCACCATCGCCGCCCTGCTGCACCGCGCCATGGGCCAGCTCGGCCATCAGCGCTACCGGCTGGCCGGGCATGATGTGGGCATGTGGGTCGGCTACGCGCTGGCCAGCGATTACCCCGAGGCGGTCAGCCAGCTGGTGCTCAGCGAAGCGGTGATCCCGGGCCTGGCCGAAGCGCCGCCGATCTTTGTCAGCGCCGAGCAGAACATCTTTATCTGGCACTTTCTCTTCAACCAGTTGCAGGATCTGCCCGAAGCCCTGATCACCGGCCGCGAGGACCGCTACCTGACCTTTATGTACGAGCGTTGGGCGCACCATGTCGACCGCGTGGCCGTCGACACTTACATCAGGGCCTACAGCAAGCCCGGCGGCTTGAGCGGCGGCCTGGCCTACTACCGTTCGATCAGCCAGACCATCGCCCAGAACCGCCAGCGCGCCGGCAAACGCCTGGGCATGCCAGTGCTGGCCATCGGCGCCGAGCATGCTACCGGCGAGGTGCCGTTGCAGACCCTGCAGGCCCATGCCGACAACCTGCGCGGCAGCGTTATCGCCGACTGTGGGCACTTTGTCATGGAAGAGGCGGACGAAGCGTTCAGCGCCCAACTGCTGGCGTTCTTCGAAGCGAACTAGACTTAAAGGTTGCCCCCGCAACACATTGGCCCGAGGTTGCCGGCCCGCCGGCAGCCCCGTTGACGTTGGACTTCTTGCAGGAGAACACGCAATGGACGAAGCCAGACTCAATGACTTCATGGGCAAGCTGGTCACCGACATGGGTGCCGCGGCCATGCTTGCCAACCTGATCCTCGGCGATGAACTCGGTTTGTACCGGGCCATGGCCGACAGCCAATTCATCTCCCCCGAACAACTGGCCGACAAGACCGGCTGCAATCCCCGCCTGCTGCGCGAATGGCTGAGCGCCCAGGCCGCGTCCGGTTATATGGAGCACAGCGACGGACGCTTTCGCCTGCCCGAAGAACAGGCCATGGCCCTGGCCATCGAA
This sequence comes from Pseudomonas sp. SORT22, assembly GCF_018417635.1. Lineage (NCBI taxonomy): Bacteria > Pseudomonadati > Pseudomonadota > Gammaproteobacteria > Pseudomonadales > Pseudomonadaceae > Pseudomonas > Pseudomonas sp. SORT22. The sequence goes on from NZ_CP071007.1 coordinate 3,538,316, forward strand.
GACTCGCCGGTGTATGTCGCCGGCGGCGCCTCGGTGATCGCCGCGCTGTTCCACGACAAGGACAAACTGGTCGCCGCCATGCGCGGCGATGGCGCCCTGGCCTGGGGTGATCACCATCCGTGCATGTTCAGCGGCACCGAACGTTTCTTCCGCCCCGGCTACCGCGCCCACCTGGTGGCCGAATGGCTGCCGAGCCTGAGCGGGGTGGTCGACAAGCTGCAGGCCGGGGCCAAGGTCGCCGATATCGGCTGCGGTCACGGCGCCTCGACGGTGATCATGGCCCAGGCCTTCCCGGCCTCGCGCTTCAGCGGCTTTGACTACCACGGCCCGTCGATTGCTATTGCCAGCCAACGTGCCGCCGAAGGCGGTGTGGCCGAGCGCACGCAGTTCGTCCAGGCCAGCGCCAAGAACTTCCCCGGCACCGATTACGACCTGATCTGCTATTTCGACTGCCTGCACGACATGGGCGACCCGGTCGGCGCCGCCCGGCATGCCTATGAGTCGCTCAAAGCCGATGGCACGGTGCTGCTGGTCGAGCCCTATGCCAACGACACCCTGGATGAAAACAGCACCCCCGTCGGGCGCTTGTTCTATGCCGCTTCGACCTTTATCTGCACGCCGAACTCGTTGTCGCAGGAAGTTGGCCTGGGGCTCGGCGCCCAGGCGGGCGAGGCGCGGCTGCGCGCGGTGTTCGAGGAAGCCGGGTTCAAGCACTTTCGCCGGGCGACCGAGACGCCGTTCAATTTGATCCTTGAAGCGCGCAAGTAAGCGCTGATACCTGGTCGGGCCAGCCTCCACCCAACCTGGGGGGCTGGCCTCATCGCCGCCAAGGTCGCGCTGGATTACCTGCGCTTGAAACACAACGACAGCAGCAACCTGCGCGACATCGCCGCGCCCATTGCCCTCAAAGAGCCCCGCATAGGCCGCTGAGCATGCCAGCGGGCAGGTCTGGCGCCATGCATGGAGAGTTTCGTATACCATATCCATAAATAACTTCGGACGACGCCACCGTGACCGTACCCCGCCTCAACGCCCCGGACTTGGGCAACACGCCCTCGACTTCGGAAATCATCACCCGTCACCTGCGCGATGCAATCATTGCCGGGCACTTCGCCGAAGACGAACCAATCCGCCAGGACGATATCGCCCGCCAGTTCAACGTCAGCAAGATTCCGGTGCGTGAAGCGCTCAAGCGCCTGGAAGCCGAAGGCCTGGTGATGTTCCAGCGCAATCGCGGGGCGATGGTTACGCGCATGTCCGAACCAGAGCTGGCGCAGATGTTCGAAGTGCGCATGCTGCTCGAAGACAAGGCCCTGCGCCTGGCCATCCCGAACATGACCGAGGAAACCTTCGCCCGCGCCGAGCGCATCTGCCAGGAGTTCGTCGGCGAGAACGACGTCGGCCGCTGGGCCGAACTCAACTGGGAACTGCACGCCTGCCTGTATGAACCGGCGCAGCGGCCGTTCCTGGTCAACATGATCCGCTCGGTGAACGACAAGCTGGAGCGCTACCTGCGCATGCAGATGAGCCTCTCGGCAGGCAAGGAGCGCGCCGACCACGAACACCGCGACATCCTCGACGCCTGCCGGGCCAAGGATGTCGAGCTGGCAGTGAGGCTGCTCGACGAACACATCGCCGGCGTCTGCAAGACCCTGTTCGAGCACCTGCCGCCGAGCAAGTGACAGAAACCTGTAGGTTGCGCCACTGTGCCGATTTCGTCATCGGCACGACATAAAGGCATCAAGCCTGCGCGCCGCATGACACGCCACTCTGTCCTTCACTTCCCTGAACGGACGCGGCCTCCATGAAACGCATTACCGTGATCGATTCCCACACCGGCGGCGAACCGACCCGCCTGGTCATCGACGGCTTCCCCGAGCTGGGCACCGCCAGCATGGCCCAGCGCCGCCAGCGCCTTGCCGAGGCGCACGATCAATGGCGCACTGCCTGCATGCTGGAGCCGCGCGGCAGCGATGTGCTGGTCGGCGCGCTGCTGTGCGAGCCGGTGGACCCCAGCGCCTGCGCCGGGGTGATCTTCTTCAACAACACCGGTTACCTGGGCATGTGCGGCCACGGCACCATCGGCCTGGTGGTGTCGCTGGCGCACCTGGGCAGGATCGGCCCAGGCGTGCACCGCATCGAAACCCCGGTCGGCACCGTGCAGGCGACCCTGCACGAGGACCGCTCGGTCAGCGTGCGCAACGTGCCGGCCTACCGCTACCGCAAGGACCTGGCGCTGGAGGTGCCCGGCATCGGCAAGGTGATTGGCGACGTAGCCTGGGGCGGCAACTGGTTCTTTTTGATCGCCGACCACGGCCTGGAGGTCGCCGGTGACAACATCGAGGCGCTGACGGCCTATACCTACGCCGTGCAACAGGCCCTGGAAGAGCAAGGCATTCGCGGTGAAGACGGCGGCCTGATTGACCATATCGAGCTGTTCGCCGACGACCCCGACGCCGACAGCCGCAACTTCGTGCTGTGCCCCGGCAAAGCCTACGACCGCTCGCCCTGCGGCACCGGCACCAGCGCCAAGCTCGCCTGCCTGGCTGCCGACGGCAAACTGCAACCCGGGCAGACCTGGCGCCAGGCCAGCGTGATCGGCAGCACCTTCGAGGGCTCGTTCGAGGCCGACGGCCCACGCATCATCCCGACCATTCGCGGCCGCGCGCACATTAGCGCCGAAGCCACGCTGATCATCGAGGAGGACGACCCGTTCGCCTGGGGCATTCGCCCGTGAGCCGTGGTGCCGTGGCCGATGTCATCGTCATCGGCGCCGGAATCATCGGCGCCGCCTGCGCGCAGGCGCTGGCCGCGCGCGGGCTGCAAGTGCTGGTACTCGATGCCGGGCTGCACGGCGCCACGGCCGCCGGCATGGGCCATTTGCTGGTGCTCGACGACAATCCCGCGGAGCTTGCGCTCAGCCAGTATTCGCTACAACGCTGGCGCGAACTGGCCCCGCAACTCCCCGAGGCCTGCGCCTATCGCAGCAACGGCACCCTGTGGCTGGCGGCCAACACCGAAGAAATGGCCGTGGCCGAACACAAATTCAACCTCCTGCAAGCACAGGGGGTGGCCTGCGAATTGGTCGCCGGGCACGCCCTGCGCCAGCGCGAACCGGCGCTGCGCGAGGGGCTCGAAGGCGGTCTGCTGATCAACGGCGACGGTATTCTCTATGCCCCGGCCACTGCCGGCTGGATGCTGCAAACAGCAGGGATCGAACAGCGTCGGGCGCGGGTCAGCGCAGTAGAGGGCAACCGTGTGCGCCTCGACAGCGGCCAGTGGCTGAGCGCCGAGGCCGTGGTGCTGGCTAACGGCATCCAGGCCACGCAGCTGTGCCCGGAGCTGCCGATCGAGCCGAAGAAAGGCCACCTGCTGATCACCGATCGCTACCCCGGCACCGTCACCCATACCCTGGTGGAGCTGGGCTACGTGACCAGCGCCCACAACGCCAGCGGGCCGTCGACTGCCTGCAATATCCAGCCACGGCCCACCGGCCAGCTGTTCATCGGCGCCTCGCGCCAGTTCGGCACCACTGACCCGGCCGTGGAAGGCTGGATGCTGGCGCGCATGCTCAAGCGCGCAACCGAGTACATGCCGGACCTGGCAAATCTGAACGGCATCCGCGCCTGGACCGGCTTTCGCGCCGCCAGCCCCGACGGCCTGCCGCTGGTGGGCCGCCATCCGCAGCAGGATGGCCTGTGGCTGGCGGTCGGTCATGAAGGGCTGGGCGTGACCACGGCGCCGGCGACCGCCGACCTCTTGAGCGCGCAGCTGTTTGACCAAACGCCGCCGCTGGCGGCCAGCCCTTACCTGCCAGATCGCTTTCTTGGAGCCCTCGCCCATGCCTGACCTGACCCTCGATGGCCGCCCGCTACGCGTGGCCGACGGCACCAGCGTCGCTGCTGCTCTGGCCCTGGGCGGCGATGGCTGCTCGCGCACTTCGGTCAGCGGCCAGCGCCGCGCCCCGCTGTGCGGCATGGGCGTTTGCCAGGAGTGCCGGGTGACGATCGACGGTCGCCGGCGCCTGGCCTGCCAGACCCTGTGCCGTGACGGCATGCAGGTGGAGACCCGCGCATGAACGAACACACCAACTTGCTGATCATTGGCGCCGGCCCCGCCGGGCTGGCTGCGGCCCTGGCCGCCGCGCCGCGGGCCGCGCGCATCGTGCTGCTCGACGACAACCCGCTGCCGGGCGGGCAGATCTGGCGCGACGGGCCACAGGCCAAGCTGCCCAAGCAGGCGCGCCGGCTGCGCGAGCAGGTGCTGGCCTGCGCCAATGTGCACTGGCACAGCGGCACGCGGGTGATCGCCAACGCCGGCCCCAACAGCCTGCTGGTGGAGAACGCCGAGCGCGGCTGGCAAATCCACTACGAGCGCTTGGTCCTCTGTACCGGCGCCCGTGAACTGCTGCTGCCCTTCCCTGGCTGGACGCTGCCTGGGGTGACCGGTGCCGGTGGCTTGCAGGCGCTGATCAAGGGCGGGATGCCGGTACGCGACGAGCGTATCGTCATCGCCGGCAGCGGCCCCTTGCTGCTGGCCAGCGCCGCCACCGCCAAGGCCAATGGCGCGCGGGTACTGCGCATCGCCGAGCAGGCCTCGCTTGCGGCCGTCAGCGGCTTTGCCGCACAGTTGCCGCGCTGGCCGCACAAGCTGCTGCAATCGTTTAGCCTGTTCGACCGCCAGTACCGCAGCGCCAGCCATGTGCTGGCCGCGCTGGGCACCGACCGGCTCGAAGGCGTGCGCCTGCAGCAGCACGGCCAGGTGGTTGAAATTGCCTGCGATCGGCTGGCTTGCGGCTTCGGCCTGATCCCCAACATCCAGTTGGGCCAGGCCCTGGGCTGCGCCGTGGAGCAACAGGCGCTTGCCGTCGATGCCTGGCAGGCGACTTCACAACCCGGCGTTTACGCGGCAGGCGAATGCACAGGTTTCGGTGGCAGCGAGCGCGCTCTGGTTGAAGGCGCTATTGCCGGTCTTAGCGCCACCGGCAATCGCCAGGCGGCGCAGCGGCTGTGGCGCCGCCGGGCGCGCTGGCACGCCTTTGCCCGCGCATTGAACACGGCCTTCGCCCTCGACCCCGCACTGAAGTCGCTGGCAACCGCCCACACCCTGGTGTGCCGCTGCGAAGACGTGCCCTATGCCGCCCTCGCCGGGCACAGCGACTGGCGCCAGGCCAAGCTGGCCAGCCGTTGCGGCATGGGCGCCTGCCAGGGCCGGGTGTGCGGTGCGGCCACCGCCCACCTGTTCGGCTGGCAGCCCTCGGCGCCGCGCCCGCCATTCAGCCCGGCGCGCATCGACACCCTGCTGCACCTTGAGAGCGACACTTGAGGTAAACACCGGGGGCGCTCTATGATCCCGACGGTCGCCCCCGGAACGTCAGCGCCATGCACGCCACGCTCAACCACTTCGCGCCCTGCGACCTGCCGACCCTGCTCAGCAGCCTGCAGCCGATTGCGCCGCTGCTCGACACCCTCAACGACGTGGTGTTCTTCATCAAGGATTGCGAGGCGCGCTACGCCTTCGTCAACCAGACCCTGGCCCGGCGCTGCGGGCGCAAGCACCGCGAAGACTTGCTCGGGCTTACCGCCGAGCATGTATTCCCCGCCCGCTTCGGCCCGCTCTACACCGAGCAGGACCGCCGCGTGCTCAGCAGTGGCCGGGAACTGGCCGACCAGCTTGAGCTGCACCTTTACTTCGGCAACCAGCCGATCTGGTGCCTGACCCACAAACGGCCACTCAAGGACGCCGAGGGCACTATCGTCGGCCTCGCCGGCATTTCCCGCGACCTGCAACTGCCCCAGTCCAACCACCCGGCGTTCCACAAGCTCGCTGCCGTCGATGCACATATCCGCGCCCACTTCACCCGCCCCATCAGCCTTGCAGAGCTGACCGCCATCGCCGGGCTGTCGGTGGCGCAGCTGGAGCGCCACTGCAAGCGCATCTTCCAGCTCACGCCGCGACAGATGATTCACAAGGCGCGCCTAGAAGAAGCCTCGCGCCTGCTGCAGGAGCTCGACCTGCCGATCACCGAGATCGCCCTGCGCTGCGGTTACACCGATCACAGCGCCTTCAGCCGGCAGTTTCGCGCCCTCACCGGACTTTCACCGAGCCAGTACCGCGACAGCCAGCGCTAAGTGTTCCTTTATCGGGCGCTGCGCACAGGCAGTGCTCCGATATGTAACACCTGCCCCGCTCCCCTGCTGCAGCACCCCAACTGCCCTTGTTTGCTTCGAGCGCCCTAGCCCACGGGCCGAAAGATTATTCCTACATCGGCGACAAAACAGGCACGGCCATTGCACTAGAAAATATCGTATACGAAATTACCAATACGATATTTAACAGCACGCTCCCAACCCGAGGCCTCTATGAAAAACCGCACATTTGCCGTAGCCCTCAGCGCTGTTCTCAGTACCACCTTTATCGCCAACGCCCAGGCTGACAAGCTCGATGACATCATCGGCTCCGGCAAGCTGCGCTGCGCCGTGACCCTGGACTTCCCACCGATGGGTTTTCGCGATGAGGGCAATAAGCCCGCCGGATTCGACGTCGACTACTGCAGCGACCTGGCCAAGGTGCTCGGGGTTGAGCCGGAAGTGGTCGAAACGCCCTTTCCCGACCGCATTCCGGCGCTGGTTTCGGGCCGTGCCGACGTGATCGTCGCGTCCACCTCCGACACCCTCGAACGGGCCAAGACCGTCGGCCTGACCGTGCCCTACTTTGCCTTCCAGATGGTCGTGCTGACCCGCGACAACACCGGCATCAACAGCTTCGACGACCTCAAGGGCAAGGCGCTGGGCAACACCAGCGGCACCTATGAAGCCATTGCCCTGGAAAAAGACGTGAAGAGCTGGGGCAGCGGCACCTTCCGTGCCTACCAGTCGCAGAACGACACCCTGCTGGCGGTCGCCCAGGGGCACATCGACGCCACCGTGGTCACCAACACCGTCGCCGCCGCCACCCTCAAGTCCGGCAAGTACAAGAACCTCAAGGTCGCCGGCAATGCCCCTTACGTGATCGATTACGTGTCGCTGGGCGCCAAGCGCAACGAGTATGGCCTGCTGCGCTACCTCGACCTGTTCGTCAACCAGCAGGTGCGCACCGGGCGCTACAAGGAGCTGTTCACCAAGTGGGTCGGCACCGAAATCGCCCCGACCGACCTGACCGTGCCACAGGTCTACTACTGAGGTGGGCAGCATGACCAGCACACCGATCCCCCAGGCCGGGCGCAGCCTGGTCGCGGGCGCGGCCCAGGGCCCCTTGCTGTTCGCCGATACCGGGCTGAGCTTCTGGGGCGGGGTCGACGCCGCCAGCGGCGAAGTCATCGACCGTCATCATCCACTGAGTGGCCAGTGCATCGCCGGGCGTGTGCTGGCGATCCCCAGCGGGCGCGGCTCGTGCACCGGCAGCAGCGTGATGATGGAACTGATCAGCAACGGCCACGCACCGGCGGCACTGGTGCTGGCCGAGGCCGACGAGATCCTGACCCTCGGCGTGCTGGTCGCTCAGACCCTGTTCCAGCGCTCCCTGCCGGTGCTGTGCATCGGCAAGCAGGCCTTCGCCAGTTTGCCCGGTGCAGGCTGGGCAAGGGTCGAAGGCGATTGCCTGAGCCTGTATCCCCAGGCCCCGGCCGATCACTGGCAGGCCGCGCCGTATGACCACAGCGCCGAGTCTTTCAGCACCCGCCTGAAGCTGCAAGTCCAGGACCAGGCGCTGCTCGACGGCACGCACGGCAAGGCGGCGCAAATGGCCATGCAGATCGTTTTGCGCATGGCCGAGCTGCAAGGCGCCGAGCAGTTGCTGGACGTCACCCAGGCCCACATCGACGGCTGCATCTACACCGGCCCCGCCAGCCTCGGCTTTGCCGAACAGCTGGTGCGCTGGGGCGCAAAGGTGCGGGTACCGACCACCCTCAATGCCATCTCGGTCGATCAGCGCCGCTGGCGCGAGCTGGGCATCGACCCGGCGCTGGGCGAGCCGGCCAGCGCCCTGGGCGATGCTTACATGGCCATGGGTGCGCAGATGAGCTTCACCTGCGCGCCGTACCTGCTCGACAGCGCGCCGAGCCAGGGCGAACAGATCGTCTGGGCCGAATCCAACGCCGTGGTCTACGCCAACAGCGTGCTCGGCGCGCGCACCCTCAAGTACCCCGACTACCTGGATATCTGCATCGCCCTGACCGGCCGCGCGCCGCGCATCGGCTGTCACCTGGACAGCCAGCGCAAGGCGCAGTTGTTGGTGCAGGTGCCGGCGCTGGCGGCACTGGATGACAGCTTCTACCCGCTGCTCGGCTACCATATCGGCGCCCTGGCCGGCTCGCGAATTCCGCTGATTTACGGGCTGGAACAGGCGCAGCCGAGCCTGGACGACCTCAAGGCCTTCGGCGCCGCCTTTGCCACCACCTCGGCGGCGCCGCTGTTTCATATCGCCGGGGTCACCCCCGAAGCGCTGGAGCCGGCGCAGGTCCTCGAACCTGGCGCCAACCTGCCCAGCGAGCGCATCCAACTGGCGGACCTGCTGCACAGCTGGCGCGCGCTCAACAGTGCCCGCGAGCCGCAGGTGGATGTGGTGTCGCTGGGCAACCCGCATTTTTCCTTCAGCGAGTTCGCCGCGCTTGCACAGCTGTGCCAGGGCCGGCACAAACACCCGGAGGTGGTCGTGGCCATCACCTGCGGTCGCACGGTGCTCGAACAGGCCCGCGCCGCCGGGTACATCGCCGAGCTTGAGCGCTTCGGCGTGACCCTGGTGACCGACACCTGCTGGTGCATGCTGGGTGAGCCGGTGATCCCGCCAACGGCGCGTACGCTGATGACCAACTCGGGCAAATATGCCCACTACGGGCCGGGCCTGGCCGGCCGCCCGGTGCATTTCGCCAGCCTCGCCGAGTGCGTCGCGTCGGCCTGCAGCGGCCAGGCCAGCGGTCGCTTGCCGGCCTGGTTGCAAGCGGCCCAGAGCCAGGAGGGCCGCGCGCATGTTTGACTTTGACTACACCTTCCAGTGGCGCTCGGCCTTGCGCGCGCTGCCCGACATGCTCGCCGGCGCCTGGGTGACCTTCGAGACCGCCGCCCTGTCGATGATCTTCGGGGTGCTGATCGCCCTGGCCCTGACCGTCATGCGCGAAGGCAAGCAACCGCTGCTGCGCGGTTTTGCCAACGGCTGGGTGTCAATTGCGCGCAACACGCCGTCGCTGTTCCAGATCTACATCCTGTACTTCGGCCTCGGCTCGCTGGGCCTGCACGTCAGCTCGTGGATCGCCCTGCTGGCGGGCATCACCTTCAACAACGCGGGGTACCTGGCGGAGAACTTTCGCGGCGGCCTCAAGGCCGTGCCGACTACGCAAGTGCGTGCGGCGCGTTCGCTGGGCATGAGCGCTTTCCAGACCTACCGGATGATCGTCATCCCGCAGCTGCTGCGGGTGGTGTTCTACCCGCTGACCAACCAGATGGTCTGGGCGGTGCTGATGACCTCGCTGGGGGTGATCGTCGGCCTGAACAACGACCTCACCGGCGTGACCCAGGACTACAACGTCAAGACCTTCCGCACCTTCGAATACTTCGCCCTGGCGGCGGCGCTGTACTACCTGATTGCCAAGGCGATCGTCGCGCTGGCCCGGCTGATGGCCTGGCGGCTGTTCCGTTACTGAGGAGCTCGGCATGTTTTCCACCGGTTTTACCTGGAACGACTTTGTGTTCCTGCTCGACGGGGCGCGTATCACCTTGCAGCTGACCTTCTGGGCGATTTTGCTGGGGACCTTTGCCGGCTTGCTGTTCGGCCTGGCCCGGGCTCTGTGGCCACGGCTGAGCCTGCCACTGGCGTGGGTGCTGGATGTGTTTCGCAGCGTGCCGCTGCTGATCCAGTTCGTGCTGTTCAACTCGTTCAAGAGCATCGTCGGCCTCGACATCAGCGCCTTCAGCGTCGGCTGCATCGTGCTCGGCGTCTACACCGCCGCGTACTTCACCGAGATCGTCCGCGGCGGCGTGCTGGCGGTGTCGCTGAGCGTGCGTCGGGCCAGCCGTTCGCTGGGCATGAGCTACCTGCAGGACCTGCGCTGGATCGTCTTGCCAATGGCCACCCGGGTGGCGTTTCCCGGCTGGCTGAACCTGGTCCTGGGGGTGATGAAAGACACGGCGCTGGTGATGTGGATCGGCATCGTCGAATTGCTGCGCGCTTCGCAAACCATCGTTACGCGGATTCAGGAACCCCTGCTGGTGCTGTGCATCGCAGGCCTCATCTACTACGTCATGAGCCTGGTGGTTGCCCGCCTGGGCGCCCGTCTGGAAAGAAGGTGGCAGGAAAATGATTGAGATCGAGAACGTACACAAATCCTTCGGCGACCTGGAAGTGGTCAAGGGCGTAAGCCTGACCGTGAACAAGGGCGAAGTGGTATCGATCATCGGCGGCTCGGGCTCGGGCAAGTCGACCTTGCTGATGTGCATCAACGGCCTGGAGCCGATCCAGAAAGGCAACATCCGCGTCGACGGCGTCGAGGTCCACCACCGCGCCACCGACCTCAACCGCCTGCGCCAGAAGATCGGCATCGTCTTCCAGCAGTGGAACGCCTTCCCACACCTGACCGTGCTGGAAAACGTCATGCTCGCGCCGCGCAAAGTGCTTGGCAAAGACAAGCACGACGCCGAGGCGCTGGCCGTCAAGCAGCTGACCCACGTCGGCCTGGGCGACAAGCTCAAGACCTTCCCCGGCAAGCTCTCGGGCGGCCAGCAGCAACGCATGGCGATTGCCCGGGCGCTGGCGATGTCGCCGGACTACATGCTGTTCGACGAGGCCACCTCGGCACTCGACCCGCAACTGGTCGGCGAGGTGCTCGACACCATGCGCATGCTCGCCGAGGACGGCATGACCATGGTGCTGGTGACCCATGAGATCCGTTTTGCCCGCGATGTGTCGGACCGCGTGGCGTTCTTCCGTAACGGCCTGGTGCACGAGATCGGCTCGCCCGACCAGGTGATCGGCAATCCGTTACAGCCGGAGACGGCGGCGTTCTTGAAGTCAGTGAAATAGAAGCATCGCGGGTCAAGCCCGCTCCCACACCACTATCCCTGTGGGAGCGGGCTTGCCCCGCGATGAGGCCCTCCCTAACAACACAAGGAGTCCTGCGAATGCGCTCATCGAAAATCATCCACATCGTCAACTGCCACGCCGAAGGTGAAGTCGGCGACGTCATCGTCGGCGGCGTCGCCCCGCCCCCCGGCGCCACGGTCTGGGAGCAGTCGCGCTGGATCGCCCGCGACCAGACCCTGCGCAACTTCGTCCTCAACGAGCCACGCGGCGGCGTGTTCCGCCATGTCAACCTGCTGGTGCCGCCCAAGGACCCGCGGGCGCAAATGGCCTGGATCATCATGGAGCCGGCCGACACTCCGCCGATGTCCGGCTCCAACTCGCTGTGCGTGTCGACCGTGCTGCTCGACAGCGGCATCCTGCCGATGACCGAGCCCGAGACGCACCTGGTGCTCGAAGCCCCGGGCGGCCTGATCGAAGCGGTCGCCCAATGCCGGGACGGCAAGGTCGAACGGGTGGAAGTGAAGAACGTGCCGTCCTTTGCCGACCGCCTCGACGCCTGGATCGAGGTCGAAGGTCTGGGCTCGCTGCAGGTCGACACGGCCTACGGCGGCGACAGCTTCGTGATTGCCGATGCCCGGCAACTGGGCTTTGCCATCCGCCCGGACGAAGCCAAAGATATCGTCGAGGTCGGCCTGAAGATCACCCAGGCCGCCAACCAGCAACTGGGTTTCAGCCACCCGCTGAATCCGGACTGGGCGCACATTTCCTTCTGCCAGATCGCCGCGCCCATCGAGTATGAGGACGGCATTGCCAGCGGCGCCAACGCGGTGGTGATCCGCCCCGGCAAGATCGATCGCTCGCCCTGCGGCACCGGCTGTTCAGCGCGCATGGCGGTACTGCAGGCCAAAGGCCTGATGAAAGTCGGCGAGCGGTTCATTGGCCGCTCGATCATCGGCTCGCGCTTCGACTGCCGCATCGAATCACTGACCGAAATCGCCGGGCGCCCGGCCATCTACCCGTGCATTTCCGGCCGCGCCTGGATCACCGGCACCCATCAATTGCTGCTCGACCCCAGCGACCCCTGGCCACAAGGCTACCGGTTGTCGGACACCTGGCCCGGCGCCTGAACGCTAAGCCGTTGATTTGCAAACACCCTTAAAAATCGACCGGCAAACGAAGTGAAAAAACACTGGTCCACTTCAAGCACTTCAAATATCGTATACGAAATACAATAAACAACCGGAGAACACCATGAGCAAGTACGTAAACTGGAGCGGCGTCTTCCCTGCGGTCACCACTCAATTCAACGATGACTTCTCGATCAACCTGGAAAAGACCCACGAGGTGATTTCCAACGTGATCCGCGACGGCGTCTCGGGCCTGGTGGTGTGTGGCTCGGTGGGCGAAAACACCTCGCTGAGCGCCGAGGAGAAAATCGCCGTCACCGAAGTCGCCGTCGATGCCTCGCGCGGCCGGGTTCCAGTGATCTGCGGCGTGGCCGAGTTCACCAGCGTGCAGGCCGCCAAGGTGGCCAATGCGGTGCGCCAGGTCGGCGTCGACGGGGTGATGCTGATGCCGGCGCTGGTCTATGGCTCCAAGCCGTTCGAGACCGCCGAGCACTACCGTTACGTGGCCAAGCACACCGACGTGCCGCTGATGGTCTACAACAACCCGCCGATCTACAAAAACGACGTCACCCCGGACATCCTGATTTCCCTGGCCGACTGCGACAACGTGGTGTGCTTCAAGGACTCCTCCGGCGACACCCGCCGCTTCATCGACGTGCGCAATGAAGTGGGCGACCGCTTCGTGCTGTTCGCCGGCCTCGACGACGTGGTCCTGGAAAGCATCGCGGTCGGCGCCCAGGGCTGGGTCTCGGGCATGTCCAACGTGTTCCCCAAAGAGGGCGAGACGATCTTCCGCCTGGCCAAGGCCGGGCGCTTCGCCGAGGCCATGCCGATCTACGAATGGCTGATGCCGATCCTGCACCTGGATGCCCGCGCCGACCTTGTGCAGTGCATCAAGCTGTGCGAAGCCATCGCCGGTCGCGGCAGCGCCCTGACCCGTCCGCCGCGCCTGGCCCTGCCGGAAAGCGATCGGCTTTACGTCGAGCAGATCATGGCCAAGGCCCTGGCCAACCGTCCGCAACTGCCGGACGTCGGCCTCTGAGTGATTGCCGGGCCGGCTCCATCATGGAGACCGGCCTGCCTGTTTTGCGCCCATACAGGAAACGCCAGCATGTCCAGTTACCCCTCCAGCGCAACCAACCCTTCGGGCTTGAAACGGGTCGTCGCCGCGGCCATGGCCGGCACCGTCGCCGAATGGTATGAATTCTTCCTTTACGGCACCGCCTCGGCACTGGTCTTCGGCCAGTTGTTCTTCCGCCAGACCGACAGCCCCGTCGACGGCATCATCGCCGCCTTCGCCCTCTATGCCGTAGGCTTTCTCGCCCGCCCCCTGGGCGGTTTGGTATTCGGTCACTACGGTGACAAATTCGGCCGCAAGCGCTTGCTGCAACTGAGCCTGGTGGTGGTCGGCATCACCACCTTCCTGATGGGTTGCCTGCCGGGCTTCGACACTATCGGTTATGCCGCGCCGGTGTTGCTGGTGCTGCTGCGGCTGATCCAGGGTTTTGCCTTCGGCGGCGAATGGGGTGGCGCGATTTTGCTGGTGTCCGAGCACTGCCCGGACAACCGTCGCGGCTTCTGGGCCAGTTGGCCGCAAGCCGGGGTGCCGGCCGGTAATCTGGTGGCGACGGTGGCCTTGCTGCTGTTGTCGAGCAACCTCTCGGAAGAACAGTTCCTGGCCTGGGGCTGGCGCGTGGCGTTCTGGTTCTCGGCGGTGGTGGTGCTGATCGGTTACTGGATCCGCACCAGCGTCGACGACGCACCAATCTTCAAAGAGGCCCAGGCGCGCCAGGCGCAGAAAGCCGAGCAGCAACTGGGCGTGGTCGAGGTGTTGCGCCATCACTGGCGCGCGGTGCTGGTAGGCATCGGCGCCCGCTTTGCCGAGAACATCCTCTATTACACCGTGGTGACCTTCTCGATCACCTACCTCAAGCTTGTAGTGCACAAGGACACCTCGCAGATCCTCTTGCTGATGTTCGGCGCGCACCTGCTGCATTTTTTCATGATCCCGCTGATGGGCTACCTGTCCGATCTGGTCGGGCGCAAGCCGGTGTACCTGACCGGCGCGGTGCTCACCGCCTTCTGGGGCTTCATCGGCTTCCCGCTGATGGACACCGGCAACAACTGGCTGATCATGGCCGCGATCACCCTGGGCCTGGCCATCGAGTCGATGACCTACGCGCCCTACTCGGCGCTGATGGCCGAGCTGTTCCCCACCCACGTGCGCTACACCGCGCTGTCGCTGTGCTACCAGGTGGCGCCGATTTTCGCCGGATCCCTGGCGCCGCTGATCGCCATCAGTTTGCTCAATGAGTTCCACAGCTCGACGCCGATTGCCTGGTACCTGGTTGGCGCTGCGCTGATCTCGATTGTCGCTGTTGGCCTGACCCGCGAGACCCGCGGCAAGTCGCTGCACCAGGTAGACGCCGAAGCGGCCGCGCGCATCGCCGCCGGGCAAGCGGCGCCGGTTCGCCCGGGCAGTTCGCTGGCCTGACCCCACCTTTTTTTTCAGGAGTAATCCATGGCGGATATCATCGGCCACAACTACATTGGCGGCGCGCGCAGCGCCGCTGGCAGCCTCACCCTGCAGAGCCATGACGCAACCAGCGGCGAGGCCCTGCCCTATCGGTTCCACCAGGCCACCGGCGCAGAAGTGCATGCCGCTGTCCAGGCGGCGGCCGAGGCCTACCCGGTGTTTCGCAGTTTGTCGCCGGAGCGACGGGCGCAGTTTCTTGAGGCCATTGCCGCGCAACTGGAGGCCCTGGGGGATGATTTCATCACCCTGGTGACCGGCGAAACGGCGTTGCCCGCCGCGCGGATCCTCGGCGAGCGCGGGCGCACTTGCGGGCAGATGCGCCTGTTCGCCCAGGTGCTGCGCCGCGGTGACTTTCTCGGCGCACGCATCGACCGCGCCCAGCCCGATCGCCAACCGCTGCCCCGCGCCGACCTGCGCCAGTACCGCCTGGGCGTCGGCCCGGTCGCGGTGTTTGGCGCCAGCAACTTCCCCCTGGCTTTCTCCACTGCCGGCGGCGACACCGCCGCGGCCCTGGCCGCCGGCTGCCCGGTGGTATTCAAGGCCCACAGCGGCCACATGGCCACCGCTGAGCGGGTGGCCGATGCGATCATCCGCGCGGCCGAACAGACAGGCATGCCCAAGGGCGTGTTCAACATGATCTACGGCGCCGGCGTCGGCGAAGCGCTGGTCAAGCATCCGGCGATCCAGGCGGTGGGTTTTACCGGCTCACTCAAGGGCGGCCGTGCGCTGTGCGACATGGCGGCGGCACGGGCACAACCGATCCCGGTGTTCGCCGAAATGAGCAGCATCAACCCGGTGCTGGTACTGCCCCAGGCCCTGAACCTGCGCAGCGAGCAGATCGCCCGCGAACTAGCGGCCTCGGTGGTGCTCGGCTGCGGGCAGTTCTGTACCAACCCGGGGCTG
This sequence comes from Pseudomonas sp. SORT22, assembly GCF_018417635.1. Taxonomy (NCBI): domain Bacteria; kingdom Pseudomonadati; phylum Pseudomonadota; class Gammaproteobacteria; order Pseudomonadales; family Pseudomonadaceae; genus Pseudomonas; species Pseudomonas sp. SORT22. Next base: position 3,553,895 of record NZ_CP071007.1, read on the forward strand.
GTGATCGGCCTGCGCTCGCCGGCATTCAGTGCATTTACCGAACAACTGGCCGCGCAACTGGCCGCGCAACCGGCACAGACCATGCTCAACGCCGGCACCCTCGCCAGTTACACCAAGGGCGTCGAGGCGCTGCTCGCTCACCCTGGCATCAGCCACCTGGCCGGGCAGCCGCAACAGGGCAAGCAGGCGCAGGCGCAGCTGTTCAAGGCCGATGTCAGCCTGTTGCTCGAAGGCGATGCGCTGTTGCAGGAAGAGGTGTTCGGGCCGGCCACGGTGCTGGTCGAGGTGGCCGACAGCACGCAGTTGCAGCAAGCATTGCACGGCCTGCACGGTCAGCTCACCGCTACCCTGATCGCCGAAGCTGAAGATCTGCAAAGCCACGCTGAACTGCTACCGCTGCTGGAGCAGAGGGTCGGCCGGGTACTGTTCAACGGCTACCCGACCGGCGTTGAAGTCTGTGATGCAATGGTGCACGGCGGCCCCTACCCGGCCACCTCCGATGCCCGCGGGACGTCGGTGGGCAGCCTGGCCATCGAGCGCTTCCTGCGCCCGGTGTGCTACCAGAACTGCCCGGATGCGCTGCTACCGCCGGCACTGCAGAACGCCAACCCGCTGGGCATCGCGCGCCTGGTCGACGGCCAGAGCAGCCGCACCGCCCTGTAAGGGCGGGTTTCAGGCCAGCAGCGCCCTGAGATCGTTGTACAGGGCCTGCGGGATTTCCACCCCTTCCACCAGGCTGCGCGCCCGTGCTGTATAGCGGCGCGCAGACGGCAGCCGCGCGCCCTGCCCCTCGATGCTCTCGAATACCACCTCGGCCCGGGCCAGGTGTTGATCGGCGGCGTCACCCAAAAACCTGCGCGGGTCCAGGGCAATCAGCAACTCACCATGATAAGGCGAGGATTTGCTGCCGTCGGCATGGGCCAGTGATTCGGCACTGGTCAGGTCGCCGATCAACGGCCCGGCGATCAGTTCGACCATCGCCGCCAGCGCCGAGCCCTTGTGCCCGCCGAAAGTGAGCATGGCGCCACGGTCCAGCACCACGTTGGGGTCGGTGCTGGGCTGGCCGTGCTCATCCACGCCCCAGCCTTCGGGAATCGCCTTGCCGGCACGCCGATGCAGCTCGATGTCGCCACGGGCGATGGCGCTGGTAGCGAAGTCAAAAACATACGGATGCGTGCCCGCCCTCGGCCAGCCGAAGGCAATGGGGTTGGTGCCGAACACCGGCCGATGGCCACCGGCAGGCGCCACCCAGGCATGGCTGGGGGTGAATGCCAGGGCCACCAGGCCGGCCTCGGCCAGCTGCTCGATCTCGACCCACAAGGCCGAAAAGTGCACACAGCGGTTGATCGCCAGGGCGGCGATGCCGTTGCGTTGGGCCTTGGCTTGCAACAACGGCAAGCCGGCCTGGAATGCCAGCTGAGAGAACCCGCCGCCGGCATCCACGCACACGATCGACGGCGCCTGGTCGATGACTTCGGGGCGGGCATCGGCAACCACTTTGCCGGCCTTGAGCGAGCCGACGCAGCCCAGCACCCGGTACAGGCCATGGGAGGCGCAGCCATCGCGCTCGCCGGCGACGATGGTATCGCTCACCGCCCGGGCATGGTCGGCGTCAAAGCCGTTGTGCAAAAGGATCGAAAAGGCCAGCGAATGGGCTTCGGACAGGGTCAGGCGGATCATGGTCATCTCCTTGGGCTGACTGTCCAGCCTGCCTCAAGCCCGCTGCGCCGACTTGATCGCTTTAGCCCCCGGTGATGACGATCTCGGCATAGCGGGGAAGGCTGCAAGGGCCGCCAGTGCCCGCTGGATGTACTGCTGATACCGCTCAGGGTCGCTGACCTCGACATGGGCAATCCAGCAGGCCTTCAATGCATGCTCCCGCCCCAGGTAGATTTGTATTACGGCATACCCTATAGCTTACTCCTCAGCCTCGGGAAAGTTGCGGCAGCTTTTGCGCTCGGCCAGTTCCTGGTCGGTAGGTCGCTGCTCGACGAACACGGCGCGGCCATCCTTGTAGATCTCCAGATACCCCCATTCCAGATCCTGCTCTCGCTGACCAGGCTTGGGCGGATTGCGCCACCAGGGCTCGCGACTGATCAGTTGCATGGCAATGGCTCTCGCTGAAACACACTACTTCACTATAGACACTGGACCACGAGCGCTCTGGCTCGGCCATCGGCGCCCGCACACCGATGCCGGGTGATAGCCGGTAGCTTGCAGACTCTTGTCAAAGCGCCGCTGGAATGGCCGGTGTTCCCGACACCGGGCTGGCGCATTGAAACCATCGCGGGGCAAGCCCGCTCCTACCTGGTCTGTAGGAGCGGGCTTGCCCCGCGATAAGGCCGGTCAGGCTGGCGCCGAGGTGCGAATCAGGTGATCGAAGGCCGCCAACGAAGCCTTGGCGCCCTCGCCCACGGCAATCACGATCTGCTTGTATGGCACGGTGGTCACGTCACCGGCGGCGAACACGCCCGGCAGGTTGGTCTGGCCGCGGGCATCGACGATGATCTCGCCGCGCGGGGTCAGCTCGACCGTGCCTTTGAGCCAGTCGGTGTTGGGCAGCAGGCCGATCTGCACGAAGATCCCTTCCAGCGCCAGGTCATGCAGCTCATCGCTGTTGCGGTCCTTGTAGCGCAGGCCGTTGACCTTCTCGCCATCACCGAGCACCTCGGTGGTCAGCGCACTGGTGATCACCTTGACGTTCGGCAAGCTGTGCAGCTTGCGCTGCAGCACGGCGTCGGCACGCAACTGGCTGTCGAACTCGATCAGGGTCACCTGGGCGACGATACCGGCCAGGTCGATAGCCGCTTCCACACCCGAGTTGCCGCCACCGATCACCGCCACGCGCTTGCCCTTGAACAGCGGGCCATCGCAGTGCGGGCAGTAGGCAACGCCGCGGCTGCGGTATTGCTGCTCGCCGGGTACGTTCATTTCGCGCCAGCGTGCACCGGTGGCGAGGATCACAGTCTTGGCCTTGAGCGAGGCACCACTGGCCAGGCGCACTTCGTGCAGGCCGCCGTCGGTGGCCGGAATCAAGGCTTCACCGCGCTGCAGGTTGATGATATCGACGTCGTACTGCTTGACGTGTTCTTCAAGGGCCATGGCCAGCTTCGGTCCTTCGGTTTCCTGCACCGAGATGAAGTTCTCGATGGCCATGGTGTCGAGTACCTGGCCGCCGAAACGCTCGGCGGCAACGCCGGTGCGAATGCCTTTGCGCGCGGCATAGATCGCCGCGGCGGCGCCCGCCGGGCCGCCACCGACCACCAGCACGTCAAAGGCATCCTTGGCGTTGATCTTCTCGGCCTGACGCTCGCCGGCGCTGGTGTCGAGCTTGGCGAGGATTTCTTCCAGGCCCATGCGGCCCTGGCCAAACACTTCGCCGTTGAGGTAGACGCTGGGCACGGCCATGACCTTGCGGCGCTCGACTTCGGCCTGAAACAGCGCACCGTCGATGGCGACGTGGCGAATATTGGGGTTGAGCACCGCCATCAGGTTCAGCGCCTGGACCACATCCGGGCAGTTCTGGCACGACAGCGAGAAGTAGGTTTCAAAGTTGAACTCACCCTTGAGCGCGCTGATCTGCTCGATCACCTCCAGGCTGGCCTTGGACGGATGACCGCCGACCTGCAGCAGGGCGAGCACCAGCGAGGTGAACTCGTGGCCCATGGGGATGCCGGCAAAGCGCAGGCTGATGTCAGCGCCAGGACGATTGAGCGAGAACGACGGGCGACGGGCGTCGCTGCCATCTTCACGCAGGGTAATCAGGTTCGACAGGCCGGCGATTTCCACCAGCAGGTCGCGCAGTTCGCGGGACTTCGCGCCGTCATCGAGGGAAGCAACGATCTCGATCGGCTGAGTGACCCGTTCCAGGTAGGCTTTCAACTGAGTTTTAAGCGTGGCGTCCAACATACGGGCGATTCCTTTTTCAAACGGTAGAAATAACAACGCCCGGGCGAAAGCGCCCGGGCGTTTTGCGGGGCGGTGACAACGTCAGGTGCGGTAGACCACCGCCCTCGGCTGGCTCACGGTCTTAGATCTTGCCGACCAGGTCCAGCGATGGCGCCAGGGTCGCTTCGCCTTCTTTCCACTTGGCCGGGCAGACTTCGCCTGGGTGGGCGGCAACGTACTGGGCAGCCTTGACCTTGCGCAGCAGCTCGCTGGCGTCACGGCCGACACCACCGTCGTTGAGTTCGACGATCTTGATCTGGCCTTCTGGGTTGATCACGAAGGTGCCACGGTCAGCGATGCCGGCTTCTTCGATCAGCACGTCGAAGTTGCGCGAGATGACGTGGGTCGGGTCACCGATCAGTGGGTACTGGATCTTGCCGATGGTGTCCGAAGTGTCGTGCCAGGCTTTGTGGGTGAAGTGGGTATCGGTGGACACGCCGTAGATTTCCACGCCCAGGTCTTTGAACTGCGCGTAGTTGTCGGCCAGGTCGCCCAGCTCGGTCGGGCAGACGAAGGTGAAGTCGGCCGGGTAGAAGAACACTACCGACCATTTGCCTTTCAGATCGGCATCCGAGACTTCGACAAACTTGCCCTGGTGGTAAGCGGTAGCTTTGAACGGTTTAACCTGGCTGTTGATGATAGGCATGAGTGACGCTCCTTCAGGGGGTTGAAAAAACTGATGGGAGAATCGTAGCCAATGCATTGGATTAATGCTCATTGGCAAAGCTCATGTTGTTGATTGGTTTTGGCTATAAGGCGGGGCTATTAATAGAGGGTTTGAAGCTATCGCGGGGCAAGCCCGCTCCTACCGGCCAGTAGGAGCGGGCTTGCCCCGCGATTGGAGTACGCCGTTTAACGCGATGGCGTACGCAAGGTGACGAACTCTTCCGCCGCCGTAGGATGCACGCCAATGGTCTCGTCGAACTGCTGCTTGGTCGCCCCGGCCTTGAGGGCAATGCCCAGGCCCTGGATGATTTCGCCGGCGTCCGGGCCGACCATATGGCAACCCAGCACGCGGTCGGTGTCGGCATCGACCACCAGCTTCATCAGGGTCTTTTCCTGCACCTCGGTGAGGGTCAGCTTCATCGGTCGGAAGCGGCTTTCGAAGATCTGCACCTTGTGGCCCTGCTCCAGCGCCTGTTCTTCGGTCAAGCCAACGGTACCAATCGGTGGCTGGCTGAACACGGCGGTAGGGATGTTCTGGTAATCCACCGGGCGATACTGCTCGGGCTTGAACAGGCGCCGGGCCACAGCCATGCCTTCGGCCAGGGCCACCGGGGTCAGTTGCACACGGCCGATCACATCGCCAATCGCCAGGATCGACGGCGCGGTGGTCTGGTACAGGTCGTCGACGCGGATAAAACCACGCGGGTCGAGTTCGACGCCGGTGTTTTCCAGGCCCAGGTTGTCGAGCATCGGTCGCCGGCCAGTGGCATAGAATACGCAGTCGGCCACCAGTTCGCGACCATCCTTGAGGGTAGCCTTGAGGCTGCCGTCGTCCTGGCGCTCGATACGCTGGATATCGCTGTTGAACTGCAGGTCCATGCCGCGTTTTTCCAGCTCCTCCTTGAGGTGCTCGCGCACACTGCCATCAAAGCCGCGCAGGAACAGGTCGCCGCGGTACAGCAGCGAGGTTTTTGCCCCCAGGCCCTGGAAGATCCCGGCAAATTCCACGGCGATGTAACCGCCGCCAACCACCAGCACGCGCTTGGGCAGGTCTTTGAGGTAGAACGCCTCGTTGGAGCTGATCGCCAGCTCCTTGCCCGGAATATCCGGGATCTGCGGCCAGCCGCCGGTGGCAATGAGGATGTGCTCGGCGCTGTAGCGCTGGCCATCGACTTCCACCTCATGGGCACCCGTCAGTTTGGCGTGGCCTTCCAGCAAGGTCACGCCGCTGTTGACCAGCAGGTTGCGGTAGATACCGTTGAGCCGCTCGATTTCGCGGTTCTTGTTGGCGATCAACTGGCCCCAGTCGAACTGGGCATCTTCCAGCGACCAGCCAAAGCCTGCGGCCTGCTCGAAGTCATCGGCAAAATGCGCGCCGTAGACCAGCAGCTTTTTCGGCACGCAGCCAACGTTGACGCAGGTACCACCCAGGTAGCGGCTTTCGGCAACCGCCACTTTTGCACCGAAGCCTGCGGCAAAGCGCGCAGCGCGCACACCGCCAGACCCGGCACCAATCACGAACAGATCAAAATCGTAGGTCATCTCGATGCTCTCAAGCTGCAAGTCTCAAGCTACAAGCTACAAGAAAAAGCCACCCGAAGGTGGCTTTATCAAACCGCTAGCTACCAGGCTCAGTACGCTTTGCCGGTTTTGTAGAAGTTCTCGAAGCAGAAGTTGGTCGCTTCGATGTAGCCTTCGGCACCACCGCAGTCGAAACGCTTGCCCTTGAACTTGTAGGCAATAACGCAGCCATCTTGGGCCTGCTTCATCAGGGCGTCGGTGATCTGGATTTCACCGCCTTTGCCCGGCTCGGTTTCTTCGATCAGTTTGAAGATGTCCGGGGTCATGATGTAGCGGCCGATGATCGCCAGGTTCGACGGAGCATCTTCAGGCTTTGGCTTCTCGACCATGTTGCGCACGCGGTACAGGTCGTCACCGATCAGGTCGCCGGCGATCACACCGTATTTGCTGGTTTCCTGCGGATCGACTTCCATGATGGCAACGATGGTGCAGCGGTACTGTTTGTACAGCTTGACCATCTGCTTGAGCACGCTGTCGCCTTCGAGGTTGACGCACAGGTCGTCCGCCAGTACCACGGCGAACGGCTCGTCGCCGATCAGCGGGCGGCCGGTGAGGATCGCGTGGCCCAGGCCTTTCATTTCGGTCTGACGGGTGTAGGAGAACGAACACTCGTCGAGCAGACGACGGATGCCGACCAGGTATTTTTCCTTGTCGGTGCCCTTGATCTGGTTTTCCAGCTCATAGCTGATGTCGAAGTGGTCTTCCAGGGCGCGCTTGCCACGACCGGTGACGATGGCAATTTCGTTCAATCCAGCTTCCAGCGCTTCTTCAACGCCGTACTGGATCAGTGGCTTGTTCACCACCGGCAGCATTTCCTTGGGCATGGCTTTGGTAGCGGGCAGGAAGCGAGTGCCGTAACCGGCTGCCGGGAACAAGCATTTCTTGATCATATACGTCCTTAACAAGGGCTTTGCGTACGAAATTCGGCGCAGTCTAATCAGGCAGCGGTCACCTTACAATGCCCCACCACGCTGGCCGATGCCATCATAGATGAAATCCCGGGGGGGATAGTTCCCCGGGAGCATAAATAATGCGCCGGTAGCTGACCACCGGCAGTTAAACAGCCGATGCCTACATGCCCTGCCCGACCAGCACCCCGTCGACCTTCTGGCCATAGAGGTTGACGCCGTCATTGGCGTGGAACTTGAGCCGGGTCTTCTCGATCGAGCCGTCGACCAGGCGCGGGTCCTGCGGCCGTTCGTGGCGGTTGATGTAAGCGGCCACGTCCCAGGCCTGCTGGTCGCTCAGGCTGCCGGGCTTGCCCAAGGGCATATTGTGCTTGATGAAGGAGGCGGCGGTATTGATCCGGTGCATGCCGGCGCCCCAGTTGTAGGAGTCCTTGCCCCACAATGGCGGCATCACGTAGTTGCCGGCTACCTTCTGCCCTTCGCCATTGGCGCCGTGGCAAATGGAGCACTGGGCCTGGTACACCTGTTCCCCGCGTTTGAAGTCGTAACCTTGCGCCGATTGCGCCACCTCCGGGTAGCCGCGGCCAGCACTCTCGACGCCAATCGGCGCCTTGCTCGCCAGCCAGTAGGCATAGACCGACAAGGCTGTCATCTGCGGGCTGTCGGCCGCCGGTGGCTTGCCGTTCATGCTGAACTGAAAGCAGCCCTGGATGCGCTCGGCGAAGGTGTTGACCTTGTCGTTTTTCTTGCGATAGGCCGGGTACATGGGATACGCGCCCCACAGCGGCGCCGAGTTGCCCAGGCGGCCCTGGTCGAGGTGACAGTTGCTGCAGTTAAGGCCGTTGCCAACGTTGTCAGGCATCAGCCGGCGTGTGTCGACAAACAAGGCGTAGCCATCGCGGACCATCTTGCCGTAGGCGTTGTCGGGCAGCTCGCTTTCTGCCGGCGGGGTAAAGCCAGGCGCGGCAGCCGGCGGGGTCTTGAGTTGCGACTGGTCTTCCATGGCAATCGGCGCAGCCTGGGCATTGCCCAGGCTCATGGCCAGGGCAGCGAGAATCATCGGCTTCATGGCTTGACCTCCGGGCTGACAGGGTTGGCGAAGTAGTTGGCCACGGCCTTTATTTCGTCATCGGTCATCGCCTTGGCCACACCGACCATCAACTGATTGGGGTCGTTGCTGCGGCTGCCGTCGCGCCAGGCGTTGAGCTGGGCAACCAGATAGGTGGCCGGTTGATGGGCCAGTGGCGGAAAATGCTCACCAACACCGGCGCCGCCCGGGCCGTGGCACTGCACACAGCCGGGGATCTTGCGGTTCCAGTCGCCGTACAGCGCCAGCTTCTGCACCGGGTCGGCAGCCATCTGCTGGCGGTGGATATCGCTGGCAGGCTCGCTGGGCATGGCCGCCAGGGTCGTGGTCACCGCCTGGATTTCCTCGGCGCTGAGGGCCTTGGCCAGCGGCTCCATGATCGGGTGCTTGCGGCTGCCGTTCTGAAAGTCTTGCAGTTGCTTGCTCAGGTACGCCGCAGGCAGGCCGGCCAGGCGCGGAAAGCCGGCAGGCGCAATGCCCTTGGCGTCGGCGCCATGGCAACCCAGGCAGGCCATGGCGGCCGGGTTCTGGCCACCCTGGGTGAAGATTTTCTGGCCATCGACGGCATGTGCGGCAGGCAATGAAAACAGCAGCAGGCTGCTGATCAGGATGCGATCCAGTGGGATCATCACGGACTCCATTTTCTTGTTATAAGCTTAGGCCTAATAAGTATAAGCCTATGAATAGTAGGCCTATACGCCGCAAGCTACAACGCAGAAAGATGGCTAGATGCCAGCTGAATCGATTAGCCGAAAAAGGATTTAGCCCGAGATGCAGCGCGTCGCTGCCGTCTTCACATCACCCAGGCGCAGCGGGAAGTTGTTCAGGCGCTCATACAGCTTGATGCTGCTACCGCTACCGCGCTTGTCGATATCCACCAGCGCCGCCGGGCCGCCGCCGACCTTTTGCGGCACCACCAGGCGCAGACCGTCGTGGCGTTCTTCCACGGTCAGTTGCCCGCGCGACTCGGTCAATTGCTGCTGCACGCAGTCCGCGTATTCCTGGGGTTTTTTGCCAGAAATCACATTGAGGGTTTCCGGGCTGTGCTCCAGCTCCGACACACTCACACAGCCACCCAGCGTTACTGCCAACGCTGCTACGACCCACTTCATCAAGCACACCTCCACCACGGAAAAAGAATAAGACCGCGCGCAGACCATTTTGCTCCCTTGATTGGCAGTTTTATCCTGGGCCTGGCACGAAGGCCGACAGTGTAACCGACATCATGGTATCGTTTTGATTTGCTGACAGATCCAATGCGGAGTGCAACATGAAATTCGTACACCAGCGCGAGCACCTCAACGAGGATGACATCGTGGTCATTCATTGCTCCCAGCGCTGCAATATCCGCCTGATGAACGATGCCAACTTCCGCAGCTTCAAGAACGGCGGCCGTCACACCTACCACGGCGGCGCCTTTGTCGACTTCCCGGCGAAGATCACCGTGCCCAGCACCGGTTTCTGGAACATCACCATCGACACCGTCGGCCCGCGCGCCCTGTCGGCAGTGACCAAGCCAACCTTCACCCATACCATCAAGTTCATTCGCCGTTCGTCGTCGAAGCTGAGATAAGCCCATGAGCCAGACCACCAAGTTCGTGATCAAGTACAAGATCGATGGCGAGCAACGATTCGACTTCGCCCAGATGATCAGCGATGCGCCTGAGCACGTGCAGGCAGCGCTGCAACAATTGCACGGCGAAGACGCCAAGAAAATCACTGATATCAAGGTGAGCAAAGCGCTGTAACACCCTCCTCAGCACAAGGAACCCCAGGCATGCGCCAATGGCCGGACACCCGTCTCCTCGATCTGCTCGGCATCGAGCTGCCGATCCTTCAGGCGCCAATGGCCGGCTCCACCGGTTCAGCCATGGCCATTGCCGTAAGCAACGCCGGCGGCCTGGGTTCGCTGCCGTGTGCCACCTTGAGCCTGGATCAGATCCGCGCCGAGTTGCAGGCCTTCAACGAGGCCAGCAACGGCCCGCTCAACCTCAACTTCTTCTGCCACCAGCCGCCGCAGCCGGACCCTGAGCGCGATGCGGCCTGGAAGCAGGCGCTCAAGCCGTATTACCTGGAGCTGGGCGCCGACTTCGATGCGCCCACACCGGTGTCCAACCGCGCGCCCTTCGACGACGCCAGCTGCCAGCTGGTCGAGCACTACAAGCCGGCCGTGGTCAGCTTCCACTTCGGCCTGCCCGAAGCCAGCCTGCTCAAGCGGGTCAAGGCCACGGGCGCCAAGGTGCTGTCCAGCGCCACCACCGTGGATGAAGCGCTGTGGCTGGAAGATCACGGCTGCGACGCAATCATCGCCATGGGCTATGAAGCCGGCGGCCACCGCGGGATGTTCCTCAGCAGCAACCTCACTACCCAGGTCGGCACCCTGGCGCTGGTGCCGCAGATTGTCGATGCTGTGAAGGTGCCGGTGATTGCCGCGGGCGGCATTGGCGACCACCGCGGCATCGTCGCCGCCCTGGCGCTGGGCGCTTCGGCGGTGCAACTGGGCACCGCTTACCTGTTCTGCCCCGAGGCCAAGGTCTCGGCGGCTCATCGCCAGGCGCTGCACAGCGCCAAGGAAAGCGACACGGCGCTGACCAACCTGTTCACCGGGCGCCCGGCGCGTGGTATCAACACGCGCATCATGCGCGAGCTGGGGCCGATGAGCGAGCTGGCACCGCGCTTTCCCCTGGCCGGCGGTGCGCTGATGCCGCTGCGGGCCATCAGCGAGCCAAAGGGCAACAGCGATTTCAGCAACCTCTGGGCAGGCCAGGCGCTGCGTCTGGGCCAGGCCCTGGCGGCCGGTGAACTGACCCGCACACTGGCACAAAACGCCCTCGCCCAGCTCAAACGCTGAAGCAGTACTTCCCGTTGGTCGGGCATTCGCTATATATTCACCTATATAACGACTACCCCCTCAGCCTGTGGAGCTGTTTTTCATGAGTAAGTGCGCACCTCGTTTTGCCCTGGCCGCCCTGGCCACCTTCATGACCTTCAACAGCGCCTGGGCCGATGAGGTACAGGTAGCCGTCGCCGCCAACTTCACCGCGCCGATCCAGGCGATTGCCAAGGATTTCGAGAAGGACACCGGCCACAAGCTGGTGGCCGCCTACGGCGCCACCGGCCAGTTCTACGCGCAGATCAAGAACGGCGCACCGTTCGAAGTGTTCCTTGCCGCCGACGACAGCACCCCGGAAAAGCTCGAGAACGAAGGCGACACCGTCAAGGGCTCACGCTTCACCTACGCCATTGGCACCCTGGCACTGTGGTCGGCCAAGGACGGCTATGTCGATGGCAAGGGTGATGTACTGAAAAAGAATGAGTTCAAGCACCTGTCGATTGCCAACCCGAAAGCTGCGCCCTACGGCCTGGCCGCTACCCAGGTACTGAGCAAGCTGCAGCTGACCGAGGCCACCAAGGGCAAGATCGTCGAAGGCCAGAACATTACCCAGGCGTACCAGTTCGTCTCCACCGGCAATGCCGAACTGGGCTTTGTCGCCCTGTCGCAGATCTACAAGGACGGCAAGGTCAGCAGCGGCTCGGCCTGGATCGTGCCGTCCAACCTGCACGAGCCGATCAAGCAGGACGCGGTGATTCTCAACAAAGGCAAGGACAACGCCGCGGCCAAAGCCCTGGTTGAATACCTCAAGGGCCCGAAAGCCGCAGCCGTGATCAAATCCTACGGTTACGAAATCTGATGCCACTGGATGCCAGCGACCTCGGCGCCATCTGGCTGACCTTCAAACTGGCCAGCCTGACCACGCTGATTCTGTTGCTGATTGGTACCCCCATCGCCTGGTGGCTGGCGCGCACGCGCTCATGGCTGCGCGGGCCGGTGGGCGCGGTGGTGGCCCTGCCGCTGGTGCTGCCACCGACGGTGATCGGCTTTTACCTGTTGCTGGCTTTGGGGCCCAACGGCTGGATCGGCCAGACCACCCAGGCGCTGGGGCTGGGCACCGTGGTGTTCAGCTTCAGCGGCCTGGTGATCGGTTCGGTGGTGTATTCGATGCCCTTCGTCGTACAGCCGCTGCAAAACGCCTTCAGCGCCATCGGTGAACGCCCGCTGGAAGTGGCCGCGACCCTGCGTGCCAGCCCCTGGGACACCTTCGTCCATGTGGTATTGCCCCTGGCCCGGCCAGGCTTTATCACTGCCAGCATCCTCGGCTTTGCCCATACCGTCGGTGAGTTCGGCGTGGTGCTGATGATCGGCGGCAATATTCCCGACAAGACCCGGGTGGTCTCGGTGCAGATCTTCGACCACGTCGAAGCCATGGAGTACCTGCAGGCCCACTGGCTGGCCGGGGCCATGCTGGTATTCTCTTTCCTCGTGCTGCTGGCGCTGTACTCCAGCCGCCGGGGCAAATCGGCCTGGAGCTGAGCATGGCGGCGATGATTCACGCCCGATTGAAACTGGACCGCGGCGACTTCAGCCTGGATGTCGACCTGCAACTGCCCGGGCGCGGCATCAGTGCGCTGTTCGGCCATTCAGGCTCCGGCAAGACCACCTGCCTGCGCTGCCTGGCCGGGCTGGAACGGGCCCCCGAAGCCTACATCGAGGTCAATGGCGAGATCTGGCAGGACTCGCGCCGCGAATATTTCATTGCCCCGCACCAGCGCCCGATCGGTTACGTGTTCCAGGAGGCCAGCCTGTTCGCGCACCTGTCGGTGCGCGCCAACCTGACCTTCGGCTACAAGCGCATCCCCGCCCAGCAGCGCAAGGTCAGCCTCGAGCAGGCCTGCGAACTGCTCGGCATCGAGCACCTGCTGCAGCGCAAGCCAGCCACCCTGTCCGGCGGCGAAGCCCAGCGTGTGGGCATTGCCCGGGCGCTGCTGAGCAGCCCGCAACTGCTGTTGATGGACGAGCCGCTGGCAGCCCTCGACGGCCCGCGCAAGCGCGAGATCCTGCCCTACCTCGAGCGCCTGCACAGCGAGCTGGAGATTCCGCTGGTCTACGTCAGCCACGCCCAGGATGAAGTGGCACGGCTGGCCGATCACCTGGTGCTGCTTGAGCAGGGCAAGGTCCAGGCCAGCGGGCCGATTGCCGCCACCCTCGCGCGCCTCGACCTGCCGCTGGCCCAGGGCGACGACGCCGGGGTGATCATCGAAGGCCAGGTCAGCGCCTACAGCAGCGACTATCAGTTGCTCAGCCTGCAACTGCCGCACAGCCACCTGCAATTGCGCGTGGCCCACGAACCGCTGGCCGTGGGCATGCCGCTGCGCTTGAAGGTGCAGGCGCGGGACGTCAGCCTGAGCCTTGGCGCCGACCAGCAATCGAGCATCCTCAATCGCCTGCCGGTGACCGTCAGCGGCCATCGCCCGGCCGACAACAGTGCCCACGTGCTGGTCAGCCTGGACGCCGCCGGCACCACCTTGCTGGCGCGCATCACCCGCTACTCCGCCGACCAGCTGCAGCTGCACGCCGGCCAGTCGCTGTGGGCACAGATAAAGTCGGTGGCACTGTTGGGTTGAGCTTGCGGTCCATAGTACAAACCCCGCAACCGGACCTGCGCCATGCCCGACACCGCCCTGCCCGCCGCCTTGCATTATGTCGATGACAGCCAGCCAGGCCTGCGGCGCAAAAGCCTGCGCGGCAAGTTCGCCTACTTCGATGGGCAAGGCGGGCGGGTCAAAGATCCGGCCACCCTCGCGCGGATCAAGGCCCTGGTGATCCCCCCGGCCTACACCGATGTGTGGATCTGCGCCGACCCGCAAGGCCACCTGCAGGCTACCGGCCGTGATGCCCGCGGGCGCAAGCAGTACCGCTACCATGCCGACTGGCGCAGTTACCGCGACAGCCACAAGTACGCGCGCATGCTGGACTTTGCCAGCCTGCTGCCCAAGCTGCGCCGGCAACTGGACAGCCACCTGGCGCGGCCGGGGCTTGATCGGCAAAAGGTCATGGCCCTGGTGGTGAGCCTGCTCGACAGCACCTTGATCCGCATCGGCAACCGCCAGTACGCCCGCGACAACAAGTCTTACGGGCTGACCACCCTGCGCACCCGTCACGTCAAGGTCGACGGCAGCGCCATCCGCTTTCAGTTTCGCGGCAAGAGCGGTATCGAGCATCAGGTGACGGTGAAGAACCGGCGCCTGGCCAACCTGATCAAACGCTGCATGGACCTGCCCGGCCAGGACCTGTTCCAGTACCAGGATGACCAGGGCCAGCGCCACAGCGTCGGTTCAGCCGACGTCAACGCCTACCTGCAGGAGCTGACCGGCAGCGACTTCACCGCCAAGGACTACCGCACCTGGGCCGGCAGCGCGCTGGCCCTGAGCCTGTTGCGCCAGCTTGAATGGCAACCGGAGCAGGAGGCCAAACGTCAGATCGTCGAGACCGTCAGGCAGGTCGCCAGCCGCCTGGGCAACACCCCGGCGGTGTGCCGGCGCTGCTACATCCACCCGGCGCTGTTCGAGCATTTCACCCTCGGCGAGCTGGCCAAGCTGCCACGGGCGCGCACGCGCAAGGGGCTGGAGGCCGAGGAAGTGGCCCTGGCGCTGTTTCTGCAAAACCTGGCGGCCCCTTGAAAAGCCATTCAGCGAAACCCACCTTGGGTATCATGCAGAGAAATTTCCCATATTCCTTCAACCCCCCTATGCTTGCGGGTACGGGCAGCACTCGCTGCTTCGGAGTGCTCATCCAGCCAATCGGCACCTGCGACTAAAGACTCACTACAGAATCTGTGTTCGGGGGAATTAATATCCGCCGAAAGCGTCTTTAATGAAGGGAAAGAGGGATGCACCCCTGTGTGATCCCGGCTTCTGCGGGCCGCGCCCGCAAGGCAACTTACGTTACCAAGGAGATATACATGCTGATACTCACCCGCAAGGTTGGCGAAAGCATCGTCATCAACGATGACATCAAAGTCACCATTCTGGGCGTCAAAGGGATGCAAGTGAGGATCGGCATCGATGCACCGAAAGATGTTCAGGTGCACCGCGAAGAGATTTTCAAACGCATTCAGGCCGGTAGCCCGGCACCGGAAAAAGGAGACGACCAGCACTAAGCAGCCCCCAACCGACTCAAGCCGCACGGATGCGCTTGATCCTGACACTGGCAACCCGCCCGGTTGCAGTCACAGGCCTCAAGGCGCCTCGGGCGTATCGACCAGTTCCTTCACTTTGGCAATCAGTTGCTCGATGTCGAAGGGTTTGTCGAACACGGCGGCGAACAGCCCGGGATTGTCCCGCCCCTTGTGAGCCTGCGCCCCGCTCATCAAAATGATCGGCAGCTCCTGTAACTGCGATAGCGCGCGGATACCGGTGGCCAGCTCCTCTCCGTTCATCTCCGGCATCATGTAATCAGTGATCACCAGCTCCACCCGCTTCTCTTTCAGCAACTCCAGGGCCTTCTTCCCATTACCGGCCAGTTCCACGTCGAAACCTTCGTCTTCCAGGGCCCAGCCGAGGATATGGGCGATCAGGTACTCGTCGTCGACGACCAGAATGGTGCTCATGCCGTTGCCACCCCCGGCCTCATGATCCAGGCACCTGCGAAGGCGTGCCGGACATCACCCCCGTGGCCTGGGTAAAGGCTTTTTGCAGGTCGATGCCATGGTCGCTGATGATCAGCTCCAGCAGGGCCGGGTCGTAATAGCTGTCGCGCACCTTGAGGATCGACAGCAAGCGCTTGAGCTCCGAGTCCATCTCGACAAAGCGCATCAACAGCAGGTTGTCGACAATGCTCGAAAGGTCCGGTGCTGGCGCGTTGATTTCCGAGCCGAAGATATCGCGCATCTCCCAAGTGGCCAGGACGCTGACGTCACGGGCCCGCAGCTCGCCGGTCAGGGCGCGGAAGAACTCATTCAGGCGCGTCGGGTTGCTGGCCAGGCGGGTGAACGCGCCGAGGCTGTCGATCAGCACGCGCTTGATGCTGTGCTGCTCGACCAGGCGCAACAAACGCATGCCGACATCATCAAGCACACCTTCGGTGGTCGGTTGCCAGGCAATGTGCAAGGCCCCGGCGCGCTCCATGGCGGCGAAGTCGTAGCCCAGGGCGCCGGCCTTGAGACGCAGGCGCTGCGGGGTTTCATAAAAGCCGAAATGCAGGCCGGGTTCTGCCGCTGTTGCCGCACCGAGAAAGCTCACGCCCAGTGAAGTCTTGCCGATGCCCGAGGGGCCCATCACCAGGGTCACCGAGGCGGCCGGCAGGCCGCCGCCGAGCAGGCGGTCGAACACCGGCACGCCGCTGGGAATGCGCATCAGTTCGCCCATGCCGTGCCCGCTGGGGTGGCTGTACAGTGATTCCAGGCGCGGGTAAACCTGCAGGCCGTGTTCGGTGATTTCGCATTCGTGAATACCCGACAATGCGCCACTGCCGCGGGTCTTTCGCAGCTGGATCCGGCGCACCGAGCGGCTGCCCAGCAGCTCGTCACCCAGCTCGATGACGCCATCGACCATGGTGTGTTCGGGGCTGCCGTCCTCCAGCCGCGAGCTGGTCAAGAACAGCACGGTGCAACCGGCGAAGGCGGCATGACCATGCAGCTCGGCGATGAATTTCTTGGTGTCCAGCGGCGTTTCCGCGCGCGAGCGGGCATTGAGCAGGCCGTCGACGATCAGCAGGCTGGCCTGGTGGCGGCTGATCTCGCCGCGCAGCAGTTTTACCACTTCATCCAGGCCCTCTTGCTCGAGGGTGTCGAAGGCGCTGACGAACTGCAGCTGCGCGCCGATTTTGCCGGGGTCGAAAAAGCTCAAGGTCGACAGGTACTGGAACAAACGCTCGTGGGATTCGCTCAGTAGCGTCGCCACCAGCACGCGCCCACCCTGGCTGACGTGATTGAAGGCCAGCTGGTTGGCGAGGATGGTCTTGCCCGAGCCAGGCCGGCCCTGGACGATGTAGGAAGCACCGACCACCAGCCCACCCTTGAGCAGATCGTCGAGACCAGGAATACCGGTGGCCAGGCGTTTGAGTTGTTCCACGATGCTATGCACCTCCGCGTTCAGGGTCGGGGTTGGCGGCGTAGACCGGCAGGTAGACACTCATGCAGGTGCCCTTGCCCGCTTCACTGCTGACGCTGACCGTGCCGTTGCTCTGCTTGGCAAAACCATAGACCTGGCTCAGGCCCAGGCCGGTGCCCTTGCCAAAACTCTTGGTGGTGAAAAAAGGCTCGAAGATGCGCGGCAGTATATTGCTGTCGATACCCCGCCCGGTGTCGCTGACACTGATGCAGACAAAGCGCCCGAGCAAGCCGTCGGGGCGCCCCTGCAGCTCGCAGTTGCGCGCCTGCATGGTGATCGTCCCCTCGCCGTCGATGGCATCGCGGGCATTGAAGATCAGGTTGAGCAAGACCATCTGCAACTGCCCGGCGTCGACTTCGACATCCCACAGTTCGTCGGCCAGCAGCACCTGCAACTCCACCGAGACAGGCAAGGTCTGGCCAAGCAGCAGGCGTGTCGATTCGACCAGATCCGGTACCTTGATGCGGCCGAACTTCAGCGCCTTGTGGCGGGCGAAACTGAGCAGCTGCTGGGTCATCTGGCTGCCACGCTCGCCAGCGTCGAGGATGTGCTCGAGCAAGCGCCGGGTGCGCTGCGGGTCGCGGCTGTTGAGGGCCAGGCGCGCCGAGCCGATGATGATGGTCAAAAGGTTGTTGAAGTCGTGGGCCATGCCCCCGGTCAACTGGCCGAGGGCTTCGAGCTTTTGCGACTGGAACAGCTGGGCACGGACCTCATCGAGTTGCAGCGCCGCGTCACGGCGGTCGGTGATGTCGCGGGTGATCTTCGCCAGCCCGACCACCTCGCCGTCCGGCGACTTGATCACATCCAGCGCCACCAGCGCCCAGAACAGCGTGCCATCCTTGCGCTGGCGCCAGCCTTCATCCTGGGCGCCACCGGTGCTCAAAGCCCGTTCAAGCAGCCGGGCCGGCTTGCCGTCGGCACAATCTTCGGGGGTGAAGAACATCGAGAAATGCCTGCCGATGACTTCTTCGGCGCGGTAGCCCTTGATCCGCTGGGCGCCTGCGTTCCAGGACACCACATGGCCTTCGAGGTCGAGCATGTAGATGGCGTAGTCAACCACGGTTTGCACCAGTTGCTCGAAGCGACTGGCGTGCATCACATGAAGATCGGAGTCGGATGAGACCATGGCTGCCCCACGAAGCCGTAAATGGCTTGTCTGGATATGACAGCATACGCTGCAAGCGATTCCCTGCGCTGGTCTAAAACTTAGTCGGAATCTTGCGCCACTGCCAACCGCCGACGCGGCAACGCCAGCTGGCCCAGGTAGGTACAGGTCGCCAGTACACCGATACCGGCAGTCAGCGCCAGCCAGCGCTGGCTGGCATCAAGGCTGCTGTCGGCGCTGGTCATCAGCAGCAATACCCCCGCCCCCAGCAGGCTCAGGAACAAAAACGCGGCAGCCAGCCAGACCTTGGCGAACAGCACGCGCCAGTACCATTTGACGCGCGGTTTGCCGGTGACGGTTTCAGCTGCGGCGTGCTTGGCCACGTTCCCTTGCCTCTATTGGATCCAACATGAAACCCACAGTGGCGCAATGACAGCAAGGAGTCAATTGCTCTATAGTCGCCCCGCACTTAAGACCTGCCACCTACCTCGAGGGAACGACGCGTGGCCGCAGACTTACGAATGAAAGCCATACACGACGATTTGCAAGCGACCGCCGCCGATCTTGAGCGGGTCTCACGCGACCTGCGCGGGCATGTGTTGTACCTGCAGCACTCCGTCCACCAGGCCGATGCCGTTGAAGTGCTGGGCAGGATTGCCGGCCTGAAGACTTCGGTGGATGACTTGCGCGGCGTCGCCGATAGCATCCACTACTGATCGCGCAGGCTGCGCGGCGTCTGCCCGAGGGTGCGGCGGAACATGCTGGAAAACGCCGCCGGGCTGTCGTAGCCAAGGTCCAGGGCAATTCGCGTGATCGCTTCGCCCTGGGCCAGCCGCGCCAGGGCCAGCAGCACACAGGCACGCTGGCGCCACTGGCTGAAGCTCATCCCGGTTTCGGCGCGAAACCAGCGCCCGAAAGTGCGCAGGCTGACATGCAGTTCACCCGCCCAATGCGCGGGTGACTGGTGCACATCAGGCGTGCGCAAAAAAGCCTGGCAACGCATGAGCAGCGCCGGGTCACGCGGCAGCGGTATGTGGAACGGCAAGCTGGCCGCGGCCCTCAGCTCATGCAGCAGCAGGTTGACCAGCGCCCCGTCCCTGCCCTGCTGGTCGTACTCCAGGTCCATCTCCACCGCCGCCAGCAACAACTGGCGCATCAGCGCTGAAACCTCCAGCACCTGGCACTCGCCCGTCAACATCAGCGCATCGGCTTCGATGTACAGGCTGCGGGTACTGACGCCGAGCATCAGCACCTCATGCTCCACCCCCGGGGCAATCCACACCGCCCGTTGCGGCGGCACGACCCAGTCGCCGGCCGACGTGCGTACCTGCATCACTCCGGTGGCACCATAGAGCAGTTGCGCGCGACGATGGCGATGGCGCGCCAGCAGGAAGCCGTCGGGATAATCAGTGCCAATGGCAACCACGGCGCGGGGCGTAGCATCGAGCAGATTGATCGAGACATTGTACATGGGGCAAGTCCGTGGCCGATTGGCGATCATTATTGACCGCTTTGCTCAAGCCGGCCAAATCACTGCTGGTTAACCTGTCGCTCCTGACCCGCAAAAGGACGACCTTCCATGCTTCTTGTACTCCTGGCCCTGTTCGGTTGCCTGAGCGGCATCACCACGGTGCTGTTCGGCTTTGGCGGCGGCTTCGTCGTCGTGCCGCTGTTGTATCACCTGCTGCGCATGAACCCGGCCACCACCGGCTCGGCCATGCAGATTGCCGTGGCTACCTCCACCTGCGTGATGATTGTCAGCGCCGCACTGGCCACCCTCAAGCATTGGCGTGCTGGCAACCTCAACCGTGAATTCCTGTGGCCATTGGCAGCGTACATCGCCCTCGGCGCGGTGTTCGGCGCCGCCCTGGTGGGCGCCCTGGCCAGTGAATGGCTGCGCTGGGCGTTCATCCTCTACCTGGCATTTACCCTGCTCGACTGCCTGCTGCGCGAGGGCTTTGTCCACGGCCAGGCTTCAGCGCGCTCGCTCGGGCCCGTGAGAACCGCCACTTGCGGTGTGCTGATCGGCGGCATTGCCAGCGTGCTGGGGGTGGGCGGCAGCGTCATGAGCGTGCCGTTGCTGCGCCGCCGCGGGCTGGGCATGACCCAGGCCACCGCCATGGCCAGCCCGCTGACCTTGCCGGTAGCGCTGGCGGCGACGGCGACTTACCTGATCACCGCCAGTAGCGATTTCGGAGCGCGGTTTGTCGGTTATGTCGATCTGTCGGCGTTTGCCCTGCTGGCCTTCGGCGCCTGGCTCGGCACCCGGCTGGCGGCGCGCTGGATCGGCAGAATCGATGATCGCAAGCATGCGCAGGTCTATCTCGGGCTACTCGCCCTGGTGCTGCTGAGCATGCTCTGGAGTTAGCCTGGGGCGCCGTCCAGAGCCTTGCACGCGGTTGACTCGAATATAACGATGGGTTATAAAGCTCGCTTGATTGAGGGATCAAATGCATTTCCCTCGAGCCAGTGCGAGTGTGGTGGAATTGGTATACACAGCAGACTTAAAATCTGCCGGCGTGAGCCTTGCGGGTTCGAGTCCCGCCACTCGCACCATCTTCTGAAAAGGCGCCTTAGGGCGCCTTTTTGCTGCCTGAGATTTACCCAGGGCTGCCCTTATGCCTTTTTTGTGCAAGCCGGGCCGCAAAACCTTCCGGCAACTGCTAAGGTAAAATTGCCCAACAACAAAGGAAGGCCACCATGCGCTACACCCTCTTCGACAACCAGCGCGACGTTATCATCCTGCTGGCGCGGATTCTGCTGATGATCCTCTTCGTCATGTCCGGCTGGAGCAAGCTCACCGGCTTCGAGGGCACGGTCGGCTACCTGGCATCGCTCGGCGCGCCAGCGCCTACAGTGGCAGCCGCGGTGGCGGTGATCATGGAGTTCTTCGTCGCCATCATCCTCATCCTCGGTTTCTACACCCGCCCGCTGGCCTTCCTGTTTGCCCTGTTCGTGATCGGCACGGCACTGATCGGCCATCCGTTCTGGACCATGGTCGAGCCGGCCAAAGCAGCCAACACCGTGCAGTTCTTCAAGAACATGAGCATTGTCGGTGGCTTGCTGTTGCTATCGGTCACCGGCGCCGGACGCTTCTCGCTGGACGGCCGCTAAACACGCCCTGCTTCCAGGTGCCGGCGGCTGCGCTGGTGCCTAGAGGTCGTCAAGGGTGTCGACGCCCTCGTCCCAGAATCCTTCGTCATCGCCTGCACAATCGCGGGCATCCTCGTCATCGTCATCCTGCGGATCGAACAGCGGATTGACCTCGTCCTGCGGCTCGTACTCGTCCTCGGCAAACTCATGGTCAAGCAGGTGATCATGTTCGGGCTCGTGAATGTCCAGATCGTCGTCGTTCATCTCGGGGTCCTGTAGCATCGGGAACGTGGGGGCGCCTGTATAAGCCGAGCTCGCCACGGCGTCAATATCAGCCCGTGCTGACAACCCGTGCTGAAAAGGGAAGCGTATTGCCAAGGAGCGACAGTGAAGTACCTGCTGATAGTCATCGCCAGCTATGGCGCAACATTCTTCGTGGTCGGCTCGGTCATCGAGGCCCGGCTGCATGACCTGGCCGAGAACCTGCGCTACCGCGAACGGGCCCCTACCAAGGCGCAGTACCTGCGCGAGGTGCGCGCCAGCGTGCAACGTTCGAAATTTGAGGCCAGTGCCTGGCTGGGCACCTTGCTGGCCCTGCTGCTGTCGCTGGCGGCCTGGTGGTTGAGCTGAGCGTCGGCGCCGCAAGCGTGCCCGGCGATTGCGTCTATCCTCCAGCGATAGGCCCCTCACGGAGCAACGCGCCATGTGCGGCAGGCTTTCTCAATACCGTGGCATTCACGACTTCGTCGACGCCCTGAGCATGCCAGGCGCCCTGGTCAACAACGTCGGCGATCAGGCACTGGGTCACTACAATGTGGCGCCGAGCACCCGCGTGGCGCTGTTGCACCTGCAGGCCGGTACCCTCCAGGCCGACTTGTTGCCCTGGGGCTGGCGCCCGCACTGGGCCAGGGACCGCGCAGCGCCGATCAATGCGCGCGTGGAGAAAGTCGCCCACGGCGCGTTCTTTCGCGCCATCTGGCCACAGCGGGCCATCGTGCCGATCGACAACTGGTTCGAATGGGTTGACCAAGGCGCAGCGAAAAAACAGCCTTACTTGATTCGCCGCAGCGATGGCCGCCCTGCCCTGTGCGCGGTCATCGGCCAGTTCAGTGGCGAGCATGCGGGGTTCGTGATCCTCACCGCAGACAGTGAAGGTGGCCTGCTCGACGTGCATGACCGCCGGCCGATCGTGCTGGCGCCGGCTGTCGCCCGGCAATGGCTGGACCCGGCCACCGCAGGCGAGCACGCCGAGCAGATGGCCTTGAACCTGGGCGAGCCGGCGGCGCGGTTCGAGTGGTACCCAGTCAGCGCGGCGGTCGGCAATGTGCGCAATCAGGGCGCCGAGTTGATCGATCGCAACCCGGCGTAAGCATTCATGGAAGGCAGTTCGTGAAGCTCGATGACTTCGGCGGCAATCGCCCGACAGCGTTTTACCCCCCAGACCATGGCCCGGGTCAGCGTAACTTCATCGAGACGGTCGTGATACTCCTCGACGACCGGTAAGCCGGCACTGGTATAAACCCCGAGAAACAACTGCGTACAACCACTGCGTGAAAGCCGCGCCTTGACATCAAGGGTAATTCCGGACTCCAGCGATTCTTCATGCTCCTGGCTGTGCAGTTGGCAGTCTGCCCAAGCCCAGTAGTGCGCGCCTCTGTACCTCATTATTATTTTCCTTGGTGAGTCGGCAGCACACGAAAGATATATAAAAAAAGTATGAAACAGAAGAACTCAATTGGCTGTTAAACAGGGTGCAATAGCGCCAGTGGCTATAAAGCATCCGGCGCACGCTTCACGTCAGCGAGACATACCAGGCGCCAAAAGCAAGCAGCCCTACCGCCTGCAAAATCAACAGCGTACCGGCCCCTGCAGGCTTGCCGGCGAGATACCAGTAAGTGCCGACCAGCGCCAGGCACAGGCCGTTGGTGACGCCCAGGGTAAACACTGCCAGCGCACTACTAAGGCCGGGGAACTGGCCGCCGGGGTTGGCCAGCAAGAACACGAAAATAGCGCCGCCAATTAGCGCGACAACAATCGCCGCCCCGGCAAAAAAGCGCTGTGGCAAGAAAGGGTCGTCCATGATCAGTCCGTGGTTGAGATAAGCCGAGCATCATACCCGTTGGCGAAACAGCGGTTAATGAGCAGTTGGGCAATCCGGTTGAATCCCTGGCGTCAGGCCGAGTCACTACTAACGCAAGGCCCCTTTTCAACCATCCGCTTTGCCGAGGATCCACCATGAATGCCATCGACCTGCTTAAAGCTGACCACAAGACCGTCAAGGCCCTTTTAACGCAACTGAGCGAGTCAACAGAACGCGGGATTAAAAAACGTTCGGAACTGCTGGCCAAACTGGAGATGGAAGTGGCCGTGCATACCCGGCTTGAAGAGGAGATCCTCTACCCTGTCTACAAGAAAGCCGGGGCCAAGGAACAGGTGATCATGTACCACGAGGCCAAGGAAGAACACCGCACCGTCGACTCGTTGGTGCTGCCCGACCTGAAAGTCACCGACCCGGGTACACCCGAGTTTTCCGGGCGGGTGAAAGTGCTCAAAGAGTTGCTCGAGCACCACATCGAGGAAGAAGAAACCGAGATGTTCCCGCAAGCCAAGAAGCTGCTTGGCAAGGACGTGCTCGAGGCCATGGGCGAGCAGATGGAAATGATGAAAGCCCAATACCGCAAGGACATGGCCAAGCAGGCGGCGTGAGGTTTATGTTGGTGGGTTAGTCACCAGGCTGCAGTGATCAGTCGTGGGCTAACGGTGCTGGCCGCTCACTCAAACCATCGATCAGGCACCAGCCATTGCGGCCTTTATCCTTGGCCTGGTATAGCGCCGAGTCGGCGGCGCCCATCAGGGTGTCGGCAGCTACCGGTTCCTTGACCGGGTAACCCAGGGCAATCCCGGCACTTGCCGTGACCCGCCCCGCCGGGCTTTGCACATGCTCGATCGCCAGCGAGCGGATGGCCTCGAGAATGTCTTCGACAATCCTGCTGGCCCCGGCAGCATCGGTGTTGGGCAGCAGCAGGGTGAACTCCTCGCCGCCGTAGCGCACGGCCAGATCACCCGGTCGCTTGAGGCTGCTTTGTATTGCCGCGCCCACCGCACGCAGGCAATCGTCACCGGCAGGATGGCCATAGTTGTCGTTGAAGCGCTTGAAGTAATCCAGGTCCATCATTACCAACGCCAACGGGTAGCGTTGGCGCTTGGCGCGGCGAATTTCTTCTGCCAGGGCCGTATCAAGGCGGCGTCGATTACCCAGCCCCGTGAGGCTGTCGCTCAAGGCCAGGTCGCGGACTGTTTGATGCGCACGGCGCAGCGCGGCCTCCATCACCATGCGCTCGCGCAATTGGCGCAGCACCAACGCGCCAAAGCCGCCCAACCCGACCAGCAGCAACAGCAGCACGACGGCGGTCTTGATCAGGTCCTCTCGCCAAGGGTCAATGATCGATGCCCTCGACAGCCCGGCCTCCACCACCAGCGGATAGGCGTCCAGGGCCTTGTAGGCATACAGGCGTTGAGTGCCATCGACTACGGCCGTGGTTTCGACGACGCCTTCGGGGGCCTGCGGCAGGTAGTCCTGGAAGATCTCGCTATCGGCCAGGCTGCCGCCGATTACCCGCTCGACAAACGGCCGGCGAACCAGGATGGTGCCGTCGCGCTTGGCCAGTACCAAGGCGCCACGGTCATCGATCTTGAACGCGCCATAGAACTCGACGAAATAATCAACCCTGACAGTCCCCAGCAGCACGCCGAAGAACGAGCCGTCGGGGTTGTTCAGGCGTCTGGAAATAGGAATGATCAGATCACCGGTCGAGCGGCTTTTGACCACCGCGCCGATGTAGACGCCGCGGTCGGTATGGGTGCGGTGATAGTCGAAATAATCGCGATCGGCGTTATTGGCATTGGTCGGTGTATCGCTCTTGTCGGTGACGATCCAGCGCCCGTCCGCGCCATACACGAACAACCCGTGCAACTGTGGCATCAACAAGGCTTGCTGCTTGAGCAGCCGGTGCAGCCGCGGGATGTTCATTCGGGTAAAACCGTCACCTTCAAGCCGCTCACCGAGCATCGCGGTAACCACATCGACCTGGCGGATCGCGTCTTCGGCATGCTGGGCGGTGGCGCTGGCAAGGTTGGTGACCGAATCATGGGCGCTGGCGAAAGCGTGCCGGTAGTCGCGCCAGATCCGCCAGCCCTCGATGGCGACGAACAGCAGCACGACCACCAGCATGAAGCTCAGGATCAAACG
This sequence comes from Pseudomonas sp. SORT22, assembly GCF_018417635.1. Classification (NCBI taxonomy): domain Bacteria; kingdom Pseudomonadati; phylum Pseudomonadota; class Gammaproteobacteria; order Pseudomonadales; family Pseudomonadaceae; genus Pseudomonas; species Pseudomonas sp. SORT22. The sequence goes on from NZ_CP071007.1 coordinate 3,579,481, forward strand.
GAACAGCGGCGCTGAACGCCCTTCACGTGGCGAGAACGACTCGGCGGCTTCTTGCCCGTTCAGGTCATCGGATGGGTGCATACAGGTCCCTGTTCCATGAAACTCCCACCCCAGTGATAAACCACCTCCAGACCGACTGTTAATGCTTGCCGTTTAACATAGACCACCCAGGCCCGCGCACCTAGCGCCGCTGTGCAAAAAAGCGAATGAACATTCGAGGAAATCGGCCGCTTGCATGACCGTGGTGACCCGGCACTGCGGCACTAGCCGCAGAATGCCCCGTAGATCCGCTGCTGCTCGTTGACCTCAAGGTTCAGGCGGTCGGGAACGTAGCTCAGGTCGCGCCCAGGCGTCGACAACACGCGCACCGAACTCACCCCCGAAAGCACCTTGGCGACCAGCAGTACCTCCTTGCCCACTTCCTGACCAAAGAGGATCTGCAGCGGCTCTGACGAGCACTCCTGAAGGTCGCTGGTATAGGCACTGGAATCGTCGTTGAGGGTATCGGCGAGCTCGACTACAACGACGCGAAACACCAGCCAGCCGACCAGCACCAGGGCGAGCCCGAGGATAAGGGTGGGGAGTGCGTCAAGCACGCTGCGTGCTGCACTGTTGTCCATAAAAGAGCGCCTTGAAAGTCAGCTCAGACCGATCAGGCGAGCGCGAGTTCCCTGACCGCAATTCAAGCGCGAATACGCTTGAAATACACCAGTTCCGGATCGTGCTCGTCGAGGTTCTCGATGACACCGCTGGGCACGAAGCCGGCCTTGAGAATGAGCCGGCGCGAAGCCAGGTTGGATTGATTGGTCGAGACAAACAGCTTTGCCGTAGTACAGGCGGCTTCGGCGGCGGCCAGGAGTCGGGAGGCGACACCCTGGCGTTGATGACCTGGCGCCACGACCACCAGGCTGACAAAGCCGTGGTCGAAGAAGTGATAGGTAAGTACGACGTAGCCGATCACCGCGCCCGCGCGCAACGCCACCCAACACTGCTGCTTGCCGACGGACTCTTCAAGGAAGCACTGACGCTCAGGGTGGCTGCTGGCGTAGGCATCGAACGCGAGCATTGTGCACACATCTTCAAACGTAGCCGGGCGAATCAGCGGCGTATCCTGCATTGTGTCCATGGGGCCTCCTGCCTGATGTTTGCGCTGCTCAGCGTGGGCCCAGCAATGCCGCGTTGGCCTGGCGCACCATCGCCACCCACTCCCCCGGGCTGACCCGGCCGGACTGTTCGAGCTGTTGCGCGGCCATCAACGCCCGGTCGTATTCAGCTTCCTGCAACCTGCCTTCCCCCAGGAAGCGGGCTCGCCATTCCACAATCGCCGCCATCCCTTTGTTCGTCTCCATCCCCGCCCCCAAGTGCACTGTAAACAGGTGTGCGACCGGGTCGCCACCTGAGCGGCGGCGAGATTACAGGAGAACAGTAGGCTTGAGAATGCTTCGTAATACCGTTTGTCGTCAAAATGGCATACGCGACGCCTACAGTTGGGCCCCGCCATTCCTCGGGCTGGGCCACTGCCATAGGGTCAATAGCTGCTGATTATTGCTTCGCTGGCGGACAGTCCGCTTGCAGAAAAACCATCGAATATGTGAAATGCCTGTCGAACGTAAAAGGGGCGGTACCCGGCGCTGTCCATTCGGCGTAGTTGCCCGTCATGGTGGTAGCACTGTCCAGGTTACCCATTGCCATGCTCGCGACATTGCCAATGTGAGAGATCGGAATACCGCCGTACCAGCGCACCTGTTTTTCATTCTGGAACCAGCCGCCATTCCAGTTCGGCTGACTGGTGGAGTACCAGGTGTGATCAGATTTGAGACAGACCGTCTGGACCGTCGCAGCAGCCCCACCTGGACTGGTGAACGTCGACACTCGCCAGAGGCCAGCAGGCGAGCTATCCGCGTGTGCCGCGCCAACAGAGCCTGTGGCAAGGCCGAACAACAGTGCAAAACGAGTAAAACTTCCCTTCATGATGTTTCTCCATGGAAATATGCGCTAGCGGGTTGAGCTGCAAACATTTGCGCGTACCTTTACGTCGTCGTGAAACAGCGCCAAGGCCTCAACCCGAGCAATCTATTCAGTATTTGATAAGTGCGAGCATTGCGATGTTGCGTGGGCGCGTCACACCCGAATAGCCTCGGTCCAGCCCCACCCCAGGCAACGGGAAGTTGTTGATCGCATCGGCGCCGCCGATGGTGACGGTTGCGTAGTCGTTGACCTCGTAGGGGTCGACACCCATTGCCACTTGCGAAGCCGCACCGGTTTTCAGTGAAGTGCAGGCACTCCAGACGCCATTGGCCTTGTTGTACTCGGTGGTGTCGTAGGTCTGCAGGGTGCCCTTCTGGCGCGAGCCGAACACGCGACCGGTGTCCACCCCCCTGCCGCCGTCAAAGCCGCGGATGAACTCGCCGCGCAGGTCAGGCAGCGTGAAGGTAGAGGTGCCATCGCCCTCCCCGTAGGTCGTGCCGATTGCGGCAAAGAGCGCCGCATAGGTGCAACGCGATACCGCTGCGCCATCGGCCTTGAGCCAACCGGCAGGAACGGCATTGGCCGCAGAATATTTCACATCACCCGGCGCAGCCCCCGAAGCGATGGAGATCTGCCCCAGGGTTACCGCGTGATGGCTACGGGTTGCGTTGGCGACCTGTTGCGCGCCGCCGTCACAGCTGAGCAATACCCAGCACAACGCGCCGCCGTTGAGCAAAGGACCAATGTGCGAAACCAGCGTGACGTTGCCGCCAGCAACGATCTCGTCACCCTGCAACAGGTGCCCGCCCAGGCCGTAGATCGGTGCTGCCGCCAGCCCGTCAGGGGCATAGGTGGCATCGGCAGGGTTGGTCATGCTGGCGCGAAAATACTGGACCACACCGTTGGTGGTGGGCAACGCGGCAAAAGGAAGAGAATTTGCAGCGGTGTAGATAATTGTCATCTGACATTCCTTGTTAGCTGACATGGAAAATGAATACGCATCGGCCGTGGTTCGCCCCACCCGGGGCACGTTCGGCCGCGTGAAAATACTGTATATCCATACAGCGTTATTGACAAGAAAATTTTTCATCACACGTGCCGAGCCTGGGCACGCTTACGCGGTTCTCACTGTTGTCCCAGGGAGAAAATGACACTCGCGTTACGCCTGGCTGGCGCCTCTACGCTGGCGGAATATTTCCAACAGCCCATTGACCGACGGTCAGTCGATTAACTATGGTCTGCTTTCCCCGTTTATTTCCCGACGGTTCTGGAGACCTCAAGCATGCATCGCTACAAGCGCCCCGCCGTGCTCGCCGCCGCTTACCTGGGCACTTTTCTTGCGTCGCTGGACATCAGCATCGTCAACCTCGCCCTGCCCTCGCTGCAAAACGCCCTGGCCACCGATCTTGGCGGCTTGCAATGGGTGGTCAGCATCTACGCCGTCGCGCTCTCTGCGTTCATGCTGTCGGCAGGCCCAGTGGCAGACCGTTACGGCCACAAACGCGCCTGGCTGACAGGTGTTGCACTGTTTACTGCAGGCTCCGCGCTGTGTGCCCTGGCCGAGGCGCTGCCGATGTTGCTGTTCGGGCGGGCGGTCCAAGGTATCGCTGGCGCCTTGCTGATTCCCGGAGCCATGCCGCTGATCACCCAGGCCTTCCCCGAGCCCAGGGCCCGCGCCCACGCCATCGGTGGCTGGTCAGCCTTCAGTGCCCTGGCCCTGGTGCTCGGCCCTTTGCTTGGCGGTGTACTGCTGCAGCACTTCGGCTGGCAAAGCATCTTCCTGATCAACCTGCCGCTGGGTGTCCTGGCCCTGTTACTCGGCGCCTGGGGCATCAGCGAGCGAGCCCACCCGCAACAGGCCGCACTCGACCCCTGGGGCCAGTTGCTCAGCGTGTGCTGCCTGGGCGCGTTGAGCTACGGCCTGATCCGCGCCGGCGAATCGGGTTTTGCCGCACCGGCACCCAGCCTTGCCATAGGCCTGGCGCTGATCGCGCTGCTGGCCTTGATCGCCGTGGAAAAGCGCGTAGCGCGGCCGTTGGTTCCCCTGGACCTGTTTCGTGACCGACGCTTTGCCGTCAGCAACCTGGCGTCATGGGTGCTGGGCTTTTCCAGCTACAGCAGCCTGTTTTTCTTTTCACTGTTCCTGCAACAGGCGCAAGCCCTGAGCGCCACCGAAAGCGGTTTGCGGATGATGCCGACGTTCATCGCCAGCGGTGCGTTATCGTTGATGTTCGGTCGGTTGCAACGGCATTTCGCCCTGGAACACTTGCTGGCCTGGGGTTACGGGCTGATCGGCATGGCGATGACCGCCATGGCGCTACTCAGCGCCAACACGCCCTATTGGCCATTGTTACTGTGCTTTGTGACCCTCGGCCTGGGCATGGGCCTGGCCGTACCCGCCACCGGCCTGGTAGTGATGAACGCGGTTCCCGCCAGCCGCGCCGGTATTGCTTCGGCAACCATGAACGCCCTGCGCCAGACGGGCATGAGCCTGGGCATCGCCCTGCTTGGCAGCCTGATGAGCTTGCGCGCCAGTGCCGAACTGACGCGTTTGCTGACGGTTGCAGGCGTCGACGATGCGGCGACCCTGGCGCAACAAGCGGTTGCCGAGCACCCATTGAGCAGCGCCACGCCGTTGTTCGCCCAGGCCTACGCCACGGCGATGGCCGCAGGCTTCAACCTGGCAATGCTGGCTGCCGGACTGTGCAGCCTGGGATGCGCCGTGTTGCTGCAGCGGCAATTGCCGGTGCCCAGCGCGTCGGCGACCAACGAAAGTGCACAGGGTTAGGCGTTGCCGGCAGCGCCGAGCATGGCCAGGCAGGCATCGGCAACCGATTTGGCGAACGCCGTGCAGTCGTCGAGACGCTCGACGATGGCGTCGTCGCTGACCCCATGCACCGCGGCGTAGATCATCAAGGCGCTGATGCGCGGCTGCGGCAAGGCCCAGGCACCGGCGGCGCGCCCGCCTTCGAGAATGCCCTGCAACTGGTCGAGAATGTCGTTCCTGGCCTTGTTACTGCGGTCATGGTGGTGATGGTTGGTGTAGACGATGTCGTGTATCGCGAAGGTTTTCAGGTAAGTGGCGATATTGGCATGCACCCAGGCGCGCAGGCGGCCGGTCCAGTCATCAGCGGCGCACTGCTCCACCGCCTGTTCGAGTTGCTCGAGAAAGGCCTGGGTGTAACGCTCGCCGAGGGCTACCAGCATGTCCTGCTTGGATGGGAAATAATGATAGAAGGTGCCCTTGGCCACCTGTGCCTGCTCGACGATGTCACTGATGGTCGTAGCTTCCACGCCTTTGGCCAGAAACAAACGTTGCGCCGCCGCCATCAATTCCTCCAGACGTACCTCGGCCGGCTTGGTTCTCGGCTCATTGACCGCTTTGCTAGGGGGCGCTGTGCGTAGGCGTCGCTGATTCATCAGAGGTTCCGGCAGACAAGAAAGACCCCGTAGTTTATGCGAATGCTGATGGCGCTGGCCAATAGGGCCAAAATGAGAATCGTCTGATTTCGATTCGCAGGTGGCGTAGGTAATTTGAACTTTCCATTCTGGTCAGTACGAATTAGCAATGAACTTACATAATTCGGAATTAACGCGAAGCAAGCAAGCAAGCAAGCAAGCAAGCAAGCAAGCAAGCAAGCAAGCAAGCAAGCAAGCAAGCAAGCAAGCAAGCAAGCAAGCAAGCAAGCAAGCAAGCAAGCAAGCAAGCAAGCAAGCAAGCAAGCAAGCAAGCAAGCAAGCAAGCAAGCAAGCAAGCAAGCAAGCAAGCAAGCAAGCAAGCAAGCAAGCAAGCAAGCAAGCAAGCAAGCAAGCAAGCAAGCAAGCAAGCAAGCAAGCAAGCAAGCAAGCAAGCAAGCAAGCAAGCAAGCAAGCAAGCAATTATAAGTTAGGTGCCGCCTGCTTTGCAAGTATTATATCCGTTCTTTCTGGGTGCGCGCTTACTTCGCAACCTGCAACTAGCGACTACTCGCTAGTTGCTCAATACCTCACCACACTAAAGTCCGAAAACCCCAATTACCATTGGGCGTTCATCGAGAGGCCAGATCAGTAATGGCCTTCACTTCCTCGACACCCTTATCTTTCATTAAAGTCATCCTGCTGTGGCTCGCCGTCGGTAGCAGCGCTGAGGCCATAATAAAAATCGATGGCACACGACTTATTTATACAGGCCAACACCGCGAAGCCACCCTCCGCGTCACTAACGTATCGTCGCAAACCGTCGCACTTCAAGCCTGGGTCAGTTCATCCGAAGAAAACAGCAGCGATGTCCCCTTTGCCTTGGCCCAGCCTCTAATTAAACTGAATCCGCAGCAAGTAGACGTACTGCGAATACTCTACAGGGGCGAAGGCTTACCGGAAGATAGAGAATCACTGTTCTGGCTAAACGTCATGGAAATCCCCCTTAAGCCCGACAGGCAAAACAGCGTTCAAATGGCAGTCCGCCAACAGTTGAAGCTGTTTTTTCGACCGCCAGGGTTGCAAGGCACATCCTCCTCATGTATCGCCGGATTGAGCTGGAAAGTAAAGAATGTTGACTCTATCGAAGTCACCAACACCTGCGCCTTTCACCTGTCGCTGGTGGATTTGCGGATAGAAAGCAGCGACCGCAGCACCGCGCTCGACGAATACACCTTATTAAAGCCAGGCGAAACACATCTCCTGCGCAGCACTGTCGCCGCCATCCCTGCCGATGCAAAAATAATTTTCACTGAAATCAATGATATTGGGCTGCGCCACGTGCATGAGGCAAACATCCAATGAGTACGTCCTTCAGTTACTTGCGAACCCTCAAAATGATGCCCTTGAAAACGTTTGCTTTGATAATGCTGCTGGCCGCATCCGCCAGCCCGGCTACCAGTTTTGCCCTCACCTGTGTAGAAGAGGGTACACACTCTGCTGTCATCAGCGAGTCGCTGGGCACTGCACTGGCTGTTCCCGCAGACGCTCCGGACGGCACGATAATTTGGGAATCGTCGTTATACTCAATAAACGTTAAATGTGCAGATGACTACAATTACGGTGCAGAGACTATCTACTTTCATATGAATCCCGCCAGCGTCAGTATCGGCGACGGTATACGGGCCGGCATCAGATACAATAAAACTGCCATAACCTCAAGCAGCGGAAAGGTCAGCACAGGCTTCTCTTCTCATACGGGCTGCAATTGGGTCAATTGCACAGGATGGGACAATGCCAAGTTCACCCTTACCTTCAGCATTTTTATTGAAAAATACGGCGCCACCCCCTCTTCCGGGCAAGCGGGTTCACGGCCGGACTATAGAGTGTTTCAACTGGATGGCACCGGCGGCCAAAACATCAAACCCAACAGCAACCTCAATTATGTCGTCACCGGCATCAACAACATTCGCTTTATTCCCTGCTCACCGGAGCTGACAATAACGCCAAGCACCGTCAATTTCCGCAGAGCGCTCTCTGGCACCGCAACTGTCGGAAACGTCGCTAGTAGCGCTAACTTCAGCCTGGGACTATCACGCGCCTGCGACACACCCTACACAGTAAACGCCCGATTCGCTTCCACTCCAGGCGGAGGGTCCGTCATCAACAATCTGTTGGTGCCGGCGAACAACAGCTCCGTAGGTATCTCCCTCGCTCGCGTTGATAACAACGAGAAAATCCCGTTCGACACCTGGTTCAAATTGGCAGACCTGACCGGTCGTGAGCTGAGCAAAAATGACTTCAAAGCAGACCTGATCTGGCGCGAGCCTGCTAAACCCGGGGTGTTCGAAGCCTCTGTGATCGTCGACCTGTTCTATAAGTAAGCTAACAGGCCGCTGACGGGGATTGTCAGGCGCCCATCCCAGCCTGTGCGGATTAGCAGCTAAGCTTTTCGCGATTGAGCTTCGAGTTCCTGACTACCCGTCGTTAAGTGCCAAGAGCGCAAGGTCACCCGCCATGAATGAACAGAGGCACAGCTTCTCCCTGCAATGGATGGTGGCGCTGGCCATCATGCTGGGCCTGCTGCTGCTGGGCACGGGGCTCGCCTGGCAGGGTAATCGGGCAATTCAAAAGGCGCTGGTGGCAGCCGCAGGCGATTCCGCCCTGCAGCTTGGCAAGACCATCGACGAACGGGCGCGGCGCCTGCTCGATCCGGCGCAAAGCAGCATCCGGCTGCTGGCGTTCAACCCTGGCGCAGGCACTCTGGCCGAGCGCCTGGAGCAGGTCCCGCAACTGATCGAGAGCCTGAACGCCAACAAAATGCTCAGCGCCGCCTACATCGGCTATTCCAGCGGCGAATTTCTCCTCGTTCGCCGGCTACGCGACCCGCAGCTCATGCAGCACTTCGGCGCACCGGCCGGCAGCCGCTTCCTGGTGCAGAGCATCAGCAAGGGCGACGACGGCGCGCTGCAAGGCGAATGGCGCTTCTACGACCGGCAACTGACCCTGCTGCAAACACAAGCCCAGCCGGACTATCACTACGACCCCCGCCCGCGCCCCTGGTTCGTCGAGGCCTTCAGGCAATCCAGCACCGTGCTGACCCGCCCCTACGTGTTCTTCACCACCCGCGAGGTCGGCATCACCCTGGCCCAGCGCAGCGTCGATGGCGCCGCAGTGATCGGCATGGATGTCTCGGTCGATGACCTGGCCAGCGAGAGCCGCGACCTGCGCATGACCGCCGGCACCGAGACGGTGGTTATCGACCAGCAGGGCAACGTGGTGGCGTACCCGGACCTGCAGCGGGTGATTGTGCAAGAAGGTGACGCGGTGCGCCTGTCACACGTAGCCGAGCTGGGGGTGCCCAGCCTCGAGCACCTTTATGCCAGCCCGAGCCTGGGCCCTGCGCCGCAACCGTTCCAGGTACAAGGCAAGACCTGGTACGGCATGCGCATACCGCTGACGACCCTGGCCGGGCAAGACCTGCAGGTGCTGATCGCGGTACCTGGCAACGAACTGCTTGCCGACGCGCGCAAGGTGCTCTGGGAACAGGTGCTGTGGACGGCGGTGCTGATGGTCGTGCTGCTGTTCCTGGGGGGCGTGCTTGGCCAGCGCATTGGCCACTCGCTGCGGCTGCTGGCCGAGCAAGTACGGGGCCTGGCCGGTTTTGATTTCAGCCGCGAGGTGGGGGTGCAATCGCGGGTGTCCGAGGTGCGGGAATTGAGTCAGGTGCTGAGCCAGATGTCCGCAACCATCCTCAACTTCCAGGCCATCACCCTCACCCTCAGCCGCGAAACCCAGCTGGAGCGCATGCTCGACGGCGTGCTCAGCCATCTGGTGGACGCCGCCAGAGCAAGCGCTGGCGCAGTGTACCTGTTCGACGCCGAGCGTGGCTTGCTGCGCCTGGCTGCCGCTTGCCGAGGCAGCGGCTACCCTGCGCAACTTGCGGTCGACGAAAACCAGCATGAGGATCTGCCAAACACCGTGACACGCGCCCTCAAGCTGGGCCGACGCAGCCATGCGGTGGTGCTCAGGGACCGTAGCCAGGCGCTACTCGGCATTTTGCTGTTGCAACTGCAAGATGAGCAGGCAGGCAATGAGGTCGGCCAACCGTTCCGGCGTTTTGTCGAAGAATTGTCCGGCGCGGCCGCCGTGGCCATCGAAACCCGCCAGTTGGTCGAGGCCCAGCAACAGTTGCTGGATGCCATGATCAAGCTGCTGGCCGATGCCATCGACGCCAAGAGCCCTTACACCGGTGGTCATTGCGAACGGGTACCGCAACTGGCGCAAATGCTGCTCGACCAGGTTGCGCTGGCTGACAGCGGCCCCTACGCCGAGTTCAGCATGACCGAGGCCGAGCGCTATGAGTTTCGCGTCGCCGCCTGGCTTCATGACTGCGGCAAGATCACCAGCCCCGAGCATGTGGTCGACAAGGCGACCAAGCTGGAGGCCCTGTACAACCGAATCCACGAGGTACGCATGCGCTTCGAGGTGCTCTGGCGCGATGCCGAGCTTGCCTACTGGCAAGGGCTGGCCAACGGCGAGCCGCAGCAGCGGCTGCAAGCAACCCTGGCGCACTGCCAGGCGCAATTACAGGAAGACTTCGCCTTCGTCGCCAGGGCCAATGCCGGTGGCGAGTTCATGGAAGAAGCCGACATCCAGCGACTGCAACAAATTGGCCAGCGCCGCTGGCGTCGGCATTTCGACAACCGCCTGGGCATTTCCCGGGAGGAAGATGAACGCTTCAAGGATGTGCCGCCGGCGCAACTGCCGGTGGACGAGCCGCTACTGGCCGACCGTCCCGAGCACCGGGTGCCCTGGGGCGCGCGCAAGCCGCCGGTGCTCAAGGACGACCCGCGCAACCACTGGGGCTTCGACATGCGCCTGCCGGCCAACGCCAGCAACCTGGGCGAGCTGTACAACCTGTCGATCCGGCGTGGCACGCTGAACGAAGAGGAGCGCTTCAAGATCAACGAGCACATCGTGCAGACCATCGTCATGCTCAACGCCCTGCCGTTCCCGCGCCACCTCAAGCGCGTGCCGGTCATCGCCGGCAACCACCACGAGAAAATGGACGGCAGTGGTTATCCGCGTCGGCTGGGCAAGGATCAGTTGGGCATTGCCGAGCGGGTGATGGCGATCGCCGACATCTTCGAAGCGCTCACCGCCGCAGACCGGCCGTACAAGACGCCCAAGACCCTGTCCGAGTCGGTGAAGATCCTGGTGTTCATGGCCCGCGACAAGCACATCGATGGAGACCTGTTGCGGCTGTTCCTCAGCAGCGGGGTCTATCGCCAGTATGCCGAGCGGTTCTTGCAGCCCGAGCAGATCGACAAGGTGGATGTCGAGCACTGGCTGCGGCAGATATAGCGGCGAACAACGCTGCACGCCAGCGCAGGCCGCCATGCGCTGGACAGTCGCTATGTCGATTTCAAGTACCGATAAAGTGTCTGACGGCTGATATCAAAATCACGCGCCAATTTGGATTTACTTTCTCCTGCACCGGCGCGGTCAATTAAACTTACAACCTGATTGTCAGACAGTTTCTTCTTGCGCCCACTGTAAGATCCACGATTTTTGGCAGCGGCAATACCGGCTGCCTGTTTTTCCCTGGCCACAACGCGTTCAAACTCTGCAAGTGCCTCCATTACCGAAATAATAGGCCGTACAACCTCCAGATTGTCATGCCGGAACACCAGGCTCTCGCTCAAAAACTCCAGCGTTACCTGCTTTTCAACCAACTGTCGAATCAGCGTGCACAGCTGCTCGGTACTGGAGCTGAGCGATGCCATGCTGTCCACTACCACAGTATCCCCGCCCTGTATGTAGCGAAACAGCTTTTCAAGGCCTGCACGATTGGCGGCATTGTCTGTAGGTTCATCGCAAAACACGGCGTCAAATACATCATGGCTGGTTCTTTTCTCTACGCGGCCCTCGGCTTCTTGTAGAGAGAGCCGGAGATATTTGATGCGGTGCAATCTCATGGTGCCTCCTTGGCATTAGCTGTACGCCGTACTCAAAACTTATACAAACTGTAACTAAATCATCAAATCCTTACACAAACGCCTGTCACACTTAGCCCACCCAAAATACACAGTTGCAAAGACTTAAACTTACCTTATCATTTTGAAAGTTGAAATGATCCTAACAAGTTTTTGCCACACCGTCGATTTCGCAGCTCTTGAATGAGCCGCGTACATTCACGCGGCGAGTGCGAATGCGCCTGTTTTACCGTGCACACGCAATTCCCCGACGTAAACAGAGGATACAGGGATGAATGCCTTGGAAAACACCGTCGAAACTGACCAGTCAATTACCGACCAGGAAAAAATTGAAAATGTAACCCGGCGCATTACCGAGCATGGTAATTACCTGCGCAAGCGTTATCCGATCTTGCAGTATCAAAGTGCCTTGGGCGCGGGTGTCATGGTATTTTCCCTGGTGGGAATGGTGGTTACCGGCGGGCTCTACCTGAAGGGTTTTATCCCGGCATGGACGTGTATTTTAATCAACGCGCTGTTGACGTCGTTCATACACGAAATTGAACATGATCTGATTCATCGCCTTTATTTCAGAAAGCAGCCGCTGGCCCATAACGCCATGATGTTCATGTGCTGGCTGGCCCGGCCAGGAATGCCCAGCCCGTGGCTAAGGCGCAGCCTGCATTTTCATCATCACAAGGAGTCCGGCACGGATTCGGATGTCGAAGCATGGATCACCACCAGTGGCAACCCGTGGGGCGTATTGCGGCTGTTGAAACTGATGGATGGATTTATATTTGGATTTTTAAATGCGATCTTCGCGCCGGGATGGCGGCAAAAGGTAAGGTTGTTAGGCAAAATCATTCGCCTCAATACACCGTTCGGGCTTTTGTACTGGGGCTGCTGGTACGTATTTCTCGGCTATCACCTGTATGGGTGGCTGGGGTCAATCATCGGCGCCGAAGTTCACCGCTCTGCGGCAACCCTGGCACTGATGGATGTCGTTAATAGCGTCGTGGTTATCCTTATCGCGCCGAACCTGATACGGCAGTTTTGCCTGTTCTTTATAAGTTCAAACATGCACTATTATGGCGATGTCGCTCCGCGCAATGCGCTGCAACAAACCCAGGTAATGAACCCGTGGTGGCTGTGGCCATTTCAGTTGTTCTGCTTCAACTTCGGCAGCACCCACAGCATTCACCATTTCGTGGTAAGAGACCCATTTTATCTTCGCCAGATGACCGCGCCGTATGCGCATAAAGTCATGGCCGAGGCCGGTGTGCGCTTCAATGACTTCGGCACTTACAAACGAGCGAACCGTTTTTCCATGAACCACGTTCAAACCCGCTCGCGGGGTTGATGGGCGGCGGCCGACGTTGCGCCATCAATGTTTTGGCCCTCGGTAATGGTGTTCAGCTACAAGGAGTGTGAAATATGAAAGCGCAAGGGATGTGTGCGAGTCAGTTCGACGCGGTCCGGCAGGCCTTCGAGGACATGTTTGATGATCCGCAGGAGCGCGGGGCCGGGCTCTGCGTGCAGATTGACGGAGAGATGGTTGTCGACCTGTGGGCCGGCGTGGCGGACCAGGAAGGCACCAGGCCCTGGACCCGCGACACGCTGGCCAACACCTTCTGCGTGGTGAAACCCTATGTCGCGGTGGCGGTACTGATGCTGGTTGAACAGGGCAAGCTGGAGCTCGATGCGCCGGTTGCCCGTTACTGGCCTGAGTTCGCCCAGAATGGCAAGGCAAAGGTCACCTTGCGCCAGGTGATGAGCCACACCGCAGGCCTGCCGGCGCTACGCGCCCCCGACCATAACGCCATGATGTATGACTGGGAGCATATGGTCCGGGTTCTGGCCGCCGAGCCGCTTTGGTGGGAAGCGGGAACCGACCTGGGCTACGGCACCACCACCTTTGGCTGGATTCTCGGCGAGTTGATTCGGCGGGTGGACGGACGAGACCCCTGCGACTTTATCCACGCAGAGATTCTGCAGCCCCATGGCCTGGACGTTCACCTTGGCGTCGACGAAAAACACTTTCACCGTATCGCCCGTTTCGACAGCGCCAGGGGGCGGGTCGGTGACCCTTACTCGCAAGGCTTGCGCGCCGTGCTGAAAAACCAGCCAACGCACATCGCGACCTTCGCCTTCACCAACCCCGGCATGGTGCCTAAACGCACCAGCGACCCGCGCTGGTGGGCCTATCGGCAACCGGGTGTGTGCGGGCATGGCACCGCGCACGGCCTGGCCGGTTTCTACAGCGCACTATTGGCAGGCAATTTCATCGGGCGCGAACTGCTCAATGAGTTCAGGCGAGAACACAGTCATGGCATGGATCGGGTCTGGATGCGGCCAATGCGTTACGGACTGGGCTGCATGCTTGAGCAGCAACGCGACCCGACGGCCTCCCACGCCATGGGCCCGCAGACTTTTGGCCATATCGGGCTTGGCGGCCCGATAAGTTTCGCCGATCCCGAACGGCAAGTGAGCTTTGGTTTTGTCACCACCACCTCGGGCAGTCATACGATGATCGATCCGCGCCCTAGCCGGCTGTCATCGCTGGTCTATGCGGCGCTTTGATTCAGGGGCTGCCTGGGGGTAGGATGGCCGCCCTGATAAGGAGATCAAGATTGCAGCCATCCGAAAAACAATGCCCCTTCTGCGCTGAAACCATCAAGGCGCAAGCGCGACGCTGCAGGCATTGCCATGCCGACCTGAGCAAGAAAACCATAGGCGTCTTTGCCAAGACAGGCATTACGGTTGTTGTCCTTGGCATTGTTTTGCTTGGGTTCGGCGCATTTGTCGCAAGCTCACCTGAAAGCAAGGAACAGTCCGAAGCGCAAGCTGCAATTGACCTCTGCCGCGAACGCGAAGCGTCCTACACGGGGCCTGCCAATGGGCGCAGCATAATCAGCGCTGCCTGCCAGAAGATCGAGGATGAACTGCGGGGTAAATTCGGGCACGCACCGTAAGCCACTGCATTGCTCTTTAGAAGAGCTGGAGCGAGACGGCATTATCGGCTCGCTTGTGCCATGACACTCCTGGCAGAGGCCGGGGCCGTCAAGCGCTCTTGCGGCGCTGGACACGCCGGTGCACAGCAAAAGCGATGTTCGGCAACATCATGATTGTGAACATGCCCCAAAACCCGACCTTGCCGGCGCCATGTAGGTAGCCACCCAGCGCGATGAAAGCCACTGTAAGCAAGAATTGAAGCGATACGAATTTCTCTAGACCTCTCATCCTGACTCCTTTTCTGGCGCAAAGAAAAACCCCGCAGACGTTAATCTGCGGGGCTTTCAATAATGGAGGCCGAGGTCGGAATCGAACCGGCGTAGACGGATTTGCAATCCGGAGCATAACCACTTTGCTACTCGGCCTCAAATGCCCGAGACCCTGAAACTGCGATCTCAAACATGTACAACTCTTTAAGGAAACAACTTGCTAAAACTGCTATCTCCTTGAAAACGCTAGGCTTTTTTCGTGCCTCGTTTTCGATGGACGCAATTATGTACTCATTCCCCTGCTCTGGCAACCCCTTGAATTCAAAAAGTTTTATTTTTTTCTTCGAGGGGCTTCGGGCGCCCTGCAGTGCGGGCTTTGCGCGCAAGTAACAGGGTGACAGCACAGGCGCCAAAGCGCGTTACTATACAGGCTCTACACACCATCCGCTGCCCAGATTGCTGCTTATGATGCAAACCGAACTGGACCTGTTCAACCCCGCCAGCCCCGCCGAGCCGCAATGGATCGGCAAGCAGGCCGTGGTGTTGCCCGGCTTTGCCCTGGCCTAGGTCGAGGCGCTGCTGCCTGAGTTGCGCAAGGTCATCACCTGCGCGCCGTTTCGGCACATGGTCACCCCCGGTGGCCTGAACATGGCGGTAGGTTTGACCAACTGCGGGGCGCTGGGCTGGGTCAGTGATCGCCGCGGTTATCGCTACAGCCCGGTCGACCCACTCAGCCAGCAGCCCTGGCCAGCGCTGCCAGCGGCGTTGAGCGAGCTGGCAGCGCTGGCCGCTGCAGCCGCAGGCTTTGCCGATTTTCAGCCCGATGCCTGCCTGGTCAACTGCTACAAGCCGGGCAACCGCCTGAGCCTGCACCAGGACCGCGATGAGCGCGATTACAGCCAGCCGATTGTCTCAGTGTCGCTGGGTTTGCCGGCGGTGTTCCAGTTCGGCGGCCACAGCCGCAGCGAAGCCACGCAGCGCATCGGCCTGCGCCATGGCGATGTGATGGTCTGGGGCGGCGCAGACCGCCTGCGCTTTCATGGCGTGCTGCCGCTCAAACCGGGCAGTCACCCTGTGCTGGGCAGCCGGCGGATCAACCTGACCTTGCGCAAGGCAGGCTAGGCAGCTCGAAATTGCGTAGCAAGCCCGCGCCTGCAGGCCTTGACCGTCGCTCCCTGGCCGCTCCATGCTCTAGCCCCCTTCCCCGACTTTCAAGGAACGATTGCATGAAGCTGGAAACCCTGGCCATCCACGCGGGCTTCAGCCCCGACCCGAGCACCAAGGCCGTGGCGGTACCGATCTACCAGACCACCTCTTTTGCCTTCGACGACACCCAGCACGGTGCCGACCTGTTTGACCTGAAAGTCGCCGGCAACATCTATAGCCGGATCATGAACCCCACCAACGACGTGCTTGAACAGCGCATGGCGGCGCTGGAAGGCGGCGTCGGTGCGCTGGCCGTGGCCTCGGGCATGGCCGCGATCACCTACGCGATCCAGACCGTGGCCGAAGCCGGTGACAACATCGTCTCGGTGGCCAAGCTCTACGGCGGCACCTACAACCTGCTGGCCCATACCCTGCCGCGCTTCGGCATCCAGACCCGTTTTGCCGCCCACGACGACATCGCCGCCCTCGAAGCGCTGATCGACAGCCGCACCAAGGCAGTGTTCTGCGAGTCGATCGGCAACCCGGCCGGCAATATCGTCGACCTCCAGGCCCTGGCCGATGCCGCCCACCGCCATGGCGTACCGCTGATCGTCGACAACACCGTGGCCACGCCGATCCTCTGCCGGCCGTTCGAGCACGGCGCCGATATCGTCGTCCACTCGCTGACCAAGTACATCGGCGGCCACGGCACCAGCATCGGTGGCATCGTCATCGACTCGGGCAAGTTCCCCTGGGCTGACAACAAAGAGCGCTTCGCCCTGCTCAACACCCCCGACCCGTCCTACCACGGCGTGACCTACACCGAAGCCTTTGGCCCTGCGGCCTTTATCGGCCGCTGCCGGGTGGTGCCGCTGCGCAACACCGGCGCGGCGCTGTCGCCATTCAACGCTTTCCTCATTCTGCAAGGCCTGGAAACCCTGGCCCTGCGCATGGAGCGGCACACCGAGAACGCGCTCAAGGTCGCCCACTATCTGCAAGGCCATGAGCAGGTCGCCTGGGTGAAGTACGCCGGTCTGCCCGATCACCCCGAGCACGAACTGGCCCGGCGCTACACCGAAGGCAAGCCGGCTTCGATCCTGTCGTTCGGGATCAAGGGCGGCCAGGAGGCCGGTGCGCGCTTTATCGATGCGCTGCAGCTGGTGGTGCGCCTGGTCAATATCGGCGATGCCAAATCCCTGGCCTGCCACCCGGCCTCCACCACCCATCGCCAGCTCAACGATGAAGAACTCGAACGCGCCGGCGTGCCGCGGGACATGGTGCGCGTGTCGATCGGCATCGAACACAGCGATGACATCATTGCCGACCTGAGCCAGGCGCTGGAGGCCAGCCGCGGCTGATGCTGTCCGACCACATCAGCGCGGCCTGACTGCGCAGGATCGCTTGAGGCTAGCGGGCGCAGCGGTGACTCAAGCGATCACCACCTGCGCCGCACTCAGGCTATTTGCCGACACCCCGACCAGGGTCACGCTATCGCTACCGAAGCTCAGCACCGCATCACTGCCCACCTGGCTCAGGTGCTGGCGAATGTCCGGTTGCGCCGTGCCACCCTCGACGCCGATGAATACCAGTCGGTCATCGGCGTCGAAGCCCTGTACCTGATCCTGGCCGAAGTGGCCGCTGAACAGGAAGGTGTCGCTGCCACCGCCCGATACCAGCACGTCGTTGCCGGCGCCACCGACCAACACGTCGTTGCCACGGCCACCTTGCAGATGGTCGTTGCCGTCCAGGCCAAACAGCCATTGGCCTTGCGCGCCCGCCTTGAGGCTGTCATTGCCTGGCGTACCGTTCTGGCTGGCGGCGTAGGCGTGAACCTTGCCGCTGCTCAGCAGCCCCGCCGGGTCGATCTGGTGGCTGACTTGCTTGCTGAAGAACAGCAGGCTCGATTCCTTGCTGACCAGGGTTTCGACCTGTTTGACCAGGCTGATGCCGCCGCTGCTGTCACGCAGGTACAGGGTGCCGTTGCCATCACGGGCGACATCAAATTTGTCCAGCGCCTGGCCGAGCTTCAAGGTGTCGTGGCCGGCGCCGCCGTCGATCAGGTTGTAGCCGCCATCGTCACGGAAAGTGTCGTTGCCGGCGCGCCCTTCCAGGTAATCATTGCCGCGCCCGCCATGAATCAGGTCGCCGGCGTCGGAGCCGATGATAAAGGTGCTGCCCTTGTGCGCTTCGGCGTTGCGGTTCAGGTCCTCGACCCAGGTCGAGCCACGGCGAACGTCGGACAGGTTGCTGACGACAATGGTCGAGTCCTTGGCCGTCCATTCATAGAATGCCGAGTCCAGCACCCGCCCCAGGCCGTCGCCGTAGGCGCTCGGCAAGTGCGAGAGCCAGGTGGCGATGTTGCCGATCGAGTACGGCAGCAGGTTCCAGGCATCGGAGGCATAGTGGTCGTTGAAGTTGACGATGTTGTCGGTGCTCGAAGGCTTGGCCGCATCATGCACACCGAAGGTTGCCCAGTCGGCTTTCGAGCCATTGAGCGCGCGGAACACCGGGTCGTTCTCGTAGCCGATGTTCAGCACCTTGCTGCTGTCGCTGGCCTGGGTGGGTGAGGCAAAGGCAACGTAGCGGGCGTCCTGATAGAAGCCGCCCCAGGTGTCGTTGCTAAGCTCGGCCAGGCTGTTGACACCAAGGCCACCGAGGCTGTGGCCACTGACGGTGATGTCGCTGCCGCTCAGGCCGTTGGCCTGGGCGAACCGGGCGACATCATCGAACAGCCGGCCGAAGGCATTGGCGGCGTAGTTCTTGGCAAAGTCAGCCGGGCCAAAGGCCGCCATCAGGTCGTGGATGGCATCGCTGATGGTGTCGCCGATCAGGTTTTCCCGCGGCCCGCTGGTGCCGCGAAAGGCGATGCCCAGGCCGCTTAACTGGCCGGCGGCGTCGTACTTGCCAAGTATCTCGACCTGGGCACTGGTGTAGCCGCGGGTTTCACCATGGAAGGTGCCACGAAAATCCGTAGTGCCCTGGTAACCCAGCTGGCTGGCGCTGATCGGCGTCCAGCCGGCGGCCTTGACCGCAGCCAGGGCCTGGGCTTCGGCGTCGGGGTTCCAGGGGATGCCAGGGATCGCGCCCTGGCTGTCGGTGCCGCCGATCAGGGCCTTGATCAAGGTGGCCGGTAAACCGAGGCCAAAACCGTGCTGCTGGTAGCCAACGGCAAAGCCGTTGTCGATGCCGTGGTAGGCATACAGAGTCAGCGCCATGGCGTCGCTGTAGAGGGCTTTGGAAGCGGCGCTGTCGAGGTGGCGGTAATCGAAAACAGGCATGGCTATACATCCTTGTGCAGGTGGCAGGTAACCCTGGCGACATCGTCCGTTGACACACCCGTGGGCAAACCCAAACGCTGCCACAGGGGCAATTGGCCCGTCCATGGCAACATCGATGGCAAGCTGGCCAAAAGCGCGGGGGATTCTTCGTCAGCACCGGCAACATCAAGCTGTATATCCATACAGATAAAACTTGCCACGCCCCTCAATCCTGCGCATCCTATGGCCTTCACCCACCATAGATCGAACGGCATGCGCCTGTTTCTCTGCGAAAAGCCTTCCCAGGCCAAAGACATCGCCAAGGTTCTCGGCGCCAACCGCCGTGGCGACGGCTGCTGGGTCGGCACCGAGGTTACCGTCACCTGGTGCATCGGCCACTTGCTCGAGACCGCTCCACCCGACAGCTACGACGCGCGTTACAAGCGCTGGGTACTGGCCGACCTGCCGATCGTGCCCGAAAAGTGGAAGATGCTGGTCAAGCCCAAGACCGCCAGCCAGTTCAAGGCGGTCAAGCGCCTGCTCGGCGAGGCCCGCGAGCTGGTGATCGCCACCGACGCCGACCGCGAAGGCGAGATGATCGCCCGCGAGCTGGTCGAGCATTGCCGCTACCGCGGGCCGATCAACCGCCTGTGGCTGTCGGCACTGGACGACGCCTCCATCCGCAAGGCCCTGGCGGCGCTCAAGCCCGGTAGCGAAACCTTCAGCCTCTACCATTCGGCCCTGGGCCGCTCGCGGGCCGACTGGCTGATCGGCATGAACATGAGCCGGCTGTTCACCCTGCTCGGTCGCCAGTCCGGCTATCAGGGCGTACTGCCTGTGGGTCGGGTGCAAACGCCGACCTTGCGCCTGGTGGTCGACCGCGACCGCAGCATCGCCGACTTCGTGCCGGTGGCCTACTGGGCCATCGACGTGCAGCTGCAAAGCGCCGGCGAGCAATTCGCCGCGCAGTGGCGCGCCGCCGAAGATGCCTGTGACGACCAGGGCCGCTGCCTGAACCAGGTCCTGGCCCGGCAGGCCGCCGCCGCCATCGGCGCGGCCAGCAGTGCGCGGGTGGTCAAAGTGGCCACCGAGCGCGTGCGCGAAGCAGCACCGCTGCCCTTCGACCTGGGTACCTTGCAGGAGCTGTGCTCGAAGAAGTTCGGCCTCGGCGCCCAGGAAACCCTCGACATCGCCCAGGCCCTGTACGAGACCCACAAGCTGATCACCTACCCGCGCAGCGACTGCGGCTACCTGCCGTTAAGCCAGCACAGCGAGGCGCCGGCCATTCTCGCCGCCTTGCAGCGCGCCGACGCGAGCCTTGCGCCGCTGCAGCCGCACCTGCAGGCCCAGCGCCGTTCACGGGCCTGGAACGATGCCAAGGTCAGTGCCCACCACGGCATCATCCCCACCGCCGCCGCCAGCGACCCGTCGCGCCTGCCGGGCAAACACAAGGCGGTCTATACCCTGATCCGCGCCCGCTACCTGGCGCAGTTTTTGCCCAACCACGAATACGACCGTACCCAGGCCGAGTTCGATTGCGCAGGCCAGGCGTTGCGCGCGGTGGGCAAGCAGATTGTCGAGCCGGGCTGGCGCCGCGCCCTGCCCGAGGCCCTGACCCCGGCCAAAGGCCGTGAGGCGCCGGTGGCCCAGGTACTGCCGCTACTGCGCGAAGGCCAGGACTGCACGGTGGCCGCGGTCACCCTCAAGGACCTCTGGACCCAGCCGCCCAAGCCGTTCACCGAGGGCGACCTGATCAAGGCCATGAAGAACGTCGCCAAGCTGGTGGACGACCCGCGCCTCAAGCAAAAGCTCAAGGACACCACCGGCATCGGCACCGAGGCCACCCGTGCCGGAATCATCCAGGGCCTGCTCGATCGCGGTTACCTGGTCAAGAACGGCAAGGCCCTGAGCGCTACCCCGGCAGCCTTCAGCCTGATCGATGCGGTGCCGCGGGCAATTGCCGACCCAGGCACCACGGCGATCTGGGAGCAGGCGCTGGACATGGTGCAAAGCGGCGAAATGAGCCTTGAAGAGTTCGTCGCCAAGCAATCGGCATGGATGAGCAAGCAGGTGGAGCGTTGTGCCGGCCTGCGCCTGACCATCAGCGGCCCGGCGACCCCGGCCGGGCGCGGTGGCACGCCGTGGAAGAAAAAGCGCAAGAGCAGCGCTGCGGCAGGCAAGCGAACGCGCAAGCCGAAGGCAAAAGCGCAGTGAGATTGCTGGCCTTGCCGGCGAAGAGGCCCTCACGGTCAACACCCCTACCCCTGCTTGACCGCCTGCAAGGTATAACTCAACGGCAAGCGCCAGCGATCCTTGTCCAGCGACCACTCGCCGCCTTCGTCCTTGCTCATCTGCCCTGGCAGCGCCTCCCAGGGAATGCTGTCATGTTCTTCCAGTGCGGTAATCTGCAGCCCATACTTGAGCAAGGCGCTGATGATCTCGCCCAGGCCATGGTTCCATTCGTGGGTTACCGTCTGCTCCAGCACCCCGTCGGTCTCGACATAGGTCTCGCCACTGTCCCACACCGTCGGCGCCTCGCGCTCGAAGTACGGGTACTCGATGACCAGCTTGTCCTGATGGTCCTCGTTCACCGCCAGCAGCATCGGATGACCCTCGCGCAGAAACAGTCGGCCACCAGGCTTGAGCAAAGCCGCCACGGTACGCGCCCAGCGCTCGATGCTCGGCAGCCAGATCAACGCGCCGATACCGGTGTATACCAGGTCGAAGGCCGCGGCTGGCAGCACCTGGTCGGCGGCATAGACATCCGCCTCGACATAGTCGATCCGCGCTGCACAACGCTGCGCCAGGGCCCGCGCCTGGGCCAAGGACTGTACAGAAAAGTCCAGCCCGCTGACCTCGGCGCCCAAGCGCGACAACGACAAGGTGTCGGTACCGATATGGCATTGCAGGTGCACCGCGCGCTGGCCGCGAATATCGCCCAGGCGCGGCAGGTCGAAACGCACCACTTCGGACAGGTGCGCGGGGTCGGCGACGAATGTTTCCACTTCGTAGTCGCCGGAGGCGGCATGCAGCGGCGCACGCTCATCCCAGTTGCGACGGTTGAGTTCGATCGGGTCGGTCATCTTGGCGCTCCTTTGCAGCCGCAACCTTAGCGGCGTACCCAAGGCCTGGGCAAGTGCTGTATAAACCGCCCACACCCTCCTCAATCAAGAATGCATTGATGAAACTCGGATACACCATCGTCTACGTCCCCGATGTCGCCGCCTCGCTGGCTTTCTTCGAGCAGGCCTTCGGCTTGAGCCGGCGCTTTCTCCATGAGTCCGGCGACTATGGCGAACTGGACACCGGCGCCACCACCCTCGCCTTTGCGTCATTGGCCCTGGGCAATAGTCACTTTGCCGGCGGCGTGCTGGCGGCCAGCGAATCGACAAAGCCATTGGGTATGGAGATTGCCCTGGTTACCGACGACGTTGCCAGCGCCCATGCCCGCGCCGTGGCGGCGGGCGCGGTGGCGCTGAAGGCCCCCGAAGCCAAGCCCTGGGGGCAAACCCTGTCGTATGTGCGCTGCCCCGATGGCACCCTGGTGGAGCTGTGCACGCCGGTTGGCATCTGATCGCAAGCGTTACAGCGCCAGGCTCAGGCTGACCATCAAATTGCGCGGCTCCCCCGGCATGTTCCACGCCGCGTTGTAGCCGCGCTCGTAGTACTTGCGATCGAACAGGTTGTTCAGGTTCAGGCCCACCGTGGCCTGTTCGCTGATTTTGTAATGGGCCAGCAGGTCGACCGTGCTGTAGCTGGGTAAACGAAAGCTGCTGCCGGCCTGGCCGGAACGCTCGCCGACGTAGTTGGCTGCAGCGCCAATGTCCGAGCCAAGCAATGGTCCGCTCTGAAACTCATACACCGCCATCAGGCTGCCGCTATGTTGCGGGATGCCCAGCAAGTCGCTGCCCTTGGGCAAGGCGGCATCGCCCTTGGTCACTTCGGCATCGATATA
Source organism: Pseudomonas sp. SORT22 (assembly GCF_018417635.1). Lineage (NCBI taxonomy): Bacteria > Pseudomonadati > Pseudomonadota > Gammaproteobacteria > Pseudomonadales > Pseudomonadaceae > Pseudomonas > Pseudomonas sp. SORT22. The sequence continues at coordinate 3,602,402 of NZ_CP071007.1, forward strand.
GGCATAGGCGCCGATCACCCGCAGCGCTTCGCTCAACTGGCCGCTGAACTGCAGGTCGAGCCCCTGGCTGCGCGCCTTGCCGGCGGCGATGCTGTCGCCGAAGGCATCGGTGGTGATGACGTTTTCCTTGTCGATCTGGAACAGCGCGACAGTCGCCCCCAGGCGGCTGTCGAACAGGTCCAGCTTGAGCCCGGTTTCATAGCCCAGGCCCTTTTCCGGTTTGTAGATCTGGCCCTGGGTGCCGATGCTGTTGGGCTTGAACGAGGTCGAGGCATTGGCGAATACCCCGACTTCAGGTGTGAGCTGATACAGCAGACCCACGCGCGGGGTGGCGACGTCCTTTTCCTGAGTGTTGCTGACGCGCGTGGAGCGGTTCTGCGCGGTTTGTTCGATATGCTCCAGGCGCACGCCCACCAGAGCGCGCAAGCGCTCGGTAAAGGCGATCTGGTCCTGCAGGTTGAGCGCGTAGCTCTCGGTGCGCTCGAAAAAATCATTAGGGTTGATCAGCGCCGGTTTCGCCTGGCCATACACCGGGTTGTAGATGTCCAGGCCATAGCCGAGCGAAGTGGCGCTTTGCGGGTACTTCTGGCTGTTGCGGTAGTTCTCGTACTCAAGGCCCAGCAGGCTCTGGTGCTCCCAGCCGGCGAACTGGAACTGGCCGTGCAGTTCGGCCTGGGTGATGTTGTCGTTCCACTCGAAATCGCGCTCGCGGTAGAAGCGGCTGATGCTGGTGCCGACCACTCGCGACGGTTCCGAGCTGTTGCCCTTGAGCCGGCCCTGGGTGTAGTGGTTGGCCAGGCGCAACTTCCAACTGTCGTTGAGGTGGTGCTCCAGGGTCAGGTCGAGGGTCTGGTTGTCATTGCGGATGCGCCCGTCGTTGGGCTCGCCGAGAAAGGTCGAACGGCTGACCGAGCCCAGTTCGTTGTTGACCGCCGGGATGCCGCGGTCGAACACCGACTCGGTACGCGAGAACTCGGTGTCGATCGACAGCAGGGTCTCGGGGTTCAACTGCCAGCTCAGCGACGGGCTGACGATTCGCCGCTCACTGCCAACGTAATCGCGAAAGCTGCCGTTGTCCTCCACCGCCATATTGACCCGCGACAACACCCGGCCGTCTTCGCTGAGCGGCGTGTTGACGTCCAGGCTGCTGCGGTAACGGTCCCAACTGCCGGCGCTGGCCTTGAACCGAGTGAAGGCTTCGGCTTGCGGACGCTTGGTGACGATGTTTACCAACCCGCCGGGATCGCCGCGCCCGTACAGACTGGCGGCCGGGCCCTTGAGCACTTCGATGCGCTCGATGTTGGAGGTGTCGGGGGCGCTGTAGCTGCCGCGGTTGACGGCAAAGCCGTTCTTGTACAGCTCGCCGGTGGTGAAGCCACGCACGCTGTAGTTGAGGAAGGTCAGGCCGCCGAAGTTGTTCTGCCGGCTGACCCCGCCGGCAAAATCCAGGGCGCGGTCGATGCGCGTGCTGTTGAGGTCCTCGAGCACCTGGCTGGGCACCACGGCGATACTTTGCGGGGTGTCGCGGATGTCAGTGTCGGTCTTGGTCGCGGTGCCCGAACGAGTTGCACGATAGCCCTGCACCGGGCCGCTCGCGCTTTCTTCATAGTGGCGTTCGTTGACGTTGAGGGCGTCGAGCAACACGGTATCGGCAGCGGCAGCTGGCAAAGCGAGCAGCGAGGCGGACAGGCCGAGGGATAACCTTCCTACGGGGTAGTTCATGAGGGCTCCTTAAAATTATGTAATAACATAACAATTTAAGAAGAAAGATAAAAGCAGCACAGCGCAAGCCCCTGTAGGAGCGGGCTTGCCCCGCGATCACCCCTCAACAGCTACGAATCACCGCCTGCAACACGGTCTTGAAGGACGCGATCTGCTCTTCGCTGAATTGCCCGAACACCTTGTCCTGCTGCTCGCGGGCGATGCTCCACAGGCCTTCGGTCTGGTCGATACCGGCAATGGTCAGGCGCACATGCCCGGCCGCTTCGCTGTCGCACACCAGGCCCTTGCGCTTGAGGTTGGCCACTGCCTCGTCGATTTCCCGCGCCGGCATCGCCACTTCGCGCTGCAGGTCGGCAAGGTTCAGCCCGGCGTCGTTCTCCAGCACCATAAGCATCCGTGCCTCGCTGGTTCGCAGGCCGCTGGACAATTGCCGTGGCTGATAGCTGCCCTGGTAGGCGCGCAGGGCCTGGGTCATCAAGTAGTACAGGTTATGGCTCAGGCGCCCCTGGAAGTGGCTGCTCGGCGGCTGACCTTCTTCGCGGCGGGTCATGCGCGTGTGTGGCAGCACCATGGAATAGGCGCCCTGGTGATACAGCAACGGCGAGCGGCCGCAGTCATCGAAGTCCACCACCTTGCCGAGCATGATCCAGTGATCGCCACCGTCGAGTAGCTGCTGGGTTTCGCACTGAAAGCACGCCGAACAATCGGCGAGGATCGGCGCCCCACCCTCGCCTGCCTGGTAGCTGATACCGGCAAAACGGTCATCCTTGGGCTTGGCGAAGTTGTTGGACAGGTCGATCTGGTCGGCGGCGAGGATGTTCACGGAAAAATGGCTGGCCGCCTCGAACACCGCCAGGCTGCTCGAGCGTTTGTCCAGGCTCCAGAGAATCAGCGGCGGGTCGAGGGATACCGAGTTGAAGCTGTTGGCAGTGACGCCGACCAGGTTGCCCTGGGGATCGGCGGCGGTGACCACGGTGACGCCGGTGGCGAAGTTGCCCAGGGCACGGCGAAAGGCGCGGCTGTCGAAGGCCGATGCGGTTGCGGTAGACATGCAAGACTCCCCGGCTGCCGTGCGCGGCAGCCGTCATTGTTGTTATTGGCGAGGCCTATCAGACCATGCTTGGATCAGGTTCCAGGCCCATCAGCTCGCGGCCGAGAATCTGCGCGCAAACGTCGTAGTCGGTGTAGGCATGGGCGCCGGTCATGTGCGCATCGCGCCACAGCCGCTGCATTTCGTTGCTGTCGAACCAGGCAGTGCCGCCAGCGGCTTCGAATAGACGATCGACCGCCTGGATGCACATTTTCACCGCGTAGCCCTGGTTGGTGCGCCAGAACGCCAGGGTCTCGCGCGTCGGGTACTGGTGACGTTCGCTGTGCTCGGCGTGTTCCTGCCAGGTTTTTTCCAGAAATGCGCGAGCGGCGGCAACCTGATGGGTGGACTCGGCCAGGCGCATCAGCGCGGGTGTGGCGGCGCCGACATTGACCCCGGTATAGGCACGCACACGGTTCTTGGTCTTTTCGCGGAAGGCTTCGAGCATGCGCTCGGCAATACCGAGGCTGACGGTCGAGAAGCCGCTGGCGAAATATGGCCGGTACGGCGAGTAGAACACCTTGCTGTCCGGATACAGGCCAAAGCCTGCCGACTTGCCTTCCATCATGTCCTTGGCTTTCTGGATGCGGTGCTCGGGGACGAACACCTTGTCGATCACCAGGGTCTTGGTGCCGCTACCCCTCATGCCGGCGGCGAACCAGTCGTCGCGAATCTCGTAGTCGCTGCGCGGCAGCACGGCAAAGCAGTAGTCCTGGGTGCCTTCGGCATTGGCCCGACGGCAGCCGACAATCGCCCACTCGGCATGGTCGCTGCCGCTGCTCCAGCCCATCTCGCCGCTGAACAGCAAGCCGCCCTCGACCTCCTCGACCTTGCCGAACGGGGCGATACTGCTGCTGGCGGTGGCGTCGGGGTTGTCGCCCCAGATCTCCTCCTGCAGCTTGGCCGGGAACATCGCCAACTGATGGCTGTGGGTGCACAGCAGGCTCATGGCCCAGGCGGTGCTGGCGCAAGCGCCGGCAAGCAAGGCGATGCAGTCGGCAAATTGCGGCAGGGAGATTTCCAGGCCGCCGTAGGGCTTGGGCAAAAAGGCACGGTGCAGGCCGATGCTTTTCAGCAGGGCGATGTTTTCGGCCGGGACTTTGCGGTCCTGCTCGGCACGGGCGGCGTTGGCGGCGATGGCAGGCAAAATCGAACGAAGGTCTTCGAGCAGCGGGTTTGGCTTTTTCATGAGGGGCCCTGCTTATTATTGGATGTCCGCCAGGGCCTGCGAAGTGGCAGGTGGCGGCGGATGCAGGGGCCAGTATGGGAGGCTTGGCTCAGGGGGAAAATGCAACTTCCATAGGCAAGATTGTACTTTTCATAGGATGTTAAAAGCATCGCGGGGCAAGCCCGCTCCCACAGCGAACACCATCAATTCTGTGGGAGCGGGCTTGACCCGCGATAAATTCACTCCGCCACGACGTTCTGCAAATTGCGCCAAAGCTCAGCCACATGCTCACGCTCGGTCGGCAACGCCCCCACCGACACCCGCACCATCCAGCGGCCATGCAAGGTCGCCGGAGTGACGTAGGCTACCCCCGAGGCATTGAGCTGATCCGCCCAGCGCCGGGTATGTGCATCCAGCGCCTCACCCTGCAGGCCCTCACCTCGATGGCGAATGCACAAGGTCTGCAGCTGTACCGGCGCCAGCAACTCCCAGCCCTCGGCCCCGCGCACCTGCTCGGCCAGCCACTGGGCGTTGTCCAGGTCGCGGCGCAAGCGCTGTTGCAGGTTCTCGATGCCCTCGCTGCGCAGCATGAACCACAGCTTCAGGGCACGGAACCGCCGCCCCAGCGGGATACCCCAGTCGCGCAGGTTCTTGACCTTGCTGTCGACCGCCGACTGCAGGTAGCTGGGGTTGGTGCTCATGACCCGGATCAGGTGCTGCGGATCACGCACGAAGTACAGCGAGCAATCGAAAGCCACACCGAGCCATTTGTGCGCATTGACCACAATCGAGTCGGCCTGCTCGATGCCGTCCCACATCCAGCGGCATTCCGGCAGGATCATCGCCGAGCCGGCCATGGCCGAGTCCACGTGCAGCCACAAGCCATGCTCGCGGGCGATCTGGCCGATCGGTTGCAGCGGGTCGAGGGCGGTGGTTGCCGTGGTGCCGGTGGTAGCCACCACCGCGCAGGGTTGCAGGCCGTCGGCCAGGTCCTGTTCGATGGCTGCGGCCAGCGCTTGCGGGCGCATGGCGAAGTCGTCGTCGGTGTCGATGTAGCGGATGTTGTCCTTGCCAAAGCCTGCCAGCAGCGCGGCCTTGTCTACCGAGCTGTGGGCCTGGGCGCTGGTGTAGATCATCAGCGGCTTGCCCTGCCCCTGCAGGCCGCCCTTGGCCAGGGCGTAGTCGCTGCTGCGCTCGCGGGCGCTGATCAAGGCGACCAGCGTGCTGGTGGACGCGGTGTCCTGGATCACCCCGCTCCACTGCGCCGACAAACCGACCATCTGCCGCAGCCAGTCCACGGTGGTTTCTTCCAGCTCGCTCAGGGCCGGGCTCGATTGCCACGACAGGCCGAGCACGCCAAGGCCGGTGCTGAGAAAATCGCCAAGCACCGACGACAAGGTGCCGTTGGAGGGGAAGTAGCCGAAAAAGTCCGGGTGCTGCCAGTGCGACAGGCCGGGCATCACTAACTGGTCTACGTCCTTGAGAATATTCTCGAACGGCTCGCCCTGAACCGGCGCCGAGCCGGGCAAGGCCGCCTTGAGGTAACCGGGCTCGACCTGGGCCATCACCGGCAGTTCGCCGACACCCTGGCGGTAGTCGGCGATCAGGTCGATCAGTTGGTGGCCATGTTTGCGAAATTCTTCCGGGCTCATGCAGCGGCTCCTGTTATTGGCGGTAAGTGGGCCTGAGTCTAGGCCCTGGCTGACCGCCAAAAAACGCCGCCCCGCGCATAGCTGCTATGGCGAATGCGCATGGCCGCCGTGCACGCCGAACTGCGACTGCTGCCACTGCTCGAACACCAGGTTGCGCAACCAGCGGTGCTCGGCCGAGCCGTGCAGGCGCTGGTGCCAGACCACCCAGTAGCGCTGGCTGTGCTCGACAAACGCCAACGGCCGCCAGGTCAGTGGATGCAGGCGGCTGAGCTGGCGGGCAATGTGCTCGGGCACGGTGACCAGCGCCTGGCTGCTGCCGACCACCTGCACCGCCGCCGAGTAGAACGGCACCTGCAGGCTGATGCGCCGGCTCAGGCCCTGCTCACGCAGGTGGCGGTCGATAAAGCTGTCCTTGTCGCCACCGCCGGAAATGCGCACATGGTTCCAGGCCCGGTAATCGTCCTGGCTCAGTTCGGTTTTTGCCGCCAACGGGTGCTCGCGGTGCATCAGGCACACCGCGCGGTCTTCGCCGAGCATGCGCCCATGCAGGTTGGCCGGAGCATCGTCGAACAGCGTGGTAGCCAGGTCGACTTCGCCGCTGGCGAGCAGTTCATACTGCCCCGGTTGCCAGGTGCGGTACTCGATCGACACCCCCGGCGCTTCGCGCTCAAGGGTGCTGACCAGCAGCGGCAGCATGTGTTCGGCGATGTAGTCCGAGGCCGCCAGGCAAAAACGCCGCTCGCAGCGCTTGGGCTCGAAGGCCTGCGGTTGACGCAAGGCCTCGAGCTCGGCCAGCACCTGGCCCAGCGGCAGCAGCAGGCTTTCGCCGCGTTCACTCAAGACATAGCCGCGGCCCTGGCGCACCAGCAGCGGGTCGTCAAAGGCTTCGCGCATATGTGCCAGCTGGCGGCTGAGCACCGACTGGCTGCTGCCCAGGCGCTCGGCGGCATGGCTGAGGTTCTTCAGCTGCAGCATGCTCTGCAACGCGCGCAGGTGGGCGATGCTCAGGGAGGCGAAAATCGGGTTCAAGGGGCGCTCCTGCACAGGCGGATGCCGCAGCCTAAGGCCAAACCTTGCAGATTACAAAGCGCCTGGCAGGCCGGTGCATGGCCGGCGGCAGGCTCAGTCAAGCCACTGCCGGGGCGCTGCGCTAGGGTCGGGGCTTTGCTTTCCCTTGAGGTTCGTCCCATGAGCAACATCAGCCTTTTGCCCCAGGTGCGCGTTTTTTTGCAACGCGAGCACAGCAGCTTTATCGACGGTCGCCAGCAGCCACAGGCCGATGCCCGCTACCTGGAGGTGATCGACCCGGCCAGTGACCAGGTCATCAGCCGCGTGGCCGAAGCCACCGCGCAGACCATCGACGATGCCGTCGCCTCCTCGCGCCGTGGCTTTGCGCAATGGTCACAAACCGCCCCCGCCGTGCGTGCCAGCGTGCTGCTCAAGCTTGCCGACCTGATCGAGCAACACCGCGAAGAACTGGCACAGCTGGAGACCTGCCAGTCGGGCAAGCTGATCACCCTTTCGCGCAATTTCGAGGTCGATCAGGCCGCGCATTTCTTGCGCTACTACGCCGGCTGGGCGACCAAGCTCAGCGGCCAGACCCTCACCCCCTCGCTGCCCTCGTTCAACGGCGAGCGCTACACCGCCTTTACCCTGCGCGAGCCAGTCGGCGTGGTGGTGGGCATCGTGCCGTGGAATTTCTCGACCATGATCGCCTTGTGGAAGCTCGGTTCGGCACTGGTGACCGGTTGCAGCATCATCATCAAGCCCAGCGAATTCACCCCGCTGACCATCCTGCGCATTGCCGAACTTGCCATCGACGCCGGCCTGCCCGCCGGGGCACTGAACGTGGTGACCGGCGCCGGCCTGGCCGGCAAGGCGCTGATCGAGCACCCGGGCACCGACAAGGTCTCGTTCACCGGCTCCGTGCCCACAGGCCTGGCCGTCGGCCAGAGCGCCATGGCCGCCAACCTGACCCGCGCCACCCTGGAGCTGGGCGGCAAGAATGCGGCCGGATTCCTGCGCGACGTACCAGTGCACACGGCGGTGGACGGCATCATCGAAGCGGGCTTTTTGCACGCCGGGCAGATCTGCGCGGCAGCCGAGCGCTTTTATCTGCATCGCTCGCAGATCGAGGCGGTGACCGGGGCCTTGAGCGAGCGCCTGGCCCAGCTGAAGATCGGCTCACCGCTGGATGAAACCAGCGAATTCGGCCCGGTCTGCAACAAGCAGCACCAGGCCAGGCTCGGTGCACTGTTTGCCAAGGCGCGCAGCGAAGGCAGCCAGATCATCCATGGCGGGCGTTTGCTCGAAGGCCCCGGCTGCTACGTCGAGCCGACGGTGATCCTGGCCAATTCGGTGGACGACAGCCTGCTCAACGAGGAAACCTTCGGGCCGGTGGCGACCTTCTTGCCGTATGACGATGAAGAGCAACTGATCGCGCTGATGAACGCCAGCCCCTATGGCCTCAGTGCCAGCCTGTGGACCAACGACCTGAGCAAGGCCTTGCGCCTGGTGCCGCAGGTGCAGGCCGGTACGGTGTGGGTGAACATGCATACCCTGCTCGACCCGGCCGTGCCGTTTGGCGGGGTAAAGGCTTCAGGCATAGGCCGTGAATTTGGCGGGGCGTTTATCGAGGATTACACCGAGCTGAAGTCGGTGATGATTCGCTACTGACACTGCCCGCGATGGGCTGTACCGCAGCCCATTACTTCTGAATTCCATGAAGTAATTTTTTGATACCAACGATTCCCCTCACCCACCGTCTGTCGGACCATCGGCCAGTTACCCCATAAAAACAACACGAGGTACTGCCGTGGACAACGCCAACAAGGCGGGGGCTGCACGCCCGCGCATCGAGGTTCGCTCAATCGACTATGTGCCGCGCAGCGAGCGCCACGGCAAGGTCTGGCACCAGGCGCCGTTCTGGTTCACCGGCAACTTCGTGCTCACCACCATGGTCACCGGTTTCACCGGCCCGGCCCTGGGCCTGGGGGCGCTGTACTCGATCCTGGCGATCGTGCTCGGGGTGTGCTTTGGCACCTTCTTCATGGCCTTTCACGCCAACCAGGGCCCACGTATGGGCTTGCCGCAGATGATCCAGTCGCGCGCCCAATTCGGCCTCAAGGGCGCCATCGTGCCGTTTGCCGCCGTGGTCTTCGTCTACATCGGTTTCAACGTCTTCAACGTGATCCTCGCCACCGATGCGATCAACACCGTGCTGCCCGGCCAACGCACGCCCTGGTACCTGGGCCTGATCGTCATCGCCGTGCTGCTGGCGGTGGTCGGCCACGACTTGCTACACACGGTGCAGCGCTGGCTGACCTACGTGATGATCCTGGTGTTCGGCGTGCTCACCGTCAGCGCCCTGCTGACCCTGCAGGCCGACGCCGCCCTGCAGGATCCGCAGTTCTCGTGGGGCGCATTCCTGGTGCAACTGTCGGCGGCCGCCGGTTACCAGATCAGCTATTCGGTGTACGTCTCCGACTACTCGCGCTACCTGCCCCACGACACGCCGACGGCGAAAGTGGTGTTCTGGACCTACCTGGGCGCGGCCGGCTCGGCCCTTTGGCTGATGTCCCTCGGTGCCTTTCTCGCCTCGGCCTTGCCAGCGCCTGACGCCATCGCCAGTGTGCGCGAAGTGGGCAACCAGTTCCTGCCGGGCCTGGGCACCTTCACTGTGCTGATCTCGGTACCGGCGCTGGTGGGCATCATGGCGGTCAACTGCTACGGCGCCATGCTCACCAGCATCAGCGCCATCGACTGCTTCAAGCAGGTCACGCCGTCGCTGAAGATCCGCGTGGCCGGCATCAGCGTGATTGCCACCATCGTCTTTATCGTCGCCCTGGCCATCCCCGAGAGCTACCTGGGCAGCTTCAACACCTTCGTGCTGCTGATGCTGTACTTCCTGGTGCCGTGGACCGCGGTCAACCTGGTGGACTTTTACTGCGTGCGCAAGGGCCACTACGTGATCAGCGAAATCTTCAACCCCGACGGCATCTACGGTGCCTGGGGCAAGCCCGGGCTGATCGCCTACGGCCTGGGTTTGCTGGCGATGGTGCCGTTCATGGCCTTGAGCTTTTACACCGGCCCCGCAGCCGCTGCGCTGGGTGGTGCCGACATTGCTTTTGTCATTGGTCTGCTGGTCACCGGCAGCCTCTACGCCCTGCTCTGCCGCTCGCTCGACCTGCCCGGCGAACAACGCCTGGCGGCAGCCAGCGAGCGCCAGCTTGAGGAAACCCTCGCATGAGTCCAACCCTGATCCAGGTCGCCTGCTGCCAACTGGCGCCGCAGGTCGGCGAACTTAAATAAAACCGCGAGCGCGCCCTACAGGCTGTCCGCAGCGCCGCCGGGCAAGGCGCCCAGGTGGTGGTGCTACCGGAGCTGGTGCAAAGCGGCTATGTGTTCGCCGACCGCAACGAAGCACTGAGCCTGGCCGAAACCCCCAACGGCGAAACCCTGCGCCAGTGGGCAGCGCTGGCGGCGGAGCTGGACATCGTCATCGTCGGCGGCTTTTGCGAGCGCACCGAGCGCGACGAGTTGTACAACAGCGCCGCCCTGGTCGATGCCGACGGCGTGCGCGCGGTGTACCGCAAGGCGCATTTGTGGAACGACGAAAAGCGCATCTTCAGCGCCGGTGGGCAACCGCCGCCGGTGATCGATACGCGCTTCGGACGCATTGCGGTGATGATCTGCTACGACCTGGAATTTCCCGAGTGGGTGCGCTTGCCGGCGCTGGCCGGGGCCGAACTGCTGTGCGCGCCGGTGAACTGGCCGGACGGCCCGCGACCGCTCGGCGAGCGGCCCGCGGAAGTGGTACGGGTGCAGGCCAATGCTTCGGTCAACCGCTTGTACATCGCCGCCTGTGACCGCAACGGCCATGAGCGCGAAGTGGACTGGGTCGGTGGCTCGGTGATTGTCGATGCCAACGGCTACCCGCTGGCCGGGCCGCTGCATGAAGCGCCGGCCGGCACGCAAATCATCCATGCCCGCCTCGACCTGAGCGAGGCGCGGGACAAGCGCATCAGTGCCTTGAACGATGTGCACCGGGATCGCCAGCCGGTGCTGTACGACTGATTTCTCTGGCGGCTGTGCAGCCACGCCCCAAACCCGTGCAAAGCCACTAGAATAGGCCACCGCAAACACCAGGCTGCCCCATGGATATCGAGCTCGCCCGCACCTTTCTGGAAATCGTCCGCACCGGCAGCCTGGTGTCCGCCGCCGAGCGCCTGCACGTCACCCAGACGGCCATCACCGCCCGGGTACAAAAGCTCGAACAGCAACTCGCCTGCCAGCTGTTCATTCGCAGTCGCAGCGGCGCCAGCCTCACTGCCGACGGCGAGGCCTTCGTGGTGTATGCCAACCAGCTGGTGCAAACCTGGGAGGCCGCGCGCCGCGACCTGCCGTTGCCCGAAGGCTGCCACCAGGTGCTGCACATCGGCGGCGAAGTCAGCCTCGGCAACCCCATGGTGCTTGGCTGGGTCAGCGCCCTGCACCGGGAAATGCCCGGCCACGCCATTCGCAGCGAAGTCAGCGATGGCGAGTCGTTGCTGCACAAGGTGGAAATGGGCGTGCTCGACGCCGTGCTGGTCTACCAGCCCACCTACGGCCCGGGCTTGCAGGTGGAGCAACTGATGGAAGAAAAGCTCATCCGCATCCGCCGCAAGGACAAACCCGAGCCTTACGTGTACATCGACTGGGGCCAGGCCTTTCGCCGCCGTCACGACGCCGCCCTGCCCGAATGCGCGCGCCCGGCGCTGAGCTTCAACCTCGGGCCGCTGGCGCTGCAATACATCCTTGAACACGGCGGCAGCGGCTACTTCCGTACCCGCGTGGTGCAGGCCTACCTGGACAGCGGCGTATTCGAACGCGTGCCGCAAGCACCGGAGTTCACCTACCCCACCTACCTGGTGTATGCCCGCGAGCGCGACAGCGAGGCGCTGCAGCAGGCGTTCAGGGTGCTGCGCGAAGTGGTCGCCGGTGAGAGCGACTGGTCACAGCGCTGGGACCCGGTGATCTGAGGCCGCCACCTCACTCAACAACTGCCGCTTGAGCCCGGCAATCAGATCGGTCTGGGTAATCACCCCCACCAGCGCTTCGCCGTCCATTACCGGCAAGCAATGCAGCCCCTGCTCGCTGAGCAACGGAATCAGCGCCACCGCCGGCTCGTCGCTGCGCACGGTAATCACCGGCCGGCTCATGATCTGCTCCAGCAGCACCTTGGGCCGGCGCCCGAGCAATGCGCGCCAGCTGCACCGCCCCTGGGCCATGGCCGGGCCGATCAGGTCGGTGAGGCTGACTATCCCCACCAGGCGCCGGGCGTCATCGAGTACCGGCAAGGTGTGCAGATGGTGGCTCGACAGCAACTGCCAGGCCTGTTGCAAGGTGGTTTGCGGGGTCGCCAGTTGCACGTCCCGGGACATCACCGAGGCGGCGGTAATGCCGCCCAGGCTGCGTTTGAGCGCGTGTTGCTCGGTGGCCATGATGATGCGTTCGAGTTCGTCGCGGGTGACGTCGACGAACTCGCCGAGCTCTTCCAGCGCCTGGTCGAGGTCTTCACCACTGACGCCGACCCGTTCACCTGGCAGCACGTCGGCAGTGTGGTGCAGGTCTTTGCGCGCTGCGGCGGTCTTCGGGTAGCGCACGCCGGTCAGGCGGTTGTAGATCACCGCCACGGCCACCAGCACCAGGGCATTGAGCATGATCGGTTCGAACACCTGGTCGCCCATCGCCTCCAGCGACGAGTCGGCCAGCACCACGCTCACCGCCACGCCGCCACCCGGCGGGTGCAGGCAGCGCAGCAGGCACATGAGCAAAATCGCCACGCCCAGGGCCAACGCCGCGACCCACAAGGCCGAACCAAAGCAGTGATGCAGCACCAGGCCCACCGCGGTGGCGCTGGCATAGCTGCCAATAAACGGCCAGGGCTGCGCCAGCGCCCCGGAGTGCACGGCAAACAGTAGCACCGCCGAGGCCGCCAGCGGCCCGAGCAGGTGCAGCGCCACTGTCGGGCCAAAGGCCAGGCTGCAGGCCAGGCCTGCGAGAAACAGACCGAGCAGTGCGCCAACGCCTGCGCGTAGCCATTCTTTTGGGGGGATGTTCAGAGGGGCCGGCAGCAGCCGGTTGAACCCGTTGTTCAGAGCGCGCAGAGACATGGGTAGATCGGGCACCTGGGCAGTAAAAAAAGCCCGGCCAAATTGACTGGGCTGAGTATTGCGAGGGGGCAATACCAATGGGCTCCGTCCGTGGAGATGGAATTTTTGGGTGTTGCGTGGGCGGGGATTTTGCCGGGGTTGGGCTGGCGAGTGGTAATTCAAAAAACTGAGGGGTGAGTGCAGTTTTTTTGAGGGATGGCACGAGTCGGCGGCAAGGCCGCCGACTTCGCCAGGCAATCAATGCATGAACAGGGCGATCAGGATGATCACCGGAATCGGTACACCCAGCATGAACAACAGTAGTGAACGCATGGTAGTTCTCCTCGGTTCAACGGACTTGGGCACTGACGTAGTCATCGACCAGCACCACGGCATCGCGACGACGGCCGCCGTAAGTGGCGGCGAGGCTGGCGAAGAACGCCCCGCACAGCAAGGCAATGAACATCCACAATGCCGACAGCGCAGCCGCCTTGCTGGCGGCATCAGCCGCTTCACGGGCAGCCTTTTTGGCGTCGTCCACTGCCTGGCGCGCCTGGGCGAAGACCTGGTCGACACGCTGCTCGGCCTGGGCCGGCGCAAGGTTGGTGCGCTGACTGACCAGTTGCGCCAGGTACTGGCGGTCTTCGCCGCTCAGTTGCCCGCCGTTGCTCAACGCGCGCGCCATGATCCGGGTCACCGCTACTTGTGCAGCATCTTCGTTGACCGCCACCGTGCCATCGCCACGGAACAGGGTATCGACGAAATAACCATAGGGGTCGCTACCCTGGGAACCGCTGGCAGCCGTCGCTGCCGCAGTAACGCCACCTGCAGCACCCGCGGCGACCTGAGCCCCCGCCTGCACGCCGCCAGCGACGATACTGCTGACCGAACCGACCACCAGCGTTGCCGTGACCAGCGTGGCAACGGCCCAGGCCAGAAAGCCGTGGGCGGTATCGCGAAAGTACACCTCATCGCCATGCACGCTCGCCCATTTGACCCGCAGACGGCCCGCCAGGTAACCCCCCAGGCCGGAGGCGATAATCTGCGTCAGCGCCAGCCAGACAATCGTCGAGATACCCAGGCCCTTGGCGCTCATGCCGTCGCCAACCCACGGCGAAACTGCCGAGAAGCCCAGCCCGATACCGAGCAAAACCAGTATCAACGACAACGCCGCGGCGCCCGCCGCGCCGGCAAATATAGCCGCCCATGACACGCCGGAGCGGCTTTGCGCTTCGACGATGGAGGTGGAGTGGGTTTCTGATGTTGTAATCATTGTTGTAGAACTCCCGTGAGGAACATCGAATGTTCACTACAACGGGTGCACGCCCTGTGCCAAACCGGTTGAAAGGGCAATGGCTATAAATTCAATAGGTTGCAGCACGTTGCGAACATGCCCATCATGCAAAGTGCATGATCAGGCCAGCGCCAGCGGGTGTTCTGCACACCAGGGCAATCGCCAGGGGCCGGTCTTGTCCGCAATTTTTCGACCCAGAGCCCGCGATGACTAATGAAGCGTTGATAATCGATTTGTTTGAAGCCGCTGACGCCTTGGCCAATGGCGACAACAGGGCAATGCAGCGCCTGCTTGCGCCGATCAAGAACCGCGAATCCTATAACGGCACTCCTGTTCTGTTCTATGTGGCTGAAAACATTCAGGCGCTGGAATTTCTTGCGGCCAATGGCGTTGATTTTCTGCAAAAAAACAGCCTTGGCGGCAATAACCTGCTGCACCGGGTGTCATTGGACAGTGATGACCCTGTGTTCGAATGGGTGCTGGCCTGGTACAGCAGCAACAACAGTGTCGATGCAGCGAGCGACGATGGCTTCACCGTACTCTCGACGCTGCTCAAGTTCGGTCGGGCGGACCGCGCCAAGCGCTTGATCGAGTGTGGTGCAAGCCTTTCATCGGTCGCCAACAACGGCCTCACCCCGGCCCGGCAAACGGTCATTTGCATGGAGCAAGAGCACGATGCGCTTGAGGGTCTGGCGCTACTCCTGTCCCACGGATTGACCCTCGGCACTGCAGAGTTGGCCTATCTGGCGCACATGGCGCGCGCTATCAACCGGCACCGGCTTGCCAAGTGGATTGAAGACGATCTGATTCCCTCTGCGCCCGGCTAGTGAGTGCCCGGATAGCTGCAAAATCCCTACCGATACACTTTCACTGCCCCGACAAAACCTGCACAATCGCCGGCTTTTTTTCCGACAAGGCAGTCCCTCATGCAACGGATCGTAATTCTGGGCAACGCCGGCAGCGGCAAGTCCACCCTCGCCCGCGCCCTGGGCAAGCAACTGGGCCTGGCGGTGGTGCACCTGGACAGGTTGTTCTGGGAGCCCGGCTGGGTCGAGCCGGATGCCGAGCAGTTCCGCTCGCGCGTGCGCGAGGCAGTGTCGCAGGACGCCTGGGTGTGTGAAGGCAACTATGCGCGGCGCACCTTCGACCTGCGCCTGCCGCAGGCTGACCTGGTGATCTGGCTGGATACGCCGCGCCTGACCTGCTTGATGCGGGTGATCAAGCGCAGCGTGCTGAACCGCCCGCGCCCTGACCTCGCCGACGGCTGCAGCGAAAAGCTGGACCGGGCGTTTCTGACCTTCCTGAAATTCGTCTGGACCTTCGATCGCGGTTATCGCCCGGGGATTGAAAGGGTACGTGAAGCCATCGGGCCGCAGGTACCGGTGGTGCATTTGTGCGGTAGCCGGCAAATTGCGGCGTTTGTCGAAGGCTTCAATCACGTTCCAGCCTGATCTCCTATGCTCATGGTTCGCCCACACCTCAGAGGAGCAGCGAACATGGCATTCGTGACCACTAACGATGGCGTTGAGATCTTCTACAAAGACTGGGGCCCGCGTGACGCCGAGGTGATTTTCTTTCACCACGGCTGGCCGCTCTGCAGCGACGACTGGGATACGCAGATGTTGTTCTTTCTGGCCCAGGGTTATCGGGTCGTCGCCCACGACCGCCGTGGCCATGGGCGCTCCAGCCAGGTCTGGGATGGCCACGACATGGACCATTACGCCGATGACGTGGCGGCGCTGGTCAAGCACCTGGGTGTTCAAAAGGCCGTGCATGTCGGGCATTCGACCGGCGGTGGCGAAGTCATCCATTACATCGCCCGCCATGGCCAGGAGCGGGTGGCCAAGGCCGCCCTTCTCGCCGCGGTTGCGCCGCTGATGGTACAGACCGCCAGCAACCCCGGCGGCCTGCCAAAATCAGTATTCGACGACCTGCAGGCGCAACTGGCGGCCAACCGCGCCCAGTTCTACCACGACATCCCTTCCGGGCCGTTTTACGGCTACAACCGTCCGGGCGCTAAGCCGTCGCAAGGGGTGATCCTCAACTGGTGGCGCCAGGGCATGATGGGCAGCGCCAAGGCCCACTACGACGGTATCGTCGCCTTCTCGCAGACCGATTTCACCGAGGACCTGAAGAAGGTCACGGTACCGGTGCTGGTGATGCACGGCGATGATGACCAGATCGTGCCCTACGACAACTCCGGGCCGCTGTCGGCGAAACTGCTCGGCAACGGCACGCTGAAAACCTACAAGGGGTTCCCTCACGGCATGCCTACCACCCATGCCGACATCATCAATGCCGACCTGCTGGCCTTTATCCGCAGTTGATCGCGGCTCAATGCCGTTCTATCAGCTCTGGCAGAAGCGTATCCGGTTGCCAAACGGGTCGTAGACTTCCAGCACTTTACCCCAGCCCTGCTCGACGATATCCGGGCGTCCATAGCCATAACGCTTGGCCTGCAGTTCGTCGCGCAGTTGCTCGATGTTGTGCGTGGGCACGAAGATCGTCGCCCCCGGGCTGGCATCGCCATGATGTTCGGACAGGTGCAGTTGCAGGCCGTCACGGCTGATGCCCAGGTACAGCGGCAGGTCAGCTTCGAAACGGTGCTCGAACTCAACGCTGAAACCGAGGAAATCCAGGTAGAACTCGCGGGCCTTGGCTTCGTCAAAGCTGCGCAGGATGGGAATGGGCTTGTCGAAGCGGATTGCCGTCTGCTTGGCTTGCTCGGTTGAAATCATCGTTTTTCTCCTGAAGCCGAGGCCGTGTGGGCGCGAGCGGCGGGCAGCATTAGCCTGGGGGCGATAGTACACAGATGATCGAAGCGCTGTCGATTTCGCCGGCGCCGGTTCGACTAGTGTCAGGCAGTTCCGCCTGCAGCCCCATCAGGAGCCACTCATGCGCAAACTCATCGTTGCCGCCTTCACCAGCCTCGACGGCGTAATCCAGGCCCCGGGCGGGCCGCAAGAAGACACCAGCGGCGGTTTTGGCTACGGCGGCTGGGTCGTGCCATTTGCCGACCAGGCCTTCGGCGAGGCCATGCAGACGCTGTTCTCGCAGCCGTTCGAACTGCTGCTGGGGCGGCGCACCTACGACATTTTTGCCGGCTATTGGCCGCACCAGACCGACTCTGCGGATCAGTTCATCGCCGACCTGTTCAACCGTGTGCCCAAGCATGTCGCCACCCACCACCCCGAGACCCTCGACTGGCACAACAGCCATGCCCTGGTGGGTGAGCTAGCCGGGGCTATTCGTACCCTCAAACAGCAGGACGGCGACACCTTGTTGACCCAGGGCAGCGGCGAGCTGGTGCGTCAATTGCTGGCGGCGGGCCTGGTGGATGAACTGCGGCTGTTGATTCACCCGATCATCCTCGGCCGTGGCAAGCGCCTGTTCGATGACCAGGCGCAAGCGGCGTCCTTTACTTTGGCCGATTCGAGCAGCACGCCAGGTGGAGTGCTGATTACCCGTTATGTGCTTGACGGGGAGGTGCGCACCGGCTCATTTGCCTAGACTGCAGCTGTGCATGCTGGCCTTGCCAGCGCTGGTAATGTTGAATGGAGAGCGCAATGCCTGCCCCCGAAAACGAGCTGTTGCAAAGCTGGCAAGACAACGCCCAAGCGTGGATTGAAGCCGTTCGCAGCGGCGCCATCGAAAGCCGCCAGCAAGTCACCGACCAGGCGATTCTGCTGGCGGTGCTCGGCCGCCAGCCCGAACGCGTGCTCGACCTGGGCTGTGGCGAAGGCTGGCTGTTGCGCGCACTGGCCAAGCGCGGCATCGACGCGGTGGGGGTGGACGGCGATCCGACCCTGGTCGAGGCGGCGCGGGCAGCGGGGACGGCCCAGGTGTATCTGGCCAGCTATGCAGCGCTGGCAGACGCACAGGTTGATATCGGCCGCGACTACTCGCTGGTCTGCGCCAACTTCGCCCTGTTGCACCAGGACATCATCCCCCTGCTCGGCGCCATGAACGCCCTGCTCGCCGCTGGCGGCGCCCTGGTGATCCAGACCCTGCACCCGTGGGCGGCCGCGGCCGGCAACTATCAGGACGGTTGGCGGCAAGAAACCTTTGCCAGCTTTGCCGGCCAGTGGCAGCCCATGCCCTGGTACCTGCGCACTTTGTCCAGCTGGTTCACTGCACTGGACATGGCGGGTTTCAAGCTGGTCGCCGTGCAGGAGCCGCAGCATCCACAAAGCCCGCTGCCGCAATCATTGTTGTTGATAGCCGAGCCTAAAGATTGAAGCGCATCCCACCCACCTAATCAGGAACCACATACCATGAGCGAAGAGACAAAAGTAAAAGGGCCAGCGTCGTACTTCCCCTCCATCGAGAAGACTTACGGCCAGCCCGTCAACCACTGGCTGGAGCTGATCGGCACGGTCAGCGGCAAGAAGCACATGGAGATCGTCAGCTGGCTCAAGGCCGAGCATGGCTTGGGCCATGGCCATGCCAATGCACTGGTGGCGTATTTTTTGGCGAGCGCTAAAAACAGCTGAGGATAGAACCCGCCCCATGCTGGTCATCGAACAGTTGCACAAGTCGTTCAGCACTGCCCAAGGCCTGCTGCCGGTATTGCAGGGCGTCGACTTGCGCCTGGGCCAGGGCAGCAGCCTGGCATTGATGGGTGAGTCCGGCAGCGGCAAAAGCACCTTGCTGCACCTGGTCGCCGGTCTCGATCGCGCCGATAGTGGGCGCATCCTGATCGATGGCCAGGCGCTGGACGCCCGTTCGGAATCAGCCCTGGCGCGCTGGCGTCGGCAAGGCATCGGCCTGGTGTTCCAGCAGTACAACCTGATCAGCAGCCTCGATGTGGCGGCCAATCTTGCCTTTCAGGCCAGGCTGGCGGCGCGGTTTGACCGCCAATGGCTGGACTACCTGGCTGCCCGCCTGGGTCTGGCCAGCCTGTTGCAGCGCTACCCCGAGCAACTCTCCGGCGGCCAGCAGCAGCGGGTCGCCATCGGTCGGGCGCTGGCCGCTCGCCCGGCGCTGGTGCTGGCTGATGAACCCACCGGCAGCCTCGACGAGCGCAGCAGTGATGAAGTGCTGGCGTTGATGCTGCAACTGGTCGCCGAGGCTGCCAGCAGCCTGCTGATGGTGACCCACAGCCCGCGTCTGGCAGCGCGCCTTGAGCAGCGCTGCGTGCTGCACGCCGGGCGTGTGCAGGTCGAGGCGCACTGATGGGCCCGCTGCTGATTGCCCTGCAGGCGCTGCTGAGCTACTGGCGGCGCCATCGATTGCAGTTCTTCAGCATCTTTACCGGTTTGTGGCTGGCCACTGCGCTATGGACCGGGGTGCAGGCGCTCAACAGCCAGGCGCGGGCCGACTACGCCCGCGCCAGCGCAGTGCTGACCGGGCCCACCCAGGCGCAGTTGATAGCTGGCAACGGTGAGCGTTTCGAGCAAGCACTGTACCTGCAACTGCGCAGGCTCGGCTGGCAGGTGTCGCCGCTGCTCGAAGGTCGCTTGCGCTTTGCCGGGGAGCAAGCGCTGACGGTACGGCTGATCGGTATCGAGCCGCTGAGCCTGCCCACGACAATGACCGTCGCCGGCACGCCGTTGCAAGGCTTCGATGTGCAGGCATTCATTGGCGAGCCCGGGCAAGCCTGGATCAGCCCCGATACCCTGCGGCAACTGCCTCTGAATGCCAGCGGGCAAGCAACCACCAGCGACGGCCAGGTACTGCCGCCGTTTGTTGTGCAGCCGCAGTTGGCACCAGGGGTGATCGTGGTGGATATCGGCCATGCGCAAACCTTGCTGCAAGCGCCCGGGCAGCTGTCGCGACTGCTTTTGAATGATAACGCCAGGCCCTTGCCCGCAGACATCGCCGCGCGCCTGACCCTGCAAGCGCCCAGCGATGACGGCGACCTGCAGCGCCTGACCGACAGCTTTCACCTCAACCTCACGGCGCTGGGCCTGCTGGCGTTCGTCGTCGGCCTGTTCATCGCCCACGCCGCCATCGGCCTGGCCCTGGAACAGCGCCGCGGGCTGATTCGCAACCTGCGTGCCTGTGGCATCAGCCTCAACACCCTGTTGCTCGGCCTGAGCCTGGAACTGGGAGTTTTCGCCGTACTCGGCGGCCTGGCCGGGGCCGCCAGCGGCTATGGGCTGGCCGCGCTGTTGCTGCCCGATATCGCCGCCAGTTTGCGCGGCCTGTACGGCGCCCAGGTGGCCGGGCAACTGAGCCTGCCAGCCGGGTGGTGGCTGGCGGGCATCGCCGTGAGCCTGCTCGGTGCCTTGCTGGCCGGAGCCGGCAGCGTGTTGCGCGCCGCCCGTTTGCCGCTGCTGGCCCTGGCCCAGCCGCAGGCCTGGCGCATGGCCCAGGGGCCGTGGCTGCGCCGTCAGGCAGCGGTCGCCGGGCTGTTGCTGGTGGTCGCGCTCGCTTGCTGGCAATGGGGCAACAGCTTGGCCAGTGCCTTGATCCTGCTGGCAGCGCTGTTGCTGGCGGCGGCCTTGTTGCTGCCCGCCCTGCTCGACGGCGCGCTGGCCTGGCTGGCACGCGGGTGTCGCGGGGCGCTGGCCGAGTGGTTTGTCGCCGACAGCCGTCAGCAGCTTCCGGCACTGAGCCTGGCGCTGATGGCGCTGCTGCTGGCATTGGCCGCCAGCGTCGGCGTCGGCAGCATGACCGAGGGCTTTCGCAAGACCTTCAGCGGCTGGCTCGACCAGCGCCTCTCTGCCGACTTGTACCTCACACCGCAGGACACGACTCAGGCCCTGCAACTCACTGACTGGCTCGCCGAGCAACCGGCAATCACCACGTTGCTGCCCAGTTGGCGTGCCGAAATACGCGTGCAGCAGTGGCCGGTGCAGGTCCAGGGCATCATCGATCACCCCGCCTACCCCGCGCGCTGGCCATTGCTGGAGCAAAGCCCGCAGGCCTGGGCGCAACTGGCCAGCGGCAATGCGCTGATGCTCAGCGAGCAACTGGCCCGGCGCCTGGGCGTGCAGCTGGGCGACAACCTGCAGTTGGCCAATCAAACCATGGCTGTGGTGGGCATCTATGCCGACTATGGCAACCCCAAGGGCCACCTGCTGGTCAATGCCGACTGGCTGCGTGGGCACCTGCCGCAGGCGACGCTGAGCACCATCAGCCTCAATCTTGCGCCCGAGCGCATCGCCACGTTCAAAGACAAATTGCAACAACGCTTCGCCCTGGACGACAGCCGCATGGTCGAGCAAGCCAGCTTGAAACGCTGGTCGACTGAAATCTTCAGCCGCACTTTCGCCGCCACCACCGCCCTCAATAGCCTGACCCTGGGGGTGGCGGGCATCGCCCTGTTCATCAGCTTGCTGACCTTGAGCCAGAGCCGCCTGGGCCAGTTGGCGCCGCTGTGGGCCCTGGGTGTGCGGCGCACGCAGCTGGTAGGGTTGTCACTGGGGCAAACCCTGATGCTGAGCAGTCTGACGGTGCTGCTGGCGATCCCTCTCGGGCTGTTGCTGGCCTGGTGCCTGGTGGCGGTGGTGAATGTTCAGGCTTTCGGCTGGCGCCTGCCGCTGCATGTGTTTGCCGCGCAACTGCTACAGCTGGCGCTGCTTGGCCTGTTGACCAGCCTGCTGGCCAGCGCCTGGCCCTTGTGGCAACTGGCGCGGAGCCAGCCCAGCGAACTGTTGAGGCAGTTTGCCGATGAAACCTGACCTTTGCCTGATGATCGGCCTGTTGCTGCTGGGTGGCTGCGACCAGCCCACACCTGCTCCCATAGGCTTTGCCGGGTTGGGCCAGGACGCTGCGGCCTTCACCCCGGTAACCCGCGATCATCCGCTGCTGTTCCCCCTCGATCACGGGCCGCACACCGGCTTTCGCATCGAATGGTGGTACGTCACCGCCAACCTCAAGGACGCTCAGGGCCGTGACTGGGGCGCGCAGTGGACGCTGTTCCGCTCGGCCCTGCGCCCAGGCACCGAAACCACCGACTGGAACAGCCCCAACCTGTGGATGGGCCACGCCGCGCTCACCGGCCCCGGCGGCCATCAATACGCCGAAACCCTGGCGCGCGGCGGCATCGGTCAGGCGGGCGTCGAGCCCCAGCCGTTTCGCGCCTGGATCAACGATTGGTCGCTACAAGGCAGCGACGACATCGGGCGCCTGCAAATGAGCGCCAATGGCAAGGGTTTCAGCTACACCCTCAAGCTGATCAGCAACGGCCCGCTGGTGCTGCACGGCGCTCGAGGCTACAGCGAAAAATCCGGCAAGGGCCAGGCCTCGTACTATTACAGCCAGCCGTTCTACCAGGTCAGCGGCGAGGTCGAACGCAACGGCCAGCGCGTGGCGGTGACCGGCAACGCCTGGCTCGACCGCGAATGGAGCAGCCAGCCCCTGGCGGCCGGGCAATCGGGCTGGGACTGGTTCTCCCTGCACCTGGACAGCGGCGCCAAACTGATGCTGTTTCGCGTGCGCGAAGCCCAGGGCACGCCCTACCGCGCAGGCACCTGGATCAGCGCCGAAGGCAACGCCCAGGCTCTGCAGGGTGCGCAGATCCAGCTCCAGGAGCTGGCCTGGAGCACGCAGGACAACGGCCACAAGCTGCCAACCCGCTGGCGTGTGCAAGTGCCGGCGCACGGGGTGGATGTCCAGGTCGATGCACTGGAGCCCAAAGCGTGGATGTCGACGCGTTTTCCGTACTGGGAAGGGCCGGTGCGCTTTAATGGCAGTGTGAGCGGCAAGGGCTATCTGGAGATGACCGGGTACTGATGCTGCAGGTGCGGGCTCGCATCAATCCTGTGGGAGCGGGCTTGACCCGCGATCGAGCGCGAAGCGGTCGTAATTCGGCCAGCACCTGAAGTGCTGGCTGTACCGGTCTCATCGTACGCCCGCCAATCCGAATCCGCTGTCACTGTAGGATCTTTCCGATTCCGTCCAGCGGTGCGCTAGATCGCGAGCGGCGGTGCTAGGTTCCGGCCTTCATTGCCCAAGGAACCTGCGCATGACAAGGATGCCACCCTCAACACCTTCCCCAGCTCACTCGATAATGTCTTCCTCAGAATTGCTGCAGCCCGGCTTCTACATCGTGCCGCGCAGCATGACTGACGGTCAGATAGTGGCTTCGGGCCGCCGCTTCGGTGTGCGTAGGCATCGGACCGCACGGCGGCGCCGTTTGCGGCATAGTCCTGGTAGGCATGGGCACTTATGTGGGAAGCATGATTGGCAACACATCGGGCGATCTTGCTGGAGAACTATTTTACAACTGGACAGGCCCATGATTATTGACCCTCGTTCCTGGCCCCTGGAAGTGCAGATGGTACTGATCCTAGGCCCATGGATCATCATGATGACTGGGATCGTGATGAATGCGTGCATCGCAAATGGCCGAGATTTCGAAAGATCGCTTTCAGCGCTGCAAAGCAGCACTTGGCTTGAGCAGCAGATTCGCGTTTGGGGGACTTCAAGCCTGGTGTCACGTTGGGTACTGGTCGGAATGATAAGTGGCTTGCTGGCCTCCC
Organism: Pseudomonas sp. SORT22; assembly: GCF_018417635.1. Classification (NCBI taxonomy): domain Bacteria; kingdom Pseudomonadati; phylum Pseudomonadota; class Gammaproteobacteria; order Pseudomonadales; family Pseudomonadaceae; genus Pseudomonas; species Pseudomonas sp. SORT22. The sequence goes on from NZ_CP071007.1 coordinate 3,625,892, forward strand.
CCCACAAACATATTCGCCGAGGCCAGCTCGATGCAGCGCAAGTGCAAAACTTTCCCTGGCAGCTCAAGCGTCGCGTGCTTGTTTCCGGCAGGCTGATCTTTATTGGGTTCGTGTTAATGATCATAAGTCTCGGGTTGTACAAAATCTGCGAACCCTAGCCCGCGAGGGCCGCTAACACACATGAGGAGCCCCACCATGGACCCACTCACCGGCGGTTGCCTGTGCGCCAACGTGCGATTTGCAGCCTCGGGACGCCCCTACCGGGTCGGCCTGTGTCACTGCCTGGACTGTCGCAAGCACCACGGCGCGCTGTTTCACGCTTCGGCGATTTTCCCCGCAGAGGCAGTCAGCATCGAAGGCGAAACCCGTGACTACGCCGGGCGCTATTTTTGCCCACGTTGCGGCTCGTCGGTGTTCGCCCGCTCAGGCGATGAAGTCGAGATCAACCTCGGCGCGCTGGATGCCCCCAACCTGTTCACGCCCACCTACGAAAGCTGGACCACCCGCCGCGAATCCTGGCTGCCACCCTTCCCGCTCAGCCACCACTACGAAAAAGATCGCGATCCGTCGGGGCGCTTCGAGGACTAGCGAGCCAGCTGTCGCTGCATCCCCTGCGACATCAGGCTGGACCCTTCGCGCAATGGCTGCGGGGCGCCGACCGGCTGAAAGCCATGGGCCTGGTACAAGCGCATCGCAGGGCTGTCGGCGAGGGTCACGCCCAGGCCCACCCGGCGCACGGCCACGCTGGCAGCCCAGCCCAGCGCCGCCTTGAGCAAGGCACTGCCGGCGCCCAGGCCACGCGCGGCCGGGTCGACCCACATCTGGTAGATATCGGCCACACCTGGCTCGGCCGCGGACAATTTGCACCAGACCATCCCGCACAGGGCGTCGCCGTTAACGGCGAAAAACGCCCGGTCATTGCCGCTGGCATGGGCCGCCGCTATCCGCGTGGCCCAGTTTTCATCGCTGCGTTGCGACTCGGCGGCGAAGGTGCTGCCAAAGGCATCTGGCGAATCCTGCAATGCCTGCAGGCGCAGATCGCGGTAAGTGGGCCATTCATGGGGTAAAACGGGGCGGACGGCGATCACAAGGCTTCCTTGGCTGATTGATCCTGAACAGCTGCCAGACTACCACCAAGATGCGATCATGCCGCCCTTCATCAACACCGCAGGATCGACCACGATGTTTTCAGCAAGATGGACCTGGCTGGCCCTTGGCCTGTTACCCGCCCTGACCCAGGCCGCCACCCCGGAGCCGGTGCCACTGACCCGGGTATTCCAGGACTGGCGGCTGGCCTGCGACAACACCCGTCGCTGCACCGCGGTGTCGGGCAGCACCGACAACCCCGGGATGGGCCTGTACATCGCTCGCGAAGCCGGGGCCAAGGGCAGCACCCGGGTCAGTGTGATCGGCTACGATGACGTCGGCCTGCGCTATGAGTTTCACCTCGACGGCCGCCCCACCGAGCCCTGGCAGTACGGCTCCAACGACCGTGAGTACTATTACCTTGAGGGCGATGCCGCCGTCGAAAAACTGCGCGAGCTGCGCAACAGCGACACCCTGAGCTCCAACAGCAACTTTGGCGAGCGCCGGGTATCGCTGCAGGGCTTGAGCGCCGCCCTGTTGCTGATGGATTCGGTGCAAGGGCGCATCGGCCACCCCAGCGCCTTCGTGCGCCCGGGCTACCAGGCGGACAGCCGCGTGCCGCCGGCCCCGGCGATTCCCAAACTGCCGCGCTTTACCCTGGCCCCGGCCTTGAGCGACGCCGAGCAACAGGCCATCGGCGACTACCTGATTGCCCTGACCAAGGACGAACTGAGCGCCGCGCCCCATCAGAACTGGCAGGCCCAGGCCGAGGTCTACCCCCTGGACCCGGCCCACGCCCTGGTGCGCCTGCGTTACGGCTGCGCCGAGGACGGCTGCAACCACAGCCTCTATCGTGTCTCGCGCACCGCGCCGTACCAGGCGACACCGCTGGAACTCAAGGCGGCGCCCGAGGCTCACTTCTCCCCTGACCTGTATGGGCAGATCAACTTCAACCCGGTCAGCGGCCAGTTGAAGATTTTCCGCGAGATGGGCAAGGACTGCGGTGATAGCTCGACCTGGCAATACGACGGTGCGGCCATGCAGCTCAAGGACCGGCGGACCATGTGGCGCTGCGACAGCATCAACGAGGAGTACTGGCCGGTGACCTGGCGGGCCAAGGGCTGACTCAGGCGCCGAGGTCGTCCCAGTACGGCGGCGTGCCGATGGCGTCGAGAAAGTAGTCCCACACCCGCCGCACCTTCTGCGAGCGCAGGCGGTTTTGCGCTGACAACAAGTGGATCTGGCTCGGCGTCGCCTCCACGGCGCCTTGCCAGTCGGGCAGCAGTTGCACCAGGGCCTTGCTGGTAAAGCTGTGTTTGCTGAACAGCCAGGTCGGAAAAAACACGATGCCGCGCCCGGCCAGGGCCGCTTCCACCAGCACCTGGGCATTGTTGCTGCGCAGCGGCCCGTGCACCTCGACCACCTCGACGCTGTCGCTGCCCGGTCGGCGCAAGTACCAGCGCTGCGCACCGCCGGTGCCTTTGTAGACCAGGCAGCTATGCTGGCGCAGGTCCTGCGCGCAGCCCGGCTGGCCATGTTTTTCAAGGTAGCTGGGGCTGGCACACAGGACATAACGCTGGGTGCAGATCTGCCGGCCGATCAGCCCCGAATCCTGCAGATGGCCGACGCGAAAGGTGATGTCGGCGCCCTCCTGCACCGGGTCGATGTAGGCATCGGTGGCGGTCAGCTCCACGGTCAGTTCCGGGTATTGCTCATGCAAGCCATTGAGCAGGCGCACGAGATGCAGATGGGCAAAAGCCACCGGCGCGTTGATCCGCACCAGGCCGCGAATGTCGCCGGGCTTGCCGCTGATCGACTCGTCGGCAGCATCCAGCAGCTCCAGCACTTCGCGAATCTGCAGGTAATAGCGCTCACCGGCTTCGGTCAGCTTCACCGCGCGGGTGTTGCGGTACAGCAACTGCTGCCCGACCTCGCGCTCCAGCGCCGCGATAAAACGCGACACCGACGAGGCCGGCACCTGAAAATGCCGGGCGGTGGCAGAGAAACTACCGGTCACCGCGACCATGGCGAAGAAGCGGTGGGCCTTGAGGTGCATGGGCGGCTCCTGAACGAGAAATCCGTCCAGTATAGGTGCTCATATTGCTGTTACAGCAATAGTGTTTTGCCTTTAGCCTTGATTGTGGCTGTTTTCGCAAGCCCCTAGCATGGCGCCATTCCACCCAGAGGCCCCACGCATGAAAGACCTGTTTGCCCCCTATGACCTCGGCCCACTGCAGCTGAGCAACCGTTTCGTCATGGCGCCGATGACCCGTTCACGCGCCCCGCAAGACATCGCCACCGAACAGATCGCCCTGCATTACACCCAGCGCGGCACCGCCGGCCTGATCGTTTCCGAAGGCACGCCGATCTCCCGCGAAGGCCAGGGCTATCTGTTCAACCCGGGCATCTTCAGCGAGCAGCAGATCCACGGCTGGAAGCTGGTGACCGACTCGGTGCACAGCGTCGGCGGCAAGATCTTCGCCCAACTGTGGCATGTCGGCCGGGTCTCGCACACCTCGATCCAGCGCGATGGCCTGGCCCCGGTCAGCGCCACCGGCAAGGTCGCCCAGGGCGCGATTGCCTTCGGCTACACCGACAGCGGCGAGCCGGGTTTTGTCCCGACCTCGACGCCGCGCCCGCTGAACACCGAAGAAGTCGGCCGGGTCGTCGAAGACTTCGCCCAGGCCGCGGCCAACGCCATTGCCGCAGGCTTTGACGGCGTCGAAATCCACGGCGCCAACGGCTACCTGATCGAGCAGTTCCTCAACCCGCTGGTCAACGACCGCAGCGACCGTTACGCCGCCGACACCCTGGAAAACCGCCTGCGCTTTGTCTTTGAAGTGGTCGATGCTGTGGTCAACCGCATCGGCGCCGACAAGGTCGGCATCCGTATCTCGCCTTACGGCCAGCTGTTCGACATGCCGATCTACGCGCAAATCGACGAGACCTACTCGGCCCTCTGCGCCGGCATGGGCGCGCGCGGTATCGCCTATGTGCATGTGATGGACCAGACCCACTTCTTCCTCGCCAGCGCAGGCGCCGTGGCCCAGGAACAGGCCCTGCGCGCGCTGCTGGCCGACTGCAAGGCGCAACTGCGCCAGACCGCGTTGATCCTGGCCGGCGACATGACCCTGGAGCGTGCCCAGGACCTGGTTGACGCCGGCCTGATCGACCTGGCAGGTTTTGGCCAGCCGTTCATCGCCAACCCCGATCTGGTCGCCCGGCTGAAAAACGGCTGGCCGTTGACCACCCCGGACCGCGACACCTACTACGGCGGCGGCGCCAAGGGCTACCTGGACTACGCCCCGTACGCACCGGCCTGAAGCGCGAGCAGGCCTGCCGTGGCCAGGCGTGGCATTATTTGCGCATACCGCTGTCCCCTTTTGTTCGCTCGCTTGTCATCAAGGGCATGTGAATCGAAAAGAGAGCGCAACAATGCCCGTACTGACACGCCATCGAACGCGCCTGGCGTCTTCGTTTTCGTCCCCAACCCTGTGCCTGGTGCTGGGCCTGGCGTCATTGGCGCCGCCAGCGGCGCTGGCCGACGGAGCCAGCCGCAGCTACCAGGTACCGGCGGGCGAACTGGGCACCGCGCTGACCCGCTTTGCCGCCCAGGCCGGGGTCAGCCTGTCGGTCGACCCGGGCCTAGTCAATGGTCGGCGCAGTGCCGGCCTGAGCGGCAGCTTCAGCGTCGATGAAGGCTTTGCCCGGCTGCTGCAGGGCTCGGGCCTGCAACTGCAGCCGGTGACAGCGGGCGCCTACACCCTGGTGCCTACACCGCAAAGCGGCGACGCCGTGGAGATCGCCCCGACCAGCATCCTCGGCGCCCACAGCGGCGGCGACGATGATGGCCAGCGCTATGCTGGCGGCCAGGTTGCGCGCCGGGGCTCGCAAGGCCTGCTGGGCTCGCGGGACTTCATGGAAACGCCGTTCAGCATGACCACCTATACCAGCGAGGCGATCAAGGGCCAGCAGGCGCGCACCCTTGGCGACCTGATCGCCAGCGACCCGTCGGTGCGCGCCACCAACCCCGCCGGCGGGCGCTTCGAGCAATTCACCATTCGCGGCTTCAGCCTGTTCAATAGCGATGTTGCCTACAACGGCCTGTACGGCATCCTGCCGACTTACTCCATCGACATGGAAATGGCCGACCGCGTCGACATCATCAAGGGCCCCAGCCAGCTGATCAACGGCATCTCGCCGCGCGGCAGCGTCGGCGGTGGCATCAACGTGGTGCCCAAGCGCGCCAGCGACACGCCGATCACCGAGTTCACCGGCAACTACGCGTCCGACAGCCAGGTGGGCGGTGCGGTCGACATCGGCCGGCGCTTTGGCGAGGACGGCAAGTTCGGCCTGCGCTTGAATGGCGTCAGGCAAGCCGGCGACACCGAGTGGGACCAGCAGAGCGTCGACCGCGAAATGGCCGTGCTCGGCCTGGACTTTCGCGGCGAGCGCCTGCGCCTGTCGAGCGATGTCGGCCATACCAAGCGCAACACCGATGCGCCCCAGGAGCGAGTCATCGTTGGCGCCAACGCCAAAGTACCGGACGCCGGCGACGTGCGCCGCAACTACGCCCAGGCCTGGAGCAAGGCGCGCACCAACGACACCTTCGGCACAGTCAACGCCGAATACGACATCAACGACGCGCTGATGGCCTACGGCGCCGTCGGCGCGCGCAAGAGCAACCACGACTTCCTCCGCCACAACGTACCGGTGTCCAACGATGCCGGCGACTTCAGCGTCCAGCCGCGCGACTTCACCCGCGACGAGAACGTGCGCACCGCCACCGCCGGCCTGCGCAGCTGGTTCGCAACCGGCCCGGTGAGCCACGAGTTCAACCTGGCGGCCAACTACTTCTACATGGACTTCGAGAACGGCGGCGGGCGCTATGCCGCCGGCCCCAGCAACCTCTACAACCCGCGCCCGACCCCGACGCCCGGCACCCGGCTGCGCTCGGACCTCAAGGTCTACACCGAGAACCGCTTCAGCGGCGTGGCGTTGTCCGACACCCTGGGCTTTTTTGACCAGCGCCTGTTGCTGACCCTGGGTGCGCGCTGGCAGCGGGTCCAGGTCGATGACTGGAGCGATGGCATCAAGGGCGATACCGCCTACGACGAAGAGAAGCTCTCGCCCTCGGGCGGCATCCTGTTCAAGCTCAGCGACCAGCTGTCGCTGTATGCCAACTACATGGAAGGCCTGAGCCAGGGCAAGATCGCCCCGTCGACCTCGATCAACGAAGACCAGATCTTCGCGCCGTTCATTAGCCGCCAGGTAGAAGTCGGCGCCAAGTACGACCTGGGCAACTTCGCCCTGACCGCCAGCGCCTTTCGCATCAAGCAGCCGGCCTACGAGACCAACGCCACTACCCGGGTGTTCGGACCCAATGGCAAGCGTGAGAACAAGGGCATTGAACTCAATGTGTTCGGCGAGCCGCTCAAGGGCTTTCGCCTGCTCGGTGGGGTGATGTACATCGACAGCGAACTGACCGACACCGTCGGCGCCAGCTTCGACGGTAACCGCGCCCCGGCAACGCCGGAGTACAACCTCAGCCTGAGCGCCGAGTATGACGTGCCTGCCCTCGCCGGCCTGACCCTGACGGCCCGGGGCATCCACTCAAGCTCGCAGTACCTGGACCAGGCCAACAGCAAGCAGATCGACGGCTGGGAGCGTTACGACCTGGGGGCGCGCTATGCCTTCAAGGTAGATGACAAGGCCATCACCCTGCGCGCCAGTGTCGAGAATGTGCTGGATGAGCACTACTGGGCTTCGGCGGGCGCCTCGGATGACAGCGAGGCCGGGCTGACGTTGTCGACCCCGCGCACCTACCTGGTGTCAGCGACCCTGGGGTTCTGAGGGCAACGCTGTTGCTGCAACAGGATCTGTGCGGGAGCTGGCAAGCCAGCTCCGGCAATTCAACCCCTGACCGCCGCCGCAATCGCCGCGATATCAATCTTGCGCATGCCCATCATCGCATCGAAGGCGCGCTTGGCGGCGGCACGGTCAGTGCTGGTAATTGCCTCGACCAGCACCCGCGGCGAAATCTGCCACGACAGCCCCCACTTGTCCTTGCACCAGCCACAGGCGCTTTCCTGGCCGCCATTGCCGACAATGGCGTCCCACAGGCGATCGGTTTCGGCCTGATCCTCGGTCGCCACCTGAAACGAAAACGCCTCGCTGTGGGTGAACATCGGCCCGCCGTTAAGCCCCACGCAGGGGATGCCCAGCACGGTAAACTCGACGGTCAGCACATCGCCCTCTTTACCCGAGGGAAAGTCGCCCGGCGCCCGGTGCACGGCACCGACCTTGCTGTCGGGGAAGGTCTTGGCATAAAAGGTCGCAGCCTCCAGCGCGGTGCCGTCGTACCAGAGGCAGATGGTATTTTTAGGGCTCATCCTGGTTCTCCACGGTTGGTGAATGGCAGGTAGAGTCTAGTCAGAAAGACCGCGAACACACTCACAACGCACCATTCAACTGCCCCAGGTCCGCCGCCAGTTGCAACCTGGCGGTGTACCAGTTGACCAGCGATTCCACGCGCCGCTGCTCGGCAAGCGCCAGCTCGTTCTGCGCCCTGAGCAGTTCGATGATGCTGCCCACCCCAGCCTTGTAGCGCCCCAATGCCACTTGATGGGATTGCCCGGCGCTGGCGACGAAGCTGCGGCTGATGGCCAGGGCGCGGGTGCGCGCATCCAGGGCCTGGCGGCTTTTCCAGACGTTGAGGGCCACGCTGCGTTCGGCCTGCTCCAGGGCCTGCTCGCGGGCGCCGGCTTCATAATCGGCGGCGCGGGCACGCCGACGGCTGAGGAAGCCGTCGAAGATCGGCACGGTAATCTGCACGCCCACGCTCCAGGTCTCGATCTGCTGGCGTGTCGACACCTGGTCGATCGGCGTGTCTTCTTGCTGGTAGCTGCTGAACAGCGACACCTTGGGCCGCCCCTCGGCACGCGCTTCATCCGCCCTGGCGCGGGTGGCGAACCAATCGGCGCGGGCCTTTTCGATGGCCGGGTGCCGGGCCCGGGCTTGCTCCATCAAGGCATCGACACTGGCCATGAACTCATCCTCCTGCCCCGCCGGCTCGTTCAAGGCGGTGAGTGTCAGCGGCGCCGAGGGTGACAGCCCGAGGGCACTGGCCAGGGCGCCCTGGGCCGTCGCGTAGTCACCTTCAGCCAGCACCCGTTCAAGCTGCGCCTGGTCGTGAGTCGTCTGGGCCTGCAGACGGTCGCTCTGCTCGCCGGCCCCGGCCTGGTACTTGGCGGTGGCCGCCTTGAGGCTGCTGGCCGCCAGGGACTCGGCGCTGCGCTTGGCCGCGAGCAAGGCGGCGTTGGCCTGGACCTGGTAGAAGGCCTTGCTGGTGGCGAGCACCGTGGCCTGGATTTTCTCCACCCGACTGCTGCTGGCCGCGTTCAACAGCTGGCGGGCGCCCTCGACTTTCGCCGCGCGCAGGCCAAAATCATAGAGCACCCAGTTGAGGTTCAGGCCATAGCTGTTGGTGCGGGTGTTGAGGGTCGAGTCAGCCTCGGGAAAGTTGTCAAAGCGCGTCTTGCGGCTCGCCCGCCCGCTGCTGGCCTGGGCTTGCACAGTCGGCCAGTAGGCCGAGTACTCGGCATCCAGGCTGGCCTGGCTGCTCAGTTGTGACAGCCAGGCTTCGCGCACTTGCGGATCGGCGCACAGGGCGATGGCCACGGCACTGGACAACACCAGTGGCTGTGCAGGGCTTAACCTGCCTGGGCAGGCATCGAGGGCTTCGGCGGCCATGCCCGGTAGCACCGTCCAGGCCAGCAGCAAGGCAGCCAGACACAGCCTGGTCAGGTGACGGTTCATGACGAAGACGCCGTACCACAGGCACGTTCATCTGGCTCGGCTGGCGCTTGCTCATCGGCCTCAATCAGCGGCCCGTCATACACCACCCGGCCGTTGTCCAGCGCCAGCACCCGGCGCGCCGAGCGAATGGTATCGGGGCGATGGGCAACAATGATGCGGGTGATGTTCAGCGCCTGCAGCGCGTGGTTGACCGCCGCCTCGCGGTCGATGTCGAGGTGGCTGGTGGCTTCGTCGAGAAACAGCAGCTTGGGCCGCCGGTACAGCGCCCGGGCCAGCAGGATGCGTTGCTTCTGCCCACCCGACAGCACCGTGCCCATGTCGCCCACCAGGGTGTTGTAGGCCATGGGCATTTGCGCGATGTCGTCATGCACCGCCGCCATGCGCGCGCACTGCTCGACCCAGCGCGGGTTGGCCTCGGCGCTGAAAAAACTGATGTTGTCGGCAATCGAGCCGGCGAACAGCACATCATCCTGCAGCACCGTGGCGCTGATCCGCCGCAACCGCTCCAGGTTGTGGCTGTCGATGGCCACACCGTCGAGCAACACGCTGCCGCTGCTGGGGCTGAGAATGCCGAGCATGACATTGAGCAAGGTGCTCTTGCCGCCTCCCGAGGGGCCGACGATCGCCAGCGAATCGCCGGCTTCGATGCGCACCGACACTTCATCGAGCACATAGGGCTCGTGCTCGCAATAGCGAAACTTGAGCTGGCGCACTTCCAGGCTCGGCACGCTGTCGACGGCGTCGTTGTCGTCAGGTTTCTCAGGCGCTCTGGGTTCGGGCACCTGCAGCAGGATATCGGCCAGGCGCTCGCCATGCAGGCGCAGCATCAGCACATCGACCAGCTTGTCGATCAGCCCGGCTACACGGCTGTTGAACTGCTCCTTGTAGGCGTTAAAGGCAATCAGCATGCCGGCGCTGAACTGGCCATCAAGCACCAGCCTGGCACCGAGCCAGATCACCAGCACGGTCACCAGACCGAACAGCAGGCCATTGAAGGCGCGGTAAGCCAGCGCGAGCTTTTGCGGCCGCAAGCCGGCGTTGATTTCTTCGACCAGCAGGCTGCCCCAGGCGCTGGCGCGTTGCTCCTGATGGCCGAACAACTTGATGGTGCGCACCCCGCGCACGCTTTCCAGAAAGTAACTCTGCTGGCGGGCGGCATGCACCAGCTCCTCTTCGCTGGCGCGGCGCAGCGGGCCGAACCAGGCCCAGCGGGCCAGGGCATAGATGACCATGGCCAGCAGCGCGATCAGTGCCAGCGGCGGGCTGTAAGCGAACATCAGGCCCAGGGTTACCAGGGTCATCAGGCCATCGAGCAAGGCTTCGACAAACGAGGTGGTCAGGGTGTGCTGGATCGACTTCAACGAGCCAAAACGCGAGACGATATCGCCCAGGTGGCGGCGCTCGAAAAACGCCACCGGCAAACGCACAAGATGGCTGAAGACGTTAATCTGCCATTGCGCGCTGAGCAGGGTGCCCAGGTACATCAACGCCCAGGAGCGCCCCAGCGCCAGGGTTTGCTGCATCACCAGCAGCAGACCGAAACCGATGGCCAGCACCGCCAGCAGGTCGAGATCGGCGCTGACCAGCACCTTGTCGATCACCGTTTGCAAAAAAAACGGGCTGAGCACCATGCACAGCTCCAGCGCCGCCGCCAGCAACAGCACATGGCTGAGCACCCCGCCAAAGCCCTGTACCCGGCCCAGCAACTGGCGCAGGCGCAGCGGCGGATTGGCCGCGCCCTGCTGGAAATCGCTCTGTGGCCACAGCTCCAGGGCCACGCCGGTGAAGGCTGCCGAGACTTCTTCGAACGACAGCTTGCACACCCCGCGCCCCGGATCGTGCAGGGTCACCCCGCGCGGCCCGACCTCCTTGAGCACCACGAAATGGTTGAAATTCCAGTGCAGCACACAGGGCAAGCGCAGTTGCCCGAGTGCTTGCAGTTCCAGGCGCAATGGCCGGCTGGCCAGGCCCAACTGGCTGGCCATGGCCATCAGTTGCTTGAGGGTCGCGCCCTTCATCGACGGCGACAGCTTCTGGCGCAGCGAGAACAGGTCATGACGCTGGCCGTGAAAGCCGGCGATCATCGCCAGGCAGGCCTGGCCGCACTCGGCGGCTTCGGCCTGGAGCACCATGGGCAGCTTGCGGCCGATGCCGAAAGCCAGCGGTTGGCGAATGTTCAAAGGCGTTTCCCTATGCCGCGCAGGGGTTCGAGCAGCCACTCGTAGAGGGGCATGTTCTCCTGCAGGATGTCGGCGTCCAGTTGCATGCCCGAACGCAAGCGCTCGTTCAGCCCGCGTCCGCGCATGGCTTGTTGTTCAAGGGTGACCCTGACCCGGTACATCGGGCCTTGCTCGCGCTGCTGCTCGGAGACGCCGCCCACGCTCATGATTTCGTCGGCTGGCAGCGCGCTGCGCGACACCGACGCTACCGTGCCGCGTGCCAGGCCGAAGTGCTGGTAGGGATAAGCCTGGTAGCGCAACAGCACGGCATCGCCGCTGCGCACAAAACCGGCCGAACGGCTGGGCACATAGAGTTCGGCGTACAGCTGGGCATCGCTGGGCACGATGCTCAACAGCGGCCGGTTACTGTCGGCGCGGGTGCCGTTGACCACGCCCACCGCCGTCACCTCGCCACTGGCCGGGGCGGTAATCACCACCTGGCGTTTGACTTCGCTTTCCAGCAGGTTGCCCTGGCTTTGCGACAAGCGCCGCTCAAGCTCGGCCAGTTGCTTGCCCTGGTTGAACGGCAACTCGGCAAGCTCGGCGCGCAAGGTGGCGATATCGTTGCGCAGCGACAGCAACGAACGGCTCAGTTCTTCGCTGCGCAGGCGCACTTCGAGCACGGCGTCCTGCTTTTCCTGCAACTGGTCGCGCGACACGTAGTCCTGGCGCTGCAGGTCGGCATAACGCGCGGCAATGCCTTGGGCCAACCCCAGGCGCTGGCGGCTGATGTCCATCTGCGTGAGGATTTTCTGCTGCTCGCTTTCCAGCACCGCCAGGCGCCGGCGCTTGCCCTCAAGCTCCTTCAGGTGCAGCGCACGGGTGCTGGCAATCTCCTCAGTAAGGCTGTCGTTACGTCGTTTGATCAAGCGGCTGATAGCCACGTGCGCGCCACCGGCCTCGGCATACAGGTCACTGCCCAGGGCCATCAGTGTCGACCCGGCCTCAACGCTCTGACCTTCGACCGCAGCCAGGCCTTGCACCACCCCTGCCTGTGGCGCAAACACCTTGATCAGCCCGCCCTCGGGCACCAGTACGCCGCTCACGGTGGCGCGGCGGGTGTAGGTGGCGCAGGTCAGGAACACGATCAACACCAGGCTGAACAGCAGCGCAGCCAGCGCCGCCCAGCGCAGGGGCACGGGCGACACCAGCAGTACGCTGCCCAACTCCTTGTCACGCCGTGCGTGCACGGCTTCGCTCCTGAATAACATGCCAATCCATGACCCGGCGGATAACGTTAATAACATGAACAGACTGATCGCCTGAGCCCGTTGCAGCATAACGGCGAGTTAATCGACAGGCACTAGCACACTTGTACTATTGCACTTAAAGCGCTGGCATTACTAACTTGGCCGGGGATCGAAACAGCCTGCCACTGTTATTGGAACTGTGATCGATCTCACACTTTTATAGTGCAACACCTTGCGCCCAGGCCCTCTCCTGGGGGGATCAACCTAGGACGAACCCACTGTAGCAAACGAGGTATAGATAACATGACCCATGCACAAAACATCGACATGACCAGCGCGCAACCCTCTGCCCTGCGGGTGCTCGACGATCAGGAAGTGGACCAGGTAAGCGGCGGGTTTTCCGTCAGCGCCGGCTCCTGGACACTGACCGGTGGCTCTTATAACTTCGGCGCGGGTGCCGGCTACCGCTTTGACTTGTACAGAGGCGGTGCGCACCAGGGCAGTTACACCCTGTGCAAGTAAACTCAGCGGATAGATGAGTTGTAAGTAAGCGAAGGGCCGTCATGGCCCTTCGTTCTATATATAGAGATGATAGTTAATTGCCATCAGCGACCTTGCGTTCAATCTCGGCAATCTTGCGGCTAAGTTCTTCAGCGGCCTCAGCCTGAGTACGGTGATTGGCCGGAGTGATCGGCCGGTTGGCAAGGTCTTCATCTTCAGCAGGCTTGTCCGTCTCGTTGGCGGGCGCCTCGCGCTCGTTGCTGGTCATTGCAGTTACCTCCCGTGTCATACCCGTTGGATAGCACAGCAGCCTTGGAGTTCTGATCGGCAACGGCTTGAAGTTGGCCCGGCTTCTGCGATGATGCCCGGCCAGGACGGACGTTCGCTTACCCTGCAGGATTGAAACACCATGGTTGACCCAAGATGGAACTGGCTGTGCTTGATGCTCCTGCCGGCCCTGGCCCTGGCTGCGCCGGAACCGGAGCCGGTGCTCAAGCAGTTCAAGCAATGGGTCGTGGGCTGCGACAACACCCTGCGCTGTACCGCCGTGTCGAGCAGCGTCGATCAAGGCGTGGGCCTTGAGCTGGTGCGCGAAGCCGGGGCCCAGGGGACTACCACCCTGACCCTGTTCAGCGACGCCAGAGTCGAGCTCGGCGCCCGGCTGCTGCTCGACGGCGGCCCGCTGCCAGCGGGGTTTCGGCCAGGCTCGCAGGGGCAGATGCGTTATCACGCCAAAGGTGACGTCGCGTTGCGCTTGTTGCGCCAACTGCGCAACGGCCAGACCCTGACCCTGGACACCAGCAACGGCCAGCACCCGGTATCGCTGCAGGGCCTGAGTGCCTCCTTGCTGTTCATCGACTCGGTGCAAGGACGCATCGATCACCCCAGCGCCTTTGTAAACCCCGGCACACGCCCCGACAGCCAGCTGCCGCCAGCACCGCCGACGCCCACCCTCGCCCCCTTCACTCCGGCGCCAGGGGTGAGCGATGCCGAGCAGAAGGCCATCGCCGACGCCGTCATTGCCATCACCCGCCATGAATGGAGCGAACCCGAGTACGACAACTGGCAAGCCGAAGCCGAGGTCTCGCCGCTGGACGCGACCCATGTGCTGGTAGGCCTGCGCTACGGCTGTGGGAGCCAGGGCTGCATGTACAGCTATTACCGCGCCTTGCGCAGCGCGCCCTATCAACCCACCTCGCTGCACATCGAGGTCCCCAGGCATGATGTGCTGGGCGGCGAGATGTATGGCTTTTTCAAGTTCGACCCGGCCCGCGGCGAGCTCAACCAGTTGCAGCCGGGCGGGCGCTACTGCGGCGCCAATGCAACCTGGCGCTATGACGGCGCGGTGATGCAGCTCAAGGCATTCAGCCGCATGAGCTGGTGCGACAGCGTCGATACTGCCCATTGGCCGCAGATCTGGCGTACCCGGGGCTAGCGCCAGGCATACAGCTTGGCGCAGGCATTCGCTACACTGCGCGCTTTGCCCCAAGAGCCTATGCGCATGGATGCCCTCGCCCGTTTTGCCCTCAAGCCGCTTGCTGCGAGCCTGGCTGTGCTCACCCTGGCCGCTTGCAGCCACTTTCAAGCCGATCCGCCAGGTGCCGGTCAGTTGCCCGAGTACCAGGGTCCGGCCCCCGACTGGCGCGTGCTGAACCTGGACGAGGATCAGGACTGGCTGCTGATCGACCGTAACAGCCTGCAGCATGAGGGCGACATTACCTACGCCTGGACCGGCATCCAGCGCCACCGCTATCCGATGCAATACGGCCACGCGGTGATGGCCCTGCACAGCCGCGAGCGCCTGGCGTTCTATTGCCAGCGCCAACTCATCAGCCGGCAAAGCCAGGTGTTCCTCGACAACGACAATCGCGTAGACCGCACCAGGCTTCAGTGGCAGCCCTTCAGCGCGTTCTACCGGCAGGCCCCTTTGTACTATCAGCAGTTGTTCGACGCCGCCTGCCAAGCGCCGGCCGAGCTTGCCAAGCTTGCCCCGCTCAAAGCCCGTACACCGTTGCCGCCGCCGTTTTTGCCACCCAGGGCCAGGCCTGAAGTGCTTGCCGCCATCGCCGCCCTCGACCTGCCGACACCACGCCTGAGCCTGCACCGGCTGGATTATCGCTACGACGCCAACCTCAACGACGGCGACAATGCCGTCAACAGGCCGCGCCAGGTATTCCTCAGCACCGACAGCCGCTCCGGCCAAGTGTTGCTACAGGCTGTGGACCCGACGATAGCGCAGCAGCTGCAACTGAGCTTTCGCGGCCTGTTCGATCTGGCCGCACGCGGCATCGACATCATGACCGGGCAGGAGCAGGACGCCAGCGACAGCTTGACCGCGCTGTCATTCAGCGGCGACTGGCAAACCCTGCCCGCCCATGCGCAGCTGAGCTACACCAGCAGCCACGCCGGGCAAACTGCGAGCATTACCCGCACCACCCATTGCCAGGTCGGCAAGGCGCAAGCGGCCAGCGCCCTGCACCCGGCCCTGCAAGGCAGCGCCAAGCCGTTGACCTGCACCTGGCAGAGCCCTCGCGGCAACCGTTGGCGCGAAGGCTACAGCTACCTGGTCGACTACGGCGTGTTCGTCCGCACCCGCGAAGACAACCCGCTGGGCAGCTGGCGCTGGAAAATCGAGTCGCTGCAGTGAGTCAATGCAGGACGGTGGCGAAGCTTGCGTCCATGCGCTCGCGATCGTAGTCCAGCAGCCACGGCTGGTGCTGGCGGTACAACAGCGCGAGCACGTCGTGGTTGGGGCCCACCACATCCATACCCCGATCGTCATAGGGCAAGGCCATCAACCGCTGGTTGAGGTTGAACAGGTAGACACCGCAGCAAGGGCTCGGGCGTATGGTCCCCGGATTATCGGCCAATGCGCACCAGAGCACCGGTTGCAGCAACGACAGTGGCGCCTCAAAGGCGAGGTGCAGCCAGTACTCGGGCTGGTGCTCTTCGAACCAGTCGTCCGGGTCCAGCCGCTGGCTCCACAGTGAGCGCCGGGCGGGGACGCGAATACCGGCGGCACGCAAGTCGCGCAACACGTCGCGGTGGGCAAAACCGTTACCGTTGGAGTGCACGCGCAGGCACACCACCATCGCTTGCTCACCGGCAAACAGGTCGCGGCACACCGCGGTGGCCTTGCTGACTGCCAGCAGGAAGCGTTCGATGTCGCTGCCGCCTTCGGCCAGCTCGAAGCGCAGGCCTTGCGGGTAGTTATAGAAAAGCGGCCGGGCAAAGGCCAGGCCGCTGAAAATATGCTGGATTTGCAGTTGTAGGTTCACGTTACCTTCCTGGCTGTCGGCCCCGCACAGCTGGGGCCAGAGTCCATTGCGGCCAGCACCCTGAAGGTGCTGGCCGCGGTGTTTCACTCAATGCGGCGCGCGCGGGATGGTCTTGAGCAGGTCTTCAGGGCTGATATGCCCGACCACCTGCTGCACGCTGCCCGGTTGCGGCAGGCCAAGGATGTGGCCTTTCATCTTGCCGATGACGTGCATCTCGCACGGCTTGCAGTCGAACTTCAGGGTCAGTACTTCATCACCGTGAATCAGCTGCATCGGCGCCACCTTGGTGCGCACGCCGGTCACGCCCTTGGCCTGCTTGGGGCACAGGTTGAAGGAGAAACGCAGGCAGTGCTTGGTGATCATCACCGGCACTTCGCCCGCCTCTTCGTGGGCCTCGTAGGCGGCGTCGATCAGCTTGACCCCGTGACGGTGATAGAAGTCGCGGGCCTTCTGGTTGTAGACGTTGGCCAAAAACGACAGGTGCGACTCCGGGTACACCGGCGGCGGGTTGGTCTCGGCCTTGCGGCCACCGCGCGGGTGGGCCTGGATGCGCGCGGCGGTCAGCGCTTCGATGACCTCGCGGCGCAGGGCCTTGAGCTGCGAGTTGGGGATAAAGTACGCCTGCGGCGCATCGAGCTGAACGTCGGTGGCGTGGTACTCGGTGGTGCCCAGCTGGCCGAGCAGGTCGCGCAGTTGCTCCAGCGCCTGCTCCGGCTTGTTGGCCAGGCCGAACGGGCCGTCCAGGGCGACGCTGGCACTGATGCCCTCCTCGCTGGTGGCGGTCAGGGCCAGGCGCTGTTCGTCAAGCTTGGCCACCCAGGCCAGGCCGATACGGCGCTCGGCCGAGGTCTTTTGCAATGCCTGCTGCCAGTTGTGGTCGAGGTTGCGGCTCAGCGGGTGGTTGGGCCGCAGCTGGTGCATGCCCTTGGGCATCTCGTTGGGCTCGACGCGGTAGCGGTAGCGTTTTTCGCCGTCTTCATCGAACTCGCCTTTCGGCTCGGCGATGTTGGCGCGAAAGCCCACCACTTCGCGCTTGACCAGCACGTTGAGGCCGTCGCCGTTGGACAGCGGCTCGTGGGTGACCACCTGCAGGTCGCGCTTGCCGACTTTCTCGACCACACCCACCGGCAGGCCGGTGAAGGTCGGCGAGTCGAAGGCGCCGATGTCGATCTTGCGCTCGCTGACGAAGTAGTCGGTGCTGCCGCGGTGGAAGGTTTTGTCCGGGTCGGGCAGGAAGAAGTGCGCGGTACGGCCGCTGGAGGCGCGGGTCAGGTCCGGGCGGTCTTCGAGCACGGCGTCCAGGCGCTGGCGGTAGTAGGCGGTGATGTTCTTCACATAGCCCATGTCCTTGTAGCGCCCTTCGATCTTGAACGAGCGCACGCCGGCCTCGACCAGGGCGCGGATGTTGGCGCTCTGGTTGTTGTCCTTCATCGACAGCAGGTGCTTCTCGTAGGCGATCACCCCGCCCTTTTCGTCCTTGAGGGTGTACGGCAGGCGGCAGGCCTGGGAGCAGTCGCCACGGTTGGCGCTGCGCCCGGTCTGGGCGTGGGAGATGTTGCACTGGCCGGAGAAGGCCACGCACAGCGCACCGTGGATGAAGAACTCGATCGCCGCGTCGGTCTCGTCGGCGATGGCGCGGATTTCCTGCAGGTTCAGCTCGCGGGCCAGCACCAGCTGGGAGAAGCCGGCCTGGTCGAGGAACTTGGCCCGGGCCAGGGTGCGGATGTCGGTCTGGGTACTGGCGTGCAGCTCGATCGGCGGGATGTCCAGCTCCATCACCCCCAGGTCCTGGACGATCAGCGCGTCGACGCCGGCATCGTACAGTTCGTGGATCAGCTTGCGCGCCGGCTCCAGCTCGTTGTCGTGGAGAATGGTGTTGATGGTGGTGAACACCCGCGCGTGGTAGCGATGGGCGAACTCCACCAACTGGGCGATATCGCTGACTTCGTTGCAGGCATTGTGGCGCGCACCGAAGCTCGGGCCGCCGAGGTACACAGCGTCGGCGCCATGCAGAATGGCCTCGCGGGCGATGGCGACATCGCGGGCGGGGCTGAGCAATTCCAGGTGATGCTTGGGCAGGGACATGTTTTTTTAGTCAGGCTGTCACGGTCGAGGCGCGCATTGTAGCGGCGAAACGCCCGATCGGCACCCGTAGCCTGCCCGGTGGTGCGCCCGATCGCGGGTCAAGTCGAGGCGTCGCACCGCCGCTCCCACAGGTTCGGCGTTGCGATGAGGCCAGCCCAGCCACCGCAACAACTCAGGCCTTGGCCGCCATCGCAGTCACTTCCACACGCATGCCTTCCACCGCCAGCGACGCCACGCCCACTGCGGCACGCACCGGCCAGGGCTTGGCGAAGAAGCGCTGGTAGACCTCGTTGAACGCCGCCCGCTCGGCCATGTCGGTGAGGTAGATGGTCAGGTGCAACACCCGGTCCATGGAACTGCCAGCGCGCTCCAGAGCGACTTTCAGCGCTTGCAGGGTACATTCGCTCTGGGCGGTGATATCGCCCAGTTCCAGGCTGCCGTCGGCACGCGTGGGGATCTGGGTCGAAACCAGGATGCCGCCGAAACCGGCGACGTCGGAAGAGATCGACTCGGCGTCCGGGTCGGGGATGAAGCTGATGTCTTGGTTAGCCATGGGTATCTCGTGTCTGGGGAATAAAAAAGGGCGGTTACCCGCCCCTTCTGCTTACTTGCCGCCGGCCAGCGCCGGCGTGCGCGGCGGCACCAGGCGCCGGGAGCCGGTCGACTCGAAGGCAGCCGCCAGGCGCAGCAATGACGAATCGTCGTAGGCGCGACCGGCAAAGGTCAAGCCCACCGGCATGCCGATATCGGCCATCACGCCCATCGGCACGGTCACCGTCGGCACGCCCAGGTGACGGATCGCCAGGTTGCCGTTGGCCACCCACACGCCGTTGCTCCAGGCAATGTCGGCCGACGCCGGGTCGACATCGGCATTGGCCGGGCCGACGTCAGCGACAGTCGGAAAGATCACCACGTCGAGTTTGAGCGCATCCATCCAGTCTTCGAGGTCGATGCGCCGGGTCTGTTCCAGGCCGCGCAGGCCGTCCGGCACAGTGCTGATCTGGTCCCACGGGGTGATGCCGCGCTCGGCCATGCGCACGTATTCGTCCATGCCCGCGGCCAGGTCGCCTTCGCGGTTGGGCAGCGTACCCGGATCATGCGGGAAAATCTTCGGCCCGTCGACATCGACCAGGCGGTTGAGCTTGGGGTCGCCGTTGGCCTGGAGGAAATCATCGAAGGCCCAGGCGGTCAGGTCCCACAGTTCGTGGTGAAGGAACTCCTTGGACACCAGGCCGCGATTGAACACGGTCGGCGCACCCGGGCGATCGCCTTCGCAGTTGGACACCAGGGGGAAATCGACTTCGATGACTTCGCCACCGGCCGCTTCCAGGGCCTTGCGCGCCTGCTCCCAGAGGGCGATCACCGATGGCCGGGTGTTGATCCGCTGGCCGGTCGGGCCACCGATGCCCGGGGCTTCGCTGGTGCCGGCTTCAGGGTCGGCATTGATGTACATGCGCGGCACGCCGAAACGCTTGCCCTTGAGCGCTGCGGCATCGACTGCAAGCTCGTGGTAGGAGGCCGGGCGCACCGAATCGACGCTGGGGATTGGCACCCAGGGCTGCAGGCGCCACAGATCGCCGCGTTTGTCCGGGTCTTGGGCGACGACGATGTCGAGCACTTCGAGCAGGTCGGCCATGGTCCGGGCAAAGGGCACCACCACGTCCATGGTCGGCGTCAGCGGCCAGTTGCCACGCACCGAGATCACCCCACGCGAGGGCGTGTAGGCGCACAGGCCGTTGTTCGAGGCCGGGCCGCGACCACTGGACCAGGTTTCTTCGGCCAGGCCGAAGGCGGCGAAGCTGGCCGCCGTGGCAGTACCGGCGCCGTTGGACGAGCCGGAGGCAAACGGTGCGGTCAGGTAGTCGGCGTTGTACGGGCTTTCGGCGCGGCCATAAACGCCGCGCTGCATGCCGCCGTTGGCCATCGGCGGCATGTTGGTCTTGCCCAGGCAGATGGCGCCGGCAGCGCGCAGGCGCTCGATGGTGAAGGCGTCGCGATAGGCCACAAGGTCAGCGAAGGCCGGGCTGCCGGAGGCGGCGGTCAGGCCCTTGACCAAGTAGCTGTCCTTGGCGGTGTAGGGGATGCCGTCGAGCGGGCCGAGGGTCTGGCCCTGGGCGCGGCGTTCGTCAGAAGCCTGCGCTTCGTTCAGCGCTTCGGGGTTGCGCACCACTACAGCATTGAGCTTGGTGGCAGTGTCCGCGCCATCGTAGGCGTCGATGCGCGCCAGGTAGGCCTTGACCAGCTCCACCGCGGTGGTCTGGCCGGACTCGAGCGCAGCGCGCAGCTGGGCAATGGAAACCTCTGTGACTTCGATCATGCTGCTACCGCCGAGGGTTGATGGCTGACTGGGTTAAGGCTTGCACCACACGGGGTCTGGAGCACGGGGATTTCACGGCTTTGAAGATGGGTTCGCATAGTTGTTCTCATTGCACGGCATGACGCTGCAGGGTCTGGACGAATTACCTGAGCGGCCTATTTAGCACCAAAATTGCCCACAGCGGAACGGGGAGCCAGCGGGCAGCGGTGCATTCAGCCGCGTGCGAAGGTGCAAAATCGGCCGCCAGGCCTGGACGAGGCGCAGATATTCAGCTTTACCCCTCCCACCACCACGAGCATCATGCGCACTTCGCGTTCACGGAGGATTTCGCACATGTTCAGGGCACTTTTCGACACACTGTTCAAGCGCACGCCTACCGAGGAAGGCTTTGCCCGTACCTTCATCAAGGCCGCGCGCGCCGGCGGTTATGCCGAGCCACTGGACTATCAGGCCGACGACTTTCGCCTGCGCTACGGCGGTAGCAGCTACTTCAACCTGCACAACGCCTACCGCGACTACCTGAACGCCGACAAGGCGCGTAAAGCCCAGGTGCTCGACAGCTACCTGCGCGGCCTGATCGACAGCCGCAACAGCAGCGCGGTGCAGCCCCTGGAGCAGGTTAGACCGCTGCTGCGGCCGGTGATCCGCAACCTGGCCATGCTCGAAGAGATCCGCCTGCATCAGGTCCGTCATCAAGGCTGGGACTCGCCCTGCCCCATGGCCTGGCAGCCGTTCTGCGAAGACTGCGTGACCTTGCTGGCCATCGACTACCCCGACACCACCTCGACCCAGACCGCCGGCCCGCCACAGGACTGGGGCATCAGCCTGGAGCAGGCGCTGGCGATTGCCCTGGACAACCTGCGCGACGCCAGCCCCGATGCCTTCGAAGCGATCCTCCCCGGTTTGTACCAGGGCGCCTGGAAGGACGGCTACGACACCAGCCGCGTGCTGCTGCCCGACGTGCTGCAGCGCTTGGCGCTCAAGGGCCAGCCGGTGTTCATGATGCCCAGCCGCGATGTGCTGATGGTCACCGGCGACAAGGACGCCGACAATCTGCGGCAGATGGTCGAGCTGAGCTTCCACGCGCTGGAGCACGGGCGCGCGCAGTCGAGCCAGATCTATACCTATCACGACCGCCGCATCGTGCCCTTCCAGGTGCAGGACGCGCACCTGCAAGCGCGCCTGGGCGACCTGCAGCGGCTGCTGCGCCACGGCATCTATAGCACGCAAAAAGAGTTTCTCGACAAGATCCACGAAGCCCATCCCGAGGACATCTTCGTCGCCACCCACAGGCTTTACAGCGACGCCGAAAACGGCAATAGCAGCTTTTCGATCGCGGCCTGGACCGAGGGCGTGTTCACCTCGTTGCCGCAAACCGACCGGGTGATCCTGGTCCAGCCCCAGGCAGACGGCTCGGCCCAGACCCAGGTGGTGGCCTGGCACGAGGTTGAAACACTGCTGGGCGGGCTGCTGAGCAAAGACGGCGAGCTCTACCCGCCACGCTTTCGCACCCTCGGTTTTCCCAGCGCCGAGCAGTTGCAGCAGCTGACGCCCATGGGGTGAGGCCCAACTTGAAGCAACGGGGCTGGATTTACACTGCACAAAGCCTCATCCTCCCCGCCTTTTGCCCGCGCCTGAGCGGCCAAGGAGATCCCCATGCATGACCTGCCACTGGCTGCCGCCGACTTCGCGTTCCTCGACGCCACTTTGCAGCAGTACGGCGATGACCACTCGGTGCTCAACGCCTCGGAGCTCGACGGCTACTTCACTGCGCTGGTGTCGAGCCCGGTGCAGGTGGACATCCGCAAGTGGTTCCCGGCGATCTGGGGCGGGCAGATGCCGGAATGGCAAAACGCTGCTGACTGCCAGCGCTTCGTCGAGCTGTGTGCCCGTCACCTGAACAGCCTGGCCACCCAACTGGTTGAAGCGCCGCAGGCATTTGCCCCGCGCCTTGAGCAGACCGAACACCAGGGCCAGCCGTTGCCATTGGCGGAGGAATGGTGCTTTGGTTATTTGCGCGGTATCGCCATTGCCAACTGGCCGGTGCTGCCTGAAGCGCAAATGCAGGCCTTGCAGGTGATTACCGGCTGGGCCGAGCAGGATGAATTCGAGCTGCCGGCGAACCTGGACGTTGCCTTGCATCGTCAGCGGGTGGTGGCGATTGCCCCGGCGGCGCGGGCGCTGCATGACTACTGGCTGGCGCAGCGCTGATTGGCTCTTTGGTGCCTGCATTACCACCGCTGCGCGCTCGATCGCGGGTCAGTTCCGCTCCCACAGGGAAGCGGAACTGACCCGCGATGAGGCTTACTTGAGATCGAACCGGTCCAGGTTCATCACTTTCGTCCAGGCCGCGACGAAGTCCTTGATGAATTGCTCCTTGGCGTCGCGACTGGCATAGAACTCCGCCAGCGCCCGCAGTTGCGAGTTGGAACCAAACACCAGGTCGACCCGGGTGCCGGTCCATTTCACCGCGCCGGTCTTGCGGTCACGCCCTTCGAACGTTTCGTTGGCCGCCGACACCGGCTTCCACTCCACGCCCATGTCCAGCAGGTTGACGAAAAAGTCGTTGCTCAGTGTACCCGGCTGCTGAGTGAAGACGCCGTGCTTGCTTTGCCCGGCATTGGCCCCCAGCACCCGCAGGCCGCCCACCAGCACGGTCATTTCCGGCGCGCTCAAGGTCAGCAGTTGCGCTTTGTCGATCAGCAAGGCCTCGGCCGGCACCCGGTAGCTGTTCTTCAGGTAGTTGCGAAAACCATCGGCATTGGGCTCAAGAAAACCGAACGACTCGACGTCGGTCTGCTCCTGCGAGGCATCCATGCGCCCCGGGGCAAACGCCACGCGGATGTCGACCCCGGCGTTCTTGGCCGCCTGCTCGACCGCGGCGCTGCCTGCCAGCACGATCAGGTCGGCCAGGGAGATTTTCTTGCCACCGGCCTGGGCACTGTTGAAGTCGTTCTGGATGCCTTCCAGCACGCTCAGCACCTTGGCCAGCTGCTCAGGCTGGTTGGCCTGCCAGAACTTCTGCGGCGCCAGGCGCAGGCGCCCGCCATTGGCCCCGCCGCGCTTGTCGGAGCCGCGGAAGGTCGAGGCCGCCGCCCAGGCCGTGGACACCCGTTCGGCCACCGACAGCCCCGACGCCAACAGCCTGGCCTTCAGTGCGGTCACGTCGCTGTCATCGACCAGGGCATGGTCGAGCGCCGGGATCGGGTCTTGCCAGAGCAGCTCTTCGCTGGGCAGTTCCGGGCCCAGGTAACGCGACAGCGGGCCCATGTCGCGGTGGATCAGCTTGTACCAGGCACGGGCAAAGGCATCGCTCAATTGCTCGGGATTGGCCAGAAAGCGCCGCGAGATCGGCTCGTAGATCGGGTCGAAGCGCAGCGACAGGTCGGTGGTGAGCATGGTCGGGTTGCGCCGTTTGTTCGGGTCGTGGGCATCGGGGATGATCCCCGCACCAGCGCCGTTTTTTGGCGTCCACTGGTTGGCCCCGGCCGGGCTCTTGGTCAGTTCCCAGTCGAAGCCGAAGAGGTTTTCCAGGTAGTTGTTGCTCCAGCGCGTTGGCGTGGTGGTCCAGGTCACTTCCAGGCCGCTGGTGATGGTGTCGGCGCCTTTGCCCGTGCCAAAGCTGTTGCGCCAGCCCAGGCCCTGTTCTTCAAGACCGGCGGCTTCCGGTTCCGGGCCGACGTTATCGGCAGGGCCGGCGCCGTGGGTTTTACCGAAGGCATGGCCGCCGGCGATCAGGGCCACGGTTTCTTCATCGTTCATGGCCATGCGTGCAAAGGTTTCGCGGATGTCCTTGGCGGCGGCGACCGGGTCGGGGTTGCCTTCCGGGCCTTCCGGGTTGACGTAGATCAGGCCCATTTGCACCGCGGCCAGGGGGTTTTCCAGGTTGCGGCCCTGGTCGGTGCGGCTTTCTTCGTTGCCGTGCTGCTCGGGCTCGGCCACCAGGGTGCCCTCACCAGGCTCCTGCATCGGCTGCGGGCCCTTGCCGTAGCGGGTATCGCCACCCAGCCACTTGTTTTCCGAGCCCCAGTAGACGTCTTCATCCGGCTCCCAGACATCCGCGCGGCCGCCAGAAAAACCAAAAGTCTTGAAGCCCATGGATTCCAGGGCAACGTTGCCGGTGAGCACGATCAGGTCGGCCCAGGAGATGCTCCGGCCATACTTCTGCTTGATCGGCCACAGCAGGCGCCGGGCCTTGTCCAGGCTGACGTTGTCAGGCCAGCTGTTGAGCGGCGCGAAGCGTTGTTGTCCGGAGCCTGCGCCGCCACGGCCATCACCAGTGCGGTAGGTGCCGGCGCTGTGCCAGGCCATGCGGATGAACAGCGGCCCGTAATGACCGAAATCCGCTGGCCACCAGTCCTGGGAATCGGTCATCAAAGCATGCAGGTCTTGTTTCAGGGCTTGAAAGTCCAGGCTCTTGAAGGCCTCGGCATAGTTGAAGCCATCGCCTTGGGGATCGGACTGCGGCGAGTGCTGGTGGAGGATCTTCAGGTTCAGTTGGTTCGGCCACCAGTCGCGGTTCGTCGTACCACCGCCAGCGGCATGACTGAACGGGCATTTCGATTCAGTAGACATGGGTGAGCTACCTTTGTATCCAGCGTTTTAGTTATCTCCACATCAGGTCCGGCCGGCACCCGCCAGCGCATCATCAAGGCTAGTCCCGGCCCCGGCAGTCAGCAAATAGACGCAGTATTGCCCGCCGATAGCCATAATCTCTTATACCAACCCCAGGGAAGGAGCAGATCGTAGCGATAGCCGCCTCACCTGAGGTCATGACCATGAACAGCCGTCCGCGTCGCACCGCCTACCACGAAGCCGGCCATGCCCTGGCCTTCTGGTGGAACGGCCTGGCGATCAGGCGGGTAACCGTGCGCACCCGGGCAGAAGCGCTGATCGGGCCGATGGTGGATTTGCGCGGCAACCTGCAGGCGGTCAAGGGCCTGGTCGAGGCGGACTACCTGGTGCCCCTGCCCGCCTTCGAGCCGCCAGGCATCGCCGAACACCTGCCATCGATGATCGAGCTGATCGAACGCGACCTGCTCAACTGCTTCGCCGGCCCCGTGGCCGAGGCAATCTACCGTCACAGCGCCGATGATCGCTTTCTCACCACCAGTGGCGCCGGCGACCTGCGCCGGGCCCATGAACTGATCGCCCTGCTGCCGGCGCGCCAGGTTGCGCAGGCCGGGCCCATGGCCCTGGGTCGCTGTCACAGCCTGCTACGCGCTTACTGGCCGGTGCTGCGGGTGCTCGCTGAACGGCTGCGCGAGCAAGGCGTACTGGACGGCGAAACACTGATCGAGCTGCTGTGCCAGTTGACCGGCGAGACCCCGCAACGGCTCGGCAATCCGCTGGCAAGCCTGGACAGGCGCTGGCAACAACGGTCGGTGTGAGCTTCAGCCCTGGTGGGCAACTTGCTGTTACCCGGACAACCCGGCAAGCTTGCCGCTCAGCGCGCACTGCATCCGCCGTACACCCCGCAAGCAAGGACCTTGAACCCCATGAGTAATGCCACCCAGGCAAATTTGCCGCAACGCTCGGCAGTCACCAGCAAAAGCCTGGCTCAAGCGACACAAGGAACCTTCAACATCCCGCTTATCGGTGAGCTTGCGGCCTTCACCTACCAGGACGCAGTCAAGTTCCCATCATTACTGCTGGATGATGCAAACAGCGCCTATGTCTACATCCTCAGGCGCACGGACAAGCTCGATACCGAGCACAATGCCCCGCAACCGTTTTATGTGGGTAAAGGCATCAAGCGACGCTACGCCTTTCACTACTATGAAGCGGCGACGACGGCCAAATACGCACCGTCCAAAAACATGCGCAAGATCCACACCATCAACAAGGTCGGCAGGGATAAGGTACTCATCCAGATCATTCCCTGTCACTCAAGCGAGTACGCCAATGACCTTGAAATCAAGCTGATCGCACATTGGGGGCGCAGTTCGAACAATAGCGGTTGCCTGACCAACTTGACCGACGGAGGCGAAGGGGTCAGTGGCCTGCAGATGCCCGAGCATGTACTGGAGCTTCTGCGGGAAAAGGCCAGGCAACCGGTGCTGTTCAACGGCAAAAAGTACGCGGGGATCAAAGTGGCCTTCTAGGCCCATAGCCCACTGGAAATCGCCAACGCCCTGGAAGTCGATATCGAATCCGGGTATTGCACGGACTACAACACATTCAAAGCCTGGTATCACAACTGGGCCAAGCAAGGCTTTTTTCCGGAAGGTTTCAACTATCTGGACGAAGACCGGCCGGTGTATATGGAAAACAGCCGGGCGCTTATCCAGGAGCAGACTCAGGCCAACCGCATGGAGGGCTACAAGAAAGCCTGGAACACCCGTTACGCCTACCCCCGCTATTGGGTGAGAGGCAATGCTTATCACACCATCAGCGAGGCTGCCGCAAAGGAAAGCGTCGGTACCGAATCCAACCTGGCCGCCCTGTTTCGAAGAATGGTATCGAGCAACCTTTTTTATCAAGGCTTCAACCTGCTGGACGCCTCCGGGAACAAACTATTCCAGGAAAGCCAACAGGGACTGCTGGACGTTGCTCGCCTCAAAAACGCCGAGTTTCTGATCGACCTGGTGTCCAAGCCTGTTCTGCTGAACGGCATTCTTTACGAAAACCGCATGAGCGCTTTCGGACAATCCAGCCACAGTGAGAACATCACTTACTTTGCGTTCACCAGCCAGATCAATCGTTACATCAAGGCCGGGGTTTTCCCTCATGGGCTGAACGTGCCCGATGCCAGCGGTGCGCCCACTTACCCGGAAATCGATCCCTTCCTGCTCAGGGGCCGCACCCTGCAGCATTACTACAAAGTGTGCAACCGGCTGTTCCCCAGCATGCAGTCAGCCTCGTTGTTTTATGGTCTGAGCCACTCGGTCATCCACCGCTACTTCACAACCTGGAAAAAAGAAGCCGAATCGGCGGCCAACCCTTTGGCATTTCCCACGGGTTTCAACATCTACGACTCAAAGACGCAACAGTCCCTTTACCCGGAAATGGAGATTGTCGATTGTCGTGTACCGGCATCCGGCTACCTCTACCTGGGTAAAAAATTCGCTACCCTGGCTCAGATCGACACCTATAGAAAACGAGCGCGCGGCGTCACCTCAACGTTGTGCCAAAAAAGACGCAAAGCCTATTTCGAAACCCAGGCACCCCTGGATAGCACGCTCAATGTCCTCGGACTGGACGGCACCCCCTTGTACCCCGTCGACCTGAGCCTGAAGATATCCACGCCCATTGCTGCAGCCGACGGCAATGGCCATCGACTGCACAATGCCGCCAAACCGGTATGGATTTACCACGACAGCGGCTGGACCCGCTTTGACTCACACAGCGCGGCGTACCGGGCGTTGCGCTGTCTGCAGCAGAAGTACAAGAACGAGGACAGTTTCACCGCTTCGATTGCTTCACAGGTCAAGGCTGGAAGACGGCCTGACTGGCTGTCGCTGACCGACCCTGAGTGCTGAGGGTTGGCACCTTGCGACCTGGCTGTCAGTGCAAGGCCCGGGTCACGAGGAAGTTCACCAGTTCCGGCTCGTCGTCCAGTTCGATCGAGCGTACCGGCCGCGGCAACTTGTCGAGCACCGCGCGCCAGAAGGCATGGGCGGTTTCGTCCTGGTCGTAGTAACGCACCAGCCACTGGTTCTGCCCGCTCGCCAGCACCTGGCTGGCCAGGGCGCTGGCGATGCCCTTGCGCCGGTAGCGCTTGAGGATGAACAGGTCGGCCAGCTCCAGGGCGTCGAGGTCCGGCAGCTCGCTGCGTTCGATCAGCAGGAAGCCGGCGATGTAGCCGTCGACCAGGATCAGGTTGGCGCTCCACTGCGGCTCTTGCCAGTAGCGTTGCAGGTGCTCGTCATGCACATAGAAGCGGCCATCGACCTCGACGTCTTCCTGTTCCCAGTCCGACGACTCGTAGGCGTAAAACTGGTAGAGGTTGCGGATCAGCTCGATCTGCTCGGGGCCGGTTTGCAGGAGCTCGACAGTAAGGCCGCTCATGGCTGGACCTCATACAGCGGAAGAATCGACGGCATTGGTATCTCGATAAGTGAACGAACAGCGCGTTTTGCGGGCGCTATTGTTTACAAAAGCCGGGGCCAATGCCATCGCTAAAACATGTCACCCGGCAGCTAGCGCGGCGACCGCGTCGATTTCGATCAACATGCCGTCGAGCGCCAGGCGCGGCACCGGGGTCAGCGTGCAGGTCGGGGTCATGTTGCTGCCCCAGGCCCGCTTGGCCTCGCTACCCCAGATACGCAGCCTGGCCTCGTCGTGGTCGACGATCAGCAGGGTCAGCTTGAACACATCGGCCAGGCTTGCGCCTCTGGATGCCAGGGCAATCTGCAGATTGCCCAGGGCCTGGCGTGCCTGCTCGGCAAAGTCACTCGACAAGCGGCCTTCAAGGTCTTCACCACCCTGCCCGGCGATGTACAGCAGCCGGGCATTGGCGGCGACTTCAGCCACATGGGAGTAGGCATTGGCGCTGGGATCATAGAGGCCTTCGGGGTTGGACAGGTGGAAAGCTGCGGTCATGGTGCTGCTCCGAATGATGGGAGCGGCGAGTATCAAACCTCGACTTAAGTAGAGGTCAAGCCTGATGTTGCCAGCGCTGCGCAGGGGGCAATGATGACTGGCGTGTTAATCTGGCCCCTCGCACGGATTCGACCAGAGAGCAGACATGCCAATCGACCTACCTGACACCCTACGCCCACTGTTCATTGCCGCCGGATGGCCGGCCAACAACCCGCTACCGGCCAGTGTGCCGACCAACCATCCGGCGGCCACGCTGCTGCTGAGCCTCAACGGCCTGTGCGTCGGCCACTGCGGCGCCGGTGAAGAATGCGCTGCCGGCGACATCGAGTTCAGGGCCAAGCCCGCCCTGCACGACGACAAAGTCATCGTGAGGATGCAACACAAGCTCAACACCACCCTGGTGTGCATCGGCGATGTCCACCACGGCCATGGCGCGCTGTTTGTCGACAGCCAGGGCGCCTGCTACCTCATGAGCCAGGTTCACGATGCCTTCTGGCTGCTGGGCAGCACCTTTGTCGTTGCTGCAGAAAGCCTGCTGCTGGGCCGTCAGCCACAAGCGCAACTGCTGTGAAATTCAGGCGCAAATAAGGCAAATTGCTGGCCCCCTGCTAGCCGCTTCGTTGGCAAACTCGCTTTCTTTTCAGCAAGTTAGGTAGGTGCTATGCGGGCTTATGGATTAACCCTGGCAGCGTTTTTTCTGCTCGCCCTCCCGCTCGGTGTCCAGGCCAAGGCCCTGGGCAACAATGACCGCTACATGTGCAGTTGGGGTTCGCAGATTGCCGCCGGCGCGCAGCAGTCGAAGCTGTCAGGGGTGACCCTGTACGCCGCGCGCAAGCGCCTGCAGGTGCGTAAGTTCAACAAGCCGTGGATGCGCATGACCGCCATGGGCATCACCGAACAGACCTACAACAGCCAGTCACGTCTCAAGCCCGCAGCCATCAAGCAGACCTACTACGAGCAATGCGTCAGCCATGCGCTGGCGCGGCGCTGAACACCCCGGCCGACTCAAGGGTTTCAATCAGCCGCTCGGGCCACACTATGTCGGTGGTTTGCCGCAGTTCCTCGGCCGACCACCAGCGATGATCGGCCATTACCTCGACCTCCGAAGCCGTCCAGCCCTGGCGGCACAGCTGCTGGTTTTGCGCCTGGATCAGGTAGTACTGCTCGACCGACGTGACCCACTCGCCGCTGGGTAGCTGCATGGTAAAGCGCCGCTCGCTCAAGTGCGCGCCCACCGCGTCGACCTCGATGCCGGTTTCTTCGCGCAGCTCGCGAATGGCGGCCTGTTCGAAGTTTTCGCCCTCCTCCACACCGCCTCCCGGCGTTGCCCAGTAATCGTCACCGGCCAGCGCGCCGTTGCGATGGACGAAGCGAAACAGCAACACGCTGCGGGAGGGGCTGATGACTAACAGCCGGGCTGATTTACGTTCACGCATCGTGGTGTTCCTGTCCTTGGTTTATGATCGCGGGCGAAATTCTACCGGGCTCCAGGGATGAACAACGACAAATCTGCGCCGACAACCAGCGATTTTCACGGCAGCTGCCTGTGCGGCGCCGTCAGCTACCGCATCAACACCCCGCTAAAAGCCGTCAGCCACTGCCACTGCAGCCAGTGCCGCAAAGCCCATGGCGCAGCCTTCGCCACGTACGCCAGCGTGCCGGCTGCGGCCCTGAGCTGCAGCGATCCGCAGGGCATGTTGCAGGTGTTCAAGTCATCACCCACGGTCAGCCGCAGCTTTTGTTCAGGCTGCGGCGCGAGCCTGTTCTGGGCCAATGCCAGTGGCGAGTATCCGGACTGGGTCAGCGTTGCGCTGGGCACCCTGGATACGCCGTTCGAGCCTGCCCGGCAAAAACATGTGCATGTACAGTCCAAGGCCTGCTGGCTGGTGATTGGCGATACCTGGCCGCAACACCAATAGACTGAAATAACTTCAACGCAAGGACGCCCCCATGTATCGCTTGATTTATGCCGGTTTCAGCGTGCTGATGGTGTTGGCTACCCCGGCCCAGGCAAGCAGCCTGTGCCCCGGCGCCAACACCGAAGTGCAGATGCTCGAATGCATGCAGCGCTCGCTGAAAAAATCCGATCGGCAATTGAATCAGCTCTACCAGGAGCTGGTTACACGCTTCAAGGACGAGGGCGCGTCACCCGGGCGCCCGACCCAGGACGTGGCGCTGAAAAAAGCCCAGCGCACCTGGATTGCCTTTCGTGATGCCAGCTGTGAACTGGAGACGTATGAGTCGGTTGGCGGCAGCGGCTACGCCACCATCCATACCCATTGCCTGTTGAAGCAGACGCAAGCCAGAGTCCAGTACCTGAAGCGGATTAGCGGCATGCCTTGAAGGGTCAGACCGGTGCGCTGGCGTGCTCTGCGTGGACGGCGGCCTGCACCGCCGGCCTGGCCGCTACACGCTCGACATAACCCGCCAGCGCTGGCCATTGCGCTATATCGATGGCAAACACCGGCAACCAGCCCAGCACAGTGAACAGGTAGGCATCGGCGATGCTGAAAGCTCCCTGCAGGTAGTCATTGCTACCGAGCAGTTCGTTCAAATAACCCAGGCGCTTGAACAGCTTGTCGCCAAAGATCACCCTGGCCGCCTCCGGCAGCTCGGCATTGAACAGCGGTGCGCTGCCGGCATGGATTTCGGCGCTGATGAAATTGAGCAGCTCCTGCAGCCGCGAGCGCTCCCAGCTGCCGTTGGCCGGCGCCAATCCGGCCTCGGGCCTGAGGTCGGCCAGGTACTGGAGAATGGCCGGCCCTTCGGTCAGTACCTCACCATTGTCAAGCAGCAGCGCGGCCACGTAACCCTTGGGGTTGATGCTGCGAAAATCACGGCCATCGGCGCAGCGTTTGCTCTGGTTATTGACCCGTACCAGCTCGAATGGCAGGCCCAGTTCGCGCAGGATGATATGCGGCGCCAGCGAGCAGGCATTGGGGGCGAAATAGAGTTTCATCGGGCGTCTCCTGACAGGATCAAGAGGCGCAGGATCAACAAACGCCAGCGCCAGGTAAACTTACAATTTCACCACCTGATCATTAGCTGCGCTTATGTCAGGCGGTGTGGTCCGCTACATCAAGCCCAACTTCGCCCATAGCCTTGTGCACATGCTTTAGCAGCGCCTGGGCCGCAGGCGACGGCGGGTTTGCCGACGCACTGACCAAGCCGAAACGCCGGTAGATCGGCGGATGCAGGTCATACACGCGCATCGCACGCGGGTCCTTTGGCAACGTTGAGGCCGGCACGATCGACACGCCCATGCCCTCGCCCACCAGGGCAAACGCGGTGCGCCAGTCGCGCACCGTCAGGCGCACGTTGCTCAGGTGCAGCCCTGCCTGTTGCACCAGGCTCTGGCCATGCACATGACAGCCACCAGTGGCGACAATGAACGGCTCATCGACCAGCTCTGCCAACTCCACCGGGCTCAGGCTACCGCGCCTGGCCAAGGGGTGATCGAGCGGTATTGCCGCCACCCAGCGGTCACGCCCAAGCATCACCGGATCTCGGCTCGGCAGCGGGTTCATCACCACGCCCAGGTCGGTAGCCCCCGAAGCCAGCCAGCTTTCGACCTCCTCGTCGGTGCCCTCCAGGCAGATCACCTCGATACCCGGGTGCAGGCGCTTGAAAGCCTGCAACAGCGGTGGCAACAGCGAGGCGAACAACGACGGGAAGGTCGCCAGGCGCACACGCCCAAGGTGGCAACCGCGGCTGGCGTCGACCAGGTGCTGGATCGACTCCAGCTCGGCGACCATGCGCCGGGCACGCACCAGCACCTGCTCGCCCAGCGCCGTCACGCAAGTGTGCGTGCGCTCGCGCACGAACACCTTTACCCCCAGCGCCGCCTCCATCTGGCTGATCGCCTGGCTGGCGCCAGACTGGGTGATGCCGAAGGCCTCGGCAGCGCGCGAGACATTGCCGGCATCGGCCACGGCGACCAGCAGCTTCCAGTGCATCAGGTTCATCATGATCGTGCTGTTCCCTGCATGGCCTTACATCGACATCGATCTTAGCGCCGTTGGTCAAGCGCACAAAGCCCGTCAACAGTGGCATTAATACCCGCTGATTCACACCTGATATTCAAGCCGATCCGCTTCCACCGGCGTCGGCACTTCCCAGCGAAAGTACATGCGCTCGATGTCCTTGTTGCGCAGCGTGGTGTCGCGACGGGCGTTGCGGCGCATCAGCTCGCGCTCGCTCTGCTCCAGGTACACCAGGCGCACGTCGGCGTCATAGCTGTAGAGCAGGTCGAGGGTCTTCTTGCGCATCTGTTGCGACAAGTGCGTGCTGTTCCACACGAAGGGCTCACGGCGCCGTAGCAAGGTCTTGGCCTTGTCGATCGCGTACTGCGCCACCGGGCCTTTGTCACCATGGCTCAGGCCCAGCTCCTGGCGGGCATCGTCGAACGACACCACGGCCAGATCCGCTGCGTGCTGGTTGACCCAGGTGTCCTTGCCGCTGGCCGGCAGCCCCGCCAGCATGATCACCTGCGAGCCCTGCACCTCGCGGTACAGGCTGTACTGCGGCAGCACCGAGGCACCGCGAAAGTAGCAGCGCCGGGTGTAATCGTCGGCAAAGGCCTTGGGTCGATCCAGGCAGCCTTCGTCTTCGGCCAGCAGGCGAAATACTTCGATGTCATCGAGCAGCCCCTGCTTGCCGGCAAAGCCGCGGCCCTGCATATCGGCGCTGGCCACGGCGCAGAGCATCCACACCGGCAACTCCCACGACAGGCGATGAAGGATCTGCTCGGCCGAACGCCCGCTCTTGTCCCCGGCCAGGGCAAAGAACGGCAACTGGTGCACGCTGATGATCCGGCAGATGCTTTCGCGCAGCTCAAACGGCGCCCCGGCCTGCCACAACAGGATGCGCGCATCTACCGCGCCGCGGCGCGAATGCCCGGGCTGGCCGATCTTGCCGGTGACTTCATCGATCACCGTGCACGACGGCTTGGCGATGTCGTGCAGCACTGCAGCGTAAAACAGCACGAACTGCTGCTCTGGCGTGGCGCGTTGGTAGGCAGGGTCGGCGAGCAAGGCATCGACCACCATCATGGTGTGGGTCCAGACGTCACCTTCCTGGTGGTAGACCGGGTCTTGCGGGGTTGCCGCCAATGCGCGCAGAGACGGGATCGCCTCGAGCAGTGCCGGGTAGTCGACCGCGCGGCCGGGGCCGGGCATCAGCGCTCGCAATGTGTTCATGTCCATATCATTCAACTCCTTGTTCGGCGGCCTGCAGGCTGGCCCAGGTGACCTGGGGCTCGGGCGCATACAGGTCGACACCGGCGGCCAGCAGGTTGGGGATGTAGGGCTGGCGCAGGTGGTGCTCATCGGCTTCGAGGATGGCCTGGACAAAGTCGTGGCGCACCCATTTGATCCGCCCGGTGGTGTGCTCGGCGGTTTCGATTTTCAGGTACAGGCCCTCCATCAGGTCAGAGCGGTCGCCCTGGTTCCAGGCCTTGGCAAAGTCCAGTTGCTGACGGGCGATGACCTCGGCAAACGCGTCTTTCCAGCGTTGCGACTTGGCCTGGGAATGGCCGACCAGGGCGAGCAGGTCCTTCAGCCGAGGCGGCGCGATGCCTTCGAACAGCACCGGTACCGACAACACCGGGCCGCCTGCAAGCAACTGCTGGCGCCGTGCGGTGGAGAGGAACACCTGCGCCTCGCGGTCCCAGATATCGAACTCGAAGAACAGGTGCGGGAGCTGGTCGTAGAACACGCTGTGGCGCTTGCTCATCACCTCGCCGAACAGCACGTAGCGGTCTTCCAGGTGCTCGAGCAGCCAGTGTTCATGGCAGGCCGCCCATTGCTTGAACTGGTTGAACTGGCGCTCGCGGCTACCGCCGGCCAGGTAATGGCCACGGGACTGCAGCAACAGCTCGCCGGCGGCAGAAAAACTGATCGCGGCATTGGCGCCGTCGAGCTTTTCCTCGACCACCAGGTACTGGCCCTTCAGTTCGCTGTAAGGCAGTTGGTCATGGTCGCTATCGCCCGATTGCAGGCGAGAACTTTGCAGGTGTGGGGTGCGCGGGTACTTGAACAGGTCGAGCTGCGCGAGCTCGCGGATATCGAGTGTCATGGGTCTTCTCCAAAAGGGCGAAAACCGACGACAGCGGGCAGGTGAAAGTGCGTGCGCAGGCAGGCACCAACAGGCTTAAACGTCCGTCGTCGGCATCAGGCGTGTTGGTTGGCGTGGGGCACTGGCTTCACCTAAATAATGAGGGGTGGTGGATCTGAGGGGGCGGATTGGAAACGAGATGGGGGTGGGCTGTCAAGCGCTGTGTTGTCTGGGATGGCCTCATCGCGGGTCAAGCCCGCTCCCACAGGTCCGGTGCATGCAGATCCACTGTGGGAGCGGGCTGGACCCGCGATGCTCAGGCCGACTGGCGCTGCGCGTTTTTCAGCGCACCGCCCTTCGCGCGGTTACGCTCATGCCCCTGGCGCAAGCGCAGCGCCGCCAAGGCCGCCACCACCAGCACTACAGCGATGAACTTCAAACCGTTGACGGCATTGCCGGTGCTTTGCTCGATCATGCCCATCAGCGACGGCCCGAAGAAGCCGCCAAGCAAGCCGCAGGAGTTGACGAAGCCCAGGCCGCCCGCCAGCGCCGCACCTTTGAGGCGCGAGGCCGGATACAGGAAGATGATCGACTGGACCACAAAGAACATCAGCGCCGACAGGCAAAAGCCCAAGAGGCTGAGTACCGGCCCCGCCTGGGAGGCGATGGCCAGGCCCAGGGCCATGGTCAGCAAACCGCTGACCAGGATCCGTCGCGCCCGCTGCGCCGTGCTGGCAAACCGCGGCAGGACGATCGCCCCGGCCGCTGCCGCCAGCCACGGCAACGAGGTGAGAAAGCCGATCTGCAGCACGCTCAGGTCGCCGTACTTGCCGATAATCCCCGGCAGGAAAAAGATCACCGTGTAGATGGTGATCTGGTGGCAGAAATAGACAAAGATCGCCAACAGGATCTGCGGCGTCAGGCACTGCTTGAGCGAGTGCCCGCTGTGGCCGGCGCCCTCCTCGGCCTCGCTGGCCAGTTGGCGTTCGATCTGCTCGGCTTCAGCGCTACTCAGCCACGGCGCCTTGCTCGGCCGGTCGGGCAGCTTCTTCCACACCACGTAGGCGAAGAACACCGCCGGCAAGCCTTCGAGCATGAACATCCACTGCCAGCCGTGCCAGCCCATCAGGCCGTCCATCTGCATCAATGCCGCGCCCAACGGCCCACCGATGATGTTGGCAAAACACACCCCGAGCAGGAAGTAGCCGGTAGCGCGGGCGCGCTGTTCGCGGCCGAACCAGTAGGTCAGGTAGAGCATCACCCCGGGGAACAAGCCGGCCTCGGCGATGCCCAGCAACAGGCGCAGCACGTAGAACGAAGTCTCGCCCTGGACGAAGGCCATGGCGGCGGAAATCAGGCCCCAGGTCACCATGATCCGGGCAATCCAGAAGCGTGCACCGACCCTGTGCATGATCAGGTTGCTGGGCACTTCCGACAGCGCATAGGTAAGGAAAAACAACCCGGCGCCCAATCCGTAGGCGGCCGCGGAAATGCCCAGGTCGACATCCAGTTGATGCTTGGCCAGGGCGATATTAGTGCGGTCGAGAAAGCTCAGCACATAGGCGGCGATCAGCAACGGCATGAGTTTGACGAACAGCAACCGGTTGAGGGTTGCAGGATCACGGGGCACAGTCAGTTCTTCGGGCGATCTTGTAATTGTCATGGCACGAATCTCTAGTGTGACGACAGCGATGGGAACATCCCCGGCCAGGCTCGGCCGGGGCATGCAGGCAAGCTAGAAATCGACTGCGTAGCGGCCTTTGAGGCTGAGCATTTCCCGCGCCTCGTCGGGGCTGGCGACACGCCCGCCGAGGGCTTCGATCACCGTGCGGATGCGCTTGACCTGGTCGGCATTGGACGCCGCCAGCTTGCCCGGGCCGTCCCACAGCGAGTCCTCAAGGCCCACGCGCACGTTGCTGCCCATGGCCAGGCCCATGGTGCCCAGGGGGATCTGGTTGCGCCCGGCGCCGAGGATCGACCACTGGTAGTTGTCGCCAAACAGGCGGTCGGCGGTGCGGCGCATGTGCGCCAGGTCTTCGGGGTGGCCACCGATGCCGCCGCGCAGGCCGAACACCGACTGGATGAACAACGGCGCCTTGAGCAGCCCGCGCTGGAGGAAATGCGCGGCGGTGTACAGGTGACCGATGTCGTAGCACTCGATTTCGAAGCGCGTGCGGTTCTCGGCGCAAGCGTTGAGGATGTAGGTGATGTCGCGGAAGGTGTTGCGAAAGATGCGGTCGTCGCTCTCTTCCAGGTACGGCCGCTCCCAGTCGTGCTTGAACTCGGTGAAGCGCTCGAGCATTTCGTACAGGCCGAAATTCATCGAGCCCATGTTCAGCGAGGCCAGCTCCGGCTTGAGCTGGGCCACCGGCTGCAGGCGCTCTTCAACGCCCATGGTCGGCGCGCCGCCGGTGGTGATGTTGATCACCACATCGCTCTGCGCCTTGATCTGCGGCAGGAACTGGCGAAACAGCTCGACGTCCTGGCTGGGCTTGCCGTCGAACGGATCACGGGCGTGCAGGTGAACGATTGAAGCACCCGCCTCGGCGGCACCGATGGCGGCGTCGGCGATTTGTTGCGGGGTGATCGGCAGGTGCGGCGACATCGACGGCGTATGGATGGCGCCGGTGACGGCGCAGGTGATGATAACCGGGCGTTTCTTGGACATGCGTGTTCTCCGTTTTTATTCTTGGCGAGAAAGCAGTGCGGTAAAAGCGCAGGTACAGCTCAGAGGTATTCGACGTTGCCATCGACGCTGATGGCTTGCCCGGTGATGTTGCGGGCAGCTGGTGAGCAGAGGAACAAGGCGGTGGCGGCGACGTCTTCGGCAGTGACCATGCGCTTGAGGGAAATCTTCTTCAGGTACTCCTCGCGCATCAGCGCCTCGGATACCCCCACTTGCGCGGCACGGGCGCGAATCACCCCGTCCATGCGCGGCCCTTCGACGATGCCGGGCAGCAAGGCATTGACGCGGATATCGCTGTCGCCAAGCTCCGAAGCCAGGGATTTCATCAGGCCGACGATGGCCCATTTGGTCGCCGCATACGGCGTGCGCCAGGCGTAACCGAGGCGCCCGGCCACCGAGGCGATGTGCAGCAGGTGGGCGTTGGGCGAGTCCTTGAGCAGCGGCACCGCGTGGTGGGCGAAGCGGTATTGCGCGGTCAGGTTGATGTCGATGGTGCGCTGCCAGTCGTCGTCGCTGATGGCGTCGATACCGGCGGTAGGCCCGGCGATGCCGGCGTTGTTGACCAGCACATCGAGGCCGCCGAACTGCTCGCGCTGAACCTTGAACAGCGCCTCTATCTGCGCCGCATCGCCGACGTCGGCGCGGGTGGCGACGCTGCCTGGGTAGCGGTCGCGAAACGCCGCCAGGGCTGACTCGCTGACATCACAGACATGCACCCGGGCCCCGGCTTCGATATAGGCCGCCGCCAGCACTTCACCAATACCGGCGGCGCCGCCGGAAATCAACACCCGCAGGCCCGGATACGGCGTCAGACGCTTGAGAACGCTCATGCTTTTTTCACTCCAGAAACAGACCGCGCGCGGTCGTTGTTGACCAGCAGGCGCGCCAGGGAGTCGGCGGCCTGCATGATGTCGTCGGTCACCGCCGCCCGCGCCGCCGCCGCATCGCGGTCGGCCAGGGCGGCGACGATGCGGTCGTGGGCTTGCATCGAGCGCTGCAGGTGGGCTTTGTCCGGGGCGACCAGGGCAAAGCACGGGCCCATGTGCAGCCAGAAATTCTCCACCGCGGCGACGGTCAGTTCAGCCTGGGCCACGGCATAAATGCGCCGGTGAAAGGCAAAGTTGCCCCACAGGTAAGCCGGCACGTCGACCTTGTCGGCGGCGGCCTGCATCTGCACGCAGAGCTCGGTGATTTCAGCCAGGTCGGCATCGCCCAGATGGGCCACGGCCTTCTCGGCCAGCAAGCCTTCGAGGGCCACCCGCGCATCGCGGATTTCGCGCAGGCGTTCAGTGGTCATCACCCGTACCCGCAGGCGCGAGGTTTCAGTGACTTCAAAGGCATTTTCGGCGCTCAGGCGCTGCAGTGCTTCACGCACCGGCATGGGGCTGGAACCCAGCGCTTCGGCCAGGCCACGGATGGTCAGCTTCTGCCCGGGCTGAAAACGCCCGCTCATCAGCGCTTCGCGGATCTGCCGGTAGACCTGGTCTTGCAGGGTATCGCGGGACACCTGGCGCAGGGCCGGCAACAGGACGGGACGGTCGGTCATGGAAAAAAGCCTGTGTTGTCGTTCTTGTGATGCGAATATGTGATCACAAATCAAATATGTCAAATGATATTCAGCGACAACGACGAAGCGCCCTGACCGTTAGGGGCAGGGAATCTGTCAGGCTCGGGTATTGATTATCTTGGTGTCGGCGGCGTCGCCAGGTCGCTCAGCCAGCGCTGCTGCAACCGACCGTCAGCCCGCATCTGCTCCAGCGCCTGTTGCCAACGCTGCACGCGCTGGCGAGTGTTGCTTGCAGGCAGGCGGCGATCAGCTTCAGGTGTCAACCAGCGCAGGGTGATCGCGAATTGATAGCGACCAGTTACAACGTACGCTTGACAGAGCTGACCGCCTCCAAAAGCGCCGCGCCCACAACGCCTTCGTTGAAAGCCGGCGTGGGTACGGCGTGGGTACGGCACTTACTCTTCTTCGTACACCTTGCATTCAAGCTTGATGTCTTCAGATTGTTTTTCCTTGTTGGATGGATCCGCCCGCGATTGCTTCTCGGCATCCTGGACACTGGATGCTTTATAAGAGTCGTATCCAAAATCCTTTTTCTGGTTGTCCTCCATCTTGCTGTATTCACAAATGTACTTTTCAGTCTCGGCCCAGCCTGCCAGCGGCGACGCCATCAAGATCAACCCGCAGACCAACACTGCTTTTCTGGATGTATTCATCAGCTTGTGCTCCTGCACAAATTCGATTTACAGGGTGGTTGTTGCCCGGTGCCTGAAACCTTCGCTGACTGCCTGCAACCAAACACCTCGGCCCCGTTGATGCTATCGA
The DNA here is from genome assembly GCF_018417635.1 of Pseudomonas sp. SORT22. NCBI lineage: Bacteria > Pseudomonadati > Pseudomonadota > Gammaproteobacteria > Pseudomonadales > Pseudomonadaceae > Pseudomonas > Pseudomonas sp. SORT22. Next base: position 3,665,999 of record NZ_CP071007.1, read on the forward strand.
TCGAGAACAACAGCGTCACCTGACATAAATGCCAGGTACCCCGCGCGCAAAGAGGGGTGCAAACGGCGGCGAGTACTGCTATTGCGCCATGAATTTCAATGACCTATAACGCGCTCCATGACGATGATCCGCTCCTCCCCCTCCATCACCTCGCGGACCTTGGCGTAGCCGAGCCGGGCATAAAACCCCTCTGCAGTGATTGATGACGGCACCCGCAGCACCATCTGCCCCGCTTGCCGGGCCAGGTTTTCAAGCGCCTGCATCAGCGCGCGACCCACGCCGGTGCCCTGCACCCCTGGCGCCACAAACACGCTGCGCAGCACATTGCCTTGCAAGCTGGCAGTGGCAACCAACTGCTGGTCGAGCAGCGCCACCAGCACCTGGCGCTGCTCAAGCAAGGCCAGTATTCGCTCTGCAGTAAAGCTCTGCTCGACCTGGGCGATCAGCGCCGCCGAATAATCGGCGGCGTTGGTCTGCTGCAAGGACTGGATGATCACTGCGCTGATGGCGCTGGCGTCGGCGGGCGTGGCGGGGCGAATGTGCAGGGGCATCGGCTCGTTCCGTGAGTCAGGGTCGGGACGCCAGTGTGCCGTGTGTCAAAGCCGGCTAACAGCCTTGAGCCTCTGTTGAAGTGCTGCGAACCTTGCCAGGCAACGCCAGGGCGATCAGCACACCCAATAGCGCGATCCCGCCGCTGACCAGTACTGCACGCTGCAAGCCCAGCGCGTAACCTTGCTGCCAGGCTGCGCCGCTCAAGCCGTCGAGCCCCTGGTTGGCCAACCCCACCAGCAGCGCCAGGCCCAACGCCCCGCCAATCTGCTGGACGGTAGACGCCATCCCTGACGCCACGCCCTGCTCGGCCGCCGCAACCCCCTGCCCGGCGCACACCCACATGGCCGTCCAGGTCATGCCCTGGCCGATGCTGAGCAAGGCAATCGGCGCCAGCAGGCGGGCAAAAGCGCCATCCCCGGGCAACATCCAGCCGAGCCAGAGGATACCCAGGCCGCCGGCCAGCAAGCCGATAATCAAGGTGCTGCGCAAACCCAGGCGGGCCAGCGCCCGTTCGGCAATGCCGATGCCCAGGGTGCACACCAGGGTCGCCGGCAAAAACGCCAGGCCGCTGGCAAGCACGCTGTAGCCGTAGACCTGCTGGAAGTACAAGGCCAGGAAGTAGTACTGCACGCTGAAGCTGGCCATGAACACTGCGGTCAGGCCCATGGCCGCGCGCAGGCCCGGGGTGCGCAGCAGGCGCAGCGGCATCAACGGGTCGCGGCTGCGGGTTTCGATCACCACAAACACCGCCAGGCAGATGAGTGCGGCCGCCAGCACGGTCCAGAACAGCGGCCGTTGCCAGCCCCAGCTCGGCCCTTCGATCAGCGCCAGCACCAGCAGGCTGCCGCCGAGGGTGATGGTCAGGGCACCGGCCAGATCAAACGAGCGCCCTTGGGCCCGTGGCGGGTCGATCGGAATCCAGTAGCCGGCGGCCCAGGCGCAAGCCCCCGCCAGCGGCACGTTGACCAGAAATACCGCCTGCCAGCCCAGCCACTGGGTGAGGATGCCGCCGAGCAAGGCGCCGAGGGCCAGGCCCGCGGCCGAGGCGGCGCTCCAGATCGCCAGGGCGCGAGTGCGCGGCGCACCTTCGGCGTACTGGCTGTTGATCAGCGCCAAGGTCGCGGGGAACAGCAAGGCACCCGCCAACCCCTGCAGCGCCCGCGCCAGCACCAGGATCTCGGCCTGATGGGTCAGACCGCCGGCCAGCGAGGCGATGGCGAACAAGCCCTGGCCAAGCCGATACAGGCGCCTGCGGCCGAGCAGGTCGGCGGCGCGTCCGCCAAGCAGCAGGCAGCCGCCAAAGGCCACGCCGAAGGCGCTGATGATCCATTGCAACTGGCGCGGGCCGATGGCCAGGTGCTCGCCAATGGTCGGCAAGGCGACGAAAACAATGGTGTAGTCCAGGGCAATGATCAGTTGGGCGCACGCCAGCAACAGCAGCATCAATGCAGGGTGGCGCGGGGTGGGAGTCGACATGCGGGGCATCCTTGGCAAGAAGGCGCCAGTGTCTTTCATGCGCCAGGCATGATAAATACGCTGCCAGTTCTTTCAGTAATGACTTTAATCATGGATCTGAACACCGTTGCCCTGCTGCTCAAGGTCGCCGAGCTGCGCAGTTTTACCGCCGCGGCCGCCAGCACCGGCTTGACCCAGTCAGGCTTGTCGCGGGCAATCCGCCGTCTGGAAGAGCAACTGGGGGTCAAGCTGCTGCACCGCAACACCCGCAGCGTCAGCCTGAGCGCCGACGGCCTGCTACTGCGCGAGCGTTGCGCCCCCTTGCTGGCCGGCTTCGAGGAAGCCGAGCAACTGCTGCTCGACCGCCGCTGCGAACCCAGCGGCACCCTGCGCCTGAGCCTGCCCTCGGCCTTTGGCCGGATCGTCATCCTGCCGCTGCTGGGCGAACTGACCCAACGCCATCCCCAACTGGTGGTGGATGCGACCATGACCGATCGCCTGGTCGACCTCGCCGAAGAAGGCTTCGACGCCGCGGTGCGCATCGGCCCGCTCAGCGATGTGCGCCTGGTGGCCCGGCCGCTGGCGCCGATGCACTGGGTGACCGTCGCCTCCCCCGCCTACCTGGCCCGCCACGGCATGCCGCAGACCCTCGAAGACCTGGCCCGGCACAACTGCCTGGTGGTGCATAACCCCTACCTCGGGCGCCGCGTCGACTGGCAGTTCGTCCGGGACGGCAAGCGGGTCGACGTGCAGGTCAGCGGGCAGCTGCTGTTCGATGTCGGCGACCCGCTGATCGATGCCGCGCTGCAGGGTTTCGGCATTGTCCAGGTGATGGATTTCGTCGCCCGCCAGGCCCTGGCCGACGGGCGTCTGGTACCGGTGCTGGAGCCGTTTTCCGGGCGCTGGCGTGAACTGGCATTGGTCTACCCGCCGTCGCGCCAGCACTCGCCGCGCCTGAAGGTGTTCAGCGACCTGCTGCAGGAGTGCTGGCCGCGCGCCTGGAGCTGACGATTGCCTTTTGCCGGGCGCCGGGCCTATAGTCGCAGCCGGCGTCAACCACGCCACCCGTCCGCGGAAAGGGCTGCGCCCAGGCTGTACACCCCACATTTTTGTCTACGACTCCCGGCCTGACAGCGGACAAGGCTCGCACAAGGAGTTCGTATGCCTGCTCGACTGTCGTCGCCGTCCCATGACGGGCACATCAATCGTGAACAACAACGCAAGCGCGCCAAGGAGCTGCTGCAGCGCCTGCGCAGCGGTACCGCGCCCGAGCAACTGGCGCTACTCGGCCCTGCCTCACCGCGCCTGGCCGATGCCCAGTGGCTGATTGCCCGCGACCTGGGCTTTGCCAGCTGGCCCAAGCTCAAGGCGCATGTCGAGGCCATCGAGTTTGCCGCCCGCCACCCGCAATTTACTGCCGATGACGAAGCCGCCACCCAGCATTGGCGCTGCGGCAACGACATCAGCCACAGCCTGCGCCTGGCCGGCTTTACCGGCGCCTTTCAGATGCTCAGCGACCCGCTGGTGATGGGCCCGGTGCGCGACGTGCCGACAGTGCCTTACCGCGCCCTGCGCAGCGACTACATCAGCCAGGCCTATGGCCTGGAGCTCGCCGAAGTACAGCGCAAGATGGACACCGAATACGCCGACCTGGCCCGCCTCGACGGCTGCCCCAGCGCGGTGCTCTGGTGCGAGGCGGATGCCTATGACCAGCTGTTTTTGATCCGCGTGCTGGCCGGCTTGGCCAAGCCGCCGCAGCGCCTGGAGCTGATCGAGATTGACAGAATGCCCGGGGTCGAGCGGTTTATCGGCATCGGCCAGTTGGCCCCGGACGTATTGGCCTGGTTGTGGCCGCAGCGCCGGGCAGTGGATGGGCCCATGCTGCAACTGGCGCGCGAGGCCTGGGCAGCGTATTGCGCCCCCTCGCCACTGGCCTGGGCACAGTTGGCCCATCGCCAGGACCTGGCCCTGCCCTTGCTCGCCCCAGCGCTGCTACGCCAGTTGCAGGAGCTGCCGGGCGTGGACGACGGCCTGTCGCTGAGCGAACGCCTGGCGCTGCAGATCATCAACGAGTTCGGCGAGGTGCCGTTCGGCCGGGTGTTTGCCGAACTGATGGGCAAGCGCGAGCCACTGCCTTACCTGGGCGACATGATGTTCCATGCCCTGCTGCGCCCGCTGATCGATTCGCCGACACCGCTGCTCAACCAGGCGCAGGCCGAGCTGGACTGGCCGCGCCGGCCCCTGAGCCTCACCCCGCTGGGCGAGCAGGTGCTGGCGGGCCAGGCCAACTGGCTTGAGCAGCAGGCCCCCGAGCGCTGGGTCGGTGGTGTGCCCCTGCTGCCCGGGCAAGGGCATTGGGCGCTGGGCAGCGACCTGTGGCCGGTGTGGCGCAGGTAAAGAAGTCAGGTCCCTGTGCAACGGCTCAGCGTTGCACGGCGGTGGTTTTCAACCAGGTCTGAAAGTGCAGCAAGCCAAGGATCGCACCTTCATCCGGGGTCAGTGAGCGGTCGTCGATCGGCGCCCCGAAATAGGTGGCCTCGGGGTCGGCTATCACCTCGCGGGCATCTTGATTGTGCTGCAGGTAGCTGCGCACGAAATCAGCCAGCGGCAGGCGATCAGGGCCGGCGATTTCGAGAGTGCGGTTGGCCGGCGCCTGCTCGGCAAGGTTGGCCAGGGCCAGGGCCACGTCGGATGAGGCCACCGGCTGCAACGCGGCGTTGGTCAGGCGCACGCGGTTGCCGTCGGCACCGGAATAAGCGATGGCGCCCATGAACTCGAAAAATTGCGTAGCGCGCAGGATGGTATAGGGCCTGCCTGAGGCCTTGATCAGCTCTTCCTGGGCCAGCTTGGCGCGAAAGTAGCCACTGTCCTGCATGCGCTCGGTGCCCACCACCGAGAGGGCGATGTGGTGCCGGACCTCGGCCTTTTGCTCGGCGGCCAGCAGGTTGCGCCCGGAGCTCTGGAAAAACGCCAGCACGGCAGCGTCGTCAAAGGACGGCGAGTTGGCCACATCGACCACTACATCGGTGCCCTGCAGCGCTTGCTCCAGGCCTTCGCCGGTGAGGGTATCGACGCCAGTCTTGGGCGAGGCGGCGAGCACCTTGTGGCCGTTGGCGCGCAGGTTGTTGCACAACTGGGTGCCGATCAGGCCGGTACCACCGATCACGACGATTTTCATGGCTGCTGCTCCGCGGGAGGGTCGCAACCCAGTATTTTACGCCGGGTAGCGGTAGGCCGTGCGCCAGCAGACGAGCGTGATCCTGGCTGATCCGGTAAAGTATGCGCCGCTCGAGAGATGGATCCCGGGCCAATTGTCATGGAGTTATGCAGTGAAAAACCTGAGCAAAGTTGTCGCCTGCGGCCTGTTCGTCCTGGCCCTGGCAGGTTGCACCGGCACCCCGATGAAAACCCAGCACTACAACGCCGACCAGTACACCGTGATCGGCCACAGCGAAGCCAGCGCCACCGGTCTGCTGGTACTGGGCGTCATTCCAGTGCGTCAGAACAGCCGCTTCGTGCGCGCCCAGAATGCCGCGATCAAGGCCAAGGGCGGCGACGCGATGATCAACACCCAGGTCCAGGAAAACTGGTTCTGGGCCTGGGTACTGACCGGCTACACCACCCGTGTCTCGGGTGATGTGGTCAAGCTGCACAACGTTCAGTAAGCCCCGCAGCCACCGGTGTAGGAGCGTGCCTGAACCACGACCGCTTCGCGCTCGATCGCGGGGCAAGCCCGCTCCCACAGGATTGGCGCAAGACCCGGCACCGCTGCGCCCAGTTCCGGGTAGCGCGCTCAGATAGCGTATGATCGCCTCTCCTCCCGCAAAGACCCTTACCGCCATGCCACTGAGCAAACGCGAACAGGCGCAGCTTGACCGCCGTCTGGTCGCCACCCTGACCGAAGCCTGCGAGACCGCCAAGGCCGAAATCGTCGGTTTTGCCTGGCTCACCCACCTGGTCGATTACACACGCTTCCCTTCCAGTTTGCAGGTGATCTGGGTTTTCGAAACCCGGGCTGCCAAGGAACACGCCCTGGCCAGCGGACAAGGTGAGCGGATGATCGAGCTGACGGCCTTGGCTTTGCAAGAAGCCGACGTCGAATTGCATCCGCTCGCACCTCACGTGCAGTTCGACATCGAACAGCGCGGCTGACACATGGCCAAGGACATCGAAAACCCCTGCATCGCCGTGTGCCAGTTGAGCGGCGACCTGTGCCTGAGCTGCGGCCGCAGCAAGGACGACATCCGCAAATGGAAGCGCATGAAACGCCCGGAAAAAATGGCTGCCGTGCAGCGCGCCAAGCAGCGGATGAAAAGCCTGAAAAAAGCCAAGGGCTAGCGTTTCAGCCAGCTGCATCCTGAATCAGGAAATCAATAAAGGCCCGCACCCGCAGCGGCACATGCCGGGCGTGGGGGTAGAGCAAAATGAACGGCCGTGAGGTGCCGCCATAGGGCGCCAGCACTTCTTGCAACTGGCCTCTGTCGAGTTCCTGCTGCACGGTAAAGCGATACGCCTGCATCAGCCCCGCACCGCTTTTGACCAGTGTGGCGGTGGCCAGGAAGTCTTCCAGGCAGGTGATGCTGCCAGTCACCTCCAGCTCCACGCGCTTGCCCTCAAGCATGAACGACCAGGGCACCTTGCGCCCGCTGCTGGGCAGTTCGAACTGAATGCACTCGTGAGTGGCCAGCTCGTGCGGCGTCTGCGGTGTGCCCGCTGCACGCAGATACTCAGGCGTTGCCACGACCACCAGCTCGGCGTCTTCCAGACGCCGGGCGATCAGCCGCGAATCGGCAGGCTCGCGGCCACGAATGGCCAGGTCGTAGCCTTCGTCGGCAAAGTCGATGTTGCGATTGCTGACGTGAAGGTCGATCTGCACCTGCGGATACAGCTGGCGAAACCTGGCCAGTCTTGGTAGCAAACGATAGTGCGCATAGGGTGTCGGTACGCTGATGCGCAGCAGCCCCGACGGCACGGCCTGGCCGCCGCTAAGCGCACGTTCGGCATCCATCAGCTGGCTCAGGGCCTGACGGCATTGCTCATGGTAATTGCGCCCGCCTTCAGTCAGGCGCATCTGCCGGGTGGTGCGCACGAACAGGCGCACCCCCAGGCGCTCTTCCAGGCGCGCCACCGAACGGCTGACCGCTGCCGGCGTGACCCCGGCCAGGGTCGCCGCGCCGGTGAAACTGCTGGTTTCGGCAGCCAGGCAAAATAGCTCGATACTGCCCAGTTGAAGGTCATCGAAATGGCGGGTCATGGCGGCTCAATTGATTACACAAAGTATCAATTCAAATTCCATGCGCAGCATTTTTCAATAGTCGCTTGCAAATTAAAGTCTGCCTCACCTACCCGGCGACCCCGCCGGGCCCACTGGAGACCGACCATGCACACCGCCAAGACTGTCATCGTAACCGGCGCCTCGAGCGGCCTGGGTTTTGCCATCGCCAAGGCTTACCTTGAGCGCGGCGACAATGTCGTCGCCAATGCCCGCACCCTCGCCCGCCTGCAGGAGGCCGCCACCAAGCTCGGCAACCCGGCCAACCTGCTGCTGGTCGAGGGCGATATCGCCCTGCCGCACACGGCGCGCACACTGTTCGAGCAGGCCATCGACGCGTTCGGCAAGGTCGATATTCTGGTCAACAACGCCGGGATCTTCATCGCCAAGCCGGTCAGCGACTACACCCAGGCCGAGGTCGAAGCCATCGTCGACACCAACCTCAAGGGCTTCTTTTACCCGGCCCAGGCAGCGGCCCGGCACATGGCCGGCAACGGCGCCGGGCATATCATCAACATCAGCGCCTCGATTGCCCTGCAACCGAACATCAAGGTGCCGGCGCTGCTGCCGGTGCTGATCAAGGGCGGCATCAACCAGGCAGTCCGCGCCCTGGCCCTGGAACTGGCGCCGTCACAGGTGCAGGTCAACGCCGTGGCCCCGGGGATCATCGATACCCCGCTGCATGGCGATGACCCGCAGACCCGCGAAGCCCTCAAGGCCCTCGCCCCCACCGGGCAGGTCGGTTCGCCCAAGGATGTGGTCGATGCGGTGCTATACCTGACGGACTCGACATTTGTCACCGGTACGGTGATGGCCGTCGACGGTGGTTCGGCGACGGGAACCTGGTAAACACACAGAGGGAAAGAACATGCCGTATGTCCATATTCGCGTGACCGACGAAAGCGTCACCCGCGAACAGAAGCAGCAGTTGATCGAACAGACCACCGCGATGCTCGAGCGGGTGCTGAACAAGCCACCGTCGTCGACCTTCGTCGTGATCGAAGAAGTGAACACCGACAACTGGGGTGTGGGTGGCGAGACGGTGACGACGCTGCGCCAGCGAGAGAAAACAAAGTAGGCATCTGTCGCGACGCCTCGACTTGACCCGCGATGGCGTCAACACGATTTGACCTCTTGCAACAACCCCTGCACCACCGCCAACATCCCCTGCTGCGCCATCGCCAATTGCCGGTCGGCACTGCTCCCCTGAGCAACAATCACCTGCGCCCGGGCAAAGCTGCGATCACCGTCAACCCCCTGCAGCGCATCGGCAAACACCGCTTGCGCCCGCGCCAGCCACTGCCCGGCGCTACCCTGCCCTTCATCCTCCAGGCAAATGAACTGCCCATGGCGGCCATGGCGCATGGCCCGCCAGTAGTTCTCCCGGGCAAGCCAGTGGGCCTCGCGGCTCAGGTGCACGGTGGTACGTGGTTGCGCCAGATAATGCTCGACCATGCAGCGAAACAACCCGGCTATGCACAGCGCATCTTCAAGGTTCGGGCAAGCATCAGCGATGCGCAGCTCCACCGTCGGAAAGCGCCGCGACGGGCGGATCGCCCACCAGCCGTCATCACCCTCGCGCAACGAACCGGTGCGTCGCAACAAGGCCAGGTAGCGCTGGTATCCCTGCCAGTCGCTCAAGCGTTCCGGCAGGCCCATGTGCGGCCATTCCCCGCAGGCTACCTGGCGATAGCTCATGTAGCCGGTCACCTGGCCTTCCCAGAACGGCGATGAAGTACTGAGCAGCAACAGCAGCGGCAACCAGGGTAGCAACTGGTTGATCAGCTGGATGCGGTCGTGCCCGGGCGGCACCCCGACGTGCACATGCAGGCCGCACAACAGGCTGCGCCGGGCCACCTGCTGGTAGTCGGCGAACAACTGGCGAAAGTGTTCGTCGTCAGCAGGCTGCTGCTTGCGCCAGCCGCCCAGGGGATGACTGCCGGCGCTCAACAGGCCGATGCCTTCCTCGGCCAGTACCTGTGCCAGTTGCATGCGACTGCCGGCGAGAAACTCCCGGGCCTGGGCCAGGCTGCTGAACACTGGCGATGCCACCTCGATCTGGCCCTTGAACATCTCCTGGGCAAAGTGTGCGCCAAGCACCTGGCGGCACAGGTCGATCTGCGCCGCCGACGGCGCGGCGAGCATGCGCCCGCTGGCCAGCTCGACCAGCAGGTATTCTTCCTCGATGCCAAAGCCGCAGGGGCTGTTCATCGGCGGGTGACGCTCAAGGCCACAGCGCCGATGCGTTCGACCTGCTGGTAACCGGGCTCGAGCAGTTGTTCGCCGAACACGTCGGGGTCCAGTTCATGGTAGTGCCAGGCCCAGTCGGCGGACGCCAAAGGCGCTTGCAAGGCTGTCAGGAACGGGTCGCGACCATCAACCATGGCCACCCCGGTGTACAGCAGCAAGGTGCCGCCCGGCGCCAGGCGTGGCAGGGCTTGTTCAACGATCCGCAGCGACAGCCCGGCGCCCAGGGCGCCGCCACCATGCCGGTAGGCGCGCTCACTGGCGTCGAGCATGTACGGCGGGTTGGCGACAATCAGGTCGAAGCTGCCGCTGATGCCCTGGAGCACATCGCTGTGCTCGACCGAGACGTTGGCCAGCTCCGCCAGGGCGACGTTGATAGCGGTCAGGCGCAGGGCCTGCGGGTTGATGTCCACGGCGCTGACCTGCGCATGCCGGCGGGCACGGGCGATCAGCACCGCGCCGACCCCGGCACCGCAACCGATATCCACGGCGTGGTTGATGCTGGCGAAACTCTGCTGCAGGTGGGCTTCGATCAACTGGGCAAAGCGATAGCTGTCCGGGCCGAAGAACACCGCGTCCGTGCTGTCGGTGGGAAAACCGGAATGAACGAAGAGCAAATCATGCAGGCTCGACCAGCGTACCCGGCTGCGCAGCAGCTGTTCATGCTCGTCGAGGATCTGCGCCCGTTGCAGCTGCGCCAGCTCGTCCGCTGACAGCAGCGCGGGCGCAAAGGGCCGGTTCCAGCCGAAAATATCGCGCAGGGTATGAGACTGTTCTGCACCCTCACGCTGGTTATTGCGCCACTGGGTCAAGGGCGTGACGCTGGTAAAGCGATAGCCATCGGCCAACAGCCGCCGCCCCAGTTGCAGCAAGGCCTGATCGGCCTGGCGTTGCGCCTCGGTCAATTGCATGGTCAGCCTCCGTTACTGATTGAGCCCAGTCATCTGCGCGTATTTGCGCGTCGCCGCCAGGCCCTGGGGCAAGGCGTGACGAGCCCCGGCCATTTCGCTGATCAGGTAGGCGATCCGCGCCTGCGCCGGCAGGTCATGGAGCTCGCGCTCAAGCGCGCTCACCAGCGCCTCGTCGTGCATCGACACCTCGGCCTTGACCGGCCCGTGACGAGGGCGGCGCGGCTGCCAGCTGAGCGCGATCCAGTCATGCAGCAGCTGCTTTTCATAGGGGCTGAAGACGCCGAACATCGCTGCTGCCGGGCCGTCGATCAGTTGCCAGAAACGGCTGTCGGCCGGGTCCTGGCCGCGTTTGATCCAGCCCGTTTCCTGCAGGGCGGCGAGAAACCCCGCAATGCTGCCGGGCTCGGCCAGCCACTGGTTGACCGTGCGTCCTTCGATACGGCAGTAATCGGAATGCATGTGCTGGCCAAAACTGCGCTTGCGCTCGAAGGCGACCAGCAGCTCGGCTTCGAGGTCAAACTCGGCAATGATCGTCGCTGAGCCCGGGCCCAGGTCGTTGAGCCGATAGCCTCGCGCCACCCGCCGATAGAACTCGCTGGCACCCTGCGCCGGCCACAGTTGCATCAGTGCCTGCACCGCCTTGCAGGCGTGGCCGCTGCTGGCGTTGTCGATGGTCACGTGCAGGCGAAAGTACTGCGGGTCGATGCCCAGTTCGTCCAGCTCGTAAGCGCTGATCAGCAAATGCAGGGGCAGTTGCTCATAGCCCAGGTTGTAGCCGATCACTTCGGGCAGGAACGCCTCGGTGTTGAAGCCCAGCGCCAGTTGCAGCGCACCTTGCAGGTAGCGGTCGTCGCCCAGCGGCAGCTGCTCATGGCAGCCCAGTTCGCTGAGCAGGCGCCGGTAGATCAGCACATGGTTGCAGGCCGGGTCGCCATCACCGAGCTCTTCCAGGTAGATGCGGATCAGGCCGTGGTAGCGCGGGTCGGCCCAGTGCCTGAGCATGCCGAACAGCCAGGCACCATCCACCGCCTTGGTCGGGGCGACGTGCTGGAGAAAATACAGCGCATGGGCGCGGTTGCTGAAGTAACGCCGGGCAGCGCCGGCTTTGCGCTCGGCCAGGTACTGGGCGTATTGCCCGGCCACGGCAGCAGCGCGCTCGGCGGTCCATTGGCCGAGTTCGACGGGGTTGGCCGGCAGTTCATCAGGCAAGGCCTCAGCCTGTTGCAATTGCTCGCCGAGCCAGGCGGCGCTGTCGCTCAGCTCGCCCTGCAACAGAGCGTGATAACGCGCTGCATGGCCTGCTCGGCTATCGATGACATGCGGGTCAAGCACGGGTGCGGCGGTCATCACGGTCATGGCGGCAGCCTTCGGCAGTCGGGCGAGAAGTGCCCTCTATGCAAGGGAGCGGTGCTCGGCAACTGAAGTTCAGATCATCTGCGCGGCAAAGGGACGGATGGCAGGCCGGCGCGGTAGAATCGCGCCATTGCCGTTTTTGCCTGGAGTCACCCCTGCCGATGCCCGCCCTCCACCACTTCGTCGCGCCGCCCGCCGAGCCGATCAAAAGCCAGATCCTGCAGATGGTGGTCGACTACCTGACCGACATCAGCAGCGTCGCCCTGGCGCCGAGCAACCCGCTGTACAGTCTGTACCAGTACGGCATCGGCTTCGAAGTGCACCTGTACCTGCAGGCCATGGACGGCTCGCGCGGCATCCCGGTCGAACTGATCGTGGCCCTGGACCTCGACGACCCGGAGCAGGTGGTGGGCTTTTTGCTGTACCTGCCGCTCAAGGATGACCCGCAGGCCTGTTCTGTGGCCTACCTGGCCGTACACGCCAGCCACCGCCGCCAGGGGATTGCCCGGGCCATGCTGGCACAGATGACCGCGCGCTACCCGCAGGCCGAGCTCGGCTGCGTCGCCAGCAAGGTGCCGGTGTTCGAGGCCCTGGGCTTTCAGGTCACTGGCGCGCGCGGCCCACAGGTGTTGATGAACACCCACGCCGAGCCCAGCGCCGGCATAGCGGCGGTGCTCGACGTAGCACCGATCTACCGCACCCTGGAGGTGCAGCAGATCCACAGCTACCTGCTCAAGCAACACGGCAAGCGGGCGATGGTCGATGCCGAGAAACAGCGCGACCGCCACCTCGACCAGCTCAGCCGCAAAGCCCGGGCCCTGGCCCTCGAGCGCCTGGGTCAAGGGCCGTGGCTGGAGGGCGGGCGCGGGCTGCGGCTGGTCTAGTTTTTCACCGCCTGGCTCATCAGCACCTGCAGCACCAAGGCGGTGCCCTGCTCCACCTCGCCCTGGCGGCAGGCGATGCCCAGGTGCCGCCACAGGCCCGGGCGCAACGGGCGCATGCAGATCCGCGGGTCATGCTCCGGCGCTGCCGATTCATGGGGCAGCAAGGTCGCGCCATAGCCCGCCGCCACCAGGCTTTTTACCGCGTCGTTGTAGTTGAGCTGGATTCGCGCTGGCGGCTGCAGGCCGGCGCTGGCAAACCATTCGCTGGTCACCCGCGACAGCTGGGTGCTGCTGTCGTTGAGAATCAGCGCCCGGCTGGCCAGCCACGCTGGGCTGATCCGCGCCGGCGGTGACCAGCTGGCGGGAATGAACGCCATGATCGGATCGCGCCGCCACGGGCGAATCTGCAGGCCCTTGATCGCTGCTTGCGGCAGCGCCACCAGGCCGATGTCGAGGCTGCCGTCGTGCAGGCGCGCCAGCGACTCGCTGGAGGTCAGCACCTGCACCTGCACATCGATGCCAGGGTGCTGCACGCCGAGGATATCCAGCGCCTGCGGCAGCAAATGGGCGATGGCACCGGTGGAAGCGCCCAGGCGCACCCGCCCGGCCAGGCCCTGGACCTGGCGCTGCACATCATCGAGCGCCTGTTCGGCATCGGCCAGCAGGCGCCGGGCGCGTTCGAGCAGGGTTTCACCGATGGCCGTGGGGCGGATCTGCCCGCGCTTGCGCGACAGCAGCGGCGCACCAATGCGCGCCTCGAGGTCGGCAACGTGCAGGCTAACTGTCGGCGGCGCCAGGTTGAGCGCCCGCGCCGCCTGGGCAAAGGAGCCGAGGTCGGCGATCACCACCAGGGTACGCAGCCGGTCGAGGCTGATCTCGCGCATGGGCTTATCGTTCAGAAAAAATGAAGTTGAGCATCATGATATTCAAATTTTCTTTCGTCCAGCCGCAGGTGAAGATGGCTGCACATTTGTCACCTATGTACGAGAGCCCCCATGCACCAGCCCCTGGTTTTTATCGACGGCGACCAAGGCACCACCGGCCTGCAGATCCACGCCCGCCTCAACGCTCGCAACGACCTGCGCCTGCTGACCCTGCCGGCGGGCGAGCGCAAGAACCTGCACCTGCGCGCCGAAGCCATCAACAGCGCCGACGTGGCGATCCTGTGCCTGCCCGATGACGCCGCCCGTGAAGCGGTGGCGGCCATCGTCAACCCGCAGGTGCGGGTGATCGACGCCAGCTCCGCGCACCGCACCACCCCGGGTTGGGTGTATGGCTTGCCGGAGCTGGATGAAGAGCAGGCCGAGCGCATTGCCCAGGCCAAGCGGGTCAGCAACCCAGGCTGCTACCCGACCGGCGCCATTGCCTTGTTGCGGCCATTGATTGGCGCAGGCCTGGTGCCAGCGGACTATCCGCTGACGGTGAACGCGGTATCGGGCTACTCCGGTGGCGGCCGGGCGGCGGTCGAACGTCATGAAGGGCCCGATGCACACACAGCCCAGGGCGTGCTGGTGTATGGCCTGCACCTGGACCACAAGCATGTGCCGGAGATCCAGCAGCATGCCGGTTTGTCGCAGCGGCCGGTGTTTGTGCCCAGCTATGGCAGCTACCGCCAGGGCATCGTCCTGACCATCGCCCTGCAGACCTGGTTGCTGCCGGCGGGCGTGAGCGCCGCGCGGTTGCAGGCGTGCCTGGCCGAGCATTATCACGGCGCCCGTTACGTGCAAGTGGCGCCGCTGCAGTCGGGCGCCTCGGCAGTACAACTGGACCCGCAAGCAGTCAACGACAGCAACGACCTGCACTTGGCGGTGTTTGCCAATGAAGAGCACGGCCAGGTATTGCTGACGGCGGTGTTCGACAACCTCGGCAAAGGTGCGTCGGGGGCGGCGGTGCAGAACCTGGAGCTGATGCTGGCGGCGATGGGCTGAGTAACGGGGCTGCTAGGCCAGTTCCCACAGGTCTGGTGCACACAGGACTATTGTGGCAGCCGGCCTTGCCGGCGATGGAGCGCGAAGCGGCCCCTCATTTGTTTGAAAATCGACGGCACTGGCGCCATGCTCGGCGGTCTGCCACTTACGCGGATCGCTCAGCAGGGAAGAATATCGTCATGTGTGCAAAACCAGTAGTCAGTGCCAACCCCGCCGGTTGTGTGCGGGTGCGCGGCGCCCGTGAGCACAACCTGAAGAATGTCGACGTCGACATTCCCCGCGATGCGCTGGTGGTGTTCACCGGGGTGTCGGGCTCGGGCAAGTCGTCGCTGGCGTTCTCCACCTTGTATGCCGAAGCCCAGCGTCGCTATTTCGAATCGGTGGCGCCCTATGCGCGGCGCTTGATCGATCAGGTCGGGGTGCCGGCAGTGGATTCCATCGAAGGCCTGCCGCCGGCGGTGGCCCTGCAGCAGCAACGCGGCACGCCCAGCGCGCGCTCGTCGGTCGGCAGCGTCACCACCCTGTCGAGCCTGATCCGCATGCTCTACTCGCGCGCCGGCAGCTACCCGGCCGAGCAGCCGATGCTGTTCGCCGAAGACTTCTCGGCCAATACCCCGCAAGGCGCCTGCGCCGAATGCCATGGCCTGGGCCGGGTGTTCGATGTCAGCGAGGCGTCGATGGTGCCCGACCCGTCGCTGAGCATCCGCGAACGGGCGGTGGCGTCCTGGCCCATGGCCTGGCAGGGGCAGAACCTGCGCGACATCCTCGTGACCCTCGGCTATGACGTCGACATCCCCTGGCGCGACCTGCCCCAGGCGCAGCGCGACTGGATTCTCTTCACCGAAGAAACCCCGACGGTGCCGGTGTACGCCGGCCTGACCCCGGCGCAAACCCGCCAGGCGCTCAAGCGCAAACTCGAACCCAGCTACCAGGGCACCTTCAGCGGTGCGCGGCGCTACGTGCTGCACACCTTCACCCATTCGCAAAGTGCGCTGATGCGCAAGCGCGTGTCCGCCTTCATGCGCGCCAGCCCCTGCCCGGCCTGCGCCGGCAAGCGTCTGAAAGCCGAGGCGCTGACGGTGACCTTTGCCGGCAAGGACATTACTGAGCTGTCGCGCCTGCCACTGCTTGACCTGGCCGAACTGCTCAAGACCGTCGCCAATACCGATTACCTCAAGCAGCCTGAAGAAGCCGGCGCTGTGCTCAGCCACGCGCAAACCCGACAGGCCCGCGAGCAACGCGCCGCCCGCGGCGACAACCCCCATGAAGGCGGTGCGGATGTGCGCCACACGCCCAACCTGTCGGTGGAAAAACGCCTGGCTGCGCAGCGCATCGCCGCCGAGTTGCTGGAGCGCATCAGCACCCTGATCGACCTGGGCCTGGGTTACCTGGACCTGGAACGCAGCACACCGACCTTGTCGTCGGGCGAGCTGCAACGCCTGCGCCTGGCCACCCAGCTCAACTCGCAGCTGTTCGGGGTGATCTACGTGCTCGACGAGCCCTCGGCCGGGCTGCATCCGGCTGATAGCGAAGCGCTGTTCACGGCCTTGCAGCGGCTCAAGCAGGCGGGCAACTCGGTGTATGTGGTCGAGCATGACCTGGACACCATGCGCCGCGCCGACTGGCTGGTGGACGTCGGCCCGGACGCCGGCGAGCACGGCGGCCAGGTGCTGTACAGCGGCCCGCCGGCAGGCCTGGCCAAGGTCGAGGCCTCGCGCACCCGCACTTACCTGTTCAACGAAAATCCCCCCCAGGTTCGCCCGCCGCGCACGCCCCAGGCATGGCTGCAACTTGAAGGCGTCACCCGCAACAACCTCGAGCAACTGGCGGTGGCCTTCCCGCTCGGCTGCTTCAGCGCGGTCACCGGGATTTCCGGCTCGGGCAAATCGAGCCTGGTCAGCCAGGCGCTGCTCGACCTGCTCGGCGAGCACCTGGGCCAGGCCCGCAGTCAGGAGGATGTCGCAGAACAGAGCCTGGAAGACCCACCCGAACAAACCAGCGACGGCTGGATCAGCGCCGGCCTTGAGCATATCCGCCGCCTGGTGCCGGTGGACCAGAAGCCCATCGGCCGCACGCCGCGCTCGAACCTGGCGACCTACACCGGCCTGTTCGATCACGTGCGCAAGCTGTTTGCGGCAACGCCCGATGCACAAGCCCAAGGTTTCGATGCCGGGCAGTTCTCGTTCAACGTCGCCAAGGGCCGCTGCGAGACCTGCGAAGGCGAAGGCTTTGTCAGCGTCGAGCTATTGTTCATGCCCAGTGTCTATGCGCCCTGCCCGACCTGCCATGGCGACCGCTACAACCCCCAGACCCTGGCCATCACCTGGCAAGACTTGAACATCGCCCAGGTACTGCAACTGACCGTCGACCAGGCCAGCCAGCGCTTTGCCGAACAGCCAGCGATCAGCCGCGCCCTGCGGGTGCTGCAGGACATCGGCCTGGGTTATTTGCGCCTGGGCCAGCCGGCCACCGAGCTGTCGGGCGGCGAAGCCCAGCGCATCAAGCTGGCCACCGAGCTGCAACGCCTGGCCCGCGGCGCCACCCTCTACGTGCTGGACGAACCCACCACCGGCCTGCACCCGCAGGACATCGACCGTTTGCTGGTGCAACTGCAGCGCCTGGTCGAGGCCGGGCACACGGTGATCGTGGTCGAGCACGACATGCGCGTGGTGGCCCAGAGCGACTGGGTGATCGATATCGGCCCCGGGGCCGGTAGCGCCGGCGGCAAGGTGGTGGTCAGCGGGCCGCCAGCGCAGGTGGCGGCGTGCAAGGACAGCCACACGGCGGGATTCCTCGCCAGGGCGCTGGCTTGCGATCGGCAAATTACGTAGCATCCTGCGCTTTTTGCCCCGGCAGCACCCCGCTGCCGGGCCGCTCTTCAGGTAAGTCATGAGAACAACCCCGCTACGCGCCGATGTCCTGGCAGGACTCACCACAGCCTTCGCCCTGGTGCCCGAGTGCATCGCCTTCGCCCTGGTGGCGCACCTCAACCCGTTGATGGGCCTGTATGGCGCCTTCATCATCTGCACCCTGACCGCCCTGCTCGGCGGGCGCCCGGGGATGATTTCCGGCGCGGCCGGGTCCATGGCCGTGGTCATCGTCGCCCTGGTGGTCACCCACGGCGTGCAGTACCTGCTGGCGACGGTGCTGCTCGGCGGGCTGATCATGATCGCCTTCGGCCTGCTGCGCCTGGGCAAACTGGTGCGCATGGTGCCGTATTCGGTGATGCTCGGCTTCGTCAACGGCCTGGCGATCATCATTGCCCTGGCCCAGCTTGAGCACTTCAAGGCCGATGGCGCCTGGCTCAGCGGTGCACCGCTGTACCTGATGCTGGGGCTGGTGGCCCTGACCATGGCGATTGTCTACCTGTTGCCGCGCCTGACCCGCAGCGTGCCGCCGGCGTTGATCGCCATTCTCGGCGTCGGTGCCGGCGTCTACCTGCTCGACCTGCCGACCCGCACCCTCGGCGATCTTGCCCACATCGCCGGCGGCCTGCCGGCCTGGAGCTGGCCGCAGGTGCCGTGGAACCTCGAAACCCTGCAGGTCATCGCCCCCTACGCACTGCTCATGGCCCTGGTCGGCCTGCTGGAAACCCTGCTGACCCTGAACCTCACCGATGAAATCACCGAGACCCGCGGCCACCCCGACCGCGAATGCGTAGCCCTGGGCGTGGCCAACATGACCAGCGGGCTGTTCGGCGGCATGGGCGGTTGCGCGATGATCGGCCAGACCGCCATCAACCTGAGCTCCGGCGGCCGAGGGCGGCTGTCGGGGGTGGTCGCCGGGGTGATGATCCTGATGTTCGTGCTGTTCCTGTCTCCGCTGATCGAGCGCATTCCGCTGGCAGCGCTGGTCGGGGTGATGTTCGTGGTGGCCCAGCAGACCTTTTCGTGGGCGTCGTTGCGGGTGCTGCACAAGGTGCCGGTCAACGATGTGCTGGCGATCATCGCCGTGACCCTGGTCACGGTGTTTACCGACCTTGCCACTGCGGTGCTGTGCGGCATCGTCATCGCCGCGCTCAATTTTGCCTGGCAACAGGCCCGTGAGCTGTATGCCGACAGCCACGACGAAAGCGACGGCAGCAAGCTGTACAAGGTCCACGGCACCCTGTTCTTCGCCTCGACCACGCCGTTCCTCAACCAGTTCGACCCGGCCAATGACCCGGCCCAGGTGACCCTCGACTGCCGTCACCTGAACGTTGTCGACTACTCGGCGATCGCCGCGCTCAAGACCCTGCGCGAGCGCTATAGCAACAACGGCAAGCACCTGCGCGTGGTGCACCTGTCCGAACGCTGCAAGCAATTGCTCAAGCGCGCCGGGCTTGAGCACTAGGGCGGTTTACGGCGCGCCGAACATCGCTGTCCAGTAGATCCCGGCGTCGCTTTTGGGGTCGACCGCATAAGCTGCGCCCAGCTCGCTGAACTGCGGGTTCATCAGGTTGGCGCAGTGGCCGGGGCTGGCCAGCCAGCCATCGACCACCTTGCGCGGGGTGTCCTGGCCGGCGGCGATGTTCTCGCCGACCTGCTGGCCGGCATACCCGGCAAGCTCGGCGCGATCCCCCGGAGTGCGACCGTCGCGGTCCTTGTGATCGAAGAAGTTGTTGTTGGCCATGGCCCGCGTGTGGCTTTCGGCGGCGCCGGCCAGGGTAGTGTTCCAGGCCAGCGCCGTGGTCGCATTGAACGCTTGGCCGCCGCACTGGCGGGCCTGGCTACGCGCTGTGTTGATCATCTCCAGGACCTTCTGCCCTTCGGCCTGCCAGTCGCCCAGGCGCCCGGCCAGCAGCGGCCGCGCCAGCACGATGCGCCAGTCGCGGCCCTCGCGGCTGACGCCGACATCAACGAACTGCGGGTCGAGTACCACCTGGCAGAAGCTTTCGCGCACCGCCTGCATCGCCGCCTGCGCATCGCGCGGCCCGGACAGGCTGATGGCCTGGACGTTGACCATCGGGTAGCTGTTTTGCGCCAAAGCCTCGCGCAGGTCGCCCATGCTGTTGGCCGGCAGCATCAGGCGCGGGTCGCTGGCCAGCGGCGGCAGCTCCATCGACCCCTGGCCTGCGCAACGCTGGGCCTGGCTGCGGTAGGCGTTGATCGACTCGATCAGCTGCGACTCGTCGCTGGCCTGGGCGGTCACGCTAAACGCCAGGCCCAGCGACAACAACGCCAGCGGTGCAACAGGTGAAGTGACGCGCATGGAAATCTCCCTTGAACGGACTGCGTAGATGATGCCCGAAGTTGCCCGTCGTCTGACAGCGGGAATGTTTTGAGCGCGGCGCGGTCGACCCTGTAACGGGAAGTTCTACTCCCAGGCCAATCAAAGGTTCGAGCATGCGCCTGCTAACAATTGCAACTTGCCTGGTACTGACGTTTTCCAGCGCCCTGACATTGGCGGCCGACTCCAAGGCCCAGGTGGCCGAAGAAAAAGCCCAGGTGCTGGAGCAAAAAGCTGCCAGCAACCCCGATGCCCCACCCGCGCCCAAATCCCAAGCCATCACCAAGACCGAAGTCCAGGCCGTCGACCCGGCTGGTGCAGCCGCGCTGGATGATGCCATCACCTGCCTGGCGCGCAGCATCTACTGGGAGTCCAAGGGCGGCGAATCAGCCGACATGGAGGCGGTGGCCAATGTGGTGATGAACCGGGTTGGCCACGCGGGCTTTCCCGATTCGGTCTGCGGCGTGGTCAAGCAGGGCTCGGAGACCGGCGCCTGCCAGTTCTCCTGGTGGTGCGATGGCCGCTCGGACGCTGTTCAGGAAGAGGTGCGCTACACCCTGGCCAAGGAAATAGCGCGCAAGGCGCTTAACAAACAACTGCCGGATCGCACCGGTGGCGCCCTGTACTTTCACGACCGCCATGTGCGCCCCGACTGGTCGAAGACCTTTGCCCGAACAGCCGAGACCAGCGAGTTTCTGTTCTACAAGCCGCGCAACGGCGAGTCGCACTAGCTCAATAGAAGTCGTAGTAGATCGTCCACTCGCCGCTGTCGCGGTGCTTGAAGAACATCAGGCTGCCGCTGTCGATCACGTTGAGGTTGATCTTGGCATCGGATGAGACCTGGAAGACGAACTCAAAGCCGTCGCCCGGGTCCACGCCCGACTGACAGAACGACGGATAGCCGCCAATCTTGTGCTCGTAGGCGTGGGTGATGACCTCGTAGTAGCACTCGATGTCCCCTGCCTGTTCGAGCTTGACGATCTCGGTGACCAATTCATCCGGCACACCGCCGCCGTCCCACAGCGGATAGTCCTCGGCGAGTTTTTCAGCGCGCAGCGGGAAGGCCTTGAGAAAGGAGTTGGCGACCGGCAGGTCCTTGCGCACCAGCTCGTCGTCGGCGCGGTATTCGCGGATCAGCCAGTTGTTGCCCATGGGCTCGAATTCATCCGGGAACGGGTAACCGACGAACAGGGTGAGAACGCGGATGTCCTTGAGCAGCGGGCTGCTGAACGGCAGGCTCGGCAGGTGGAACTGGGCCACGGGCAACAAGGGCTCGCCAGCGGCGTTGGTCGGTACGCCTTCGTCGGGGCCGTAGAGGAAGACCCGGCCGAGCCAGCTTTCTTCATCGCTGTCGGTCGGGCGAAAGCCGCCGGCGAAAAAGCGCATGGCGGGTTTGGCCAGGCGTTGTTTGATTTCTTGAATGTCCATATTTTCTTCCTTGTCGCGATGCAATTTAACTGCGCAGCACCATCGCCTTGATGGTTTCGAACAATTCGCGCTGCGCCTGCTCGGCGCTAATTTCAGCATTCGCCGCCGCATGCGACAACGCCTCCGCCGCGCCGATCATCGCCCGCAATCCGGCCACGGCAATCGCGCCGCTGGCACTGAACGGCGCCAGCAGCGCCCGGCATTTTTCCATGAACACTGCCTCGTACTCGCGCTTGATCTGTTCAAGCTCTGGCGAGCTGGCCAGCGCAGCAATCACTCCGGGTATCTCCCGGCCCTGGGTCAACACGCAGTCGACGTAGCGATTGGCAAGCACTGCAGCGCTGCTCTCAAGCGTCGGCTCGCAGGCGGCCAGGGCGGCGTCCATCACCGCAGCCTGGCGCTCGTCGTAACACTGGTACAACGCCGCCAGCAAGCCTGAGCGGGTACCAAAATGGTCATACACCACCGGCTTTGTAACCCCGGCCAATTCCGCCAGTCGGCCCAGGGTCAGTGCCTCGGTACCCTCTTCGCGGACCAGGCGCCAGGCCACCTCAAGCAGTTGTTGCTGACGGTCTTCGCGCGACAGACGCCGACGAGGTTGCGGATCGCTTGACATGCTTACCTACCAAAAGTAACTTACCAAAAGTAACTTACGCCCAGCTTACAAGTTTCACCCTTTCCCCGCAATCCGCAGGAGCCCTTGCCATGCACGCGCTTGTTGTTGTCGCTCATCATGACCCGCAGTCACTCACCCACAGCCTGGCCGCCAAGGTGGTCGAAGGCCTGGCACAAAACGGCCATAGCGCCGAGCTCGCCGACCTGTTCGCCGAAGGTTTCAACCCGGTGTTCGCCGCCGCCGACCACGCGGTTCATCACCGCACCGCAGCACCTGGCGCCGATGTGCTGGCCGAGCAGGCGCGCATCGACCGCAGCGATGCGCTGGTGCTGGTGTTTCCGGTGTATTGGTGGTCGATGCCGGCGCTGCTCAAAGGCTGGATCGACCGGGTATTCAGCAATGGCTGGGCGTTCGACTTCAGCACCGAAGCGCCGATGGTAAAAATGCTGGGCCGCTTGAACGTGCACCTGGTGGGCGTTGGCGGCGCCGATGCGGCAACCTTCAGCAAGCATGGCTACGGGCAGGCGATGAAGACCCAGATCGATCACGGCATCTTCGATTATTGCGGCGCCCGCGTGGTGAGCTCGACCCTGCTGCTGGAATCGGAAAGCGCCGACCCCGGCGCCCACCTGCAGCGCATGTTCGAGCACGGCCGCAGATTGTTCACCGAGGTCGCCGAACCCGCCTGAAGTGCCTTACTTGCTGTCGCGGCGCTCGTTGATCCACTTCACCACCTGGGTGGAAAACTCCGCCGGTGCCTTGCGCCCCAGGCGCCGCGACAGGTCGAGGATAGTCTGCTGGGCCAGGGCTTCTTCCATGCGTTTTTGTGCGGTGAGCATCACCGCGTGAATGGCGCAGGTGCCATCGATGGCCCAGGCCGGCGGCGCGCCGTCGAACAGCGTGCAGCGGTCACGCACGTCGCGGCAATCGAAGATCGCCTTGTGCCCGTCGATGGCCGTGACGATATCCAGCACGGTGATTTCATCCGCCGGCCGGGCCAGCCGGAAACCACCCCGCACACCCTCGGTGGCCACCACCAGCCTGGCCTTGGCCAGCTTGGTAAAGACCTTGGCCAGGTATTCATGGGGCACCCCCTGCAACTCGGCCAGGTCACGCACGCTGGCTTCCCGGCTTTCGCCCAGGTCGTCGACCAGAAACAGCAGGCAGTGCAAGCCGTACTCGACGCCGGCGCTATACAGGGACATGACCATCTCCGACTTGATTTGTCGCCAATACTAGCAGTTCATCCTGACCACCAGCAAATCCAAGGCTTAACGCATAGGCATTAAGAAAATGCTTGCACCATTTAACTACGACCAATACAGTCGTAGTTATCCGGTGCGGGCAACAACACCCTGCGTCCGGCAAACAACAGCCCTTTTTTCTCGGAGCAGAACATGAAACAGCACATCCTGATCATCGGCGCCGGCTTCGGCGGTATGTGGAGCGCCCTCAGCGCCAGCCGCCTGCTGGACCAGCACGGGCGCAACGATGTCACTGTCAGCGTGCTCGCACCGCAAGCCGAACTGCGCATCCGCCCGCGCTTCTACGAAACCGCTGTGCAGCAGTTGAAAGCGCCGCTGGCCGAGCTGTTTGCCGCGGTGGGGGTGAACTTCATCCAGGGCGCGGTGGACCAGATCGATGTGGCCGAAAAGCGCGTCGGCTACCGCGACGGTCAGGGCCGTCCGCAGGTGCTGGGCTACGATCGGCTGGTCATGGCCAGCGGTAGCGGTGTGGTCCGCCCAGCGCTGGCCGGGCTTGAGCAGTACGCCTTCGACGTCGACCAGATCGAATCGGCCAGCCGCCTGGAGCAGCACATCGAAGCCCTGGCCCTGCGGCCTGCATCAAAGGCGCGCAATACCGTGGTAGTGGCCGGCGGCGGCTTCACCGGCATCGAGACCGCCACCGAAATGCCCGCCCGCCTGCGTGCGGTGCTCGGCGAAGATGCCCAGGTGCAGGTGATCATCGTCGATCGCGGCAACAAGATCGGCGCCGCCCTGGGCGAAGGCATCAGCCCGGCGATCATCGAAGCCTGCACGGCGCTGGGGGTGGAGTGGCGCCTGAATGCCTCGGTGGCTGGCGTCGATGCCGACGGCGTGACCCTCGCCGACGGCCAGCGCATCGAGGCCGCCACCGTGGTCTGGACCGTCGGCGTGCGCGCCAGCGCCCTCACCGCACAAGTCCCGGGGCAACGCGATGGCCATGGCCGCCTGCATGTCGATGACAACCTCAAGGTCATTGGCCAAGAGCATGTATTCGCCACCGGTGACGTGGCCTACGCCGCCACCGACGACCTGGGCAACCACGCCTTGATGACCTGCCAGCACGCCATCGCCCTGGGCCGCCACTCGGGCAACAACGTCGCCGCCGACCTGCTTGGCGTCGAGCCGACGCCATACCGCCAGCCCAAGTACGTCACCTGCCTGGACCTGGGGGCCTGGGGCGCGGTGTACACCGAGGGCTGGGAGCGTGAGGTGAAGCTGATCAAGGACGACGCCAAAGCCCTCAAGCAGCAGATCAACTCGGTGTGGATCTACCCGCCCGCAGCCGATCGGGCGGTTGCCCTGGCGGCGGCCGATCCGCTGATTCCGGTTGTGGCCTGAACGGCTCAGGCGTGTGACAGCAACGGGAACATCAGCCGGGCGTCTTCGATGAATTGGCCGGCCTGGCCGAGCACGAACAGGCTGTCATCCGACACCAGCGGCTGCGCCTCGAAGCCGCTGCTATCCAGCGGCGCAAACCCCAGCACCACCCGGGTGGTCTGGGGTGTGCTCAGTTCTGCAATCAGTGCCTGCAGGTCGAGCGCACGCCTTGCGAACACCTCATAGAGCGTCATCACCCCGTCGACGATTTCCATCACCACATAGGCCTGCAGCGCTGGCGAGTAGTGAACGCAGTCTTTGAAAAACGACGTGCAATAGAACATCGTCTGGTCAGGGTTGCTGCGCATCGCCAGGCGTGCAACGGGCACGGCACTGTCAACCGCGCTGATGAAGCGCTGGCGCTCGAGCAGGTCGTCCATGTCGACCCGGTGGAAGCTGCAAGGCCTGTACGGTGGGGTTAGCGCCGCGCTGTATTCATGTTCGAGCACCCGCGCAAAACCGAATTTCGGGTAGTAATCCAGCACCGTGTCGTTGGCAAACAGGTAGATCAGTTCGCACTGGCCCTGCCATCTGTCCAGCACCCGCTCCAGCAACACGCGGCTCAGGCCCTGGCCGCGATACTCCGGTGCGACCATCACCGTGCCCAACTGGATGCCACGCCTGGGTTCGCCGAGCACATCAAAATGCATCAGGTTGACCGAGATGTTGGCCACGATGCGCCCGTCATGGGCCAACGCCCACGGCTGGTAGCCTTCGCCCCAATAGCCATCCTGGTACCACTGTTCGAAATCAAATTCGAAGGTCTGGTGGGTCAAGGCGTTGAAGCTGGCGCGCAGCCGGGTATCGTCCTTGAAGTTTTCCAGCAGGCTGAACTGCTGGCCTGCGATCGACAGGTCCATGCGCATTTCTCTTGGTTTTTGTCTGGCCGCCACCCTATTACTGCGGCCAGGAACAATCTGTAGGTAAATTGTAAAGCGGGCCGGACGCGGGTGATTGCACCTTGCCTCTCCGCACAGGTAAGATTGAGAACGATTCACACTCACACCTTCGGGAACGCCAACCGGTGCCAACCTCTTCCACCCGCAAGCTGGGCTTCTTTTTCAGCGACCATCACCGGTGGCTCCTGCAGCATATCCATAAGCGCCTGCGCAACCGCGCCGACGCCGAAGACACCGCCGCCGAGACCTTCTGCCAGATGCTCGCCGCCCAGGTCGACCCGGCCAGCATCCAGCAGCCGCGCGCCTACCTGTCGACCATCGCCCGCCGGCTGATCTTCGACCGCCATCGTCGGCGCCAGCTGGAGCTGGCCTACCTGGAACGCTTGTCGGCGCTGCCCGAGCCCCTGGCGCCCTCCCCCGAAGAGCAACTGCTGCTGATCGAGGCGCTGGTGAGCATCGACCAGGTGCTCGACGGCCTGCCGATGATCGTCAAGGCCACCTTCCTCTACAGCCAGCTCGACGGCATGAGCTACGTCGATATCGCGCGCAAGCTCGACATCTCCGAGCGCACGGTCAGCCGCTACATGAAGCAGGCCCTGAGCCAGTGCTACCTCAGCGAGCTGGCGCCATGAGCCAGCGCCGCCTCGAGCCCAGCGCCGAAGCCGCTATCGACTGGATGGTGCGCCTGAGTTCGGGCAACACCGACGCCCAGGTGCACAGCGAGTTCAGCCAGTGGCTGGGCAGCGACCCGGCCCACGCCCAGGCTTGGGCGCGCTTGCAGGAGCGTCTGGGTGGCGCCTGCCAGACCGTGCGCAACTTCGAACGCCGCGCCCCGGGCCAGGCCGGTGAGGCGCGCCAATTGCTGCTGCAAACCAACGGCTCGCGGCGCGAGCTGCTGCGTGCCTTCGTCGGTATCGGTGTGCTCGGCGGCGGCCTGTGGCTGGGCGCGCGCAGCGAGGTCGGCCAAGAGCTGCTGGCCGATTTGCGCACCGCCAAGGGCGAGCGCCGCGACTTTACCCTGGCCGATGGCAGCCGCCTGAGCCTGAACGCCGGCAGCGCCGTCGACTTGCAGTTCGATGGCCAGCAGCGCTTGGTGATATTGCGCCGTGGCGAGCTGATCATCCAGGTCGCCGCCGACCCGCTACGGCCGTTACGGGTGCGCAGCGCTCAGGGCGAAATGCGCGCCCTGGGCACGCGCTTTCTGGTCAGCCAGCAAGCCCAGGCCACGCGCCTGGTGGTGCTTGAGCACTCAGTGCGCGCGCGGCTGTTCAACGGCAGCGAGCTGGACGTGCAGGAAGGCCAGGCCGCGCTGCTCGGCGGCGAACGCATCGAAGCCCTGGGCAACGGCGAGCGCCAACGCGCCGACTGGCTCAGTGGGCGCCTGAACGTGCTGGATGACTCCCTCGAGTCGGTGGTCGAGGCGCTGCGCCCCTACTACCGCGGCTTTGTCCGGGTCGAACCCGAGGTGCGCGGGCTGCGCGTGCAAGGGGTATTCCCGCTGGACGAACCGCAACGGGCCTTCGCCGCACTGGCTGAAACCCTGCCGCTCACGGTCGATCACTACAGCCCGTGGCTGACGTTGATCGGGGCGAAAACCCCGGCGCAAAAATAATTTATGCAAATCACTCGTATTTGTGTCCGGTTTTCATTTCTCATTGCACCTATCTCCTGACACGCCAACATAATCAGGAGAATTCCGTGCTCAACCCTTGGTCCCACGCCCTTCCTGTCGCCGTGGCCCTGGCCACGCTGGCCAGCGCCGCCCAGGCCCAGGAACAGGCCCTGAGCTTCAACCTGCCCGCCGCCGCCCTGGCCAGCACCGTCAATGCCATCGCCAGCCAGAGCGGGCGCATCGTGTCCCTGGACCCGGCGCTGGTACAAGGCAAGCAGGCACCGGCGATCGTCGGCCGGATGAGCGCCGTGCAGGCCATGCAAAAGGCCCTGGCCGGCAGCGGCCTGCAGTTGCTGGTCACCGAACAGGGCAACTTCAGCGTGCTGCCGAGCATCGACGCCGGCAACGCCCTGGAGCTGGGTGCGACCAATATCAACGGTATCGGCAGCGGTCTGGACCCAGCCACCACCGAGGGCACCGGCTCCTATGCGGCGCGGGCCACGACCATTGGCAAGGGCAGCCATACCCTGCGGGAAATCCCTCAGTCGGTCACGGTCATGACCCGCCAGCAGATGGACGACCAGAACATCGTCGACCTCAAGGACGCGGTCAACCAGACCACCGGCCTGGTCGGCCTGCAGGGCGTGGGCCCGGGCCTGATCATTACCTCGCGCGGTTTTCAGATCGACGACTGGCAATACGACGGCGTGGCGATCCCGCGCAACAACTATTCGCTGGGCAACTGGGCGACCCAGGACCTGATCTTCTTCGACCGCATGGAAGTACTGCGCGGCTCCTCCGGCCTGCTGCAAGGCACCGGCAGCCCGGGCGGCGCCGTCAACCTGGTGCGCAAGCGCGGCCAGGCTGCGCCCACCGTGACCGTCACCGGCAAGGCCGGCAGCTGGGACCACTACGGCCTGCAACTGGACGCCGGCGGCCCGTTGAACGATGCCGGCACCGTGCGCGGGCGCTTCGTTGCCGACGAGGACCAGAGCGATTCGTTCGTCGACTACGAATGGAGCAAGACCCACTCGCTGTACGGCGCGCTGGACTTTGACCTGAACGAGGCCACCACCCTGGGCCTGGCGATCAGCCAGTCCAATGCCGAGTCGCGGCCGATGCTGCGCGGCCTGCCGCGCTATGTCGATGGCAGCGGTCTGGATGTATCGCGCTCGACCTTCACCGGCTCGCGCTGGAACCACCTGGAGATCGACGTCACCACCCTGTACGCCGACCTCGAGCACCGCTTCAACGACGACTGGAAATTCCACGTTGGCGCCATTCGCATGAGCGAGACCAACAAGTCGACCCACCAGCGGGTACAAAGCACCGGCGACGGCATCAACCTTGACGGCAGCGGCCTCACCTATGCCGACTGGATCACCGATTTCGACTCCACCAAGGTCGGTGTCGACATGAACCTGGTGGGCAAGTTCGACGCCTTCAACTTCGAGCAGGAACTGACCCTGGGCGGCAACTACTCGAAACTGACCACCGATGACCGCTTTGCCCGCGCCTTCAATCCCACCAGCGACAGCATCTTCGGTATCGACCATCATCGCCCGGAAATCAGCACCGAAAGCCTGCTGGCACAACGCACCGGGCGGGGCCTGACCGGCGCCTACGACATTCGCCAGAAAGGCCTGTATGGCGCCTGGCGGGTCAAGCTGGCAGAGCCGTTGACCCTGGTACTCGGTTCGCGGGTCAGCTGGTTCGACTACCGCTATGATTCGAGCGACTACTTTGGCGGCACCGGTGTCGTCTCTGTCAACCCGACCAGCACCATGACCGAAAGCGGCGAGGTTACCCCGTACGCCGGCATCATCTACGACCTAAGCCGCGAATGGTCGCTGTATGCCAGCTACACCGACGTCTTCGTACCCCAGACCGAACGTGCAGTCGGCGGCGCGGCGCTCAAGCCGATCATTGGCAGCAACTATGAAATGGGCATCAAGGGCGAACTGCTCGATGGCCGCGTCAACACCTCGCTGGCGGTGTTCCGCTACGACCAGGAAAACCGCGCGATCACCGACGTTGCCTCAGGCTTTGCCTGCGATGACTGGTACTGCTCCACCGCCGCCGGCAAGGTGCGCAGCCAGGGTATCGAGGCCGAAGTCAGCGGCGAAGTGCTCAGCGGCCTGCAGCTGTTTGCCGGCTACACCTACAACACCACCACCTACCTCGACGACCCGGACAACAAGGGCAAGGTGTTCAGTACCTGGACGCCCAAGCACATGTTGCGCATGTGGGGTAACTACCAGCTGCCGGGTGACTGGAGCAAGGCCAGCGCCGGTCTGGGCTTTACCGCGCAAACCCATACCCTGGGCTACGAGCACACCTACGACGTGCCCGGCTACGCCGTGTGGAACGCGCGTCTGGCGTACCAGCTGACGCCGGAAGTGGGCCTGGCGCTGAACGCCAACAACCTGTTCGACAAGCACTACTACATCGCTGCCTACAACCAGCTCAACGGCAACAACAACTTCGGCGACCCGCGCAACTTCACCTTCAGCGTGAAGTACACGCCGCAGTTCTAGGTAGTCAGTGCTGGCCCTGTCGCGGGTCAAGCCCGCTCCTACAGGTTTGAGGTGATCTCTGTGGGAGCGGGCATCAATCAGGCAACAGCGCTACAACGGCCACTGCGCCAGCGGCCAGTACTGCCCCTTGCGCGATTCGAACAAGCTGAAGTGCCGCGCGCGCAGGATAAATTCTGCCGGCACCAGCGCTTCGGGCTCACTGCCACGGTAGTCGCGGGCCAGTGTCAGGTGCGGGCGGTAGTCCCGTGGGTCCTCGGTAAAACCCAGCGCCAGCATCGCCTGCTGCAGGGCATACGCCAGCTGGCGCAACGCCGCCGGCGTCTGGCTTGGCACCAGCACCAGCGCCTTGGCCGGGCGCCACACCTGCAAACGGTCGAGCACCACTGTCAGGGGTTCGCCGGCCACCTTCACGCCCGCTGCGGCGGCCAGAATCGCCGGTAACTGCGCAGTGCCCGCCACACCGACGAACATCAACGTCAGGTGAAAGTTCGCCGACGGCACCGGTCGCGCGCTTTCCAGTTCCAGCTCGCTGCGCCAGCGGGCAATCGCCCGGCGCTGTTGCGGTGCGCAATCGAGGGCAAAAAACAGCCGCTTGAACGGCTCACCGGTATCGCCATTGCCTGGGTCCATGCCTCGTCATCCTGTGCGTTTTGGGGTTGTTGAGACTCTACCGCCAGTTACGCCATGGCGGCGAGGACTGGAATTCTCACGAACTTATCTGCGTTAGCCACCCGCTGAATCGTTCACGCAAACACTTGCGCCTAGCACTATGGTCGGACACATAACCGGTAACAATTACTACAAACCGTGATCACGATTGTTTATGCTGGCCGGCTTATGCCATGGCGCATCGCCACATCGACAAGTATCCGCCCATGAAAATCTTCTTCGTTTTACTGTTTGTTTTCTCGATTGCCTACGTTCATTTCAGAGGCAAAGTCAGGCACAAAGTCACCCGCCAGCTGGGTGATCACTCAAGCTTCCTGGCCCCGGTCAACGTCTTTCTGTACCTGTTCTCCAAGCTGCCGGCCAAACCGTACCTGCCGGTCGAGTCGTTCCCCGAGCTCAAGCCGTTGCAGGACAACTGGCAGGAAATTCGCGCCGAAGCCCAGCAACTGCTGCACGTCGGCGAAATCAAGAGTTCGCAGAACTACGACGACGTCGGCTTCAACTCGTTCTTCAAAAGCGGCTGGAAGCGCTTCTACCTGAAGTGGTACGGCGAGAGCCACCCGTCGGCAATGAAGCTGTGCCCGCGCACCACCGAGTTGCTGCAGGGCATCGGCACGGTCAAGGCGGCGATGTTCGCCACCCTGCCGCCGGGCTCCAAGCTGGTGCGCCACCGCGACCCCTATGCCGGCTCGTACCGCTACCACCTGGGCCTGGATACACCCAATGACGACGGCTGCTACATCTGCGTCGACGGCCAGAACTACGCCTGGCGCGATGGTGAAGGGGTGATTTTCGACGAGACCTACATCCACTACGCCTCGAACCAGACCGAGCACAACCGCATCATCCTCTTCTGTGACGTCGAGCGCCCGCTCAAGTACCGCTGGGCCACGGCGTTCAACCGCTGGTTCAGCAAGAACGTGATGGCAGCCGCGGCGGCGCCGAACGATGCCGGCGACAAAACCGGCGGCATCAACCGCCTGTTCACCCGCATCTACAAGATCCGCGAACGCGGCAAGGCCCTGAAAAAACGCAACCGCACCCGCTACTACCTGGAAAAATGGGCAGTGGTGGCGGCCTTGGTGCTGGTGTTCATCTACATCTGATTCAGACCGCTGTCGCTGGCAAGCCAGCTCCTTGTAGGAGCGGGCTTGCCCCGCGATGGCACCCCTGCCAAAGTCCTGCCTTTCCCCGACCATCGACCAACGGCGCCCCGCCGGCAAAAAAACTAGCTTCACTGTTCTAGTTGCCAACCACACCAAGGTGAAGACAATGAGCATGATGGACTGGGATGCCTACCGTAAGCAGTTGATGGCCGGCATCGGCGATCTCAAGCAACTCTCTCCCGACACGGTCAACGGCTACATGACCGCCAGCGGCGCCGGGGCCAAGACCAACCACCTGGATGCCAAGACCCGCGAGCTGATCTCGCTGGCCGTGGCGGTCACCACCCGCTGCGACGGCTGCATCGCCGTGCATTCGGCCCAGGCGGTCAAGCACGGCGCGAGCCGCGAGGAAATCGCCGAAGCCCTGGGCGTGGCCGTGGCCATGAACGCCGGGGCGGCGCTGGTGTACTCGGCGCGGGCACTGGATGCCGTGGGCAAGGCCGGGCAGTAAGGCCGACCCTGAGTGCGCGGCCTGCGCCGCGCCTCACCCACTTCCTGGCGTTTTCGCATAAGCTAGCGGGCGAACCGTTTCCAGGACACCCCATGATCCACATCCGCCCCATGACCGCCGCTGACTTCGAGCTCTTCTGGCCGACCTTCCAGGCCATTGTCAGCGCCCGCGAAACCTACGCATTCGACCCGGCCATGAGCCAGGAGCAAGCCCGCCAGCTGTGGCTCGACGCACCGTTGCAGACCCTGGTGGCCGAAGAAGATGGTGTGCTGCTCGGTTCCTACTTTCTCAAGGCCAATGCCGCCGGCCCCGGCAACCATGTCAGCAATTGCGGCTACATGGTCTGCGACGCCGCCCGTGGCCGCGGCGTAGCGCGCTTGATGTGCGAACACTCGCAGCGCCTGGCGCGGCAACTGGGTTTCCTGGCCATGCAGTTCAACTCGGTGGTGTCCAGCAACGAGGTGGCGGTGGCCTTGTGGCAGAAGCTCGGCTTTGCCATCGTCGGGCGCTTGCCCAACGCCTACCGGCATGCGCGCCTGGGGCTGGTGGACAGCCTGGTGATGTACAAGTGGCTTGAGGAGCCGAAGCAGCCAATGCTGATCGGGCGCAAGAACATCGAGGCGGTGGTGTCGCGCAAGCGCGGGCGTTGAATCGATAGTGGCGATGCGCTGGCGAACTGATCTGCTCATTTGCCCAAGCCGTTGACTGCAAAGGTTTTCGGTGTTCAGATGCGCGCCAGTTTCAGGTGTCCTGCGCCGCCGTGCGCAGGGTGAAACGGGAAGCCGGTGCGTCATGCAAATGACTAGTCCGGCGCTGCCCCCGCAACGGTAAGCGAGCGAAGCCTTCGAAACACCACTGTGCCCTGGCATGGGAAGGTGAAGGCCTTCATGACCCTCGCAAGCCCGGAGACCGGCCTGAAGCTTCTGTTTGGCAACCCCGCGGTGGGCGGGCGCAGGCCGGTTGGCGTCCGCCTGCGCGTGCGCCATGCCTCCATGCGTTGTTCCCTCCGGGATTCATTCTTCCTGTTGACTGTGGAACGACATGTCCCGTACTTCCAAGCTTCACACCCTGGCGGCCAATGCCCTGGCCCCCTGCCTGGCCTTCTCTGCGCCAGCTTTCGCCGATGACCCCAGCCCCTCTGCGCTGGCCCTGCCCTCGACGGCCATCACCAGCAGCAGCGACAACGAATCCGTCAGCCTGGCCACCCCGCTGCCCGCCGGCTCGCGCCTGAACCTCAGCGCCATGGACACCCCGGCCAGCACCAGCAGCCTGGGCAGCGAAGCCATCGACGGGCGCAACAACCTCACCGTGCAGGATGCCGTGACGCGCTCGCCGGGCATCACCTCGGTGGCCACCCCGGGCAACGGCAACACGGCGCTGTCGGCCCGTGGCTTCAGTGGCCACGGTGCGGTGATGACCCTGTTCGACGGCGCGCGGATGTACACCGGCGCCGGCACCCAGAGCTTCCCGGTCGACCCGTGGATGATCGAGCGCATCGACGTGATCCGCGGCCCGGCCTCGGTGCTGTACGGCGAAGGCGCCACGGGTGCGGTGATCAACGTGATCCCGAAAAAGCCCTTTGCCGGCGAGATCCGCAACCACCTGCGCCTGGGCTACGGCTCTTACGACCGCCAGCAACTGGGCCTGGACAGCGGCGGTTCGCTGAGCGAGCGGCTGAGCTACCGGGTGACCCTCAACCGCCAGCAAAGCAACGGCTGGATCGACCGTGGCGACTCGAAGAACCTGGCCATGAGCGCCGCCCTGCGCTTCGATGCCAGCGACGACCTGAGCTTCACCCTGGCCCACGAGCGCGGCGACGCCGAACCGATGAACTACTTCGGCACGCCGCTGATCGACGGCCACTACCGCGACAGCCTGAGCAAGAAGAACTACAACCTCAAGGATTCGGCCCAGCACTACCACGACGAGTGGACGCGCTTTAACACCGACTGGAGCATCAGCGACTCGATCAGCGCCAGCAACCAGCTCTACTACCTCAAAAGCCGCCGGCACTGGCGCAACGCCGAGGACTACAGCTGGAACAGCGGCGTTGGCCAGCTTGAGCGTGGCAGCTACCTGGAGATCAAGCACGACCAGGAACAGCTCGGCGATCGCCAGAGCTTCACCTTCGACCACTCGCTGTTTGGCCTGGCCAGCAAGACCGTGGTCGGCGCCGAGTACAACCGCATTCGTTTCGGCATCGACAGCAACTCGCCGTACAACGACATCGGCGGCGATTTCGTCGACCCGTGGCAGCCGGCGCCGGGCTACTTCCACAGCGCCAGTCCGACCCGCGCGCAAACCGACAGCACCACCCGCACCTTCGCCCTGTTCGCCGAGAACCGCACCCAGTTGTCGGAGCGCTGGTCGCTGGTCACCGGCATTCGTCGCGACCAGAACCACATTGACCGCAACAACCTGGTCAACGACACCCGCAGCGACCGCAGCCTCAATGGCGGTAACTGGCGCGCCGGCCTGGTGTTCGCGGTGAATGAGCAACTGAGCCTGTACGGCCAGTACTCCACCAGCGAGGATGGCGTCAGCGACCTGGTGACCCTGAGCCCGACCCAGCAGCAGTTCGACCTGACCGAAGCCAAGCAGACCGAGTTCGGCCTCAAGCAGCTGTTCTGGGACGGCCGTGGCGAGTGGACCCTGGCGGCTTATCACATCGTCAAGAAGAAGCTGCTGGTCGACAACCCCGACACCCACCAGAAAGAACAGGCCGGCCAGCAGACCTCCGATGGCCTGGAAGCGACTCTGGAACTGGCCCTGGCCAACCAGTGGCATGTTTCGGCCAACGCCTCGGTGGTACGCGCCAAATACGACGACTTCGACCAGGTAGTGAACGGCCAGAGCGTTTCCCGCGCCGGCAACCGCCCAAGCAACGTGCCACGGCGCACCGCCAACCTGTGGGTCAGCAAGGGCTTTGGCGACGACGTCGATGCCGGCCTGGGCCTGCGTTATGTCGATGAGCGCTATGCCAACACCGCCAACTCCCAGAGTGTGCCGGGCTTTACCGTGGTCGATGCCAACCTGGGCTGGCAGGTGCTGCCGGATGTGCGCCTGGGCTTGCAGTTGAATAACCTGCTGGACCGGCGTTATGCGGCCACCGCGCATAGCGGCGAGCAGTGGTTGATGGGGCAGCCGCGGTCGTATTTTGCGACGCTGGATTACACGTTCTGAGGTGAGGCCATCGCGGGGCAAGCCCGCTCCTACACAGGCTGTGGGAGCGGGCTTGCACCGCTAATCCGGCAAGCTATAGCGCTCGGCAAAGTACTGGCGGAAAAACTCCACCGCCACCCGCACCTTGGCCGAGCTGGCCAAGGGCGAGGTGTACACCGCCCAGATGTCCGCCGGCTGGTGATACTCCGCCAGCACCTGCACCAGGCGCCCGTCGGCCAGGCTGTCGTGCACATCCCACCACGAGCGCAGCAAAATCCCGCGGCCATCCAGGCACCACTGGTGCGCCACTTCGCCGTGGTTGCTCGACAGGCTGCCGGTCACCCGCACGCTCTCCTCGCCATTGGGCCCTTGCAGCTGCCAGACACCAAACGGGTGGTCGCGCTCCTTGATCACCAGGCAATCATGGCTGGCCAGCTCGGCCAGCACCCCGGGCGTGCCGCGCCGGGCCAGGTAGGCCGGCGAGGCACACAGCACCCGGCGGTTCCGGGCCAGCGGCTTGGCAATCAGGTTGGGGGCGATGGCATTGCCGACGCGGATGTCCAGGTCGACGCCCTCTTCGATCAGATCCACCAGGCGGTCATGCACGTCCAGGCGTACATCCAGGCGCGGGTAGCGCTCGGCCAGCTCCGACAGCGCCGGGGCGACGAAGCGCCGGCCCAGGCCCAGGCTGCTGGCAATCCGCAGCTGGCCCACCGGCTCGCGGTGCTGGGCGCTGATGTCGTCGCCCATGCGCTGCACCGCATCGAAAATCTGCTGCGCCCACTGGTACACCCGCTCGCCCTCCTCGCTCACTGTCACCCGCCGGGTGGTGCGGTGCAGCAGGCGCACTTCAAGGGTTTGCTCCAGCACGCGGATGCGCTTGCTGATGAACGCGGCCGACATGCCGAGTTCTTCGGCCACCGCCGCGAAGCTCGCGCGCTTGGCCACCTGAAGGAAGATATTGAGGTCGTCGAGGCTGGGAAGATTATTCACAATGCGTGCACTAAGAATCCATGAATCACGAGATTATCTCTGAATCCTGCCCTTATAGCATGAGCCGCACCTGTTCCCTAGACAACGAGTGCGCCCCTCATGAGCAAGACTTTCAGAATCGCCGCAATTCCCGGTGACGGCATCGGCAACGAAGTCCTCCCCGAAGGCATCCGCGTGGTCGAGGCCGCCGCGCGCAAGCATGGCCTGGACATCAGCTTCGAGTTCTTCGAATGGGCCAGCTGCGACTACTACCTGGCCCACGGCAAGATGATGCCGGACGACTGGTTCGAGCAGCTCAAGGATTTCGACGCCCTGTATTTCGGTGCAGTGGGCTGGCCCGACAAAGTCCCGGACCACATCTCGCTGTGGGGCTCGCTGCTGAAGTTTCGCCGCGACTTCGACCAGTACGTGAACATCCGCCCGGTGCGCCTGTTCCCTGGCGTGCCCTGCCCGCTGGCTGGCCGTGAGCCGGGCGATATCGATTTCGTGGTGATCCGCGAGAACACCGAAGGCGAATACTCGTCCCTGGGCGGGCGCATGTTCGAAGGTACCGCCAACGAGTTCGTGCTGCAGGAGTCGGTGTTCACCCGCCGTGGTGTCGACCGTATCCTCAAGTACGCCTTCGAGGTGGCGCAAACCCGCGAGCGCAAGCACGTGACCTCGGCGACCAAGTCCAACGGCATGGCCGTGAGCATGCCCTACTGGGACGAGCGCACCGCAGCCATGGCTGCCAATTATCCGGACATCACCTGGGACAAGCAGCACATTGATATCCTCTGCGCCCGCTTCGTGCTGCAGCCGGATCGCTTCGACGTGGTGGTGGCCTCGAACCTGTTCGGCGACATCCTCTCCGACCTCGGCCCGGCCTGCGCCGGCACCATCGGCATCGCGCCATCGGCCAACCTCAACCCCGAGCGCAAATTCCCGTCGCTGTTCGAGCCGGTGCACGGTTCGGCCCCGGACATCTACGGCAAGAACATCGCCAACCCGATCGCGATGATCTGGTCGGGCGCGCTGATGCTCGAGTTCCTTGGCAACGACGGCGCCGACCCGCGCTACCGCGCCGCCCACGACGACATCCTCAAGGCCATCGAGCAGGTCATTGCCGCCGGCGACACCACCCGCGACATGGGCGGGCAGAAGTCGACCCAGCAAGTCGGCGAAGCCATCAGCGCGCTGATCGAAGGTTGAGGACCAGGGGCCGATTGTCAGAATTGTCTGACAAAACGGCCCCTTGGCTCTTGCGGGTGAAGCGGATTATCTGCAGAATCTGTTAACCAAAAGATTCACGTTAACCATTAGTTAACATAGAAGCAGGGAGTGCTGCCGCAACACCCCGGAGTGCCTGCCGGGTATAGCTAAGAACGCCAACGTCCAGGAGACGATGATGTCGCACAAAAATAAAAAGATAGATGTGTTCCTGATTACCGTGAGTTTGATTGCCGTGCTGCTCACTGTCATCGGCCTTGCAGCCTTCCCGGGCGAAGCCGAGCACGCGGCCAACCAGTTGTTCGAACTGTCGACCCGGACCTTCGGCACCAGTGTCCAGGTGCTGGTGTTCGGCAGCTCGCTGGCGGTGCTGTACCTGGCCTTCAGCAAGTACGGCAACATCCGCCTGGGCAGTGGCAAACCCGAGTACGCCACCGCCACCTGGGTGTTCATGTTCATCTGCGCCGGCATGGGTTCCTCGACCCTGTACTGGGGCGTGATGGAATGGGCCTACTACTACCAGACCCCTGGCCTGAACATCGCCGCCGCTACCCCCAAGGCGCTCGAGTACAGCATCAGCTACTCGTTCTTCCACTGGGGCGTCAGCGCCTGGTCGATCTATGCCCTGGCCTCGCTGGCCATGGCCTATCACTTTCATGTACGCAAGAAGAGCGGCCTGAACCTGGCCTCGATCGTTGAAGCGGTGACCGGCTTCAAGGCCACCGGCCCGGTCGGGCGCAGCGTCGACCTGATCTTTTTGCTGACCATGATGGGCGCACTGACCGTGTCGCTGGCGCTCACCGCCTCGACCCTGACCCGCGGCCTGCATGACCTGGCCGGCACCCCGGACACCTTCACCGTGCAACTGCTGGTGATCGGTGCGGTGGCGGTGATGTTCTCGCTCAGCTCCTACATCGGTATCGATGGCGGCCTGCAGCGCCTGAGCAAGATGGTCTGTATCGGCGCCCTGGTGTTTGCCCTGGTGGTGCTGCTGGTCGGCCCGACCCAGTTCACCATCAACAACACCGCCAACTCGATTGGCCTGATGATCCAGAACTACGTGCACATGAGCCTGTTCACCGACCCGGCCGGCGATGGTGCCTTTACCCGCAACTGGACGGTGTTCTACTGGCTCTGGTGGGTGTCCTACGCGCCAGGCGTGGCCATGTTCGTGACCCGCGTATCGCGCGGCCGGCAAATCAAGGAAGTGGTCATGGCCCTGCTGCTCGGTGGCAGCTTCGGTTGCTGGTTCTTCTTCGGTGCGCTGGAAAGCTACAGCATGCACCAGTTCATCACCGGCGCCGTCGACGTGCCGAAGATGCTCAGCGAACAAGGCGGCGAATCGGCGGTGACCCATCTGCTGCTGGCCTTGCCGTGGGGCCAGGTGTTCCTGGGCGTGTACCTGTTCATCATGGCGATCTTCTGCGCCTCGCACATGGACGCCGCCGCCTATGCCGTGGCCGCCACCAGCACCCGCAACCTGCGCGAAGGCGACGACCCGACGCCGACCCACCGCCTGTTCTGGTGCGTGGTGCTGACCCTGGTGCCGCTGGCCATGCTGTTCGCCAAGGCCTCGTTGTCGACCATGAAGACCGCCGTGGTGCTCACCGCCATCCCGTTCATGGTGATCCTGCTGGTAAAGATCTACGGCTTCTTCAAATGGATGATCGAAGACTACGGCCAGGTCCCGGCCTACCGCATCGAGGAAGAAGCGGCGCGCATGGCCGGTGAAGAACCGGCGCAAAAAGCCCCGCGCAGCGCCGCCGCAGTGCACTGATCACACACCTGTGGGAGCGGGCTTGCCCCGCGATAGCGATCTGAGCCTCGTACAGGCCAGATCGCGGGGCAAGCCCGCTCCTACAACAGCAGTAAATTTTTTTGCCTGATTTGTTAACTGATAGATACGCGTTAACCAATAACTAAAAACCGTGCTTGTGAGACCCCGATCATGAATGACTTCAAACGCCTGCCCGCCGATTTCTGCGCCAACGCCGAAGAGGCGTTCACCATCCCAGCGAGCTTCTACACCCAGGCCGCGGTGTTCGAGCACGAGAAAGAAAACATCTTCGCCCGCAGCTGGATCTGCGTCGGCCACCGCAGTGAAGTGGCCGAGAACAACGCCTACATCACCCGTGAAGTGATCGGCGAAAGCATCATCGTCGTGCGCGGTCGCGACAGCATCCTGCGCGCCTTCTACAACGTCTGCCCGCACCGTGGCCACCAGTTGCTCAGCGGCAGCGGCAAGGCCAAGAACGTCATCACCTGCCCGTACCACGCCTGGACCTTCAAGCTCGACGGTGACCTGGCCCACGCCCGCAACTGCGACAACGTGGTCAACTTCGACAAAGAGAACTCGACCCTGGTGCAGCTGCGCGTCGAAGAATACGCAGGCTTCATCTTCATCAACATGGACATGCAAGCAGGCTCGGTCGAAGACCAGCTGCCCGGCCTGCAAGCGCGCATGCGTGAAGCCTGCGGCGTGATCGACGACCTGCACCTGGCCGCGCGCTTTGTCAGCGACACCCCGGCCAACTGGAAGTCGATCGTCGACAACTACCTCGAGTGCTACCACTGCGCCCCGGCCCACCCGGGCTTCTCCGACTCGGTCGACGTCGGCCAGTACAGCCACAGCATGCATGGCAACTGGACCCTGCAGTACGGCCTGGCGAAACCTTCGGAGCAGTCGTTCAAGTTCGACGAAAGCGTCAAGGACCCCTCCTTCGCAGGTTTCTGGGCCTGGCCGTGCACCATGTTCAACGTGCCGCCAGGAGCCAACTTCATGACCGTGATCTACGAGTTCCCGGTCGATGCCGAAACCACCCTGCAGCACTACGACATCTATTTCCTCAACAAGGACATCAGCGAAGAGCAGCAAAAGCTCATCGACTGGTACCGCGAAGTGTTCCGCCCCGAAGACCTGCGCCTGGTCGAGAGCGTGCAGAAAGGCCTCAAGTCGCGCGGCTACCGTGGCCAGGGCCGGATCATGGCCGACCGCGAGCGCAGCGGCATGAGCGAGCACGGCATTGCTCACTTCCACAACCTGATCGCCGTCGCCCACCTCAACGACTGATACCGCCCGCCGCAGGCCTGACCGCCTGCGGCGCGCTTCGGAGTGCCTTGCGTGAAACTCAATGACAACAAGCTGTTCCGCCAGCAGGCCTACATTGCCGGGCGCTGGTGCGACGCCGATGACCGGCGCAGCCTGCCAGTAACCGACCCGGCCACCGGCGAGCTGCTCGGCAGCGTGCCGCTGATGGCCGGCAACGAAGCGGTGCGCGCCATCGAAGCCGCCGAAGCGGCCCTGGCCGACTGGCGCGGGCGCACCGCCAAGGAACGCGCCCAGGTGCTGCGCCGCTGGTTCGAGCTGCTGCTCGAGCACGAACAGGACCTCGCCCGGCTGATGACCTTCGAACAGGGCAAGCCACTGCACGAAGCCCTGGGTGAAATCCGCTACGCCGCCTCCTTCGTCGAATGGTTCGCCGAAGAAGGCAAGCGCGTCTATGGCGACGTGATCCCCAGCCCCGCCAACGACAAACGCCTGCTGGTGATCAAGCAAGGCATCGGCGTGTGCACCGCCATCACCCCGTGGAACTTCCCGGCGGCGATGATCACCCGCAAGGTCGCCCCGGCCCTGGCCGCTGGCTGCACCATGGTGGTCAAGCCGGCCAACGAAACACCGTTCTGCGCCCTGGCCCTGGCCGAGCTTGCCGAGCGCGCCGGGGTACCGGCCGGGGTGTTCAGCGTGGTCACCGGCGATGCCCCGGCGATTGGCGCGCAGTTCACCGGCCACCCGAGCGTGCGCAAGCTGAGCTTTACCGGCTCGACGCCTATCGGCCGCCTGCTGATGGGCCAGTGCGCCGAGACCATCAAGAAAGTCAGCCTGGAGCTCGGCGGCAACGCGCCGTTCATTGTCTTCGCCGATGCCGACATCGACGCGGCGGTCGAAGGCGCCATCGTCGCCAAGTACCGCAACGCCGGGCAGACCTGCGTGTGCGTCAACCGCTTCTACGTGCACGACAGTGTGTATGAGCAGTTTGCCCAGCGCTTCGTCGAACGCGTACGGGCCCTGGAAGTCGGCCATGGCAGCGCCGTCGGCAGCCAGATCGGCCCGCTGATCAGCGACAAGGCGGTGGCCAAGGTCCGCAGCCTGATCGACGACGCGCTCGGCAAAGGCGCCGAGCTGGTGCTAGGCGGCAAGGCCCATGCCCTGGGCGGCAACTTCTTCGAACCCACCGTGCTGGCCAACATTGGCCCGGGCATGGAGCTGCTCGAAGAAGAAATCTTCGGCCCGGTGGCGGCGCTGGTGCGCTTTAGCAGCGACGAGCAGGTCATTGCCCTGGCCAACGCCACCCAGTACGGCCTCGCCGCCTACTTCTACAGCCGCGATATCGCCCGGGTGTTCAAGGTTGCCGAGCAGCTGGAGTACGGCATGGTCGGGGTCAACACCGGGCTGATCTCCAACGAGGTCGCGCCGTTCGGTGGCATCAAGCAATCGGGCCTGGGCCGTGAAGGCTCCAAGTACGGCATCGAGGATTATCTGGAAATCAAATACCTGTGCCTGGCGGTCTGAGCACAGGTTCCGACACGCGGCAGGGCCTGCCGCGTGCTGTTGCAGTCGAGGTGAAACATGGCCAACAAGTATGAAATGTTCAGCGTGCAGGTAACCGAAGTCGAACAGGCAACGCCGCTGATCAAGCGCTTCACCCTGGCCCGCGAAGACGGCGCGCCGATGCCCGCCTTCACCGGCGGCAGCCATGTCATCGTGCAGATGCAGGGCGCCGATGGCAGCCAGTTCAGCAACGCCTATTCGCTGATGAGCGACCCGCGCGACACCCGCAGCTACCAGATCGGCGTGCGCCTTGAAGAGCAGTCCAAGGGCGGTTCGGCGTTCATGCACCAGCAGGTGCAGGTCGGCAGCCGCCTGACCATCTCCTCGCCGAACAACCTGTTCGCCCTCGACCCCAGCGCCGGGCGCCATGTGCTGATTGCCGGCGGCATCGGCATCACGCCGTTCCTGGCCCAGTTGCACGAACTGGAAGGTGGCGCCACTGATTACGAGCTGCACTACGCCTTCCGCGCCCCGGAGCACGGTGCCTTCCAGCAGCAGCTGGAAAGCGGCCCGCATGCCGGCAACACCCGTTTCTACATCGACAGCCTCGAGCGCAAGCTCGACCTCGCCGCGCTGTGCGCGGGCCTGGCTGACGATGCCCACCTGTATGTGTGCGGGCCCAAGCCGCTGATCGATGCGGTGATCGCCACCGCCGCCAAGGCCGGCATCGGCGAGCAGCGCGTACACTGGGAGCAGTTCGCCGCCGCCCCGGTGACCGGCGCCGCCTTCACCGTGGTGCTGGCCCGTTCCGGCACCGAGCTGCAGGTCGAGGAAGGCATGACCATCCTCCAGGCCATCGAGAAGTCCAAGGCCGCCAAGGTCGAATGCCTGTGCCGCGAAGGCGTGTGCGGCACCTGCGAGACGGCGATCCTTGAGGGCGAGGCCGAGCACTTTGACCAATACCTGAGCGATGACGAAAAAGCCGCGCAGCAGAGCATGATGCTCTGTGTCTCGCGGGCCCGCTCGGCACGCTTGGTGTTGGATCTGTAGGCATCAAGCGCCAAGTTTCAAGCTTCAAGCTGCAAGACAGGTACGCTCAGGCTCCTCTTGCAGCTCGAAGCTTGAAGCTTGAAGCTTGAAGCTTGAAGCTGCCCCACAGGTATACTGGCAGGCTCTTGGCCCCCGATCAGGACACCCTGCCGATGATGGAAAACAGTTTCGCCTTTCGCCTCAAGGAACTGCTCGAGCATCACAAACTGACGTTGCAAGCCGTCGGCACGGCCCTGGGGATCTCGCGCACGGCGGTACACAAATGGACCCGCGGCGGCGAAATCGACTACGACAACCTGCGCAAGCTGGCCGATTTTCTCAAGGTCAACTGGATCTGGCTGCGCTACGGCGAAGAAGCCTTGCAAAACATCCAGCAGCCGCAGGTGGTCGAGCTGCCGATGACCGACCTGCGCCGGCGCTACACCGCCCAGATCATGGAAAGCGAAACGCGCATGAAGCTGGCCCAGGAAGGTGCGCGCATCGTCACCTGGGAGTGGAACCTGATCAGCGACGAAGTCACCTACTCGCCCAACGTCGAGCAGGTCTATGGCTGGCCGGTGCATCGCAACGAAGACTTCTGGGCCCACCTGCCGGCCGAAGACGTCGAGCACATGCAGGCCATGTACGCCCAGGCGGTGGCCGACGGCAGTGGCTGCGAATGCGATTTTCGCATCACCCGCCCCGACGGCGAGGTGCGCTGGATTGCTTCCCGGGCCACGGTGCTGCGCGACAGTGCCGGGCGTTCGGTGAAGATGGTCGGCATCAGCATGGACAACACCGAGCGCAAGGTCGCCGAAGAAGAACTGCGCAACAGTGAAGAGCGCTTCCGGGCGATCTTCGAACTGGCCTGGGGCGCCCTCGCCTACATCGACCCCGACGGCAGCTGGCAGCGGGTCAACAACAGCCTCTGCGAGCTGCTCGGCTACCGCGCCGAAGAACTCTACG
The DNA here is from genome assembly GCF_018417635.1 of Pseudomonas sp. SORT22. Classification (NCBI taxonomy): domain Bacteria; kingdom Pseudomonadati; phylum Pseudomonadota; class Gammaproteobacteria; order Pseudomonadales; family Pseudomonadaceae; genus Pseudomonas; species Pseudomonas sp. SORT22. Next base: position 3,709,737 of record NZ_CP071007.1, read on the forward strand.
GCATGACCTTCCAGCAGATCACCCACCCCGATGACCTGGCCGCCAACCTGCAGTTGCTGCAGGCCATGCTCGCGGGCCAGAGCGAGCGCTACGAGGTGGAAAAACGCGTGCGCCGCAAGAACGGCGAGTACCTCTGGGTACGCGCGCGCACCTCGCTGCAGCGCCGCCGGGACGGTGCGCCGGAGCACCTGATCAGCGTGTTCGAGGACATCAGCGCCGAGCGCTGCGAGCACGAGCGCCTGCAGGCGCATATCGCCGGGCTCGAAGCACGGCTGACAGAAAAACCCTAAGCCCACTCATCGCTTATCGGGAGCGCCAAGGATGCTGCCAGGTTCCACCTCTACTTCTGCCCGGGTCGCGCGCCTGCGCGGCAGGGTCGGCTTGTATTTTGTCGCCGCGCTGTCGGTGCTGGCCGGCATGACCGACGCCATCGGCTTCATGGCCACCGGCGATTTCGTCTCGTTCATGAGCGGCAACACCACGCGCCTGGCGGTATCGCTGGGTGCAGGTGAGCTGGCGCCGATCCTGCGCATTGGCGCGGTGCTGCTGGCCTTTGTCGTCGGCAATGCCCTGGGCGTGGTGATCGCGCGCCTGAGCGGCCGCCGCCCGTGCCCGCTGCTGCTGATCATCGCTGCGCTGCTGGGGTTGGCGGCGTTGCTGCCGAGCACCCTGCAACTGCCGGCACTGGTCTCGGCCGTCACCGCCATGGGCATGATCAACGCCGTGGTTGAAGAGGTGAACGGCCTGCCGATCGGCCTCACCTATGTCACCGGCGCGCTGTCGCGCTTTGGCCGGGGCCTGGGCCGGGCGCTGCTGGGCGAGCGCCGGCAAGGCTGGCGGGTGCAGTTGATTCCGTGGACCGGGATGTTCGTCGGCGCCGTGCTCGGGGTGCTGCTGGAGCAGGCCTTCGATCTGGCCGCACTGCTGTTCAGCGCCCTGCTGGCCGCCGCGCTGGGCTTGATCTCGCTGAAGATCCCGCGGCGCTGGCAGCTCAGGTACATGCCGCGCTAGGCAGATTTACAGGCAGGTGGCCAGGGCCGCCATGCGCCGCAGGGCGACGTTGTCGTTGTGCTTGGCGTAGTAACTGACCGCAGTGCTGGCGCCCTGGGCCTTGATGTCGGCAAAGGACTCCGCCTCACGGGTGTAGACGGTGAAGCCGCCTTGCTTGCCAGGCTCGAGGTAGCCGCTGGCATCGACCCCGAAGACGTCCTCGTCCTGCCAGCCGAACTGGATGCACTGGGCAACCACATCCGCCGCCTTGGTCGAGGTGAAGGCCTTGGTCGGCGCCTGGCCGCGCGCCGCCTCCATGGCCGAAGACGCACACCCGGCCAACAACGCTGCAGCGACCATCGCCATTACTACCCGCATGACTCATCCTCGTCAGAAAAAAGACGTGACTGTAGCATTGCCCGGGCGTCAAAGAGACAACCCGCGCGCATAAAGCAGCGGTTTCATCTGCCAAGGAAGCGCACCATCAGAACCCTCGCCTGCCTGCTGCTCAGCAGCACCCTCGCCCTCTCTGCCTGCGGCTCGATCATGGGTCGGGGCTCGGGCTACTACTCTGAGCGCCCCTCCGATGGCGCCTTCATGGGCAGCCGCTCGAATGTGGCGATGCTGTTCGCCCCGACCTACCTACAGTACTGCTGGCCAACCCTGGTCTGCCCGGCGGCCTTTATCGTCTCGCTGCCGGTGGACGTGACCCTGGACGTGGTGCTGCTGCCCTACGACATCGCCCGGCGCTGATGCCGGGCAAATTCACAGGGTGGCGACAATAAAGGTGCGCTTGAACGGGAACAGCGTGCGGCCGTCGTCCTCCTGCGGGTAGTGCGCGTGCAACAGCTTCAGGTACTTGTCGAGAAAGGCCTGGCGTTCGACCTCGTCCAGGGCAGTGAGCACCGGGCGCAGGGCCGAGACCTTGACCCAGTCGAAGATCGGCGAATTGCCCTCGACCACCTGCAGGTGCTCGGTCTCCCAGATGTCCAGCTCGCGGGTCAGCGGCGCCAGCAAGCGATAGTAACTGTCCAGCGTCAGCACATTGCGCGCGGCCATGAACTTGCGCAGCTCCAGGGTCCCTAACGGCCGGCCACTGGGCCCGGGCTCGCTGAGGGCGCGCAGCATCAACTGGTACCAGGGCGCATCGCGCCAGTTGGGCATGTGCGCAGCCAGGCAGCCGCCCGCCTGCAACTGCCCGAGCAGGCGCGGCAACAGGCTTTCGTGGTCTTCGATAAAGTGCAGCACGGCGGCGGCAAACAGCAGGTTGGCCGGTTTTTGCGCCTGCCACTGGCTGACATCGACATGCAGCCAGTTGACGCTGATCGGCAGTGCCAGTGCCTCCTGGAGCATCTCGACCGAACTGTCGACGCCGAACAGCTCGGCCCGTGGCCAGCGCTCGGCGAGCAGGCGCGTGGCGATGCCGGTGCCGCAGCCCAGGTCATAGATGCATTCGGGTGAGTCCAGGTGCAGGTGGTCGAGCAATTCCAGCACCGGGCGTTCGCGCAGGCGGGCAAACTGCAGGTAGCTTTTGGGGTCCCAGGCGCTGTTGGCGCCGGGTGCGGTGGTGCGTTTACGCGGTTCGAGCATGACGGTGGTCCTCTAGCTCCGTGCGATCAATCCTGTCGTCCAATGACATTCAATACTCTGAGTACCAGGGCAAGCCCTCGACGGGTGTGCGGGTCTCGTAGCAGCAACAGCAGGCCATACAGGCTGGGGGTGGGTTGGTTGCGGGTTTGCGCCGAGGCCATGCGCAAGGCATTGCCCAGGTTCCAGCTCAGGGCCGTGGCCTCCTCGAACAGCCCCGAGAGTTTCTCGACCATGGCCGCATCGAGCAGGTCGACAAGGTCGGCGCTCAGTGACAGCAGGTCGACGACGTTGTCCAGGCGGCCGCTGTCGAGCAGCGGCTGGAGTTTGCGCAGCAGGGCGTCCAGGCCCGGGTTGGCGCTCACTACGGCGGGTGAATCGATAGCATCCATGACACTCGGCTCCTCCCGTTGTCGGGTCAAAGCATTCCACGGGCCACGGCCCAGTACAGGCCGCGGTTGAATCCATTGCGCAGCAGGCTGCCAAGCTTGGTCGGCGGCGTCGGCAGCACGTCGTGAAGGTAGTCGTAGCACAGCGGCATGCCCATCCCCAGGCCCATCTGCGCCGCAGCCTGGACCTTGCCGTTGTACACCGCGCAGGTGCTGCCCAGGCGGATTTCGCCGGCGATGTTGTTGGCGATTATCGGTGCCTGGTTATGGCAGGCGCCGCCGGCCTTGCTGATCGGCAGGTCGACGCTGTCGCCGATCACATACACGCCGTCCAGGCCATAGACCTGCAGGGTTTCGTGGTTGGTCGGCAGCCAGCCTTCGTTGTTCGGCGCGCGCGAGGCGCCGCTGTGCAACACGGCATCCACCGCGCGGATTGGCGGCGTGGCCATGAGAATGTCGAACGGCTGCGCGTCGCCCTCTTCGGAGTAGGCAATGCGCTGTGCGGGATCGACCTTGCCGAGGGTGAAGCCGCGCTGGAAGCGGATGTTCTTCTGCTCGAAAATGCCCGGCAGGATCTCGCCGGTGGGCCGCTGCAAGAACAGGCAATTGCGCAGCAGCTGCGCGGTGCTCGGGTAGGTGTAGATGATCTCGACCTTGTCGCGCACCCCGCGCTGGCGCAGGTAGTCGTCGAGCATCAGGGTGGTTTCCACCGGAGCGATGCCGCATTGGTGCGGCACGTTGGGGGTTTGCGGAAACGACACGGTGATGAAAATCCGCCCCTTCTCGATGCTCGCCAGGCGCCGCGCCAGTTGCCGCGCCGGCTCGTACTGGTAGAAGTGGTCACCGGCCTCCTGCAGGCCCTCGATACGCTCCGGGGCGGGCACGCAGCCAGTGGCGATCACCAGAAAGTCATAGCCGTAGCGCTTGCCTGAGCGGGTATGCAGGGTTTGCCCGGCGAAATCGAAGTGGGTGACTTCCTGCACCTGGAAGTCGATTTCCGGGCGCAGCAACGAGCGCTGCGGGCGCTTGAGCTCGTTTTCGAAGAACTGGTTGAAGGCCACGTACATGAACGCGGGCTTGTAGTAGTGATGAGCGGAATTGGACAGCAGGGTCACGCGCACCTGCTCACTGAGCACTTCCGGGTAGAGCTTGCTTACCAGTTGATTGGCCAGCATCGTACCGCCGACGCCGCCACCCACAATGACAATATGCCTGGCCATTGAGTCGCATCCCTGCTGTGGATCCAATCCACATGGTTAAAGCACCGGCGACAATAAGCAAATACTCCTTGGCTATAAGTGTTAATCCATTGGTGCAAGAATTGCGAGCGCATCAGGGGGTTGCTGCCAATCCAGGCCGTGCGTTAAAGCGCCAGGAATGCGACCATCGCCCTACCTCGCAAGGATCAGCGCAATCACCATGCACGTCTCCCGCACCACCCTGATCATCCGCCGCATCGGCGCCTGGCTGCTCGATACCCTGTTCGCCCTCGGCGCCTGGTTTGTGCTGGCCGTGCTCGGCTATGGCCGTGGCGAAGACGGCATGCTGCTGATGCAGCTGCTGTACTTCCCGGTATTTGAATACCTGATGCGCGGGCGAACCCCGGGCAAGCTGCTGCTGGGGCTGATGGTGATCAACCGCGCCGGCCAGCCGCCGAACCTGTTGCAGGCGCTGGTGCGCGGCATCACCCGGCCGCTCGAGGCCGCCTTTGGCCTGATCGTCATCTGGCTGTGCGCCGAGTCGCGCCATTGCCAGCGGCCCGGCGACTGGCTGGCGCGCAGCTATGTGATCGACAGCCGCGACCTCAGGGTGCTGCGCCAGCAGGCAGGCACCGGCTAACTTACAAAGCCTCGTCGGCGTCCTCGTCTTCTTCGACTTCACGCTTGTTGGCCATGCCGTTCATCAGCCCTATCACCCCCGCCACGTACAGCCCGGCCAGGCACATGATCACCGAGGGCTCGACGCCGAAGATCATCTGCGAGATACCCGCTATCGCCAACACCAGCAGGCCGCCGAAGACGTTGGTGTCGATGTTGTGGTGATTGAGCAAAAACGTACCCAGCAACGCCAGGGCCACCAGGCTGAAGCAAATGGCGATGTAGGAGTAGGCCTTGAAATCCCAGATCAGAAAGACATTGATCGTCGAGGTGTAGTTGATGATGTAGCCGATCAGCGTGATGCAGCCAATGAAACCGAGGGCCACGGCGGTGCCCTTCCAGTTGCTGGTGTTGTGGTCCAAAACGTTCTTCCTTGAATGAGCAAAAATCGGCGGCCACTCTACCACCGATCCGCGGCAATGCCCCGCACGCTGCAGCACATCAACGAACTGGCGCTGATTTTCTGCCAGACTTGCAGCCTTCAGGTATCAGGATGACTGCATGAACCACGATCTGCTCTGGGTACTCGGCCTGCTGTTCAGCGCCGTGGCCCTGTTCATCGCCAACCGGCCACGCATGGACGTGGTCGCCCTGCTGGTGATCGTCGCCCTGCCGCTGCTGGGCATCATCAGCGTGCAGGAGGCCCTGGCCGGTTTCAGCGACCCCAACGTGGTGCTGATCGCCGCCCTGTTCGTGATCGGCGAAGGCCTGGTGCGTACCGGCATCGCCTACCGCATCGGCGAGTGGATGGCCGACCGCGCCGGCAACAGCGAAGCGCGGCTGATTGTCTTGCTGATGGTCTGCGTCGCCGGCCTGGGCTCGGTGATGAGCTCCACCGGGGTGGTGGCGATCTTCATTCCGGTGGTGTTGAGCATTGCCGCGCGCATGCAGGTCTCACCCAGCCGGCTGATGATGCCGCTGGCCTTCGCCGGCTTGATCAGCGGCATGCTCAGCCTGGTGGCAACCCCGCCCAACGTGGTGGTGCACAGTGAACTGGTGCGCCATGGCGAAAGCGGTTTCAGCTTCTTCAGCTTTACCCCGTTCGGCCTGGTGGTGCTGTTGCTGGGGGTTGGCTACATGCTCCTGACCCGCCACTGGCTGGGCGGCGAAGTGCGCAAGGACGGCAGCGCGCAAACCCGCCGCACCCTGCTCGACCTGATCATCGACTACAAGCTCGCCGGCCGCGAACGGCGCCTGCGCGTGCGCCCCGGTTCGCCCTTGATCGGCCACAGCCTGAGCGAACTGAAACTACGCACCGAACACGGCGCCAGCGTGGTCGGCATCGAGCGCCAGCACAAGTTCACCACCCGCGTGCTCAGCCCCGATTCGAGCACCACGGTGCACGAAGGCGACGTGTTGCTGCTCGACCTGTTCGCGCCCAAGGACGACCTGCGCAGCCTGTGCCAGAGCATGCAGCTGGAACCGCTGCACTTCAAGGCCGCCTACTTCATCGACCAGTCCCAGGAAGTGGGCATGGCCGAAGTGGCGGTGCCGCCGGGCTCGCAATTGATCGGCAAGAGCCTGCTGGAGCTGACCTTCCGCAGCCGCTGGGGCCTCAACGTGGTCGGCCTGCGCCGCGACCAGAACGCCATCGAAGATCAACTGGTGGAAGAAAAACTCAAGCTCGGCGATACCCTGCTGGTGATCGGAACCTGGAAAGCCATTCGCCGGTTGCAGACCCAGCCGCGGGACTTCCTGGTACTGAGCCTGCCAGCGGAAATCGACAACGTCGCCCCGGCCGGCAACCGCGCGCCCTATGCGCTGATCAGCCTGGCGGTGATGGTCGGGCTGATGGTCAGCGGCGTGGTGCCCAACGTGATTGCCGCGCTGATCGGCTGCCTGCTGATGGGCGCCGGGCGTTGCATCGACATGAACAGCGCCTACCGCGCCATCCACTGGCAGAGCCTGGTGCTGATCGTCGGCATGCTGCCGTTCGCCCTGGCCCTGCAGAAAACCGGCGGCATCGCCCTGGCCGTGCACGGCCTGGTGCAGATGCTCGGCAGCGCCGGGCCCTATGTGATCCTCGCCAGCCTGTTCGCCATCACCGCGATCATCGGCCTGTTCATCTCCAACACCGCCACCGCGGTACTGATGGCGCCGGTGGCGGTGACCACCGCCGAGCAACTGGGCGCCTCGCCCTACCCCTTTGCGATGATCGTCGCCCTGGCCGCCTCGGCGGCGTTCATGACCCCGGTATCGTCGCCGGTCAACACCCTGGTGCTCGGCCCCGGCCAGTATCGCTTCGGCGATTTCGTCAAGGTCGGGGTGCCGTTCACCCTGCTGGTGATGGTGGTCAGCGTGATCATGGTGCCTTGGCTGTTTGCCCTGTGACGGCGCCGCGCTTCTGCGCCTGGAGGGTTTCGGCGGCCTGGCGCCAGTCCCGCGCCCAGCCATCAAGGACCACCTTGAGGTTGTCGGCGGTCATCACCTGATCGTCGTTCTCCAGCGGCAGGCCGGTGCCCTTGCGCACCACCTCGGCAACCACCGCGCGGCTGCCGCCGTCGAGGAACGCTGCTTCGGTGGCGATCACGCTGTCCAGATCGCGAATACCGACGGCGCTGCTGACTCCGGCGGCCACCAGGGTCACCGGCAGGTATTCATAAAAATGCAGCGCCTGGGTATGGGCGCCCACCGAGGTGATCGCCGGGCGCACGATCAAGGTGTGCGGGCCGGGCTGCTCGACCAGGTTGAGGACCTTGCCCAGTTCGCGCTTGAGCGCCGCATCGTAGTAACGGGTTACCGCCTGCAGGGTGCTCGCCGGAATCTGCGGGCTGGTCTTGGGCATCGGGTAGAACTGGCTCGGGGCAATGTACACCTGGCTGTAGCGCTCCATGCGCAGCTTGGGGCTGACCCAGCGCAGCACGGCGTCGCCGGAAGCGGTCTTGTGTTCGCTCAGCTGGTCGTAGTTGCGCAAAAAGCCCGAGTACTCCTTGGGGCTGACCTTGTTCTGGCTGCAACCGGCCAGCAGCAGCGAGGCGCTCAACAGCGGTACGATCAATTGCTTGCGCATGCTCAGCCTCCGAAGCCGTCATTGGCCGGGCGCGGCGTGCTGGTCGAGCGGTCCACGTGCAGCTCGCCGTGGCTCATGATCCAGTGCACCAGTTCGCCCACGGGGATCTTGTAGCTGTACTCCATCCACTGATTGCTGGTCGGGCTGTAGCGCTCGAAATAATGGCTGAGGAGCATGTGCCTGCCGTCGCTGGACAAACCCAGGCGCGAGTCCTGGTAGCTGAGCAGCGCGTTGCGCCAGAGCTCCTGGGTACGCAGGTCGAGGGTCAGCGACTGGTTGCTGTCAAAGTCTTGGGTCGGGTGGGTGGCCGGCATGGAAAACTCTCTTGAGTGAACTGGCCACAGCCTGCCCCAGGGCTTTTGCTGGCTGATGTCCGCTTTGTGTCGGCCGTGCAGGAATGTTACGAGATTGAAATAAATGACCGGCAGCGCAGAATGGTTTTAGATACGCACTTTTCACGGCCCGTGGACCACAACGTGAGCAGACTGCTGATCGTCGATGACGACCTGGAAATTTGTGCCCTGCTGAAGAAGTTCTTTGTCCGCCACGGCTATGACGTCGACCTGGCCGGCAACGGCGAGGCCATGTGGGCGACGATCGAGCAGCAGCGCCCGGACATCATCATCCTCGACCTGATGCTGCCCGGCGAAGGCGGCCTGAGCCTGTGCCAGAAACTGCGCGCCAACACCGGCATCCCGATCATCATGCTGACCGCCATGGACGAGCTCAGTGACCGCATCGTCGGCCTGGAGCTGGGCGCCGACGACTACCTGGGCAAGCCCTTCGACGCCCGCGAGCTGCTCGCCCGCCTGCGCGCCGTGCAGCGCCGGGCCGGTGAGCAACTGCGCCCGACAAACGAGGAAAGCCGCCCGCTGATTCATTTCGACCACTGGCAGCTGGACGTCACCCGCCGTGAACTGCGCACCCCCGACGGGGTGATGGTGCCGCTGTCGGCCGGAGAGTTCGACCTGTTGCTGGTATTCCTCGAACACCCGCAGCGCATCCTCACCCGCGAGCAACTGATCGACCTCGCCCGTGGCCAGGGCCACGAGGCGTTCGACCGCAGCATCGACGTGCAGGTCAGCCGCCTGCGGCGCAAGATCGAGCCCGACAGCAAGCGCCCGGAGCTGATCCGCACCGTGCGCAATGGCGGTTACCTGTTCAGCGCCAAGGTCAGCCGCTCGTGATCCGCCTCGACCTGCGCCGCGACAGCATCAGCCGGCGCATCGCCCTGACCATCATCGCGGCGATGCTGACCTCGGTGGCGCTCAATGTGCTGTTCGTGCAAATGGCCGGGGTCTGGGCGCGCCCGCCGTTGACCCAGACCGGCCTGCTGGAACAGATCGCCGTCACCACCCGCACCCTCGAAGCAGCGCCACCGGAACTGCGCGCGACCCTGGCCAAGGCCGCCAGCAACCCGCTGCTCGAGGTGCAGTGGAGCCGCCAGCGCGCCGACCTGCAACTGCCCGGGCCGGGCGCGCGGATTACCCTCGAAGAAACCCCGCCGCTGCAGCGCCTGCTGGCCGACAGCCCACGCCAGCTTGAGGGCTTCCAGCCCAGCGACTGGCCGGCGGACAGCGCCGACGCCCATTACAAACTGGTCATGCAGATCAGCGACGGCAGCTGGCTGGCCTTCACCCCGCCATATCGCAGCTGGGGCCTGAGCTCTGCCATGCGCTTTACCATCATCGGCGTGCTGGCCCTGGTTGCCGCGCTGCTGGTGGCCTGGGTCGGCACCCGCCAGCTGGCCGGCCCGCTGCAGCGCTTCGCCCGGGCGGCGCGGCGCTTTGGCAGCGATTTTCGCGCACCGCCCATCCGCCTCGAAGGCCCGCACGAGTGGCGCCAGGCGATCACTGCCTTCAACACCATGCAGGCGCAGATCCAGCACTTCGTCACCGAGCGTACGCAGATGCTCGCCGCCATCTCCCACGACTTGCGCGCGCCCTTGACGCGCATGCGCCTGCGCGGCGAGTTCATCGACGACCCCGAGCAACAGCGCAAGCTGTTCCGTGACGTTGATGAGATGCAAAGCATGATCAATGCCGCGCTGGGTTTTTTCCGCGACGAAACCCGGCTGGAAGAAACCACCCCGTTCGACCTGGCCGAACTGCTGCAAACCCTGATCGACGACTACCGCGACCAGCAGATCGGCATCGCTTTCGAAGGCCCGGCCAACCTGGTGTTCCATGGCCGGCCGCTGGGTTTGAAGCGCGCCGTGACCAACCTGGTGGAAAATGCCCTGAAGTATGCCCGCGAGCCCGAAGTGCAGTTGAGCCGCGGCGCCCATGCCGTCGTCATCGAAATCCGCGACCGCGGCCCGGGCATTGCCGAGGCCTCGCTGGAACAGGTGTTCATGCCGTTCTTTCGCCTGGAGTCCTCGCGCAACCGCGATACCGGGGGTGTTGGCCTGGGGCTGTCGTCGGCGCGCTCGGCGGTTCGCGAACAGGGGGGTGAACTGCTGCTGAGCAACCGCCGGGGCGGTGGCCTGCTGGCGCGTATCGAGTTGCCGCGATGAACAAATTGCGCCTGCCTCGGCTGCAATGGCGTCACCTGGCTCTTGCTCTGTACCTGCTGAGCCTGGTGCTCCCGGCGGTGCACAGCGAGGAGCACAACTGGCTGCGCGAGGAGTACAGCCACACCATCAATTCCGGCTTCATTGCTTGCATCCTGGGCTTGCCGGCGATGCTGTTCGGCTACTTCGCCTGGCTGGCGAACCCCTTGTTCCTGGCGGCCTACCGCACCCGTAGCGACAGGCGCCGGTTGATCTATGCCCTGCTGGCCTTGCTGGCCGGGTTGTCGCTGCAGTGGCAGCCGGTGAGCCTGTATGACGAGGACGGTCAGTTCACCGTTACCGGGTACACCTATGGGTATTACGTCTGGTTGCTGTCCTTTATATGGTTGGGTGTTTGCGGCGCCAGGCGAGCAGGCGCCAGGTGATGTGCTAACAGCCTGATCAAGACAGTTGCTCCCACAATAGATCTGCATGCACCGGACCTGTAGGAGCGGGCCTTGCCCCGCGATCGAGCGCGAAGCGGTCGCAATCCAGGCGCTAGCTGATGTGCTGACTGCACCGGCCTCATCGCGGGTCAAGCCCGCTCCCACAATAGATCTGCATACACCGGACCTGTAGGACGCTGGCAAAGCCCCACAGTGGAGCTGTGTCCGCTGGACCAGTGGCTGCCAAGACAGAGGCAGGTTGCCCGTCTCAGCGTTGCAGCGACTCCAAGGTCAAGCCAGCCAGGTAGGCCACCTTCGGGTCAGCATCATTGAGGCATTCCTGCAGCGCGATCAGGGCCGCTTTCAGCTTGCGCTTGCCCAGTCGACGGTTGTCGAGCACACAGGCGGCATGGCGACGAATGGCGACATGCTCGCACCCCAGGCCGCGCAGCGCTTCGTCGATATCGCTGTTGCTGATGGTGCAGTAGCTGGAGCCCGGCTTGATCACCTCCTCGGCGTCCGCTGCGCACTGCGGGTAACGCTGCAGCAGGGTTTCCAGCGGCCGGTAGTCAAGTACCGACGCCTGCGCGCCCTGATCCCGAAAGGCCCGAAGATTGGCGCAGCAACCCGCCACCGCCAAGCTCGCCAGCGCTGCGTCATCAGCCTGCGCCAGCAACCAGTCGAAATCACCCAGGTAACCCAGCGCGTTGGCGCTCCACCTGCGCGTGCTCGGCTCTGTGCCGTTGACCACTTGCAAGCGCAGCGCCGCGATTGCCGCCGGGTCGGCGACCCCGGCAAGCCCCAGGAGCATCGCCGCCCGCCAGCGCTCCGGGCCCTTGTGCAGCATCTGCACCAGCGCCGCCGTGGCACTGGCACCCCGGGCAATCAGCCAGCGGCAGGCCTCTTCAGCGTCAATCGGCATAGGACGGACAAGGCAGCGCAGGTAATAACTCACCTGCTCTTGCTCTGCCAGCGCGGCTACCCGACGTCGCTCCTGGCCGGTGGCGTCCTGCTCGGGGAAGTGCAGCAGAAACTGGCGCGGCGTCAGGCTTTTGGCCGCAAGTTGCGGCCCGCCGCATTCATCATGGAAGAACACGATGAAGTTCTTGGCCAGCCGTGGGTCTTTAGCGTAAATGCGGTTAAGCGCCTTGGCAGCGCGCGCCACGCTCTTCACAAACCGCTGTTCGGCCGCCGTCCAGGCATCCGGCCCGGCGCGATTGGCGTAAGCCTGCAACGGCGCTTCGAGGGCACTCAGGGAGGGGTTGGCGTAATCGTCCAGCATCCAGTCCCAGCGCCAGTCCGCCGGGTTCCACTGCACGCCCCAGAAGCCCTCCTGCTTGCGCCGCGGATGATCCTCCTCCAGCGCCGCCAGGCTGTTGGCGGCAAACGACGGCAGGTCGATGACCCGCTCCTCTTCGCGGTAGCTGGCATGGAAGGCGGCGCCATACAGCGGCCCGACACCTTCAGCAAGCAGCGCCTCCAGGGTGGCCCGGGCCGACTCGACCAGGCTGTTTTCCAGGGCTTTCCAGTCCATGGCTCAGCGCACCACTTGCCGCGGGCGTTGCGGGCGCAAAAAATAGCCCATGAAGAACGCGATCATCACCAGCATCGCGCCCAGGTCGGTATTGCCGCCAGGCCCGACGAACTGGAACAACCCGGTACCCATGACAATCCCGGAGGTAACACACAGGACAAACCACACGGCTTTCTTGAGAAACTTCACGATCGTTCGACATCCCTGCCAGAAAAAACAAAAGCCCGACCGAGGTCAGGCTTGAAGGCGGCCAACTTGGCGCAGATGCGCGCGCCTGTCAACTGCGCGGTTGCTATCCACCATCGGTATCAATGTCGGCGTCCTTGCGCGGTTTGTCTTCGGGCCTGGACTTGAAGTCCGGGCTGTAGTCGTTGTCCCGGGCGGCCTGGTCGGGTCGGGGCTGGTTAGGCGCCTTGGCCGGCCCGGTTGGGTCGACCTGCGGATCATCGAGGTCCGGCGAGTCCGGGTCGAAGCCCAAGTCATCCGCTTTGCTGGCGTGTTCAGACGAATTTGCGCCGCTGTCGCTGTGCTTGTTCATGAAGTCCTCCTGATCGCGCCTCCAGAAGCCAGAGGCGTGTTATTGGGAGGCCGGCGCGGGAGAATCGTGCGATTGGATCTGATCAGTGGGCTGCATCAGCACGGATATAGAGGGCAAGACGGGCAACGCGAAAAAATTATAGACCCGGCCCCGCCTTAACGACGGCTTAACCACCGCGGATTTATCCTCCAATTCCTCCCTTCAGAACGTTTGGCCCACCTCGGTGGGCCTTTTTTGTTGCGGCAAATTACAACGCTCATGGGGAAACAAAATCCCGAAAACACAGTCTGAGTTTGTACCTTCCCTACCGCCCTGCGGATCAAGGACCCTCAGTGCTGAAACAGCTGACGCAAATCGCCGTGATCACCAGCGTACTGGCCGCCTCCGGCTGCTATTACCACGATTACGACCGCGACGATTACCGCCGTGGCGACCGTGACCATCGCTACTCCCGCGACTGGGACGACCGCGACGATCACGACCATCGCAACTACAAGCGCTACCGCGATGACGACCGCTACCGCAACTACGACCATGACCGGCGTCGCGACCGTGACGACGATGATCACGACTGAGCTGCCTGCTGTTCCCATAACCCCCGTATTTCCTGAGGCTAACAACATGCGTATCTCATTACCTGCATTGACGCTGGGTATCCTGCTCTCCCAGGGCGCCATGGCTGCCGGCGACGGCACCGCCGCCATTGGTGGTGGCCTGGGCGGGGCGTTGGGTAACGTGGTCGGCCAGCAGATCGGCGGCAGCACCGGCGCAGCCATTGGCGCCGGCGTCGGTGGCGCCGCCGGTAGCGCGGTCGGCGCACGCAAGGGCAACCGCACCGAAGCTGCGATCGGCGGCGGCCTGGGTTCGGCTGGTGGCTCGGTGATCGGCAACCAGGTGGGCGGGCGCACCGGCTCAACCATCGGTGCCGGCCTCGGTGGCGCGGCCGGCGGCGCCCTGGGCAACAACATCGCCGACGATAACCGTCACGATTCCAGCGGGCATAAACACAAGCACAAGCGTAAGCACAAACACCGCTGAGTAAGAAAGGCCCGCACAATGCGGGCCTTTTTCATAAGTGGACCAGGCCATTCACTCCAACATCGCCCGAGGCCAGCCCAGAATCTGCTTCTGCCGCGGCTTGGCGTAGGTGCGCACCTTCGAGGTACTCAGCTTCAGGCGCACCAGCGACTCCGCCAGCGCCACCGCCGCCGTCACCCCATCGACCACCGGCACCCCGGTACGCGCCTGGATCCGCTCCTCCAGCCCGACCATGCCGCCACAACCCAGGCAAATCACCTCGGCCTTGTCGACATTAACCGCCTCCTCGGCTTCGCGCACCACCGACTCGATGGCCCGCTGCGGATCTTCTTCAAGCTCGAGCACCGCCAGGCCACTGGCGCGCACCGAGGCGCAGCGGTTGTCCAGCCCGGCCAGCTTCAGGCGGTCTTCGATCAGCGGCACGGTGCGGTCCAGGGTGGTGACCACCGAATAGCGATGGCCGAGCAGCATCGCCACGCTGGCCGCCGCCTCGGTGATGTCCACCACCGGTACATTGAGCAGCTCCTGCAGGCCTTCGCGGCCATGTTCGCCGTAACCGGCCTGGATCACCGCATCGAACGGCTGGTCGTAGCTGAGCACCCGCTCCATCACGGCCACCGCCGCCAGGTAACTTTCAAAATTACCCTCCACCGATTCGGCGCCAAAGCGCGGGGTCAGGCCGACGATCTCGGTGCCCGGCGAGGCCACGCTACGCGCCTGGCGGGCGATGGCGTCGGTGATCGACTGCGTGGTGTTGACGTTTACGACCAGAATTCTCATTGCGGTATTCCTTGTGCAGAACTCAGTGCTGGGCGCTGTCGACGGCAAAGTGCTCGCCGGAGCAGTCCACGTAATGTTTGTTGCGATCAGAGATCAGGTAGTACACGCCGCCGGCAATGGCGGCGCCGAAGAACCAGGAGAACGGCGTCAGGGCGCTGAAGGCCGGTACCAGCGACAGCACCACGGCGGCAATGGCCGAGGGCACCAGGGCGGCAACTGCCTTGTAGTTGACCCCGCGGGTGTAGTGATAGGTGCCGCTGGCCGCTTCGCTGTAGAGGTCGGGCACGTGCACCTGGGCTTTGCGGATCAGCCAGTAGTCGACCATGATGATCCCGTACAGCGGCCCCAGCAGCGCGCCCAGGCCGGAAAGGAAGTAGACGATCACCAGTGGGCTGTTGTAGAGGTTCCAGGGCAGGATCAGCACCGCCAGGGTGGCGCTGATCAAGCCTGCGCGGCGAAAGTTCAGGCGGCTTGGCGCCAGGCTCGAGAGCACGAAGGCCGGGGCGACGAAGTTGGCCATGATGTTCACCGCCACGGTGACGATCAGGAACGCCAGGCAACCGAGCACCAGGAATACCTTGTCGGGGATCGCCGCGACGATCTGGGTCGGGCTGTCAATCACCCGGCCATCGATGCTGAACTGCGCCCCGGCCAGCACAAAGCTGATCACCGCGAACACCAGGATGTTCACCGGCAGGCCCCAGAAGTTGCCGACGCGAATGGTCTTGCGGCACGGCGCGGAACGGGCGAAGTCGCAGAAGTTGAGGATCAGCGTGCCGTAAATCGCCAGCCACAACGCGCCACCGGCAAACACCTGGGTCCACATCGTCCAGCCGGTCAGCGGCTCGCCGACCGACCAGGCCAGGTTGCCATCGACCCGCAGGTACATCCAAACCGCCAGGATCAGCACGGTGGAAAGAATCACCGGCCCGGCGAAGGATTCGTACTTGCGCACCATCTCCATGCCGAAGGTGAGGATCACCAGTTGCACTAGCCAGATGGCGATAAAACTCGCCCAGCCAAGGCTCGACAGGCCGAGGATCGCGTCCTGATCGAAGCGAGCGAGGTCCGGCGACACCGCCACCAGCAGCACCCGCAGCACCACCGAGGCCAGGTAGGTCTGGATGCCGAACCAGGCGATGGCGATCACCGCGCGGATGATCGCCGGCAACTGCGCGCCATAAATGCCGAAACTCATGCGGCTGATCACCGGGAACGGCACCCCGGTTTTCTGCCCCATGTAGCCAGAAAGGTTCATGAAGAAGTACACCAGCACGGCGCCGATGCTCAGCGCCGCGAGCATCTGCCAGCCGGACAACCCGAGGGCAAACAGGCCCATGGCGAAGGAATAGTTGGCGATGTTGTGCACATCGTTGGTCCACAAGGCAAAGATGCTGTAGCCGCCCCAGCGCCGGCCTTCGGCCTTGGTTGGCGCGAGGTCGGCATTGTGCAGCCTGGGGCTCAGCGCCCCCGGCTCGAGCGGCGCGGCCTGCGGCGGCAGGTAGGCGGTTTGCAGCGGGTTGGAAGTATCCAGTTGCATGTTCCCCGGGCTCCTTCTGCAGCCCCTGAGTCAGGGCGTTGCAGCGAATTATTGTTGGATTTGAAGAGTGGGACCGCAGTGTTGGCGCTGCCCTGCGCCGATGCATACAAAAATTGCATACAATAATTGTCTAACGATTTTCGACGAACAATATGTGTGCCAGATGGGTGGCGAAGTGGTTGAACGTGCATCCTATAAACACATTTAAGCTATTGATTTTTATAGAATTAATTTTTCACCTGAACACTTGAAAAGCGAATAAACCTGATCAAGTGGTCAATCGCCTACAGCGTTACGGTGAGAAAACCAGTAACGCTACGGCTAGTTTTTGTATCCATAAATTTGCTACTCAAGTACACACTTGTGTATTCAGGAACTGTCGCGGGTCATCAGTGGTGCACAGCAGCCCTCATTTACGGCATGCTTATAAGGTCAAGGCATATCGGAGCTGGTAATGACGGAAAAACACCCCGCATCGACGGTAGAGCGCGTCTACCAAGGGGTTCACGAGGCCATCAGAAAACGCACCCTGCGCCCCGGCATGAAGCTGGGCGAGTCGTCGTTGGCCGAGCTGTTCAAGGTCAGCCGCACCTCGGTGCGCGCCGCCCTCAAGCAACTGGAAGCCGACGGTCTGGTGTCCACCGAGCTGAACAAGGGCGCCTGGGTCTCGCTGCCCAGCGACGATGACATCCGCTCGGTGTTCGAAACCCGCCGGCTGATCGAAATCGGTATCGTCACCGAGCTGTGCCGCCGCGCCGATCCCGCCATCCTCGCCCCGCTGCACCAGCATGTGGCCGCCGAAGAAGCCGCCGCCGACGCCGGCGACCATGGCCGCTACGTCCACCTGCTGGGCGAATTCCACCTGCGCCTGGCCGAGGTGCTCGACAACCCGGTATTGCTCGACTGGTTCCGCAAGCTGATCGAGCGCGGCTCGCTGTACGCCTCGACCCTGGATGACGAGCGCCACGAAGCCTGTCGCGGCAACGAGCACCTGCGCCTGCTGGGCTTTATCGAAGCCGGTGACCAAGCCGCCGCCATCGAGCTGGTGTGCACCCACCTGCGCGGCATCGAAGAGGCGATTCTCAAAGCCACGCAAACGCTCAAGGCCGACTATCACCCGCTCAAGCACCTGCTGGGCTGAGCCCGCCTCAAGCCCGGGGTTCGCATTCAGAAAACCACTGCAACCGATTCCAATATTTAATTTGTGGATAGGTGCGGTCTTTCTATAGGGTGTGAATCAGTAGCAGGCAAAGGGCTGGAAAATGATCGATCGAGTATTCGTCAACGCTGTTGCTGCCGATGGCAGCCCGCTCAACCTTGCGGTTGCCGACGGGCGCATTGTCAGCCTGGGCAGCGAACGTGCGCCCAGCGCAGGTGCCGAGGTCGTCGACCTGGCCGGCCACCTGGTGCTGCCCGGCCTGATCGACGGCCACATTCACCTGGACAAGAGTTTTGTCGGCGATCGCTGGCACCCGCATCAAGCGGTGGGCAGCCTGCGTGAACGCCTGGCCATCGAAAAACGCGAACTGGCCGCTGCCCCACCGATGCTCGAACGTGCCGAGGCGCTGATCCGCCAGGCAGTAGCGTTCGGTACCGTGGCCATGCGCAGCCATGTCGACGTCGATGCCACCACCGGCCTGCGCAACCTGCAGGCGGTGCTGGAGGCGCGGGAGAAATGGCGCGGCATCGTCGATATCGAGCTGGTGGCCTTCCCGCAAGCCGGGGTGATGTCCTGCCCTGGCACTGCGCAGGTGCTGGAAGCGGCAATTCGTGAAGGCGCCGAGGTGATCGGCGGCATCGACCCGACCACCCTCGACGGCGACGCCGACGGTCAGCTCGATGTAGTCTTCGGCATTGCCGAGCGCCATGCGGTGAAGATCGACATCCACCTGCACGAGCCCGGCCTGCAAGGCATCGAACAACTGCAAACGATCGCCGCCCGCACCCGCGCCGCCGGCCTCAATGGCCGCGTTGCGGTCAGCCACGCCTATGCCCTGGGCCAGGTCGACGACGAGGTAGTGGCGCGTACCGCCACCACCCTCGCCGAGGCCGGGGTAGCGATCATGACCAACGCTCCGGGCGATCATGGCTTCCCGCCGATCTTGCGCCTGCGCGCCGCCGGGGTGAACGTGTTCGCCGGCAACGACAATATTCGCGATGCCTGGTGGCCCTACGGCAACGCCGACATGCTCCAGCGCGCCATGCTGATCGGCTACCGCTCGGGCTTCTACAGTGATGAAGATTTGAACGTGGCACTGGCCATGGCCACCACCGCCGGTGCGGCAGTGCTGGGCAAAAGCGACTACGGTCTGAAGGTCGGCAATGAAGCGACCTTTATCGTGCTCAAGGCTGACAACGGCGCCGCCGCAGTCGCCGCGGCACCGTCCGAGCGCCGCCTGGTGCGCCGCGGCCAGTTGGTGCCGGCAGCGCCGGCCCTGCAGTTCGAGGTCCGCGCCCGCTAACAAACATGTTTCTGCCGGCTTGCGCCGCAGAGAAAGACAATCGCCCACGGGCGATGCAACACAAAACCCCAGAACAACAACGACAGAAGGTGTTCCATGTCGAAGTCCAATTACTACGCTCCCCACGGCGGCCATCCGGCGCAGACCGAACTGCTGACCGACCGTGCCATGTTCACCGAGGCCTATGCGGTCATCCCCAAAGGCGTGATGCGTGACATCGTCACCAGCCACCTGCCGTTCTGGGACAAGATGCGCATGTGGGTCATCGCCCGCCCGCTGACCGGCTTCTCCGAGACCTTCTCGCAGTACATCGTCGAAGTGGCGCCAGAAGGCGGCAGCGAGCGTCCTGAGCTGGACAAGAACGCCGAAGCGGTATTGTTCGTGGTCGAAGGCGAAATCGACATCACCCTGCAAGGCAAGCCGTACACCCTCAAGGAAGGCGGCTACGCCTTCATTCCACCGGCCGCCGAGTGGAGCCTGCGCAACAACAGTGGCAAGAACGTCACCTTCCACTGGATCCGCAAGCACTACCAGGTGGTTGAAGGCCTGGCCCTGCCGGAAGCGTTCGTCACCAACGAAAAAGACATCGCGCCGATCCCGATGCCGGGTACCGACGGCGCCTGGGTCACCACCCGCTTCGTCGACATGGCCGACATGCGTCACGACATGCACGTCAACATTGTCACCTTCCAGCCAGGCGGCGTGATTCCGTTCGCCGAGACCCACGTCATGGAGCACGGTCTGTACGTGCTCGAAGGTAAAGCCGTTTACCGCCTGAACCAGGACTGGGTCGAGGTCGAGGCCGGTGACTTCATGTGGCTGCGCGCCTTCTGCCCGCAGGCTTGCTACTCCGGCGGCCCGGGCCCGTTCCGCTACCTGCTGTACAAGGATGTAAACCGTCACATGAACCTGGTGCTCAACCCGCAGCGCTAAGTTTCACGGTTGCATTGAAAATCCCGCAGGCCTCTCGGCCTGCGGGATTTTTTGTTTCAGGGCCTGGCTCAATCAGTTGGCCGGCTTCCAGGCGCCCTGCTGCGCGGCGTCGCGGAATTTGGCCCGGTTGGCCGGGGTGTCGGCCGGTTCCGACTCGCCGAAAATAGCCTTGAGCCAATGGCCGTCGGTGGGGTTGGGGAAGATGATGTACTGGCCGCCAAACTTGCTGCGGCTGGCGTCCACCAGCTGCGCACGCTGCTCGACCTTGTCGACGTAGAAGCTGCGCTCGAAGTCGTTGAGGTTGTCACCGAGCATCAGCAGCACGTTGTACTGCTCGGCGATCTTGTGCTGGGCCGGCTCCTTGTTCGAGCTTTCACGCAGGATGGTCACGTGGGCTTCGTCGGCATACGGCACCTTGAGCGCGCGCAGGTTGTTGAGCGCGTACTCGTAGGTCTTGTCGCCCTGGTCGCGGCTGGAGACGTAGAAGATCTCCACGCCGCGCGACTTGGCATACTCAAGAAACTCCAGCGCCCCCGGGGTCAGGGTCGGGCCATTGGCGGCGACCCAGCGGTCCCACACCGCGTCATCGAAGAACTCCTTGTCCTGGCCGATCAGAAAGCCCCAGTAGGTGTTGCTGCTGAGGATGGTGTCGTCGATATCGCTGATGATCGCAGGCTTCTTGTCGCCCGGCTTCTGCTGGGCCAGGGCCTGGTCCAGGCGCGCCTTGGCGACGTTGAAACCCTGGTAGTACAGGGCGCGGAACTCGGCCGCGGTCTGCCGCCAGGCCACTGCATCGACCAGCAGGTTGGAGCGTACGGTGGTTTCGGGGGTGGTGGCTTGCGCGTGAACCAGAGGGGTGGCCAGCAACAGCAAGGCCAGAGAGATCGCGTTCTTGAGCTGAGGCATTCGGGGCGTTCCTTGTGATCTCCCGCTCTTGGGCGGCGGGAGTCGGCTACTCATACCGCACGCAGGCAGGCGCCACAATCGCCGCGACGCGCAGGCGCAACAATGTGGCGCACCCGCGCATCTTGGCCGGTTTCAGGCCGCCACCACAGGCTCAACCCTGGGGGCTGAACAGCACCCGCTTGAAGGCTTCGGCGGCCAGGTGCACCTGCACCGACCAGTCGTCTGCGGCGTCGCTGCCAGCGTCATCGGAAATGTACTTAAGGCACAGGAAGGGAATGTCTTCGTTGCGGGCGATCAGCGCCAGCACGTAGGCCTCCATGTCGACGATGTCGTACGGGGCAGCGCCGTGACTGATTTCGAAGCTGTCACCGCTGCCGCAAATGCCCAGCGGCAAGCCCGCAACGCGCTGGCCATGCTCAAGCAGCACCGGGATGTCGGAGAGCGGCGTCTCGTAGCGGGCAAAACCCAGCGGCGTGACGTCCATGTCGCGCTGCACGAAGCCCGTGCAGCACACCAGTGCGCCCTTGCCATGGCCGGCGCTGCCGGCCGAACCGAGGTTGACGATCAGTTTGGGCTTGCGTTGCTGGATGGCCTTGGTCAGGGCAATGGCGGCGTTGACCTTGCCGATGCCGGTGAACAGCGTGTTCATCTCGGTAAACAGCTCGCCGGCCTCCGCCTCAAGGGCGAAGACGAACAGGGTGTCGGCCAGGGAAATATCGGGAAATTGCTGGGTCAGCATCATGGAGCGAAGATTCCGAATGGGCTGCAGATCGGCCATCAGCATAGCCCAAGCCGCAGTTCAAGGCAGCCGGATGCTGACAATGCAACACCGGCTCGGCTAGCATGCCGCTGAAAACCGGCGCTGGCCGGTTGGCCACCCGGCCATGAGCGGAGAGCGATACCCTTGCTGCTGAGCATCCCGACCCTGTTGCTGGTGGCCATTTTCATCTTTGCCCTGATGGGCCTGCTGACCCTGCACGCCTGGAGCCGCGGCGTGCGCGAGCGAACCCTGGGCTATTTGGGCAGCATGCTGTTGCTCGCCGCTGGCGGCACGGCGTTGATCAGCCTGCGCGGCAACGCCCCGGACTTCATCGCCCTGGTGCTGGGCAACATGGTGCTGCTGCTCAGCGCCGCGTTGAACTGGGCCAGCATGCGCGCGTTCAGCGGACGCCCGGCGCACCTGCCGGGGATTTTCGCTGGCGCCCTGTTCTGGTTTACCTGGTCGCTGACGCCAGGCTTTACCGATGACCTGGGCCTGCGCGTGACGGTCTATTCCATGCTCACTGCCTGCTACGGCTGCCTGGCGGTGCTTGAGCTATGGCGCGACCGCAAGCGCCTGGAAGTCGCCTACCTGCCAACCCTGCTCCTGCTGCTGGGCCACAGCGGCTTCTACTGCGTGCGCAGCTTCGCCGACCATGGCGTATCGCTGGAACAGGCGATCGCCAGCGACGGCCACGGCACCGGGTTTTTCTCGTTCATGCTGTTCGAGTCGATGCTCTACGCCATCGGCATCGCCTACGTGACCCTGGCCATGGTCCGCGAACGCACCGAGCTCAAGTTCAAGGCCGCCGCCTACACCGACCCGCTGACCGATATCGGCAACCGCCGCGCCTTCATGTCGCGCGGTGCCGAACTGCTGGCCGACTGCGCCCGGCGTGGCGAGCCGGTGAGCCTGCTGCTGTGCGACCTCGATCATTTCAAGCGCCTCAATGATGTCTACGGCCACCAGACCGGCGACCAGGCGTTGATCGCCTTCAGCCAGGTGACCCGCCTGAGCGTGCGCGAGGAAGATGTCTTCGCCCGTATCGGCGGCGAAGAGTTCGCCTGCCTGCTGGCCAACACTGACGAGCACTCGGCGCTGCGCGTGGCCCGGCGCATCTGCAGCAGCTTTTATGAATTGCCGCTGCTTGAGCCCGGGCTGCTCAGCGTCAGCATCGGCATCGTCGGCGCCAGCCGCCCGGGCGAGCACGACCTGTCGCGCCTGCTGTCGATGGCCGACAACGCCCTGTACGCGGCCAAGCGCCAGGGCCGCAACCGCGTCCAGCTGTACCGCCCTGCCGCGCAGCCTGCCGATACGCTGTGAGCCTGGCGAAACCGCCCTACTCGCTAGCCAGGGTGCGCGCCAGTTCCGCAGCCAGTTCCTTGACCATGGCATCGGCGGTTGGCCGATGAATGATCGCCACTTCCATGGCATCGATCGACGGCAAGCCGTGTTCCGAAGTCAGCTTTAAATGTTCGGCGGTAACCGCCCGCAGCGGCAGCAGGCTGATGCCCATGCCGTTGGCCACCGCCGCCTGCAGGCCGCTGAGGCTGGAGCTGGTGAAACTGATGCGCCAACGGCGGCCCATGCGCTCGATGGCGCCGATCATGTCGTCGCGGTATAGGCCGCGCGGCGGAAAAGTCACCAGCGGCACCGGGTCCTGGTCGAAGGCCGGGTTCTTGGCGCTGTCGATCCATTGCAGCTTCTCGGGCCAGCAGGCCACCGCCTCACGGCTGTTACGCCGCTGCTTGAGCAAAATCAGGTCGAGCTCGCCGTTGTCGTAGCTGGCGCTGAGGTCGCGGCACAGGCCGCTGGTGACCTCCAGCTTGACCTGCGGATGTTTGCGGTTGAAGGTCGAGAGCAGATGGGTGGTGCGCCCGGCGGCAAAGTCTTCCGGCACGCCCAGGCGCACGGTCACCGCCACCGTGGCGCCCGACATCGCCTCAA
The DNA here is from genome assembly GCF_018417635.1 of Pseudomonas sp. SORT22. Taxonomy (NCBI): domain Bacteria; kingdom Pseudomonadati; phylum Pseudomonadota; class Gammaproteobacteria; order Pseudomonadales; family Pseudomonadaceae; genus Pseudomonas; species Pseudomonas sp. SORT22. The sequence goes on from NZ_CP071007.1 coordinate 3,732,965, forward strand.
GCATCTCGTCGTTGTAGGCAAGCATCTGCCGGGCGTAACCGAGCAGCGTCTGCCCGGCGTCGGTGGCCAGCACGTCGCGGTTGCCGCGCTCGAGCAGCTTGTGCCCGACCATCTCCTCCAGCCGCCTGACTTTCTGGCTGACCGTCGACTGGGTTGAATGCAGGCGCGCCGCCGCCGTGGTGAAGCTGCCGCAGTCGCTGACCATCACCACCGCGCGCAACAGGTCAAGATCAAACAGCGGCCTATTCGATTTTTCACTGACAGACATGCTTTTATTTAACTTCTAAATAAGGAGCCCGACTTTTAACATGGCTCGACCCCGCGAGCAATCGCCCACCAGGAGGTACTGCCATGCTCCTTGAACGCCTGTCCACCCACCTTGCAATGGTGTTCGCCATGCTCACATCGCTGACTGCCAGTGCCGACGGCGGCACCCTCGAAAACCAGCTGCGCAGCGCCGCCGAAAACGGCCAGGCCGCCCAGGTACGCAGCCTGCTCGACCAGGGCGCTGTGCTGGAAGCCCGCGACAAAATGGGCCGCACGCCGCTGCTGCTGGCCACCCACAACAACCAGATCGACGCCGCCAAGGTGCTGATCGACGCCGGCGCCGACGTCAACGCCAAGGACTCCATAGAAGACAGCCCCTACCTGTATGCCGGCGCCCGTGGCCACAACGACATTCTCAAACTGACCCTGGCCCACGGCGCCGACCTGAAAAGCACCAACCGCTACGGCGGCACCGCGCTGATACCGGCAGCCGAACGCGGCCACGTCGAAACAGTACGCCTGCTGATTGCCGCAGGTGTCGCGGTTGACCAGGTCAACAAACTGCACTGGACCGCCCTGCTCGAAGCCATCATCCTCGGCGACGGCGGCCAGCGGCATGTCGAGATCGTGCGTGAACTGATCAAGGCCGGGGCGGATGTCAACCTTGCCGACGGCAAAGGCGTAACCCCGCTGCAACATGCGCGGCAGCGGGGCTACAAAGAAATGCAGACTCTATTGGAACAAGCCGGCGCCCGCGCTTAACTGCTCTCCAGCAAGCGATCGAGCAACCACAACCCCGCCGGCCCCGGCGGGGTCAGCTTCGACCAGGCCACATCCACTGCAATCGGCCGCGGCCAGCCGCGCAGCTTGAGCTCGGTGAGCTGGCCATGGCCGTACTGGCGGACCAGGCCGTGGGGCAACTCGGCCCAGCCAAAGCCCTCCCCGGTCATCTCCAGCAGCATCAGATAATCCGGCGCCGACCACACCCGCCCCTGGGGTTTGTTGACACTGTCGGTGTAGGTATTCAAATACAACTGCCGATGCCCGGCCAGGTGCGCCTGGGTCGGCTGCGCAAGCTGCGCCAAGGGGTGGCTGCTGGCGACAAAAATGCCCATCTGCGCCTGCGCCGCCAGCCGCGTCGCGGCCACATCCGCCGGGTAGCCGGGTTGCGCCGCGAGCATGCCCAGATGTGCGCGGCCACTCTGCAGCAGGTTCAGCACGTCGCCCGCCTCGGCGATCATGCATTCCAGCTCGATGTCCTGATAGCGCTGCTCGAACAGCTGCATCACCCGGTTGTCCGGGTTGAGCTGATGCATGTCGGAAAACACGATTGTCAGCCGCGGCTCGACCTTGTCCGCCAGGCGAATGCTCAACTGGTCGAGGCGCTCGCTGGCGGCGAGGATCTCCTGCACATGGCCGAGCACCTTGCGCCCGGCTTCGGTGAGCAGCGGTTGCCGGGCCTGGCGGTCGAACAGGGTAACGCCCAGGTCGGCTTCGAGGTTGGCGATGGCGGCGCTGACGGTGGATTGGCTTTTGCGCAGCTTGCGCGCGGCGGCGGAGAACGAGCCGAGGGCGGCGGCTTCGACGAAGGCTTGCAGGGCTTCTGGGGAGTAGCGCATTGGGGGTATCGGTTTTTTCGATGCTGGTAGCCGCAGTGTAGCGGCAAAAGCGATCTCAATGCCGCGCAGCCGCCGTTAGCTTAGGGTAAACAGGTCGCCTTCCACACTGCGGTCAGCGTGTTTACGACGCTGCGCTGCGGCGTCGTAGACGATCAGCAAAAGCTCGCTCTGCTTCTCAGCCGACTGGAACAAACACATGCCCTCTGCATGATCGTCGCCGTTGCCGAACGGTACCTCCAGCACCCTCTGCAATTGATCGGCAAACACCACCTGCTCTTCATCGGCCGCAAAGCCGCCGCGCCAACGGAACACCGTGACCGGGCCATCCAGGTCCATGGACGGCCCTGCCAGAATCAGCAGCTCGTCGCCGCGGCTGCACAGGTCGCGCACCCCCAGGCCGTTGAGCGCGAAGAAGTGCTTGCGATAGCGGCGCCCGTCCGGGCCGATCTTCTTCAGCACCAGGGTGTCGGTGGAGTCGCCATCGGCTTCAGGCTCGATCTCCAGCAGCACGCTCCAGCCGCGCAGCACCGGCCCCCGCAGCCCCAACAGCAGGCGCGAGCCGATGACGGCCAGGCCCTCGATATCGAAACCGTTGTCTTTGCCCGGGATGCGCAAAAAGTCGCGTAGCTGATCGTCCCTGGCAATTTCCGCCGTGAGGTCGTTGCCGAGCGCATTGCCATGTAACTGCGCCGCCGTACGCCCATCGCCATCCAGCTTGTCGGCAAGCACATAACTGTCGTTCTGCTGCACCACCGGGAGACGCGCCAACAGAAAGCGATTGCCATCCGCCTCTACCGTCGACAGGCGCTTGATGTTCTTCTGCGCAGATTTGTCGGCATCCGCCTTCTTGCGTTTGAGGCTATGGGAGCCGACGACCCAGAGATAACCCGCGTCAGCGGCATAGGCCAGGCCCTCGATATCGATCTCGGCATCTGCATCGGGTATGGGCAGGCGCAGATACTTCATCAGCGGGAAGGAGTGGTGCTCATCGCACGTCACCGCCCCACCGGGTACTGCGGGCTGGATGGTCAGGCGTTCGAGGCTGGTGGTTTCGTCGTTGGCCAGCCACAGCGTGTTGCCGATCTGCAAGGCAACCGAAAGGCCATCGCGCAATGAGGCAGATGCTGGATTAAAGCGCAGCATCAGGGTGTTGGCTGGCTTGTTCATGGGGGATTGCCTGGGTTGATGCGAAGGTGTGTGAAGGCTAGTGGCTGTTGGGTAGGAATCAAGGTTGTTGGCAGGGGGGCTGACTCTGCGGCACTTCTTGTAGTGGCGGCTGGGCGTGGGGCGCCGTCATGCGTGCAGGGTTTCTTGATCGCTGGCCTGGGAACCGGCGGATAGCTGCTGCCCTCTTGGTTAGAGTGGCCGAGAAGCCACCTATCGTGAAGGGCTGTAATCGACCCAAAGGAGACGCTCGCCAACCACCGCTTTCGGCTAAAAAAGCAGTTATCCATATTGCACAGTTTTGACGGCATCTCGCTGAATTTAAAAGCGCCAATTTGGTGGCGTTGAAAAATATAGGGCGGGGTTACCCACCGCCCTATAATTGATTAGCTCCTCACGAATGCGAGCAGATCGGCGTTAATCGTATCGGCATTGGTTGTAGGCATTCCGTGCGGGAAGCCCGGGTAGATTTTCAGCGTACTGTTTTGCAGAAGTTTGGCTGACAGAACACCGGCATTCTCATAAGGAACTATCTGGTCATCATCACCATGCATCACCAGGACAGGAATCTTGATGCTCTTCAAATCTTCGGTGAAGTCGGTCTGAGAAAACGCCACGATCCCGTCATAGTGTGCCTTTGCACAGCCCATCATGCCTTGTCGCCACCAGTTCCAGATGGTTCCCTCGGACGGTTTTGAACCCGGGCGGTTATAGCCGTAAAAAGGCCCTGCTGGAACGTCGTAGTAGAACTGTGCACGATTCGCTTGTAGTTGTGCCTGCAAGTCGTCGAAAACTGATTTCGGCAGGCCACCAGGATTGCTCGGGGTCTGAACCATTAGCGGTGGCACAGCGCTGATGATGGCTGCTTTCGACACTCGGTCTTCGCCGTGGCGCGCGATGTAATGGATGACTTCACCTCCGCCGGTGGAATGACCGACATGGACAGCGCCTTGCACGCCGAGATGATTAACCACTGCCGCGACGTCATCGGCATAGTGATCCATGTCGTGTCCATCCCAGACCTGGCTGGATCGCCCGTGACCACGTCGGTCGTGTGCTACAACCCGGAAACCGTTGGCCAGGAAAAAGAGCATTTGCGTGTCCCAATCGTCCGCGCTAAGCGGCCATCCGTGGTGGAAAAAGACTACCTGGGCATCGCGTGGCCCCCAGTCTTTGTAAAAGATTTCAACACCGTCCTGCGTAGTGACATACCCCATGTTCGTATCTCCAGGATAAAGTGAAGGCCTAGACCGAATCGCGTTCGGAGCATGGCCTTGAATGAACAAAGTGCAGCCCATCCGATAGGCGGTTCAGAAGGCGCGATTGTGGATTTTTGCGCCTGCCCCATGACTTCCATAGCGGTTGAGCAACACGTTGTATTTGCGCTGCTTGGCCGCCCGATGACTTTAGGTTTAAAGTCAACTTTAAGGTCAATAGATTTTTCAGGGTGGGTTATGAGAATAGGCGAACTGGCGAAAATCAGCGGATTGGCGCCGTCACGCATCCGGTTTTACGAGGCAAGCGGCTTGATCAAATCCGTTGAGCGCAAGTCCAATGGCTACAGGGACTATGCGCCTGATACCGAGTGGGTTCTGGAGATCATCACCGGAGCGCAGGCGGCGGGGTTTTCATTGGAAGAAATCCGGCAATTGATGCCGATGAATGCCAGCGGCTGGCAGCACGAAGAGTTGCTCAGTGGGCTCAAGCAAAAGGTTGAGGAAATCGGTGTTCTACAGGAACGTTTAGCCCAAAACAAAGCGCAACTTCTGCTCGTCATCAAGGGCATCGAGGGTAAGCCCGAAGGCATGGCGTGTGCGGACAATGCGCAAATGCTGATAAATCGTTTGCGTGAAGAAGGGGGTGGCCAAGCTTCCGGCAAGCGTGCGGTAACGTCTTCCACGAGAAAAAACGCCCGCCAGGCTTCCGGAGCCTGACAGGCGTAACAGGTTTCAGCGCTCGCCAACCAGAGTGGCAAGCGGTTTAGGCGCGTAGAGCGCACTCTGGAACTCAGGCACGTATTCGTACTTCATCATTTTCCCGAGTTTCAGGGCACGGAGGTAATTCGACAGGCTGCCGTCACCCAAGGTGAGGGTGGCCGAATCCGCATCGCGGCTGGAGCCGTGGCTGAGCTGGCGGGAAACAGCGTACCCATAGGCCAGTCGGCCCTGATGATCGAGGTTGGTGAAGCTGCTGGTGACGATATCGACATCATTCGAGAGGCCATTGAGCTTCTTCGCTTTGAAGGACACATCGACCTTGCCGGTCTGGCTGTCGGTGATGTCATAGACCACCGATTGCGCACCTTCTTTGCGGTCAATCCCGGTCAGCCATTTCGGCAGGTTATAGCCGACGACACCACGAACCCGCGCAAGCTCTGTATTGACCGGCAGCTTGAGCACATAGCCCCAGAAATCGCCAGACATCGACTGGCCAATCAGCGTGAACGGCCCCAGATTCGATTTGCCGGGCTTGTTGGTGATGATCGACACGGCCACTTCGTTATAGGCGTCGTTATCGCAATGTTCATAGGTGTACGCGGTGAATGCGATCAAACCCCGGCCCGGCCAGACTTGTAGGGGTTGCACGGTGGCCATTACTTCCGGAGGCATCAGGGCCCGCAGTGCGTCCAGATCGGCCGTATAGACCGCCGTAACGCGACTGTTCTGGTAATAAAAGTTCGGGGAGTATGACTCGAAGCCAATGTCGACCTTGTGCTTTTCCAGTCCTTTGAACCAGCTCAAATCAACATCCGGCAGTTCTGCTGCAATCACCGACAGGGGCGGGTTCGAGCGATAACGGTCGTACAGGCCGCCCTTGACGACCGGCACTGTGTGGCCTGCGATATCGATTGTGTTGGTTTCAGTCGGGCTGAGCATTTCAGGCGTCCCCGCCAACACATGGTTGGCAATTGAGCTGAACAGCAATCCTGTTAATACGGCGCTTGCGAGTTTCAATCGGTCTTTCTCCGGGTGGTGGGAACTACTTCAGGGTTCAGCGAGTTACGTTTTCGCCAGAGAGCACCGCCATCACGGCTTCAGCTACGGCTTTGGGCGATTGAGGGTTTTGGCCGGTGACAAGCCTTCCATCCGTGATGGCAAATGACTTGAATGGCAGCCAGCCCTTGCGGTACCGCGCACCCTGGCTCACCAACTTGTCCTCAAGGAAGAAGGGAACCTGGCTTTTCATGCCGGAGAAGAGTTCTTCGCGATCAGAGAAGCCGGTGATGTTCTTGCCCTTGATGATCAACTGGCCTTGTTCATCCTTCAGATCCAACAGACCCGCTACGCCATGGCAGACGGCCGAGACGATGCCACCTTGGTTGTAGATGGTTTCGGCGACACGCCGCAGGTCGGGATTATTGGGGAAGTCCCACATCACTCCATGGCCCCCGGTGAAGTAGATGACGCCGAACTGGGACGGATCAATATCGGCGATCGGCAGCGTGCTTTGCAGGCGAGCGCGAAAGGCCGGGGACTGCAAATGCTCACGGGCGGCTTTGTCCATGTACAGCCAACCGAGGCTGCGCTCGTCCAGTGGCACCGCACCGCCTTTGGGACTGGCAAAAACTGTGCTGTAGCCAGCCGCCTCCACTACATCGGTGAAATGCGTCAGCTCAGTCAGCCACAACCCCGTGGTATCGGTTCGTGATGGATAGCTGGCGTGATTGGTCAGAATCACCAGAATTTGGCGATTCTTGGCAGTCATTGTGGAAGGGGCGGTGTCAGCATTTGCAAATGTCATGAAAGCGCTACCTATCAATACCAACGCATAAGAAACAAAGGTCTTGAGCATCATCCGGGTTCCATCAATCAAGCAGGTCAGCGCATGCTCACCTTAAACCTCGCTTTAAGGTCAATCCCCACTGCTGCAAATAATTTCCGCCGGCAGTTGCTCACTTCCGCTTGACCCTCAACCTGACTTTAACGCTAGCGTCTGGCACTGATTGGGCAAGGCAATAACGCACGTCATCAATACCGTCAGGAGCAATGCATGAGTCAGCAAGACAACCTGGATATGCAGTTCAAATGGATGATCTATGGCGCCAATGGCTACACCGGCGAGTTGATCGCTCGTGATGCTGTAAAGCGTGGACTTAAACCTGTGCTGGCGGGACGCAACCGTGACAAGGTCGAAGCCCTGGGTCGGGAGCTGGGCCTTGAAACCCGAGTGTTCGGACTGGACGATGAAGTGCGGTTGCTTGCTCAGATCAAAGGCCATGGCTTGGTTCTGCATTGCGCAGGGCCGTTTTCAGCGACCGCCACCCCTATGATGGAAGCCTGCTTGCGCGCCAATGCGCACTACCTGGACATCACCGGCGAAATTGCCGTATTCGAGCACGCCCAGTCCTTGAGTGAACGGGCGCGCGCGGCGGGTGTGGTCATTTGCCCCGGCGTCGGCTTTGATGTGGTGCCGACTGACTGTGTCGCCGCCGCATTGAAAAACGCACTGCCGGATGCAACGCATCTGGCGCTGGGGTTTGATTCGCGCTCGAGCTTTTCACCCGGCACTGCCAAAACTTCGATTGAAGGTATGGCGCAGGGCGGCAAGGTTCGTCGTGACGGCAAAATCGTCTCAGTACCGCTGGCGTATCGGGTACGGCGTATCGACTTTGGCGCCGGAGAGAAATTGGCCATGACCATTCCTTGGGGCGACGTTTCCACAGCTTGGCATACCACTGGTATTGCCAATATCGAAGTGTTTATTCCAGGCTCTGCGGGGATGATTCGCGGCGCCAGATTCGCCAATTTCATTCGTCCACTGTTGGGTTTGTCCTTCGTGCAGAGCCTGCTGAAGGCGCGCATCGGCAAGACAGTAGTCGGCCCGGATCAGGAAAAGCGTGCCGATCAAGGCACCTATGTATGGGGTGAGGCTAGAAACGCTCGCGGCGAATGCAGAGTCGCACGCGTGCACACCGCAAACGTCTACAGTCTGACGGTCGACGCAGCCTTGGCTGTGGTCGACTACCTGCTACAGATGCGCCCAGCTGGCGGCTCCTACACACCCGCTCGGTTGTTGGGCGCCCATATGGTGACGCGCTTGCCAGGGTCTGGCGCGTTGAACATCGACTGACCTTGAAAAAGGTATTGACCTTAAAGTTTACTTCAAGCTTAAGGTGGCCTCATCTCCAGTTGAGGACTGCTCGATGAATGTGTTCAACACCCTGATGCTTCCCAACGGTTCGACCATCAAGAACCGAATCGCCAAAGCCGCCATGGAAGAGAACATGGCGGATGCTGACCAGGCACCCTCCGAAGAACTCATGCGTCTCTATCAAGCATGGGCCGACGGTGGTGCAGGCCTAATTATCACCGGCAACGTGATGGTCGACGGCCGCGCCATGACCGGGCCGGGTGGCGTGGTGTTGCAGGACGATCAGCAACTGGACAAGTTCAAGCGCTGGGCGCGTATTGGGCGATCTAGCGGTGCGCAGTTCTGGTTGCAGATCAATCACCCAGGTCGGCAGATGCAGTCCAATCTTGGGCAAAAAACCTGGGCACCGTCAGCCGTGCCGCTGGAGCTGGGTAAAATGTCCAAGCGTTTTGCCACGCCTCACGCGATGACCGCTGGCGTGATCGAAGAAGTCATTCAGCGCTTTGCGAACACCGCACGCCTGGGCGAACAAGCCGGATTCACCGGCGTGGAAATCCACGCTGCCCATGGCTATTTGTTGAGCCAGTTCCTTTCGCCGTTGACCAATCAAAGGACGGACGAGTGGGGTGGCTCTCTAGAAAACCGAGCACGCCTGTTGCTCGAAATCGTCAAGGCGGTCAGGGCTGTGGTTTCTGCGGATTTTGCAGTGGCGGTCAAACTCAACTCCGCCGATTTCCAGCGCGGAGGATTCACCGCCGATGACGCGAAAAAGGTAGTTGAGTTGCTCAACGACCTGGGCGTGGACATGGTGGAGTTGTCGGGAGGCAGCTACGAAGTACCCGCCATGCAGGGTGACGCGCGCGATGGTCGCACCCTCGCTCGCGAAGCTTATTTCCTTGAGTTCGCCCGTGATCTCCAAACGGTCGCCCAAATGCCGGTGATGGTTACCGGCGGTATACGTCGCCGCCCGGTGGCCGAAAGCGTCGTGCAGAGTGGTGTGGACATGGTGGGCATCGGAACGGCGTTAGCCATCGATCCGCACTTGCCTCGTGATTGGTTGCAGGGCAAAGAGAATGCCCCTCAATTGCCGCCGATCACCTGGAAAAACAAAGCCATCGCATCCTTGGCGAACATGGCAGTAGTGAAGTTTCAATTACGCAAACTCAGCCGGGCTAAAAAGCCCGATCCGAGCGTTTCACCGTTGCGCGCGCTGATCCTGCAACAGCTCTTCATGGCCTTTCGCACTCGCCAGTATCGGAAATGGATTGAAACGTCTGCGCATTACAACGGCCTGGGAGACGCAAGATGACCGTCGCTGTAGAAGACTCCCCAGTTATCGACATCGCCAATACGCTCGACCAACAAAGAAGGGCATTTCTTAACGACGGGCCACCCGGCCTCAAACGACGCAGGACCAACCTGATCAAATTGCGCGCGGTGGTTCTCGCTCACAGGCGTGAAGTAGAGGATGCGATCAGTACTGATTTCGGCAATCGCTCCAGGCATGAAACCGACATCATGGAACTGCTTGGCGTGGTTCAGTCCATTGACTACTTGTTGCGACACCTGCGCCGTTTCATGAAGCCCGAACGTCGTCATGTCGCGGCGTTTCATCGCGCCGGCCGCGCCTATGTGGAGTACCAGCCTAAAGGTGTGATTGGAGTCATGGCGCCTTGGAACTACCCGTTCTCCCTAACCTTCATCCCATTGGCAACTGCGCTCGCGGCTGGCAACCGGGTGATGATCAAACCCTCCGAGCTTACGCCACGCACCAGCGAATTGATTCAGCGCATGCTGGCGAGCTGCTTTTCTGCCGATGAGGTAGCAGTGGTACTGGGCGGCCCTGAGACAGGCGCCTATTTCAGCAGACTTCCGTTCGATCACCTGCTGTTCACCGGCAGCACTCAGGTAGGTCGAATGGTAATGCGCGCCGCCAGTGACAATCTGGTACCGCTGACCCTTGAACTGGGCGGCAAGAGCCCCGTGGTCTTGGCGCCAGGCCATGCAGGGCGTAGCGCATTGGAAAGCATCGTCTTCGGCAAATTATCCAATGCTGGTCAGACCTGCGTTGCACCGGACTACGCCCTGGTTCATGAAGACGACCTGGGCGAGTTCATCACCCAATACCGCGACGCTGTTGCCCGTACTTATCCGCAAGGCCCAGCCAGTCCCGATTACACCTCGATCATCAGCGACAGGCATTACATGCGGTTGCATACTCTCATCAAAGACGCGCGCGCAAAGGGAGCAGACGTGATCGAGGTAGGAGTGACCCCAGAGCGTGCGACAGAGCGACCGCGGACATTGGCTCCGGTGTTGATCGTGGGAGCCGAAGACGATGCATTGGTCATGCAGGAAGAAATCTTCGGCCCACTGCTACCGGTTCGCACCTACCGCTCTCTCGACGAAGTAATTGACTACATCAACGCCAGGCCGCGTCCACTAGCGCTTTACTATTTCGGCAATATGGATGCCGACAGCGAGGCTGTGCTCAAGCGCACCACATCCGGGAATGTCGGCATCAACAACACTCTGCTGCACGTTGCTGTGGATGATCTACCATTCGGCGGCGTAGGGCCGAGCGGTATGGGGGCCTACCACGGTATCGAGGGTTTTCGCTCCATGAGCCATGCCAAGGGAGTATTCGTCCAGGGGCGCTGGAGCCTACCTAGCCTGCTTAGAGCACCTTTCGGCAAACTGGCTAAATTCGCCATAGCAATCACGCTTCGGGCGCGGCCATAACTCCGAGTCGAGCGGTAGAGGAAGTACACCAGCGCCAGGCTGTTTCAGTCCGTTGGCAGACAAACCCCTCGACGAGGCATCTGGGGCATCGTGGGCAACAACACGCCACTTTGCTTCATTCGTGATCAGACGAAGCACACTTTTGGCTGATTTTTGCCTGTCACGAAGGGCCGCTTCTGGCCGATTGCTGCCCTGCACGAAGGGCCGCTATGGGTCGAAAGCAGCCGATCACGACTAATCGCTGACGCCCCAAAGCGGCCGGTGGCGAACTGTAGAAATTGTAAAGGGCCAAATGCCCTCATTCAGAATCCCAGCTTGAATCCCCACCCCAACCCCGTTACCCTCCCCCAGTCGCTGCAAATTCAGCGACTCGGGCTTGGCGGTCCGGGACGAAGGCGCAAAGCGCCCCACAATCACCCTCGCAGGCGCTTTTTTTGTGCCCGCGATGATGCTTTATGGCGGGCTGCGCATGGACTTCTTCGGAAGTGCCGGGTTCCTTCGTACCGGTCCGCCAACCTTGCGTAGTCCGTCACCCTTCCCTGCTTGGCGGCAGGCGGTGGCGGATCCTTTCTACGAAGGAGCACCACCATGACCAAACCCGTCCCCGATCCACCCCTCAGCACCCAAACCAGCACCACCTTCGGCTCCTGCAATGGCAGCCACGATCCGCTGTTCGCTGTGCGTGCCGGCGTCTCGTCCGAAGACGCGCTGATCCACACCTCCATCCTGCTCAAAAGTGCCTACCAGACCAACGCTCACGCCTGTGAACGGGTCGATGCCGAGGTGCGCGGGTTGCTTTGGGCCACCGATGCGGCCCGCTTATCCCGAGCTATAGCGTTACCTTCCCTACTCCTTTGACCCAAATCAAGCCGCCGGGCCTGGTTCGCGAGACGATGGCTGCAAGCAAGGAATGGATCGACACCGGCCTCCGCCATCGATCCCTGTGCGCGGCATTGCATAAGGAGCCCCCCATGAGCCCGCTGAACCACGTTCTGGTCGCCACCGACCTGTCTTCTTCCGCCCGCAACGCGGCAGAGCGCGCTGCACTGCTGTGCAAGGCGCAGCCTGCGGCGCTGGACCTGCTGTATGTGGCCAACCCTGCACCCTACGAGCGTTTGAAGCAGGTGCTGGTGCCCGATGAAGATTTACTGAACCGGGTGCTGGAAACCGCCGGCGAAAATGTTCACGCCCTGGCCACGATGCTGTTCGAGCGCTATGAGATCAGCGCGGGCGTGCAGGTGGCGCCCGGCTCGGTGGTGACTGAAATTACCCGGGTGGTGCAGGATAAACGCAGCAACCTGCTGGTGTGTGGGGCTAAGGGCCAGAGCCTGGCCCGGCGCCTGCTGGGCTCGACCGTGCAGCGCATGCTCAACCGCATGCTCTGCCCGATGCTGGTGGTCAAGCAGGCGCCGCGCGACGCTTACCGCAGCGTGCTGGTGCCGGTGGATTTTTCACCCTCGTCGCTGCGCGCCATCGAACTTGCGAAAAAGCTGGCACCGCAGGCCGAGATCATTCTGTTGCATGTGTACGAAGCGCCCTTTGAAGGCAGCATGCGCTTTGCCCACATCGACCAGGACACCCTCACCCACTACCGCAACGTCATCAAGAAAGATGCCGTGGAGCAACTGGCGGCCTTGAGCGAAGCTGCAGGGGTCGGCGATGCCCGCCAGGTCGTGGTGCACGGCGACCCGGCCTGGCGGATTGTCGAGAAAGAGCAGGAGCTGGACTGCGATCTGATCGTGATCGGCAAGCAGGGCGACAGCGCGCTGGAAGAGCTGTTGATCGGCAGCGTTACCAAGCATGTGCTGAATGAATCGCAGTGTGATGTGTTGGTTTCGTTGTAGGTTGCAGGCCGGCATCCACAGTGGACCTGCGTACACCGGACCGGTGGGAGCCGGACTTGCCGGCGATCGGGCGCGCAGCGGTCGTGATCCAGTCAGCACCTGATGTGCTGGCTGCACCGGCCTCATCGCGGGTCAAGTCGAGGCGTCGCACCGCCGCTTGTGTCTTGAGGTTGGAATAGAATCAGAAGTGAGAGCGGTGAATGGCAAGCTGTACGCCGGTAGTGCTTAAAGCACGTGTGGGAGCAAAGCTGCCATTCACCTCTCCACTCTGGCCCGAGCCCGAACAGTTGATTGAGCGCCTCTCGAATCACAAGCGTGGGCCAAGCCAGAGCGCTCTCACAACTGAGTGTAAGAGGGTTCAGCCATGTTGTCTTCTGTTGGAATCGACACTGCCAAAGCCACGTTGGAAATCTGCATCAAACCTCAGAAAATCCGCTTCGAAGTAATCAATGAGCGCCCGGGCTTTGATGTGCTGATCGGGCGACTGAAGGACTTCAAGATCAGCAGAGTGTTGATTGAAGCGACCGGCGGCTACGAGAAAGAAGTGCTGATTGCATTGCGCTCGGCGGGTTTCGAAACCATCTGCATCAACCCAGCCCGTGCGCGGAAATTCGCCGAGGCGATGGGTAAAAAAGCCAAAACCGACAAGATCGACGCCGAGGTCCTTGCGGACTTCGCAGCACACCTCAGCGCTCCTCAAGGCCAACCGATCAGCCCGGAACGCGAAGAACTGCGCGAGTTGGTGAAGCAGCGCGCCCAATTTGTGCAGAGCCGTGATGACTACAAACGGCGTCGCCTGCAATGCCGCTCGGCAATGGTGATGGCCCACTTTGATGAGCACATCGAGCAGCTGAAAGTGCTGATCAAACGCCTCGACGAAGAAATTGACCAGGCGATGGTGCAACTGGACGACACCAGGGCGCGTCAGTTGTTGGCGGTGAGCGGAATTGGTCGGGTAACCGCCGCAAATCTGCTCGCCTCACTGCCAGAGCTGGGGCAATTGGACCGCCGTCAGATCGCCGCGCTAGTGGGCGTAGCGCCTTACAACAACGATAGCGGTAGCCATCAAGGGCACCGCCAGATATGGGGTGGCCGGGCGCATGTAAGGCGAGTCCTGTACATGTCGAGCTGGATCATCATCCGCCACAATACGGAATTTAAAGCACGCTACGAAGCACTTCGGGAGCGTGGCAAGTGTGCCAAGGTAGCCCTCGTGGCCTGTATGCGGGTGCTGATCGTCAGGCTGAATGCAATGCTGCGGGACAATACCCCTTGGCGAGTGCAAACAGCCTGATCAAGACAGTTGCTCCCACAGTGGATCTGCATGCACCAATCTGTGGGGCTGGCATTAGCCCTCGCCACCCGCTTGCTGCTCATGCCTACGATAGCCCGTCAGCGACACTCCGGTTTGGCGCTTGAAGTAGCGGCACAGGTAGGACGCGTCAGCAAAGTTGAGCCTGTCTGCGATCTGCCCGATCGCAAGGTCGCTGTACGAAAGCAGCGCCTTGATCTCCAGGGTCACTTGCCGGTCGATCAGGCCTTTGGGGCTGTCGTTGAAAAAAGCCCTGGTGAGTTGTGACAGGTAGAACGGCGTGATGCTGAGCGCGTCGGCATAGAACTTCACGTCACGGTGGCGCAGGCAGTTTTTGCCGATCAGTTCCCAGAAGCGCCAACTGAGCATCTCCTTGCGGCTGAATTCCCTGCGGCCTTTTTCCAGGCTGGGCAGTTGTTCGGCAATCTTCAAAAAGAAGGTCTGCAGCTGGTTGCGCAGCATGATGTGCCGGTAGCCGGGACAGCTGCGGGCAATATCGCGCATGTGCATCAGCCAGCCGTCCAGCAGCGGCCGCTCTGCCCTGGCCGGTATGCAGTGGGGATGGTCATGCAGAAACACGAACAAGGGGTTGGGCAACGGGTAGGCAACTTCCGACGCAAAGGCTTTGGGCATCAGGCAGTAAAACACCTTGAAGCCGCGTGAACGACGCGTGAGCAAGGCAATAGTATCCTCGGCCAGCACCAGCACATCGCCACGGCGAACTGCATGCTCCTTGAAGTTGAGAGTGAAGCAGGCACGTCCCGACAGGCACACCAGCAGCACCATGTAGGCATGCCCGAAAGCAAGCGGTACCCCTACCCCTTCGGCCTACGTGGTGTCACCCAGGCGGAGCAAGTCGTCAGGCGCATAAAGTTTGGGAATGTGCTGCATAGCGTTCAAGGCGACCCCATTCAAGACTGCTGAGCCTATCATCACCAAACCTGTTAATTGCGAAAAGTACCGAAAATGCCAAGGTACTGCTGTTTGCCGATCAGCCGCTTGCCACTACCGTGTCTCACCTGAATCAAGCCAACCCGAGAACAGCACATGAGACTGGAAACACCACGGCTGCTGCTGCGCCCCTGGCACGCCGACGATGCCGCCGACTTGTACGAATACGCCAGCGACGAGCGCGTCGGCCCCATCGCCGGCTGGCCCCCGCACACCAGTGTCGAGCACAGCGCCGAGATCATTCGCAGCGTGTTCAATCACCCCGAGGTGTATGCGCTGCAACTCAAGGACAACCAGCGGGCGGTGGGTTGCGTCGGCATTCTCATCGGCGCCAACAGCAACTTCGACATCAGTGAACAGGAAGGCGAAATCGCCTACTGGATCGGGGTGCCGTACTGGGGCCAGGGCCTGGTTCCGGAGGCGGTGCGCGAAGTAATGCGCCACGGCTTCGAAACCCTCAAGCTCAAGGCGTTGTGGTGCGGCTACTTTGCCAACAACAGCCAGTCGTTTGCTGCCCAATCGAAATGTGGCTTTCGCCATCACCACACCGAAGAGAACAAATACAACCCGTTCCTGCAGGACTATCGGACCGAACACATCAGCTGCATCACTTACCCGCAGTGGTTGCAACAGTACCAACCGGCAGGCCGCTGAAAACCGCGGCGCTTCCCTGCGGCCGCTGTCTCTCTTACAATCGCGACAAATTCCTATTCGCATTGGTTGTCGTTGAGAGAGCGGGATGTCCACACCAGGCTGTGATACAGAGCGCCATGAGCACCTGCAGACGCTTTACCAGGATTACAACGGCTGGCTGCGTGGCTGGTTGCGCAAGCGTCTGAACAACTCGGCCGATGCGGCGGACCTGGCCCAGGACACCTTCGTGCGCGTCCTGCTGGCGCGCACATCCGGCACCTTGCTCGAGCCTCGGCGCTACCTGGCGACCATTGCCCGTGGCCTGGTGATTGACCTCTACCGGCGCCGCAGCCTCGAACAAGCCTACCTTGAAGCCCTGGCGCTGCGCCCCGAGGTGCACGCGCCATCGGCCGAGGCGCGGGCCTTGATCTTCGACAGCCTGATGGCCATCGACCGCATGCTCGACGGGCTCGGTGCGCGCACCCGGCAGATCTTCCTTGCCGTGCAACTGGACGGGCTCACCTACGAGAAAACCGCCGAACGGCTCGGGGTCTCGGTGACGACGGTACGCAAACATCTGGCCAGTGCGCTGATGCACTGCCTGCTGCTGGATGAAGCATGAACAGCATTCTTGCCCAGGCGGTGGACTGGTATGTGCGCCTGCACGAGAGCACCGTCAGCGAAGCGACCCGCAGCCAATGGCAGGCCTGGCTGGCCGCCGACCCGCAACACGCCGCGGCCTGGAAGCGTATCGAACAGCTGCAGCAACGCCTGACCCAGGCGCCGAGCGCCCTCGCCTCCAGCACCCTCGAACGGGCCCGCCAAGGGCGACGGGCGACGCTGAAAACCTTCGCCCTGTTGCTCGGTGCCGGTGTGCTCGGCTGGCAGGGTTACCAGGCTTCGCCCTGGCGCGCGGACTACGCCACGCGGGTGGGGCAACGGCGTAGCCTGAGCCTCGCCGATGGCAGCCGGCTGGTGCTCGACACCGATACCCGGGTCGATGTGCGCTTCGATCAGCAGCAACGGTTGATCATCCTGCGCCAGGGCGAAATCCTCGTCGAAACCGCCAAGGACGCCCGCCCCCTGAGCGTGCAGAGTGACCAAGGCCTCATCCTCGCCCTGGGCACGCGCTTTACCGTGCGCCAAGGTGATGGCGTCACCCGGGTGAGCGTCGAGGCGCACGCCGTCGAGGTGCGTCCGCGCCTGGCAACCGCGCAAGCCGTGCGCGTTGATGCCGGGCACACATTGAGCTTCGCCGCCGACCGTGTTGGCCCCGTGCAGCGCGCGCCGGCACAGGCCTCGGCCTGGACCCGCGGCCTGCTGGTAGCGATCGACTGGCGGCTGCAGGACCTGCTCGCCGAGCTCTCGCGCTATCGCCATGGCTACCTGGGCTGCGCCGCCGATGTGGCCGATTTGCGCCTTTCCGGCACCTTTTTGCTGGATGACAGCGAGGCGGTGCTGGCCAACCTTGAGGCCTCCCTGCCAGTGCAACTGCGCCGGGTAACGCGCTACTGGGTGCGGGTGGAAAGCCGCACGGCCTGAGGGTGAAAAATATTTTCAACGTTTGGGTAACAGATTTTCATTCCTGTTTCGGCTCTTCCTGCACGTGCGCATCAGACGCAGCCCCTGCCAACCCGAACAGGAACCTTTGCATGTCCTTCCAACCGTCTTTTCTCGGCCGCAGCATCCACCGCGCGGCGCTTGCCCTGGGCTTGTCCGGCTCGCTGCTGGCGCTGACGCCGGCCTGGGCCAAAGCGCAGGCCTACGACATCCCCGCCGGCAGCCTGTCGCTGGCGCTGAGCCAGTTCGCCGCAGCCAACGGTGTGATGATCACCTTCAGCTCCGAAGACACGGCCGGGCTGTCATCGCCGGGTTTGCAGGGCGATTTTGAACTGGACCAGGGCTTTGCCAGGCTGCTGCAAGGCAGTGGCTTGCGCGTGGTGCAGGCCGGCGACAAGCGCTACGTGCTGGCCAAGGCTGACAGCAGCGCCGCCGTGGAACTCGGCGCCACCAGCATCAACGCCGCCGGCCTGGGCGCCACCACTGAAGGCAGCGGCTCGTACACCACCGGCATCACCAGTACCGCCACCAAACTGCCGCTGTCGCTACGTGAAACACCGCAATCGATCAGCGTGGTCACCCGTCAACGCATGGACGATCAGGGCCTCAACGATCTTACCGAGGTGCTCAAGCAGACCCCAGGCCTGTCGGTGCAGAGCCTGGGCAGCGAACGCTTCAACATCTACGCGCGTGGCTACAGCGTCGACAATTACCAGTTCGACGGCATTCCCACCACACTCGACATTGTCAGCCAGGTCTCGGCGCAAAGCCTTGCCGACATGGCGATCTACGACCGCGTCGAAGTGCTGCGTGGCGCCACCGGCCTGATGACCGGTGCCGGCGACCCATCGGCGACCATCAACATGGTGCGCAAGCGCCCCACCGCCGACTTCAAGGGCCACTTCACGGCAGGCCTGGGCTCGTGGGACAAGTACCGCACCGAGCTCGACCTGTCCGGCCCGCTGACCCCGACCGGCAACCTGCGCGGGCGCATGGTCGCGGCCTATCAGCAGAACAACAGCTACGTCGACCACTACTCCCAGGAAAAGCAGATTTTCTACGGGATTCTCGAAGCGGACCTGAGCGACAGCACCCTGCTCACGGTCGGCGCCGACTACCAGAAAAACAACCCTCAAGGTTCGTCCTCGGTGGCCTTCCCGCTGTTCTACAGCAACGGCCAGCAAACCGATTTTTCGCGCTCGACCAACAGCGCCGCGCGCTGGAGCAGCAACCCCCAGGATGTCCTCAACACCTTCGCCAGCCTCGAACACAAGCTGGGTTACGACTGGAGCCTGAAGGTGGCCGTCAACCAGATGTACATCAACCGCGATGACTACAAGCTGGCCACCGCCAGTTGGGGCTTCCCCGACATCAACACCGGCGCCGGGGTGCGCCTGTACGGTGGCGCCGGCAGTACCTGGCAGAAGCAAACCGGCGTCGATGTTCAGGCCCAGGGGCCTTTCCAGTTGTTCGGCCGCCAGCATGAGCTGATCGTCGGCTACAACTTCTCCCGCTACGAAAACCGCCACTCGCCCCTGCGCGGCACCGCCATCGAAGGCACCTCGGTCAATTTCTACGACTGGGACAACTACACCAAACAGCCGAACACCAGCAACGGCAAGCTGTATGACGGCGACACCAGCATCTACCAGAACGGCACCTACATCGCCACGCGCCTGCGCCCGACCGACGCGCTGTCGATCATCCTTGGCGCCCGCGCCAGCGACTACAAGTACAACTACGACATGGAATACGTGCTGACCCCCAACAGCAACCGCAACACCCAGTACCGCGAGAGCGGCGTGGTCACGCCCTACGCCGGTGTGGTCTACGACCTCAACGACATTCACTCGGTGTATGCCAGCTACACCAGCATCTACAAGCCACAAAGCGTGCGCGACGCCAGCGGGGCGACCCTCGAGCCGCGCGAAGGCGACAACTATGAAATCGGCCTGAAGAGCGAGTTCTTCGGGGGTCGCCTGAACACCAGCATCGCGGCGTATGAAATCAAGCAGGACAACCTGGCGGTGATCGACCCCGGCCAGGTCATCCCCGGCACCACCTCGGCGGCCTACAAGGCCGTCAGCGGCGCCACCACCCGCGGCTTCGAGATCGAAGCCAACGGCGAGCTGCTGCCGGACTGGAACCTTGCCGCCAGCTACAACCACAGCATCACCGAAGACGCCGACGACCAGCGCATCAACACTGAAGCGCCGGCGAACATGCTCAAGCTGTGGAGCACCTACCGCCTGCCCGGCGACTTCAACCGCCTGACCGTCGGTGGCGGCGCCAACTGGCAGAGTGGCACCCACATCACCGTGACCCCGAGCACCGCGATGGGCACGGTTAAGGCCAAGCAACAGCAGTTCACCGTGGTCAACCTGATGGCCCGCTACCAACTGAGCGAGCAGCTTAGCGCCACCCTCAACGTCAACAACCTGTTCGACAAGAAGTACATCAGCGCCCTGGACACCACCTTCTTCAGCGGCTACTACGGCGAACCGCGCAATGTGATGCTCTCTACCAAGTACAGCTTCTGAAATCGAGGTGCTTACAACGCCATTCGGTACTCGATAACCCCAGGCTTTTCGGCAATCCAGTCATAGAGCCGTTGGGCGGTGTGATTGGACTCCTGGGTGTGCCAGTACAGCCGGTCGCAGTGGTGCTCCCGCGCTTGCCCTTGCACGTACTCGATCAGCTGCTTGCCGAGCAGCTGGCCGCGCACGCCGGGGCAGACGTACAGGTCTTCGAGGTAGCAGAAGTCATTGCGGCCCCAGGTCGAGCGATGGAAGACGAAATGAACGAAGCCGTGGACCTGTTCGCCGTCAGCGGCCACCGCGCAATGCACGGGTTCGCGGCTGTCGAAGAAGCGCGCCCAGGTGGTCTGGGTGGTCGGCATGCCGATGTCGACCTTGTAGAACGCCTGATACTGGGCCCAGTGCGCGCACCATTGCTTGAAGTCGTGTTGCGTGACGGGGCGAATCGATACAACGGGATGTGCTGCGGTCATGGTCAATCCTTAGTGACGGTAGAAACTGCAGCGATTTATAGCGCGACAATGGCTTGGTTAAACCATCCAGTTTCTGCTTGCCAAGCAGACCACTTGCCACCAAGAAGTGCTGCCAAGCCTGCTTTGAGCCTGTGGGAGCGGGCTAGACCCGCGATCGAGCGCTAAGCGCTCGCCATCCGGGCACCGGCTGATGTACCGGCTGGCTGCACACGGTTGCGGCGGTTGCCATCCGGGCCTATGTTCCATGCGAGGCTTTACCTGCGCTGCGAGGTGACCCCATGGCGAACGACTCCCGCCCGGCCGTGCTCGAACTGATCGGCAATACGCCGCTGGTGCGTGTCAGCCGCTTCGATACCGGCCTGTGCACGCTGTTTCTCAAGCTCGAATCACAGAACCCCGGCGGCTCGATCAAAGACCGCATCGGCCTGGCGATGATCGACGCCGCCGAGCGCGATGGCCGCCTGCGCCCCGGCGGCACCATCGTCGAAGCCACCGCCGGCAATACCGGCCTGGGCCTGGCCCTGGTCGGCCGCGCCAAGGGCTACCGGGTGGTGCTGGTGGTGCCCGACAAGATGTCTACCGAGAAGGTCCTGCACCTCAAGGCCATGGGCGCCGAGGTGCACATCACCCGCTCCGACGTCGGCAAGGGCCATCCCGACTATTACCAGGATGTCGCTGCGCGGCTGGCGCAGGAAATTCCCGATGCGTTCTTCGCCGACCAGTTCAACAACCCGGCCAACCCGCTGGCCCATGAGTGCAGCACCGCGCCGGAGATCTGGGCGCAAACCCAGCATGATGTCGATGCCATCGTCGTCGGTGTTGGCTCGGCCGGCACCCTGACCGGGCTGACCCGCTTCTTTCGCCGCCTGCAGCCGAACCTGGCGATGATACTGGCCGACCCGGTCGGTTCGGTGGTCGCCGAATACAGCCGCAGCGCCACCCTCGGCACTCCCGGTTCCTGGGCGGTCGAGGGCATCGGCGAGGACTTCATCCCGTCGATTGCCGACCTTTCCAGCGTGCGCCAGGCCTACTCCATCAGCGATGAAGAAAGCTTCGATCACGCCCGCCAACTGCTGCGCGCCGAAGGCATTCTCGGCGGCTCTTCAACCGGCACCTTGCTGGCGGCAGCGCTGCGCTACTGCCGCGAGCAAACCGAACCGAAGCGGGTGGTCAGTTTTGTTTGCGACACCGGCACCCGCTACCTGTCCAAGGTCTACAACGACCAGTGGATGACCGACCAGGGCCTGCTGGCGCGCAAACACTATGGCGACTTGCGCGACCTGATCGCGCGGCGTTTCGAGGATGGCCGGGTGATCAGCGTCGGCCCCGACGACACCCTGCTCACCGCCTTCCAGCGCATGCGCCTGGCCGATGTCTCGCAACTGCCGGTGCTGGTCAACGGCCAGAAGCTGGTCGGGGTGATCGATGAGTCCGACATCCTCCTCGGCGTGCACCAGGACGCTTCGCACTTTCACTTGAGCGTGGCCAGCGCGATGACCGCCAAGCTCAAGCTGGAAACCCTGGGCCCCAGCGCCAGCCTGGCACAGCTGCAGGCCGAGCTCGACCGTGGGCTGGTGGCGATCATTGAAGACGCTGCCGGCTTTTACGGCGTGATTACCCGTGTCGATTTGCTCAATCACCTACGCAGGTCCTTACCATGAGCCAGCACGATGAAAGCGGCGCGCCACGCGCCTTCGCCACCCGCGTGATCCATGCCGGGCAGGCCCCAGACCCGTCCACCGGGGCATTGATGCCGCCGATCTACGCCAACTCTACCTACTTGCAGCAAAGCCCCGGGGTGCACAAGGGCCTGGACTACGGCCGCTCGCACAACCCCACGCGCTGGGCCCTGGAGCGCTGCGTGGCGGACCTTGAGGGCGGCACCCAGGCGTTCGCCTTCGCCTCCGGGCTGGCGGCGATCGCCAACGTGCTCGAGCTGCTCGATGCCGGCGCCCACGTGGTCTCGGGCAATGACCTGTACGGAGGTACTTTCCGCCTGTTCGAGCGGGTGCGCCGGCGCAGCGCCGGGCACCGCTTCAGCTTCGTCGACCTGGCCGACCTTTCGGCATTCGAAGCGGCGCTTGAGGCCGACACGCGGATGGTCTGGGTCGAGACCCCGAGCAACCCCTTGCTGCGCCTGACCGACCTTGCCGCCGTCGCGCGCATCTGCCGTCAGCGCGGCATCATCTGCGTGGCCGACAACACCTTCGCCAGCCCGTGGGTGCAGCGCCCCCTGGAGCTGGGCTTCGATATCGTCCTGCACTCGACCACCAAGTACCTCAACGGCCACTCCGATGTGATCGGCGGCATCGCCGTGGTCGGCAACAACCCGCAGCTGGCCGAGCGCCTGGGCTTTTTGCAGAACTCGGTGGGCGCCATTGCCGGGCCGTTCGACGCCTTCCTCACCCTGCGCGGGGTGAAGACCCTGGCGCTGCGCATGGAGCGCCACTGCAGCAATGCCCTGGAGCTTGCGCAATGGCTTGAGCGTCAGCCGCAGGTGGCGCGGGTCTACTACCCGGGCCTGGCCTCGCACCCGCAGCACGCGCTGGCGCGCCAGCAGATGCGTGGCTTTGGCGGGATGATCTCCCTTGACCTGAACAGCGACCTGGCCGGCGCCAAGCGCTTTCTTGAAGCGGTGCAGATCTTCGCCCTGGCCGAGAGCCTGGGCGGGGTCGAAAGCCTGATCGAACACCCGGCGATCATGACCCACGCCAGCATTCCGGCAGAGAACCGCGCGCAACTGGGCATCGGTGATGCCCTGGTGCGCTTGTCGGTGGGGGTCGAGGATGTCGACGACCTGCGCGCTGACCTGGCCCAGGCGCTGGCGCAGGTTTGAGCGCTCGGGGTGCTGGTGGCTGGGTGAGCGGGCTTAGTTCACCATCACCTCGTCCAGTGCCTGCTCAAGGGTGCTGACCGTGCGCTCGATATTGTGCAGCTTTTCGAGCCCGAACAGGCCGATGCGGAAGGTCTGGAAGTCGGCCGGCTCGTCGCATTGCAGCGGCACGCCGGCGGCGATCTGCAGGCCCTGGACGGCAAATTTCTTGCCGTTCTTGATATCGCCATCATCGGTGTAGCTCACCACCACGCCAGGGGCCTGAAAGCCGGCTGCGGCCACGCTTTTGATGCCTTTGCCGGTCAACATTGCACGCACCCGATCGCCCAGAGCCTGTTGCTCGCCGCGCAGCTTGTCGAACCCGTAGGCTTGCATCTCTTTCATCACCTCGTTGAATCGCGCAAGGGAATCGCTGGGCATGGTCGCATGGTAGGCATGCCCGCCCTGCTCATAAGCCTGCATGATCTGCAGCCACTTTTTCAGGTCGCAGGCAAAGCTGCTGCTTTGCGTCTGCTCGATCCGCTCGAGGGCCAAAGCGCTGAACATCACCAGGGCGCAGCAAGGGGAAGCGCTCCAGCCTTTTTGCGGTGCGCTGATCAGCAGGTCGACTGCGCATTTGTGCATATCCACCCAAATCGTGCCTGAGGCGATGCAGTCCAGCACGAACAGGCCACCCACCGCATGCACGGCATCACCAACGGCTCGTAGGTAATCATCGGGCAGGATAATCCCTGAGGAGGTTTCAACGTGAGGGGCGAAGACAACCTGTGGCTTGTGCGTCGCAATGGCTGCCAGCACTTCGTCCAGAGGGGGTGGCGCGTAGGCCGCCTGGCGACCCGCGTCGAGCGGCCGGGCTTTGAGCACCGTGGTGGCCGCCGGGATATTGCCCATCTCAAGGATCTGGCTCCAGCGAAAACTGAACCAGCCGTTGCGTATCACCAGGCATTGCTGGGCGCTGGCAAACTGTCGCGCAACCGCTTCCATGCCGAACGTGCCGCTGCCCGGGACCACCGCAACAGCCTGGGCGTTGTAGACCTGTTTAAGGGTCATGGAAATGTTGTTCATCACGCCTTGAAATGACTGCGACATGTGGTTGAGCGAACGGTCGGTGTAGACCACCGAGTACTCGACCAGCCCCTCAGGATCAATACTGGGATATAGCTTTGACATGGAGTGACTCCTTTGGCAGAGATATCAGTGGTATTACTCGGGAATGCCGGTCAACGTATGCACTACCCGCATTGCACAAGGCGGTCGAGCCCCTTGCGGGTCGATCTGTTCGCATTTCTTCAGCAGCGGATAGGCATCGGCAAACTTCATGGCCGCCACTTGTTCAGCGTGCTGCTGCGAAACAAAGCAGTGCTCGAACCGGAAGGCGGCATACACCTCGGGTAGCAGTGCCGGATAATCGTAAACCTCGTCGACGATACTCTTTAGCATCTTTGACATCTGCCCGTCGGCCGCGGGGGAAATCCTCGTGAGCAGATCATCCTTGGCGACGCCCGCTTGCCTGGCCGCAATGACTTCCTTCGACGCACCGATGGATGCCTGCATCCCCTGCGGAAACGGACAATCAGACGCCGCCAATGCCGAGGCCGACGCCATGCAACTCAGTAAAGTGAAAACAGCAGCCATCCTTGTCATGGAACTTCCTTATGTGTAGCAAGCATTGTTGAAATAAGCTGCGGATTCTAACCGATACCAGATGATGCGCTCCATTGACCTGGTCCGCTGCGGGGTTTGGCTATGTATATCGACGGTCGAAGTCAGGCTGTCGCTACCGCCACGCCGTGGCGCGCAGGCATGGTGAATCGCAGACGGAGGTCAATTACATGAAAATTTCGAAGGCATGTCTGGAGCCTGTTATTCACGCACTGGAGGCGAGCCTGCTTGAACGCAAGACTCGCCTTGATCGCGACATGCTGACCCGCCTGCTGGCTCAGGACTTCGTCGAGTTTGGCGCGGAGGGTATCGCCTGGAACCGGTCACAAACCATCGACGCTTTGCTGGTGCAGGATTTTGTCCAGCGTCAGATCACCGATTTTCAGATTCGTATCCTCTCCGAAAAGGTGGTGCTGGCCACCTATCGGTGCACTGTCGATAGCCCGAGCGGCACCCGTGATTCTTTGAGAAGCTCCATCTGGCGTCGGCTGGGAGACGATTGGCAGATGGCATTCCACCAGGGTACGACAAGGGCAGCAGAAATTTGATCAGCTATTGGTGCCATGCTTGGGTGAGTGGCCGCTATGGGTCGAAAGGGGTCATCCGGGAACGGCAGCTAACGACCCGAAGCTGCCCTTCGCACTGCGTATGAACTGTCGGTAAGATCCCTTTTCCCAACCAGCACGAACAGATGCCAATGGCCCAACCGACGACACTAACCAGCATCATTGGCCCTTGGAAAGGAGAGGCGCCGACAACGTTACTACAACGCTGTCGAGATGCCTGGGACACGCCCTTTAAAGAGCTTTCAGATCTCATGGTCGCTACTTTTCTGAATCAGCGAATCGCAGTTCCTCAAATGTTGGCTGAGGCCAGGCGGCGGTTGGATACAGAGCCCCGCGATGACACGGAATACTTCGAAGGCCAGCTACTTGAGGCAGTTATCGGAGCTGACAACTGACCGCTTTGGGCCGTCAGCTGCCCCGAATGTAGACGGACTTTCTACATTGCGGAACGTCACTTGCGAAGGGTGTGGTGGTACAGAAATGGTACGAGGAAATTGAGCTGAGTCTACAAGCCAGTGTTTTAGTGCGGTTTGTGCTTAGTGCGTCCAATCCATCACATGGACCTTAGCCACTGGCCAACTCACAAACCGAGCGCCAACGCTGCAAGCTTCGCCACCTCAAGGGGGGCATCCGGCTCAATGTCGTCCTCGAGCATCCAGGCTGCTGACAACCCCGCCCATGCGAGCACCCACTGCAACAACCTGTGGCGATCAATTTCGGAGGCGTGTGCCACGACCCCTATACGGCGCTCGAAACACCCTGGAGCCAAAGCGCTTTTGCTATCCGGATTGCAGAAAATATTCGCGTAATCGAAGCCGCGCTCACCGTACAGTCCCTTAGGATCGATAGCGAGCCATCCCTTGGCGCCAAAGTCCAAGACATTTCCGTGATGGATGTCGCCATGCAGTACCGTGACTTCGCGAGGTGCACCTAAAAGTTGGCGGGCGGTTTCTGCACAGTGTTCAAAGACTCCTCTGTGCGTTGCCGCTGCGCTCCATAAGGCTTCGAACCGGTTAACCAGGGGGACCAAAGCAGGCAGCGGTTTTGTACTTGGTATGTGGAGGCGGCGGACCACCGCACAGATAATACGAGTAGCCTCGTCGTCCTGGCCGCAGCTCACCATGTGCGCCAGGGAGACCGAGCCGTTCGCACGCTCCATGAGTAAGGCCTCACCGTCATGTGCCAGCACTGGAGCTGCTCCTTCACCGTCCCACCAAGCCATGAGCAGATTGCCTGCCCGCTCTTCCAGCTCTTGCGAAATTTTGAGCATGGCTGGTAGGCCGTGGTGGCGAACGGGCAGTAGATGTCCATTCAGCGAGGCGAAAGCATCACCGTCGATGGTCAGTTCCCATCGTTTCAAGTATTGATCAAACATGAATTCATTAACTTTCGCACTTTCCGGAGCAGCATTATGAATGATTGAGACGTGAGACTAAATGTCCGGTTTTGGCGGGTTGCTGCCTTCTCCGACCGGCCGCTTTGGGTCGATAGCGGTCACTCTGCGACCGGCAGCTGCCGACCCACAGCGCTCAGCAGCAGGCCTGGCACTGGTGTCGCCCACGACCTGGTGCAGCAGTTGCCCTGACACCTCTGTACGTACTTCGGTTGCAGTCAAGCATGACTGGTGCGACACCAACCGCTCGGCGGCTCGGAGGGTTACTCAAACAACTCCGCGTGCGAGCCAGGTTTATAGCCATCAATAACAAGGACCTGCGAGATTTCACAGTCCGGATAGATCCACTTGCCCCAGTTGGCCAAAACCCAATCCCTACTGAGGCCCAGGCATCCTCCATTGCTTTCCCCAGGCAGCCAAACCAGCGGTAGGCCGGCTTTGTACCCAGTGGTAACCATCAGCCCAAAGCGACGATCCTCGTCCAGTGTTTCGAAAACCATGAAATCCACAACCTCTTCATACGGGTATGAGCCCCTGGCTCTGAATATGGTTCCGCGACTGAAAACCTCATTTGAGCATTCAAGAAGCGTTGTCATGAAATTCACTGTTCCTTATGTTCAGGTAGCCCAAGGCGTTGGGCAGTGTACGACAACTGGTGGCTCAAATTCCTGCTGGGCGGCCCAAAGCGGACGGTGGCAACGGGCAGTAATCGGCAAAAAGCCGCCCCTGACGAAGCACAGCAATCCGTTGCGACTGAGCGTGACTTTCTTCCAAGCGGCTGCTACAGCCGCTTGGAAATCGGTTTATTGACCGGTGCTCACGATCGTGGGCGGCAAGGCGGCCTTCATCGCAAGACCAGGCCGTTGAAGTGGCAGCCGATGTGATACACACAAAGCCCTCTGCAACGTCCGGCTCGCAACTAGTTCTCGTAGCGTAGGGTGATGGCAAAGTTGCGGGGTTCGCCGTAATAGTTTCCGGTGTCTTGACTAAAAATCGCGGTGTAGTACTTCTCGTCGAAAACATTGTTGAGGTTCAATTGAACGCTCAGGTTCTGGTCGATTCGCAAGTTGGCGTTCAGGTCCACAAGGCTGTAGGCACTCTGCGAAATCTCGTTCAGGTACAGCTTGCTCTGATGGTAGACGCTGGTCCCCACTCGCCATTGATCCAGCTTTCCTGGCAGCTGATAGGTGGTGGCGGCCTTGAACAGTCGCTGTGGCGAATTTTCTGTGCCATAAGCGTCACCCTTGTGGGTACCGGCGATGTATTTTGGATGACTGTAGGTGTAGCCCATCAAGGCATTCCAGCCGGGCATCAACTCGCCTGAAACCTCTGCCTCGAACCCGCGGTTTCGCACTTTCGCACCCTCGGTGTAGCACCGCGAATCACGCGTTGGCCCGCAGACACGTCCAGCATCGGGAACGACCTGCGCAAGGCCTGACTGATCCACCTGGAAGAGCGCCAGGGCGGTATTCAACCTGCCATCGAACAGCTCGTTTTTCACGCCGACTTCGTAGTTACTGCCCGTCGTGGGTTCCAGCAATGTGTTGTCGACGCTGTAGTTGCCCTGCATCTTATAGATCTCGGTATAGCTGGCGTACACCGAGGTGTTGTCATTGACGTCGTAGACGATGCCGCCGTAAGGGATGACCTTGCGATTTTCCTTGAAGCGGTCCGTCTCCCATGGGCCTTGGGTGTCGTAATCGACCCAGCTCAAACGGCTGCCGAGAATGACGTGCAGATCATCGAGCGGATTGAGGCGGGTGGCGGCATATATGCCCTTGTCCTTACGCACATGGCGGCTGGGCGTCAGGCTGCCGACTATGTGCGGTTCAGGGAACTGCGAGGTGTCGAAGTCCAGAATGTCGACGATAGGGTTCACGCTTGATGAGCCTGTCACGTACTGCAGCCTGTCGCGCCTCATGTTGGTCCCTATCACCACCTCATGCTTGCCCCCCAGCAGGGTGAATGCGCCGTTGAGCGCCGCGTCGAGATTGATCTGTTCGTCATCGTAACGAGCGCTGTTCGGCCAGTACTGCATCGTCGAATCGGAGTCTTTGCTGTGATACCCAACCTGAGCGAGAAAATCTGCATTGGACCAGATCAGATTGGTGGCGACGGTGAGGTTCCAGTCCTCATTGAAGCTGTGCTTGATATCGGCAAAAACGTTGCGGTTGATCTTGTCCAGGTGGGCCCACTTACCGGCGAACGACTTCGAACGCGAGAAGTTGTAAGAACTGCCATCCAGGTGGGTGGGCAAACCACCCCAGTCGTAGCCGCCGTTATTGTCCTGCTGGAAAGATGCCCCCACCGCGATCGTGGTCGAGTCACTCAAGTCGGCTTCGCCAATGGTGTAGAACAGCTGATTGTCCTTGTCAGCGTAGTCCTGGTAGCTATTTCGACTGTTGTACATCAGGACCGTACGGCCACGCAGGGTGCCCTCTGCGTTCAGGGGGCCGCCAACATCGAGTTGCGTGCGGTAGTTGTCCCACGAGCCAGCACCGAGCTCCGCCTTGAGTTGGTATTCACGCGTCGGTCGCTTGCGCACCATATTTATCGCCGCAGACGGGTTACCTGCCCCTTGCATCAGGCCTGTCGCACCTCGGACAATTTCCACCCGGTCATACATGGCCATGTTGTTCACTGACATGACGTCCATCGAGAAACTTTCCGTGACGCTGCTCGGCAGGCCATCGAACTGCAAGTCGTCGACCTGGAACCCTCGCGAGTAGTAAAGCGCACGCTCTGTGCCGAACCCTTTAACCGTGCTGATGCCTGTCGCTGCCCTTGCAACGTCTTCCAACGACTGCATGTTCTGGTCATCCATCTGTTGCCGAGTGACCACACTGATGGACTGAGGCGTTTCACGCGGCGAAAGCCCCAACCTTGTCGCCGTGTTGGTAAGGCCAGTGGTGTAGGCGCCGGTCCCCTCAGTTGTCGAAGCCAGCCTGAGTGCATTCACATCGGTAGCGCCCAGCTCCAGCACTGCCGAACCAGTCGATAGCTTGCGCAAGGTCAGCGTCTTGTCATTGACGAACTCATAACCGAAACCACTGCCGCTGAGCAGATGATCGAGCGCCTCATTGACCTTGTAGGGCCCGCTCAACCCAGCGCTGTTCATTCCACTTACCTCGTCGGAATTGAAAATGATGCGCAGGCCGGCTTGATCGGCGAATCGGGTTAGTGCGCTGTCCAATGGCTGGGCAGCGATATTGAAGAGCTGAGTGAAAGCGAAGGCTTCGGAGCCCCTGGCATGAGCATCGACCGGTGCCAGCAGTCCGAGCAAGGCAGCCAGTGCCATTGCCTGGCGCAACGAATGCGCACGAGTACGTAAGGAGACATGAAACATGAAAGCAACCTTTCCCTAGAGTTGGCTGCGCGACTTTAATGTGAATGATTCGCGCTTCGTATCTACGACGAAACGACGTGAAGGACCTTGCCAAAGAATTTTCATTTTTTTGCAAGGTGCTCTCCGGGAAGGGATGCTGGCCCTGTATCAGCGCTTGGGCCGCACCAGCGTGAGTAACGGCAACCGAGTGATGCGAAGTGGCTGCGTCTGCTCAAGCGCATTGAGCGCAGCGTGTGGATCATCCACTTCGAATGTGCCGCTGATACGCCGTGCCGCCAGCGTTTCATCCGTCAGGTAGAGGACGCCTGGGATGTACCGGTCGAGTTCGGCGAGCACCTCACCCAGCGGCCGCGCATTGAAAATCAATTTGCCTCGCTGCCAGGTGGCGACATCCTGCACATCGACTTCCACCGCCATCTGCGGCGCCAGACCCTGGCGATAGGCCGTGGATTGCCCTGCGGGCAGACGCAGGGTCTCCCCGCCCGAACTGAGCTGGACTATCCCTTCGCTCACCTGGACGGTGACCGTGTCGCCGCGCTGATCCACATCGAAACGTGTGCCGATCGCCTGTACATCACCTTGAGCGGCGTGAACAATGAAAGGCCGTGATGAATCCTTGGCAACTTCGAAGAGTGCTTCCCCTTGATACAGCGTGATGCCACGTTGGTTATGGCTGTAATTCACCGACAGCACGGTGTCACCATTCATCCACAGCCGACTGCCGTCTTCAAGGCGCAATTCCCGTCGCTCGCCAGGGTCTGTCACATGATCGGCATAGAGCGCTGACCAGGGGCGTTGCAGCGCTGCACTGAACACCACTATTGCAACACAAGCAGCCATGCCGGCTGCCCATAAGGCGCGTGCAGGTTTACGACGCTTCTCGGGGGGCGGAGCAACGAATTGTCGGGCTTTTTGTGTGAGGGGGAACGCGCCCCACAATGCCTCGGCCCTGCTTGCGGCGTGAGCATGGAACGCAGAGCGCTGGCACCAGTTGTCATAGGCCAGGTGATCGGCTGTAGTAGCCCGACCTGAGTGCAGATGCACCAGCATCTCGATGGCCTGGTCTTCCAGATCGGAAGGATCAACACTGTCGGTCATGGGTTCTTCAAGCTTGGAAGTGTGAAGAGGCGTCAGAGTCTGGGGGGGCACGTTCGTATAAGGCAAGCGGTTCATCTCCACTGCGTCCGGCTCAGCGAGTCGCGACAATGACGTACAGCTTGAACAATGTACTTCCCCACGGTGCTTTCGGAAACGCCGAGTCTTATGGCGATCTGCGCATGGGTCAGCCCCTCGAGACGGTTGAGCAGTAGCGCCAACCTTGCGTTGGTTGGCAACTTGTCCATGGCGATATCGAGCTGTGCCAAAGCCTCATCTGTGATCAGAGCAGTCTCTGGTGAAGGGCGTGGATCGCATACCTCCAGGGCCTGTGATTCATCGGCATGCAAAGCATTGAGTCGCCCCTCCCGACGCATACGATCAATGGCCAGGTTGCCAGCTATGCGGAACAGAAACGCGCGAGGCTCCTGTATCGGTTCGCCCGCCGGCAGGTTAACCAAACGCAGATAGGTATCCTGGGCCACATCGGCAGCTTGCTCAACGTTACCCAACCGCCGAGCCAGGAACGCCAACAGTTCTGCGTAGTGCTCATGGAAGTTGGTTAGCAAATCAGAGGTGCCAATGCGTGACATGCTCAGCCCTATTTCGGTGAACCGGCCCCGCCGGAGAGCGGCGAATACTACATTAACTGAGAAGCATTATTAAATGGATTAAGAGCAGCGGCCCCGTTTTGCAGCGGAGTTCCGCGCAGACACGTCGGTGATTAAAGCCGACAGTCAAACCCAGCCTTAAGGCAATGGCGTCAATTTGATATCATGGCTGTCAGTCGAAGCAAGGAACTGCTCCATGATCTCACGCGCAAAAAAAATCCTCTGCCTGCCTGGCATCCTGCTGCTGGCGGCAGTTTCCTCCCAGGCTGTCGCCGGGCACTTCGTCATTGACATGCAAACCGATGAAGGTCGCAAGCTGGCGAAAACCATCGGCACCGATAAGTACCGCTACGCCTTGTTCAACGAGTTCAGCAAGGACGCGCCGTACAGTGCGATTGCGCTGAGCAACTCGGAGGGTTTCAAGGACGGCGTTGTCGTTTACAACGCTGTCATCAATGCCACGGAACAGGGCGCAAAAATGATCTTCACGCAGTTTGTCGACTGCGGGAAGCTGCAGACCAATGAGGGCTTTATTGAAGTCAACGATCAGCCGATCAAGGTGCTGCATGAGTGCCGCGAGGAAAAACCAGGCACCAAGGTGTCGATCTTCCTGCCGGTCTCCGATGCCGCGCAGCACTATATCTACAACGCCTTCGCCAAGGATGTCCCGGTGAAGGTCAGGATGGATAAACACCCCGTGGTGTTTCCAACCAACGGTTTCCTCGAGGCCTGGAGCGTGAGAAACAAGAAGGCGCTTTGAACTCAAACCCTGCTCACTGTTGCTCAAACTCATAGCCCAGGCTGTGGCCATGGCTGACCCACTCCACCACGCCCCGGCGGTTGAGCTTCAAGTCGTCCTTGCCACTGCCCTCGCGCACCGGTGAATGCTCGCCATAGGCGTGAACATTCACCTGCTCGTACAAGGCGCCGTACTTGACCAGGTAATAGGCAATCATCGCGGCACGCGCCTGGGCCAGGACGAAGTTCTGCTCGGGCGAGCCGATGTCATCGGTATGGCCCTCGACAAAGACTTCGGCCTCGGGATGGCTCACCAGGTAGTTGGCCACATAGGCAAGCCTGGCCTGATAAGGCGGCTCGATCGCCGAGCTGTCGGTGTCGAAATACACCACCAGGCCGCCGGCCACATCGGGCTCATCCGACAGCGCTTGCAGGGCGCGCTGGTTGTTGGCATCGGCCTCGGCCGCCGAGACGAACAGCGAGTGTTCGCTGGTGCTTGCAGGGTTGCTGCAGCCTGTCGCCGTCAATACCAACAGCACGGGCAGGAAGCAGCGCAGATAACGGTTCATAGGCCCCTCTTCTCGTCTACAGGATCGCAACTAGCCCGCGCACAACAGGCACACGCCCAGCCATTGGTACACCTTGAGCAACAGGTAGTCCCAGGCCCGACTGAACCAGCCGCCCTCTTCCACGCTTTCCATCACCACCAGCGGCTTGCTGGCGACGTGTTTTGAGCCCACCTGGAAGTTGACCACCCCCACCACCTGCCCCGCCTGCAACGGCGCGTGAAGTTCGGCGGTGTCGACGATGGCGCTGGCCTGCACCTCGGCCGAGTGCCCGTAGGGCACGCTGATGGTCGCTTGCGCGCCGGCATTGAGCTTGACGTTGCGGGTCTGGCCAAACCACACCCGCTTGCTCATGAACACTTCGTCGGCCTGGATCGGCGTCACCGTCTCAAATGCGCGAAAGCCCCACTTGAGCAGTTTTTCCGACTCCTGAAAGCGCAGCCGATCGGACTTGGCGCCCATCACCACGGCAATCAGGCGGCG
Source organism: Pseudomonas sp. SORT22 (assembly GCF_018417635.1). Classification (NCBI taxonomy): domain Bacteria; kingdom Pseudomonadati; phylum Pseudomonadota; class Gammaproteobacteria; order Pseudomonadales; family Pseudomonadaceae; genus Pseudomonas; species Pseudomonas sp. SORT22. The sequence continues at coordinate 3,766,451 of NZ_CP071007.1, forward strand.
CCCGTCACGTTGCGCCGAGGTGACCAGGCTGTAGCCGCCTGCGCTGGAGTTGCCGGTCTTTAAACCGTCGACATCCAGGCTGGTACTCCACAACAGGCGGTTGCGGTTGTATTGCTGAACGTTGTTGAAGGCGAAGGCCCTTTGTTTGTACAAGGCGTACTCCGCCGGCAACTCGGCAATCAGCGCACGGCTGAGTATCGCCATGTCGCGGGCACTGCTGTATTGCCCTTCGGCGGCCAGGCCATGGACGGTCTTGAACTGGGTATTGGTCAGGCCAAGTTTGCCGGCCTGTTCATTCATCAGGTCGATAAAGGCGTTTTCGCTGCCGGCAATGTAAGTGGCCAGGGCAATGCAGGCGTCATTGCCAGACTGCACCACAACCCCGGCATTGAGGTCTTGTACCGAGACCCGGTCGCCGGGCTTGAGAAACATCAACGAAGAACCCTGCAAGTGCGGATTGCCTGCGGCCCAGGCATCGTGCTCGATGGTCACCCGGTCACTGGCGCTGAGTGCGCCGGACTGCAGAGCCTCGCCGATCACATAACTGCTCATGATCTTCACCAGGCTGGCAGGGTCGATGCGCGCATCGGCATTGCCCTGGGCCAGGACTTCGCCACTTTCATAGTCCATCAACATCCACGATTCGGCGGCGACGCCCGGTGCCGCGACAAGGTCTGCAGCACTTACCGTAAAAGACCCACTGGCCACTAACCACGGTGCAAGTAATACACACAACAACCCCTTAACTACTGCTGAACCTTTCATACGCTCCCAAACTCGACTGCCCAACTCATCAGCCACTGCAAATACGCTGATGAAGTATTTGTCCGCGGATTGTGCGTACGCCTATACTATAAATCAATCAACTATCAAGATATCTGATATGCATAGCATTGATATCGACTCTGTCGACTTGAACTTACTGCGAGTGTTTGTCGCCCTGATCGAAGAAGGCGGTGCCAGCCGCGCTGCGCTGCGCCTGGGGGTGACCCAGCCTGCGGTCAGTGCGGCCCTTGCGCGGCTGCGGGAAATTTACGCCGACCCGTTGTTCGAACGCACCGGCCGTGGCCTGCGCCCGACCCTGCGCGCCAACGAGCTGGCGCCGCTGATTGGCGAGGCCCTTAATCGCTGCCGGCAAGCCTTTGCGTTGTCGGTCGCCGGCAAAGACATCAAGGGCCGGACCATCACCATCGGCCTCTCCGACGACAGCGAAATCGCCCTGGGGCAAAGCCTGGTGGCGCTGATCGATGAGCAACTGCATGGCTTGCGCATTCTGTTCCGCCAGACCCACAGCGGCCTGGTGCAGGACATGCTCATGCATCATCAGATCGATATCGCCGTGTCTGCCGGCGGGCTGTCGTCGCCGCTGATTGCCCGCCACCGCCTGGGCCGCGGCAACTACCTGTGCATCGCCGACGCTAACAACAGCATTCCCAGCAGCGCCGAGGACTACGCCCAGCGACCGCACCTGCTGGTGTCGTCGGGCGGTTTCGTCGGCATCGTCGACGAGGGGCTGAATGCGGCCGGCTACAAGCGCAGCATCCGCGCCTCGACCTCGCACTTTGCCGCAGTGCCGTTTCTGCTGGTGGGCTCGAAGCTGATCACCACGGTGCCCACCCACGCCGCCCGGGCCATGGAACGGGTCAGCACCCTGCAGACCTTTCCCTGCCCGGTGCCGCTGCCCTCCTACGACCTGGAAATCGGCACGCGGGTGGGCAGCAAGCACGACAGCACGCTGCAAACGGTCAAGTCGCTGATCATTCAACTGGTGGACAACACCTTCTGCCTGTCCTGAGGCCGGGCATACAGGGCACTCGTTAGCGCTGGAACTTCACCGAGCTTTTCGCCCGTTCATCAACCAGCAAGGTGAAGACATCCGGGCGCGAATAGTGGCCGACCACATCAAAGTCATACCGCGCCTTGACCAGCTCGGCCGAGTCGATCTGCGCCACCAGCAAACCGGGGCCGTGCTTCAATGGCCCGGCAATCACCTCGCCCATGGGGCCGATGATCACGCTGTTGCCCTGCATCAGCGGTCGGTCGTCATCCCAGTGCGGCAGGCTGGTGCCCAGGTCGCGTGGCGACGGCTGGTACTGGCAGGCGCTGACCAGAAAACAGCGCCCTTCGTGGGCGATATGGCGCATGGAGATTTGCCAGTTGTCGCGCTCGTCCACCGTCGGCGCGCACCACACCTCGATGCCTTTGGCGTACATCGCCGTGCGCAGCAGCGGCATGTGGTTTTCCCAGCAGATTGCCGCACCGATCTTGCCCACCGGGGTATCGATCACCGGCAAGGTCGAGCCGTCGCCCTGGCCCCAGATCAGCCGTTCGCTGCCGGTCGGCATGAGTTTGCGGTGGTTGGCCACCAGGCCCTGCTCCGGCGAGAAGAACAGCGCCGAACAGAACAACGAGCTGCCACTGCGCTCGATGACACCGACCACCAGGTGCGCGCCGGTACGTTGCGCCAGGGCTGCGAGTTCGGCGGTTTCGGCGCCCGGCACATCGATGGCATTGGCGAAATAGCGCTCAAAGGCCTGGCGGCCTTCCGGCAGGCGATAGCCCATGTAGGTGCCGAAGATTTCGCCTTTCGGATAGCCGCCCAACAGGGCTTCGGGCATGACCACCAGCTGGGCGCCAGCGGCCTTTATTTCAGCCTCGTAGGCAAGAATCGCCTCCAGGGTTGGTTGTTTGCCGTCGGGGTGCGAACCCAGTTGCAGTGCTGCCACAGTAGAGAGGGTCATGGGTCGTTATTCTTGGGTGATGGATGGTGTGTGCATGCTCCTCTGGGCGTTGATATCGAGCAATCCGTCAAAACTTAAATCTGATATCAATTGTACTGATATCAGCACTTGAGCCAGGCAACCCCATCAATCCATCGCTTTTAGCGATGGAACCTATTTTTTAATTAAGCAAAAAACCGATGAGAATGGCCTCACCGAAACACACCTTCAGGTGACGTCATGAAACTGCAAGCCTCCCAGAAATCCTTTGCTGAACGCATCGTCCACGCCGTCGGCTTCGAACTGATCGCCGTGCTGATCTGCGCGCCGATCGGCGCCTGGCTGCTGAACCGCTCGATGCTGGAAATGGGCGCGCTGGCGGTGATGCTGTCGACCGTGGCGATGATCTGGAACATGCTCTACAACGCGGCGTTCGACCGCCTCTGGCCGGTCAGCCGGGTCGCGCGTACGGTCAAGCTCCGTGCCCTGCACGCCGGCGGCTTTGAAACCGGCTTTGTGCTGATCGGCGTGCCGATCGCGGCGCTGATGCTCGACGTGTCGCTGGTGCAGGCGTTCTTGCTGGAGATCGGTTTCTTCGCCTTCATGCTGCCTTACACCATGGCCTACAACTGGGGCTATGACCTGCTGCGCCAGCGCCTGCTGAGCGCACCGGCAAGCGTAGTGCGGGTGCAATAATCGCGTGAGTAACGCCGGGCCCCTCTTTAGCATCGAGCTAAATAGTGGCATTCTGCACCCCATGGATATCTACGCGATTCGCAAGCACAACCTGCTGCAGTTGCTCGGCACCCAGCGCAAGGCCAGCTGTGCCGAGCGCTGGGGCATGAGCCCGGCGCACCTGAGCCAGATCCTGTCGCTGCGCACAGAAAAAAACCTCGGCGATGAAGTGGCCCGGCGCATCGAGCAGGCCGAGCGCCTGCCTGCCGGCTGGATGGATGTGCTACAGGGCGAGGCTGGTGTACCGGCCAGCGGCGAGTTCGTCAGCATCGCCCACTTCGACATCCGCGGCTCGATGGGCAACGGCAACACGCCGCCGGCCCATGTCGAAGTAATCCGCGACCTGACCGTGCACCTGGACTGGCTGCGCGGCCAGGGCATCAGTTTTTCTGCCGCGCACAACCTGGCAATCATCAGCGGCGATGGCGACAGCATGGCCGGCACCTTCAACGACGGCGACCCGCTGCTGGTCGACCGTGGCATTCACGAGGTGCGCAGCGACGCCATCTACGTGTTCAGCCTCGACGGCGACTTGTTCGTCAAACGCCTGCAACGCCTGACCGATGGCGCCTTGCGGATGATTGCCGACAATCCGCTGTACCCGCCGGTATTGATCGAAGGCGCGGCGCTGGAAAAACTGCACATTCATGGCCGGGTGCTACTAGTTTGGAACGCGCGAAGAGTATGATGGCAAAACAACCGACCGCCCTGGTCGGTTAATGGACACTAGACAACAGCAGTAGGATGTAGCGATTCCAGCAACGGATTGCTCGACCGAATCCGTGTGACTGAGATCGAATCATGAGCGGTAATCTGTGGGTGTGGGAAGAAGAAGAGCTGCTGGCAATGCGCAGGGCATTTGCCGCACTCAAGGCCGGGCAACCCCAGGCAGAGCGGGTGTCGCAGCGGCGCATGGCCGCCGAGATGGGCGTCAGCGTCACCACCCTGAATGCCTATATGACCGGCAAGCGGGCGCTGGACGTCAAGTTCGCGCTGATGTTCGAACGCCTCACCGGTATCCCCACGCGCAGCTACAGCCCGCGCCTGGCTGACGAGATCGCAAGCCACCGGCACCATCACAAACCTGCGGTCTAGAGCCTGCGCGCCATTGAACGCTGAGCCTCGCTTGGCCTCGTGAAATTTATCTGGTAGTTTTTCATGAAAAAATACCAATAAAAATTCATGAGGTCCGTCGTGTTCAAGCAATCTGCCCAGCATGTCGCCAGCTATTACGCCCAGACCTACCCCACCGCCATCCCTCTGCGCCCTACCCTGCAGGAACGCCTGGACACCGAGGTGCTGATCATTGGCGCCGGCTTCAGCGGCCTGCACACCGCCCTGCGCCTTGCGCTCGCCGGCAAGCGGGTGACCCTGGTGGAAGCCAGCCGGGTGGCCTGGGCGGCGTCCGGGCGCAACGGCGGGCAGGCGTTGCTGGGGTGGTCGTGCGACATGCCGCCGCTGGAAAAGGCCCTTGGCCAGGAACGCGCACGGCGCCTGTGGGACAGCATGCGCTGGGCCGCCGGCGAGCTGCGTGAATTGCCCGAGCGCCACGGTTTTACCGTCGATTACCAGCGTGGCAGCCTGTGGGCGGCGGTGCTACCGCGACGGGTGGCCATGCTCCACGAGGCCAGGCACGAAGCCGAAACTAAATGGGGCTATGACCAGTTGCGGGTGATCGAGCGCGACGAATTGCCCGAATGGATCGGCAGCCCGCGCTACCAGGCCGCGCTGTACGATGCCGAAGGCGCCCACCTCAACCCGCTGAAACTGGCCCAGGGCCTGGCCAGCGCCATCGAAGCGGCCGGCGGGCGGATCTTCGAGCAAAGCCGGGTGCTCAGCTACCGCGATACCCCGGCAGGCTTTGTCGCCCGCACTGAAAAAGGCGAAATCCGCAGCGACGTGCTGGTGCTGGCCTGCAACGCCTACATCGACCAGCTCGACCGACCGCTGTCGCAGCGCCTGCTGCCGGTGGGCTCCTATCAGGTGGCCACCGCGCCCCTGGACCCGGCCCTGGCCCGTTCGCTGCTGCCGCGCAACAGCTGCGTGATCGACAACCAGTTCGTCCCCGACTACTTCCGCCTGACCCCGGACCAGCGCCTGCTGTTCGGCGGCGGCTGTACCTACCTGGGCGGTATCCCCAAGGACGTTGCCGCCGCCACCCGCCCGGTGCTGGAACGGGCCTTCCCGCAGCTACAGGGCGTGGCGATCGACTACGCCTGGGGCGGGCATATCGATTGCAGCCTGCGCCGCACCCCGGACATCGGCCGCCAGGGCCAGCGCTACTGGCTGCAGGGTTTCTCCGGGCATGGCGTGCTGCCGACCCTGGCCGGCGCCCGCGCGGTGAGTGATGCGATCCTTGGCAACCACGATTTGCTGGCGTTGTACCAGGCCATCGACAACGGCCGTTTCCCCGGTGGCGACCTGCTCGCCGCGCCGCTGGAAGCTGCCGGCAAAGCCTGGTACCGCCTGCGCGACACTATTTGAGAGAGCCCCTTTATGGACATGCAGGAAGAAATCGAAAGCCTGGCGATCCTTATTCGCGACCTGCGCAAGCACCGCAACCTGACCCTCGGCGAGCTGGCCGAACGCATCGACCGCTCGGTGGGCTTTCTGTCCCAGGTCGAGCGCGGCCTGTCGCGCCCGACCGTGGCCGACCTCACCGCCATCAGCGAAACCCTGTGCGTGCCGACCACCTACTTCTACAACCTGAGCAAGCCTCGGCAAGTCGACTGGGTCACCCGCCCCGGCGAACGGCGCACCCTGTATTACGCCGCCGGGGTCACCGACGTGCTGGTCTCGCCCAAGCTCAACGGCGGTTTCTCGATGCTTGAAAGCCACTTGGCGCCCGGCGCCAGCAGCGGTGACGGGCACCTGGACGACAGCTCCGAGCAAGGCGGGTTTGTCCTCGAAGGCGAGTTGAGCCTGTGGCTCGATGACGCCCCAGAGCCGGTCACCCTGCAGGCCAACGACAGCTTCCAGTTGCCGGCGCACAGCCAGTTCCGCTACGCCAACCTGACCGAACACAGTACCCGGGTGCTCTGGGTATTCCGTTGAAACCAAGCGCAGGATCGCACGTGATGACAACAATAAAAGACTGCCCTGATCTGCTTAGTGAAGTACGCGCATTTCGCGCCGAGCATCCTCAGGTGCGTTATGTCGACCTGATCAGCCTGGACATCCCCGGGCACTTTTATGGCAAGCGCTACCCGATCGACATGCTCGAAAAAGTCGCCGCCGGCAGCGCCCTGAAACTGCCGCAGAACTGCGTGCTGCTCGGTGTTCAGGGCGGCCTGCACCCGATCGGCGACTACTGCTTCAACGACGGCGACCCGGACGCGCCACGGCGGCTGATCCCCGGCACCCTCAAGCCGGTGCGCTGGGAGAACCAGCCGCTGGGGCAGATGCTGATCAGCTCTGACGGCACCGCCGCGCCCATTGAGTTCGAGCCCCGAGAAGTGCTGGCGCGGGTGCTGCAACGCCTGGAACGGCGCGGCATTCGCCCGGTGGTGGCCTTTGAGCTTGAGTTCTATCTGTTCGACAGCGCGCTCAAAGACGGCCTGCCGCAGTTCCCCCGCGACCCGTTCAGCGGCGATGCCGATGACCAGCCGAACATGCACATCGAGCGCCTGTCGCGCTACTCCGACGTGCTGCGGGACATGGTCGAGACCGCCAACGAGCAAGGCGTGGACGCCAACGTCATTACCGCAGAACTGGGCCCCGGACAGTTCGAGATCAACTTCGGCCACTGCGACGACGGCCTGCGCGCCGCCGACTGGGCCGCCCTGTTCGCCCGCAGCACCCGTGGCGTGGCGCTCAAGCACGGCATGCGCGCCAGCTTCATGAGCAAGCCCTACCTCGACGCGCCGGGCAGCGGCATGCACGTGCATGTCAGCCTCTACGACCAGCAGGGCAACAACCTGCTGGCTGCCGACAACCAGCGCCCGCTGCGCCATGCCGTGGCTGGCTGCCTGGAGTTGCTGGCGCAGTGCATGCCGATCTTTGCCGCCAACCACAACGCGATGCGCCGCTACGGCGCCATGGTCAACGCTGCCAGCCGCGCCAGCTGGGGCTTTGAAGACCGCGACGCGTGCATCCGCATCCCCGAATCGGACCCACGCAACCTGCGCATCGAACACCGTCTGGCCGGCGCCGACGCCAACCCATACCTGGTGCTGGCAGCGATTTTAAGTGGCATGGAACACGGTTTGGAGGCTGGCAAAGAGCCGATAGCGCCGCTCAACGAAGACCGCAGCAGCGGCATCGACTTTCCCAAGGACATGCTCGCGGCGGTGGCGGCCATGCGTCATCACCCGGTGGTCAATGAGCGGTTGGGCAGTGAGTTCGTCATGGTCTATTGCGAGAACAAGAGGCAGGACCACCTGGCGTTCATGCATGAAGTAAATGCGCGGGAGTATCGCTGGTTTCTCTAGACTGCGCCGGCCTCATCGCGGGTCTCGACTTGATCCGCGATAGGGCTCGAAGCCGAGCGCAGTTTAGCTATTGACGAAATTTTAGCTTGCAGCTAATTATTAGCTGAAGCCCACAATTATTTAAGAGAGGGCCCACACCGAAAACCGAAGGAGAAACCCATGAGCGTCAACATTGACCGCCTAACAATCACCACCCCGGTACCCAAGTCCACCAGCGACCCCACCGCCCTGGAACTGACCGGCGCCCAGGCCCTGGCGCAACTGCCGAAAATCATCGCCAGGCTCGACGACGGCTCGGTCCGCTTCACCGCCCCAACCAAGGGCGCTTCAAGCAAGAGCACCCACCGCACCCGCTGCGAATGGAAAGAACCAACCTACTGGTCGCTCGCCAGCGCCAGCAAACACCACAACCACCAGAGCATGACCCTGAGCAAGGTCAACGCGGCGCAGAAGGTGGTGATCTCGCAGCTGCACGTCAAAGACGACGACAGCCCGGTGGTCAAGGTGTTCTGGAACAAGGGCAAGCTCACTTACGGCTTTCGCCGAAGCTACAACCAGAGCGCCCCGGCCAGCGTCACCCTGCTGGCCAATGTGCCGCTGGGCACCGCGTTCGAGATCATTCTCGATGTCACCGCCAAGGGCGTGGTGACCCTCGCTGCCACCTGCAAGGGCAGCACCGCCAGCAGCGGACCATTGCAGATGGATGCCAGCTGGAACAGCCGCACCTTCAACTTCCACGGCGGCGTCTACAACCAGGTTGATTACAGCGACAACACGCCGGCCAGCGACGGCTCGGTCTGCATCATCAGCGCGCTGGCGCTGGGTCACCATTAAGCCCTGAGCCCTCTGCCAGGCACTGCTCAAGCCACTGGCAAAAGCTCACAGTCAAGGCCTCCCCTTCACTGTTACGGTGCACCAGCCACGCCCACTTGGGCCCGCGCACGGTCTGCTCGGTCAGCGCCACCAGGTTGCCTTGCGCACGCGCCTGCCCGGCCAGCAAGCCACTCACCAGGGCAATGCCCAAGCCCTGGCTGGCAGCGTCAAGCAACTGCCCGGGGTCGGAAAAATTCAGACCCTGCAGCTTCTGCCCCACAGCCTCGCCACCCTGGGTGTGCCAGTAGCTCCAGTCCATTTCCCGCTCGCCATGCAGGGTGGTCCGCTGCGCCACGTCGAGCTCCAGCAGGCGCGGGTGACAGGCCGGGTACAGCCGATCCTGCAACAACACGTGAAAGCTGCAATCGGCCTGGGCACTGATGTCGTCGCGCACGGCAATGTCGATGGTCTGGGTGGTCATGTCGGGGATTTCATCGCTGGTGAAGAGCCACAGGTCCACCTCCGGGTGCAGCCGATGAAAGTCGCCCAGGTGCGGCACCAGCCAGTGCCGGGCAAACGCCGGCGTGGTGTTGACCACCAGTTGGTTGGGCTTGCGGTACTGCTCCAGGCGACGGATGCCAACGGTCAGTTGCTGCAGCATCACCTGGGTGGTGCTGAGCAGGTCGTGGCCGGCATCGGTAAGCGACACGCTGCGCCCTTCGCGAAAGAACAGCGGTTGCTCCAGGTAGTTTTCCAGGCTGCGGATCTGCTGGCTGATCGCCGATTGGGTCAGGTGCAGCTCTTCGGCAGCCTTGTGAAAACTGCCCAGGCGCGCCGCCGCTTCAAAACCGCGCAGGGTGTTCAGAGGTGGCCAGTGTTTCAGCATGATTGATAAGCCCAGCTAATCATATATCGGCAAAATCCATCGTTTGTTCAGGTGCAGACCCCAGTTATAGCATGGACATCCCGGCAACCTTGCTGAAAACAATTACTTAACTGAAGGGTATTGCAATGCACAACGACAGCGCCAACAACAACGGCTGGTTCATGCCCGCCGAATGGGCTCGCCACGCTGCCACCTGGATGGTCTGGCCGCACAACCAGGCCCTGTGGGAGTCGACCTGGGGCGTCACCCTGGCGGCTGTGCAGGTGGATTTCGCCCGGGTCGCCAACGCCATCGCCCGCTTCGAGCCGGTGAAAATGGTCGTCGACCCCAGCGCCGTCAGCCAGGCCCGGGCGCTGTGCGGGGCCAACATCGAGCTGATCGAAATCGCCGTCAACGACAGCTGGTGCCGCGACTCCGGCCCAAGCTTCATCTGCCACCCGCAGCAAGGCCTGGCCGGAGTCAGCTGGCGCTTCAACGCCTGGGGCGGCAAGTCGGCCCACGACCTCGATGAAGGCCTGGCCCGGCGCGTGCTCAATGGCCTGGGCCTGCCGTGCTTCGGCAGTTTTCTGGCCAACGAAGGCGGCGCCATTCATGTCGATGGCGACGGCACGCTGATCACCACCGAATCGGTCCTGCTCAACCCCAACCGCAACCCGGGCCTGGGCAAGCAAGACATGGAAGAAATCTTCGTCCGCCTGCTGGGGGTGAACAAGGTCATCTGGCTGCCGGGCGACCCGGACTACGTCACTGGCGACATGACCGATGGCCACGTCGACGGCGTCTGCGCGTTTGCCCGGCCGGGCGTGCTGCTGGTCGATGCCACCGAAGATCAAACCTCGGTCTACGCCCAGGTGGCGAAGGAGAACCGCCGCGCCCTGGAACTGGCGACCGACGCCCGTGGCCGCAGTTTCGAGCTGATCGACCTGTACGAAGCTTCCGCTGCGGTCGACACCGATGCCGAAGTGTTCTGCGCCTCCTACACCAACTTCTACCTGTGCAACGACGCGGTGATCATGCCCGCCTACGGTATCGACGCCGACCAGCAGGCCGCCGCCACCCTGCAGCAGGCCTTCCCCGGCCGCAGCGTGGTACCGGTGCAAATCAACCAGCTGGCCCATGGCGGTGGCGGCGTGCATTGCATCACCCAGCAGCAACCGGCCTGGCCCCTGAAAGGAGCCAAGCCATGAGCGCGCTGAGCGTCGCCAGCCTGCAGCTGGCCTGCAGCTGGAACCTTGAAGACAACCTCGATAACGCCGAGCGGCTGGTGCGCGAGGCGGCGGCGGCCGGGGCCAGGCTGATCCTGCTGCCCGAGCTGTTCGCCACGCCCTACTTCTGCATCGAGCAATGCCACGAGCACCTGGCTCTGGCGCAACCCTATGAAAACAGCCCGCTGTTGCAGCGCTTTGCCGCCCTGGCGGCGGAACTGAACGTGGTATTGCCGCTGAGCTGGTTCGAGCAGGCCGGCAATGCCTACTTCAATTCGCTGACCGTCGCCGATGCCGACGGGCGCTTGCTCGGCGTCTACCGCAAGACCCACATCCCCAACGCCATCGGCTACCAGGAAAAGGAATACTTCAGCCCCGGCGATACCGGTTTCAAGGTCTGGGACACCGCCGTCGGGCGCCTGGGCGTGGGCATCTGCTGGGACCAGTGGTTCCCCGAGACCGCCCGCTGCCTGGCCTTGCAAGGTGCAGAAATCCTCTTGTTCCCCACCGCCATCGGCTCCGAGCCCGGCGCTGCGGCGCTGGATTCGCGCGACCATTGGCAACTGACCCAGCGCGGCCACGCCGCCGCCAACATCCTCCCGGTGATCACCGCCAACCGCACCGGCGTTGAAGTGGCGCGCAGCGATGCCGAGCTGCACATGCGTTTTTATGGATCGTCGTTCATCACCGACCACAAGGGCCGCCTGCTGGCCGAAGCCGATCGCGACAGCCCTTGCATGCTGCTGGCCGAGCTGGACCTGGCGCACATGCGCGAAGAGCGCCTGACCTGGGGCATCTACCGCGACCGCCGCCCGGAAATGTACGCCACCCTGTTGAGCCTGGACGGCCGTCACCCACACAGCACCTGGAGGCATGGCGCATGAACAGCCTGAAAACCCTGATCGCCCTTTCCCTGGCCCTGGGCTGCAGCCTGGCCAACGCCGAAGACAAAGTGCTGCGCCTGTACAACTGGGCCGATTACTTTGCCGAAGACACCCTCAAGGATTTCACCGCCCAGACCGGCATCAAGGTCATTTATGACGTCATGGACAGCAGCGAAACCCTGGAGGCCAAGCTGCTCTCGGGCAACAGCGGCTACGACCTGATTTTCCCCGGCGACACCGTGGCCGAACGCCTGGCCCGCGCCGGCGCCCTGCAAAAGCTCGACCCGGCCAAACTCGAACACCTGGCAGACATCGAGCCCGGCCTGCAGCGCCTGCACCAGCGCTACCCCAACTCGCGCGAGAGCACCGTGCCCTACACCTGGGGCAGCATCGGCCTGACCTACAACCGCGCGGCCATCGAGCAGCGCATCGCCAATGCCCCGGTCAACAGCCTCGACCTGCTGTTCAAGCCAGAAAACGCCGCGCTGCTGGCCGACTGCGGCATCTCGATGATCGACTCGCCCGACGAAGTGCTAGCGGTGGTGCTGCACTACCTGGGCAAGGACCCACGCAGCGGCAAGGCCGATGATTTGCTCGCCGCCCGGCAGATGCTCGGGGCGATCAAGCCGTACATCCGCAAGTTCCAGTCGCAGCCGGTGACCCAGCTGGTCAATGGTGACACCTGCATTTCCCTCGGTTACAGCGGCGACATGATCCAGGCCCAGCGCACCGCCGATGCCGCCGGTAAAAAGGTCGAGTTCCGCTACCACATCCCGGTGGAAGGCACGACCATCTGGATGGACAGCATGGCCATTCCCGCCGATGCCGCCCACCCGGAATACGCCTACGCTTTTATCAACTTCGTCATGCAGCCGCAGCAGATGGCCGCCATCAGTTCGTTCACCGGCTACCCCACCTCCAGCGCCAAGGCACGGCCGCTGGTCGAGCCGCAGATGCGTGACAACCCGGACATTTACGTCAGCGACGAAACCTACGCGCGGCTGATCCCGGGCAAGGACATTACCCAGAAAGACATGCGCGCGCGCATGCGTACCTGGACCACCCTCAAGACTTCCTCGGCCCATTGAGCCGTCACTACGAGAGCCACACCGATGACACCCCGTCGTACCTTTCTCAAGCATCTGTCAGTCGCCGCCGGCATTGCCGGCCTGGGCCTGGGCCCGTTGCGCCTGGCCATGGCCGCTGACCAGCGCTGGTTCATGCCCGAAGAAGACCAGGCCCAGCGGCGGATCTTCCTGGCGTTTGCCGCCGCCGAAAATGTCTGGGAAGACCAGGCGGACGCGGTCAACAGCTGCATCGCACAACTGGCCCGGACCATCGCCCGCTACCAGCCGGTCAGCGTACTCTGCCGCCCCGAAGACCTGGCCGATGCACGCGAGCAATGTGGCAGCGACAACATCGAGTTCCTGCCCATGGCGCTGGACGACATCTGGATCCGCGATTACGGCGGCTGCTTCGTCATCGACGACGACGGCAACAGCGCGCTGATGGACTTCAACTTCAACGGCTGGGGCAACAAGCAACGCCACCGCAACGACAGCCGCGTGGCGGCAACGCTGAGCGAAACCCTGAACGTGCCCTACCTGCAAAGCGAGCTGACTGGCGAAGGCGGCGGCATCGAAGTGGACGGCCACGGCACGGCGATCATCACCGAAAGCTGCTGGGTCAATGCCAACCGCAACCCCGACTGGAGCCGCAGCGATGTCGAGGCCGAGCTTAAAGCCAACCTTGGCCTGCGCAAGATCATCTGGCTGCCGGGCATCAAGGACCAGGACATCACCGATGCCCACGTTGACTTCTACGCGCGCTTCGTCGAGCCGGGGGTGGTGATCGCCAACCTCGACAACGACCCGGACTCCTACGATTACCGGGTCACCCGCAAGCACCTGGAAATCCTCAAGCAGGCCACCGACGCCGATGGCCGCCGCTTGACCGTGCACCTGCTGCCGCCACCGGGCAAATTGCGCAGCAACCGCTTTACCCGCGACAACCCGGAGTTTGCCGCCGGCTACATCAACTACCTGCCGATCAATGGCGCGGTGATTGCCCCGCAGTTTGGCGACCCGAAAGCTGACCAGTACTGCAAGCAGCTGCTGGCCAAGTTGTACCCGGGGCGGACCATCGAGCAGGTCAACATCGACCCGATCGCTGCGGGCGGCGGCGGCATACATTGCATCAGCAAGAACATGCCGGCATGAACCGCCGCCGGGTTTGACAAGCGTTTGCGCCAAGCCCGAACATGAGCCCCTCGAGCACACCAGGAGGTTCATCGCATGAGCAAGGCACCCTACGTCCCGCCTCGGGTCTGGCAGCACGACGCGCCGTCGGGCGGCGAGTTCGCCAACATCAACCGCCCGGTGGCCGGCCCGACCCACGACAAGGCCCTGCCGCTGGGCAAGCAGCCGCTGCAACTGTACTCCCTGGCCACGCCCAATGGCGTCAAGGTCACCATCCTCCTCGAAGAGCTGCTGGCCCTCGGGCATGCCGGCGCCGAGTACGACGCCTGGCTGATTCGCATCAGCGAAGGCGAGCAGTTCTCCAGCGGCTTCGTCGAGATCAACCCCAACTCGAAGATCCCCGCCCTGCTCGACCGCAGCGTGCAACCGCCGGTGCGGGTGTTCGAGTCGGGTTCGATCCTGCTCTACCTTGCAGAAAAATTCGCCGAGTTCCTGCCCCGCGACCCAGCGGGTCGAACCGAAACCCTCAACTGGCTGTTCTGGCAGATGGGCGCAGCGCCCTACCTGGGCGGCGGCTTCGGCCACTTCTATGCCTACGCGCCAGAAAAATTCGAATACCCGATCAACCGCTTCAGCATGGAAACCAAGCGCCAACTGGATGTGCTCGACCAGCGCCTGGCGCAAAGCCAATACCTGGCCGGCGACAGCTACACCATCGCCGATATCGCCGTCTGGTCCTGGTACGGCCAACTGGCGCTGGGCAGGCTGTATTCGGCGGGCGAGTTCCTCAGCGTGCAGGACTACACCCACGTGCAACGCTGGGCGCAAGCCATTGCCGAGCGCCCGGCGGTCGTCCGCGGCTTGCGGGTCAACCGCACCTGGGGCGATGAAGCCAGCCAGGTGCCCGAGCGGCATTCGGCGCAGGACCTGGACTGAGGCAACAGTATTCGACGTCAAACGCGAGTACTGTGCGACAAACACTGGCAGGGATAGCCATTGTGCTCCACTGTCAGGTCAAGCAAACGACCCTGAAGCGAGATAACTGAAGAACATGAAGTTCACCACACGCACCGCAATCATCACCCTTGGCGCCTCTGCTCTCCTGGCGGGCTGCAACAACGAACCTGAGTATAAGGTCACCGGCACCAACGCCAACGAAATAAGCCAGTACAACCAGCAGCGCGAAAGCGCCGCCGCTTACCTGACCAAAGTTCAGGCTTATGTCGCTGAGATCAAGGCCATGGAAGCGCTTCCGGTTGGCCCTGCCCTGCCTGCGCAACACCAGAAGATGCAAGCACTTAAAGTCGAAGGCGACGGAGTTGGTTCAATTGTTTCTCCGCTTTCTCACTGCCGAGCAAGCGGCTACGCAGCCTCGGAATACTGGCAAACCGTAGCAGGCATGATCACGACTCAGCCCCCTTCCGCTGCCCTTGAAAGATTTGCCAGCGAGGTCCAGCAATGCCAGCAGCAACTGCAAAACCCACCCAAGGCCATCACCTACATTGAAGGGCCTGCCGATAAGCAACCAGCTTACCCGGGCTGCCTGGAAATCTTGGCACTGGGTGAGAAAGACGGCGATACCCGGACATGGAGCTGCCCTACCGAATCCATGCCTTCGACATGAGCCTTTAACGCCCACAGGCGGCGCTCAGACCTCAAACAAGCGCCGTCCACTACAAGAATCAAGGGCTAATCAAATCCAGGATGGAGCACTACAAATCACTGTTACAGGCGCTGTTCTTCTTTGCGCTGACCTTCGGCCTTGGCTATCTGTCGATACGCCGCATGCGCAAGCTGCGCGAGGCCGTCGACAGCGAGTTCGAAGCGGCGCTGCGCCGCCTGCACATCGACCACCACGAAGTGCTGCTCGACCG
This sequence comes from Pseudomonas sp. SORT22, assembly GCF_018417635.1. Taxonomy (NCBI): domain Bacteria; kingdom Pseudomonadati; phylum Pseudomonadota; class Gammaproteobacteria; order Pseudomonadales; family Pseudomonadaceae; genus Pseudomonas; species Pseudomonas sp. SORT22. Next base: position 3,782,196 of record NZ_CP071007.1, read on the forward strand.
CACCCAGCGCCAGTATCACCCGGAGACGACCCAGGTGCACCGGATACTGCGCGATGACCAAGGCCAGCACTACCTGTACGTGCACATCAGCGGCTCGCCCGGGGTCCTCCAGCCACTGAGCCGCGAGCGGGCGCTGCTGGCCCTGGGCAACAAGGCCTAAGGCATCAGCCTGGCGACGCTCGGCACCGGGATGTAACACGGCTGGAAGCTGGGCTGGCAGTAATAGGCCATGGTCACCGGCGCCGGCAGCGGGCGGGTCAGCAAGGCGCTGTAGACAGCGCCAAAGGCGCAGACGGTCAAGGCAAGGCAAATTGTTCTTGTTGTTTTCATGGCCATTCCACCACAGGTGAGGAAAAGACGTTGTGCGCTCAAGACTAGAAACTGCTGCGACAACCTGCTTCGTCCAAACGGACTAGGCCGCCGCCATTCAGCCCAGCGCCCGGCGCAGGTCGGCTGCGGCCCCGGCCAGGGCCAGAGCGGCGCCCTCGACAAACGCGCTCATGCTGATAAAGCCATGCACCATGCCCTCGCAACGCTCCAGGCGGATGGCCACACCTGCCTGGTGCAAACGTTGGGCAAAGGCTTCGCCTTCGTCGCGCAATGGGTCGTACTCGGCGGTGATCAGGGTGGTGGCGGGTAAACCCTCCAGTGACTCGGCGAGCAGCGGCGAGGCCAATGGCTCCTCGACCTGCTCGGGCTGTTGCAGGTAGCTGCGCCAGAACCAGGCCATCATCGCCCGCGACAACAGATACCCTTCGCCATACACCTGGTACGACGGGGTGTCGCAGCGGCCATCGGTGACCGGGTAGAACAGGCACTGGTAGCGAATCTGCGGGCCCTGGCGCTCTGCGGCCAGGCGGCTGACGGCGATCGCCAGGTTGGCCCCGGCGCTGTCGCCGGCCACGGCCAGGCGGCTGCCGTCGACGCCCAGGCTGGCGGCATGTTCGACCAGCCAGCAGGTGGCGGCATAGCAATCGAGCGGCGCCGCCGGAAAGCGCGCCTCCGGTGCCAGCCGGTAGGCCACCGACACCACCACCGCGCCAGTGGCGCTGGCCAGTGCCCGGCACAGATGGTCATGGGTATCGAGGGTGCCGATGACAAAACCGCCGCCGTGGAAGAACACCAGCAGCGCCAGGTTGTCTTGCGCCAGCGGCCGGTACAGGCGGGCATCCAGCTCGCCAGCGGCGCCCGCCACGCGCAGCTCACGCACTTCGGCCATCTGCGCGCCAGGGATCGGCGGCAACAGGTGGTCGGCATATTGCCGATACTGCACGGCATCGAGCCGGTGGTAGTCGGGCTCCCCCTGGACGCTGAACTGTTCGAGCACGGCGGCGATCTGTTTATCGAGCGGCATGGGCGTCTCCTTCGGCGATCATCTGGAACTGCGGGTTGGTTTCTTCAAGGATGCTGCGCAGGCGCAGCTCCAGGGCGGGCTTGAAGTCTTTGTGCGGGAAGATCCAGAAGCGCCGCTCGGCCAGCGCGGCGAATACCTGGGCGGCCAGCTCGCGGGGCGTCATGCCCTGGCGAATGTGCTCGTCGAGCACGGCGCTGAAAGTGGCGTCGGCCTGCTCGCGGGCCTGGTTGGAGGCCATGATGTCACTGGCCACCGGCCCCGGGCAGAGCACCGACACCGAGACCTGCGCGCCGAGCATGTCCAGCTCGTACTTGAGGGTTTCGGATAACGCCACCACCGCCTGCTTGGTGACGTTGTAGGGCGCCATCAACGGACTGCTGAGCAAGCCGGCGAGCGACGCGGTGTTGATCACCTGGGCCGGGTGGCCCTGCTCGAGCATCAGCGGCACAAAGCTGCGGATGCCATTGATCACCCCTTGCAGGTTGATGGCGAGCATGCGCTGCCACTGCTCGTGGCTGATCTGCCAGCTGTAGCCGGTCTGCATCACCCCGGCATTGTTGAACAGCAGGTCGACCCGCTGAAAATGCGCCAGGGCGACATCGCGCAGGCGCTCGACCTGGGCCACATCGCTGACGTCGGTCAGCTGGGCAATGGCCTGCACGCCCTGGCCTTGCAGTTGCGCGCTCAGCGCCTGCAAACCCGGGCCATCGACATCGGCCAGTACCAGCTGCATGCCCAGCCCTGCCGCATGCTCGGCCAGACCCCGGCCGATCCCGCTGGCGGCGCCGGTAATCACCGCCACCCGCCCCTGCTCATTGCTCATTGCGTTCTCCTGCTGCTGGCTTGATTGCGCCAGTAGAGCCGTCAGCCCACGGCCGGCCATCGTCCGTTCAGACGATGCCTGCTGGTACAGGGGCGGCAGAATCACTCGCACAGCACACCCCGTGATACCCCGGAGAACAATAAGATGAGCACCCTGCACCGCATTGAAGCCAAGCTGCTGGAAGACCGCTACGCCCGTGGTTGGCACTGCCTGGGCCTGGCCGCGCACTACCGCGACGGCAAGGCCCACCGCCTGGACGTGTTTGGCACCCGCCTGGTGGCGTTCCAGGGTGAAGACGGCCAGCTGAACATTCTCGACGGCTTTTGCCCGCACATGGGCGCCGACCTGAGCACCGGCTGCATCGAAGGCAACTCGATCCGCTGCCCGTTCCACAGCTGGCGCTGGGGCGCCGATGGCGTGTGCGACGACATTCCCTACGCCAAGCGCATTCCACCGCGGGCCAAGGTCAAGCGCTGGCCGATCATGGAAGAAAACCAGCTGCTGTTCGTCTGGAACGACCCGCAAGGCAACCCGCCGATTGCCGAGCAGGCGATCCCGCGCATCGACGCCTGCTTCAGTGACCAGTGGGCCGCCTGGGAAGTGGCCGAACTGCAGATCGACACCAACTGCCGCGAGCTGATCGACAACGTCGCCGACATGGCCCACTTCGGCACCGTGCATGGCGCGCCGGTGGCCGAGTTCAGCAACGTCTTCGCAGGCCACCTGGCCACCCAGGTCATGCGTGCGCGCAGCGAACGGCTGTCTGGCGACAGCGAGCTGAGCACGGTGGCCACCTACTTCGGCCCGGCCTACCAGATCACCGAAATGACCGGGGCGATGAACGGCCAGCCGATCCATTCGATCCTGCTCAACTGCCATGTGCCGATCGACCTCAACAGCTTCACCCTGCGCTACGGCGTGCTGGTGAAAAAGATCCCCGGCCTGAGCGAGGAGCAGAACCAGGCCATGGCCAAGGCCTACGTGCAGCAGGCCCAGTCGGCTTTCTACGAAGACGTGGCGATCTGGCACAGCAAGACCCGGGTCGACAACCCGCTGCTGTGCGACGGCGACGGCCCGGTGTACCAGCTGCGGCGCTGGTATGAGCAGTTCTATACCGACGTCGACCTGCTGCCTGCCGAAACCGCCGACAGCAAGCGTTTCGTGGTGCTTGACGGCGAGCGCGCCTGAGCCTTGCCGAGCGCTTTGGACAGGCGTGCGCTACGCCTGTCCGGATGCGTGTACGGAGCGTTGCGTGCACGCGTTAACGCCAACTATTCTCTGCCATCGCCAACGCTAATAATAAAAAATGGTAGTTCCCTATGCAGCCGTGCCTCACCCTCGAGTCATTCAGCGACTTGCTCGGTCACCTCTATCAAGGGCCGATGGAGAACATTCCCTGGGTCACCTTCCTCAACCAGCTCAACCTGCAGCTACAGAGCAAATACGTCACCTTCATTCTACGCCCGCCCAGCGCCCACGTTGACGGCCTGATGGTTAACACCACCGGCAGTTCGAGCGAAACCACCGCCTCGTACAACAAGCACTTCTTTGCCCTCGACCCGTTCGTCGACCTGCCCAACCGCGAAGTGGTGACCCTCGCCAGCTACGTCTCCAACGACGAGCTGTTGCAATCGGAGTTCTACAAGAACTTTCTCGAGCCGGTGGACGTGTTCCATATTCTCGGGGCCGACATCAATACCGGCGACGGCGCCCAGTGCCGTATCCGCATCAGCCGCGGGCGCGATGAGCAGGCCTTCGGCGACCAGGAAAAAACCCTGCTGGCGCGCTTCATCCCGCACCTGGAACGCTCGATCAAACTGCACATGCAGCTCAACCGCATCGAGACCGAACGCAACCTCTACGCCGGCGCCGTCGACCAGCTGGCGGTGGGCACCATCATCCTCGACGAAACCGGCAAGGTGCTGCAGACCAACCAGGTTGCCGAGCGGCTGATCCAGGAAAAGGACGGCATCAAGCTGGTCAATGACGGCCTGCAGGTTGGCACCGCGCGCGACACCCAGGAGTTCCGCCGGCTGGTCAAGCAATCGCTGCTGTCGCAAAAAAGCAGCAACCCCTCGGTGGTCGAGGCCATGCGCGTACAACGCCCGTCCGGGCGCGCCGACCTTGGCATCATCGTGCGCTCGGTGCCGCTGTCGACCTGGAGCGAAGGCAAGCAATGCCCGACCGTGGTGATCTTCATCAGCGACCCCGAGCAGCAATCCTCGGCGCCGCAGGAGATCGTCCGGGCGCTGTTCGATTTCACCCCGGCCGAAACCCAGCTGGCGATGCTGCTGGCCAACGGCCTGACCCTGGACGAAGCCTCGGAGGAACTGGGCATCAGCCGCAACACTTCGCGGGCGCACCTGCGTTCGACCTTTTCCAAGACCGGCGTGACCCGCCAGACCATGCTCGTGCGCTTGATCTTGCGCAGCGTGGCGACCCTCGGCTGAAGCACCCGCCCTCGTCCGCTTGGACGATGGCGGGTTGCCGGGCACAGCGCACAGTGCAGGTATCCACCCGCCGCCAGGGGCCTGCACATGCGCAACTGTCCGACCATCCTCAAGACCGAACTGCTGGCCCAAAGCAGTCATTTCCAGATCGAAGCCCTGCACCTGCAGTTCAGCAACGGCCAGCGGCGCATCTACGAACGCTTGCGCGGCACCGGCTACCGCTCGGTGATGCTGGTGGCGATGCCCGACCCCGAGCACGTGCTGCTGGTGCGCGAGTATGCGGTGGGCGTAGAGGGCACCATCCTCGGCCTGCCCAAGGGCGGTGCCGAGGCGCATGAAAGCTACCTGCAGGCGGCCCAGCGCGAGCTGTGCGAAGAAGTCGGCCTGAGGGCGGCGCGGCTGACCGAGCTGGGCGAACTGACCTTGGCGCCCGGGCATTTGTGTCATCGTTATCGGGTGGTGCTGGCCCAGGACCTGAGCCTCTGTGCTCTGCAAGGTGACGAGCCGGAGCCGCTGGAATGCATCAAGGTGCCGCTGGCGCAGATCCCGGCACGGGTGGCCAGTGGCGAGTTGCATGAGGCCCGGGCCATTGCCGCGTTGTTCATGGCCATGGGAGCGCTGGCTCAACCGCGATGAGGCCGCTGCACTCGATCGCGGGTCAAGCCCGCTCCCACAGAATTGTGCGGGACCTGTGGGAGCGGGCTTGACCCGCGATGAAGCCAGCGCGCACCTCAGGTCGGCATCACCCCTCGCGCCCGCGACATTGTCAGGGCCAGGTCTTCGATCATGTCTTCCTGACCGCCCACCGTGCCGCGCCGCCCCAGCTCCACCAGCAGGTCGCGGGCAGCAATGCCGTACTTGAGCTCGGCACGCTTGGCAAACAGCAGGAACGAGCTGTACACCCCGGCATAGCCCAGGGTCAGGGCATCGCGGTCAAGGCGGATCGGTTGGTCCATCATCGGCACCACCAGGTCCTCGGCGACGTCCATGATCCGGTACAGGTCAACACCACTGCTCACACCCATGCGCTCCAGCACGGCGACGAACACTTCCAGCGGCGTGTTGCCCGCCCCCGCCCCCAACCCGGCCACCGAGCCATCGATGCGCACGGCGCCAGCCTCGATGGCCGCCAGCGAGTTGGCAATCGCCATGCCCAGGTTGTGATGGCCATGAAAACCGACTTCGGTGCCGGCGCTTAAACCTGCCCGCAATACGCCAATCTTCTCGCTGACTTCAGTCGGCAGCATGTAGCCCGCCGAATCGGTGCAGTAGATGCAATTGGCGCCGTAGCTTTCCATCAGCCGCGCCTGTTCCAGCAGCTTTTGCGCGCTGACCCTGTGCGCCATCATCAGAAAGCCGACGGTATCCAGGCCCATCTTCGCCGCCATGCCGATGTGCTGGCCGGAAACATCCGCCTCGGTGCAGTGGGTGGCCACGCGGATGGTCGAGACGCCATGCTCATGGGCCATTTTCAGGTGATCGAGGGTGCCGATCCCCGGCAGCAGCAAGGCCGATACCTTGGCCTGCTTGAGGGTGGGAATTACCGCGGCGAAGTATTCCTCATCGCTGTGGGCGGCAAAGCCGTAGTTCAGCGACGCGCCACCCAGGCCATCGCCATGGGTGATTTCAATCAGCGGCACGCCGGCGCCATCCAGGCCGCTGGCCACTGCGATCATCTGTTCCAGGCTGATCTGGTGACGCTTGGCGTGCATCCCGTCGCGCAGGCTCATGTCGTGCAGACGGACGCTTTTACCTTGCAGATTCATGGCAGTTCTCCACTCAACGGACGGGCAGTTGCAGGGTGCCCTTGTGGGCTTCTTCGGCAAACATCTCGGCGGTGCGCAAACCGGCAGCGGTCATGATGTCGAGGTTGCCGGCAGACTTGGGCAGGAAGTCGCCGAGGCCTTCGACCTCGATGAAGATCGACACCTTGCGGCCATCGAAAATCGGCCCGTTGATCAGGGTGTAGCCGGGCACGTAGCGCTGCACCTCCTTGACCATGCTCAACACCGAGGCGCGAATGGCCTCGCGGTCGGGCTCTTCGTCGGTCAGGCAGTGGATGGTGTCGCGCATCATCAGCGGCGGTTCGGCCGGGTTGATGACGATGATCGCCTTGCCGCGCCGGGCACCGCCGACCTGCTCGACGGCACCGGCAGTGGTGCGGGTGAATTCGTCGATGTTCTGCCGGGTACCCGGGCCCACAGAGCCGGACGACACCGTGGCGACGATCTCGCCATAGGCCACCGACTGGATGCGCGACACCGCCGCGACCATGGGGATGGTCGCCTGGCCGCCGCAGGTGACCATGTTGACGTTCATCGCCAGGCTCGCCGCGTGCTGCTTGAGGTTGACCGGCGGCACGCAGAACGGGCCGATGGCCGCCGGCGTGAGGTCGACCATGATCACCCCAAACTCGTTGAGCTTGCGGCTGTTATGCGCATGCACATAGGCCGAGGTGGCATCGAAGGCGATGCGGATATCGTCGTCGAGGACATGTGGCAATAATCCGTCCAGGCCGTCGGCGGTGGTCTTCACCCCCAGCTCACGAGCGCGCTTGAGGCCTTCGGACTGCGGGTCGACGCCGACCATCCACACCGGCTCGATCCACTCGGAGCGGCACATTTTCATCAGCAAGTCGGTGCCGATGTTGCCCGGCCCGATAATCGCCGCTTTCAGTTTTTTGCTCATTCGCTTGAACCTCGCACGTCACGCACAGAACGACACCCGGGCGCTGCCCAGGCCGTCGATGGTCAGGGCAAACTGGTCGCCGGCCCGTGCAGGCTCCAGCGGCACCAGCGAGCCGGAAAGAATGATTTCCCCGGCCTTGAACGGGATGCCGAAGGCGCCCAGGGTGTTGGCCAGCCAGGCCACCGCGGTCAGCGGGTTGCCTTGCACCGCCGAGCCAAGGCCTTGGCTGATCAGCTCGCCGTTCTTGAACACCTGCATGCGCAGGTTCGGCAGGTCGAGCCGACGCGGATCGACCTGGCTGTCGCCGAGCACGAACACCCCGCAGGAGGCGTTGTCGGCGACGGTGTCCTGGATGCGGATGCGCCAGTCCTGGATGCGCGAATCGACAATCTCGAAACACGGCATCACGTACTCGGTGGCGGCCAGCACATCGGCCTCGGTGACGCCGGGGCCGACCAGGTCATGCTTGAGCTTGAAGGCGATCTCGCCTTCGGCGCGCGGCTGGATCAGGCGGTTGGCGCCAAGAGATATCTGCGCGCCATCGGCAAAGGCCATCTGCTCGGTGATAAAACCGAAATCCGGCTGGTGCACATTAAGCATGCGCTGCACCGCCGCCGAGGTGACGCCGATCTTCTTGCCGACGATGCGGTCACCCGCCGCCACCCGCCGCTCGATGCTGTAGAGCGAGATATGGTAGGCATCCTCGATGCTGATGGTCTCCCAGCGCTCGCTCAAGGGGGCCAGGGTGCTGGCGCTGCACAGGGCCTGGTACAGCTCTTCGCCATACTGGCGACGCAATTGCTCGCTCATGCCCGTGCCTCCCCAAGGAACGCCAGGCATTCACGGTTGAACAGCTCGCGGTGCTCGACCATCACCCAGTGTCCGCATTCGCTGAGCAGCACAAAGCGGATCCGCCTGCAGGCTGCAAGCAGGGTCTGCGCGCCGGAGGCCGGGCAGAACTTGTCGTTGATACCCCAAAAACCAAGAATCGGGCATTGCAGTTCAGGCAAGCGTGAGGTCAGGTTCGGCACCTGCATGCTGGTCAGCACGCAGGCCGGTTGCTGGCCCACCACTGCCACGCGTTCGGCCACGGTTTCATCGCTGATCAGCGCCGGGTCGAACAACTGCAGGCTGAGCAGGCGGCGCATGCCGGCGGCATCGTTGAGCTCGCCGTTGGCAAAGGCCGCGCCCATCTTCTGGATGCCTTCCATTTGCAGGTAGTACTGCTCCTTGTCCATCAGCCCACCGGGGGCCATCAGCACCAGGCGGCTGACCCGCCCAGGCTGGTCCAGCGCCAGCTTGATGGCAATGGCGCCACCCAGGGAATTGCCGACCAGCACGCAGCGCTGGATATCCAGGGCATCGAGCAGGCCGCTGAGGGCGCTGACGAAAAAGTCCAGGCTGTAGACCGTTTGCGGCTTGCTCGAAGCGCCGTAGCCGGGCAGGTCGGGGACGATCACCCGGTAGCCGGCCGCGGCGAATGCCGGGTAGTTCTGTTTGAAGTTGCTGTGCCCGCTGGCACCCGGGCCGCTGCCGTGGATGAACACCACCGCCTCGCCCGTGCCAACGTCCTGGTAATGCAGCTGCAGACCATCGGCCAGCGTTACCACGTGCCCTTGCGCGGATGCGCCCATGAGGTGTCCTCCCGGCTTGTTGTTGTACCGGGATTATTCAGAGCGGCCAGGGCGCCAACATCGTCCGTCAGGACTACTAGTCCCTTCGGACGTTGGCCCCTGCCCGTGCGCTGCCTAGCATCGAGCTCATTACAGTGGCGAACACGAGGCAGGCATGCACGACCCTATGGATTTTCGCGGCAAGGTGGTACTGGTGACCGGTGGTGGCAAGGGTGTGGGCCGCGGCATCAGCCGGCGCTTTCTTGAATGCGGCGCCGAGGTGGTGATCTGCGGGCGCCAGGCGCCTGCGACACTGCCGGCCAGCGGCGGGCGCGAGGCGCTGTTCCTGGCCTGCGATGTGCGTGACATCGAGCAGGCCCAGCAGATGATGACGGCTATAGTCGAGCGCTTCGGGCGCCTCGATGTACTGGTCAACAACGCCGGCGGCGCGCCCTATGCCGAAGCCGCCAGCGCCTCGCCGCGCTTCAGCGAATCGATCATCCGCCTCAACCTGCTGGCGCCGCTGAACCTCAGCCAGCTGGCCAACCGCATCATGCAGGCCCAGGCCGAGGGCGGCAGCATCATCAACATCTGCAGCGTCAGCGCCACCCGCCCTTCCCCCGGCACCGCCGCCTACGGCGCGGCCAAGGCCGGCTTGCTCAACCTGAGCCGCTCGCTGGCGGTGGAGTGGGCACCCAAGGTTCGGGTCAACGCTGTCACCGCCGGGCTGATCCTCACCGAGCAGGCGGCCCTGCACTATGGCGATGAAAGCGACCTGGCCGAGGTGGCCGCGACCATCCCCCTGCAACGCCTGGCCAGCCCCGAAGACATTGGCGACAGTTGCCTGTACCTGGCCTCATCGCTGGCCCGTTATGTCAGTGGCGCCGACATTGCCGTGCATGGCGGTGGCGAGCGCCCGGCGTTCCTCGACGCGGCAAAATCGCCGTAAGCGCTCCCCCTGCGCAAGGCCACACCCTGGCGGGTGTGAGCCTTGCTTGCGCGCTATTGCGGCTCGCGCACGCTGAGGTTGACCTCGCTCCAGTAGGCTTGCATGGTCTGGATCCGGCCGTGCTCATCAAAACGGTTCATTCTCAAGCCACCTCGAACAATGCAGCGGCACCCATGCCGCCGCCAATACACATGCTCACCACCACGTAACGTACGCCGCGTCGCTTGCCCTCGATCAAGGCGTGGCCAACCATGCGCGCCCCCGACATGCCGAACGGGTGACCGATGGCAATCGCCCCGCCATTGACGTTCAGGCGCTGGTTGTCGATGCCTAAGGTATCGCGGCAGTACAGGACCTGGCTGGCGAAGGCTTCGTTGAGTTCCCACAGGCCGATGTCCTCGACTTTCAGGCCGTGGCGCTTGAGCAGTTTGGGAATCGCGTAGACCGGGCCGATACCCATCTCGTCGGCATTGCAACCGGCCACCGCCAGGCCGCGATAGATGCCCAGCGGCGCCAGGCCGCGCTGCTCGGCCAGCTTGGCGTTCATCAATACCGAGGCCGAAGCGCCGTCAGACAGCTGCGAGGCGTTGCCGGCGGTAATGAAGCGCCCGGCCTCGGTCCACTGCCCGCCCTGCCACACCGGCTCCAGTGCAGCGAGGCTGGCCAGGCTGGTGTCGGCGCGATTGCATTCGTCGTGCAGCAGGGTCACGGTCTCGTAACGGGTCTCGCCGCTGGCCTTGTCGATGATCGCCTTGCGCGTGCTCAGCGGCGCCAGCTCCAGGTCGAACAGGCCCGCGGCTTGCGCCTGGGCAGTGCGCAACTGGCTTTGCAGGGCATAGGCATCCTGCTCGTGGCGCGTCACGCCATAGCGCTGGGCGACGATCTCGCCGGTTTCGATCATCGGGATATAGGCCTGCGGGTCGCGCTCAAGCACGGCGCCGGACTGGTTGCGGTAGAGGTTCTTGTGCTTGTTCTGCACCAGCGAGATCGACTCCAGGCCGCCGGCGACGGCGATGTCGATTTCGTTGCAGATAATGCCCTTGGCCGCCAGGGCAATGCTCATCAGCCCCGAGGCGCATTGGCGCTCCACGGCCATCCCGGCTACCGACGGCGGCAGGCCGCCGGCAATCGCACACAAGCGCCCGAGGTTGTAGGCCTGGGTGCCCTGCTGGGCGGCGGCGCCGATGATCACATCGTCGACCTGCCCGGCCTCGATCCCCGCGCGCCGCACGGCCTCGCGCACCACATGGCCGCCGAGGGCCGGCGCTTCGGTGTCGTTGAAGGCACCGCGAAAGGCCTTGCCGATCGGCGTGCGCGCGGTTGAAACAATAACGGCTTCATTCATGTTCACATGCTCCGATGCCTGGACTCAGGCGGGGTAATAACGGCTGATGGTGTCGACCACACAACCCGGGCGCTGCTGGCCCTCGATCTCGACGCTGACGCGGATCAGCGCCTGCACACCGCCTTTGACCTGCTCGGCGCTGATCAGCTGGGCGTGGCCGCGCACCCGCGAACCCACCGGCACCACGCTGGGAAACCGCACGCGCTCGCAGCCGTAGTTGACGCCCATGGCGATGCCGCGCACCTCGACGATCTGCGGCAGGAACAGGTTGACCAGCGCCAGGCTCAGGTAACCGTGGGCGATGCAGGCCCCAAACGGGCCGCTGGCGGCGCGTTGCGGGTCGACATGAATCCACTGGTGATCGCCACTGGCCTCGGCGAACAGGTCGATGCGCGCCTGGTCAATGAGCAGCCAGTCGCTGACCCCCAGGACTTCACCGACGGCGTCTTGCAGCGCGTGCGGGGTGTCGAATAGGCGCGTCATGCTCAGGCCCTCTGGCTGGAAACCGACAGCACTTCGCCGGTCATGTACGAGCTGTAGTCGCTGGCCAGGAACATCATCACGTTGGCCACCTCCCAGACTTCGGCGGCGCGGCCGAAGGCTTCGTTGGCCGCCAGTTGCTCGAGCACTGCCTGGGGCGCCGAGCGGGCGAGAAAATCATGCAGGGCAATGCTCGGGCTGACCGCATTGATGCGGATGCCGTGACTGGCCGCCTCGACCGCCGCACAACGGGTCAGGGCCATGACCCCGGCCTTGGCTGCGGCGTAGTGCGACTGCTCCTTCTGGGCCCGCCAGCCAAGCACCGAGGCGTTGTTGACGATCACCCCGGCGCGCCGGGCCATCATCTTCGGCAGCATGGCGCGAGTCATACGCATGGTGCCGGTGAGGGTAACGTCGAGGACCCGCTGCCATTCTTCGTCGGGCATTTCCACCAGCGCCCGCGAGCCACCGAGGCCGGCGTTGTTGATCAGCACGTCGACGCCGTGCAGGTCGCGCTCGGCGCAGCTCACCAGGTGCTGCACCTGGGCTTCGTCGGTGACGTTGCAGAGCACGCCGAAGACCTCGGCAAGCCCGGTGGCCTGGCGAATCTTTGCCACGGCTTCAAACAGCCGGCCTTGGTGGATATCACTGATCATCAGGGCCCGGCAGCCCTCTTCGGCGGCGCGCAAGGCGGCGGAAAAACCGATCCCGGAACCTGCCGCCGCAGTGATCAGCACGGACTTGCCGCGCAACAGGCCATGGCCCGCTACATAGTTGGGGGTGGACATCGACTAACTCCTTGGGTCAGGGACGCAGGCGCGGTTCTTTGGGCATGCCCAGGGCGCGCTCGGCGATGATGTTGCGCTGGATCTCGTTGCTGCCGCCGTACAGGGTGTCGGCGCGGCTGAACAGGTACAGCGATTGCAGTCGGGTCAGCTGATAGGGCGCGGCCTCGAGCAGTTCGGCGTCGGGGCCGAGCACGTCCATGGCCAGCTTGCCGAGGTTGGCGTGCCAGCTGGACCAGAACAGCTTGTAGATGGTCGCCTCCTTGCGCAGCGCGCCGTCCTGGGCGCCGGAGAGCATGCGCAGCGAGTTGAAGCGCATGATCCGCAAGCCGCACCAGGCTTCGGCCAGGCGCTGGCGCAGCAGCGGGTCGCGGGCTGCGCCGTTGGCCTTGGCGATGGCGATGATCTCGTTCAGTTCGTTGGCAAACTGCATCTGCTGGCCGAGGGTCGAAACCCCGCGCTCAAAACCGAGCAAGGCCATGGCGATCTTCCAGCCGTCGCCAGGCGACCCGATGAGGTTGGCGGCGTCGGTGCGGGCGTTGTCGAAGAACACTTCGTTGAATTCCGAAGTGCCGGTCATCTGCTCGATCGGCCGCACGCTGATGCCGGCCTGGGCCATCGGCACCAGCAGGAACGACAGGCCGCGATGGCCGACGCTGCCAGGCTCGGTACGGGCGATCACAAAGCACCAGTCCGACTCATGGGCCAGCGAAGTCCAGACCTTCTGGCCGTTGATCACCCAGCTGCCGCCCTCAAGGCTGGCGCGGGTCTTGACGTTGGCAAGGTCAGAGCCTGCGCCCGGTTCCGAGTAGCCCTGGCACCAGAACTGCGTGCCGCTGACGATAGCGGGCAGCAGGCGGCGCTTTTGCTCGTCGTTGCCGAAGGCGGCGATGGTCGGCCCGGCCAGGCCTTCGCCGATATGGCCCATGCGCCCGGGGCCGCCAGCACGGGCGTATTCTTCGTGGAAGATCACCTGCTGGCTGATCGACAGGCCCCGGCCACCATGCTCCGGCGCCCAGCCGACGCAAGTCCAGCGGCCCTCGGCCAGCTTGCGCTCCCAGGCTTTGCGCTGCTGCGGGAACATGTGCTCATCACCCGGGCCGCCGCGAAAACGCAGGGGCTCGAACTCGCCGCAGAGGTTGGCGGCCAGCCAGCCGGCGACCTCCTGGCGAAACTGCTCGTCCTGTTCACTGAAACTGAGCTTCATGGTTGCTCTCCGATGATCAGCGTGGCGATCTGCTGCAGATGCCAGGCCGGCGCGCCGAGGTAGCTCTCGCTGGCGCGGGCACGCTTGAAATACAGGTGCGGGTCGTATTCCCAGGTAAAGCCGACGCCGCCATGCAGCTGGATCGACTCCGCCGCACAGTGAAAATAGCTGTGCGAGCACTGCGCCTTGGCCAGGGCGGCGGCCAGCGGCAGCTCGGCGGCCACCTGCGGGTCGCCGTCGGGGTCGAGCACTTCCTGGGCGACACAGGCGGCGTAGTAACTGGCCGAGCGCGCGCATTCGACCTGCAGCATCATGTCGGCGGCGCGGTGCTTTAGCGCCTGGAAGCTGGCGATCGGGCGGCCGAACTGCTGGCGCTCCTGCATGTAGGCAACGCTCAGGTCGAGCACCTGCTGGGCGCCGCCGACCTGCTCGGCGGCAAGCCCGATGCAGGCCAGTTGCAGCACCTTATGCAAGGTCGGCCAGGCGTTGCCGACCTCGCCCAGCAGCGCCTCGGGGCCCAGGTACACGCGGTTGAACTCAAGACGCGCCAAGCGTCGGGTCTGGTCCATGGTCGGCAGCCACTGGCGCTCGATACCGTCACGGTCGGCCTCGACGGCGAACAGGCTGATGCCAGATTCACCGCTGCTGCCGGGCGTGCGCGCGGCGACGATCAACAGCCCGGCGCTGTCGCCATCGATCACCTGGCCGAACAGGCCATCGACGACAAAACCCTGGCCTTCGGCGCTGGCGCTGGCCTGGATATCCTCCGCGGCCCAGCCGCTGCCGCGGGTGAAGGCCAGGGTGGCGGTAAGACGGCCCTCGGCGATAGGCGCAAGCCAGGTGCTTTTCTGCGCCTGGTTGCCGGCCAGCAGCAAAGCGGGTGTGGCCAGGCAGGCGGTGGCGAAAAACGGCGAACAGAACAGCCGCCGGCCCATCTGTTCGAGCAGGATGTTCAGCTCGACAAAGCCCAGGCCCAGGCCGCCGTAGGCTTCGGGGATGTGGATCGCCGGCCAGTACATCTCGGTGCACAGGCGCTGCCAGAGTGCCGGGTCATAGCCTTTGTCGCTGGCCATGGCCGCGCGCACGGCGGCGCAATGGGAGACATCGGCGAGAAAGCCCTCGGCCGAAGTACGGATCATTTCCTGCTCGTCGCTGAATGCAAATTCCATCGCGGCGCCTTTTACTCGTCTGGCGGAAGTACCGGCGAGTGTGGCCAGATGCGCGGGCGGCAGAATCGTTTGCCTCGCCTAGTCCGGATGGCCGATGCGCCTGGGGTGCGGCCGATCGCGGGTCAAGTCGGGTCGCCGTACCGCCGCTCCCACAGGATTGGCAGTGCCTTCAAGACGGGTAACGCAAAAAAGCCGCGCCACCCTCACGGATGGCGCGGCCCGCCTAAGCGGCGCACAACCTCAATCAACTGCCATAGACTTTCTGCGCCGGCAGCGCCTCGGCCAGCAGTTGCTGCACCGCCGCACCCACCTCAGCCAGCGCCCAGCGGCCCTGGTTGTCCACCTGGGGCCCGCGCCGCCAGCCATCGGCAATCGACAGCTTGCCACCCTCGACTTCGAACATCTGCCCGGTCACCGCCTGGGACGCCGCCGACCCCAACCACACCACCAGCGGCGCGACGTTCTCCGGAGCAAAGTAGTCAAAGCCCTGCTCCGGGCGCTTCATCACCTCGGCAAACACCGCTTCGGTCATGCCGGTACGCGCCGCCGGGGCCAGGGCGTTGGCGGTAATGCCGTAGCGCCCAAGCTCCGCCGCCTGCACCAGGGTCAGCGAGGCGATCCCGCCCTTGGCCGCGGCATAGTTGGCCTGGCCAATCGAGCCCTGCAAACCGGCGCCGGAGCTGGTGTTGATGATCCGCGCAGTGAGCCTGGCGCCGCCCTTGGCCTGCTCGCGCCAATAGCGCACGGCATGGCTGGCCAGGCAGAAGTGGCCCTTGAGGTGCACGGCCATCACCGCATCCCAGTCGGCCTCGGTGAGGCTGGCGAACATGCGGTCGCGGCAGATGCCGGCGTTGTTGACCAGCACATCCAGGCCGCCAAAAGTCTCGATGGCCTGGCGCACGATCAGCCCGGCGTCGTCATAGCGGGTGATGTCGTCGCTGTTGGCCACGGCCACGCCGCCTGCCGCCTGGATCTGTTCGACCACGGCCTGGGCCGCATCGCGGTTGATGTCGTTGACCAGCACTTTCGCGCCTTCGCTGGCAAAGGCCTGGGCATAGGCGCGGCCGAGCCCGCCGCCGGCGCCGGTGATGATCACTACGCGGTTCTCGCAGCTGTGCATTGTCGCTCTCCCCTGTGTGGTTGCTGGCGCCTAGAGGCGCTCGATAATGGTTACGTTGGCCTGGCCGCCGCCTTCGCACATGGTCTGCAGGCCATAGCGCCCGCCACTGCGCTCCAGCTCATGGAGCAGGCTGCACATCAGCCGCGTGCCGGTGGCGCCCAGCGGGTGGCCAAGGGCGATGGCGCCGCCGTTGACGTTGGTCTGCGCATGGGGGTAGCCGGTCTCCTTGAGCCAGGCCATGGCCACCGAAGCAAAGGCTTCGTTGATTTCCACCCGGTCGATGTCAGCCAGGGTCATGCCGGCACGCTTGAGCGCATGGGCAGTGGCCGGGATCGGTGCGGTGAGCATCCATACCGGGTCGTCGCCGCGCACGCTGAGGTGATGGATGCGCGCCCGCGGCGTCAGGCCGTAGCGCTTCAAGGCCGCCTCCGAGACGATCAGCAGCGCACTGGCGGCGTCGCAGGTCTGGCTCGACACCGCCGCCGTGACCCGCTCGCAGCCAAACAGGTATTCCAGCTCGGCCATTTTCGCCAGGCTGGTGTGGCGCGGGGTTTCGTCGTGCTCGACCCCTGCCAGCGGCACGATCTCGCGCTCGAAGTACCCCTGTTCGATGGCATGCAGGGCCCGCCGATGGGACTCCAGCGCATAGGCTTCCAGCTCGGCGCGGCTCAGCCGCCAGTGTTCGGCAATCATCTGCGCCGCGCGAAACTGGGTCGGTGGCTGCGCGCCGTAGCGCCGCACCCAGCCTGTCGAGCCGCTGAACGGGTCGCTAAAGCCCAGGGGTTCGGCGACGGTCATGGCCGAGGAAATCGGGATCTGGGTCATGGTTTGCACGCCACCGGCGATCACCACGTCCTGGGTGCCGCTCATCACCGCCTGCGCGGCAAAGTGCACGGCCTGCTGGGACGAGCCGCACTGGCGGTCGATGGTGGTGCCGGGCACCACTTGCGAAAGGCCCGCCGCCAGCCAGCTGGTACGGGCGATGTCGCCGGCCAGCGGGCCGATGGTGTCGACGCAGCCGAAGATCACGTCGTCGTAGTCGTCTTCGGGAATGCCGTTGCGCTCGACCAGCGCGCGCAGCACATGGGCGCCCAGGTCGGCGGCGTGGATCTGGCTCAGGCCGCCCTTGCGCCGCCCGGTGGGGGTGCGCAGGGCGTCGACGATATAGGCTTCAGGCATGCTCTACCTCAACAGGAAACAGGATCAGAAGGTGCTGCCGGCGCCAATCGCCAGGCCGCTTTCGAACAGCGCGGTACGCACCCGCGCCTTGTGCAGGCCGCGGTCGCCCCAGCATTTGTCCAGGGCCCAGGCACGCTTCATGAACAGCTGCAGGTCGACCTCCCAGGTGTAACCCATGGCGCCATGCACCTGAATGGCGTTCTTCGCCGCCAGCGCCGCTGCTTCGGCGCAGGCAAGCTTGGCGTGCGACACTTGCACGGCCTGGCCCGGCAGGTTGTGGGCGACGGCATGGGCGGCGCGGTACAGCGGGCCCTTGGCGAATTCGATGTGCACCGCGACGTTGGCCATCAGGTGCTTGACCGCCTGGAACGAGCCCACCGGCTTGCCGAACTGCTTGCGCTCGAAGCTGTAGTCCACCGCCAGGTCGACCATGCGCTTGGCCAGCCCCAGCAGTTGCGCAGCATTGCCCAGGGCGCCGCGGTTGAAGGCATCAGCCCACAGCTGCCGCCCTTGCTCAGCGCTGGCAACACAAGTAGACGCACTCGGCGTCCACTGCACCTGGAACAACTGGCGGCTGGGGTCGACCGACACATTGCGGGTCAGGCTGACTGCGCTGCGCTCCACGGCATGCACCTCGTCGCCATGGGCCAGCAACAGCAGCCCGGCCACATGCGCATCGCTGACCAGCGAGTTGCCCGGCTCGGCCACCGCCAGGCGCGCCTGGCCCTCGGCAACCTGCGCCAGCCAATGCTGGCGGCGCGGCGCGTCGACACCCGCGAGCAGCGGCACGCCCACCAGCATGGTCTCGACCAGCGGTTCGGGCAGCCCGGCGTAACCGCACTCCTGGGCCAGGAGGATGAAATCCAGCGCGTTCATGCCCATGCCACCGCAGGTTTGCGGCACGGTGATGGCGCTCAGGCCCAGGTCTACCAGTTGCCCCCACAGCGCATCACAGCGCCCGCTGTCGCTTTGGCACAGTTCACGCAGGCGTTCCGGGGGCACTTCGTTGAGCAGAAAACTGCGCACGTTGTCCTGGAACAGCAATTGATCGCTGTTGAAACTAAAGTCCATGGTCTGCTCCTCAGGCGCGAGGCATGCCGAGCATGCGCTCGGCGATGATGTTGCGCTGGATCTCGTTGGTGCCGGCATAGATCGGCCCGGCCTGGGCAAACAGGAAGCCATCCAGCCACTGGCCGACATCGCCGGCGGCGGGTGCCTCGGGCAGCAGTTCGGCGCGCAGGCCAAGGATGCTCAGGGCGGTTTCGTGCATGCGCTGGTCGAGCTCCGACCAGAAGATCTTGTTGGTCGAGGATTCCGGGCCGATCTTGCCGCCCTTGCCCAGTTTCGAGGCGCTCATGTAGGTCGCCAGGGTGTAGGCCTCGGCGTCCAGCCAGGCGCGCATCACCGCCTCGGCAATCGCCGGGTCGCGGTCGGCAGCTTCACGGTTGTCCAGGTACAACTGCACCAGGCGCCGGGCGGTTTCCTGGAAGCGCGCGGGCGAGCGCAGCATCAATCCGCGCTCGAAACCTGCGGTGGACATCGCCACGTGCCAGCCCATGCCCTCGCCGCCCAGGGCGTTCTCTACCGGCACCTTGACGTCGTCGAAGAAGATCTCGGCAAAGCCCGGCAAGCCATTGAGCTGTGCAATTGGCCGTACGCTGATGCCGGGGCTGTCGAGCGGCAACAGGATGAAGGTCAGGCCGTGGTGGCGCTGGGAATCGGGGTCGGTGCGAAAGATGCCGAACAGCCAGTCGGCCCAGACCGCGCGGGTCGACCAGGTTTTCTGGCCGTTGATCACATAGTGGTCGCCAACCCGCTCGGCGCGGGAGCGGATCGCCGCCATGTCGGAACCTGCGCCCGGCTCCGACCAGCCCTGGGCCCAGATGTCCTGGCCGGTGGCCATGCGCGGCAGAAAGCGCGCTTTCTGCGCTTCGCTGCCGTATTCCATCAGGGTCGGGCCGAGCAGAAAGATGCCGTTCTGGTTGACCCGTGCCGGCGCCCCGGCGCGGTAGTACTCTTCTTCGAAAATCAGCCATTCGATCAGGTCGCAACCGCGCCCGCCGAGTTCGGTCGGCCAGGTGACCATGCCCCAGCGGCCTTCATTGAGGCGGGCCTCCCAGGCCCGGTGCTGGGCAAAACCGAGCTCGGTGTCGAACGATTGCAACGCTTGCGCCGGTACGTTGGCCGCGAGCCAGGCCCGGGCCTCGGCACGCAAGGCCTGTTGCGCCGGTGTGTAAGTCAGGTCCATCGCAGTACCTTCAGCCGTTGAAGTGGGCATCGCGCTTCTCGACGAACGAGTCACGCGCTTCCTGGGAATCCTGGGTGCGGTAGGCTTCGAGGGTGAAGCCCTGCTCCCAGCGGTATTTGTCTTCGAGATTGCCGTCCTCGATGCCGTTAAGCGCCTCCTTGGCCAGGGCGATCATCGCCGGGCTCTTGGCGGCAATGCTGCGGGCGATCTGTAGCGCGGTGTCGCGCAACGCCTCACGCTTGACCACCCGCTCGACGGCGCCCAGGCGGTAGGCTTCGGCGGCGTCGATCATCTCGCCGGTGAAGTACATGTGACGGACCTTCTGCACCGGGAACAGGCGCTGCAGGTGGGCACCGCCGCCCATGGCGCCACGGTCCACCTCGGGCACGCCAAAGCGTGCGCAGTCGGCGGCGACGACGATGTCGGCGGCGCCGCAGATACCGATGCCGCCACCAAGGACAAAGCCGTGCACGGCAACGATCACCGGTTTCGGGTTGCGGTGGATGGCCTTGAAGCTGTCGTAGTTGCCCTTGTTGACCGCGACGATCAGGTTGCCGTCGGCGGCCAGTTCCTTGATATCGACCCCGGCGCAAAAACCACGGCCTTCGGCGCGGATGA
This sequence comes from Pseudomonas sp. SORT22, assembly GCF_018417635.1. Taxonomy (NCBI): domain Bacteria; kingdom Pseudomonadati; phylum Pseudomonadota; class Gammaproteobacteria; order Pseudomonadales; family Pseudomonadaceae; genus Pseudomonas; species Pseudomonas sp. SORT22. Next base: position 3,802,224 of record NZ_CP071007.1, read on the forward strand.
CGATCACCCGCACCTGTGCATCGCTGCCCAGCGCTTCAATGGCGCTGGCGATTGCCGCCCAGCCCTTGCAGTCGAAAGCATTCACCGGTGGCCGGTCGAAGACCAGCTCGGCAATGCCGTTGTCAATACTGACGCTAAATGTGCTCATGCCCTTCCCCTTCATGAAATACGGCGGCTCAGTTCGCCCAGGCGCGCTTCGGCGTCACCGACGATCTGCGCGATCAGTTCGGCGCAGCTGGGCAGGCTGTGAATGTTCGCTGCCACTTGCCCGGCCGGCAGTACACCCTCGGCGGGCAGGCCGTCGACCATGGCCTTCTGGATCACCATCGGCGCGTTGGCGGCCATCAGTGCCTGCGCCGCGCTCAGCTCGCCGCTGCCGCGCATCTTCAGCGCGCTGGCGAGCAACTGCGCCAGGCTGGTGCCGCTGTGGCGGCGGTAGGCCAGGCCACTTTTGAGCGCCAGTAACCAGCGCTTGAGGCCGCCGCTGGCTTCCAGCGCATCGAGCAGTTCGTTGCGGATCATCCGTTGCGGCATGCCGTCGATGGCGCGGCTGACGATCACTGCCGCCGGGTCGTTGACTGCCAGGTAGCGGGCCAGGGTCGCACTCGGCACCGGGCTTTCGGCGCTCATCAAAAAGCGTGTGCCCATGGCAATGCCGGCGGCGCCATAGGCCAGGGCGGCGACCAGGCCCTGACCGTCCTTGAAGCCGCCAGCGGCGACCACCGGCACCTTGAGCGCCTCGACCACCTGGCCGAGCAGCAGCGAAGTCGGCACCGCGCCGGTATGGCCGCCGCCCTCGCCGCCCTGGATGGTCACCGCGTCGGCGCCCATTTCCACCGCCTTTTGCGCATGCTTGAGGGCGCCAACGGTGGGGATGCAGACCACGCCGGCATCTTTCAGCCGGGCGATCATCTGCTTGCCCGGCGAACGGCTGTAGCTGACCGCCTTGACCTTGTGCCGAAGCACCAGCTCGACGATGTCGGCGGCATTGGCCTGGTACATGTGAAAATTGACCCCGAACGGCTGGTCGCTAAGGCGCCGGGTCTCGACGATCGCCGCTTCCATGCGTGCCGGCTCGATGGTCGCGCCGGCAAGAAAACCGAAGCCGCCGGCGTTACCGGTGGCCGCCACCAGGAGCGGTTCGGCGACCCAGCCCATGGCGGTCTGGATGATCGGGTAGCGACAGCCCAACAGTTCGGTGAGCGGCGTTTGCAAGCAGACCGTCATGCTTACACCCCCTCCGGCTTGCGCTGGGCACTGGCCATGGCGCGGGCGTCATAACCGCCCAGGCGGTCGCCGGACACCAGCTCGTTGTGGGCGTGAGCGAAGTGATGCAGGCCGAAGACCATGTCCATGGTCGCGCGCTTGCCCATCAAATCCTCGGCGTTGTTCACCGCCTGCTTGCTCAGCTGCAGGCCCAGGCGCGGCATTTGCGCGATGCGCTCGGCGATGGCCAGGGTTTCCGGCTCCAGGGCCTCGCGCGCCACCACGCGGTTGACCATGCCCATCTGATAGGCCCGCGGCGCCGGCATCGGCGTGCCCATGAACAGGAATTCCTTGGCGATCCGCGGGTTGAGCTCATGCACGTGGGCAAAGTATTCGACCCCGGGGATGCCCATGCGCACCACCGGATCAGTGAAGTAGGCATCCTCGCTGGCGACGATCAGGTCACAGACCCAGGCCAGCATCAGGCCGCCGGCAATGCACGCGCCCTGGACCATGGCGATGGTCGGCTTGGGCATCTCGCGCCAGCGCCGGCACATGCCCAGGTACACCTCTTGCTCGCGGGCATAGAGAAACTCGCCGCCCGGTTTGTCGACGTGGTCGTACCACAGGCTGACGCGCTCGAAGCTCTGGTTGACGTCGCGCTCCGGGGTGCCGATGTCGTGACCGGCGGAAAAATGCCGGCCGGCCCCGCACAGCACGATGACCTTGACCGCGTCGTCGGCGCAGGCCCGGCGAAACGCCGCGTCCAGCGCGTAGGTCATGCGCGAGTTCTGCGCATTGTGGTACTGCGGGCGGTTCATGGTGACCATGGCCACCGCGCCACGGACCTCGTACAGCACCACCTCGGCCTGGTTGTTATTGTTCTGTTCGCTCATCGATTGCTACTCCGGCAAGGCGTACTGCCCGGGCCTGGCTCAACGCAGGTTGCGCAGGCCGGCGGGGTTGTCTTTCAACTGGCTGGCCCGCAGGTTGTGCGGGTCGAGGCGCCTGATCAGCTGCAACTGCGCCTCGCTGGGCGCGGCAGTAACCGGGCAATCGGCGTCCACCTGCAAGGCGAAGCCGGTGTTGTCCTGCACCTCATCGACACTCACCCCCGGGTGCAGCGAGCGGATCCGCACCTGGTGCTGCGGGCCGTGGAAATCGAGGACGCACAGGTCGGTGACGATCAGGCGGATATCCACCTCATCCAGCGCCCAGCCTCGGGCCAGACGCGCGGGGTTGTAGCCGATCGAGGAGACCATATCGACCTCGCCTTCGACGAACACCCGGCGGTTGTGGCTGGGCACGAAGAACGAGTTGGCATGGCTGATCGAGTTGCCCGGCAGGCCGCGCACCCCGAGCATCTGCGCCTTGGGCCGGGCATAGTCGCCGATGCACGAGAGGTTGGCCTGGCCGAAGCGGTCGATCTGGATCGGGCCGACCAGGGCATGGCGCTTGCCGCCCCAGACGTTGTCGAAAATCCGTGCAAAACCCATCCAGCTGTCGCGCTTGGGTTGATAGCCGTTGCGTGCGCCGAGAGGCACAGGTTCCGCGACCATGTAGGCTTCGGAATCGGTCATCAGCAACTGCGGGTTGCTGGTCAGCATGCTCAGGGAGGCGGCCAGGCGCGGGATCACCCCGATGCCGGTGGCCAGGACTTCACCGTCGTCGCGCCAGGCCTCGGAGGCGGCGCAGATCATCAGTTCGGCGAGGCTGTACGTCGTAGCTGGCGTGGTCATAGAAAACTCGCTTAGAAAACCGGCAGGGGAAGCTGGCGGATGGCGCCCAGGCCACCGACCTGTTCCAGGTACTGCTCGTGGGAGCAGGCGACAAATTGCTCGACATAGGCCTGCCAGCCCTCCTCGGCCTGGGCCGAGGCGGTGTAGGCCTTGAAATGCGGCACATCGAAACCGTACAGCGGCGCGCATGACGAGGGGTGCGCACCGCCCGGCACATGGGCCACGGCGGTGGTCAGGTTGCGCTCCCAGAACACTTGGTGCGCGCGCTCCGGCGCACTGTGGAAGTAGTCGCTGTCGACCAGCTGATCGCAGGTCACGTAGCTGTGGCGGGCGGCGCGCACGAACAGATCGTCCATGTAGTGGTCGGGGCCGCTGATCTGGCAGACCCCGCGGGCATCGGCACGGTCGACGTGGATCAGCGCCGCGTCGAGGTCAAGCGCCGGCATCGCCACCCAGTCCTTGCCGTCGGCATAGGGCGAGGCCACCAGTTTGATTTGCGGGTTGTGGCGCAGCACATCGGTGCCCAGGCCGACCGCCGTGGGAATGAACGGCACGCCCATGGCCGCCGCGCGCAGGCCAAGCAGGAGCATGCCTTCGTCGATCTCCATGACCTCGATGGCGGCGTCCTGGCGGGCCTTGCGAAAGTACGGCTCGAGCGGAATGAAATCCAGCGAGACGAAGGCGAATACCAGCTTCTTCACCTTGCCCGCGGCGCAAAGCATGCCGACATCGGCACCGCCGTAGGCGACCACGGTCAGGTCCTTGAGGTCGGAACGCAGAATCTCGCGGATCAGCGCCATGGGCTTGCGCCGAGGGCCCCAGCCCCCGATGCCGAGAGTCATGCCGTCGCGCAGCTGGCCGACCATCTGCGCCGTGGTCATTTGTTTGTCCATCATCGTTGTCCTCATGGGCGGCCGACACTGAAGTCGTGGCCCCAGTGGCTGACCACCGTGCTTTCGAAGGGGGTGTGCTGGTTCCAGTCGACCACCAGGCCGTCACAGCCGTACTCCAGGTCAAAGCCTGAAGGGGTCTTCATGTAGAACGAGACCATCTGGTCGTTGGTGTGCTGGCCAAGGGTGGCCGAGAGCTTGACGCCGTGGGCGTGCATGCGGTCCAGGGCGCGGCCGACCTCGTCGAGGCCGTCGACCTCGACCATCATGTGCACACAGCCATGGGGCACCGGGCATTCGAAGATCGCCAGGGAGTGGTGACGGCCGTTGTTGCAGTGCAGAAAATGAATGCGCTTTTCCGCCTCGGCCGGGTCAGGTGTAAAGCGCACTTTCATCAGGTCCGAGAGGCCAAAACCCATGACCCGCTGATAAAAATCGCGGCAGCGCTCAAAGGTTGGCGCCGGCAGCACCACGTGGCCCATGCCCAGCTCATGGGTGACAAAGCCCTTGACTGCCACCGGCGAGACAAAGCGGGCGAAATCCTGGCGCGGGCCCCAGAACAGTTCGTGGCGGTTGCCGTCCGGGTCGCAGAACTGCGCCACCGCCTGGACCTTGCGCAGCTCGGCCTGGGCGGCATTGCCGCGCTCGACGGCGATATCGGCCTGCTGCAGCTCGGCGATTGCCTGCTCGAAGGCGGCCTCGCCGGCCAGCTCCCAGCCACAGGCGCCGAAGCTGTCCTGGTCGCTGTGCAACACCAGGAGGCGGTACGGGCGATCGTCCATTTTCAGGTACAGCCGGGCGCTGTCAGCGCCATCGCCGGCCACCATCATGCCCAGCACCTGGGTTGCGTAATGACGCCATTGCGCCAGGTCGGTGGACAGCAGGGTGACGTAACCCAGGCCGCGGATATCCATGCTTGTTATCCTCGCGTTGATCGACGTGTTGAGCGCTATTCAAGCCCGCTGCACAAGGCCGGGCATCGTCTGTTGGGACTAGCGCTATCGGGTGAATTTCGCGGGTCTGTGGGAGCAGGCTTGACCCGCGATGCTTTCACCTCACTGCTTGCGAAAATGCGGAATCACCTTCTCGCCGATGTTGCGCAGGGTCTCCAGCTGCGCCCATTGCGGCACCGTGCCCATCTGGCAGATGAACAGGATCTCGTCGGCGCCGGCATCAATCAGGCGTTGCACGTAACCGATGCAGTCCTCGACCGTGCCGTAGGCATGGTTGGGGTTCATCATCGCCATGGTCGGGTCGGAGAAGTCGACGCTGACTTCCTCGGAGGCAAAGCGCGACTTGATCACTGCCTGGCCGTTGCCGTCGACGTAGGTGTCGTCTTTCCACTTTTGCGGGTCCGGCCGCTCGCCGCCGCCGTACCAGTAGCCCAGCGACTCCATGAAGTAGCGCTGGCCACGGATGCCGATGCGCCGCGCCAGTTCGTTGTCGTCGAGGACGATGGCCGGGCACAGCGCGGCGATGTGGCGGTTGGGGCGAAAGCCGACCTGCTGCTTGGCGTCACGGTTGTCCCAGGCCTGGTGGTACACCTCGACCTTCTTGGCGATTTCCTCCGGGCCGCCGAAACCCAGCACCAGCGCGCCCATGCCACGCCCGCCGGCGTTCTTCAGCGATTCGGTGTTGGTGCAGGCCAGGTACATCGGCGGGTGCGGGTCCTGGTACGGCTTGGGATGGATCGGCCGCTTGGGGATCTGCACGAAGTCGCCGTGGTGCTCGATCTCGTCCTGGACGAAGATTTTCGGGATCAGGTACATGGCTTCATCGATCTGCGGCTGCAGGGTCGCCAGGTCGTAGCCGAAGGTGCCGGCCTCCTGCTGGGTACCGCCCTTGCCCACGCCGAAATGCACCCGGCCCTTGGACAGCAGGTCGAGGGTAGCGATGCGCTCGGCGACCTTGACCGGGTGGTTCATCGCCGGCGGCAGGCACACCACGCCATGGCCGATGCCGATGCGCTCGGTCTTGCCGGCGACAAAGGCGAGCATGGTTTCTGGCGCCGACATGTGCGAGTAGTTGCTCAGGGCGGTGTGTTCCACGCACCAGAAGGTGTCGAAACCGAGCTGGTCGGCCAGTACTGCCTGCTCGACGGTGTCATCGAAGATCTTGCGGTCGCCTTCGCGGCTGGAGTCCACCGTCTGTGCTTCGTAAATCAATGAGAATTTCATGCTTGATCCTTGTTCTTGTTAACCGCTCGGTCGGCGCCAGGGACCCGCGCCTTGCCACCATGCTCGGGGATCGCCGCGCCGCTCGAATCCCGCAAACGGACTAGCCGGTTTCTGTGATCTGGCGCTTCAGAGGAAGAAGTCGCTGCTGTCCTGGCCCATGCTCACGCCGCCCAGGTTCCAGGCGTACTTGGCCGGGTTGTTGGCAACGTGGGCGCGGCCGGTATGAATGTCGCGAAAGGCGCGGTTGATGGCGTGGCTGCGAAAGATCGTCGAGGCGCCGCTGTTGAACATCAGCTCGGCCACCGCCTTGGCGCACTTGTCGGCGACCAGCGCCGAGTCGTAGCGCATCTTCACCCGCGTCTGCATGGCCAGGGCGTCGCCGGCCTCGGCGGCCTTGAGCATGAAATCGAAGTTGCGCAGCAGCACCGTGCGGCACTCGTCGACGCAGACCATGGCATTGGCCAGGGCGGTTTGCGCCGCCGGGTCCTGGAGCATCTTGCGCCCGTCATTGACCCCGACCCGGCTGCGGTTGTGCTCGACGAACAGATCGATCGCGCCCTGCAGGGCGCCAATGGCCGACGACGACACCGCGCGCACGAAGATCTGCCCGAACGGCAGGCGGAACAGCGGCGCGCTGTTGACCGCGTTGCCCGGGCTGTACTGCATGAAACCGTCAGCAGCGCGGTGGGTGCGGTACTCCGGGACGAAGGCATCGCTCACCTGGATGTCGTGGGAGCCGGTCGCCTCCAGGCCCATGACATTCCAGTTGTCGATGATCTGGTAGTCGCTGCGCGGCACCAGGAAGGTCCGGTAGTCCGGCGCCCCGCCCGCCTCTTGCGGCGGCACCAGGGCGCCAAGGAAGGCCCACTGGCAATGCTTGCTGCCCGACGAAAAGCCCCAGCGGCCGCTGAGCTTGAAGCCACCCTCGACCCGCTCGACCTTGCCCACCGGCATATAGGACGACGAAATCAGCACGCTGGAATCCTGGCCCCAGACATCCTCGGCGGCGCGGTCGTCGAACAGCGCCAGTTGCCAGTTGTGGATGGCCACCACCCCCAGCACCCAGGCCGAGGACATGCAGCCTTCGGCGAGGGTCATCTGCACCTCGAAAAAGTCCCGTGGCTGCAGCTCGTAGCCTTGCCAGCGCGCCGGCTGAAGGATGCGGAAAAACCCGGCGTCGTGGAAATCGCGCAGGGTTTCTTCCGGTAGCTGGCCACGTTGCGCGGCATGGGCGGCACGTTCACGCAGGATCGGCACCAGCTCGCGGGCGCGCTGGGCCAGACGCTGGCGTATCAGGTCGTGATTGAGCATGTTGTTGTTCTCCTCTGATCACCCCGTCCGCCGGGGCGCGCGTGCAGCAGAGGCGCAACCGGCCTCTGCCCCGGCATTCAAGCAAGGCGCCCGACGGCCAACATCCCTCAAACGGACCATGCCGCGCCGGCGTGGCTCGACTAGTCCCCTCGGACGATGTTGGGCCTTGCACCGATTGCAAGAATTCATCGCACTCCAAGCCAACCAGAGGCCGTGCGATGAACAACAACACTCTCAAAGCCGACATGCTCCAGGCCATGCGCCGCCTGGCCAAGTCCGTGACCATCATCAGTACCAGCAACGGCACCCAGCGCTTCGCCATGGCCGCCACTGCGGTCGACTCGCTGAGCACCGAGCCGCCGTCGCTGCTGATCTGCGTCAACACCAGCGCCTCACCGCATGCCGCCCTGGCGGACGGCGCCGACTTCTGCGTGAACATCCTCGGCGTCGAGCAACAAGACCTGGCGCACCTGTGCAGCGGCGCGATCAAGGGCGAGGCACGCTTCGAGCGCGGCGACTGGCAGACCAGCGAAGAAGGCATTCCGTTTCTGGCCGACGCGCAGTCATCGATTCTTTGCCGCCAGGACGGGCGCATGACCTATGGCACCCACACCATTTTCATTGGCCGCATCCTGCGCATCCGCACCAGCGCCAGCATCACCCCGCTGGTGTACCTGGACGGCAGCTACACCACCACCGCAGCGCCTGCGCGCATGATCGCGGCAGCGGGCTGAGGCCGGGCCATGAACAGCCTGAGCGCATTGGCGCCGCTGCGGGTGGAGCATGCGGGAGAGCTGCACTGGCACGCCGCGGCCGAGCTGTTGGTGGTCGGCTTTGGCGGCGCCGGGGTCTGCGCCGCCATCGAGGCCGCCAGCAGCGGCCTCAGTGTGCTGGCCCTGGACCGCTTCGCCGGTGGCGGCGCCACGGCGCTCAGCGGTGGCGTGGTCTATGCCGGTGGCGGCACGCCCTACCAGCAGCGCGCCGGCTACCCGGACAACAGCGAGGCGATGTTCAACTATTTGCGCCAGGAAGTCGGCGAGGCGGTATCGGCCGACACCCTGCGCGACTTCTGCCAGCGCAGTGTCGAGCAACTGGCCTGGCTGGAGCGCCACGGCGTGGCCTTCGAAGCCAGCGTGCCGCCACAGAAAACCTCCTACCCCAGCGACCGTTACTACCTCTACTACTCGGGCAACGAAGCGGTGCCGGCCTACGCCGCGCAAGCCACACCCGCCCCTCGCGGGCACCGCGCCAAAGGCCCGGGCATGTCCGGTGCCAGCCTGTTTGCGCCGCTGCGCGCCAGCGCCCTGAAGCTCGGCGTGCGCCTGCGCAGCCAGTGTGAAGTGCGCCAGCTGGTGGTCGACAACCACGACCGGGTGCTCGGTGTGGTGGCCTGGCAACTGCCTGCCGATAGCCGCGCCGCCCGCCGCCATGCACGCCTGGCGCGCTGGGTCAGCGTCCTGCAGATGTACGCCCCGGCGCTGGCCGAGGTGCTGCGCAAGCGCCTGCGACAGATCGAGCAGCGCCATGCCGTGCGCACCCTGATTCGCGCCGAAAAAGGCCTGCTGCTCAGCTGTGGCGGTTTTATTTTCAACCGCGAGCTGGTGGCCCGGCACGCGCCGCAGTACCTGGCCGGCCTGCCGCTGGGTAGCAGCGCCTGCGATGGCAGCGGCTTGCTCCTGGGCCAGAGCGCAGGCGCCAGCCTGGCGCGGATGGACAAGATCAGCGCCTGGCGCTTTATCAACCCGCCGCTGGCCTGGGCCCGCGGCATGATCGTCAACGGCCTGGGCCTGCGCTACTGCAACGAAGAGGGGTACGGCGCCACCCTCGGCCACGCCATGGTTGAAGAACAGCGCGGCAAGGCCATCCTGATTCTCAACCGCGCCCTGGTGTGCCAGGCGCTCAAGCAGGTCGGCCCGGGCAAGGTGTGGAACTTCCAGCGTTTGCCGGTGCTGCTCAACCTGCTGTTCAACGCCAAACGCGGCCACAGCCTGGAACAGCTGGCCGAACGCTGCGCCTTGCCCGCCGGCAACCTGCGCCAGAGCGTGGCGCAGTACAGCAGCGCGGCCCGAGGCGAAATCGCCGACCCGCTGGGCAAGTCGGCGGCGATGCTCTGCCCGCTGGACAGCGGCCCCTGGTATGCCCTCGACCTGTCCTATGACAGCCGCCTGTTCCCCTGCCCGGCCCTGACCCTGGGCGGCCTGCGCGTCGACGAGCGCAGCGGCGCGGTGCTCGACCTGCACGGCGCGCCGATCGCCGGGCTGTACAGCGCCGGGCGCAATGCCGTGGGCGTGGCCTCCAACCTATATGTCTCCGGCCTGTCCCTGGCCGACTGCATTTACTCCGGGCGGCGCGCTGCGGCGCATATCGCCGCGCACGCCGCCCGCAACCCCGCACCATCAGGAGAACAACCATGCAACGTGTAGAAGGCAAAGTCTGCATCGTCACCGGCGCCGCCAGCGGTATCGGCCGCGAGGACGCCCTGCTGCTGGCCAGCCAGGGCGCCCGGGTGGTGCTTACCGACCTCAATGAACAGGCCGGTCGCGAAGTCGCCGCGCAGATTGGCAGCAAGGCGCTGTTCATCCGCCACGACATCGCCAGTGAAAGCGACTGGCAGCAGGTGGTCAAGACCACCCTGGAGCACTTCGGGCGCCTCGATGTGCTGGTCAACAACGCCGCCATCCTGGTGGCCGGCACCATCGAGGACACCTCGCTGGAAACCTGGCAGAAGGTCCAGACGATCAACAGCGACGGTTACTTTCTCGGCTGCAAATATGCCATTGAAGCCATGAAGGACAGTGGCGGCGGCTCGATCGTCAACATGTCCTCGGTGGCCGCCCTGGGCGCCATGCCGATGTTCTGCGCCTATTCGGCCTCCAAGGGCGCGGTGGCGGCAATGACCCGCTCCATCGCCCTGCACTGCAAGCAGCAGGGGTATCGCATCCGCTGCAACAGCGTGCACCCGGACGGCGTCAACACGCCGATGACCCAGGCCCTGGCCGGTGGCCAGCCGATCGACCAGGCGCTGCTCGACCAGGACCCGATGAACCGCATGTGCGCGCCGCGCGATATCGCCAACGTGGTGCTGTTTCTGGCCAGCGACGAATCGAACTTCGTCAACGGCGCCGAACTGCGGGTGGACAACGCGCAATTTATCAGCGGCATTTGAGGCGACGATGAACATGGGCATGCAAGCGCTTGGGCAGGACTCGCTGGTGTCGGCCAGCGGCAGCTATCGGCTGCAGGTTTGCGCGGTGATCGACGAAACCGCCGATGCGCGCTCGCTGGTCCTGGAGGTGCCGGCGCAGCTGCACGAGCGCTTTCGCTACAAGCCGGGGCAGTTCCTGAGCTTTCGCGTGCCCTGTGCCGGCAAACTGCTGACCCGCTGCTACTCCATGGCCAGCTCGCCGCTGTGCGATGCCCGGCCCAAGGTGACCATCAAGCGGGTTGTCGACGGGCGGGTGTCGAACTGGATGAACCAGCAGGTGCAGGTCGGCGACTGGCTCGAAGTGCTGCCACCGGCCGGGCATTTCTGCCTGGATGAACGCCTGGCCACTGACCCTTCACGGCCACTGGTGCTGTTTGCCGGTGGCTCGGGTATCACCCCGGTGATGTCGATCCTCAAGTCGGTGCTGCACAGCGGCGCTCGATCCATCAGGCTGGTGTATGCCAACCGCGACGAAGCCTCGGTGATCTTTCGCGACGAGCTGCGCCAGCTGAGCCAGGATCACCCGCAGCGCCTGCAGGTGATCCACCTGCTCGATTCACTGCAGGGCTTTTTGCGCGACGCCCAGGTCCAGCAACTGGTCAGCGAAATGCGCGGCGGCGACTACTTCATCTGCGGCCCGGGGCCGTTCATGGACACCGTCGAGCGCAGCCTGCTGGCCCTGGGCGAAGCTGCCGAGTGCATCCATGTCGAGCGCTTCGTCTCGCCGCCCGACCCGGATCAACTCGCCGCGCAAGAGGCCGTTGCCCGCGCCGTCAGCAGCGACTCGGCCTGTGAGCTGCTGCTGGTCGAGCTCGATGGCGAGCAACACGAAATCCGTTGCCAGCCCGGCGATACCCTGTTGCAAAGCTGCCGGGCGGCGGGCCTGGACGTGCCGTCTTCGTGCGAAGAAGGCTTTTGCGGGGCCTGCATGTGTACGGTGCTCGAGGGTGAAACGCATCTTTCGCGCAACGATGTGCTCAACGCCCGCGAGCTGGAGGAAGGCTGGACCCTGGCCTGCCAGAGCCGGCCACTGGGCGCGCGGGTGCGCTTGCGCTTCCCCGGCTGAGGGCCGGTGCCCGCTAGTCTCATCGGACGATCACTGCGGCCCCGACTGCGGTTAGACTCGGCGCCAGCAGCCCCACAACAATAAGACAGAGGTTCAGTTATGGCTCGTTTGCACAACAAGGTCGCCGTGGTTACCGGCGGCGCATCGGGTATCGGCCTGGCGTGCGTGCGCCGCTTCATTGCCGAGGGCGCCGAGGTCGTCGGCCTGGACATTGGCGAGGCGCCGGCGGACTTCCCCGGCCTGTTCATGAGCCTGGATGTGCGCGATGAAACCCGCGTGCAGCAGGTGATGAGCGAAGTCATCAGCCGCTTCGGGCGTATTGATGTGCTGGTCAATGCCGCCGGCGTCGCCGACCAGGGCAGCGTGACCCAGACCAGCACCGCCAACTGGCAGCGGGTGCTGGACATCAACCTCACCGGCAGCATGCTCACCAGCAAGCACGTGCTGGCGCAGATGGAGGCCCAGCGCAGCGGCTCGATCATCAACATCGGTTCGATCTTCGGCCTGCAGGGCTGCGACGGCAACGTTGCCTATAACGTCTCCAAGGGCGGCATCAACCAGCTGACCCGCTCGATGGCCATCGACTATGGCTACGCCAACATCCGCGTCAACGGCCTGTGCCCGGGCCTGATCGAAACGCCGATGACCAGCATGGTCCGCGAACAGCAGGCATTCCACGCCTTCTTCGCTTCGCAGCACATGCTCAACCGTTCCGGGCAGCCGGACGAAGTGGCCAACGTCGCGCTGTTTCTTGCCTCTGACGAAGCGTCGTTCGTCAGCGGCCAGATGATTGCCGTGGACGGCGGTTTCTCCGCTGGCCGCCGCTTCGCCCCGCCTAGCGCCTGACCCGCGGTGCCGGGCAGCCTGCCCGGCGCTTTCCCTGCTCATTCATCCTCAGCCTGAGGAGGCATCATGCTGCCTGTCGAAAACGCTCAGACCATCGCCCAACTGTTCGCCCGCGCCGCCCGGGACTACGGCGACAGCCCGGCCATCGAAGACGGCGGGCAGCGCATCAGCTACCGCCAGCTCGAGCTGTTGCGCCAGCAGGCCGCCCGCGCCCTGCTCGCCCTGGACGTGCAAGTGGCCGACCGGGTGGCAGTGTGGGCGCCCAACCTGTGGGAATGGATCGTTGCCGCCGGCGCCCTGCAGAGCATCGGCGCCACCCTGGTGCCGTTGAACACGCGGATGAAAGGCAGCGAGGCCGGGCACATCCTGCGCGAGAGCGGCACCTGCGTGCTGTTTTGCATCAGCCGCTTTCTGGATAACGACTACCCGGCCATGCTCGCCGACCAAACCCTGCCGGCCTTGCGCCAGGTGATCAGCCTGCGCCCGGCAGAGCCGCGCCACGGCGGCCTGGCCTGGGAGGCGTTCATGGCCCTCGCCGAGCAAGTGCCGCAGGCGCTGTTGCAGGCCCGCGAGCAGCAGGTCGGGCCGCAGACCCTGTCCGACCTGTTGTTTACCTCTGGCACCTCCGGCAAGCCCAAGGGCGTGATGACCGCCCACGGCCAGAATTTGCAGGTGGTGCGCGACTGGAGCGAGATCGTCGGCCTGCGCCGGGGCGATCGCTACCTGATCGTCAATCCGTTCTTCCATTCCTTTGGCTACAAGGCCGGCTGGCTGGCGGCGTTGATGCGCGGCTGTACCATCATCCCGCAGCAGGTGTTCGAGGTGCAGGCGCTGCTCGACTGCGTGCAGCGCCAGCGCATCAACATCCTGCCCGGGCCGCCGACCCTGTATCAGTCGCTGCTGGCCCACCCGCAACGCCAGAACTACGACCTGAGCTCCTTGCGCGTCGCCGTCACTGGCGCCGCCGCGATCCCGGTGGAGATGATCGGGCGCATGCGCGAGGAGCTGGGCTTTGCCACCATCGTCACCGCCTACGGCCTGACCGAAGCCTGCGGCTTTGCCAGCATCTGCCGCCCCGGCGACAGCGCCGAGCGGGTCGCCAGCACCAGCGGCCGGGCCATGCCAGGGGTCGAGATCCGCTGCGTCAACAGCAGCGGCGCCAGGGTGCCGGCCAACGTGCCTGGCGAGGTGTTGATCCGCGGCTACAACCTGATGCACGGCTACCTCAACGACCCGCAGGCAAGCCTCGAAGCGGTGGATGCCGAGGGCTGGCTGCACACCGGCGACATTGGCGTGCTGGATGAACAGGGTTACCTGCGCATCACCGACCGGCTCAAGGACATGTTCATCACCGGTGGCTTCAACGTTTACCCGGCGGAGATCGAACAGACCTTGCTGCAGTACCCCGGGGTGGCCCAGGCGGCGGTGATTGGGATTGCCGATGAACGCCTGGGGGAAGTGGCCATGGCCTTCTTGCTGGCGGTGCCTGGACAGGTGATCGACGTGGCGCAGTTCAATACCTGGTGCCGCGAGCAGATGGCCAACTACAAAGTGCCGCGGCGGGTGCACGTGGTCGAGGCCTTGCCGCTCAATGCCACGGGCAAGGTGGCCAAGCAGGTGTTGCGCGGCTGGGTGTGAGGGCTGCTGTGCAGCCCATCGCCGGCAAGGCCGGCGATCGAGCCCGAAGGGGTCGTAATCCGCCGCTCAGATCACCCGCGCCGGATGTTGCTGGCGCGGGTCGCCGAGCAAGCCGCGATGGGAAGGCGGCTGGCGCCCGCCCGCTTCGCTGATGCCATACCCAGCGGCTATCTCGGCAGTGATCAGGGTTTGCCCGGAATAGCGCATCAACTGCGGGTCATTGAGCAGCGCATGAATCACCCGCCCATTGAACTGCGGGGTCTCGGCATCGGCAAGAAACGCCTTGTACTGCTCACCATGCTGCTCGCCGGCAATCCGCGTGCGCTCGGTCAGTTGCGGGCCTAACCATAGCGACACGGCGGCGACGCCCTGGCCTTCGAAATCGATGGCCATGTCGGCGGCCAGCTTGTCGCAGCCGGCCTTCTGCGCGCCATAAGCCGGCCCATGCATGTAGCAGCCAGCGCCAAACGATGAGGTGAAGCACACCAGCCCCTGGCGGCTGCGCAGCAACAGCGGCGCGCCATGGTAGCTGGCGACATAGGCTGAACGCAGGCCGACGTCGAGGATGCCCGCCAGCGCCAGCGGTTTGCTCCAGAACGGCCCCGGTTCGATCAACTGGTCATGGATGAACGCCGCGTTGTTGACCAGCAGATCCAGGTGCCCGCATTCGCGCTCGACCCGGGCGAACAGCGCCTGCACCTGGGCATCGTCGGCGTGATCGCAGGTCACCGCGATACCTTGCCCGCCCACCGCGCTGATGGCCTCGGCGGTGGCCTGCAGGTCGCCGTCCAGGGCATGCCCGTACAAATGTGAACCGCCCTGCCCGCGGGCCCGGCCGCTAACGTAAACGGTCATGCCGGCCGCGCCGAGGGCCAGGGCGATACCCTGGCCGACACCGCGGCTGGCGCCGGTGACCACGGCAACCTGCCTGTGTTGTGTACTCATGGGGTGCATCCTCAAGAAACCAGCGCCGCCTGGGCCTGGTGATTACTGGCTAACGCGCCGATATGGTTGGCGGCCAGGTAGCCGAAGGTCATGGCCGGGCCGAGGGTCGACCCCGCCCCCGGATAGGTACGGCCCATCATCGATGCGGCGCTGTTGCCAATGGCATACAGGCCGAGGATCGGCTGGCCGTCCTCGTGCAGCACCCGCGCATGCACATCGGTGAGCAAGCCGCCCTTGGTGCCGATATCGCCGGCATCGACCCGCACCGCATAGAACGGTGCCTGCAGCAACGGCGCCAGGCACGGGTTGGGCTGCACACCGGGGTCGCCGTAATAGCGGTCGAACAACGACTCGCCCTTGGCAAAATCTTCGTCGCGACCCAGGCTGGCCATGGCATTGAAGCGTTGCACGGTACGCGCCAGCCCTGCGGCATCGACCCCGATGCTGGTCGCCAGGGCTTCAAGACTGTTGGCCTTGTGGAAGTAGTCGCGCAGGTGCCGGGGTAACTGCCAGTCGCGCTGGGCATAGCCCGGCAACAGCGCGCCACAGGGGTATTTACGCCGGAAGCTGGCGTCGAAGACCATCCAGCACGGCACGCTGCTGGCGCCTTCGCGGTTGTTGGCATACATGGCGTAGACGATGTCGGTGTACGGCGCCGCTTCGTTGACGAAGCGCTGGCCCGCGGCATTGACCAGCACGCAGCCGGGCAAGGTGCGCTCGACAAACAGCGCGCGCTGCTTCTCTTCGCCCTGCACATGGGTGGTCGGCGCCCACCAGCTGTGTTCCATCAGCGCGGTGCGCGCGCCCACGGCCTGGCCGGCGCGAATGCCGTCGCCGGTGTTGTGCGGCGGCGTCGCGCTCCAGCGCGCTTGCGAGGGCTGCGGGTGATACTGGTCGCGCATCGCCTGGTTACGCTCGAAGCCACCGGCGGCGATGATCACCCCGTGACGCGCCTTGATCCGCAGCAGCTTGCCGTCACGGCGCACCTGGGCGCCGCCGATGCGCCCGTCGACGATCAGCAGTTGCTCCAGCGTGCAGTCGAGCCACAGCGGCACCTCACGGTCGAGCAACGAGCAGCGCAAGGCGCCGACCAGGGCGTTGCCCAGGGTCAGGAAGCGATCACGTTTCGACAGCTTGCGGCCCGTGCGGTCGCGCCAGTAGCGCCACATCACCCGCAAGGTCAGGCGCAGCCAGCCCTTGCCGCGACACAGCAGCACCTGGGCTTCTTTCATGGTCATGGCCATGCTACCCATCATCAGCGTGCCCGGTGACGGCGCGCGCATCTTCAGGAACTCGTCGCCCAGTTGCGCCGCGTCGAACGGCAAGGGGTCCATGGAGCGGTAGCCAGGCTTGCCGCCCGGTACTTCGGGGTAGTAGTCGGCATAGTGCGGCTGCGCCTCGAAGCGCACCCGCGAGTGTTGTTCGAGGTATTCGAGCATGCGCCGGCCCTGCTCGACGAAGGTTTCGATGCGCCCGTCGTCGATCTCGCCCTGGGTGACGGCCTTGAGGTAAGCGATAGCTTCCTCGGCCGAGTCGTGCCCGCCCAGGGCGCTGATGCGCGGGTTGTTGGGGATCCACACACCACCGCCGGACACCGCCGAGGTACCGCCGTATTCGCTACTTTTTTCGATCACCAGGGCCTTGAGCCCCAGGTCATGGGCGCGCAGGGCGGCGGTCATGCCGCCGGCCCCCGAACCGATCACCAGCACGTCGCAACAGTGGTCCCAGTCGATCCCGGCTTCGTTCATGTGCTCACCTTGTAAAGGGCAATGGACAACAGGCCGCGCCGGCGGTCGGCCGGGGGCATTGGTCATTGATTGTTCGATGCCCGGCACGGGCCAACATCGTCCGATGGGACTAGCGCCAGCGTCCGGCGCACGTGGCGGCATCGCTTAGTCCGCTTGGACGATGTTGCGCCGCCAAGGGGATTCCATAGTCGCCTCCAGCTTCACCTCCCACCTTGAATACAGCGGTCGGGCAGGTCTGACCGCGGCATGAGGACGACATGATAAAAACAACAATCGCCCCACCTTCACTCAATACCTGCGTGCGCCTGGGGATGCTGATGCTGGCCGGCGGCCTGGGCACCCCGGCCAGCGCCCTGACCTTTCAGGCCAACGATGACCTGAGCATCGACTGGGACACCACCCTCACCTACAGCCTGGCCTGGCGTACCGAGGGCCGCGACCACAAGTTGGTGGCCAACGCCGACGGCAACGATGGCGACAACGCCTTCGACCGCGGCAGCCTGATCAACAACCGCGTTGGCTTTCTCACCGAGGCCAACCTCAAGTGGCAGGACAACTACGGCCTGTTCGTGCGCGCTGCCGGCTTCTACGACAACGTCTACGACCAGGGCAACGACAACAACAGCGGTGCCTCCAACTGCCTGGCCAGCGGCAACTGCCGGCGCGCCGACCGCTTCTCCCAGGACACCATCGACCAGCACCGCGACGATCTGCGCCTGCTCGACGCCTATGCCTACGGCAGCTGGGACGTTAGCGGCCACAACCTCAACCTGCGGGTCGGCGATCAGGTGGTGAGCTGGGGTGAAAGCCTGTTCTACCCGGGCATCTCTGCGGCCCAGAGCCCGGTCGATGCGACCAAGGCCACCACCCCCGGGGTCGAGGTCAAGGAAGTGCTGCTGCCGGTCGGCCAGGTGTTCGGCCAGTTCAGCCTGACCGAGGCCCTGGAGCTGCAAGCCTACTACCAGTACAAGTGGGAGAAGACCGACCTGTTCGGGGTCGGCAGCTATTTTTCCAGCACCGACCTGATCGACCGCGGCGGTTTCAGCGACGCCTCAGGCTTCGTTACCCGCCTCAAGGACGACGAGCCCAGTGACAGCGGCCAGTACGGCGTGGCCCTGCGCTACACCGCCGAGTCGCTGAACAACACCGAGTTCGGCCTCTACTACTCGCGCTACCACGACAAGAACCCGTCGCTGGACTTCCAGACCGACCTGGGCCACTACCGCGTGCGCTACTTCGACAACATCGACCAGTACGGCGCAAGCTTCGGTACCGTGCTCGGCGACACCAGCATCGCCGGTGAAGTCAGCTACCGCGACGGCGCGCCGGTGATGGTCGACAACGGTTTCTCAAGCCCGGTGCGGGCGCAGACCCTGCAGGCCCAGGTGTCGATGATCCACGTGGTCGGCCCGACCGCCTTTGCCGACAACACCACCCTGGTCGGCGAGCTGGTCTACAACACCGTGCTCGACAACGACGCCTCCACCCCGCTGACCCTGGCCCCCGGCCTGACCCTGCCGGGCACCGACAGCCTGGTGCTGGACCGCGACGCCTGGGGCTACACGGTACAGGCGACCTTCGACTACAACGACGTGTTCAGCGGCTGGGACATGTCGGTACCGGTCACCTACAGCAGCGCCGCCCAGCACGACAGCGCCCTGACCGGCTCGATCAATGCCGGGCAAGGCGATGAGCGCGCAAGCATCGGCACCACCTGGCGCTACCTCGGCAACTTCACCGTCGAAGCGCTCTACAACGCCTACCTGGGTAACGCCAACAACTCGCCCCTGGCCGACCGCGACAACGTCGCCCTCAACTTAAAGTACCGCTTCTGAAGCCCCTGATGGAGGAGCACCGCATGTCCACTCTCACGCATCCCTGGTTGCGCACCACCCTGGCGGCCGCCCTGCTCGGCGCAAGCCTGGCCCACGCCAATGTCAGCAATAACGATGCCGCGCGCCTGGGCCAGGACCTGACCCCGGTCGGCGCCGAGCGCGCCGGCAACGCCGATGGCAGTATTCCGGCCTGGACCGGCAAATGGCGCGGGCTGCCGCCGCATCTGAAATTCGCCGGCCCAGGCACGCCCTACCCCGACCCATACGCCGACGAAAAACCGCTGTTCACCATCACCGCGCAGAACGTCGAGCAATACGCCGCCAACCTCACCGACGGCCAGAAGGCGCTGTTCAAGCGCTACCCCAACTCGTTCAAGATCCCGGTCTACCCCAGCCATCGGGACTTCAGGGTCGACCAGGCCAGCGAAGATGCGCTCAAGCGCAACGCACTGAACGCCACGCTCAGCGCCGACGGCAACGATGCCCTCAACGCCTTCGGCGCCTCGCCGTTCCCGATCCCGAAGAACGGCAACGAGCTGATCCTCAACCACAACATGCAGGCACGGGCGGTCACCGAAGAGGCCAACTACCAGCAGGTGGTGGTGTATGCCGACAACAACAAGGCCCTGGAGAAGGTCAACTACAAGATCTACTCGCTGTGGTCCGACCCCAAGCAGAGCGCGCAAAGCGTCAACGGCGTGTTCACCGACTTTTTGCTCACCACCCTTGAGCCGGTGCGCAAGAAAGGCGAGATCATCGTCGGCCACGAATTCATCAACGCCGCCGCCCAACCGCGCCAGGCCTGGCAATACACCCCGGGCCAGCGCCGGGTACGCCGGGCGCCGACCGTGGGCTACGATTCGCCCACCGGTGCCGGCGGCTTTCGCGTCTACGATGAAGACCGCCTGTTCAACGGTGCCACCGACCGCTACGACTGGAGCATCGTCGGCAAGAAGGAAATCTACATCCCCTACAACAACTACAAGATCGACAGCCCCGAGGTGAACACCGCGCAGATCCTCTCCACCAGCGGGCACATCAACCCGGAGCTGATGCGCTATGAAAAACACCGGGTGTGGGTGCTGCAGGCAAGCCTCAAGCCATCTGCCCGGCACATCTATGCCAAGCGCCTGATCTACATCGATGAAGACAGCTGGGCGGCTACCCTGGCCGACAACTTCGACGCCCGTGGCCAGCTGTGGCGCACCAACATGCAGACCTCGGTGTATGCCTATGAGATCCAGCGCTTCCACGCGCGCCTGGGGATCTACCACGACCTGATCGCCGGCTCCTACCTGGTCGATCGCCTGCTCGACGAGCAAAAGCCGGCCAAGCTCAACGCCAGCAACTTTGCCGCCGACGAGTTCACCCCCGGCAACCTGCGCAAGCTCGGTACCCGCTGAGCCCCAGGCACGCCGCCCTGCTCCCGAGCGCTGCGCTCGGGAGCAGGCGTTTTCGCCGCTGGCGAAGTACAATGGCCGCCGTACTGCCCGCGCATCCCCGCGCGCGGCCCCGCCTTTGAACGATCAATGGATGATCCTGGTGAAACCCCTCAAGAACCGTTTTCTCGCCATCGCCATGCAGGTGGAGCTCAACCTCAGCATCTGGACCGGCGGCCTCTACATGATCTGGGTGCTGTTCGACCGTGATGCGACGCGATACTTCGAGACCTACGCAGTGTTTGCCATCGTCAGCCTCTGCCTGTTCTTCTTCACCGCGCTGTTCGTGCGCTGCCCGGAATGCAACACCTCCATGCACCACCTGTACAAGCCGGGTGAAGGGCTGTTGATGCACCGCGGCTTCCTGCCCCACGAGGTCTTCACCCAGAAGCTGATCGAGTGCCCCAAGTGCAACCAGGTGGTGAAGTTTCGCGATTAGCGCAGGCTGATAACGATTTTGCGCGCAAGCATGCCCACCAACATACCGGCGAGGGTCAGCAGCACATCGGCGCTGAACTTTGCCGAGTAGTCAGGCGCATAAATACGGTCATGGCTGTAGAAGGTCGGGCCGGTGTTGAACAGCGCGTGGTAGCCATTGGGAAAGAACGCCACCGCGCACAGCACCACGATCAAGCCCAGGGTCCAGGCGCCGGTGCCGTCGTAGGACTGGCTGCGAAACCAGAGCAGAATCCAGGTGAGCACAGCGGCGAGCAGCGGCGTCCAGAACTGCGAAGTGAGGGCGTTGTAGAATTCCAGGGTGAAGTACATGGGCTTGCTGAGTCCTTTCGGTGATGCCAGTGAAGATGGTTGGATGACCCGCGTTGAAACGCGGCGGCATGCTATCACGCCGGGCACCGCGCCGGCGCTTCTGCTGGGCTTCAGCCCTGCGGCGCGATATCGACCTTTTGCAGTCGGTCCAGCCCTACCCCGTAGTAGAACGAAAACGGCCGCCCGGCCTGATACGCGTAATCGCCACACATCTCGCGCAGGCCCTGGCGCCCGGCGTCGGCCATATCAAAGGGCTGGTAGGGATGCTCGCCGAGTGATCCGAACTCAATGGTCAGCCAGGTCGAGCGAAACTTGCCGTAGGACATCTGGCTTCCCATGCTGACCTTCAGCCCTCCCGCCTCGAGGCGCTCGCGCAAGTCACGGTCGTCAAAGTACAGGCTGGCAGGCACGCGCAGGGTCATCTTGTCGTGGGTGAGAATGTCCATGCCGCCTTCCAGTTGCGCGCTATCGGCCTTGAAGCCGGTAATGACGAACGGCAAGGCGCTCTGCACGAAACTGTCGAGCTGGCAGCTCACCTCGGCCTTGACCGTGCGGCTACCGGCAAAGGCATGGCGCCGCTCGCTGTCGCTGATGCGGGTATCGAGGCTCGTTTCGTAGGGCAAGTCGAACCACAGCGGTATGACCTTGCGCCCCATCGCGACGACGTTGGCAGGCGCCGGGCCGATTTCCCTCCCTGCTGCATTCAGGCGCTTGGCCTGACTGTAGTCCAGCCGCAATTGCACGCTGGAGACCACCGACTTGCGCGCCTTCAGGATGGTATCGAACTGGCCGGCCAGGGCCTGGCGTTGCGCGGCGCTCAGGGCAGGCTCAGGGCCGCGCAGCACAAGGGTGTCACTGTGCTGGGGATCGAGTTCGATCTGCAGCCGTTGCGTATCGATGTGCTGGGTGGCCAACAGCTGCTCGACGGCCTGGCGGTAAACCTCGTGCACTTGCCCGGCGTCACCGCGAGGATGGGCACCGCCCTGGAACTGCAACTGCGCCAGCACCACCCTGGGCTCCTTGAACAAGGCCACAGCGAGCAGTGCACACAACCCGATACCCGCACCCACCATCAGCTTCCCTGCCGCACTTCGACTCATTACAAGCCTGCTCCTTGACCAAGACATCCGCAGTACACCCTGCGGGCGCGGATGATAACCGCCATTAGCGCTTATTGCTTGTGCGGCAAACGCCATTGTTACTGTTTCACCAATAAAGCTTCTCAGCCCCGGGCGTTTATCCGCAAACACCCTCGGCCTAAACTGAAATCAGTTTCCAGGCCAAGCCCCTGCCCCGCTTCCCAGCTGACCAGCGCTGCCCATCAGGCGTTGATGCTGCCAACTTAATTCCCCCTGAGCCTTGCGCACTGCGTGCGTGCAATGCCTATGACTAACGGAACGTATAAACAATGAC
The DNA here is from genome assembly GCF_018417635.1 of Pseudomonas sp. SORT22. Lineage (NCBI taxonomy): Bacteria > Pseudomonadati > Pseudomonadota > Gammaproteobacteria > Pseudomonadales > Pseudomonadaceae > Pseudomonas > Pseudomonas sp. SORT22. The sequence goes on from NZ_CP071007.1 coordinate 3,824,450, forward strand.
GGATGCCCCTCGAACGCAAACCCGGAAGTTTGCCACGACCGCGAGCGTGCTGTTTTCCCTGCTGGTTCTAGTGATATCGCTGGCGTTGCTATATGGCGGCCTCAAGCTGGTGATACTGGGAGGATCAACTTATTACTTGATCGCCGGCCTTGCCTACTTACTGCTGGCGGCACTGTTTTTCTGGCGCAAACGCAGTGGCATTACCCTTTCCGTGGTTATCGCCCTTGCAACCTGTGCCTGGGCATTTTACGAAGTGGGTCAGTTTATTTACTGGCAACTGCTGCCGCGCCTAGTGGTTCCGGCGATTATCCTGACCCTGAGCCTGTGGGTCGGTGCTGCGTTCCCAGGTACCTCTGCGAACACTAGGCGCCTGGCCAACGGCAGCGGTTTTGTCGTGTTTGCGGCGCTGATCGCAACCTTCGTTGCTGCGTTCTATCCGCACGGCGCGATCTCCAACCCGGTCGCTAGCAACGGTGCGCCCGCGCCCAAAGCGCCCGCCTCCGCACCCGAAAACTGGGAGTTCTTTGGCCGCAGTGCATCCGGCACGCGCTTTGCGCCGTTCAGCCAGATCACCGCAGACAACGTCAAGGACCTGCAAGTGGCGTGGATCTACCGCACCGGCCGCAGGACCACCGGCAATGGCGCCGGTGTCGACGAAAACACCCCGCTGCAGATCGGCAACGTGCTGTATTCGTGCACCCCGGAAAACCTGATCACCGCCCTCGACGGCGACAGCGGCAAGCCGATCTGGAAATTCGACCCGCACGCCAGCAGTGCAGAGCACGTCACCTGCCGCGGCGTGGGCTATTACGACATCGACAAGGACGACAGCCTGAGCGCTGAGGTCAAAGCCTCCTACAACGATCAGCAACAATGCCGTCAGCGCATTCTGGTGTCGTCTGTCGATGCGCGCTTGTTTGCCCTCGATGCGCACACCGGCAGCCTGTGCCCGAACTTTGGCGACAACGGCTTCGTCGACCTGAAAAAAGGTATGGGCCCGACCGAGAACAGCAAGCGCTATCACCCGACCTCCCTACCGGTGGTCATGGGCCACCTCACTGTGGTCGGTGGCTGGGTCCGCGACATCGTCGGCAAAGAACCTTCCGGCGCGGTGCGGGCCTTTGACGTACTCACCGGTGCGCTGGTGTGGGCCTGGGATATCGGCGCGCCTGAGGATGCGGATACCACCGCCGCCGATCACGCCTTCACGCTGGAAACCCCTAACGTCTGGACCGTTCCGACTTTCGACAAGGAACTGAACCTGGTCTACCTGCCAACCGGCAACGGCCCGCCCGACTATTGGGGTGGCGACCGCAACCAGGCCAAGGAAAAGTATGGCTCGGCCGTGGTTGCCGTCGATGCCTCGACCGGCAAAGCGAAATGGGTTTACCAGACCGTTCACCACGACGTGTGGGACTACGACCTGCCATCGCAGCCGGTGCTGTACGACATCAAGAATGCCCAGGGCGAAAAAACCCCGGTGCTGATCCAGACCAGTAAAACCGGCAACATCTTCGTACTGGACCGCCGCACCGGCCAGCCGGTTACCGAAGTGCAGGAGCGCCCGGTGCCGACTGCACCGGCCGCAGAAGGGGAACACCTGGCGCCCACCCAACCGCACTCGGTGGGCATGCCGGTGATTGGTGCCGAGCCACTGACTGAAAAGTCCATGTGGGGCGTGAGCACCTTCGACCAACTGTACTGCCGCATCATGTTCAAGGACTCCGTCTACGTCGGCCCCTTTACCCCGCCAACCGAAAAACCCTACATCGAATGGCCGGGCCTGTTGGGCGGCATGAACTGGGGTGGTATTTCCATCGACGAAAACACCGGCATGATGTTCGTCAACGACATGCGCGTGCCGCTGCGTATGGCCCTGGTTACCAAGGAAAACACCAAGAAGTTTAAAGTCTCGACCGATGAAGTGCCTGGCTTCATGGGCACCATTCGCCCACAAGTTGCCGGCATCTATGGCGGGGTGAAAATCGATATTCTGCAATCCCCCCTGGGCGTACCGTGCAACAGCCCGCCGTTCGGCAGCATGAGCGCCATCGACCTGAATACCCAGAAACTGGTCTGGCAAGTGCCGCTGGGCACTGTCCAGGACACCGGCCCACTGGGGATCAAAACCCACCTGCCGATCCCGCTGGGCATGCCGACCCTTGGCGGGCCGACCTCAACGGCGTCCGGCCTGGTGTTCTTTGCCGGCACCCAGGATTACTACCTGCGCGCGCTCGACTCGGCCACCGGTAAAGAAGTGTGGAAAGCCCGCCTGCCGGTCGGTGCTGTAGCGGCGCCGTTGATCTACCAGTCGCCGGCCACCGGCCGGCAATATGTGGTGATCTCGGCGGGCGGCATGAGCCATTCGCCGGATGTGGGCGACTACATCATTGCTTATGCGTTGCCGGAGGGAACGGGGAAGCAATAAGTTGCTTAGCGCCACTTAAAAATAATCCCCGGTATTCGGGGATTGTTTTTTTGAGGGGTTCATTTGAGCGGCTGTTTGAACCGCCCCGCTGCAGATCACGCAAACTCCCAATCCCGCTCCAGATACTCAACCTCGGCAGGTAACAGCTCACGCAACAGCGCCAGGCACTGTTCGAACATCGCTATGTCGGGCAGGCGCAGTTCGAAGCCGATGGACAGGTTACTGATATGCGGGACCAGGATCCGGCGCTTGCGGTCGATGGTCAGGTAGCGATATTGCTCCCACCCGGGGCCGTGTTCATGTTTCGCACAGGCTTCGGGCGAAGGCGGCACCATCTCGCGAGTGAACAGGATATAAGCGATAAACAGCGGCGTCAGCAACAGCCACCAGGTGCCGGTCGCGACCGCCAGCCAGAGCATCAACAGCGCCTCGATTACCACAACCACGACGATGGTGGTCCTGGCGGCGCGATCGGAGCGCACGTACTTGCTGATGGTTATGCCGTCGCGGGTGAGCTGGAATGAAAGGTGGGTTCTGACCGTTAATAACAACAGCACCAGGACGTACATCACCGCGCATAACCCGTAGACCCACTTGTCGGCCCCCAGCCAACTGAGCATACCGGCCACCCCGAGCACCGCGATGGTCATCGCCAGGATGCCATTGCGCAGGTCCCTGGGCGCAATCAGGCGCGCCTTGATCGACCAGTTCATTAATGTATCGGGCGGGTTTGCTGCAGGGCGTTCAGCGGGGTCGGTCGGTTGTGGGTTTTGCACGGATATCCTTATCTTCGAATGCTGTCGCGGCTCACTCAAGCCCGTCGACGTCTCGAATAGAATTCGATCGCAACCAGTACGATGCCGGGTATTAACAAGCCCAGACCGGTGTAAGCAAATGCAGGTTGCCCGGATAACCCCACGGCAATGAAGCCCGAGCCCATGGCAATCAGTGGCGCGCCGGCCAGGATGAAAGGCTTTTTGCTTGGGTTGGTCATGTCAAACCTCCTTGTCTTGTGGCTGCATGGCAGTCAGCCATGATGCACCATCTTAAACCAGATTGCCGTTATGCTGCGCAACAGGACAATCAACACTCACGTTGAAAAGACAGGTCGTCAATGAAGCACATCAAGCTGATTCGCCACGGCGAAAGCGCTGCCAACGCAGGCCAAGCCAGTCGCGATCATGCGAGCATTGCCCTTACTCAAAAGGGAATCGAACAAGCGCAGCGGGTGGCCCATTCGTTCACCCAGGCGCCGCAATTAATTGTTGCCTCGCCATTCTTCCGAGCCCAAGCGACCGCCAAGGCAACGGCCACCGCCTTCCCTGCCGTGCCGCTCGAAACCTGGGCTGTGCAAGAGTTCACCTACCTTGAACCTGCGCGCTGTACCGACACGACAGTGGCCCAACGTCGCAACTGGGTTGAAGCGTACTGGGCCAGATCGGACCCGGCATTCAGGGATGGTGCCGGAGCAGAGTCGTTTCTGGACTTCGTGGCTCGGGCGAAGGCATTCCTGGAACAACTTGCCGCACATCCTGCCCAGGACATTGCAGTGTTCTCCCATGGGCAGTTCATCAATGCTGTTGCCTGGTTACTTGAGTACACGCCAGATACACTGGATGGCCGGGCAATGACACAATGGCGGGCGTATGAAATTGCCAACCACGTGCCCAATTGTTATGGCTACGCGTTGTGCTGGAATTCGGACGATGCGAAGTTTCGGGCACAGGTCTGTGCATCGACTCAAGCCAAGTTGCGGTGTTTCTATACCTGAACATACCCCAGACTACCCAGAAAAGGATTTCGCAAATGCCCTTCTTACCGAACGAACGCGCTGCATTGCTCGCCCTCAAGGGCGTCGGCCCAACTGTCATTACCCGGCTCGAACAGATGGGGATTGAATCGCTGGCAGAACTGGGCAAGGCGGATGTCAGTGACATACTGGCTCAGGCCTCAGCGGCACTGGGCTCGACCTGCTGGAAGAACAGCCCGCAAGCGCGAGCAGCGATTACTGCTGCTGTTGAGCTTGCGAAAGGGGCTGCTAGTTTCAAGCCCGCCGGCTAGATTGGTTGGCCTGCGCGAGTGCAAACCCGCGCATCAAACATTGCGGAAAAGGCAAAGCATGGACCTGCAATTCAAGCGACTCTGTGAAATCAGCAGCGCCGACATCATTGAGCTCAACAACAACTCGCGGGTCTTGCGCCACCTGCCTTTGGGCCGCCCCGACTTTGACGAAGCCAAATGCGCAGCGTGGGTCGCCGAGAAAGAGTCGCAGTGGCAGGTTAATGGCTATGGCCCGTGGGCTTTCTTGGTGAATCAGAAGTTTGCCGGCTGGGGTGGTCTGCAGTTAACAGAAGGTGATGCGGACCTGGCGCTGGTTTTACATCCAGATTACTGGGGCCATGGCAGAGCGATTTTTGCTGAAATCCTTCGGCGAGCCTTTGAGGAGATTGGGCTGGAATCGGTTACCGTTTTGCTTGCGCCTAGCAGAACGCGGGTCAAGGGGATGCTTTGGTTAGGGTTTCAGCCGGATGGGGAAGTTTGTTTGGATGGCGTGCGCTTTGTTCGCTATCGGCTTCTCGCCAACGCTCGCGCTTGAATAGGACAAAGGTTACGGCGGACTCGCCGCTAATCCAACATGTCCCACAAGTACTCCTGAAAACTGGCGGCAACTACATGAGCCTGCCCATCGAGCGGATCAATCTCGACTACCTGCCAGGCGTTGTCGGTATCGAAGCCTGCGCAGTAGCCCTGCATGTCATCACCGAACAACAGAATTCCCTCCAGCGCGGTGGCACTGTCAGCATCGTAAACTTCATTCGGCGCTAGCAGACCGTCATACAGAATGAACAGCGGCTGCTCCGCACCTACTGCTCCGCTTCCGAATTCCTTCAGGAAGGCGCTGTAATCCTCGGGAAGAGACGGATAGCATTCGATCAGGTGGGCAAGCATTGATGAGGCAACAGGCTGGAGTTTGCTTAGCATGCTCCCGTGCGGGGAATTGTTTTTTAAGTCCTGGAACATCCACTCATCGCCTGGCAAAAATACGAATTCAGCCCATCCTAGCGAGTCCGGGGTGATGCTGCGAGGCAAATCGTTCCCTTCTAGCGATGATCGGCCAGTTGCCTTCAGTGGTAGCGTTAGGCGATTCACGCCGCTTTCAAGAAAAGACTTGGAACTGTTCAGCGATCGCTCCGCCCGGACGAGACAAGCGTTGAATGCTGGGTCAATTCAACTACCTCACAGGCGATAATCTTGCACAGGCCTTGCTGTTGATCAACGCAGTGTTTCAGCAGTGGCGCACACAGTATCCACAGCAGACATTGATCGCAGTAGCGTCGACCGACGAATCGGGCGCAGCCGTTAAGTTTTACTTATCAAGAACAGAACAATCGTGGCTGGCTGGTGACATCGAAGGCTTTATTCAGCCCGTTCTGGTGACAGACTCGAGGCAGTTGCCATTCCGGTAAACTCACATTCCAAGGTACCGCCAAAACCATCTGCCGGATGCCCGCCAGCGCCTTATCATTTTCCGTTCGTAGCGGGCATAAAGGCACCCACGAAGAAAACGCTCGCAGGTCCGATAAGCCAACTGACGGTGGTTCCTGGACTGACAACTGGCACAGCGATAGTGACTGTAATCAGAGCTATGCCCATCCATAGCCGCCTACGCGGTGTGAGCCACTCTCGAAGCTGCTGCAGCCTTTGGCGCATGACCGCTCTCCCGCCTAGAAGGAAGCGAAGCATATTACCCACTTCAACGAAGCGCGCCACCCCGGCTAGGTTGGTCTAAACGAAACGGACATGATTTCGGAGAAGGGGGCGCGCACACAGAAGGCAAAATAGTGAACGTCTTCGAAGCGATTCCAAGCCGAATTGGAAGCGATATTCCCAAGCGTGTTCCCGAGGCCCTATTTTTCGACCCTCAGAAACGCAAAAAGCCCTGATTAATCAGGGCTTTGGAAGTGGCGGAAGCGTAGAGATTCGAACTCTAGGATAGTTGCCCATCGACGGTTTTCAAGACCGTTGCCTTAAACCACTCGGCCACGCTTCCTCGTATTGCGGGCGCCATAATACCGAAATGAAACAAGCTGTCAAACTCTCTATGTGGCTGCTTTGCGCGGCTCTGTTATGATCTTTGCATCTGAACGTTTCAAACCCACAGGAGTGTCGCCATGCGCGAACAGGATTACGCCGTCAATCACGGCCAGCAGGTCGAGCAGCAGGAGGTCAGCCGCGTCCTGCGTAACACATACGGGTTGCTGGCTATCACCCTCGCCTTCAGTGGCGTCATGGCCTATGTGGCGCAGCAGATGCGCGTTGGCTACCCGAACATTTTCGTGGTGCTGATCGGCTTCTATGGCCTGTTCTTCCTCACCAACAAGCTGCGTGATTCGGTCTGGGGCCTGGTGTCTACCTTCGCCCTCACCGGTTTCATGGGCTTTTTGCTCGGCCCTATCCTCAACCGTTACCTGGGTATGGCCGGTGGCGCCGAGGTGGTCAGCTCGGCATTTGCCATGACCGCCCTGGTGTTCGGTGGTCTGTCGGCCTATGTGCTGATCTCCCGCAAGGACATGAGCTTCCTCAGCGGTTTCATCACCGCAGGCTTCTTCGTCCTGCTGGGCGCCGTGGTTGCCAGCTTCTTCTTCCAGATCAGCGGCCTGCAATTGGCGATCAGCGCCGGTTTCGTGCTGTTCTCGTCGGTATGCATCCTGTTCCAGACCAGCGCGATCATCCACGGTGGCGAGCGTAACTACATCATGGCGACCATCAGCCTGTATGTATCGATCTACAACCTGTTCGTCAGCCTGCTGCAGCTGTTCGGCCTGATGGGTCGCGATGACTGATTGGTTGTTGGTGTGATGTTTTAAGAGAAAGCCCGCTTCGGCGGGCTTTTTTGTGGCCGGGTTTGCCAAGGCTTTGCCTTGCATCGCCGGCAAAACCAGCTCCCGCACTACCGTAAACGAGTGCGGCCCCGTAGAATGCGCTCCTTTTTTCTTCCGGGGCAGCACTCCCATGAGTTCAATCGAGCAAGGACCCGGCGCACCCGCGCAGGCCAATGAACTGGTCCTCGGCCTTGAAGACCGGCCGCGGCCGCTGATTGCGATGCTGGCGGCGTTGCAGCATCTGCTGGCGATCATTGTGCCGATCGTCACCCCCGGCCTGCTGATCTGCCAGGCACTGGGGGTTTCGGCCCGTGATACCAACCTGATTGTGTCGATGTCGCTGGTGATCTCGGGGATCGCTACCTTCGTGCAGTGCCGCCGCTTCGGGCCGTTCGGCGCCGGGCTGTTGATTGTGCAGGGCACCAGTTTCAACTTTGTCGGGCCGTTGATCGCCGGTGGCGCGTTGATGGTCAAGCAAGGCACGCCGGTCGAAGGCGTGATGGCGGCGATTTTTGGAGTGGTGATCGCCGGTTCGTTCGTGGAGATGGGCATTTCGCGCATCCTGCCGTTCGTCAAACGCCTGATCACCCCGCTGGTGACCGGGATCGTCGTGCTGATGATCGGCCTGACCCTGATCAAGGTCGGCCTGATCAGCATGGGCGGCGGCTTTGCGGCGATGAGCAACGGTACCTTTGCCAATGGCGAGAACCTGCTGCTGTCGGGTGTGGTGCTGGCGATCATCGTCATTCTCAACCGTATTCCGGTGGTGTGGATGCGCAGCTGCGCCATCGTTATCGCCCTGGCCGTGGGCTACGCCCTGGCCGGCTACCTGGGCCGCCTGAATTTCACCGGTATGCACGAAGCCGCGCTGTTCCAGGTGCCGGTACCGCTGCATTTCGGCCTGGGCTTCTCTTGGGCGCTGTTTATTCCGATGCTGGTGATTTACCTGGTTACATCGCTGGAAGCCATTGGTGATGTGACCGCGACCAGCAAGGTCTCGCGCCAGCCGGTGGAAGGCCCGCTGTGGATGCAGCGGATCAAGGGCGGGGTGCTGGTCAACGGCGCCAACTCGCTGCTGGCCGGGGTGTTCAATACCTTCCCGAGCTCGATCTTTGCCCAGAATAATGGCGTGATTCAGCTGACCGGCATTGCCAGCCGTCATATCGGTGTATGGATTGCGGCGATGCTGGTGATTCTTGGCCTGTTCCCGAGCGTGGCCGGGGTGATCCAGGCGGTGCCGGAGCCGGTGCTCGGGGGGGCGGCGATGGTGATGTTCGGCGCGGTGGCGGCTTCGGGGATCAATATCCTTGCCAGCATCAGCCTGGATCGTCGCGCGCTGCTGATCATTGCCGTGTCGCTGGCGCTGGGCCTGGGCGTGGCGCAGGTGCCGGAGTTCCTCGCGCATATGCCGTCGGCACTGCGTAATGTGCTGGAGTCGGGGGTGGCCACCGGGGGGATTTGTGCCCTGGTACTGAACTGGTTCTTGCCGGAGCATAAAGACAAGGCCTGAAGTTGAGGTTGCCCCCATCGCGGGTCAAGCCCGCTCCAACAGGAGCGGGCTTTTTGCTTTATCATTCCCGCAGATTTGCTGAAAGAGACTTCCATGAAGTTCGCCATTGCGGTTTTTTCTCCGGCCCATGCGCCCTCCTCGCGCCGCGCCCTGCGTTTTGCCCAGGCGGCGCTCGCTGGCGGGCATGAGATTGTCCGGCTGTTTTTCTATCAGGACGGCGTGCACAGCGCCTCGGGCAATGTCGTGACGCCTCAGGATGAGCTGGACCTACCCACCGAGTGGCGCGCCTTCGTCAGCGCGCAGCAGCTCGATGCCGTGGTATGCATTGCCGCCGCTCTGCGCCGCGGCGTGCTCAATGCCGAGGAAGCCCAGCGCTACCAGCGCCCGGCGGTCAACCTGCCAGCGCCCTGGGAGCTGTCCGGGCTGGGCCAGTTGCATGAGGCGGCGCAAGTCGCCGATCGACTGATGTGCTTTGGAGGCGATTGAGATGGCCAAGTCCTTGCTGATTATCAGCCGCCAAGCGCCGTGGGCCGGGCCATCCGCCCGCGAGGCGCTGGATATCGCCCTGGCCGGCGGTGCCTTCGACCTGCCGCTGGGCATGCTGTTTCTCGATGACGGCGTGTTCCAGCTCGCCCCCGGCCAGCAGCCGGCCCAGCTGCAGCAGAAGAACCTCGCGGCCAACCTGCAAGCATTGCCGATGTTCGGTGTCGAGGAACTGTTCGCCGCCAGCAGCAGCCTGCAGGAGCGCGGCCTTGCTGCCGACACCCTGAGCCTGCCGGTACAGGTGCTGGATGACGCTGCGCTGGCCGCGTTGATCGACCGTTTCGACCAGGTGGTGACCCTCTGATGAGCACCTTGCACGTGATTTGCCACTCGCCGTTTGGCGACAACCGCCTGAGCAGTTGCCTGCGCCTGCTTGGCAGCGCCGACGGCCTGCTGCTGTGCGGCGATGCGGTGTATGCCCTGCAGCCCGGCAGCGAGCCGCTGCGCAGCCTGCAGGCCAACCAGCTGGGCGGACGCCTGTTCGCCCTGGACGAAGACCTGCAAGCCCGCGCCATCGTCCTCAGTGAGCTGGGCAAGGCCATCGACTACCCGGCCTTCGTCGAGCTGTCGCTGCACTATGACAAGGTCAACAGCTGGCTATGAGTACCCTGACTGTCGGCGAGCGCAGCATCGCCCTGGATAAGGACGGCTACCTGGTCGAGCTCGGTGATTGGTCCGAGGAGGTCGCCAGCGCCCTCGCCGCCCATGAAGACCTGGAGCTGACCGCGGAGCACTGGGAAGTGCTGACGCTGCTGCGCGACTTCTACCAGGAGTTCGAGCTGTCGCCGGCCACCCGCCCGCTGATCAAGTACACCGCGCTCAAGCTGGGCGCGGAAAAGGGCAACAGCCTGCACCTGAACCGCCTGTTCAAGGGCACCCCCGCCAAACTCGCCGCGAAACTTGCGGGCCTGCCGAAGCCGACCAATTGCATATGACCGAACACAGCCCGTTGATCACCGAAACCCCGGCCGAACACCCGTTTGCCCAGTTCGTGCGCATTCTTGGCAAGGGCAAGCGCGGCGCCCGTGGCCTGAGCCGCGAGGAAGCCCGCGAGGCCATGGGCATGCTGCTCGATGGCAAGGTCGAGGAAACCCAGCTCGGCGCCTTCCTGATGCTGCTGCGCCACAAGGAAGAAAGCCCTGAGGAGCTGGCCGGCTTCACCGAGGCCCTGCGCCAGCGTTTGCAGGCACCGCCGATTGAGGTTGATCTCGACTGGCCAAGTTACGCCGGCAAAAAACGCCACCTGCCCTGGTACCTGCTGGCTGCCAAGTGCCTGGCGGCCAATGGCGTGCGCATCCTCCTGCACGGCGGCGGCGCGCACACCGCCGGGCGGCTGTACACCGAGCAAGTGCTGGCGCTGCTGCAGATTCCGCTGTGCCGGGACTGGAATGCAGTGTCTGAAGCGCTGGAAAGCCACATGCTGGCGTTCATCCCGCTGCAAGACTGGGCCCCGCGCCTGCAACGGATGATCGACCTGCGCAACACCCTGGGCCTGCGTTCGCCGATTCACTCCCTGGCCCGGGTGCTCAACCCGTTGAACGCCCGCTGCGGCCTGCAGAGCATCTTCCACCCCGGCTACCAGGCGGTTCACCGCGAAGCCAGCCGCCTGCTCGGCGATACGGCAATCGTGGTCAAGGGCGATGGCGGTGAGATCGAGATCAACCCGGACACCAGCAGCCACCTGTATGGCACCGCCAATGGCATCGACTGGGATGAGGAATGGCCGGCCCTGGCCGCCCAGCGTCATGTCAAACCGGCGAGCCTGGAGCCCGAGCAGTTGCTGGCCGTGTGGCGCGGTGATGAGCAGAATAGCTATGGCGAACTGGCCGTGGTCGCAACCATGGCCCTGGCCTTGCGCGGCCTGGGTCATTGCCGCGAGGAAGCCTTCGCCCAGGCCCAACGCTATTGGGATCAGCGCAACTGATCGACTGAGCCGATCAAACAGGCCCGGACTTTGCGCTATTCGTTCGAACCCAGCTCCGTACACTGGGTTCTATATCAGAACGAATCGCCAAGGAGCTCAGCATGGGCCTGTTGATCGACGGACGCTGGCACGACCAGTGGTATGAAAGCAGCAAAGACGGCGCCTTCCAGCGCGAAAGCGCGCAGCGGCGCAACGCCCTGCCCGGCGCCGAAGCCGGCCGTTATCACCTGTACGTGTCGCTGGCTTGCCCCTGGGCCCACCGCACCCTGATCTTTCGCAAGCTCAAGGGCCTTGAGAGCCTGATCGATGTGTCGGTGGTCAGTTGGCTGATGGCCGAGCATGGCTGGACTTTCGACCAGAACAAGGGCTCGACCGGTGACAAGCTTGAGCACCTGGACTTCCTGCACCAGCGCTACACCCGCGACGACCCACACTACAGCGGCCGGGTCACGGTGCCGGTGCTGTGGGACAAACACGAGCAGCGCATCGTCAACAACGAATCGGCAGAGATCATTCGCATCTTCAACTCGGCCTTCGACGAACTGACCGGCAATCGCCTGGACCTGTATCCCGAACCCTTGCGCGAGCAGATCGACGCACTCAACGAACGGATCTACCCAGCGGTCAACAACGGCGTGTACCGGGCGGGCTTTGCCACGTCGCAGGCGGCCTACGAGCAGGCCTTTGACGAGGTGTTTGCCGAGCTGGATCATCTGGAGCGGCTGCTGGGCACCCAGCGCTATCTGGCCGGGGAATACCTGACCGAGGCCGACTGGCGGCTGTTCACCACGCTGATCCGCTTTGACGCGGTGTACCACGGACACTTCAAGTGCAACCTGCGGCGCATTGCCGATTACCCGAACCTGTCGAACTGGCTACGGGAGCTGTACCAGTGGCCGGGGATCGCCGAGACGGTGAATTTCGAGCATATCCAGAAGCATTACTACATGAGCCACAAGACCATCAATCCGAACGGGATTGTGCCCAAGGGGCCGTTGCAGGATTTTGAGCTGGGGCATGATCGGCAGCGGTTGGTGGGGCGAGGGATTTGGCGCAAGGCTGGGGAATAGGGGTGGATTCATCGCGGGTCAAGCCCGCTCCCACAGGTTTTGTGGGAGCGGGCTTGACCCGCGATGATTTCAAGGCTGGGCGCCTTCGAACCAGGCCAGTTTCTCGCGCAGCTGTACGACTTCGCCGACGATCACCAGGGTCGGTGCATGCACTTCATGCTCTGCCACAAGCTTGGGCAAGTCGGCCAGGGTGCCGGTGAACACCCGCTGGTTCGGCGTGGTGCCCTGCTGCACCAGGGCCGCCGGGGTATCGGCCGCCCGCCCGTGACGAATCAGCTCGGCACAGATGGTCGGCAGGCCCACCAGGCCCATGTAGAACACCAGGGTCTGCGCCGGTGCCACCAGGTCGTGCCAGGGCAGGTCGCTGGTACCGTCCTTGAGGTGACCGGTGACGAAACGCACCGACTGCGCATAGTCGCGGTGGGTCAGCGGGATGCCGGCATAGGCCGAGCAGCCGCTGGCCGCGGTAATCCCCGGCACCACCTGGAACGGAATGCCCTGGGCCGCCAGCTCCTCGATCTCTTCGCCGCCACGGCCGAAGATGAACGGATCGCCGCCCTTCAGACGCAGCACCCGCTTGCCCTGACGCGCCAGGTCGACCAGTTGCTGGTTGATCTGCGCTTGCGGCACGGCGTGGTCGGCGCGGCGCTTGCCGACGTAGATACGCTCGGCATCACGGCGGCACAGCTCGATGATCGCCGGGGCGACCAGGCGATCGTAGAGCACCACGTCGGCTTGCTGCATCAGGCGCAAGGCGCGGAAGGTCAGCAGGTCCGGGTCACCGGGGCCAGCGCCGACCAGGTACACCTCGCCCGGCGCCTGGTAAGTGGCACCGTCGATCTTGGCTTGCAGCAGGCGCTCGGCTTCAGCGCCCTGCCCGGCCAGTTGCCGCTCGGCGATCGGGCCCTGGAAGACATCTTCCCAGAAACCGCGACGCTGATTGACGTCCGGGTACAGCGCCTTGACCTTGTGCCGAAAGCGCGCGCCAAGGCCGGCCAGCTCGCCATAGGCGGCGGGAATCCAGGTTTCCAGCTTGGCCCGGATCAGCCGCGCCAGCACCGGCGCATCGCCGCCGCTGGACACCGCCACTACCAATGGCGAACGGTCGACAATAGCCGGGAAGATCACCGAACACAGCGCCGGTGCATCGACCACGTTGACCGGTACGCAGCGCTGCTGGGCATCGGCCGAGACCTGGGCGTTGAGCGCCTGGTCGTCGGTGGCGGCAATGATCAGCTGGCAACCGTCGAGGTCGCCAGGCTGGTAACCACGGCTGAGGATTTCACCACCGCTGTGCCGGGCAAGCTCGGCCAGTTGCGCTTCGATCTCGGGCGCCACGACCCGCAGCACAGCCCCGGCGTCGGCCAGCAGACGCGATTTGCGCAGGGCAATCTCGCCTGCGCCGACGATCAGCACACGGCTGCCGCGCAGTTTGTGGAACAGCGGCAGGAATTCCATTTAACCGATGACCTCCAGGCCACCCATGTACGGCTTGAGCACTTCTGGCACGCGGATCGAACCGTCGGCCTGCTGGTAGTTCTCGAGCACCGCCACCAGGGTCCGGCCAACTGCCAGGCCCGAACCGTTGAGGGTGTGCACCAGTTCCGGCTTGCCGGTTTCCGGGTTGCGCCAGCGCGCCTGCATGCGCCGGGCCTGGAAATCGCCACAGTTGGAGCACGAGGAGATTTCGCGGTACTTGTCCTGGCTTGGCACCCAGACTTCCAGGTCGTAGGTTTTCACCGCGCTGAAGCCCATGTCGCCAGTGCACAGCGCCAGTACCCGGTATGGCAGCTCCAGGGCCTGCAGGACGCGTTCGGCGTTGGCGGTCAGGCCTTCGAGGGCTTCCATGGATTTGCCCGGCTCGACGATCTGTACCATTTCGACCTTGTCGAACTGGTGCTGGCGGATCATGCCGCGGGTGTCGCGGCCCGAAGCACCGGCTTCGCTACGGAAGCACGGGGTATGGGCGACGAACTTGATCGGCAGTTGCTTGGCGTCGAGGATCTCGCCGGCCACGATGTTGGTCAGCGACACCTCGGCAGTCGGGATCAGGTAGAAGTCGGCTTCGCCATCACGGCTGATCTTGAACAGGTCTTCCTCGAACTTGGGCAACTGGCCGGTGCCTTGCAGTGCCGGAGCCTGGACCAGGTACGGAGTGTAGGCTTCTTCGTAGCCGTGCTCGCTGGTGTGCAGGTTGATCATGAACTGCGCCAGGGCGCGGTGCAGGCGCGCGATCGGGCCGCGCAGCAGGGCAAAACGGGCGCCCGACAGCTTGGCCGCGGTTTCGAAGTCCAGGCCGCCGGTCAGCTCGCCGAGCGCCACGTGGTCCTTGATCTCGAAGTCGAAGGCGCGCGGGGTGCCCCAACGACGCACTTCGACGTTGTGGTCTTCATCGGCGCCGACCGGCACGCTGTCATCCGGCAGGTTGGGAATACCCAGCAGGATGCCATCCAGTTCGGCCTGGATGCCGTCCAGCTCGACCTTGCCGCTGGCAAGTTCACCCGCCATGCGCTCGACGTCCGCCATCAGCGGGGCGATGTCTTCGCCCTTGGCCTTGGCCTGGCCGATGGATTTGGAACGGGCGTTACGCTCGGCTTGCAGTTGTTCGGTACGGGTCTGCACCACCTTGCGGCGTTCTTCCAGGGCCTCGATGCGCGCGACATCCAGGCTGAAGCCACGGGAGGCCAGGCGGTCCGCCACTTCCTGAAGTTGGCCGCGTAACAGTTTGGAATCGAGCATATCGTTCTCTCGTTGGTTCAGAATTTGGTCAAAGACAGGCCGGCCCAGGTAGCGAGCAGCCCGCCCAATACGCTGGCTCCGGCATACCCGAAGGCCAGCGGCGCCTGCCCGCTTTCGAGCAGGCGCACGGTGTCCAGTGAAAAGGATGAAAAGGTTGTCAGACCGCCGAGAAAGCCGACGATCAGGCCCGCGCGCAGCTCGACCGGCACCAGCGGGCGATGCACAAACAGCCCGTAGAGCAAGCCGATCAGCAGGCAGCCGAGCAGATTGACCGCCAGCGTACCGAGATAGAAGTGGCGTGGCCAGTGTGCGTTGACCCAATTGGCCGTGGCAAAGCGCAGCAAGGTACCGGCGATGCCGCCGGCGCTGACCGCAGCGATCAGCGCAATCATGGTTTTCTCCGCTGCCGCGGGCTGTTGCGGTCGAGTTCGGCCAGGTGCCTGAGCTTCTCGCCGATCTTCAGTTCCAGGCCGCGCGGCACCGGTTGGTAATAGTGGCGCGGCGCGAGGTTGTCGGGGAAGTAGTCCTCACCGGCAGCGTAGGCATCCGGCTCGTCGTGGGCGTAGCGGTATTCATCGCCATAGCCCAGTTGCTTCATCAGTTTTGTGGGCGCGTTGCGCAGGTGCAGCGGCACTTCCAGCGAGCCGTGCTCGCCGGCTTCGCGCAGGGCGGTCTTGAAGCCCATGTACACCGCGTTGCTCTTCGGTGCGCAGGCAAGGTAGGTAATGGCCTGGGCCACCGCCAGCTCGCCTTCGGGGCTGCCCAGGCGCTCCTGCACGTCCCAGGCCGCCAGGCACAGGCTCAGGGCGCGGGGGTCGGCGTTGCCGATGTCTTCGCTGGCCATGCGCACCACGCGGCGGGCGATGTACAGCGGGTCGCAGCCGCCATCGAGCATGCGCGCGAACCAGTACAGGGCGCCGTCGGGGTTGGAGCCGCGCACTGATTTGTGCAGCGCCGAGATCTGGTCATAGAAGGCTTCGCCGCCCTTGTCGAAACGCCGGCGGCTGTCGCCGAGCAGGCTCTGCAGCAGCTCGACGCCGATTTCGCCGCCGTCTTCGGCCAGGTCCGAGGCGTTTTCAAGAAAGTTGAGCATGCGCCGGCCATCGCCATCGGCGGCGGCCATGAGCATCTGGAAGGCTTCGTCGCCGACCCGCAACTGGCGCTTGCCCAGGCCGCGCTCTTCAGTCAGGGCGCGGTTGACCAACTTGCGCAGCGCCGCTTCATCGAGGCTTTTGAGCACATACACCCGCGCCCGCGACAGCAGCGCGTTGTTGAGCTCGAACGAGGGGTTCTCGGTGGTGGCGCCGATGAAGATCAGCGTGCCGTCTTCCACATAGGGCAGAAAGGCATCTTGCTGGGACTTGTTGAAGCGGTGCACTTCATCGACGAACAGAATCGTCCGGCGCCCGTACTGCCCCGCCTGCTGCTTGGCGATGTCCACCGCGTGGCGGATTTCCTTGACCCCGGCCAACACCGCCGAAACGGTCTCGAAGTGGGCGTCGCAGAACTGCGCCAGCAGCCGCGCCAGGGTAGTCTTGCCGACCCCGGGCGGGCCCCAGAAGATCATCGAGTGCAGCGCGCCCGCTTCCAGTGCCTCGCGCAGCGGCTTGCCGCGGGCCAGCAGGTGCTCCTGGCCAACGTACTCGTCCAGGTTGGCCGGGCGCAGGCGCGCGGCCAGGGGCTGGGCTACGGGGTCGCTACGAAACAGGTCCATGAACGGCGGCTTGACCTCTTACTCTTTGATCACATCAGCGCCCTTGGGCACGTCGAACTTGAACTTGCTGGCCGGGATCTGCTCGTTGGCCTTCACCCCGGTGAACAGGATGTTGGTGCGCTGGCCGACGCT
The DNA here is from genome assembly GCF_018417635.1 of Pseudomonas sp. SORT22. Classification (NCBI taxonomy): domain Bacteria; kingdom Pseudomonadati; phylum Pseudomonadota; class Gammaproteobacteria; order Pseudomonadales; family Pseudomonadaceae; genus Pseudomonas; species Pseudomonas sp. SORT22. The sequence goes on from NZ_CP071007.1 coordinate 3,841,393, forward strand.
GTCGATCAGTTGCATGTCATTGACCAGGCCACGACGGAACGACAGGCGCAGCGAGTCGAACAGGGTGTCCTTGGTTTTCGGCTTGAGTACGAAATCCATGACCTCGCCCTGCTCCTTGGAGGTGATGTCGAAGCTCTGGCTGATCTTCGAGACGTCACCGGACAGCAGCAGTGCCGGGGTTTCGGTCAAACGCTGGTCAAGTTTCTTGATGGTAGCCTGTTCCAGGTCAGGGTCCCACAATGTGACGTTCTTGCCGTCCGAGACTACCACCTGCTCCTGTGGCGCGTCGGTGTGCCAGTAGAACAGGCCCGGGCGCTGCACGGCCATCTGCCCGGTGGTTTCCTGCAGCTGGGTGCCGGTGCCATCGAGGGTCAGCTGGGAGAAATTGGCGCTAATGGTTTTGGACTTGTCCAGCAACTGGGTCAGGCGCGCCGCATCGGCCTCGGCGGCAATTGCCGAAGCGCTGGACAGGGCCATAGCGGAAACCAACAGCATGCGAATCAGGCGCATGGAAATCCTCGTTGCAGTATGAAGGGGCCGACGGCCGTCACTGGCCGCCAGCAGGTTGGATCATCAGTCGCGGGACGGCCCGGGGGCAATCACTTCGCGCGAACCGTTGGTGTTCATGGCGGTGACCACACCGGCCATCTCCATCGCCTCGATCATCCGCGCGGCGCGGTTGTAGCCGATCTTCAGCTTGCGCTGTACGGCGGAGATGGAGGCCCGGCGGCTTTCCAGCACGAACTGCACGGCTTCATCGTACAGCGCGTCGGTTTCGGCATCGTCGCCGTCACCACCGCCACTGCCGCCGTCGAAGCCGCTGCCGGCCTCTTCGACGCCGCTGAGGATGTCGTCGTTGTAGTCCGGGGCGCCTCGCAGCTTCCAGGCCTCGACCACGCGATGCACCTCGTCATCGGAGACGAAGGCGCCATGCACACGAATCGGCAGGCTGGTGCCCGGCGGCATGTAGAGCATGTCACCGTGGCCCAGCAACTGCTCGGCGCCGCCCTGGTCGATGATGGTCCGCGAGTCGATCTTGCTCGATACCTGGAAGGCCATCCGCGTCGGGATGTTGGCCTTGATCAGGCCGGTAATCACGTCCACCGATGGCCGCTGGGTGGCGAGAATCAGGTGGATACCGGCGGCACGGGCCTTCTGGGCGATACGCGCGATCAGCTCTTCAACCTTCTTGCCGACGATCATCATCATGTCGGCAAACTCGTCGACCACTACAACGATGGTCGGCAGGGTTTTCAGCAGCGGCGGCACGTCGTCCATGCTTTCGCGCTTGAACATCGGGTCGTAGATCGGCTCGCCGGCCTCTTCGGCATCCTTGACCTTGCGGTTGAAGCCGGCCAGGTTACGCACGCCCATGGCCGCCATCAGCTTGTAGCGCCGTTCCATCTCGGCGACGCTCCAGCGCAGGGCGTTGGCGGCGTCCTTCATGTCGGTGACCACCGGGCAGAGCAGGTGCGGAATGCCTTCGTAGATCGACAGCTCGAGCATTTTCGGGTCGATCATGATCAGTTTGGCGTCTTCCGGGCCCGACTTGAACAGGATCGACAGGATCATGGCGTTGACGCCCACCGACTTACCGGAACCGGTGGTACCGGCCACCAGCAGGTGCGGCATCTTCGCAAGGTCGGTGATCACCGGCTTGCCGCCGATGTCGTGGCCCAGGGCCATGGTCACCGGCGACTTGGCTTCGTCGTATTGCGGCGACGACAGCACTTCGGAGAAGCGCACGATCTGCCGGTCTTCGTTGGGAATCTCGATACCGACGGTGGTCTTGCCAGGGATCACTTCAACCACGCGCACGCTGGTCACGGCCAGGGAACGGGCCAGGTCCTTGGCCAGGTTGGCGATGCGGCTGACCTTGACGCCAGCGGCCGGCTGGATTTCGTACCGGGTAATCACCGGGCCTGGGTGGATCGAGTCTACCGAGACTTCGACGCCGAATTCCTTGAGCTTGATTTCCAGCAGGTGGCCAACCCCGGCCAGGGACTCTGGCGAGTAGTTGACCTGCTTCTTCTCGGCAGGATCGAGGATCGAGATCGGCGGCAAGGTGCCTTCGATGGCGCTGTCGACGAACAGCGGCGCCTGCTTTTCTTTCTGCACGCGCTTGCTCGGCTCCGGCGCCTTGGCCGGGGCCGGCATGATCACCGGCGCCGGTTGCTGCACGCGCTCGGCAACATGCTTGCTCAGGGCCTGGTCGCGCTCGAGGATGCGCTCCTTGGCCTTGGCCTGCTCGCGGCGGTCAGGGGCTACCGGGGCGACCACATCATGAACCTGGTCGTCGACCTCACGCAGCTGCGCCACCAGGCGCTTGCGCTCGTTGCGGGCTTCCCACCAGCGGTTGGCGGCGCCCTGGAACAGCTCGAACAGGTCGAGGGTGATCTTGCCGGTGATGTCCATGACCTTGAACCACGACAGGTCGGTGAACACGGTCAGGCCGAACAGGAACAAGGCGATGAACATCAGCGTGCTGCCCTGCACGTTCAGGGCGTTCTTGGCCAGGTCGCCAAGGCTTTCGCCCAGCGCGCCACCGGCCGATGCCGGCAGGCTGGCGGCGGAATGGAAATGGATATGCGCCAGCGCCGCACCCGAAAGCACCAGGAACACCAGGCCGATCAGGCGCCAGGAGAACAGCCAGCCGCTCCACTGCCATGGCTGGTGGCGTTCGCGGAAGATCTGCCAGGTCTTGATCGCCAGCAGCAAGGGGAAGATGTAGGCGAAATAGCCCAGGACCATGAACAGGATGTCGGCGAAGTAGGCACCGGCACGGCCGGCGGCGTTCTGCACCTGCTCGACGTTGCTGGTGTGGCTGAAGCCCGGGTCGGCCTGGTCGTAGGTCAGCAAGGCCATCCACAGGTACAGGCACAGCGCGCCCACGGCGATCAGCGCACCTTCCTTGAGCCGATAGTGCAGCTGCTGGCGCCAGAGCGGCACGGGCAAGGGACTGGGTGTTGCGGTGGATTTCTTCAAAACGCGTCTATTCCTGCGCTCATTGCGCGTCCAACAGTGATTGACCCAACAGAACAGTCAACAAACCACTACTTTTAACATTACTGCCCGCCTACCGCCATGGCGGCACGCCAGAACACGCGTAAACGGGGGCCAATTTCCTATACAGCAATTTGAGCACGCATTTTCTTTTGTGACAAAGGCTTATGCGGTGTTTTTGTGCAAGTGTGACAACAAACGTCCAAGCAAGTTGCCAGACGGCATCACCGCTGCAGGAGCAGGCTTGTCCCGGGAGGCTTTTTCAGGCCATGCTGGGCGCCCTCCCCTCCTCCATCATTGGACCACGATGCTGACCTGGCTGAGCCGCGACACCCTGACCTTCCCGCCGCTGGACAAAGCCCTGCGCGACCCTAACGGCCTGCTCGCCGCCGGCGGCGACCTCAGCGCCGAGCGCCTGGTGCAGGCCTATCGCCATGGTTGCTTCCCCTGGTACCAGGACGGCCAGCCGATCCTCTGGTGGTCGCCCGACCCGCGTACCGTGCTGTTCCCCGACGAGCTGCACGTGTCGCGCTCGCTGCGCAAGTTCATCCGCCAGGGCCACTACCAGGTCAGCTTCGACCAGGACTTTGCCGCGGTAATCGACGCCTGCGCCGCACCGCGCGCCTACGCCGACGGCACCTGGATCACCGACAGCATGCAGGCGGCCTACCTGCAGTTGCACCGGCAGGGCTTTGCCCATTCGGTCGAGGTGCGCCGCGATGGCGAGCTGGTGGGCGGCCTGTACGGCCTGGCCATGGGCCGGCTGTTTTTCGGCGAATCGATGTTCAGCCGCGCCGACAACGCCTCCAAAGTCGGCTTCGTGGCGCTGGTCGAGCACCTGCAACAGGCAGGATTCGTCCTGATTGACTGTCAGATGCCTACCGACCACCTGCACAGCCTCGGCGCCCGCGCCATCGCCCGGGCCACGTTTGCCGACTACCTGCAGCGCTATCTCGACCAGCCCAACAGCGCCAGCTGGGTTTGCTAGGCGAGTTTTTCCAGCTGGCTTACACTTAAAACAAAAGCACCTCCCGAGGGGTTGATCATGACAGAGCTGGCGCGGTTGAAGTTTTATGCCACTCAACCCCATTCCTGCAGCTACCTGCCAGACGAGCAAGCCACCACGCTGTTCCTCGACCCGAGCCAGCCGATGGATGTCAACGTCTACGCAGACCTGTCGGAAATGGGCTTCCGGCGCAGCGGCGACCACCTGTATCGCCCGCACTGCCAGAACTGCAACGCCTGCGTGCCGGCGCGGATCCCGGCTGCGCGCTTTTTGCCCAACCGCCAGCAAAAACGCATCCTCAAGCGCAACGCCGACATCACCGTGACGCCCGCCCGTCCGGCGTTCAAGGAGGAATACTTCGAGCTGTACCGGCGCTACATCGAGCAGCGCCACGCCGATGGCGACATGTACCCGCCAAGCCGCGACCAGTTTTCCACCTTCCTGGTCCGCGATCTGCCGTTTTCACGCTTTTACGAGTTTCGCCTGGACGGCCGCCTGCTGGCCGTGGCGGTCACCGACCTGCTGCCCAACGGCCTGTCGGCGGTGTACACCTTCTACGAGCCGGACGAAGAGCGGCGCAGCCTGGGGCGCTTTGCCATCCTCTGGCAGATCACCGAAGCCCTGCGCCTGGGCCTGGACGCGGTCTACCTCGGTTACTGGATCAAGAACTGCAAAAAGATGAACTACAAGACCCAGTACCGCCCCATCGAGCTGCTGATCAATCAACGTTGGGTGACGTTGAACTGAAATCATTGGCTTGAAGGCCATTTTTCGGGCACAATGCACGCCACTTTTTTTGCCTGGCGCAGCTGTGCACCGGGCCATTAACTGGACACCGAGGGCTTTACTGCATGTCGAAAGAAGACAGCTTCGAAATGGAAGGCACTGTCGTCGACACCCTGCCCAACACCATGTTCCGTGTGGAGTTGGAAAATGGGCACGTCGTTACCGCGCACATCTCCGGAAAGATGCGCAAGAACTACATTCGTATTCTGACCGGTGACAAGGTCCGCGTCGAACTGACGCCTTACGACCTGAGCAAGGGGCGCATCACCTACCGCGCCCGCTAAGCGACACCAACAAAAACGCCCGGCTAAATGCCGGGCGTTTTTGTTGGCCTTTGAAAAGCATCGCGGGTCAAGTCGGGTCGCCGCACCGCCGCCCCTACATGTGGGAGCGGCGGTGCGGCGACCCGACTTGCCCCGCAATCGGCCGCTACGCCATCTCAGCCGTGGTTTCGAAGTCGAACACCAGTTCGCCATCGCGGATGTCGATGTGCACCACACCGCCATGCTCGGCCAGTTCGCCAAACAGGATCTCTTCGGCCAGCGGCCGTTTGATCTTGTCCTGGATCAGCCGCGCCATTGGCCGCGCGCCCATCTGCACATCGTAGCCACCGGCCGCCAGCCAGCCGCGCGCCGCATCGCTCACCTCGAGCAACACGCGCTTGTCTTCCAGTTGCGCCTGCAGCTCGATGAGGAACTTGTCCACCACGCTCTTGATCGTCTCATGGCTGAGGCGGCCAAACTGGATGATGGTGTCCAGGCGATTGCGGAACTCCGGCGTGAAGCTCTTCTTGATCACTTCCATGGCGTCGGATGAGTGATCTTGATGAGTGAAGCCGATCGAAGCTCGCGCAGCGGTTTCAGCACCGGCGTTGGTGGTCATGATGACGATGACGTTACGGAAGTCCGCCTTGCGCCCGTTGTTGTCGGTCAGGGTACCGTGGTCCATCACCTGCAGCAGCAGGTTGAAGACTTCCGGGTGGGCCTTCTCGATCTCATCGAGCAGCAGCACGCAGTGCGGCTGCTTGGTGATGGCTTCGGTGAGCAGGCCGCCCTGGTCGAAACCGACGTAGCCCGGAGGCGCACCGATCAGACGCGAGACGGTATGACGCTCCATGTACTCGGACATGTCAAAGCGTACCAGCTCGACACCCAGGGCCTTGGCCAACTGGCGCGCCGCTTCGGTTTTACCGACACCGGTAGGGCCGGCAAACAGGAACGAACCGACCGGCTTGTCTGGCGCCTTGAGACCGGCGCGTGACAGCTTGATGGCGGTGGCCAGCGAATCGATCGCCGCATCCTGGCCAAACACGGTCAGCTTGAGGTCGCGCTCCAGGTTACGCAGCAGCTCCTTGTCGGAACTGGTGACGTGCTTTGGCGGAATCCGCGCAATCTTGGCGACGATGTCTTCGACTTGCGGCACGTCGATACGCTTGACGCGCATCTCCACCGGCTGCAGGCGCTGGTAGGCGCCAGCCTCGTCGATCACATCGATGGCCTTGTCGGGCATGTGCCGGTCGTTGATGTAGCGCGCTGCAAGCTCGGCAGCGGCGCGCAGGGCCTCATCGCTGTACTCGATGTTGTGGTGGCTCTCGAACCGCCCCTTGAGCCCACGCAGGATGCCCACGGTGTCTTCCACCGATGGCTCGCTGACATCAACCTTCTGGAAGCGCCGCGCCAGGGCCCGGTCTTTTTCGAAGATGCCGCGAAATTCCTGGAAGGTGGTCGAGCCGATGCAACGTATATCACCCGAAGACAGCAGCGGCTTGAGCAGGTTGGAGGCGTCCATTACCCCACCGGAGGCCGCACCGGCCCCGATGATGGTGTGGATCTCGTCGATGAACAGGATCGCCTGCGGGCGTTTGCGCAGCTCATTGAGCAGCGCCTTGAAGCGCTTTTCGAAGTCGCCACGGTACTTGGTCCCGGCCAGCAACGCGCCCAGGTCCAGCGAGTAGACCACGCTTTGTGCCAGCAGGTCCGGCACCTGGCCGTCGACGATGCGCTTGGCCAGGCCTTCGGCGATGGCGGTTTTACCGACACCGGCCTCGCCAACCAGCAGCGGGTTGTTCTTGCGCCGACGGGCGAGGATCTGCGCGACGCGCTCGACTTCAAGCTCACGGCCGACCAGCGGGTCGATGCGCCCTTGGCGGGCCTGTTCGTTGAGGTTGCTGGCATAGGCATCCAGGGGATTGCCCGACGATGAAGTTTCGCCGCCGTCCTCGTCCTGCATTTCCTGTTCGCCCTCGGAGTGTTCACCATGGCCCGGCACCTTGGAGATGCCGTGGGCGATGTAGTTGACCACGTCGATACGGGCCACGCTCTGCTGTTTAAGCAGGAACACGGCCTGGCTTTCCTGTTCGCTGAAAATTGCCACCAGCACGTTGGCACCGGTGACTTCACGCTTGCCCGAGCTCTGGACATGGAAGACTGCGCGCTGCAATACACGCTGGAAGCCCAGGGTTGGCTGGGTCTCGCGGTCCTCGTCGTGCACGGGGATCAACGGCGTGGTGGAGTCAATGAACTCCTGCAGGTCGTGTTTGAGTTTGTCGAGGTTTGCGCCGCAGGCGCGCAGAACGGTCGCGGCGGCCTCATTATCCAATAGTGCCAGCAGCAGGTGCTCGACGGTCATGAACTCATGACGTTTCGAGCGTGCCTCCTTGAAGGCCAGATTGAGGGTGACTTCGAGCTCGCGGTTTAACATAGCTTCACCTCATACCCAAGTGGCCGGCGATTAACCGTCCTTCTCGATTTCACAGAGTAGCGGATGCTGGCTTTCCCTTGCGTATTGGTTGACCTGCATGGCCTTGGTCTCGGCGATGTCACGGGTAAACAATCCGCACACTGCCCGTCCTTCTGTGTGGACGGCCAGCATGACCTTGGTCGCCAGCTCGCGATTCAGGTTAAAAAACACCTCGAGCACTTCGACGACGAAATCCATCGGTGTGTAGTCATCGTTAAACAAAACCACCTTGTACATGGGTGGCGCCTGCAGGGCCGGTTTGGCCTCCTGTACCGCCAGGCCAGAACCATCGTCCTCATGCGATTGCGGGCGATCCTGATTGAATGTTAGTCGAATCTGGCTATGTGCATGCATGGAAAGAATTTCATCATTTCGACAGGTTGGTTTATGGGTTGACCGCACAGGCGACGCGGGACAGCCGTCACCTCACCTTGACTATCGGCAAAACGGTGTTACAACCAATAAGAACCCACCGTGGTCGATAAAGATCCGCGCAGTCAACCAGAATTTTCGCAGGTTCATATGCGGATGGAGTGGATGATACTCCAGTGATGGAGTCCTTTGCAGAGGGATATGAGGATGGCAAGCGGTAAAGTCAAGTGGTTCAACAACGCCAAGGGCTATGGCTTCATCAATGAAGACGGGAAAACAGAGGATCTGTTTGCACATTACTCGGCTATCCAGATGGAAGGTTATAAAACCCTGAAAGCCGGACAATCCGTCAGCTTCGAGATCACCCAGGGCCCCAAAGGCTTGCATGCGGTCAAAATCGAGAGTGCGACCGCACCAACCACTGCCTCCCCCACCCCCAGCCCGCAAACGACTGAAGCCTGACCCGGCGATCAGACAAAAGAAAACCGGCCAGCCCGCAAGGACTGGCCGGTTTTCTCGTGCCGCTTACATGTGCTTGATCAAGGCCTCACCGAAACCTGAGCTGCTGACCAGGGTTGCGCCGTCCATCAGGCGCTCGAAGTCGTAGGTCACAGTCTTGGCGGCGATGGCGCCGTTGGTGCCCTTGATGATCAGGTCGGCCGCCTCGGTCCAGCCCAGGTGGCGCAGCATCATCTCGGCCGAGAGAATCACCGAACCGGGGTTGACCTGGTCCTTGCCGGCGTATTTCGGCGCGGTGCCGTGGGTAGCCTCGAACATTGCCACGGTGTCGGACAGGTTGGCGCCCGGAGCGATACCGATGCCGCCGACTTCCGCCGCCAGGGCGTCGGACAGGTAGTCACCGTTGAGGTTGAGGGTGGCGATCACGTCGTATTCGGCCGGGCGCAGCAGGATCTGCTGGAGCATGGCGTCGGCGATGGCGTCCTTGACGATGACTTCACGGCCGGTTTTCGGGTTTTTGAACTTCATCCACGGGCCGCCATCGAGCAGCTCGGCGCCGAATTCGTTCTTGGCCACTTCGTAGCCCCAGTCCTTGAAGGCACCTTCGGTGAACTTCATGATGTTGCCCTTGTGCACAATGGTCAGCGACTTGCGGTCGTTGTCCACCACGTATTGCAGGGCCTTGCGCACCAGGCGCTGGGTGCCTTCCTTGGAGACCGGCTTGATGCCGATGCCGCAATCCTGGTCGAAACGGATCTTGGTGACGCCCATTTCTTCTTTGAGGAACTTGATGACCTTGGTCGCCTCGGGCGAACCGGCCTTCCATTCGATACCGGCATAGATGTCTTCGGAGTTTTCGCGAAAGATCACCATGTCGACGTCACCCGGCTTTTTCACCGGGCTGGGCACGCCCTGGAACCACACCACCGGGCGCAGGCAGACATACAGGTCCAGTTGCTGGCGCAGGGCCACGTTGAGGGAGCGGATACCGCCACCGACCGGGGTGGTCAGCGGGCCCTTGATGGAGACGACGTAGTCCTTGACCGCATCGAGGGTTTCCTGGGGCAGCCAGGTGTCCTGGTCGTATACCTGGGTGGCTTTTTCACCGGCGTAGACTTCCATCCAGGAAATCTTGCGCTTGCCCCCATAGGCTTTCTCTACAGCAGCATCAACCACTTTGATCATGACGGGGCTTACATCTACGCCAATGCCGTCGCCTTCGATGAACGGGATGATCGGATTATCAGGAACATTGAGAGAATGGTCCGCATTGACGGTGATTTTGTCGCCGACTGCCGGAACCTTGATTTTCTGGTATCCCATGCTGCACTCCGTTTTTTTTGGTGTGGTTCGTCATCTGGATCCCCTGAGCGTACCCCAGTTGAACGGCAACGGGAACCTCGTGCGCAAATGCCCTGCGATGGGGCAGCAACGCCTACATCTTTGGTCTAAAAAAGCCCCTGCGACGGGTTGATCTTGATCAATACGACCAAGGCTTTGGTATACTCGCCCGGTGACCAAAGGGTCACTGGGGGCGAACCGTCTGAAACGAGACCCGCGGCCCCGACAAGACTGGGCTGTTACCGCAGTTCAGCCGTTTGACACTCGACTGATGCAATCCACCATCACCGCCCAGAATCTTCGACCTTCTGCTCATGGATGTGTCTGAGCGAAGCGCCTACCCTGCGCACCTCGAGATTCTGCGCACGCTCAGCAAAACAGAGAGTTAACCCGAATATGCCCACCCGATCCAAGATCATCTACACCTTCACCGACGAAGCCCCCGCCCTCGCCACCTATTCACTGCTCCCCGTCATCGAAGCCTTCACAGCTTCTGCCGACATCGCCGTAGAAACCCGGGACATCTCTCTGGCCGGCCGCATCCTTTCTGCCTTCCCTGAACAGCTCGGCGCCGACAAGCAAGTGGCCGACCACCTGGCAGAACTGGGCCAACTGGCAACCACGCCAGAAGCCAACATCATCAAGCTGCCGAACATCAGCGCCTCGGTTCCGCAACTGAAGGCCGCGATCAAGGAACTGCAAGCCAAGGGCTTCAACATTCCTGAATACCCTGAAGCCGCCGCCAGCGATGCCGAGAAAGAAGCCAAGGCGCGCTACGACCGCATCAAGGGCAGTGCCGTCAACCCGGTCCTGCGTGAAGGCAACTCCGACCGCCGCGCACCGCTGTCGGTCAAGAACTACGCACGCAAGCACCCACACAAGATGGGCGCCTGGGCAGCCGACTCCAAGTCCCACGTGGCGCACATGAGCCAGGGCGACTTCTACGGCAGCGAGAAAGCCGCGCTGATCGAAGCCGATGACAGCCTGCGCATCGAACTGCTGGACAAGAATGGCAACACCACCGTTCTGAAAGAAAAAACCGCGGTCAAGGCCGGCGAAATCGTCGACTGCGCGGTCATGAGCACCAAGGCGCTGCGTAAATTCATCGCCGCCGAGATCGACGACGCCAAAGCCAAGGGCGTCCTGCTGTCGGTCCACTTGAAAGCGACCATGATGAAGGTCTCCGACCCGATCATGTTCGGCCAGATCGTTGCCGAGTACTACCAGGACGCGCTGAACAAGCACGCCGACGTACTGGCGCAGATCGGCTTCAACCTGAACAACGGTATCGGCGACCTGTACGCCCGTATCAAGGCCCTGCCAGCCGAGCAGCAGGCGCAGATCGAAGCTGACGTCAAAGCCGTCTACGACGTTCGCCCGGCCCTGGCCATGGTCAACTCCGACAAGGGCATCACCAACCTGCACGTGCCGAGCGACGTTATCGTCGACGCCTCGATGCCGGCGATGATCCGTGACTCGGGCAAGATGTGGAACACCGAAGGCCAGCTGCAAGACACCAAGGCGGTGATTCCGGACCGTTGCTACGCCACCATCTACCAGGCCGTTATCGAAGACTGCAAGCAACACGGCGCATTCGATCCGACCACCATGGGCAGCGTGCCGAACGTTGGCCTGATGGCGCAGAAAGCCGAAGAGTACGGCTCCCACGACAAGACCTTCCAGGCCAAGGCCGACGGCGTGATCCGCGTGGTTGACGGCAAGGGCAACCTGCTGCTGTCCCAGGACGTCGAAGCCGGCGACATCTTCCGCATGTGCCAGACCAAAGACGCACCGATCCAGGACTGGGTCAAACTGGCCGTCAACCGTGCCCGCGCCAGCAATACCCCGGCGCTGTTCTGGCTCGACCCGCAGCGTGCCCACGACGGCGTGCTGATCGAGAAGGTCCAGCAGTACCTGAAAGACCACGACACCGCTGGCCTGGACATCCGCGTCCTGTCGCCTGTCGAGGCCATGAAGGTTTCCCTGCAGCGCATCCGTGCTGGCCAGGACACTATCTCGGTCACCGGCAACGTGCTGCGCGACTACCTGACCGACCTGTTCCCGATCATGGAGCTGGGCACCAGCGCCAAGATGCTGTCGATCGTACCGCTGATGAACAACGGCGGCCTGTTCGAAACCGGCGCCGGCGGTTCGGCTCCCAAGCACGTACAGCAACTGGTTGAAGAAAACTTCCTGCGCTGGGATTCGCTGGGTGAGTTCCTGGCCCTGGCCGCCTCCCTGGAGCACCTGGGCAACGCCTACGCCAACCCGAAAGCCAAGGTACTGGCGGCGACCCTGGACCAGGCCACCGGCCAGTTCCTGGACACCAACAAGTCCCCGGCGCGCAAGGTTGGTGGTATCGACAACCGCGGCAGCCACTTCTACCTGACCCTGTACTGGGCCCAGGCCCTGGCCGCCCAGAGCGACGACGCCGCCCTGCAAGCGCGCTTCGCCCCACTGGCAAAAGCCCTGGCCGAGAACGAAGCGACCATCGTCGCCGAGCTCAACGCCGTTCAGGGCAAGCCGGCTGACATCGGTGGTTACTACTACCCGGATGCCGAGCTGACCAGCAAGGTGATGCGCCCGAGCCAGACCTTCAACAGCGCGATTGCCGCACTGTAAGCTTGAAGGAATGAAAAAACCCCGGCCACGCACCGGGGTTTTTTAGCTTTAAGTATCAAGCTACAAGCTACAAGAAAGAGCCTTGCGCACTCGGCTTTTACTTGTAGCTTGCAGCTTGAAACTTCCAACTTAGGGAGAGAATCGACCGTGCGCCCCCACATCACCGTCGCCACCATTATCGAAGACCAGGGCCGCTTCCTCATGGTCGAGGAATTCAAGGCCGGCAAGCACGTCTTCAACCAACCCGCCGGCCACCTGGAGGCCAACGAGAGCCTGCTCGACGCCGCCCGCCGCGAAACCCTCGAAGAAACCGCGTGGGAGGTCGAGCTGACCGGCGTGGTCGGCATCTACCTGTACACCGCCCCCAGCAACGGCGTGACCTATCAGCGCATCTGCTTCGCCGCCCGGGCGCTCAAGCACCACCCCGAGCGGGCCCTGGACAGCGACATCGTGCGCGCCGTGTGGCTGAGCCGCGAGGAGCTGCTGGCCGACCCCGAGCGCTGGCGCAGCGAACTGGTGCCCCGTTGCATCGACGATTACCTGGCCGGCCCGCTGCACAGCCTGGCGTTGATTCGCGACTGACAGCAACGATGCCTTGAAGGCCGCAGCCTGATAGAATCGTTGTCTTTTTCCAGATACACAGCCGGTACCTATGACCAGTCCAGCACTTTACGAACCCGAAAAGACACGCGTTATCGTCGGCATGTCCGGCGGCGTGGACTCTTCCGTCTCCGCCCTCCTGCTGATGGAGCAGGGCTACCAGGTGGAAGGCCTGTTCATGAAGAACTGGGAAGAGGACGACGGCACCGAATACTGCACCGCCCGCGAAGACCTGGCCGATGCCCAGGCCGTGTGCGACCGCATCGGCATCAAGCTGCATACCGCCAACTTCGCCGCCGAATACTGGGATAACGTCTTCGAGCACTTCCTGGCCGAATACAAGGCCGGACGCACGCCAAACCCGGACATCCTCTGCAACCGCGAAATCAAGTTCAAGGCCTTCCTCGACTACGCGCTGATGCTCGGTGCCGACCTGATCGCCACCGGTCACTACGTGCGCCGCCGCGACACCGATGGCCGTACCGAACTGCTCAAGGGCCTGGACCCGAACAAGGACCAGAGCTACTTCCTGCACGCCGTCGGCGGCAAGGAAATCGCCCGCACGCTGTTCCCGGTCGGCGAGCTGGAAAAACCCGAAGTCCGTGCCATCGCCGAGAAACACGGCCTGGCCACTGCCAAGAAGAAAGACTCCACCGGCATCTGCTTTATTGGTGAGCGGCGCTTCAGCGACTTCCTCAAGCAGTACCTGCCCGCGCAGCCGGGCGAGATCCAGACCACCGACGGCGAAGTCATCGGTCGTCACCATGGCCTGATGTACCACACCATTGGCCAGCGCCAGGGCCTGGGCATCGGCGGCCTGAAAGACGCCGGCGACGAGCCGTGGTACGTACTGGAAAAAGACCTGACCCGCAACGTGCTGGTGGTCGGCCAGGGCAACGAACACCCATGGCTGTTCTCCCGCGCCCTGCTCGCTTCAGAAATTTTCTGGGTCAACCCGATTGACCTTTCCAGCCCACGGCGCCTGACCGCCAAGGTGCGCTACCGCCAGAGCGACCAGCACTGCACCCTGGAGCAAACCCCGGGCGGCTACCGCGCGGTGTTCGACGAGCCGCAGCGGGCCGTGACCCCAGGCCAGTCGGTGGTGTTCTATGACGGCGAAATCTGCCTCGGCGGCGGCGTGATCGAAACCGCCGAGCCGTGGAGCGCGCGCGCATGAATGCCATGCAAGAGCAGTTGATCGCCCTGGGCGGCGTGTTCCAGGCTGCGGTGCTGGTCGACCGTATCGCCCGCACCGGCCAGGCCAGCGAGGCCAACCTTGGCTGCATGCTCGGCAGCCTGCTGGTACGCGACCCCAAGGACACCCTGGAGGTATTCGGCGGTGACGACCTGAACCTGCGCGACGGCTACCGCGCTCTGGCCAGCGCCCTGGAGCGCGACCCCGGCAGCCTGCAGCGCGAGCCGCTGCGCTATGCCCTGTCGATGCTGGGCCTTGAGCGCCAGCTGGCCAAGCGCGGCGACATGCTTGACGTGATTGGCAACCGCCTGCCGCAAATCCAGTCCCAGGCCGAGCATTTCGGCCTGGTGCATGAAAATGTCATCGCTTCCAGCGGCGCCCTGTACCAGGACACCCTGAGCACCCTGCGCCAGCGCATCCAGGTGCACGGCGACATGCGCCACCTGCAGCAGCCCAGCAACGCCTCGAAGATTCGCGCCCTGCTGCTTGCCGGCATCCGCGCCGCGCGCCTGTGGCGGCAGCTCGGCGGGCATCGCTGGCAGCTGGTGATCAGCCGGCGCAAACTGCTCAAAGAGCTGTATCCGATGTTGCGTGGCTGATAAAGCCATCGCGGGTCAAGCCCGCTCCCACAGTTGAACGAAGGTTGCTGTGGGAGCGGGCTTGACCCGCGAAAAAGCCAAAGAATTACCGGCAGACCATTTGTCAGCCACCCGACCCGGGCGCGTTTTTCATGTATGATATGCGCCCTTTTCAAAGCCTGACTGTCCGAGAACACCCCATGCAGCTTTCCTCGCTCACTGCGGTTTCCCCTGTTGACGGCCGCTACGCCGGCAAAACCCAGGCCCTGCGCCCTATTTTCAGCGAATACGGCCTGATCCGTTTCCGCGCCCTGGTCGAGGTTCGCTGGCTCCAGCGCCTGGCCGCCCACCCGCAAATCGCCGAGGTTCCGGCTTTTTCCGCCGAAGCCAACGCCCTGCTCAACGGCCTGGCCGATGAGTTCGCCCTCGAGCACGCCGAGCGCGTCAAAGAGATCGAGCGCACCACCAACCACGACGTCAAGGCCATCGAGTACCTGCTCAAGGAGCAGGCTGCCAAGCTGCCGGAGCTGGCCAAGGTCAGTGAATTCATCCACTTCGCCTGCACCAGCGAGGACATCAACAACCTGTCCCACGCCCTGATGCTGCGCGAAGGCCGCGACAGCGTGCTGCTGCCGCTGATGCGCCAGATCGCCCAGGCCATCCGCGAGCTGGCCCACCGCTTCGCCGACGTGCCGATGCTGTCGCGCACCCACGGCCAACCGGCTTCGCCGACCACCCTGGGTAAAGAGCTGGCCAACGTCGTCTACCGTCTGGAGCGCCAGATCGCTCAGGTTGCCGCCGTGCCGCTGCTGGGCAAAATCAACGGCGCCGTGGGCAACTACAACGCCCACCTGTCGGCCTACCCGCAAATCGACTGGGAAGCCAACGCCCGCGCTTTCATCGAAGACGAGCTGGGCCTGGTGTTCAACCCCTACACCACGCAGATCGAGCCGCACGACTACATCGCCGAGCTGTTCGACGCGATCGCCCGCTTCAACACCATCCTGATCGACTTCGACCGCGACGTCTGGGGCTACATCTCCCTGGGCTACTTCAAGCAGCGCACCATCGCTGGCGAAATCGGCTCCTCGACCATGCCGCACAAGGTCAACCCGATCGACTTCGAGAACTCCGAAGGCAACCTGGGTATCGCCAACGCCCTGTTCCAGCACCTGGCCAGCAAGCTGCCGGTGTCGCGCTGGCAGCGTGACCTGACCGACTCCACCGTGCTGCGCAACCTGGGCGTCGGTTTCGCCCACAGCGTGATCGCCTACGAGGCCAGCCTCAAAGGCATCAGCAAGCTGGAAATCAACCAAGCGCGTATCGCCGAAGACCTCGACGCCTGCTGGGAAGTGCTCGCCGAGCCGATCCAGACCGTCATGCGCCGCTACAACATCGAGAACCCCTACGAGAAGCTCAAGGAGCTGACCCGTGGCAAAGGCATCAGCCCCGAAGCGCTGCTGACCTTCATCGATGGCCTGGACATGCCTGCAGAGGCTCGCAGCGAGCTGAAGAAGCTGACGCCAGCCTCCTACATCGGTAATGCCGCGGCTCAAGCCAAACGCGTCTGATCTGCGCCCTGCGCGTAAACGCCCGGCTCAGCCGGGCGTTTTTATTACCGAAAGAAAATTACTTTTTTTCAATAGGTTACACATGAATCCTGATACTCCTCTGCAGCTTCTGGGCGGCCTCACTGCCCGCGAATTCATGCGCGACTACTGGCAGAAGAAACCCCTGCTGGTGCGCCAGGCCTTCCCCGACTTCGAAAGCCCGATCGATGCCGACGAACTGGCCGGCCTGGCCCTGGAAGAAGAAGTCGAATCGCGCCTGGTCATCGAACATGGCGAGCGCCCTTGGGAGCTGCGCCGCGGCCCGTTCGAAGAAGACGCCTTCAGCACCCTGCCCGAGCGCGACTGGACCCTGCTGGTGCAAGCGGTCGATCAGTTCGTGCCGGAAGTCGGCGAGCTGCTCGAGCACTTTCGCTTCCTGCCAAGCTGGCGCATCGACGATGTGATGATCAGCTACGCCGCGCCCGGTGGCAGCGTCGGCCCGCACTTCGACAACTACGACGTGTTCCTGCTGCAAGGCCAGGGCAAGCGCAACTGGAAGATCGGCCAGATGTGCGACAGCGACAGCCCGCTGCTGGAGCACGCCGACCTGCGCATCCTGGCTGAATTCGAGCAGAGCGAGGAGTGGACCCTGGAGCCCGGCGACATGCTCTACCTGCCGCCGCGCCTGGCCCACTACGGCATTGCCGAAGATGACTGCCTGACTTACTCGGTAGGCTTCCGCGCCCCGGGCGCCGCTGAAGTGCTGACCCACTTCACCGACTTCCTCAGCCAGTTCCTGCCTGACGAAGAGCGCTACACCGACGCCGATGCCGAGCCGGTCAGCGACCCGCACCAGATCCAGCACGATGCCCTCGACCGCCTGAAGAAGCTGCTCACCGAACACATGGGCGACGAGCGCCTGCTGCTGACCTGGTTCGGCCAGTTCATGACCGAGCCGCGTTATCCGGAGCTGGTCAGCGGCGAGCCGCTGGACGAAGCCGACCTGATCGAGAGCCTGGCCGAAGGCGCGATCCTGATCCGTAACCCGAGCGCGCGCCTGGCCTGGTCGGAAGTCGATGACAACCTGCTGCTGTTCGCCAGCGGCCAGAGCCGCCTGCTGCCGGGCGAGCTGCGCGAGCTGCTGAAGCTGATCTGCGCCGCCGACGCGTTGCACATTGAAAACCTTGAGCAGTGGCTTGAAAACGATCAAGGCATTACCTTGATCTGCGAACTGGTCAAACAAGGAAGCCTGGGGTTCGCCAATGAATAAGATTCGCGTCCGTCTCGCCGACTGGCAAAAAGACAACGCTGACATCCGCCGTATTCGTGAAGCCGTGTTCATCGCCGAACAGAACGTGCCGCCGGAGCTGGAGTGGGATGCCGACGACAACACCGCCGTGCATTTCCTCGCCATGGAAGGTGACTACGCCATCGGCACCGCGCGCCTGCTGCCTGACGGCCAGATCGGCCGGGTTTCGGTGCTCAAGGACTGGCGCGGGCTGAAGGTCGGTGACGCGCTGATGCAGGCGGTCATCGTCGAAGCACAGAACCGCGACCTCAAACAGCAGATGCTCAGCGCCCAGGTGCATGCCACGCCGTTCTACGAGCGCCTTGGCTTCAAGGTGGTCAGCGAAGAGTTCCTCGAGGCGGGCATTCCGCACGTGGACATGGTGCGCGAGTCGCGCGAGCTGGCCTAAAAGCATCGCGGGTCAAGCCCGCTCCCACAGTGGGAGCGGGCTTGACCCGCGATGAGGGCGGCAAAACCCCTACAAATTTGCCATCATGTCCGTTCCACCCGCGGAGATCATGGACATGCCGCTACGCCCCCTTCTCGCCTCCCTGCTTCTGTCGTTCAGCCTGAGTGCGCTGGCCGCCACCGAAGTCCTGCCGCTGAGTCACCGCACCAGCGCTGAAATCCTCCCCACCGCGCAAGCCTTCATCGGCAAGGACGGCAGCGTCAGCGCCTTTGAAAACAAACTGATCGTCAACGCCGAACCCGAACGCATCGACGACCTGCGCACCCTGCTGCAGCAACTGGACACCGCGCCGCGCAGGCTTCTGATCAGCGTCGACAACAACGACAGCAACTTCCAGGACAACCGCGGCAATGCCCGGGTCATCCGCTACGGCACCGCCAACCGCGAAGGCGGCCTGCAACAGGTGCAAGCCAGCGAAGGCAGCCCGGCGCTGATCCAGGTCGGCCAGAGCATCCCGATCACCAGCACCAGTACCGATGGCTACGGCCGGGTGCAGAGCGACACCGAATACCGCAACGTCACCCAGGGCTTCTACGTCACCGCCAGCGTTACTGGCGACACCGTGCACCTGAACATCAGTACCAACAATGACCGGATGAGCCAGGAACGTCCTGATGTAGTGAAGGTGCAAAGTACCGACACAAAAGTCAGCGGCAAGCTCGGTGAGTGGATCACCTTGGCCGGGGTCAACCAGCAGAGTCAGTCCGAACGCAGTGCTTCAGCGCTCAGTTACAGCACCCAGCGCGGTGAAAACATGACATTGCGGGTAAAAGTCGACGCTTTGGACTGAACCCAGACAAATCAAGGCCTCGACCAAAGGCCTCGAAACTGACTGAGGAGTCGCATTAGACGAAAGATGTAGTGGTGATAAAAAACCACTACAAAACATTTGACGACCCCGAACCGCCGAGGCATGATGGCCCCGCTCCCGCTAATCAGAGGCCCTGGCAAGGGCTTTCGAGCCGCGCTCTAACCTACCCACCTGAGCCGACTCGTGTCTGTACCGCCCACAAGGCAGTTTGACGAGATTGCGACTGGAACGAAGTTGTCCCGAGGGACGGAAGCGCATCAAAAGGTACCCGGCAGCACTGTTCACTGCAGTTCGGCAACCACGAGCCACCCTGCAGCGAAAACCTCGCCCACCTGCTCACTTCCCCCTTCGAGCCCCATCGTTCGACCGTCGCATATTTCGCCCATACTGACCTTTGCCAGGCTTCTGATCTGCGCAGTAGAGAGCGAGAATTTTTACCCAAGACCGATGCGACGAGGTTTATTTCCATGGCACTGACACGCGAACAGCAAATTGCAGCCCTCGAAAAAGACTGGGCCGAGAACCCGCGCTGGAAAGGCGTGACCCGTACCTACACCGCCGCTGATGTCGTTCGTCTGCGTGGCTCGATCCAGCCTGAGCACACCCTGGCCCGTCTGGGTGCCGAGAAGCTGTGGAAGCTGGTCACCCAGGGCGCACACCCGTCCTTCCGTCCAGAAAAAGATTTCGTCAACTGCATGGGCGCCCTGACCGGCGGCCAGGCTGTACAACAGGTCAAAGCCGGTATCCAGGCCATCTACCTGTCCGGCTGGCAAGTGGCTGCCGACAACAACTCGGCCGAATCCATGTACCCGGACCAGTCGCTGTACCCGGTGGACTCGGTGCCAACCGTGGTCAAGCGCATCAACAACTCGTTCCGTCGCGCTGACCAGATCCAGTGGAAAGCCGGCAAGAACCCGGGCGACGAAGGCTACATCGACTACTTCGCGCCGATCGTGGCTGACGCCGAAGCCGGTTTCGGTGGCGTACTGAACGCCTACGAGCTGATGAAGAACATGATCGAAGCAGGCGCCGCCGGCGTGCACTTCGAAGACCAGCTGGCCTCGGTGAAAAAATGCGGCCACATGGGCGGCAAGGTACTGGTTCCTACCCAGGAAGCCGTACAGAAGCTGAGCGCTGCCCGTCTGGCGGCTGACGTTGCCGGCGTACCGACCATCATCCTGGCCCGTACCGACGCCAACGCCGCTGACCTCTTGACCAGCGACTGCGACCCGTACGACCAGCCGTTCGTGGTTGGCGAGCGTACCCAGGAAGGCTTCTACAAGGTTCGCGCCGGCCTCGATCAAGCCATCGCCCGCGGCCTGGCCTACGCGCCATACGCCGACCTGATCTGGTGTGAAACCGCCAAGCCGGACCTGGACGAAGCCCGTCGCTTCGCCGAAGCGATCAAGAAGGAATACCCGGACCAGATCCTGTCGTACAACTGCTCGCCTTCCTTCAACTGGAAGAAGAACCTGGACGACGCCACCATCGCCAAGTTCCAGCGCGAACTGTCGGCCATGGGCTACAAGCACCAGTTCATCACCCTGGCCGGTATCCACAACATGTGGCACGGCATGTTCAACCTGGCGCACGACTACGCCCGCAACGACATGACCGCCTACGTCAAGCTGCAAGAGCAAGAGTTCGCTGACGCCTCGAAAGGCTACACCTTCGTCGCCCACCAGCAGGAAGTCGGCACCGGCTACTTCGACGACATGACCACCGTGATCCAGGGTGGCAAGTCTTCGGTAACCGCACTGACCGGTTCGACTGAAGAAGAGCAGTTCCACTGATTAGCCCATTTGGGCAGGCCTAGTGGCCTGAACAAAAACCGGCGCTTCCACAAAGCGCCGGTTTTTTTTTACCAAATTTCAGCCTGGGCTTTTAGACGATGAAGTTCACCAAGCGGTTTGCAACAACGATCATCCTTCCGGCGCCTTCCAAGTGACTGCGCAAAGCAGGGTCGGATGATGCGCGATTTCGTATCGCTTCATCACCGGCATCGACCTGGATCATGATTTCTCCGCGCAACTTGCCGTTGACTTGCACCATCATTTTCACTTCATCCTGTTTCAAGGCTTCACTGTCAGGAGCAGGCCACGAAGTGTCGTAAATGTTACCTTTGAAGCCTAACTCCTCCCAGAGAATCTGGGAGATATGTGGCGTCACAGGGTGCAAAACCTGCAACAGAATCGCCATTCCCTCTCGGGCCACCTGCGGGTCGACCGACCTGCCCTCCTCCAACACTTTGAGCATTTTCATTGCTCCTGACACAACGGTGTTGTACCGCAGGCGCTCGTAATCGTTGTTGATCTGTTGCAGTAAACGATGCATCTCAAAGCGCACGCGTCTGGACTCAACGACGTCCACAGCAAAGTCTTCGGCACTGCTGCCGTACAGGTTTTCGCTGGCAAAAGTCCATAGCCGACGCAGAAAGCGGTAAGCGCCTTCCACACCACTGTCGCTCCAGATCGTACTCTGGTCAGGCGGCCCCGCAAAGATAGTGAACAAACGGGCCGTGTCGGCACCAAACTTGTTGATGATGTCCTTCGGCTCAACGACGTTGTTCTTTGACTTGGACATTTTTTCCACGCCACCAATAGTGACAGGTAAGCCATCCTCAAGCGCCGTAGCCTGCACCGGGCGGCCTTTCTCATCGTATGAGACCGTCACCTGCGCAGGGTAAAACCAACGCCGACTTCCATCATCATCTTCCCGGTAATAACTTTCATGCAACAACATACCTTGCGTGAATAGGCTCTTGAAGGGCTCACTGAACTCCACCAACCCCTCATCACGCATCGCACGAGTCCAGAACCTGGCGTAGAGCAAATGCAGCACCGCATGCTCGATACCACCAATGTACTGGTCTATTGGCATCCAATATCGACTGCCAGGCCCCACCATCGAGTTGTCACAGGCAGGATCACAATAGCGCATGAAATACCAACTCGAGTCGACGAACGTATCCATGGTGTCCGTTTCCCGTAGCGCCGGCGCCGTGCAGCGAGGGCATGCCACCTGACGAAACTCATCATGCTGGAGCAAGGGGTTGGAACTACCGTCGGGAACGCATTCAGTCGGCAGCACCACGGGGAGATCCCCATAAGGAACCGGAACGTCGCCACATTGCTCACAACGGATAATCGGAATTGGGGTACCCCAGTAGCGCTGCCGGGAAATCCCCCAGTCGCGTAGACGCCAAGTGGTAATTTCCTCGCCCATCCCACGCTCGACTAGTGCAGCAACGATGATCTGGGCAGCATCTACGACGGTCAACCCATCGTACACACCGGACCTGATGAGAAGGCCATCACGACAGGCGTAGCTGTCTGACCAGATGTGAGGGTCATAGGCCTGATTGGGACAGGCGATAACCTGACGAATAGGCAAACCATATTGCCTGGCAAAGTCAAAGTCACGCTCATCGTGGGCAGGTACTGCCATCAAGGCAGCCTCGCCATATTCGCTGAGCACATAATTGGTAATCCACAGAGCGACGGACTCACCGGTCAACGGGTGCTCGACCTGCAAACCGCTTGCAACACCGATTCTGGCTTGACCACTGTTTACCGCGTCCGCCCCGGCCACTTGCCGACACGCCCGGACCTGCGATTCAAGATCTGGATTGAGCTCCAGAGCACGTTTGGCAATTGCATGCTCGGGAGACACAGCACAAAACGTTACGCCCATCAGCGTATCCACACGCACGGTGAAAACCCAGAGCTTGCCTGCATCGATTAGTTGCCCGCAGGCATCCCGGATCTGGTGGGCGAATGCGAGGCGAACACCACTGATCTTGCCAATCCAGTTGCGTTGCATCGCGCGAACCTTGTCGGGCCAGTCTTCGAGCGTGTCGATTGCGGACAGCAACTCCTTGGCATATTGAGTGATACGCAGGTAGTACCCAGGAATTTCCCGCTTCTCGACCAGCGCTCCCGAACGCCAGCCTCGCCCCTCGATGACCTGCTCGTTGGCCAACACCGTCTGATCGACAGGATCCCAGTTGACTATCTGAGTTTTCTTGTAGGCCACGCCCTTTTCAAGTAGTTTGAGGAAAAACCACTGGTTCCACTTGTAATAGTGCGGATCGCAAGTTGCGATTTCCCGTGACCAGTCAAACGCCAGCCCGAGGGGCTGCATCTGTGACTTCATCTCGGCAATGTTCAGCCGTGTCCATTGAGCGGGAGAAACACCCGACTGCATGGCCGCGTTCTCTGCCGGCAAGCCGAACGCATCCCACCCCATCGGCATCAGCACATTGAAACCCTTCATTCGCAAATGACGCGCCAACATGTCATTGATCGTATAGTTGCGAACATGCCCCATATGCAACTTTCCCGACGGATAGGGCAACATCGAGCAAGCATGAAACTTAGGACGCCCTTGATCCTCGGTCGCCTTGAACACCTCACCTTGAAGCCATTTGGCTTGCGCCGTACTTTCAACCCAGACTGGATCATATTGCGGTCGCATAGACTACCCCTATATGCAGGGGCTAACGACAATAAGTCGCTCGCCCCAAAGTTAGCAACTGATTAAGATCTTATTGGAAATAGATTTTGAATCTTTAGCCATTCCTCTCCTCGCAGCGCCCTCTGCGTGCCCAGCCAGTCGGTCAGACTCTGGGCATCCGATGAAGTTTATATCTCGGTTAAATAGATTGATGCAGGTGATCGAGTCGTTGCAGATCGCAGGAAATACCCACAAACACTGCCCGGACTTACCCTATATATTATTTTTCATAGTTCGAGACGTAGCAGACTATGCTTGGCCTCATGCACCGTGACCTCGGGTTGAA
Source organism: Pseudomonas sp. SORT22 (assembly GCF_018417635.1). Lineage (NCBI taxonomy): Bacteria > Pseudomonadati > Pseudomonadota > Gammaproteobacteria > Pseudomonadales > Pseudomonadaceae > Pseudomonas > Pseudomonas sp. SORT22. The sequence goes on from NZ_CP071007.1 coordinate 3,865,013, forward strand.
GAAAACAGCAAGGTCAAAATTAAACATGGGCTTGTCGCGATAAGTAGCGACGCAACAAGAAACTGATAACCGTTGACCAGTACCGGAAAGAACAAGTCAGCCTGACTGTTACGTCGACCTCCTCGAAGTCACGGGTTTTAACCAAGGACGGGTAATTCGTGTGTAGCCGTTCATATGAGCCCTGCATCGTCGCATTGATCCTGAGCACACCTCCTTCTGCTGGTCTTTACAGCGCGCCGGTTGACTTCGTACGCCTGCGTCAACGGTCACCCGAAGAAACGCAAGGCCCCTTGCCGACCGAGGCAAGAACTACAAGACAGCCTCCCCCGAACAAGAGGCCCAACAGCCCATAAAGACTCCAGCTCAGCTGAAATCCTCCCCACGAGATCAAAGAGGCACCCAGCCCGACAGAGACCACCTTCGCACTCGCCAACAGGATCGGAATAAGAGAGAAGAGGCTGGCCTGGATTTGCAGCGGCGCTTTCTGTGAAATCAACGCAGTGATGTAGGTAATGCCCAGAATCTCACCCAGCGTCCACGAAAAGACAAACGACAGTATTAGCGCTGTCTGTTCGAAAAACGCATAGGCTCCAAAGCCGATGCCATAAAAGAACGCAGCCATGGACAAATTGGTGAGCACCCCGAAACGTGAGGTCAATACAATCAGTGGTTGCGTCAACAGGATTACCAACAACGCATTGACGATGCCTACTGCACTGAACACGGTGGCAGCCTGACCTACCGTCACCACATCAAGCCATAAAGGCAATTGGTACTCACGCTGTGCATCCAGCACCGACAATGCAAAGAACATAGCCCCTGCGGCAATCACAATCCGAGGCACATCGGCAATTGCGCCGAAAGAAGCCCTCCCGGCTTGGCGCATACCTTCCGAGCGCTTGGGCAGAGTCAGAAAAAGGCTCGCCAAAAAGCACAACACACTCACGACCATCGAGAAACTCATCAGGTAGTGACTGTCCAGGCCGAGCAGATACCCCCCCACCACAAACAACAGCGCAGCTCCCAGGTTGCTGGCCAGGTGCAAATAGCCAAAGGAAGAGATACGGTTGCTTTCGTCGACTACCAAGGAGGTCAGAACACTGAATACCGGCGTGATTAATCCCGCGCACAGCATGAACAACAGCACCATCACAATGGAAGCGGTTGATGAGCTGAGCACGGCTGCGAACAACAAACAAACAGACGAGCAGAATGATGTGCCGATCAGCAACCCGCGAAAGGAGCAACGCCCGACCAAGACTCCGCCCAGCAGGTTTCCAACAAGATAGGAGGCTGACATCAGCGTGACTACTAATGCAACTGCTGAACTGTCGAGCTGATAATTACGCTGAAAAAACAAGGCAGCAAAAGGCCCCAAGGCGTTCGCCATGACGAACAGCACTCGAAGCAAAATGATGTTGCGCATCCCAGCCGCCAAACCGGATCCTTTCAGCCATCGTTTCACGTGAAGGTCACCTTGACGCCGCACAGGTGTGCAATGCCCACTCGGACAAACTCTTGCCAACCAAAGTGATTGGAGCCTGCCTTGCCAGTGAAACCAAGGCGAACTCTCGGCAATGCTGATTCCTTGCTTCCAGCAACAAAAATATATTTCATCTTGCCTCCTCTCCCTATCCATAGGGTTTCAAAGATAAAAAGGCTCCGCCCTGAAGATGAGTGCTCAACAGCTGCTCCTACCCATCGGATTTAAGTGCTAAATGAGCACCTCATCTACATTGATCAAATCGCTCTGATGCGCCCATTTGAAAATACCATGAGCTTCAGTGTTCACTCAGTGAAACCCGCACCAGCAAGCTTTACCGATCAACTATTTTCACGCTATCCAAACAAGTAGAACTTTCACTGCCACGAAGTATTGCGATCAGAAAGGCCTTCAGGTCCGATGACACAGGAATGGCAACACGCAACATATTGCAAAGTAGTCCGAAGCTATGAGGGTACTGCGAACAGTCACTTACGCGAATATTGGCTTGAGCGAATGATTTGGCCAAACGACCGTCTTGTTGATCCTGCATCAACAGAAAGTTTGTATCGCTGTCATACACAGTAATCGCATTAGCCCGGCAGACTTCAATAATGTCACTCTTTATCTTGGCGAGCTTATTGTGAGCCATTTGCAATGCGTCCCGGTTTTGCAAACAGAACAGTGCAGCCTTTACCGCAACATGGTTTACATCCCAGGGCCCGCGCACTTTCATCAGCTCGCGAATTGACACCGGTCGCGTAACCACATACCCCAGGCGCAACCCGGCAAGACCGAAATACTTCGAGAACGAGCGAATGATGAATAGCTGTCTGACCTCGCTGAAGGAGGTGAGACACGATTGCTGCAGGTACTCAAAGTAACACTCATCAACGATCATCGGCTTGTCTTGGCTGACGCACACCTCGAGCAGTGATGACAATTGCTCAGGATCGAGTCGCACTCCCAGGGGATTGTTGGGGTTGCACAGTACAAGGCCTTGGCTCGCCTGTAAGGCTTCGAGTACCGCGTCGGTTGACAGCGCAAAGCCTTGTTCCTGCTTCTCAAAGCCCACAATCACCGGCTCCACGCCATTGATGTCGAGCATCTGGTAATAGAAGGAAAAGACCGGAGAAGGCACCACTACCCGATCCCCTGGAGAAAACAGCAACCGTATCACTAAGTCGATGGCCTGATCCGCCCCGTTCGTGAGCAGCAAACTGTCACTTGATACTCTGCAATATGCCGCCAGCTCATCCAATAATGGCCGATAATTAGGATAAGTGAACAGATCTCCCGGTTTCAATTCCGTGGAGATGAATCGTGCCAAGAACTCGTGCAAAAACTGGTTTTCGTTCAAATCCAGCAGCATCGATGAAAGATCGCGTTCTGGCGCCTTCCATAATCCGGAACGCGATATATGCTCGTGAATTTTCATGTGTGCATCCCGCCGTAGATCACCTGCTCGCCTAGCTCATACATATGCCTGACCTCTTCGCCGCTGGCATACACCACCGACCGCCCTGTGGCCGCCGACAAACACTGGCTGGTGATCAACCGACTAATCTCCGCAGTGAACGCCACAGCACGATGAAACGCTTCGGAAAGGTCACGACCAAAGCAGGTAATGCCGTGACTGGGCATCACAATACAGTTCGTGTCATCTGCACAGCGGCTGATAATGCTGACATCCAACTCGACATTAACACCCTCGCCGAGAATGTAGGGTGGTTTGCCCATCACCAATGCTGTGTCGTTCGACACGTATTCCATCTTGCTCCACTGCATAACTGAAAAGAAGGCGATAACATCATTAGGATGAATATGTACCGTAGCATTGACATCAGGTCGACAACGCATGATTTCGCGGTGCATCTGATGCCCAAGACTAGGCCTGAATCGACCGTGCAGAAGCTCATCGGATTGCATATCCAGCACAGCCAAATGCTCTAAGCCGCACTCCTCCAGCGAGACGCCACGGTGCTTGGTGTAGACCACTTCACGTTGCCAGTGCGGACAGTGACTGCGTACCGCGATATTGCCCAAGGTATTGACCAAGAGTTGTCGCGCCGCCAAACGCTGGCCGTATCGGAGAATACTCATACCAACCTCAAGGTCGAACCAGGCTGGCAATCCGACCAAGGAAGATTCAAGCCCCGTTAGTTGCAATTCAGGCATATCCCTTTGCCTCCACCGATACGCAATCGGTATTGACCACGCTTTTGACATGCTCTCCATTTAACAGACTCAGCATCGTTTCCAGGGCATCGGCCTTCAACTGAGCCAACGAACGCTCGCTGTAAAATGCGGCATGTGGCGTCAATAGCACACGTTCATGCTCTAATAGGGCTTGAGGAGGTGCTGGTTCCTCTTGCACGACATCAAGCAGCGCCATGGACACCACCCCGGACTGCAGAGCGCGGAGCAAAGCCTTGGTATCGACGATTCCCCCGCGTGCGGTATTGACGAAGGTCATACCGCGCTTCATTCGCGAAAAGCACGCGTCGCTCAACAAGTTCTCTGTATCATTCGTAAGAGGCAGATGCAGCGATATGACGTCGGCCACTTCGAGCAACGACTCAAGTGTGCCGCATTGTGCAATGTCCTCGGCACAGCGTTCGACCCAAGGATCGTAGAAACAGATTCGGTAGCCCATTGCCGCAGCTCTACGTGCCAAAGCGCGTGCCGTTGCCCCATAACCGACCAACCCCAGAACCGTGTCGCCGCAGGCTTTGATCTCGCCGGTATGCGCTCGCCAGCTCCAGCCTCCCTGGCGGGTATGCCTGGCGTAGTCGAAAAGCTTGCGCTGGGCGAATAGAATCAATGCCATGGCGTGCTCCGCGACCTCCTCCGCACCCACAGAGCCGATATTGGAGCAAAGAATGCCTTTCGCGCTCAGAGCCTCGACATCCACCTCATCAAGGCCAATGGTCGCCTTCACCAACGCGCGACAACGGTGCATCCTCGCAACCAGCGATGCATCAATGACAACCGAATGGAAGGCGATGATCCCGTCGGCCCGGGACAGTTGCTCATCAGAAGCTTGGGATGTGACTTCAAGACTGTAACTCTGCTGCTCAGCTCCCGACACATACTCTCCAGGGCCGACATAGTTCACTCGCTGTGAATCGATTATCAGAATGTTCATGGACATCTCTTCCTTATGTGTCAGGAGCACTATTGGTTCCAGATTTCTTGCCGGAAACGCTCAGGTGCTGAGGTAGTCGCATTGCTTACCAATCTGTTCTGCTCTGGCCATGTAATATATGCAGGCAGCGACCACCATGTCCTGGCTGGCATGTCCGACACTGCGGAAATAACTCAGACCGTCTTTATGCATAACCGGCGATGGCTGATCGATGACCAAATCACCGATCTCCCGAATGTCTTTCACATCAATCACCGACCATGCCAATGCCTGAGTGATTTCCCCCGACTCGCGACAGGCGGCCCTCAAATGATCGACATAAACCTGTGCATTGCCGAGTAAGCGAGGATCAATCTCACACGCATGCACCGTACTGCCACCAATGGCATTGATATGGGCACGGGGGTTGAGTTGATGTGCCTTGATCAAGGGCTGCGGACTTTCATGGGAGGTGGTAGTGCAGACTACGTCCGCGTCGAACAGCGCTTCCTGCATGCTGTGGGTCGCTTCGATAGGCAGCATTAGCTCGATGCTCAGACGCTCGGCCAAAGCGGCACTGTGGGCCGGGCGACGGGAAAATATTTTCACCTGTCCCACCTCCCTGATAGCGGCCATTGCCTTGATATGTGCCTCGGCCTGAACACCGGCACCCACCACCGCCAGCCTGATTCGCCGCTGCGGACAAAGCTTGTCCGTCGCCAGCGCACTCATGGCACTGGTTCGGAGGGCGGTCAGAAGCCCACTGTCCAACATCGCCAGCAACCTCCCGGTTTCAACATCAATCAACAAGACTGCACCGTTGACGGTCGACAGTCCGTGCATAACGTTGCCGGGGTGAAACGACGACACTTTTACTCCCAGTGTCTGGTTCCCAGGCAGATAGGCCGGCATGAACAAAGAGAATGCCTTTTGTCGCTCGTGGGTAATGATCGAGCGCTGCGGCACCACGGGAGCCGAACGTGCAAACCCTCTGTGAGCGTCTTCAAGTGCGCGTACAAGCTTTGGCAGTTCGACACATCTCGTGATGTCTTCGCGATTAAGAAGCAGCATGCTTTATCCCTATTTCATCATGCTTTTCGAAATGACTGGCCATCCTCAACCAGCAGCACTTATGCTCGAGTGCCCCCATCCACCGGCATTGCAATCCCGGTGATAAACGACGCATCCGGAGAGCTCAACCAATACACTGCGTTGGCTACCTCCTCTGCCTCGCAGATACGATTGAGAGGGGGTGAGCTGCCCACCACTTCCAGGCTGTCCCCCAAAATACTTTCCGATAACGGCGTGCGGACAAAGGCAGGACACACCGCGTTTATCCGAATGCCGAAAGGCGCATACTCCCGAGCTGCAGAGCGAGTCATACCCACAAGTGCATGCTTGCTTGCGGAGTACACCGAACCACCGGTGGCGCTGGCCCGAATCCCCGCTAATGACGCCACATTGACAATACTGCCCGAGCCAGCAGACCGCATCGCCGGTAAAACGGCCTTCATGCATTGCCACGGCGCCTTGACATTGGTTGCTATGACATCATCGAAAACCGTGTCACAGTAATCCTCGGTCAACGTAAACGGCGTACCTTCTATACCAATACTGTTTACCAGGCACGTAACCGGTGAATGATTCAGCGCAATCTGCTGAAAAACATCTGCGAGTGCACGAGCGTCTCGCAGGTCCACGGCATATCCAAGAGCCCGTCCTCCAGCGACCCGAATGCGCTCGCACAGATCATGGTTGTGTGCCTTCCGGCGCCCACAGATAACGACCTCATACCCTTCCCTGACAAAGCGCCAGGCACAGGCTTCACCAATACCCGAATTACCACCGGTGATCACGGCCAGCTTGCTCATGACATCCCCCGTTAAGCGCTATGATCGAAACACCGTCGAAGACGGAAAGCTAGCCGATGGGGTAGTCCTGAGACTGCCCTTGCCTGGGAACCAGAAAGGTGCGCAGGTAAGTAATCACGCAACTGCCATCCTGCTTGCGCCCAACAACCTTGATGGTGACTATGCCCTGACCAGGACGCGATCGGGACTCTCGCTTGGAGACAACCTCGCTCTCGGCGTACAACGTATCGCCGACAAAGACAGGGTTGGGGAGACGAACCTCATCCCAGCCCAGATTGGCTATCGCACGGGCACTCATTGTCGCAACGGTCATCCCACTGACAATCGACAACGTTACCGAACTATTGACCAGCAACCTCTCGAACTCGGTGCGCTGTGCATATGCGAGATCGATATGAGCAGGATGGCTATTCATGTTCATCAGCGACTGCCAGATGTTATCAAGCTCTGTCACTGTGCGACCGGGCCGATGCTCGAACACGTCGCCCACCACAAATTCTTCGTAATGCAGACCAAAAGACTCACGGTAGCGATTTGCACCGATCCGCTCATGAGCCGGAATCATCGGTTCCATATTTCTCTCCTCAAAGCCCCAGATCCCGAGCACGCTGGATCAGTTTTCTGGCTTGCTTTACAAACGGCGGCCCCACCATGAGGTTCTTTAACCGGGTGATTTTTTCACCGCTGTTGTCCGCAGCCTGCACCACCGCCAAGGCGTGCTCGTACTCAGCCTGAGACGGGGTGAACGCTTCATTGATAATGGGTATTTGCCGTGGATGAATGGAGGTCTTGCCACTGAAACCCAACTCCCGCGTGTCCTGACATTCCTTCATCAGGCCAACATCGTCTTCGAGGTTGAAGTAAGCGGTGTCGAAGGCAGGAATGCCTGCAACACTGGCCGCAGCGATGATACTGACACGTGCATGCAGGATGTTGGCCCACCCACCAATCTGCACCCCTAGGCTGGCAGCGTAGTCTGCCGAACCAAAGATCAAACCGTCAGCACCGGATGCCATGGCGTAGATATCCTTTAGACACGCCGGCGTTTCGACCGTAACCAGTATTTTCGGGCTTTCTCCATCCCGCATTAAATTGGCGCGCACCACGTCTATTTCAGCCGCGGCTTCAGTCATTGCCATAATGATGAATTCAGGGCGCTGCTCAAGCGATTGGACTAGCAACAAGTCGAGCAATCCTTCGTTGTCACGTAGCGGATTGATGCGCAGTGCCGTGCGTTGTGAGACCTGCGAGCGATAGAACTGCTCGACACACGCCCGAGCCCCAACTTTTTGACCGTGGGGGACGCCGTCCTCCAGATCGATCACCATGACATCCGTCAAGGCACTCTTAGCATATTGTTCAGGGTGCAGTGCAGAGCAATACAACAGACTTCTCGGTGCAGGCTGGGTCATCGTGCTCTCTCCGGCTGCAGGTACTGCCGGGCCAGCTCGACTTCAGCGCGAACGACCGCGCAGAACTCCCGGATATCGTCATGGGACATATCGGCACGCATCATTACGCGCAACCCCGACTTGTTCCTGGCGACGATAGGAAAAAAGACCGCAGAGGTGTAATAGCCACGTTTGAATACCCCTTCCGATACGCCGACAGCCATATCCGGGCTGTCCAGGGGAATCACCCGAATCGGCAACTCAGACCCTGCATACTCAGTTGCGATCAGGCTGTCGAACAGGCAAATATTGGAATTGAGTTTTTCCTGTAAAGCGCCCAACTCATTGGTCTTGTGGATATCTAACGAAGCCATTGCTGCGCCGATAGTGGCTGGATTTACATATTGCGAGTAGGACATTGGTCCGCCAAATCGACGAAAGACATCCTGATAACCAGCCTTTTGTGACATAAATATGCCACCGCCATTGGCGCCAAATGCTTTCGCCAAAGAATAGACTAATATCGACCGAGGATGGAGTTCAGGCATGAAAGTACGAATATAACCTTCACCCCTCGACCCACAAGCACTCAATGAATGAGAGTCATCAAAATAGAGGAACAACCCATATCTATCCTGCAGAGCCAACAATTGCTCAACCGGTGCACTTCCACCCATACTGTAAGCACCATCAGCAACATAGGCAACCAGAGGATAGCGCTTGCACATATCCTCAATGAACTCGACATCATTGTGATTACAGGTAACCACTTGTGTTTCGTCACCACAAATAGCTTTAACCTGATTAAGCGAAAAATGAGCATGCTTATCAAAAATCAAAAAAGGACGCTGCCCCTCAGTGAACATGCCTGCAGCGAGCAATGGCAAAGACGCCACGATACCTGCACTGCAGGAAGTCGCTGTGAATGCGCAACAATTGAAATGCGTCGACAAGGCCTCCTCCAGCTCATCAAGCTCTCGCAACCTTATTCTGATACGCGACGTAGGTAGATTGATAGTACCGCAACTCAGCACATAATCCGCAGCGCGCCGCGCCAAGCGCTCATCAAGCTCAAGCCCTAGATATGAACAGGAACACATATTCATGAATACATGACCATTCTGATCTTCCATGCGAACTTCTCGCACATGCTTAACACTCAAATCGGTCAACCCCGAGCCCTGCGCAAGCGCCCACGAGGGATTTCCAATTTCAACGGTTCTAGCAGTATTTATATACTTATTTTTCTGCCCTGACATACACGCCCCTTGAAAATCGCATATGGAAAATAAATAAGCCCCACCACAGCAATCGAACAACACCAGCCTTTCACATCCAAACCAAATTGACAATAAAGAAACATCCTAAGCGTTTGAGTGAAAACCCTTACACATAAATCAACCCAATACACACTCCCGTCAACCCGCCTCAAGTGACGAACCAACACAACCAATGTAAAAACCGCCTGTAACATCACGCTAATACCAACACGACACCAAGCTTCAAACAAGCCAAACTCCAGCCCTAATCAATGGCCAAGATTTACGCTCCCATGCAAAGGGATGTATCTTTCACCCCCTACAGTTGACCTTCCCTCTTTACAAGACATTGCCTGCCTGAAAAAGGAGTGACACGTATGGCGAACCCAGGCTGAATGACCATCATCAGCAAGTCTTAGAGACTGACTCCAACGGCCTATTCAACCCCGCCCCATCGACAACAAACATCAGTCAGGCCATACCGACGAAGTAATGGTGCTGGCTTACCACCACAGCATGACCCGTACCGACGCCAATGCCGCTGACTTGCTTACCAGCGACTGCGACCCGTACGATCAGCCATTCGTGGTCGACGAACGCACTCAGGAAGGTTTCTACAAGGTTCGTGCCGACCTGGACGAAGCCCGTCGCTTCGCCGAAGCGATCAAGAAGGAATACCCGGACCAGATCCTGTCGTACAACTGCTCGCCTTCCTTCAACTGGAAGAAGAACCTGGACGACGCCACCATCGCCAAGTTCCAGCGCGAACTGTCGGCCATGGGCTACAAGCACCAGTTCATCACCCTGGCCGGCATCCACAACATGTGGCACGGCATGTTCAACCTGGCGCACGACTACGCCCGCAACGACATGACCGCCTACGTCAAGCTGCAAGAGCAAGAGTTCGCTGACGCCTCGAAAGGCTACACCTTCGTCGCCCACCAGCAGGAAGTCGGCACCGGCTACTTCGACGACATGACCACCGTGATCCAGGGTGGCAAGTCTTCGGTAACCGCACTGACCGGTTCGACTGAAGAAGAACAGTTCCACTGATCGCTGATCGGTTGCTGACATTCGGGTAACACGCAAGACCCGGGGCCTGTGATGGGGCCCCGGGTTTTGTTTTTTGTGGGAGCGGGCTTGCCCCGCGATAGCGATGTTGCTGATTGACCGCTATCGCGGGTCAAGCCCGCTCCTACAGGCTATGCTAGGTGCACAACAACACCAAGGATCGGCCATGTCCCGCCCTGTCACCCTGCTCTGCCTGGCCCTGCTGGGCGCAGCCTTCTATATATATGCACTGGCCAGCGCCAATGCACTGCTGGGGCTGGCGGTCAAGCCGATCCCGGTGCTGGCGCTGATCTACTGGCTTAGCACCGCAGAGCCAACCCCCTACCGGCGCTGGATCATCATTGGCCTGGGCTTCTCCTTGCTCGGCGACATCCTCCTGGCCGTACCGGGCGACCTGTTCGTGTTTGGCCTGGCGGCCTTTCTCTGCGCGCACCTGGCCTACCTGCGCGGCTACCTGGGTGAGAACCGCCAGCTGGCGCCCGCGGCCCTGCTCGGTTCGGCGATTGTCGGCGCGTTACTGCTGGGGCTGCTGATCAGCTCCGGCCTGGGTGAACTGCTGATACCGGTCACCGTGTACGCCCTGGCCATCAGCGCCATGCTCTGGCGCGCCCTGGCCTGTGGCGGCCTGGCAGCGCTGGGCGCGGTGTCTTTCGTGTTTTCCGACAGCCTGATCGGCATCGACCGCTTCGTCAGCCCGTTCGGCGCCGCCCAGTACCTGATCATCATTGCCTACTGGCTGGGGCAATGGGCGATTGCCGCCTCGGCCTACACCAGGCAACCGGCAAAAGCCTTGACCCAGAGCGCGGCGGGGCAAGAAAAAACAGGTTAAAACACAGGGTGTGGAAACTTGCGGGTGACGACCATGTTGCACAACTTTGTAGTTGACTCGAACAGTAGGACTAATCGCACCACCTCAAATGATATTAATTATCATTACGAAGTTGCTGGTTCATTACGTTTTACAAGAAACATAATTAACAGAACCCGGGGCAATGCCCGGCCTGCGTGGCCTGCAGCCTGTTACGAAAGATTTTTGTTCTTAATCTTACGAATAAATTTGCTGCAGAAATTTTACTTGCACCGGGTTTACCCATAAAATCAGCGCGATAGATTCCGCTGCGACATATCGTCACTGCTCTACTTCTTTTCAAGCCGCAGAGACTGGTCTCTGTATAAGGATTTTCAGCATGCCCGATTCGACAGGACTCATCGCCCACAACTGGGGCTTTGCCATTTTCCTTTTGGGTGTCGTAGGCCTGTGTGCCTTCATGCTCGGTCTGTCCGCCCTGCTCGGCAGCAAGGCCTGGGGCCGCAGCAAGAACGAACCCTTCGAGTCCGGCATGCTGCCCACTGGCGGCGCCCGCTTGCGCCTGTCAGCCAAATTCTATCTGGTCGCGATGCTGTTCGTGATCTTCGATATCGAAGCCCTCTTTCTCTTTGCATGGTCTGTGTCCGTCCGCGAAAGCGGCTGGACCGGATTCGTCGAAGCACTCGTTTTCATAGCAATTCTGTTGGCAGGTCTTGTCTACCTATGGCGCGTCGGGGCACTTGATTGGGCTCCCGAAGGTCGTCGCAAGCGGCAAGCGAAGCTGAAACAATGAGGCTTTGGCAATGCAATACAATCTCACCAGAATCGACCCGGATGCTCCCAACGAGCAATATCCAATCGGAGAGCGGGAAACCGTCTCCGATTCGCTGCTAGAGGACCAGGTCCACAAGAACATCTTCATGGGCAAACTTGAAGATGTGCTCAGTGGCGCGGTCAACTGGGGGCGTAAGAACTCCCTGTGGCCGTACAACTTCGGCCTCTCCTGCTGCTACGTGGAAATGACCACGGCCTTCACGGCACCCCACGACATCGCCCGCTTCGGCGCCGAAGTCATCCGGGCATCGCCGCGTCAGGCCGACTTCATGGTCATCGCCGGCACCTGCTTCATCAAGATGGCGCCGATCATTCAGCGCCTGTACGAGCAGATGCTCGAACCCAAGTGGGTCATCTCCATGGGTTCGTGCGCCAACTCCGGTGGCATGTACGACATTTACTCGGTCGTTCAGGGGGTCGACAAGTTCCTCCCCGTGGATGTCTACGTGCCTGGCTGCCCGCCTCGCCCTGAAGCCTTCCTGCAAGGCCTGATGCTGTTGCAGGAGTCGATTGGCCAGGAGCGTCGTCCTCTTTCCTGGGTTGTCGGTGATCAAGGCATTTACCGTGCCGAGATGCCGTCGCAGAAAGAGCAACGCCGTGAACAGCGCATCCAGGTCACCAACCTGCGCAGCCCCGACGAAGTCTGATCCAGCGACCTGTTGCCTGCGCATGCGCGACAGGCAGCCTGGCTTCATTCTCTACGTTGACCGAAAGCGACCGAGACCATGACAGCGGACACCGCTATTTATATCCCGCCTTACAAGGCTGACGACCAGGATGTGGTCGTCGAACTGAACAACAAATTCGGCCCCGAAGCGTTCGTCGCCCAGGAAACCCGCACCGGCATGCCGGTGCTTTGGGTTACCCGCGAAAAACTCAAGGACGTGCTGAGTTTCCTGCGCCACGTCGCCAAGCCGTACAGCATGCTCTACGACCTGCACGGCGTCGACGAGCGCCTGCGCACCCAGCGCCGCGGCCTGCCGGGCGCCGACTTCAGTGTGTTCTACCACCTGCTGTCGGTGGAGCGGAACAGCGACGTGATGATCAAGGTGGCCTTGCGCGAAGGCGACCTCAACCTGCCCACCGTCACCGGTATCTGGCCCAATGCCAACTGGTACGAGCGTGAAGTCTGGGACATGTTCGGCATCGACTTTGCCGGCCACCCGCACCTGACCCGGATCATGATGCCGCCGACCTGGGAAGGTCACCCGCTGCGCAAGGACTATCCTGCGCGCGCCACCGAGTTCGATCCGTACAGCCTGACCCTGGCCAAGCAGCAGCTCGAGGAAGAAGCCGCGCGCTTCAACCCTGAGGCCTGGGGCATGAAGCGTTCCGGCGCCAACGAGGACTACATGTTCCTCAACCTCGGCCCGAACCACCCTTCGGCCCACGGTGCCTTCCGTATCGTCCTGCAGCTGGACGGCGAAGAGATCGTCGACTGCGTCCCGGACATCGGCTACCACCACCGTGGCGCCGAGAAGATGGCCGAGCGCCAGTCCTGGCACAGCTTCATCCCCTACACCGACCGTATCGACTACCTCGGCGGGGTGATGAACAACCTGCCGTACGTGCTGGCGGTAGAGAAGCTGGCCGGTATCCAGGTGCCGCAGAAGGTCGACGTGATCCGCATCATGCTCGCCGAGTTCTTCCGCATCACCAGCCACCTGCTGTTCCTGGGTACCTACATCCAGGACGTCGGCGCCATGACCCCGGTGTTCTTCACCTTCACCGACCGTCAGCGCGCCTACACCGTGATCGAAGCCATCACCGGCTTCCGTCTGCACCCGGCCTGGTACCGCATCGGCGGCGTTGCCCACGACCTGCCGCGCGGCTGGGAAAAACTGGTGAAAGACTTCGTCGACTGGCTGCCCAAGCGCCTCGACGAATACACCAAGGCCGCCCTGCAGAACAGCATCCTCAAGGGCCGGACCATCGGCGTTGCCCAGTACAACACCAAAGAGGCCCTGGAATGGGGCGTCACCGGTGCCGGCCTGCGCTCCACCGGTCTGGACTTCGACCTGCGCAAGGCCCGCCCTTACTCCGGCTATGAGAACTTCGAGTTCGAAGTGCCGCTGGCCCACAACGGCGATGCCTACGATCGCTGCATGGTCCGTGTCGAGGAGATGCGCCAGAGTATCCGCATCATCGACCAGTGCCTGCGCAACATGCCGGAAGGCCCGTACAAGGCGGATCACCCGCTGACCACGCCGCCGCCGAAAGAGCGCACCCTGCAGCACATCGAAACCCTGATCACTCACTTCCTGCAGGTTTCGTGGGGCCCGGTGATGCCGGCCAACGAGTCCTTCCAGATGATCGAGGCGACCAAGGGCATCAACAGTTACTACCTGACGAGCGACGGCGGCACCATGAGCTACCGCACCCGGATCCGTACCCCGAGCTACCCGCACCTGCAGCAGATCCCTTCGGTGATCCGCGGCAGCATGGTCGCGGACCTCATTGCGTACCTGGGCAGTATCGACTTCGTTATGGCTGACGTGGACCGCTAAGCATGAACAGCACGCTTATCCAAACCGACCGTTTCGCCCTGAGCGAAACCGAGCGCTCGGCCATCGAGCACGAGATGCATCACTACGAGGACCCGCGCGCGGCGTCCATCGAAGCCCTGAAGATCGTCCAGAAGGAACGCGGCTGGGTGCCGGACGGCGCCATCTACGCCATCGGCGAAGTGCTCGGCATTCCTGCCAGCGACGTCGAAGGTGTGGCCACTTTCTATAGCCAGATCTTCCGTCAACCGGTTGGCCGGCACATCATCCGCGTCTGCGACAGCATGGTCTGCTACATCGGCGGTCACGAGTCGGTGGTCAGCCAGATCCAGAGCGAGCTGGGCATTGGCCTCGGCCAGACCACCGCAGACGGGCGCTTCACCCTGCTGCCGGTATGCTGCCTGGGTAACTGCGACAAGGCCCCGGCGCTGATGATCGACGACGACACCTTTGGCGACGTGCAGCCTGCTGGCGTCTCCAAACTGCTGGAGGGTTACGTATGACCATCACTTCCTTCGGCCCGGCCAACCGCATTGCGCGTTCGGCTGAAACCCATCCGCTGACCTGGCGCCTGCGTGACGACGGCGAGCCGCTGTGGCTCGACGAGTACCAGGCCAAGGACGGCTACGCCGCCGCCCGCAAGGCCCTGGCGCAAATGTCCCAGGACGATATCGTCCAGACCGTAAAAGATTCCGGCCTCAAGGGCCGTGGCGGTGCGGGCTTCCCCACCGGCGTCAAATGGGGCCTGATGCCCAAAGACGAATCCATGAACATCCGCTACCTGCTGTGCAACGCGGACGAAATGGAGCCCAACACCTGGAAAGACCGCATGCTGATGGAGCAACAGCCCCATCTGCTGATCGAAGGCATGCTGATCAGCGCCCGCGCGCTGAAGGCCTACCGCGGCTACATCTTCCTGCGTGGCGAATACACCACCGCAGCGCGCAACCTCACCCGTGCGGTCGAGGAAGCCAAGGCTGCCGGCCTTTTGGGCAAGAACATCCTTGGCAGCGGCTTCGACTTCGAGCTGTTCGTCCACACCGGTGCCGGGCGCTACATCTGCGGTGAAGAAACCGCTCTGATCAACTCCCTCGAAGGCCGCCGCGCCAACCCGCGCTCCAAGCCGCCCTTCCCTGCCGCCGTTGGCGTGTGGGGCAAGCCGACCTGCGTGAACAACGTCGAGACCCTGTGCAACGTGCCGGCCATCGTCGGCAACGGCATCGACTGGTACAAGTCGCTGGCCCGCGAAGGCAGCGAAGACCACGGCACCAAGCTGATGGGATTCTCCGGCAAGGTCAAGAACCCGGGCCTGTGGGAGCTGCCGTTCGGCGTCCCGGCCCGCGAGCTGTTCGAAGACTACGCCGGCGGCATGCGCGATGGCTTCAAGCTCAAGTGCTGGCAGCCAGGCGGCGCCGGTACCGGTTTCCTGCTGCCCGAGCACCTGGATGCGCAAATGTACGCCGGTGGTATTGCCAAGGTCGGCACCCGCATGGGTACCGGCCTGGCCATGGCCGTGGACGACAGCGTCAACATGGTCTCGCTGCTGCGCAACATGGAAGAGTTCTTCGCCCGTGAATCCTGTGGCTTCTGCACCCCGTGCCGCGACGGCCTGCCGTGGAGCGTCAAGCTCCTGCGCGCCCTCGAGAAAGGCCAGGGCCAGCAGGGCGACATCGAGACCCTGCTGGGTCTGGTCGGTTTCCTCGGCCCAGGCAAGACCTTCTGTGCCCACGCACCGGGCGCCGTTGAGCCGCTGGGTAGCGCGATCAAGTACTTCCGCCCTGAGTTCGAGGCTGGCATTGCCGCCCAGGCACCGGCTGCTGCCGCTGCCGGCCTGCGCCCGGACCTGGCGAAGCCGATCGTCGTCGGCGCATAACGAATAACAACGCGGGCGGTCCGTGCCGCCCGCTGCCTGCCCAGCTCGCCCGGGGACACCTGTCGCGGGCTGCAGGCACACAGATTTCCATTAGCCACGCCCGCAGACGCGGGCCAACGAAGAACTTTGAACCATGGCCACTATCCACGTAGACGGCAAAGAGCTCGAAGTCAACGGCGCAGACAACCTGTTACAGGCGTGTCTGTCGCTCGGCCTCGACATCCCCTATTTCTGCTGGCACCCGGCGCTCGGTAGCGTCGGTGCCTGCCGCCAGTGCGCGGTCAAGCAGTACACCGACGAGAACGACACCCGTGGTCGCATCGTCATGTCCTGCATGACCCCTGCCACCGATGGCAGCTGGATTTCCATCGAAGACGAAGAAGCCAAGGTATTCCGTGCCAGCGTCGTCGAATGGCTGATGACCAACCACCCGCACGACTGCCCGGTCTGTGAGGAAGGCGGTCACTGCCACCTGCAAGACATGACGGTAATGACCGGCCACAACGAGCGCCGCTACCGTTTCACCAAGCGTACCCACCAGAACCAGGAGCTCGGCCCGTTCATCGCCCACGAGATGAACCGCTGCATCGCCTGCTACCGTTGCGTGCGTTACTACAAGGACTACGCCGGCGGTACCGACCTGGGCGTATTCGGTGCCCACGACAACGTCTACTTCGGTCGCGTTGAAGATGGCACCCTCGAGAGCGAGTTCTCCGGCAACCTCACCGAGGTCTGCCCGACCGGTGTGTTCACCGACAAGACCCACTCCGAGCGCTACAACCGCAAATGGGACATGCAGTTCGCCCCGAGCATCTGCCATGGCTGCTCCAGCGGTTGCAACATCAGCCCGGGTGAGCGCTACGGCGAACTGCGCCGGATCGAAAACCGCTTCAACGGTTCGGTCAACCAGTACTTCCTGTGCGACCGTGGCCGTTTCGGCTATGGCTACGTCAACCGTGAAGACCGTCCACGTCAGCCACTGCTGGCCGACGGCACCAAGCTGAGCCTGGATGCCGCCCTGGACAAGGCCGCGGACATGCTGCGCGGGCGCAATATCGTCGGTATCGGTTCGCCGCGTGCCAGCCTTGAAAGCAACTACGGCCTGCGTGAGCTGGTCGGCGCCGAGCACTTCTACTCGGGCATGGAAGCCGCTGAGCTGGCCCGCGTACGCCTGGCCCTGCAAGTGCTCAACGACAGCCCGCTGCCAGTGCCGACCCTGCGCGACATGGAAGACCATGACGCGGTGTTCGTCCTCGGCGAAGACCTGACCCAGACCGCTGCCCGCGTGGCCCTGGCCCTGCGCCAGTCGGTCAAGGGCAAGGCCGAAGCCATGGCCGATGCCATGCGCGTTCAGCCGTGGCTCGATGCCGCGGTGAAGAACATCGGCCAGCACGCCATGTACCCGCTGTTTATCGCAAGCCTGGCCGAAACCAAGCTCGATGACGTCGCCGAAGAGTGCGTGCACGCAGCGCCAGACGACCTCGCCCGCATCGGTTTCGCCGTGGCTCACGCCATCGACCCGAGCGCGCCAGCCGTTGACGGCCTGGACGCCGAAGCCCTGGCCCTGGCCAAGCGCATCGCCGACGCCCTGGTGGCCGCCAACCGTCCGCTGGTGGTTGCCGGTACCTCGCTGGCCTCCAACGCCCTGATCGAAGCCGCGGCCAACATCGCCAAGGCCCTGAAGCTGCGCGAGAAGAACGGTTCGCTGAGCCTGGTGGTGCCCGAGGCCAACAGCCTCGGCCTGGCCATGCTCGGTGGCGAGTCGATCGATGCCGCGCTGGATGCGGTGATCGAAGGCAAGGCCGACGCCATTGTCGTGCTCGAAAACGACCTGTACAGCCGCGTTGCCGCGGCCAAGGTCGACGCTGCCCTGGCCGCCGCCAAGGTGGTCATCGTTGCCGATCACCAGAAGACCGCCACCACCGACCGCGCCCACCTGGTGCTGCCGGCGGCGACCTTCGCCGAAGGCGACGGCACCCTGGTCAGCCTGGAAGGCCGCGCCCAGCGCTTCTTCCAGGTGTTCGACCCAACCTACCTGGACAGCAGCATCCTGGTTCACGAAGGCTGGCGCTGGATGCACGCCCTGCGTGCCACCCTGCTCAACAAGCCGGTCGACTGGACCCAGCTGGACCACGTCACCAGCGCCTGCGCCGCGGTCGCGCCGCAACTGTCCGGCATCGTCAACGCCGCACCGTCCGCGTCGTTCCGCATCAAGGGCATGAAGCTTGCGCGTGAGCCGCTGCGCTACTCCGGCCGTACCGCCATGCGCGCCAACATCAGCGTGCACGAGCCGCGTACCCCGCAAGACAAGGACACCGCGTTCGCCTTCTCCATGGAAGGTTACTCGGGTTCGGCCGAACCGCGCTCGCAAGTGCCGTTCGCCTGGTCGCCGGGCTGGAACTCGCCGCAAGCCTGGAACAAGTTCCAGGACGAGGTCGGTGGTCACCTGCGCGCAGGCGACCCGGGCACCCGCCTGATCGAAACCCAGGGCGACAAGCTCAACTGGTTCGCCAGCGTTCCGGCAGCTTTCGCTCCGGCCCGTGGCACCTGGCAAGCGGTGCCGTTCTACCACCTGTTCGGCAGCGAAGAGAACTCCTCGCGCGCCGCCCCGGTGCAAGAGCGCATCCCAGAAGCCTACGTGGCCCTGGCCAAGTCCGAAGCCGACCGCCTGGGTGTCAACGACGGCGCCCTGCTCAGCCTCAACGTCGCCGGCGTTACCCTGCGTCTGCCGCTGCGCATCAATGAAGAACTGGGCGCAGGCCTGGTTGCCCTGCCGAAAGGCCTGGCCGGCATTCCACCAGCCATCTTCGGTGCATCCGTCGAAGGCCTGCAGGAGGCAGCACAATGACCTGGTTCACCCCTGAAGTGATCGATGTGATCATCACCGTCATCAAGGCCATCGTGGTCTTGCTGGCCGTGGTGGTCTGCGGTGCGCTGCTCAGCTTCGTCGAGCGGCGCCTGCTGGGCTGGTGGCAGGACCGCTACGGTCCGAACCGCGTCGGCCCGTTCGGCATGTTCCAGATCGCTGCCGACATGCTCAAGATGTTCTTCAAGGAAGACTGGAACCCGCCCTTCGTCGACAAGGTGATCTTCACCCTGGCGCCGGTGGTGGCCATGAGCGCCTTGCTGATCGCCTTCGCGATCATCCCGATCACCCCGACCTGGGGTGTTGCGGACCTGAACATCGGCCTGCTGTTCTTCTTCGCCATGGCCGGCCTTTCGGTATACGCGGTACTGTTCGCCGGCTGGTCGTCGAACAACAAGTACGCCCTGCTTGGCAGCCTGCGGGCCTCGGCCCAGACCGTGTCGTACGAAGTGTTCATGGGCCTGGCGCTGATGGGCATCGTTGCCCAGGTCGGCTCGTTCAACATGCGCGATATCGTTGACTACCAGGCCCAGAACCTGTGGTTCATCATTCCGCAGTTCTTCGGCTTCTGCACCTTCTTCATCGCTGGCGTCGCCGTGACTCACCGTCACCCGTTCGACCAGCCGGAAGCGGAACAGGAACTGGCCGACGGTTACCACATTGAATATGCCGGCATGAAATGGGGCATGTTCTTCGTCGGTGAGTACATCGGCATCATCCTGATCTCGGCGCTGCTGGTAACCCTGTTCTTCGGTGGCTGGCACGGACCGTTCGGCATCCTGCCGCAACTGTCGTTCGTCTGGTTCGCCCTGAAGACCGCGTTCTTCATCATGCTGTTCATCCTGCTGCGCGCCTCTATTCCGCGCCCGCGCTATGACCAGGTGATGGACTTCAGCTGGAAGTTCTGCCTGCCGCTGACCCTGATCAATTTGCTGGTGACCGCTGCGCTCGTGTTGCTCAACACGCCAGCTGTTGCGGCCCAGTGAGGATTTGACCCATGTTCAAATATATTGGCGACATCGTTAAGGGCACTGGCACCCAGCTGCGCAGCCTGGTGATGGTGTTCTCTCACGGTTTTCGCAAACGTGACACCCTGCAGTACCCCGAAGAGCCGGTTTACCTGCCGCCACGCTACCGTGGCCGCATCGTCCTGACCCGCGACCCGGATGGCGAAGAGCGCTGTGTAGCGTGCAACCTGTGTGCCGTGGCTTGCCCGGTCGGTTGCATCTCGCTGCAGAAAGCCGAAACAGAAGACGGTCGTTGGTACCCGGAGTTCTTCCGCATCAACTTCTCCCGTTGCATTTTCTGCGGCCTCTGCGAGGAAGCCTGCCCGACCACCGCGATCCAGCTCACCCCGGATTTCGAGATGGCCGAGTTCAAACGTCAGGACCTGGTGTACGAGAAAGAAGATCTGCTGATCTCCGGCCCCGGCAAGAACCCTGACTACAACTTCTACCGTGTTGCAGGTATGGCTGTTGCCGGCAAGCCGAAAGGCGCCGCGCAGAACGAAGCCGAGCCGATCAACGTGAAGAGCTTGCTCCCTTAAGGAAGAAAGATGGAATTCGCTTTCTATTTCGCATCCGGTGTCGCTGTGGTGTCCACCCTTCGGGTGATCACCAACACCAACCCCGTGCACGCCCTGCTCTACCTGATCATTTCGCTGATCTCCGTGGCGATGACCTTCTTCGCCCTCGGCGCTCCGTTCGCCGGTGTCCTGGAAGTGATCGCCTACGCTGGCGCCATCATGGTGCTGTTCGTCTTCGTGGTGATGATGCTCAACCTCGGGCCGGCTTCGGTCGCCCAGGAACGCGGCTGGCTCAAGCCGGGCATCTGGCTCGGCCCGGTGGTGCTTGGCGCACTGCTGCTGGTCGAACTGCTGTACGTGCTGTTCGCCAGCGAAAGCGGCGCCGGCATCGGCCACACCACGGTTGACGCCAAGGCCGTCGGCATCAGCCTGTTCGGCCCTTACCTGCTGGTGGTGGAACTGGCCTCGATGCTGCTGCTCGCCGCAGCGGTGACGGCTTTCCACCTCGGCCGCAACGAGGCGAAGGAGTAATCACATGCCAGCAATTCCTCTCGAACATGGCCTGGCCGTCGCCGGCATCCTGTTCTGCCTCGGCCTTGTCGGCCTGATGGTGCGCCGCAATATTCTTTTCGTGTTGATGAGCCTGGAAATCATGATGAACGCCTCGGCACTGGCTTTCATCGTCGCCGGCAGCCGCTGGGCGCAACCGGATGGACAGATCATGTTCATCCTGGTGATCAGCCTGGCAGCGGCCGAGGCCAGTATCGGCCTGGCGATCCTGTTGCAGCTGTATCGCCGCTTCCACACTCTCGATATCGATGCTGCCAGTGAGATGCGCGGATGAACCTTCTCTTTCTGACGTTCGTATTCCCCCTGATCGGCTTCCTGCTGCTGTCGTTCTCGCGCGGCCGCTGGTCCGAGAACCTGTCGGCGCTGGTTGGCGTCGGTTCGGTGGGCCTCTCGGCCATCGTCGCCGCCTACGTGATCTGGCAGTTCAATGTCGCCCCGCCTGCAGGCGGCGCGTACAGCCAGCTGCTGTGGCAGTGGATGTCGGTGGACGGCTTTGCGCCGAACTTCACCCTGTACCTGGACGGCCTGTCGGTGACCATGCTTGGCGTGGTGGTCGGCGTCGGCTTCCTGATCCACCTGTTCGCCTCCTGGTACATGCGCGGTGAAGCCGGTTACTCGCGCTTCTTCGCCTACACCAACCTGTTCATTGCCAGCATGCTGTTCCTGATCCTGGGCGACAACCTGCTGTTCATCTACTTCGGTTGGGAAGGCGTGGGCCTGTGTTCGTACCTGTTGATCGGTTTCTACTACAGCAACCGCAACAACGGTAACGCCGCACTCAAAGCCTTCATCGTCACCCGAATCGGCGACGTGTTCATGGCCATCGGCCTGTTCATCCTGTTCCAGCAACTGGGCACCCTGAACGTTCAGGAACTGCTGGTGCTGGCCCCGCAGAAATTCCAGGCGGGTGATTTCTGGATGGTCCTGGCAACCCTGATGCTGCTCGGTGGCGCGGTCGGTAAATCGGCCCAGCTGCCGCTGCAGACCTGGCTTGCCGACGCGATGGCCGGCCCTACCCCGGTTTCGGCACTGATCCACGCGGCAACCATGGTGACCGCGGGCGTTTACCTGATTGCCCGTACCCACGGCCTGTTCGCCCTGGCCCCTGACGTGCTGCACCTGGTCGGTGTGGTCGGCGGCGTGACCCTGGTGCTGGCCGGCTTTGCCGCCCTGGTGCAGACCGACATCAAGCGCATCCTCGCCTACTCGACCATGAGCCAGATCGGCTACATGTTCCTGGCCCTGGGCGTTGGTGCCTGGGAAGGCGCGATCTTCCACCTGATGACCCACGCCTTCTTCAAGGCCCTGCTGTTCCTTGCTTCCGGTGCGGTGATCGTTGCCTGCCACCACGAGCAGAACATCTTCAAGATGGGCGGCCTGTGGAAGAAACTGCCACTGGCCTACGCCAGCTTCATCGTCGGTGGTGCCGCCCTGGCTGCCCTGCCGCTGCTGACCGCCGGCTTCTACTCGAAAGACGAGATCCTCTGGGAAGCCTTCGCCAGCGGCAACAACGGTCTGCTGTACGCCGGCCTGGTCGGTGCCTTCATGACCTCGCTGTACACCTTCCGCCTGATCTTCATCGCCTTCCACGGCGAAGCCAAGACCGAAGCTCACGCCGGCCACGGGATTTCCCACTGGCTGCCGCTGGGCGTGCTGATCGTGCTGTCGACCTTCGTCGGTGCCTGGATTCATCCACCGCTGGCGGGCGTGCTGCCGCAGAGCGTCGGCCATGCCGGCGGCGAAGCCAAGCACAGCCTGGAAATCGCCTCGGGCGCCATCGCCATCGCCGGTATCCTGCTGGCGGCGATGCTGTTCCTGGGCAAGCGTCGCCTGGTTACCGCGATTGCCAACAGCGGCATCGGTCGTGTGCTGTCGGCCTGGTGGTTCGCCGCCTGGGGCTTCGACTGGATCTACGACAAGCTGTTCGTCAAACCTTACCTGCTGATCAGCCACATCCTGCGCAAGGATCCGGTTGACCGCAGCATTGGCCTGATTCCGCGTATGGCGAAGGGCGGTCATGCCGCCATGAGCAAAACCGAAACCGGTCAGCTGCGCTGGTACACCGCTTCGATCGCCGTAGGTGCCGTGCTTGTGCTCGGTGCCGTTGTTATGGCTGCGGTCTGATATGAACCTTGCGACTTTGCGAAAGGAATTGAGCCCGTCATGATTTTGCCTTGGCTGATCCTGATCCCCTTCATCGGCGGCCTGCTGTGCTGGCTGGGTGAGCGCTTCGGCGCCACCCTGCCGCGCTGGATTGCGCTGCTGACCATGTCCCTGCTGCTTGGTATCGGCCTCTGGCTGTGGGCCAACGGGGACTACACCCTGGCCCCTGCACCGGGCGCCGCGCCCGAGTGGGCGTTCGAATTCAAAGTGCTGTGGATCGAACGCTTCGGCATCAGCCTGCACCTGGCCCTCGATGGCCTGTCGCTGCTGATGATCCTGCTCACCGGCCTGCTCGGTGTGCTCTCGGTACTGTGCTCGTGGAAAGAGATCACTCGCCACGTCGGCTTCTTCCACCTCAACCTGATGTGGATCCTGGGCGGCGTGGTCGGTGTGTTCCTGGCCCTGGACCTGTTCCTGTTCTTCTTCTTCTGGGAAATGATGCTGGTGCCGATGTATTTCCTCATCGCGCTCTGGGGTCACAGCTCCTCGGATGGCAAGAAGACCCGGATCTACGCCGCCACCAAGTTCTTCATCTTCACCCAGGCCAGCGGCCTGATCATGCTGGTGGCGATCCTTGGTCTGGTACTGGTCAACTACAGCAACACCGGTGTGATCACCTTCGACTACACCCAGTTGCTCAAGGCCGACCTGCCGGCGGGCACCGAGTACCTGCTGATGCTCGGCTTCTTCATCGCCTTCGCGGTCAAGCTGCCGGTTGTGCCGTTCCACTCCTGGCTGCCTGACGCTCACGCCCAGGCACCGACCGCAGGTTCCGTCGACCTCGCCGGTATCTTGCTGAAGACTGCGGCCTACGGCCTGCTGCGTTTCGCCCTGCCGTTGTTCCCGAACGCTTCGGCCGAGTTTGCGCCGATCGCCATGACCCTGGGTCTGATCGGGATTTTCTACGGTGCTTTCCTGGCCTTCGCACAGACCGACATCAAGCGCCTGATCGCCTTCTCCAGCGTTTCGCACATGGGCTTCGTGCTGATCGGGATCTACTCCGGCAGCCAGCAGGCCCTGCAAGGCGCGGTGATCCAGATGCTGGCTCACGGCCTGTCGGCAGCGGCACTGTTTATTCTCAGCGGCCAGCTGTACGAGCGCCTGCATACCCGTGACATGCGTCAGATGGGCGGCCTGTGGCACCGCATCGCCTACCTGCCGGCCATCAGCCTGTTCTTCGCCGCCGCCTCCCTGGGCCTGCCAGGCACCGGTAACTTCGTTGGCGAATTCCTGATCCTGATCGGCAGCTTCGTCGCTTCGCCGTGGGTCACCGTGATCGCTACTTCCGGCCTGGTGTTCGGTTCGGTGTACTCGCTGATCATGATTCACCGCGCCTACTTCGGCCCGGCCAAATCCGATGAAGTCCTGGCTGGCATGGACACCCGCGAACTGATCATGGTGCTGGGCCTGGCTGGCCTGCTGATCCTGCTGGGCGTCTACCCACAGCCGTTCCTGGACACTTCTGCCGCCACCATGAGTGGTGTACAGCAGTGGCTGGGTTCCGCTTTCACTCAACTCGCTTCGGCCCGGTAAGAGCGCTATGGACCTGACGATTCAACACTTTATCGCGCTTGCGCCGCTGCTGATCACCACCATCACCACGGTCGTGGTGATGCTGGCGATCGCCTGGCGGCGCAACCACTCGCAAACCTTCCTGCTGTCGACCGTGGGCCTGAACCTGGCCCTGCTGTCGATCATCCCGGCGCTGAAGGTTGCGCCCCTGGCAGTCACCCCGCTGCTGACCATCGACAACTTCGCCTGCCTGTACATGGCGCTGATCCTGGTTGCCACCCTGGCTTGCGTCACCCTCGCCCACGCCTACCTGGGTGATGGCGGCAAAGGCTACCCGGGCAACCGCGAAGAGCTGTACCTGCTGATCCTGATGTCCGCCCTGGGCGGTCTGGTACTGGTCAGCGCGCAGCACCTGGCTGGCCTGTTCATCGGCCTTGAGCTGCTCTCGGTACCGGTCTATGGCCTGGTCGCCTATGCCTTCTTCAACAAGCGTTCGCTGGAAGCCGGCATCAAGTACATGGTGCTCTCGGCTGCTGGTTCCGCCTTCTTGCTGTTCGGCATGGCGCTGTTGTATGCCGACGCTGGCAGCCTGAGCTTCGACGGCATTGGCAAGGCCCTGGCGGCCACCAGCATGCCAAGCATGATCGCCCAGCTGGGCCTGGGCATGATGCTGGTCGGCCTGGCGTTCAAACTGTCGCTGGTGCCGTTCCACCTGTGGACCCCGGACGTCTACGAAGGTGCTCCGGCACCGGTCGCCGCCTTCCTGGCCACCGCCAGCAAGGTCGCGGTGTTCGCCGTCGTCGTACGCCTGTTCATGATCTCCCCTGCGGCCAGCAGCGGCGTATTGACCACCGTGCTGTCGGTGATCGCCGTGGCCTCGATCCTGATCGGTAACCTGCTGGCGCTGACCCAGAGCAACCTCAAGCGCCTGCTCGGCTACTCCTCGATCGCCCACTTCGGTTACCTGCTGATCGCCCTGGTGGCGAGCAAGGGCCTGGCGGTCGAAGCCATCGGCGTGTACCTGGTCACCTACGTGATCACCAGCCTCGGTGCCTTCGGCGTCATCACCCTGATGTCCTCGCCATACAACGGTCGTGACGCCGACGCCCTGTACGAGTACCGCGGCCTGTTCTGGCGCCGTCCGTACCTGACCGCGGTGCTGACCGTGATGATGCTGTCGCTGGCCGGTATCCCGCTGACCGCAGGCTTCATCGGCAAGTTCTACATCATCGCTACCGGCGTGGAGTCGCAGCTGTGGTGGCTGGTCGGTGCCCTGGTGATCGGTAGTGCCATCGGCGTGTTCTACTACCTGCGCGTGATGGTCACCCTGTACCTGATCGAGCCAAACCTGCGTCGCCACGACGCCCCGCTGAACTGGGAACAGCGCACCGGCGGCGTGATGCTGCTGGCCATCGCCATCCTCGCCTTCGTCCTGGGCGTGTACCCGCAGCCGTTGCTGGACATGGTCCAGCATGCAGGCCTGCAACTGATCGGTTGATCGATCAGGCACTGATAAACACCCCGCTTCGGCGGGGTGTTTTGTTTTCAGGCCGAAACCCTCATCGCGGGGCAAGTCGGGTCGCCGCACCGCCGCTCCCACTGGATGGGCTGCCCCGCGATGATGCGACTGCCTATCGGTGACTGTGCTTCGTCTGATAGTTGCGACGTCAGATACCCGCTCTCAGTCCTGGAACCCCATCGATGCACCCCACCCTACCCCGCTCCTCCCTCGCCTTGCTGATCTCCTGTGCCGCGTCGGTGCAGGCCAGCGATAGCATCGAACTCGGCCAGGTGCTGATCCAGGAACAGGAGCAGAGCGAGTTGCAAGATGCTCGCGAACGCCTGCAGCAGGTGCCTGGCGCCAGCAACCTGATCGACATGCAACGGGTGGAGCAAGGCCGGGTCGCCAGCAACCAGGATGTGCTCGCCTACCAGCCCGGGGTGTTCGCCCAGTCGGCTGGCAACGACGGCATCAAGCTGTCGATCCGGGGTTCGGGTATCAACCGCGCCCCCGGCGCTCACGGCTCGGGTGTGTACACGATGTTCGACGGCCTGCCGCTGACCGGCCCGGGTGGCACGCCCTATGAACTGTTCGAACCACTGTGGCTGAGCCGCGCCGAAGTGCTGCGCGGTGCCAACGGCTTCGACCGCGGCGCGTTGGCGCTGGGCGGCGCTATCGACTACATCACCCACACCGGCCGCGACGCCGCACCGCTGCAACTGCGCTACGAGCTCGGCAGTCGCGGCTATGCCAAACGCCAGATCAGCTCCGGCCAGGTCCTGGGCGACCTGGACTACTACGTGGCGCTGACCGACTCGGAATACGACGGCTACCAGCGGCACAGCAGCGGCAGCAGCAAGGGCATCGCCGCCAATGTCGGCTACCGCTTCAATCCGAACCTGGAGACCCGCTTCTACCTGCGTTATCGAGAGACCGAGAATGACCTGGCCGGGCGCTTGACCCAGGAGCAGATCAAGCATGATCCGCGCGGGGCCAACCCGGCCTACCTGAGCCGCGACGACAGCCGTCCGCAGCCGGGCAGCACCTGGCTGGGCAACAAGACCACCTTCTATCTCGATGACGATTCGCAGCTCGAAGCAGGCCTGGTCTATCACGATTATCCGATGGACCTGCGCGAAGGTCCGATGCGCCTGAAGGTCGCCTACACCGACGTCAGCGGCACCCTGAATTATCAGCGCCGCCACACGCTGTTCGGCCACGAAAGTAAAACCACCGTCGGCTGGCGCACCACCAAGCACTTGCCCAACAGCGGCGCTTCGCAATACTCGCGGGTCAATGGCGTATTCGGGGCGAAAACCCGGGACTTCACCTACCAGGGCTCGGACACTGTCCTGCATGTCGGCAACGAACTGGAACTGATCCCCGACCTGTGGCTGACCAGTGGCCTGGCGGCGATCTACACCCGCCGCGAGAGCGCGGTGACCTACCCCGACAATGGCGGCAAGGTCAGCCAGAGCGACTGGGACTACGCCCCGCGCCTGGGCCTGCGCTACGACATCAGCCCGCAGTTGCAGGTCTATGGCAACCTCAGCCGTTCGGTGGAGCCGCCGCACCCGTGGTCGCTGATCTGGAGCTCGACCAGCAACACGCAACCGATTGAAATGCACAACCAGACCGCCACTACCCTGGAGCTGGGGGCCCGCGGCGAGTCGGCCATCGGCCGCTGGGACCTGGCCTGGTATTACTCGGACGTACGCCATGAGCTGCTGGCGGTGGAGATCGTGCCAGGCCAGCCCGCCAAGGAGTTCAACGCCAGCCCGACCGTGCACCAGGGCATCGAGGCCGGCCTCGACAGCCTGCTGTGGCAGCGCGCCGGGGTCGGCAAGCTGAGCCTGCGCCAGGCCTACACCTTCAGCGACTTCCACTACCGCGACGACGACAGCTTCGGCGACAACCGCCTGCCGGGCATCCCCATGCACTACTACCAGGCCGAACTGCGCTTCGACCTGCCCAGCGGCCTGTTTGCAGGGATCAACACGCAGATGGCCTCCAAGGTCCAGGTCGACTACGCCAACAGCTACCCGACCGACGCCTATGCCATTCTCGGCGCCACCCTGGGCTACAACTCGCCGAAACAGGACTGGCAAGCCTGGCTCGACCTGCGCAACCTGACCAACAAACGCTATGCCGCCACCGTCACCCCCGGCTACAACGACAACGGTACCGACATTGCCCGCTCGACACCGGGCGAAGGCTTCGGGGTCTATACCGGGGTGTCCTACAGCTTCCGTTAACTGGGCAGTTGCACCTGCGGTTTGGTCGAGACGAAGATCGCCCAGCTGGACATGAACAGCGCGGCGATCAGCGGGCCGATGACAAAACCGTTGAGGCCGAATACCGCCAGGCCACCAAGGGTCGAGACCAGGATCAGGTAATCGGGCATCTTGGTGTCCTTGCCCACCAGGATCGGGCGCAGCACGTTGTCCACCAGGCCGATGACGAACACGCCGAAGGCGGCCAGCACCGCGCCTTGCCAGAAGGCGCCGGTGGCGACGAAGTACACCGCCACCGGCGCCCAGACGATCCCTGCACCCACTGCCGGCAACAGTGACAGAAAAGCCATCAGCACGCCCCAGACCAAGGCGCTGGGGATGTCGAGAATCCAGAAGATGATCCCGCCCAGGGCGCCCTGGGTCACCGCTACCAGCAGGTTGCCCTTGACCGTGGCGCGTACCACGCGGTTGAACTTCAGTTGCAGACGGCGCTTTTGCTGTTCGGCCAGCGGCACCGCGGTGCGGATCTTGCGCACCAGCTCGGCGCCGTCACGCAGGAAGAAATACAGCAGGTAAAGCATGATGCCGAAGCTCACCAGAAAATCGAAAGTACCCTGGCCGAAGCTGAAAGCCTGGGTGGCGAAGAACTGGCTGCCTTGCATGGCGCCCTTGGTGATTTTATCGCGCAGGCCGGCCAGGTCGCCCATGCCCATGCGCTCGAGGAAGTTCTGCACAAAGGCCGGGAGGATGTTCTTGAAGCGCTCGATGTAGCCGGCCAGGTCCAGCTCGCCGCTTTCGATGTTCTTGTACAGCGCCGCGCCCTCCTGCACCAGCAGGGTACTGATGATGATCACCGGTAAAATTGCAATCACCAGGCAGATGAACAAGGTCAGCCCGGCCGCCAGGTTGCGCCGCCAGCCGAGGCGCGCCAGCAGGCGGCGCTGCAGCGGAGCGAAGACGATACCGAGGATCACCGCCCAGAACACCGCGCCATAGAACGGCAGGAGAATCCAGATGAAAGCGATGGTCACCAGCACCAGCAGTGCCAGTAACGCCTTGTGTTGCATGACGGTTTCGTTCATGTGCGCTCCTTGTGCGTTCTATTCATTAGTGCGCCGGGCATTGCCAAAAGTGCCGTTGATGCAGATCAATAAACACTAGCTGCAGCCGGCGTAGCATCCGCGCCTTTTGCCGCGACCCGATCATGACCCTTCTCGCCAAACCCGAACTGCTCGCCCCCGCCGGCTCACTGAAGAACATGCGCTATGCCTTCGCCTACGGCGCCGATGCCGTGTATGCCGGGCAGCCGCGCTACAGCCTGCGTGTGCGCAACAACGAATTCGACCACGCCAACCTTGCCTTGGGCATCAAGGAAGCCCAGGCCCAGGGCAAGCGCTTCTACGTGGTGGTCAACATTGCCCCGCACAACGCCAAGCTCAAGACCTTCCTCAAGGACCTGGCGCCAGTGATCGAAATGGCCCCGGATGCACTGATCATGTCCGACCCGGGGCTGATCATGCTGGTGCGCCAGCACTTCCCGCAGATGCCGATTCACCTCTCGGTGCAGGCCAACACGGTGAACTGGGCCAGCGTCGAGTTCTGGCGCAGCCAGGGTCTGACCCGGGTAATCCTGTCGCGCGAGCTGTCGCTGGAAGAGATCGAGGAGATTCGCCAGCAGGTGCCGCAGATGGAGCTGGAAGTGTTCGTCCACGGCGCGCTGTGCATGGCCTACTCCGGTCGCTGCCTGCTGTCGGGTTATCTGAACCGCCGCGATGCCAACCAGGGCAGTTGCACCAACGCCTGCCGCTGGCAATACACAGCCACCGCGGCCAGCGAGAATGTCACCGGTGAAATCGTTCGCGAAGTGCAGCCGACTCTGGGCCTCGGCGCGCCGACCGAGCAGGTGTTCGTGCTGCAGGAAAGCAACCGCCCGGGCGAAGACATGCCGGCGTTCGAAGACGAGCACGGCACCTACATCATGAACGCCAAGGACCTGCGCGCGGTGCAACATGTCGAGCGGCTGACGCGCATGGGCGTGCATTCGCTGAAGATCGAGGGCCGGACCAAGTCGCACTTCTACTGCGCGCGCACTGCCCAGGTGTATCGCCAGGCCATCGATGACGCGGCAGCCGGGCGTGAGTTCGATCGCAACCTGATGCTCAACCTCGAGTCACTGGCCCAGCGCGGCTATACCGAAGGTTTCCTGCGCCGGCACGTGCATGACGAATATCAGAACTACCAGCGCGGCAACTCGGTGTCCGAACGCCAGCAGTTTGTCGGCGAACTGAGCGGCGAGCGGGTCAATGGCCTGGCTGAAGTGCGGGTGAAGAACCGTTTTGCTGTGGGTGATCACCTGGAACTGATGACACCCAAGGGCAATTACCACTTCGACTTGCATCAGTTGCGCAATCGCCAGGGTGACGAAATCGAGGTAGCACCGGGGGATGGGCACACGGTGTATTTACCGATCCCCGAGCAGGTAGACCTGGCCTTCGGTTTGCTGCTCAGGGATCTGGTTGACTGAATCAAGGCGCGGACGTGGCCACCGTCGCGCTTTCAACCTCGCGAATCACTTGCAAGCGGTACTGCGGATCGGCCTTGATCTGCGCCTCGGTGAACGGAATCACCTGCCACTGCTTGGCCGAGAACGCGCGGGTCTGGTCACTGGCATGGGCCGAACCCGCTTCGCTGGACTCGGAGAACGCCAGCATCCCCAGCGCATGCGGGCCCTGGTCATCGAAGGTCACCAGTTGCAGGTAGCTGGTACCGCTGACTACCAGGCGCTTGTCGGCGGCGACCGGTACGCTCTGGATTGCGTTGTACACGCCAAGGCTTGCCGGCCCACCGTGGATCGGCGTGCCATCGGCAGCCTGCTGGATCTGCCCCCAGCGCGCGTCCTCGGCGAAACCGGCCTTGCTTACCTGCGCAACTGAAGCCAGGGCTGCCTCACGCAAGGCGCTGGCCACCTCGGCGCGATCAACGGCCAGCCCGCGCGGCGTGTGTTGCGGATCGGCGGCGTCGAAACCAACACGCCAGATGTCCTTGCGCCCCTGCAAAGCCTGCAAGATGTTCTGGAAATGCACCAGGCCAAGGCCACTGTCGAGGTTGGCGCGCAGGTCCCAGGCCTTGAGGCTGGTACACAGCGCGCCGAGCTTGGCATCTGCCGCTTGCGCGGCGCACCAGTTGAGCAGGTCGGGCATGACCAGCTCGGCGACATACACCTGGTTGTCCATGACCATCTGCTGCAGGTCCGCCGGGCTGATCTTGCCCTTCTCGCTCAGGCTCGCCAGGCGCTGCAGGGCAAAGCGGCTGCGCGGGCCCAAGGGTTGGTCTTCGCGGCTGACCAGCGGCGAATAGCCCTGCAACGGTGTGGCCGGGTTGACCATCCAGGCCGAGTCGTTGGAATGCTGGACGAAGTCCTTGCGGCTCAGGCTCGGCAGCAGTTGCGCGGGGAAGATGCCTGCCTGGGCGGCCCGGGGGTCGACCTTCCAGTTGCAGGCACTGCGCGAACCGTCGAGCACGATCATCTCCTGCCCGGCGGCCGGGTCGCTGCAGCTGGCCAGCAAGGCGGCATCGACGTACGGCACCACCGACTGATTCAAGTACAGCGCCTGACCCTTGGCGTCCACCGCCAGGGTATTGACCCAGGGAATGCCCTGCAGGCGCTGCACCGAAGCTTGCAGGCTTTTCAGGCTGTCGGCGCGGTTCATCGCATCCCACTGCGCCAGCACCCGGGTGTTTTCGAGGTTGGCATCACGCAGGCTGAAGGCGTACTGCTTGTTCCAGTCCAGACGCCCCGGCCATTGCACGATCGGGCCGAATACCGAGCTGTAGACCTCACGGGTCACCGGCTTGAGCTGGCCGTCCGCGCCCTTGACCGTCACGTTCAGGCGCTGCTGGGTCAAGGCCTGCGACTTGCCGTCGAGCAGGTAGCGGGTCGGGTCCTTGGGGTCGAGCTCCAGCCGGTACAGGGTGAAGTGCTTGGAGGTGTCGACCGTGTGGGTCCAGGCCAGGTGCTGGTTGAAGCCGATGTTGATCAGCGGCAAGCCCGGCAGGGCCGCGCCCATGGCATCGAGCTGGCCCGGCAGGGTCAGCTGCATCTGATAAAAGCGCATGCCGCCGGCCCAGGGAAAGTGCGGGTTGGCCAGGAGCATGCCGCGACCGTTGAATGAGCGCTCGGCACCGATGGCCACGGCATTGCTGCCGCGCTCGACAGCAAACTGCTCCTGGCGCAACTGGGCGATGCGCAGGTCGGGGCGCAACTGGGCGACGACATTCGGCGGTGTGGCCCCGGCCAGTGCTTCGGCGAACTGGCCGACACCGCCTTCGACCAGCAAGCGGCGAGTCAGCTTGACCAGGTCGAGGGTGGTGATCGGCCGTAGCCATTCGGCCTGCAGGCACTGCACGCCCTGCCCCTGGGCCTTGAACTCGGCCAGCGCGCGGTTGTAGCCCTTGGCATAGCCTTCGAGCCGTGCACGCATGGCCGGCGGTTGTGCCTGCCAGAAGCCGAACACCGCCGTTGGCGTATTCAGCCAATTGAAAAACAGGTCGCTGGGCAGGTTTTCGCGCTGCTCGAAGGTGCGCTGTTCTGGCCCGAAGTAACGCGAACGCTCGCCATTGACGGTGACCACCTCGTTAGCCAGCAGGCACAGGTTGTCTTGTGCATAGGCATAGCCGATACCGTACCCCAAGCCCTGCTCGTCCCTGGCCAGGATGTGCGGCACGCCGTAACTGCTGCGGCGGATTTCAGCGCTGGCATCACCCGGCGCCACGCGCGCCTGGACGGACAGGCTCAGGCCGGCAAGCAGCCCGGCCATACAAAGGGTCGCTAAGGGAAAGGGCTTGATCACGCGCACTCCAGCTCAATCAGGGGAAAGGTCGTCCTGACTGAACGAAATACGCCAAATAAATTTACCGGTTTGCGCCGCTCAATACGTCTTTAGAGGGTGAGGCTGAAGATTTTTTTCATCAGGTACTGCAGTTTTGCCGCGCTCATTCGTCTTATAGGTGTAGGCAAACACTTTTGCTTACCTGGACAGGCCAAGAAATGGAGCATTCACATGTACAACCAGCCACAGCCAGCGCTAACCGCTGGCCCTGGACGCACAAAGAGCCAACCGGTGACTGCAAGAACCGAAGCCGGCGAGCACGAGCGCCCTGGCAATGAACACATCCGCGAGCTGCTCAAGGCCTTTGGCCTGCGTACCAGCCTGATCCGCCTGAAGGTCATCGATGCCCTGCACATGGCCGATCGCGATGGCCGCAGTATCGGCGTGCGCGGGGTCCACAGCCAGCTCGAACAGCTGGATATTCCGCTGTCGTTCCTCAGCGTTCGCGAAGTGCTCAAGCGTTTGTGCGCCGAAGGCGTGATCAGCCTGGGCAACGACAAGTGCTACAGCCTCAACCCCCAGGCCCGCGCGGTACTGGAGCAAGCCACCTGCCGTTGAGCGACCGGCCGGCGCGCAGCCGGCCGCGCTTACCGCCTCAGGGCTTGACCTTGCGGCGCATGATGCCGTTGACCACCACCACAACCACCGCCACGGCAATGGCGATGTACTGGAACACTTGCTCGCTGATGGTGCCCTGCTTTTGCAGGTAGGACAGTCCGAGCATGATCCCCAGCACCAGCAGGGAGATCAGGATGGAGTATTTCATGCGTTGACCTTGAGTCATGGATAGTTCCTTGCGACATCGGCGAAAAGCCCCGAAGCGGGCCGAGCGCATGATACAACGTCACCCGCAGGCAGCGGACTATTTCCCGCTTCTGCCCGCCCCGCAGCATTGCCAACATGGCTTCCCGGACGACTGCCCAGACCAACGCAAGGATCACCATGTCGATGCGAACCCTGCTGCTCAGCCTGGCGCTGCTCGGCCCCCTCAATGCCCATGCCCTGCCCACCGAATCCCAACCTCAGGCTTTGCTGCTGGAACTGGCTGCACAATTGGCGCACAGCGCCGGCAGTAGCCAGTGGCAACAACTCTGGCAACGCAGCCGACAGGCCGGGCATCTGCACAGCAACCCGCACACCGAGCATTTCGATGTGCCCCAGGCACAAATTCCGGCACTGGTAGCCAGCACCCTGGCCAGCGCCGATCAGGCACGACCGTTGAAGCAGACGCAGGTGCGCTATCGCCGCGACTTTCACCCCAGGGTCATCGGCAAGGCTGGCACGCAGGCGTTGACCGCCCTGTGCGTGTGGGTCGACTGGCGCAGTTTCCCCGAACAGGGCGTCAGCCATCCAACCCCCTACCTGGGCCAGGTCAGCCTGTTGCTGGCACGCCCTTGCGAGTAAGCATGGGTGGCTCAACCTGGGAAGGTCACCATCGCCATGGCACCCGGTAATCAAGGCGTTGCGCTTACGTCACAATTCATTTCCCACCCATCGGCATGGTTCGTCCTACAGAAAGCGTACATAAAGCCCTCCCTTGCCGCCCCACTTGCTGCCTAGCCCGCCTTCCGTCCAGTAGCCGAGAATCCAGCTCAAGCCACGACAGACAGATGCGATTTGTCGCATTGACGCTGCCTGCAATGGCCCTAGCTGCCTGGCACGGATCATCAAGGTGCCGAACTATCGCCTACAAGGAAGTCACCATGGAACTGAGCGACCTGAACCGTATCGATATCGAACAACTGCCCCACTCGCTGCAGATGCTGATCGAATGCCTGGGCATCGAGAATGCCTACAACCTGACCTGCGCCTTTGGCGGGCGCCCCAAGTACATTCCCAAGCACCGCGAACGCACCGCACTGGCGGAAATTCTCCCGGCGCCGGCGCTGGATGCGCTGATCAAGCGCTTCGCCGGCATGGCCCTGGAGATCCCCAAGGTTGACCATTTTCTGCGCCAGCTGCGCAACCAGCAAATCCAGCAGGAAAGCGCCGACGGTCTGTCACGCAGCATGCTCGCCAACAAGTACGGCTTGAGCCTGCGCCAGATCGGCAATATCCGTCGCCAGGAACCCTGCCCGCGCTAAGCGTCATCGACTTGAGCCGATAACTCCGGCATTCAAGGCAACCCCGCACAATGATGTGCAATCAAGACAAGGAAATCTCTGATGGCAACAATCGACAATGGCCTGATCGGCTCGGTAATGAACGCCTTGCCACTGGACCGGATGATCTCGGGACCTCTGCAGGCGATGATCCAGGCACAGATTTCGGCAAGCAAGTCGTACGCCGACTTTCTTATGGGCGTGTGCATCCAGAATGGCAAAGCCGTCGCCATTCAATTCGACTACGACGAAACCATCACCGATGAACAAGGGGTGTACAAGGGAACTGTCTCGAAGAAGATGCAGATCCCGCTGCTGGCAGCGGTCACTCACCCCAACATCGTCATCGAAGAAGGCAACATCGAATTCGAACTGACCATCAGCCAGCAAGCCGAAAGCACCGAAGAGAGCGGCAAAGAGGCAAGTTTCGGCGCGTCGCTGGGCTGGGGCAAATTCAGGCTCAATGTCAAAGGCCAGGTCAGCCACAAATCCACTCAAACTCGCAAAACCGATACCCGCGCACGTTACGCCTTCAACACCAAGGTACGCCGCCAGGACCCACCCGAGGCGCTGATGCGGGTCATCGACTTTCTCACCGACGCGGCGACCAAGCCTGTGGTCATGGCCGATGCCACCGCGCAAAACCTCGATGCGATGCCGGTTTCGGCACTGCCGATGCCTGACGAACAGGAAAGCCGCAAAGAAACAGCCATCTGATCGTGCAGCATAAATAAAAACCCAGGCCTCTCATGCTCGAGAGGCCTGCTGACGAGCACAAGGAGTGGGAACGATTGGACCAAACCTCGGCAGTGAACGCCCCCATTACCGCCAGCGACCTCTGTGATATTACCCGCGGCCTGCAGGAAGCCGCTGCGGCCACCAACCACCTGATTGCCCAGCAGTACATCAAGCTGTTCGACCAGTTTTTCGACTACGACGCCGAGACGCTTGGCGCGCCGATGAAAGCCAAGATGGTCGAAGTGGCAATGGATGACCAGCACACTATGCAGATCCCGCTGATCGCGCTGGTGTCGCCGCGCGGGCTGGCACTGGAGCGCATGCAGGTCGACCTGTCGGTACGGATTCAAAACACCGAGACCACCGATGCCAGTGAAAACCTGCAGCGCGAACGCTTCTATGTGACGGTCGGCAGCCAGGGCAAACGCAACGGCGATGCCGCACGCGACCCCGATGAAGTACAGATCCGCATGCAGTTCCAGGCCTGTGAGCCACCGGAAGCGTTGAACCGGCTGATCGAGGAGTACACCAGCCTGATCACTCCGCAGCGGGTGTCCACGCCGGCCCAACCCACGATCGACAGCAACGAGTTCATCGCAGCGGCGACCGTGCGCTGATCATTGGCACCTCTAGAAATCACGTTTGTAAAAGATATCCAGGGAACTGGCCAGGCCACTGGCCGCCTCCAGGTAAACCTTCTTGCTGAGCTTGTAGCGCAAGGCGATGGTGTTGGCCGGCTCGAACACACCCACCCCGTAACGCAGGCTCAAGCGCTCGGTCAGGTTACCGCTGGCGACCACCGCCGTGTTGTTGCCGCTGCCCTGGGTGTCGAGCTGGAAGTCATCGATGCCCAGGCTCGAGGCCAGGCTGCCGGTGATCCCGGCACTGCCCGCCAGGCCCAGGCCGAGCGCCGCTTCGGCGAGCATGTTGTTATCTTCGCCAGTGGTGCCCAGCGGCCGGCCGAGCACCAGGTAGGACAAGGCCTGCTCCTGGCTCATGGCCGGCTCCGAGAACACCTGGGTGGTGGGCTGCTCGGCGCTGCCGCTCAAGCGGATGCCGGCAATCACGTCATCGGTCTTGCGAATTGCCTCGATGTCCAGGTACGGCTGATCGATAGGGCCGGCAAACAGCAAGCGCGCACGGCGGATGGTCAGGCGCTGGCCATAGGCACGGTAGCGACCATCGGCCAGGCTCAGTTCACCGCGGGTATCGAGGTTGTCGCCGATATGCACGTGCCCGAGCAGGTTGGCGGTAAGGCCAAAGCCGCTGAACGAGAGCTTGTCCTGGCCCACCTGCACGTCGATATCCATGGCCATGGCCATCGGTGCTTTGCCCTCCTCGGTCTGGTGACCGAGGATCACCGTGTCATCGGAGACCTTGACCGTCGACGGCGGCAGTTCACGCACGGTGATCTTGCCCTTGGGCACCAGCACCTTGCCAGTCACCGCAAGCTTGTCGTCAATCAGGCTGATTTTCAGGTCCGGGGCCACTTCGAGGGCCGCATAGGGTTCGACGTTGACCGGCAGGCGCTGGCCCTGCAGCGCCAGGTTTACAGCCAGGGCCTGGCCCCAGCCGATCTGCCCGTTCAGGCTGCCCTGGCCGCTTTCGCCGCTTTTCCAGCTGCCGTTGAGCTGGACCTGTTCGCCGGCGATCAACGCTTGCAGTTGCAGGTCCTGAAGGCTGATCGGCAGCTCGGCACCGCTGATTTCGCCATGTACAAGGTTCAGGCTGCCATTGACCTGAGGCGCCAGCAAAGTGCCAGACAGGCGCCCGCTGCCATTGAGCTGGCCATTCAAACGCTCGACCATCGGCGCAAACGGACGGCCGATGGCCAGGTCCAGGCCGCTGAGGCGGAAGTCACCGCTCAACGGTTTGTTCTTTGCCAACGGGTCAAGCCGGGTATTGACCGCCAGCTCGCCGAGCTTGTCACCGTGAAAGTCCAGGCGGGTATCGATGCGCCTCGGGCCCAGGGTGCTTTGCAGGCGCAGGGTCTGGTAGGGGAAGTCCAGCCATTGGTCCTTTTCACGCACGCGCAAGGTGCCGCCGCTGGCATCGATGAGGATGGTGCCCTTGGGCCCGCTGGCCGGCACATCGAGGTTGATGTCGGCATTGAGCAGGCCCTGCCAGGCAAAATCCTTGGGCAGCCACTGCGCCAGGCTCTGCAGCGGGAACTGCTTGAGGTGATAGCGCAGGCGAGGCTCGGGCGCCAGGCGCTGGTCTTCGCCGCACAGGCTGGCCTGGCCGGAACGCCAGCAATGGGCGCCGAACTCCACCTGGCCGCTGGCCAGGCGCTGCAGTTTTGCCGGCGCCTGCAGGCGCCAGTCCTGGCCACCGGCCTGGATTTCGCCGCTTGCCAGGCGCCCGCGCCAGTTGCCCTTGTCCAGTTGCCCATCCAGGCCCAGGTCAAGCTTGAGCTGCGGCCCGTCCAGGGCCAGTTGCAACTTTTGTTGACGAACATCACCGCTGCCCTTGGCCGTGAGCATCCCCAGGCTGGTATCGCCCAGGCGAATACTGCCGGCCTCAAGGTCGATGAGTGCACGTTGGGCGTTGTCCAGGCGTGCATCCAGGCTCAGGCGCTGCACGCGATTGTCAGCCTGGGCCAGTTGCTGGCCCTGCAGAACGAAGCTGCCTTGGGGGGCCTGCAAGGTACCGGCAACCTCCAGGCGGCCCTTGACCTGGCCTTGCAGCTGCGGCCAGAGCTGGCCCAGGCGTGGCAGGTTGATATCGATCTGACCGGCCAGACGCTGTTGCAGGCTGCCGCTGCCATTGATGTGGTTGTCGCCCAGGCGGATGTCCAGGGTGCCCAGGGTCCATTGCTGCCCTGCCCCTTGCGCCAGCGCTTTGAACACAGCGGGCTGGCCACGCAGTCGACCCTTGAGGTCAAGCTCGGCATCCAGACGCAACTCGCCGTTTTTCATCTCGCCCTTGCTGCGCAAGGGGCCAGCCAGGGTGCCGGGCAACTCGGCCAGCCAGTACGCAGGGTTCAACGCCGACAGCTCCAGCGCGGCATCCCAGGCCACGCCATCGGCAAACTGCACGCCGACACTGCCGGTGGCCTTGCCTTGGCCCGCGCTCAGCTGAAGCTGCGCCAGGCTGACTTGCTTGAGGTCGCCCTTGAACGGGCTACTGAGGCTGAAGGTGCCTGCCGGGCCGTCCAGGTCGCCGTTGAATTCGCCCTGGTAGTTGCCATCGCGGTATTGCACCTGGCCGGTGAAGCGGCGCAGGGAAACTTCCGGTGCCGGGTCCATTGGATAGAGGCGCAGCCAGGGAAAATCCAGCCAGTCGATGCTGGCGTCTGCGCTCAGGCCTTGCTGCCAGTCGGCCTTGGCCTTGAGCTTGAGCGCCTGCTCGGCGCTGGCACTGAGGTCCAGGGCGCTGACTTCTGCACCCTTGGCATCAACCCGGCCTTGCAGCTTGAGCGCCACCGGGCCCTGTTCGGCAGGCAGGCTGGCTGAACCGAGCAGTTGATAGCCGTTTTGCAGGTTGCCCTTGGCGCTCAGTTGCAACTGGTTCAGTTGCAAGGTGTCGGGCAGCGCGGCCGAAGGTTTGAACGCCTCGCTGCTGATCTGCAGTTGCGCTGGCAGATTCTGCGCCAGTGCCTGCAGCTCGCCGCTCAGGCGCGCTTGCAGATAACCGCTGCTGTCAGCCGTGAGCTTGAGGGTTTTCTGCAGGTCGCCGTCGACCTGCAACGCCAGTTGCCAGGGTTGCCCGTCGACACTGGGCAACTGCAGCTGCCCCTGGGCCTGCAGCGGCCAATCGGCTTCGGGCTTGAGCAGGCCCTGCAGGTTCAGCTTGAGATCATCGCGTTGCAGTTGCAGGCTGTCGATCTGCAGCCCGCCGGTGGTCCAGTGCGCGGCCAGTTGCAACTGGCTGAGCTGTTCGTTGCCATCCAGGCGTAGCTGGCCGATGCGCACACTGCCAAGCTCAATGGCCAGCGGCAGCTTGAGTTGCGGCAGTTGCAACGGCCCGCTGTCGGGCTTCGGCTCGCCAGGGGCGAAGGCCAGGTTGACCTGATCGGCTTGCAGCTGCTCGATGCACAGGGTCATACGCAGCAGGCAGGCCGGCGACCAGGCCAATGCAGGCGCGACCAGCTCGACGCGATCGCCGCCTTGTTCCCACAGCAAGCGCTCGGCCTGCCACTGCCCGGCCAGGCGGCCCTGAAAGTTATCCAGTTGCAGCCCCGGCACCAGCCCCAGTGCCCAGCGGCTGCCGGCCTGAGTACCGAGCACCAGGCCGACACCCAGCACCAGCAACAGCAGCAAGGCCAGCAGGCCAAGAACGATGAATTTGATAACCCGACTCACAGTTCCGGCCCCATGGAGAAGTGCAAACGCAAACCGCCGTCGTCGTCCAGCGCGCGGGCCAGATCCAGACGCAGCGGCCCGACCGGAGACACCCAGCGCACACCGATACCGACACCGGTCTTGAGGCTGGGAAGCTCCAGATTGTTGAATGAGTTGCCCTGGTCGACGAAGGTCGCCACCCGCCATTTCTCGGCAACCGAATACTGGTACTCGGCGCTGGCGGCCACCAGGTAACGGCCGCCGATGCGATCGCCATCGGAGTTCTTTGGCGACAGGGTCTGATAATCGTAGCCCCGCACGCTCTGGTCACCACCTGCGAAGAAGCGCAGCGACGGCGGAACGGAATTCTTGTAGCTGTTGGTGGCGCTACCGCCGAACTGCACACGGCCGAGGAAGCGATGGTTCTGGCCGAGGGTGGTCAGGCCCTTGAGCAACACATTGGCGTGCAGCAGGTTGGTGTCGGACACCAGCCCCTCCTTGGCTGCCTGTACATCGAACTGCAAGCGGTACCCGTTATTCGGGTCGATACGGTTGTCACTGCGCAGGTAGGAATAGCTGATGCCGGGCATCAACAGGTTGCTCAGGCCCGAGTCGTCACCGAGTTTGTACTCTTCGCGCTGGTACTTGAGCGAAATGACCCGCTGCCAGCCGCTGGGCAGTTTGCTGTGCCATTCCGGGCCGACCGTGAGCAGCTTGCTCACGGTGTCGGTGCCGGCGATTTCTTCATTCTGGTAGCCGCCGGCAAAACGCAGTTTGTCGGTCAGCGGCGGGTCGAGCGGAATGTCGTACCACAGGCCGACGTTCTGCCGCGGCGCCGACAGCTCGGTCTCCCAGCCATAACTATGGCCTTGCGGGTTGACCCAGTGGCGGGTCCAGTTGGCCTTGCCGCGCGGCCCGACGTCGGTCGAAAAACCCAGGCCCAGGCCCATGGTCCGTGGCTTGCGGGTGTCGAGTTGGACAGCCACCGGGATGCTCTGCTCGACCGCGGCAGTGGGCGCGGCATCGACCCGTACGCCTTCGAAGTAGCCGCTCGATTGCAGGGCGTTGTTGAGCTCGGCGATCAGCTCGGAATCGTAGGGGGTGTCGGCCTTGAACGGCACCATGCGTTGCAGCAGGTCTTCATCGAGCGGTGTATCGCCGGCGAAGCTGACCTTGCCCAGGCGGTAGCGCGGGCCGCTGGCGTAGATCAGCTCGATGTCGGCGACACCGGCCTGGGGATCGACCGCCAGGCGCTGGCGAACGAAATGGCCGCTGAAAAAGCCATAGCGCGAGGCCTGGTTCTGGATCAGGCGCTTGGCGTC
The DNA here is from genome assembly GCF_018417635.1 of Pseudomonas sp. SORT22. Taxonomy (NCBI): domain Bacteria; kingdom Pseudomonadati; phylum Pseudomonadota; class Gammaproteobacteria; order Pseudomonadales; family Pseudomonadaceae; genus Pseudomonas; species Pseudomonas sp. SORT22. Next base: position 3,906,939 of record NZ_CP071007.1, read on the forward strand.
TTCGTAATGGCCATGGTTGAGCACCGCGCCTGAGCGCAGCGCCTTGCTGTCGGGAATGCGAAAGGCCTTGAGCTCGCTGGCCGGGCCGTCGATACGGATGGTCACATCACGCAAGTGCACCGGCTCGCCGGGATCGATGCTCAATACCAGTTGCGGGCCCTTGTCGGCCTTGGCCGCTGGCTTGACCTCGCTATCGATCTGCGCCTGGTAATAGCCCAGGGCCTGGGAGGCCTTGCGCGCCTGCTCGACTGCGCCGCGGCTGAAGCGCAGCAGCGCCTCTTCATCGCGTTTACCAAGGCTGCCGATATAGCCTTCGACATTGGCCTTGAGTTCGTTATTGGCAGGTTTGACCCGGACCACCAGCTCGCTTTGCGCATACGCGCCGATGCTGGCAACCCATAGAATCAAACCGCAGGTGAATCGTCCTGAATACGTCATAGGCGCGGATGCTACCAGAGCTTGGCGGCAGCATGGAGCCCGAGGTTTTCCTCGCTGTTACGCAATTCAGGCCGAAGCCTGTTGCGAAGACTGCGGATTGGGGTGAAAGAACACGTGTTCGTGAACCGGTCCTACAGCGATCTCACCAATTTCCTGATAGCCCTGTCGATGATAGAACGCCAGGTAGTGCTCGTTGCCGGTGTCCAGCACCACCCCCTCGGAATGCTCATCCACGGCACACCAATCGTGCACAGCCTGTAACAATTGTTCGCCGTAGTGCTTGCCCTGAAACTGCGGATGGATCCCCAACAGTGGCAACACATGCACCGCATCACTGGGCAGACAGGCCATCAGTGCGGCCTGGTAGTCCAAATAGCGGCGGGTGCAGCGAAAGCCGGTGCTGAGCACCATGCGCATGCGCCAGGCCCAGCTTTCGGTGATGCCCAGGCGTCGCTGCGGCGGGGCGATCAGGGCGATGCCGACCAGCCGGTCTTCGACCAGCAGGCCGATGGCGGGCAGGTCCTGGAGAAAATGCTGGTTGACCAGCTCGCGCACCGTGGCGCGTATGCGCTGGTCGAACCCCGGACGCCGGGCCTCGAACAGAAAGGCAAAGGTCGGTTCGTGGCGATAGGCGTGATACAGCAGGGAGCGCGCCTCGCGGCTGTAGCCGCTATCGAGCAGACGGACTTCAGCCGGTGCGGCAGTCGATTCGGGCATGCTGGCAAACCTCCGGAAATGGGCATTCATTGCCTTTGAGGTGTTCGCGGTGCCAACGTTCACCTCGTGGCACAGGTTAGCAACCTATCGAGTGGCTCGCCACGCTGGCCGGCGCCGCCGATGTCGGCTAGCATCCTGGGTTTTACCAGGATTGTGCTGCCCATGAAGATCGTCTCGTTCAACATCAATGGCCTGCGCGCCCGGCCCCACCAGTTGGCGGCGTTGATCGAAAAGCACCAGCCCGACGTCATCGGCCTGCAGGAAACCAAAGTCAGCGACGAGCAGTTCCCGCTCGCCGACGTCCAGGCCCTGGGTTATCACGTGCATTTTCATGGCCAGAAGGGCCACTACGGCGTCGCCCTGCTCTCGCGCCAGGCGCCACTGAGCCTGCACAAGGGCTTCAGCAGCGATGAAGAAGACGCCCAACGGCGCTTCATCTGGGGCACCTTCGCCGATACCGATGGCACACCGATCACCATCATGAACGGCTACTTCCCACAGGGCGAAAGCCGCGACCACCCGACCAAGTTCCCGGCCAAGCAGCGTTTCTACAGCGATCTGCAGGCACTGCTGGAAACCCAGTTCCAGAACGACCAGCCATTGCTGGTGATGGGTGATGTAAACATTTCGCCAGAAGACTGCGACATCGGCATCGGCGCCGACAACGCCAAGCGCTGGCTGAAGACCGGCAAATGCAGCTTCCTGCCGGAAGAGCGCGAGTGGATGGCACGCCTGAAAAACTGGGGCCTGGTCGACAGCTTCCGCCACCTGCACCCGGAAGTCGCCGACCGTTTCAGCTGGTTCGACTACCGCAGCCGCGGCTTTGAAGACGAGCCCAAGCGCGGCCTGCGCATCGACCTGATCATGGCCTCCCAGGCGCTGCTGCCGCGGATCAAGGACGCCGGCGTCGACTATGACCTGCGCGGCATGGAAAAGCCTTCGGACCATGCGCCGATCTGGCTTGAATTGAACTGATAAACGCTCCCACAGGCTTTGTAGGAGCGGGCTTGCCCCGCGATGCGATCTGGCAGGCAGCATGCTATCGCGGGGCAAGCCCGCTCCTGCCACAGCCTGTCATCCCCCGGTCACATGGCTGTCTTAATCTCCCGGCACACCCTTTGCCCATGAGTGCCAGACGGCATGTTGCGACACCTCTCCCTGCTTGTGCTTTGCCTGCTCCCGCTGATTGGCGCCGCTGACCCGCAGGCGCAATTGCGTATTCAGGGTTCCAACACCATCGGCGCCGCGCTGGCACCGGCGCTGGTCTCAGGTTTGCTCGCGCAGCAAGGCGCCAGCGCCATCAGCATCGTCAGCAGCGACGCCGCCAACGAGCTTCAGGTCCGTGCCCTGGACAGCAACGGCCAGGCCTTGCGCATCGACATCGCCGCCCACGGTTCCAGTACTGGCTTCACTGCACTCAAATCCGGCCAAGCGGAGCTGGCGGCTTCCTCACGTCCGATCAAGCCAGCCGAACTGAACGAGCTGCAAGCGCTGGGCGACCTTAATAGTGCCGCCGCCGAGCAGATCATTGCCCTGGACGGCGTCGCGGTGATCGTCCACCCCGACAACCCGCTGCCGCAATTGACCACCACCCAGCTGGCGCAGATCTTCTGCGGGCAGATCGACCGCTGGGAGCAACTGGGCATCGGCAGCGGCCCGATCAACCTGTACGCCCGCGATGACCGCTCCGGCACCTTCGAGACCTTCAAAGCGCTGGTCCTCGACCCGGCACGGCAAGCCCTGGCCGACCACACCAAACGTTTCGAATCGGCGGAGCAACTGGCCAGCCAGGTGCTCGGCGATCGCCAGGCCATCGGCTTCAGCAGCCTGGCCACGGTGCACGGCGCCAAGGTCGTGGCGATTGCCGACGGTGAGTCCCGGGCCATGTTGCCGACAGCGGCGCTGGTGGCCAGCGAAGACTATCCGCTGTCGCGCCGGTTGTTCTTTTACTTGCCCCCCGGCCAGGCCAACCCCCTGGCCCGCGCCTTGGTCGAGTTCGCCCAAAGCCCCCAGGGCCAGGCCATCGTCACCGGCAGCGGCTTCGTCGGCCAGCAGGTGCAGAGCATCAAGGTTCAGCCCCGTACCGACATGCCGCGCCGCTACCTGGGCCTTGCCAATGATGCCCGGCGCCTGTCGGTCAACTTCCGCTTCCAGGAGGGTAACGCCAGCCTCGACAACAAGGCCCTGCGCGATGTGCAGCGGGTAGTCCAGTACCTGCAGGCGCAGCACAAGCTGAGTAACAGGGTGGTGCTGGTGGGCTTTGGTGATGCCAAGGATGACCCGCAGCGCGCCGCCCTGCTCTCGCGGCTGCGGGCCATGGCAGTGCGCCGGGAACTGGCTCGTAGTGGTGTCGAGTTGCGCGAAATAATCGGCCTGGGTGACGAACTGCCAGTGGCGGCGAACACCGCCGAACAAGGGCGGATCCGCAATCGGCGGGTCGAGGTGTGGGTCTACTGAGCCACTGCCTGCCAGGCGGGGCAATCAATTGTTACAGCCTCGATTGGGCGCCCTGGTTCTCCGGGTCTAGGCTTGTCCCTAGTGACGCCGGGCCCCTCTGACGGCTGCCAAGCCGCCATGTCGGAGTCACTGTTGCTCAGCAACGTCGACATTAAGGAGGGGCTCATGGCAGCTCTACAGGTATTTCTCGACAACGACTTCCTTGGCACCAGCCTGTGGTTCTGGCTGGCCTTTCTCGGCATCGTCCTGACCCTGCTGGTACTGGACCTGGGCGTGCTGCACCGCAAGCTGCACGCAATCGAAATGCGCGAGAGCCTGCTGCTGTATGGCGGCTATTTCAGCGTCGGGGTGCTGTTCGGCGTGTGGGTGTGGTTCGAGCTGGGCGCGCAGAAGGCCCTGGAGTTCTACACCGGCTTTCTCATCGAGCAGTCGTTGTCGATGGACAACGTGTTCGTCATGGCGATGATCTTCAGCTTCTTCGCCATCCCTCGTCGCTATCAGCACCGGGTGCTGTTCTGGGGGATTCTCGGCGTGGTGGTGCTGCGGGCGATCATGATCGGCCTGGGCAGTGCGCTGGTGCAGGAGTTCGAGTGGATCCTCTACGTGTTCGGCGCCTTCCTGCTGTTCACCGGGGTAAAGATGCTGTTCTCCAGCGAAGATTCCCACCCGGACCTGGCCAACAACCCGGTGCTGAAGTTCGTCCGGCGTCATATGCGGGTAACCGACGAGATCCACGGCCCGCGCTTTTTCGTGCACATCACCCCGCCCGGGCAGAGCAAGGCACTGCGCTATGCCACGCCGTTGTTCCTGGCCCTGGTGCTGATCGAGCTGGCCGACCTGGTGTTCGCCGTCGACAGCGTGCCGGCGATCTTTGCCATCACCCAGGACCCGTTCATTGTCTACACCTCGAACATCTTCGCGATTCTCGGGTTAAGGGCGCTGTACTTTGCCCTGGCGGCGCTGATGCACCGCTTCATCTACCTCAAGTACGCGCTGGCGCTGGTGCTGGTGTTCATTGGCGGCAAGATCTTCTACCACGGCCTGATTGGCGCCGTGCCGCCGATGCTGTCACTGGCGGTGACCATTGCCCTGCTCAGCGGTGGCGTGCTGGTTTCGCTGTTCTCGACCCGTGCACAGGGCAAGCCCGCCGCCGACAAGGAGGCGGACTTGCACGGCAAGCATCAATGACTGCTACGGAGCATTTCCTTGGGCACGTACTTGCCGATCTCGTACTTGCCGATCGCCGCACGGTGCACTTCGTCCGGGCCGTCGGCCAGGCGCAGGGTGCGCTGCATGGCGTACATGTAGGCCAGCGGGAAGTCGCCCGAGACACCGGCGCCGCCGTGGATCTGGATCGCCCGGTCGATAACCTTTAGCGCCACGTTCGGCGCCACCACCTTGATCTGGGCGATTTCGCTGCGGGCGACCTTGTTACCGACGGTGTCCATCATGTAGGCAGCCTTGAGGGTCAGCAGCCGGGCCATGTCGATTTCCATCCGCGAATCGGCAATCTTGTCGACGTTGCCCCCCAGGCGCGCCAGAGGCCGGCCGAAGGCGGTACGTTCCACCGAGCGCTTGCACATCAGCTCAAGGGCCCGCTCGGCCATGCCGATCGAACGCATGCAGTGGTGGATGCGCCCCGGGCCCAGGCGCCCCTGGGCGATCTCGAAACCGCGGCCCTCGCCGAGCAGCACGTTCTCGTAAGGCACGCGCACGTTCTCGAACAGCACTTCGGCGTGGCCATGGGGCGCGTCGTCGTAGCCGAACACCGGCAGCGGCCGGACGATCTTTACCCCGGGGGTATCGGTAGGCACGAGGATCATCGAGTGCTGCTGGTGCCGCGGGCCTTCCGGGTTGCTCAGGCCCATGAAGATCATGATCTTGCAGCGCGGGTCGCAGGCGCCGGAGGTCCACCACTTGCGGCCGTTGATCACCCACTCGTCACCGTCACGCACGGCGCGGGCGGCCATGTTGGTGGCGTCGGACGAGGCCACGTCCGGCTCGGTCATGGCGAATGCCGAGCGGATGTCGCCGCGCAGCAGCGGTTCGAGCCACTGGCGCTTCTGCTCTTCGTTGGCGTAGCGCACCAGCACTTCCATGTTGCCGGTGTCCGGCGCCGAGCAGTTGAACGGCTCGGGGCCGAGCAACGAGCGGCCCATGATCTCGGCCAGGGGGGCATATTCGAGGTTGGTCAGGCCCGCGCCCAGCTCCGACTCCGGCAGAAACAGGTTCCACAAACCCTCGGCCTTGGCCTTGGCCTTGAGCTCTTCCATGATCGCGGTCGGCTGCCAGCGATCGCCTTCGGCAACCTGGCGCTCGAACACCGCTTCGGCGGGATAGACATAGGCATCCATGAACGCCGTGACACGTTCACGCAGCGCCTGGACCTTGGGTGAATAGGCGAAATCCATGGGCAGTACCTTCAGTGGAAAAGGGATCTGTTATCGATCCTAGATCAGCCGGTAAAATCCACCTAGCCTATTCTCGGCGTGTATAAACATTCATAACCGATATATGATCCACGGATAACACCAACAAGAGCAGCGCCCATGAACCTGAGCAAGGTCGACCTGAATCTGTTCATCGTCTTCGATGCCATCTACACCGAAGCCAACCTGACCCGGGCCGGGCAGATCGTCGGCATTACCCAGCCGGCGGTGTCCAACGCCCTGGCGCGCCTGCGCGAAACCTTCAACGACCCGCTGTTCGTGCGCACCGCCCAGGGCATGGTGCCCACGCCTATGGCGCAGAACATCATCGGCCCGGTGCGCAATGCCCTGTCGCTGCTGCGCGTGTCGGTGCAAGAGAGCCGCATCTTCAACCCGCTGCAGGCCAGCAAGACCTTTCGTATCAGCATGACCGACCTCACCGAGGCGGTGATCCTGCCGCTGCTGTTCCAGCGCCTGCGACGCCTGGCGCCGGCGGTGGTGATCGAAAGCTTCTTGTGCAAGCGCCGGGAAACCACCAAGGAACTGGCCGCCGGGCGCCTGGACTTTGCCGTCGATGCGCCGCTCAACACCGACCCGCAAGTGCGCCACGTCAAGCTGATGCAAGACCGCTATGTGTGCGCCATGCGCCAGGGCCACCCGCTGTTCAAGGACAAGCTCAGCCTCGACGACTACCTGGGCATGACCCACATCCATATCTCCAGCCGCCGCAACGGCCTGGGCTATGTCGACCTGGCCCTGGGCAAGATGGGCGTGCAGCGCAAGATCGCCCTGCGCTCCCAGCATTACCTGATGGCCTCGCAAGTACTGCAGCAGACCGACATGGTCATGACCGTGCCGGAGCGCTTCGCCCGCCGCCACCAGCTCAACCATGTCAGCCTGCCGGTGGACGTGCCGCCGCTGGAAACCCACCTGTACTGGCACGAAAGCACCGACCAGGACCCGGCCAACCGCTGGATGCGCGAACAGATCATCGAGCTGTGTCAGGGTGTGGTGGCGCAGGATGAGCGGGCGGCCATGGCTGAGGTGTAGGGAGCTATGGCGGGGCAAGCCCCACCAATCCTTGCTTGACGTATACGTCAACCTGCAATTAGCTTAGCTCCATGCCCTTTTCCCGAGCCAAGCAATGAGCAGCCAGACCTACAGCATCTCCGACCTGTCCCGCGAGCTGGACATCACCACCCGGGCCATTCGCTTCTATGAAGAACAGGGCCTGCTCAGCCCGGAGCGTCGCGGCCTGGAGCGGGTCTATTCGGCTCGCGACAAGGTCAGCCTGAAGCTGATCCTGCGCGGCAAGCGCATTGGTTTTTCCCTGGCCGAGTGCCGTGAACTGATCGAGCTGTATGACCCGTCCAGCGGCAACCTCAAGCAATTGCACAGCATGCTGGCGAAGATCGCCGAACGCCGCGCCCAGCTTGAACAGCAACTGCTCGACATCCAGCAGATGCAACTGGAGCTGGACACTGCCGAAGAGCGCTGCGAGCAAGCCCTGGCCGCGACCTTGAACAACCAGAAAAACAGCCATTGAGCCCTGAGGAATCCTGCCCATGTCATTGCCTGAAAAAGTCCGCCTGGTCGAAGTCGGCCCGCGCGACGGCCTGCAAAACGAAGCCCAACCCATCAGCGTGGCCGACAAGGTTCGCCTGGTCGATGACCTGAGTGCGGCAGGCCTTTCTTATATAGAAGTGGGCAGCTTCGTTTCCCCCAAGTGGGTACCACAGATGGCCGGCTCCGCCGAGGTGTTTGCCAATATCCAGCAGCGCAACGGGGTGACCTACGCCGCGCTGGCGCCGAACCTGCGCGGTTTTGAAGATGCCCTGGCGGCCGGGGTCAAGGAAGTGGCCGTCTTTGCCGCCGCCTCCGAGGCGTTCTCCCAGCGCAACATCAACTGCTCGATCAGCGACAGCCTGCAGCGCTTCGTGCCGATCATCGAAGCGGCGCGTCAGCACGGGGTGCGGGTGCGCGGTTATGTCTCGTGCGTGCTGGGTTGCCCCTATGAAGGCAAGGTCAGCGCCGAGCAAGTGGCCCCGGTGGCCCGCGAGCTGTTCGACATGGGCTGCTATGAAGTGTCGCTGGGCGACACCATCGGCACCGGCACCCCCGGGGCAACCCGGCGCCTGTTCGAAGTGGTCGGCGCCCAGGTGCCACGCGCCCAGCTGGCCGGACACTTTCATGACACCTACGGCCAGGCCCTGGCCAACGTCTATGCCAGCCTGCTTGAAGGCATCAGTGTGTTCGACAGCTCTGTTGCGGGCCTCGGCGGCTGTCCCTATGCCAAGGGCGCCAGCGGTAACGTTGCCAGCGAAGACGTGCTGTACATGCTCCAGGGCCTCGGTATCGACACCGGTATCGACCTGCAGCGCTTGATTGCCGCGGGCTTGCGTATCAGTGAAGTGCTGGGCCGCGCCAGCGGCTCGCGGGTGGCTCGCGCCCGTCAGGCACAATAATCACAAGCGGTAACAGGCTGATCTGCGTGCGGGTGTTACCGCCCCCGCACTTTTCAGGGAAATTCCGGGTAACACGGAAACAAATCGACAGAATTTCCCGAGGATATTTTTCCGCAAAATCTTCAAGCCATTGATTTTATTGGGTTTTAAAAAGTTGGCACGGCACCTGCTATATCTCAGGTACAAGAACAATAAAAAGTGCGACACACCCAATAAAAATAAGACGAAACGACTCTGACATAACAAGAACAACACGACAGAGGCGCAGCTAACAGATTTTTTTGGAGAGGATGTGCTTTCCAGGGGCTTGCCCCGCAACCGGACACAGAACAATAAAACTACCCCAAGGTAGCGCAGGTCACGGTTGGATCAGCAATGATGAAGGTAGATCAGCGCTCAAAAAAATACGTTTGCTCTTGATCCCGGATGGGGATCGCCAAAGATACAGAGGCAACGGTCGCCAAAAACAACAACAGGCCGCCCTCCAATAACAAAAAAAGAGCACGCAACAATCTTTGAGGGGAGCCTAGGCTCCCCTCAGTGCTTCCTGCCCTCCTCGGCTTCGTCCTCGTCGTCCTTCTCGAAGCGATTGACCACCAGCGGCATCACCCCCAATACCAGCAACGCCAGCACCGTGCTGACCACCGCCGTGGCCTCCCGGCCCATGCCCGCCGCCACACCGATCGCCGCGGTCATCCACAAGCCCGCAGCCGTGGTCAGGCCCTTGACGTGCCCGGCATCCTGGTCGTGGCCCTTGAGAATGGTGCCAGCACCCAAAAAGCCGATACCGGCGACGATGCCCTGCACCACCCGGCTCAGCGCTGCATCGTCGGCCCCGGCCATGCGCGGCACCAGCACGAACAGCGCCGCGCCGAGGGCCACCAGCATATGGGTGCGCACCCCGGCGGCCTTGCCCTTGAGTTCGCGCTCAAAACCGAGAATGGCGCCCAGCAGCGCCGCCATGACCAGGCGCACGGTCACCTGGGTAAGCTGCTTGGCATCGGTGATGTCGGCAAATTCCGCCACCAGGGTGATCCAGACTTGATGCCACCAGGCGTCCATGGGCTGTGTCCATGCAGTAGGGATTAATCGATGGACAACGCCACTGGCGGCAAGTGCGCCGCCGACCGCTGATCGGTTGCTGCCAGCATCCCCTGCACCCGTGCGGTCCCAAATATAGGACCCGAGTAAAGAGGACAAAGCCATGCCTATTGAAATCGACACCACTAACCAGCGCTGCACCCTGATCAGCGATGACATGCACATCCAGGGCGAGGCCACGCAGGTGCGAATCGTCACCGACGAGGCCTTGCGCATGTCGGTTGCCGAGCTCGAAGGCAAGCGCGTGCCAATCACCGAACAGGAAGCCGATGCCCTCACTGTAGCGGGTGCGGTGGATGGTCGCAGGCACCTCAAGGAGACCGAGCAAGGCTCGATAATCTGAGGCCTGCGGAGTTTCCAAGGGAAATCTGATATGGTTTTTATCCAGATACCTGAGACTGTTATGCAAACAGATGGGGCGCCATAGTGCTCTGGCCTGATCGAGGCCTGATGAGCGACGAACCATGAGCGATAGAATCCCCGTCCAGATCGTTGAAATTGCTGAGCCTTCCACCTTCAAGAAGAAGCCTGCCAGCAGTGACCGACAGATCCACACCCGTAGTTTCACCGGCTTGTTTCGTAACCTGCGCCTGGCTGGCGCGGGCTTTCTGTTTTTGCTGTTCTTTGGCACCGTCTGGCTGAACTGGGGCGGTCGCCAGGCCGTGCTTTGGGACCTGGCCGACAGCAAGTTCCATATCTTCGGCGCCACCTTCTGGCCGCAGGACTTCATCCTGCTCTCGGCGTTGTTGATCATCTGCGCCTTCGGCCTGTTTGCCATCACCGTGCTCGCCGGCCGGGTCTGGTGCGGTTACACCTGCCCGCAAAGTTCCTGGACCTGGATTTTCATGTGGTGCGAGAAGGTCACCGAAGGTGAGCGCAACCAGCGCATCAAGCTCGATGCCGCGCCCTGGAGCCTGAACAAACTGGCCCGGCGTTCGGCCAAGCACACCCTGTGGCTGGCCATCAGCCTGCTGACCGGGCTGACCTTCGTCGGCTACTTCACGCCGATCCGGCCGCTGGCCGAAGAACTGTTCACCCTGCAACTGGGCGGTGTCAGTCTGTTCTGGATTCTGTTCTTCACCGGCGCCACCTACATCAACGCCGGCTGGCTGCGTGAAGCGGTGTGCATGCACATGTGCCCGTACGCCCGGTTCCAGAGCGTAATGTTCGACAAGGACACCCTGACCGTCGCCTACGACCCGGCCCGTGGTGAATCCCGCGGCCCGCGCAAGAAGGAAGTCGACCACAAGGCCAAGGGCCTGGGCGACTGCATCGACTGCCATATGTGCGTGCAGGTGTGCCCGACCGGCATCGACATCCGCGACGGCCTGCAGATGGAGTGCATCGGTTGCGCCGCCTGTATCGACGCCTGTGACTCGATCATGGACAAAATGGGCTACGCCCGCGGCCTGGTCGGCTACAAGTCCGAACACACCCTGCAAGGCGGCACTACCAACTGGCTGCGTCCGCGCCTGCTCGGCTACGTCACCGCCCTGGTGGTGATGATCGGCGCCCTGGTGATCGCCCTGCAGCAGCGGCCGATGGTGTCGATGGACGTGATCAAGGACCGTGGCCTGTTCCGTGAGAACAACGCCGGGCAGATCGAGAACATCTACACCCTCAAGGTCATCAACAAGACCCAGCAATCCCAGCACTACCGCCTGCGCCTGCTCGATGCCGAAGGCTTCGAACTGCACGGCAGGACCGAATTCAGCCTGGCGGCCGGGGAAATGAGCGACTTGCCGGTGTCGGTGGCGATGTTGGCCGATCGCCCGCAAAGCAGCTCCCAGGACATCAGCTTCGAACTGATCGATACGGACGAACCCGGTGTGCGCAGCGTCGCCCACAGCCGTTTTGTTGCGCCTTTGAACCGCTGATCCCATACACTGCCCGAGCATCCGAAACCTTTCGAGCCATGATGAAACGCTACGAGAAATTCGCCGACGACATTGCCGAACTGATCCGCTCCGGGGTCCTCGGCCCCGGCCAGCGCGTGCCGTCGGTGCGTTATGCCAGCCAGACCCACGGCGTCAGCCCGTCCACGGTATTCCAGGCCTACTACCTGCTGGAGCGCCGCGGGCTGATCCGCGCCCGGCCGCGCTCGGGGTACTTCGTCAACGCCCACGCGCCGCGCCAGTTCAGCGAGCCGCAGATCATCGAGCAAGCCAGCGAGTCCACCGAGGTGGATGTCAGCGAGCTGGTGTTCTCGATCCTCGACTCGATCAAGGACCCGCAAACCGTGGCCTTCGGCTCGGCTTTTCCCAGCCCTCATCTGTTCCCGCTGCCGCGCCTGGCCCGCTCCATGGCCAGCGCCAGCCGCGAGATGGACCCGCGCATGGTGGTCACCGACCTGTCGCCGGGCAACCCGCAGCTACGCCGGCAAATTGCCCTGCGCTACATGGTCGGCGGCCTGATGCTGCCCATGGAGGAGCTGCTGATCACCAACGGCGCGCTGGAGGCCCTGAACCTGTGCCTGCAGGCGGTGACCGAGCCCGGCGACCTGGTGGCCATCGAGGCGCCGGCGTTCTATGCCTGCCTGCAGATCCTCGAGCGGCTCAAGCTCAAGGCGGTGGAAATCCCCGTGCACCCGCGCGAAGGCATCGACCTCGGGGTGCTGGCGCAAACCCTGGCCAAGCACCCGGTCAAGGCCGTGTGGTGCATGACCAACTTCCAGAACCCGGTGGGCGCGAGCATGCCGGAAGAGAAGAAGCAGCAGCTTGTGGAGCTCTTGCGCGAACATCAAGTGCCGCTGATCGAGGACGACGTCTATGCCGAGCTGTATTACGCCCAGCAAGCGCCGAAACCGGCCAAGGCCTTCGACACCGACGGCCTGGTGATGCACTGCGGCTCGTTCGCCAAGAGCCTGGCCCCCGGCTACCGCATCGGCTGGGTGGCGGCCGGGCGTTACGCGCAGAAGATCGAACGGCTGAAACTGATGACCTCGCTGTGCGCCTCGATGCCGGCCCAGGCGGCGATTGCCGACTACCTGCAGCACGGCGGCTACGACCGGCACCTGCGCAGGCTGCGCTATGCCCTGGAAGAGCAACAGGCGGCGATGCTCGCGGCCATTGCCCGGTATTTTCCGGCGCAAACCCGGGTCAGCCATCCGGCCGGTGGCTACTTCCTGTGGCTGGAGCTGCCTGAACAGATGGACTCGCTCAAGCTGTTCCAGATGGCGTTGGCGCAAGGCATCAGCATCGCCCCCGGGCCGATCTTTTCGCCGACCCGGCGCTTTCGCAACTGCATCCGCCTCAACTACGGCAGCCCCTGGACCGAGCAGTCGGAAAAGGCCATGGAAACCCTGGGCAAGATCGTCCGCTCGTTCTGATCGGCGGTTGTACTTCGAGCGCGCTTGCGGCACCCTGCGCGCTCGAATTTCCCAGGGATGGATGGCATGCACAAGCGACAGCACTTTCTTACGCCGCAGCGTTACGAGCGCTTCCTCGAACACGACGAAGAGAGCCGTGCATTCCTGCGCGACAATCGCCTGCAAGCCGACTCCGACGAGCAAGAGGCAGTGTTCAGCGGCAAGAGCCTCAAGGGCCTGGCGCTGGACAAACTGCTGATCAGCTATACCGCCGGCGTTGACATCGACGCCCTGCCCGCCTTGCTCGAAGCGCTGGTCGCCGAGTACGAGCAACTGCAACGCAAGATGGCCGTGTACACCGAGCAAGCCAACGTCGCTCCGCTGAATCTGGGCGATAGTGAAGAACACCACGAATGCATGCAGGTCATCAGCCTGTGCATTCTGCTCGGTCGCCAGGACCTGCTCGAACGCTTCGTCACGCTGATGGACAACGGCGGCTATGCCGAAGAAGACACCCTCTATGAAGACCTGCTGAGCCGGGTCCTGCCCGACCGCTACGACGTCGATACGTGGTACCAGGACTACGCCACGCCGTTGGTGCAAACCATCTATGCCACCAGCCCCGAGCAAGCGGCCAGCCGCCTGCAGGGCTACTGCGAGCAGTGGTACGAGCACTTTGAGCACGCCAGCTGGTACGACACCCATGGCGACGATATCAGCGGCTACGTCGGCTACTGGTCATTCGAGGCCGCGGCAGTGGCCCTGCTCTACGGCATCGATACCCGCGAACTGCTGCACGTGATCTTCCCCCATGATCTGCTCGCGCACGCGCGCAGCCTGCCCGCCTACCAGGGCATCCGCTGGGAGTGCCTGGGCGACGCTGAAGACGAACAGGAGGAGGACGAAGAAGAGCTGATCGACGAAGACGACGAAGACGACAGCGACGAAGACTTCGCCTACGACATCAAGGCCGCCGGCGTCACCTTGTCCGACGCCATCGATGCCGGCAGCATCCCGCACCTGGCCCAGGCCCTGAGTGCCTACGACACCGTCGAAGCGATCCTGGCCCTGAACCTGGCGGCCAACCAGCAGGAGGAAGACGAGGCCTTCTTCGACCTCGCCCTGGCCCTGCTCGGCTGGGTCCCAGGCCCTGGCCACGGGCTCAAACGGGTATTGCGCCTGGTCAATCGCGACCCGCAAAAGCATGCCGAGCAGCTTTATGACCTGCTGCGCCACGTACTGCTCAACTGCAAACTGAAGACCAGCCCGGATGCCCTGCTCGAAGAGAGCCTGGACGCCGAGCTGCTACGCAGCGAGCTTGCGCAAATCATCGCTGCGGTCAGCGCCAGTGCGACCTTCCTGGCCCTCGACGCGCAGCGCCAGGCCCTGGTGCTGAGCGACCTGGAACAGGCTGGTGAACACCTTGACGACCTGATCGAACGCATCGACGAGCGCCTGATGCCCTGGCTTGCCGTGCAGCGCAACAGCTCGGCGCAAGCCTCGGGCAGCAGTGCTCGCGTGCCGGCACAAACCAGCAAACCGCAGTCGCGGCGTGTCGATAACCTGCGCGAGCACGGAACGTTCAGTACCCATCCAGCGGCCAGTGATGGCGGCAAACTCAGCCGCGAGCAGATCAACCCGGCAGCCACCAGCAACTGGCTGGAGCTGAGCCTGGACGACGGCAAGCTCGGCGGTGTACCCGGCGCGGCCTACAAGGTGATCTTCGCCGACGGCAGCATTGCCGAAGGCTTTTTGAACAACCTCGGCCATACTCGCCTGGAGGGCGTACCTTTCGGCCCGGCCAAGGTGTATTACGGTGAAGACCCGCGCCCCTACCCGCGCCAGCCGATCAAGGCCCTGGCCAGCAGCGCGGCGCTGATCGACCGCGACCTGCGCAGCCTGGGCTTCATCCCGGCGAAACTCGACCGCGACGACCTGTACGCCGAAACCACCGGGCGCATTGCCCCCTACTGCGAACTCAACGCCCTCTGGTGGGAATGGGCCAGCGCGCGCTATCACGGCCACTGAAGCGCTTGACCTGGGGCCGCGCAGTTGTTGAGTGCTGCGCGGGACGCTACATTTGCCACTATCCCCAGGCCGGAACACGCGCATGCCGTCGAGCGAACTGCAGTCCCTGCGCCAGCAACTTGAGCAGTTGCAGCAGCAGAACAATCTGCTCACAGCCCAGCTCGCCGAGCGCAGCCGCGCCCGGCCTGCACCTGACCAGCAGGCCCTGGCCGATACCCAGCAGCGTTATCGCTTTCTGTTCGAGGCCATGGACGAAGGCTTTTGCATCATCGAATTCTTCGACGGCCCCCACGGCCCGCTCAGCGACTACGTTCATGTCGAAGCCAACGCTGCCTACGCCAAGCATGCCGGTATCGACAATGTGGTCGGGCAGAAGCTGCGAGAGATGGTGCCCGATGAGGCCGATGGATGGATTGCCCGCTATGGACCGGTGCTGCACAGCGGCAATCCGATCCGCTTCGAGCAGGAGCTGGTAGCCACCGGCCGCCACCTGGACATCTGCGCCTTTCGCCTGGAGCCGGCCAGCCGCAAGCAGGTCGCCGTACTTTTCCAGGATGTCACCGCGCGCAAACGTGCCGAATCCGGGCTCAAGCGCCTCAACCAGGAGCTTGAACAGCGGGTGGCCCAGGCGCTGGCAGAGCGCAAGATTCTCACCGATGTGGTCGAGGCGACCCTGGCGCAAATCCAGGTGGTCGATCTGGACATGCGCTGGCTGGCTATCAACCGCGCCGCGCGTGACGAATTCCAGCGAATTTTCGAGCAAGTACCCAGCGTCGGCGACAGCCTGCCGACGCTCATGGCCAGCCGTGCCGAAGACTGCGCCCAGGGCCTGCAACTATGGAATCGGGCACTCAAGGGTGAGGCATTCGTCGAGGTTGCCGAGTTTGGCGAGGGCGAGCAGCATCGCCACTACGAACTGCGGTTCAGCCCGCTGCATGACAGCAACGGGCAACTGATCGGCGCTTACCTGTTCGCCTACGACATCAGCGAGCGGATCGGCGAGCAAAAACGCCTGCGCAAGACTGAAGAAGCCCTGCGCCAGGCGCAGAAAATGGAAGCGGTCGGCCAGCTCACCGGCGGCATCGCCCATGACTTCAACAACCTGCTGACCGGCATCAGCGGCTCGCTCGAACTGTCGCGCAACCTGCTCGGGCGCGGGCGCCATGAACAGATCGCCCCCTACCTGCGCACCGCTCAGGATGTGTGCAACCGCGCCGCATCCCTGGTTCACCGGCTGCTGGCCTTTTCCCGGCGCCAGACCCTGGAACCGCGCACCATCGACGTCAATCGCCTGGTCGGCGGCATGCTTGAGCTGATCCGCCGCAGCGTCGGCCCGCACATCGACATCGAGGTGTTTACCAGCAGCGCATCCTGCCGAGCCAACATCGACGCCTCGCAACTGGAAAACGCCCTGCTCAACCTGTGCATCAACGCCCGCGACGCCATGCCGGGCGGGGGCAGGATCAGCATCGAAACCCGTCATCTGCCAGCCGATGAGCAAGTCGCCGCGCACCTGGACCTCAAGCCCGGTGACTACCTGGCCTTAAGCGTCAGCGATAACGGCAGCGGCATGCCGCCCCAGGTACTGGCGCGCGCCTTCGACCCGTTCTTCACCACCAAGCCGGTGGGTCACGGCACGGGTCTGGGGCTGTCGATGGTTTATGGTTTCGTCCGTCAGTCCGGTGGCCAGGTGCGGGTGTATTCGGAACCTGGCCAGGGCACCAGCGTGCACCTGTACCTGCCGCGCCTGGACAGCGCCAGCCTGCCGCTTAGCGAAGTGAAACCAACGGCCCGCCCTCAACGTGAACTGCGCGACATGACGGTGATGCTGGTCGATGACGAAGCAACCATTCGCATGCTGGTCGGCGAAGTGCTCGAGGAACTGGGTTGCGCCAGGATAGAATTCGCCGACGGCCACAGCGCCCTGGCGGCATTGCAAAATGGCGCCGGCGTCGACTTGTTGATCAGCGATGTCGGCATGCCCGGCGGCATGAACGGCCAGCAACTGGTGGCCGCCGCCCGCCAATTGCGGCCCGGATTGAAAGTGTTGTTCATCACCGGCTACGCCGAGCAGGCGGTGCTCGGCAGCGGCGTGTTCGAGCCCACTACCCGGGTGCTGACCAAGCCGTTCAGCCTCGACACCCTGGCCCAGCGTATCGAGGAAATGATCGGCTGATCAGCGCCCGCCGCCCAGGTCCAGAAAGCTGCCGGTGGAATACGAGGCCTGGTCTGACAGCAGCCAGAGGATCGCCTCGGCGACTTCCTCGGCCTGCCCGCCGCGGCCCATGGGGATGCCCGGCGCAAGCTTGCTGACCCGCTGCGGGTCGCCGCTGAGGGCGTGGAAGTCGGTAAAGATGTAACCCGGGCGCACGGCATTGACCCGTACCCCTTCGCCGGCCACTTCCTTGGCCAGGCCGACGGTGAAGGTATCCAGCGCGCCCTTGGAGGCGGCATAGTCGACGTATTCGTTAGGCGAGCCCAGGCGCGCGGCCACCGACGAGACGTTGACGATGCTGCCGCCCTGCCCGCCATGGCGGGTCGACATACGCTGCAGCGCGTGCTTGGCGCACAGCATCGGCCCGACCACGTTGGTCTTCATCAGCTTGAGCAGGCGAAACTCCGACACTTCTTCGACCCGGCTCTGATGGCCGATGGTGCCAGCGTTGTTGACCAATGCAGTGACCGGGCCCAGCTCGGCATCGACGCGCTGGAACAGCTGGACGATCTCGTCCTCGACACTGACGTCGGCCTTCACCGCAATGGCCTCGGCACCCAGTTCACGCACCTCGGCCAGCACCCGCTGGGCGGCTTCGTCGTCACGCAGGTAATTGATGCAAATACGGTAACCGGCGCGCGCGGCCAGGCGTGCGGTGGCAGCGCCAATGCCGCGGCTGGCGCCGGTGATCACGATAACCTTGTCCATGGATACTCCTTGCCCCCAATGGCGTTGACCCCTCAAGGCTAACGCAGTCAGGGGCCGGGCACAAAGCCGCTTCAGGCAGCCGGTGGCGGTACCGGTGCCTTGGGTTCGGCCTTGCGCAGCGGGTACAGGTGCTGGCGCACGATACCTTCAGGCAGGTCCTTGCCGAACACGCCGTATCGCGCCGGCCATTCCTTGGGCGGCAGCTTGAAGGTGCCGAACAGCATGTCCACCAGCGGCGTATGGATCGCGTAGTTCTTGTAGATGTAATCCTTGTGCCGGGCGTGGTGCCAGTGGTGATAGCGCGGCAGCACCAGCAGGTAGTTGAGCCAGCCGCCGTCGATACGCACGTTGGCATGGGCCAGCACCGCCTGCACACCGACCAGGATCACGTAAGCGTTCATCGCCTGGGGCGAAAAGCCCAGCAGGATCAGCGGCGCCAACACCCCGGTGCGGGTCAGAAGGATCTCGCAGAAATGAATGCGCGAACCGGCCAGCCAGTCCATGTGCGTGCTCGAATGATGCACGGCATGAAAGCGCCACATCCACGGCACCACGTGATACAAGCGGTGCAGCCAGTACTGGCCGAGGTCGGCGACGAACACCGCGAGCAAGAACTGCACCACGATCGGCAGGCTTTGCACCTTGGCCTGCAAGGTATCGGACAGCACCCAGCCGGCCAGCCAGCTGGACGAGGCGGTGACAAAGATGAGGATGAATTGCACCAGCATATGGCTGACGAAGAAGTAGCTGAGGTCGGTGCGCCAGTGCGGGCGCAGGATGTTTTGCTTCGGGTCCTTGGCGTAGAGTTTTTCCAGCGGGATGAAGATCACCGCCGATACCAGCAGAGCGAGTACAAACCAGTCCAGGCCCAGCGAGTACGGGGTCTGGCCGATGGTTTCGGTCTGGATGTTGGTGCCGCCGAGAAACATCGCCAGGCCTGCCGCACTGATGCCGGTAAAGCCCAGGCGCTTGCGCTTGTTGAGGAGAATGTTCAGGGTGCCCAGGGCGAAGGCCAGGATCAACCCGATCAGCAGCGCGGTACGGGCAAAGTGCACGCTGTAGACCTTGCGAAACTCGGCAAAGGTCAGCCACTGCGGAAACAGGAAGCACAGCACCGCCAGCAGGCTGAGCAGCCCCAGGGCCGCCGAAATGTAACCGCTGATACGCCCCTGGCCGAGCTTGAACGGGTCGTGGCCGTGGCGTTTGAAATAGGCCTTGATTGCCTGCATGAATCGCTGATCCTTCATAGTGGTGGGCTCCGTGCGGCGCGGAGTATACCGACCTGCGGCCACAAGTGAACGCGTACCTGCCTGGCCAGCTGACAAATCTGTAATGCGCTGCTCAGTTTGCTGACAGTCAGCACTGGCTAAGGTCGTGCCATCCCCGCCCCTGGAATGGCAGCCATGCTTCGACACCCGACCCGCCGCACCTTCGTCAAGGGCTTCGCCGCCGGCAGCGCCCTGGCCGGCCTCGGCCTCTGGCGCTTGCCGGCATTTGCTGCGCCCCCTGTGTTTGCCAATGAGCTGAGCGGCGAGCACTTCGAGCTGTTCATCGGTCAGACCCCGGTCAACGTTACCGGCCGCCCGCGTACGGCGCTGACCATCAACAACAGCCTGCCCGGCCCGACCCTGCGCTGGCGGGAGGGCGACAGCGTGACCCTGCGGGTGCGCAACCGCCTGAACGAGCCGACCTCGCTGCACTGGCACGGGATCATCCTCCCGGCCAACATGGATGGTGTGCCGGGCCTGAGCTTTGCCGGCATCGAGCCCGGTGGCGAATACCTTTACCGATTCACCCTGCAGCAGAGCGGCACCTACTGGTACCACAGCCATTGCGGCCTGCAGGAACAGGCCGGGGTCTACGGCGCGATCGTCATCGAACCCAGGCAGCCCGAAGCCCATCGCTACCAGCGCGACTACGTGCTGCTGCTCAGCGACTGGAGTGACCAGGCCCCCGAGGCGCTGATGGCGACCCTGAAAAAGCAGTCCGACGCCTTCAACTACCACAAGCGCACCGTTGGCGACTTCATCGACGATGTCGCCAGAGATGGCTGGCAGCAAACCGTCGCCGAACGCAAGGCCTGGGCGGCCATGCGCATGAGCCCCACCGACCTTGCCGACATCAGCGCCGCTACCTACACCTACCTGCTCAACGGCCAGCCGCCGAATGGCAACTTCACCTGCCTGTTCCAGCCCGGCGACACTGTGCGCCTGCGCCTGATCAACGGCTCGGCGATGAGCTATTTCGACTTTCGCATTCCGGGCCTTAAGCTGACGGTGATCGCCGCCGATGGCCAGCCGGTGGAGCCAGTCGAGGTCGATGAACTGCGCATCGCCGTGGCCGAAACCTATGACGTGCTGGTGCGGGTCGGCGACCTGCCCGCCTATACCCTGTACGCGCAGAGCATGGACCGCAGCGGCTACGCCCGCGGTACCCTGGCGCGCAGCAACGGGCTGAGCGCCGAGGTGCCAGAGCCGGACCCACGTCCCATCCTGACCATGGCCGATATGGGCCACGGCGCCATGGCCGGGATGGGCGCCATGGACCACAGCCAGATGGCCGGCATGGACCATTCGAAAATGACCGGCATGCAGCAACACCCAGCCAGCGAAAGCGGCAACCCGCTGGTGGACATGCAGACCATGAACCCCAGGCCCAACCTCGCCGACCCAGGGATTGGCCTGCGCAACAACGGCCGCCGGGTGCTGACCTACGCCGACCTGAAAAGCACCTTCGCCGACCCCGATGGCCGCGAGCCGTCCCGGGAAATCGAACTGCACCTGACCGGACACATGGAGCGCTTCGCCTGGTCGTTCAACGGCATCAAGTTCTCCGACGCCGAGCCGCTGCGCCTGACCTACGGCGAGCGCCTGCGCATCACCCTGGTCAACGACACGATGATGGCCCACCCGATCCACCTGCATGGCCTGTGGAGTGACCTGGAAGACGAACACGGGCGCTTCCAGGTGCGTAAGCACACCCTCGACATCCCGCCGGGCAGCCGCCGTAGCTACCGGGTCAGCGCCGACGCCCTGGGCCGCTGGGCCTATCATTGCCACCTGCTCTACCACATGGAGATGGGCATGTTCCGCGAGGTACGCGTCGATGAATAAGCCCATTTTTCGGCCGCTGTTCGGTGGCTTCGCCCTGCTCGCCCTGCTGGCCAGTGAAGAGACCCGTGCCGAGGCGATGGATCACGCCGCCATGGGCCACGGTGCCATGAACCATCAAGGCATGAACCACAGCATGGCGCCGGGCACTCCACGCACGCCACTGCGTCCGATCACCGACGCCGAGCGCCAGGCGGCCTTCCCGCCGCTGCCCGGTCATCAGGTCCATGACCGGCAGATGAACTGGGCCGTGACGGTCGAGCAACTGGAATACCAGAACTTCGACAACAGCAGCGCCCTGAAGTGGGACGCCAACGCCTGGATCGGCGGCGATGTCGACCGCCTGTGGCTGCGCAGCGAAGGCGAACGCGAACAGGGCGTGACCCATAAGGCCGAACTGCAGGCGCTCTGGGGCCATGCCATCAGCCCCTGGTGGGAGCTGGTCGGTGGCCTGCGCCAGGACTTCAAGCCGGCCACTGGCCAGACCTGGGCCGCCTTCGGCATCCAGGGCACGCCGCTGTACGGGCTGGAGCTGCAAGCCACCCTGTATGCCGGCGAACGTCAGCAAACCGCGCTGCGCCTGGAGAGCAGTTACGCTATCCTGCTGAGCAATCGCTGGATCCTCGAACCGTCGCTGGAGGCCAATTTCTATGGCCGCAACGACGCCACCCGGGACCAGGGCAGTGGCCTTGCCGACAGCGAGATCGGCCTGCGCCTGCGCTACGAAATCACCCGTGGCTTTGCCCCGTACCTGGGCATCAGCGTCAACCGGGCCTACGGCAACAACGCCGAGCAAATCCGTGATGAGCACGGCGACATCGGCCAGACCCGCCTGGTCGCTGGAGTTCGCCTGCGTTTCTAGAAGTGGAGAAGTACATGCTGAGCAAGAAAATCGTCGCCTTCGGCCTGCTGGCCCTGAGCACCCTGGCCCAGGCCGGGCCGACCATCGATGTCTACCGTGACCCCAACTGCGGCTGCTGCAAGGACTGGATCAAGCACCTGCACGACAACGGCTACACGGTCAACGACCATGTCGAGCCGAACATGAGCGCGCTCAAGCAGCGCCTGGGCGTCGAGCCGCGCCTGGCCTCGTGCCATACCGGGGTGATCGACGGCAAGTTCGTCGAAGGCCATGTGCCGGCCGAGCAGATCAAGCTGCTGAGCAAGCGTCCCGACCTCAAGGGCCTGGCCGTACCGGGCATGCCCATGGGCTCGCCGGGCATGGAAATGGGCGACCACAAGGACGCCTACCAGGTCATCGGCCTGACCCTTGAGGGCAAGGACGAAGTGGTCGCCAACTACTGATCAGGCCTTGATGCTCAGCTATTGGGCGCTGTTTCTCAGCGCCTTCGGCGCAGCCACCTTGCTGCCGCTGCAATCGGAAGCGGTGCTGGTCGGCCTGCTGCTGCGCGAACCTGAGGCGCTGGTCAGCCTGTTGCTGATCGCCACCGCCGGCAACGTGCTCGGTTCGATCGTCAACTGGCTGCTGGGCCGCGGCATCGAGAACCTGCGCGACAAGCGCTGGTTCCCGTTCAAGCCCGAGCAACTGGCAAAGGCCCAGCAACGCTACCAGCGCTATGGCCAGTGGTCGCTGCTGCTGAGCTGGATGCCGGTGATCGGCGACCCGTTGACGCTGATTGCCGGGATCATGCGCGAGCCGTTCTGGCGCTTTTTAGTGCTGGTCACCCTCGCCAAAGCCGGGCGTTACCTGGTGCTGGCGCTGCTGACGCTGGGCTGGATGCAGCACTAGCGCCCCCAGATCTGCGCCTCGGTCCAGCCCAGTTCGGCAAAGTCCTGGGCGCGCAGGTGCGCTTCATCCTCACAAAAGAATTCATCCAGTTGCGGTGGGCGCACCGCGGTGTCGCTGAGCATCGCGTGCACCTGGCCACGGTGGTGGATCTGGTGCTCGAACAGGTGCGAGAGCAGGCGCAGGCGTTGTTCGCGCTGCACCCAGTCGGGGCGCACGATGTTCACATAGCGCTGCAACTGGTCGTCACGTAACTGGCTGCAGTAAGCGATCAGGCGGTGATCGGCCTGCAACTGTTCGGCGTGCAGTTCCAGGCAGGTGGCAAAAGGCTCCTCGGGCTGGAAAAAACGCTCGCTGTCCGGGTCTGGCGCTTCGCCGCGCTGCTCACACTCAAGGGCCTGCAGGTAGAACCAGTCGACGGTGAGGATGTGGTTGAGGGTCGCCTTGATCGACGGGAAAAAGCTCGCCCGCGGGGCGACGAACTCATCCTGGCTCAGTTGCCTGCAGGCCTTGTACACCCGGTGGTTGGCCCAGCCGTTCTGGTAGGCCATGGTCAGCAGGTGGTGCGAAAGAGGCTCGGCCATGATCGATTCCTCAGCAGAAGCGTTGCAGTTGCATCTCCCGCAAGCGGCTGAGCGTACGCCGGAACGGGAACTCCAGATACCCTTCAGTGTAGAGCGCTTCCAGGGCGACCTCGGCTTCCAGGTACAGGGCGATCCGCCGGTCGTAGCATTCATCGACCAGGGCGATGAAGCGCCGCACGCTGTCGTCATGCACCGACAGTTGCGGCAGCTCGCGGTCGCCGGCGACCACCCGCCGGGCGCCGTCCTCGGTGCCGCGGGCAATCTTCGCCGGGCGCTGGCGGGCGCCGAGCGCCGGTACCTCGCCGAGCAGGATGGCCTGGAAGCGGTCGCACAGGGCCATGAAATCCATGGCGGCGAAGGGTTGCTCACAGAGGTCGGCGTAGCGGCACCAGAGCACCGTCTCGCAGCGTTGCACCACGCTGAGCTGGCGTGAGCCGATCAGCAAGGGTTGTTCGGTCGCCGCTTGCTCACCGCGCAGTTGCTCGAAGACCTGCGCCAGGGCTGCGGGCTGGCCTTTCTCGGTAATCCAGTAACGCTGTATCCGCGCGCCCGGATGCAGGCGATGGTCTTGCTCACCCGCCACTGCCACCACCTGCATATGCTGCTCGATGGCGGCAATCGCCGGCAGGAAGCGCTCGCGGTTGAAACCGTCGCTGTAGAGCTGCCCGGGCGGCTGGTTGGAGGTGGCCACGATCACCACCCCGGCCTCGAACAGCACCTGGAACAACCCGCCGAGAATGATCGCATCGCCGATGTCGTTGACGAACAACTCGTCAAAGCACAGCACGCGGATTTCTTCGGCCAGGGACAAGGCCAGGGCCTGCAAGGGCTCGGCGGTGCCATTGAGCTGGAACAGGCGCTGATGCACCCAGCGCATGAAGTGATGAAAATGCTGGCGCCGGGCCGGAACCTGCAGGCAGGCGTGGAACTGGTCCATGAGCCAGGTCTTGCCGCGCCCAACCGGCCCCCAGAGGTACACGCCCTGCGGGGTTTCGCCGCGTTGCAGGGCCTCGAAGCAGGTTTGCAGGGCGGTGGCGGCCTGCAACTGGGCCGGATCGCTGACAAACCCCTGGCTGGCAATGGCCTGCTGGTAGCGGGTCAGCGGGGACTGTTCGGTGAAGCAGGACATGCGCGGCGTCCGTCGCAAAAGGGGGCATTCTGCGGCGGGGGGCATCGCGGGGCAAGTGGTACCGCCATTGGTAGGAGCGAGCTTGCCCCGCGATGAGGCCAGTACAGTCAGCACATCGGATGTTGTCTGAGATTCCACCGCTGCGCGCTCGATCGCGGGGCAAGGCCCGCTCCCACAAGGTCTCTACAGATCCAGCCCGACTTTGAGCAGCGCCCCATCCGTCTCATCGGTAAGCACGTACAGATACCCATCCGGCCCTACCCGCACGTCGCGAATCCGCGCCTTGAGCTCGCCGAGCAGGCGCTCTTCATGCACCACCTTGTCGCCCTTGAGCTCCAGGCGAATCAGTTCCTGCGCCGCCAGGGCGCCGATGAACAGGCTGTGATCCCAGGGTTTGAAGCGCGGGTTGTCGTAGAACGCCATGCCGCTGATGGCCGGGGACTTCTCCCAGACATGGTGCGGGTCGAGCATGCCCTCGACATGCTCGCCCTTGGCCTCCGGGATCGGCATCAGCGAATAGTTGATGCCGTGGGTAGCGATCGGCCAGCCATAGTTCTTGCCGGGTTTGGGGATATTGATCTCATCGCCACCACGGGGCCCATGCTCGTTGGTCCACAACTCGCCGGTCCAGGGGTTGAGCGCCGCGCCCTGCTGGTTGCGGTGGCCAAACGACCAGATTTCCGGGCGCACGTTGGCCTGGCCGACGAACGGGTTGTCCTTGGGCACCGTGCCATCCGGGAGGATGCGCACCACCTTGCCCTGCAGCTTGTCGAGGTCCTGGGCGGTCGGGCGCTGGTTGTTCTCGCCCAGGGCGATGAACAGGTAGCCGTCGCGGTCGAACACCAGGCGCGAGCCAAAATGGTTGCCGCTGGAGAGCTTGGGCTGCTGGCGGAAGATCACATTGAAGTCTTCAAGCTTGGCACTGTCGGCCGACAAGCGCCCGCGGCCCACCGCGGTACCGGCCGTGCCGCCCTCCCCACCGCCTTCGGCATACGACAGGTAGACCATCCGGTCCTGCTTGAAGGTCGGTGACAACACCACGTCGAGCAAACCGCCCTGGCCCTTGGCCCAGACTTCGGGGACGCCGCCCAGCGGCGGCCCGACCTTGCCTTCGGGGCTGACAATGCGCAGGTTGCCGGCGCGCTCGGTCACCAGGATGCCCTGGCCGTCCGGCAAGAACGCCAGGGCCCAGGGATTGCGCAGGCCTTCGGCGAGGGTGCTGACCTTGACGCTGCCCTCCTCGCTCTTGAAGTCACGCTCGGGCGCGGCATGGGCCAGCAGCGGCAGCAGCGCCGCGGTCATCAGGGTGGGTAGCCAGGTGCGTGGGGACATCAGCGATTCCTTCCAGGGAGGGCCTGTTATTCAGGGTGCGGGCGCGCGCGGCGGCCGGCTGGGTTCCAGGCGCGGGGTGGTCTGTTCGCGGCGGATGTTTTCGCCATTGCCGATACCACGGTTCTCGAGGGTCGGCGGGCGCGGGTTGGGCTGGGTCGACGGGCCGCGCACCGGCGGCGTGGCCGGCACGCTGCCCTGGCGGCTGTTGGGGTTGGCGCGCATGATCGGGCTGTTGTAGGGGTTGTTGTTGCTGGCCGCCAGCTGCAACGGCGCGGCAACAGGCGCCGCCTGCAGCGGCGAGCTCAGGAGCAGGGCCATGGCCAGGCCCGTCAGTGATCGGTTCACGGTATTCACCTCCGGCAACACACGGCGCCGAAAACCAGCGCGCCCAAGCGTTGGATAGCCTAAGGCGCGACAGGTTCGCCGGGAAACCTCGATTTGCCCCGCAGGTGATTCATTTTGTTACCGGATCAGCCATCGACCTTATGCTTCGCGGCGTACAGGCAGAGCATCTCCATGGCCAGGGTGGCCCCAGCCAGGGCGGTGATATCGGCATGGTCATAGGCCGGCGCGACTTCCACCAGGTCCATGCCCACCAGGTTGATGCCGCGCAGCCCACCGAGGATTTCCAGCGCCTGCACCGTGGTCAGGCCGCCACACACCGGGGTGCCGGTGCCGGGCGCGTAGGCCGGGTCCAGGCAGTCGATGTCGAAAGTCAGGTACACCGGTTGCTCGCCAACCCGCTGGCGAATCGCTTCGATGATTGCCTGGGTACCACGTTGATGCACCTGGCGGGCATCGAGCACAGCAAAGCCCTGGGTATCGTCATTGGTGGTGCGCAGGCCGATCTGCACCGAGCGCGCCGGGTCTACCAGGCCTTCGCGGGCCGCGTGCCAGAACATGGTGCCGTGATCGACACGCTGGCCCTCCTCGTCCGGCCAGGTGTCGCTGTGGGCATCAAAATGAATCAGCGCCAGCGGACCGTGTTTGCGTGCATGGGCCTTGAGCAGCGGGTAGCTGATGAAGTGGTCGCCGCCCAGGGTGAGCATGGCGCAGCCGGCTTCGAGAATCTGCTCGGCATGGGCCTGGATGCTTTCGGGCACGGTGTGCGGGCTGCCGTAGTCGAAGTTGCAGTCGCCGTAGTCGATTACCGCCAGGTGCTCGAAGGGGTCGAACTCCCACGGCCAGTGCCGGGCCCAGGCCTGCTGCACCGAGGCGGCACGAATCGCCCGCGGGCCGAAGCGCGCACCCGGGCGGTTACTGGTGGCGGTGTCGAACGGCACGCCGCTGACCACCACATCGACGCCGCGCAAATCGCGGCTGTAGCGCCGGCGCGAAAAACTGGTGATACCGGCAAAGGTGTTTTCGGCGATGGTGCCGTAGAGGCTTTCGCGGGTAATGGCCTGGTCGTTGTCGGGGGCGAGGTCCATGGTCGGGCTCCTGGTTTGTTGTTATTGGCGGCTACGGAAGGTGGTCCACAGGCGGGTGCGCTGGCGCATGTCGGCGAGGCTCATGCTGCGGTCGGCAAACAGCCGCGCGCGTATTTCGGCCGAGGGGTAGATGTCCGGGTCGCCGCGCACCGCTTCATCCACCAGAGGCGTGGCGGCCTGGTTGGCATTGGCGAAGAACAGCGTGTTGGTCAGTGGCGCCACCGAGTCCGGGCGCAACATGAAGGCGATGAAGGCGCGGGCCGCTTCTGGGTGCGGCGCGTCCTTGGGCATGACCAGGTTGTCCTGCCAGATCAGCGTGCCTTCGCGGGGGATGCGGTAGATCACCTGGTACGGCTTGCCGGCCTTGTGCGCCTGGTCGGCGGCCATGGCTGCATCACCGTTGTAGGTCAGCGCCAGGCACACACTGCCGTTGGCCAGGTCGTTGATCTGCCGGCCGTTGGCGACATAGCTGATTGACGGCTGCAGTTGCTTGAGCAGCGCCTGGGCGGCCGCCAGGTCGTCCTTGTCACGGCTGTAGGGATCCTTGCCAAGGTAATGCAGGGCGACGCCGATCACCTCCTGAGGCGAGTCGGACATGGCAATCCCGCAATCCTTGAGCTTGCTGGCGTACTCGGGCTTGAACAACAGGTCGAGGCTGTCCAGCGGCACATCACCCAGGCGTTGGCGCACCGCCTCAAGGTTCATGCCCAGGCCGAGGGTGCCCCAGGTGTAGGGCACGGCGTACTGGTTGCCAGGGTCGACCTCGGCCAGCTTGGCCAGCAGGTCCGGATCGAGGTTGGCGTAGCCGGGCATGGCCTGGGCCTGCAGCGGTTGCAAGGCGCCGGCAGCCAGGGCGCGGGCCAAAAGGCTAGAAGATGGCACCACCACGTCATAGCCACTGCCACCGGTGAGCAACTTGGTTTCCAGCACTTCGGTGGTGTCGAAGGTGTCGTAGCGCACCTTGTAGCCGGTTTCTTGCTCGAAGCGCTGCAAGGTCTCGGGCGCGACGTAGTCGGCCCAGCTGTACAGGTTGAGGACTTTTTCCTCGGCCTGCACCGGCAAGGCCAGGGCCAGGGACAACAACCACAGGGATGTACGCATGTCGGGCACCTTTGTCAGTGGATGCCGCCAGCATGCCTGCCGGGTTACATTACTAAAATGGCAAGTCAGTTAACCTGACATTCATCAGGAGCAATGTTTGATGCTGGGACAACTGCACGACCTCGACCTGCACCTGCTGCGGCTGTTCGTCACTGTAGTCGAGGCCGGCGGCTTCAGCGCCGCCCAGGGCGTGCTGGGTTTGAGCCAGCCGAGCATCAGCCAGCAGATGGCGCGCCTGGAAACCCGCCTGGGCTATCGCCTGTGCCGCCGCGGCAAGGGCGGCTTTGGCCTGACCGCAAAGGGTGAAGTGCTGCTCAAGGCCACCCGCGAACTGCTGGTGCAGATCGAGGCGTTTCGGCATCAGGCCAACGGCGTCGCCGGACGCTTGCTCGGCGAGGTGCGCATCGGCATTTCCGAGGCCCAGGAAAGTACCGTGACCTTGCGCCTGGCGCGGGCCATCGAGCGTTTTCGCCAGCGTGACGAGGCGGTGCGCCTGGAGTTGGTCAGCGCCATGCCAGCCGACCTTGAGCGCCAGCTGTTGCAGCAGCGTCTGGACCTGGCCATCGGCTATTTTTCCGGCAAGCAGGCAGCGTTCGATTACACGCCGTTGTTCGAAGAAAACCAGCGCCTGTACTGCGCCAGCCATCATCCGCTGGCCGGGCAAACCGAGGTCAACCTGGCGGCCTTGCAACAGGCCGACCAGGTCGAACACCCCTACCGCTTCCAGAGCCGCCAGGAACCCTTTGACGGCACCAGCGGCGCGGCCCGTTCCGAGCAGGTCGAAGGCGCGCTGGCCTTCATCCTCTCCGGCCGGCACATCGGTTATCTGCCCTGCCACTACGCCGAGCCCTGGGTCGCGCGCGGCCTGTTGCAGGCTCTGGACCCGGCGCTGGATTTTGCCGTGCCGTTCGTGCTGGTGCGCCACCGCGCCCAGGTGGCCAGTGATGCCGAGCAGGCCTTCGCAGCCGACCTGCTGGCCGCCTTCGCCTGACTCAGTAGGCCAGCGACCAGGTCAGGGTGTAGGTGCGGCCACGGCCCTGGTAGTCATAGAGATAGGCCGGGCCATAGGTCGGCGAATAGAACAGCGTCGCGCGCTGGCCCCAGACGGTGCTGTACTGCTTGTCGAGCAGGTTCTGGATACCGGCGCTGACGGTGCCGAAACCGGTGTCCTGGCTACCCAGCAGGTCGAAGGTGGTGTAGCCGCTGATCGTGTGATCGGCATCGTCCTTGAGGGTGAAGGCGTGGTTTGCCTGCAAACGGGCGCTGCGGCCATCGCCCTTCCAGCCGACGAAAGCGGTGGACTTGGACAGCGACGCATAGCGGGCATCGCGCTTGATCCATTCGCCGTCCTTGTCTTGCTCTTGCGAGCGCACCAGGTGCAGGGTGCTACCGGCTTCCCAGCCGCTTTCTAAGTGACGGGTCAACGCGCCTTCAAAGCCGAAATCGCGGCTTTTTTGCTCTTCGACATTGATGGTCAAAGTGGCCATGTCGGTGGTGATGATCTTGTCCGACCAGATGTAGTACACCGCGGCCTGGGCGTCCCAGTCGAGGTCGGCGTAGCGCCAGCCCAGCTCCACCTGACGGCTCTTGATCCCGGCCAGCGGGTTGTCCTCGACGCTCAGGCCCGGCTTGCCGTAGTACTTGGCCGGGTCCGGCAGGTCGAAGCCTTCGCCGTAGTTGCTCCAGACCTGGTGACCGTTCTTGAAGTCGTAGATGGCGCCGAAGTTGAACAGGTTGACCTGGTAGTCGTTGTTGCCGCCGGGCACGTTCTTGAAGTCGCCGACATCGACGTCCATCTGCTGGCGCCGGGCGCCACCGGAAAAGGTCAGGTTATCGGTGGCCTTCCAGTCCAGCTGGGCGTAGGCCGAGATGCCGTCGACCCGGTAGCTGGGGTAGCGTGCTGCCTTGCTGGCTTCATCCAGGTCCAGGCCACCGCTTTCGGACGACGTCAGGGCATTGAAGGTGGTCTGGTCGGCGTTGAAACGCTCGCGGTCCAGGTCCACACCGTAGGTCAGCTTGAGGCTGTCCCACTGCTTGGCGAACAGCGCCTTGAGGCTGCTGACTTCGAAGTTCTGCTGCGAGGCGGCAAAGTACACGCCTTTGGAGCCCGCCGGTTTGCCGGTGTTGTAGTACGGGAACGGGTAGAAGTTGTCGTCTTCCTTGCGGTACGAGGCCTGCAGGTAGAAGTCCTGGCCGAGCACATCGCTGTGGTGGTAGTTGGCGTTGAGCAACAGGCGCTTGGTGCGCGGCTCAAGATCGGTGGAGTAGCCGCCGCGCAGTTCGGCGTCTTCCAGATCCGACGGGCCGTTGTAGTTCAGGTTGGGAAAGTAGATACCGGTGCTGCCGTGGTTGCCCGAGTCGTAGTACTGGGCCAGCAGGTCGAGGCTCTGCTCGTCGTTGAACTTCAGGCCCAGGCTGCCAAGCACGTCGATGGTGCGGTTGTACTGCAGGTCGGTCTGGGTGTTGTCGATGAAGATCTGCTCGCCGGCGCCGTCGTAGAAGGCTTCGTTCTGCTCGGCAGACACACCCAGGCGCGCATTGATGCGCTCGTTGCCGCCGCTGATCGACTGGGCGATGCGGGTCGACAGGTCGTCGCTGTTGTTGAAGCCGCTGCTGGCACCCAGCTGGGTTTCAAAGCGCGCCGGGCCTGCTTCGCCCTTCTTGGTGACGATATTGATGATGCCGCCGGTGGCGCCGCCGCCGTAGATGGCACTGGCCCCGGAGAGCACTTCGACGCGCTCGACGTTGAACGGCGAGATGCTGTCAAACTGGCGCGACAAACCCCGCGAGCTGTTCTGGCTGACGCCGTCGATCATCACCAGGACATTGCGCCCGCGCATGTTCTGCCCGTAGTTGGTACGCCCTTCCGGCGCCAGGTCCAGACCCGGGACCAGCTTGCCGATAGCTTCCTTGAGGCTGACGCCGCTGTCGATCTGCTCACGCAGTTGCTGCTGGTCGACCACCCAGACAGTACCGGGGATTTCGCTGATCGAAGTGCTGGTACGCGAGGCGACGCTGACTTCGATGGGCTTGAGGCTGACGCTTTGCGCCGCCGCGCTCTTGCGCAGGATCACCGTATTCTGCGCGCTGAACTGCCAGCTCATGCCGCTGCCGGCCAGCAGGCTCTGCAAGGCCTGGGCAATGCTGTAGCGGCCCTGGAGCGCCGGGCTTTGCCGGCCCGCCACATCCTGGCTGGTGAACAGCAGGTGCAGGCCGGCCTGGTCGGCGAAGGCGGTCAGTGCCTGGTCGAGGTTCTGCGCAGGCAAGTCCAGGGATACTTCACGCTCCTGCTGGGTGCTGGCGCCTTTTACCGGGTCGGCGGCGTGCACCTGCAGGGTGCCGAGCAACGCGGCGACGGCGGTCGAGGCCAGCAGGACGTGTTTGAAATAACCGGTGGAACGGGCGATTGGCTTGAGCGGACCCTTCACTGTTTTCTTCCAGGCAAATGGTTGTAAATGAGAATGGATTGCTGATCAGTCTCACTACGACGATTGGGCGAAGAAGAACTTGCAGTGGGAATTCGAAAATATTTTTTCAGTACTGCAGGTCAGTACACCACAGCCAGCCACGGCAAGTAGGTAACCTTCAGCGCATAGCGCTGTTCAAGGGTGCGCAACAAGCCTTCAGGGTCGTTCAGGTCAAACACCCCGCTGACCTGCAGCGCCGCCAGTTGCTGATCCGACAGCACGATGCGCCCGTGCTGATAGCGCTCAAGCTCGGCCAGCACTTCGCGCAGCGGCTTGCCGTTGAAGATCAGCTTGCCGCGCTGCCAGGCGGTTTGCGCGCGGGCGTCGGGCGAGGTTTCCAGCACCTGCCCGCCTACCTGCGCCTGGCCCTGGGCTACCACCACGCGATTGCGCACGCCATCACGGCGCACGCTGAACACCGCAGCGCTGCCCTGCACCGGTTCGGCGCCGGCATCGACCACGAACGGCCGCGGGTCGGCAGCAGGCTCGAACAAGGCCTCGCCGGCCTTGAGCAGCACGCGGCGCTCACCACTGCTGAATTCCACCGACAGCGCACTGCCACTGTTGAGGGTGACCTGCGAGCCATCGGCAAGGGTGATGCGCTGCTGCTGGCCCACCCCGGTGTGGTAGTCGGCAAGCAGGGCCGGCGCCTGCTGCACACCGCCATAGCCGACCAGCGCCAACACCAGCGAGGCGGCCACGGCCGAGCCCCAGCGCCGCCAACGTGGCGCCGGCGCGGCTACTTCTGCCGCCGCCCGGGTCTGCCCCAGGTCAGCCCACAATGCCTCGGCTTCGCCCGCGGCCTCGGCATGCGCCGGGCTCAGCGCGCACCAGCGCTGGTAGCGTTGGCGGTCAGCGGCGCTGGCGTT
Source organism: Pseudomonas sp. SORT22 (assembly GCF_018417635.1). Classification (NCBI taxonomy): domain Bacteria; kingdom Pseudomonadati; phylum Pseudomonadota; class Gammaproteobacteria; order Pseudomonadales; family Pseudomonadaceae; genus Pseudomonas; species Pseudomonas sp. SORT22. The sequence goes on from NZ_CP071007.1 coordinate 3,939,573, forward strand.
GCCCGAATGCAGCAGCACCTGCCAGTCGAGGGCATCATCGGACAAATCGCTGATCGGTTGCGGCGCAGGCATGGCGTAGGCGTCAGTCATGGTTGTGTTTGAGCCAGTCGCGGCAATGGCGCAGGGCCTGGCCGATGTATTTTGCCACCATGCTCTCGGAAACGCCCAGCCGTTGTGCAATCTGCGCCTGGGTCAGGCCTTCGACGCGGTTGAGCAGCAAGGCCTGACGGGCGTTGGCCGACAGTTGCAGCAAGGCTTCATCGAGCAGCTCCAGGCGCTCACTGGCGAGCAACGCAGCTTCCGGTGCCGGCGCCGGGCATGGCACCTGACGCGCCGCTTCGCTGTCGTCGAGGCTACTGCTCATGCGTTGTTCGCGGCGCAAGGTATCGATGGCCAGGTTGCCGGCCACGCGAAAGATGAAGCTGCGTGCATGCAGCACCGGCAGGTCCTGCTGCTCGATCTTCACCAGTTTCAGGTAGGTTTCCTGGGCGACGTCGGCGGCCCGCTGGCGGTCGCTCATGCGCCGGGTCAGGAACTGCAGCAGGTCATCGTAATGTTCCTGGAAGCTTGCAAGCAGCCCGGACACGGGAGACGTCAACATGAAGGATTCGATGGCCAGTGGGAAGAATTAGCGGACGTTAATGAGAACAAGTATCTTTCATAACGTACAGCACTTTCAACGCCGCTGTGCATTTGCCACACTCGGGGCTGTTTTCCTGCGCTGGAGCTATGCCGTGACCCGATACTTACGCCTGTGCCTGGCCCTGCTGTTGATCGGCGGTTTGAACGCCTGCGCCCTGTTGCAGCCCCGCGACCCGGTGAACATCAGCGTGATCGGCATCGAGCCCCTGCCCGGCCAGGACCTGGAACTGCGCATGGCGGTGAAGATCCGTGTGCAGAACCCCAACGAAACCGCAATCGACTACAACGGCATCGCCCTCAACCTTGAGGTCAACGGCCAGCCGCTGGCGGCCGGTGTCAGCGATCGCAGTGGCAGCATCGGGCGTTTCAGCGAGCAGGTACTGGTAGTGCCGGTGAGCATCACCGCGTTCTCGGTGCTGCGCCAGGCCGTGGGCCTGAGCCAGGTGCGCAGCCTCGATGGCCTGCCGTACACGGTGCGCGGCAAACTGGCTGGAGGCGCCTTCGGGACCCGGCGCTTCAGTGACAGCGGCCGGCTCAACCTGCCACAGCCAGCCAACGCCACCTGGTGATGGCGTGATGGGCCCGGGGGCTTACTTGGCTGCGGCCATCAACTTGTTGACTTCACTGCGGACCATGTTGGCGTACTCGGGCGGCGACATGCCGTCCAGCTCCGTCCGCACCCATTCGGCCCACTTGCCCTTGCGCCGCGGCTTTTCGGCGATGATCCGCGCCGCATCGGCCTTGGCCTTGCCCAGGTTGGTCTGCCAGAGCTCGAACAGGCGTGCTTTCTCGTCCTCGATCTGCGCCCGTTCGGCGAAGCTCTTGTTGGCCAGATTGAAACTCATGAGGGGTGTCCTGCCGCTAGAAAATAGGCGCTATCTTACACTGTAGCCGCCGATGCCCGGCAAACCGCTGCAACTTTCAGCGCCCGCCGGCATCCACTGTTCAATGCCCATCAACTGACGAGGAAGCACCCATGGCCAGGAAAACCACCGTGCAAAGCGATGCCGAGCAAATCAAGGACCAGGCGTTCAGTGAGCTGCAGGCGTTGATCGAGGAGTCGGAAAAACTGCTCAGCGAAAGCGCCGCGCTGGTTGGCGAAGAAGCCGAAACCCTGCGCGCCCAGGTCGGACTGAAACTGAAACAGGCCCGCGACGCGGTCACTGGCGTGCGCAGCAAGGCGCAGCCGGTGGTCGAGGCCACCCAGGACTACATCGGCGGCCATCCGTGGCAGACGGTGGCGATTTCGGCAGGCTTTGGCCTGGTGGTCGGTTTGCTGCTGGGGCGCAGGCCATAAACGCATCGCAGGTCCTGCTCGCTCCTGTAAGAGCAGGCAGGACCTGCGATGAACTCAACGCAAACTCAACGGCTGCACCAGCCCACAAGCAATCGCCATGCCCACCAGCGCCGGCAAATGCTCGGCCTGCATGCGCTTCATGACCCGCGAGCGATAGAGGTCGACGGTCTTCACGCTGACCTGCAACTGCTCGGCAATTTCCCGATTGGTAAAACCCCGCACCAACGGCAGGAACACATCGCGCTCACGGGGCGTGAGGCTGTCGATGCGCGCCTGCACCGCTTCCAGCGGCCCGGCATGACGCGCCTGGCCAAGGGCGGCCTGAACGCTGTCGAGCAGTAGCTGGTCGTTGTAGGGTTTCTCGATGAAATCGCAGGCCCCGGCCTTGAAGGCGCGCACCACGATCGGCACATCGGCATGGCCGCTGACGAAGATTACCGGCAAATCGATTCCGCGGGCGCGCAGCGCTTCCTGCACGCTCAAACCGCCCATGCCCGGCATGCGCACATCCAGCAGCACGCACGCCGGCCGATGGCTGTCGCAAGCGTCAAGAAAGGCCTGGCCACTGGTGAACGGCAGCGCCTGCAAGCCCACCGACTCGAGCAACCACAGGGTCGAATCGAGCATGCCCTGGTCATCGTCGACCACATACACCCGCGGTTCCTGCATATCACTCCCCACTGTTGGCCACCGGCGCCAGCCGGCAGCACAAGATCAATCCGCCCGCCTCACCAGGCTGGGCCTGCAAGGTGCCACCAAAACCTTCGATGATACTGCGGCTCATGCTCAAGCCCAGCCCCAGGCCGTCCGCCTTGCTGGTGTTGAACGGCGTGAAGATACCGTCCAGGCGCTCGGCCGCCACCCCCGGGCCCTGGTCGCTGACGCGGATCGCCAGCCAACCGGCCTCAAGCTTGGCGCTGAGCAGGATACCCGAGGCCCGGCCGTTGTGCTGTTCGCGATTGGCATCGATGGCGTTGCGCAACAGGTTGAGCAGTACCTGTTCGAGCAGCACCCGGTCGGCGTACACCGCGGGCAGCCCGGCGACCACGCGCTGCTCGATGCTCACCTGGTCGCGGCTGGCTTCCCAGTCGCACAGGCGCACCGCTTCGGCCACGACATCGGCAATCGCCAGGGCCTGCAAGCGCCGCGGTTCCTTGCGCAGGAAGGCGCGCAAGCGCTTGATCACCTCGGCGGCATGGGTCGCCTGTTCGTTGATGCGCTGCAAGCCCTGGGCGACCCGTTGCGCCGCCTGTGGGTCGCGCTCAACAGCTTGCAGGTAGCGCAGGCTGGCGCTGGCGTAATTGACCACCGCCGCCAGCGGCTGGTTGATTTCATGGGCGATCCCCGAGGCCAGTTCACCGAGGGTGATCAACCGGGCGCTGTGGGCCAGTTCGTCCTGATGGCGGCGCTGCTGGTTTTCGCGCAGTTCCCGCTCGGTCATGTCGCGGGCCACCAGCGAGTAGTAGCGCTCGCCACCGGCAGCGCGATGGGCCAGCAGCACCAGCGATACCGGGAACGCCGCGCCGCCCTGATGCGGCACCAGCCGCGCCTCGGCCTGCCACACGCCCTGCTGCTCGGCGCGCTGCCAGCCTTCGCTGTGCAGGCGTTGCTGCAGCGCTGGGTCGAGCAAGGCCTGCAAGCCGGGCAGCGGCTCGACCTCCTGCAGCCCCAGGGCCCGGCGCGCCGAACGGTTGAGGTAGCTGAGGCGGCCGTCGCGGTCGCTGAACAGCACCAGGTCAGTGTTGGCTTCGACCACCTCGGCCAGGCGCCGGCGGTTTTCCTGGGCCTCGATGCGCACGCTGATGTCGCGCGAGACGCTGACAATTTCCACCACCGCGCCAGTGTAGGTTTCGCGGATGGCGCGGCTGGCGATCTCGAACCACAGGTAACGGCCATCACGGTGGCGCACTCGCCAGGTCATGGTCTGGTAGCCGTCCTGCTCCAGCGCCTGGGACGCCTGCAACAGCGCTTGCCGGCGATCCTGCGGGTGAAACAGCGACTGCACCGGCACCCCGCGCAGCTCCTCTGGCCAGTAACCGAGCAGGCGCAAGGCGGCAGGCGAAGCATCGATAAAGCGGCCATCGGGCGTGTGCCGGGAAATCAGGTCGGTGGTGTTCTCGGTGATCAACCGGTACAGGCGCCGGGCCTGGCTGGCGTCGCGCTCGCCCTGGCGCTCCGGGGTGGCGTCGCGGCAACGCGCCAGCACTTGCTGGCCGGCGTCATCGGGGATGAAGGTCCAGAGCAGAATCTGCCCGGCCACCTGCGCCTCGACCTCGCTGATCGCCCGCCCCTGCTCCAGGCAAGCGCGTACCAGGGCCCGGTAGTTGCTCGGTAGCCAGCGCTCGACGTCACGCTCGGGGCCCATCAAGGCCTGCAAGGCTGGATTGCTGGTCAGCAGACGAGCCTCGGCATCCAGCAACAGGCTCGGTTGCGGGTCCTTGGCCAGCAGCAGGGAAAACGACGTATCCAAAAACGGTGCCTCTGGGCTTTTATAGTATTTATACCATATTGCTATAGTCTATCTTCCAGTTACCATAGCCATTCGCGTAAAACTTGCGACAGCGGAAGGGCCTGCCCTTCACGACACCTGAACAGAGCTAACAATCAGCCATCGGGGGTTTCAGTTCGCCAATGGGCGGCTGCCTCCTGCACAGGACGACCTCATGTCGATTTTCTCCCAGGGCCTGGCGCCCGCCCCTGTCAATCATGTTGCCTTGAGCCCCTTGAGTTTCATCGAGCGTACCGCCGCCGTCTATGGCCAGTACCCGGCAGTGATTCATGGCGCGATCCGCCGTAACTGGCAACAGACCTATGAACGTTCGCGCCGCCTGGCCAGCGCCCTGGCCGGGCGCGGTATCGGCCAGGGCGATACGGTGGCGGTGATGCTGCCGAACATTCCGGCCATGCTTGAAGCGCACTTTGGCGTGCCGATGATCGGCGCCGTGCTCAACGCCCTCAACGTGCGCCTGGATGCCGAAGCGATTGCCTTCATGCTCGAGCATGGCGAAGCCAAGGTGCTGATCACTGATCGCGAATTTCACAAGGTCATCGAAGCGGCCCTGGCGCTGATGAAATACCCGCCGCTGGTGATCGATGTCGATGACCCGGAATACGGCGAAGGCCAGGCGGTCAGCGACCTCGACTACGAGGCGTTTCTGGCTGAAGGCGACCCCGAGTTCGCCTGGCACTGGCCCGAGGACGAATGGCAGGCGATCTCGCTGAACTACACCTCCGGTACCACCGGCAATCCCAAGGGCGTGGTCTACCACCACCGAGGCGCTTACCTCAATGCCTTGGGCAACCAGATGACCTGGGCCATGGGCAACCATCCGGTGTACCTGTGGACGTTGCCGATGTTCCACTGCAACGGCTGGTGCTACCCCTGGACCGTCACCGCCCTGGCCGGCACTCATGTGTTCCTGCGCCGGGTCGACCCGCAGAAGATTCTTACCCTGATCCGCGAGCACCAGGTCAGCCACCTGTGCGGCGCGCCGATCGTGCTCAATGCGCTGATCAACATGCCCGAGTCGGCCAAGGCAGCGATCGATCACCCGGTCAATGCCATGGTTGCCGGTGCGGCGCCACCGGCCAAGGTCATTGGTGCGGTGGAAGAAATGGGCATCAAAGTCACCCACGTCTATGGCCTGACCGAAGTCTATGGCCCGGTGACCGTCTGCGCCTGGCACGCCGAGTGGGATGAGCAACCGCTGGCTGAACGGGCGCGGATCAAATCGCGCCAGGGCGTGCGTTACCCGACCCTCGAAGGCCTGATGGTCGCCGACCCGCAAACCCTGGAGCCGGTGCAACGCGACGGCAACACCCTGGGCGAGATCTTCATGCGTGGCAACACGGTAATGAAGGGCTACCTGAAAAACCCCGAAGCCACCAGCGAGGCCTTCCGGGGTGGCTGGTTCCACACCGGCGACCTGGCCGTTTGGCATGCCGACGGTTACGTCGAGATCAAGGACCGGCTCAAGGACATCATCATTTCCGGTGGCGAGAACATCTCTACCATTGAAGTCGAAGACACCCTGTACAAACACCCGGCAGTCCTCGAAGCCGCCGTGGTCGCCCGCCCGGATGAAAAGTGGGGTGAAACCCCTTGCGCCTACATCACCCTCAAGGCCGGCTGCGAGGCCACCCGCGAAGCCGAGATCATCGCCTTTTGCCGCGAGCACCTGGCCGGCTTCAAGCTACCGAAAACCGTGGTATTCAGCGAGTTGCCGAAGACCTCCACCGGCAAGATCCAGAAGTACCTGTTGCGCGACTGGGCCAAGGCGCTCTGACCCCCTTTGACAGCGAGAACTGCCATGCCTGAATTCAATGCTCCCCTGCGCGACATGCGCTTTGTCCTTCATGAAGTGTTCCATGGCCCGGCGCTGTGGGCGCGCCTGCCGACCCTGGCCGAGCGGGTCGATGCCGACACCGCCGATGCCATCCTCGAAGAGGCGGCAAAAATCACCAGCCAGCTGATTGCCCCGCTCAACCGCAGCGGCGATGAACAGGGCGTGGCCTTCGAGGCCGGTGGCGTGCGCACCCCGGACGGCTTTCGCCAGGCCTGGCAAACCTACCGCGACGGTGGCTGGGTGGGCCTGGCCGGTAATCCTGAGTTTGGCGGCCTGGGCATGCCGAAGATGCTCGCGGTGCAGTTCGAAGAAATGCTCTATGCCGCCAACTGCAGCTTCAGCCTGTACTCGGCCCTGAGCGCTGGCTGCTGCCTGGCGATCGACGCCCACGCCAGTGAAGCACTCAAGGCCAGTTACCTGCCGGCGCTGTACAGCGGCCAATGGGCCGGCACCATGTGCCTGACCGAGCCCCATGCCGGCACTGACCTGGGGATCATTCGCAGCAAGGCCGAGCCCCAGGCCGATGGCAGCTACAAGGTCAGCGGCACCAAAATTTTCATCACCGGCGGCGACCAGGACCTGACCGAGAACATCATCCACCTGGTGCTGGCCAAGCTGCCGGATGCGCCGGCCGGGCCCAAGGGCATCTCGCTGTTCCTGGTGCCCAAGCGCCTGGTCAATGCCGACGGCAGCCTGGGCGCCAGCAACGCGGTGAGCTGCGGTTCGCTCGAGCACAAAATGGGCATCAAGGCCTCGGCCACCTGCGTGATGAACTTCGACGGCGCCAGCGGCTACCTGATCGGTGAACCCAATCGCGGCCTGGCGGCGATGTTCACGATGATGAATTACGAGCGCCTGTCGATTGGCATCCAGGGCATTGGCTGCGCCGAGGCCTCGTACCAGAACGCCGCCCGCTATGCCTGTGAGCGCCTGCAAAGCCGCGCGGCCAGCGGCGCCCAGAACAAGCAGCAGATTGCCGACCCGATCATCGTCCACCCGGATGTGCGGCGCATGTTGCTGACCATGCGCGCCCTCACCGAAGGCGGGCGCGCCTTCGCCACCTATGTCGGCCAGCAACTGGATATCGCCAAGTACGCCGAAGACGCCGATGAACGCAACGCGGCGCAACGCCAGGTGGCCTTGCTGACGCCGGTGGCCAAGGCCTTTTTCACCGACAACGGCCTGGAAAGCTGCGTGCTCGGCCAGCAGGTGTTCGGCGGCCACGGCTACATTCGCGAATGGGGCCAGGAGCAACTGGTGCGGGATGTGCGCATCGCGCAGATCTACGAAGGCACCAACGGTATCCAGGCCCTGGACCTGCTCGGGCGCAAGGTGGTGGCCGATGGCGGCCAGGCGCTGGCGGCCTTTGCCGCGCAGATTCGCCAGTTCAGCGAAAGCGAACCGCCGTTTCGTCAACCATTGCTCGAGGCCCTGGCCCGGCTTGAAAACATCAGCCAGTGGCTGTGCGAGCAAGCGCGCCACGACCCGAATGCCATCGGCGCGGCCTCTGTGGAGTACCTGCAGCTGTTCGGCTACGTTGCCTACGCCTACATGTGGTCACGCATGGCTGCGGTCGCCCGCGATGCGCTGGTTCAGGACCCTGCCTTCTACGGTGCCAAGTTGGCCAGCGCCGGGTTCTTTTTCGAACGCCTGCTGCCACGCACCCTGTCGCTGCACGCGAGCATTCGCGCCGGCAGTGCTTCATTGTTCGAGCTGGATGCCGCGCAGTTCTGAAAACAACCTGCGCCGCTGCTCAGTGGCGCAGGCCTACCTTTCGTCTGTGATTTTGTAGGTAATCATTGTCAGATCCGCGGTTTTACGGGGTTTTGACGGTAAAAAATCTTACAACTGATAGTCATTCGCCATTATCTCGGTTCTCGCCCGCCTACCCTGCAAGGTAGAATGGACAAAACCGGGAGTTTCAATGAACCACACCAGTCTCAGCGACGCCGAACACGATGCCATCACCGATGCCGCCGCACAGTGGTGCCTGCGCCTGCAAGCTGAAGACTGTACCGCCGCCGAGCGACGCGCGTTCGAGCAATGGCTGAAAGCCCACCCGCTGCACCTGCAGGAATATCAGGCGATGGTCGAGATCTGGCAAACCGCCGATCACTTGCCACGCAGTTTCCCGGACAACGTCGTAGCGCTGCCTCGACCGCAGCGCAGCCAATGGCAACGGTTGGCCAGCGCCGCAGCCATCGCCCTGGTCGCCCTGCCAGCCGGCGCCTGGATCGGTTGGGAACAAGGCTGGCTGCCCAATAGCTACCAGTCCCTGGAGACCGGCGAGCGGGTCAATCGCGTAGTGCTCAGTGATGGCAGTGAAGTCGAACTCAACCTCAATACCGAACTGCGCTTCACCAACTACAAGGATGAGCGCCGGGTAACCCTGGTCAGGGGCGAGGCGTTCTTCAAGGTCCGTCACGACAGCCAGCACCCGTTCGTGGTGCACGCGGCCAATGGCTGGACGCGGGTCACCGGCACCCAGTTCAACGTGTGGAAGTATGATGACCAGGTCAAAGTCACCCTGGTCGAAGGCTCGGTGCTGGTCAGCAGTGACGGCAACGCCAGCGACAGCAGCTATCGTCTTGGCCCGGGCATGCAGGCCAGCTACAAGGCCGGCGACTATGAGCCACGTCTGGACCAGACCGCCAACCAGGACAACAGCCTGGCCTGGCGTACGGGCAAGCTGATCCTCGACAACCAGAGCCTGGCCCAGGCCCTGCCGATGATCAACCGCTACCTGGAAAAACCGCTGCTGCTGGCCGATACCGGTACCGGCAGCATCCGCATCAGCGGCATCTACAACACCAGCGAGATCAAGCGCCTGGTCAGCACCCTGCCCAAGGTGCTGCCGGTGTACCTGACCCAGAACAAGAACGGCAACATGGTGCTCAACCGCATCTCGCCGCCGCCCGCCAAAGGCTGAGCCTTGCGCTCAGCCCTCGCCCTGCCCTAGAGCATCATCGCCGCCAGCCAACCGAATGCCAGCAACGGCAGGTTGTAGTGGATGAAAGTCGGTACAACCGTGTCCCAGATATGATGATGCTGGCCGTCGACGTTCAGGCCCGAGGTCGGCCCCAGGGTCGAGTCCGAGGCAGGTGATCCGGCATCGCCCAAGGCACCGGCGGTACCGACGATGCACACGGTGGCCACAGGATCAAAGCCCAGCTGCACGCACAGCGGCACGAAGATCGCTGCCAGGATCGGCACGGTGGAGAACGACGAGCCGATGCCCATGGTCACCAGCAGGCCCACCAGCAGCATCAGCAGTGCGCCGACGCCCTTGCTGTGGTTGATCCAGGACGCCGAGGTCTCGACCAGGGTCTTGACCTCACCGGTGGCCTTCATCACCTCGGCAAAGCCCGAAGCGGCGATCATGATGAAGCCGATCATGGCCATCATCTTCATGCCTTCGGTAAACAGGTCGTCGGTGTCTTTCCAGCGCACGATGCCCGACACCGAGAAGATCAGAAAGCCGGCCATGGCACCGATAATCATCGAGTCCAGCCACAGCTGGATGATGAACGCCGCCGCAATGGCAACGCCCGCTACCAGCAGGGTCAGCGGGTTGTAGCTGACTGCCACCTGCTCGACCTGTTCGATTTTCTCCAGGTTGTACACGCGCTTTTTGCGATAGCTGATGAACACCGCCACCAGCAAGCCGAAGAGCATGCCCGCAGCCGGGATGGCCATGGCATGGGTAACGTTGACGCCGCTGACATCCACACCGCTGCGGCTGACGTTGGCCAGAAGGATTTCATTGAGGAAGATATTGCCGAAACCCACTGGCAGGAACATGTACGGGGTGATCAGGCCGAAGGTCATCACACAGGCCACCAGGCGCCGGTCGATCTGCAGCTTGGTCAGCACGTACAGCAGCGGCGGCACCAGCAACGGAATGAAGGCAATGTGGATGGGCAGGATGTTCTGCGAGGAAATCGCCACCACCAGCAGCAGGCCGATCAGTAACCACTTGACCTTGCCGCCTTCGCCATGGCCTTGGCGATCGACCATGGCCAGGGCGCGGTCGGCCAGGGCGTGGGCCATGCCCGACTTGGCGATGGCCACGGCGAAGGCGCCGAGCAAGGCGTACGACAACGCCACCGTAGCACCGCCACCCAGCCCGCCATTGAACGCCTTGAGCGTGCCTTCGATGCCCAGGCCACCCACCAGGCCACCGGCCAGGGCGCCGATGATCAGGGCAATCACCACATGCACACGGGACAGGCTCAATATCAGCATGATGCCGACCGCGGCAATTACTGCATTCATTCTGTAACCTCTAGAAACCAGACAAAAAGCGACCGATCCGGCGACAGACTGCCCGCGAGCAGTGGCCGAACGACAGGTATTTTTATGGGAGGGCGCACACTTTGAAGCAGCCCCCCGCACTTGTCAAAAAAAGGCCTTGGCGACCTGCGACAACGTGTCGCTTGAATAGACGAAAACGACGCATTTCAATTGAACGTTTGAATAAAGAAAACGGCATCGCGGCCGACATAGTCGGCAGCCTCAATCTTTCAGGATCAAAGGACTTCGCCATGTCGTTCAGACAACTTTCCATTCAGTGGAAGATCACCCTGCTGGCCGGCCTGTGCCTGGCCGGCATCGTCACCCTGCTGGTGGGACTCTCGCTGTATCGCATGGAGCACAGCACGCAACTGGTCAAGGCCAGCAGCATGCAGATGCTCACCGAAGCGGCCCAGGGGCGCATTGAATCCCAGGGTGAAGTCCAGGCACTGAACATCCGTCGCCAGTTCATGGACGCCTACCAGTACGGCGCCGGCTTCTCGCGCCAGGTGCTGTTTTTGCGCGAGCAGGCCGAAAAACGCTTCCTCGATGCCTTCGACCTGCGCGAAGACATGACCCGCCAGGTGCGCGCGGCCCTGCAGGCCAACCCCGAGCTGCTCGGCCTGTCGCTGGTGTTCGAGCCCAACGCGCTGGACAACAAGGACGCGTTGTTCGTCGACCAGAAAGACCTGGGCAGCAACGAGAAAGGCCGCTTCGCCCTGTACTGGTCGCAACCGACCCCGGGCCAGCTGACCTCGATGGCGCTGCCCGAACGCGACATGAATGACACCAGCATCGGCCCCAGCGGCGAGCCGGCCAACACCTGGTCGGTATGCCCGCGCACCACCGGCAAGGTCTGTGTGATCGAGCCCTACTTCTATGAGATCAACGGCCAGCAGGTGCTGATGACCAGCATCGTGTTCCCGCTGAAGGCGGCCGACAAAGTCATCGCCACCCTGTCCATCGACATCAATCTCAACAGCCTGCAGGCCATGAGCCAACAGGCCAGCCGCAACCTCTACCAGGGCCAGACCCAGGTCGGCATCCTCAGCCCCGTGGGCCTGCTGGCCGGCTACAGCCCGGACGCCAGCAAGCTGGCCCAGCGCATTGACCAGGTCGACAGCGAAAAAGGCGCCGAACTGATCCGCCTGCTCGGCGACAGCACGCCGCTGCACAGCATCCACCATAACCAGCGCCTGAAAGTGCTGGCCTCGTTTGCGCCAATACCTGGCGGCAAGCCCTGGGGCGTGCTGCTCGACGTGCCGGAAAGCGCCCTGACCGGCCCGGCCGAAGCCCTCAAGCAAGAGCTCGACCAGCGCAACACCAGCGGCACCCTGATGGAATTGGGCCTGGGCCTGCTGGCGGCCATCGTCGGCCTGCTGCTGATCTGGTTGATGGCGCGCACCGTGACCCGGCCGATCCTTGGCGTGGCGGCGATGCTCAAGGACATCGCCAGCGGCGAAGGCGACCTGACCCGGCGCCTGACTTACGACAAGCGCGACGAACTGGGCGAACTGGCCGGCTGGTTCAACCGTTTTCTCGACAAGCTGCAACCGACCATTGCCGAGGTCAAGCGCTCGGTCCAGGCCGCCCGCGATACCGCCGACCAGTCTTCGGCCATCGCCACCCAGACCAGCGCCGGCATGGAGCAGCAGTATCGCCAGGTCGACCAGGTGGCCACCGCTTCCCATGAGATGAGCGCCACCGCCCAGGACGTCGCCCGCAGCGCTGCGCAAGCCGCCCAGGCCGCCCGCGACGCCGACCAGGCGACCCGCCAGGGCCTGGCGGTGATCGACCGTACCACCAGCAGCATCGACACCCTGGCTGCCGACATGAGCACCGCCATGAGCCAGGTCGAGGGCCTGGCCGAGAACAGCGAGAAGATCGGTTCGGTGCTGGAAGTAATCCGCTCGATTGCCGAGCAGACCAACCTGCTGGCCCTCAACGCCGCCATCGAGGCCGCGCGTGCCGGTGAAGCCGGCCGTGGTTTTGCCGTGGTTGCCGACGAGGTGCGCAACCTGGCGCGCCGGACCCAGGAGTCGGTAGAAGAAACCCGCCAGGTCATCGAACAGCTGCAAGCCGGTACCCGCGACGTGGTCGGCGCCATGGACAGCAGCCATCGCCAGGCCCAGGGCAGCGTCGAACAGGTCGGCCAGGCAGTCACCGCCCTGCAGCAGATCGGCAATGCGGTCACGGTGATCAGCGACATGAACCTGCAGATCGCCAGCGCCGCCGAAGAACAGAGCGCGGTGGCCGAAGAAATCAACAGCAACGTGGCGACCATTCGTGATGTCACCGAATCGCTGTCGGAACAGGCCAACGAATCGGCGCGGGTCAGCCAGTCGCTCAACAGCCTGGCCAACCAGCAGCAGGGGCTGATGGATCAGTTCCGGGTGTAACAACTTCACGGGGCAAGCCTGCTCCTATTCATCTGTAGGAGCAGGCTTGCCTCGCGATCGGTCTACTACACTTGCCGGACTCCCTACCCTGCGAGCGAGGCACAATGAAGCCGATCACCACCTTGCTGGCCAGCGCCTTCCTGGCGCTGGGCCTGGTCACCTCAAGCGACGCCGCCGATAAATCCACGCCCATTCGTTTTGGCGACATCACCTGGGAAAGCGGCAGCCTCACCACCGAAATCCTGCGGCTGATTGTCGAAAAAGGCTACGGCTACCCCACCGATACCCTGCCCGGCAGCACCGTGAGCATGGAAGTGGCGCTGGCGCGCAACGACATCCAGGTCATCGGTGAGGAATGGGCCGGCCGCAGCCCGGCCTGGATCAAGGCCGAGCAGGCCGGCCAGGTGTTCAGCATCGGCGATACGGTGAAGAACGCCGATGAGGGCTGGTATGTGCCGGCCTACGTGATCAAGGATCTGGCGCCAAAGCTGCGCTCGGTGGCCGACCTCAAACAGTACAAGGCCGTGTTCAAGGACCCTGAGTCCCCCGACAAGGGCCGCTTCCTCAACAGCCCCAGCGGCTGGACCTCCGAGACCGTCAACAGCCAGAAGCTCAAGGCCTACGGGCTGGACCAGGACTACGTGAACTTTCGCAGTGGCTCGGGCGCGGCGCTCGATGCTGAAATCACCTCGGCGATCCGCCGCGGCAAGCCTGTGTTGTTCTACTACTGGAGCCCTACCCCGCTGATGGGCCGCTACGAACTGGTGCGCCTGGAAGAACCCGCTTTCGATGCCCAGGCCTGGAAGACCCTGACCGATGCCAGCAACCCCAACCCACAAGGCACGCGCTCACTGCCGGCGAAATTGTCGATTGGTGTTTCGGCGCCATTCAAAAAGGACTATCCCGAACTGGTCGAGTTCTTCGCCAAGGTCGACCTGCCCATCGATACCCTGAACAAGACCCTGGCGCAGATGAGCGAAAAGCGCGAGTCACCCAAGGATGCCGCGCTCAGGTTCATGCGCGATTACCCTGGTATCTGGAAAGCCTGGCTACCCGCCGAAGTGGCGAGCAAGGTCGAGGCAGGCCTGTGAGTGGAGGTTTTCCCGAAGCGCTGCACTACTCCTTTGCCGATGCCGTTAACCGTTTTGTCGATTGGTTGGTGCTGGCTTACGGCGACCAGCTGCGCAACGTTTCCGATGGCTTGCTGCAGGTGCTGGTTGGCCTCGAGAACCTGCTGCGCCTGGCGCCCTGGTGGCTGTTGCTGGTGATTGTCGCGCTGATGACCTGGCACGCCAGCCGCAGCATCACCCGCGCCCTGGTGCTCAGCGGCCTGTTGTTTCTGATCGGCGTGGTCGGCCTGTGGGACAAGCTCCTGCAGACCTGCGCACTGGTGCTGGTGAGCACCGGCCTGTGCGTATTGATCGGCGTCCCGCTCGGCATCCTCCTGGCCAGCCGACCGTTAGCGCGCAAGCTGCTGATGCCGGTGCTCGATGTCATGCAAACGCTGCCCAGCTTCGTCTACCTGATCCCGGTGCTGATGCTGTTCGGCCTGGGCAAGGTACCGGCGATCTTCGCCACCTTGATCTACGCCCTGCCGCCGTTGATCCGCCTGACCGAACTGGGCCTGAGCCAGATCGACCCGAGCCTGACCCAGGCGGCCCACGGCCTGGGCGCCAGTCGCTGGCAGCGGCTGCGGCGGGTGCAACTGCCGCTGGCGCTGCCGAGCATCATGGCCGGGCTCAACCAGTCGGTGATGATGGCGCTGTCGATGGTGGTGGTCGCCTCGATGATTGGCGCGCGCGGCTTGGGCGAGGATGTGCTGGCAGGAATTCAGACGCTCAATGTCGGCAAGGGTGTGGAGGCCGGGTTGGCGATTGTGGCGCTGGCGATGGTGATTGACCGGATCAGTCAGGCGTATGGGCAACCGCGGCGGGGCTAGCGATGCTATCTGACCCTGCGCGGCAGCTCGATACTCACCCGCAAGCCACCCAGCGGGCTCTCAAGCAGACGCATCTGCCCTCCCCAGGCTTCGACGATATCGCGCACGATGCCCAGGCCCAGGCCATGGCCGTCAACCTGCTCGTCAAGCCGGGTTCCACGCTCAAGCACTTGTTCACGAGCCGTCTGCGGAATGCCGGGGCCGTCATCATCGATCCACAGGCAATAGCGTTGCGGCTGTTCTTCGATGCTCAACTGCACCTCGCTGTCGGCCCATTTGCAGGCGTTGTCCAGCAGGTTGCCCAGCAGTTCGAGCAGGTCTTCGCGGTCCCAGGGCAGGAGCAAACCGGGCGGCACCTGCTTGCTCAACTCCAGGCCTTCGCCATGGATCATGCCCAGGGTCGACAGCAGCCCGGGCAGCTCGGCATCGCAATCAAACTGCGCGCCCGGCAACGCATCGCCAGCCAGCCGCGCGCGATTGAGCTCACGGCTCAGGCGCTGCTGGATCTGCTCGAGCTGGTCGCGCAACTGGGCACGGACTTGCGGCAGGTCTTTGAGGCGTTCGCTGGAGGCCAGGCTGAGCAGCACCGCCAACGGTGTCTTCAGCGCATGCCCGAGGTTGCCCAGGGCATTGCGTGAACGACGCAGGCTGTCTTCGGTGTGGGCCAGCAAGTGGTTGATCTGTGCGACCAGGGGCTCAAGCTCGGTAGGCACCTGGGTATCGAGCTGCGAACGCTGGCCTTGCTGCAGTTGGGCGATCTGTTCGCGGGCGCGCTCCAGCGGCCGCAATGAGCGGGTCACGGTGATGCGTTGCAGTACCAGGATCAATAACAGTGCGACCAGGCCCAGCCCCAGGCCGATCTGCTGCATGCGCCTGAAGCCATCGCGCACCGGGGTATAGTCCTGGGCGACGCTGATGGAAATCGCCTGGCCCAGGCGCCGGTAATCGGCCCGCAGCACCAGCAGTTGCTGGCCTTCCGGCCCCAGCTCCAGGCCGGCGTGCAGCCCCGGGGTTTGCGGCGCCGGCATGTCCATGTCCCACAACGAACGCGAGCGCCAGTTGCCGCCGTCAAAATCGATGCGAAAGTAATAGCCGGAAAACGGCCGCTTATAGGCCGAGGAAATCCGCCGTTCATCCAGTTCAAGGCCGGTCTGGCCGCGTACCAGGGCCACCAGCAGGTTTTCGCTCTCCTTGCGCAGACCGGTCTCCAGGTAGCGCTGCAGGCCAGCCTCGAACAGCCACAGGCTGATCTGCGCCAGGGCCAGCCCGACCAGCACCAATACCGCAATCAGGCCAAGGCTCAGGCGTGCCTGAATCGACTTCACTCGCAGCTCCCGGCATAGCGATAACCCTGGCCACGGCGGGTTTCGATCACGCTACGGCCGAGCTTGCGGCGCAGGTGATTGACGTGCACTTCGAGAACGTTGGAATCGCGCTCGGTCTCACCGTCGTAGAGGTGTTCGGCGAGGTGGCTTTTCGACAGGATCTGTTGCGGGTGCAACATGAAGTAGCGCAACAGGCGAAACTCGGCAGCGGTGAGCTGGATGTCGACGCCGGCGCGGGTGACGCACTGGCGGCCTTCGTCCAGCTGCAGGCCGGCGGCTTCAAGGGTCGGCTGGTTGGCCAGGCCGCGGGCACGGCGTAGCAGCGACTGGATGCGCAGCTGCAGCTCTTCTGGATGAAACGGCTTGCTCAGGTAATCATCGGCACCGGCCTTGAGCCCCTCGATACGCTCGGCCCACGAGCCGCGCGCGGTGAGGATCAGCACCGGTGTCACCAGCCCCGATGCCCGCCACTGGGCCAGCACCTCAAGCCCCGGCAAGCCAGGCAAGCCGAGGTCGAGAATAATCAGGTCATAGGGTTCGCTGCTGCCCTGGTAGACCGCATCCCTGCCGTCGGCCAGCCAGTCGAGCGCATAGCCCTGGCGTTGCAGGCTCTGGGTCAGTTCATCCGCCAGCGGCACGTTGTCCTCGACCAGTAACAGGCGCATCAGTCATCTTCCTCGTCTTTGAGCAGCGCTCCATTGGTAGCGTCGAGCTTGATCTCGCGTACCACGCCTTCAGGGGTCAGCAATTCGACCTCGTACTCATACCTGTCGTGTTTCTCTTCCAGCTCCGCTTCCAGCAGTTTCGCCCCGGGGTAACGCCCCAGGGCGGACTGCAGCAGTTGCTCAAGCGGCAGGATCACGCCCTGCTGACGCAATTGCAGGGCTTCATCCTGATCGAGGTCGCGGGCCGAAGCCAGCGAGCAGAGGGCCAACAGCGCGATGAGAAGTATCTGTGCTGTTCGCGATCGAACGATCATTAGTTATCCCGGGCATCCTTGAGAATTTCACCGGTCTTGGCATCCATGTCGACATCCCACTCGACATTCTGAGCGTCACGCAGTTCGACCTTGTAGATGTAGCGGCCGTACTCGTCTTCCAGCTCAGAATCGGTGACGGTTGCGCCTAGGTGCTTGGCTACTGCGGCGGCCTTGAGTTCGTCCAGAGACTTGATGGTCTTGGCGTTGACCAGTTTTACGACCTCGTCAGGCTGTACATCTTTAGCCATTGCAACGTTGGCGCTCAGGGCAAGGGCAGCAGTGGCGAACAGGGCAGTCAAAGTTTTCATGGTGTCTCTCCGTTGAGATCAAAAATGTTTCTACGGGGCCTAGAGTACCCAACCGAACTTAATTGAAGCTGAAAACAACTGGCGACATGATAGCGCAGCCCTGCCCCACTTCCGGAGCGCTGTTCTTTATAATTACCGGCTCAAGACAGCGAGGCCCGTATGAGTGCAATCCATATCAAGTACCCGGCGCTGACGCTCAAGGCCGGCAATCGCGCCTTGCAGCGCATCCGCGAGCGTGGATTACAGGCTGCCGATGTGGGTGTGCTGCCGGGTGCAGCTGGGGGGCCCAAGGCCCTCGGCATACAAGGCCTGGACCTGGCGTTGTTCGGCCATTGGTTGCCCAGCGCACCTCGTGAGCGGGCGTTGATCGGCGCATCCATCGGCTCCTGGCGCTTTGCCAGCGCCTGCTTGCCCAACCCCGCCCAGGCCCTGCAGCGCCTGGGCCAGCTGTACACCGAACAGGACTTTGCCAAGGGCGTGACCCAGGCCGAAGTCAGCCGCAGCTGCGAGCGCATGCTCGATGAACTGCTCGAAAACCGCGACGCACAGATACTCGCAAGCCCGGGCTACCGCCTGAACATCATGGTGGTCAAAAGCCATGGCCTGCTTGCTGACGATCACCGCGGGCGCCTGGGCATGGGCCTGTCATCGGTCATCGCTGACAACCTGATTGGCCGTGCACGCCTGTCGCGGCACTTCGAGCGAATCATCTTGCACGACGCCCGCAGCGCTCCGCCATTGCAGCCAATGACGGACTTCCCCTCGCGCTGCCTGCCACTGGATGTTGCCAATTTGCGCCATGGCCTGCTGGCCTCGGGGTCGATCCCGATGGTCATGCAAGGCGTACGCGATATTCCGGGTGTCGGTCAGGGGACCTATCGAGATGGTGGCTTGCTGGACTATCACCTTGACCTGCCTTTTGCCGGCGATGACCTGGTGCTCTATCCGCACTTCACCGACAAGGTCATCCCCGGCTGGTTCGACAAGGCCCTGCCGTGGCGCCGTGGGGATACCCAGCGCTTGCGCAATGTGCTGCTGCTTGCGCCTTCGCCGCAGTACCTGGCCAGCCTGCCCTACGGCAAGCTGCCGGATCGTAGCGACTTCAAGCGCTTCATGGGCGATGCGGGCAGCCGTCAGCGTTATTGGCACAAGGCAATGGCTGAAAGCCAGCGACTGGGCGACGAGCTGCTCGAACTGATAGAAACCGGCAAGCTGCACGCGCATCTGCAACCACTGAAGTGACCATGCTGGTAAACTGGCAGCCAGCATTGGTTTACAGAGTCAAGATATCGTGGAAATTTTCAAAGAGTTTACGTTCGAATCGGCCCACCGCCTGCCCCACGTGCCTGAAGGGCACAAGTGCGGTCGCCTGCATGGCCATTCGTTCAAGGTTGCCCTGCACCTGACCGGCCCGCTCGATCCACATACCGGCTGGATCCGCGACTTCTCCGAGATCAAGGCGATCTTCAAGCCGCTGTACGAACAACTGGACCATAACTACCTGAACGACATTCCTGGCCTGGAGAATCCGACCAGCGAAGTGATCGCCAAGTGGATCTGGGACCAGGTCAAGCCGCTGCTGCCAGAGCTGTCCAAGGTGCGCATTCACGAGACCTGCACCAGTGGTTGCGAGTACTACGGCGACTGAGTCGGCGAAGGAAGCGAACAAACCACCCTGCGGGGTGGTTTTTTTTGGCTGGCATTTTATCCAGCTGGGCGCTGAAAAGACAAAACCCCTACCTGCATATGCAGATAGGGGTTTCGGAATTTAATCTTGACGATGACCTACTCTCACATGGGGAAACCCCACACTACCATCGGCGATGCATCGTTTCACTGCTGAGTTCGGGATGGGATCAGGTGGTTCCAATGCTCTATGGTCGTCAAGAAATTCTGTTGCCAGAAGGTCTTGTTCAGACACTCCAGCGAATCGGGTATGTGATGTTTGTGAGTTACAAATCTTCGGCTGTGCAGTCTTCACAACACCGCAATCTGGCTTTCGCTCAAATTGCTTGGGTGTTATATGGTCAAGCCTCACGGGCAATTAGTATTGGTTAGCTCAACGCCTCACAGCGCTTACACACCCAACCTATCAACGTCGTAGTCTTCGACGGCCCTTCAGGGAGCTCAAGGCTCCAGTGAGATCTCATCTTGAGGCAAGTTTCCCGCTTAGATGCTTTCAGCGGTTATCTCTTCCGAACATAGCTACCCGGCAATGCCACTGGCGTGACAACCGGAACACCAGAGGTTCGTCCACTCCGGTCCTCTCGTACTAGGAGCAGCCCCTCTCAAATCTCAAACGTCCACGGCAGATAGGGACCGAACTGTCTCACGACGTTCTAAACCCAGCTCGCGTACCACTTTAAATGGCGAACAGCCATACCCTTGGGACCGGCTTCAGCCCCAGGATGTGATGAGCCGACATCGAGGTGCCAAACACCGCCGTCGATATGAACTCTTGGGCGGTATCAGCCTGTTATCCCCGGAGTACCTTTTATCCGTTGAGCGATGGCCCTTCCATACAGAACCACCGGATCACTAAGACCTACTTTCGTACCTGCTCGACGTGTCTGTCTCGCAGTCAAGCGCGCTTTTGCCTTTATACTCTACGACCGATTTCCGACCGGTCTGAGCGCACCTTCGTACTCCTCCGTTACTCTTTAGGAGGAGACCGCCCCAGTCAAACTACCCACCATACACTGTCCTCGATCCGGATAACGGACCTGAGTTAGAACCTCAAAGTTGCCAGGGTGGTATTTCAAGGATGGCTCCACGCGAACTGGCGTCCACGCTTCAAAGCCTCCCACCTATCCTACACAAGCAAATTCAAAGTCCAGTGCAAAGCTATAGTAAAGGTTCACGGGGTCTTTCCGTCTAGCCGCGGATACACTGCATCTTCACAGCGATTTCAATTTCACTGAGTCTCGGGTGGAGACAGCGCCGCCATCGTTACGCCATTCGTGCAGGTCGGAACTTACCCGACAAGGAATTTCGCTACCTTAGGACCGTTATAGTTACGGCCGCCGTTTACCGGGGCTTCGATCAAGAGCTTCGCGTTAGCTAACCCCATCAATTAACCTTCCGGCACCGGGCAGGCGTCACACCCTATACGTCCACTTTCGTGTTTGCAGAGTGCTGTGTTTTTAATAAACAGTCGCAGCGGCCTGGTATCTTCGACCGGCATGGGCTTACGGAGCAAGTCCTTCACCCTCACCGGCGCACCTTCTCCCGAAGTTACGGTGCCATTTTGCCTAGTTCCTTCACCCGAGTTCTCTCAAGCGCCTTGGTATTCTCTACCCAACCACCTGTGTCGGTTTGGGGTACGGTTCCTGGTTATCTGAAGCTTAGAAGCTTTTCTTGGAAGCATGGCATCAACCACTTCGTCGCCTAAAGGCAACTCGTCATCAGCTCTCGGCCTTAAGATCCCGGATTTACCTAAGATCTCAGCCTACCACCTTAAACTTGGACAACCAACGCCAAGCTGGCCTAGCCTTCTCCGTCCCTCCATCGCAATAACCAGAAGTACAGGAATATTAACCTGTTTTCCATCGACTACGCTTTTCAGCCTCGCCTTAGGGACCGACTAACCCTGCGTCGATTAACGTTGCGCAGGAAACCTTGGTCTTTCGGCGTGGGAGTTTTTCACTCCCATTGTCGTTACTCATGTCAGCATTCGCACTTCTGATACCTCCAGCAAGCTTCTCAACTCACCTTCACAGGCTTACAGAACGCTCCTCTACCGCATCACCTAAGTGATACCCGTAGCTTCGGTGTATGGTTTGAGCCCCGTTACATCTTCCGCGCAGGCCGACTCGACTAGTGAGCTATTACGCTTTCTTTAAAGGGTGGCTGCTTCTAAGCCAACCTCCTAGCTGTCTAAGCCTTCCCACATCGTTTCCCACTTAACCATAACTTTGGGACCTTAGCTGACGGTCTGGGTTGTTTCCCTTTTCACGACGGACGTTAGCACCCGCCGTGTGTCTCCCATGCTCGGCACTTGTAGGTATTCGGAGTTTGCATCGGTTTGGTAAGTCGGGATGACCCCCTAGCCGAAACAGTGCTCTACCCCCTACAGTGATACATGAGGCGCTACCTAAATAGCTTTCGAGGAGAACCAGCTATCTCCGAGCTTGATTAGCCTTTCACTCCGATCCACAGGTCATCCGCTAACTTTTCAACGGTAGTCGGTTCGGTCCTCCAGTCAGTGTTACCTAACCTTCAACCTGCCCATGGATAGATCGCCCGGTTTCGGGTCTATACCCAGCGACTAAACGCCCTATTAAGACTCGCTTTCGCTACGCCTCCCCTATTCGGTTAAGCTCGCCACTGAATATAAGTCGCTGACCCATTATACAAAAGGTACGCAGTCACCTAACAAGTAGGCTCCCACTGCTTGTACGCATACGGTTTCAGGATCTATTTCACTCCCCTCTCCGGGGTTCTTTTCGCCTTTCCCTCACGGTACTGGTTCACTATCGGTCAGTCAGTAGTATTTAGCCTTGGAGGATGGTCCCCCCATATTCAGACAAAGTTTCTCGTGCTCCGTCCTACTCGATTTCATGACTAAGAGATTTTCGCGTACAGGGCTATCACCCACTATGGCCGCACTTTCCAGAGCGTTCCGCTAATCTCAAAGCCACTTAAGGGCTAGTCCCCGTTCGCTCGCCACTACTAAGGGAATCTCGGTTGATTTCTTTTCCTCAGGGTACTTAGATGTTTCAGTTCCCCTGGTTCGCCTCTTGCACCTATGTATTCAGTACAAGATACTCAGCTTATGCTGAGTGGGTTCCCCCATTCAGAGATCTCCGGATCAAAGTCTGTTTGCCGACTCCCCGAAGCTTATCGCAGGCTACCACGTCTTTCATCGCCTCTGACTGCCAAGGCATCCACCGTATGCGCTTCTTCACTTGACCATATAACCCCAAGCAATCTGGTTATACTGTGAAGACAACATTCGCCGAAAACTTGTAATTACTCACAAATTTTACCTTAGCCTGAACACACACCAGTGAAAGTGCTGTCCAGTCTATCTTTCTATCACATACCCAAATTTTTAAAGAACGATTCTGAAAAAGTTCAGAAATCAATATTCGATACGAATATTCATTTCTAAGCTTTGACGTAAGGTGGTGGAGCCAAGCGGGATCGAACCGCTGACCTCCTGCGTGCAAGGCAGGCGCTCTCCCAGCTGAGCTATGGCCCCGTATTGCTACAGGCTGCACCACATGTAATTGGTGGGTCTGGGCAGATTCGAACTGCCGACCTCACCCTTATCAGGGGTGCGCTCTAACCAACTGAGCTACAGACCCAATCGTCTTCTTCAATGAATCAAGCAATTCGTGTGGGAGCTCATAAGACAGCTGATGTCTGTCGATTAAGGAGGTGATCCAGCCGCAGGTTCCCCTACGGCTACCTTGTTACGACTTCACCCCAGTCATGAATCACACCGTGGTAACCGTCCTCCCGAAGGTTAGACTAGCTACTTCTGGTGCAACCCACTCCCATGGTGTGACGGGCGGTGTGTACAAGGCCCGGGAACGTATTCACCGCGACATTCTGATTCGCGATTACTAGCGATTCCGACTTCACGCAGTCGAGTTGCAGACTGCGATCCGGACTACGATCGGTTTTGTGAGATTAGCTCCACCTCGCGGCTTGGCAACCCTCTGTACCGACCATTGTAGCACGTGTGTAGCCCAGGCCGTAAGGGCCATGATGACTTGACGTCATCCCCACCTTCCTCCGGTTTGTCACCGGCAGTCTCCTTAGAGTGCCCACCATAACGTGCTGGTAACTAAGGACAAGGGTTGCGCTCGTTACGGGACTTAACCCAACATCTCACGACACGAGCTGACGACAGCCATGCAGCACCTGTGTCAGAGTTCCCGAAGGCACCAATCCATCTCTGGAAAGTTCTCTGCATGTCAAGGCCTGGTAAGGTTCTTCGCGTTGCTTCGAATTAAACCACATGCTCCACCGCTTGTGCGGGCCCCCGTCAATTCATTTGAGTTTTAACCTTGCGGCCGTACTCCCCAGGCGGTCAACTTAATGCGTTAGCTGCGCCACTAAAATCTCAAGGATTCCAACGGCTAGTTGACATCGTTTACGGCGTGGACTACCAGGGTATCTAATCCTGTTTGCTCCCCACGCTTTCGCACCTCAGTGTCAGTATGAGCCCAGGTGGTCGCCTTCGCCACTGGTGTTCCTTCCTATATCTACGCATTTCACCGCTACACAGGAAATTCCACCACCCTCTGCCCTACTCTAGCTTGCCAGTTTTGGATGCAGTTCCCAGGTTGAGCCCGGGGATTTCACATCCAACTTAACAAACCACCTACGCGCGCTTTACGCCCAGTAATTCCGATTAACGCTTGCACCCTCTGTATTACCGCGGCTGCTGGCACAGAGTTAGCCGGTGCTTATTCTGTCGGTAACGTCAAAATACTCACGTATTAGGTAAGTACCCTTCCTCCCAACTTAAAGTGCTTTACAATCCGAAGACCTTCTTCACACACGCGGCATGGCTGGATCAGGCTTTCGCCCATTGTCCAATATTCCCCACTGCTGCCTCCCGTAGGAGTCTGGACCGTGTCTCAGTTCCAGTGTGACTGATCATCCTCTCAGACCAGTTACGGATCGTCGCCTTGGTGAGCCATTACCTCACCAACTAGCTAATCCGACCTAGGCTCATCTGATAGCGCAAGGCCCGAAGGTCCCCTGCTTTCTCCCGTAGGACGTATGCGGTATTAGCGTTCCTTTCGAAACGTTGTCCCCCACTACCAGGCAGATTCCTAGGTATTACTCACCCGTCCGCCGCTGAATCGAAGAGCAAGCTCTTCTCATCCGCTCGACTTGCATGTGTTAGGCCTGCCGCCAGCGTTCAATCTGAGCCATGATCAAACTCTTCAGTTCAATACTGCTTGGGTTTTGAGAAAACCCTAAACTTGGCTCAGCAATCTCAAATGACTTACTTTCAAATCTTTCGATTTTCGTGTAGCCACTTGTGATGCTGATAATCTTTTTGACTATCAGTCTGAGCTCACAAGCACCCACACGAATTGCTTGATTCAGTTGTTAAAGAGCGGTTGGTTAAGAGCTTTCGTCTCAACCGAGGCGCGCATTCTACGCTTTCCTCAGAGCCTGTCAAGCGTTTATTTTGAAGTTTTTCGTTTCACTTCAAACACTTGACTCGCTGCGATCTCTCGTAGCGGGAGGCGAATTCTACAGCGTTTCAAACCGCTGTCAACCGCCTTTTTTCACCGCTGCCGATCTTTCGATCGAAGCACCTCCGGATTACCCTGGAACCGCTAACTCTTTGAAATTCAAGGAGTTTTCAGTTCCGACTGCGCCGGAAGTGGGGCGAATTATAGAGAGATTAAATCGGACGTCAAGGGTTAATTCAGAAAACCCCGAACAAAAGAATAATGAGCAGTATATTGCTCATTTTTGGGCCTTTGCGCATCATAGTCTGCCCGCGCTAGTACCTATATAAGGAATGCCCTCCCGCAATGAATAGCCAACCCCGCAGCCTGGCCGCCACTCTCTTCCCTATTGGCTTGCTGCTGATCGCCATGGCCTCGATCCAGTCCGGGGCCTCGCTGGCCAAGAGCATGTTCCCGGTAGTGGGCGCACAAGGCACCACCACCCTGCGCCTGATCTTTGCCAGCATCATCATGTTGTTGCTGCTGCGCCCCTGGCGCGCCAGGCTCAGTGCCAGCACCCTGCGCACCGTGATCATCTACGGTATGGCCCTGGGCGGGATGAATTTCCTCTTCTATATGTCGCTGCGCACCGTGCCACTGGGCATTGCCGTCGCCTTGGAGTTTACCGGCCCGCTAGCCGTCGCCCTGTACGCGTCGCGACGGGTCGTGGATTTTCTCTGGATCGGCCTGGCGGTAATTGGTTTGCTGCTGTTGATTCCGATCGGCCAGACCAGCGCCGGCATCGACCTGGTTGGCGCAGGCTACGCACTGGGCGCCGGCGTGTGCTGGGCGCTGTACATTCTATATGGGCAAAAGGCCGGTGCCGAGAACGGCATCCAGACCGCCGCCCTGGGCGTGATGATTGCCGCGCTGTTCGTCGCCCCCATCGGCATAGCCCATGCCGGTAGCGCGCTGCTCACCCCATCACTGCTGCCTATCGCCCTGGGCGTTGCGATACTCTCCACGGCCCTGCCCTACAGCCTGGAAATGGTCGCCCTGACACGCATGCCCGCCCGGACCTTCGGCACCTTGATGAGTATCGAACCCGCGTTCGGCGCACTATCAGGCTTGCTGTTCCTGGGCGAAGTGCTGACCGTAGCGCAATGGCTGGCTATTGCCGCAATCATTACCGCCTCAGTTGGCGCCACCCTGTCACTGCGCAAGGAACGCCCGGCGCTGGTTGCCGCTGACTGATTTGAGAAATATTTGCATTTAAATAGACGCTGGTCATTGTGCCGGACTTCCACCATCTTTAAGCTGTCATATAACGTCAACCTTAAAGATATCTAATTGACAAGACAGGGACGCGAAGAGGCATCAGGGACGAAGCACGGGAAATTAGACACGGGCGGTAGACCCGGTACGCATTAAGGACAGGAATGAAACGAATTTTGCTCATCCTAGCCATTTTGGCCATCGCGGGGTGTGCGGCGACGGCGAGCACCGAAGTCAAACGAGGCAAGAAAGGCCTGCACATCAACTGCTCTGGCCTGTCTTCATCTTGGGACAAATGCTACGCCAAGGCCGAAGCCTCCTGCGGCAGCAAAGGCTATAAAGTCATTGCCCGTTCAGGTGACGGCGATGCCGAGCCCGGTGACTATCCTTTTGGCCTCAACCCTGCTGGCTACACCAGCCGCAGCATGATCGTCATCTGCAAGTAAGCTGATCAAAAAACAAGGGCAGCCCACAGGCCGCCCTTGCTGTCACTGCCGTCTAGATATCAGATCGATTCCGTACGAACCTGCAACCAACGCAACGCAGGCCCCTCCAACAATGGCGAAAGGCGCTTGCGTACCTCTGCGTGATAGCCATTGAGCCAGTCACGCTCCTCACTACTCAATCGCTCCGTCAGCAGGCAGCGGGTATCGATCGGACACAGCGTCAGGGTTTCAAACTCGAGAAAGTCGCCAAACGCGCTTTTGCCCGCCTCACGGTTGAACACCAGGTTCTCGATACGCACGCCCCACTCGCCGGGACGATAGGTACCGGGCTCGATCGAGGTGATCATTCCCGCCTGCATGGCGGTCTGTGGCGCGGCGGCGGCCTGATAGGCAATCACCTGCGGCCCTTCGTGCACATTCATGAAGTAGCCGACACCATGCCCTGTGCCATGACCGTAGTCGACCTGCTCCGCCCAGATGGGCGCACGGGCTATGGCATCGAGCAGTGGCGACAGGATGCCGCGAGGGAAACGCGCGCGGGACAATGCAATGACACCTTTGAGTACCCGGGTGCAGTCCTGTTTTTGTTCAACAGAGGGGTTGCCTATCGGCACCATCCGGGTGATGTCGGTAGTCCCGCCCAGGTACTGTCCGCCGGAATCGATCAGCAACAGACCATCGCCTTCAATGCGCGCGTGGGATTCGTCGGTTGCCCGGTAATGCGGCATGGCGCCATTGGCATTGAAGGCGGCGATGGTCGAGAAGCTCAGCGAGACGAACCCCGGGCGACGTGCACGCGAAGCACTGAGCTGTTCATCCACGCTTAGCTCGGTGATCGGCTCGCCGCGCCCCTGGGCCGCCTCGAACCAGGCGAAGAATTCGCACAGCGCCGCGCCATCTTGCTCCATGGCCTTGCGGATATGTGCAAGGTCGGCTGCGCTTTTCTGCGACTTGGCCAGCGTGGTCGGGTTCAACCCTTCTACCAGGCGAACGCCATTGGCGGCATTGGCCAACAGGCCACTGGTAACTCGCGCCGGGTCGATCAGCAGGCTGGCGCCAGCGGGAATCGCGGCCAGTGCCGAGGCAACCTCGGCATAGTCGCGCAAACTGATGCCGTCGACTTCCAGCACATGACGCAAATGTTCGTCGACCTTGTTCAGGGCGACGAACAGGGTGGCCTGACCTTGGCTGATCAAGGCAAAGGAGACGAACACCGGATTGTAGGAAACGTCACTGCCGCGCAGGTTGAACAGCCAGGCGATGTCGTCCAGAGTGGCGATGAAGTGCCAGTCGGCGCCACGCTCGCCCATGGCCTGACGCAGGTTGGCCAGTTTTTCGGCACGACTGACCGTGGCTTCGGGCGGCAGGTGCTGGTACACCGGGTTTTCCGGCAGCGCCGGGCGGTCAGCCCAGATTTGCCCGAGCAGATCCCTATCACTTAACAAACGCACGTTGCGCGCCTTGAGCCGCTCGCCCAGCTGGCGTGCAGATGCCAGGGCCATGACCGCGCCGTCGACCGCAACCACGCCGCCTTCAGGGGCCTGCTCGGCCAGCCAGTCCAGCGGACCGGGCTTGCCTGGCAGCAACTTCACCAGTTCGATGGTAGTGCCCGCCAGTTCCTTTTCTGCCTGTTCCCAATAGCGGCTGTCCGCCCACAGGCCGGCGAAGTCGGCGCTGACGATCAAGGTGCCGACCGAGCCATGGAACCCGGACAACCATTGCCTGGCCTGCCAATAACCGGGCAGGTATTCGGAAAGGTGCGGGTCGGCCGAAGGCACCAACAGGGCATCGACGCCTTCGCGCTGCATCACTTCACGAATACGTTCCAGGCGCGTATTCACCGCTTCCTGCGTTGAAGACTGAGTGTTCATGCTGACTCCTGCTACCACGGCATCCATTGTTATAGGCGCTGATAATGGAACAGGCTTCAGCCCTGGGCAACCGCCCAGAAAGGTTGTGATTGTAACGAGGCCTTTATCGCGCGGATTGCCTGGTCGATGTCTTCTGCCCGGGTGTAGCGGCCCAGGCTCAGGCGAAGGGTCTGGCGCGCGGCCTGCGGTTCGAGCCCCAGCGCAAGAAGCACGTGGGACGCTGCATTGCTCGCCGAATTGCAGGCTGAGGTCGAAGAAAATGCCAAGGTCTGGGCCAACGTCGAAAAATCGGGAACGTCACCGCCGAAGGTAAGACTCAGGGTATGCGCGACGCGTTGCCCGGCACTGCCGTTGAGCTTCACCCCGGGCACGCTCAGCAACTGATCGAGCAAGCGCTGCTGCAGATGAGCGATGCGCCGGGTTTCGTCGTCAAGCAGCGCCTGGGCCACGGCAAACGCCTCGCCCATGCCGACGATCTGGTGCGTTGCCAGCGTCCCGGAGCGCAGCCCGCCTTCGTGCCCGCCGCCGTGGATCTGCGCTTGCAGCAAGGGCCTGGCGCGCTCTCCTACATACAAGGCGCCAATACCTTTGGGCCCATAGACCTTGTGCGCGGAAAAGGACATCAAGTCGACCGGCCAGCGGGCCAGGTCGATCGACAGCTTGCCCGCCCCTTGCGCCGCGTCCACATGCAGCAAGGCGCCATGCTGGCGTACAACCTCGGCCAGCGCCGGGATATCGTTGACGGTCCCCAGCTCGTTATTCACCAGCATCAGTGAAACCAGGAAGGTATCTTCGCGCAGGGCTGCGCGAAGCGCTTCGGTTGTGATCAGGCCCTGGGCGTCGGGCGCGAGCAAGGTCAGCTCGAATCCGTTTTGCTCAAGCTGGCGAACGGTATCGAGCACCGCCTTGTGTTCGATCTGGCTGGTAATGATGTGACCACCCTGGCGCCCCTGGGCGAGGCCCTTGAGCGCCAGGTTGTTCGATTCGGTCGCCCCCGAGGTCCAGACGATCTGCCCGGCCTGCGCCCCCACCAGCCCGGCAACCTGGGCACGGGCATTCTCCACGGCCGTGCGCGCGTTCTGCCCGTAGTAATGGGAGCTGGAGGCCGGATTGCCAAAATTGCCCGAGGCGCCCAGACAGCTGACCATGGCCTGGATGACTCGCTCGTCGACCGGTGTCGTGGCGGCGTAGTCGAAATACAGCGGAAGATCGTTCATGACAGCAGGCTCTCTGGTTGTCGTCGCCATGCAAAGCAGACGTTGCCTAAATCCGTGTAGGGAAAGTGCAACGCCATAGTGCACCAGCCACCAATAGAACTATAAATTATCAATTTTCATATTTATATAACCTAAAAAACCATCCTTCAGTCACTCACCCTGAACTTCTGCCACTCATGGACTTCACATTCAGTACAGCCCGGCAAGGGAGGATCTGCCCATGCTCCGATCGACAGACCGCAAGCAAGGCGTGGTGCTGCTGGATACCCGTCAAAGTACACCCGAACACGAACACAGTGTGCACCTCAAGCTCGCCGAACGGCTCGCGCAGTTGTTCCACACCGGGGTGGTCAGCCCTGCCCAGCCGCCGACGGCAAAACAGAACTTCTACTACCTGCCCACTGAAACCCTGATCGGTGCCGAACGCTATCGGGCAATGGGCATTGGTGCACCGACCGATCTGTTTGGCGGCCTGGTCAGCCAGCCGTTTATGGCCACCAAGGCGATTTCCCACCCGATTGCGGCCGATGCGCGTTTTCCGCTGGGCTGGAGCAATGATTTCGCCCGGCTGGCCCAGGATGCGCTGCTTCGTGGCTACAGCGTCTTTAGCCTCGACGATGCCCTGCGCGCCGCACAATTGCTGTTGCGCGAGGGGCCCCTGCGCCTCAAGCCGGTACGCGCCACCGCAGGCCGCGGGCAATCCGTGATCGACAACATGAAAGGCCTGGAACAGGCACTGGGCGCCATGGATGAACAGGAAATAGCCCTCTGGGGCCTGACCCTGGAGGAGAACCTCAGCCAGGTGCAGACCTTCAGCGTCGGCCAGGCCCTGGTCGCCGGCATCCTCTGCAGCTACTACGGCACCCAACAGTTGACCCGCGACCATCAGGGCGAGGAGATCTACGGCGGGTCGGACCTGGTGCTGGTGCGCGGTGACTACGACGACCTGCTGCAACTGCAACTGGAAGATCACCTGCGCCTGGCCATTACCCAGGCCAGGACCTACGAACAGGCCGCGCTGCAGAGCTTCCCTGGGTTTATTGCCTCACGGCGCAACTATGACGTGGCACGCGGCCTTAACAGCCAGGGCAAGCTGCGCAGCGGCGTGCTCGAACAATCCTGGCGCATCGGTGGTGCCAGCAGTGCCGAGGTACTGGCGCTGCAGGCGTTTGCCGCTGACCCGGCGCTGATGCGCGTGCGCGCCTCCACCCATGAAGCCTTCGACGCGCCTGAGC
This sequence comes from Pseudomonas sp. SORT22, assembly GCF_018417635.1. Taxonomy (NCBI): domain Bacteria; kingdom Pseudomonadati; phylum Pseudomonadota; class Gammaproteobacteria; order Pseudomonadales; family Pseudomonadaceae; genus Pseudomonas; species Pseudomonas sp. SORT22. The sequence goes on from NZ_CP071007.1 coordinate 3,970,287, forward strand.
TGCCCGCCGATGCGACGATTTTCTATCAGGGGGACGACAGTGAACTCGGACGAGTCTGCAAATACGCACGGATCCGCGACTATGACCATCCATAGCGAAGCGATCGAGATTCCGGTCGATGGCGAGAGCATCGCCGGAACCATCGTCAGCCCCAGTGCCAAGGTGCCCGCCATCCTCTTTGTGCACGGCTGGGGTGGCAGCCAGCAACGCGACCTGGCCAGGGCCAAGCAGATCACCGGCCTTGGCTGCGTGTGCATGACCTTCGACCTGCGTGGCCACGAGAAGACCGAAAGCCAGCGCCTGAGCGTTACCCGCGAGCAGAACCTCGCTGACCTGGTTGGCGCCTATGATCGGCTGGTCAGTCATCCGGCAGTCGACAGCAGCGCCATCGCCCTGATCGGCAGCAGCTACGGCGGCTACCTGGCGACCCTGCTGACGGCCTTGCGCCCGGTCAAATGGCTGGCATTACGGGTGCCGGCGCTGTACTGGGATGAGGAATGGAAGCTGCCCAAACAAGCCCTCGACCGCCAGCGTCTGAGCGACTACCGTCAGCGCCCGCTCGCGCCGGCAGACAACCGTGCACTGGGCGCCTGCGCCGAGTTTGCCGGCGATGTGCTGCTGGTGGAGTCGGAACAGGACGACTTCGTGCCACACAGCACCTTGATGAGTTATCGCTCAGCCTTCGTCAGTGCCCATTCGCTGACCCACCGGATCGTCGACGGCGCCGACCACGCGCTGTCCAGCGACCGCAGCCAGAAGGCCTACAGCTCTATTCTCAGTGCCTGGATCAGCGAAATGGTCATTGGCGCGCGACTTGACCGCTACCCGCATCATTCACCCTGGTACTCCTGAGTCCATAGGCAGTTGGCAGTGCAGCCCGTGCTCGGCTGTACGCGCCAGGCTGCTGAGGGTCTGGAAGGCATTGAAGTTCACGCTTCTGGCCTGGTGCTGGCGAATCAGTTGCAGGAACGGCTCCTGCTCGAAACTGCTGACAGCAGCCTCCCAGGCAGTACGCGACCGCCACTGCAGGTATTGCAATACCCGGCTGCCATCATCGCTGGCCTGGATACTGGCAGCGACCAGGCCGTTGTGCTGCACGGCAAGGTACTCGCTGCGCAGCACCAGCGCCTGGGCCAGCGCGTGTTGACGATCCGGCGCCACCTCGAACTCGATCATCTGGGTAAAACACAGGCTGTTGTCTGAAACCAGCATGAAGCTACTCCCTCTGCCTTTGCACTTGCGGTGCGATGGCAGGCAGGGTAAAACCTCGAGTTAACTAGAGGTCAAGAGAAATCCTGTCATGCCCGATACCGCCCAGAGCGCCCTCAGCGTCGGCCAACTGTCGGCGCGCAGCGGCGTGGCCGTGACCGCCCTGCATTTCTACGAAAGCAAAGGCCTGATCTACAGCACCCGCAGCGCCGGCAACCAGCGCCGATACCCGCGCGAAACCCTGCGTCGGGTGGCGGTGATCAAGATGGCGCAACGCCTGGGTATTCCCTTGGCCACCATTCATGCCGCGTTGCAAACGCTGCCGGTGGGCCGTGCACCGAGCGTGAAGGACTGGCAACGGCTATCGGAGCAATGGCGCCAGGACCTGACCCGGCGCATCGACAAGCTGATGGTGCTGCGCGACCAGCTCGACGGCTGCATCGGCTGCGGCTGCATGTCGCTGCAAAGCTGCCCGCTGCGCAACTGTGACGACCAGCTCGGCGAACAGGGCCCCGGGCCGCAACTGCTGGAGCCTGGCGCCGAACACGACGACTAACGGCCCGTGCCGGCCAGAAGCTGCGCCAGCGCCTTGGCCTGCAAGGCCACGTCGGTCACCGATGTGCTCTCCCACCACAACCCGCGCAGCGGCGGGCCCATGGCAAACAGCTGCGAACTGTAGCGGCCCTCGCCATCCTGCACCGCGCCCTGGGCGTTTGCGGCGATGCCCAGGGCCAGCGGCCCCGGCTGGATCAGCCGGCGTTGCAGCAAATTCTGCGGCAAGGGCCGGGCCACCCGGCGCCAGTCGTACTCAATACCGGTGGAATTGATCAGGGCGTCGGCGCTGATCCGCTCGACCTGCGTTTGCCCGCGAAAGCGCAGCTTGACCACCGGCAGGCGGTCGGCGCCGGTTTCGACCCCTTGTAACGACGCCGCATGAATCCGCAATCGCCCTGCTTCGATCAACTGCGCCAGCAATGCCGCTCCCGGCGGTGGCGATCGATGATGATGGCTCTCCCACCAGGGCCGCACATGGCGCACGAACTGGCGCTTGTGACGCTCGCTGGCCTGGCTCCAGAGCCTGCCGATATGCACGCGCACGGTGTCCAGGGGCGCCTGCCAGTCGATGCCCTGCTGCTGGGCCAAGCGGCACTGATTGCGCAAGGCCCGCAGCAGTTGCAATGGACTGCGCAGTGACAGGTCCGCAGCGAGAAAATCTTCCCATGCCGGCGGTTGACGACGTACATGAGGTAGCAGGCCGTGGCGCGAAAACACCTCGATCGGGCCGCGATGGCCGGCTGCCTGCAGCGACACCACGGCGTCGACCATGGTCAACCCGGAACCGATAATGACCACCCGGCCGTCCGGGTTGATCGACCGCATGGCCTGGATATCCCAGGGGTCCACACAGGCGCTGTTGAAAGCATTGTCGCCGCGTTGGGGAGTACGCGCGGCGGCAAACATGCCGGTGGCCAGGACGGCCCGGCTGGCGCGTAAGGTCCGACCGTCGGCCAGGCTTACGCTGAGCCCCAGTTCATCCACCGCCAGGTCCAGCGCCTCGGCCTGAACATGCTCAAGCCACGAGCCCTGCTGCGCACCCACCGCCTGCGCCTCGGCCAGGCGCTGACGGACATACACGCCAAACAGCCCGCGAGGCGCAAACAGCTCTGTCACCGGTACCCCTTGCGCGGCCGACTCTGGCCAGCCTCCGGCAGCAATGTGCTGGCCCAGCCACTGGCTCAGATCATCGGCGTTGTCCGGGTCGACACTCATGCGCGCGGCATTGCCGTTGAGGGTGTGCCCCAGGTGCGTGGCGCTGTAGGCTTCGCCGCGCCCCAGTTCATCGCGTGGCTCGACGACCAGTACACGGCGCTGGCCAGCTTGGCGCAGCAACTGCGCCGCGAGCAGCGCTGCGCTCAAGCCACCGCCGATGATCAGCACATCAGCCGCAGGGTTGTTGGGGTGTTCAGGGGCGCTCATGGCGTTCTCCGTCTTGTTTGCAACGGATAATAGGCAACAAAACGCCAGGTGCGCAGCCCGGCCTGTACCAAAGTAGGATCAAGCCACCACAGCGGTGAGTCGGCGCCGGTAGTCGCTGGGGGCAAGGCCGGTGACCTTGAAGAACACTTTGCGAAACGCGCCCGGGTCCTGATAGCCGACACCCCAGGCGATCTGGTCGATTGAGCGGTTGGTGAACTCAAGCATGCGGCAAGCCCGCCCGACCCTGACCTGCTGGCAGTACTCGGTGGGTTTAAGGCCCGTGGCGCTGCGAAAGCGGCGCAGGAAAGTGCGCTGCTCAAGGCCGGCACACGCGGCCATGGCCGCCAGCGACACCTCACGCGCGCCACTGCCCTGCAACCAGTGCTGGACCTTGAGCACCGCCTCATCGCCGTGGTCCAGCCGAGGGCTGAAGACGCTGCCGGGGTGCTGCCCGCCGCTGACCCGTTCGACCGCCAGGAACCGCGCAGTCTCCGCCGCCAGGGTTTCGCCCAGGAAACGCTCGACCAGTTTCAGGCCCAGATCGGTCCAGGCCATCAACCCGGCCGAGGTGATGATGTCGCCGTCATCGAGCAGCGGCAGGTTGGCTTCGACCTGCACCTGCGCAAAGCGCTCGGCCAGTGATTGCGCGAAATTCCAGTGGGTGGTCGCCGGGCGCCCGTCAAGCAGGCCGCTGGCGGCGATGAAGAACACCCCGACGCAAACCGACACCAGCAACGCGCCGTCCGCATGCCATTGACGCAGGCTGGCACAGTAGCGATCGAGCAGTTCGGGCGAGGGCGCCTGGGTCAGGCTCGGCGGGATGATCATGGCCCGCAGCGGGTGCAGGCTGCCTGGGTGCGTGTCGAAGGTTACCTGCAGTTGCTGATCAGGCCCCTCGCTCCAATGGCTGACGCGCAGTGCGGGCCGCTCCAGCGCCCCCAACTCCAGGCGCAGGCGGTTGGCCACGGCAAACAGATCGGTCAGGCCATGCACGGCGGCCAGTTGCGCGCCGGGATAAACCAGCACGCCAATTTCCAGAGTGTCCTGCGCCGCTGCCATTGTCAGTTTTTCCCGCCAATTTGTCGTTCGCGCCAATCCGCAAGCGCATCGTCCAAGCCTATAACTATCACCACGCCACAACCACTCCCCAACACGAGGCTTTTGACATGAGCAAGCAGGCACTGATCGTCATCGATATCCAGAACGATTACTTCCCCGGCGGCAAATGGACCCTGGATGGTGCCGATGCGGCAGCCGACAACGCCGCCAGCATCCTTGAGGCCGCCCGCGCCCGCGGCGACCTGGTGGTGCATGTACGCCACGAGTTCGAGTCCGAAGACGCGCCGTTCTTCACCCCGGGCTCGCAAGGTGCGCAGATTCACCCCAAGGCCGCCAGCCGCGCAGGCGAGCCGGTGCTGCTCAAGCACAAGGTCAATTCGTTCCTGGGTACCGGGCTCAAGCAGTTGCTGGACGAGCAGAACGTCAGCGAACTCACGGTGATCGGCAGCATGAGCCACATGTGCATCGATGCCGTCTGCCGCGCGGCGGCCGATTACGGCTATGGCGTCACCGTGGTTCACGATGCCTGCGCGACCCGCGCCCTGGAGTTCAACGGTATCACCGTGCCGGCGGCGCAGGTGCATGCAGCCTTTATGGCATCGCTGGCCTTCGCCTACGCCCAGGTGATTTCCACCGAGCACTACCTGACCGACACCAAGCGCTGAGTGCCGTGACCCGCCGCGGGCTCAGATCACCACATTGCGCACGAAGCGGGTCGCCACCTCGCCGTCATTGCGATAGGCATAGCGGCGATTGCTGGCAAAGGTGAAGAACTCGCCAGCATTGAGCCGCAGTTGCTGCCCTTCGACCTCCAGGGTCAGGCATCCTTCGAACACAAACAACTGCTCGCTCCAGCCATCGGCATCGGGCTCGCAGGGGTAGACCTCACCGGGTTCCAGGCGCCACTCCCAGAGTTCGACCTCCCGGGTGGCGGCGGAGCTTGCCAGCAGCACGGCCTTGCTGCCGGGATGCACACCGGCCCAGGCCAGTTCGTTGATGCGGCTCGGGTCGCGGTTATCCGGCGCCTTGATCAAGTCACTGAAGGCAACTTGCAGGGCTTCGGCGATCAGATCCAGAGTAGTCAGACTGACATTCTTTTCGCCGGCCTCGATGGCCACCAGCATGCGCCGGCTGACCCCGGACTTTTGCGCCAGGGCACTCTGGCTCAACTGGGCAGCATGGCGCAGGCGACGAATGTTCTGGCTGACATGCTGAAGCACCGAGGCGCGTTGAGGGGAATCTTTGTGCACTATATTGCTCATCAATAGGGGTTGCGCAGTATACTGCCCACTTTCGCCGCAATTGTGCGTCGACCCTCTTCCGTGTGCAAGGCCATGACCCCAACGAACTCCGCTGAACGCCCTTCCGTTTCCTTCCGGCTGAGCAAGGCCGAACTGGTGCTGGTGTTTATCACTATGCTCTGGGGCGGCACCTTTTTGCTGGTGCATAACGTGATGACGGTCAGCGGGCCGATGTTCTTCGTCGGTTTGCGCTTTGCCGCCGCGGCCTTGTTCGTCGGTCTGGTGACGGCCCGCTCGCTGCCGGGCCTGACCGCTACCGAACTCAAAGCCGGGGTGTTGATCGGTGTATCGATCATGCTTGGCTACGGCCTGCAGACCGTTGGCCTGCAAACCATCAGCAGCAGCCAGTCGGCATTCATCACCGCCCTGTACGTACCCTTCGTGCCCTTGCTGCAATGGCTGGTGCTGGGCCGCCGCCCGGGCCTGATGCCAAGCCTGGGTATCTGCCTGGCGTTTGCCGGCCTGATGCTGCTGGCAGGCCCCGGTGGTGGTTCGCTGCAGTTCAGTCCGGGGGAAATCGCCACCCTGGTCAGCGCCGTAGCCATTGCCGCAGAAATCATCCTGATCAGCCGCTACGCCGGCCAGGTGGATGTTCGCCGGGTAACCGTCGTGCAACTGGCCACCGCCTCGGCGCTGTCGTTCATGATGGTGGTACCGACCCAGGAGCGCCTGCCGGACTTCTCCTGGCTGTTGCTGCTCAGCGCCGTGGGCCTGGGGGCGATGAGCGCGGTGATCCAGGTGGCGATGAACTGGGCACAGAAATCGGTCTCGCCAACCCGTGCCACGCTGATTTATGCCGGTGAACCGGTGTGGGCCGGCATCGTCGGGCGCATTGCCGGCGAGCGCCTGCCAGGCGTGGCCCTGCTTGGGGGTTTGCTGATCGTCGTCGCCGTGGTGGTCAGCGAGCTGAAGTTTCGCCGCCGTAACCAAGAGCAGACGAGTCTCGAGGCCCACGCCGAAGAACGCGAACCGGGTCTGTGATCGACAAATGCAGGCTATCCTTTGAAAAAAACTGTTATAAAAAAAAGGATTGATACAGCGCTCTTGTAGGATTCTGCGACAGCTTGCGGGTTGGTGATCGACCAGTCGCCACGTATGATCCCTTACAAACTCCTGCAGATTAGAAATCTATGTCCTTGATAGTGCTACTGCTTCTGCCGTTCGTCGGCAGCTGCCTGGCGGCTGTCTTGCCGCACAACGCACGCAACAGCGAATCGCTGCTGGCCGGACTGGTCGCCCTGGTGGGCACTGTCCAGGTCGCTTTGATGTACCCGCAGATCGCCCATGGCGGCGTGATCCGTGAAGAATTCCTGTGGCTGCCGAGCCTGGGCCTGAACCTGGTCCTGCGCATGGACGGCTTCGCCTGGCTGTTCTCCTTGCTGGTGCTGGGCATCGGTACCCTGGTGTCGCTGTACGCGCGCTACTACATGTCGCCGCAAGACCCGGTACCGCGCTTCTTTGCCTTTTTCCTGGCGTTCATGGGTGCCATGCTCGGCCTGGTGATTTCCGGCAACCTGATCCAGATTGTATTCTTCTGGGAACTGACCAGCCTGTTCTCGTTCCTGTTGATCGGCTACTGGCACCATCGCGCCGACGCCCGCCGCGGTGCCTACATGGCCCTGATGGTCACCGGCGCGGGTGGCCTATGCCTGCTGGCGGGGGTACTGCTGCTCGGCCATGTGGTCGGCAGCTACGACCTGGACAAGGTCCTCGCTGCCGGTGAGCAGATTCGCAACCATGCCCTGTATCCCGTCCTGTTACCCCTGATCCTGCTCGGCGCGTTGAGCAAAAGCGCGCAATTCCCCTTCCACTTCTGGCTGCCCCATGCCATGGCGGCGCCCACCCCGGTCTCGGCCTACCTGCACTCGGCGACCATGGTCAAGGCCGGGGTATTCCTGCTGGCGCGGCTGTGGCCGGCGCTCTCCGGCACCGAGGAATGGTTCTGGATCGTCAGCGGCGCCGGCGCCGCCACCCTGGTGCTCGGCGCCTTTGCGGCGATGTTCCAGAACGACCTCAAGGGCCTGCTGGCCTATTCGACCATCAGCCACCTGGGCCTGATCACCCTGCTGCTGGGCCTGAACAGCCCGCTGGCAGCGGTCGCCGCGGTGTTTCACATCCTCAACCATGCCACCTTCAAGGCCTCGCTGTTCATGGCCGCAGGGATCATCGACCACGAAAGCGGCACCCGCGACATCCGCCGCCTCAGCGGTCTGTTCCGGCTCATTCCGTTCACCGCGACCCTGGCCATGGTCGCCAGCGCCGCGATGGCCGGGGTGCCATTGATGAACGGCTTCCTGTCCAAAGAGATGTTCTTCGCCGAAACCGTATTCATCAGCTCCACCGCCTGGGTCGAAGCGGCCTTGCCGGTCATCGCCACCCTAGCCGGTACCTTCAGCGTTGCCTATGCCTTGCGCTTTACCGTCGACGTGTTCTTCGGCCCGCCGGCCACCGACCTGCCGCACACGCCCCACGAGCCGCCGCGCTGGATGCGCGCGCCGGTCGAATTGCTGGTGATGACCTGCCTGGTGGTCGGTATCTTCCCGGCGCAATCGGTCGGCCCGCTGCTGGCCGCTGCCGCTTTGCCGGTGGTGGGCGGCACCCTGCCCGAGTACAGCCTGGCGATCTGGCACGGCTGGAACGCGCCGCTGATCATGAGCCTGATCGCCATGAGCGGCGGCATCATCCTTTACCTGCTGCTGCGCAACCAGCTCAAGCTCGGGCGTTTCCCGTCGCCGCCGCTGATCGAGCGCTTCAACGGCAAGCGCCTGTTCGAACACGGCCAGGTGCTGATCATGCGCACCGCCCGGCGTTTCGAACGGGTGTTCACCACCCGGCGCCTGCAAAAGCAGCTGTTCATGCTGGTGCTGATCGCCCTGCTGGCCGGCCTGCTGCCGATGCTGCACAGCGGCCTGAGCTGGGGTGACCGGCCGAAGATCCCGGGCTCGGGTGTGTTCGTCATGCTCTGGCTGATCGCCATTGCCTGCGCCCTGGGCGCTGCCTGGCAGGCCAAGTACCACCGTCTGGCGGCGCTGACCATGGTCAGTGTCTGCGGCCTGATGACCTGCATTACCTTCGTCTGGTTCTCGGCCCCGGACCTGGCCCTGACCCAACTGGTGGTCGAGGTGGTCACCACGGTGCTGATCCTGCTCGGCCTGCGCTGGCTGCCACGGCGGATAGAAGGCGTCTCGCCGCTGCCGGGCACCCAGGAGCGCGCACGCCTGCGCCGCCTGCGCGACCTGCTGCTGGCGGTCGGCGTCGGTGGCGGCATGGCGCTGCTGTCCTATGCCATGCTGACCCGCCCGACCCCCAACGACATCTCCTCGTTCTACCTGAGCCGGGCCTTGCCCGAAGGTGGCGGCAGCAACGTGGTCAACGTCATGCTGGTGGACTTCCGCGGCTTCGATACCCTCGGCGAGATCACCGTGCTGGTGGCCGTGGCCCTGGCGGTGTTCGCCCTGCTGCGACGCTTCCGCCCGCCCAAGGAGAGCATGCAGTTGCCGGCGCAGCAGCGCCTGCTGGCCCCGGACGTGGTCACCGACCTGGTCAACCCGCGCCACGCGGCCGACACCGCGCTGGGTTTCATGATGGTGCCGGCGGCGCTGGTGCGCCTGCTGCTGCCGATCGCCCTGGTGGTGTCGATGTACCTGTTCATGCGCGGCCACAACCAGCCAGGCGGCGGTTTCGTCGCCGGCCTGGTAATGTCGGTGGCGTTCATCCTCCAGTACATGGTGGCCGGCACCCAGTGGGTCGAGGCGCAGATGAGCCTGCGACCGCTGCGCTGGATGGGCACCGGGCTGCTCTGCGCGACCCTCACCGGGGTTGGCGCGATGCTGCTCGGCTACCCGTTCCTGACCACCCACACCGCGCACCTGCATTTGCCATTGCTGGGTGACACCCACCTGGCCAGTGCGCTGTTCTTCGATATCGGCGTGTTCACCGTGGTGGTCGGTTCGACCCTGCTGATCCTCACCGCGCTGGCTCACCAGTCGGTGCGTGGTCATCGCCCGGGCAGCCAACAGAAACCCACTCAAGCAGGAGCCGCCTGATGGAAGAAGTCATTGCAATCGCCATTGGCGTGCTCGCCGCCTCCGGGGTCTGGCTGATCCTGCGGCCACGGACCTTCCAGGTGGTCATGGGCCTGTGCCTGCTGTCGTACGGGGTCAACCTGTTCATCTTCAGCATGGGCAGCCTGTTCATCGGCAAGGAGCCGATCATCAAGGACGGCGTGCCCCAGGATCTGCTCAACTACACCGACCCGCTGCCCCAGGCCCTGGTGCTCACCGCGATCGTCATCAGCTTCGCCATGACCGCACTGTTCCTGGTGGTGCTGCTGGCATCGCGCGGTCTGACCGGGACCGACCATGTCGATGGCCGGGAGCCTAACGAATGAGTGCGATGAACCAACTGATCGCCGCACCCATCCTGCTGCCGTTGCTGACCGCAGCGCTGATGCTGCTGCTCGGGGAAAAACGCCGACCGCTCAAGGCGCGCATCAACCTGATCTCCAGCCTGCTCGGCCTGGGTATCGCCATTACCCTGTTGCTATGGGTGCAAGGTCAGGGCCAGGCCAGCTCGATTGGCGTCTACTTGCCCGGTAACTGGCCGGCGCCGTTCGGCATCGTGCTGGTGGTCGACCGTCTATCGGCCCTGATGCTGGTACTCACCGGCATCGTCGGGGTCAGCGCCCTGGTGTTCGCCATGGCCCGCTGGGACCGCGCCGGCGCCAGCTTCCACGCGCTGTTCCAGATCCAGCTGATGGGCCTGTATGGCGCCTTCCTGACCGCCGACCTGTTCAACCTGTTCGTGTTCTTTGAAGTGTTGCTGGCAGCCTCCTACGGCCTGATGCTGCATGGTTCGGGGCGCGCGCGGGTCAAGGCCGGCCTGCACTACATCGCCATCAACCTGCTGGCCTCGTCACTGTTTTTGATTGGTGCGGCGATGCTCTACGGCGTCACCGGCACCCTGAACATGGCCGACCTGGCCCTGAAAATCCCGCTGGTACCAGAGGCCGATCGCGGCCTGCTTCACGCCGGCGCGGCGATTCTGGCCACGGCGTTCCTGGCCAAGGCCGGGATCTGGCCACTGAACTTCTGGCTGGTGCCGGCATATTCGTCGGCCAGCGCACCGGTGGCCGCGCTGTTCGCGATCATGACCAAGGTCGGCTTCTATACCGTACTGCGCCTGTGGACCTTGCTGTTTTCCGGACAGGCCGGTGCTTCGGCGTTCTTTGGTGGCGACTGGCTGATCTACGGCGGCCTCGCCACCCTGGGCTGCGCGGCGGTATCGATACTGGCCGCGCAGCGCCTGGAGCGCATGGCCAGCCTGAGCATCCTGGTCTCGGCCGGCACCTTGCTGGCGGCCATCGGCTTCGGCCAGGCAACCCTGACCGCCGCCGCGCTGTTCTACCTGGTCAGCTCGACCCTGGCGCTGTGCGCGCTGTTTTTGCTGGCTGAGCTGATCGAGCGCTCGCGCTCGGCCAACGAGATTCCCCTGGATGATGAAGGCGACGGCCTGCCCTCGCCCGTCGAGTCGCTGCACCCACCCAAAGGCATCAACCTCGATGACGAACAGAAAGCGGTGATCGGCCAGGTGATCCCCTGGACCATGGCCTTCCTCGGCTTGAGCTTTATCGCCTGCGCCCTGCTGATCATCGGCATGCCGCCGCTGTCGGGCTTTATCGGCAAGCTCAGCCTGATCAGCGCACTGTTCAACCCGCAAGGGCTGGGTGTGGCGCCGGAGCAGCCGTTGAGTGTCGCCGGCTGGATGTTGGTGGCGTTGCTGGTACTGTCCGGCATGGCTTCGCTGATCGCTATGACCCGCGTTGGCATCCAGCGTTTCTGGACCCCGCAGGAGCGCCCTTCGCCGCTGCTGCGCCGCTTTGAGTGCATCCCCATCGTGGTGCTGCTGGGCTTGTGCGTGCTGCTCAGCCTGCGCGCCGAGCCGCTGCTGCGCTACACCCAGGACACCGCCGCCAGCCTGCAGGACCCCGAGCAATACGTCAGCGCCGTGCTCGGCACCCGACCGATTCCGGGGCCGACCAGCCTGGCCGCCAGCACCGAGGTGCAGCCATGAAGCGCCTGTTCCCTGCCCCGCTGCTGTCGCTGTCGCTGTGCCTGCTGTGGCTGCTGCTGAACCTCTCGGTAAGCCCGGGCAACCTGCTGCTGGGCGCCCTGCTCGGCGTTGTTGCGCCGCTACTGATGGCGCCGCTGCGCCCGCTGCAGGTACGCATTCGCCGCCCGGGCACCATCGTGCGCCTGATCCTGCGGGTCGGCGTCGATGTGCTGGTGTCCAACCTGCAGGTCGCCCGCGGCGTGTGGTCGGCCAAGCGCCGTCCGCCGCGCTCGCGCTTCGTGCACATTCCCCTGGAACTGCGTGACGCCCACGGCCTGGCCGCTTTGTCGATGATCACCACGGTGGTCCCAGGGACCATCTGGTCGGAGCTGGCACTGGATCGCAGCGTGCTTTTGCTGCATGTGTTCGATCTGGATGACGAGGCGCAGTTCATCGAGCACTTCAAGCACACCTATGAACGCCCGCTGATGGAGATCTTCGAATGACTGGCCTGCTTGCCAATGCCATTCTCGCCAGCCTGTTCATCTTCGCCCTGGCCATGGCCCTGACCCTGTGGCGGCTGTTTCGCGGACCTTCGGCGCAGGACCGGGTCCTGGCACTGGACTACCTGTATATCCTGGCCATGCTGATGATGCTGGTGCTGGGTATCCGCTACGCCAGCGACACCTATTTCGAAGGGGCACTGCTGATCGCGCTGTTCGGCTTTGTCGGCTCCTTCGCCCTGGCCAAATTCCTTCTGCGTGGCGAGGTGATCGAATGATCAATGCCAATGAATTGCCGTTGTGGGTCGAGGTGCTGGTGGCCGTGTTGCTGCTACTCAGCAGCCTGTTCGCCCTGAGCGGTGCGGTCGGCCTGATTCGCCTGAAGGACTTCTTCCAGCGCATGCACCCGCCAGCACTGGCCTCGACCCTGGGCGCCTGGTGCGTGGCCCTGGCCTCGATCCTGTACTTCTCGATGCTCAAGGAGTCACCGGTGCTGCATGCCTGGCTGATTCCGGTCCTGCTGTCGATCACCGTGCCGGTCACCACCCTGCTGCTGGCGCGCGCTGCATTGTTTCGCAAGCGCATGGCCGGGCATGATGTACCTGAAGAAGTCAGCAGTGGCCGCGACCGCGGCAACTGAACTCAGCCGCTGAGCTGCTGCAGCTCGCGGCGGACCATGGCGGCGTACTCGGGCGGGCTCAACTGGTAGAGCTGAGTGGCGACCCAGGCAAACCAGGCGCCTTGCAACTGCGGGCGCTGCGACAGCCACTGTTCGGCCAGGGCACGGGCCTGGGCCTGGTGCCGGGCATGAAAGTCGGCGCGGCTGGTGCGCTCGGCGGATGCGCTCACTCGCTGGCCTTGAAAGTGGTCAGCTCACCCTTCTGCCATTTGGCAACCTTGCGGGTCACGGCCTTGAGGGTCTTGCTCAAGCCTTCCTGCAACTGCTCGTGGGCGGCGAACACCAACACCACGCCCTGGCCTTCCTTGAAGACAATACCTTCGCCTTCAGGCACCGAGACAAAGGCATAGTCACCCAGGCCATACACCGTCAGTTTGATTTCGCGAAAACGGATTTCCAGCTTGCCACCTTCGCGGCTGGGCAACACTGCGGCGCGAAAATGATCGCCAACCTTGAGCTCCAGACGCTGCTTGTCATCCACCACCAATGCGGTTTCAGTATCGATCTCGGCCATGTACAGACCTTCCGCGTTTTGTTCGGTGACGTAAACAAAACGCGATTGAAACTGTTTGACCAGTTTCGCCCTGAGGTCGCCCAAAACAAACAGGGCATGTGTATCAAGATTGCTGACTGCCAAAGAAGAATTCCTCAAAAACCGATTACACGCCGCTCCCCCCGCAGGCCGTGAGGCAGCCGCAAGGCAACGGTACTTCAATTCGAAGTCTGAAAGACTAGTGGATTTGTGCATGAAAAGTCTGTGCAGACTGGCAAAGCAACCCGCAGGAATGTTTACCCATTACTGCAAGCTTTAGTCAGTTTGCAGATTTTCAGCAGATTTCCTTAAACGGAGACGCTTTTTCTGACAGCACTACCGCAACAAAAGTGCGATAGATGAGAGCAAGCCCTTTAGCAGGACGGGCTCCTGGAAATCATCCACAGAACACAGGGAAGCGAATATGCACGAAAACACCGAATTCCGTCGAGAGCCTAAAGGCGTTTCCTACAGAGAATATGCTGTTCACTCACACAACAGCACCCCGCGCTTCGTGGTAGTACCGGCCGGCATCGGCTTCTTTCACATCACCGAACAGGCCACCGGACGCGTCAGGGGCTTTCGCCGCGAGCATACCGAAGCCTGTGCCCTGGCCCGTCACCTGGAAAACTGACCGGCGCCTGGCTCAACCGGCCTGACGCGCAACGGCGGGCCGGTCATCCCCGTGCAACTGCTGCAGCCAGGCCGCCTGGCATTCCTGGGCTTCATTGCGGCTGGCGAAAGCCGTGCCTCGTCGTTCACCGTTGACCAGCACCACCCAGCACACGCGCTTGCCCAGCGCCTGTAGCGACGCAGGTACGCCGCTGCCAATCATCACTGCAACATCGACTTGGCTATTCATCATTCCCTCCGGAATTTATTAGCAACCTAACGATATGCGTATGATAAGACCTGGGCGCTCAGGGAAAAAGCTATCCCCGGCATAGCTGTTTTACATTGCAGGTAACAAAACCGCTCAACCCTGCTGCGGCCGGTAGCCCAGACGCAAGCCTCCCCAATGCCTGCCCTGCACCAGGATCGGTACCGACAGGTCGTGCATCAGTTCACCGGTATCGCGGGTATAGGTTTGCAACAACACCGGCTGTTGATGGCTGCCGCAGCGAATGCCGGTACGGTCGTCGAACTTGCGCTTGCTGCGATTGTGCGCGGTATCCAGGGCCGGGTCGCCGGTCAACGGCTGATTGAAGGCAGTGTTGTGGGTGGGCACATAGCCCTGCTGGGTACAGGCGATAGCAAACACCAGGCCCTCATGCAGCTTGAGCAACGGCTCCTGGATTGCCGGCAGAACCTGGTCGGTATAGTGATCAAAGCGGGTGCGAAAACGGGCCGGCGACGTGCCGGGGATTTGCTGGTAGTGGCGGTCGAACAAGTCCTCGAGACTGATGCGCCCTTGGGCAATATCGTTCTCAAACTGTTCGCCAATTCGCTGCGCGCCTTGACGGGCGAGGTCGTAAACACGCTGGTGATAGTCATCCAGGCCCACTTCGGCAAGACGCTCGCTGATGCTTTCAGCCTGCCCTTCCAGTTGCACTGCAGCCTGGGCCAGGCGCTGGGTTTGCTGGTCGCTGACCTGCAGGTCGCTGCGCATGCGCTCCACGGCCTCGAACAGGCTGTCCAGTTGCAGGCGGTTGGTCTCGGTGCCCTCGGCGATCTCGCCGATCTGCTGCTCGACCCCGGCAGCCAGCCCGGCAATGCTGTCCAGTTGCTCGCCGGTGTGTTCGACCTGGTCGACCCCGCTGTGCAGGTCATCGGACAGTTCGCGAATCTGCTCGACCACCTGCGCCGTACGCTGCTGGATATCGGCGACCATCTGCCCGACCTCTTCGGTAGCGCTGGCGGTGCGCCCGGCCAGGCCGCGGACCTCGTCGGCGACCACGGCAAAGCCACGCCCATGGTCACCCGCCCGGGCGGCTTCGATGGCAGCGTTGAGGGCCAGCAGATTGGTCTGGCTGGCGATGGTCTGGATGACCAGGGTAACCCGGGCAATGTCCTCGCTGCGCTGGTGCAGCGCCTCGATCAGTTCACGGCTGGCGGTAGCCCGCTCGCTCAGGTGATGCATGCGCTGGATCGACTCGGCCAGCACCGTGCGCCCGGCGGCGCTGCTTTCGTGAGCACTGCGGGCAGCGACCAGGGCCTGTTGGCTCAACTGCGAGGTGGCCTTCTCGGTGCCGATCATCACTTCGGCGCTGCTGACAATCTGCGCAGCGGCATCCAGTTGCGATTGCAGCTTGCCGGCCAACTGTTGCACCGAGAACGCCACTCCGGCCGCCGACAGTGCATTGTCGCTGGTGGTTCGGGCCAGGTCGCGGGTCAGCTCGGCCAGGGGCTCGCGGGTTTGCTGCACGACAATCGTCGCCTTGCGCAAGCGCGGTAGCCACAGCGCCAGCAAGGCCAGCGGCAGGCCGATATAGAACGAAAGCCCGGCAAACGCCATAGCTGCCAGCAACCCTGCCAGCACCAGGCTTTGCAAAACCGTATCTGACCACGGCGCAACGGCGAACGGCGCAGCTTGCCCTTCAACCACGGCGCCAGGCAGAGATCCTTCTCGCATCATGTTTTGGCTCCATCGCAGCACGTCTTGTTGTGCGGCCATTAAACGCCACTATTAGGCCATTAGCCATGCTTCCTTGGGTGTAAGACCGGTGCCCTTGATACAGGGCAAGAAAAGCAAAACCCCCGAAGATCGCTCTGCGGGGGTTTGCGGTGACACCTGCGCGGGTCAGGCCTGGCGCTGGTGCTTGTCGATCTGCTCGTGACGCTCTTGAGCTTCGATGCAGTACTTGGTGGTCGGGCTGATCAGCAGGCGCTTGAGGCCGATCGGCTCACCGCTGTCGTCGCACCAGCCGAAGCTCTCGTCAGCAATGCGGCCCAGGGCCATTTCCAGCTGCGGCAGCAGGCGCTGGTCACGGTCGATGGTATTGACCAACCAATGGCGCTCTTCTTCGACCGAGGCGGCATCGGCAGGATCGGCAGGCGTGTCCAGGCTTTCGATGGTTACACGGCTTTGCTCGATGCGCTCATGGATTTCGACCTTCATCTGCTGCAGCAGCGAGGTGAAGAAAGCCAGTTGCTCAGCGTTCATGTAGTCATCGGCCGGCATGGCCAGCAACTTTTCCTTTGTCATTGATTTCTCTATAAAAAATACGTGCATTAAGGCGAATCGGGTGCTCCTGGCGAACAGCTCGCCAGCAGCGGAATTCTTCAAGCACCATCCGGCACTCAATTTACAGGGGGCGGCAGTCTAAGGCCGAGATTCACACTGGGCAACAGAAATGACGGTGCAAATGACCGAAAAGGCCCTGCAGGCCCTCCCCCGGCGCTGGTTTATAACAAAAAAACCGCGGCGCAGGCGCTTTCCCGGGGACAAACGGTCATTCTCCGACAAAAACCTTGTAACAAAGATCCCCTCAACCGAGCAACTGGCTCAACACCGCGCGCAACTTGCCAGGCTTCACCGGCTTGTTCAGCAAGGGTGCGCCCAGGCGCTGCATGGCCCGGCGGCTCTGGTCGCTGCGGTCAGCGGTGATCATCACGGCAAAGATGCTGCAGGCGAAATGGCGACGCAAATCGCGCACCACCTCGCAACCGGTTACGCCGTGGTCCAGATGGAAATCTGCCAGGATCAGCTCCGGCGCCCGGCCGTCGAGCACCACCAGGGCGCTGGCATAGTCGCTGGCGGTAAGCACCTCGCAGCCCCATTGCTGCAGCAGCGCGGCCATGCTTTGCTGGATGCTCAGTTCATTGTCCAGCACCAGCAACCGGCGCCCTGGCAATGGGTCGCCAACACTGGGCAGCACCAGCGTCGATGGCGGCAACTCACTGGGCTGCTCACTCGACAATGGCACATCGATGCTGAACACCGAGCCGCGTCCCGGCCATGAGCGGACCTGCACCGGGTAATCAAGAATGCGCGCGATCCGCTCGACAATCGCCAGCCCCAGCCCGACGCCTTTGCGATCAGCGGCGCGGCCAACATCCAGCTGGTTGAATTCAAGAAAGATCGACTGCAATCGATCGGCGGCAATGCCACGGCCGCTGTCCCAGACTTCCAGACGCAGGTACTCGCCCCGGCGCCGCGCGCCGAGCAGGATGCTTCCGTGCTCGGTGTAGCGGCAGGCATTGCTGAGGAAGTTGCGCAGGATCCGTGTGAGCAGGCGCAGGTCGGTGCGTACCGCCAGGCGCGCGCTGCGCAGGCGCAGGCTGAGCCCGGCGGCCTCGGCCACGGGCTGGAACTCCGAGGCCAGCGGCGCCAGCACTTCATCCAGGCGGTACAGCTCGAGGTCGGGCTTGATCGCCGCCTGGTCCAGCCGCGAGATATCCAGCAGGTCGGTGAGCAGGTCCTCCGCGCCTTCCAGGGCCTGGTGGGCACGCTCGACCAGTTGCTGCTCACTCTTCGCTAGCGATCGCTCGCGCAAGGTCGAGATCAGCAGCCGGGCGGCATTGAGCGGTTGCAGCAGGTCGTGGCTGGCCGCCGCCAGGTACTTGTCCTTGCTGCGATTGGCCGCCTGAGCGGCGTCGCGCGCCTCGATCAGCTCATTGGTGCGCTCGGCGACCCGCTGCTCGAGTTGGTCGTTAAGTTGCTGCAGGCGCGCCTGGGCCTGCTTGCGTTCGGTGATGTCGGCGACAAAGCCTTCGACCACGCCCTCTTCGTCGGGCCGCAGCAGCAGGTTCATCAGCACGTCGATATGGCTGCCATCTCGCCGGCGTAGCTGGGTCTCATAGCCGATCAGCGCCTGCTCGCGCTGCAGTACCTGGGCGATGGCCAGCAGTTCATCCTGGCCGCCGGCGAACAGATGGCTGGCCAGGTCGTTGCGCGACAGCACCAGGGCCTGGGCGTCGACATACCCGAGCATGCGCGCCAGCGCCGGGTTGGCGGCGCGCATGCCATCTTCGAGGCTGGCCTGGAAGATACCGTGCACGGCGTGCTCGAACAGCCACTTGTAGCGATTGCGCTCGGCTTCCAGCTCTTCCAGGCGCACCGCCAGTTCCGGGTAATGACTCTTGCGTACGGTGTGGTTGCTCAGCCCCAGCAAACCGGCCAGGGCATCGCCCGCCGGTTCAGAGGGCCTCGCCATACACTACCTCGACGTCGCGCTGGCTGGAGCTGCGCGGGTTGGTGAGGATGCACGGGTCATCCATGGCGTGCTGGGACAGGAATGGAATATCACTGAGGCCAACGCCATGCAGGCCGAGGGTTTCATGAAAGCCCACGGCGCGCTTGAGGGCGATCAGGTGCTCGACCAGACGCTGGCTGATCTGCTTGTGGCTCAGGCCCCGGCAATCGATGCCCAGGGTTTGCGCAATCACCTTGAACCGCTCTGGCGCGGCGCTGTAGTTGAACGCCACCACATGCTCGACCAGCACCGCATTGCACAGCCCATGGGGCAAGTCGAGAAAGCCACCCAGGCTGTGGGACATGGCATGCACGGCACCGAGAATCGCGTTAGAGAACGCCAGCCCCGCCTGCATGCTGCCGAGCATGATCTTCTCGCGCAGGGCGATGTCGTCGGGGTTGGCGATCATCTGTACCAGGTTGCCGTCGATCAGGCGCATGGCCTCCAGCGCATGGGGGTCGGTCAGCGGCCCGTGGCCGGTCGAGACGAACGCCTCGATGGCATGCACCAGGGCATCGATGCCGGTACAGGCGGAGAGGAACGGGTCCATGCTCAGGGTGGTCTCAGGATCGATCAACGACACATCCGGCACCACCGCCTTGCTGACGATGGAAAACTTCATGCGTTCCTGCTGGTTGGAGATGATCACGAACTGGGAAACGTCGGCGGAGGTACCGGCAGTGGTCGGGATCAGGATCAGCGGCGGGCTTGGCACGCGAATGGTGTCGACCCCTTCGAACTCGAGAATGTGCCGGCCATGGGCAACCACGATGCCGATGCCCTTGGCGCAATCCATCGGGCTGCCGCCACCGACGGCGACGATCACGTCGCACTGTTCGCTGCGGTAGCGCTCGGCGCCGGCCATTACCTCTTCAACCCGCGGGTTGGGGGATACCTCGGTGTACAGGCAGTAATCGATGCCCAGGCCCTGCAGGCTGGCTTCGATATCGCCGACCCAGCCGGCGGCGATCACGCCGGGGTCACTGACCAGCAGAACCTTGCGCGCGCCGAAGGTCTTGGCGTAGTTGGCGACATGATGCCGGCAACCGGCGCCGAAGATGATTTCCGGGGAGACGAACTTGCGCAACTGGCTCAGCTTCGGGCTCATGGGACGCCTCTGTTCTTGTTGTAATAGCGCCAGCCTAAAGCATCCCGCATCGATTGCAATCAGACCATCGGCGGGCAGAAACAGGAGCGCCGACCGCTGCAAGCAGCGACCGGCGCAAGAGGGATCAGCGATTGGCGAAGTACATGGTCACTTCAAAACCGATACGCAGATCAGTGAACGCAGGCTTTTTCCACATAGGTCCATCCTCTTCTGGCACCACAGGATTGCGGTGCACCTATTAATACACCGTTGCCGGTGCGGGTCGAATGCTACTTTGGAAGCGTTTCTTTCAGCCTATCCGGACCCTCAGAAGAACCCCAGCGGGTTGACGTCGTAACTGACCAGCAGGTTTTTGGTCTGCTGGTAGTGATCGAGCATCATCTTGTGGGTCTCGCGGCCGACCCCGGATTTCTTGTAGCCACCGAACGCGGCGTGGGCCGGGTACAGGTGGTAGCAGTTGGTCCACACACGCCCGGCCTTGATGCCCCGGCCCATGCGGTAGGCGCGGTTGATGTCGCGGGTCCAGACCCCGGCGCCCAGGCCGAACTCGGTGTCGTTGGCAATTGCCAATGCCTCGGCTTCGTCCTTGAAGGTGGTCACGCCGACCACCGGGCCGAAGATTTCTTCCTGGAATACACGCATCTGGTTGTGGCCCTTGAGCAGGGTCGGCTGGATGTAATAGCCGCTGGCAAGGTCGCCACCCAGGCGCTCACAGTCACCGCCGGTCAGCACCTGGGCGCCCTCTTCGCGGGCGATCTGCAGGTAGGAGAGAATCTTGTCGTATTGCTGCTCGGATGCCTGGGCGCCGACCATGGTCTCGGTGTCCAGCGGGTTGCCGCGCTTGATCTGGCTGATCTTTTTCAGGACCTGGGCCATGAACGGCTCGTAGATCGACTCCTGGATCAACGCCCGCGATGGGCAGGTGCACACTTCGCCCTGGTTGAAAAACGCCAGCACCAGGCCTTCGGCGGCTTTCTCGATGAAGGCCGGCTCGGCCTGCATGATGTCTTCGAAGAAGATGTTCGGCGACTTGCCGCCCAGCTCGACGGTCGACGGAATGATGTTCTCGGCGGCGCATTTCATGATGTGCGAACCGACCGGGGTGGAGCCGGTGAAAGCAATCTTGGCGATACGCTTGCTGGTGGCCAGGGCTTCACCGGCTTCGCGGCCCAAGCCATGAACGATGTTGAGCACGCCTGCCGGCAGCAGGTCACCGACCAGTTCGGCGAACACGGTAATCGACAGCGGCGTCTGCTCGGCCGGCTTGAGCACCACGCAGTTGCCGGCAGCCAGGGCCGGGGCGAGTTTCCAGGCGGCCATCAGCAGCGGGAAGTTCCATGGAATGATCTGCCCGACGACCCCGAGCGGCTCATGAAAATGGTAGGCCGCGGTGTGCTCGTTGATCTCGGCGGCACTGCCTTCCTGGGCGCGGATGCAGCCGGCGAAGTAACGGAAGTGGTCGGCGGCCAGTGGCACGTCGGCATTCAGGGTTTCGCGGATGGCCTTGCCGTTGTCCCAGGTTTCACTCAGGGCCAGCACTTCGAGGTGCTGCTCGATGCGATCGGCGATTTTCAACAGGATGCGCGAACGTTCCTGCACCGAGGTGCGGCCCCAGGCAGCGGCGGCGCCATGGGCGGCGTCCAGCGCCAGGTCGATGTCGGCCGCGCCCGAGCGCGGGAACTCTGCAATCGTCTGGCCATTGACCGGCGAACCGTTGTTGAAGTACTGGCCGGTCAGCGGCGCGACGAATTCGCCGCCGATGTAGTTACCGTAAACGGCCTTGAAGCTGATCAGGGCATCAGCGGTGCCAGGGGCTGCGTAGATCATCGGGACCTCATGTGCGGTGCGGGCCTGTCGGCATGACAGGCAGCTGGCTCGATGGTAAGCAGGCGCACGGCAGGCGCGAATCGGCCCTTGGCAGGTACCGTCTCGTCAATTGGTAGTAACGCCTGGGTGCTACCCGAATACCGCCTGCTCATGCGTGTGCGCAGGTCATATGGAGCCTCCCTTTTTTTGGAAGCCTCGCCAGATGACCGCCTCGTCCCCCCATCAGTCCATCGCCGAACAGGCCACCTTGAGCTGCGCGGTAGCCAAGCGTTTCGTCAAGCGCCCCGCCCTGCTCGAAGTGGCCGGGCAGCTTCTGCTTGAGCATTGGGACCAGCGGGGGCTGTCACTGCAGCACAACCCGCTGACGCTTTATCTGATCAGCCAGCACGGCGCGCAGGTGCATATCCGCCAGTTGCCGCAAGTGCTGATCGAGCGCTATTGCCTGGGCAGTACCTTGAACCTGGACAGCAACGAAGATTGTCTGAGCCGGTATCCTCAACAAGGCCACGACGCACTGCTCGATGTCGACCTGCACGCCCTAGAGCTGCTGATCAACGAGTGTGGCCCGTTGATCCTTGAAGCCTTCCTGCAGGCGCTGGTCGAGTTCTGGAGCCAGAGTGACGAGCGCGGTGAAACACCCTGGGGCTGGTATGCCGGCTACCTGCAAAAGCTGATGAAAGACGCTATCGAGATAGCCCTGAGCGCCGGCACGCTGAGCGCCGACCAAGCGGCGAGCGCCAGGGTCGTTACCGCGTTTCCAACTGCGCAACAACGCAGCAGCTACGCCAACCTGCAGGGCTACAGCGTCCAGCAACTGACAGTCGACCTGACCTCGGCCCAGGTCATTGATGCCGACCTGTCCAGCGCTTTACTGATCGAGGATTTCCCCGACCCACCAAAGCCTCAAGTGACGGTCCTGTTTACCCTGGTAGGTGCGCTGGCGCCCTTCGAGTCCCCCCAGGGCTTGCTCGACATGCTCGCCAGAAGCTGGCCACGATCGTTGCTTAGCGCAGCGCCACCCACGCAATTCACCCCGACAAGCACCTCGGCGTTCGAAGTTCAGGCAGGCGGATTTCTCAAGCAACAATTGCGCTTGATCGAAATCATCGCCCTGGCTTCAAGAACCCATGAGCAAGCGCAAGCACTCAATGCCACCCTTGATCGCTCCACCTCGATGCTGGACCTGTGTACGGCCGAGGAACTGGAACGCCAGAACAAGATCGCGCTTGTGCTGCCGACCTGGCTGCTCGACAGTGAACTGGCCATTCGCTACAGCACCTTGTTGATCGATCAGGCCCAATCACACAAAACTGCTGGCGGCAAAACCTGGCGCGATGATATCGATACCGCCGAAGCATTCGCCTGCAAGGTCCTGGACGCGAGGATCGCGCAGGATCACCCCGGCGCAGGCTTTAACGCCGAGGACGTGTTGATCAGCAATCGCCAGGTCATCGCCAGCGCCATCCCCGGGCAGGGCAGCCTGATCACCGATGGCGCCATCAAGGTCGTCAGCTTTTCCCTTGCACAGCTGGCCATCGACAACCTCGGTGTGCTGGCAGCAGGCACCGTGCGCGTGCACCTGGTCAACGGTGCCCAACTGCCGGAGTGGATGAACGAGCACTATGTTCGATCCCTGGTACGTGAACTGGATATGGGTGCGATGTATCCGCAGACCTTGCAACAGCAGCTTCTGGATGAACCTGCGCAGTTTCAAACCAGGCAAACGCTGTTCTGCACACAGCTAAAAACCCAGCTTCCGCTGCTGGCGCTGGAGCTGCATCTGCGTGACAAGCGTCTGAGCCTGGCCGCGTGCCAGGCGGTGGATGCGCTGTTTGGCCTGGCAGAGCCGGGCATTTGGGTGCTGCGCCCCATGGCCCTGTTGCGCTCAACCGGTGCTACGGGCGATACATTGCTCAATGCCTGGCTGATCGAAACGAGTGACGTCAGGCAGGGCCCCTGCGTGCTTTATCGCCCATTGCATAGCGAACCGTTGCTGGAGTTTCACGACCGGATTGCTCTGTTCGATGCCTTTGCCTGCAGCGGCCCATTGCAGGATGACCTGCTCGAGCGCCTGCCCGGACATACGCGCCCGATCTATGCCAATGGCGGCCTGCGCGAACCGCATATCCACCGCTTTGTTCCCGGCGCCGAGTTCGAACGGCTGCAGACACCGGCACCTGCCCGTCTGGATATGGCCCTGGCCAAAGGCGAAGTACACCAGCTGATCTACCAGGCCAGCGCCCGGGAGCTGGTCGAACGGGCCAGGCGCCACTCGACCAGCAGCGCACAGTCGCGCTGGGACGCCTGGAAGCAACTGGGATGGTTGATGTTCAACACCTTACTGCCCTTGTTCGAGGGTGGCGTCGCCAAGGTTGCCTGGATGATCCAGGTCATCGACAGTGCCAAGCGCCTGCTCGAGAGCGATGAAAAGGCCAGCCCCGGCAAGCATCGCCAAGCGTTCGCCGACTTGCTGGTCAACATCGCCATGGTCCTTTTCGTGCACGCCACCCGCCGCCTGGGCATCAAACCCGAGACGCCGGCGCACCCTGGCGATGGGCCAAAGCCGGTCAGAGTTCCCAGCACCCAGGTACTGCCGGCGCCACAGGCCGAACTGAACTTCAGTTGGGCACGTCCCGACCACCAGCTGACGATGCAACAAAAACTCCAGCTTGAGCGCCTGGCCAGCCCGCTGGCACCCTCCATGCTCGGTAGCCCCATTGCCAACGGCGCACTGCAGGGCCTTTACCTGCACAACGAGCAACTGTACTTCGCCCAGGGTACTCACGCCTACCCCGTGCAATACGATGCCGGCGTCAAGCAGCCTCGCATCGTTAGCGGACCATGGCTGAGAAGAGACGAAGCCCGGCGCTGGACGCTCGATCTGCGTTTGCGCCTGCGCGGTGGCCAGCCGCTGCGCAATCGCTTCACGTCTACCGACCTACAGCAGGCGATCGACAACCTGGATGAGACATTACGCACCCAGCAAAGCGCCGCCCTGGCCAGCCAACAGCGGCTGCACAATTTTGCCCGGCAGATCAGCGACGACACTGACCCGCGCATCCTGCAAGGCTACCTGGACAAGATGGAAGCGCTGTCACAGGACTTTGAACAACACCTGCGGACACTGCACGAGCGCAATGAAAAGCGCCCGCTCAATCAATACAAAACCCTGCGGGCAAAAGCCCTGTTTGAACGGGCGCGTTGCGAACTGTCCGTGATTGCGACCCTGGGCAAACTGTACAAACCGTTGCGCCAGCGCTTTGTCCAGACGGTGAAAGACGCCGAAGGCGCCTTGCCTGATGCAGGTACGCACGAACATTCATTGCAAACCAGCCTGCTCGACCAGGTTGATCCCTTGATCGGCAAGTTGATCGACCATCACCAAACCCTTACCGCCACCCGCGAGCATCTGCACAAGCTGTCCAGCATTCGCCAACCCACAATCCAGGTGATGGAACTGAGCCTCGACGAACCAGCCATCCGCCCCGCATCGCGGCTGTATTGGTACACCCTGCGCAGCGAAGTGCTGAGTAATCGCTTGCGGCTGGTGGAGACAGACGAAGACTCCAGCGAAAGCGATTACTGGCTCGAGCACAGTTGGCGCAATATCGAGCAGGGCATGCTGCAACGCATGAACTTGCTGGCACTGAGCCGCGAGGAGATAGAAGTTCATGCCCGGGTGCTGGACAACATCCAGCGCCACTTCGATACCGCGCTGCGCCAGCTGGGTAACCTGAAGAGTTTGCTGCCCGGGCAGCAAGCCGCCAACAGCCTGGTGTCCAGGCTCGAAACCGACATGGCACTGATGCTCAAGGAAACCCGCGCCGACCTTGCCGAATACCCGCAGCCACTGCTTGAGCGCAGCAGCCTGCGTCAATTGCACCGGCAAGTGCCGGGGCTGATCGAAACCCGCGATGAAGGCGTGCTGCTGGGGCAACAGCGGCGCAACAGTGAAGGTATCGTCGACATTCACAACCCGCAGGATGACAGCGTCCGCGCGTCCTACCGAGAAGACCCGCAGACAGGTAGCTGGGAGCCCTTGGCTGTCGAACAAGCGCTACTGCCACAGGTCGCAGACGCCGAGCTGAGCGCTTTGCTGAGGGAAGGCATGCGCCTTGCGGCACTCGCCAGGCAAGACATCCAGCGCCTCAAGCGCCAGGGTAAAAGCACCTACCTGCCGGTCGAGATTGAGGAGATCGCCGAACGCCGACAACGGTCACTGCTCGCTCAGCGTCAAGCCATCGAACGCGCCCTGACCCAAAGCAACCAGACCGATCAGGCCGCCGACAACACCGATGCTGCCTTGCAGATCAAGTTGCTGGATGACGTCGCCAATGAACTGTTGCAGACCGGCGCGCAACTGAGGACAGAGGCGGCCCTGGCGCAAGCGCCGAGCATGCGCGAACTGGAGTACCTGCTGGGCAAGGGCCAGGTGAAACTCAAGCGCCTGGTCAGGCGCAAGCCGCTGGCCAGCACCCGGGACTGGGCTCAGGATTACCTGGATGAATACGTGGTGCTGCACGCCAACAAACCCTTGTGGTATGCGCACTTTCACTACGCGGCCGAAAACACCGCAATCGACGACTTCAAGGCCGCACACCTGAAGCTTGCCAGTCAGCGCTATGACCGCGGGCAGTTCGTCGAAAGCAACAAGCTGGTGCACCGCGGGCCGATAAGCCTGGCGGCGGCCCGGCAATGGTTCTTCAAGGAGTGATGCAGTAAAAAACGGGCGCTGGCAACAGCGCCCGATCAATCTCAGCGATCCTTGAACTGCGCCTCACGCTTGGCGATGAACGCCGCCATGCCTTCCTTCTGGTCTTCGGTGGCGAAGGCTGCATGGAATACCCGGCGCTCGAAGCGCACGCCCTCGGCCAGGTTGACCTCGAACGCGCGGTTAACGCTTTCCTTGACCATCATGGTCATCGGGATCGACTTGCTGGCGATGGTCGCCGCCACCTTCAGCGCTTCTTCCAGCAGCTCGGCTTGCGGCACCACACGCGCCACCAGTCCGGCACGCTCGGCTTCCTCGGCGCCCATCAGACGCCCACTCAGGCACAGTTCCATGGCCTTGGCCTTGCCCACGGCGCGGGTCAGGCGCTGGGTACCGCCCATGCCCGGCAGCACACCGAGATTGATTTCCGGCTGGCCGAACTTGGCGTTGTCGGCGGCGAGGATGAAGTCGCACATCATCGCCAGCTCGCAGCCGCCGCCCAGGGCAAAACCCGACACCGCGGCAATGATCGGCTTGCGCCGGTTGGCAATGCGGTCTGCGTCGCTGAACAGGTCATCGACGTAGATCTGCGGGTAGCGCAGGTCGGCCATTTCCTTGATGTCGGCGCCAGCGGCGAAGGCCTTGGCGGAGCCTGTCAGCACCACGCAACCGATGTTCGGGTCGGCTTCGAGCTGGTCCAGGGCCTGGTTGATTTCGCCGACGATCTGCGCGTTCAGGGCATTGAGCGCCTGCGGTCGGTTGAGGGTGATCAGGCCGACCTTGCCGTGGATGTCCAACAGAATGGTTTCAAATGACATGCAAGCTGCTCCCTTCAAAGATTGCGCGCAATGACCATGCGCTGAATATCGCTGGTGCCTTCGTAGATCTGGCAGACCCGCACATCGCGGTAGATGCGCTCCAGCGGAAAGTCGCTCAGATAGCCATAACCGCCAAGGGTCTGCAAGGCATCCGAACAGACCTTTTCGGCCATTTCCGAGGCGAAAAGCTTGGCCATCGACGCTTCGACCAGCGCCGGACGCCCGGCATCGCGCAGCGCCGCGGCATGCAGCACCATCTGCCGGGCCACGGCAACGCGGGTGGCCATGTCGGCCAGGCGAAAAGCCACGGCCTGGTGTTCGATCAATGGCTTGCCGAAGCTTTCGCGCTCGCGCGCATAGTCACGTGCTACCTCGAAGGCGGCGCGGGCCATGCCCACCGACTGCGAGGCAATGCCGATACGCCCGCCTTCAAGGTTGGCCAGGGCGATCTTGTAGCCTTCGCCCTCCTCGCCGAGGCGGTTGGCCACCGGCACGCGCAGATTTTCAAAGACGATCTGGCAGGTGTCGGAGGCGTGCTGGCCGAGTTTGTCCTCGACCCGTGCCACCTGGTAACCCGGCGAGTCGGTGGGCACGATGAAGGCACTGATGCCGCGCTTGCCGGCCCCGGGGTCGGTTACCGCAAACACTATCACCACCCCGGCGTTCTGCCCGGAGGTGATGAACTGCTTGCAGCCGTTGAGCACGTAGTGATCGCCATCTCGGCGGGCGCGGGTCTTCAGGCTGCTGGCATCGGAGCCGGCCTGCGGCTCGGTCAGGGCGAAGGCGCCAAGCATGGCGCCGCTGGCCAGCGGGGTGAGGAACTGCTGCTTCTGCTGCTCGCTGCCGAACTTGAGAATCGGCACGCAACCCACCGAGTTGTGCACACTCATGATCGTCGAGCAGGCGCCGTCGCCCGCGGCGATTTCTTCCAGGGCCATGGCGTAGGCGACATAGCCGGTATCGCTGCCGCCCCACTGCTCCGGCACCAGCATGCCGAACAGGCCCAGTTCGGCCATCTCCTGGATGGCTTCTTTGGGGAAGCGGTGCTCGCGGTCCCACTGCTCGGCAAACGGGCGCAGGCGCTCCTGGGCGAACTGACGCACCGCGTCGCTGATTTGCTGTTGTTCGTCATTGATTAGCATGGTGCACCTCAGTACAGACACTCGACGGCCATGGCCGTGGCTTCACCGCCGCCAATGCAGATGGCGGCAATGCCGCGATGCAGGCCTTTCTGACGCAGGGCTGCGAGCAAGGTAACCAGGATGCGCGCGCCGGAAGCGCCGATCGGGTGGCCCAGGGCGCAGGCGCCGCCATGCACGTTGACCTTGTCGTGGGGCAGGTCCAGGTGCTTCATCGCCGCCAGGGTGACCACGGCAAAGGCTTCGTTGATTTCGAACAGATCGACCTCGGCCAGGTTCCAGCCGGTGCGTTTGATCAGCTTGTCGATGGCGCCGATCGGGGCGCTGGGGAACAGCGCCGGGGTGTCGGCGAACGCCGCGTGGCCATGGATCACCGCCAGCGGTTTCAAGCCTTGCTTCTCGGCCTGGGAGCGGCGCATCAGCACCAGCGCCGCCGCGCCATCGGAGATGGAGCTTGAGTTGGCCGCGGTCACCGTGCCACCTTCGCGAAAGGCCGGCTTGAGCTGCGGGATCTTGTCCAGACGGGCCTTGGGCGGCTGCTCGTCGTCGCTGATCAGGCGCTGGGTCTTGCCCTCGGTGACTTCGACCGGGACGATTTCGCTGGCAAAGCTGCCGTCCTTGATCGCCTGCTGGGCACGGGTCAACGAGGCGATGGCGAAATCGTCCTGCTGCTGGCGGGTAAAGCCATTGCTTTCGGCGCAGTCCTCGGCAAAGGTGCCCATCAGCCGGCCCTTGTCGTAGGCGTCTTCCAGACCGTCGAAGAACATGTGGTCGATGATCTTGCCATGGCCCATGCGATAACCGCTGCGGGCTTTGTCCAGCAGGTAAGGGGCGTTGGACATGCTCTCCATGCCGCCGGCCACCACCACCTCGGCACTGCCGGCCAGCAGCAGGTCGTGGGCCATGATTGCCGCCTGCATGCCCGAGCCGCACATCTTGTTGAGGGTGGTGCAGGTGGTGCCCTTGTTCAGGCCGGCGCCCAACGCCGCCTGGCGCGCCGGGGCCTGGCCCAGGCCTGCCGGCAGCACGCAGCCGAACAGCACTTGTTCGACGCTGTCGGGGGCAACACCTGCGCGCTCGACGGCAGCGCGAATGGCGGCAGCGCCCAGTTGCGGTGCGGTGAGGCTTTTCAGCTCGCCCTGCAGGCCGCCCATGGGCGTGCGCACGGCGCTGACGATTACGATCGGATCATTGGCGAGGGTCATGTTTGAGTGCTCCTGAAATTACTTGGCGGCCATGCGCAAGGCGCCGTCGAGACGGATCACCTCACCGTTGAGCATGCTGTTTTCAATGATGTGGCGGGCCAGCGCGGCGTACTCCTGCGGGCGCCCCAGGCGTGGCGGGAACGGCACGCCGGCGGCCAGCGAGTCGCGCACTTCCTGGGTCATGCCGGCCATCATCGGGGTTTCGAAAATGCCCGGGGCGATGGTCATCACGCGGATGCCGAAGCGCGCCAGCTCACGGGCCGCCGGCAAGGTCAGGCTGGCAATCGCGCCCTTGGAGGCGGCATAGGCGGCCTGGCCGATCTGGCCGTCATAGGCGGCAATCGAGGCAGTGTTGATGATTACCCCGCGCTCGCCGTCAGCGCCCGCCTCGCCTTCAGCCATGGCCGCAGCGGCCAGGCGCAGCAGGTTGAAGCTGCCGATCAGGTTGACGTTGATCACCCGGCTGAAGCTTTCCAGGCCATGCGGGCCGTTCTTGCCCAGGACCTTCTCGGCGCCGACGATACCGGCGCAGTTGATCAGCCCGTGGATATTGCCGAAGGCGGCAACCGCCGCATCGATCGCGGCCTGGGCGGCGGCTTCCTGGCTGATGTCGGCCACCGCGAAGTGCGCCCTGGTGCCCAGCTCGCGGGCTTTGGCGGCGACCGCTTCGGCATTGAGGTCGACCAGCATGACCTGGGCACCGGCCTCGATGAGCATCTGCGCGGTGGCAGCGCCTAGCCCGGAAGCGGCGCCGCTGACGATGAAGTTGTTATTGGCAATCTGCATGATGTTGGTTCCTCAGGCGCTGGCGGTCGACGCCAGCGCGGCCTGTTGTTTGGCTATTTCCTGATTGCGCAGGATGAAACGTTGCAGCTTGCCGCTCGGCGTCTTGGGCATCTCGCTGACAAATTCGATTTCCCGTGGGTAGGCGTGGGCATACAGGCGCTGACGCACGTGCTGCTTGAGGGCCTCGGCCAGTGCTTCGCTCGGCTCTTGGCCTTTGGCCAGCACCACGAATGCCTTGATCAGCTCGGTCCGCTCCGGGTCCGGCTTGCCCACCACCGCGGCTTCGATCACCGCCGGGTGTTCGATCAGCGCGCTCTCGACATCGAACGGGCCAACCCGGTAGCCGGAGGTGGTGATCACGTCATCGCTGCGGCCGACAAAGCTGATGCTGCCGTCGTCGTTGAGCTCGACGGTGTCGCCGCTCAGGTAGTACTTGCCGACGAACGCCTTGGTCGGCAAACCCTGGTAGCCGGCAAACCAGCACAGCGGCGACTGCTCGCGGTCGACAGCGAGAATGCCCGGCTGCCCCGGCGGCAGTTCGTTGTGTTGTTCATCGAGCACGACGATGCGGTGACCGGGGATGGCGAAGCCGGCAGAGCCCAGGTGCACCGGGTGCTGCAGCCCATGGTGGTTGCACAGGACCATGCCCAGTTCGGTCTGCCCGTAATGGTCGTGAATGGTCACGCCCAGCTCGTCGGCAAACCAGCGGATCACCTGCGGGTTAAGTGGCTCGCCGGCGCTGCTGAGCACCCGCAGGCGGCCCTTGATCGGCGCGCTGAACTCGCTACCAGCGGCGATCAGCAGGCGGTAGGCCGTCGGCGAGCCGGCCAGGTTGCTGATGGCGTACTTGTTGATGACCCGGCAGGTGCTCTCGACGCTGAACGGCCCATCGAAAAACGTGGTGGCATGGCCCAGGGCAAGCGGACCGGTCACGGCGTAATAAAGCCCGTAGGCCCAGCCCGGATCGGCGAGGTTCCAGAAGCTGTCTTCAGGGCGCAGGTCGATGGCATCGCGCATGTAGCCCTGGAAGGCGACGATGGCCCGCAGCGGCACTTCCAGCGGCTTGGCCGGGCCGGTGGTGCCGGAGGTGAACATCAGCAGGAACGGTGCCTCGGCCCCCAGCAGCACCGGCTCGCAGTGATCACTGGCCAGCGCCAGTGCGCTGTGAAAGTCGATATCGCCGGAGCCTGGCGCAGCGCCCACGCAGATGACCGTCGGGCAGCTATGCACGTCGTCGAGCTTGCTGCGATTATGCGGTTCAGTGACGACTACCTTGGCTGCGGACTGCTCCAGCCGGTGCTCGATGGCCTTGGGCCCGAATGCGGTAAACAGCGGCTGATACACCGCCCCCAGGCGCCAGGTGGCCAGTACCGTGATCAGCAGCTCGGCCGTACGCGGCATCAACCCGGCAACCCGGTCGCCGACGCCCACACCCTGGGCCCTGAGCACATTGGCCAGGCGCGCGGCAGAATGTTGCAGTTGCTCGAAGCTGTAGCGCGCGCTGCTGCCGTCGCGGCCTTCCCAGTTCAGGGCAATACGATTGCCGCCGACATGCCGGTCGCAGCACTCGACGCAGGCATTGAGTGCCTCAAGGTTGCCCTGCAGGGCAGCCGCAGCGGTGTGCAGGTAGTCGAACCCTTGCGCCGCGGCGCGGTAATCACGCATCGCCAGACTCCTCGTTTGTTATTGTTGGAATAAAACGATTGGTCTGAAGATAGTCGCGCCAGAGCTGGCGCGGGACAATGGCCAAAGCTGTCAAAGTGGATGACTGGTTTGGCCGCTGGCCCTAACGCGACCACTAACTCTCGGCTTTTGTGACAAGCAAGGGCTTGGTCAACGCCACAATCAAGGCCTGTACCTTCTCGGCGCGCTCGACCGCCAGCACATCCACAGCAGCGTCGTCGTCCCCCGCCATGTCGGTCAGTTCCTGCAGCCGATCGACGAAGGGCTCTTCAACCTCCGCGAACGATTGCGGATAAGTGTCACGCAGATAATTGACCCAAAAATCCCGGGAAGCGATGAAGTCCAGCAGTTCATCTCCGGCTTCAGCTGTGCGTACTGTCCTGGCCGCGTCGTCGAGCTGACGCGAGGTTACCCCCGCCACCCCGCCAAACTGCATGTAACGTGGCTGGCCGGGCAGGTCCAGGGTCTCGGCCAGACCAACCCGATAGGCCAGGCTGACCTCCACCTCGTCGACGCCCAGGCCGCTGGCCTGACGCGCATGGATATCCTCCCGGGCAACCTGCTCGACACGCTCAAGGCGAAACAAGCGCCTGGCCACCCCAAGCAAGCGGCTGGCCTGGTTTTCCGAGCCAGGCTGCTGCTCGGCTTGCCACAAGAAGTAACCCACTTCGAGGCTACTGAAGCAATCCGAAACGCTGTCGACGCAGGTCCTTGCTGCCGAGGCCAGCTTGAACAGGGTCGAACGCAGCGTCTGGCTGTCTACCGCCTCTTCGACAAGGGCCCAGACCCGCCGGCTCAGGTCCTCGCGGTTCATCCGGTAGTCCGCAGTGCCGCTCAGCTCGCCGAGCAGACGCAGAAAACCTGCACTGTCCTCTGCCCGTGCGAGATCATCCCATTGCCCCGCACGCACTTCGTACACCCGCTCATCCAGGGTGGCCAGCCAAAGCGCACGAGCATCGACCGGCAGCTCGTGCTCATCCTCTTCTGGCAACTGCATGCCATCGAGCTCGGCCAGGCGTTGCCAGGTCGCCTGTGCCAGGGGATTGCCCTGCAAGTAAATGGCGTCACGGATTACCCCAGGGGTATGGAAAAAGCGCTCGGGCAAGGTGGCGATCAGATTGTTGCGCAAGTCGGCCTGCTCCAGGAACGGTCGGCTGAGCAACCCGCGCGGCAAAGCTTGCAGGCCGGTGTTGCGCAAGCTCAGTTCGCGCAAACGGTGCAAGGGCCGCAGGTTGAGGTTGCGCCTCAGCGGGTTGTTGTCCAGCACCAGCATACGCAGTTGGCTCAACCGGGCCAGTGCATCGACATCCATGGCCTGCAGGGCGATGTGGTTGTGTTCCAGCCTGAGGATGCGCAACCCCGACATGTGCTCGAGACCGGACGGCAACTGGTCAAAAAAATTGTTGCTCAGGTTCAGCCAGCGAGTGTTCGAAAACGCCCGGAAAAACGACGCCGGCAGCCTGCGCATACGCATGCCGACCATGACCACATCGACCACATGAGCAAAGCTGATCTCGCCCGGCAGATTGGGAAAGGTCGGGATATGCCGGCCAACAATGCTCAAGCGATAACCCTGGAGAATCCCGTTCGCGTCAATGATCGGCTCGCTTTGACGGCGCCAGCAGTGGCGCAGCGCTTCGGCCACGCGATTGCGTGGCGACAACAGCACCGTAGCGCTACCACTTGCTTGCGCAGGCGCTGCGGCCTCCCAGGTACTCAGCGTCTGATCGAGCACCTGATACTCCTGCTCGAGCCGCTGCAACTCCAGCAGCACTGAAGAGCCACTTTCGCGCAGACTGGCGATAAAGGCTTCGCGCTGCTCGGCATCAAGGCCGGGAAACAAGGCACACAAGCGGTTGCTGATACTTTGCGCCATCGCCTGCGCAGCCCCTCGACCACTCAGCAGATACCCTACGCGGCCATCTGCCAGGCGATGTCCCGGGTTGAACCAGCGCCGGATCGGCGCCAGGCCCAGAACCCCTTCCAGTTCGCTGGCAGCGACCGGCAGCTGGGCAATCAGGTCCGCGCGCATTTGCCCAAGCGCATGCGGCCCCTGCCATCCCAGGCCTTCACGCTGGGCATCATTCAACGAAGCGGCAATGACCTCTAGCAATCTCCCGCTCAGCTCGACGCCCTCAGCGCCATCTGGCTGATCGCCGTAGAGCTGGTAAACACCTCGCTGGTGGACGATGACCCTGAGCAGCCCAGGGCTGTCTTCGGGCTCCAGCCGGTCGAGCAAACGGCTGTAGGGAAAGCGGTCATGCAACGCCAGGTTCACCTCCTGCGGCCACCCCGGCAAACGCCGGAGCGCATAGAACACCAGGTGAGCACTGTCCAGCGAACCGCCGTAGCCAAGGTACAGACCTTCACGGGCGCGAGTCAGCTGCGCCATCCGAACCAGCATCCGCGCCTGTTCCGCCAGCCCCAGGGGTACGCGCGCCTCGGCTGCCATCAGCGCGCGCGCTTCATCGCTGGCCTGTGCAAGCAAGGCCAGGCCATAGGCATCGGGTAAGGTGGGGAAGTCCCGCTGGAGCGTTGCCAGCAGCGGGTCATCAGGCAAGTACCGTGTAGAAAGCGACACACCCTGCTGGTTCTGGGCGAAGCGCTCAAGGGTGTCGCGCAGGCCTATCGGCATCCGGCGGTTTTCCACCAGTATCCCGCGCAGCTCATCTTCATCGATAGCCGCCACCTGCAACAGCGCACTCACCTCGCTCACGCTCATCAGCCCGGCAGCGGGCCACAGGCGTTCGAGCAGATGCGACTGGCCCTGCCAGGCCAGCGGCCACTCATCACGCAAGCGCCAGGCGCGTTCGCCGTTGAACTCGACGACCGGCCCGTACGCGCCGGCACGTTGCTGATGAACCAGGCGCCACGGACCTTGCTGCGGTACCCGACGGACTTCGTAAACTTCGCCGCGTAGCGGCAGGTAACTGCGCCCGTCGGCCAGGTACAGGCCGCTATCGGTCAAGCGCGAGCCGGCGGGAATGCGCCCCAGCTGGTAAGAGCGCAGATCCCGGCGCCATAAGCGCGGCTGATTGCTTTCGAGGGTGACCGGCAACAGTGACTGGACAAAATCGCTGCGCTTGAACGCTCTGCCGACAATATGAATGCCAGCCCCCAGCGCTACCGTCACAGCCACGGTCTGGGCAACGCCGAGCATATGCTCGAGTGCTTCGCCGCGATGCCCGCGCAGCCAGTCTTCGGCCCCTTCGAACACCTCGCTCAAGGTCTGCAGTGCAAGATGCCCGAGCAACAACCCACCCACAGTGGGAACGAACAGGCCGACCAGGTTGAGTGCCGTCCAACCGGCCGCAGCCAGATCAGAACGCCACGCTCGGGTCGCCGCACTGTCGACATCGGCGCTCGGCACCGCCAGTACCCGGGCATCGGCCTTGATCCGCGCCAGTTGCAACTGACAGAGCCCGATGAACAATTCGCCGCGCAGGAGCGTGCCATTCAAATCCAGGTCAACGCTTGAATCGGTGAGCCTGGTTGCCAGCAACGTTGCAAAACCCGCACGCTGCTGCAAGCCGATCAACGTGCTGAAGTAGCCGCGATAAGCTTCGGATTCTTTGAGCAATTCAGCCAGCGCGGTGTTGAAGGCAAACCAGGAACGGTAACTGCGCAAAGGCTGCTGCCGATCGGTCGGAAAATACACCAACAACCCGCGAATCAGGCTGGCCTCGGTCCAGCGCAGCGCCCCTTGCGGCGGGTCGCCGCGCACTTCGAAAACCACCGCACCGCTAACCTGGCAGTTCAGCGCACTCAGTTGATAAATACGTACTTCCAACCCGCCATGGCTGACCTGGGATGCGCCCGAGACGACTTGCTCGAGCATCTGGTAGGCCAGCGCATCGATCTGCCCGCGTAAATGAGCGAGGCGCGCAGCCACTTGCAGGGCCAGGCGCTTTTCCTCGGCCAGGTCCTGCTCAGCCGGCGCGAAGACATCCTCCACATGCTGCTGGAAACGCCTGCCCACATCCAGCTCACGGCAGACGCTGGCCACTTTTTCGGGCGCATCGAGCAAAACTGTCTCGAGTTCGCCCGCAGTGACGATCGCTGTCCCGGCATAGTAGCTGCTCGCGGCTGTCTGGCGAGCGCCAAAGCCTTGCAGCAGGCGCTGCATCAAGGGCTGGGTGAGCAGAATCGTATCATCGCTAGGCAGCCCGATACCCTGGCTAGGCTTGAAGTCGCGCAGTACTTCGCGCCATTGGTCGCTGTCGAGGTTGCCCTGGTAGTTGAGCTTGTCGTGCAGTGCGTCTGCCAGCAACGGCTTGGCGAAAGCATCAATGGCCTGGAGTTCATCCAGGGTTGCGTGGACGGCTAGCTGGCTGTGCCGCAGCCTTGCGAAATCGTCGCGCAAATCATTGATCTGCTCGACGGAGGCGGTTCTAAGCCAGTCAGGCAGGATATGACCGATGAATTCATCGGTCACCCCGGGCTGGGCGATCGCAGGCGGTGTGGCTGGGGATCGGGTGGCAGGATTAGGCACGTTCAAGGTCCTGGGGGAATGGCAATCCTCCAGCCTAGAAACGCTTAACCATCACTGGCAGCATGAGGCGTTTCACCCTGGCCGATCAATGCCCGATAATGGCCCGGGTTGCAGCCATACCACTTGCGAAAGGCCTTGTAGAACGAGCTGCTGTCAGCAAACCCCAGGCGCTCGGCGATTTCGGCGAAGCTTATCTGTTCCTGGGCCAGCCAGGCGATTGCCAGCTCCTTGCGTACACTGTCCTTGAGGCCCTGGTAGGTGGCGCCCTCCTCGGCCAGGCGTCGACGCAGGGTCGAGGCCGATATGCACAGTTGCTGGGCCTGGGCCTCGGTTTCCGGCCAATCACCGGCGGGAAGCTGGCGCAGCGATTCCTTGATCCGCCGCGCCAGGCTCGCCGGGTCGCGGTACTTGACCAGAATATTGGCCGGCGCCTCGGCCAGAAAGCGCTGCAACTCTTCAGGCGTGCGCTTGAGCGGCAGGTCCAGGCAATCGGCGGCAAAGATCATCCGCGTGCGTGGCCGGTCAAACTGCAGGTTCTCCGAGAACATCACCCGGTAATCGTCGCAAAACGGCGGCTCGGCGCACCGCAGCTCAATGGCCAGGATCGGGATGCGCCGCCCGGCCAGCCAGCAGGCGACGCCATGCACAATCATCCAGAAGGTAAAGTAGGTGAAGGCCCGGCGCGGCTCATCCCGGGGCTCGCCGATGACGATCTCCGCCAGGCTTTGCTGGCGCACCAGCGCCGGCTGCAGGTGCTCGAGCATCAGCCCGAGAAACGCCAGGGCGCTTTCAAGCCCGGCGCCCAACGTGGGCTGGGCCATGGACGAACGGCACACAAAGGCCAGGCTGCCCGTGCGCAGGCCACGCGGGTCCATGCAGAAGAACTCATCGTGGCAACGACGAGCCAGCAGCCGCCAGAGCTGCGCGTAGGCCCCGGCGGGCACCCGCGCATCGGCCTGCTGCAACTGTTCGGGGTCGATCCCCACACGACTGAGCAGGGCCTGGCTCGCGGCGCCGGGGGCGCAGCTTTGCAGCAGCGCCTCGCGCACCAGTTGCATGGAGATGGTGTCTTTCTCCGCCATCAGCAGTCGTTCGCCTTGCCTGTAGTGTTTGCCCGCCATCTTAGGGGCCCGCCGGGAAAAAACCAGCCCCGCCTCATACCGCTGCCGCCAGGCTGAGAAACGCCTGGATCAGGCGCAGTTCGCGGCGTCGCTCCAGGCAGCCGATCATGTGCTGGTTGATCAGCCCCGCTGCGCCGATGGGCCGCGCCACCACCCGCGGGTCATGGCTGATCTCCAGCGACGAAACGATACCGATGCCCAGCTCGGCCGCTACCGCTTCAGTCACCGCCTCGCGGCTGTCGAGCTCCAGCAGCACGCGCGGCTGCACCTGGGCATCGCGGCAGGCCTGATCGAAGGTGCGGCGGGTAATCGAACTGGGTTCGCGCAGTACCATGATCTGCCGGTCCAGCTCGCCAAGGGGCAATTCCTCGGCGCTGGCCGCCCAGGCATGCCCGGCCGGCAGCAAGGCGCAGATCCGTGAATCGCCCAGGCTTTGCAGGTGCAGGCCCTTGCGCGACTCGACCTCGGTCATCACCGCGACATCGGCATGCTCGCTGAGCAGCGCCGCCAGGGTTTCCTGGGCGTTGCCCAGACGCAGGTTGACAGTGATCCCCGGATACCGCGCGCGCAGCTGCGCGAGCATCGGCATGACCCGGTGCGGGCCGTCGGCGGCCACTTCCAGGCGCCCGGTGAGCAACTGGCGGTTGGCCTCGAGCATCGCCTGGGCTTCTTCGGCAAGGCCAAACATCGCGCGGGTGATCGCCGCCAGGCGAATGCCCTCCTCGGTCAGCTCGACACGTCGCGCCGTGCGGCGCAGCAAGGTGATCTGGTAGTGCTCCTCAAGCGCCTTGACATGCCCGGTCACCGCCGGCTGGCTGATGAACAGACGGGCGGCGGCGCGGGTAAAACTGCCCTCACGGGCCACGGCATCGAAGGCGCGGAGCTGGAACAGGTTCATATCTATCGGCCTGACTTATGACTGGCATAACAACAAACAATTTGATTGATAAGGCACGGAATTGCAACGTAGGCCCCGTAGATTCAGCCCACCGCTTGCGAGGACTACCGGAATGAGTAACGCCCCTATCCTGCTGACCCCTGGCCCCCTGACCACCTCGGCCCGTACCCGCCAAGCGATGATGGTCGACTGGGGTTCATGGGACCGCGACTTCAACCAGCTCACCGCCAGCCTCTGCGAGCAACTGCTGGCCATCGTCAACGGTGCCGACAGCCACCATTGCGTGCCCCTGCAAGGCAGCGGCACCTTTGCCGTGGAAGCGGCCATCGGCACCCTGGTGCCCCGCGACGGCAAGGTCCTGGTACTGATCAACGGCGCCTACGGCCAGCGCCTGGCAAAGATCTGCAAGGTGCTGGGCCGCGCCTGCAGCACCTTCGAAACCGCCGAAGACCAGCCGACCACTGCCGCTGACGTCGACCGTCTGCTGAGCGCCGACAGCAGCATTACCCACGTGGCACTGATTCACTGCGAAACCAGCACCGGCATTCTCAACCCGCTGGCAGAGATTGCCGCGGTTATCGCCGGCCACGGCAAACGCCTGATCATCGATGCCATGAGCTCGTTCGGCGCCTTGCCGATCGATGCCCGCCAGGTACCATTCGATGCCCTCATCGCCGCCTCCGGAAAATGCCTGGAAGGCGTGCCTGGCATGGGCTTCGTCTTTGCCAACAAACAGTCGCTGGCCGCCGCCGAAGGCAACTCGCCGTCGCTGGCCATGGACCTGCATGACCAGCACGTCTACATGGCCAAGACCGGCCAGTGGCGCTTCACCCCGCCAACTCATGTGGTAGCGGCGCTGCACGAGGCCTTGCTGCAGTACAACGAACAAGGCGGCCTGCCCGCCCGCCACCAGCGCTATGCCAGCAACTGCAAGACCCTGCTCGACGGCATGGCCGCCATTGGCTTGCGCAGCTTCCTGCCCGCCGAGATTCAGGCGCCGATCATCGTCACCTTCCATGCCCCGAACGATCCGCGCTACCAGTTCAAGGACTTCTACGAGCGGGTCAAGGCCAAGGGTTTCATCCTCTACCCGGGCAAGTTGACCCAGGTCGAAACCTTCCGCGTCGGCTGCATCGGCTGCGTCGGCCCGGACGGCATGCAGGCCGCGGTCGATGCCGTGGCTCAGGTGCTGCGGGAAATGGAAGTGCTGGACATCTGATACCCCGAAGCCTTTTTACCCGATCAGCGCAACCACCCGCTCAAGGAACCCTGAACATGAACTACAACAACCCGACGCAATTGCAAGCCGCGATCCTCGACTGGGCCGGCACCGTGGTCGATTTTGGCTCCTTTGCCCCAACCCAGATCTTTGTCGAGGCCTTCGCCGAGTTCGACATCGAAGTGTCTATCGAGGAAGCCCGCGGGCCGATGGGCATGGGCAAGTGGGACCATATCCGCACCCTGTGTGACCAGCCGCTGATCGCCGAACGCTACCGCAAGGTGTTCGGCCGCACGCCGACCGACGCGGACGTCACTACCATCTATGAGCGCTTCATGCCACTGCAGATCGAGAAGATCGCCGTGCACTCGGCGCTGATCCCCGGCGCCCTCGACACCCTCACCGGGCTGCGCCAAGACGGTCTGAAGATCGGCTCGTGCTCGGGCTATCCGAAAGTGGTGATGGACAAGGTGGTGGCACTGGCCGCGCAGAACGGCTACGTCGCCGATCACGTGGTGGCCACCGACGAAACCCCGAACGGCCGCCCCTGGCCGGCCCAGGCCCTGGCCAACGTGATTGCCCTGGGCATCGATGATGTCGCTGCCTGCGTCAAGGTCGACGACACCGTACCAGGCATCCTCGAAGGCCGGCGCGCCGGCATGTGGACGGTAGCGCTGGTGTGCTCGGGCAACGCCCTGGGCCTGACCTACGAAGGCTACCGCGCCCTGGCCTCGGACACCCTCGACAGCGAGCGCAAGCGCATTCATGCGTTGTTCGCAGGCTCGCGCCCGCACTACCTGATCGACACCATCAACGAACTGCCAGAGGTGATCGCTGATATCAACCAGCGCCTGGCTCGTGGGGAAATGCCGCAGGCCGTGTAAGCACGTTGCACAGCTGATTGACCCAGCAATCTAAACAGGCAGGACAAGTTACCCAACTTGACCTGCCTGTTTGCTCATACCGCCCCGGGCAAGTGACAACAGGTGTTAGATATAGTCGTTATTGCCGCAAAATCACGATCTTTTCACCGACTTTTCCAACCAACATTCAACCTTTTTCCCTTGAGCTTTCCACCGTACGCTCAGTGCCTACACCTCAAGGAAGAAGGTTTTAATTCATGTCTGTTGACCTCAGCTCCCCTACCCGACCAACCGATTTCACACCCATCTCAAGCAAGCTACCCGCGTGGCTGATCAGCGCCCCTACCGCCACTCATGCTGCGCTACGCAAGGTCGACGTGCAGACATTGCCCTGGCTGGCTGATGCACGGCATACCGATGCGCAGACACTGGAACAGTTGCAAAGGGTGTATATCCGCCATCGCCGCCACGAGCAGCGGGTCCACGAGATACTTGCCGCACTTCCGGCCATCGAGTCCTATGCCGAACCCTTGTTGAAAGCCAAGCTGCAGGAGCGATTCGGCCTGGAGGTCGATGTGCACAACAGTTATCTGTTCCATGCCCGGCGCGTGGTCAGCGACGGCTCTTTCCTGACGTTGTCGCAGGATCCAGCGGTCAAGGCTGGTGTCGCGATCAAAGCCGCCACCCAATCGCTGCTGGCCTGTGCCCTGCAGAACTTCGAAGCCTGGGAAGCCGTGCCGGGCGCCATGACTGACGATCGCGGGCGGACATCGATTGCCTCGCGCATCTATTACTCCGACCCGGCGCTTAACCGGCCCGGGCGCTACCCCGACGAGTCGCCGCTGAATATCGTTCCCGAGCAGTTTGCTGCCCTGTGCCGCGAACTTGACCTGGGCGGTACCTACCAACAGTTGATACAGCGCGTACTCAACCCGGTGTCCGCTGCAGGTGATGCTGCCGACGCCGCCAGCGCCAACCTGCGCGCCGACTTCAAACAGCTCGAGCAATCGACGTTTCTTCTGCACACGCACATTGCGCGGTTGAAAAAAGCCATCAGCCCGCAGATGCATGGCGTATTGCTGGATATCGCTCGAAACAAACCGGTAGCACTGGACGGGGTAACGATAACCCGTAACTTTCTCAAACTCTGGGATGTCGAACTCAGCGCCATCGTTGTCTTCGGTAAAGACCGCAGTGCCAGCCAGCACAGCGAAAAGGTCGTGGTCTACATTCCCGATGACCCCTACGACCCGCTCAGGGAGTACCCCTCGCTTGCGCACTTTTTCGCGTCCCTGCGTGACAGCTTTCTGAAGCCGGACTACCAGCAGTTCTTTGCCCGATTTGTACCTGCACGCCAGCGCGCGCGGTTGTTTGCTCGCCTGCACCAGGCTTTCTATCCCAAGGTCTGGAACAGTGCCGCGGGCTACTACGAAGAAAAACTCGACCGCAACGCCAGCCTGCACCTGCGCGAAGGTACCTTTTTCGGCAACCTGCTCAACGCGCTGTACCAGCAAAAAATCACCCAGCTCAAGGACGATGCCCTGTTTCACGGCGTGCCCACGGCCGCCGAGGACCACAAGTCGCTGCAAGACAAGCTGCTGTACTTTGTCCAGACGACGCTCAACGTGCTCAATATCGCCGCGTTCGTGGTGCCGGTGCTCGGCGAGGTGATGCTGGCCGTCACCGCCGTACAACTGTGCAACGAAGTCTATGAAGGCATCGAGAGCCTGGCCAAGGGCGAGAGCCAGCAAGCCTGGGGCTACCTGATGGATGTGGTCGAAAACCTGGCGATGATCGCCGCCCTGGGAGGCCTCTCGGCGGCAGGGGGCGGCGCTGCGGTACAAGCTCCTGAGCTGGTCAGGCAGATGCAGAGCGTGCAACTGGCCGATGGCAGTACGCGCCTGTGGAAACCCGACCTGCAGCCATTCGCCCAAGACGTCAGGCTACCCGCCGAGTTGCAACCCAATGCCTCCGGGCTCTACGACTACCAGGGCCGACAATGGCTGGTGCTCGAAGGCCGCACCTACGCGGTCAAGCCGCCCGCTGCCAGCGCGCCCTACCGGCTGGAACATCCGTGGCGCATGGGCGCCTACGAGCCGCCTTTGCGCCATAACCAGGCAGGCGCCTGGCTGCAGGTTACCGACCAGCCGCTTGAGTGGGAAGGCATCCGCCTGTTTCGACGGCTCGGACATGCCGGCGCCGAGTTCTCCGATGAAGTCGCCAGCACCATCATGCGCGTCAGCGAAACCCATCAGGCACAACTGCGTCACGCATTGAGCGAAGGCCTGCACCCACCCGCCCTGTTCAGCGACACGCTACACCGCTTCCGTCTGGAACATGAGCTTGACCGCTTCACCCAGCTACTGGAGGCAGGAGATCCGCACGCCGAACCGGCCCTGCAACTGCAACTACTGGCCGAGGCGCCCGGCTGGCCGAACGGCCAAGCGCTGACCGTGCTCGATGAGCAGGGTAAGGTGCTTACGCAGTACCACAGCCAAAGTGGCAATGCGCTGCCCCGCCCCCTGCAGGTGCGGCTCGGTGGTGATGACGTTCTCGAAGCACTGATGCGGCAAATGACCAAGGCAGAGCTCGAAGGACTGCTGCAACACCCGCTGGGTTCAGGCGAGCCCAACTTCACCACAGCGAAACGCCAGTTACAGCAACAACTGGCGACCCAGGCAAAAACCCACAAAACCCGACTGTTCAATGAACGCTACCAGGCACTGCAAAAAACCGACGCTGGCCCGGTGCTGCAGGTCCAGCAATCCTTCAGCGGCCTGCCCACGGTGGTGGTCGAGGAACTGCTGCGCCACGCCAGCCCGGCAGAACTTGAACAATTGCGTGTCAATGCGCGCATTCCCATACGAATTGGCGAAGAAGCCCGTGCCTACCAGCATAAGCTGCGTCTGAATCGTGCGTATGAAGGGCTGTATCTGGACGCTGGCAGCAGTTCCGACAGCGAGCGGCTGGCGCTGCATACCCTGGGCACTCTACACGGCTGGTCGACCGACGTACGCCTGGAGGTCCGCGAGGGTTCAATCCAGGGGGCGCTACTCGACAGCATCGGCAGCAGCGAAGCGCCCATTCACAAGGTCCTGGTCAGCGATGGCACCACCTACCGTACCTACGATGCCGACGGGCGTCAGTTGCATGGCCGTGACAACCTTTATGCCGCAGTCCTGCACGCGCTGCCGGACGCCCAACGCAGTGCCCTGGGCTTTGCCGAGGTCAGCCAGCACGCAGCGCTCAAACAGGCCGTACAGTCGCAACCGCTACTGGCCCGGCACAGCTTGAGAGCCGTGCTGAAGATGCAAACGCTCAAGCCCGGCGCCCGCTCCCCGATGCGCCTGGCCGATGGCAGGCTAGGTTTCCCGTTGAGCGGACGCGGCAGGCTGGCGGGCTTCATCCTTGAAGAGACGCTGCTGGACAAGATCCGTCTGCTTGAATTCGAGCACGCCTTTCCCGAGCAGATCCTGCAGATGTTCTACGACGCGCAGTGGACCCGTGCCGACATCGACCAGCGCCTGGACCAACTGCTTGAAGAGCAACAAAGCCTGCGCAATCACCTTTCCAACTGGACCGATGCCGCCAGTTCAATGCCACCCTTGAGCGCTGCGCGCATGAACAGCCGCACACGCATCGCCGAGGCGTTGTGGCGTCACTGGCGCGCCAACAACCTGTCCGAGCTGAGTCAAGCCACCACCCCGTTGCAACTGGCAGACGTCTACCTGATCGACTTCCCAGCGCAATTGCCGGACTTTATCCAGCAGCGCGTGCGGGCCCTGGAATTGTGGAACGTGAACCACGACGAAGCGCTACCCAATCCGTTCATCAACCTGGACAACGAGCGTATCGGCCTGGGCCGGTTCTTCGAGCGCTTTCCCCAGGTGAGGTCTTTGGTCTATGGCCAGAGTATTGGCCAACCCAGCTATCCCTTCATCGGCCAGACGGTGCTGGAACATTACCCACAACTGCGCGAACTGAGCCTGATCGATACCCGGCTGTACATCGGCCAGACCGAAATCAACCTCTACCGGGGTTTCAGCCAGCTTCAACGCCTGGACCTGAGCGGCAACACCCTCAACATACTCGGTAACATCGACCTCAACGGCTTGAACCTGCAGTACCTGGGGCTGAACCGCACCAGCCTTCGCGGCTGGCCACAGTGGCTCGACAGCGCCAACCTGAATGCAATTGCCGAAGTCTCCCTGGCCGACAACCAGATCACCACGGTACCCGCCGCCGTGCTGGAAAACCCCATCGGTAGCGGGCATCACACCCGGGTTTCGTTACTGAACAACGAGCTTTCGCGGGACACCCTGATCCGCATGCGTCTGAGTGAAGGTGAAG
Organism: Pseudomonas sp. SORT22; assembly: GCF_018417635.1. Classification (NCBI taxonomy): domain Bacteria; kingdom Pseudomonadati; phylum Pseudomonadota; class Gammaproteobacteria; order Pseudomonadales; family Pseudomonadaceae; genus Pseudomonas; species Pseudomonas sp. SORT22. Next base: position 4,014,953 of record NZ_CP071007.1, read on the forward strand.
GCAGACGCTTCAGCTTTGAACTGACCATTGCAGAGAATCTTCGCGCCATCCTGGATGTCATGACCCAGGAACGTGCGCAGCTGGATGAAGCCTTTGTGCAGTGGGCCGAAGCGTCCCACTCAGGCGCACCGCTACGCGATGAACAGATTGCCTCCAGGCGCCGCCTGGGCCGCCTGGTGCACGACTTGTGGAGCCACGAACCAACCCATGGCCACGTTGGCGCCTTGCGCGTCGAGGCAATTGCCTTGAACGACTTCCCCAGGCGATTGCCGGCGTTTTTCTATCATCGCCTGCGCAGGCTGCAGCTTCTGCGCGTGGGGACCCATGCCAGTGAATTGCACCAGTTTCTCAGTGACTTTCCTTACCTGGACAGTTTGCACATCGAAGGGCATGACACCCCGCTGGGCAGCTTGAATGCGGCGGTGCCGCAATTGCGGATGCTGGAACACCTGAGCCTGATCGACCTGGGCTTGAACATCGATCAGTCGGCGCTGGCAACGCTGCAACTCATGCCAGGGCTGACTGAACTGCAACTTGACGCAAATATTATCGGCGAGATTAGCGATGCTTCTGCATTACGTAACATCGAGCAGTTGAGCCTCAATAATGTCGGCCTGCAAGCCTGGCCGCAATGGCTGGACACGCTGCTGCCGGGACCGATGCAACGCTTGTCGCTGGTTGGCAACCAGTTACGCGAATTGCCCGAGCGCATTCTCGCCAACCCACGCACTGAAGAACATCACACTGAAATTTCCCTGACCGGCAACCCGCTGAGCCACGAGAGCATGCGTCGCGCGCACTTGTCCGAAGGTTCCGATCGCGCCTACGACTTCTATATGGACTTGCCGCCCGATATCCGTGCCCTGGAGCGTGAGCGGCACTATTCAAGCGATTCTTCCCCCTCTTCCGCTGAAGAGGCCGAATCCGGTGCGGATGTCTGGCTAAGCGGTGCCGAAGACCGTAGTGCGACACGCCGAGGTATCTGGCAACAGATCGAAGACGGCGCAGACGCCAGCGACCTGCTGGGGGTCATCAGCCACCTGCAACACAGCGCCGACTATCGCGATGCCAGCAGCCGCAGCGGCCTTACTGAGCGGGTTTGGGGCGTACTCGAGGTAGCCGCCAACGACACAGAACTGCGCCTGATTCTCAACGGCATGGGTGCCGAACCCCTGCAGCAGATCAGGCAGCGCGACACTTGCCCCGATGGCATACGCCTGGCGTTCAACCAGATGGAAATTCAGGTGTTCATTCGTCAATCGCTGCAGGGCGTTGCCGCCGAACAGCGGGGCAGTTCCCTGTACGCCCTCACCCGCCGTCTGTACCGGCTGGAGGCGCTGGACAACGCTGCCCGCGAACAGGCCGGTAGCCGCGACGAAGCCGAAGTGCGCCTGGCCTATCGCCTGCAATGGGCCCGTGAGCTGGACCTGCCGGTGCCGCCGAGCAACATGCTGTACCGAACGGCCGCCAACATTCGCCCCGGGAAACTGGATGCTGCGTTGAGCCAGGTGCGCCAGGGCGAAGGCGGCCAGGCCTTCCTCGACTTCGCCAGGGGGCGGGACTTCTGGGTGGATTACCTGCGCGAGAGCCACGCCGATCGTTTCATGGCGCTCAAGTCTGCCTACGAGGCCGAGGTACTGGAGCTATACGACCTCTATCCGGATGACAATCCCGAGCAGATTGCCGCACGTATCACCGCGCTGGAGCAACAGTTCAAGCGCAACGAAAGCAACCTGATCGAGGCGCTGACCAACCGGGCAGGGCAACAGCAACGCTGAACCTGCCTTTGCACCGGCCAGCCTTGAGCAGGGTGGCCGGTGCAATGCCTCAGTTCTGGTGGCGCTCGACCCACACGGCGAACTTGTCGATAAAAGTCTGCAGGAACGGCCGGGTCTTCTCCGACAGCTTGCCGTTGTCGTCAAACAGCGTTCCCGCCCCACCAATGTAGGCTTCGGGCTGCTGCATGCACGGCACATCAAGGAACACCAGCGACTGGCGCAGGTGATGGTTGGCACCAAAGCCGCCCACCGCCCCCGGCGACACACTGATCACCGCCCCGGGCTTGCCACTCCAGGCGCTCTGGCCATAGGGCCGCGAGCCCACATCGATGGCATTTTTCAACACTCCCGGCACCGAGCGGTTGTACTCGGGGGTGACAAACAGCAGCGCATCACTGCCGCGAATCTGCTCGCGAAACGTTTTGTAGGCCTGCGGCGGATTGACGTCGATATCCTCGTTGTACAAGGCCAGCTCGCCAATTTCGACGATGTGCAGCTTGAGGCTGGATGGCGCAAGCTCGGCCAGCGCGCGGGCGACTTTGCGGTTGAGGGATTCCTTGCGCAAGCTGCCGACGACGACGGCGACTGAATACACCTGGCTCATGGCAAATTCCTGATGTGATGAACAAAGGGAGTTGTAGGTATAGATGATCCGGCACGGGCCTGAAGTTTTTTTCCATACGGGCAAAACTTACCAGGCAAAACAGTGGTCTATGCCTGACAGATACTTATTTCTTCAGAGGTTGTACGGTAAATGACAGCAGTACTGGTCGGACAGTTTCATGCACGGGACGCCGAGGGCCGCATCTATCCCGTTCATGAGTTCCAGGAAGCCACCCTGCAGGCCGACGGAAGCGCCGCATCCCTGCCCATCACCACCTACAAGCTGGCAATCGGTGACCGGGTCAACCACCTGGGTGAGGACCGTTTTGAGCTGGTCCAGAGTGGCGTGGAAATCATCCGCATTCCTTGAGCCCGCTCAGGCCTTGATGCAATCGACGGTATAGACCCGTCCCTGCGCTGTGGTTTCATGCTGCAACCCATGGACATCGGCGACAAAACCGGGAAAGCCGCTGTCGAAGGCAGCAGCAAAGGCCAGGTAGTCGATGATCGAACGGGTCGCCTCGGTAAAGCGCTCCCCCGGCATGATCAACGCAATGCCCGGCGGATAGGGCACCAGCATCACCGCAGCGATGCGCCCGAGCAACTGCTCGATCGGCACCGCCTCGACCTCCCCGCGCACCATCTGGTCATAGGCATCGGCAGGTTTCATCACTACCTCCGGCAAACGCGTGAACAGGCGCTTGAGTTGCTTGGCCGTGGCATTGCTGCGGTAGCAGGCGTGCAACTGGTCACACAGGTCGCGCAGGCCCAGGCCCTGGTAACGCACTGGATCAAGCTGGGCGACGCAGGGCAGGCATTCGAGCAGGCGGGTGTTGGCATCGTAGTTGCGCTTGAACTCAAGCAACTCGGTCAGCAGCGTGCTCCATTTGCCCTTGGTGATGCCCATCGAGAACAACACCAGGAAGGTGTAGAGCCCGGTCTTTTCCACCACCAGGCCGCGCTCCCAGAGAAACTTGCTGACCACCGCGGCCGGGATGCCATGCTCGCTCAAGGCGCCGCCGGCACTGAGCCCGGGCATCACCAGGGTGACCTTGATCGGGTCGAGCAGCACGTAATCGTCACTGACATCAGCGAAACCGTGCCAGTCGGCCTGGGGCTGCAACAGCCAGTCTTCGGTGGCGAGCCGCCGTGCACCGTCCGCCAGCGGCGGCTGCCAGATGCTGAACCACCAGTCATCAGCGGCCATGTGCTCACGCAGGTTGGCCATGGCCCGGCGAAAGCTCAGCGCCTCATCGAACATTTCCTGCAGCAAGGAGCGCCCGGCCGGGCCTTCCATCATCGCCGAAGAGACATCCAGCGAGGCGAGGATGCTGTACTGCGGCGAGGTGGAAATATGCATCATGAAGGCTTCGTTGAAGCGGTCGCGGTCCAGCTGGCGGGCGCCGCCGTCCTGCACATGGATCATCGACGCCTGGCTGAAGGCAGCCAGCAGCTTGTGGGTCGAGTGAGTGCTGAACACCAGCGGGCTGTCGGCACTGCGCGAAGTGCCCATGGCGTAACGCCCGCGGAAGAACTCGTGAAACGCCGCGTAGGCATACCAGGCCTCATCAAAATGCAACACCTCGACACTGCTGCCCAGTTCCTGCTTGATCAGCTCGGCGTTGTAGCACAAGCCGTCATAGGTGGAGTTGGTCACCACCGCTAGCTTGACCCTGGGCGGAAGGCCACGGGCCAGGGGGTTGGCGTGGATCTTGGCGGCAATCGAGGCCTGGCTGAATTCGCTCAGCGGGATCGGCCCGATGATCCCCAGCTCGTTGCGCTCCGGGCACAGGTACAAAGGGATGGCCCCGGTCATGATGATCGCGTGGACCACCGACTTGTGGCAGTTGCGGTCGACCAGCACCAGGTCATCTCGACCGACCATCGAGTGCCAGACAATCTTGTTGGCGGTGGAAGTGCCATTGATCACAAAAAAGGTATGGTCGGCACCGAAATTCTTTGCCGCCCGCGCCTCGGCGGCCGCCAGCGGCCCGGTGTGATCGAGCAGCGAGCCCAGCTCAGGGACCGACACCGACAGGTCCGAACGCAGGGTGTTCTCGCCGAAGAACTGGTGAAAGGCCTGGCCGACCGGGCTTTTGCGATAGGCCACGCCACCGCCATGGCCGGGGGTGTGCCATGAGTAGTTCGATTGCGCGGTGTGCTGTACCAGCGCCTTGAAAAAGGGCGGCAGCAAGCCATCCAGATAACTGTGCGCGGCCCGCGCCACCTGGCGGGCGAGAAACGGCACGGTGTCTTCGAACAGGTAGAGAATGCCGCGCAGCTGGTTCAGCTCGCTCATGACATCGGCAGGGGCATTCTCCAGGGTCACCTGCTCGCCCAGAGCGAAGATCGGCAGGTGCGGTGCACGCACCCGGGCCAGGCGAATCAGTTCGACCATGTTCTGTAAAAGGTGAGTGTTTTCCCCAGCGCCTTCGGCAGCAATCAGCATGCACGCCAGGCCGTGATGGGTGGCGGCGACCAGGCGGCCTTCGGCGTAATCGACGGCCGGCAGGATGGTGAAGCCGTCCTGGGCCAGCTCCTGGGCAATTGCGCGAACACGCTCGCCAGCGACCGTATCGGCCTTGATGTCGCGATGCACGATGAGGACGGGGAACTTGAGGTCCTTGTACATGGGCGGGCGCTTCCTCCGGGTGACAGCTCTGTCACCTCAGGGTAGAAGGTCGCCAGCGCCCCTGCGCGGCAAATTGCCTCAGTTTGCTTCGGACAACTGCTGCCACAGCGCCGGGCCACCGGCGGACTTGGCGATGGCTTCCAGACGCGCCATGTGCAGCTCGAGCTCCTGCTCGCTGGCGCGAATGATCCGCCCCGGCTGGCGACTGGCAGGCAGGCGGCGAATTTCGCTGCCGCGGTTGTCGTCGCCCTCCTCTTCGCCATCGGCACCGTGGCCGGCCAGCGACAGGCTGGTCTGGCCACCGGTCATGCTCAGGTAGACGTCGGCCAGCAGCTCGGAGTCGAGCAGTGCGCCGTGCAGCTCACGGCCGGAGTTGTCGACACCATAGCGTTTGCACAACGCATCGAGGCTGTTGCGCTGCCCCGGATGACGCGAGCGGGCCATCATCAGGGTGTCGAGGATAGTGCAATGCTGGGAGATGTCGGCGCGATCGTGCTGACCGAGCAAAGCGAATTCGTTGTTGATGAAGCCAACGTCGAACGCCGCGTTGTGGATGATCAGCTGGGCGCCCTGAATGAACTCGAAGAATTCATCGGCGACTTCAGCAAAGCGCGGCTTGTCGAGCAGGAAGGAGTCGGTGATGCCGTGGACGCCGATGGCGCCCTCGTCACTCTCGCGGTCCGGCTGCAGGTAGACGTGGAAATGGCGCCCGGTCAGGCGCCGGCCCATCAGCTCGACACAACCGATCTCGATGACCCGGTGGCCGTCAGTCACCGGCATACCGGTGGTTTCGGTGTCGAGGACGACCGACCTGTTGTTCTGAATCTCCACGCCGATGGTCTCCTGCCGCGTACAGTCTGGTGAAAAGCCGGCCATTCTACCTCAGCTCAAGGGCGAGTGGCGGCCGGTGTAGTCAACGCAGACCACGGACCTCGTCAACACCGCGGTTAGCCAGTTGATCGGCACGCTCGTTGCCATGATGGCCAATATGCCCGCGGACCCATTTCCAGGTCACTTTGTGCCGGCCCACCTGTTCATCGAGCAACTGCCAGAGGTCGGCGTTCTTTACCGGTTCTTTGGCGGCGGTTTTCCAGCCGCGTTTTTTCCAGTTGACCATCCACTCGGTGATGCCTTTCATCACGTACTGGGAGTCGGTGACCAGCAGCACTTCGCACTCGCGCTTGAGCGCTTCCAGGCCCTTGATCGCCGCCATCAGTTCCATACGGTTGTTGGTGGTCTCGCGTTCGCCGCCCCACAGCTCCTTTTCAACGCCCTTGCACACCATCAGCACACCCCAGCCGCCCGGGCCGGGGTTGCCCTTGCAGGCACCATCGGTGAAGATTTCGACGCTATCGCTCATTTACAGCCTTTTTCATCAATGATTTGGCCCCGCGCCCAGGGGGCCCGGAACTCAGGGTTCGGAATGGCGCCGGTTGACCTTGGCCATCGGCAGCGGCAGCAGTTTGCCCATCGGCTCGCGGCGCTCCAGGCGCAGGGGCCGCAGGCCGACCACCATCTTGCGCGCCACCAGCAGGTAGACACCGCCACCAGCACTCTGCCAGCCACCGGCGATCCGCTCCCAGCCGGCCAGGCGCTGTTGCCAGGCGGGGGATGCGAGCGGCGGACGATAGCACCCGAAGCGGCGTTTCTCCAGCGCGAAACCCAGCAGGTTGAGCCAGTCGCCAACCCGCGACGGGGAAATGCAGCGCGCCTTGCGCAAGGCATCATGGGCGAACACCCGGCGTACGCCCCAACTGCTCCAGGGGTTGATGCCGACGATCAGCAAATGACCACCCGGGCGCACACTGCTGGCGGCCTCGCGCAGCAGGCCATGGGGCGACAGGCTGAAGTCCAGGCCATGTTGCAGCACCACGACGTCGGCGGCATGTTCGCTCAGTGGCCAGGCCTGTTCTTCACAGACGATCTCGACCCCGGGCAGCGGCGCGCCGAGGCGCACGTTACGCTGCACCTGCGGGGCCTTGGGCGGTGCTTCGGCGCAGGGGCCGTAATGCACCAGGTAACCGCCGAAGTAACGCCCCAGTTCCTCTTCGAGCAGGCGTTGCTCTTCTTTGAGCATCATTTGCCCCAACGGGCCGGCGAACCAGTCGCGGGCCAGGCTGATCAGCTCCAGCCACTGCGGATCGGCCTGGGCGAAGGCTTGATCGGTCATTGCAGTCTCCCTTGAAGGTTCTCGACAGCGCGCATAGCTACTAAGATGCACCCATGTCCACCGTTTGGCGAATCGCACCATGATACAGATCGATGCCCTGCCCGCTTTCAACGATAACTACATCTGGTTGTTGCAAGATGCTGCCAACCAGCGTTGCGCGGTGGTCGATCCAGGCGATGCCGCGCCGGTCCTGGCCTGGCTTGAGCGCCATCCCGGCTGGCAACTGAGCGACATCCTCATTACCCATCACCACCACGATCATGTCGGTGGCGTCGAGCAGCTCAAGTCGCACACCGGCGCGACCGTCTACGGCCCGGCCCACGAGCGCATCCCTGGCCGTGACCAGGCCCTGGAGGACAACGTCAGCGTGCGCGTTCTGGGCCTGGATTTCCAGGTTATCGCGGTGCCTGGACACACCCTGGGACACATTGCCTATTATTGCCCGCAAACAACCACCCCGGTGCTGTTCTGCGGCGACACCCTGTTCGCCGCCGGTTGCGGGCGCCTGTTCGAGGGCACGCCGGAGCAGATGCACCACTCCCTGCAGCGCCTGGCCGCGCTGCCCGCCGCCACCCTGGTGTATTGCACCCACGAATACACCCTGAGCAACCTGCGCTTCGCCCAGGCGGTGGAGCCTGAAAACCCGCACATTGCCCAACGCTTCGCCGACGTTAACCAGCTTAGGGCACAAGATCGCATCACGTTGCCATCAACCCTGGCCCTGGAAAAGCTCACCAACCCCTTTCTGCGGACCACCGAAACATCCGTTAAAGAAAAACTAGACGAACGGATTGACCACTTAAACCCTACGCCAAGTGCTGTTTTTGCTGGGTTGCGTGCTTGGAAAGATACGTTCTAAACAGCCGCTGCTGGTGACGGAAAGTTCTGAAAGGTTGACCGTTGGGGGGCCGCTTTCTAGAATCCCCCGACATTTTTGCCCGGAACTTCGTCCCAGCCAATGTCGTCCACTAGCCGCAGAACCTTCAATTCCGTCGCCCTGACGCGCCTGGCCCAAGCCAGTGCGCTGGCCCTGGCCGCCACCCTCGTGGGCTGCCAGAGCACCCGTCAAGTCGACGAATCCGACAGCGTTCGCGCGCACAACTACCAGGCCCGGGCCAAGCAGAAGCCGTTGATCGTACCGGTCAAGCCGGTCGTCGAGCAGGCCCCCCAGGACGTCTGGGAGCGCATGCGCCAGGGCTTCGTGCTGCAGGACGGAGTTGCGGTCAACCCGCGCATCGAACAGCAACGCCTGTGGTTCGCCAGTAATCCTTCGTTCCTCGAAACCGCCGGCGACCGTGGCAGCCTGTACATCCACTACATCGTCGAACGCCTCGAAGAGCGCAACATGCCGCTGGAGCTGGCGCTGCTGCCGGCAATCGAGAGCGCCTACAACCCCATGGCCTACTCCCGGGCCCATGCGGTGGGGCTGTGGCAGTTCATTCCGTCCACCGGGCGTTACTTCAACCTGCGCCAGACCCGCTTCTACGATGGCCGTCGCGATATCACCGCCTCGACCAACGCCGCGCTGGACTACCTGACCCGCCTGCACGACATGTTCAACGGCGACTGGCTGCTGGCCCTGGCCGCCTACAACGCCGGTGAAGGCACGGTCAGCCGCGCCATCGAGCGCAACGAGAAGCTCGGCCTGCCAACCGACTACTGGAACCTGCCGCTGCCGCAGGAAACCCGCGACTACGTGCCCAAGCTGCTGGCCCTGTCGCAGGTGGTGATGACGCCGCAAGCCTATGGCGTCAACCTCAACCCGATTGCCAACGAGCCCTACTTCGAAGCCGTGGCGATCAAGGACCGCCTCGACCTGTCACGGGTCGCAGCCCTGGCCGAGATCGACGAAGACGAACTGTTCCAGCTCAACCCGGCCTTCAAGAAGCGCATGACCGTCGACGGCCCGCAGCAACTGCTGGTGCCGACCGCCAAGGCGCAACTGCTGACCGCTTCGCTGTCGAACATGAAGCCTGAAGAACTGCTGACCCTGCAGCCGAAAAAGGCCGTGTTCGAAGCTGCCATGGCCGAAGCCGCGCCGCGCACCACCACAACCCGTAACAGCCGTTACCGGGTCAAGCGTGGCGACAACCTGGCCAGCATCGCCAAGGCCAACAAGGTCAGCGTCAAGGACTTGCAGCGCTGGAACAAGCTTTCCGGCAAGAACCTCAAGGCCGGCCAGACCCTGGTGATGCAGAACGCCCAGCCGGTTGGCGCCAAGAACCAGAAGAAATCCACCCAGTACAAGGTGCGCAAAGGCGACTCGCTGTACCTGGTGGCCAAGCGCTTCAACGTCGAGATGCAGCATCTCAAGCGCTGGAACCCACGCAGCGGCCACGCCCTCAAGCCAGGCCAGACCCTGACCGTCTACCTCAACCATTGAGGTCCGTGCTCCGGTCACTGACCGGAGCCACCTGCCCCGCCCCACGCGGCACTCTTTTTCCAGTCGATACAAGCTGTTACTGTAGCTGGAATAAAGCCCAAGCCGCCTGGATCGGATCTCGACTTGATACGTCCCCTCCTGTTGCTGTCACTCAGCCTGGCCTTGAGCTTTCCCGCGGGCGCAACAATCAGCGAAAGCCACGGTTACGCCCAGTTCGGCACGCTCAAGTATCCAGCCAAATTCACCCACTTCGACTGGGTCAATCCGCAAGCGCCCAAGGGCGGCACCTTGCGCGCCATGGCATTTGGCACCTTCGACACCCTCAACCCCTACACCTTCAAGGGCTCAAGCCCGGTCACCACGCCGAACTTCTTGCAGTACGGGGTGAGCGAGCTGAACGAAACCCTGATGGTCGGCACCGGCCAGTACGACCCCTCCGGTGATGAGCCCACTTCAAGCTATGGCCTGATCGCAGGCTCGGTCGAGTACAGCGAAGACCGCAGCTGGGTGGTGTTCAACCTGCGCCCCGAAGCGCGCTTTCACGATGGCAAGCCGATTACCGCCAGCGACGTGGCGTTCTCCTATCGCACCCTGCTCAAGGAAGGCCATCCGATCTACCGGACCAACCTGCAGGAAGTCAAACGCGTCGATATCCTCAACCCGCGACGCATCCGCTTTGTCTTCAAGCGCGCCGGCAACCCGCTGCTGATCCTGCGCCTGGGCGAGATGCCGGTGCTGCCGGCACACTACTGGAAAGGCCGCGACTTCAAGGCCACCACCTTCGAGCCGCCTTTGGGCAGTGGCCCCTACCGCATCACCCAGGTTCAGCCCGGGCGACGCCTGGTGTTCGAGCGGGTGAAGAACTACTGGGGCAAGGACCTGGCGGTGAACCGCGGCAAGTACAACGTCGACCGCGTCGAGTACGAGTTCTATCGCGACAGCGCAGTGGCCTTCGAAGCCTTCAAGGCCGGTGAGTTCGACATCTACATCGAGCACCAGGCGAAGAACTGGGCCAACGGCTACAACTTCCCGGCGGTGCGCCGCGGCGATGTGATCAAGGCACAGATCCCGCACAAGATCCCAACCCAGACCCAGGGCCTGTTCATGAACAGTCGCCGGGCGACCTTCAGCGATGCGCGGGTTCGCCAGGCACTGGGGCTGATGCTCGACTTCGAGTGGACCAACCGCGCCCTGTTCAGCAGCGCCTACCAGCGCGCCACCAGTTACTACCCCAACAGCGAATTCGCCGCCAGCGGCCTGCCGGTGGGCAAGGAATGGCTGCTGCTGGCGCCCTACCGCAAACAACTGCCGGCGGCGCTGTTCACCGAGCCCTATTCGGTGAGCCACACCGACGGCCGAGGGATCAACCGCCAGACCTTGCGCCAGGCCCTCGAGCTGCTTGGCCAGGCCGGCTGGAAGCTCAATGGCCAACGCCTGCTCAACAGCGCCGGGCAACCCTTGAAGCTGGAACTGTTGCTGGTCAATCCGAACCTTGAACGGATCCTGCAACCTTATGTCGAAAATCTCGCCAGCATTGGCATCGAAGCACGCTTGCGCACGGTAGACCGGGCCCAGTACAAACAACGCCTGGACCAGTTCGACTTCGACATGATTCTGATGACCCTGAACCAGACCCTGAGCCCGGGCCTTGAACAATGGCTGTACTTTCACTCAAGCCAGGCCTCGACCAAGGGCAGCAAGAACTATGCTGGCGTGAAAGACCCGGTGGTCGATCACCTGCTCGACACCCTGCTGGCCGCCCAGAGCCGTGAAGACCAAGTGGCCGCCGCCCGCGCCCTGGACCGGGTGCTGCTGTGGCAGTACTACATGATTCCCAACTGGTATCTCGACAACCACCGCCTGGCCTACCGCAATCGCTTTGCCTTTGTGGCCACGCCGCCCTATACCCTGGGGCTCAACAGCTGGTGGATCAAGCCTTCGGAGAAAGCCCAATGATGCCAATGTCCCGCCTGCGCCTGAAGGCCTGCGCACTGCTGCTGGCCTGCCTCGGTGGCCAGGCACTGGCTGCACCGCAACACGCCCTGACCCTTTACGATGAAGCGCCGAAATACCCGGCAGGCTTCAAGCACTTCGACTACGTCAACCCCGACGCGCCCAAGGGCGGCACCTTCCGCCAGGCCGGCTTCGGCGGCTTCGACAGCCTCAACCCGTTCATCAACAAGGGTGTTTCCGCCGATGACATCGGCCTGATCTACGACACTCTGATGACCCAAAGCCTGGATGAGCCCTTCACCGAGTACGGCCTGGTCGCCGGCAAGATCGAGAAAGCTCCGGACAACAGCTGGGTACGCTTCTACCTGCGCCCCGAAGCACGTTTTCATGACGGCCAGCCGATGCAGGCTGAAGACGTGGTGTTCACCTTCAACACCCTGATCAAGCACGGCGCACCGCTGTACCGCGGTTACTACGCCGACGTCGCCGAAGTGATCGCCGAAGATCCGCAGCGGGTATTGTTCAAGTTCAAGCACAGCAACAACCGCGAGCTGCCGCTGATCCTCGGCCAGTTGCCGGTGTTGCCCAAGCACTTCTGGGAAAACCGTGAGTTCACCAAGGGCAACCTCGAAGTTCCCCTGGGCAGCGGCCCGTACAAGGTCGCCGAGGTCAAGCCGGGGCGTTCGATTCGCTACGAGCGGGTCAAGGACTACTGGGGCAAGGACCTGGCGGTCAATCGCGGCTTTTACAACTTCGACGAGATGACCACCGACTATTACCGCGACAGCGCCGTCACCCTCGAAGCGCTCAAGGCCGGCCAGTTCGACTACCGCCTGGAAACCGCCGCCAAGAGCTGGGCCACCGCCTACGACGTGCCAGCCGTACGGCAGAAACGCCTGATCCTCGAAGAGCTGCCCAACGGTAACCCGACCGGCATGCAGGGCTTCGTCTACAACATCCGCCGCCCGCTGTTCCAGGATGTGCGGGTACGTGAAGCGCTGAGCCTGCTGCTGGACTTCGAATGGACCAACAAGCAGCTGTTCAACGGTGCCTACACCCGCACCCGCAGCTACTTCGAGAACTCCGACATGGCCGCCACCGGCCTGCCCGACGCCGCCGAACTGAAAATTCTCGAACCGCTGCGCGGCAAGATCCCCGACCAGGTGTTCACCCAGCCCTTCGCCAACCCGGTCACCGATGGCAGCGGCATGATCCGCGAACAGCAGCGCAAAGCCTACAAGCTGCTGCAGGACGCCGGCTGGCGCATCGTCGACGACAAGATGGTCGACGCTCAGGGCAAGCCAGTGTCGATCGAGTTTCTCCTGGCCCAGACCGAGTTCGAACGCATCCTGCTGCCGTTCAAGCGCAACCTCGCCGACCTGGGCATCGACCTGGTGATTCGCCGGGTCGATGTTTCGCAGTACATCAACCGCCTGCGCTCGCGGGACTTCGACATGATCGTCGGCGGCTACCCGCAGTCCAACTCGCCGGGCAACGAGCAACGCGAGTTCTGGCAGAGTGCTGCTGCCGACAACCCCGGCAGCCGCAACTTCATCGGCCTTAAAGACCCGGCCATCGACACCCTGGTCGAGCAGTTGATCAATGCCGACTCGCGGCAAAGCCTGATCGAGCATTCGCGCGCCCTCGACCGGGTGCTGCAATGGGGCTTCTACGTGATCCCCAACTGGCACATCAAGACCTGGCGCGTGGCCTACTGGAACCACATCGGCCACCCCAAGGTGTCGCCCAAATACGACATCGGCATCAACACCTGGTGGATCAAGCCGGATGTCGAGCCGGTGGTACCGCTGAACCCGGCGCCCGAGGCGCAAGCGGCCGAAGGGGCGAAATAGCATGCTGGCCTATATCTTTCGCCGTTTGCTGCTGATCATCCCGACCCTGCTGGGCATCCTGATCATCAACTTCATCATCATCCAGGCCGCCCCAGGCGGCCCGGTCGAGCAGATGATTGCCAAGCTTGAAGGCTTCGAGGGCGCCACCAGCCGGATTGCCGGAGGGGGTGCCGAAGTCTCGGTGGCCGGCTCCAACTACCGCGGCGCCCAGGGCCTGGACCCTGCCCTGATCAAGGAAATCGAGCAGATGTACGGCTTCGACAAATCGGCGCCGGAACGCTTGTGGATCATGATCAAGAACTACGCCCACCTGGATTTTGGCGACAGCTTCTTCCGTGATGCCAAGGTCATCGACCTGATCGTCGAGAAGATGCCGGTGTCGATCTCCCTGGGGCTGTGGAGCACGCTGATCATGTACCTGGTGTCGATCCCCCTGGGCATCGCCAAGGCCACCCGCCACGGCAGCCACTTCGACGTCTGGACCAGCTCGGCGATCATCATCGGCTACGCCATTCCGGCGTTCCTGTTCGCCATCCTGCTGATCGTGCTTTTTGCTGGCGGCAGCTACCTGGACTGGTTCCCGCTGCGCGGCCTGACTTCGAACAATTTCGACGAGTTGAGCACCGCCGGCAAGCTGCTCGATTACTTCTGGCACCTGGTGCTGCCGGTCACCGCCCTGGTGATCGGCAACTTCGCGACCATGACCCTGCTGACCAAGAACAGCTTCCTCGACGAGATCAACAAGCAGTACGTGGTCACCGCCAAGGCCAAGGGCCTGAGCCCTAACCGCGTGCTCTACGGCCATGTGTTTCGCAACGCCATGCTGCTGGTGATCGCCGGTTTCCCGTCGGCGTTCATCGGTATCTTCTTCACCGGCTCCCTGCTGATCGAGGTGATCTTCTCCCTCGATGGCCTGGGCCTGATGAGTTTCGAGGCGGCGATCAACCGCGACTACCCGGTGGTCTTCGGCACCCTGTTCATCTTCACCCTGCTCGGGCTGGTGGTGAAGCTGATTGGCGACCTGACCTACACCCTGGTCGACCCACGTATCGACTTCGACAGCCGGGAGCACTGAGATGAACCTGTCACCTCTGAATCGCCGGCGCTTCGAGCGCTTCAAGGCCAACCGCCGCGGCTGGTGGTCGCTGTGGCTGTTCCTGATCCTGTTCGGCCTGAGCCTGGGCGCCGAGCTGATCGCCAATGACAAGCCACTGGCCGTGCGCTACGACGGCCAATGGTATTTCCCGGCGCTCAAGCGCTACCCGGAAACCACCTTCGGCGGCGAGTTCCCGCTGGAAGCCAACTACAAGAGCCCGTACATCCGCGAACTGCTCGCCGCCAAGGACAGCTTCGTGCTGTGGGCGCCGATCCCGTTCAGCTACCAGAGCATCAACTACGACCTCAAGGTCCCGGCCCCCGCCCCGCCGTCGGCGCAGAACTGGCTGGGCACCGACGACCAGGGCCGCGACGTGCTGGCGCGGGTCATCTATGGTTTCCGTATCTCGGTGTTGTTTGCCCTGACCCTGACCATCCTCAGCTCGATCATCGGCGTGATCGCCGGTGCCCTGCAGGGTTTTTACGGCGGCTGGGTGGACCTGGCCGGGCAACGCTTCCTGGAAATCTGGTCGGGGCTGCCGGTGCTGTACCTGCTGATCATCCTCGCAAGCTTCGTGCAACCGAATTTCTGGTGGCTGCTGGGGATCATGCTGCTGTTCTCGTGGATGAGCCTGGTGGATGTGGTGCGCGCCGAGTTCCTGCGCGGGCGCAACCTTGAGTACGTGCGCGCGGCACGGGCGCTGGGCATGCAGAACGGCGCGATCATGTACCGGCATATCCTGCCCAACGCGATGATTTCGACCATGACCTTCATGCCGTTCATTCTCACCGGCGCCATCGGCACCCTGACCGCCCTGGACTTCCTCGGCTTCGGCCTGCCGCCCGGCGCGCCGTCGCTGGGCGAACTGGTGGCCCAGGGCAAGTCCAATCTGCAAGCGCCCTGGCTGGGCATGAGCGCCTTCGCGGTGCTGGCCTTGATGCTCAGCCTGCTGGTGTTCATCGGCGAGTCCGCCCGCGATGCCTTCGACCCGAGGAAATGAGATGAGCAAGCAAACCTTGATCGAAGTCCGTGACCTGGCCGTCGAGTTCGTCACCGGCGATCAATCCCAGCGGGTGGTCGAAGGTGTCAGCTTCGACATCCGCCGCGGCGAAACCCTGGCCCTGGTCGGTGAAAGCGGTTCGGGCAAGTCGGTGACGGCGCACTCGATCCTGCGCCTGCTGCCCTACCCGCTGGCCCGCCACCCGAGCGGCAGCATCCTGTTCGAAGGGCAAGACCTGCTGACCCTCGACGAGAAAAAGATGCGGCGCATACGCGGCAACCGCGTGGCGATGATTTTCCAGGAGCCGATGACCTCGCTCAACCCGCTGCACAACATCGAAAAGCAGATCAACGAGATCCTCCTGCTGCACAAGGGCCTGCGCGGCAAGGCGGCCACCGAGCGCACCCTGGAGCTGTTGGCGATGGTCGGCATACCCGAGCCGCACAAACGCCTCAAAGCGCTGCCACACGAGCTCTCAGGCGGCCAGAGGCAGCGTGTGATGATTGCCATGGCCCTGGCCAACGAGCCTGACCTGCTGATCGCCGACGAACCGACCACGGCGCTGGACGTCACCGTGCAGTTGAAGATCCTCGAGTTGCTCAAGTCCCTGCAGGCACGCCTGGGCATGGCGCTGCTGCTGATCAGCCACGACCTCAACCTGGTCAAGCGCATTGCCCACCGGGTCTGCGTGATGCAAAAGGGCCAGATCGTCGAGCAAGCCGACTGCGATGCACTGTTCCGCCGCCCCAAGCATCCCTACACGCAGATGCTCCTCGGTGCCGAGCCCAGCGGCGGCCCGGCCGGCAACCCGCCCGGCGCGCCGATGCTGCAGGTCGAGAACCTGCGCGTGTGGTTCCCGATCAAGAAGGGTCTGTTGCGACGCACCGTCGATTACGTCAAGGCGGTGGACGGCATCAACTTCGACCTGCCCCAGGGCCAGACCCTGGGCATTGTCGGCGAAAGCGGTTCGGGCAAGTCGACCCTGGGGCTGGCGATCCTGCGCCTGCTGGGCAGCCAGGGCAGCATCCGCTTTCAGGGCACGAGCCTTGAGCACCTGACCCAGCAGCAGGTACGCCCGCTGCGCCGGCAGATGCAGGTGGTTTTCCAGGACCCGTTCGGCAGCCTCAGCCCGCGCATGTGCGTCAGCGACATCGTCGGTGAAGGCCTGCGCATCCACCGCATGGGCAGCGCCGCCGAGCAGGAGCAGGCAATCATTGCCGCCCTGCAAGAGGTCGGCCTTGATCCGCAGGCGCGGCACCGTTACCCGCACGAGTTCTCTGGCGGCCAACGCCAGCGCATCGCCATTGCCCGGGCACTGGTGCTCAAACCGGCACTTATCCTGCTCGATGAGCCGACCTCGGCCCTGGACCGCACCGTGCAGCGCCAGGTGGTCGAGCTGTTGCGCTCATTGCAGAGCAAGTACAACCTCACCTACCTGTTCATCAGCCACGACCTGGCGGTGGTCAAGGCGCTCAGCCACCAGTTGATGGTGGTCAAGCAAGGCCAGGTGGTGGAGCAAGGGGTGGCGGCGGACATCTTTGCCGACCCGCAGCATGCGTATACCCGGCAGTTGCTGGAGGCGGCGTTTCTGGTGCCAGCTGCCGTTCAGTAGCCTCTTCGCGGGGCAAGCCCGCTCCTACAAACCGGCGGGAGCGGCGGTGCGGCGACCCGACTTGCCCCGCGATGAAAACAGAAAAGGCCGCATAAGCGGCCTTTTCTGTTTCAAGCATCCAGCACTCAGTAGCGAGTGATATCCGCTTTGGCTTCCAGCTGCTTGCGGTATGCCGCGAAGTCCTGCTGGCCGGCGCGCGAAGCGAGGAAGCGGCGGTAGCTCGCTTTCTCTTCTTCAGTGGCCGCTGTGCCTTCGTTGACGCCGTTCAGACGCAGTACCACCAGGCTACCATCGTTAAGGGTGACGCTGGCGTACACAGGCTTGTCCTTGGCTTCAGGCTTGCTCATACGGAACAGTGCCTGCAGCTCGACCGGGTCGATACCGTCCTGGCTACGCGATACCGCCTCCTGAACCTTCCAGGCCTGACCGTCCTGGCTGGCCGCCAAGGCAATCTTGCCATCGCGCAGACCGGCGATCAGGGCATCGGCCTTGGTCTTCAGGGCAGCAGTCGCCTGCTCTTTGGCCAGGTGCTTGCGGATGCTCTCGGAGACCACTTCAAGGCCCAGTTGCTCAGGCTTGCGGTGTTCCTTGACGCGCAGCACCACGATGGTTTCCGGATCCAGCTCGATCGCCGTGCTGTTGGAGCCTTCTTCCAGCACTTCAGTGCTGAATGCCGCCTGGATCACCGCGCGGTTGGCAGTGATGCCTTCACCGCCTTCACGACCGAACGCTGGCGAGGTATGCACCTTCAGGCCCAGTTCCTGCGCCGGCTGGGCCAGGTCGGAGGCTTCGAAGGCCGAGTCTTCCAGCTGCTTGGTCACTTCGACAAAGCGCTGTTCGACCTGCTGGGTTTTCAGCTCACGGGTCAGCTTGTCTTTCAGGCTGTCGAAGCTTGGCACTTCAGGCGCCTGCACATCGAGTAGCTTGATCAGGTGGAAACCGTATTCGGTACGCACCGGGCCCGAGACCTGGTCCTTGTTCAGCGCATACAGTGCGTCTTCGAAGGCCGGATCATAAACGCCCTGGCCGGCATAACCGAGATCACCGCCATTGCTGGCCGAGCCCGGGTCCTGGGAGAACTCCTTGGCCAGAGTGGCAAAGTCTTCGCCCTTGGCCAGGCGCGCCTGGATTTCTTCGATCTTGGCCTTGGCCTGCCCCTCGTTCACCTTGTCATTGATTTCAACAAGAATGTGCGCGGCATGCCGCTGCTCGGCCAGGTTGGCGATTTCTTTCTCGTACAGCGCCTTGAGCTCGTCCTGGTTGACTTCAACCTGGTCGAAGAACGCGGATTTCTTCAGCTCGATGTAGTCGATGACGACCTGGTCGGGGCTCATGAACTCCTTGGCGTGTTCGTCGTAGTGCGCCTTGATCTGCTCGTCGGTAACCTTGACCGCGGCCGGGTCGGCCTTGAAGGTCAGCGAAGCGAAATCACGGGTCTGTTTTTCCAGACGGGCGAAAGCGTCGACCTGGTCGTCGGTAACAAAACCGCTGCCGGCAAGGCCGGTGCGCAGTTGGCCGATGAGCATTTCCTGAGCCAGCATTTCGCGGAACTGCAGACGGCCGTAGCCCATCTGGCGAATGACCTGATCGAAGCGCTCGGGGCTGAACTTGCCGTCCACCTGGAACTCAGGGGTTTGCAGGATCAGTTGGTCGAGGGCAGCTTCGGAGAAAGCGAACTTGGCGTCTTCGGCGCCTTGAAGCAGCAACTTGCGATCGATCAAGCCCTTGAGCGCGGCTTCACGCAGCATTTGCTCGTTGAGCATGGCCGGATCGAAATCCTTGCCCAGCTGTTGCATCAGCTGTCGACGTTGCATGTCGACGGCCTGGCTCAGCTCGTTCTGGCTGATCTTGTCGCCATTGACCTTGGCAGCGTCCTGGCTGTGGGTGGTGGCCTGGAAGATGGCATCGAAGCCGGTCAGTGCCATCAAGGCTACGATGACACCGATGATGGTCTTGGCAATCCAACCTTGTGAATTGTCCCTGATATTCTGCAGCATGCGTCCCCCAGAAACGGTTGTACTGAATGAACCAACCGTGGAGCGTGGGTAGAGTCCTGATAGAAGAAAGGCGCATCCGAGGATGCGCCTTCTCGTAACTGGCCGAGCGCCGGGAACCTGGTATCAGGCCTCCCGGCGCTCGGCAGCCGGACCAGGCGTGAGCCCGGCTCGGTTAGGCGTGAGCCTGAAGGAAGCGACTTAGTTGACGGCTTCTTTCAGAGCCTTGCCAGCCTTGAAGCCAGGCTTCTTGGCGGCAGGGATTTCCAGAGTCTTGCCGGTTTGCGGGTTGCGGCCGGTGCGAGCTGGACGGTCGGTGACCGAGAAGGTACCGAAACCTACCAGTACCACGGAGTCACCTGCCTTCAGGGCGCCGGTGACGGATTCGATTACTGCGTCCAGCGCTTTGCCAGCGGCAGCTTTCGAAATATCAGCAGATGCGGCGATAGCGTCAATCAGTTCCGACTTGTTCACTCTAAGTCCCCTTATATCTCTATTGAGTTTGTTTCTAAGTATGTAATGAAAAGCTAAACGAGCGCTGGGTGGCCTGTTGACACTTAAGTGCCGCTTTATAACAAGGGCCTGAAAATACTGTCAAGAAAGCCCCCCAGCCAAATACGTACTAATGTGTGCTGATTCTTTCCTTGGAATCGCTGTCGCGCTTTTCATCCTTGGCGACAATCTCCGGAGCCACATCGGGCAAGGGCTCCGGGGCGTATTGCAGCGCAATTTGGAGGACTTCGTCAATCCATTTGACCGGTTTAATCTGCAGATCCTGCTTAATATTCTCAGGAATTTCCTTCAGATCACGCACATTCTCTTCCGGAATGATCACCGTCTTGATTCCACCCCGGTGAGCGGCCAGCAGTTTTTCCTTCAAACCACCGATTGCCAGCACCTGACCACGCAAGGTGATCTCGCCGGTCATGGCCACATCGGCACGCACCGGGATCTGGGTCAGGGCCGAAACCAGGGCGGTGCACATGCCGATACCGGCACTTGGACCATCCTTGGGCGTGGCGCCTTCGGGCATGTGGATGTGGGTATCGCGCTTCTCGTGGAAGTCGGCAGGAATCCCCAGGCTGCGGGCGCGGCTGCGCACCACGGTTTGCGCGGCAGTGATGGACTCGACCATGACGTCACCGAGCGAGCCGGTCTTGATCAGCTGACCCTTGCCCGGAATCACTGCAGCTTCAATGGTCAGCAGTTCGCCGCCCACCTGGGTCCAGGCAAGGCCGGTGACCTGGCCAACCTGATCCTGCTGCTCGGCCAGGCCGTAGCGGTACTTGCGCACGCCCAGGTAGTGCTCGAGCTGCTCGCCAGTAACCTTCACCGCCACCTGCTTGAGGCCGGCGTGCTCCTTGACCACCTTGCGGCAGATTTTCGCGATCTGGCGCTCCAGGCCCCGCACGCCGGCTTCGCGGGTGTAGTAGCGGATGATGTCGCGGATCGCCGAGACGTCGATCTCCAGCTCGCCCTTTTTCAGGCCGTTGGCCTTGATCTGCTTGGGCGACAGGTACTTGACCGCGATGTTGATCTTCTCGTCCTCGGTGTAACCCGGCAGGCGGATGACTTCCATCCGGTCCAGCAAGGCTGGCGGGATGTTCATCGAGTTCGAGGTGCAGAGGAACATCACGTCCGAGAGGTCGTAGTCGACTTCCAGGTAGTGATCGTTGAAGTTGTGGTTCTGCTCGGGGTCGAGCACTTCCAGCAACGCCGAGGCCGGATCGCCGCGCATGTCGCTGCCCATTTTGTCGATTTCGTCGAGCAGGAACAGCGGGTTGCGTACGCCAACCTTGGTCATTTTCTGAATCAGACGACCGGGCATCGAACCGATATAGGTACGGCGGTGACCGCGAATCTCGGCCTCGTCGCGCACGCCACCGAGGGCCATGCGTACGAACTTGCGGTTGGTGGCACTGGCGATCGACTCGGCCAGCGAGGTTTTACCCACGCCAGGCGGCCCGACCAGGCACAGTACCGGACCACGGATCTTTTTCACCCGTTTTTGCACTGCGAGGTACTCAAGGATGCGCTCCTTGACCTCCTCCAGGCCGTAATGGTCGGCGTCGAGAATTTCCTCGGCCTTGGCCAGGTCCAGACGCACCTTGCTCTGCGCCTTCCACGGCACCTGCACCAGCCAGTCGAGGTACGAGCGCACCACGGTGGCTTCGGCCGACATCGGCGACATCTGCTTGAGCTTGTTCAGCTCGGCCTGGGCCTTGGCGTAGGCGTCCTTCGGCAGGCCGGCAGCGTCGAGACGCTTTTTCAGCTCCTCGACTTCGTTGTGACCTTCTTCGCTGTCGCCGAGCTCTTTCTGAATGGCCTTCATCTGCTCATTCAGGTAGTACTCGCGCTGGCTGCGCTCCATCTGTTTCTTGACCCGGCCACGGATACGCTTCTCGACCTGCAGCAGGTCGATTTCGGCATCCAGCAGCGCCAGCACGTGTTCGACACGGGCCGACAGGTCGAGGATCTCGAGGATTTCCTGCTTCTGCTCGATCTTCAGCGCCATGTGCGCTGCCATGGTGTCGACCAGGCGCCCGGGCTCATCGATGCTGTTGAGCGACGACAGGACTTCAGCCGGGACTTTCTTGCCCAGCTGAACATATTGTTCAAATTGTGACAGCAAGCTGCGGACGAAGACTTCAGACTCGCGCTCGGCAGCCTGGGATTCGTCGATCAGCGAAACTTCGGCACGAATGTGGCCGTCGACTTCGTTGAAACGCTCGACCGCACCGCGCTGTTCGCCTTCGACCAGCACCTTGACGGTGCCATCGGGCAGTTTCAGCAGTTGCAGGACGGTGGCAATGGTACCGACGCGGTACAGGGCGTCTTCGCCTGGATCGTCGTCAGCGGGGTTCTTCTGGGCCAGCAGGAGAATCTGCTTCTCGCCCGTCATCGCGGCCTCAAGGGCCTCGATGGACTTCTCGCGCCCCACGAACAGTGGGATGACCATGTGCGGATAGACGACGACATCGCGCAATGGCAAGAGAGGCAAGTCGAGGGTGGTCTTCATGATTTCGCCTCTACAGCGGCCTTATGGCCGGAAACCGATGGATTTTGAGCGTGGAGTTAATGTGGGGGCAGGCCCGCAAAAAAACAAGCTCTGCGACAGGAAAAGCAAAGGGGCCCGAAGGCCCCTTGCTTGAATCGAGCCGCGTGGCGACTCAGACGTCGGGTGCAGCCTTGGCTTGCGGCTCGCTGTTCTCGTAGATCAACAGCGGCTGCGAAGAACCATCGATGACGCTCTCGTCGATCACCACCTTGCTGACATCCTTCTGCGAAGGAATCTCGTACATGGTGTCGAGCAGGATGCCTTCGAGGATCGAACGCAGGCCACGTGCCCCGGTCTTGCGCTCCAGGGCCTTGCGGGCCACCGACTTGAGCGCATCACTGCGGAACTCCAGGTCCACGCCTTCCATTTCGAACAGCTTGGCATACTGCTTGGTCAGGGCGTTCTTCGGCTCGGTCAGAATCTGCATCAAGGCAGCTTCGTCGAGCTCGTCGAGGGTCGCCAGAACCGGCAGACGACCGACGAACTCCGGGATCAGACCGAACTTGACCAGATCGTCAGGCTCGACTTCACGCAGCGACTCGCCAACCTTCTTGCCTTCCTGCTTGCTGCGTACTTCGGCACCAAAGCCGATGCCGCCGCGGGTGGAACGCGCCTGGATGACCTTTTCGAGGCCCGAGAACGCACCGCCACAGATAAACAGGATGTTACGCGTATCGACCTGCAGGAATTCCTGCTGCGGGTGCTTGCGGCCACCTTGCGGCGGTACCGAAGCGACCGTGCCTTCGATCAGCTTGAGCAGCGCCTGCTGCACGCCCTCGCCCGAAACGTCGCGGGTGATGGACGGGTTGTCCGACTTGCGCGAGATCTTGTCGATTTCGTCGATGTAGACAATGCCCATCTGGGCCTTTTCCACGTCGTAGTCGCACTTCTGCAGCAGTTTTTGAATGATGTTCTCGACGTCCTCACCCACGTAACCGGCTTCGGTCAGGGTGGTGGCATCGGCGATGGTGAACGGTACATTCAACAGACGCGCGAGGGTTTCGGCGAGCAGGGTCTTACCCGAGCCCGTCGGACCGATCAGCAGGATGTTACTCTTGCCGAGCTCGACGTCGTCGTTCTTCTTGTCGCGTTGATTCAGGCGTTTGTAGTGGTTGTACACCGCTACCGCCAGTACCTTTTTCGCACGCTCCTGACCAATGACGTACTGGTCCAGGATGGTGCTGATTTCTTTCGGCGAAGGCAGTTTATGCGCGCTGCTCTCGGCCTGGGCTTCCTGCACCTCCTCACGGATGATGTCGTTGCACAGGTCGACGCACTCGTCGCAGATAAATACCGAGGGGCCGGCAATCAACTTGCGCACTTCGTGCTGGCTTTTGCCGCAGAAGGAGCAATAGAGCAATTTGCCGTTGTCCTCGCCGTTACGGGTGTCAGTCATTCGATCGATCCAATCCGGTAGGCTTGCAACACAAGATGAAGGCAATTGCGGGCTTTTTCAAGTCCGCAGGTAGGCGCAATGCGCGCCCGCCTGCTCTGGCACCCGGATTCAGGAGGCCAGTTGCCGCTTGTCGTAGACCGAGTCGATCAGGCCGTATTCGGCTGCGCGCTCGGCGCTCATGAAATTGTCGCGCTCAGTATCGCGCTTGATGGTCTCCAGGTCCTGACCTGTGTGGTAGGCCAGCAGCTCGTTCAGACGCGACTTGATGGAGAGGATTTCCTTGGCGTGGATCTCGATATCCGTGGCCTGGCCCTGGAAACCGCCCAGTGGCTGGTGAATCATCACCCGCGAGTTCGGCAGGCAGTGACGCTTGCCCTTGGCACCTGCGGCCAGCAGGAAGGCGCCCATGCTGCAGGCCTGGCCGATGCAGATGGTCGAGACGTCCGGCTTGATGAACTGCATGGTGTCGTAGATCGACATGCCGGCAGTCACCGAACCGCCCGGCGAGTTGATGTAGAGATGGATATCCTTGTCCGGGTTTTCCGCTTCAAGGAACAGCATCTGCGCCGCTACCAGGTTGGCCATGTAGTCCTCTACCGGGCCGACCAGGAAGATCACCCGCTCCTTGAGAAGGCGCGAGTAGATGTCATAGGCGCGTTCGCCACGAGCGGATTGCTCGATAACCATCGGGACCAGGCCGCCTGCGGCCTGGATGTCAGAGCTCTGCTGATAATAAGAATTGCGGGACATGTCCTGCACTCACTCCCAAATAGTCATGTCTTGAATACGCACAAGCCAGCTCGAAGGCTGGCTTGTGGTGTTTTCCTACGAAGCTGGCGTATTACTCAGCGGCGGCAGGTGCCTGGGCTGGTTTTACGGCTTCTTCGTACGAGACCGATTTGTCGGTCACAGTCGCTTTCTGCAGAACAGTATCCACAACTTGTTCTTCCAGCACAACCGAACGGACTTCGTTCAGTTGCTGGTCGTTCTTGTAGTACCAAGCCACGACCTGCTCAGGCTCCTGGTAAGCCGAAGCCATTTCCTGGATCATTTCGCGAACGCGGTCTTCGTCCGGCTTCAGTTCGTTCTGCTTGACCACTTCGGCGACGATCAGGCCCAGCACGACGCGGCGCTTGGCTTGCTCTTCGAACAGCTCGGCCGGCAGTTGCTCAGGCTTGATGTTGCCACCGAACTGCTGAACGGCTTGAACGCGCAGGCGGTTCACTTCGTTTTCCAGCAGGGCTTTCGGGACTTCGATCGGGTTGGCAGCCAGCAGGCCGTCCATTACCTGGTTCTTGACCTTGGTCTTGATCGCCTGACGCAGTTCACGCTCCATGTTCTTGCGAACTTCGGTGCGGAAACCTTCCAGGGTTGCTTCCTTGATACCGAACTGGGCGAAGAACTCTTCGGTCAGCTCAGGCAGCTTTGGCTCGGCAACACTGTTGACGGTAACGGTGAACTCGGCGGCTTTGCCAGCCAGGTCCAGGTTCTGATAGTCCTCGGGGAAGGTCAGGTTCAGAACGCGCTCTTCACCGGCCTTGGCGCCGACCAGGCCTTCTTCGAAGCCCGGGATCATGCGGCCGGAACCCAGTACCAGCTGGGTGCCCTTGGCCGAACCGCCAGCGAACACTTCACCGTCGACCTTGCCGACGAAATCGATGTTCAGCTGGTCTTCGTTCTGGGCAGCGCGGTCAGCGGCTTCGAAACGCACGTTTTGCTTGCGCAGCACTTCGAGCATGTTGTCCAGGTCGGCGTCAGCCACTTCGGCGCTCAGGCGCTCGACGGCGATCGAGTCGAAACCGGCAACGGTGAACTCAGGGAATACTTCGAAAATGGCGACGTATTCGAGATCTTTGCCCTTTTCGAACGATTTTGGCTCGACGGCAGGGGCGCCAGCCGGGTTCAGCTTCTGCTCGACCACGGCTTCGTAGAAGGAAGCCTGGACCAGGTCGCCGAAGGCTTCCTGACGGGCGGCGTCTTCGTAGCGCTGACGGATCACGCTCATCGGCACTTTGCCAGGACGGAAGCCTGGGACCTTGGCGCGACGGGCAGTCTGTTGCAGACGCTTGTTGACTTCGGTCTCGACGCGCTCGGCCGGAACGGCGATGGTCATGCGGCGCTCGAGAGCAGAAGTATTTTCAACAGAAACTTGCATGGATATTCCTCGTTGCACAGACGTTAGCCGGCGATACCCGACTCCAGAATCAAGGGCAAGCATTCTAGTGGCTCAAAGGCCAGAAGTCACCCCGTTCAGGACGACGGGAAAGTACGCCGGTCCATTTAATTCAAAGACCCTGGCAAAAACCTTGCCCAAGGCCGCTCAACACACGCAGCCCCTGGCCTGGACGCCACAGCTGAAGCCATGATGATCCAGCCCCTGGGCTGCATAAAATCTTGTCAAAACACTACAAATCCGAGTTGCAGCGTTACGAATCCTGTTCGATTTCGTTGAACTCGCAATACTCTTCCCACGCCATCCCCAGCGCCTCGGCAACCTCGCGATGCACCTCAAGGCGCAGGGCCGCAAGCTCCTCGTCGGACTCGGCAATCAGTTGCAAGGTCAGCTCCCAGGGTTCGACCCCCTGCTCCTGCGCGGCATCCTCGAAGGCCCAGAGGACCTGCTGAGCCTGCTCGTGCTCGCTGAGCCCGGCGATCTCTTCGCGCATCTGCGGATTAGCCTCGGCATAGCGCTGCAGGGCGATGGCCTGACGTTCTGGTGAAATCATGGTGGTTTCCTTTTTGCGACCCTAAACCCGGCCACTGTTTCAACCGGCTGAAATTTATCAGCTTTTCGTCGATTGTCACCAGGCCGTCAAAACATGCATGAATAATCCACCCCGATTGTCGGAAATTTCATGAACAATGGGGGGTGGGCCGTTGTCTAGGAATAGCTTGCCCACTAAGCTAGCAACGTGCCACATCGTTAATACGATTCATTATCGCTTGGCACCTCCTGCAAAATCACAGCGCCAATGCAAGGAAGTACCCGTGCTGATCAAACTCATCTCTGGCTGTTGCCTGGCACTTTGCTGTTCCCTCGTCAGCGCTACAGTGCTGCAAACCTCCTTCGATCAAGACGCCCGCTACTCGATCGTGAGCGTGTCGGGTGATCCTTCCCAGCGCACTGTAATCACCCAGCGTGTCGGCATCAGCGGGACCAGCTACAGTGCCCGCCAGTTCGATTGCAGCGCACGCACAGTACGCTTCATGGGCTCGGGAGCTTCGCTGGAGGACCTTCAGGACGCCGAGGCCGACAACGAGCTCACTCCGATCTTCAAAGGCTCACTGTCCAGAGCCATCAGCCAGGTAGTCTGCGACGAAAGCGTGCAAGCAGGCACTGCGGCAGCTGGGCCGCCCGGCAAATCCGCTCACGGCCAGCCGGTGACCAGCATTTCTCAATAACAACAATTATCAATTGATAATCATTCTCGCTATAATGGGCGTCCGTTCCGCTTTACGCCGGCCACGCACCCGATGGACACCCGCCCCGCTACACCTGGACTGAATACGTGCCTGAGCACCCTGTACAACGACCATCACAATTGGCTGCACCGATGGCTACGCAATCGTATCGGCTGCCCGGAACATGCCGCCGACATTGCCCACGATACCTTCCTGAGCATCCTCGGCTCCAAAGACCTGTTCAAGATCCGCGAACCCCGCTCGTTTCTCTCGACCGTGGCGCGGCGACTGATGGCCAATGTCTATCGCCGCCGCCTGGTCGAGCAGGCGTACCTGGAAACACTGGCCAGCCTGCCTGAAGCAGTTGAACCGTCACCCGAAGTCCGCGTGCTGGCACTTGAAGCCCTGACCCTGCTCGATCGCATGCTCGACGCCCTGCCGGCCAAGGTCCGCGAAGCCTTCTTACTGTCGCACCTGCAGGGCCTGAAGATCGCCGAAATCGCCGAACGCCTGCAGGTCAGCAGCCGCTCGGTAAAGCTGTACCTGGTGCGGGCCAACCAGCATTGCTTTTTTGCTGACCAGCCATGACCCCCTCCCCCTTTAACCCGCGTACTACTCGCGAAGCCGCACAGTGGCTCACCGAAACCATGGAAGGCGCACTCAGCCCCGAGCAGCAGCGGGCGCTTGAGCAGTGGCGCGCCGCCCATCCGGACAACGAACGTGCCTGGCTGCACATCGAGGCCCTGCGTCGACGCATGGCCGGGCTGGAGCCACATGCCGGCTACCAGAGCCTTTCCCGGGGCAGCCAGGGCCGCAGTCGCCGGCAAGCGCTCAAGGCACTGGCGGTGCTCGGCCTGTTCGGCTGCGCCGGGCAACTGGCCTATCGCAACGTCTGGCAGCCGGGCCCGGAACTGACCTACCGCAATGGTGCCAGCGCCCCACAACACATCGAGCTGGAAGACGGCAGCCAATTGACCCTCGACGCAAGTACCGAAATCGCCGTGCTGTTCGACAGCCGCCAGCGGCGCGTGCAACTGCTCGCCGGGCGCCTGTTGATCCGCAGTGGCCACCCCTCGAACGCCAATCAACGCCCGTTAAGCGTTTACACCGTACATGGCCAGGTACGGGCATTGGGGACGCGTTTTAGTGTCGAGCTGCAAGAGCCAGCCACGCAGGTCGAGCTGTTCGACGGTGCAGTCGAGGTGCAGGCGCGGCAATCACCCGCCAACCCCCTGCGCCTGGCTCCCGGGCAGCGCGCGCGCTTCACCCCGACCCGCATCGAACCGGCCACCGGCACCTCGGCCGAGCCGGCCTGGAGCAAGGGCTTGCTGGTGGCCGACAACATGCGCCTGGATGCCTTTGTCGAGCAACTCAGCCGCTACCGGCCTGGCCTGTTGCGCTGCAGCGACGAGATCGCTGCGTTGCGTATCTCCGGCGTTTATCCGCTGGCCGACACCGATGCGGTGCTCGACGCCCTGCCCCTGTCATTGTCCGTGCAGGTGCTGCGGCGCTCACGCTACTGGGTTACGTTGAGTCAGCGCTAGACGCCACTTACGGCGCCAGCTCAATGCTCACCTGGTGGTGTTTACCCGCCGTTACCCGTACCTGCGCACCAAACACCTGGGCAATGCGCTGCTCGCTGAGCACCTGGGCCGGCGCGCCGCTGGCGCAAAGCCGGCCGCCTTCGAGCAGCCAAAGGCGGTCGCAGTAGCGCGCAGCCAGGTTCAGGTCGTGTAACACACAGACCACGGCAATACGCGGCGAACGGGTCAGCGTGCGCAACACCCGCATGAGGTTCTGCTGCTGGCCGATATCCAGGGCGCTGGTGGGTTCGTCCAGCAACAGCAGGCAGCCGCGACCATCGTCCCAGGCGTCAGTCAGCGGGCTGATTGCCAATTGGTTCATGGCCCGGGCAATGGTTACCCGCTGCAGCTCGCCGCCAGACAGCGACAACACTCCCCGGCCAAGCAAGTGACGGACATCCAGCGCATCGATAATGCCCGGGTACGGCTCGCCAGGGTGCTGCTGACCGAGACGAATGAATTCTTCGACCCGCCAATCGAAAGCACTGTCCATCTGCTGCGTCACCAGCGCGCGCCGGCGCGCCAGTTGCCCGGGCAAATAAGCGGGCAACGCTCGACCGAGCAACTCGACCTGCCCGCCCGCCGGTTGCAGGTAACCGGATATCAACGACAACAGCGTGCTTTTGCCCGCGCCATTGGGGCCGATCAACCCCAGCAGCTCCCCCGCCCTTATCTGTTCGCTGAACGGCGCCAGGGCAAAAGGGCGCTCCAGGCTGACATTGATCAGTTCAAGCATGTCAAAACTCCCGCACTTTGCGACCAAGCAACAACCAGAGAAAGTACGGCCCGCCAATAATGCTGGTGACCAGGCCGACGGGAATCTCCGCCGGGCTGGTGAGGCTGCGCGCCAGGGTGTCGGCGACCAGCAACAGGATCGCGCCGCAGAGCATCGACGCAGGAATCAGCAAACGGTGGCCGGGGCCGAAATACAGGCGCAGGCAATGCGGCACCAGCAGGCCGATAAAGCCGATGATGCCGCTCAGCGCCACGCACAGCCCCACACCCAGCGACGAAGCCAGCACCACGCGGTTTTTCAGCCGGTCGCCATCCAGCCCGGCGGCGTGTGCAGACACCTCGCCCAGCTGAAACAAGTCCAGATCGCCCGCGCAGCGCGCCAGCACCCACAAGCTCAGGGGCAAGACCAGGGCGGCCACCGATACGCTCGACCACTCGGCGCTGCTCAGGCTACCCATGCCCCACAAGCTCAGCTGGCGCAACTGCTCTTCGCTGGCGACAAAGGTGAGGATGCCGCCCAGGGCACCGGTCAGGGTGTTGATGACCAAGCCGGCCAGCAACAAGGTGATGGTCGACTCGCGCCCTTTGTAGCCGCGGCCAATACGAAAAATCACCAGGGTCACCAGCAACGCGCCAATAAAGCCTGCGAAAAACTGCCCATAAAGCTCCAGCCCGGCAAAGCGGCCGTTGAACAGTACGACCCAGATCGACACCGCCAGCCCGGCGCCGCTGGCCTGGCCGAGCAGGGTCGGGTCGGCCAGCGGGTTGCGAAACAGGCCTTGCATCGCCGTGCCGCCCACCGCCAGGGTCGAGCCCACCAGCACTGCCAGCAGCAGACGCGGCAGGCGCACTTCGCTCCAGACCTGCCACTCCAGGGCGGTGGGCAGATCACCGAACACAATCCGTGGCGACAAGCCGATACTACCGACCAGCGAACACACCACCAGCAGGGCGCACAGCCCTGCCAGCATCAGCATCAGTATCGGCAGCGAGACGCTGCTAGCGCGCCTCATGGAAACAGCGCTCCTGCGTCCTGGCGTAGCTGCAGCATGGCCTGCACCGTGCGCGGCCCGAGGTTGAGCAGCGCCTGGTCATCGACCTGCACCAAGCGCCGATGCTGTCCGGCCGGGGTATGGGCCAGGCCGCCCAGTTTCCACAGGTTGTCTTCACCCCCAAGTGCCGCCAGCCCGGCGCGGCTGACGATGACGAAATCCGGCGCCAGTGACACCATGGCTTCAGCCGCCACTTGCTTATAGGCATTGAAGGTCGCGCAGTTTTCGATCCCCGCCTGCGCCAGTGCCGCCTGAGCTTCGGTGCCTTGCCCCATGATCAGCGGCGTCATGCCGGCATGATTGAAAATGAACAGCGCCTTCGGTCCTTTGAGCGCCGGCGTCTTGGCCAACTGCCCAGCCAACTGTCGCTGCTCATCAAGCAACGGTTGCGCCTGCGCCTGTAGGTTCATGGCCGCCGCCACCTGCTCGATCTTTGCCGGGATATCGCCGACACCCTTGCCGCGGGCAATGCTCAGCACTTCAAGCCCCAGGCCGCTCAACTGACGCAGCACGATAGCCGGACGGGCAGCATCGCTGATCAGCAGCCGTTGCGGCTTGAGCGCCAGCACCCCTTCTGCCGAGAGCTGGCGCATGTACCCCACCGACGGCAGGTTGGCGATGGCCTGCGCAAAGCGACTGGAATCATCGCGCCCGACCAGGCGCGAAGTACCGCCCAGGCGCTCGACAATTTCCGCCAGGTCGTTGCCGATCACCAGCGTATCGGCGGTTTCGGCCTGCACGGTCATGACCGCACAGGCCGCCAGCACGCCAAGCAGCAAAGCCTTCATCGCGCCGCCTCCAGGGCATCCAGCCACTCACGCCAGGCCGGTTGTTCAGGCTGCCCCGCCGGACGACGAGCAAAGACCTGGACAATCAGACGCTGCTCGGCATCAAAAAACTCGAGGCTGGTGACGCCGCCGACCTGGTTCGGTTTGTAAACCCGCCAGATCTGCGCATCCGGCGCATCGGCGATCCTGAAGCAGGTAGCCGCCGCCTGGTCACTGGCGGGCATGTCGAACAGCAGCTCGGCGCCCGACTCGCTCACACCCGTCAGCCGGCCGGTAAAGATCTGCACGCTACCGGCGCTGTAGACGAACAGCATCAGCTCCAGCGCGCTGGCGGCCAGCTCACGGAACATCGCCACCGGGCTGGTCTGCGAAAGTTGCCGGGCAAAATCCGGGGCCACCAGGGCGTTACCTTCGTAACGGGTCAGGCCGTGGCGCTTGAGCAGGGCAAAGTGCTCATGGACATTGGCCATCGCCGCCCATTCCTCAACAAGGCCGGGCACCTGCAGATCACGCTTGCCGAACGAAGGCGGCTCGCTGAAAACTGCCGGCTTGTCGATGCACTGCTCATACAGTCCTGCCCAGCCGGCCATCGACGACTGCTCGGTCGAGGCCAGGCGCAGCAGCACTTTGCCGTGGCGATCGAAGACACTCAGGCGGTAGCCACTGGCATCATGAGCCATGCCGATCCAGTACCAGGCACGCAGATTCAAGCGCAGGTCCAGGCCGTCCTCGCCAATCACCAGCCCCGCTTCGCTGATATCGTCGGATTGCGGATAACGCCCCAGTTGTTCGATCACGGCATGGTTAGCCGGCGTACACGTGCGCACCAGGCCCAGGCTATGCAGCTGTGCGGCTACCTCCACGGCGGGCAGGTCCAGGCACAGCGGGTTGAATCCGCTTTCAGTCAGTTGAGTCATGGCTAATTCCTTGTAATGAAGGTTTCAATGGGCGGGCTGGTCGCAACCACCCGCGTCGGTAACCAGGGCGGCGCCCTCGGCATCCGCGCTCGGCAGCATCCAGACGTAGTCGGCGTCGCTGGCGCTCAGGCGATGATCCTGCTCAGCGATCACCAGTACTTTCAGCCCCGGGTCGCTCGCCCCTTGCCCCAGGTATGGCGGGGCGCCCAGGCTTTTGAGCGTGTGCAGCACACCCGCCAATAGCAGTCGCGGCGCCTGGGCGTTATCGAGCACCTGCGCCATGCGCTGATCGCGGGCGTGCTGGATCGCCAGCATTGCATTCATGCGCGCGGCATCGATCTGCCCGCAGTGCATCTGCTTGATCTGCTGGCGTTGGCGGGCGGCGATGGCGGGCGACGGGAACAGACCGTCGGGGTTGGCTGGCGCTGTTGCCATCAGACGCTTGCGCTCGGCGCCCGACAGGTTGCCGGCCAGCAGTGCCGCTGGCGCCGGCATCAGCGCTACCATCAGCGTGCCATATTGCTCCCAGCTCCAGCGCGGGTCCCAATGGATGATCTGTTGCAGGCGCTGGCTACGCACCTGATTGCCCTGGCCCAGCCAGGCCTGGACTTCGGCGACCGGGCGCTGCTGGTCGCTGTCGAGCATCTCCAGAACCACCGCCCCCTGGGGCCGGCGCTTGGCCAGGTGGGTCGCCAGCCATTGCTCGATCAGATGATGGGCGAAGTTGTCGTGCACTTCGCCGACCATCACCGTGTGCGCTGGCGCCAGCTCATCAAGCAGTTGCGTCGGCGAAACCTGCTTGCCACTGCCCAACTCGATGATCGCGCCCCATTCGGGAATATGGCTTTCGACCCGGGTGTAGGCGCTGTCGGCCACCGGCGCATTGACGCTGGCGCAACCGACGAGCAGCGCCAGCCCTGCCCCTATAAAAGAAGACTTGAACATGAAGGGTCCTGTCAGTATTCGAGGGTGAAGCCGAACGAGGTGGTGCGGCCACGGCCGTTGCCCTGGTCCATCACCGCCGACATCAGGTAGTCCACCGAGGCGCTGTTGTTGTAGACCTTGTTGCCGACGTTCTCGACGTTGAAGAACAGGCTCAGGTTGTCCTGCACCCGGTAGCTGCCGTACAGGTCCCAGATCACCCCGGTGGAGTTGGATTTTTTCGTCTCGTACCAGTCCCAGCTGGTTTCCGACGGGCCGGCGTACTCGCCACGGGCGCCCAGCACCAGGCGTTCGTCAAACCAGCGGGTGCCAAGGTCGAGGGTCCAGAAGCGGTCCGGCTGACTGTTGATGTCTTCCAGCTCGATGCCGGAGGTGGTCGGCGACTTGGTCGTGGCCTTGGTCCACGACAGATTGGCGTAGAAGAAGCCGGCGTCGTAGCGCCCTTCCAGCTCATAGCCGCTCATGCGCACTTCTTCCGGCCAGTTGACCCAGTTCATCTTCGCCGACTCTTCGCCGTCGTCATCAAGGATGTCGAACGACTGCGGGGTGATGTAGCCATCGATCTTGCTGATAAAGCGGTTGATCTTCAGTTGCCCGTAGTCGTCGTTGCTGAACAGCCCGGCGCGGCTGAAATTGACCCCGAACTCGTAGTTGGTCGAACGTTCCTGACGCAGGAACGGGTTGGCGCCGACACCATCGGCGTCGCTGGCATCGGCCTCGAGCGGTACTTTCTCGAAGAACATTTCCTGCACCCGCGGCGCCCGCGAGGTGCGCGACCAGCTGCTGTAGAGCTGCATCCAGTCATAAGGCTTGACTGCGAAGCCCACCCGCGGGTTGAAGCTGTGTTCACGACGGGTGATATCCACGTCACCGCCATCGATGCCGCGGCACTGGCCAATGATCGAGCACTTGGGCACATGGCCGCTGACCTTGTAGCCGTCATAGTGGCCGGCCAGGGTCAGGGCATAGATGTCGTAGTTGAATTCCAGGGTGCTGAACAGGCTATGGGTAGCCTGCTTGCCTTCGGGGTTGGCGCCGCGTTTCTCCGGGGTCTGGGCAACGAAGTCGTCGGTGTAGTAACGCGCGCCATTGCTCCAGCTCGCCTCCACCGGCCCGAGGTTGAAACGACTGACGTTGGTCAGGTCAAAGCCGTGGGCGTCGTCGCGGGTTTTGCGGCCAATGTAGTGGGACTCTTCTACCGGCGGGTACTCAAGCTCAGTCTTGTTCTGGTAGGCATTGACCGTGAGGTTCACCCATTCGCTGTAGGGCGTGTAGGCGTACTTGGCGCGATAGGTCTCGTTGTCCAGTTGCCAGGGGTAGTTGTGATAGAACTCGTTGCGGTACTTCACCCCGCTCAGGTCAAGGCGGTGCATGTCGTTGGGCTGCAGGCGCAGCTTGAGCAAGCCGGAGCGTGGGTTCTGCTTGGTGGTGTCGTATTCGTTGGACTGGCCGTTGGTGGTCTTGTACTCGCCGGTCTGGGTGCTGCTCACCGCGGCGACCAGACCGTAGACACCCTCGACATCTTCCGGACGGGTGCGGGCACCGGCGGCAAACATGCGGGTGTTGCCGTAGCCGTTGTTACCGGTGCGATAAGTCGTGCGCAGGCCTACACGGTGGTCTGGTTTGACGATGTCATCGATATCGAAGGTACGAAAGTTCGCCGAGCCGCCCAGGGTGTTGGCACCTTCGGCGCCGTCCACCGAACCACGCTGTACATCGACCCCGGCCAGCAGGTTGGCGTCGACAAAGGCCATCGGCCCACCCGAGCCGTGGCCGGCATTATTGCGAAAGGTCTGGGTGACGCCATCGATCATGGTGTTGACCCGGCCCAGGCCGGCCAGGCCACGAATGTTTACCGACACCCCCGGCTGGCTGCGCGAGTGCAAGGTGTAAGTACCGGGTATCGAGCGCACCACACTGTTGAGGTCCTGGCGCTCGGCATGCACTTCCCGGCTGCTCTGGATTGCCCCGGGCCGCTCGGCCAGGGCGCCGACCATGGTCGGCCCGACTTCAAGCGCGCTGTCGCTGCGTTCGTGCATGCGCAGCACGTAGGTATGATCTTTGAGCCGCTCAACCCACAGGCCAGTGCCCATCAGCAGCAGGTCGAAAGCCTCCTTGAGGGTGTACTCGCCGCTCAGGCCCTGGGTGCTGCGGTTCTCGCTGAGTTGCGGATCGAAGGTGAGGATCACCCCGGTAGCGGTGGCCAACTGGTTCAAGGCCGGCGCCAACTGCCCTGGCGCAATTTCATAATGCTTGCGCAGCGGCGCCTGCTGGGTCGCGCCTCCTTCAGCGGCATTGGCCAACGACCAGGCGCTGCTGCCGCCCGCCAAAGCCAGTGCGGTCAGCGCACTGCAGGCAATCTTGCGTGCAGCGTTTTTGTTGTTTGGCTGCAGCCGCTGAACGGCGGCCGGCTGTGTGCTCTTCACGAGGCGCTCCCTTGCAGATTGAAATGATCTTGTAGGAGAGGTCACGCGAGGGAAGCAAAAAGGGAAATGAAAATCAGTCCCATCTGAAACTATTTTCTATTTGGCCGGAAACCAGCAGGCAGGAATCAAACCCTGGAAACGAAAAAAGCCGCACAAGGCGGCTTTTTCGAGGCTTTCTCGCGCTTCAGTGAAGGGCGGTGAAAGCTTGGATGGTGCGGACGAAGAGACTCGAACTCTTACAGCTTGCGCCGCTGGAACCTAAATCCAGTGTGTCTACCAATTTCACCACGTCCGCATGAAGCGTTTAAAACAAAGGCGCCGGATTTTCATCGGGCGCCTTTGGGAATATGGGGTGGACGATGGGAATCGAACCCACGACCACAGGAATCACAATCCTGCGCTCTACCAACTGAGCTACGTCCACCATATTGCATGTGCCGCTTTGCACCTGTCAAAGCTGCTTTTGAAACATTCACGCGCTTCAGCGAAGGGCGGTGAAACGTTGGATGGTGCGGACGAAGAGACTCGAACTCTTACAGCTTGCGCCGCTGGAACCTAAATCCAGTGTGTCTACCAATTTCACCACGTCCGCATGACGCTTTTAAAGCAAAGGCGCCAGACTTTCATCAGGCGCCTTTTGGAATATGGGGTGGACGATGGGAATCGAACCCACGACCACAGGAATCACAATCCTGCGCTCTACCAACTGAGCTACGTCCACCATATTGCAGTTACCGCTTTACTTGTGCCAAAGCTGCCGATTGGCGCACCCGGCAGGACTCGAACCTGCGACCATCCGCTTAGAAGGCGGATGCTCTATCCAGCTGAGCTACGGGCGCATATTTAATCTGCTTTCTGTGACGATTACAAATTAACTTTTAGCCGTACCGAACAAGCTAAAAAATCTGCTCATTCTGCCTGACCTTGCTAACCAGTGCTAGGCTCTGCCCGACAAGTGCGACGAATGTTATAGCCGAGCCTAAAGGTCGTCAACTCTTTTCTAAAAAAAATTCATTTTATTTAAGGGCTTAGGGCAATTGCCGGACCAAGCGCCTTTGCCCTCGGGCCCCTTCATGCGAGAATGCGCGCTCTTTTTATTCCCTCTCGATGGTTAATCACGCGTCATGACTGCACACCTTATCGACGGCAAGGCGATCGCCGCCAGCCTGCGCCAGCAGATCGCCCAACGTGTCGTGGAGCGTCGCCAGCAAGGCCTGCGTACGCCTGGCCTGGCGGTGATCCTGGTCGGCACCGACCCCGCTTCTCAAGTCTATGTCTCGCACAAGCGCAAGGATTGCGAAGAGGTCGGCTTCAACTCCCAGGCCTTCGACCTGCCCAGCGATACCACGCAGCAAGCCCTGACCGAGCTGATCGATCGCCTCAATGACGACCCGAACATCGACGGCATCCTCCTGCAGCTGCCATTGCCGGCGCACCTGGATGCCTCGCTGCTGCTCGAGCGCATTCGCCCCGACAAGGACGTCGATGGTTTCCATCCGTATAACGTCGGCCGCCTGGCCCAGCGTATCCCGCTGCTGCGCCCGTGCACGCCAAAAGGCATCATGGCCCTGCTCGAAAGCACCGGCCAGGACCTGTACGGCATGAACGCGGTGGTCGTTGGCGCCTCCAACATCGTTGGCCGGCCGATGGCCATGGAACTGCTGCTGGCCGGTTGCACCGTGACCGTCACCCACCGCTTCACCAAGGATCTGGCCGGTCACGTCGGCCGCGCCGACCTGGTGGTAGTGGCTGCCGGCAAGCCGGGCCTGGTCAAGGGTGAGTGGATCAAGGAAGGCGCGATCGTCATCGACGTCGGCATCAACCGCCAGGAAGATGGCAAGCTGGTGGGCGATGTGGTCTACGAGACCGCCCTGCCCCGCGCCGGCTGGATCACCCCGGTACCGGGTGGCGTCGGGCCGATGACCCGCGCCTGCCTGCTGGAAAACACCCTGTATGCGGCCGAAGAGCTGCATAAGTAAGTGCTGATGGCGGGATAAAAACGGCACCTGTGAAGGTGCCGTTTTTTTGTGCCTGTGTGGTTACTTGCGCGCAGCCTCCCAGGATTTGAGCAGCTCGCTGTAGCTCACGGTCTCGCCCTGGGGCTTCTCGTTGGCCAGTTTCGGCTTCGGCGCACCGGGCTGATCAAACCAGTACTGGGCATCTTTCTCGGGATTGAGCTTCGGCGCACAGGTGGCCTGGGCCTTGGAACGCTCCAGACGAGCAAGGATCGCGTCCTGATCCTTGGCCAGGCCGTCGAGCGCCTGTTGCGGGGTTTTCTCGCCACTGGCCGCCTCGGCAATATGGCTCCACCACAGCTGAGCCAGGCGCGGGTAATCCGGCACGTTGGTGCCGGTCGGGGTCCATTGCACCCGCGCCGGGCTGCGGTAGAACTCCACCAGGCCGCCGAGCTTGGGCGCAAGGTCAGTCATGGCCTGGGAGTTGATATCAGACTCGCGGATCGGCGTCAGGCCGACGATGGTCTTTTTCAGCGAGACGGTCTTGGAGGTGACGAACTGGGCGTACAGCCAGGCCGCCAGGCGTTGCTTCTCCGGGGTCGACTTGAGGAAGGTCCAGGAGCCGGCGTCCTGATAACCCAGCTTCATGCCCTCCTCCCAGTACGGCCCCTTGGGCGACGGCGCCATGCGCCACTTCGGCGTGCCGTCGGCGTTCATCACCGGCAGGCCCGGCTTGGTCATGTCGGCGGTAAAGGCGGTGTACCAGAAGATCTGCTGGGCGATATTGCCCTGGGACGGTACCGGCCCGGACTCGGAGAAGGTCATGCCCTGGGCCTCGGGCGGCGCGTAGGCGCGCATCCAGTCGACATATTTTTGCGTGGCATACACCGCCGCCGGGCCGTTGGTATCGCCGCCACGGGTGACACTGGAGCCGACCGGGTGGCAGTCCTCGACGCGAATCCCCCATTCGTCCACCGGCAGGCCATTGGGCAAGCCCTTGTCGCCGCCGCCGGCCATGGAGAACCAGGCGTCGGTGAAGCGCCAGCCCAGTGACGGGTCTTTCTTGCCGTAGTCCATGTGCCCGTAGACACGCTTGCCGTCGATTTCCTTGACGTCCTCGCTGAAAAACTTGGCGATGTCTTCATAGGCCGACCAGTTCACCGGCACGCCCAGTTCGTAGCCGTACTTTTCCTTGAACTTGGCCTTGAGGTCGGGGCGGTCGAACCAGTCGGCGCGGAACCAGTAGAGGTTGGCGAACTGCTGATCGGGCAGTTGGTAGACCTTGCCGTCCGGCGCGGTGGTGAAGGAGATGCCGATAAAGTCCTTGAGGTCCAGGGTTGGCGAGGTGTAGTCCTTGCCTTCATTGGCCATCAGGTCGGTGATCGACTCAGTCTTGCCGTAGCGAAAGTGCGTACCGATCAAGTCGGAATCATTGACCCAGCCGTCGTAGATGTTCTTGTCCGACTGCATCTGCGTCTGCAGTTTTTCTACCACGTCACCTTCTTGCAGCAGGTCGTGGGTCAGCTTGATCCCGGTGATCTCGCTGAAGGCCTTGGCCAGCACCTTGGACTCGTATTCATGGGTGGCGATGGTTTCCGACACCACGTTGATCTTCATCCCGCGAAACGGCTCGGAAGCCTTGATGAACCACTTCAACTCTTCGAGCTGCTGCTCGGGAGTCAGGGTCGAAGGCTTGAACTCGCTGCCGATCCATTTTTTCGCGGCATCTTCGTAGGCATCGGCCCAGGCGCTGGCGTGAAAGCTGCCCAGCACCAGCAGGGCTGCCAGGGTCAAATGTCGCCGGTTCTTGTTGTTGTCGAACATTGTGATCTCCCGATTGAGTATTTTCACCCAGGCGCGCCGATTGCCCTCGGCTACCCCCAGCGCATCACCACCAACAGCCAGGCCAGGGACAGCAGCGAGGCCACCCACAGGTTCCAGTCGCTGAGCCCGATTACCAGCAAATGCAGGTAAGCGCTGCCCAGCAAAGCAATGAACAGCCGGTCGCCACGGGTGGTGGCAATCGGCAGAAAGCCGCGACGCTCGACGCATGGCCGGCGCAGCTCGTACACCGTCATGCCCAGCAGCAACAGGCCGATCGCGGCGAAGAAGATCGCCGTCGGCAGGGTCCAGGCCATCCAGTCCATAGCGCGCTCCTCAGACCCGGCCCAGGGCAAAGCCCTTGGCCACATGGTTGCGGACAAACCAGATCACCAGCATGCCCGGCAGAATGGTCAATACCCCGGCGGCGGCCAGCACGCCCCAGTCGATCCCCGAGGCCGACACCGTGCGGGTCATTACCGCGGCAATCGGCTTGGCGTTCACCGAGGTCAGGGTGCGCGCCAGCAGCAATTCGACCCAGGAAAACATGAAGCAGAAAAACGCCGTGACGCCGATGCCGGAGCCAATCAGCGGGACGAAGATCTTCACGAAGAACCGCGGGAAGCTATAGCCATCGATGTAGGCGGTTTCGTCAATCTCCTTGGGCACCCCGGACATGAAGCCCTCAAGGATCCACACCGCCAACGGCACGTTGAACAGACAGTGGGCCAGGGCCACGGCAATGTGCGTATCGAACAGGCCAATGGAGGAATACAACTGGAAGAATGGCAGCAGGAACACCGCCGGCGGTGCCATGCGGTTGGTCAGCAGCCAGAAGAACAGGTGCTTGTCGCCCAGAAACCGGTAGCGCGAAAAGGCATAGGCGGCCGGCAAGGCCACGCTCAGCGAGATCACTGTGTTCAGGCACACGTAGTACAGCGAGTTGATGTAGCCGCTGTACCAACTGGGGTCGGTGAAGATCACCCGGTAGTTGTCGAAGGTGAAGTTCTGCGGCCACAGGGTCAGGCCGCCGAGGATCTCGGTGTTGCTCTTGAACGACATGTTCAGCAGCCAGTAGATCGGCACCAGCAGGAACAGAATGTACAGCAGCAGCGCCAGCGTCTTGCGCAGGTTCATGGGCGGCCCCTACTGTTTGTCGGCGTGGGTCATGGCGGTATAGAACAGCCACGACACCAGCAGGATGATCAGGAAGTACACCAGCGAGAACGCCGCCGCCGGACCCAGGTCGAACTGCCCCACGGCCATCTGCGTCAGGGTCTGGCTGAGGAAAGTGGTGGCATTGCCAGGCCCGCCACCGGTGAGCACGAACGGCTCGGTGTAGATCATGAAGCTGTCCATGAAGCGCAGCATCACCGCGATCAACAGCACGTTCTTCATCTTCGGCAACTGGATATGCCGGAACACTGCCCAGGCCGAAGCGCGGTCGATGCGCGCCGCCTGGTAATAGACATCGGGGATTGCGCGCAAGCCGGAGTAACACAGCAGCGCCACCAGCGAGGTCCAGTGCCAGACGTCCATCACCAGCACCGTGACCCAGGCGTCCATGGTGTTGGCGGCGTAGTTGTAGCTGATGCCCAGCTGGTTGAGCGAAGCGCCCAGCAGGCCGATGTCGGCGCGGCCGAAAATCTGCCAGATGGTGCCGACCACGTTCCACGGGATCAGCAGCGGAATGGCCATGACGATCAGGCACAGCGACGACCAGCGGCCCTTGGTCGGCATGGTCAGGGCGATGGCGATGCCCAGGGGGATTTCGATCAGCAGCACGCAGGCCGAATAGATGAACTGGCGCAACAGCGAGTCGTGCAGGCGCGGATCCTGCAGCACCTGGCGGTACCAGTCGGCGCCGACGAAGTAGCGACTGGACTGGTCGAAAATGTCCTGCACCGAGTAGTTGACCACGGTCATCATCGGCACCACAGCGCTGAACGCCACCAGCAGGAACACCGGCAGCACCAGCCACCAGGCCTTGTTGTTGGGCACTTTGTTCATGGCCGGGCCTCCAGCAGTACGTCATCGGCATAGAGCATCAGCCACTGCGCCGGAAAACTGATCCAGGCCTGGCCCTCGGGCAGCGTGCGGTCCTCGCCCAGGCGCACTTTGAGCGGCACGCCTTGCAGGTCGAGGCTGAGAATCTTGTAGGTACCCAGGTCTTCGACATCCACCACCCGGGCGCTGAAGCCTTCGTCGAACGGGGTGTCCCAGACCTGGACGAATTCCGGGCGGATGCCCACTTGCAGGCGCACGGCACTGGTCGCAGCCAGGCGCGCCTGCAACTCCAGCGGCAACGCCAGGTGAATGCCGGCGAAGCCGACGCCACCAGGCTGCACCTGCACCGGGATCAGGTTCATCCCCGGGCTGCCGATGAAATAGCCGACGAAGGTATGGCGCGGACGCTCGAACAACTCGCGCGGGGTGCCGAACTGGACGATCTGGCCGCCATACATCACCGCGATCTTGTCGGCGAAGGTCGAGGCTTCGAGCTGATCGTGGGTGACGTAGATCATGGTGATATTGAACTGCTCGTGGATCTGCTTGAGCTTGCGCCGCAGCTTCCACTTAAGGTGCGGGTCGATCACCGTCAGCGGCTCGTCAAAGAGGATCGCCGAGACGTCGTCGCGCACCAGCCCACGGCCCATGGAGACCTT
This sequence comes from Pseudomonas sp. SORT22, assembly GCF_018417635.1. NCBI lineage: Bacteria > Pseudomonadati > Pseudomonadota > Gammaproteobacteria > Pseudomonadales > Pseudomonadaceae > Pseudomonas > Pseudomonas sp. SORT22. The sequence continues at coordinate 4,056,768 of NZ_CP071007.1, forward strand.
CTGCTTTTCATCGGCGCTAAGGTTGCGGGCTTTTTTCTTCAGCAGGTTGCCGAGGTCGAGCACCTCGGCGATCTCGGCCACCTTGCTGGCAATGCGCGCTTCATCCAGGCCCTGGTTGCGCAGCGGGAAGGCCAGATTGTCGAACACCGTCATGGTGTCGTAGACCACCGGAAACTGAAACACCTGGGCGATGTTGCGCGCCTGTGGCGACAGTTCGTTGACCACCTTGCCATCGAACAGTACCTGGCCGTGGGACGGGCTGAGCAACCCGGAAATGATATTGAGCAAGGTCGACTTGCCGCACCCAGACGGGCCGAGCAAGGCGTAGGCGCCGCCTTGCTCCCAGACATGTTCAAGCTCACGCAAGGCATAGTCGTCCGCACCCTGGGGGGCACGGCTGTAGCTATGGGCCAGCTGCTGCAGACGAATCTCGGCCATCAGGCGACCCTCGTTTCACGCAAGCCCGGGGCCTGCACCAGTTGCCCGGCGGGGTCGAAGACGAACAGCTTGTGGGTGGGGATGAACACCCGGATCGGCGCATCGACGTGGTACTCGTGCACCCCTGGCAAGTGCAGGACCAGGCGAAAGTGCTCGTTGCGCACATGCAGGAAGGTTTCCGAGCCGCTGATTTCCGCCAGCTCCACCAGCACCGCCAGCTCCAGGTCATCGTCGTTGGACGGCACCAGGCTGATATGGCTCGGACGCACGCCGAAGCGGTAGTCGCCATCGCCGATGCGGCGCAGGTCGGCGTTCATGGCGAAATGCACAGCACCGGCAAAACTCACTTCGTTGCCGTTGATACGCCCGGGCATCAGGTTGATCGGCGGTTCGGAAAACAGCTCGGCGGCCAGCACCGTGCGCGGCTGGTGGTAAACCTGAGCAGTGGGCCCGCTCTGGACGATGCGCCCTTCATGGAGGATGGTGGTGGTGCCGCCCAGGGCCAGGGCCTCGTTGGGTTCGGTGGTGGCGTACACGGCAATGCAGTGGCGCGCGGCGAACAGCTCGCGCATCTCCTGGCGCAGCTCTTCGCGCAGCTTGTAGTCGAGGTTCACCAGCGGTTCGTCGAAGAGGATCAGCTCGGCATCCTTGACCAGTGCCCGGGCCATGGCCGTGCGTTGCTGCTGGCCACCGGAAAGCTCCAGCGGCAAGCGCTGCAGATACGGTTCGATACGCAGCATCTGCGCGGTCTGCTGGACCTTCTCGCGGATCAGCGCTTCGCCCATGCGCGCCTGGCGCAAGGGCGAGGCGATGTTCTCGAACACACTCAAGGTCGGATAATTGATGAACTGCTGATAGACCATCGACACGTTGCGCTGGCGCACCGGCCGGCCGGTGACATCCTCGCCATTCATCAGCACCCGGCCACGGTCCGGCCGATCAAGCCCGGCCATCAGGCGCATAAGGCTGGTCTTGCCGGCCAGGGTGCGGCCGAGCAGCACATTGAACGAGCCGGGTTCGAAGCGCAGGCAGGCATCGTCGATGCACAGCTGGTTATCCACGGTACGGCTGACATGCTCAAGGGTGAGCGACATGGCGCGGCCTTCTTGTTGTTAGCGGACAGGCGCCTGCTATAGAGCGAGATTCATGCCAGCGCTGGCCAAGCCGTTGTCGGCAAAGGACTTTCAGCAGATTGTGGCTTTGCCAAAGTTCACTCCTGAACACAAATGAACAACCTTCACTGCACGGTTGAACAGCCGCGGCATTGACAATGAACAGGACTGAACAACACTGGATCACACAAAAACAACAACACTGCCGCCGGCAGAGGACGGGCCCATGGCCGCATCCACCAGCGCCCATGCGCAACTGATCCAGGCGTCCTGGCAGCGCTGCCGCGCCTACGGCCTGGACCACCAGTCGCAACCGCAGTTCGGCGACGCATCTACTGTGCAGGTCAGCGAGCTGCTCGAACGCCAGCACTCGCTGCTGGGCACCACTCGCGACGAGGTGCTGCCGCAGTACGCGCACCTGCTGGGTAACTCCAGCTACCTGATCATGCTCAGCGACGATCACGGCCAGTTGCTCGATGCCTGGGGCACCCGGCGCTTTATCGACCCGCGCCAGCGCCACGGCTTTGTCGCCGGTGCCTGCTGGCGCGAGCAAGGGGTGGGCACCAACGCCATCGGCACAGCCCTGGCCACCGGCGAAGCGGTACATGTCAGCCAGGACGAACACTTCCTCAAGCTCAACCGCTTCATGGCCAGCGCCGCCGCGCCGCTGTTCGATGCCGAGCGCCAGCTGATCGGCGTGCTCGATGTGTCCAGCGACAGCTACCTGCCGACGGCGCAAACTCAGGGCCTGGTACGGATGATGAGCCAGAGCCTGGAGAACCGCCTGATCCTGGCGCGTTTTGCCGGGCACTACCAACAGCTGAGCTTCAACACCGGGGCCAACAACCTCGACAGCCAATGGGCCGGGCTGCTGGTGTTCGATGACCAGGGCCGGGTGCTGGCGGCCAACCGTCGGGCCGACAGTCTGCTTGGGCAGAACCCACTGCAACTGAACCTGGAGCAGTTGTTCCGCACGCCGCTGGCGCAACTGTTGGCCCACCGGGCTGACCAGCCATTTGCGCTGCAGGTGGCCGGGCGCAACCGCTTCCATTGCCTGCTGCATGCCCCCACAGCATCACCAGCAGCAGCGCTCAACCGCCCGCAACCAAGCTGCGATCCGCGTATCGACAAGGCCCTGCGCCAGGCCGGGTTGCTGCTGGAAAAAGACATCCCGCTGTTGATCGAGGGCGAAACCGGCGCCGGCAAGGAGGTCTTTGTCACTGCCCTGCACCGCGCCAGTAGCCGCGCCACGCAGCCATTGATTGCGGTGAACTGCGCGGCGATTCCGGCCGAGCTGGTCGAGTCGGAGCTGTTCGGCTACGAGAAAGGCGCGTTCACCGGCGCCCACCACAAGGGCAACATCGGACTGATCCGCAAGGCCGACCATGGCATTTTGTTTCTCGACGAAATCGGCGACATGCCGCTGCCCACCCAGGCACGCCTGCTGCGCTTTCTACAAACCCGCAGCATCCAGCCACTGGGCAGCGGCGAACCGACGCCGGTGGATATCCGCGTGGTCTCGGCGACCAACCACAACCTCGCCGAACAGGTGCGCCTGGGTCATTTTCGCCAGGACCTGTACTACCGCATCGCCGGCCTGAGCCTGATGCTGCCACCGCTGCGCGAACGCAGCGACCGCCTGGCCCTGATCGAACAGCTCCACCAGCAGTACCGCGAACCGGGGGCACCGACGCAATTGCCCGGCAAAGTGCTGGAACTGCTGCTTCAGCATCCCTGGCCGGGCAACCTGCGACAACTGGCCAGCGTGCTGCAGGTGGCCCTGGCGTTGGCCGGCGAACGGCCGATTGCCGTGGAGCACCTGCCCGACAGTTTCTTTGCCGACCTGCCTGAGACCAAGCCCGCCGCGCCAGTGCTGGCCACGCCGGCAAACACTGACGATCTCGGCCAGCGCCTGCGTGCCCTCAATGGCAATATCTCGGCCCTGGCCCGGGCCCTCGGCATCAGCCGCACCACCCTGTACAAGCGCCTGCACACCCAGGGCCATGCCGGCGCAGTTGACGAACGCCTGGGCTGATGGTCAGATGCCTGCCAGTTTCAGGTGCCTGCCGCCGCCGTGCGTCAGGTGAAACGGGAAGCCGGTGCGTCGTTATCGACCAGTCCGGCGCTGCCCCCGCAACGGTAAGCGAGTGAAGCATTCAACACGCCACTGTGCCCACAGGCACGGGAAGGCGAATGACTTTACGCCTCGCAAGCCCGGAGACCGGCCTGAAGCCCCACGACTGCATGCAGTCACTTAGGCAAACCTGCGGAGGGCGGGCACGAGCCGGCTGCCTGGCGCGTGTTGGCCGGGGCCCTCCTGTGCGCTTCGCGAATATTTTTCGAGAAGTCCATGACAGCAACAACCCCCAAACGTCGCCGCGGCCGCCTCGCCGAAGAGCAAATCCAGAGCAAGCCGGAGTGGTCGCAGATCCCCGAGCATACCCGCCATGTGATGCTCTGCACCGGCCCGCGCTGCGTACAACGCGGTGCCCTGCCACTGTGGAAAGTCCTGCGCCGCGAGCTGCTGGTGGCCAACCGCATCGAAACCACTGACGGCGTGCTGCTGACCCGCAGCCATTGCCAGTTCCCGTGCAACCTCGGCCCGGTGCTGACGGTATATCCGGACCGCTGCTGGTACCGGGTAGCCAACGCCGAAGACGCTCAGCGCCTGGTGCGTGTGCACCTGATCGACGGCCAACCGGTGCCCGAGTTGCTGCTCAACGGCCAGGGCTCATGAGGGGGTTGGGCGCCAGCGTGCTGGCCCTGTTGAGCAGCAGCGCCATGGCCCTGGACTATCAGAACTGCGGACACACCTGGCAACTGCCACAGGAGCGCCCGCAACGCATCCTGGCCCTCAACCAGCACGCCGCCGACCTGCTGCTGGCCCTGGACGCCGGCCCGGCGCTGGCCGCCGTCAGCTATATAGATGATGACGCCCAGGCGCTGACCAGCGGACGCTATCGCGGCGTCCCCCTGCTGTCGCGTCGCTACCCGGCAACCGAAGTGGTCTATGCCCAAGGTTACGACCTGCTGGTCGGCGGCTTTGCCAGCGCCTTTCGTGACCGCGACGGGGTCGCCCCGCGCACCACCCTGCAGGCCAACGGCATCGCCAGCTACCTGCTGGAAAACGCCTGCGCGCCAGCGCCGGGAAACGGCTTTGCCGCCATTGAACAAGACCTGCGCAGCCTTGGCCACCTGTTGCAGCGCGAGGCCCGGGCCAGCCAGTTGATCACCCGCCAGCGCCAGGACCTGGCCACCGCCAAAACCATCGCCGGGCACAGCCCGCCGCTGTCGGTGTTCTACCTCGACAGCGAGGTCAACGGCCTGCAAAGCGAAGGCAAGCGCGGTTTCATCACCCAGTTGATCGACGCAGCAGGCGGGCGCAACCTGTACGCCGAGGTGGAGCTGAACCGGGTTACGGTCGATGCCGAGCGCCTGCTGCGCGCCGATCCTGACGTGATCATCCTTGCCGATGCGGTGTGGTCGCCGGCCGCCGGCAAGCGCGCCTACCTGCATAAACACCCGGCGCTTTCGCACCTGCGCGCGGTACGCGACGACCGCCTGATCGACCTACCCTTCAGCCATATCGTGCCCGGCGAACACAGCGCCCGTACCGCCCTGACCCTGGCGCGCCAACTGCTCGCCTTGAAGCAACAGCGGCCTTGACCCGTCGCAGCAGAATCCGCTGCCAAACCCACTATTTCAGCTTTACCGGCTGAGCACCCAATGCGCTTCAGCCGGGATTTATCCTTGATCACGTCGACAATAAGCACACAGCCAACCCCGGATGCGTGCCTCGATGCAAACAACAAATACAGTCTTGATGATCCGCCCGGCGCGGTTCGCCTTCAACCCGGACACCGCCCTCAACAACCGTTTCCAGCAAGCCCTGCTCGACCCGCAGCAGGCACAGCAGAAAGCGCTGGAAGAGTTCGATGGCTACGTCGATACCCTGCGCCAGCACGGTGTCGAAGTGCTGGTGGTGCAGGACACCCCGGCGCCGCACACCCCTGATTCGATCTTCCCCAACAACTGGTGGAGCAGCCACGCCGACGGCAGCCTGGTGCTCTACCCGATGGAGGGCCAGAACCGCCGCCTGGAGCGCAGCAAGGGCGTGCTCAAGGTGCTTGAAGAGCGCTTCGCCGTCCGTCAGACCATCGATCTGAGCCCCTTGGAACAGCAGAGTATGTATCTGGAAGGGACCGGCAGCATGGTCCTCGATCGTGAACACCGGATCAGCTACGCCTGCCACTCCGGGCGCACCCACACCCAGGCCCTGCGCCTGTTCGCCGAACAGCTCGATTATCGCCTGTGCCTGTTCCACGCCGTCGACCGCCACCAGGCACCGATCTATCACAGCAACGTGATGATGAGCGTCGGCCGCGGGCTCTCGGTGGTCTGCCTGCAGGCGCTGCCCGAGGCCGATGAGCGTCGCGCCCTGGAGCATTCGCTGCGCGACACCGGCAAGGACATCCTGGCCCTGGACTTCGACCAGCTCGAAGGCTTTGCCGGCAACATGCTCGAAGTCCACGACAAGCAAGGCCAGCCACTGCTGGTGATGTCGCGCAGCGCCTGGCGCTCGCTCACCCCAGAACAACGCCGGCAGGTCGAGCAGCACAGCCACCCGGTGGTGGTGAACATCGACCATATCGAGCGCATCGGCGGCGGCAGCGCGCGCTGCATGCTCGCCGAAGTGCACCTGCCTGTCCGTCACTGATTACAACAAAGGAGTTCACCATGACCCGCTATATCGACGTTACCGACCTCAGCCGCCTGGTGGCACGCAAAGGCCTGAGCACCTGCATCAGCGAGATGGCCGAGTACATCCGTGAGGACTACCTGCGCTGGCACGACTTCGAAAAATGCGCGCGCCTGGCCAACCACTCGGCCGACGGGGTGATCGAGCTGATGCCGGTGTCCGATGCCAACCTGTACGCCTTCAAGTACGTCAACGGCCACCCGAAAAACACCCAGCGCGGCATGCTCACAGTGATGGCCTTCGGCGCCCTGGGCGACGTTGATAGCGGCGCGCCGGTGCTGCTCAGCGAGATGACCCTGACCACCGCCATCCGCACCGCCGCCACCTCGGCCCTGGCCGCGCGCTACCTGGCGCGCAAAAACAGCCGCAGCATGGCGCTGATCGGCAACGGCTCACAGAGCGAGTTCCAGGCCCTGGCCTTCCATGCCCTGCTGGGCATCGACGACATCCGCCTGTATGACCTGGACCCTGCGGCCAGCGCCAAGCTGGTGGCCAACCTCGCCGCCTTCCCGGCCATCAAGGTCAGCGTTGCCGGCTCTGTCGCCGACGCGGTGCGCGGCGCCGATATTGTCACCACGGTGACTGCCGACAAGGCCTACGCCACCATCCTCACTCCGCAAATGATCGAACCTGGCATGCACCTGAATGCCGTCGGCGGCGACTGCCCGGGCAAGACCGAACTGCACCGCGAGATCGTCGAGCGCGCCCGGGTGATCGTCGAGTACGAACCGCAAAGCCGCATCGAAGGCGAAATCCAGCAAATGCCTGCCGACTCGCCCACCACCGAATTCTGGCAAGTGGTCAACGGCCAGGCCGCCGGGCGCGAAAACGCCGAGCAAGTGACCCTGTTCGATTCGGTCGGCTTTGCTCTAGAGGACTATTCGGCCCTGCGCTATGTGCTGGACGTCGCCAAGGCCCTGGACATCGGCAGCGAGATTGCCCTGGTGCCGGAGCTCAAGGACCCGAAAGACCTGTTCGCGCTGCTGCGCGCCCCGGTTGCAGACCTGCAGAAAAAACGCGCCTGAGGCCGACCGATTCTGCCGCGCCGCGGTGCGGCAGATCGGAAACCGCTGCACACGAAGCTCAAACAGGAGGTGCTCCAGCCGATTCGGCTGCCATTCACGCGTTAACAGCAAAATCCGGCAGCCGACGCCGGCGCAAACGACACAAAAAAAACGTCGTCATCGCGCATTCTGAGCCCGACCAGAGAGTCACTAAAAGACCAGAAGCGCACCACTGCCCTACATCAACTATAAAACTCAGGGATACTCATATGACTTCGCTGCGAAAGCTCCTCAGCGTGCTGCTCCTGCCACTGTGCGCAAGTGCGGTGCAGGCCAAGGAATGGACCGAGATCCGTTTCGGCGTCTACCCCGAATACCCCCCTTTTGAATCGGTTGCTGCCGATGGCAGCCTGCAAGGCTTCGACATCGAGCTGGGCAACGCCATCTGCGCCAAGCTGCAGGTCAAATGCACCTGGGTGCACAACGAATTCGACGGCATGATCCCGGCCCTGCGGGCACGCAAGTTCGACGCGATCATGTCGTCGATGGCGGTGACCCCGGCGCGGCAGAAACAGATCGATTTCAGCGCCAAACTGTTCCTCAGCCCGACCTCGGTTATCGTGCGCAAGAGCGCCGACTTCGGCGATACCCCGGAATCGCTCAAAGGCAAGCAGGTCGGCGTGCTGCAAGGCTCGCTGCAGGAAGCCTACGCCCGCGCCAAACTGGCGCCGCTGGGGGCCCAGGTCAAGGCTTATCAGGCTCAGGACCAGAACTACGCCGACCTGCTCAACGGCCGTCTCGACGCCACCTTGACCGACAAGCTCGAAGCCCAGCTCAACTTCCTTTCCAAACCCGAAGGCGCCGACTTCAAGAGCGGCCCGGCGATCAAGGACCCGACCCTGCCCCTGGATATCGCCATGGGCCTGCGCAAGAACGACAGCGAGCTCAAGGCCCTGCTCGACAAAGGCATTGCCGCGGTGCACGCCGACGGTACCTTCGCCGAAATCCAGAAAAAATACGTCGGCGACCTGGATATCTACAACGAGTAAGCCGTGTAGTCGCGATCGGCTCGCCCTGAGCTGATCGCGCCCGCATTTGCCCTGCGTCCTACCGAGATTTTTCCCGTGAACGACTTCCTTCACTCCCATGGCTGGCAGGCCTTGAGCCTGCAGGGCTTCGGCCCGCTGTTGCTGCAAGGGACCTGGATGACCCTGAAACTGGCGCTGTTGTCGCTGGCCCTGAGCCTGGCACTGGGCCTGTTCGGTGCCAGCGCCAAGCTCTCGCGGCTGAAACTGCTGCGGGTACCGGCCACTCTGTACACCACGCTGATTCGCAGTGTGCCGGACCTGGTGCTGATCCTGCTGATTTTCTACACCTTGCAATTGTGGCTCAACGACCTGACCGAGCTGCTCGGCTGGGACTACTTCGAGATCGACCCGTTCACCGCCGGGGTCATCACCCTGGGCTTTATCTACGGCGCTTACTTCACCGAGAACTTTCGCGGGGCGATCCTCAGCGTCCCGGCCGGGCAACTGGAAGCCGCCACGGCCTACGGTCTGAGCCGCGCGCAACGCTTTCGCCTGGTGCTGTTCCCGCAACTGATGCGCTTCGCCCTGCCGGGCCTTGGCAACAACTGGCTGGTGCTGCTCAAGTCCACTGCGCTGGTGTCGATCATCGGCCTGGCCGACCTGGTCAAGGCCGCACAAAACGCCGGCAAGACCACCAACAACACCCTGTACTTCCTGATCATCGCCGGGCTTGTGTACCTGCTGATCACCACCCTCTCCAACCGTCTGTTCAAGCACCTGGAGCGGCGTTACAACACCGGTATCAAGGGGCTGGCACGATGATCGAACTCTTTGAGCAATACGGCCAGGCCTACCTCTACAGTGACGGCGCCGGGCTTTCCGGGCTGGCCATGACCCTGTGGCTGTTCGTCATCACCATGGTCCTGGGCTTTTTCCTGTCGCTGCCGCTGGCCCTGGCGCGGGTCTCGCGCAGCCTGTGGTTGCGCTGGCCGGTGGAGTTCTACACCTTCGTGTTCCGCGGCACGCCGCTGTATATCCAGCTGTTGATCTGCTACACCGGCCTGTACGGGCTGGAGGTGGTGCGCGATCACGCCCTGCTCGACCAGTTCTTTCGCAATGCGCTGAACTGCACCCTGCTGGCTTTCGTGCTCAATACCTGCGCCTACACCGTGGAGATTTTCGCCGGGGCGATTCGCAATATCCCCCATGGCGAGATCGAAGCGGCCCAGGCCTACGGCCTGCACGGCTGGAAGCTGAACCTGTTCGTGGTGCTGCCGGCGGCTCTGCGCCGCTCATTACCGGCTTACAGCAACGAGCTGATCCTGATGCTGCACGCTACCTCGCTGGCTTTTACCGCCACCATCGCCGACATCCTCAAAGTCGCCCGCGATGCCAATGCCGCCACCTTCCTGACCTTCCAGGCCTTCGGAACCGCGGCACTGCTGTACATGTTGCTGTCCTTCGCGCTGGTCGGGCTGTTTCGCCTGGCCGAGCGGCGCTGGATGGGTTTTCTTGTTCCTGCCCGAGGCTAACTCATGACCACTACCGCACACGCCTTGTCGACCGGCGAACACACTCACGGCGCACGTCCAAGCCCGCGCATTGCCAACGTCGCCGCCGACGCCACGGTAAAACTGAGCGTTGCCGACCTGCACAAACGCTACGGCGATCATGAAGTGCTCAAGGGTGTCTCGCTGCAGGCGCGCAAAGGCGACGTGATCAGCCTGATCGGTGCCAGCGGCTCAGGCAAGAGCACCATGCTGCGCTGCATCAACTTCCTTGAGCAACCCGATGCCGGGGTCATCACCCTCGATCAGCAGACCATCGAAATGCGCCAGGGCCGCGCCGGCAGCCGGGCGCCGCACCCAGCGCAGTTGCAGAACCTGCGCACGCGCCTGGCCATGGTGTTCCAGCACTTCAACCTGTGGAGCCACATGACGGTGCTTGAGAACATCTGCATGGCGCCCCGGCGGGTGCTCGGGGTCAGCAGCCAGGAAGCCGAAGCGCGGGCACGCAAGTACCTGGACAAGGTCGGCCTGCCGGCCCGCGCCGCTGACCAGTACCCGGCGTTTCTTTCCGGTGGCCAGCAACAGCGGGTGGCGATTGCCCGGGCCCTGGCCATGGAGCCGGAAATCATCCTCTTCGATGAACCGACCTCGGCCCTCGACCCGGAACTGGTCGGTGAAGTGCTGAAAGTCATACAGACGCTGGCCGAGGAAGGCCGTACCATGCTCATGGTCACCCACGAGATGGGCTTTGCCCGCCAAGTGTCGAGCCAGGTGCTGTTTCTGCATCAGGGCCGGGTCGAGGAACAAGGAAGCGCCGAGATACTTGACCAGCCGCAGAGCGAACGCCTGCAGCAATTTCTTTCCAACCGTTTGAAGTGAAGCCGAACCTGCATGGATACCAAGGTCAACAGCCCACAGACCACGCCGCCCCTGGACCGGATCGACGAAGCGATCATCGATGTGTTGCGCCACAACGGGCGCATCACCTATGAAAAGCTCTCATCGCTGGTGCACCTCACCCCTCGCCCATGCCTGGAACGGGTGCGCAAGCTGGAACGGCGCGGAGTGATTCGCGGCTATGGCGCGATCATCGATGTGCAGATGGTTTCGCCGGGGCTGTCGCTGCTGGTGCTGGTGGCCCTCTCCAACCAGAGCGGGCGCGCCGCGCAAAAGGCCTTCGAGGCCTGCGTGCGCGCCTGCCCGCAGGTGTTCGACTGCCAGCTGATCAGTGGCCACTTCGACTACAGCTTGCGCATGCGCTGCCGTGACATGGAGCACTACCGGGTGCTGACCGAAACCTGGATGAACAACGACGAGCTGCACATCGACAAGCTGGTCGCCCACCCGGAGCTGGCGGTGGTGAAGAACACCGCCCCCCAGCTCTAGGCCATCAACTCAGGTACGCGGCGGCGCCACCGGCCCGCTGCGCGACCAATCGAGCAACAGGCTGTAGGCCACCGCCAGCAAGGTCGGGCCGATGAACAGGCCGATAAAGCCGAAGGCCAGCAAGCCGCCAAACACCCCGAGCAAGACGATCACCAGCGGCAGGTTACCGCCACGGCTGATCAGGTAGGGTTTGAGCACGTTGTCGACGCCGCTGATGATGAAGGTACCCCAGAGGCCGAGGAACACCGCCATGCCGTACTCGCCCTGCCAGGCCAGCCAGGCGGTAGCCGGCACCCAGGCCAGCGGTGGGCCCATGGGAATCAGGCTGAGCATGAAGGTGACGATCCCCAGCACCAGCGCCCCTGGCACACCGGCAATCAGGAAGCCGATCAGCGCCAGTACCGCTTGCGCCGCAGCGGTGCCGATCACGCCGTTGACCACCCGTTGCACGGTACCTGCCACCAGTTCGAGGTAGTACTCGGCGCGCTCGCCGATCAGGCGGTCCAGCAGGCGCAGGACAAACGCCGCCAGGCGCGGCCCGTCACGGTAGAAGAAGAACACGAAGACCAGGCTCAGGGTCAGCTCGAGAATGCCGCTGCCGATCTGCGCGCTGCGCGCCAGCAGCCAGTTGCCGACCTGGCCCAGGTACGGCTTGATGGTGACCAACAACGCAGCGCCTTGCTGGTCAATGGTGTTCCACATGCCCACCAGGCGCTCGCCGACAAAAGGCACGCTGCCCAGCCAGCCCGGCGCATCGGGCAGGCCATCGACCTGCACGTCACGCACGAAGGCGGTGGCATCGCGAATATGGTCGGCCAGGTTGAAGCCCAGCCACACCAGCGGCAACGCCACCAGCAATATCCACAAGGTGGTCAACAACCCTGCGGCGAGGGTTTCGCGACCGCCGAGCAGGCGCGTCAACAGGCGCATCAGCGGCCAGCTGGCGTAGGCCAGGATGGCCCCCCAGAGCAGCGCCGAAATGAACGGTGCCATCACCCAGAGGCCTGCGCCAAGCAGCGCCAGCAGGATGATCTGCACCAGCAGGCGGTCATTATTGGGCATCATGTTTCTCGATCAACGAATCAGTTCGACGTGGAAACCATCAGTCTCGGCGCTACCCACTTCCAGTCGCGCTGGACGCACCCCGGCCTTTACCAGTTGCTCACGCCAGTCTTGCGCCTTGGCCCCGCTCAGGCTCACGCGCAAGGTGGTGTTGTTGTTCAGGCTGCGCCCGATCAGGTTGACCCAGGCCGCAGGCGGCTCGCCGTTCAAGTCAGGGTAGTCGAGCTTGCCGGTGTCGAGCAGTTCGCGCATCAAGGTGGCTGGCGTGGGCAGCAACTCGCCCAGGGGCGCATCGGCGACGAACTCTTCGACGTGCAGGTAAGCACGCTTGTTGCCACGGGTGATGCTGTACAGGGCGACCAGGGTGTTGCTCTGCTCGGCGGAGCGGCGCAGCAGAATGAACGCCTGTTGCTCGTCGGCACCCGACAACGTGCGGTTCTTGAACACCTCGTTGGCCCACAGGCTGTTCTCGCCACAATCACGCGCCTGGCACCAGAACAACGGATAACCGCCATCGTTCTGCAGGGCTTCGCGGGCGGCGGTGAAGGCTTCGTTGGCACTGCGCTCGCGGGGCAGCTCATAGGTGGTGGAGCTGACCTGGCCGCGGCTTTCGATCTTGCCCTCGACCCGCAGCTGATTGCTGATCTTGCGCAGGCCGCCCAAGGGGTAGATGCGCTCCTGCGGTACCGCCGCGCGCTGATCGACCACCTTGGCGTCCAGCGGAACCGGCAGGCCGTCGGCCAGCAACGGCAGGCTGGCGAGAACGCCGAGCCCGGCCATGGCCGCCCGGGTAAGCAATTTGAGCCTCATAGGCTCGTCACCGAGCGCGGGGCGTCAAGGTGGTCAAATGATGTGGCGTTGTCTTGCTCGTTCATGGTTATCTCCCTGTTCAACCCGCCAAGCCTCGACAGTTGCCGGTCACAAGTCAAGAAATGCCAAAGAAGCGATTGAAACAGTCTGCAACAAGGGTTGCGCCGGCCTCGTCATTCAGGTGCAGATGATGACCGCCCGGCAGTTGTTCTCGCTCAAAGGGTAGCTGCTCGAGCAACTCGCTGTGGCGCGCCAGCATGCCGTCGGCGGCCACCACCAGTTTCGCCGGGCAGGCGATGCGTTGCACGAAGCTCATGGCCTGGGCCTGGTTCAGTCGCGTGGGCGATGGCAGGGTCAGGCGGCTGTCGCTGCGCCAAGTGTAGCCACCGGGTACCGGCATCAGCCCACGCTGGGCAAGTAGCTCGGCCGCCTCGCGGCTGACCGCCACCAGGCCCTTCATGCGTGCCTCGATGGCCTGCTCGAGGGTCGAGTGCACGGCCTTGCGCTTGCTGTCCAGGCGCAGTTGCGCCTGCAGGGCCATGCCCATGCGTTCGGCGGCATCCTGCGGGCCGCTGGTGGGCGGGATGACCCCGTCGATCAAGGCCAGGCGGGTGATGCGTTCGGGCAAGGCGCCGGCCAGCAGCACCGAAATGATCGCCCCCAGCGAGTGCCCGAGCAGGGCAAAGCGCTCCCAGCCCATCTGCTCGGCCACCCGCAGTACATCGTGGGCGTAGTCGGCCAGGGCGTAGCCGGCGCCGGCCGGGCGATGCTCGGAATGGCCATGGCCGGCCAGGTCCAGGGCGAGGATGCGCAGGCCCTTGAGCCGGGGCGCCAGGCGGGCAAAGCTGTTGGCATTGTCCAGCCAGCCGTGCAGGGCAATCACCGGCAAGCCGTCGGCCGGGCCGAACAGGTGCGCGGCCAGCTCGATATGGCCCAGGTTCAGGCGTACTTCTTCCATTTCAGTGCTCATGTCGGGGTGTCCTGCCAGCGCTCGAACAGGCCCTTGATCAGGCTGGCGGTATCGCTCGGGTGCTCCAGCGGAAACATATGACCGCCCGGCAGGCTGTGGTATTCGCCCCTGGGCATGCCACGCACGGCCAGGGCGTGATGGCGCTTGACCACCCGGCTGTGGCTGCCACGGACCATGGCCAGGGGCAGCTGCAGCTGTTTGGCCGGGCTCGGGCTGGTGTGCGGCAGGCTGCGGTAGATGCTGATCTCGGTAGCCGGGTCAAAGCGCAGGCGCAAGCCGTCTGCGCCGGGCTGCAAGCCATGCTCAAGGTAGGCGTCCAGGCATTCGGGATCGAAATGGCGGAACAGCGTTTTGCCAGCGAAATAGGCCCGTGCGCTGTCACGGTCGGCAAAGGCTTCGCGGCGGCCCAGGGTGCGCCCGGCCGGGGTGATGCGATCGATGAAGCCCATGCGCTTGGCGGCCTGGATCAGCCACTGGTCGACCCGGGTCAACACCGGCGAATCGAGCATCACCACGCCGCGGTAGTACTGCGGGCAGCGCAGCGCCGCATGCAGGTGCAACACACCCCCCAAAGAATGCCCGACGCCCCAGACCGGGCCCGGCTGTTGCTCCAGGTGATGGATCAGCTCGTCGACCAGGTTCTGCCAGTTGTCGTTGACCGGAAAGCGCGGATCGTGGGCATGCTGGGCCAGGTGGCTGACCTGATAGTCCGGCGCCAGCGCCGCAAAGAGCTTGCCGTAGGTGGCCGAGGGAAAGCCATTGGCATGGGCGAAGAAGATCTGCTGCGACATGGCCGCCAATCCAGAAGGAAGTGATGGCTCATTGTCGGCAACCGCACCCGTGGCGGCAATGTCCGGAAAAGCCATCGGCGACGGCAATCAGGTCAATACTCGCCGAAACTGGCCATCGAGCGGCGCAGGCAGGCCTGCATATAGGCCAGTTGCTGCTCGAGGGCTTCGCGGGCGCGGCGCTTGTCTTCGACATCGAGCTCGAGCCGGCGCAGGGCCAGGCAACTGGTCTGCAGCAGGTGTGACATGCGAATGCTGGCCTGGCGCAGTTGCTCCAGCTCGTACTGGCCTTCGAACTTGCGCAGCAGGTAGTCGAGCTTGGCGTCGGCGCTGTCCTGCAACATGCGGTACTCGGCAAAGTCCAGCGCCTGGTGCTTTTGCACCTTGTCGAGCGCCGGCTGCACGTCGGCCGAGTACACCAGATCCAGATGTCTACTGCTCATAGTCCAATTCCCTGGGACACCCTGCCCCGCAACTTGATTGCACGCTAACAAGGTGTACCGGGCAGGACAACTGGTAAAAATGCTAGGTCGATCAGCGGATTTATGGATGATTCAGGCCACGCAAGGTCATCAGCCCCGCCAGCGGCCACTCACCCTCGAGTTCGGCCAGGCTGGCGGTGCTCATCGGCGCCGGAGGTTGGCGGCTGCCATGCGCCAGCAGGCTGACCAGGTTGCCCACCAGCGGCTGGTGACTGACCAGCAACACTTCGTTCACGCCCAGGTTCTCCAGCTCACTGATTACCGCGTGCGGGTCACTATCGGGGGTCAGCCACGGCACGGTCTGCACCGGTTTGCCGAATCCGAGGGCTTCGTGGACCAGCGCCGCAGTCTGCTGGGCGCGCACATAGGGGCTGGCGAGAATCACCTGCAGCGGCTGCCCGAGCAACTGCGCCGCGCTGCGCAGCACCTGCTCGCGGCCATGGGCGGTGAGCCGGCGCTCGGCATCGGTGTTGGCCCGCTGCTCGGCCTCGCCGTGACGCAGCACCCACAGTTTCACAGCTTTGGCTCTTCGTCGCGCACCGGGTGCGGAGCAGCCGGCACGCTGTGGGCAGCCTCGCCTTCGGGCGCACGCGGGGTTGGCCAGTCGGCGAAAGGCCAGGGCTTCTGGTCACTGTGGAAGCTGCCGAAGCGGCCGATCTGGGCCAGGAACTGGCTGAGGCTGTCGCCGAAATTCATCAGGCTGGCACTCGGTGCGCCGTAGATCAGCCGGTAGATCAGTTGCACCAGCACCAGGCCACCGAGCAGCAGCTCGGCCAGTTGCCAGACCACCAGGAACACCAGCATCCACAGCACGCGCAAGATGATCGACTCGCGCTGGGTCTGGTTTGAAGAATCGTTCATGTCCTGCTCCTGCTTAGTTGAAACCGCTGGTGGAGATAAAGTCGACATCGGTTTTCGGCTCGCCGCGCATCAGCAGCTCGATCACCTGGGTCAGGGTCCGGCCTTCGAACAGGATCGCATGCAAGCCGGCGACCAGGGGCATGTACACCTGGACCTCCTGGGCTTTGACCTTGAGCACCTTGAGGGTGTTCACCCCTTCGGCCACTTCGCCCAGGCGGCTGACCGCCTCGTCCAGGCTCAGGCCCTGGCCCAGGGCGTGGCCAACCTGGTAGTTGCGGCTCTTGGGCGAGGAGCAGGTGACGATCAGGTCACCGACCCCGGCCAGGCCCAGGAAGGTCATCGGGTTGGCGCCCTGGCTGACGGCGAAGCGGGTCATCTCGGCCAGGGCGCGGGTAATCAGCATGCTCTTGGTGTTCTCGCCCATACCCAAGGCCACGGCCATCCCGGCAATGATTGCGTAGACGTTCTTCAACGCCCCGCCCAGCTCGACACCAAAGCGGTCGCCGCTGGCATAAACACGGAAGGTGCGCCCGTGCAGCACAGCCTGGACCTGCTGGCAGAGGGCCTCGTCTTCACTGGCGACTACGGTGGCGGTCAGCGCGTGCTCGGCCACTTCGCGGGCCAGGTTCGGCCCGGACAGCACGCCGATGCGCGCCTGGGGGGCGATTTCTTCGAGGATCTGGCTCATCAGCTTGAAGCTTTGCGCCTCGATGCCCTTGGTCAGGCTGACCAGCATCTTGCCGCCCAGCAACTGGGCGTGGGGCGCCAGCACGCTGCGCAGGGCGCTGGAAGGTAAGGCGACGAAGATCAGCTCGCAGGCCTGCAGGGTCGCCAGCAGATCATTGACCGGCTCGACCCCGGCATGCAACTTGATGCCCTTGAGGTAGCGCGGGTTCTCGCGGTTGCTGCGCATGGCCTCGGCCTGCTCGGGGTCGCGCATCCATTGGCGCACCCGAACACCGTTTTCTGCCAGCAGATTCGCCACGGCGGTGCCGAAACTCCCGCCTCCCAGAACTGCAACAGGCTGCTGTTCAGTCATATCCAATCCGTTAAAACCAATTTAAGTGGCGACCTGCGCATTATACGGAGCGCCGGTGCCAGAGCCAGTGGCAGATGACCGAATCGCCGTTGGGATGCGTCGCGCCATGACTGGAAAATGCCCACCACTCGGTTAACATGCCCGACTTGAACCTGTTACCAAGGCCGCACTGTGTCTTTTGGCCCGACCTGCAAACGCCCTTTATTACTGCTGACTGCCCTGCTCAGCGGCCCCAGTGTGGCTGACGACCTGTTCGTCGACAGCCAGGCTTTGCCGCAAGTGCTCACCGCCACCCGCCTCAAGCAATCGCCAGCGGCGGTGCCGGGCAGCATGACCGTGCTCGACAACGAGCTGATCCGCGCCAGCGGCGCCCGCGACATACCCGAACTGCTGCGCCTGGTGCCGGGGATGATGATCGGCTACGGCGCCGGCAACCAGCCGACGGTCAACTACCACGGCAGCAACGTCAACGATGCCCGGCGCATGCAGGTGCTGATCGACGGCCGCTCGGTGTACCGCGCAGGCCTGGCCACGGTGGACTGGAGCGATATCCCGCTGGCCATGGAAGACATCGAGCGCATCGAGGTGTTCCGCGGCCCCAACACCGTCAGTTACGGCGCCAATGCGCTGATGGCGGTGGTCAATATCCTTACCCGCAGCCCGGCCGACAGCCACGGCACGCGCTTGAAAGTCACCCGTGGCCAGCGCGGCATCAATGACTGGTACGCAAGCCAGGGCCTGGGCTGGGACGGTGGCGACCTGCGTCTGTCATTGTCGGGCATGCAGGACGACGGCTTCGACGAGAACCACCTGGGCCAGGACTACCGCGACAGCCGCCGCCTGAACCGCCTGAACCTCAGCGCCAGCCACACCCTGGCCAGCAACCAGAGCCTGGAGTGGCAGTTCGCGGCCAAAGAAGGCAGTGACCAGCGTCCTTATACCTATAAACCAGTGTTTCCCTACGTTACTGCCGCCGGCAACAACGCCGACCTCAACGCCAAGGATTACGCCGGCTCGCTGCGCTGGAACATCGACTTCAACCCGAACCATAGCCTGTACATCCAGGGCTCGGCCCAGCACTGGGAACGTGAACAGGTGTGGCGCGCCTGCGATGCGGCGCTGTCGTTCAGCCCGCAACTGACCCAGCTCTGGCGCCTGAACCCGAACTACGCCGAGCAGGTGGCGCGCAACATCACCTCACCCCTGCCCGCCGGCAGCAGCGAGGAGACCGCGCTGGCAACGCAAGTCCAGCAGCAATGGCGCAACGGCGGCGCGCAGCAGGTGTGCGGCGACATCGACCAGAGCACCCGGGAAACCCGCTACGACCTTGAAGTGCAGGACACCCTGAGCCTGTCCGACAGCCTGCGCCTGGTCAGTGGCGCCAATTACCGCTACGACCGCGCCGACTCGCAGACTTACTTCAATGGCAGCCTCGACGACAGCACCTGGCGCCTGTTCGGCCACCTGGAATGGCGCGCCGACGAGCACTGGATCCTCCAGGGCGGGGCCATGTACGAAGATACCCGGCTGTCCGGCAGCTCGCTGACCCCGCGGGTGGCGGTCAACTACCTGATCACCCCGCGCCATGGCCTGCGCGCGGTGTACTCGGAGGCGGTGCGCTCGCCGGACATGTTCGAGAACAACGTCAACTGGAGCTACCGGGTCAATAACCTGGAACCTGGCGCCTTCGGCCAGCGCGACGCCGATTACTTCGTCAAGACCCGCGGCCCGGGCGATCTCGAGCAAGAGCGCATGCGCTCGCGGGAACTGGGCTATAACGGTTACTTCGCCGATGCCGACCTGAGCGTCGACCTCAAGCTGTTCTACGACGAAATCACCGGCATGATCAGCGAACCGCTGCGCAACAACCAGTACATTGCCAGCAACAGCAACAAGGCCCGCTTCAGCGGCAGCGAAGCGCAGCTGGACTGGCGCCTGAGCCCGGCCGATCGCCTGCGCCTGACCTACGCCTACGTCGATGCCTGGGCCAGCAACCCAGCCGACCGGCGCCTGAGCGCCCACAACAGCGGTTCGGCCGGCTGGCTGCGGAACTGGGGCGGCGGCTGGTCCAGTGCGCTGTTCTACTACGGCGACGATGCCCTCAACCAGTACCGCTTCGAACGCGTCGATTTACGCGTGGCCAAGCACCTGCGCTGGAATCGTACCAGCCTGGAGCTGGCCGGCATGCTCCAGCAGCGCCTGGATGACGAGCCGACGACCATCTACGACAACCGCTACGACAGCCGTCACGTGCTGTCTTTCAGTGCGGAGCTGGCGTTCTGATGCGCCGCCTGCGGCGCTGGCTGCTGCTGGTCTGCCTGTGGCCCCTGGGCAGCCTGTCGGCCAGTGAGATCCTGCTCACTGCCAGCCAGGACAACCCCGGCGTACGCAGCTTCGTCGACGCCTTGCGCGAGCGCCGCCCGGCCGACCAGGTGCGCTTCGTGCCGGTGGCCGAGCTGCCACGACCGAGCCAGATTAAAGCCGCCACCCGCTTGATCCTGCTCGATGGCGCCAGCCTCGAATGGCGCCTGAGCGAAAGCGCCGGTCCACCTGCGCTGGCCTTGCGCGTCAGCCGCGTCCAGGCCCAACAGCGTCTGGGCAGCCTGCGCCCGCCTTACCTGAGCCTGCTATGGAGCGACCCGCCGCTGGCCCGCCAGCTGCGCCTGACCCGCTACCTGTTGCCGCAGGCCAAGCGCGTGGGCGTGCTGTATGCCGAGCACAGCCAGTTTCTGCTCGACGAGTTGCGCAAGGCGGCCAGCCCGTTGGGCCTGGAGATCATCGCCGAAGCCTGGCCAGACCTGCGCGACAGCCGCCCACTGCAAAGTCTTCTGCAAAACAGCGATGTACTGCTGGGCATCGACGATCCACAGTTGTACAACTCGAAAACGGCGAAAAACGTTCTGCTCAGCAGCTATGGCCGGCAAATGGCGCTGATCGGGCCTAATGCCGGCTTCGTCAAGGCCGGCGCCCTGGCCAGTACCCTGAGCGATCAGGACGACTGGCTGGCGGTGCTCGAGCGGCTGCTCGACCAGGCCCCCAATCGCTGGCCACGCACGCTCTATCCGGATCACTTCAACGTGCTCGGCAACCAGCAGGTGGCCCGCGCCCTGGGCATCGAAGCGATTGACCCGTCCGCCGCCGCCCTGGCCCTGGCCGAAGGAGAAAGCACACCATGAGACGGCGCCTGAGCTGGGACATCCACACCCGCACGCAGATCATCAGCCTCGGCCCGGCCCTGTTGCTGACCCTGCTGCTGATCAGCTTCTTTACCTTCGTGCGTATCCAGGATTTGCGCCAGGAGCTCAACCACACCGGTCAGTTGATCGCCAACCAGTTGGCCCCGGCCTCCGAATACGGGGTAATCGCCGGTAATAACGAAGTGCTCGAAAGCCTCATGCGCGCGACCTTGAGCATCCCCCACGTGCGCTTTCTCGAGGTCCAGGACAGCAGCAACCATATCCTCGTGTATGTCGAGCAGCCGGACGAAAGCAACAACCGCGCACAGCAGGTCGAAGTGTTCCAGGCCCCCATTCGCCTGCAGCAGATCCGCCTGGACAACGACTTTTTGCACAGCAACGCACCGGCCAGGAGCATCGGTGACGACTATCTGGGCCGGGTAATCGTTGGCATGTCGGACGATGCCTTCAGCGAGCGCCAGCAGGAAATCGTGGTCAAGGCCGGGATCCTCGCGCTGTTTGCCCTGCTGTTCACCTTTATCCTCGCCCGGCGCCTGGCCCTGAGCCTGGCCAAGCCGATCAGCGACATGGGCCATGCGGTCAAGGCCATCCAGCAAGGGCAGTTCAATGCGCCGCTGCCGGTGGTCGACGACAGCGAACTGGGCCATCTGGCGCGGCACATCAACAACCTTGCCAGCGCCCTGGGCACAGCTAGCCATGAACAACAGCAAGCCATGTCGCAACTGATCCAGGCCCGCGAAGAAGCCGAACAGGCGAACAAGGCCAAATCCGACTTCCTGGCGATGATGAGCCACGAACTGCGCACGCCCATGAACGGCGTCATGGGCATGCTGCAACTTCTGGAAACAACCCCGCTCAACGAGGAGCAGGCCGAATACACCGCGGTGGCCAGCGAGTCGACCGGGCACCTGCTCAAGGTCATCAACGATATCCTCGATTTCTCGCGCATCGAGCGCACCAACCTCGAGCTTGAGCATATCGACTTCAACCTCGGCGAGCTGATCGGCAGCAGTGTGCAGTCGTTCCAGCACCTGGCCCAGCAGCGCCAGCTGGAGCTGCAACTGCGCCTGCCGCCGGGCATGGAACAACTGCAAGTGGTGGGCGACCCGACGCGCATCCGCCAGGTGCTGCTCAACCTGATCGGCAACGCCCTGAAGTTCACCGAGCGCGGCAGCGTGCACATCGAACCGCGCTGGCAGGTGCTCGACCGCCAGCTGATCTGGTTCACCTGCGCGGTGCGCGACACCGGCATCGGCATCGACAGCACCCGCCTGGAGATGATGTTCGTTGCCTTCCAGCAAGCCGACAGCTCGATCTCACGCCGTTATGGCGGCACCGGCCTGGGCCTGTCGATCGCCCGCACCCTGGCCGAGCGGATGGGCGGAACCCTGCGCGGCGAAAGCCGTGAAGGCCTGGGCTCGACTTTTACCCTGGAAATGCCCCTGGCCCTGTCGACCGCGCAAACGCCGCGCCTGCCCAGTGGCCTGACCCGCCCCGAAGACGACGGCCAGGGCCGACGGATCCTGCTGGTCGAGGACAATCCGGTGAACCAGACGGTGATCGAAGCGATGCTGCGCAGCCTGGGCTTTGAAGTCTGCGTTGCAGTTGATGGCGCCCAAGCCGTGGCCCAGGCCGGACGTCAGCGTTTTGCCGCCGCACTGATGGATTGCCGCCTGCCGATCATCGATGGCTACGAGGCCACCCGGCGCATTCGCCTGCTGCCACAGGCGGCGGCCATGCCGATCATCGCCCTGACCGCCAATGCCTTGCAGGGCGATCGCGAGCGTTGCCTGAACGCCGGCATGAACGACTACCTGGCCAAGCCGTTCAAACGCACTGATCTGCAGCAAATTCTGCAACGCTGGCTGCCCGGTCAGACAGCTGTGACTGGCGATAAATGCTAAATTGCGGCAGTCTAAGAGACTGGACAAGCGCCGCGAAGGGCTTGAAAATAAAATTTCAGTGCACAAGTGTACTTCTTTGCCCCGTGCGCTGTGACTTTCACTACAACGCAATAGTCTATGTGTAGGCTGCCGGCTCAAACGCTAGCGTTTTGGGACGGCCGGGAAGATTTGCCCCCTGCCGCACGGGGACTATTGAGGAGCTCGCATGACCAAACAAAACGCCTTTACTCGGGAAGACCTGCTGCGCTGCAGTCGCGGTGAGCTGTTCGGCCCAGGTAACGCGCAACTGCCCGCCCCGAACATGCTGATGGTTGATCGCATCACCCATATCAGCGCCGAGGGTGGCAAGTACGGCAAAGGTGAATTGGTCGCCGAGCTGGATATCACCCCGGACCTGTGGTTCTTCGCCTGCCACTTCGAAGGTGATCCGGTGATGCCGGGCTGCCTGGGCCTGGATGCCATGTGGCAGCTGGTCGGTTTCTACCTCGGCTGGCAAGGTTTGCCGGGCCGTGGCCGCGCCCTGGGTTCGGGCGAAGTGAAATTCTTTGGCCAGGTCCTGCCGACCGCCAAGAAAGTCACCTACAACATTCATATCAAGCGCGTCCTCAAAGGCAAGCTGAACATGGCCATCGCCGATGGTTCGGTCAGCGTCGACGGTCGCGAGATCTACACCGCCGAAGGCCTCCGGGTCGGCGTCTTCACCTCCACTGACAACTTCTAAGGGTTATCCGCATGCGCCGCGTCGTTATCACTGGTCTGGGCATCGTTTCGTGCCTGGGCAATGACAAAGAGACCGTCTCCGCCAACCTGCGTGCAAGCCGCCCTGGCATCCGATTCAACCCGGAATATGCCGAAATGGGTCTGCGTAGCCAGGTTTCCGGCTCCATCGACCTCAACCTCGAAGAACTGATCGACCGTAAAATCTACCGCTTCGTTGGTCACGCCGCTGCCTATGCCTACCTGGCAATGGCCGACGCGATCAAGGACTCGGGCCTGACCGAAGAGCAGGTTTCCAACCCGCGTACCGGCCTGATCGCAGGCTCCGGCGGCGCCTCGACCCTGAACCAGATGGAAGCGCTGGACATCCTGCGCGAGAAAGGCGTCAAGCGCGTTGGCCCGTACCGCGTCACCCGGACCATGAGCAGCACCGTCTCGGCGTGCCTGGCCACCCCGTTCAAGATCAAGGGCCTGAACTACTCCATCGCCTCGGCCTGCGCCACCAGTGCTCACTGCATCGGTACCGCGATGGAACAGATCCAGATGGGCAAGCAGGACATCGTCTTCGCCGGTGGCGGTGAAGAAGAGCACTGGAGCCAGTCGTTCCTGTTCGACGCCATGGGCGCCCTGTCCAGCAAGCGCAACGACACCCCGGAAAAAGCCTCCCGCGCCTACGACGCTGACCGTGACGGTTTCGTCATCGCCGGCGGTGGCGGCATGGTCGTGGTTGAAGAGCTGGAACACGCCCTGGCCCGTGGCGCCAAGATCTACGCCGAAATCGTCGGCTACGGCGCGACGTCCGATGGCTACGACATGGTCGCGCCAAGCGGCGAAGGCGCCATCCGCTGCATGCAGATGGCCATGTCCACCGTCGACACCCCGATCGACTACCTGAACACCCACGGCACCTCGACCCCGGTGGGCGACGTTGCCGAGATGAAGGGCGTTCGCGAAGTGTTCGGCGACAAGGCTCCGGCCATCAGCTCGACCAAGAGCCTGTCCGGTCACTCCCTGGGCGCCGCCGGCGTTCACGAAGCGATCTACTGCATGCTGATGATGGAAGGCAACTTCATTGCCGGTTCCGCCAACATCGACGAGCTGGACCCGGAAGTGGCCGACCTGCCGGTACTGACCAAGACCCAGGAAAACGCCAAGATCGATACCGTGATGAGCAACAGCTTCGGTTTCGGCGGCACCAACGCTACCCTGGTACTCAAGCGCTGGGCTGGCAAGTAAGGGCTGGCCCCTTGCACTCAAAACGCCCCGACTCGTCGGGGCGTTTTTGTTTGTGCCTTACACCGAAAAGCGCCCCACCAGCCCATTGAGCTCAATCGCCAGCTGTGACAACGCCTGGCTCGCCGCATTGGTCTGATTCGCCCCCGCCGACGTCTGCATCGCCAGGTCACGAATATTGGTCAGGTTGCGATCCACCTCCCGCGCCACCTGCGCCTGCTGCTCCGAGGCACTGGCGATCACCAGGTTGCGCTCGTTGATCAGGCTGATGGCCGCGGCAATCTCCTCCAGCGCCGCCCCGGCGGCATGTGCGCCTTCCAGGGTGCCGCGCGCCCGCTCGTTGGTCTGCTGCATACCCTCGACCGCACGATTGGTGCCCTGCTGGATGCCGTCGATCATCTGCTCGATTTCCCGGGTCGACTGCTGGGTGCGATGGGCCAGTGCCCGCACCTCGTCAGCCACCACGGCAAAACCGCGCCCGGCATCACCGGCGCGCGCCGCCTCAATCGCCGCGTTCAGGGCCAGCAGGTTGGTTTGCTCGGCAATCGCGCCGATCACATCCAGCACCTTGGTAATGCCATGCACCTGTTGCGCCAGTTGCCCGACCTCTTCGGCGTTGGCGGTGACGCCAGCGGCCAGGTCTTCGATCGAGGTCACGGTCAGGCGCACCTGCTCGCGCCCTTGACGGGCGATGCGGTCGGACTCGCGCGAGGCTTCGGAGGTGGCCACGGCATTGCTCGCCACCTCCTCCACTGCCGTGGTCATCTGGTTGACCGCGGTGGCCGCCTGTTCGATTTCCTGGCTTTGCTGCATCAACCCGCGGGTGGCATCTTCGGTTACCGCGCTGAGCTCTTCGGAGGCCGAGGCCAGCTGGCTGGAAGAATCGGAGATGCGCCCGATGGTATCGCGCAGGCTTTGCTGCATCTGTTTCAAGGCCGCCAGCAAGCGCGCCGGCTCATCCTTGCCCTGCACCGAGATCTGCGGGGTCAGGTCACCGGTAGCGACCACTTCGGCGACCTGCAGCGACTGCGCCAGTGGCCGGACGATACTGCGGGTCAGAGTCAGGGCCAGGACCACGGTGAGCACCACAGCGGCGATCAGCAAGCCGATCACCCAGATCCGCGCCTGCGTATAGACGACTTCGGCAAGGTCGGTGGCGCTGTTGGCATGCTGATTATTGAGCGCGATCAGCTCGTTGAGGCTGGCGGTCATCTGGTCGGCGAGCTGGTTCATCTCGCCATTGACCATGGCCACCGCCTCTTCCACCCGGTGCTCGGTGGACAACTGCACCACCTGGGCCTGCAGCTTGAGGTAGCGCCGCTCCAGGTCCAGGTAGCGGTCGAACAGGGTCTGTTCTTCAGGCAGGACGATCAGCGCCTGGTACTTCTGCTGGGCCTTGTCCAGGCCGGACTTGATCTCTTCGATGCGCGACTTGTTCTGCTCCAGCGCCGCCGCATCGCGATTGACCAAAAGGCGCAGGGTCAAGGCGCGGATGCGCAACATGTCCTGGGTCATCTGCCCGACCGAGATCACGCTGGGCAACCAGTTGCTGTCGACCTGCTCGGACTGCTGGCGCATGCTGGTCATCTGCATCAAGGCAAACGCACCCAAGGCAAACACCAGCGCCGCCACCAGGCCGAAGCCCAGGCCGGCCCTGGGCGCGATATTCATGCTTCTCAAGCTCATCTTCTGGCTCCCTCCAAAAGCGCTGCTCAATAGGGCAGCAGTCCTTGCTTCTAGACGGTATCGGCCTGTGGAAAATTTGCGTAAGACGAAAACGTGATATCAAAAGGCCTTATGATCGCGACGCCAGGGTCGCCCTGCCTCAGCGCACGGTAAAGCGCTGCTCAGCCAGCAGGCGATCGCCCTGAAAGACCATGAAATGCCATTGCCCCGGCACCACTTCGTGGTTCTCGGTGAACTCGTAGGCCATGACATCCTGGACCGCACCGGGCACCAGCTTTTGTACTACTTCGAACTTGTCGTGGCGCTTGCCGTCGGGTGTGCGCACGCCAGGGGTGAGGTACAGCAGGGTCAGCGGCGTGTCCTCGGCGACCTTGCCTTCCAGCCGGTAGCGCATACCGAACTTGCTACCCAGGCGCGCCGGGATTTCATCGGTGGGCTGGATGGTCTGGTTGCTCTGGCTCAGCACCCGTTCACCGGGCTGGAAGTTCTGGTGGCGGGTTTCGAACAGACCGTACTCGACCGGGCCTTCGACGCGAACCTCGGCAGCGGCCAGGCCACTGACCAGCAACAGCCCGCACAGGGCGCTGAAACGACGTGGAAACATAGTGCACTCCATCAGGTTGATGGCGGCAGGCTATGACGCGGGCATGACAAGCTGATGACAGTGCTGTCATTTGCGTGCCTTGGGCAGCACCGCGAGGAAGTTGTCGCGGGCGACCTTTTGCGCCACCTCGGCAGGCAAGGCATCCAGAAACGGATCGAAACCATGCAACTGTTCGCCCAGGCTGTTGAAGCGCCCGACCACGTCGGAGCCAAGCATGAAGCGCTCAGGGAAGCGTTTGACCAGCGCCAGCCACTCAGCCCTGGGCTTGCCCTTCTCATCCAGCAGATAAGGCTGCAGCACGCTCCAGGACAGGTCTATGTACAGGTTCGGGTAATCCTCGAGCATCCGTGTCAGGGTCGGCAGCAGAAAATCCAGCTGCGTCTGGTGCCGATGAATCTCCATACTGGTGCCGGCATGGGCCCAGATGAAGCGGGTGTGCGGGTGATTGCGCAACGGCTCTTCGATTTCCGCCAGGTACAGCGGGTTGCGTTCGCGCTTGGAGGTGATGTTGGAATGGATCAGCACCGGCAGGTCCTGCTCGGCGGCCAGGTGATAGATGCGGGTCATGGCCTCGTTGTTGGCCCTGGGCGTGTCGCCGCTGGTCAACGCGGTGAGGTCGTCGTGGCGGGTGAACACCTCGCCGATCCCCTGCCACAGGCCCGGGTGCAGCGCGAGCATGCGTTCGATGTGGGCCACGGCGTTCTTGTCTACCGGGTTGAAGCCGGTGAGAAACGGTTGAAAGCGCTGGCGCTGCTCAGGCGAAAGCTTCTCCAGCGCCGCAGCAACGTAGATGTCGGTGGCGCTGTACCAATAGGCATCGGCATCATCGCCCGCGTAGTAACGCGGGCGCTTGGGCTCGTCTTCGTGCCACTTCTTGGCCACCGGGATGCCGGAAATCATCGACTGGTCGATGCGCGCCTCATCCATGGCCTTGAGCAAGGCGTCCATGCCGGCGGTTTCCTGGAAAAAATCGACGTAATGCAGGTGCGCATCACTGTAGTGATACTCACGCGCCTGCGCCGCCTGCAGCGACAACCCCAGCAACAGCGCCCAGCCTAGACACCTGGCAATCATTTCGCATTCCTTCTGGCCGATTCAGACAGGGTAGACCGGAGCGAACACACGCCAGTTCAGCAGGTTATGCTACAAGAACTTTCCCTGCTGGCCTGGAGCACACCGTGAGCCTTCCCCTGGTCATCCGCCCTCGCGCCGAATCGGTCGAAGGCCAACCTATCCTACGCCCCCTGCCCTCGGCCCAGTGCCGCAGCGTCGGGCCGTTCGTGTTCTTCGACCACATGCTCGAAACCGACTACCCGGCCGGGCGCGGCATGAACATCCGCCAGCACCCGCATATCGGCCTGTCGACCCTCACCTACCTGTTCGAGGGCGAAATCCAGCACAAGGACAGCCTGGGCTCGGATCAACGGGTCAAGGCCGGTGAAGTCAGCTGGATGACTGCCGGCAGCGCCATCGCCCATGTCGAGCGCACGCCGGCCGAACTGCTGCCTGGCAGCTCGCGATTGCACGGTTTGCAGGTGTGGCTGGCATCGCCCAAAGCGCATGAGCAAGGCCCGGGGCACTACAGCCATCATCCGGCGGCGAGCCTGCCGGTCAGTGACAGCCTGGGGGTGCGCATTCGCATGATTGCCGGCAGCGGCTTTTGCCTGCAATCGCCGGTGCCGGTGTTGTCACCGACCCTGTATGCGCTGGTGCAGATGCAGGCGGCCACTACCCTGACGGTGCCCACCGAGCATGCCGAGCGTGCGCTGTATGTACTGGATGGCGAAGTCAGCCTCGACAATGAAGCGCTCGAGCCGTGCAGCCTGGTGATCTTGCCGCACGGTGAAGAGATGAGCCTGTATGCCGACAGCGAAAGCCAGTTGGTGCTGTTTGGCGGGGCGCCGCTGGACGGGCCGCGGCGGATGAACTGGAATTTTGTTGCCAGCGATCCGGCGCTGATCGAGCAGGCGCGGGCACGCTGGGCGGCCGGGGAGTGGCCGACGGTGCCGGGGGAAACTGAAAGGATCGAGCTGCCTTGAGGTTATCGCGAGCGCTACGCGGTCGATCGCCGGCAAGGCTGGCGCCCACAAGGTCAAGTGTGGGAGCCAGCCTTGCCCCTTCACTCAGCGCTGGAACACGTCATCGAGCAAATTGTACATCGCCCGGAACGCGCGCTTGGATGTGCGGGCGTCGTACTTCATCTTGCCGGGAATGTTCGCCGCGATATCGGTGAACGAATGCACCGCGCCGCCATAGCTGATCAGTTGCCAATCGACCTTGGCCGCATCCATCTCGACTTCGAAGGCCGGCAACTGCTCTTTGGGCACGAACGGGTCGGCGGCGCCATGCAGCACCAGCATCGAAGCCTTGACCTTGCCTTCTACCGCCGGCAGCGGCGTATCGAGGGTGCCGTGGAACGACACCGCAGCCAGCAGGCGGGCATCTTCGCGGGCCAGCTCCAGGGCGCAGCAACCGCCGAAGCAGAAGCCGAAGGTGGCCAGCTTGCCAGGCTCCAGTACCGCCTTCGATTGCCCCAGCAACTGGTCCAGCGCCGCCTTCAGGCGCTTGCGCAGCTCGACGCGGTCGTTCTTCAGCGGCATCATCGCCGCCCCTGCTTCATCCATGTTCGACGGTCGCAGGGTCTGGCCGTAGATGTCGGCCAGCAACACCACATAGCCCTGAGCGGCGACTTCGCGGGCGATACGCTCGGCGCCCTCGCCCACCCCCATCCAGTTTGGTGCCATCAAAAGCCCAGGCTGTTCGCGGGCGCCCTGGGTAAAGAACAAGCGGCTCTCATAGGCTTTGCCGGCAACATGATAGACCAGCGATTCGACGGTAACCTTGCTCATGCACTCCTCCTTGCACAATGAAAAAAGCCCGCCGAAGCGGGCTTTCCTGCAACTACTTAAGCCGACAATTCGACCAGCAGCTTGTTCAGGCGACGAACGTACGCCGCCGGGTCCTTGAGGCTATCGCCCGCCGCCAGCGCGGCCTGATCGAAGAGGATGTGCGAGAAGTCGGCGAAACGGTCTTCGCTCTGCTCGTTGTCCAGCTTCTCGATCAGCGGGTGGCCCGGGTTGAATTCGAAGATCGGCTTGGAGTCCGGCACCTTCTGCCCGCTGGCTTCGAGGATCTGGCGCATCTGCAGGCCCAGGTCCTGTTCACCGATGGCCAGGATCGCCGGCGAATCGGTCAGGCGGTGCGACACGCGCACTTCGCTGACGCTCTCGCCCAGCGCCGCCTTGAGGCGCTCGACCAGGCCTTCTTTCTCCTTGGCGACTTCTTCCTGGGCTTTCTTGTCCTCTTCAGAGTCCAGCTTGCCCAGGTCCAGGTCACCGCGGGCGACGTCGACGAAGCTCTTGCCGTCGAATTCGCTCAGGTAGCTCATCAGCCACTCGTCGATACGGTCGGTCAGCAGCAGCACTTCGATGCCTTTCTTGCGGAAGACTTCCAGGTGCGGGCTGTTCTTGACCTGCGCGTAGGATTCGCCGGTGAGGAAGTAGATCTTGTCCTGACCTTCCTTGGCGCGGGCCAGGTAGTCGGCCAGGGCAACGCTCTGCTCGCCGCTTTCGTCATGGGTGGAGGCGAAACGCAGCAGGCCGGCGATCTTTTCCTTGTTGGCGAAGTCTTCAGCCGGGCCTTCTTTCATCACCTGGCCAAAGTTCTTCCAGAAGCCCTTGTACTGCTCAGGCTCGTTCTTGGCCAGCTTCTCGAGCATGTCCAGCACGCGCTTGGTCAGCGCCGACTTCATCGAATCGATGATCGGGTCTTTCTGCAGGATTTCGCGCGAAACGTTCAGCGACAGGTCGTTGGAATCGACCACGCCCTTGATGAAACGCAGGTACAGCGGCAGGAAGGATTCTGCCTGGTCCATGATGAACACACGCTGCACGTACAGCTTCAGGCCGCGTGGCGCTTCACGCTGGTACAGGTCGAACGGGGCGCGGGCCGGTACGTAGAGCAGCGAGTTGTACTCAAGCTTGCCTTCGACCTTGTTGTGGCTCCAGGCCAACGGGTTCTCGAAGTCGTGACCGATGTGCTTGTAGAACTCCTGGTATTCCTCGTCCTTGATCTCGGTACGCGGACGGGTCCACAGGGCGCTGGCGCGGTTGACGGTTTCCCATTCTTCGGCCGGCTTTTCTTCACCTTCGCCGGCTTCGACCTGTTTTGGCAGCTCGATCGGCAAGGCGATGTGGTCGGAGTACTTCTTGACGATGTTGCGCAGGCGCCAGCCGTCGGCGAACTCTTCTTCACCTTTTTTCAGGTGCAGGACGATGCGCGTACCGCGCTCGGCCTTGTCGACAGTGGCAACTTCAAAGTCACCCTCGCCCTTGGACGACCAGTGCACGCCCTCGGCAGCTGGCAGGCCGGCGCGGCGGCTGAATACGTCGACCTTGTCGGCGACGATAAAGGCCGAATAGAAGCCCACGCCGAACTGACCGATCAGGTGCGAGTCCTTCTTCTGGTCGCCGGTGAGGTTTTTCATGAAGTCGGCGGTGCCGGACTTGGCGATGGTGCCCAGGTGCGCGATGACCTCTTCGCGGCTCATGCCGATGCCGTTGTCTTCGAGGGTGACGGTGTTGCCGTCCTTGTCGAAGCTCAGGCGGATTTTAAGCTCGGCGCCGCCTTCGAGCAGCTCTGGCTTGGCCAGGGCTTCGAAGCGCAGTTTATCGACGGCGTCGGAGGCGTTGGAAATCAGTTCGCGAAGGAAGATTTCCTTGTTCGAATACAGGGAATGGATCATGAGGTGCAGCAGTTGCTTCACCTCGGTCTGGAAGCCCAGGGTTTCTTTTTGAGTTTCCACACTCATGGTCTTCAACACTCCGATCTGATGGCAGTTGTCGTTGGGCAGGCCGGCGGCCTGCTTTCACGGCGGGATGCACAACAGATGGGGGTGGCTGGGGCTATTTCAAGGGCGAAGTCATTTCTTCGATCTT
The DNA here is from genome assembly GCF_018417635.1 of Pseudomonas sp. SORT22. Classification (NCBI taxonomy): domain Bacteria; kingdom Pseudomonadati; phylum Pseudomonadota; class Gammaproteobacteria; order Pseudomonadales; family Pseudomonadaceae; genus Pseudomonas; species Pseudomonas sp. SORT22. The sequence continues at coordinate 4,088,293 of NZ_CP071007.1, forward strand.
GAAATGCGCGCGCGCCGTGGCAATCGGTTCGTCCGCGTCGCCCTGCCAGGCGGTTATGGCCACGTTGGTTACCCGCCGGCCCTGGCGCCATAGCTGGCAGCGGGCGTAGGTGTCGCGGTAGTGGCCGGCGCGCAGGTAGTCGATGGAAAAGTCGATGATCTTCGGGATCGCCGCGCTTTCGCTGAAAATCAGCAGGTACAGCGCCGCCGACAGCTCCATGAAGCCTGCGATCACCCCGCCGTGGATCGCCGGCAGCAACGGATTGCCAATGTTGTCCTGGCTGGCCGGCAGGCAAAACAACAGGTCATCGCCCTGGCGGCTGCACTGGATACCAATCAATCCGGCATAAGGGATCAACTGCAGCAGCGGCTCATAATTGCCTTCGGCATGGGCCTGGCGCAGTTGCTGGTGTACCTCTGGCGGAATCATTGGCCGCTCCCCTTGAGCTTGCTGGCGAAATTCAGGCCGCCCTTGATACCCTTGCCCAGGCGCATGAAAGTGCCAACCACCTGGGCGATCGGCTGCTCCGGGTCGTCCTGGTAGGCCAGCCCACGGGTGAAAATCACATCGCGAGAAACGCGGTAGCAGTAGGCATGGCCGAAGATGTCCTTGCCGGCCTCGGCCGGCTGCATGTAGTCGATGCGCAGGTCTAGCGTCGGGCATACCTCGAACTCAGACAGCGCACAAAGAGTAGCCATGCCGCAGGTGGTGTCCATCAGGGTGGTCACCGCCCCGCCGTGCACGGCGCCGGTCTGTGGGTTGCCGACGATCTTCGTCGAGTACGGCAACACCAGGGTCATGCCTTGGGCATCAGCGTGATGCACGCGCATCTGCAGCACCTGGCAATGTCGCAATGCCGAGAGAAAACGTTCGGCCATTGCCAGCAAAGAAGTGTCGGTCATTTGAAAAACTCCCGGGCCATTGAGAACATGCACACAGTCTGGCAAATGTCCATATAGAACCATTTGTTATATATCTGTATTGTGCGCGGAACTTCTACCGGTTACTTGAGCTCGAAGGAACAAGTAACTTATTCCACAAGGAGAAACACCCCATGCGTAAACCTTTTGCTTTTGCCGTTATGCTCGCCGCTGCTCTGGGCCTGGCCGCTTGCGATAAAGCCAGCGAGAACAAAGCCCAAGATGCTCAACAACACGCCGAGCAAGCCCAAGAGAAGATGGGTGAAGCTCAGGATAAAGTGAACGAGGCCGCGAAAGAAAACGCCGAAGCCGCCAAAGATCAGGCCGAAGCGCAACAGAAAGCCGCTGAAGAAGCTGCAAAAGAAGCTGCACCTGCTGCTCCAGCTACTCCTGCCGAGCCTGCCAAGTAAGCAAGCCCGCCGGAATAAAAAAACCCGACGCTGTCGGGTTTTTTTATGCCTGTTGCAATAGGGTTAAACGATTCAGTCAATAACCTTCAGGCGAGGTTCTCTTTGCCGGGTTCCGCCACCGGCGCTTCGGTCGGGGTATAGACCATCACATCGAGCACATCGGAGTGGAATTCACGGCGATACAGCACCAGCACTACCCCGGTACTCATCAACATAAACAACCAGGGGCTGATAAACCAGCAGAGCATGGCCATGCCGAAGTAATAGGAACGCAGGCCAAAGTTGAACTGGTTGGCGGCCAGGGAAATAACCTTGGCCGCTCTAAGGGCAAAGGCCTTGCGCTCAAGTTCGCTGACCTGACGCTCGCCGATCATCGGCGCCGAACCCACCAATACGGCGGCGAAGTTGTATTGACGCATGCACCAGCTGAAAGTGAAGAAGGCGTACACAAATACCATCGCCAGGCACAGCAACTTGATTTCCGACATGCCCTGGGACGCCTGCTGCACCAGCGGCAGGTCTGCCAGCAACGATACCGCACGGTCTGATGCGCCGAGCACGGTGAGAATACCGGCCAGGATGATCAAGGTGCTGGAGGCAAAGAACGAGGCGTTGCGCTCCAGGTTACCGATCACGCTGGCATCGGCGATGCGGTTGTCACGCAGCAGCATGCGGCGCATCCAGTCTTCGCGGTACAGGTGCAGCACGCTGGCCAGGCAAGCGGTATCGCGGCCCTTCCAGGTGGCATAACGGGTGTATCCGCCCCAGCAGACAACGAACCAGCAGGCGGCCAGCAAGTGGATCAGATTGCTTTGAATGAAGCTCATGCAAGGTCCTGATTGAAGTTTCGAGCACAATAAAGCCCATTGACCGGCTTTCGACGCTTTAGCGCAGAAAAAGACACGTCTGCGGTGCAGAAACGAAAAAGCCCCGCGTCCTTGCGGACACGGGGCTCGGAATTTGCCGTGACGGTCACCCTGTTGGCTTGTGGCCGGTGTCCGTCATAGGGCCAATTCTCAGGCCAGCACTTCGCGTGGCTTGCCAAGCATGCGGTCACACACCACCGCAACGCCCAGGGCCACTACCGACGGTACCAGCCAGGCCAGGCCCTGCTCGCTCAGCGGCAGGTGGGCGAGGATTTCCGGCAGTTCGCTGGCCAGGGCGGTGCCCTTGATGGCATCGATCATGCCGAACAGCAGCGAAACCAGCATCACCGGCGCGAGGATGCGTACCTCGGAATTCCACAGTTCTTTGCAGAAGCTCAGGCCTACGACCACGATGCACGGCGGGTAGATAGCCGTCAGCACCGGAATCGAGAACATGATCAGCTTGGTCAGGCCGAGGTTGGAGATCAGCAGCGAGAAGCCGGCAAGGATCACCACCAGGGTGCGGTACGACAGCGGCAGTACCTGGCTGAAATACTCGGCACAGGCGCAGGTCAGGCCAACGGCGGTCACCAGACAGGCCAGGGCGATCAGCACGGCCAGGAAGCCGCTGCCCAGCGAGCCGAAGGTGTGCTGTACATAGGCATGCAGTACCGCTGCGCCGTTGCTGGCACCGGCGGCGATTTCATGGCTGCCGGCACCCAGGCGGAACAGGCTGATGTACACCAGGGCCAGGCCGACCCCGGCGATCAGGCCGGCGATGATCGCGTAGCGGGTGATCAGCCGCGGCGATTCGACACCGCGCGAACGGATGGCGTTGACGATGACGATACCGAACACCAGGGCGCCGAGGGTATCCATGGTCAGGTAACCATTGATGAAGCCCTGGGAGAACGGTGCGGCAACGTAGGCCGGCTGCGCTTCACCGATACCACCGGCGGGCAGCATGAACGCGGCGATGCCGAGTGCGGCCAGGGCGATGATCTTCAGCGGCGCGAGGAAGCGACCGACGGTGTCGAGCAACTTGCCCGGGTACATGGACACCGCCAGCACCACCAGGAAGTACACCAGGCTGTAGATAAACAGGGCCAGCGGGCTTTCACCGGTCAGCGGCGCAACACCCACCTCGAAGGATACGGTGGCGGTACGCGGAGTGGCGAACAGCGGGCCTACCGACAGGTAGCACACCGCCGCCAGCAGGCCGCCGGCGACCTTGCCGATCGGGCTGCTCAGGGCATCCATGCCGCCGCCGACCTTGGCCAGGGCGACAACAGTGATAACCGGCAGGCCCACAGCAGTGATCAGGAAACCCAGCGCCGCCATCCACACGTGTGGACCGGATTGCAGACCGACGATAGGTGGGAAAATGATATTGCCCGCGCCGACGAACAAAGCGAACGTCATAAAACCAAGTGCCAGGATGTCCTGGCCTTTTAAAACTTTCATTAAGGAAATACCACACTGCTGAAATCGGGATTTAGAGAGGGATTTCCCCTTGGGTGAGGGAAATGCTGCCTGGCTGGATGAGCCAGACCCGTTTAGCGTGTCGTTCCCTTTTGGGGAGCGGGCACAAAATGAGTGCATAGGTTAACGAATTTGTCACAGAAACGCACTGCTGCAGGGCTGCTTGTCCGATGTGTGAATATGCGTGTCGCTTGCGCGACAGCCTCAAGCGGCAAGTTAGAAGCCGCATGCTTGCCGCAATACCCTCTTGCAGCTTGAAGCTTGCCCCTTGCCGCTGCTGCCCGGTAAACAAAAAAGGCCACCCGAAGGTGGCCTTTCTTGTTTACCGGGCAGTGCTTACTTCTTCACTTCCCAGCCAGTCAGCTCGGCCAGGGCCTTGCCGATGTCTGCCAGCGAACGCACGGTTTTCACACCAGCGTCCTGCAGCGCAGCGAATTTCTCGTCTGCAGTGCCTTTGCCGCCGGAGATGATGGCGCCAGCGTGGCCCATACGCTTGCCCGCAGGAGCGGTAACACCAGCGATGTAGGAAACCACAGGCTTGGTGACGTTGGCCTTGATGTAGGCAGCTGCTTCTTCTTCAGCCGAACCGCCGATCTCGCCGATCATGACGATCGCTTCGGTCTTCGGGTCTTCCTGGAACAGCTTCAGGATGTCGATGAAGTTGGAGCCCGGGATCGGGTCGCCACCGATACCGACGCAGGTGGACTGACCGAAACCGGCGTCAGTGGTCTGCTTGACCGCTTCGTAGGTCAGGGTGCCGGAACGCGAAACGATACCGACCTTGCCTGGCAAGTGGATGTGACCTGGCATGATGCCGATCTTGCACTCGCCCGGAGTGATGACGCCTGGGCAGTTAGGGCCGATCAGGGTAACACCCAGCTCGTCGCACTTGACCTTGGCATCGAGCATGTCCAGGGTAGGAATGCCTTCGGTGATGCAGACGATCAGCTTGATGCCGCCGAAGGCAGCTTCCAGGATCGAGTCCTTGCAGAAAGGAGCTGGAACGTAGATGACCGACGCATCAGCGCCGGTAGCTTCTACTGCTTCTTTCACAGTGTTGAACACTGGCAGGCCCAGGTGGGTGGAGCCACCCTTGCCTGGCGTCACGCCGCCGACCATCTTGGTGCCGTAGGCGATGGCTTGCTCGGAGTGGAAAGTACCTTGCGAGCCGGTGAAGCCCTGGCAGATGACTTTGGTGTCTTTATTGATCAGGACGCTCATTACTTGCCCTCCGCAGCTTTGACAACTTGTTGAGCAGCGTCGGTCAGGCTGGTTGCCGCAATGATGTTCAAACCGCTTTCTGCCAGTACTTTAGCACCCAGTTCAGCGTTGTTGCCTTCCAGACGAACAACAACCGGTACCTTGACGCCGACTTCTTTCACAGCGCCGATGATGCCTTCGGCAATCATGTCGCAACGAACGATGCCGCCGAAGATGTTGACCAGAACGGCCGCGACATTGCTGTCGGACAGAATGATCTTGAAGGCTTCGGTAACGCGCTCTTTGGTAGCACCACCACCTACGTCGAGGAAGTTGGCTGGCTTGCCGCCGTGCAGGTTGACGATGTCCATGGTACCCATGGCCAGGCCGGCACCGTTGACCATGCAGCCGATGTTGCCTTCCAGGGCCACGTAGTTCAGCTCGAAGCTGGCAGCGTGGGCTTCACGAGGATCGTCTTGCGACGGGTCGTGGAAGGTTTTCAGCTTAGGCTGACGGTACATGGCGTTAGCGTCGATGTTGATCTTGGCATCGAGGCAGTGCAGGTCGCCGTCGGCCTTGATGACCAGCGGGTTTACTTCCAGCAGGGCCAGGTCGTGTTCTTTGAACAGCTTGGCCAGGCCTACGAAAATCTTGGCGAACTGAGCAACTTGCTTGCCTTCCAGACCCAGCTGGAACGCCAGTTCACGACCCTGGAATGGCTGAGCGCCAACCAGTGGATCGATAGTAGCCTTGATGATCTTCTCAGGAGTCTCGTGAGCGACTTTCTCGATGTCCACGCCACCTTCGGTGGAAGCCATGAACACGATACGGCGGCTCGAACGGTCGACTACAGCGCCCAGGTACAGCTCTTTGGCGATGTCAGTGCAGGATTCGACCAGGATCTTGGTCACTGGCTGACCGTTGGCGTCGGTCTGGTAGGTTACCAGACGCTTGCCCAACCATTGCGCAGCGAACGCCTTGGCGTCTTCCTTGCTGCGAACCAGCTTGACGCCGCCCGCTTTACCGCGACCACCGGCGTGGACCTGGGCTTTGACAACCCACTCGGTGCCACCGATCTTGTCGCAGGCTTCTGCGGCAGCTTCAGGGGTGTCGACTGCGAAACCCTTGGAAACTGGCAGGCCGTATTCAGCGAACAGCTGCTTACCCTGATACTCGTGAAGATTCATGCTTTTTACCGTCTTCGTTAGGTACTGCGCTTCGGCGCTGCGCTCCATGGGAGTGCCGCGCCACCTGTGACCACTTGCCCCCGGTATGCTCCGGGAGTTCGAGTCCGGCGGACTTTCCGCGGTGAGTCATGCACGCAAGACTCACGACGGGCCACCCGCCGTGGTTTCTTATTGTTTAACGCTTCTTACGGTTGGCAACGTGAATGGCACCGCCATTCACAGCCAGCGCGGCTTCATGCAGCGCTTCGGACAGGGTCGGATGGGAGAAAACCATCATGCCCAGGTCTTCGGCGCTGGTGCCGAATTCCATTGCGATTGCACCCTGCTGCACCAGTTCGGCAGCCGATGGGCCAATCACGTGTACACCCAGGACGCGGTCGGTCTTGGCATCGGCGATGACCTTGACGAAACCACCGGTGTCGTTGGCAGCCATCGCACGGCCGCTGGCCGCGAACGGGAAGGTGCCCACGTTAACCTCAACGCCTTCGGCCTTCAAGGTCTGTTCGGTTTTACCGACCCATGCGATTTCCGGGTGGGTGTAGATAACCGACGGGATCAGGTCGTAGTTCATCTGGGCTTTGTGGCCCTTGATGCGCTCGACGACCATGATGCCCTCTTCCGAGGCCTTGTGCGCCAGCATCATGCCACGAACCACGTCACCGATGGCGTAAACGCCCGGTACGCTGGTCGCGCAGTGATCGTCGACGAAGATGAAACCACGCTCGTCGATGGTCACGCCGCTGTCGGCAGCCAGCAGATCGGTGGTCACCGGACGACGGCCGACCGCAACGATCAGCTTGTCGAAGGTGATCTTCTGCTCGCCGTTGGCGTCGGTGTAGGTCACTTCGACTTCAGCGCCGTTGACCTTCGAGCCGGTCACGCGAGCGCCCAGCTTGATGTCCAGGCCTTGCTTGGTCAGGGTTTTCAGCGCTTCCTTGGAGACAGCGGCGTCAGCGGCCATCAGGAAGGTGTCCAGGGCTTCGAGGACGGTGACTTCTGCGCCCAGGCGAGCCCAGACCGAACCCAGTTCCAGGCCGATCACGCCAGCACCGATCACGCCCAGGCGCTTAGGTACGGTTTGGAATTCCAGGGCGCCGGTGGAGTCGACGATGACATTCTGGTCGACCGGAGCCGGTGGAATGTCGATCGGACGCGAACCGGAAGCCAGGATGACGTTCTCGGCTTCGATGATTTCGGTGGTGCCGTCAGCCTTGGTGACTTCGACTTTCTTGCCAGCCAGCAGTTTACCGTGGCCCTGGATCGAGGTGACGCCGTTGGCCTTGAACAGGGTGGCAACACCGCCGGTCAGGTTTTTGACGATGCCAGCCTTGCGGCCAACCATCGCGGCGACGTCCATCTTCACTTCGCCAGTGGAGATACCGTGGACGTTGAAGCTCTCTTTGGCTTCCTTGTATTTCCAGGAGCTGTCCAGCAGCGCCTTGGAAGGAATGCAACCCACGTTCAGGCAGGTACCGCCGAGGGCCAGCTTGCCTTCGCCGTCAGTGTACTTCTCGATACAGGCAGTGCTCAGACCGAGTTGCGCAGCCTTGATGGCAGCTACGTAGCCGCCAGGACCTGCGCCAATCACTACCACATCAAATTTTTGCGACATTCAGAAAATCCTCTTTAAAGCTGCAAGCGATAAGCTGCAAGCCACACGCTCAAGCGCAAACCGTTCAGGCTTGCCGCTTGAAGCTTGCAGCTTGCAGCTGCTCAATCAGATATCCAGCAGCAGACGAGCCGGGTCTTCCAGCAGGTTCTTGATGGTCACCAGGAAGGTCACGGCTTCTTTACCGTCGATCAGACGGTGGTCGTAGGACAGTGCCAGGTACATCATCGGGCGGATCACGACCTGACCGTTAACGGCCATAGGACGCTGGATGATGTTGTGCATGCCCAGGATCGCAGCCTGCGGCGGGTTGACGATCGGGGTCGACATCATCGAACCAAAGGTACCACCGTTGGTGATGGTGAAGGTACCGCCGGTCATTTCGTCGATCGACAGTTTGCCGTCACGGGCTTTCTTGCCGAAGGTGGCGATGCCGTTCTCGATTTCAGCCAGGCTCATCTGCTCGGCGTTACGCAGTACCGGTACCACCAGGCCGCGGTCGCTGGAAACGGCAACGCCGATGTCCGCATAACCGTGGTAGACGATGTCGGAACCGTCGATCGAGGCGTTGACGGCCGGGAAGCGTTTCAGCGCTTCGGTGGCAGCCTTGACGAAGAACGACATGAAGCCCAGGCGTACGCCGTTGTGGGTCTTCTCGAACAGGTCCTTGTACTTCGAACGCAGGGCCATGACTTCGGTCATGTCGACTTCGTTGAAGGTGGTCAGCATGGCCATGTTCGACTGAGCTTCGACCAGGCGCTTGGCAACGGTTGCACGTACGCGAGTCATCGGTACACGCTTCTCGGTGCGATCGCCAGTGGCGACGACCGGGGCAGCGGCAGCAGCGGCTGGCTTGGCGGCAGGTGCGGCAGCCGGAGCGGATTTCTTCGCTTCGATGGCAGCAACCACGTCTTCCTTGGTGATGCGACCGTCTTTGCCGGTGCCCTTGATGCTGTTCAGGGCGATGCCGTTTTCTTCGGCCAGCTTGCGGGCAGCCGGAGCGCCGATGGCGTCTTCGTCGCCAGCAGCAGCGGCAGCAGGAGCAGCGGCGGCAGGCGCGGCAGCAGCGGCAGGCGCCGCGGCAGCAACACCACCTGCTTCGATCGAACCCAGGACTTCGTCGGACAGGACTGTTTCGCCCTCGCCCTTGACGATAGCGCCCAGCACGCCGTCAGCGGTAGCCAGTACTTCCAGGACAACCTTGTCGGTTTCGATGTCGACGATCAGCTCGTCACGCTTGACCGCTTCGCCCGGTTGCTTGTGCCAGGTGGCAACGGTGCCATCGGCAACCGATTCCGGGAAAGTAGGGGCTTTGATCTCGATAGCCATTATCAGTGGTTCCTTAAATTCGGTTTCTGGTGCGCGATGGCATTAAACGGTGAAGGCATCTTGCAGCAGTTTTTCCTGCTGCTCGGCGTGCATCGAAGCGTAACCACAAGCAGGTGCTGCCGAAGCATCGCGACCGGCGTACTCGAGGACCAGGTCCTTGTTGTGACGGGTCAGAATGCGACGCATGTGGTGTTGGCTGCTGTACCAGGCGCCCTGGTTCATTGGCTCTTCCTGGCACCACACCACATCTTTGAGATTGGTGTACGGCGCGAGGATTTCGACCAGGTCGTCTTCAGGGAACGGATACAGCTGCTCGATACGCACGATGGCGATATCTTCGCGGCCTTCGGCACGGCGTTTTTCCAGCAGATCGTAGTAGACCTTGCCGCTGCACAGAACCAGGCGCGTGACGTTCTTCGGATCGAGGGTATCGATTTCCGGGATCACGGTCTGGAACGAGCCTTCGGCCAGTTCTTCCAGGGTCGAGATGGCCAGTTTGTGGCGCAGCAGCGACTTTGGCGTCAGCACGATCAGCGGCTTGCGCAGCGGACGGATGACCTGACGACGCAGCAGGTGGTAGATCTGAGCCGGCGTGGTCGGTACGCAAACCTGGACGTTGTGCTCGGCGCACAGCTGCAGGTAACGCTCCAGACGTGCCGAGGAGTGCTCAGGCCCCTGCCCTTCATAACCGTGTGGCAGCAGCATGGTCAGACCGCACAGACGGCCCCACTTGTGCTCGCCGCTGGTGATGAACTGGTCGACAACCACCTGGGCACCGTTGGCGAAGTCGCCGAACTGGGCTTCCCAGATCACCAGCGCGTTCGGCGTGGTGGTGGAGTAGCCGTATTCGAAGGCCAGTACCGCTTCTTCCGAGAGGAAGGAGTCGTACAGGTCGAACTTAGGCTGACCGGCGTACAGGTTCTGCAGTGGCAGGTAGGTGCTGGCGTCTTTCTGGTTGTGCAGTACCGCGTGGCGGTGCGAGAAAGTGCCGCGACCGATATCCTGACCCGTCATGCGGATCGGATGACCTTCAAACAGCAGGGTCGCGTAGGCCATGGTTTCGGCGTAGCCCCAGTTGATCGGCAAGCCACCGGCCTGCATCTTCTGGCGATCTTCGTAGATCTTCGAAACCTGACGCTGAACCACGAAACCTTCCGGCAGCTCCAGCAGCTTGGCCGACAGTTCCTGCAGGGTCTTCAGATCGAAGCGGGTGTCGTGACGCGCGGTCCAGGTGTGACCCAGGTACGGACGCCAGTCGACGAACAGCTCTTTGTTCGGCTCTTTAACCAGGCTTTTTACTACGTGCAGGCCGTTATCCAGCGCGTTGCGGTACTCGTCGACCTTGGCCTGGACGCGCTCGGCGTCAAGACGACCCGACTGGGTCAGGGCTTCGGCGTAGAGTTCGCGGGTGGTGCGCTGTTTGGCGATCTGCTGGTACATCAGCGGCTGGGTGCCGTTCGGCTCGTCGGCCTCGTTGTGGCCGCGACGACGGTAGCAGACCAGGTCGATGACCACGTCACGCTTGAACTGCATGCGGTAATCGACCGCCAGCTGGGTCACGAACAGCACCGCTTCCGGATCATCACCGTTGACGTGCAGGATCGGCGCCTGAATCATCTTGGCGACGTCGGTGGCGTACTCGGTGGAACGCGAGTCCAGCGGGTTGCTGATGGTGAAACCAACCTGGTTGTTGATCACGATGTGCACGGTACCGCCGGTCTTGAAACCGCGGGTCTGCGACATCTGGAAGGTTTCCATGACCACGCCTTGACCGGCGAATGCCGCGTCACCGTGGATGGAAATCGGCAGTACCTTGTCGCCAACGGTGTCGTTGCGACGGTCCTGACGGGCACGTACCGAACCTTCAACCACTGGCGAGACGATCTCCAGGTGCGAAGGGTTGAACGCCATGGCCAGGTGAACTTCGCCACCGGCGGTCATCACGTTGGACGAGAAGCCCTGGTGGTATTTGACGTCACCGGAGCCCAGCTCGACCTTCTTCTTGCCTTCGAACTCGTCGAACAGGTCGCGCGGGTTCTTGCCGAAGGTGTTGACCAGGACGTTCAGACGGCCACGGTGAGCCATGCCGATGACAACTTCCTTGGTGCCGTAGGAACCGGAGCGTTGAATCAGCTCGTCCAGCATCGGAATCAGGCTTTCGCCGCCTTCCAGGCCGAAACGCTTGGTGCCCGGGTATTTGGTACCCAGGTATTTTTCCAGACCCTCGGCGGCGGTGACGCGCTCGAGCAGGTGGCTCTGAATATCCGCGGAGAAGACTGGACGCCCACGCACGCTCTCCAGACGCTGCTGGAACCAGCTGCGCTGCTCGGAGTCGACGATGTGGGTGAATTCGGCGCCAATGGTGCGGCAATATGTCTGCTGCAAAGCGTCGAAGATTTCGCGTAGGCTCGCTTCCTCTTTGCCGATGAACAGGTCGCCGGCACGGAAGGTCGTATCAAGATCGGCATTGGTCAAGCCGTAATGATTGATCGACAGGTCTACTGGCGCAGGGCGCTGCCACAACCCCAGGGGGTCGAGCTTAGCGGCTTGGTGGCCGCGCATACGGTAGGCCTGGATCAGTCGCAGAACTTCAACCTGCTTCTTCTCGTGTTCACTGCTCACGCTCCCGGCGGAAACCGGTTGGGCGCGGCGCTGGTTCTTTGCCAGCAGTACGAAATGGTCGCGGATTGTAGAGTGCGATACATCGGTAGCGGTGCTGCCTTCGGCGGGCAACTTCTGGAAGTAAGTGCGCCACTCTTCTGGCACAGCGTTAGGGTCGTGCAGGTAAAGCTCGTAGAGCTCTTCCACATATGCAGCGTTACCACCTGAAAGGTGGGCGCTATCCCACATGCGCTGCATCACGCTTTCTTGCATGCTTGGTCACCCTCGGTTAGGGGACGGATCGGCAAGAGCCACAGCACGCCTGGAAAAGTCCTAATGCAGCGACCCAACCAAGCCACCAAGGATCCTACAGATTTTCCGGGTACCAGCCCGGAAGCCCCTGCTGGTCTCATATCTTCATAGGTAAAAGCTTGGGCTTTGTGGGCCCTAGCTCGGGTTTCACCTTGGTGCGGGCAAGGGCCCGCACCTTGGCGTACTACGGGTACAACACTTTTAAAATCAGGTACCGCTTTGCAGCAGCATGTTACGTACGTGACCGATGGCCTTGGTCGGGTTCAGACCTTTAGGGCAAACGTTTACGCAGTTCATGATGCCGCGGCAACGAAACACGCTGAACGGGTCATCCAGCGAAGCCAGACGCTCCTGGGTCTTGGTGTCACGGCTGTCGGCCAGGAAACGATAGGCCTGCAGCAGTGCAGCTGGACCGAGGAACTTGTCCGGGTTCCACCAGAACGACGGGCAGGAAGTCGAGCAGCAAGCGCACAGGATGCACTCGTACAGGCCGTCCAGCTTTTCGCGTTCTTCCGGCGACTGCAGACGCTCGATGGCCGGAGCCGGCGTATCGTTCTGCAGGAATGGCTTCACCTTCTCGTACTGTTTGTAGAAGATGCTCATATCGACGACCAGGTCACGAATGACCGGCAATCCAGGCAACGGGCGAACGATCAGCTTGTTGCGCTTGACCACGGCCGACAGCGGCGTGATGCAGGCCAGGCCGTTCTTGCCGTTGATGTTCATGCCATCGGAACCGCAAACACCTTCACGGCAGGAACGACGATACGAGAAACCTTCGTCCTGTTCCTTGATCAGTGCCAAGACATCGAGAACCATCAGGTCCTTGCCGCCGGTATCGACCTGGAACACCTGCATCTTGGGTGCCGAGTCGGTATCGGGGTTGTAACGATAAACTTCGACTTGCAACATTGTGGCCACCCTTAGTAAGTCCGGACTTTAGGCTCGAACGCCGGAACGGTTTTCGGCGCGAAGTTGACGGCGCGCTTGGCGACGCGCTTCTCACCCGGGAAGTACAGGGTGTGGCACAGCCAGTTTTCGTCGTCACGGTCTTCGAAGTCTTCACGGGCGTGAGCGCCGCGGGACTCTTTACGGACTTCTGCAGCGATGGCAGTGGCTTCAGCGACTTCCAGCAGGTTCTGCAGCTCCAGCGCTTCGATACGCGCGGTGTTGAAGGCCTGGGACTTGTCGTTGATCTTGACGTTGGCGATACGCTCGCGCAGGCCAGCCAGTTGCTCGATACCCTTCTGCATGTATTCGCCGGTACGGAATACACCGAAGTAGTTCTGCATGCAGCTTTGCAGTTCGCGACGCAGGGTAGCCACGTCTTCGCCGGTGTTGCGCTCGTTGAGCTTGTTCAGACGGCTCAGGGCAACATCGATGTCGGTGTCGCTGGCGTCGAGGTATTCGATACCGTCGCTCAGTGCTTTTTCCAGGTGCAGGCCGGCGGCGCGACCGAAGACCACCAGGTCGAGCAGCGAGTTGCCGCCCAGGCGGTTGGCACCGTGAACCGATACGCACGCCACTTCACCGACCGCGAACAGGCCCGGGATGATGTGGTCGACGCCATCGGCGTCCTGGGTCATGGCCTGGCCATGGATGTTGGTGGCAACGCCGCCCATCATGTAGTGGCAGGTTGGCACAACAGGAACCGGCGCGACCACAGGGTCAACGTGGGCAAAGGTCTTGGACAGCTCGCAGATGCCTGGCAGGCGGCTGTGCAGTACTTCTTCACCCAGGTGGTCAAGCTTGAGCATCACGTGGTCGCCGTTAGGGCCACAGCCGTTGCCGGCGATGATCTCTTTAACCATGGAACGGGCCACAACGTCACGACCGGCGAGGTCTTTGGCGTTAGGCGCATAACGTTCCATGAAACGCTCGCCATGCTTGTTGATCAGGTAACCGCCTTCACCGCGGCAACCTTCGGTGACCAGTACACCAGCGCCGGCGATGCCGGTCGGGTGGAACTGCCACATCTCGATGTCCTGCACCGGAACGCCTGCACGCAGGGCCATGCCGATACCGTCACCGGTATTGATCAGGGCGTTGGTGGTGGAGGAGTAGATACGGCCTGCACCGCCGGTGGCCAGAACAGTGGCCTTGGCTTTGATGTACAGGGTTTCGCCGGTTTCGATGCAGATGGCGATCACACCGACGAACGCACCTTCCTGGTTCTTCACCAGGTCAACGGCGTAGTACTCGTTGAGGAAGGTGGTGCCTGCTTTCAGGTTGCCCTGGTACAGGGTGTGCAGCAGCGCGTGACCGGTACGGTCGGAAGCGGCGCAGGTACGGGCGGCCTGGCCACCTTTACCGAAGTCCTTGGACTGACCGCCGAACGGGCGCTGGTAGATACGGCCTTGCTCGGTACGCGAGAACGGCAGACCCATGTGGTCCAGCTCGAACACGGCAGCAGGACCTTCCTGACACATGTATTCGATAGCGTCCTGGTCACCGATATAGTCGGAACCCTTGACGGTATCGTACATGTGCCAGCGCCAGTCATCGTTCGGGTCGGCCGAAGCGATGGCGCAGGTGATGCCACCCTGGGCCGATACAGTGTGCGAACGGGTCGGGAAGACCTTGGTGATCACGGCAGTCTTGTGACCGCCCTGAGCCAGCTGCAGCGCTGCGCGCATGCCGGCACCGCCGCCACCAATGATGATGGCGTCGAATGAAATCGTAGGAATGTTAGCCATGAATCAGATACCCCAGAGAATCTGCACACCCCAGACGAAGTACGCGAACATCGCGACACCACATACCGCCTGGAACAGGAAACGTACGGCAGTCGCCGACTTGCCCAGCGCCATCGGCGTCAGGTAGTCGGTGGCAATGGTCCACATGCCGACCCAGGCGTGAGCGCCCAGGGCCACAAGGGCCAGCAGACTGAAAATACGCATCGCGTTGTTGGAGAACAGAGCGTGCCACTGGGCAAACTCGATGCCCGGGTGCGCGACCAGGTATCCGATCAGGAAAATGAAATAAGCCGCGAGAACGACCGCAGAAACGCGCTGCGCCATCCAGTCATAGAGGCCCGAACGCGAGAGGTTCGTGACGTTGGTTACCATATCCAAACTCCTGCCAGCACAATCACCACCACGGAAACGGCGATGATAATTTTCGAGCCCAGTCGGCCGCCTTCCAGCGTTTCACCGATGCCCATGTCCATGATCAAGTGGCGCACACCGGCTACCAAGTGATACAGCAAGGCGGACAGGAGGCCCCATGCCACGAACTTGGCCAGCGGACTGGTCAAGCATGCCTTCACCTCGGCGAAACCTTCCTCCGAACCCAGGGATTTGCCCAATGCATAAAGCATGAAGCCAAGGCCGAGGAAGAGGATGATGCCGGAAACACGGTGAAGAAATGACGTAACGCCGGTAATGGGGAGTTTGATGGTCCTTAGGTCTAGGTTTACAGGTCGTTGGCTTTTCACGGCTTTTTTCACACTGAAGAGCCCCTAGCAAGCAGGGCAAAGTTGTTGGTAAGTGTACTGGTCAGGTACCCACCACCCAGGGAGTGACGACCCCAGCAACACGGGCTTGCAAGCCCCTGGCGGTCGGGGGCCGATTATAGACAGTTAGGCTACTAATGACAACGCAGACACCTAGCCCAAATAGCGCATTGCCTTTAGCGAACAAAAGGCGTAAACGGGCGGTAATTTCGAGGAAAAACAGCGCCCAAAGCCCTTTACAACCGTGCTTTAGGCAAATTGACATTCGAATTTATCTCACTATAGTGGTGCGGGCCCTGCGTGGGGGGTCTGTCTGATGATTTCAAGCATTAATAGGAGGCCACATGGCTGACAAAAAAGCGCAGTTGGTCATCGAGGGCGCAGCCCCCGTCGAGCTGCCCATTTTAACCGGCACCGTTGGTCCCGATGTTATCGACGTTAGAGGGTTGGGGGCCACGGGTCACTTCACTTTCGACCCTGGTTTCATGGCGACCGCATCCTGCGAGTCGAAGATCACTTATATCGACGGCGACAAGGGTATCCTGCTGCACCGCGGCTATCCGATCGAGCAGTTGGCCGAAAAATCCGACTACCTCGAGACTTGCTACCTGCTGCTCAACGGCGAACTGCCGAATGCCGAGCAGAAGGCTCAGTTCGTCAGCACCGTGAAGAACCACACCATGGTTCACGAGCAGTTGAAGTCCTTCTTCAACGGCTTCCGCCGCGACGCCCACCCGATGGCTGTCATGTGCGGCGTGGTTGGCGCCCTGTCGGCGTTCTACCATGACTCGCTGGACATCAATAACCCGCAGCACCGCGAAATCTCCGCGGTCCGCCTGGTCGCCAAGATGCCGACCCTGGCAGCGATGGTGTACAAGTACTCCATGGGCCAGCCCATGATGTATCCGCGCAATGACCTGTCGTACGCGGAAAACTTCCTGCACATGATGTTCAACACCCCGTGCGAGATCAAACCGATCAGCCCGGTGCTGGCCAAGGCAATGGACCGGATCTTCATCCTCCACGCCGACCACGAGCAGAACGCATCGACCTCCACCGTCCGTCTGGCCGGCTCTTCGGGTGCCAACCCGTTCGCCTGTATCGCTGCCGGCATCGCTGCACTGTGGGGCCCTGCCCACGGCGGCGCCAACGAAGCGGTACTGACCATGCTCGATGAAATCGGCGATGTCTCGAACATCGACAAATTCATCGCCAAGGCCAAGGACAAGAACGATCCGTTCAAGCTGATGGGCTTCGGTCACCGCGTTTACAAAAACCGCGACCCGCGCGCCACCGTGATGAAACAGACCTGCGACGAAGTCCTGCGCGAGCTGGGCATCAAGAACGACCCGCAGCTGGAACTGGCCATGCGCCTGGAAGAGATCGCCCTCACCGATCCTTACTTCATCGAGCGCTCGCTGTACCCGAACGTCGACTTCTACTCGGGGATCATCCTCAAGGCGATCGGCATTCCAACCAGCATGTTCACCGTGATCTTCGCCCTGGCGCGGACCGTCGGCTGGATCTCGCACTGGAAAGAAATGCTCTCCAGCCCGTACAAGATCGGCCGCCCTCGCCAGCTGTACACCGGCTACGAGTCGCGCGACATCGTCAAACTGGAAGACCGCAAGTAAGCCTTTGGGCCGAACACGAAAAAAGGCTGCCCTCGGGCAGCCTTTTTTATTGCGCTCATCGCGGGCTGCAGTGCTGTGGGAGCGGGCTTGCCCCGCGATTGCCCAACAGTTGCCTCAAGCCCGCCAACTGATGCAACTGTACTTACGGCTTCTCGGCCAGCTCTTTCAACGCCTTCAAGGTATTGAACGGCGCATCGACCACAAACTTGTTCGCCACCATCGACGGCACGCTGCCGCCCGGCTCGGTGTGCACCTGGTAAGTCACTTCGGTGCCGCCGTCTTTTGGCTGCAGCTTCCAGAACCCATCAACCTTGGCCACCCGCACGAAGCCCTTCTCTTCCGGCAGGTACGTGGGCACGCCTTGAAGCTTGCGGATCAGGCTGCCATCAGCCGCTACGGTAGTGGTGACATGCATGACCGAATCACGCGCAGTGACCGGCCACGGGGTATTAAATTGAGTGTAGGTCCAGCTCTGGTCACCTTCGGTTTTCAGCAGCTTTTGCGTCTTGCACTCATGAATCCAGGCGCAGGCCCCGGCAACGTCTTCCTGCAGGGCCCTGACCTTGGCCAGTGGCGCCTTGATAAAGGTAACGCCGCGATAGGCCTTGTAGTCGGAACCGGCAACCTCACTGAGATCGATCTTGATTCCGTCTTCTTTCTTGGCCTGCTTCCAGTCCTCGGCATGCGCCAGGGGCACCAGCGCCGCTCCCAGACCCAACACCAGTGCCATGTGCTTAAACGATCCCATGCTTTTGTTCCTTATTGTCGAAGATCCGCGTTTCAAGCTGCCGTCATTTGCTCCAGCCACCCCAGGATCCTGATCGCCTCGTCGCGGTCGTTGCCGCAGATCTCGGCCTCTGCCTTGAAACCACCACACACCGGCGGGCGCTCGGGCTTGCCGAACAAGCCGCAGAGGTTGGCAACCGACAAGTGCAGGCAGCGCTCACCGGCGGGCTTGCCCTTGGGCATCCCCGGTATCGGCGAGCTGATGGAGGGCGCAATGCAGCAGGCGCCACAACCTTCACGGCAGTTCATGACAACAGAATCCTCGGAGTAACAAATGATGAATGAATCCGGATAGTAACCGCTTAAACAGGCGTTTGAAATTGCTCGCAGGATGAAATATCAACCCCAAAGGGGTGACTGGACAGTCAGTTTCGCCCTACTGCTTGAACTCGAACTCAATCGCCGCGCCTTCGACATCCTTGCGACTGTCGTTACGCAGTTGCAGCTGCATTTCGTTGCTGATCAGCCGGCCATTGAGCTGAAACGGGCTGTCGGAAGGCGGTTTCTCACCAAACAGGTAGGGCAGCAATGGCTTGGGCAAAGGTGCCTGCTCCTGGGTATCGGGCTTGAGCTCCTTGACCATGCCCGAGGGCAGGCTCAGGTCGAGCTTGGTCTTGGACAATGGCGCGGGCGCCGCCTTGGCATTTTTGCGTACGCTGCGCTGGGTGGCTTTGGTGCTTGCCTTTTTACGCACCGGCGGCGCTTTTGCCTGCTTTGGCTTGGCTGCAGGCTTGGCGCTTTTGCTAGTGGAGGTTTTGCCGGCCGGTGCGGTTTCGGCCACTGCTGCCCAGGTGCAAGCCAAGCCACCGAGCAAACACAGGGACAGCCCGATACAACGCAACGCTTTCATAGGCACCGACGATTATCCCTAAAAATGCTTATGCTCCCCGTTCCTGACACGACTGGCAAGTCTAGAAAAAAGCGCCCGAGGCCGATTCCTGGCACAACTGGCTGGCGAGCATGCCCAGGGTCATCACCGCCCGCTCCGCCTCACGATTCCACGGGATGCCGCAGTTCAGACGAATGCAGTGGTTGAATTGCTCGGTGTTACTGAAGATCAACCCTGGGGCGATACTGATGCCCTGCTGCAGCGCACGCACGTGCAATTCCTGGGTATTGACCCGGCCCGGCAGGCTCACCCAGAGAATGAAACCGCCGGTGGGCCGGGTCATCTGCGTACCTTCCGGGAAATGCTGTTGCACCGCCAGCTGGTAGGCGCTGAGATTTTTCCGATATTCCTGG
Organism: Pseudomonas sp. SORT22; assembly: GCF_018417635.1. Lineage (NCBI taxonomy): Bacteria > Pseudomonadati > Pseudomonadota > Gammaproteobacteria > Pseudomonadales > Pseudomonadaceae > Pseudomonas > Pseudomonas sp. SORT22. The sequence continues at coordinate 4,107,325 of NZ_CP071007.1, forward strand.
CGGATGTAGCGCAAATGACGGTCGTAACCACCGTTCTCCAGATAGGAAGCCACCCCCATCTGCGTCACGCTGCAGGCCGAGTGGGTGGTAAAGGTCTGCAAGCGCTGGATTTCCGCCTGGTACTTGCCGGCAACCATCCAGCCGATACGCACACCGGGCGACAAGGTCTTGGAAAAGCTTGAGCAATAGATCACCCGCCCGAGCCGGTCGAAGGCCTTGAGCGCCTTGGTCTTGCCCTGCTCGAACATCAACTCGCCATAGATATCGTCTTCGATGATCTGGATGTCGAAATCCGACGCCAGGCGCAACAGCTGCTTCTGGCGATCTTCCGGAATGGTGCCGCCCAGCGGATTGCTCAGGCGCGCGGTCAGCACCAGGGCCTTGATCGACCACTGGTTGGCCGCCAACTGCAACGCTTCGAGGCTGATGCCGGTGGATGGATCGCTGGGGATCTCGATGACTTTCAGGCCAAGCAGGTCGGCCAGTTGCAGCAAACCGTAGTAGGTCGGTGATTCGGCGGCGATCAGGTCGCCCGGCCGGGTCAGCACCCGCAACGACATCTGCAGGGCATCGACGCAGCCATGGGTGACCACCACTTCGCTGGGGTCGACCACCACGCCGGCATCGCGCATGCGAATGGCGATCTGCCGGCGCAACGGCTCGAAACCCGGGCTGAACATGTAGCTGAACGCCCGCGGGCTATGAAAGCGGGTGACCTTGGCCAATTGCTGGTGCAACGCGCGCACCGGCAAATAGTCGACATGCGGCACCGCCGCGCCAAAGGGAAACACCCCGTCGCGCCGGGCTTCGGTCAATACCTGCTGAATGATACTGCTGCGCGTGACCAGCCCCGGGCGCTCGACCCGGGCGATATCCGGCGTCTGTGCGGTTAACGCAGGCGTCTGGTGCACGTAATAGCCGGACTGCGGCCGCGCGCGAATCAAGCCCTGGTCTTCGAGATTGGCATAGGCCTGCAGCACCGTGGCATGGCTGACATTGAGCTGCGAGCTCATCTTGCGCACCGACGGCACCCGCTCACCTGGCTGGTACACACCGCGGCGAATATCTTCGGCCAGTTGCTGGGCGATGCGCTGGTAGAGCAACAGGTTGGTCATGATCAGTTCTCGACACGCAGGCAATGTAGTTGTTTTTGTACGGCTGTTTTCGGCCAAGAATACCGGAACAGTTGCGAAGTGTACTGGGACAGATTGCAGAATAGTCGACAATACAGTTGTGTGACAGAGGCGGGGATGCGCCATTTGTCACAACCAGGGTGGGGATGTTGAGGCTGCGAGCTTATCCATTCGGTGTGGCGCCGCTGCTGGCCCCTTCCGCCCTTACGGCGGGTCCCCGTTGTTCTTGGCAAAAGGAACCAAAACCGCTCGCTCCAGCATACGGCCCTACGCTGCGCTCCGGGTTCCTTCGCTACGGTGCCTTCCAGGGGCATCGCGGCCTACGACTTGCTTCGCCAAGTCTACGTCTCGCGACTTCGGCCTGGGCCGAAGGGTGCTACGCACCAACCCCCTCCAGACACCTACGCTCAGCCTCCTGAAGTCGCGAAGTTACGGGCGGCGCCTGCACTGGCGTATCTGCGAAAGCAGATGTTGGCGCAGCCAGGCTGACCCAGGAGCGGGACAAGCCCGCTGGCAAAACGAGTACCAACTTGCTTGATCTTGATCTTGATCTTGATGTTCATGCACGCATTTCCAGGCGCCGCGAAACGCGACTTCAGGAGGCTGAGCGTAGGTGCCTGTAGGGGCGGTGCGCAGCACCTTCGGCGTCAGCCGAAGACGCGAGATGTAGACTTGGCGAAGCAAGTCGTAGGCCGCGATGCCCCGGAAGGTGCCGTAGCGAGGGGACCCGAAGCGCAGCGTAGGGCCGTATGCAGGAGCAAGCGGTTTTGCCTACTTTTCCCAAGAGAAAAGTAGGCCGCCGTAAAGGCGGAAGGGGCCGGCAGCCGCACCGCACCGCACCGCACCGCACCGCATGGATAAGCCCGCAGCTTCAAAAACCCAACCCAAGCCCCTGAAGAGCCATAAAAAAACCCGGAGAGGAACACTCACCGGGTTTCTTCATCCATTACTCAGCGCGCCGCGCCAAGCTTGCCCTTGTCGTCGGAAAAGACGATCTCGACCCGACGGTTCTGCGCCCTGCCCCGCTCCGAGGCATTGGCCTCGACCGGATACTGGTCGCCATAGCCCTCGACCTCGATGCGCTTTTCATCGACACCCAGGTCGATCAGCATATCGGCTACCGCCTGAGCCCGATCCCGGGACAATTTGAGGTTATCCTCAGGCGCGCCCGTGCTGTCGGTATAACCCTCGATACGGATAATGCGCTTGGGGTTGAGCTGGAGGAACTGCACCAGCTTGAGCACCGTGCGGCTGGCCGAGTTTTTAAGCTCCGCATGCCCGGTGTCGAACAGCACGTCGCCCAGGGTCATCACCAAGCCACGGTCGCTCTGCTCGGTGGCCAGGCTGACGATCTGCGCTTCCAGCCATTTGCCCTGCTGCTGCACGCTGGCAAGCTTGGCCTCACGCAACGCCAGCTGCAGGCGCTGACGCTCAAGCTCAAGCTTGGCCAGGCGTTCCTGGTTGAGCACCAGATTGCTGTGCTCGCGGGCAATATCGCTGTAGCGCTGGCTCAGGTAGGCGTAATGGCGCACATCGGCGCCGGTCCCCAGATAACTGGACAGGCGCTCGGCACGGGCCAGCGATTCACCGGCACGAATCACGTCACGCGGCGCGCTGCGCAAAACGTTGGAATCGTCCTTGACCGTCTGGAACTTGGCCGTGGCCTCGTCCAGCGCCGTCTCGCTGCGCTGGCTGGCGCAGCCCTGCAGGCCGACCACACCGACCAATAACAGTGCTGCCAATGGTTTGATCGAACTCACCGCTGCTCCCCCAACTGTTTACGCAGGCGATTGACCCGCGATTGCAGCAAGTCCAGCTGCTCCTTGCTCTTGACCGTCAGCACCCGCGCCTCGGCCAGGCGCGCGTCCAGCTCGGCCTGCTCGGCGCGCATGCGCGCGTCACGGTAGGATTCGCTGGTCATGTTGACTCGGGCCCGAGCCAGTTTTTCTTCGGCCTGCTTCAGCTCTGCCACTTCGTCGGTGGCACCCACCGCCTTGGCCTGCTCCAGTGCCTGCTCGGACAGGCGCAACTGTTCATTCGGGGCCGGGTCATTGGCACATCCGGCCAGGGCCAGCAGTGCCAGAGCGGCGAATAATGGATGAGTTCTCACGCAATCTTCCTACTGTTTAGGGGCATCCAGCGGCGCCTGCATCTGCGCTTTCCAGCGTTCGACATTACGTTGCAGCACCGCCTGGGACACGCCGGAGGCCGGCAATTCTGTCAGCTTTTTTGCCAGTTGTCCGCGCAACCAGGCGTCATTGCATGCCGAATTATGCGACAGCGCCAGGTACAGGCCCGGGCGATCCAGAGGCAAGCCGCGGGCAATCAGCTCGTTGTTCATGCCCAGGGCCTGAGCCATGGCCATCCCGGCGTAGCGCCCGGCCAGCACATAGTCGACCTGACCGAGCAGCAACTTCTGGAAGGCCTGGGTCAGATTCTGCGAAGGTGCCAGCTGCAACTGGCTCTTGGCGTAGGCAGTAAATTCCGGGGTCATGCGCGCTTTTTCCGAGACGCTGCCGCGATGCTCGTGCAAATCGGCCAGGGTGTTATAGACCAGCGGCGAATCGTGGCGAGTCCACACCACGTATTCGTTGCTCAGCAGCGAGGGATGGACGAAGTCGACCGTAGTCAGCTCGGCCACCGCGAAGGGTGAATCGATCAGCAAATCGACACGACCGCTGCGCACCTCTTCCAGTGCCTGGCTGCGGCTGCCGCTGTCGAGGACTTCAACCTTCAGGCCCAGCTCGCTGGCTACCTGCCTGAACAGGTCGACGTTGGCGCCCATCAGGTGCTTGGGGTCTTGCGGATCGCGCCACGAGTACGGCGGCGCATCGGGGCTGCCGGTGGCCACCAGCCGCTCGCACTTGCCCACCGCCCACGCTTGCAACGGCATCAGCACCGCAGCGAACACCAGCGCCGTATTTATCTGGCCACGCCATCCCATGCAACCACTCCCTACTTTCTAGCCAGAATGAAAAAGCCCGATCTGCCGGGCTGTGCAAGGCAGGCCTGCACAGCCCGAACGGACCGGGCTCTTTTATAAGTGAAGCGACTGGATTAAACCAGCTTCTCCAGCTCAGGGATGGCTTCGAACAGGTCAGCCACCAGGCCGTAGTCGGCCACCTGGAAGATCGGCGCTTCTTCGTCCTTGTTGATCGCAACGATCACTTTGGAGTCTTTCATGCCGGCCAGATGCTGGATCGCGCCGGAAATACCGACGGCGATGTACAGCTGTGGTGCAACGATCTTGCCGGTCTGACCGACCTGCATGTCGTTGGGTACGAAACCTGCGTCGACCGCAGCGCGCGAAGCACCGACGGCAGCGCCGAGCTTGTCGGCCAGGGCGTACAGGTGCTTGAAGTTGTCACCGTTCTGCATGCCACGACCGCCGGAAACGACAATCTTGGCAGCGGTCAGCTCAGGGCGGTCGGACTTGGCCAGCTCTTCGCCAACGAAGGCCGATTTGCCTGCGTCGTGGGCAGCAGCGACAGCTTCAACGGCAGCCGAACCACCTTCAGCGGCAACGGCGTCAAAGCCGGTGGCACGGACGGTGATGACTTTGACGGCAGCGTTCGATTGCACGGTGGCAATGGCGTTACCGGCGTAGATCGGACGCTTGAAGGTGTCAGCCGATTCAACCGAGATGATCTCGGAAATCTGGTCGACGTCCAGCAGCGCGGCAACGCGCGGCAGGATGTTCTTGCCGTTGGAGGTGGCAGGAGCCAGCACGTGGCTGTAGCCCTTGCCCAGCTCGGCTACCAGCGGCGCGACGTTTTCTGGCAGCTGGTGAGCGTAGGCGGCGTTGTCGGCAACCAGGACCTTGGCAACGCCAGCGATCTTGGCCGCGGCTTCAGCGACGCCACCGACGTTCTGGCCTGCGACCAGCACATGGATGTCGCCACCGATCTTGGCGGCAGCAGCAACAGTGTTCAGGGTGGCCGGGGCAACGGCACCGTTTTCGTGTTCAGCGATAACCAGGATAGTCATTTAGATTACCTTCGCCTCGTTCTTCAGTTTCTCGACCAGTTCAGCAACCGACTTGACCTTGATACCGGCGCTGCGGGCAGCCGGCGCTTCGACTTTCAGGGTCTTGTTGGTAGAGGCGGTGGAAACGCCCAGCGCGTCTGGAGTAACGGTCTCCAGCGGCTTCTTCTTGGCCTTCATGATGTTCGGCAGCGACGCGTAGCGCGGCTCGTTCAGGCGCAGGTCGGTGGTGACGATGGCTGGCAGGTTCAGCGCAACGGTCTGCAGGCCGCCGTCGATTTCGCGGGTAACGTTGACCTTGTCGCCAGCAACCTCGACCTTGGAGGCGAAGGTGCCCTGGGCGTAACCGCTCAGTGCAGCCAGCATCTGGCCGGTCTGGTTGTTGTCGCTGTCGATGGCTTGCTTGCCAAGGATCACCAACTGCGGTTGTTCTTTGTCGACCACTGCCTTGAGCAGCTTGGCCACAGCCAGCGAAGTCAGCTCTTCAGCCGATTCGACCAGGATGGCGCGGTCGGCACCCAGTGCCAGGGCAGTACGCAGTTGCTCCTGGGCAGTGGCCGGGCCGACGGTAACGACGACGATCTCGCTCGCAACGCCCTTCTCTTTCAGGCGCACGGCTTCTTCTACGGCAATTTCGCAGAAGGGGTTCATGGACATCTTGACGTTAGCAAGGTCGACGCCGGAGTTGTCCGCCTTGACGCGAACCTTGACGTTATAGTCGACCACTCGTTTGACAGCTACAAGAACCTTCATGGATTCCTCGTTACTCTCCGGTGAAAAGAATGTCGCCTGGGGCAAACCCGGCGATTGCGCGTGGGTACAAGGGCACCTCTAAAAACGATCACAGGTGGACGAATTTAACCCTGACCCAGCGGTCTCGTTTCGGCCTGTCAGTTGCAAAACCCGTGGGTCATTATTTGTCGTGGCGTGTAAACTCCACTACAAAGCGGGTTGTGGCGTAACTGCCCTGCTTTTCGCCTGGTTTTTAGGGGTGCTCCTGCATCCTGCGGTCAGCCTACGGCGAGCGCAAAACCGCTCGTATCTTGACCGTAACGCCCAATCCGGTCAATACGGCAAACCGGTCAGCTTCAAGCCGCGCTTCTTTGATTTTACTGGCCTGCGGCAAATTCAAACAAACGTTTGTATTGGACCCCGCGAGTGGTGTAGATATAATGCGCGGCCAAGAGAAAGCGGTGTAGTCCGTCATCGCTCGAGCTACAGCCCGAGCGTCTGAAAAATGACCGCCTGACACCCGCCAACAAAGAAAAACCGATGAGCCTTGAGTAGGAGAGAACCTGTGGAACGCGAATACATGGAATTCGACGTGGTCATTGTCGGCGCTGGCCCGGCTGGCCTGTCCGCCGCCTGCCGACTGAAGCAGAAGGCCGCCGAAGCCGGTAACGAAATCAGCGTCTGCGTGGTCGAGAAAGGCTCGGAAGTCGGCGCCCACATCCTCTCCGGTGCGGTGTTCGAACCTCGCGCCCTGAACGAACTGTTCCCGGACTGGAAAGAGCTAGGCGCCCCGCTCAACACCGAAGTCAAACGCGACGACATCTATGTGCTCAAGGATGCCGGCAGCTCGATCAAGGTCCCTGACCTGTTCGTGCCCAAGACCATGCACAACGAAGGCAACTACATCATCTCTCTGGGTAACCTGTGCCGCTGGCTGGCCCAGCAGGCGGAGAACCTGGGCGTCGAGATCTACCCGGGCTTCGCCGCCCAGGAAGCCCTGTTCGACGAAAACGGCGTGGTCCGCGGGATTATCACCGGCGACCTCGGCGTCGACCGTGAAGGCAACCCGAAAGAAGGCCTGTATACCCCAGGCATGGAGCTGCGCGGCAAGTACACGCTGTTCGCCGAAGGCTGCCGTGGCCACATCGGCAAACAGCTGATCAAGCGTTTCAACCTCGACAGCGAGTCCGACGTCCAGCATTACGGCATCGGCTTGAAAGAAATCTGGGAAATCGATCCGGCCAAGCACGAACAAGGCCTGGTTGTGCACACCGCAGGCTGGCCGCTGGATGTCATGGCCAAGGAAAACACCGGTGGATCGTTCCTCTATCACCTGGAAAACAACCAGGTAGTCGTAGGTTTGATCGTCGACCTGTCCTACTCCAACGCCTACCTGTCGCCGTTTGACGAATTCCAGCGCCTGAAACACCACCCGGTGATCAGCCAGTACCTCGAAGGCGGCAAGCGCATCAGCTACGGCGCCCGCGCCCTGGCCAAAGGTGGTTTGAACTCGCTGCCGAAAATGGTCTTCGCCGGCGGCGCCCTGATCGGTTGCGATCTGGGCACCATGAACGTGGCCAAAATCAAGGGCAGCCACACCGCCATGAAATCCGGCATGCTCGCCGCCGATGCGGTGGCCGAAGCCCTGCTGGCAGGTGGTGAAGGCGGCGATCAACTCAACAGCTACGTTACAGCGTTCAAAGCCAGCTGGCTGTATGACGAGCTGTTCTCCAGCCGTAACTTCGGCCCGGCCATGCACAAGTTCGGCCCGATGCTCGGCGCGGCGTTCAACTACCTCGACCAGAACTGGTTCGGTGGCAAACTGCCGTTCACCCTGCACGACACCAAGCCGGACTACGCCTGCCTGAAGCTGGCGGCCGACTCGAAAAAAATCGACTATCCAAAACCGGATGGCAAGCTGAGCTTCGACAAGCTGAGCTCGGTATTCCTCTCCAGCACCAACCATGAAGAAGAGCAGCCGTGCCACCTGAAACTGGCTGACGCGAGCATCCCGATCGGCACCAACCTGCCGCTGTACGACGAACCGGCCCAGCGCTACTGCCCGGCTGGCGTGTACGAAGTAGTCAGCCAGGAAGACGGCAGCAAGCGCTTCCAGATCAACGCCCAGAACTGCGTGCACTGCAAGACCTGTGACATCAAGGACCCTTCGCAGAACATTACCTGGGTCACCCCGGAAGGCGCCGGCGGCCCGACTTACCCGAACATGTAAGTCTGCCGGCAACTAAAAAAGCCCTCTCGCCGTTGTGGCCAGGGGGCTTTTTTATCGCCTGTGTCAGGCTGTTCTGACTTCTTCGAACAACTCAGGGTGGCGATCAAGTAGCTTGAGCAATTTGACCAGGGCCAAGGGAGGCTTGGTCTTGCCGTTTTCGTAACGGGAGAATGCATTGACCCCGCCGCCGAATATTTCCGCTGCTTCACGCTGATCAAGTGCCAGCTTCTTGCGTACGGCAGCAATAAATTGCGGGTCGACAGCCGCAGCATTGACCTGCCGATTGAAAGCGAGCATCGCCGCACTGACACGCCGCGACTCTGTATCACTGAGCACCCTCTCAGCGCAGGCAGGGCAGTAATCCCCGGCAACATCAGTCACCCGGGTTGTCTCACCTTTGTAGGTGTACGGCAGATCGCGCCTGGCACTGACCAGCTCAGCCGCGCCACAGGCTGGACATTTCATTTTCACAACTCCTTGAAGGACACGATGAGCACATCATCGATGACCGTCAGTTTCAGGTAGACCCGCCAGCGCCCTGACCGTCGAAAGCCTGCAATGAGGCGTGCCTTTCTCCATGAGCAAACTAACCTAATAGGTTCAATTTGGCAAATAGGTTAATCCATTTGCCCCGCTCTAGAGTCTGCCCGATCAGCGCCCAGGCAGCAGGGAACCATTGTCACAGCAGATGAACTCAGCAGCGCACCGCCTCATCTTCGAAGGGCACCGCTTCACGTGCGCCAAAGTACAGTGCCGTAAGCAAGCCAACCACACCCATGACCAGGCAAAAGCCCACGCACACCCATGGGCTCCACGGCATCAGGGCGATCAGCAGCAATGGCGTGGTGCTCGCCCACAGGGCGTAGGCAATGTTGTAGGTAAAGGAAATGCCCGAGACGCGAATCTGCGCCGGGAACAAGCCGACCATCACCGATGGCACCACCCCCACCACGCCACAAGACAGGCCAGCAATGGCATAGGCCAGCCCGGTCCAGCCCCAGCCAGCCACCAGGCTGGCGTAAAGGCCGGCGATGCCCAAGGGCAGCAGCAGGCTGTAGATCATCAAGGCCCGCCAGGCGCCGATACGGTCCACCAGCAAGCCGGCCAGCACACAACCGATATTGAGAAAAACAATGCCCATGCTGCTCAAGGCGAAGGTGTGCCCGGCACTCATGCCGAAGCGCTGCTGCATCACCGTCGGGGTGATCACCACCAGCACCACCACCGCCGAGGTCAGCACGCAGGTGAGCAGCGCTGCCGGTATCAGCGCCCGGCGATGCTCACGCAACACGGTGCGCAAGGGGAAAGCCGGCGGCTGCTCACGGCGCTCGCGCAAGGCCAGGAACACTGGTGTCTCGCTCAACCAGCGGCGCAGCCAGACGCCGATCACGCCGAATACGCCGCCGAGCAGGAACGGGTAGCGCCAGGCGTAATCGAGGATTTCCTGGGGGCTGAACAGCTGTGCCAGCGCCGTGGCGGTCAGGGCGCCGAGCAGGTAACCGAAGGTCAGCCCTGCCTGCAAAAAACCCAGGGCGTAGCCGCGGCGCCCGGGCGGGGCGTGCTCGGCGACGAAGGTCCAGGCGCTCGGCACCTCGCCCCCTACCGCGGCACCCTGAAGGATGCGCAAGGCCAGCAGGATCAGCGGCGCTGCGTAGCCAATATCGGCATAGGTGGGCATCACCCCGATCAGCAGGCACGGCAAGGCCATCATCAGGATGCTCAGGCTGAACACCCGTTTGCGCCCCAGGTGGTCGGCGAAATGGGCCATCAGGATGCCGCCCAGCGGCCGCGCCAGATAACCGGTTACAAAAATCCCGAAGCTCTGCAGCAAACGCAGCCATTCGGGCATCTGCGGTGGGAAGAACAACTGGCTAAGGGTCAGGGCGAAGAACACGAATATGATGAAGTCGTAGATCTCCAGCGCCCCGCCCAGGGCCGCCAGGCTCAGGGTCTTGTGGTCGCTGCGCGATAGCTGCAGCGGGCGCGCAGGGTCAGTGGCCGTCATAGGGGTATCCGCAAGTGATCGAGTGCCGGTACGACAGGCGCACCAAGGCAAACGCAAGAGGATAGCAAAAGCTACCCGGCCACACCCAGCGCGGCTTCAGGACTGGCGGCAAAACGCGGTTTGGGCCAGGTCCATTCGCCGTGGGTTGTACGCCGGCCTGGCGGTGCGCTCGGGGATGCCCGGCAAATGGCCGATCACCTGCGGCGAGTCAATGATATGCATGAAGGACTGGATGGTCTCGTTGTCCGGAACCTTGGACAGGCTGACATTCACCGCGCGGCGCTGGTTGTCGGGAATCGAGGGGATCTTCAAGTGTTGCGATTCGTACAGCAAGGCGTGCTGGATCAGCGGATTGACCCGGCAGAACCGTTCCAGATCAACGCCGGCATGGCTGGCCAGGTCGATGTTGCCCAGCAGCAGGTTGAACGGTTGCAGTGCGCTCTGCACCAGGCGTTGCAGATCCTCGAAGCTCTCGACCGGGGCTATGCGGTAATAGCCCATGCCATTGAGCATCCGTTCCAGTTGCAGCAACTGCATCGGGTGTTCGTCGGCAATCAGGATCCGCAGCGATTTGTTCGGCATCGTCATGACCAAGGCAGAGAGCGTTAGAGACGTTCCTTGACCATACTGCGCCAGATCATCAATTGCAGGCTATTGGCGGGCACTTCGCCAGAGAGAGGGTCTTTACTGATAGTTGTCGGGAAATCGCCATAAATCAAGCAAGGCCATGACGGAATTTTCACATTTTTTCGACGTTGGCCGGTTACTGCGATTCCCACTGACGCATGCGCAGCCGGCAGTGTTTCATGGCGTTAACAATATGTTTCTCCACCACACTGCGCGAGATGCCCAGGCGCTCGGCGATCTGCGGGTGAGAAAGGCCGTCGAGCTTGCGCAGCAGAAAACTCTCGCGACAAGGCTGACTGAGTTCGGCCAGGGCGCGCTGCATCAGGTCCAGGCGCTGATTGAGGTCCATGCTTTGGGATGGCGCGGGGGTAAAGAAACGCTCATCGCTGTCGAGCACTTCAAGCGGCTCGGACTGGCGCAGCAAACCACGTCGATGCCCATCGATCACAAGATTCAGAGCGGTGCGATAGAGAAACGCCCGGGGATGCTCGATATCGTCTTCACCGCTGCGCTCGAGCACGCGGATATAGGCATCGTGGGCAACGTCTTCAGCCGCCTGCCGGTTACCCAGGCGGGCACAGAGAAAACTCACCAGTTCGCGATAGTAGTTTTCCAACACAACACCTGGCCGCGACATCTGCGGGGGTTCCCTGACTCGTGGTTGAGCGGATCTGAATGATGGCAGTATGCAATAATACAAATTATAATTATTCTCAGCAAGATCAGACCTTGATCCCGGTAAATTCCACGGCCCCCACCTCGTTTACCTGGGAGCCTCCCGTGTCTGCCGTGCCGCTTCGGCAGTGAGATGTCACGGGCCATTCCATCCGGCTGGAACCCTGCATGAAACGCTCACCGAATACTCGTCGCCTGCTGTTGTGTGGCCTCGGCCTGCTCAGCCTGGGCGCCCTGCTCGCCTGGAAAACCCTGCCCGCCGGTGGCGACCCGTTGAGCACCGTTACCGTGACCCGTACCGACATCGAAAGCAGCGTCACGGCCCTGGGTACCTTGCAGCCGCGGCGTTATGTGGACGTGGGTGCCCAGGCCTCCGGGCAGATCCGCAAACTGCACGTCGAGGTGGGAGATCAGGTCAAGGAAGGTCAGTTGCTGGTTGAGATCGACCCCTCCACGCAGCAGGCAAAGCTTGATGCCGGGCGTTTCTCGATCGACAACCTCAAGGCCCAGCTGGATGAGCAGAAGGCTCAGTACCAACTGGCCGAGCAACAGTTCAAGCGCCAGCGCAACCTGGCCGCCGGCGGCGCCACCCGCGAGGAAGACGTGCAAAGCGCCCAGGCCCAGCTGAAGGTCACCCAGGCGCGCATCGACATGTACCGCGCACAGATTCGCCAGGCCCAGGCGAGCCTGCGCAGCGACGAGGCTGAGCTGGGTTACACGCGCATATATGCACCGATGGCCGGCACCGTGGTCGCCGTCGATGCCCGCGAAGGCCAGACCCTTAACGCCCAACAGCAAACCCCGCTGATCCTGCGCATCGCCAAGTTGTCGCCAATGACCGTCTGGGCCCAGGTGTCCGAGGCCGATATCGGCCATGTCAAACCGGGCATGAGCGCCTACTTCACCACCCTGGCCGGCGGCAAGCGCCGCTGGACCAGCAGTGTGCGGCAAATTCTGCCGGTGCCGCCCAAACCCCTCGATCAATCCAGCCAGGGCGGTGGCAGCCCGGCCAGCGCCAGTGGTAGCGGCGCCAGCAGCAAAGTGGTGCTCTATACCGTACTGCTGGATGTCGATAACCCGGACAACGCCCTGATGGCAGAGATGACCACCCAGGTGTTCTTCGTTGCCGGGCGTGCCAGCAAGGTGCTCACCGTACCGGTGGCAGCCCTGGATGATCATGCCGACGGCAATGACCTGCGCATTGCCCAGGTGCTCGACAGCAAGGGCAAGGTCAACCAGCGCCAGGTCCGCACCGGCCTCAGCGACCGCTTGCGGGTGCAGGTGCTCGACGGCCTTGCCGAGGGCGAGCGCCTGCTGATCGGCGCACCTGCCGCAAGCGGGGGTTGAATGTCCACGCCCCTGATCGAACTGCGCGACATCCGCAAATCCTACGGTGGTGTCGATACGCCCAAGGTCGAGGTGGTCCGCGGCATCAGCCTGGCCATCCATCCCGGCGAGTTCGTCGCCATTGTCGGCGCCTCCGGCTCCGGCAAGTCGACGCTGATGAACATCCTCGGCTGCCTTGATCGTCCGACCTCAGGCAACTACTACTTCGCCGGCAAGGACGTCGCCGACCTCGACAGCGACGAGCTGGCCTGGTTGCGCCGTGAAGCCTTCGGCTTCGTGTTCCAGGGCTATCACCTGATCGCTTCGGGCTCGGCCCAGGAAAACGTCGAGATGCCGGCCATCTATGCTGGCACCCCCGCCGCCGAACGCCATGCCCGCGCCGCCGCCTTGCTCGAACGCCTGGGCCTGGCCAGCCGCACCGGCAACCGCCCGCACCAGTTGTCTGGCGGCCAGCAACAGCGGGTGTCGATCGCCCGCGCCTTGATGAACGGCGGACACATCATCCTCGCCGACGAACCGACCGGGGCACTGGACAGCCAGAGCGGCGCCGAAGTCATGGCCCTGCTCGACGAACTGGCCAGCCAGGGCCACGTGGTGATCCTGATTACCCACGACCGCGAAGTCGCGGCGCGGGCCAAGCGGGTCATCGAGATTCGTGACGGCCTGGTGCTCAGTGATTCGGCAGAGCAATCTGCTGCTCCCGCCGCCAGCGCTCCCGGCCTGCAAGCCGAAGACCTGCGCCAGCGCCTGAACCTCGGCGCCACTGCCAGCGGCGCCTGGAAAGGCGAGCTGGTCGAAGCCCTGCAGGCGGCCTGGCGGATCATGTGGATCAACCGTTTCCGCACCGCCCTGACCCTGCTCGGGATCGTCATCGGCGTGGCTTCGGTAGTGGTCATGCTGGCCGTCGGCGAAGGCAGCAAGCGCCAGGTCATGGCGCAGATGGCAGCCTTCGGCTCGAACATCCTGTACCTGAGCGGCAGCGCCCCGACACTGCGTGAACCGGCCGGGGTCATCACCCTCGACGATGTCGCCGCAGTATCCAGCCTGCCGCAGGTGAAGATGATCATGCCGGTGATCGGCAACTCGCTGATGGTGCGCTACGGCAACAATAACCAGCAGTTCTATGTGGGTGGCAACAACACCCACTTCAGCGAAATCTTCAATTGGCCGGTGGTCGAAGGCAGCTTCTTCACCGAGGCCGATGAACAGAGCGCGGCAGCCGTGGCGGTCATCGGCCAGAAGGTGCGGGAGAAACTATTTGGAGCCGGTAACGACCCCATCGGCCAGTACATCCTGGTCGAAAACGTGCCCTTCCAGGTGGTCGGCATTCTCGCCGGCAAAGGCGCAAGCTCGGGCGACCAGGACAGCGACGAGCGCATCGTGGTGCCCTACTCGGCCGCCGCCATCCGCCTGTTCGGCAGCCGCAACCCGGAGTACGTGACCATCGCCGCCGCCGACTCACGGCGCGTGGCCGACACGGAAGCGGCCATCGACCACCTGATGCGCAAGCTTCACAACGGCAAGCACGACTATGAACTGACCAACGACGCGGCGCTGATCCAGGCCGAAGCGCGCACGCAGAATACCCTGTCGCTGATGCTCGGCTCGATCGCCGCGATCTCGCTGCTGGTCGGCGGTATCGGGGTGATGAACATCATGCTGATGACGGTGCGCGAGCGTACCCGCGAGATCGGCATCCGCATGGCCACTGGCGCCCGCCAGCGCGACATCCTGCGCCAGTTTCTCAGCGAAGCGGTGCTGCTGTCGATGGTCGGCGGGGTCACCGGCATTGCCCTGGCCCTGTTGATTGGCGGCGTGTTGCTGCTGGCCGATATTGCCGTGGCCTTCTCCTTGCCTGCCGTGCTTGGCGCCTTTGCCTGCGCGGTGGTCACCGGCGTGGTGTTCGGCTTCATGCCCGCGCGCAAAGCCGCCCGCCTCGACCCGGTCAAAGCCCTTACCAGCGAATAATCCATGAACCTGCCCAGCCGTCTCAGTGTCCTGTCGATCAGTTTGGTGCTTGCCGCCTGTACCTCAACCACCCCTGCACCTTCGAGTGGCCTGCAGGCGCCAGCGCAGTGGCAGGGCCAGGCAGCCAGCACCCCGCTGCCCCACGAGAACTGGTGGCAGCAGTTCTCCAGCCCCGCGCTCGATCAACTGATCGAACACGCCCGGCGCAACAGCTTCGATCTGGCCGCTGCCGCCGCGCGTATTCGCCAGGCTCAGGCCTCGGCGGTCATTGCCGGCGCGCCGTTGCTGCCTGAACTCAAGTTCGGCCTGGATGCCAGACGCCAACGCCTGCTGCATGGCAACGGCTTCGACCAACTCGATGCCAGCAGCCGCGAACGCACCAGCACCTCGTTCGGCACCCGCTTGAGCGCCAGCTACGAAGTGGATTTCTGGGGCGGTAAAACGGCCGCACGCGACAGCGCCCTGTTCAACCTCGATGCCAGCCGTTTCGATCGCCAGACCGTCGAGCTGACCTTGCTCAGCGGTGTTGCCAACAGCTACCTGCAGAGCCTGGCCCTGCGTGAGCAGGTGCGTATCGCCCGCCTCAACCTGAGCAATGCCGAGGATGTCCTGCGCCTGGTCGAAACCCGCTATCAGTCTGGCTCGGCCACCGCCCTGGAACTGGCCCAGCAACGCAGCCTGGTCGCCGGCCAGCAGCGCCAGGTGCCGTTGTTCGAGCAGCAGTTGCAAGAGGCGCGCATCACCCTGGCAACCTTGCTCGGCGAGCCGGTGCAGGCGCTGCCCGCCCTTGAAGAATCAATTACCCGCCTGAACTGGCCGCAGATCGGCAGCGGCGTGCCCAGCGAGCTGCTCAGCCGCCGTCCCGACATTGCCACCGCCGAAGCCAGCCTGGCCGCCGCCCAGGCAGACGTGCAGGTTGCCCGCGCAGCAATGCTGCCGAGCCTGACCCTGGGCGCCGACCTGGGCTCGGGTGCCGACACCTTTGCCCAGGTGCTGCGCAGCCCCTACTACACCCTGAGTGCCGGACTGGCTGCGCCGATCTTCAACAACGGCCGCCTGCGCGCCGAGCGCGACAAGGCCCGCGCCAAGCAGGACGAACTACTGGAGAATTACCGCAGCAGCATCATCAACGGCTTTGCCGATGTCGAGAAGGCGCTCAATGGCATCAGCGGTGTTGACCAGCAGCGCCAGTCGCAGGATGAGGAAGTGCAGCAGGCGCAGATCGCTTTCACCCTCTCCGAGCGCCGCTACCAGGCCGGCGCCGAGACCCTGCTGACCGTACTGGAAACCCAGCGCACCCTGTACCAGGCGCAAGACCAGCAGGTGCAACTGCGCCTGGCCCGCCTGCAAGGCAGCGTGGCGCTGTACAAGGCATTGGGCGGCGGATGGCAGGTGGTTCGCTAAATCATTGACCTGCCTGCACAAAACCTGTGGGGGCCGGCCTTGCCGGCGATGGCCTGCACAGCAGGCCCAATACAGCCAATCAGCTCACAATCCCGCGCAACGACAAATGCCGCGCATACCAGGGCCGCTGCGGCACCCGGCGCACCAGGTCGCCGATCTTGTCGTCTTCACCAAAGGTAATGCGCAGAGCCAGCTTCATGATCTCGACATCCATTTCCACCGATTTGCCCGGGAACATCCCCGGCGTGGTGCTGCAGCCATGGGTCACCGGCCCCAGCCACGGGTCGTCGACCTCGACCCAGCGCCCCGGGGCGAACCACTGCACGCCATTGACCTCAAGACGCCGAACCTGCCCCGGGTTGTAGCGCTCATGGGCGCGGTACCAATCCTCGATGCGATCATCGATCCAGCCATGGAACCCCCAGAATACCGGGTTGACATGGGACGAGAACGGATCGCCGAGAAAGTCGTTTTCCGCCTCGTACCAGCGCCCGGCAAAATCAGCCGGGTCCCGGGCAAACGGCACTGGCGCACCGTTGACCGGATCACGTGGCACCGAGGCCCAGCACATGTGCAGCCAATCGTGCAGGTTCATTTCCAGCTCCGAACCGAATGCACCGAGGGTCAGCTTCGACAGGTACAGCGGGTCCTGGTACTGCGATTCCCAGACCTGGAAATTACTGCAGAAGGTCTCGCCGGCCTTGATCGCCGAGACCCATACGCCATAAGCCTCGTCGCCCGGTGCCCGCCAACCGGGAGGTACACAGTAACCGTCATGGTTGTCGTAATAGCGGGCAAAACCCTGGCGGTCGTGTTCGACGCTGGGTTGCGGCAAGGGGAAATGCGGCCATGACGGCAGGTCCTGCATCGACCGCGCCGTACCGAGCATATGCCGGTGCATGAACAGAAAGTCCACCCCCGAGCCATTGCGATGCTTGCGCGGGCCGCGGGCATCACGCTCCTTGTCACGCGGGCCGGGCTGCCAGCCCAGGCCACGCAAGGCACCGTGTTTTTCTTCAGACAGCCGATGCCATTTGTCACGGGTCGCGTGCCAGAGCTGATGGAACAAGCGGTGCTCGGCGCTGATCAGCCAGGCTTGCAACTGCGGAGTATAGGGCAGCCGCTCACGGGCTTCAGGAAACAGGCGCTTGACGGCAACGAAGTGACTGTCGGCCAAGGGCAAGACCATCGAGCGATCCAGCGGTTGCAAGCGGCCACTGAGGGTAGCGCTGCCAGCGTTGCCAAAACTGCCCCAGACTTCATCCAGGCTCGCGGTACATTCATAACCCGGCCCGCCCTGGGTGCTCATCAGCCGCCAGCGCACCGTGGCGGTGGACGCCCCGACCAGGTCGCCAAGCACTCGGTAGGCGGCCGGGGCGTCGCTGCGCAGAACCAGTTCGGTATCGACAAAACCACGCAGGCCACGGCCTTTGGCGGCGACGTCGAGGTACATCTGCAAGCCTTCCACAGGCAGCCCGGCGAGCTCGCCATCGGCACCGCTCAAACGCAAATCCCAGACGCCGCGCAATTGATCGGCCAGGTGCTGGCCAGCGGCATCCGCGAGCTCAACGCTGGCCTCGCCGGGGGTGACGATGTCGTCCTGTGGATCGTGGGTCAGTTGCTTGTGCGCGTAATAGGCGGCTGGCACGGTCGCGCCCGCCACCGCCAGGCCCGCTATGAATCCTCGTCGCGAAATCGTCATCGTCCTACCCGTATCAGCCATGAAGCAGGCTTTATCCAAGCTAGGACGTTTCCTGGAGGGGGAAATTTAACCACTGCCGCCCTGTGCTAATTCGATCGGCGGCTATTTCGTTTTCAAGGAACCTCCCTTGGAAAAGGTACCGCCCATGTCAGCCTCCACCTCCCTGACCAACGCCCTGGGCAACGGTCTGCGCAAGCTGGTCGGCAAACCTGCCAGAACCAGTGCCTACGGAGTGTTCGATGTGCAGCTCAAAGCCATCATTGCCCTCAGCCCGTCCCTCAGCCGCTTCGTGTTCAGCGGTGAGGATGTCGGGCAGATGCGTACCCTGGCTGCCGACCAGCGCATCAAGATCTTCTTTCCCTCTGCCGATGGCCAATACCCGAACCTGCCCAAGCAAGGTTCCTGGCAGCAAGCGCGTCGCGGCCTGAGCGCCGAGCAGAGCCCGCCGATGCGTACCTACACCATCCGCGACCTGCGCCGCGAGGCACTGGAAGTGGATGTCGACTTCGTCCTGCACGGCGTCAACGGCCCGGCATCGACCTGGGCGACCCAGGCACGCATCGGCGATCGCCTGCAGATGGTCGCCCCGAACCTGGCCTTCGACGCCGACCCCGGCGGCTACGAATGGCGCCCCCCGAAGAACCTGCGCAACCTGCTGCTGATCGGCGATGAAACCGCCCTGCCGGCAATAGCCGGCATCCTTGAGCAGGTGGCCGCAGACCTGCCCGAAGTCCCGGTACAGGCGTTCATCGAAGTCCCCTGCGAAGCCGATTGCCTCGACCTGACCTGCAGCCGCGCCACCGAACTGAACTGGCTGCCGCGCGAAGTGCTGCACTGCACCCACGGCGAAGCGATGATCCATGCCATCCGCGAGCTGGCGCGCCTGCCGGCAGCCGCAGCGCGTACAGGTGCGAAGGTCGCCCTGGAGGAGGTCGATATCGACCGGCAGATCCTCTGGGAACTGGCTCAACCCGGCAACGGCGACTTCTATGCCTGGATCGCCGGCGAGTCGGCAGCGGTGATGAATATCCGTCGCTACCTGATCACCGAGCGCGGGCTGGATCGCAGCGCCCTGACCCTGATGGGTTACTGGCGCGCGGGTCGCACGTTCGACTGAGGGCCATAAAAAGGGCTCTTCACTGAATCCTGGGTTGGGGGGCGCGAGCTTATCCATTCGCTGTGGCGCGGCGCCACAGTGAATGGATAAGCTCGCAGCCTCAACATCCCAACCCAACCCAACCCAACCCAAGAATCATAGTCCCCAGGATAGCGTGAAGATCCATAAAAAAGCCCGGTGCACTGCCCCGGGCTTTTACATGCCTGGGCCGTTTACAGTCTGGCCACCGCCGCAGCAACCGCCCGAGCAAAGCGCGCCGCCACCTCATCTACCTGCTCGGCAGTAATGATCAGCGGTGGCAGGAAACGCACCACGGCGCCCTGACGCCCACCCAGTTCCAGAATCAGCCCACGCTTTAGGCATTCGCGCTGCACCAGCGGTGCCAGGCGCGGGCAGACCGGCGGATGCCCCTGGGCATCGAGCTGCCCTTGCGGATCAACCAGCTCGACCCCCAGCATCAGGCCACGGCCACGAATATCCCCCAACTGCGCGAAGTCCGCCTGCAAGCGGCGCAGATGACCGGCCAGGCGTTCGCCCATGGCCTGGGCATGGCTGCACAGGTCGTGTGACTTGAGGTAGTTGATCACCGCCGAGCCTGCGGCCATGGCCATCTGGTTGCCACGGAAAGTACCGGCGTGCGCCCCCGGCTGCCAGGTGTCCAGCCACTGGCGATAGACCACCACCGCCAACGGCAGGCTGCCGCCAATGGCCTTGGACAACACCACCACATCCGGAGTGATGCCTGCATGCTCGAAGGCAAACATTTTGCCGGTGCGGGCAAAACCACTCTGGATCTCGTCGACGATCAGCGCCACACCGGCCTTCTCGGTAATGCGCCGCACACCGCGCAGCCATTCGATGTCCGCCGGGATTACCCCGCCTTCACCCTGGACCACTTCGACGATCACCGCCGCCGGCAGTTGCACGCCGCTCTCCGGGTCGCTGAGCAGGTTTTCCAGGTAGTGCAGGTTGACCTTCACGCCCTCTTCGCCGCCCAGCCCGAAAGGGCAGCGATAGTCATAAGGGTACGGCAGGAACTGCACGCCATTGGCCAGCAAGGCGGCCAGCGGCTTCTTCGGCCCCAGGCTGCCCATCAGGCTCAGGGCGCCCTGAGACATGCCGTGGTAGCCGCCCTGGAACGACAGCACGGTGTTACGCCCGGTAGCGGTGCGCACCAGTTTCAACGCCGCTTCCACCGCGTCGGTGCCGGTCGGCCCGCAAAACTGGATCTTCGCTTCGCCGCGCAGTTGCTCGGGCAGCAGGCTGAACAGGTCCTGGACGAACTGGTCCTTGACCGGCGTGGTCAGGTCCAGGGTGTGCAGCGGCAGTTCATCGGCCAGCACCTGCTGGATCGCTTCGATCACCAGCGGATGGTTATGCCCCAGCGCCAGGGTCCCGGCGCCGGCCAGACAGTCGATGAACTGACGCCCTTCTACGTCTTCGACATAGATGCCACGGGCGCGCTTGAGCGCCAGCGGAATGCGCCGCGGGTAACTGCGCGCATTGGATTCCTGCAGGCTCTGGCGGGCCAGCAACGGCGACTCATTGAATGCATAAAGTGTTTCAGCAGCGTCTGCGGTGGAAGACACCGGCAGCGCCTGGGCAAGGCTGATAGCGACTGACATCTGGGAAACCCTCGCAAGCAAGCGGATGTGCCCGTCACGCGCCTGTTGCCAGAGGAGTGCGGGTTGTTATCGCTTGAAAAACGCTTCAGCGCCCTGCGGATTTAGCCGATGCCCATCAACGCTACGGATTTTTTCAACTGCCGCTTTGCACTTACCGGTCACGACGGGTTTGCACGCAACGGAATGTGCAACAACACCCGCAAGCCATCGCTGCGGCTGTCAAAGCGCAAGCTGCCGGCACAGCGCTGGACGATCGCCTGGACAATCGCCAGGCCCAACCCGCATCCGCCGCTCTGGCTATGGCGCCAGAAGCGCTCGGTCAGGTGCTCGATGTCCTGTTCGGGAATACCGGGGCCGTGATCGCGCACCAAAAATGCCACCCGGTCCTGTTCCATCTGCACTGCCAGCTCCACCGGTTCGCTGCCACGGGTATGACGCAGGGCGTTGTCGAGCAGGTTGCGCAGGGCCGTGACCGCCAGTGGCGTGGGCATCCCGAGGTAGAGCTGGGCGGCGCCGGGCGCCAACTGCAGATCGATACGCCGGGCGTTGTCGACCCCGGTGTCCAGGATTGCCTGGCGGGCGATCTGCTCGGCGTTGCATTGCAGGCCGTCTTCAAACGACAGTCGGCCTTCCACCCGGGCCAGCAGCAACAGTTGTTCAAGAGTCCGGTGCAGACGATCGGCGCCCTGCTCGGCGTGTTCAAGGGCCTGCTCGCGCACCTCGCCATCGGTCATCCGTGCCACCTGCAGGTGGGTTTTGATCGCGGTCAGCGGGCTGCGCAGCTCATGGGCGGCATCATCGGTCAGGCGCCGTTCGCGCTCGATGGTCTGGCCAATGCGCAAAAACAGCTGGTTCTGGGTTTCCAGCAAAGGTTGCAGCTCACTGGGCAGGCCGCGCACCTGCAAGGGCTCAAGGGAGTCAGGGCTGCGCCGGCGCAAGGCATCGCGCATCCGGTTGAGCGGCGCCAGCCCCTTGCCAACACCCATCCACAGCAAGCCGAGGCTGCCGAGCAAGGCCATCAGCACCGGTGCCGAGGCCGCCAGCAGGATCGAACGGTTGAGGGCCTCGCGCTCCTGATGGCGGTCGGCGGTGGTAATGCGCACATCGCCATGGGCATAGGTGAAACTGCGCCAGCGGGCGCCGTCGATGGTCTGGTCGCGAAACCCGCTGCGCTGGTCGTCGAGGGGCTGCTCATTATTATGGCTGCGGGCAAGAATCTCGCCGCGCAGCGAGCTGACCTGGCAGGCCATGCCGTCGACGCTCAACTGGTCGGCGCTCAGGCGCGTGCCCTCGCCCTTGCTCGACAGCGGTTGCGGCAACTGGTCGACCAGGCCGGCAACCATGCGTGCCGATGCCACCAGGCGCTGGTCGAGGGAGAACATCATCTGCATGCGCAGGTCGCGCAGCATCCACGCCGCGGCCAGCACCCAGATGACGATGAAGGCGGTGCCCAGGATCAGGGTCAGGCGCAAACGCAAAGTCATGCTTGCGGCTCCTCCGGCAGTTGCGCCGGGCCCAGGCGATAACCCAGGCCGCGCACGGTTTCGACGATACCGTTGCCCAGTTTGCGCCGCAGGTGGTGGATATGCACGTTCAGGGCGTTGCTCTCGACCTCGTCGCCAAAGCCATAGACGCTGTCCTTGAGCTGTTCGCTGGAGAGCACCCGGCCACGGTTGTGCAGCAACGCCTGCAACAGCGCCTGCTCGCGCCGCGACAGGTCGACCGGGCGGCCACCCAGGCAGGTTTCGCGGCTGCTGGGGTCGTAGCTTAGCGGGCCATGCTCGATGATGTTCACCGCTCGCCCGGCGGCGCGGCGCAGCAAGGTGTGCAGACGTGCGGCCAGTTCACGCAGGTCGAACGGCTTGAGCAGGTAATCGTCGCCACCGGCCTGCAGGCCCTCGACCCGGTCAGTGACCGCATCGCGGGCGGTGAGGATCAGCACCGGCAGCTCATGGCCCTGCTGGCGCAGGCGCTGCAGCAGCTTGAGGCCGTCTTCGTCGGGCAGGCCGAGATCGAGCACCATGACGTCGAACGCCGCGGCCTGGAGCATGGCCTGGGCCGCGCCGGCGCTGGCCACCCGGTCGACGGTCATGCCCTGGGCGCCCAGGCCGGCGCTGATGCCGCTGGCGATCAGGTCATCATCCTCGCAGAGCAGTACGTGCATGGTCGGGTCTCGATCTTAAAAGGCTTATTCAAGCCCAGGCGGATTAACCCAGGATTATGCCGCGCCAGGCCACAACCGTCGCGGCCTTGGCGACAGCCGTCAGCCAACGGGTTAACTTTCGGTTAATCGGGCTGGGCCAAGCTGGGCCCTTCATCGCATTGCCAAGGCGTCGACATGCGCGTTTTTCTGTTTGCCCTGATGTTCCTGCTAAGCGGCCTGAGCCAGGCCAACCCGTTTGCCCAGAGCGATTTTTTGCCGGTCAACAAGGCCTTCGTGTTCAGCAGCGAACGCCTGGAATCGGGGCAAATGCGCCTGCACTGGCAGATCACCGATGGTTACTACCTGTACCAGAAACGCCTGAAATTCGACGGCCTGGCCCCCGAGCAGCAACCGCAACTGCCACCCGCCCTGCCCCACAGCGATGAGTACTTTGGTGAAACCCAGGTCTACCGTGGCGAGCTCGAGCTGATCCTGCCCGCCAGCGCCAGCGGCGAACTGCGCATGGGCTGGCAGGGCTGCGCCGACGCCGGGCTGTGCTACCCGCCACAAACCAGTGTGGTCAGCCTGGGTGGTACAAGCGCCGCCGCGCAGGCCAGCGACCAGGCCCTGGCCGGCGGCCTGCAACAGTCGACCCTGGCCTGGAACCTGCTGGCCTTCCTCGGCCTGGGCCTGCTGCTGGCCTTCACCCCGTGCTCGTTGCCGATGCTGCCGATTCTCGCCGGTCTGGTACTGGGCAGTGGTGCCAGTGCCCGCCGCGGCTGGTTGCTGGCCAGCGTCTATGTGCTGAGCATGGCCCTGGTCTACGCCGCCCTGGGCGTGGTTGCCGCATTGCTGGGCGCAAGCTTTCAGGCCTGGCTGCAGCAACCCTGGCTGCTGGGCACCCTGGCCGGGCTGTTCGTGCTACTGGCCCTGCCGATGTTCGGCGCCTTCGAGCTGCAGCTACCTGTATGGATCCGCGACCGCCTGGAGCGTGCCGGGAATGGCACCCGCGGCGGCAACCTGTACGGCGCGGCCTTGCTCGGGGCCTTGTCGGGCCTGCTGATGGGCCCGTGCATGACCGCACCGCTGGCCGGCGCCCTGCTGTACATCGCCCAGAGCGGCAATGCCGTGCATGGCGGCCTGGTACTGTTCACCCTCGGCCTGGGCATGGGCCTGCCGTTGCTGTTGCTGGTCACCCTCGGCAACCGCTACCTGCCGCGCCCGGGCGCCTGGATGAACCGGGTCAAGGGCCTGTTCGGCTTCGTCTTCCTGGCCATGGCCCTGTATACCCTGCGTGCGGTGCTGGAGCCTTCGCTGTGGCTAGGCCTGGCCGGTGCCTGGCTAATCGCCCTGGCCTGGGCTGCGTGGCCGGCCTTGCAAGCTATGCGGGCGCTTCGGGCACTGTCGCTACTGCTGGGCTTGTGGGGCAGCCTGTTGATCGTCGGCGCGGCAGCCGGTGGCAACGACCCCTGGCAGCCGCTGCAGCCGTTCACCGCCGCCAGCGCGCCAATGGGCCTTGCCGTGCCGCATGATGCCTTCACCACCGTCAGTCAGCCGGCCGAACTGCAGCGCGAGCTGGAGGCGGCCAAGGCCCAGGGCCAGTGGGTGATGCTCGACTACTATGCTGACTGGTGCGTGTCGTGCAAGGTCATGGAGAAACAGGTGTTCGCCCGCGCCGACGTACTGGCGGCGCTTGGCGGCGTGCGCCTGCTGCGCCTGGATGTGACCGCCGACGCACCGTCCAGTCGCGAGTTGCTGCAGCGCTACCAGGTCCCGGGCCCGCCCAGCCTGATCTGGATCGGCCCGGAGGGCAACGAGCGCCGGGCCCGGCGCATCACCGGTGAAATCGATGCGGCGAACTTCCTCCAACACTGGGCCGCTACCCGGAGCCAAGGATGATGCTGACCGTCGCACTCGGGCCACTGACCATGGCCCTGAACCACCTGCTGCTGATCTGCGCCCTGGCCCTGGCCAGCCTTGTTGGCTGGCGCGTCGCCAAGCGCGGCGGCGACAACCCCGAGTCGGTGCTGTTCGGCCTGTTCCTGCTCGGCCTGCTCAGTGCGCGCCTGGGCTTTGTCATCCAGTACTGGGCGATGTACCGCGAAGACCTGCTGCAGGTCATCGACCTGCGCGATGGCGGCTTTCTGCTCTGGCCAGGCCTGCTGGCGGTAGCCATCGGCGCCTTCTGCCTCGGCTATCGCCGCCCGGCCCTGCGCCGGCCGCTGGGCTGGGGCCTGCTCAGCGGTGGCCTGTTCTGGCTGCTCGGCAGCCTGGCCAGCCACCTGTATGACCAGGGCACTCAACTGCCGGAAATGAGCTTGCGCAAGGCCAGTGGCCAGTCCGTCGAGCTCACCGACTACCGCGGCAAGCCACTGGTGATCAACCTCTGGGCTACCTGGTGCCCGCCGTGCCGGCGCGAGATGCCGGTGCTGCAACAGGCCCAGGGTGATTACCCGGACATCACCTTCCTGTTCGTCAATCAGGGCGAGGCGCCACAGACCGTGGTCACCTTCCTCGCCACCACCGGCCTTAATCTGTCCCACGTGCTGTTCGACAGCGGCGGCCAGCTGGCGCAGAAGGTCGGCTCCATGGCCTTGCCCACCACCTTGTTCTATAACGCCGAGGGTCGCCTGGTCGGCAGCCATCTTGGCGAGCTGTCGCGGGCCAGCCTCAGCCATGCCCTGCAATCTTTCGAGCACGCGCCCGCGCCTGCCGCCCCATCCCCCACAAGGAACGTCGCATGCGATCTCTGCTGAAACTGCCCCTCACCCTGGCCGTGGGCCTGATGACCAGCCAGCTGGCGCTGGCTGAAACACTCCCCAAGGCCATCCAGCAACTGGAGGCCAAAGGCGCAAAAATCAAAGGCAGCTTCGACGCCCCCGATGGCCTGCGTGGCTACGCGGCCGAATACCAGAACCGCGGCCTGGCACTGTACCTGACCGCCGATGGCAAGCATGTGCTGGTGGGCAGCCTGTTCGACGAGCAAGGCAAGGACCTGAGCCAGGCGCCGCTGGAAAAACTGGTGTACGCCCCCATGGCCAAGGAGGTCTGGGCAAAGATGGAAAAAACCGCCTGGATCGCCGACGGCAAGGCCGATGCACCACGCATCGTCTACCTGTTCAGCGACCCCAATTGCCCGTACTGCAACATGTTCTGGCAGCAGGCGCGGCCCTGGGTCGAATCGGGCAAGGTGCAGTTGCGGCACATCATGGTCGGTATCATCCGCGAAGACAGCCCGGGCAAATCGGCCGCCCTGCTGGCCAGCAAGGACCCGGCCAAGGCCCTGGCACAACATGAAAAGGCCGGAAAGGCCAGTACCCTCAAGGCCCTGGACAAGGTTCCCGAAGCGGTACAAGCCAAGCTCGACGCCAACCTCGCGGTCATGGAAGAACTCGGTTTGTCAGCAACCCCGGCGATCTTCTACCTCGACGACCAGCAGCAACTGCAAACCCAACAGGGCGCTCCGCGTCCGGAGCTGCTGGGCAAGATCCTCGGCAAGCGTTGAGCACGCAATTGATGTAACAACAGGGCGGTCACGGCGTCTTGAGGATACCTGCCTCATCCCACCACAGGACCTCGCCATGACCCGCCCTGCCTACCTTGACCGCTTCATCCGCTCCTCCCTGGACATCCAGCTGCTGCGCTGGAGCCTGATCCTGATTTTCTTCGGCTTTGGCTATGCCAAGTGGTTCGATTACGAAGCCCAGGCCCTGATCCCGCTGATCGACAACAGCCCGTTGCTGTCCTGGCTGCACCTGGCCTTTGGCATCCACGGCGCCAGCTATGCGCTGGGCGTGGCGGAATGGGCGATTGGCGCGGCGTTGCTGGCCGGCATCTGGCAACCACGGCTGGCGGTGATCGGCGCCCTGGGCTCGGTGCTCACCTACGCCACCACCCTGACCCTGATCGTTACCACTCCGGGCGGCTGGGAGAACAGTGCTGGCGGGTTCCCGGCCATGGGCGGGGCGACGTCCTTCCTGATCAAGGACGCCGTGCTGCTGGCCGCTTCAGTCGCCTTGCTCAAGCACGACCTGCAGCGCAACAGCCCCACCCCGGCCTGAAGCCCTACAGCGCTTCCAGTTCAGCCATCAGGTCACTGAGACGGTCGACCTTGTCATCGCTCAGCTCACTGGCCTTCAGGCTCTGGACATAGGTTGCCAGCTCCTCGACCGTGCTGCACTCGAACATCGCCCGCAGCGGCACGTTCAGTTGCAGCACCTTTTGCACCCGCGAGGCGATCTGGGTGGCCAGCAGCGAATGCCCGCCCAACTCGAAGAAGTTGTCGCGCACCCCGACCCGCTCGGCCTTGAGCACCTCGGCCCAGATCCCGGCCAGGGTGCTCTCCAGTTCGCTGCGCGGCGCCAGGTAGGCCTGGCTGTGCTGGGCGCCGATGTCGATGGCCGGCAAGGCCTTGCGGTCGAGCTTGCCGTTGGCATTGAGCGGCAGTTGCTGGAGCCAGGCCCAGTGCAGCGGCACCATGTACTCCGGCAACTCGGCACGCAGGCGCTGCTTGACTTGCTCCAGCAGCACGCTGGTATCGACACCCGCAGTGCTGGCCACCAGATAGCCGACCAGGTGCTTGCCATTGACCCCGTCCTGCACGCCGACCGCCGCATCGCGAATCGCGCTTTGCTCATGCAGGCGCGCTTCGATCTCGCCCAGCTCGATGCGGTAGCCGCGGATCTTCACCTGATGGTCGATACGGCCGACGTATTCGAGCACGCCGTCAGGCCGCCGGCGCGCCAGGTCGCCGCTGCGATACAGGCGCTCGCCCGGTGCGCCGAACGGGTGCGGGATGAAGGCTTGCGCAGTGCGCAGCGGGTCGCCGACATAACCACGGCCGACACCGGTACCGGCCACACACAACTCACCGACGGCGCCCAGCGGCACCAGTTGCTGATCGTCGCCTATCAGGTACAGGCGGTTGTTGTCGGTCGGCGTACCGATTGGCAGGTAACTGCCACGGGTCGAGGCAGCATCGACGCGGAAGAACGCCACGTCATCGGAACACTCGGCCGGGCCATAGGCATTGACCAGGCCGATGTGCGGGTAGCGCTGCAGCCACTGCCAAGCCAGCTCCGGCGGCATCGCCTCACCGGTCGGCAGCATCCAGCGCAAGCCATCGAGCTGTTGCTGCTCGCTGGCGAGCATGCCCTGGATCAGCGACGGCACGCTTTCCAGTACGGTAATGCCGGTAGCCTGCACGTGTTCCAGCAACCCTTGCGGGTCGTGGGCAATGGCGTTCGGCACGATGGCTACCTGGGCCCCGAACAGCGGTGCGGCGAGGAACTGCCAGACCGAGATATCGAAACTTTGCGAGGCGGTCTGGGCAATCACATCCTGCTCGTCCAGTTGCAGGTACGGCACCTTGCTCAACTGGTTGTTGAGCATGCCGCGCTGCTCGACCATCACCCCCTTGGGCAGGCCGGTGGAGCCTGAGGTATAGATCACATAGGCAAGGTTGTCCGGCCCGCTGTAGATACCTGGATTAGCATCCGGCCCGGCGACTGCCTGGACCTGCTCCCAGACCAGCAACTTCGGCCGCCCGGCACAGCTGAGCTCATCAAGCAGAGCACGGCCCTGCTCGGCACAGGCTGCGCTGCACACCAGCACCGGGGTACGACTGAGTTCGATGATCCGCTGCAGGCGTGCACCCGGCAGGCCAGGGTCCAGCGGCAGATAGCCGGCGCCGGCCTTGAAACTGCCGACGATCATGCCCAGCAGCGGCAGGTCGCGTTCGGCCAGCAGCGCCACAGGCTGATCGATTGCCACGCCGGCGGCCACCAGCGCATGGCCCAGGCGGTTGGCCTGGCGGTTGAGCTCGAAGTAACTCAGCGAGTGTTCCAGGCAGCGCGCGGCAGTGCGTTGCGGATGCGCGGCGACCCGCGCCTCAAACAGTTCGACGTAGCTTTGCTCAAGGCTGTAGGCCTGCTCGCTGCGGTTGCAGTCGTCGAGCAAGAAGCTGCGCTCGGCTTCACCGAGTAATGGCAACTCGCTGACCTCGCCCTGGAAGCCGTCGGCCAGGGCCAGCAGCAGGCGCTTGAATTCGGCGAGCAAGCGCTCGACCGTGGCAGTGTCGAAGTAGCGCTGGTCGAACGACAAATGCAGGCCGAGGTCATCGCCCGGGTAGCAGACGGCGGTCAACGGGAAGTTGGTGTGGGTGCGCCCGGAATCGGAACTGGCGTTGAGGCTTTGCGCGCGATCGAGTACGGCAACCTCCACCGGCGCGTTCTCGAACACGAACAGGCTGTCAAACAGCGGCTGGCCCTTGGGCAGTTCGCTGCATTCCTGGATGCTCACCAGCGGCAGGTACTCGTACTCGCGCAGTTCCATGTTGCGTTCCAGCAGGCCTTGCAGCCACTGGCGCACGCTGCAGCGCTCGCCCGCGGCCGGCAGTTTTACCCGCAGGGCGATACTGTTGATGAACAGCCCGACCGTACGCTGCATCTGCGGCATGCTCACCGGCCGGCCCGCCACGGTGACGCCGAAGACCACGTCGCGCTCGCCGCTGTAGCGGCTCAGCACCAGCGCCCAGGCGGCTTGGGCAAAGGTGTTGATGGTCAGCTGATGAGCCTGGGCCAGCTCGCGCAAGCGGGCGCCATCGGTGGCATCGAGGCGCGTGTAGCAATCGCCGACGACCATTCCGGCATTTTCCACCGCATGGTCACGCAGCAATGGCCGGTCGCTGGGCACCGCGGTGCTGCGCTCGAAACCTTCGAGGTTGTTGCGCCACCACTGGCGCGCCTCGTCCAGGTTCTGGTGCTGCAGCCAGCTGATGTAGTCGCGGTAGCGCGGCGGCACCGGCAGTTGCGCCTGACGGCCCTCGCCCAGGGCCAGGTAGATCTCGAAGAAGTCATTCATCAGCAGCGAACGGCACCAGGCATCGATGAGGATGTGGTGGTTGCTCATCATGAACCAGTAGCGGTCCTCGCCCACCCGCACCAGGCGCAGGTGGAACGGCGCCTGCTGAAGCAGGTCGAAACCGGCCTCGCGCTCGTGCTTGTGCAATGCCTGCAGGCGCGCTTCCTGTTCAGCTTCAGGGATACCCGACCAGTCTTGATAGTCGACCGCCGTCGCCCCCGGTTTGTGAATGATCTGTAGCATGGCCTCGCCGGCGTTCCAGCAGAACGAGGCGCGCAAGGCTTCGTGACGGCCAACCACCGCTTGCCAGGCCTGGGCAAAGCGCTGCGGGTCCAGCGCGCTGTTGATCCGGTAGCGGTCCTGCATGTAGTAGATGCCGGTGCCCGGCTCCAGCAGAGTATGCAGCAGCAGGCCCTCCTGCATCGGCGTCAGCGGATAGACGTCGTCGATTTGTGCAGCGGCGACCGGCAAGGCATCGATCTGCTCCTGGCTCAATTGCGCCAGCGGGAAGTCCGATGGCGTGAAGCTGCCAGTGCCCGGCGCCAGGCAATGCTCGATCAGGGCAATCAGTTCGAGCCGGTAGGCTTCGACCAGGGTTTCGATGGTTTCCTGGTCATAGCGCTCACGGCTGAAGGTCCAGCGCAACTGCAACTCACCACCGTACACCTGGCCATCGACGCTCAGCCAGTTGGGCAGCGGCGCCTCCAGCGCATGGGCAAGCCCGACGCTTTCATCCACCGGCTGGTACAGCGCGCCGGCCTGGAACTGCTGGTCGAACTGGCCCAGGTAGTTGAAGGTGATCCGCGCCTGGGGCAACGCGGCCATGGCTTCGCGCACCGGCGCATCGGCCAGGTAGCGCAGCACACCGTAGCCCAGGCCCTTGTGCGGCACCGTGCGCAATTGCTCCTTGATGGCCTTGATCGAAGCGCCCTGCCCAGCCGCCTCTTCGACGTTATGCGGGCTCAGGCTCAGCGGATAGGCACTGGTGAACCAGCCGACGCTGCGGGTCAGGTCCATGTCTTCGAACAGGTTCTCCCGACCGTGGCCTTCCAGTTGCACCAACACCGAGCTGTCGCCGCTCCAGCGGCACAGCACGCGAGCCAGGGCGGTCAGCAGCAGGTCGTTGACCTGGGTGTGATAAGCAGCGGGCGCTTCCTGCAGCAATTGCCGGGTATGGGTCGCGTCCAACTGGACGCTGAGGGTCTGCGCCTGCTGGTGCAGGTTCGCCCCCTGCGGGTGATCGCAGGGCAGTTCGCGGCTGGCGCGGCTCAGTTGCGCTTGCCACCAGCTTTGCTCGTCACGCAGCGAGTCGCTGCCGGCATAAGCCAGCAGGCGCGCCGCCCAGTCGCTCATGGCGCGGGTCTTGGCCGCCAGCGGCTGACCGCGGTACAGCGCTTGCAGGTCTTCCAGCAACACCCGCCACGACACACCATCGACCACCAGATGATGGATCGCCAGCAACAGGCGCTGGCGGCCCTCGCCGTCTTCGACCAGCAAGGCGCGCAGTAGCGGCCCCTCTGCCAGGTCGAGGCTGCGCTGGACATCGCTGTACAGCCCCTGGCAGTCGCCCAGGTCGGCTACCGAGGCCTGCCAGAGCAACTCGCGCTGGTCGGCCTGGGCGTATTCACCGTGCCACTGACCACCTGCCTGGGTGAAGCGCAGGCGCAAGGCATCATGCTGCTGAAGCAACTGCTGCAAGGCCTGCTCCAGGGGCTTGCCGTGCACACGCTCGGCGGGTGCCAGCAATACCGCCTGGTTCCAGTGCTGAGGGTGCGGCACATCGCTGTCGAAGAACCAGTGCTGGATCGGCGTCAACGCCGCGCGGCCGCTCAGCGGGCCCTGATCGATCTGGCTGGTTTCGCTGCGGCTGACCACGGTCGCCAGGGTCTGGATGGTCTGGTGCTGGAACAGATCGCGCGGGGTAAAATGCAGCCCGGCCTGACGCCCACGGCTGACCACCTGGATCGACAGGATCGAGTCACCGCCCAGTTCGAAGAAGTTATCCTGCAGGCCAACCTGCTGAACGTTCAGTACCTCGCGCCAGATCGTCGCCAGTTGCTGCTCCAGCTCGCTGCGCGGCGCTTCATATCGTTGGCGGCCCTGCTCAAGGTCCGGCGCCGGCAAGGCGCGGCGGTCGAGCTTGCCATTGCCCATCAGCGGCAGCTGTTCAAGCAGTACCAGGTGAGTCGGCACCATATAGTCCGGCAGTTGCAGGCGCAGCTGCGCCTTCAGTGCATCACGCAGCGCGGCCTGTTCGGTGGCATCCGCCAGGGCCTGGTCGCAGACAAGATAACCCGCCAGTTGTTTGCCCCCGGGCATGTCCAAGGCCAGCACCACGGCTTCGCGCACCGCCGGGTGTTCGAGCAGGCGGGTTTCGATCTCGCCCAGCTCGATACGAAAGCCGCGAATCTTCACCTGATGGTCGATTCGACCGACATACTCCACCAGCCCGTCAGCACCCTGGCGCACCAGGTCGCCGGTACGGTACAGGCGCCCGCCATTGGCGCTGAACGGATCGGCAACAAAACGCTCGGCGCTCAAGCCCGGGCGCTCGTGGTAACCCTGGGCCAGGCACGTGCCACCGACGTACAGCTCGCCAATGCCGCCTTGCGGCAACAGGGCCAGGTCGGCATCGAGGATATACGCGGTGCGCGCACCGACCACGCTGCCGATCGGCACGCTAGCGGCGCCGGCTTCCAGTTGCGCGGGGGCCAGGCACGCCAGGGGCATGACCACGGTTTCGGTCGGGCCATAGGCGTTGAAAAACTGCTGCGGGGTGAAGGCCTGGCGAATGCGCTGCAAGTGCTCGCCGGTCAGCGCTTCACCGCCGGTGATCACCAGGCGCACCGGCAGCGCTTCGTTGCGGCTGGCCAGCCATTGCGCCAGCTGGCTGCCGTAACTTGGGGTAAAGCCAAGGATCGATACCTGCTGCTCGCGGATCAGCGTGCAGATTTCTTCCGCGCCCCACTGCCCCTGGGCACGCAGCACTACCCGCGCGCCACAGAGCAGCGGCACCAGCAGGCGCTCACTGGCCGCGTCGAAATTGATCGAGTAAAAATGCAGCTCACAGTCGTCGCTGCGCATGCCGAAGCGCTCGATCACCGCCTGGCAGTGCATGGCGATTTCACCGTGGCTGACCACCACGCCTTTGGGCTTGCCGGTGGAGCCGGAGGTGTAGATCAGGTAGGCCTGATGGGCCGGCAGGGTCAGCGACGGCAAGGCTTCGCGGCTATACGCGGCGAGGCCGTCACGGTCGTCTTCCAGGCACCAGCGGCCGACCTTGGCCGGCAACTCGCCGAGGGCTTCGAACAGTGCCCGCTGGCCCAGCAACAGGGCGATGCCGCTGTCCTCGATCATGTAGTGCAGGCGCTCCAGCGGGTACTCAGGGTCGAGCGGCACATAGGCGCCGCCAGCCTTGAGGATTGCCAGCAAGCCCACCACCAGTTCCAGCGAACGCTCCAGGGCCAGGCCGACACGCACCTGCGGGCCGACGCCGCGCTCGCGCAGCACCCGGGCCAACTGGTTAGCGCGAGCATCGAGCTCGGCATAGCTCAGGTGCTGACCGGCAAAGGTCAGGGCCAGGGCCTCGGGCTGGCGCGCAGCTTGTTCGCTGAACAGCTGCTCAAGGGTCTGATCCAGCGCCAGGCTGTTGTCACCCTTGAGCGAGTCGCACAACGCCTGTTGCTCGACCGCCGCCAGCAACGGCAACTCGCCCAGGCGCTGCTCGGGATCACCCAGCAGCGCCACCAGCAGGTTCTGCCAGTGGCCGGCCATTTGTGCGATGCGTGGTTCGTCGAACAGGTCGCGGCTGTAAGTCAGGCAGCAACCCAGGCGGCGGTCGAGGTCGGTGACTTCCAGGTTGAGGTCGAACTTGGTCGCACGGGCGTCGTTGACCAGGTACTCGACCTGCATGCCGGCAAGCTCGCGGCTTTGCTGGAACTCCCAGCGCTGGACGTTGCACATCACCTGGAACAGCGGGTTGTAGGCACTGCTGCGGGGCGGCTGCAGGGCCTCGACCAATTGATCGAAAGGCAGGTCCTGATGGGACTGGCCATCGATCACGGTCTGGCGTACCTGCTCGATCAGCTCGCTAACGCGCATCTGCCCGTCGAGCTGGCAACGCAGCACCTGGGTGTTGAGGAAGGCGCCGATCAGGCCTTCGCTTTCCGGACGAATGCGGTTGGCCACCGGCGCGCCGATGCGCAGGTCGCTCTGGCCGCTGTAGCGGTACAGCAGCGCCGCCAGGGTGGCGGTCATGGTCATGAACAGGGTCAGACCGCGCTCGGCATTGAAGGCACGCACCCGCGCCACCAGCTCCGGGCTCAGGTCGAAACGATAGAGCTCGCCACGGTGGCTTTGCACCGTCGGACGCGGGCGGTCGGCAGGCAGTTCCAGCACTGGGTGCTCATCGCCCAGCTTGGCCTGCCAGTAGTCGAGCTGGCGCTGACGCTCGCCGCTCTCCAGCCACTGGCGCTGCCATGCGCTGTAGTCCAGGTACTGCACCGGCAAGGGGGGCAGCGGCGATTCGCGCTCGTCGACAAAGGCCTCGTACAGCTCGCCCAGCTCGCGGGCAAAGATGTCCATGGCCCAGCCTTCGGTGACGATGTGGTGCAACGTCAGGACGAAGTAGTGCTCACGCTCGCCGGCCTTGACCAGGCAGGCGCGCAGCAGCGGCCCGCGCTCCAGGTCAAACGGCTGGTGCGCCTGCTCATCGGCAAAGGCCTGCAGGCGTTGCTGGCGATCCACCACGCCATAACTGGAAAAATCCAGCCAGCTCATCTGCAGGTTGCTGTCTTCGGCCACGCACTGGTACGGCACGCCGTCGATGCTCGGGAAGGTGGTGCGCAGGGTTTCGTGGCGCACGATCAGTGCCTGCAACGCCTGCTCGAAGCGGCTGACATCCAGCACCCCGCTCAGGCGCGCCATGCCGCCGACGTTATAGGCCGGGCTGTCGGGTTCCATCTGCCAGAGGAACCACATACGCTGCTGGGAGTAGGACAGCGGCACCGCCTGGCGACGGTCGATGCGCTGGATTTCGCCCTGCAGGTTGCGCGCGCCACTGTGCTGGATCGCCTCAACCGCAGCGGCAAAGGCCCCCAGTTCGCTGGCCTCGAACAGCGTGCGCAGCGGCAACTCGACGTTGCAGGCCTGGCGGGTACGGGAAATGATCTGGGTGGCCAGCAACGAGTGGCCACCGAGGGCGAAGAAGTCATCCTGCAGGCCAACCCGCGGGATGCCCAGCACCTCGCGCCAGATCGCGGCGATCTGCTGCTGCAGGGCACTGCCCGGCTCGATGTGTTCACGCGATTGCCATTGCGGCTCGGGCAAGGCCTTGCGCTCGATCTTGCCGCTCGGGCCCAGCGGCATCTGCGCCAGGTGAACCAGTTGCGCCGGGACCATATAGGCAGGCAATTGCTCGGCCAGGGCGGCCAGCATCTGCCCGCTCGCGTCGATACCGCTGTAGTAGCCGACCAGTTGCGGGCCGGCAGGGGTGTCGCGAATCATCACCAGCGCCTGCTCGACGCCGGGCTGCTTAAGCAGGCAAGCCTCGACCTCTTCGGGCTCGACCCGAAAACCGCGCAGCTTGACCTGCTGATCAAGGCGGCCCAGGTACTCCAGCGCCCCCAGGTCAGCCAGCCAGCGCGCCCGGTCACCACTGCGGTACAGGCGCTGGCCGTCGCCATCGGGCTGCGGCACGAAACGTTCGGCGGTCAGTCCCGCGCGTCCCAGGTAACCCCGGGCCAGACCGACGCCGCCCAGGTACAGTTCACCCGGCACGCCGGGCGAGGTAAGTTCGAGTTCATCGTCGAGCACCCTACACAGTACGTTAGCCAGCGGCCGGCCGATCGGCGAACGCGTACCGTCGGCAGCGCTGCACGGCCAGTGGGTAACGTTGATGGCGGTTTCGGTCGGGCCGTAACGGTTGTGCAGGGCCACCTGCGGCAATACCTGCAGCACCCGCTCACGCAGGCTGGCCGACAGCGCCTCACCGCCAGAGAACAACCGGCGCAGGCTGCTGCACTGTGCCGCCAACGGCTCCTGGACAAACACCTGGAGCAAGGCCGGGACGAAGTGCAAGGTGGTCACGCCATGCTCGCGCACCAGCTCGGCGATACGCTGCGGGTCACGGTGCTCGCCGGGGCCGGCCAGCACCAGTTGGCAACCGTTGACCAGCGGCCAGAAGCATTCCCACACCGACACGTCGAAGCTGATCGGCGCCTTCTGCATCAGCACGTCGCTGTCATTGAGTTGATAGCTGTCCTGCATCCACTGCAGGCGCTCGGCAAGTGCCGCGTGGGTATTGCCGACGCCCTTGGGCTGGCCGGTGGAGCCGGAGGTGTAGATCACATAGGCAAGGTTGTCGCCGTGCAGGTGCAGGCCCGGTGGCTGGCACGGCCAGCTGTCGAGCTTGAGGCGGTCCATGGCGATGGCGCTGACATCTGCGGGCAGGCTCAGGCGCTCGAGCACGTCGCTGTGGCTCAGCAGCAGGCTGGCACCACTGTCGGCGAGCATGTAGGCCAGGCGTTCTGCAGGGTAATCGACATCCAGCGGCACATAGGCCCCCCCGGCCTTGAGGATGGCCAGCAGGCCGATCAGCAGTTGCGGCGAACGCTCGGCGGCGATAGCCACGCACACATCCGGGCCAACGCCCTTGTCGCGCAGGTAATGGGCCAGGCGGTTGGCCTGCTGATGCAGGCTGGCGTAATCGAGGCTGCCGCCTTGCCACACCAGGGCGGTGCGTTCCGGAGTCTGGCGGGCTTGTTCGTTGAGCTGCTCAACTAACCACTGTTGTGCCGGCGCCGCCGGCGCCTGGCCCCAGGCGAGCAATTGCGCACGGCCATCGGCGTCCAGCAGTTGCAGCGCACCGATGGCGACCTGTGGTTGCGCGCAGACTTGCTCCAGCAAGCCGACCAGTTGGGCGCTGATGCGCGCCACGGTCGCGGCATCGAACAGCTCGTCGGCATAGTCGAACGACAGGCTCAGGCGGCCCTGATGGTCTTCTTCACTGTGCAGTTGCAGGTCGAACTTGGCCTCGCGGCTGTGCCACGGCAGCTCATCGGCCAGCAGCCCGGGAAGCCGACGCAGGGCGCTGAGGTCACGCTGCTGGTGGTTGAACATGACCTGGAACAGGCCCTGCTCGCGCGTTTGCGGGAAGGCTTCGAGCAGTTGCTCGAACGGCAGGTCCTGATGCGCCTGGGCCTCCAGGCTGCGCTCGCGCACCTGGGCCAACAGCTGGTTGAACGGCAGGCGTGAGTCAAGCTCGGCGCGCAGCACCTGGGTGTTGATGAAAAAGCCCACCAGGCCCTGGGTTTCCAGGCGCGGGCGGTTGGCGTTGGGCACCCCGACACGGATGTCGGTCTGCCCGCTGTAGCGGTGCAGCAGGCTCTGAAAGCCGGCCAGCAACACCATGAACAGCGTTGCGTCATGATCACGGGCCAGGCTGCGCAAGGCTTCGGCCAGGGTCGGCTGCAGGCGCACGCTCAGGCGCGCGGCGGCGTTGCTTTGGCGATTGGCGCGCGGGTGGTCGGTGGCCAGGTCCAGCACCGCGTGCTGCTCACCAAGCCGTTCCTTCCAGTACGCCAGTTGCCGGGCACTTTCACCCTCGGCAAGCCACTGGCGCTGCCAACTGCCGTAGTCGGCGTAGCCCAGGCTCAAGGCCGGCAGCCGGGCCTGCTGGCCCTGGCAATGGGCGGCGTACAGGCGCGAGAACTCATCAATGAGGATATTCATCGACCAACCATCGGCGATGATGTGGTGCAGGGTCACCCACAGCTGATGGTCTTCGCTGTCCAGCCGCACCAGGGTCACGCGCAGCAGCGGGCCTTGTTGCAGGTCGAAGGGCTGCATGGCTTCAGCTTCGCGCTGCGCCAATACGTCCTGGCTGCTGGCGGCAGACAGGTCCAGGCGCTGTAGGTTGAACACCTGGCTCGGCAGGATGCGCTGCAAGGCCTGGCCGTCTTCCTCGGCAAACACCGTGCGCAAGGCTTCGTGCCGCGCGACCAGGGCCTGGAAGCTGGCCTGCAGCGCCGCTTCGTCCAGCTCGCCGCGCAGGCGCAGGGCGCCGGGAATGTTGTACGCCGCACTGTGCGGCTGCAGTTGCCAGGTCAGCCACAGGCGGTTTTGTGCCAGTGACTGCGGCAGCGCCTGGGCGCGGTCGAGACGGCTGATGGCGCCACGGGCGACACCGCCATCGTGTTGCAACGCCGCCACTGCCGCGCTGAAGCCGGCCAGGGTCGGCGCTTCGAACAGCACCCGCACACCCAGTTCAATGCCCAACTCATCGGCCAGGTGCGCGCAGGCCTGGGTGGCGGCGATGGAGTTGCCGCCAAGCAGGAAGAAGTGATCGTCTGCGGCGATCTGCTCAAGGCCCAGCAATTGGCCCCACAGGCGGGCAACCCGGGCTTGCATACTGGTCGCCGCAACCGCCTGATCAGCCACCGCTGCTGCTTGCGGGTCGGGGAAACGCGCGTAGCAATCGAGACTGCCATCGTCCATGCGCAAGCGGCAGGCCGAGCGCTGCAGCTTGCCGCTGGAGGTCTTCGGCAAGGCGCCAGGGTTGAGCAGCAGGACCACCGCCGGCGCCTGCTGGCAGGCATCGGCGATCACCTGGCGCAGGGTCTTGATCAGGCTCGCAGGGGTGATGATTTTCTGTACGTTGCGGCTGACCTCGACGGCCACGCCGATGCCCTCCTCGCCGCAGTCATCGACCGCGAACACCGCCACCCGGCCTTTGCGCAGCACCTCGACTTCACGCTCCAGGGTCTTTTCCAGGTCCTGCGGGTAGAGGTTGTGGCCGCGTACGATCAGCAAGTCCTTGAGCCGACCGGTGACGAACAGCTCGCCATCGCGCAAGAAGCCCAGGTCACCGGTGCGCAACCAGGTCCGCCCGCCCTGCTCGACAAAGGTGCGCGCCGAGGCTTCGGGGTTGCGCCAGTAGCCCTTGGCGATGCTCGGGCCAGTGGCCCAGATTTCACCGACCTGGTTGTCGGCCAGCGGTGCCAGCGCGTGTGGCTCGACGATCTGCACCGCATGCAGCGGCTGGCTGCGCCCGCAACTCATCTGCACCGTGCCCCGGCCCGCTTCGGCGCTGTTGCGCGCCAGCGCCTGGCGATCAAGCTCCAGTGCGCCAATACCTTGGCCGCGGGTGCTGCCGCTGACGAACAGCGTGGCTTCGGCCAGGCCGTAGCTGGCAAAAAAATTCTCCGGCACAAAGCCGCAAGCGGCGAACTTGTCGGCGAAGGCCTGCAGGCTGTCCTGGCGGATCGGCTCGGAGCCGGAATAGGCCACCCGCCATTTACTCAGGTCGAGGCTGGCCATTGCCGCGGCGCTGACCCGTTCGCTGCACAAGCGATAGGCAAAGTCCGGCCCGCCGCTGATGGTGCCGCCATGGTCGCTGATCGCCTGCAGCCAGCGCTGCGGCCGGGCAAGAAAATACGCCGGGGCCATCAACACGCAGGGCACGCCACTGAAGATCGGTTGCAGCAGGCCGCCGATCAGGCCCATGTCGTGGTACAGCGGCAGCCAGCTGACGATCACGTCATCAGGGTTCACATCGATGCCGAAGCCCTCGCGGATCAGCACTTCGTTGGCTACCAGGTTGCCATGGCTGACCTGCACGCCCTTGGGCAATGCGGTGGAGCCGGAGGTGTACTGCAAAAAGGCGATGTCGTCGCCCTGCAGGGGCGGCGCCTGCCAGCCTGCGGCCAGTTCAGCGGCCAGGCTGTCGACTGCCAGCAGTTGTGGCGCGCCGGGCCCGGCCAACACTTCGAGAGCCTGCAGGCTGTCGTGCAGGGCGCTGGTGGTCAGCAGCAGGCGCGGCTCGGCATCGTCGATGATCGACAGCAGGCGCTCCTGGTGGTGACGGCGCGATGACTCTGGCGGATAGGCCGGTACAGCGATCACCCCGGCATACAGGCAAGCAAAGAACGCTGCGACGTAATCCGGGCCACTGGGGAACAGCAGGATGGCGCGGTCCCCCACCTCGGTACGTGCCTGCAAAGCCGCGGCGATGGTCCGCGCCCGCTGATCGAGGTCGTGATAGGAAAGCACGGCTTGATCACGCGGGTCTTCGGCCAGAAAGCGCAAGGCAACCCGGTCGGGTGTGCGCGCAGCACGTTGAACCAGCGCCTGGACCAGCGTAACCGGGAGTTCGAAGGCGTCCGTCATGAGGGGTTCCTGCCAGAGTCTGTACGTGAAATCAGGTCTCGGCCAGCGCAGGGCGGGCACACTGGCACCGCGTTGCGCCTTGCCGGAGCCGAGGATGTACAGAGAGGAACGGATGGCCGGAGGAAATAATTAAGACGTGCGCAGCCGGTCGGGCCAGGTGAAAAAATCTGGAGTTTGAAGCCGGTCACAAAGTAAAAGCTTAGAACCAAAAAGCATAGAGACTTATTAACTTTCGCATTTGACAATAATTATCATTACGAATAGTTTGTCGCACGTCGTAGGAAGCCTCCGAAACTGGAGCGCTCCACTTCCCTCTTAGAGATAAGGTGATTTCCATGGCGGAACAACTATCCACAAGTAAGTGCGATTCACCGTTACTCCAGGCGTTTGTCGACAACCGCAGCATCCTCGTGAAGATTGCCGCGCGCATTACCGGCTGTCGCTCCCGGGCCGAAGACGTGGTCCAGGATGCCTTCTTCCGGCTCAGCGCAGCGCCGCAGATCACCTCCTCGTTCAAGGCCCAGCTCAGCTACCTGTTCCAGATCGTGCGCAACCTGGCCATCGACCACTACCGCAAGCAGGCCATGGAGCTCAAATACTCCGGCAGCGAAGAGGAAGGCCTGAACGTCGTTATCCAGGGGGCTTCGCCAGAAGCCACGCATATCAACTTCGCCACCCTGGAACACATTGCCGAGGCGCTCAACGACCTGCCCCAGCGCACCCGCTACGCCTTCGAAATGTACCGCCTGCACGGCGTGCCACAAAAAGACATCGCCAAGGAACTGGGCGTCTCGCCGACCCTGGTCAACTTCATGATTCGCGATGCCCTGGTACATTGTCGGAAAGTCTCAAGCCAGAGGGCTTGAGAGCGACAAGCTTCAAGCTTCAAGCGGCAAGTGGGTGGTGATGCCGCTTGCCGCGCTTGAGGGTCAAAGCAACCTGCAACCTTCGAAGAACCGCTCCCGCCCCAGAATCATCAATGCCGCACGCTTGTGCGGAAAGTCGAACTCCTTCTCGCAATGAAAACACTGCTCGTGCATGTAGCCGATCATCTTGCCGTTGTCGGCACGTGGCTCGGCCACTACTCGCTGGGTGCGCGGATCGTCCAGGAACAGGTAATGGACCAGCGCTGACAACCAGCTGGCGACCTTGTGCGGGCCACGATGCTGCTCCTCCCCCACCAGCATGTGGATGCCGCGATCGTAGTCGTCCACCGCATAGAATGGCGCGATGCGGTCTTCCTTGGCCCAGTAGGCTTCGAAGTAGGCGAACGGCTGGTCGTCGAAGCTACCGATCAGGGTCAGGCTGTGCGGATCGGCTTCGAGCTTGCTCAGGTAGTCACGGTGCTGTTCGAGGCTGCCGCCCTCCTGCCAGAAGTTGAGCACCCGCGGGTTGTTCTGCCAGCGGTTGAAACGCTCCAGGTCCTGATCGATTTCCAGGGTACGTAACGAGATCCAGGCGCCGAGCCGGGCATCGAAGCGCCGATACACTTCGCCACGCGGTTTTGGTGCGCGGCGGGGATGGCGCTTGCCGTCACTGAGCTGCATCTGCTGCGGGTACACGCCTGCGAAGGGCTGGCCGAGCCAGGGTTGTGGCAATTGCCAGAACAGGCTGCGTTCGCACAGGTACTGGCCCGGGCTCGGTGTGCTGACCAGCAAGCCGCTGTTCAGGGCGTCCTGCGGCGCTTCATGCAGCTGCCAGGTCAGGCGCTGACAACCAGGGTCGCGTGCAAACAACCAGTAACAGACAGCCCACAGGGCTTGCTGCGCGCGGTCGCGCGCGTAGTCTTCAAGCTGCACCTGCAAGGTCTCGCCCCGCTGCAGGCGCACCCGCACCAACGGGCTGCCTTCAAGTACCAGGCTCAGGTGGCAATCACCTTCATCGGCGCTGAGGCTGCGCCAGCGCGGCAAGGACAAAGTCGGCGAAGCGGAATCGAATGGCATGATCGAGGCTCACGGAAGGAATGATCGGCTCACCCTGGTGAACGTAGCCTGTGCAGGCAAATTTAGTCGCCCTTGGGCGTGCTGACGCTGATGCGATAGGGCTGGAAGATTTTCAGCATCGCGCCGTTGTCGCGCAGCGACTGCAACAACCTGGCAAACGCCGGCGCGCTGATCGGCGCACCCGGACGCAGCAGTGCGTAGTGATGGTAGACCTGGTCGACCCGGTCGGAGGCCAATAGCTGGTCGGCGCTTTGCGGGTTACGTACGAGAAAATCGCTCAGGTAAGAACGGGTCACCAGGGCGATATCGGCGCGGCCACGCTGAACCATCAGCAGGTTGCTGTCATGGGAATAGGTCAGGGTCGCGTTGTAGGTGTCGGCCAGGTACTTGGGGTCGGGATTGAAACTGGCGAAGGCGTAGTGATAGCCGCTGTACAACGCCAGGCGCTTGCCCTTGAGGTCGTTGAAGTAGTGCTGATCGCGGCCGGACTGGCGATGGGTGACGAAGACTTCGGCGTCTTCCAGGCCCATGTCGACACTTTCATGGGGGATCTGCTGCCAGCCCCATTCAGGGTTCTCGAAGATCGCCATGTCGGTGCGCCCCTGCTGGAAGTCGCCAAAACGACGCGGGATCGAGGTCGGCACAAGGACGAAGCGATAACGTTGCTGGGTGTTGTTGAGCGCCTCGATCAATTGCGGCAACAGGCCGGTATCGGCGCCCTGCTCGGGCCGTACGGTATAGGGTGGAAAATGCGCTGCGCCGACCTTGACCTCGATTTCCTCTGCTGCCCAGGCTGAGGGCGACAGCCAGGTCGCGGCAAGCATGAACAGCAAGGGCACGGCCTGTGGCAT
The DNA here is from genome assembly GCF_018417635.1 of Pseudomonas sp. SORT22. Taxonomy (NCBI): domain Bacteria; kingdom Pseudomonadati; phylum Pseudomonadota; class Gammaproteobacteria; order Pseudomonadales; family Pseudomonadaceae; genus Pseudomonas; species Pseudomonas sp. SORT22. The sequence goes on from NZ_CP071007.1 coordinate 4,149,839, forward strand.
GGGCGTCGAACTCAAAGCAACACACTCTTTGCGGATTTGAACCGGAATCCGCCTAAGCTAGGCGTTTTCCGGGCGTTGCACAACTGTCGGTTATGCCAAGCGCAGCAGGCAAAACGCCAGGGGATACCCGCCGCGCCCGAGTTTGGCTACGCTCTATCGAGTCTTGTATGGGAGCCTACTATGGGCCATTGGCTGGTGATCGACCTTGAAGCAACCACAGACGATGGCGGCTGGCCGGTCACGGATATGGAAATCATCGAAATCGGCGCGACCCTGGTGGATCGCCAGGGCCGTGAAGTCGGGCATTTCCAGCGTTTCGTGCGCCCGCGCCGGCGTCCGCAACTGACGCCGTTCTGCCGTGAACTGACGCACATCAGCCAGGCCAACGTCGACACTGCGGCCACCTTCACCGAGGTCTGGGCGCAGTTCGAGCGCTGGCTCGGCCATCATGCCAAGCACCTGCAAGGCTGGGTCAGCTGGGGCGATTACGACCGCAAGCAACTGCTGCAGGAGTGGCAGCAGTACCAGCTCGCCAGCCTGCTGCAGACCCTGCCGCACATCAACCTCAAGCAACGCTTCGCCAAGGCCCGCCAGTTGCAGCGCCCGCTGGGCCTCAATGGCGCGTTGCAACTGGCCGGCCTGCAGTTCAGCGGACAGCAGCACCGCGCCCTGGAAGACGCGCGCAACACTGCCCGCCTGCTGCCCCTGACCCTGCCGGCCAATGGCACCTGAAAGCGGATGACGACGCTGCGGGCCTTGGGCATACTGGCCTGCCTTTTTAGCCCCTGTTCAGGAGTCGCCCATGTTTAAAGTCAACGAGTACTTTGATGGCACGGTCAAGTCGATCGCCTTCGGCACCGCTGAAGGTCCGGCCACGGTTGGCGTAATGGCCCCGGGTGAATACGAGTTCGGCACTGCCCAGCGCGAAATCATGCACGTGGTCTCGGGCGCGTTGACGGTCAAACTGCCAGACAGCGACAACTGGGAAACTTTCAGCGCCGGCAGCCAGTTCAATGTCCCGGCCAACAGCAAGTTCCAGCTCAAGGTGGCGGTTGATACGGCTTACCTGTGCGAGTATCGCGGTTAAGCCGCTGTAGGAGCGGGCTTGCCCCGCGATCAGCGAGTGGCCACACCGCCGTAATCGCGGGCGAGCCCGCTCCTACCATCAGTGCAAAAAACCTGTGATCCTCTGCGCCGCCGTCGCCAGATGATCGGCATGGCTGAACCCCGAAGCCTTCAGCGGCTTCAGGTCATGATCCCCCGCCTGCAGCCAGCACAGCTCGATCGCTGACGACAGCGCATAACCTTCCACCGTCTGCCGGTTGCCCAGGGCATCGCGCTCGCCCTGAACAATCAGGGTCGGTGTCTGCAATCCGGCCAAATGCGCCACCCGTGGTTTTTCCGGCTTGCCCGCGGCATAGAACGGATAGCCCAGGCACACCAGCGCATCAGCGCCCAACTCATCGGCCACGAGACTGGCCATGCGCCCGCCCATGGACTTGCCACCGATCGCGAGCGTCCCAGTGACCAATGGTCGCACCTGGCTGTACACCTCACGCCAGCATTCGAGCAGTTTGGCCTGGGGATTTGGCGGCCTTTTGCCACCATCGATGCGTCGCTGGGCCATGTAGGGGAACTCGAAGCGCAGCACCCCCAGGCCTTGCTCCGCCAGCCTTTGCGCGATTTCCTCCATGAACCCGCTGTCCATCGGCGCACCCGCGCCATGGGCCAGGATCAAGCACCCCGAATGCTGGCCATCCCCCTGATTTTGCGGGGCATTCCACAGCCAGCCGCGGCTTTTGACCAGCCGCGCCCATTGATCCCCGTCAATACCGGCCAGTTGCCCATTACTCATGCTTGCCTCGCTGTTTAGTCTGCCTATAACCGTGGATGGGAACCCATACATGAACACAACCAGCAGTACCGCCTACAACTACAAGGTGGTCCGCCAATTCGCCATTATGACGGTGGTGTGGGGAATCGTCGGGATGGGGCTCGGCGTTTTTCTCGCCGCGCAACTCGTCTGGCCTTCGCTCAACTTCGACCTCCCCTGGACCAGCTTCGGCCGCCTGCGACCCTTGCACACTAACGCGGTGATCTTCGCCTTCGGTGGTTGCGCACTGTTCGCCGCTTCCTACTATTCGGTCCAGCGTACCTGCCAGACCACCCTGTTCTCGCCACGCCTGGCGGCTTTCACCTTCTGGGCCTGGCAATTGGTGATCCTGCTGGCTGCCATCAGCCTGCCGCTGGGTTTTACCAGCTCCAAGGAGTACGCCGAACTGGAATGGCCGATCGACATCCTGATCACCATTGTCTGGGTGGCCTACGCCGTGGTGTTCTTCGGCACCCTGATGAAGCGCACCACCAAGCACATTTATGTGGGTAACTGGTTCTTCGGTGCGTTCATCATCACCGTGGCAATTCTGCACATCGTCAACAACCTGGAAATTCCGGTCAGCCTGACCAAGTCCTACTCGCTGTACGGTGGCGCCACCGACGCCATGGTCCAGTGGTGGTACGGCCACAACGCCGTAGGCTTCTTCCTGACCGCAGGCTTCCTGGGCATGATGTATTACTTCGTGCCGAAACAGGCCGAGCGTCCGGTGTATTCCTATCGCCTGTCGATCGTGCACTTCTGGGCGCTGATCACCCTGTACATCTGGGCAGGTCCCCACCACCTGCACTACACCGCCCTGCCCGACTGGGCGCAGTCGCTGGGCATGATCATGTCGCTGATCCTCCTGGCGCCAAGCTGGGGCGGCATGATCAACGGCATGATGACCCTCTCGGGTGCCTGGCATAAGCTGCGCAGCGACCCGATCCTGCGCTTCCTCGTGGTATCGCTGGCGTTCTACGGCATGTCGACCTTCGAAGGCCCGATGATGGCGATCAAGACCGTCAACGCCCTGTCGCACTACACCGACTGGACCATCGGCCACGTACACGCCGGCGCCCTTGGCTGGGTTGCGATGATCTCGATCGGCGCCCTGTACCACATGATCCCGAAAGTGTTTGGCCGCGAGCAGATGTACAGCCTCGGCCTGATCAACGCGCACTTCTGGCTGGCGACCATCGGCACCGTGCTCTACATCGCCTCGATGTGGGTCAACGGCATCGCCCAGGGCCTGATGTGGCGCGCAGTCAACGAAGACGGCACGCTGACTTACTCCTTCGTCGAAACCCTGGTGGCCAGCCACCCAGGCTTCATCGTGCGCTTCGTCGGCGGGGCGATCTTCCTCACCGGCATGTTGCTGATGGCCTACAACACCTGGCGCACCGTACGTGCCCCGGTGGCCGCGACCGCCCCTGCCGCTGCGCAGCTGGCCTGAGGAGACCCTGATGAAACACGAAGTAATCGAGAAGAACGTCTTCCTGCTGGTGCTGTTGATGGTGTTTGCCGTCAGCATCGGCGGCCTGACCCAGATCGTTCCGCTGTTCTTCCAGGACGTCACCAACAAGCCAGTGGAAGGCATGAAGCCCTACACCGCGCTGCAACTGGAAGGCCGCGACATCTACATCCGTGAAGGCTGCGTGCAGTGCCACTCGCAGATGATCCGTCCGTTCCGCGCCGAAACCGAACGCTATGGCCACTACTCGGTCGCCGGTGAAAGCGTCTGGGACCACCCGTTCCTCTGGGGTTCCAAGCGCACCGGCCCGGACCTGGCCCGCGTCGGTGGCCGCTACTCCGACGACTGGCACCGTGCGCACCTGTACAACCCGCGCAACGTCGTGCCCGAGTCGAAGATGCCGGCCTACCCATGGCTGGTCGCCAACCCGGTCGACAGCAGCCACACCGAGACCAAGTTGAGCACCATGCGCACCCTCGGCGTGCCGTACACCGATGCCGACATCAGCGGCGCGGTGGAATCGCTCAAGGGCAAGACCGAAATGGACGCGCTGGTTGCCTACCTGCAGGTGCTCGGCACCGCGATCAAGAACAAGAGGTAAGGGCCATGGACTTCACACTGGATATCGGCCAATTGCGCGGCCTGGGCACCCTGCTGGTGGCCATCGCCTTCATTGGCCTGTCGCTGTGGGTGTTCAACGGCCGGCGTGACCGTGAATTCGCCGAAGCCAGCCTGCTGCCGTTTGCCGACGACCGCCTGGCACCTGCCGCCAACGAACCCGAACCGAGGAGTAACGGGCAATGACCACCTTCTGGAGTACGTACATCTGCGTACTGACCATCGGTAGCCTGATCGGCCTGACCTGGCTGCTGCTGGGCACCCGCAAGGGCGAAACCAAAGGCACCACCGACCAGACCATGGGCCACAGCTTCGACGGCATCGAGGAGTACGACAACCCGCTGCCCAAGTGGTGGTTCTGGCTGTTCGTCGCCACCCTGGTGTTTTCGGTCGGCTACCTGATCCTCTATCCAGGCCTGGGCAACTGGAAAGGCATCCTGCCGGGCTATGAGGACGGCTGGACGCAGACCAACGAATGGCAAAAGGAAATGAACAAGGCCGACGCCAAGTTCGGACCGATCTTCGCCAAGTTCGCCGCCATGCCGGTGGAAGAAGTGGCCAAGGATCCGCAGGCGCTGAAAATGGGCGGCCGTCTGTTCGCCTCCAACTGCGCTGTTTGCCACGGCTCCGACGCCAAGGGTGCCTACGGCTTCCCTAACCTCACCGACAAGGACTGGCGCTGGGGTGGCGAGCCGGAAACCATCAAGGCCTCCATCATGGGCGGCCGTCACGGGGTAATGCCGGCCTGGGCCGACGTGATTGGCGAACAAGGCGTTGCCGACGTTGCCGCCTTCGTGCTGACCAACCTCGATGGCCGCAGCCTGCCGCAGGAAGCCAAGGCGGATCCGGCCAACGGCGAGAAGCTGTTTGCCGCCAACTGCGTGGCCTGCCACGGCCCTGAAGGCAAGGGCACCCCGGCCATGGGCGCACCGGACCTGACCCACCCGACCGCGTTCATCTACGGCTCAAGCTTCGCCCAACTGCAGCAGACCATCCGCTACGGCCGCCAGGGCCAGATGCCTGCCCAGGAAGCGATCCAGGGCAACGACAAGGTCCACTTGCTGGCCGCCTATGTCTACAGCCTGTCCCAGGAGCAACCTGCACAAGGCGAAAGCCTGTCTGCCAAGTAAAACGATTGAGTAACTGAGCCTTGACTCAAACCGCCGCATCGGCACCCGATGCGGCGGTTCCCTTCGCCCCTTGCGACCAAGTGTCGCACCCCGCCCTACCCCCGCCTTGCACCCCCCTCGATCACAACTAAGCTTGTTGCCACAGCGACTGAAACAGCCGGTGTGTTTGCACCTTTTTGGGGCATTTTTCGCCAGCGGTTCTGCGCAAAGGCTGATGGGGCCGACTCAAGCGCCGATCGGCGAGTGATGAACGGTACTGCGCACGCGCTCATCGAAAGCCTTTGCCATAGACGAAAAATCAAATTTTGGTACACATACCAGATAATTAATTGTGTACAATTTGCCCACCACAAAGGCTCGAAACCGCCGTGGAACAGGCTTTGGCAAGGATCGGCGCGGGCGCCATCGCGTTGCAATAACCACACGGTTTATACATACTTGCGCCGATTTTTACCCTATAAAAACACCCAAACCGTGGAACCTTAGAATGAGCACAGCAATCAGTCCGACTGCTTATAACTATAAGGTCGTCCGCCAGTTCGCCATCATGACGGTGGTCTGGGGGATCCTTGGCATGGGGCTTGGTGTCTTCATCGCCTCGCAACTGGTCTGGCCCCAGCTGAACCTGGACCTGCCGTGGACGAGCTTCGGACGCCTTCGCCCATTGCACACCAACCTGGTGATCTTCGCCTTCGGTGGTTGTGCACTGTTTGCCACTTCCTACTATGTCGTGCAGCGAACCTGCCAGACGCGACTGATTTCCGACAGCCTCGCGGCCTTCACCTTCTGGGGTTGGCAAGCGGTCATCGTCGGTGCGCTCATTACCTTGCCGCTGGGCTACACCACGACCAAGGAATACGCCGAGCTGGAATGGCCGATCGCCATTTTGCTGGCCATTGTCTGGGTCACCTACGGCGTGGTGTTCTTCGGCACCATCGTCAAGCGCAAGACCAAGCACATCTATGTCGGTAACTGGTTCTACGGCGCCTTCATCGTGGTTACCGCGATGCTGCACATCGTCAACCACGCCTCGTTGCCGGTCAGCCTGTTCAAGTCCTACTCGGCGTATTCGGGTGCCACCGATGCGATGATCCAGTGGTGGTACGGCCACAACGCCGTAGGTTTCTTCCTGACCACGGGCTTTCTCGGCATGATGTACTACTTCGTGCCGAAACAGGCCGAGCGCCCGATCTACTCCTATCGCCTGTCGATCGTGCACTTCTGGGCGCTGATCACCCTGTACATCTGGGCCGGCCCGCATCATTTGCACTACACCGCCCTGCCGGACTGGGCACAGTCGCTGGGCATGGCCATGTCGATCATCCTCCTGGCGCCAAGCTGGGGCGGCATGATCAACGGCATGATGACCCTCTCGGGCGCCTGGCATAAGCTGCGTACCGACCCGATCCTGCGCTTCCTCGTGGTTTCGCTGGCGTTCTACGGCATGTCGACCTTCGAAGGTCCGATGATGGCGATCAAGACCGTCAACTCGCTGTCGCACTACACCGACTGGACCGTCGGCCACGTACACGCCGGCGCCCTTGGCTGGGTAGCGATGATTTCGATCGGCGCCCTGTACCACATGATTCCGAAGGTCTACGGCCGCGAGCAGATGCACAGCACCGGCCTGATCAATGCGCACTTCTGGCTGGCGACCATCGGTACCGTACTGTACATCTCCTCGATGTGGGTCAACGGCATCACCCAGGGCCTGATGTGGCGTGCAATCAACGATGACGGCACCCTCACCTACTCCTTCGTCGAAGCCCTGCAGGCCAGCCATCCGGGCTTTATCGTCCGTGCCCTGGGCGGTGCGTTCTTCGCCTCCGGCATGCTGCTGATGGCGTACAACGTTTTCCGTACCGTGCGCGCCTCGAAGCCGGCCGAAGCTGAAGCCGCCGCTCAGATCGCTGTAGTTGGAGCTCACTGATGAAGCATGAAGTAGTCGAGAAGAATATCGGCCTGCTGGCCTTCTTCATGGTCATCGCCGTGAGCATCGGCGGCCTGACCCAGATCGTCCCGCTGTTCTTCCAGGACGTCACCAACAAGCCGGTCGAGGGCATGAAGCCGCGTACCGCGCTTGAACTCGAAGGCCGCGACATCTATATCCGCGAAGGCTGCGTGCAGTGCCACTCGCAGATGATCCGGCCGTTCCGCGCCGAAACCGAACGCTATGGCCACTACTCGGTCGCCGGTGAAAGCGTCTGGGACCACCCATTCCTCTGGGGTTCCAAGCGTACCGGCCCGGACCTGGCCCGCGTCGGCGGTCGTTACTCCGACGACTGGCACCGTGCTCACCTGTACAACCCGCGCAACGTCGTGCCCGAGTCGAAGATGCCGGCCTACCCATGGCTGGTGGAGAACAAGCTCGATGGCAAGGACACGGTGAAGAAGATGGAAGTCCTGCGCACCCTCGGCACGCCGTACACCGATGAAGACATCGCCGGTGCCCGCGACGCGGTCAAGGGCAAGACTGAAATGGACGCCCTGGTTGCCTACCTGCAAGGCCTGGGCACCATCATCAAAAGCAAACGGTGACATTGATGGATATCGGGATGATTCGTGGCCTGGGCACCGTCGTGGTGATGGTGGCCTTTATCGGCCTGGCGTTGTGGGTGTTCAGTTCTCGGCGCAAGTCCGAGTTCGACGAAGCGACCATGCTGCCCTTCGCGGATGATCCCGAAGCCAGCAAGCACGTCGAGCAAGCGCAAGCGAAAGCGTCTAGGAGTAACAACGAATGACTACCTTCTGGAGTCTGTACGTCACCGTTTTGAGTCTGGGCACCATCTTCGCCCTGACCTGGCTGCTGCTGTCCACCCGCAAGGGCCAGCGCAGCGAAACCACTGAAGAAACCGTGGGCCACGCCTACGACGGCATCGAGGAGTACGACAACCCGCTGCCAAAATGGTGGTTCATGCTGTTCGTCGGCACCATCGTTTTCGCCCTTGGCTACCTGGTGCTGTACCCGGGCCTGGGTAACTGGAAAGGCATCCTGCCGGGCTACCAGTACCTGGACAACGACAAGAAAACCGAGTTTGCCAACGGCCAGGCCGGCTGGACCGGCGTGCACGAGTGGGAAAAGGAAATGGCCCGCTCGGACGCCAAGTTCGGGCCGATCTTCGCCAAATTCGCGTCGATGCCTATTGAAGAAGTGGCCAAGGACCCACAAGCGCTGAAGATGGGCGGGCGCCTGTTCGCCTCCAACTGCGCGGTGTGCCATGGCTCCGACGCCAAGGGCTCCTACGGCTTCCCCAACCTCACCGACAACGACTGGCGTTGGGGCGGCGAACCGGAAACCATCAAGGCCACCATCATGGGCGGTCGTCACGGGGTGATGCCGGCCTGGGCCGAAGTCATCGGCGAACAAGGCGTTGCCGACGTTGCTGCCTACGTGCTGACCAACCTCGATGGCCGCACCCTGCCCAAGGATGCCAAAGCGGATCCGGCCAACGGCCAGAAGCTGTTTGCCGCCAACTGCGTGGCCTGCCACGGCCCTGAAGGCAAGGGCACCCCGGCCATGGGCGCGCCCAACCTGACCCACCCGACCGCGTTCATCTACGGTTCGAGCTTCGCCCAACTGCAGCAGACCATCCGTTACGGCCGCCAGGGCCAGATGCCTGCCCAGGAAGCAATCCAGGGCAACGACAAGGTCCACCTGCTGGCCGCCTATGTCTACAGCCTGTCGCACCAGCCTGAGAAAACCGCTGAAGCGCAGTAATTCGCCCAGCTGGCAAAAGCCCCGTCAGTGAAACTGCCGGGGCTTTTTTATAGACCCTGTCCCGTCCCATGACCTGTGTCAATTGACACGGGCCAATACACTATTAACCGCGATTCCCCAACGCGGCCAAAGGTCGCACCCCTCCCCCCTGGCGGCAGGACAGGCGTATCATGCGCCCTAGAGCAGCAAGCTTTCGACTGCGGCCGGCAGGTACTGGCCGCGGCACTTCTCCACTGCCGTGGGACTCAATGATGAGCAAGCAGATTCCGGTACATGACGTCACCCCGCCTGCCAGTAAAGACACCAGCAGCGTCGATCTCTACGCCTCCCGAGAAAAAATCTACACCCGCGCCTTCACCGGCGTGTTCCGCAACTTGCGCATGGTCGGCGGCGCCGTCCTGTTCCTGCTGTACTTTGGTACGGTATGGCTGAACTGGGGCGGCCACCAGGCCGTCTGGTGGAACCTGCCGGAGCGCAAGTTCTACATTTTCGGCACCACCATCTGGCCTCAGGACTTCATCCTGCTCTCGGGCCTGCTGATCGTCGCCGCCTTCGGCCTGTTCTTCATCACCGTTTACGCCGGCCGCGTCTGGTGCGGCTACACCTGCCCGCAAAGCGTGTGGACCTGGATCTTCATGTGGTGCGAGAAAGTCACCGAAGGTGACCGCAACCAGCGCATGAAGCTCGACAAGGCGCCAATGAGCGGCAACAAATTCCTGCGCAAGCTGGCCAAGCACAGCCTGTGGCTGAGCATCGGCTTTGTCACCGGCATGACTTTCGTCGGCTACTTCTCGCCGATCCGCGAGCTGGTGATTGAGTTCTTTACCGGCCAGGCCGACGGCTGGGCCTATTTCTGGGTCGGCTTCTTCACCCTGGCCACCTACGGCAACGCCGGCTGGCTGCGCGAGCAAGTGTGCGTGTACATGTGCCCGTATGCACGCTTCCAGAGCGTGATGTTCGACAAAGACACCCTGATCGTTTCCTACGACCCGCGCCGCGGCGAAACCCGTGGCCCGCGTAAAAAAGACCTGGACTACAAGGCCAAGGGCCTGGGCGACTGCATCGACTGCACCATGTGTGTACAGGTGTGCCCGACCGGCATCGACATCCGTGACGGCCTGCAGATCGAGTGCATCGGCTGCGCCGCCTGCATCGACGCCTGCGACACCATCATGGACAAGATGAACTACCCCAAAGGCCTGATCAGCTACACCACCGAGCACAACCTGTCGGGGCAAAAGACCCACATGGTGCGCCCGCGCCTGATCGGTTATGCCGTGGTGCTGTTGACCATGATCGGCCTGCTCACTACCGCGTTCGTCATGCGTCCGCTGGTCGGTTTCGACGTCAGCAAGGACCGCGTGCTGTACCGCGAGAACGCCCAGGGGCGGATCGAGAACGTCTACAGCCTGAAGGTCATGAACAAGGACCAGCGCGACCACGTCTACGTGCTCGAAGCCGGCGGCCTGCCTGACCTCAAGCTTGAGGGCGCACGGGAAATCCGCGTCGCGGCCGGCGATATCGTCAGCCTGCCGGTACAACTGTCGATGGCGCCGGAGCAACTGCCGTCGACCACCAACGAAGTCATCTTCACCCTCAAGGACGCTGACGACAGCGCCACCCAGGTTGAAGCCAAGAGCCGCTTCATCGGCCCGCAAATTCGATAAGAGACTGAGCCCATGCCTTCTGCAACTGCCGCAAGCCCCTGGTACAAGCACCTCTGGCCGTGGATCATCATCGGTGTATTGGCCACCTCGGTGACCCTCAGCCTGACCATGGTGACCATCGCGGTGAACAACCCGGACAACCTGGTCAACGACAACTACTACGAGGCCGGCAAAGGCATCAACCGCTCGCTGGACCGCGAGCTGCTGGCCCAGACCCTCAACCTCAAGGCCAGCGTGCACCTGGACGCGCTGACCGGTGAAGTCGACCTGCGCCTGACCGGCAACAGCCAGCCGCAAACCCTGGAGCTGAACCTCATTTCGCCGACCCAGCCGGAGAAGGACCGCAAGATCATGCTGACCCGCAGCGACAGCGAAGCCGGCCGCTACCTCGGCCAGCTTGGCGACAAGGTCGAGGGCCGGCGTTTCGTCGAGCTGCTGGGCAGCCAGGACGCGCATGTCTGGCGCCTGTTCGAAGAAGAGGAAGTCGCTCACGACAAGACCCTGGTACTCGGTGACGAGGCGCTGCAAGGGGCTGAACACCTCGAGAAATAAGTCGTTGCTGATCGCGGGGCAAGCCCGCTCCCACAGGTGCAATGAATCCCTGTGGGAGCGGGCTTGACCCGCGATCAGCCCAACACCACACCTTGCGACTGACACCATGACCAGCCCCACGCCCTGCTACCACTGCGCCCTGCCCGTGCCCGCCGGCAGCCACTTCACCGCCGTGGTGCTTGGCCAGCCGCGGGCGTTTTGCTGTCCGGGCTGCCAGGCGGTGGCCGAAGCCATCGTCGCCGGCAACCTGGAAAGCTATTACCAGCACCGCAGTGAAGCCAGCGCCAACCCCGATGCCCTGCCCCAGCAACTGGTCGACGAACTGGCCCTGTACGACCGCGCCGATGTGCAAAAGCCCTTCGTGCGCCACAGCGGCGAGCTGGCCGAAACCACCCTGCTGATCGAAGGCATCAGTTGCGCCGCTTGCGGCTGGCTGATCGAAAAGCACCTGCGCAACCTGCCGGCGGTGGCCGAGGCGCGTTTGAACCTGTCCAACCACCGCCTGCAGGTGAGCTGGGCCGACAGTGCGTTGCCGCTGTCCAAGCTGCTCGCCGAGCTGCGCCACATCGGCTACGCCGCCCACCCCTACCAGGCCGACCGCGCCGCCGAACAACTGGCCAGCGAGAACCGCACCGCCCTGCGCCAACTGGGCGTGGCCGGGTTGCTGTGGTTCCAGGCGATGATGGCAACCATGGCCACCTGGCCGGAGTTCAACATCGACCTGAGCCCGGAGCTGCACACCATCCTGCGCTGGGTGGCGATGTTCCTTACCACGCCGATCGTGTTCTACAGCTGCGCACCGTTTTTTCGCGGCGCCGCCCGCGACCTGCGTACCCGCCACCTGACCATGGACGTCTCGGTATCGCTGGCCATCGGCCTGGCCTACGGTGCCGGGATCTGGACCGCAATCACCGGCAGCGGCGAGCTGTACTTCGACGCCGTGGGCATGTTCGCCCTGTTCCTGCTCGCCGGACGCTACCTTGAGCGCCGCGCCCGCGAGCGCACTGCCGCCGCTACCGCGCAACTGGTCAACCTGCTGCCGGCCTCGTGCCTGCGCCTGGGCGCGGCCGGGCAGAGCGAGCGGATCCTGCTCAGCGAACTGCGCCTCAAAGACTGCGTGTTGATCCAGCCAGGCCACGTGATCCCCGCCGACGGGCGCATCGTCAGTGGCCAGTCGAGCATCGACGAGTCGCTGCTTACCGGCGAGTACCTGCCGCAACCACGCAGCGCTGGCGACGCAGTCACCGCCGGCACCCTCAACGTCGAGAGCGCGCTGACCGTCGAGGTCCAGGCTCTGGGCCAGGACACTCGCCTGTCGGCGATCGTGCGCCTGCTGGAGCGGGCACAGTCGGAAAAACCGCGCCTGGCGGAAATCGCCGACCGCGCCTCGCAGTGGTTCTTGTTGTTTACCCTGATCGCCTCGGCCGCCATCGGCCTGCTGTGGTGGCAGATCGACCCGTCGCGGGCGTTCTGGATCGTCCTGGCCATGCTGGTCGCTACCTGCCCCTGCGCCCTGTCGCTGGCCACCCCGACCGCGCTGACCGCCGCCACCGGCACCCTGCACAAGCTCGGCCTGCTGCTGACCCGCGGCCACGTGCTGGAAGGCCTGAACCAGATCGACACGGTAATCTTCGACAAGACCGGCACCCTCACCGAAGGCCGCCTGACCTTGCGCGCAATCCGCCCCTTGCGCGACACCGACGCCGATCGTTGCCTGATGCTCGCCGCCGCCCTCGAAAACCGCTCCGAGCACCCCATCGCCCGCGCCTTTGGCCGCGCCAGCCAGGCTGCCGACGAAGTTCAGGCAATGCCCGGGCTGGGTCTTGAAGGCAAGGTAGGCGAGCACGTGCTGCGCATCGGCGAAGCCGGCTTTGTCTGCGCCCTCAGCGGCGCCCCCACACCGGCGATGCCAGACGAAGCCGGGCAATGGCTGTTGCTCGGTGACCAGCAAGGCCCGCTGGCCTGGTTCGTCCTCGACGACCGCCTGCGCAGCGATGCCGCCGACCTGCTGGCGGCCTGCCGCGCCCGTGGCTGGCAGACCCTGCTGCTGTCTGGCGACAGCTCGCCGATGGTCCACAGCGTGGCCGCCGAACTGCAGATCGACCAGGCCATTGGCAGCCTGCGCCCGGACGACAAGCTGGAGCAACTCAAGGCCCTGCAGCAGCAAGGGCGCAAGGTATTGATGCTCGGCGACGGGGTCAACGATGTGCCAATCCTGGCGGCGGCCGACATCAGCATCGCCATGGGCTCGGCCACCGACCTGGCCAAGACCAGCGCCGACGCGGTGCTGCTGTCCAACCGCCTGGACGCCCTGGTCCAGGCCTTCAGCCTGGCCCGGCGCACCCGGCGGATCATTATCGAGAACCTGCTGTGGGCCTCGGCGTATAATGGCGTCATGCTGCCGTTTGCCGCACTGGGCTGGATCACGCCAATCTGGGCGGCGGTCGGCATGTCGGTCAGTTCGCTGATCGTGGTCCTCAATGCCCTGCGCCTGACCCGCGTCAGCGGCCTGCCGGCCAGCCATGCGCCAGCCACTGCCACGCATCCCGCGACGGCCTGACCAGGAGCCCCCATGCCCGCGCTTTACATCATGATCCCGGCGGCCCTGCTGATCGTCGCCATCGCCATCTACATCTTCTTCTGGGCGGTGGACAGCGGCCAGTACGACGACCTCGACGGCCCGGCCCACAGCATCCTCTTCGACGACCAGGACCCGCAGCACCAGGCGGCCATGGACGAGGCCGACGGCAAGAAACCCGACGACGGTACCCCGCCCCGTGACTGAACTTCTGCCCCTGCTCAGCTCGGCGTTGATTCTCGGCCTGCTCGGTGGTGGCCATTGCCTGGGCATGTGCGGCGGCCTCATGGGCGCGCTGACCCTGGCCATTCCCAAGGAGCAACGCAGCCGCCGCTTTCGCCTGTTGCTGGCCTACAACCTGGGGCGCATCCTCAGTTATGCCCTGGCCGGCCTGCTGCTCGGCCTGGCCGGCTGGGCGGTGGCCAACAGCCCGGTGGCGACCGCCATGCGCGTACTGGCGGCGCTGCTGCTGATCAGCATGGGCCTGTACCTGGCCGGCTGGTGGAGCGGCCTGACCCGTATCGAGGGCCTGGGCCGGGGCCTGTGGCGGCATATACAGCCGCTGGCCAACCGCCTGCTGCCGGTCTCCAGCCTGCCGCGCGCCCTGCTGCTGGGCGCCCTGTGGGGCTGGCTGCCGTGCGGGCTGGTGTACAGCACCCTGCTCTGGGCTGCGAGCCAGGGCAATGCCGCCGACAGCGCGCTGTTGATGCTGGCCTTCGGCCTGGGCACCTGGCCGGTACTGCTGGCCACCGGCCTTGCCGCCGAACGCACCAGCGCCCTGCTGCGCCAGCGGGGCGTGCGTATTGCCGGCGGCGTGCTGGTGATGCTGTTTGGCCTGTGGACCCTGCCAGGGCCACACCAGCACTGGCTGATGGGCCACTGAAGCGGCGTTGATACAAATCAACACGGGTTTGCCCGGCACTCCCTAGACTCCGGACACTGCTGCTCTTTCTGGGGACTGCCCGCATGCTCGACGTTCTTCGTTGGGACTCCGACCTGATTCGCCGCTACGACCTGGCCGGCCCACGCTACACCTCCTACCCGACCGCGGTGCAACTGCACAGCGAAGTCGGCTCCTTCGACCTGCTGCACGCCCTGCGTGACAGCCGTCGTGCCGTTCGCCCACTGTCGATCTATGTGCACGTGCCGTTCTGCGCCAACATCTGCTACTACTGCGCCTGCAACAAGGTCATCACCAAGGACCGTGGCCGCGCCGCGCCCTACCTGCAGCGCCTGGAGCAGGAAATCCAGCTGATCGCCTGCCACCTGGACCCCAAGCAGACCGTCGAGCAGTTGCACTTTGGCGGCGGCACCCCGACCTTCCTCAGCCACGTCGAGCTGCGCCAGCTGATGGCCCACTTGCGCCAGCATTTCAACCTGCTGGATGACGACTCCGGCGACTACGGCATTGAAATCGACCCGCGCGAGGCCGACTGGTCGACCATGGGCCTGCTCCGTGAGCTCGGCTTCAACCGCGTCAGCCTCGGCGTGCAGGACCTCGACCCGGTTGTGCAGCGGGCGATCAACCGCCTGCAGAGCCTGGAGCAGACCCGGGCGATCATCGAAGCGGCGCGCACCCTGCAATTTCGCTCGATCAACCTCGACCTGATCTACGGCCTGCCCAAGCAGACCCCGGAAGGTTTTGCCCGCACCGTCGAGGAAGTGATCAAGCTGCAGCCCGATCGCCTCTCGGTGTTCAACTATGCGCACCTGCCGGAACGCTTCATGCCCCAGCGGCGCATCGACAGCAACGAGCTGCCGGCCCCGGCGGCAAAACTGGAAATGCTCCACAACACCATCGAGCAACTGACCGCCGCTGGCTACGTGTACATCGGCATGGACCACTTCGCCCTGCCCGATGACGAGCTGGCGATTGCCCAGGAAGAGTCGACCCTGCAGCGCAACTTCCAGGGCTACACCACCCACGGGCATTGCGACCTGATTGGCCTGGGGGTCTCGGCCATCAGCCAGATCGGCGACCTCTATTGCCAGAACAGCAGCGACCTCAACACCTACCAGGACACCTTGTCCACCGCTCAACTGGCGACCAGCCGCGGCTTGATCTGCAGCGAGGATGACCGCCTGCGCCGGGCGGTGATCCAGCAATTGATCTGCCATTTCGAACTGGACTTCGCAACCATCGAGCGGGATTTCACCATTGACTTTCGCGGCTATTTCAACGACCAGTGGCCCGCCCTGCAGGCCATGCACAAGGATGGCCTGATCGAACTAGGCAACGACAGCATCAAGGTGCTGCCCGCCGGACGACTGCTGGTGCGATCGGTGTGCATGGTGTTCGATGCCTACCTGGACCTGCACAACCGCCAACGTTTCTCCCGGGTTATCTGAGGTTTTTTGTCGCAGTCTTGTCCCGTCTGGCCTCGGCACAATCGTCCAAGCTGGCCGAAACACCCTAGCCTGGGTTACCCTTACGGCTTATGTGTGCTTTCCCACAAGGATTGAAGAAATGTCCGAGCCAGTTAAACTGCGCCCCCATAACCAGGCCCATTGCAAGGATTGCAGCCTGGCGCCTCTGTGCCTGCCCTTGTCATTGAACTTGGAAGACATGGATGCACTGGATGAAATCGTCAAACGCGGGCGTCCGCTGAAAAAAGGCGAGTTTCTGTTCCGCCAGGGCGACAATTTTGGCTCGGTCTATGCGGTGCGCTCCGGCGCCCTGAAAACCTTCAGCCTGAGCGACAGCGGCGAAGAGCAGATCACCGGCTTCCACCTGCCCAGCGAACTGGTCGGCCTGTCCGGCATGGACACCGAAGCCTACCCGGTGTCGGCCCAGGCCCAGGAAACCACCTCGGTGTGCGAGATTCCTTTCGAGCGCCTGGATGAGCTGTCGGTGCAACTGCCACAGCTGCGTCGCCAGCTGATGCGGGTGATGAGCCGGGAAATCCGCGACGACCAGCAAATGATGCTGCTGCTGTCGAAAAAGACCGCTGACGAGCGCATCGCCACCTTCCTGGTCAACCTTTCGGCGCGCTTCCGCGCCCGTGGTTACTCGGCCAACCAGTTCCGCCTGAGCATGTCACGCAACGAAATCGGCAATTACCTGGGCCTGGCGGTCGAGACCGTCTCACGGGTGTTCACGCGCTTTCAGCAGAACGGCCTGATCCAGGCCGAGGGCAAGGAAATCCATATCCTAGACCCGATTCAGCTGTGCGCCCTGGCCGGTGGTTCGCTGGAAAGCTGACCCCGCGGATAACAGGTATACTGGCGGGCATTCGTTTCTCAGGATACCCGCCCATGCCCAGCGCCACTTTCGACCTCAAAGCCCTGATCCGCCCCGTACCGGACTTCCCCAAGCCGGGCGTGATCTTTCGCGACATCACCCCGCTGTTCCAGTCGCCGCGGGGCCTGCGCCATGTCGCCGATGCCTTTATCGAACGCTATGTTGAAACCGAGTTCAGCCATATCGGCGCGATGGATGCGCGCGGCTTTCTGATCGGCTCGATCATCGCCCACCAGTTGAACAAACCCCTGATCCTGTTTCGCAAGCAAGGCAAGCTGCCGGCCGACGTGCTCGCCGAGGGCTACCAGACCGAGTACGGCGAAGCCTTCCTCGAAGTGCACGCCGACAGCCTCTGCGAAGGCGACTCGGTACTGATTTTTGATGACCTGATCGCCACCGGCGGCACCCTGCTGGCCGCCACCAAACTGGTACGGCGCATGGGCGCGCAGGTATATGAGGCGGCGGCGATCATCGATCTGCCGGAGCTGGGCGGCTCGCAGCGCCTGAACGACGTGGGTGTGCCGACCTTCTGCCTGACCGAGTTCTCGCTGAGCGAGTATTGACAGCATCGCGGGGCAAGCCCGCTCCCACAGGCTAAGGTTCTGTGGGAGCGGGCTTGCCCCGCGATTAAAGACCCAGGGTTACAGCGAGATCGGTTTGCGCCCGGCGAACGAATGCGCCAGGGTGCCGCCGTCGACCAGCTCCAGCTCACCGCCCAATGGCACACCGTGGGCGATACGAGACGCGACCAGACCTTTGTCGGCCAGCAACTGGGCGATGTAATGGGCGGTCGCTTCACCTTCCACCGTCGGGTTGGTGGCCAGGATTACTTCGGTGAAGCTGCCCTGCTCCTCGATCCGCGCCATCAGTTGCGGAATGCCGATGGCTTCCGGGCCCAGGCCATCAAGCGGCGACAGGTGCCCTTTGAGCACGAAGTAACGGCCACGGTAGCCGGTCTGCTCGACGGCATAGACATCCATCGGCCCTTCTACCACGCACAGCAGCGTGTCGTCCCGGCGCGTGTCGGAACACTGCGGGCACAGCTCCTGCTCGGTCAGGGTCCGGCACTGGCGGCAATGCCCCACCCCTTCCATGGCCTGGTTCAAGGCCTGGGCCAGCCGGGTACCGCCACTGCGATCGCGCTCAAGTAGCTGCAAGGCCATGCGCTGGGCGGTTTTCTGTCCGACGCCAGGCAAGATGCGCAACGCGTCGATCAGCTGTCGGATAAGAGGACTGAAACTCATGGGAAAAGGCCTTGATGCAAGTGAAGGCGGTTTATACCTGCCCGACTGGGCAACGTCAAATCTTACAGACATTAGACTAGCCGCGTAAGAAGCTAATGTTTCTTTCACGCTAACAGTAATATTGCCTACATCACATAAAGCATACCACCCCCTTTCTCACACTTCCTGCCTCACTCCTTTCTATAAACACCCAATCTTACAATACCCGGCTAAGTTCCCTCCGCCATCACCACCCTTCTTCCTACATCCAGCCAAACAAATAATCCGCATAATTTCCTGGCGCTCAAAAGCAAGTAAATATGTCTATGCAACACCTCATTTTACTTATCAACGCGCAATCTTAATTAATCCAGTTGGAAAAAAAATGAACACACGCATTTTCGCTCTTGCCCTGTCCTTACCTCTGTTGGCTGGCGTCACCCTCAATGCCCAGGCAACTGATGGCCTGATCGATTTCACCGGCAGCATCTCGGGCACCACTTGCACCATCAACGGCGGCCCTGGCGGCCAGAACTTCACTGTTGCCATGAGCCCGGCGCATACCACCGAATTCACTACTGTCGGCAGTATCGCCCAACCTCGCCCCTTCGAGATCTCCCTGACCAACTGTGTCGCTGGCACCAGCGGCCAAGTGGACATCGAGTTCCTGGGCGGCGCCAATGTGCAGAACGGCCGACTGAACATGGATGCCGGTCCTACCAGCGCAACTGGCGTGCAGTACCAACTGCTCAACCAGGCGGGCATTCCGATCATTATCGGCGGGGTAAGCGGTGGCCAAAACACTGTCCCCGTAGAACTGGTAGATGGCGCTGCGACCCTGCGCTACACCAGCCAGTACTACGCTTCCGCCGCAGCGGTCACCCCGGGTGCCGCCAACTCCCGCGTTCAGTACGTGATCAATCTGCCGTAATGAACCAGCAGGCGCGCCTTGCGCGTCTGCTACCCCCAATCAGGTCGGATATCGCTTTCATGACTCGCTTTTCTTCCTTCCTGCTGGCTGCCCTCGCGCTACTGGCGGCCAGCGCACCCGCGCATGCCAGCGTTGTAATTACCGGCACCCGTATCATCTTTGCGGCACAAGAGCGCGAGGCTACCGTCAACCTCCTCAACAATGGCAAAGACCCCAGCCTGGTTCAGGTCTGGGTAGACGATGGCGATTCCCGAGCAGCACCCGAGACTCTACAGGTCCCCTTTACCGTAACGCCGGCGCTGGCCCGCATCGAACCTGCTCAAGGGCAGAGTATTCGCCTGTTGCACACCGGCAGCCCGATGGCCAGTGATCGAGAGTCAATCTTCTGGTTCAACATGTTAGAAGTCCCCCCAAAAGCCAAAGACAGCAACGTCCTGCAACTGGCCTTTCGTACCCGCATCAAGCTGCTGTACCGCCCACAAGGCCTGCCAGGCAAGCCCGAGGACGCACCCGCCCTGGTAACCTGGCACCGAGCGCCTGGCCAGGACGGCAAGCCGCACACGCTGGTTGGCCGCAACCCAACGGCCTACTTTGTCAATCTCGGGGGAATAAAAGTCGAATTCAACGGCCAGTCGACGTCCTTGGGCACCGGCTATATTGCACCTTATTCGCTCGCACACTTCAGCCCTTCGGCACCTATTAATCCAAGCGCAACCATCAACTTTACCAGCATTAATGATTATGGCGCAGGCCATAACAATAGCGCGCCCCTAAGTGCAGTGACGGCTACTACACCCAGCCCATAGCCTTACTCCTTATCTGACACTCCGGGCGGTCTCGAAGTCTTCGTGCGTGCCCAGGTTTACTATTGGCACTTCTGAAAATGACGATAATGTTATTGCACTTTCGCTCGCATCGAAAAAGCTCAGCTTCGTTAGTAAGCCGATTACCCGTTGGCCTGGCCAGTCTGTTGCTTTGGCAAGTACCGGCCATGGCCGACACACCTTCGTCCGCACTTGTCGAGTTTGAACCGGCGTTTTTGGGCAACGGTAGTACCTCCCCCGTGGACCTCTCGCGCTATCAGCGGCGCAACATCACAAGCCCCGGAACCTACAGCGTGGATGTGCTGGTCAACGATAACTGGCACGGGCGCATGAACCTCAGCTTCAAGGCCTGGCCCGGTAAAGAAGAAGCCCTGGCCTGTTTCGACAACGCTTTGCTGGAGCGTCTGGGCCTGGATACCAGCAAGTTCAGCCCGCAGGCGCAACAGCAGCTGCTTGCCGTCGATACCTGCATCCCCCTGGACGGCGCACTTGACGATGCCAGCAGCCGCCTGGATTTTGCCAGCCAACGCCTGTACCTGTCGGTACCGCAAATCGCGGTCAAGCGCAGTGCGCGTGAAACAGTCGACCCGGCGCAATGGGATGAGGGCATAACGGCGGGTTTTCTCAATTACAATCTCAACAACTACAGCACCCGGCACCGCAATCAGGATAATTCGCGCCAGACCTACCTGGGCTTGGGGGCCGGGCTCAACATCGGGCCATGGCGCCTGCGTCATGACGGTTCACTGAACTGGAGCGACCAGGGCCAGCACCGCTATCAGAGCATTGCCAGCTATGCCCAACGCGATATCACGCCCTGGCGCTCGCAACTGACCCTGGGCGAAAGCTACACCTCGGGCGAGCTGTTCGACTCATTGAGTTTCACCGGCATACGCCTGGCCAGCGACAATCGTATGCTCCCCGCCTCGCAGCGCGGCTATGCCCCCGTAGTCCGCGGGATTGCCAGCAGTAATGCCCGGGTAGTGGTCCGCCAACGCGGCGTGACCCTGCATGAAACCACTGTGGCGCCAGGCGCCTTCGAAATCGATGATTTGTATGCAACCGGCTACGGTGGCGATCTGGAGGTCACGGTAACCGAGGCCGACGGCCGCGAACATAGCTTCTCCGTGCCTTACGCTGCTGTTCCGTTATCCTTGCGTGCCGGCTCCAGCCGCTTCAGTGCAACCCTGGGTACCCTGCGTAACCAGGCACTGGACAGTGACCCGGTATTTGTCGAAGGTACCTGGCAATATGGCCTGAACAACCTGGTCAGCACCTACAGCGGCATGACCCTGGCATCAGGGTATGGCTCGGCCTTGTTCGGTGGCAGCCTGAACACCGAGCTTGGTGCGTTCGGCGCCGACCTCACCCAGGCCCGCACCCATCTGCCCGGGCTCGGCAGCCAGCAAGGCCAGAGCCTGCGCCTGAGCTATGCCAAGACCCTGAGTGAAACCGACACACAAATCGCTCTGGCGACCTATCGCTACTCGACCCGCGGCTTTTATGGCCTGGAAGACGCCCAGTTGAGCCGCCAGTTCCTGCGCGATGCAGGCGATCAGCGCCACCAGCGTCATCGCAATCGCACTACCCTGTCGCTGGCGCAACCGCTGGCCGAGCACTATGGACAGTTGCACTTGAGTGCCTCGGCATCCAGCTATTGGGACCATGCCGGCAGCGACGTCAACTATTCGATCGGCTACAGCAATCACTACAAGACGCTGGGCTATACCCTCAGCAGCACCAGGGAACGTGACCGCTTCGGGCGCGCCGACAACACCTATTTCCTGAGCTTGTCCCTGCCCCTGGGCGGCGAACGCGCGCGTAGCCTCAGCAGCAGTATTTCCAGGGACGGCAGAGGCAACAGCCGGGCCCAGGCCACGCTCACCGGCGCCCTCAGTGTCGATCAGCAGGTCAACTATGGCATCACCGCCAGCCAGGATCGCTCCGATGGCCTGAACAACCATACGCTGAGCAGCAACGTACTGTACCGCGGCTCTGCCGCCGAACTCAGTGCATCGATCAGTCAGGGCCGGCATACCTCACAAGCCTCGCTCGGCCTGCGCGGCGCCATTGTCGCCCACGCCGATGGCATGACCTTGTCGCAACCCTTGAGTGAGACCTTCGGGTTGATTCAGGCCAAAGATGCCGATGGCGCTCGGGTGATTTCGGCGTCCGCGCTGAAAGTCGACAGCAGCGGCTACGCGGTCGTCCCGAACCTTACGCCTTACCAACGCAATACGGTTGCCATTGACCCCAAGGGCTTGTCGACCGATGTCGAGCTGCAATCGAGCAGCCAGCAGACCGTGCCGCGCGCCGGCGCCATTGCGTTGCTGGTGTTCCAGACCCGCTCCGGACGTTCGGCCGTCATCCATGCCCGCCAGGCCGATGGCCAGCCGCTGCCGTTTGGCGCCGCAGTGCTGGATAGCCAAGGTAACGAGCTGGGCGCGGTGGGCCAGGGTAGCCAATTGTTTGCCCGCGGCCTGCAGGATGCAGGTGAGTTGATCGTGCGCTGGGACAGCGGCCTGGCAGGCAACTGCCGAATTACCTATGCCCTGCCCGCCGCCACGAAAAAAGCCGCGAACGCTGCACCACAGAACATTCACTCCGTTTGCCTCGCACCCCCAGCCCACCCTTGACCCGCCGAGACCTGCCCATGTTTTGTTCTCTACCCGCGCGCCTCGCCGGCGCTACAGGATTGTTGCTGCTGGCCCACTGCGCAATCAGTACCGCCAGCTGCCAGCATATCGGCGCAGGCCCGTCCCAGGCTTACATCACCGTAGACTCGAGACTGACGGTGTCTGCCGCAGACCCGGTCGGCACGGTGATTTATGACAGCAACACCCGGTTCGCGACACGCATGGCCTACCGTTGCTCAGCCGCCCATGAGCAGCGCGCCGGCTTTACCCAGGGCTTCACTCACATCGGTGAGGGCATTCATCAAACCAACCTGGAGGGTATCGGTATCAAGATCACCGGTTCCGAAGCCGGCGCCAGTCGTTTTTACCGCTGGCCGGTTCCTACTACCAGACATCCTGCCGGCACTACCGACGTAACCCCTTGGTACAGACTGCAGTTGATCAAGACCGGACCGGTAACCAGTGGGGTGCTGTTTTTCCCTCAGACAATCATTAGCCACACCTTTGAGCCGCATCATATCCCGGCCAATACCGCCAGGCTGACGATGGTGCAAACCCGAGTAGAGGTTGTTTCGGCCGATCCCACCTGCGCCGTCGACCCCGGTTCGAAAACCATCCCCGTTAACCTGCGGGATCATCCAGCAGGGTTCTTCGACGCTGTTGGCAAGGCTACCGCACCCCAGCCACTTGAAATCCGCCTCAACTGTGCCGGCGGCAGTAGCGGCAGCCGCCTCAACGTCAGCTATACCGTCAGCGACGCCAGCAACCCGGGCAACCAGACCTCCATCATCAGCCTGGCCAGTCACGCTACTGCACGTGGCATCGGCATTCGCTTGTTGCGTAGCGACAACACCCCGATCGTGCTGGGCACCCGGCAACCGGGCGGTACGGTCGGAGCAGGCCCGGTAACGCATCGCATCCCCCTGCTCGCGCAGTATGTGCAGACCGCATCCCGGGTAACCCCAGGCTCCGCGCCAGGCCGGGCGACATTTCTGATGAGTTATGACTGAGCAGAAAAAAGCCAGGCAATAGCCTGGCTTTTATTTACGCTGCGACCGCCTCAGAACGGCATCTTGAAGCCCGGCGGCAACTGCATGCCGGCGGTCATGCCGCCCATTTTTTCCTGGCTGTTGGCTTCGACCTTGCGCACCGCGTCGTTGACGGCGGCGGCGATCAGGTCTTCGAGCACTTCCTTGTCTTCCTGCATCAGGCTGTCGTCCAGGCTGATGCGCTTGACGTCGTGACGACCGGTCATCACCACGCTGACCAGACCGGCACCGGATTGGCCAGTCACTTCGGCGTTGGCCAGTTCTTCCTGCATCTTGGCCATTTTTTCCTGCATCTGCTGGGCCTGCTTCATCAGGCCGGCCATGCCACCTTTCATCATGGGGTTCACCTCAACTATTAGCTTACGGGGTGCGGCGAGGGTCGGGCCCGGGCCGCTGCTGTTTTTCCGTTACTCGCCCTGGGCAACCGGGGCGTCGACAGGTTCAATCGTATCGTGGCGGACCATGGCGCCGAACTGCTGGATCATCTGCTGGATCAGCGGATCATCCTCGATCGAGGCCTCGGCCAGGCCTTGGCGCTCGGCGCGTTTGCGGGCTGCGGCCTGGGCGGGGGTTTCCTGCTCCGGGCGAATCAGCTCGATGGTCAATTTGAGCGTACGGCCCAGGTGCTGGTTCAACGCATCGTTCAGGCGCCGCTGTTGCGTGCTGTTAAACAGGGCGCTGTGGGCCGGGTCCAGGTGCAGCAGCCAGTCGTCGCCTTCGGCGCTGATCAGCGTACAGTTGGCGGCGATATTGCCGGTCATCCCGGAAATCGGCAACTGCGGGAACAATTCCAGCCATTTCAGCGCCAGCCCCGTGGCCGGTTGCGCGGCCGGCAAGGGCTCGGCCGGTGGCGCGTCGACTTCGTGGGCATGCTCGATGGCCAGCTCGTCCAGATAACTGTAGCTGGCCGGGTCCATTTCCGGCTCGTAATAATCTTCGTCCAGCGGCGGTTCATCGTCGCGGTCCATGCCGGCCGGGCTGTAGCCGATACCGTCGTCGGACATCGGCATATCCACTGCGGTTGCCTGCTGAACCGGCGCCGGCGGCGCTTCAACGACAAGCGGTTCAGGCTCGACCTCGACCTCGACGGCGACAGGATCGTTCCAGGGCAGATCGACCACCGGCTCAGGCGCTGGGACCTCGACAGGGGTGGGCTCTGGCTCTGCAACGGGTTCAGGTTCCGGTTCAGCAACCACAGGCACGGGCACCGCAACTGGCGCAGCCTGAGGGGCTACTGCCACCGCGTTTGCAGAATCAGCTGTGGCCTGGCTGATCCCCACCGGCTTTAGCACCGGTTTCGGTGCATCGTCGCTGTCTGCGGGGCGGAACGCCAGCATGCGCAGCAGGACCATTTCAAAGCCGCCACGCGGATCTGGTGCCAATGGCAGGTCGCGACGGCCGATCAGGCCCATCTGGTAATAAAACTGCACATCTTCGGCCGGCAATGCCTGGGCCAAAGCCAGCACCCGGTCACGATCGCCCTGGCCGTTGTCAACTGCCTCAGGCAGCGCCTGGGCAATGGCCACGCGGTGCAGCACATTGAGCATTTCGGCGAGCACGCCGTTCCAGTCCGGCCCCTGCTCGGCCAAATGGCGAACGGCTTCGAGCAAGGCCCGGGCATCACCTTCGAGCAACGCCTGCAGCACGCCATACACCTGGCCATGATCCAGAGTGCCGAGCATCGCCCGCACATCTGCGGCCAACACCTTGCCTTCACCGAAGGCGATGGCCTGGTCGGTCAGGCTCATGGCGTCGCGCATCGAGCCGTCCGCGGCGCGGCCGAGCAGCCACAGGGCGTCGTCTTCGAAGGGGACGTTTTCGGCCCCGAGCACATGGCTCAGGTGCTCGACGACCCGTTCGGGGGTCATGTTCTTCAGCGAGAACTGCAGGCAGCGCGAGAGGATGGTCGCCGGCAGCTTCTGCGGGTCGGTGGTGGCGAGGATGAACTTGACGTAGGGCGGCGGCTCTTCCAGCGTCTTCAGCAAGGCGTTGAACGAGTGGCTGGAGAGCATGTGCACTTCGTCGATCAGGTAGACCTTGAAGCGCCCGCGGCTCGGTGCGTACTGCACGTTGTCGAGCAGCTCGCGGGTGTCTTCGACCTTGGTGCGACTGGCGGCGTCGATTTCGATCAGGTCGACAAAGCGCCCCTCATCGATCTCCCGGCACACCGAGCAGGTACCGCAAGGCGTCGAGGTGATGCCGGTTTCGCAGTTAAGGCACTTGGCGATGATCCGCGCAATGGTGGTCTTGCCCACACCGCGGGTACCGGTGAACAGGTAGGCATGGTGCAGGCGCTGGTTGTCCAGCGCGTTGATCAAGGCCTTGAGCACATGGGTCTGGCCGACCATTTCGCGGAACGAGCGCGGACGCCATTTACGTGCAAGAACCTGATAACTCATCGAAAACCGTCGCGACTGCAAGCTGAAGACCGCTAATCGTAGCGGAGCGGGGGCAAAATTGCACCCTGCCGATCTCGGCTAAGCTGTCAGGCGGGCCGGCATCAGGGAGGATGCAGCATGTGGCGAATCGTGGGTGCACTGCTGCTGATCAGTTCTGCCAGCTTCGCGCAGCAACCGGTGCTGCGCTTTTCGGTGGCCGAGAGCTGGACCATGCCGCTGATTCGGGTGGAGCAGGAGCAGCCGGTCGAAGGTATTTTGCATGACCTGATGCTCGCTGTTGCCCGCGACGTCGGGCATCACCCCGAATTTCACGTCCTCCCGCGCCTGCGCCTGCAGCAAGCCATGGACAACGGCGATGTCGATGTGCGCTGTTATGTTGCCCAGTCCTGGCTGAACACTACCTCGGATGCCTATTTGTGGAGCCTGCCGCTTTTTCAGCAACGCGACTGGCTGGTCGGTCAACCCGACCAGACACCGCCGCTGACGCCCACGCAATTGGCGCCCCAGGCCATTGGCACCGTGCTCGGCTACACCTACTCGACCATCGAACCGCTGTTTGCCAGCGGCCATTTGCATCGCGAGGACAGCCGCAATCAACTGCTGGTGCTGAACAAGTTGCACGCCCGCCGTTACCACTATGCCATCAGCAACCAGCTGTCGCTTGACTGGTTCAACCGGCAACTCCCTTCTGAGCAGCAACTGCGCCCGCTGACTGTGGTCGAGGAGCAGACCCTGGCCTGCCTGGTGCGTAACGATCCGGCCTTGCCGGTACAAGGCATCCTGCAGGCCTTGCTGCGATTGAAAGCGTCCGGGGAGATTGAACGAATGATCGAGCGCTATACACACATCCGTGGACAACCGCCCCAATCAAGCTCCCCGCCGCCCTCATGACCGGTCAGCCACCGGGGGCAGCCGGTATGCCCAGCGCTTCGCGGGTCAACCGCAGCAACAGCGCGGCCTCATCCATCGCCTGTTGCAACTGCCGGCCGCGTTCAAGCTGCAAACGTTCGGCCTCGGGCAGGCTGGCCTCGCGTAACCGTTGCGCAGCGCTGAGCTGATTGAAGCGGGTATCCAGTTCAAGCCACGCCGAGGCATGCCGCTGATGCAGGTACTCGACCCAGTTCGGTTGCCTGGTCATGAAGCGCGGCAAGCGCGCCTGTACCTGCGCCCCTTGCACATGGGCCAGCGCCGCGTCGAGCTGCGCGGTTGAAAGGGCAAGATCGGTGAGGATCAGATCCCGGGCATCGCCCGGCAACGCAAGCCGCCCGTACAGCTCTTGTTGGTAAAGCAACTGCAACTCGTCTCTGCGCGCAAACAGTTCGGGCTCCAGCAGCACCTGATCGATCACAAAGCGCCGCAACTCCTCACGATTGAAGGAGGCCCGGGCGAAATCCAGCAGTTGTCGCGGCCCGTGCTCCTGCAAGGCATACAGCAAGGCGCGATGCCCTTGAACCCTGCTTTCCAGATTCTCAAACGCCAGCAACGGATGACCTATGCTCTGTTGCGGATCACCGGCAAAGCGCAACAGGTCTTCGGCCATCGGCCCTTCGACGGCGTAATGCAAGATCCCCGCGACCCGTGTGCGCATCGACTCTGACTGCTCCTGCGCTTCGACGGTCTGGGCCAAGCGCTCCAGGACTGTCATCAAATTGCCGGCCTGGGGCTCGTTGCGCAGTCGCTGCCAATACTCGACAAGCTGGCGGTTGGCAGACGCCGGAGCAGTCCAGAATTGTTGTGCGGCATCACCGCCCGGCAACCGCACAGGCGTCGGCGGCGCCTGTAGCCGACGTAGCCGTCGATACTGCTCGTCGGTCAATGCATTACCTTCCAGCTCGATCATGCGCAAAAAACTGCGTGGTTCTTCAAGGAAGTGTTCGGGCAACTGGCTGATCTGGTTGTCGCTCAGGTCGACCCACTCCAGCCTTGAGCGATCGTGCAGGCTTTCCGGCACGCGGGTGATCTCGGTATTGTTCAAGGTCAGGATACGTAGCTGGGGCAGCCTGCTCACATCGGGCGGGATGCCCAGAGGGTTGCCCTCCAGGTGGAGGCTGTCCAGATTCAAAAGATCACCTATTCTCGCGGCATCGCGGGCATCAAGCACAATCCGGTTGTTGCTCAGGCGCAGGTTTTGCAAGCTCAGGCGATTTTCGATTGCTGGCGGAATCAGGGCCAGCTCATTACCGGAAAGATCCAGATAACGAAGACGGCCAAAGTGGGCGAGAAAATCCGCCGACACGGCCGCCAGGTTCATGCCTGCCATATCCAGCTCCAGCACATGATGCAGGTCCACCGCCTGCAACTCGGGCAATTCGCCAACCATCAGGCCTCCCAGATCCAGGCGATAACCCAGGGTTCGCCCTAATGGCGTGCGTATGCTCAACGACTGGTGACGCCAGGCCTGGACCAGGCGCTCGCTGAATTGCTGGCGACCGAGCGCCTGCTCACTGTCCACTGAAGCACCTTGCCAGCGCCGCAGCCCGGATTGCAGCCCTTGCAACTCTTCGCGACGGCGCTGCAACAGCGCGCGGGCCTCGGCGGGTCGAGCACGATAGGGCTCAAGGTAAGCGGCGATCTCTTCAGCTGAATAGTCAGGGTAAAGCTCAAGGATTTCTTCTTCAATGGAACGGGGTGACACCGGGAGCCGTGCCCCGCCCCCACTCAGGGCATAGCCCAGGCGACCATCGGCAAAACGCTGAAGCGGCGTCCACCACCGCTCATGTACGCCCCCCAATACGCGTCCAACCATGGCCCGCTGTGCACCGGCCTGTACGCCAAGCTGACGGCGCAAGGCCGGCAGATCTTCTGCAGCGTCCAGCCCGGCCAGTTCCCACGCCAGCTCAAGCAGGTCGCGAGGCGCAGCTTCAGGCCGTTGACCGTCGATGTACAGGTCGCCTCGGCGGATCAGGGTCGGGCCTTGCACCGCAGGACCTACCCCTTCGATACCAAGTTCCAGCGCCGCAGGCCAGCGCGGGTCCTGCATCAGCATATGCAGCAGCAGCTTGTCACAATCAGTGTTGGCCATTTGCGGCCAGAAAAACCCCTCCAGCGCATGCGCCAGCCGTGTCTCACTCAAAGCTTGCCGCGCCTGCCTGGCCAGCCGCAGGGGCACACGACGGCCGTCGGCCATGCGCAAGCGCTCAGCGCTGGTGGCACTGGCTTCGATTTCCTCGACCATGGCCGGCCCCAGGCCAGGGAAATCACGCGCCACCAGGGACGATGCAGGTGGCCGCTCGGCGGCCAGGCAGTGCTCGAAAAATCGCCGCCAGTTTGCCTTGAGCCACTCCTGCACTTGCCCTTGCGGCACCGGCTCATCCGCCGAAGAAGACATCAGTTGCAACGCGCGCATCAGCAAACTTTCATCGGCTACGGCTGCCGGGTTTTGCAACTGCTGGCTAAAACGCTGCAAGCGCCGCTGCAGCCGCGCCCGCTCGCAGGCATCCACAAGAGCCCCGCTGGGTGGACGCCGATGCAGATGCAATTGACGCAACTGTGCTTCATCGGCACCACTGACGGCGAGTACCGAAGTTACCTCCTCATCGCCGAGATCTTCAACACTGGGGCCCAGTCGACGAAACAGGTACTGACTGCCTTGCCAGCGGTGTGGACTGTCAAAGCGGCTGCGCCAGGCGCCCTTGCCATTGTGTTCCAGCACCGGCGCCCAAGCGCCACTGCGCACGGGATGGCGAATGCGCCAGCTCCCCGTCTCGGCGTCTTGCTCGACGCGATAGAAACTGTCCTCGATGCGCACAACCTGTTGCTCACCGATCTGGTAAATACCTTGCTCGGACGCCGTCCCGGCAATCGTCGAGTCCAGGTCAAGGGCATAGGGCTTCAGGTCAGGCAAGCAAAGACGTAGCGCGCCATTATCCTTTCTCACCAGGGCCAGCGCCTTGAACAGTGCCGAGTTGCGTACCAGCGTTGCCGCCGTGCCGACAACGACTGCCCCGGCCGCCAGCCCGGCCACTTCGCCAACAACATGGGTAAGGCAATTGAACGCCTCATGACGATCACCTTCAGCCCAATCATCCAGCCCGGTGAACACCTCTTTCATCAATTGGCTGGCCACCACCCCGAACAGCACCTCACCTACACCTGGCACCACAAAGGCCGCCAGACCCAGCACATCCAGGCCAATTTCCAACGCATTGTCCAGCGCGGCCTGGCGTTCGCTGGCATCCAGCGTTGCGGTGGGCACCGCGATGAAACGGGCATCATCCTGAAGCTGCTCCAGGCACTGATTGAACAAGTCCTCGAACAGCGGCTCCGGCCGCAGGATGGCATCCAGCGCCAAGGACGGGCTGGACAGCGCCACTCGCTGGCCATTGCGCTGCTCAAACAGCCGGTTTTGCAACTGCGTATGAAGCGCCGGCCATTGACGACGCAATGCCAAACGCACAACGAACTGCCGGTAGCTGTCCCGGGACAGCTTGCCGGCCAGGTCCTGCTCGAACTCATCCCAACCGGCGTACTCCTTGAGAGGTGAAAACGGGTCCTGGGGGATGTGCACCAGCAAGCGGACCCAGGACCGCTGAATCGCGGCCAGATGCCCCAGCGGCTGAAAACTGAACTCGAAAACACTGACCCCACGCAGTTCGATCCCCGCCAGCTTCAGCCGTTTGAGCCGTAGCGGCACGCCCTGCTCCCGGATCCCGGTCTTGAGTTCACTGATTTCAAGCACTTGCTTGTACATTGGCGCGCTGATTGCCCCGCGCATCAGCGCCACATGAGCATCGACCTGCAAGGCGTAACGGTCACACTCCCGGAACAGCTCACGGGTCGACTGGGGAATGCCGACAACGCCATCGGGATCGAACACCGAGTCAATGTGTTTTTGATACTGCCCACCCAGATCCAGTTCGCGGCAGAACCTGACGAAATCCAAAACACTGACGCCCTGCACTCGCCTACCGGCATGGCGAAAGGATGACATCCTGACCAGGGCGCTATCACTCTGCTGCTCAGCGGCAGTGAAATTGTGCAAGGCCGCTTGCAGCAATCCCTGCTCGCTATAGTTACGCTTCCATAGCCAATCCAGGCCAGGGGGTTGCCAGGCGCCAAGGAGCCGATTGACGCGAATCAAACGATCACCCGTGGGCTTTAGTCTCGAACCGAAGCGTCGACGCAACGCCTCGTCGAATCGCGCCTGGGCAAACACCTGAACCGACTGCAGCGGCGCCAGCAAGCGGGCCCGCGCCGCCCGACTGGCCTCGCAGGCACGCATGCTGACACTCAGCTTTGCCAACAGTGCTGGCGCAGCAGAACGCAACCAGGCAGGTAGCTGTTGGCGAAGGAATTCGAGATTGAGACTGGCGGCGGAAAAATCCGCAGGTGATGTGGCCGCTGAAGGTACTTGCTCGGGGGCTGACATGAATACTCTCCCTGTAGGTCCAAAACCACAGACACTACGGGGCTGTCGAGCAGCCACGGCACTACAGGGTTATCGCACGCGCGCGAAAAACGGCAACGTAGGTTGTTGCGCCAGCGTTTTGGAAAAATCTTAGAGAGGAGGTGATGCAGAGCGCCAACAGGCAAGATGGGTGGCGACCCCACCAGCCACACCCCGGCACACAATGTTCCCGCTGTGGCTGCTTCCTTCCGGATCTGACCAGGTTCACGGGTAATCGTTGCGGGGGGACCGATGGGGTCACCATAACGCATGCTCATCTGGCGACGAGCCGCGCCATTGTACCGGCATCAACTCAAGATACAACCACTAAATTTAAAAAAACCATCACCACTCAATGACTTGGCATTGCTTCACGGGAGCGCAGCACCCGCTTGGTCGGCTATCGGTGACGTTGGCTGGGTGACCCGCAGGTGGATAAAGTGCAGCTTGGCAACCACCGCTTTGCCCAGCACGAACGGATAGAGATCCACCTGGCCCATGCTGCGCGACAGCTCATTGAGCATTGCTGACAGCTCGACCCAGGCATTGATAAAGGCGAGAAACTCCTTTGCCCCGGGGTCGTCCGGGCGATAGAGGTCCTCACGCGTGAACGGCGGGAAGTCCAGCTCCAGGCTGCTGGCATTCATGCCCAGTGCCAGCGCGGTGTCGAGCGCATCGGTCATGTGCAGGTAGTGTGCCCAGGTTTCAGCCCAGTCTTCCCAGGGGTGCATGGTCGCATAGGCACTGACGTGAGCAGCCGCCCAATCACTTGGCGCCCCTTGCTGATAGTGACGTTCCAGCGCCTCGCTGTAGCTTTCGCGCTCGTCACCGAACAGGTCACGAAAGCCGTCGAGCCAATGGCTGTCGGCAATCAGACGATCCCAATAGTAGTGACCGACTTCATGACGCAGGTGGCCCAGCAGGGTGCGATAGGGTTCGTGCAGTTGCACGCGCACCCGCTCGCGCCAGTCATCATCGGCCTCGCGCACGTCGAGAGTAATCAGGCCATTGGCATGGCCGGTGATGGGCGCGTTGCCCTCAAGATCGACGCCGATGAAATCAAAGGCCAGGCCCGGGCCGTCCTGCGCGCTTTTCGGCTCCACCGGCAAGCCCAGGTGCAACAGCTGCGCGGTCAGCCGGCGCTTGGCGGTTTCCAGCTTGCGCCAGCGCGGGTGATTTTCAGCAATGCCAAGGTCGGGGATGGTGCGGTTCAGGCGACAGGCCAGGCACAGGTTGTCGGGCTCATGCTCGGCCAGCAGCCAGTTGCAGGCCGCCGGGGTGTCAAGGTTGGCACAGCGACGCAGCGGCCCGGCTTCAGGCTCGCCATCGAGCAGCCAGAGCCCCTCTGCAGGGCCGGGCGACAGGCTGGCGACACGGTTACTGAGCGGCCAGTAGCCCAGTGCCGACTGGCAGGCCAGGCACTGGCTGTTGCGAAAGAACACCGACTGCCCACACCGGCATTGCCAGACCCGATCCGGACGCTGCTGCTGGCTGACGAAGGGCGCCGCGATCCTGGCGCCCAGCTGTTCGAAAAAACGGTACATGGCGATCCCTCCTGGCTGCCTGCCAAGACTAGACCATGGCGAACGCCACCAGTGCCGCCTTTAGACCTCGATACCCTGCCCGGCCAGGAAGCTGACAAAAGCATCTTCATCCAGCACCTTCAGGCCCAGCTCATTGGCCTTGGCCAGCTTCGAGCCGGCGCCGGGGCCGGCGACCACGCAGTGGGTCTTGGCCGAGACCGAGCCCGCAACCTTGGCCCCCAGGCTTTCCAGCTTGTCCTTGGCCACGTCGCGGCTCATGCGCTCCAGCGAACCGGTCAGCACCCAGGTCTGGCCGGCCAGAGGCAAGCCTTCGGCGACTTTCTTCTCGCTCGACCAGTGCATGCCGAAGTCGCGCAGTTGCGCTTCGATAGCCAGGGCCAGGGCGGCATTCTCAGGCACCTGGAAGAACGCGCGCACCGCTTCAGCCGGCTTGGCCGCCAGGGCCTGGCGCAGGTCGATGCCATCAGCGGCGATGATCTTCTCCAGGCTGTCGAGCTTGGCCACCAGCTTCTCGGCACCGGTGGGCCCGACCGAGGGAATATCCAGTTTGGCAATCAGCCCGGCCAAGGTGGTACTCGCAGCGAATTCGGCGCCCAGCTCGCCTTCATCCTGCAATTGCAGGCCGCGCTCAAGCAACTGGGCGATCACTGTGCGGTTGTGTTGGTCTTCGAAAAAGCTGTGGATCTCGTGGGCGACTTCCAGGCCGATATCCGGCAGGTAGGTCAGCACTTGCGGCAACGCCGCCATGACCCGCTGCAACGAACCCAGCGAGCGCGCCAGGACCTTGGCGGTCTCCTCGCCCACGTCCGGGATGCCCAGTGCATAGATGAAACGCGCGAGGGCCGGCTGCTTGCTCGCCTCGATCGCCGCCAGCAAGTTCTTGCTCGACAGTTCGGCAAAGCCCTCGAGGTCGACAATCTGCTCGAACGTCAGCTGGTAGAGGTCGGCTGGCGAACGGATCAGGCCTTCATCCACCAGTTGCTCGACGCTCTTCTCGCCCAGGCCTTCGATGTCCATGGCCCGCCGCGATACATAGTGGATGATCGCCTGCTTGAGCTGCGCAGCGCAGGCCAGGCGCCCGACGCAACGGTACACGGCGCCCTCGCTGACGGTCTCCTTGCCCTTGCTGCGCTTGACCAGCTGGGTGCGCTCGACTTGCGAGCCGCACACCGGGCACGCGGTAGGAATGTGCACCGGACGGGCGTCTTCAGGGCGACGCTCGGTGACCACCTGCATGACCTGCGGGATCACATCGCCGGCGCGGCGGATGATCACCGTGTCGCCGATCATCAACCCCAGGCGCGCCACTTCGTCCATGTTGTGCAAGGTGGCATTGGACACCGTCACACCCGCCACCTTGACCGGCTTGAGCCGGGCCACGGGAGTTACCGCGCCAGTACGGCCGACCTGGAACTCGACATCCAGCACTTCGGTCAGCTCTTCCATGGCCGGGAACTTGTGGGCAATCGCCCAGCGTGGTTCACGGGCACGGAAGCCCAGCTCGCGCTGGGAAGCCAGGTTGTTGACCTTGAACACCACGCCGTCGATCTCGTAAGGCAGCTCGTTGCGCCGGGCGCCGATATCGCGGTAGTACTCCAGGCACTCGGCAACGCCAGCGGCATGGCGCAGCTCGCGGCTGATCGGCATGCCCCAGGCCTTGAGCTGCTCCAGGGTGCCGATATGGGTGTCGGCAATCGGCGCCGAGACCTGGCCGACGCCGTAGCAGCAGAACTCCAGCGGGCGGCTGGCGGTGATTTTCGAATCAAGCTGGCGCAGGCTGCCGGCGGCAGCGTTGCGCGGGTTGGCGAAGGTCTTGCCGCCGGCGTCGATCTGCGCCTGGTTCAAGCGCTCGAAACCGGCCTTGGACATGAACACCTCGCCGCGCACTTCCAGCACCGTCGGCCAGCCCTCACCCTGCAGCTTGAGCGGAATGTTGCGCACGGTGCGCACGTTAACGCTGATGTCTTCGCCGGTGGTGCCATCGCCACGGGTGGCGCCCTGCACCAGTTGCCCGTCGCGGTACAGCAGGCTGACCGCCAGGCCGTCGAGCTTGGGTTCGCAGCTGTAATCGACGGCGGCGCCATCACCCAGCAGGTCACCGGCCGGCAGGTCCAGGCCCTCGACCACGCGGCGGTCGAATTCGCGCAGGTCGGTTTCTTCAAAGGCGTTGCCCAGGCTGAGCATCGGCACTTCGTGACGCACCTGGCTGAACGCCGAAAGCGCCGAGCCACCGACACGCTGGGTCGGCGAGTCAGCGGTCACCAGTTCCGGGTGTTCAGCTTCCAGGGCCTTGAGTTCATTGAACAGGCGATCGTATTCGGCGTCTGGCACGCTCGGCTCATCGAGCACATAGTAGCGATAGTTGTGCTGGTCGAGCTCGGCGCGCAGTTCAAGGATTCGGGATTCGGCGGTCATGGTGTGTCGTCTCTTGCAAAGCAAAAGAGCAGCCTTGGCTGCTCTTGCGTGTTTCTTATCGCGGGGCAAGCCCGCTCCTACTAGCGCTTCTGGGTCAGCGCGCGGCGCTCGAACTCGACAATGCGCTGGCGGTAGTGCTCGATGGTCTGCGCGGTCATCACGCTGCGCTGGTCATCCTTGAGCTCGCCATTGAGTTCGTGGGCCAGCTTGCGCGCTGCCGCCACCATCACGTCGAAGGCCTGCTTGGGGTGACGCGGGCCTGGCAGGCCGAGGAAGAAGCTCACCGCGCGAGTGCTGAAGTGATCGATGTCGTCGAGGTCGAACACACCGGGCTTGACCGCGTTGGCCATCGAGAAGAGCACTTCGCCATTACCGGCCATGCTTTCGTGACGGTGGAAGATATCCATTTCACCAAAGCGCAGACCGCTTTCAAGAATGTTCTGCAGCAATGCCGGGCCCTTGAAGCCGCCTTCATCGCGGGAAATCACACTGATCACCAGTACTTCTTCAACCGGCGGCAGGTCTTTGTCCGGCGCGGAACCGTAGCCGCTGGTTTTCGGGCTTTCATCCGGGAAGTCGTCGTCGGCATTGCCAAACAGGTCCGGCTCACGCGGTTCGGCGGCCAGGTTCAGGTCGCCCTGCTGAGGCTCGCTGCCGCGCTTGTTGCGCTTGCTCTTGCCGACCTTGGGTTCACGCTCACGCTCACGCCCGGCACTCATCGACGGCAGATCGTGCTCGTCCAGCGCTGGCTCTTTGTGGTTGTCGAGCACGCGCGGCTCACCGATCACTTCAGGGGAGCTGTCATCGTCCGGCAGGTTGGAAAAGCTGCGGTCCAGACGGAATTTCAACTTGCCCTTGCCGCCGCGCATGCGGCGCCAGCCGTCAAAAAGAATACCGGCAATGACAATAATGCCGATGACGATCAGCCACTCGCGCAGACCGATTTCCATGTAATCCCGTGCCTCTGTAAAAAATGCTGAAAAATAAAGGGTTTAAACCCCTTTAAAACGTGGCGCCAACTCTATGTTCTGACAGGCGTTTTACCCACGCAAAAAAATAAGTGACATTAAGCTAGCACGACCAAAGATAACTTTACACCGTCTGTCGCAACTGACAGGGCCATTTACCGCAGGTTCACGCGTTATTGCTTCAAATCAGGCGTCGACCATGGCCATCGCCTCCTCCACATCCACCGCCACCAGCCGTGAACACCCCGGTTCATGCATGGTCACGCCCATCAGTTGATCAGCCATCTCCATGGCAATCTTGTTGTGGGTGATGTAGATGAACTGCACCGTCTGGCTCATCTCTTTCACCAGCCGGGCGTAACGCCCGACGTTGGCATCGTCCAGTGGCGCATCGACTTCATCGAGCATGCAGAACGGTGCCGGGTTCAACTTGAAAATGGCAAATACCAGGGCCAGGGCGGTCAGCGCTTTCTCACCGCCCGAGAGCAGGTGGATGGTGCTGTTCTTCTTGCCCGGTGGCCGCGCCATGATCGTCACCCCTGTATCGAGTAGATCTTCGCCCGTCAGTTCCAGGTAAGCGCTGCCGCCACCGAAAACTTTTGGGAAAAGTGCCTGTAATCCGGCATTTATCTGATCAAAGGTATCTTTGAAGCGGTTGCGGGTTTCCTTGTCGATCTTGCGAATGACGTTCTCGAGGGTATCCAGGGCTTCGACCAGATCGGCGTCCTGGGCATCCAGGTAGCGCTTGCGTTCGGACTGCTGCTGGTACTCGTCGATGGCCGCCAGGTTGATCGCACCCAGGCGCTGGATACGCGCATCGATGCGTTCGAGCTCCTGTTCGGCTTCCTGCTCGCTGGCCTGCTCGCCCAGGGTCGCCAGCACCCCGTCGAGGTCGTAACCGTCGGCGAGCAGTTGCTCCTGCAAGGTCTTGCGCCGCACGCTCAGCCCTTGCCACTCCAGGCGGTGCTGCTCGAGCTGGCCACGCAACAGTTGCGATTGCTGTTCGG
The DNA here is from genome assembly GCF_018417635.1 of Pseudomonas sp. SORT22. Lineage (NCBI taxonomy): Bacteria > Pseudomonadati > Pseudomonadota > Gammaproteobacteria > Pseudomonadales > Pseudomonadaceae > Pseudomonas > Pseudomonas sp. SORT22. The sequence continues at coordinate 4,187,072 of NZ_CP071007.1, forward strand.
CCTGGGTGCGGCGTTTTTCGGCATCACGCAGCTCGCGGTCGGCTTCGTCCATGTGCAGGCGCGCCTGACGCATCTCGTCGTCGACGCTCATGCGTTTTTCCAGCAGCTCTTCAAGCTTGAGGCGCAGCTCTTCGAGCGGTGCCTCGCCCTCCTCCAGGTTCAGGGTCAGCTGTTCGCGTTTTTCGCTCAGGCGCTCGGACTGCAGCTCCAGCCGCTCCAGGGCCTGGCGGGTGGAATCGTGCTGGGCGCGCAGCGACCCCAGGCGCACGGCCAGCTGGTGGCCGTGGTCCTTGTGCTGGCGGGCTTCCTGGCGCACCCGGTCGAGGCGCTCGCGCAGGCTGTCGCGTTGGGCCAGCAACAGTTCGCGCTGTTCGGTGTCCTGGGCCATCAGGTCGAGGGCTTCCTGCAGCTGCAGGCGCGACTCACCGAGGTTTTCGTGCTCGATGCTGCGTTGTTCAAGCAGCTCGGCAAGCTCTTCTTCCAGGCGCCGGCGGCGCAGGCTCAACTGCTCGGCGCGGGCCTTGCCGGCCGAGAGCCTGGCGTTGAGTTCGCTTTGCTGGCGCGCTTGGTCCTGGGCGCTGCGACGCAACTGCTCGCGGCGCTCTTCCAGTTCTTGCTGCTGCTCGCGCAGTTCCTGCAATCTGGTTTCCAGTAGCTCCAGCGCCGCTTCATGCTCTTGCAGCTCTTGGCCCAGGCGCTCCAGTTCCTGGCCACGGGCGAGTACGCCACCCTGGGCGTCGCTGGCGCGGCTGACACGCAAAAAGTGCCGGCCAACCCAGTAGCCGTCACGGCTGATCAGGCTTTGCCCGTCTGCCAGCTGAGCGCGCAAGGCCAGGGCCTGATCGAGGCTCTCCACCGGTTTGACCTGGCCGAGCCAGGGCGCCAGGTCGATGCGCCCCTCGACCTTGTCGAGCAGGCTGCCGGGAATACGCACGCCTTCGCCACGGCTGGCGAGCAGGCGCAACTCGCCCTGATCGAAGGCGCCGAGGTCCAGGCCATTGAAGTCTTCGACCACTACCGCCTGCAGGTCGGCGCCGAGCACGGTTTCCACCGCCAGCTCCCACCCCGGCTCGACGCGCAGGCCTTCAGCCAGGCGCGGACGCTGCTCCAGGCCCTGCTCGCGCAGCCATTGCGCGGTGCCGGTGCTGGGGTCGAGCGCCGCCTGCTGCAAGGCTTCGAGCGAAGCCAGGCGGCCGCCCAGGCGCTGCAATTCGCCCTGGGCTTGCTGCTGGGCCTGCACCGCCTGCTGCAGTTGTTCGCGCAGGGTTTCTAGCTGCTCGACGACCTGCAGCTCTTCTAGCTGTAGTTCTTCGAGCAGCAATTCACTGCTGGCCACCTGCTCGCCCAGTTCGAGGATTGCGGCGTCTTCCGGGTCGGCGCTGAGCTGGTCGCGCTCTTCGCCAAGCTTGCGCTGGCGCTCGGCCAAGCGCTCGAGGCTGGTTTCCAGCTGCTGGATGCGCGCCTGCTGCACTTCGGCCTGGCGCCGCGGTTCGGCCGAGCGGGTGTTGAAGCTGTCCCACTGCTCCTGCCAGCCGTGCATGGTGGTTTCGGCGTCTTCCAGGGTGGCGGCGGCCTCTTCGGCGGCGGCCAGGGTCAGCTCCTGCTCGGGTTCGAGCATCTGCAGCTCTTCGCCCAGGGTGGCGAGCATCGTGCGGTCGTGGCCCAGGTGCGACTCGGTTTCGAGGCGCGCGCGCTCGGCTTCCTTGAAGTCATCCTGCAACTGGCGCAAGCGCTGCTGGCCGTGCTGGATGCTCTGCTCGACCCGGGCGATATCGCCGCCAACCGAATAGAAACGCCCCTGCACCAGGTTGAAACGCTCGGACAGCTCGTGATGGCCATCACGCAGGCGCTCGATGCTGGCATCGGCATTGCGCTGCTCGGCCACCAGCGCTTCGAAGGCCACTTCCTGATCGCCAATCACCGCTTCGCGCTGGCCGACCTGATCGTTCAGGGCCTGCCAGCGCAGGGCTGCCAGTTGCGCCTTGAGCTGGCGTTCCTCGGCCTTGTATTCCTTGTACTTCTCGGCCGCCTGGGCCTGGCGATGCAGACGTTCGAGCTGGCGCTCGAGCTCTTCGCGCAGGTCGGTCAGGCGTTCGAGGTTCTCGTGGGTACGGCGGATGCGGTTCTCGGTCTCGCGCCGGCGCTCCTTGTACTTGGAGATGCCCGCCGCTTCTTCGATGAAATTGCGCAGGTCCTCGGGCTTGGCTTCGATCAGCTTGGAGATCATCCCCTGCTCGATGATCGAATAGCTGCGCGGGCCCAGGCCGGTGCCGAGGAAGATATCGGTAATGTCCCGGCGCCGGCATTTAGCGCCGTTAAGGTAGTAGGTGTTCTGCCCGTCGCGGGTCACCTTGCGGCGAATGGAGATTTCCGCATACGCCGCGTACTCACCGACCAGGGTACTGTCGGAGTTGTCGAAGACCAGTTCGATACTGGCCTGGCTCACTGGCTTGCGGCTGGTCGAGCCATTGAAGATGACGTCGGTCATCGACTCGCCACGCAGGTTTTTCGCCGAGCTTTCGCCCATCACCCAGCGCACCGCGTCGATGATGTTGGACTTGCCGCAGCCATTGGGCCCGACCACCGCTGCCATGTTGCTGGGGAAGTTGACCGTGGTCGGGTCGACGAACGACTTGAACCCGGCCAGGCGAATGCACTTTAAGCGCATGCTCAGGCAGTCGCCAGCGCCGCCAGCACCAGCTCACAGCTGCGCTGGCAGTACTCGGCCAATACCGTGCGGATACGCACCTGGTCTCGGGCCACCACGGCTTCGAGCAGGTTGGCGAACAACACCAGGAAGTCGTTCATGTTGGCCTTGCGCTGGTCCAGCGCCAGGTAATAGGTACGACTCATGGCCGGCTGCAGGTTCTCGACGGTTTCCTGCAGGTACGGATTGTTGGCAAACGGATAGGCGGCGCGCATCACCGCGAAGCTTTCATCGACGAAGGCGCGGATGTCCTGGCGCTCGAACGCGCCGGTCAGGCGCTGCTGGATCTTGAGGAACGGATGCAAATCGCCATCGTTGCGCCAGTTAAGGGCCACGGCGTTGCCGAGCAGGTTGTACAGCTCGCCCATCAGCGTGCACAGGCTGCGCACATTGTGCTCATTGAGCTCGGTCACATGGGCGCCACGGCGCGGCAGGATGGTCACCAGGTGGCGGCGTTCGAGGATCAACAGCGCCTCGCGCACCGAGCCACGGCTGACATTCAATGCCTGGGTGACCTTCTGCTCCTGGATCCGCTCGGCGGGCTTGAGCTCGCCGCGGATGATCCGCTCGGCCAGATAATGGGCAATTTGCTCGGAGAGGCTGTCCGGCGCCTTGAACGTCATGGTTTTCCTTCAAAATCATTGAACTGTGCACAAGCGCCGAATTGTAGCGCACTTGCCCCCGCGCCGCGCAGTGGCCATGCAGCAGAAGTTGGCACGATTGGCGCAAAAGATTCGGATCACGCAGGGCCAACTATGCTCATAACAGAGCACCTGTGAAAGGGCGGAAGCGCCACGAGAAATTTCCTGACCCAAAGGTCAGAAAATTGTTGACCTGAAAATCAAGTCTGCTTACAGTCCGCTCAACAACAATAAGTCGCTTGTGAGGCCTTCCCGTGATCCAGTTTCTACTTAACCAGGAGCTGCGCAGTGAGCATGCCCTGGACCCCAACCTGACCGTGCTCGAGTATCTTCGTGAACACCTGGGCAAGTCCGGTACCAAGGAAGGCTGCGCCAGCGGCGATTGTGGCGCCTGCACCGTGGTGGTCGGCGAGCTGGCCGAGGGCGAGGACGGCGGCGAGCACATTCGCTACCGCAGCCTCAACTCGTGCCTGACTTTTGTCTCCTCGCTGCACGGCAAACAGCTGATCAGCGTCGAAGGGCTCAAGCACCAGGGCAAGCTGCACAGCGTGCAACAGGCCATGGCCGATTGCCACGGCTCGCAATGCGGCTTCTGTACTCCGGGCTTTGTCATGTCGTTGTTCGCCCTGCAAAAGAACAGCGACGCACCCGATCTGCACAAGGCCCAGGAAGCCCTGGCCGGCAACCTCTGCCGCTGCACCGGCTACCGGCCGATCCTCGCCGCCGCCGAGCAGTCGTGCTGCCAGGCCCAGCCGGATCAGTTCGACAGCGGCCAAGCGCAGACCATCGCCCGCCTCAAAGCCATCGCCCCAAGCGAAACCGGCGAGCTCAACAGCGGCGACAAGCGCTGTCTGGTGCCGCTGACCGTGGCCGACCTGGCCGAGCTGTACGGTTCGCACCCCGAAGCCCGCTTGCTGGCCGGCGGCACCGACCTGGCGCTGGAAGTCACCCAGTTCCACAAGACTCTGCCGGTGATGATCTATGTCGGCAACGTCGCCGAACTCAAGCGCATCGACACTCAAGCCGAACACCTGGAAATCGGCGCGGCCACGCCATTGACCGACTGCTACGACGCCCTGAGCCGCGAATACCCGGATTTTGGCGAACTGCTGCACCGCTTCGCCTCGCTGCAGATCCGCAACCAGGGCACCCTGGGCGGCAACATCGGCAACGCCTCGCCGATCGGCGACTCGCCGCCCCTGCTGATTGCCCTGGATGCGCAGATCGTCCTGCGCAAAGGTGACAACACCCGCACCCTGGCCCTGGAAGACTACTTCATCGACTACCGGATCACCGCGCGTCAGGAAAGCGAGTTCATCGAGAAGATCATCGTGCCACGGGCCCGCGCCGACTGGGCGTTCCGCGCCTACAAGGTGTCCAAGCGCCTGGACGATGACATCTCGGCAGTCTGCGCGGCATTCAACCTGCGTATCGAGAACGGTGTTGTCGGCGCAGCGCGCATCGCCTTCGGCGGCATGGCGGCGATTCCCAAGCGCGCCCGCGCCTGCGAAGCGGCGCTGGTCGGCAAGGCCTGGAACCAGGCCAGCGTCGAGCGCGCCTGCCAGGCCCTGGCCGAAGACTTCACGCCGCTCTCGGATTTCCGGGCGAGCAAGGAATACCGCCTGCTCAGCGCGCAGAACCTGCTGCGCAAGTACTTCATCGAACTGCAAACGCCGCACATCGAAACTCGGGTGACCGCTTATGTCTAACCATCACGTCGCCAAAAGCCAGGCCGAAATGGCAGAACTGTTCAGCCAGGACCTGACCACCGGGGTCGGCCGCAGCCTCAAGCACGACAGTGCCGACAAACATGTGTCGGGCGAAGCGGTGTATATCGATGACCGTCTGGAGTTTCCCAACCAGTTGCATGTGTATGCGCGCCTGTCCGACCGCGCCCACGCCCGGGTGCTGAGCATCGACACCAGCCCCTGCTACGCCTTCGAGGGCGTGCGCATCGCCATCACCCATGAAGATGTGCCGGGCCTCAAGGACATCGGCCCGCTGCTGCCCGGCGACCCGCTGCTGGCGATCGACACCGTCGAATTCGTCGGCCAGCCAGTGGTTGCCGTCGCCGCCCGTGACCTGGATACCGCGCGCCGCGCGGCGATGGCCGCGATCATCGAGTACGAAGACCTGGAGCCGGTGCTGGATGTGGTCGAGGCACTGCGCAAGAAGCACTTCGTGCTCGACAGCCACACCCACCAGCGCGGCGATTCGGTCAGCGCCCTGGCCAGCGCCCCGCACCGCCTGCAGGGCAGCCTGCACATCGGCGGCCAGGAGCACTTCTACCTGGAAACCCAGATCTCTTCGGTGATGCCCACCGAAGACGGCGGGATGATCGTCTACTGCTCGACCCAGAACCCCACCGAAGTGCAGAAGCTGGTGGCCGAAGTGCTCGACGTGCCGATGAACAACATCGTCGTCGACATGCGCCGCATGGGCGGCGGTTTCGGCGGCAAGGAAACCCAGGCGGCAAGCCCCGCCTGCCTGTGCGCGGTCATCGCCCACCTCACCGGCCAGCCGACCAAGATGCGCCTGCCGCGGGTCGAGGACATGCTGATGACCGGCAAGCGCCACCCGTTCTACATCGAGTACGACGTCGGCTTCGATGACAACGGCCGCCTGCATGGCATCAATTTCGACCTGGCCGGCAACTGCGGTTGCTCGCCGGACCTCTCGGCCTCTATCGTCGACCGTGCGATGTTCCACGCCGACAACGCCTATTACCTCGGCGATGCCACCATCCACGGCCACCGTTGCAAGACCAACACCGCCTCCAACACTGCCTACCGTGGCTTCGGCGGCCCGCAAGGCATGGTCGCCATCGAGGAGGTGATGGACCATATCGCCCGCCACCTGGCCCTCGACCCGCTGGCGGTGCGCAAGGCCAACTACTACGGCAAGACCGAGCGCAACGTCACCCACTACTACCAGACCGTCGAGCACAACATGCTCGAAGAGATCACTGCCGAGCTCGAAGCCAGCAGTGACTACGCCGAGCGCCGCGAATCGATCCGCCGCTTCAACGCCAACAGCCCGATCCTGAAAAAAGGCCTGGCGCTGACCCCGGTAAAATTCGGCATCTCGTTCACCGCCAGCTTCCTCAACCAGGCCGGCGCCCTGGTGCATATTTACACCGATGGCAGCATTCACCTGAACCACGGTGGCACCGAGATGGGCCAGGGCCTGAACACCAAGGTCGCGCAGGTGGTAGCCGAAGTGTTCCAGGTGGATTTCCAGCGTATCCAGATCACCGCGACCAACACCGACAAGGTGCCCAACACCTCGCCGACCGCGGCTTCCAGCGGCGCCGACCTGAACGGCAAGGCGGCGCAGAATGCCGCCGAGATCCTCAAGCAGCGCCTGACCGAATTTGCCGCACGCCAGTACAAGGTCAGTGAAGAGGACGTCGAATTCCGTAACGGCCATGTGCGCGTGCGCGATGAAATCCTCAGTTTCGAAGCGCTGGTACAACAGGCCTATTTCGCCCAGGTGTCGCTGTCGAGCACCGGCTTCTACAAGACCCCGAAGATCTATTACGACCGCAGCCAGGCCCGCGGCCGGCCGTTCTACTACTTCGCCTTCGGCGCAGCCTGCGCCGAGGTGATCGTCGACACCCTGACCGGCGAGTACAAGATGCTGCGCACCGACATCCTGCACGACGTCGGCGCCTCGCTGAACCCGGCCATCGACATCGGCCAGGTCGAGGGTGGTTTCATCCAGGGCATGGGCTGGCTGACCACCGAAGAGCTGGTGTGGAACGCCAAGGGCAAGCTGATGACCAACGGCCCGGCCAGCTACAAGATCCCGGCGGTAGCGGATATGCCGGTGGATTTGCGGGTGAAACTGGTGGAAAACCGCAAGAACCCGGAAGACACGGTGTTCCATTCCAAGGCCGTGGGCGAGCCGCCGTTCATGCTCGGCATTGCCGCCTGGTGCGCGATCAAGGACGCCGTGGCCAGCCTTGGCGATTACCGCGTGCATCCGCTGATCGATGCGCCAGCGACGCCGGAGCGGGTGCTCTGGGGCTGCGAGCAGATGCGCAAGGCGCTGGCGGCGCAGCAGGCTGCTGCCGAGGTTGAGACAGTCGCTCCGTAGGGCGCCAATCGCGGGTCAAGCCCGCTCCCACAGTGGACTACTGTGGGAGCGGCGGTGCGACGACTCGACTTGACCCGCGATGAGGCCAGAACAGGCACCACATAGGTAACTGAACATGCACACCTGGATCAACGCCCTGTCCGACCTGCAGTCCCGCGGCGAGCCCTGCGTACTGGTGACCATCATCGAAGAGCGCGGCTCGACGCCGCGCAATGCCGGCTCGAAGATGGTCGTCAGCGCCGAGCAGTTGTTTGACACCATCGGCGGTGGCCACCTGGAATACAAGGCCATGCATATCGCCCGGCAAATGCTCGCCGAGCGCCGCGAAGCGCCGCACCTGGAGCGCTTCAGCCTCGGCGCCAGCCTCGGCCAGTGCTGCGGCGGTGCCACCGTGCTGCTGTTTGAGCCGATGGGCCAGGTTCAGGCGCAGATTGCCGTCTTCGGCGCAGGCCATGTCGGCCGCGCTCTGGTACCCTTGCTCGCCGCCCTGCCCTGCAAGGTGCGCTGGATCGATTCGCGCGAGCAGGAATTCCCCGAGAGCATTCCCGCCGGGGTCAGCAAGATCGTCAGTGAAGAGCCGGTGGATGAAGTCGATGAGCTGCCCGCTGGCAGCTACTGCATCGTCATGACCCATAACCATCAACTGGATCTGGAACTGACCGCGGCGATCCTCAAGCGCAATGATTTCACCTGGTTCGGCCTGATCGGCTCGAAGACCAAACGCGTCAAGTTCGAGCATCGCCTGCGCGAGCGCGGCTTTGCCGAGGAACGCCTGCAGCGCATGCGTTGCCCGATGGGCATCGCCGAGGTCAAGGGCAAGCTGCCGATCGAGATCGCCGTGTCGATTGCCGCAGAAATCATTGCCACCTACAACGCAAGCTTTGGCCAGCACAACAACGCTGCCAACGCCGGCCCCATTGCCCAATTGCTGCCGCCATCACGGCGCAGCCAAGCCATATGACGAGAGCCCTATGAGCGCAACCCGCAAAGCCTACCGTGCCGCCATCCTGCACAGCATCGCCGACCCTGCTGAAGTAGGCGTCGAAGCCTCCTATCAGTATTTCGAAGACGGCCTGCTGGTGATCGACAACGGCAAGATCAGCGCTGTCGGCCATGCCCGCGACCTGCTGCCGAGCCTGGCCGCCGACATCGAGGTCGAGCACCATCAGGACGCCTTGATCACCCCGGGCTTTATCGACACCCATATCCATTTCCCGCAGACCGGCATGATCGGTTCCTACGGCGAGCAGCTGCTGGACTGGCTCAACACCTACACCTTCCCCTGCGAAAAGCAGTTCGCCGACAAGGCGCATGCCGACAAAGTCGCGAAAATCTTCGTCGAGGAACTGCTGCGCAACGGCACCACCACCGCCCTGGTGTTCGGCAGCGTGCACCCGGAATCGGTCAATGCCTTCTTCGAAGAAGCCGAGCGCCTGGACCTGCGGATGATCGCCGGCAAGGTGATGATGGACCGCAACGCCCCGGACTACCTGACCGACACCGCCGAATCCGGTTATGTAGAAAGCAAGGCGCTGATCGAGCGCTGGCATGGCAAGGGCCGCCTGCACTACGCAGTGACCCCGCGTTTTGCGCCGACCAGCACCCCGGAGCAACTGGCCCTGGCCGGCCAGCTGCTGGGCGAATACCCCGACCTGTACATGCACACCCACCTGAGCGAGAACCTCAAGGAGATCGACTGGGTCAAGGCGCTGTTCCCGGAGCGCAAGGGCTACCTCGACGTCTACGATCACTACAAGCTGCTCGGCCAGCGCTCGGTGTTCGCCCACGGCGTACACCTGTGCGACGACGAATGTCAGCGCCTGGCCGAAACCGGCTCGGCCGTGGCCTTCTGCCCGACTTCCAACCTGTTCCTCGGCAGCGGCCTGTTCAACCTGCCGCAGGCCGAGAAGTTCAAGGTCAAGGTCGGCCTGGGCACCGACGTCGGCGCCGGCACCAGCTTCTCGCTGCTCAATACCCTGAACGAAGCCTACAAGGTCATGCAGTTGCAGGGCGCGCGCCTGAGCCCGTTCAAGTCACTGTACCTGGCAACCCTGGGCGGCGCCCGGGCGCTGAGCCTGGATGACCGTATCGGCAGCCTGCAGCCGGGCAACGATGCTGACTTCGTGGTCCTCGACTACAAGGCCACGGCGTTGATGGACTACCGCATCCAGCAGTCGAACAGCATCGACGAGACGCTGTTCGTGCTGATGACCCTGGGCGATGACCGCACCGTCAAGCAGACCTTCGCTGCCGGGCGCTGCGTGCATCAGCGCTAAGGCTCGCGGAACAGCCCCTTGTACAGCGCGCCGCCGATCACCGCCCCGATCAGCGGCGCCACCCAGAACAGCCACAGCTGCTGCAACGCCCAGCCGCCGACGAAAATCGCCGGGCCGGTGCTGCGCGCAGGGTTCACCGAGGTATTGGTGACCGGTATCGAGATCAGGTGGATCAAGGTCAGGGCCAGGCCGATGGCAATCGGTGCAAAGCCTGCCGGGGCACGGCTGTCGGTGGCGCCCATGATGATCAGGATGAACATCGCGGTCATCACCACTTCACTGGCAAAGCCTGCCGCCAATGAGTAGCCGCCGGGGGAATGCTCGGCATAGCCGTTGGACGCCAGCCCCGCCGACAACTCGAAACCGGCCTTGCCGCTGGCAATGAAGTAGATCACCGCCGCACCGAGAATTGCCCCGATCACCTGGGCGATGACGTAGGGCAGCAGGTCTTTGAGTGGAAACCGCCCACCCACCACCAGCCCGACCGACACTGCGGGGTTGAGGTGGCATCCGGAAATATGGCCAATGGCGAAAGCCATGGTCAGCACGGTCAGGCCGAAGGCCATGGCCACTCCGACCAGGCCGATACCAATGGGGAACGAGGCGGCAATCACCGCACTGCCGCAGCCACCCACCACCAGCCAGAACGTCCCGATCAGTTCAGCACCCATGCGTTTGCTCAGGGGCATCGACATATACCAGTCCTCAAGTAGTTGAAGTTCTACGCAAAGCGCGCAAGCCCAACTGCTTGATGAAGGTTTGCGGTGGATCAGGTGAGAATCTAGCAGAGGCTGGATAACCTGCCAGTGGCCTGAAACGCATCGCGGGGCAAGCCCCGCTATTTGATGTTACTGGCCTTCAACCCTTGAGCGGTGCAACCCCACCCCGCTTCTTGGTTTGCAGCAGGTGCGAGAACACCGCGTGCAGGTCATCCGAAGCGCTGTCTTCGTCGAGGTTGAGCTTGCTGTCGATGTGGTCCATGTGGTGCATCATCAGGCTCACCGCCTGGTTGACGTCACGGGCCTCGATGGCGTCGATCAGCTGCATGTGCTCGTCGTAGGAGCAGTGCGAGCGGTTGCCGCTTTCGTACTGGGCGATGATCAGCGAGGTTTGCGACACCAGGCTGCGCTGGAAGCTGATCAACGGGGCGTTGCCCGCCGCTTCCGCCAGTTTCAGGTGGAACTCGCCAGACAGGCGAATGCCGGCACCGCGATCGCCACGGGAGAAGCTGTCGCGCTCTTCGCGGACCATCTGGCGCAGTTCGTTGAGTTGCTCGGCGGTGGCGTGCTCGACCGCAAGCTCGGTGATCGCGCGCTCTACCATGCGCCGCGAGAAGAACACCTGGCGGGCCTCTTCGACCGTCGGGCTGGCCACTACCGCGCCGCGGTTGGGCCGCAGCAGCACCACGCTTTCGTGGGCCAGGCGCGACAGCGCGCGACGGATGATGGTGCGGCTGACGCCGAAGATCTCGCCCAGGGCTTCCTCGCTCAACTTGGTACCCGGCGCCAGACGCTGCTCGAGGATGGCCTCGAAAATGTGCGCGTAGACGATATCGTCCTGGGTTCCGCTACGACCGGCCTTGCCGGTACGCACTGGTTTCTTGAGAGGTTGCAGCTGTTCGTTCATGGGCACTCGAGCACGGAGATCCGCCAGTCGGACCCTGACTGTAATACCAGCCAGAGGGGCGATGGCAAGTCCTGGTAAGAAAATTAAACGATTAAGGTATTGGCACATTGTACACAGCCGCAGGGATTTCTGCAGGTGCCGATGGCCTTTATAGCTACGCCTGCAAATTATCTGGCCACAACAACGAAAACATTATTTGCATTCTTTGTATACAAACGCATAATCCATCCGTGCAACTTCCTGACCCAGAAGTCAACAAACGGTCCGGTGGCCTGCCATCCCATCCGCCTCACAGAGCCCCCCCAGTGCGTGCGCAGGACTGGTTCTGGAAAACAAGAAAAGACTTGAGGAGTACACGCTGTGGAAAGCCGCAAATCCGACGCCCCTACGCTGGATCTTGCCCCACCGCTCGAAACGAGCTGGCTGGAGCGGATTTTCAAACTCAAGCTACATGGCACCACCGTCAAAACCGAGATGATCGCCGGGTTGACCACCTTCATCACCATGGCCTACATCATTTTCGTCAACCCCAACATCATGGCCGATGCCGGCATCGATCACGGTGCGGCATTTGTCGCCACCTGCATCGCTGCCGCCCTCGGCTGCCTGTTGATGGGCCTGTACGCCAACTGGCCGGTCGGCCTGGCACCGGGCATGGGCCTGAACGCCTTCTTTACCTACACCGTGGTCGGGACCATGGGCTACACCTGGGAAGCCGCGCTGGGCGCGGTATTTGTCTCCGGGGTGCTGTTCATGCTGCTGACTTTGTCGCGGGTGCGCGAATGGCTGCTCAACAGCATTCCGGTCAGCCTGCGCCATGCCATGGGTGCCGGCGTCGGATTGTTCCTCGGACTGATCGGTCTTAAAACCGCAGGGATTGTCGTCGACAGCCCGGCGACCCTGATCAAGCTCGGCTCGCTGCACGAGCCCGGCCCGCTGCTGGCAGCCATCTGCTTTCTGATGATCGCGGTGCTCAGCTACCACCGGGTGTTCGGCGCGATCCTGATCAGCATCATCAGCGTCACCCTCGCCGGCTGGGGCCTGGGCCTGGTCGAGTACGGCGGCTTGTTCTCGCTGCCGCCGAGCCTGGCACCGACCTGGATGGCCATGGATGTTGCCGGGGTGTTCAACGTCAGCATGATCGCGGTGGTGTTTGCCTTCCTCTTCGTGCACATGTTCGACACCGCCGGCACCCTGATGGGCGTAGCCCAGCGGGCCGGCCTGGTGAATGCCGACGGGCGCATCGAGAACCTGTCGCGGGCGCTTAAAGCAGACAGCGCCTCGAGCGTGTTCGGCGCGGTGGTTGGTGTACCGCCGGTGACCAGCTATGTAGAGAGCGCGGCAGGTGTCGCCGCCGGCGGCCGTACCGGGCTGACTGCGGTGGTAGTCGGCCTGTTCTTTATCGCCGCCATGTTCTTCGCCCCGCTGGCCGGGATGATTCCTGCCTACGCCACCGCTGGCGCGCTGATCTATGTGGCGATGCTGATGATGGGCAGCATGGCCCACATCAACTGGGATGAAGCCACTGACAGCATCCCGGCGATCGTCACCGCGATCATGATGCCGCTGACCTTCTCGGTCGCCGACGGCATCGCCCTGGGCTTTATCACCTATGTGGTGCTCAAGGCCGGGACCGGACGCTACAAGGAGATCTCGGCCAGCCTGTGGGTGCTGACGGCGATCTTCATTGCCAAGTTCGTGTTCCTCTAACACGGCACACTGCGACAACAGGGCCTCACCTTCGGGTGGGGCTTTTTGTTGTGTGTGAGGGACCTATCGCGGGTCAAGCCCGCTCCTACACCCGCGATGAGGCCGCAGAAAAATCACAGGCAAAAAAAAGCCCGCAGTGTGAGCGGGCAAGGGACCTACGAAGATTCTTCTAGCGACCAACTAGCTTCCACGATAGGTCGAGTAACTGTACGGCGAGATCAACAGCGGCACGTGGTAGTGATCCTGTTCGGCGCTGATGCCGAAACGCAGTACCACCACGTCAAGAAAAGCAGGCTCGGGCAGTTGTACGCCGCGGGCACGGTAGTAGTCGCCGGCGCTGAACTGCAGCTGGTAAACGCCGCTGCGGTAATCATCGCCTTGCAGCAGCGGTGCGTCGCAACGGCCATCGCTGTTGGTCAGGGTAGTGTTCACCAGTTCCAGCTGCTGGCCTTCGACCCGGTAGAGCTCGACCTTGATCGAGCTGCCAGGGCAGCCATGAGCGGCATCCAGTACATGCGTGGTCAAACGTCCCATTGCTTGCTCGCCTCTGTTCTATCTGTGGGCAAAAAATACCCGCACGCCAGCGTCAGGAAGCCCGACAACGTGCGGCTGTCGGATTATTAAGACATTTTTCTATGAAATTGTACACAATAATTCGGTATTCTTTCCTGGCACGCCGCTCATCCCCTGTAAATAGGCCATCAGTCGCAAAACCACGCCAATAGCCGACGCATCCGTCATTAGCTGACCGATCAGGCAGGTTTCTTGCAGGGCTCCTTATAGAGGTGGGAGTGGCCAAAAAGGCAAAGAAAAGCGAAAAAACAGGCTTACAAATCGCAAACAAAGTTGTATACAATCATTCCATCGTCGTGGCCGATACCCTACCCGGGTACCCACGCCCTCCGTATTCACGTACAAGAAGGAAGACTGCAGTGAGCGCTGATTACCCTCGCGACCTGATCGGTTACGGCAACACCCCACCTCATCCGCGCTGGCCGGGGAATGCCCGCATTGCTTTGTCTTTCGTGCTCAACTACGAAGAAGGTGGCGAACGCAACATCCTTCACGGTGACAAAGAGTCCGAAGCCTTCCTCTCGGAAATGGTCGCCGCCCAGCCGCTGCAGGGCGCGCGCAACATGAGCATGGAATCGCTGTACGAGTACGGCAGCCGTGCCGGCGTCTGGCGCCTGCTCAAGCTGTTCAAGGACACCGGCGTGCCGCTGACCATCTTCGCCGTGGCCATGGCCGCCCAGCGCCATCCGGACGTGATCCGCGCCATGGTCGAAGCCGGCCACGAGATCTGCAGCCACGGCTACCGCTGGATCGACTACCAGAACATGGACGAGGCCCAGGAACGCGAGCACATGCTCGAAGCCATCCGCATCCTCACCGAACTCACTGGTGAACGGCCGCTGGGCTGGTACACCGGCCGTACCGGGCCGAACACCCGGCGCCTGGTGATGGAGGAAGGCGGCTTCCTCTACGACAGCGACACCTACGACGACGACCTGCCTTACTGGGAACGCAACAACCCCACCGACAAGCCGCACCTGGTGATCCCCTACACCCTGGACACCAATGACATGCGCTTCACCCAGGTACAGGGTTTCAATTGCGGCGAGCAGTTCTTCCAGTACCTCAAGGACGCCTTCGATGTGCTCTACGAAGAAGGCGCCGAGGCGCCGAAAATGCTCTCGATCGGCCTGCACTGCCGCCTGATCGGTCGCCCGGCGCGCCTGGCTGCGCTCAAGCGCTTCGTCGAGTACGCCAAGAGCCATGACCAGGTCTGGTTCGCCCGGCGCGTGGACATCGCCCGTCACTGGCATGCCACCCACCCTTTCCAAGCCGAGAACGCCTAATGACCGCATTCAAGACCCTGAAGCCTTCGACCCTGGACCGCACAGCGTTTGTCGAAGCCTTCGCCGACATCTACGAACACTCGCCATGGGTTGCCGAAAAGGCCTACGACCTCGGCCAGTTGCACGAAGCCGACCAGATCGAAGCCCTGCACCAGCGCATGAGCGACATCCTCCTGAGCGCCGACCACGCCGCCCAGCTGGCGCTGATCAATGCTCACCCGGACCTCGCCGGCAAGGCCGCGATCCAGGGTGAGCTGACCGAATCGAGCACCAATGAACAGGCCGGCGCCGGTATCCACCAGTGCACCGCCGAAGAGTTCGAGCGTTTCACCGAACTCAACGATGCCTACAAAGAAAAGTTCAAGTTCCCGTTCATCATGGCGGTCAAAGGCAGTAACCGGCACCAGATCCTCGCCGCCTTTGAAAAGCGCATCCACAACTCGGTCGAGGCCGAGTTCAAGGAAGCGCTGGCGCAGATCAACCTGATTGCCCTGTTCCGCCTGCTGCAGCTTTAAGGGCGTCGACCGCCGGGCTGGCCCGAGTGCGCGACGCGAGCGTACCCAGGGCCTGACCGGCGCCACAACGGCACCCTCCACAACACAGAATAAAGAGAATCCGCATGCGCACTTTAGTGATTGAGCCCCTGAGCAAAGAAGCCTTCGCCCCTTTCGGTGACGTGATCGAAACCGACGGCAGCGACCACTTCATGATCAACAACGGCTCGACCATGCGCTTCCATCGTCTGGCCACGGTCGAAACCGCACAACCCGACGACAAGGCGATCATCAGCATCTTCCGCGCCGATGCGCAGGACATGCCCCTGACCGTACGCATGCTGGAGCGCCATCCGCAGGGCAGCCAGGCTTTCATTCCGCTGCTCGGCAACCCCTTTCTGATCGTGGTCGCGCCCGTTGGCGATGCACCTGTATCAGGCCTGGTCCGTGCCTTCATCAGTAATGGAAGGCAGGGCATCAATTACCATCGCGGCGTCTGGCACCACCCGGTGCTGACGATCGAAAAGCGGGATGACTTCCTGGTGGTTGATCGCAGTGGCACTGGCAACAACTGCGATGAGCATTTTTTCAATGAGGATGAGCAATTGATCCTCGCCCCCCACCAATAAGAGAAGACCTGAGCGCCCGGCTACAGGGTGCCAGGGTAGAGGTAAAGACTGTGGAAGCACATCTGTTGGAATGGCTGAACCTGAGCGTGCGTTGGGTTCACATGATCACTGGCGTGGCATGGATTGGCGCGTCGTTCTACTTTGTCTGGCTGGAAAACAACCTCAACCGGGCTAACCCGCGCGACGGTCTGTCCGGCGATCTCTGGGCGATTCACGGTGGCGGGATCTACCACCTGGAGAAGTACAAGTTGGCTCCGCCAAAAATGCCGGAGAACCTGCACTGGTTCAAATGGGAAGCCTACTTCACCTGGATGTCGGGTATCGCCCTGCTGTGCCTGGTGTTCTACTGGAACCCGACCCTCTACCTGCTGGCCCCTGGCAGCACCCTGAGCGGTGGTGAAGGGATTGCCATCGGTGTCGGTTCGCTGATCGCCGGCTGGTTCATCTACGACTTCCTCTGTGACTCGCCACTGGGCAAGCGCCCTGGCCTGCTCGGCCTGGTCCTGTTCGTGCTGGTCATTGCCGCCTGCTACGGCTTCAGCCAGGTGTTCAGCGGCCGCGGCGCGTACCTGCACACCGGCGCGATCATCGGCACCATCATGGTCGGCAACGTGTTCCGCATCATCATGCCGGCCCAGCGTCAGCTGGTGGCCGCCATCGAAGCCAACCAGACCCCCGACCCGCTGCTGCCGGCCAAGGGCCTGCTGCGTTCGCGACACAACAACTACTTCACCCTGCCGGTGCTGTTCATCATGATCAGCAACCACTTCCCGAGCACCTATGGCAGCCAGTACAACTGGTTGATCCTGGGCGGTATCGCGGTGGCTGCGGTGTTGGTGCGTCACTACTTCAACACCCGTCATGACAGCAACAAGTACGCCTGGACCCTGCCGGTCGGCGCCCTGGCGATGATCTGCCTGGCTTACGTTACCGGCCCTGCGCCGATGCCGACTGCGCCACAGCAGGCCGCCGCCAAGGTTGAGTACCAGCCGCTGCCGGAAACCGCCCTGGGTGGCAAGACCGCTGCCGAGAAAGCCGCCGAACAAGCTGCCGCCCCTGCCCAGCCAGCCGCCCCTGCTGCTGCCCCGGCCGAGGCCACCGCCAAGCTCGACGATGCCGGTTTCGACAAGATCCACAGCGTCATCCAGGAACGCTGCGCGGTGTGCCATTCGGCCAAGCCGACCAGCCCGCTGTTCAGCGCCGCCCCTGCCGGGGTGATGCTCGATACCCCGCAGCAGATCCAGCAACAGGCCGCGCGCATCCAGGCGCAAGCGGTAGCCACGCAGATCATGCCCCTGGGCAACATCACGCAGATGACCCAGCAGGAACGTGAACTGATTGGCGCCTGGGTCGCCAAGGGAGCACCGACCAACTAAGGCAGCCGCAAGCTGCCAGCTGTAAGCGGCAAGCAAAAAAAAGCTGCAAGCCAAGCGCGACCTCCTGCTTCTTCTTGAAGCTTGGCGCTTGAAGCTTGCAGCTCCAAGAATAAAAACAAAACCGAGGTGTTGCATGTCCGAGTCACGCAAGGCGTACATCCCTGTTGCGCCCCCACGACAGCCACTGCCCCTGTTCCAACTGTTCCTGGTGGGTCTGCAGCATGTGTTGCTGATGTACGGAGGCGCGATTGCCGTGCCGCTGATCATCGGTCAAGCCGCCGGACTTTCTCGTGAAGAAGTCGCTTTCCTGATCAATGCCGACCTGCTGGTCGCTGGTGTCGCCACCATCGTCCAGTCGTTCGGCATTGGTGCTGTCGGCATCCGCATGCCGGTGATGATGGGCGCAAGCTTTGCCGCGGTCGGCAGCATGGTGGCCATGGCCGGCATGCCCGGCGTCGGCCTGCAGGGGATTTTCGGCGCGACCATCGCCGCCGGCTTCTTCGGCATGATCATCGCGCCGTTCATGTCCAAGGTGGTGCGCTTCTTCCCGCCCCTGGTGACCGGCACAGTCATCACCTCGATCGGCCTGTCGCTGTTCCCGGTTGCCGTCAACTGGGCCGGCGGCGGCGCCGATGCCGCACCCTTCGGCTCCCCCGTGTACCTGATCGTCGCCGGCCTGGTGCTGGCCACCATCCTGCTGATCAACCGCTTCATGCGTGGCTTCTGGGTCAATGTCTCGGTGCTGATCGGCATGGGCCTGGGCTACATCATTGCCGGCTCCATCGGCATGGTCGACCTCACCGGCCTGAGCGAAGCGCCCTGGGTCCAGGTCGTCACCCCGCTGCACTTCGGCATGCCGACCTTCAGCCTGGCGCCGATCCTGTCGATGTGCCTGGTGGTGGTGATCATCTTTGTCGAGTCCACCGGCATGTTCCTCGCCCTGGGCAAGGTCACCGACCGTGAAGTCACCCCGGGCATGCTGCGCCGCGGCCTGATGTGCGATGCCGGCGCATCGTTCGTGGCCGGCTTTTTCAACACTTTCACCCACTCCTCGTTCGCCCAGAACATCGGCCTGGTGCAGATGACCGGCGTGCGTTGCCGCTACGTTACGGTAGTTGCCGGAGGTTTTCTGATCCTGCTCAGTCTGCTGCCAAAAGCGGCGTTCCTGATTGCCTCGATTCCGCCAGCAGTACTCGGCGGCGCCTCGATTGCCATGTTCGGCATGGTCGCCGCTACCGGCATCAAGATCCTCCAGGAAGCCGACATCGCCGACCGTCGTAACCAGTTGCTGGTGGCCGTCAGCGTCGGCATGGGCCTGATCCCGGTGGTGCGCCCCGAATTCTTTGCACAGATGCCGCAGTGGATGGAACCGATCACCCATAGCGGCATTGCCATGGCCACCGTCAGCGCGTTGATCCTCAACCTGCTGTTCAACATCCTCGGTGGCGCCGAGCGCGCTGCCCACAACGATACCGCCCACCAGCACTGAGCCTTTGGGCGGCGCTTGCCGCCCGGCGTCACCCGAGCAACATGCAAGGCCGTCGACCCGTGGGAGCGGGTCGGCCGGGGCGCTTCGCGCCAAAAAACCGAAAACCAACAATAACAAAGCCGGGAATCACAACATGAAAGGCATCACCACTTCCCTCCTGCTGGGTAGCAGTCTGCTGGCCACCTTGCCAGCCGCCGCAGGGGACTTGCTGCTCTGGCACACCAACAGCCTCACCTACCTCTACGGCAAGGACTTCCAGGTCAACCCGGCGATCCAGCAGACGCTGACCTTCGAACACGCCAACAAGTGGAAGTACGGCGACACTTTCCTGTTCATCGACAAGATCTTCTACAACGGCGGTACCGACCGCAACAAAGGCAGCAACACCTACTACGGTGAGTTCAGCCCGCGGCTGTCGCTAGGCAAGATCTTCGATCGCAAATTCGAGTTCGGTCCGATCAAGGACGTACTGATCGCCATGACCTACGAGTCGGGCGAAGGCGACAACGAGGCCTACCTGATCGGCCCCGGCTTTGACCTGGCGATTCCCGGCTTCAACTACTTCACCCTCAACATCATGCAGCGCAACACCGAAGGCAGCCGCCCAGGTGATCGTGTCTGGCAGATTACCCCAACCTTTTCCTACACCATCCCCGTGGGCAAGTCCGACGTGCTGATCGATGGCTACATGGACTGGGTGGTGGACAACGATCAAACCCGGCGCGGCACCTACCACGCCAACCTGCAGTTCAACCCGCAGGTCAAATACGACCTGGGCAAGGCCCTGAACCTGGGCGCCAAGCAGTTGTACGTAGGTATCGAATACAGCTACTGGAAAGACAAATACGGTATCGAGAACAGTGGGAAGCTCGACACCAACCAGAGCGTTACCAGCGCCCTGGTTAAGGTTCACTTCTAAAAGCTGACCAAACGCACAGTTTTTGCCACACCTGCTCCAGGACGGAGCACTTGAGGACCGGCGCGCAAGCCAGTAATCTGCGCGCCCCCTCGCTCAGGGCAGGACGGATCCTGTCTGCGTTTGCTGACCGCTCAGTCAATGAATTCGGGCGGTTGGCAAGCGTCACGCCATCCAGCAATACCCTTTTCATCTGTTCAGTCTGACGTCGAGCAGGATTGTTGAGCCAGCCCCAAAAAGTTGGCCCAGCTCTTGCCAAACAGCTGTGGCCAATCGAAAAAAACTGACTCAGAAGACAAGTAATTACCCAAAAGGTGCCACACCAGAGCACCGACACAGAATCAATCAAGGGAGCAACTACGCGATGCGTATTACCAACAGCCTGATCCTCGCCAGCGGCCTGCTGGCGGCCAGCACCGGCGCCAGCGCCGGTGACCTGCTGCAATGGCAGAACAACAGCCTGACCTACCTGTGGGGCAAGAACTTCGCCGTCAACCCGTCGATCCAGCAGACCGTGACCTTCGAGCACGCCGATGCCTGGAAGTACGGCGACAACTTCATCTTCGTCGACAAGATCTTCTACAACGGCGACAAGGACTTCAACAACGGCCCCAACACCTACTACGGCGAGATCAGCCCGCGCCTGTCCTTCGGCAAGATCTTCGACCAGAAGCTGGCCTTCGGCCCGGTCAAGGACGTGCTGCTGGCCATGACCTACGAGTTTGGCGAAGGTGACACCGAGTCCTACCTGATCGGCCCGGGTTTCGACCTGGACATCCCGGGCTTTGATTACTTCCAGCTGAACTTCTACCAGCGCCACACCGAAGGCAGCCGCGCCGGTGACAACGTCTGGCAGATCACCCCGGTATGGTCCTACACCATTCCCGTGGGCAAGTCCGACATCCTCATCGATGGTTTCATGGACTGGGTCGTCGACAACGATGCCACCAGCCGCCGTGGTACCTACCACGCCAACCTGCACTTCAACCCGCAGGTCAAATACGACCTGGGCAAGGCGCTGAACTGGGGCGAGAAGCAGTTGTATGTCGGTTTCGAATACGACTACTGGAAGAACAAATACGGCATCAAGGACAGCGATGCCTTTGATACCGATCAGAACACGGCCAGCTTCCTGGTCAAAGCGCACTTCTGATCTGCACGAATACAAAGTTGCGCCCTGCATGGGCGCAACTTTTATAAGCAAGTCAAACTTCGGAAATCTCTTACATCAACTAAGGTGTTTTCCTACAAACGAATTCAACCGATACTCGCGCGCCGCAGATTCAGACGCAGATACAAACCAGCAGCCGCAAGCCCCGGTGCAATTACCCCAAAAACCAACAGACTGAATAACACCGCCCGGTGATCGATCAGGCGCAGTACATCTGCCAACAGGATTCCCAGGCAGACCAGCACGCCCAGCCCAGCCACGCCCAGGCAACTGCCCGGCACAGTAGCAAAGCGACGCCTGCGCGCGCAAAGCAAAACCATGACGCACAGGCTGGTCCAGGCCAATGCAGTGGCCATGTACAAGCCCAGGTGAAAGACATCGTAGGTCAATGTTCTGAAGGGCATTCATGGGCTCCTTATTTAGTTATCAGGGGCGATTATCATTAGCGCCTCGTGCGCATCCTTGCGGCATGAAAGAACCATCACTATAAACTACAGACAAACTTCTTCACTGCATTTATTTGACAATTTTTTCTCATTTCAAGCGTTAGTTTGCCGCCCCACTTCCCCTGCAATAACAAGGCAAACGCCATGCACGCTACACGCTCAGCGCCGGTGCGCTATCTACTGCTATTAACGTCGTTGTGGTTGGTTATTTTCTTACTGACAAGAAGCGCCCTGTACTTCACTCACCTGAGTGAAGCCGGGGGGCATTTTTTCTCGATCTTTACCACCGGCCTGGTCTATGACCTGGGCTTTCTGATTTATGCCGCCCTGCCCCTGGCCGTCTACCTGCTGCTGTGCCCGGCGCCGCTATGGCGGTTGCGGGCGCATCGCGGGTTGCTGCGAGTGGTGATGTTCGCCAGCGTATTCATCATGTTGTTCGTCGCCGTTGCCGAATGGCTGTTCTGGGACGAGTTCGGCGTGCGCTTCAACTTTATCGCCGTGGACTACCTGGTGTACTCCGATGAGGTACTGAACAACATCCTCGAGTCCTACCCCATCGGCCTGATTCTCAGCGTACTGGCACTGGTCGCGTTGGTAGTGACCCTGGCAATTGCCAAACCGCTGCGCCAGGCCCTGGATGCACCTTTGCCCAGTTGGCGTAAACGCCTTGCCAACCTTGCTGGCCTGGCACTGCTGGTTGGCTGTTGCGCGCTGTTGATCAACCAGGACATGCCTCGCGGCCAGGGTGGCAATGCTTACGCCCGCGAACTGGCAAGCAACGGGCCGTACCAGTTCTTTGCCGCGTTTCGCAACAACGAACTGGACTATTCACAGTTCTACGGCAGCCTCAGCGAAAGCGAATCCACCCAGTTGATCCGCGCCGAACTGCAAGAACCCAATGCACGCTTCGTCGATCAGGAACCCATGGGCATTCGCCGGGAAATTACTGCCTCGGGCAGCCCGCGCACGCCGAATATCGTCCTGGTTACCATCGAGAGCCTGAGCGCCAAGTACCTGGGCAGCAACGGCGATACTCGCAACCTTACCCCCAACCTCGACGCACTGCGCAAGCAGAGCCTGTACTTCAACAACTTCTATGCCACCGGCACGCGCACCGACCGCGGTCTGGAGGCG
Source organism: Pseudomonas sp. SORT22 (assembly GCF_018417635.1). Lineage (NCBI taxonomy): Bacteria > Pseudomonadati > Pseudomonadota > Gammaproteobacteria > Pseudomonadales > Pseudomonadaceae > Pseudomonas > Pseudomonas sp. SORT22. Next base: position 4,209,644 of record NZ_CP071007.1, read on the forward strand.
ATCACCCTGTCGATGCCGCCAACGCCCGGGCGTTCGATCGTCAAGCGCATCGGCCGTGAAAGCGGCTTCGCCAGCCTTGGCCAGCAACTGGCCGAAGTCGGCTATGACAGCGTGTTCGTCTACGGCGGGCGCGGCTATTTCGACAACATGAACGCGTTTTTCAGCGGCAACGGCTACCGGGTCGTCGACCAGAGCAGCGTTGCCGAAGCCGACATCAGCTTCAAGAATGCCTGGGGCATGTCCGATGAAGACCTGTACACCCAAGCGCTAAAACTGGCGGACGCCGACCACGACAACCAGGTGCCGTTCTTCCTGCAACTGATGACCACCTCCAACCATCGTCCCTACACCTACCCCGATGGCCGTATCGATATTCCATCAGGCAATGGCCGCGACGGCGCGGTGAAGTACACCGACCATGCCATCGGGCGCTTTTTGCAACAGGCCCGCAGCAAACCCTGGTTCGACAACACCCTGTTCATCTTTGTCGCCGATCACACGGCGGGCAGCGCCGGCAAGGAGGACCTGCCGGTCAGCAACTATCAGATCCCGCTGTTCATCTACGCCCCGAAGCTGATCGAAGCGCGCGAGGAGTCAAAACTGGCCAGCCAGATCGACCTCGCACCGACCCTGCTGGGCCTGTTGAACATGAGCTACACCTCGACCTTCTTCGGTCGCGACCTGATGCTCGATGACCGCCTGCCACCGCGGGTGCTGATCGGCAACTACCAGCACCTGGGCCTGTTCAACGGCCAGGACCTGGCCATCCTCAGCCCGCGTGACGGCTTGCGCCGCCACAACCAGGCGCTGGGTGAAAGCCAGGAAGTGAACAGCAGCACCAGTGACCCGTTGATCCAGCGCGCAATCGCCTACTACCAGGTCGCCAGCTACGGCTTCACCCACCACCTGCTCGACTGGCTGCCCGCAGCCAACGAGCGCACAGCACTGAAGAACTGATCGAACCTCGCGGCATCAGGCTCTGGCAGCACGCCAGAGCTTGCCGATGACCGCCACCACCGCCAGTACCGCGGCGCCGGCAAGGATACCGACGCCGGCGTTGAGCAAGGCGCCGGTCAAGGCGCCGCCGCGGCCTGCGCTGAAGGCTTCAATGGCATGGTGCAGCGGCGCCACGCCGTGCACCAGAATCCCGCCACCGACCAGAAACATCGCCGCCGTGCCGATCACCGACAGGCTTTTCATCATGTACGGCGCCGCGCGCAGGATGCCGTTGCCGATCGCCTTGGCGGCGCTGGAAGCCTTCTGGGTCAGCCACAGGCCCAGGTCATCGAGCTTGACGATGCCGGCCACCAGGCCATAAACACCGATGGTCATGACAATGGCGATGCCCGAGAGCACGATGATCTGCTGGGTCAGCGGCGCATGGGCGACCGCGCCCAGGGTGATGGCGATGATCTCGGCCGAAAGGATGAAGTCGGTGCGCACCGCGCCCTTGATCTTGCCTTGCTCGAAGGCCACCAGGTCGACTGCTGGGTCCGCCACCGCCTCGGTCAGCGCCGCATGCTCGGCCTGGTCTTGCTCCTTGCTGTGGAGGAACTTGTGCGCGAGCTTTTCGAAGCCTTCAAAACACAGGAACGCACCGCCGACCATCAGCAGCGGCGTCACCGCCCAGGGGATGAAGGCGCTGATCAACAGCGCCGCCGGCACCAGGATCAGTTTGTTGAGGAACGAGCCCTTGGCCACCGCCCAGACCACCGGGATTTCCCGCTCGGCGCGCACGCCGGTAACCTGCTGGGCATTGAGCGCCAGGTCGTCGCCCAGCACCCCTGCGGTCTTTTTTGCCGCGACCTTGGTCATTACCGAGACATCGTCGAGTACCGTAGCGATATCGTTGATCAATACCAGAAGACTGCTTCCTGCCATGTTTGCCTGATTCCAGCGGGTTGAGAGGGCCACAGTCTAGCTCAAAGTCGCCACCTTGAGCCGCTTGCGAACCCGGTGCTACCATGCGCAACCGCCCTCCCAGGCCCGGGTGCCGCCAGCGGCCAGACACGAGGAACAGCGTCAACCATGAGCAGCATTCGCGAGCGCAACAAAGAACTGATCCTGCGCGCGGCCAGTGAAGAGTTTGCCGACAAGGGCTTCGCTGCCACCAAGACCAGCGACATCGCGGCCAAGGCCGGCCTGCCCAAGCCCAACGTCTATTACTACTTCAAGTCCAAGGAAAACCTCTACCGCGAGGTCCTGGAAAGCATCATCGAGCCGATCATGCAGGCGTCGACACCGTTCAATGCCGACGGCGATCCCAAAGAAGTGCTGAGCGCCTACATCCGCTCCAAGGTGCGCATCTCGCGCGATCTGCCGTTCGCCTCCAAGGTGTTCGCCAGCGAGATCATGCACGGCGCGCCGCACCTGAGCCCGAGCCAGGTCGAGCAGCTCAACGACCAGGCCCGGCACAACATCGAGTGCATCCAGGCGTGGATCGACCGCGGCCAGATCGCCCCGCTCGACCCGCACCACCTGATGTTCAGCATCTGGGCCGCGACCCAGACCTACGCCGACTTCGACTGGCAGATCTCGGTGGTCACCGGCAAGGCCAAGCTCGATGACAGCGATTATGAAGCGGCGGCGCAGACCATCATTCGTTTGGTGCTCAAGGGCTGTGAGCCGGACGCTTGATCGGTAGTGCATCCATCGCGGGTCAAGTCGAGTCGTCGCACCGCCGCTCCCACAGGGTCAGGTGATTGTGGGAGCGGCGGTGCGACGACTCGACTTGACCCGCGATACATTTTAAGCCGCTACACCGGCATCCGCCGTCAACCCCGCCTCTTCGATCGCACTGATCGCGCACTGCTCGTCGATATCCGACGTATCGCCACTGATACCGATCGCCCCCAGCACCACGCCCTGCTGATTACGAATCAGCACCCCACCCGGCGCCGGCACCACCGGGCTTTGACCCAGGCCATTGAGCGCGGCGAAGAACGCCGGGCGCTGTTGCGCGTCCAGCGCCAGCAGGCGCGAGCCCTTGCCCAGGGCAATTGCGCCCCAGGCCTTGCCCATCGCCACTTGCGGGCGCAGCAGGCTGGCGCCGTCTTCACGCTGCAGGGCCAGCAGGTGACCGCCGCTGTCCAGCACCGCCACGGTCAGCGGCGCGGAGGAGATCTTGCGCCCGGCCACCAGCGCAGCGTTCACCAGGCTGACAGCGACTTTCAGGGTCAAAGCGTTCATGGAAAGGTCCTCTTGTTGTTAGAAGCCCGAGGGCAGGTGTAAAAATCAATAGAACAAATAGAACACAATGGCGAATATTTTTGTATACAATAATTTCGACGCGATGAACCAATTCTGACGAAACGCCATTTTTAAAGGCTTCCCGACGAAAGCGCCGATCGCCGATGAAAATGGATTGACCAGAGTCGCCTGGCGTGAATACACTCTGGTGAAAAGCCATTTGTATACAATTACAAAATCAAAGAGGCACAAAACCATGAGCAAAATGAGAGCAATTGATGCAGCCGTTCTGGTGATGCGCCGCGAAGGTGTGGAAACCGCGTTTGGCATTCCGGGTGCAGCCATCAACCCCCTGTACTCGGCCCTGAAGAAAGTCGGCGGTATCGATCACGTCCTCGCTCGTCACGTTGAAGGCGCCTCGCACATGGCCGAGGGTTACACCCGCACCAAGGCCGGCAACATCGGCGTGTGCATCGGCACCTCCGGCCCTGCCGGCACCGACATGGTCACCGGCCTGTACAGTGCCTCGGCCGACTCCATCCCGATCCTGTGCATCACCGGCCAAGCGCCGCGTGCCCGCATGCACAAGGAAGATTTCCAGGCCGTCGACATCACCAGCATCGTCAAGCCGGTGACCAAGTGGGCGACCACCGTTCTGGAACCCGGCCAGGTGCCATATGCGTTCCAGAAAGCCTTCTATGAAATGCGCTCCGGCCGCCCAGGCCCGGTGCTGATCGACCTGCCGTTCGACGTGCAGATGGCCGAGATCGAATTCGACATCGATGCCTACCAGCCGCTGCCGGTGCAAAAGCCTGCGGCCAACCGTGTCCAGGTCGAGAAAGCCCTGGCCATGCTCGACACTGCCGAGCGTCCATTGCTGGTTGCCGGTGGCGGCATCATCAACGCCGATGCCTGCGACAAGCTGGTGGAATTCGCTGAGCTGACCGGTATCCCGGTGATCCCGACCCTGATGGGCTGGGGCATCATCCCTGACGATCACCCGCTGATGGTCGGCATGGTCGGCCTGCAGACCTCGCACCGCTACGGCAACGCCACTATGCTCAAGTCCGACGTGGTGCTGGGTATCGGCAACCGTTGGGCCAACCGTCACACCGGCTCCGTTGACGTCTACACCGAAGGCCGCCGCTTCATTCACGTCGACATCGAGCCGACCCAGATTGGCCGCGTGTTCACCCCGGACCTGGGTATCGTTTCCGACGCTGGCGCCGCCCTGGACGTGTTCCTGGAAGTGGCCCGCGAGTGGAAAGCCGCCGGCAAGCTCAAGGACCGCAGCGCCTGGCTCGAAGACTGCCAGCAGCGCAAGTCGAGCCTGCAGCGCAAGACCCACTTCGACAACGTGCCGGTCAAGCCGCAGCGCGTTTACCAGGAAATGAACCAGGTGTTCGGCAAGGACACCTGCTACGTCAGCACCATCGGTCTGTCGCAGATCGCCGGCGCACAGTTCCTCCACGTCTACAAGCCGCGCCACTGGATCAACTGCGGCCAGGCCGGCCCGCTGGGCTGGACCATTCCTGCGGCGCTGGGCGTGGTCAAGGCCGACCCGACTCGCAAGGTCGTGGCACTGTCGGGCGACTATGACTTCCAGTTCATGATCGAAGAGCTGGCAGTGGGCGCGCAGTTCAACCTGCCCTACGTCCACGTGCTGGTGAACAACTCCTACCTGGGCCTGATCCGCCAGGCCCAGCGCGGCTTCGAGATGGATTACTGTGTGCAGCTGGCGTTCGAGAACGTCAACGCGCCGGAACTCAACGGTTATGGCGTCGATCACGTCGCCGTGGTCGAAGGCCTGGGCTGCAAGGCCCTGCGCGTGACCGAGCCTGGCGAGATCGCCCCGGCCCTGCTCAAGGCGCAAAAGCTGGCTGAAGAGTTCCGGGTACCGGTGGTGGTCGAGGTTATCCTCGAGCGCGTGACCAACATTTCCATGGGCACCGAAATCAACGCGGTCAACGAATTCGAAGACCTGGCCCTGGTCGGCAACGACGCGCCAACCGCGATTTCCCTGCTCGACTGATCGCTGCGAAGGCCCTGCTGCCGGGTGCACAGGGCCCCTTTTTGCAAGGAGACAACCATGCCACGTTTCGCCGCCAACCTGTCCATGCTGTTCACCGAGCAGGACTTCCTCGCCCGTTTCAAGGCTGCTGCCGACGCCGGCTTCAGCGGTGTCGAGTACCTGTTCCCGTACGACTTCAGCTCGGCTGAAATCAAGCAGCAGCTCGATGCCCACGGCCTGACCCAGGTGCTGTTCAACCTGCCGGCCGGCGACTGGGCCAAGGGTGATCGCGGCATCGCCTGCGACCCGGCCCGTGTCGAGGAATTCCGCGCCGGTGTCGATCTGGCCATCGCCTACGCCCAGGTGCTGGGCAACACCCAGGTCAACTGCCTGGCCGGCATCCGTCCACAAGGCCCGGACTGCGCCACGGTGCGCAAGACCTTCGTCGACAACCTCAAGTTTGCCGCCGACAAGCTGCAGGCCGCCGGGATCAAGCTGGTCATGGAAATGATCAACACCCGCGACATCCCGGGCTTCTACCTGAACACCACCAAACAGGCGCTGGAGATCCAGGCCGAGGTGGCGAGCAGCAACCTGTACCTGCAATACGACATCTACCACATGCAGATCATGGAGGGCGATCTTGCCCGTACCGTGCAGAGCAACCTGGCCAAGATCAACCACATCCAGCTGGCCGACAACCCCGGCCGCAACGAGCCGGGTACTGGCGAGATCAACTATCGCTTCCTCTTCGAACACCTGGACCGCATCGGCTACCAGGGCTGGGTGGGCTGTGAATACAAGCCGCTGACCACTACCGAAGCGGGCCTTGGCTGGCTGAAGACCCATAACGCGATCTGACCTGCATCCAACAATTACAAGAGGCATTTCTCATGGCTAAAATCGGATTTATCGGCACCGGCATCATGGGCCGCCCAATGGCGCAGAACCTGCAAAAAGCCGGTCACAGCCTGTTCCTCTCGACCCACCACGACGCTGCCCCTGCCGACCTGGTCGCCGCCGGCGCCGTAGCCCTGGCCAACCCGAAAGAAGTGGCCCAGGAAGCTGAATTCATCATCGTCATGGTCCCCGATACCCCGCAGGTTGAAGCGGTGCTGTTCGGCGACAACGGCGTGGCCCAGGGCGTCGGCCCGAACAAGGTGGTGATCGACATGAGCTCGATCTCGCCAACCGCCACCAAAGCCTTCGCCGAGAAGATCAAGGCCACCGGCGCCACCTACCTCGACGCGCCGGTGTCCGGCGGTGAAGTCGGTGCCAAGGCCGCGACCCTGAGCATCATGGTCGGCGGCTGCCCGAACGCCTTCGAACGCGCCCTGCCGCTGTTCCAGGTCATGGGCAAGAACATCACCCGCGTCGGCGGCAGCGGCGACGGCCAGACTGCCAAGGTCGCCAACCAGATCATCGTCGCCCTGAACATCCAGGCGGTGGCCGAAGCGCTGCTGTTCGCCGCCAAGAACGGCGCCGACCCTGCCAAGGTGCGTGAAGCACTGATGGGCGGCTTCGCTTCGTCGAAAATCCTCGAAGTGCACGGCGAGCGCATGATCAAGGGCACCTTCGACCCGGGCTTCCGTATCAGCCTGCACCAGAAAGACCTGAACCTGGCCCTGCAAGGCGCCAAGGAACTGAACATCAACCTGCCCAACACCGCCAACGCCCAGCAAGTGTTCAGCACCTGCGCGGCCATCGGCGGCGCCAACTGGGACCACTCGGCGCTGATCAAGGGCCTTGAGCACATGGCCAACTTCTCGATCCGCGGTGAAGAGTAAGAGGCCAGTTGCAAGCTTCAAGCTGCAAGTAAAAGCAGGCCGCGCGTCGATCCGCTTTCTCTTGCGGCTTGGAGCTTGAAGCTTGCCGCTTTCAGCGCCCCTGGGTCGGCCTGCACGGAGGCGGGCCCAGGGGCGTTTTTGATTCTGAAAAACAATAAGATTGGAGCCTGCCATGTCGGTCGATCCGCAACACTTTCTGCGCGAGCTGTTCGCCACGGCCATCGATGCCGCGCATCCCCGCCAGGTCCTTGAAGCCCACCTGCCCAGCGACCGCAGCGGTCGCGTCATCGTCATCGGCGCCGGCAAGGCTGCCGCGGCCATGGCTGAAGTCGTCGAGCGCGCCTGGAAGGGCCCGGTTTCCGGCCTGGTGGTTACCCGCTACGGCCATGGCGCCAGCTGCTCGAAAATCGAAGTGGTCGAAGCCGCCCACCCGGTCCCGGATGCCGCCGGCCTGGCCGTGGCCAAGCGGGTACTGGAAATGGTCAGCAACCTCACGGCTGACGACCGGGTGATTTTCCTGCTCTCCGGCGGTGGTTCGGCGCTGCTGGCGCTGCCTGCCGAAGGCCTGACCCTGGCCGACAAGCAACAGATCAACAAGGCCCTGCTCAAATCCGGCGCCACCATCGGCGAGATGAACTGCGTGCGCAAGCACCTCTCGGCGATCAAGGGCGGGCGCCTGGCCAAGGCTTGCTGGCCGGCCACCGTCTATACCTATGCGATTTCCGATGTACCCGGGGATCTGGCCACGGTCATTGCCTCCGGCCCCACCGTGGCCGACCCGAGCACCTCGGCCGAAGCCCTGGCGATCCTCAAGCGCTACAACATCGAAGCGCCTGCTGCGGTCACCGCCTGGCTCAACAACCCGGCCTCCGAGACCGTCAAGGCTGACGACCCGGCCCTGGCCCGCAGCCACTTCCAGCTGATCGCCCGGCCCCAGCAGTCGCTGGAAGCGGCAGCGGTCAAAGCCCGCCAGGCCGGCTTCAGCCCGCTGATCCTTGGCGACCTCGAAGGCGAGTCGCGCGAGGTGGCCAAGGTCCATGCCGGCATCGCCCGGCAGATCGTCCAGCACGGCCAGCCGCTGTCGCCACCCTGCGTGATCCTCTCCGGTGGCGAAACCACCGTGACCGTGCGCGGCAATGGCCGTGGCGGGCGCAACGCCGAGTTTTTGCTGAGCCTGACCGAAAGCCTCAAGGGCCTGCGCGGGGTCTATGCCCTGGCCGGTGACACCGATGGCATCGACGGCTCCGAAGACAACGCCGGCGCACTGATGACCCCGGACAGCTACGCCCGCGCCGCGGCCCTGGGCCTGTCGGCCAGTGACGAGCTGGACAACAACAATGGCTACGGCTACTTCGCCGCGCTCGATGACTTGATCGTTACCGAGCCGACGCGGACCAACGTCAACGATTTTCGCGCCATCCTGATTCTCGAGAGTGCCTGACATGACGCCTGATAAAAAAGTCAAAATCCTCGCCACCCTCGGTCCTGCGATCAAGGGCATCGATGACATCCGCCAACTGGTCGAGGCCGGGGTGAACATCTTTCGCCTGAACTTCAGCCACGGCGAGCACGAAGACCACGCCCTGCGCTACCAGTGGATCCGCGAGGTGGAGAGCCAGCTCAACTACCCGCTGGGCATCCTCATGGACCTGCAGGGGCCTAAACTGCGCGTCGGCCGTTTTGCCGAGGGCAAGGTCCAGCTGCAACGCGGCCAGGCCCTGCGCCTGGACCTGGACAGCACCCCGGGTACGCTTGAGCGGGTCAACCTGCCGCACCCGGAAATCATCGCTGCGCTGGAGCCGGGCATGGACCTGCTGCTCGACGACGGCAAGCTGCGCCTGCGGGTGACCGCCAAGCACAGCGACGCAATCGAGACCGAAGTGCTCAACGGCGGCGAGCTGTCCGACCGCAAGGGCGTCAACGTGCCGCAAGCGGTACTCGACCTCAGCCCGCTGACCGCCAAGGACCGCCGCGACCTGAGCTTCGGCCTGGAGCTGGGCGTGGACTGGGTGGCACTGTCGTTCGTGCAGCGCCCGGAAGACATCGTCGAAGCGCGCCAGCTGATCGGTGACCGTGCCTACCTGATGGCCAAGATCGAGAAGCCCTCGGCGGTGACCCAACTGCGCGCCATTGCCGAGCTCAGCGACGCGATCATGGTTGCCCGTGGCGACCTGGGCGTGGAAGTGCCGGCCGAAAGCGTGCCGCAGATCCAGAAGAGCATCATCAACACCTGCCGCGAACTGGGTAAACCGGTGGTGGTGGCCACGCAGATGCTCGAATCGATGCGCTTCTCCCCGGCCCCGACCCGCGCCGAAGTCACCGACGTCGCCAACGCCGTGGCCGAAGGCGCCGATGCGGTGATGCTCTCGGCCGAGACCGCTTCGGGCGACTACCCGCTGGAAGCGGTACAGATGATGAGCAAGATCATCCGCCAGGTGGAGAACGGCCCGGACTACCAGGCGCAACTCGACGTCGGCCGGCCGAAAGCCGAGGCCACCGTGTCGGATGCCATCAGCTGCGCGATCCGCCGCATCAGCGGCATCCTGCCGGTGGCGGTGCTGGTCAACTACAGCGAATCGGGGGCTTCGACCCTGCGCGCTGCGCGCGAGCGGCCACGGGCGCCGATCCTCAACCTGACGCCCAACCTGTCCACCGCCCGGCGCCTGAGCGTGGCCTGGGGTGTGCATTCGGTGGTCAACGATCGCTTGCGCCAGGTCGACGAGATCTGCTCCACCGCCCTGGAGATCGCCCAGGCCCAGGGCATGGCCAGCCGCGGCGACACGCTGTTGATCACTGCCGGTGTGCCTTTTGGCAAGCCGGGGTCGACTAACACGCTGCGGATCGAGACCTTGATCTGAGGTAGACCGCTCCCACAGGTTTGTGGGAGCGGGCTTGACCCGCGATGAATGCAACACAAACCCCAGGTGGGACAACCCGGCCCAAAGAGGCTCCCCACTCCACATCAACCCAGACTGCCCCCATGTACACCAAGAATTTCGTCAACCCGTGCCCCGACTGGGCCACTGCCTTGCTCAACGGCTTCAGCCAGGTGCTGCTGCAGCGCAATCCGCTGTGTGGCCTGTGCTGCCTGCTGGCTATCACCCTGACCGCGCCCGACCTGGTCGGCGGCGCGCTGCTCGGGGCCCTCGCCGGGCTGCTGACTGCCCAGCGCCGTGGCTACAACCGCACTGACCGCCAGGCCGGCCTGTACAGCTACAACGGCGTGCTGATTGGTCTGCTGATCAGCTATGCCCTGCCCTGGTCGGCGATTCTGCCGCCACTGATCATCGCCGCTGGCGGCCTGAGCAGCATGCTCGTGCACCAGTGGCTCAAGCGCGGCCCCAGGCAACTGCTGCCTGCCTATACCGCGCCGTTCGTGTTGCTCGGCTGGGCCGCCCTGGCCATGGCCGAACCCGCCAGCGCCACCAGCACCAGTGTCGAGGCCAACCCGCTGTTCGCCCTGGCCCGCGGCCTTGGGCAGATCTTCTTGCTCGACCAGCCGCTGGCCGGCGTGCTGATCGCCCTCGGCCTGCTGATCTCCAATCGCTACGCCGCCGTCTGGGCCCTGCTCGGCTCGGCCATCGGCGGCAGCGTGGCGTTGCTCGGTGGCGAGGCCACGGCGGCCTACAACGGCCTGTTCGGTTTCAATGCCGCCCTCGCCGCCCTGGCCTTCAGCCAGGAACGCCAGCGGCCCTGGCTGCCGCTGCTGGCCATCGTCCTGGCAATTGCCCTGCAACCAGCGGTGAGCCTGCTGCCGGTCGCCGGCCTGACTGCGCCGTTCATTCTCGCCTGCTGGCTGCTGCATGCCGGCGGCCGCCTGCTGCGCCTGCCGCTATCCCACAGCCGGCGTCGCTTGCACAGCTGAGGTGCAGCCCCTAGGCTCTGCCCATCTGCCTTTGGAACGAGCCTATGGACACCCCTTCGAGCTGGCGCGAGCGGCTCTACGTCATCGTCTTTCAAACCGACACCACGGCCGGCCGGCGCTTCGACAAGATCCTCCTGCTGATCATTCTCGCCAGCCTGGTAACGGTGATCCTCGACAGCATCGACGAGGTGCACCAGGGTTATGCCGGGTTGCTGGCGGCCGTCGAGTGGGGCTTTACCGCGATCTTTCTGGTCGAGTACCTGATCCGCTTGTATTGCTCGCCCAAGCCCTTGCGCTACGCCTTCAGTTTTTATGGCCTGGTCGACCTGCTGGCGATCGTCCCGGGGATCATCGCCCTGTACTACAGCGACGCCCAATACCTGCTGATCATCCGCGTCGTACGTATGCTGCGGATCTTTCGCGTGCTCAAGCTCAGCCCCTACCTCAAGCAGGCCCATTACCTGCTCGCGGCGCTGCGCGGCAGCAAGCAGAAGATCATCGTGTTCCTGCTCAGCGTCTCGACCCTGGTCACCGTGTTCGGCACCCTGATGTATGTGGTCGAAGGTCCCGAGCATGGCTTTACCAGCATCCCCAAGGGCATCTACTGGGCGATCGTCACCCTGACCACGGTCGGCTTTGGCGACATCGTGCCCAAAACCCCGCTGGGCCAGGTGTTGTCGTCGATGGTGATGATCACCGGTTACTCGATCATCGCCGTGCCCACCGGGATTTTCACCGCCGAGCTTGCCAACGCCATGCGCGGCGAACAGCTACAGCACGACTGCCCGGTGTGCCGGAAAAACAGCCACGAGCACGGCGCGGCGTTCTGCTCGCGCTGCGGCAATGCGCTGTTTAAAAAAATGGAATAAGCAAAGCACTTTTTAATCTTTTAGCGCCTAAAGCCCAACCGTTATAGTCGCTGGCATAATGCCTTTAACGCTAACTCGAACAAGGAATGCGCAGTGAAAAAACTCTTCAGTGCCTCGCTTCTGGCCGCAAGCCTCGCCTTCGGCTCCGTGGCCCAGGCTGCTCCGGCGCCGCTGCTGAACGTCTCGTACGACGTGATGCGCGACTTCTACAAGGATTACAACGCCGCGTTCCAGAAGCACTGGGAAGCCGAGCACAAAGAGAAGATCACCGTGCAGATGTCGTTCGGTGGCTCGAGCAAGCAGGCCCGTTCGGTAATCGACGGCCTGCCGGCTGACGTCATCACCATGAACATGGCCACCGACATCAATGCCCTGGCCGACAACGGCAAGCTGGTGCCGGACAACTGGGTCACGCGCCTACCGAACAACAGCGCGCCGTTCACCTCGGCCACTGTGTTCATCGTGCGCAAGGGCAACCCCAAGGCCCTGAAAGACTGGCCCGACCTGCTCAAAGACGGCGTCCAGGTCATTGTGCCAAACCCGAAAACCTCCGGTAACGGCCGCTACACCTACCTCTCGGCCTGGGGCTATGTGCTGAAGAACGGCGGTGACGAGAACAAGGCCAAGGACTTTGTCGGCAAGCTGTTCAAGCAGGCGCCAGTGCTCGATACCGGTGGCCGCGCCGCCACCACCACCTTCATGACCAACCAGATCGGCGACGTGCTGGTGACCTTCGAGAACGAAGCCGAAATGATCGCCCGCGAGTTCGGTCGTGACCAGTTCGAAGTCATCTACCCAAGCGTCTCCGCCGAAGCCGAGCCACCGGTGAGTGTGGTCGACAAGGTGGTCGAGAAGAAAGGCAGCCGCGCCACCGCCGAGGCATACCTGAAATACCTGTGGTCGCCTGAGGCCCAGGAAATCGCCGCCAACAACTACCTGCGTCCGCGTGATCCAGCGGTGCTGGCCAAGTACACCGACCGCTTCCCGAAAGTCGACTTCCTCTCGGTCGAGAAGACCTTCGGTGACTGGCGCACCGTGCAGAAAACCCACTTCAACGATGGCGGGATTTTCGACCAGATCTACACCGGGCAGTAATGGCCTCATCGCGGGTCAGTCGAGGTGACGCCTCGACTTGACCCGCGATTGCTTCACCCCCTATCGAACTTACCCTCCCATTTGCTGATCAGTTCATTGACTACCCTTTCCGTCATCCACGGCTCAAGGAGTGCCCAGTGACCCGATCTTTACTCACCTTGCTGTTCAGTTGTCTGTTGAGCAGCCAGCTGTTCGCCGCCGAACCTTCGCCCGCCGCACCAACACCTGAACCTGAACCCGTGGTCCAGGGCGGCCTGCTCGGCGCCATTGCCGATGGCCTGGACGATGTCAGCCAGGAACTGGATATCGACAGCCACCTGTTCGACAGCTGGCGCCTGCGCGCCGACCGCGCCGTCAATGAAGTCGATCAACTGGTCAACCGCCACGCCGGTCGCGATGGCCTCGACCTGCTCGGCGATTTCGCCCTGCTGAGCATCACCTGGCTGGTCGCCTTCGCGGTGCTCACCAACCTCGGCCGCCTGCTGGCCCATCGCAGCAACAACAGCCGCCCGCTGCGCCAACGCCCGCGCCTGCAGAAACTGCTCGGCTACCTGCTGCCCTATACCCTGCCGGCCCTGGCCAGCCTGCCGACCACGCTGTACGTCAGCCACTATCTGGAGCCGTCGGTAGGCCGCGCCCTGGGCCTGAGCCTGGCCTATGCCACCAGCAGCGGTATCTTCTCGACATCGATCATCCTGTGCCTGATCACCCTGTTCGACACCGGCCACAAGCGCGCGGCGGTGCGCATCATTCGCCAGCTGGCGCCTCGGCCGCTGTTCATGATCGGCTTTCTGGCGGCCTGGAGCGATGCCCTGACCAGCCCGCAGATCACCCGCCAACTGGGCGGCAACATCACCAGCAGCGTGGCGGTAATCACCGGCCTGCTGGCGACCCTGGCGTTCGCCGTCCTGGTGATTCGCCTGCGCCGCCCGGTGGCGCACCTGATCCGCAACCGCGCGCTCAAGGAGCGCTTGCAGCACCGCGCCGTGCAGGAAACCCTGCGGATCTTTTCCTGGCTCTGGTACCTGCCGATCCTGATGATGATCCTGGTCTCGGCCATCACCCTGATCGGCGCCGGCGAAGAGAGCCAGAAGGCCCTGCAAAACGCGTTGCTGACCACCATTTTGCTGATCGCCACGCTGTTTCTCAGCACCACCTTGCAGCACCTGTTCAAGGCCCACGACATCGAACCCGGGCAACGCCTGCGTCCGTACAAGGAACTGCTGCGCAACCTTGCCCACGCGCTGCTGCGCATCGCCATGGCAGTGGCCTTCATCGAGCTGCTGGGGCGCATCTGGGGCTTTTCGGTGCTCGATTTTGCCCTGCGCAACAGCCTGGGCCGGGCGATCAGTGATTCACTGAGCAGCATCGGCCTGATCCTGCTGGTCACCTGGCTGCTGTGGGTGGTGATCGACACGGCGATCCAGGAAGCCCTCAAGCCCACGGTGGGGCGGCGCTCGTCGCGCCAGCCGAGCACCCGGGTGCGGACCATCCTGCCGATGCTGCGCAATGCCATCAAGATCATCCTGGTGGTGATCTGCACCATCACCACCATGGCCAACCTGGGCATCAACGTCGCGCCCTTGCTGGCCGGCGCCGGGGTGGTCGGCCTGGCGATCGGTTTCGGCTCCCAGCAACTGGTGCAGGACGTGATCACCGGGCTGTTCATCCTCATCGAAGACACCATAGCCATCGGCGACTGGGTGGTGCTCGATTCCGGGCATGCCGGCACGGTCGAGAGCCTGACCATCCGCACCTTGCGCCTGCGTGATGGCAAGGGCTTCGTGCACTCGGTACCGTTCGGCCAGATCAAGGCGGTCACCAACCAGTCACGGCAGTTCGCCTATGCGTTCTTCTCGGTTCAGTTCAGCTACCAGACCGACGTCGACAGCGCGCTGAAACTGATCCGCGAAGTCGGCCAGTCGATCAGCGAAGACCCGCTGCTGCGCCACAGCCTGCAAGGGCCGCTGCAGGTGTTCGGGGTCGACAGCATGAACCTCAACGGCATCACTTTGACCGCGCAGTTTCGCACCAGCTCCGGCGGGCAATATGCGGTCAATCGCGCCTTCAACGAACGGCTGAAAAAGCGCGTCGACCAGACCGACGACGTGAGCTTTGCGCAATACAATCCGCCACCGCAAAAAGTCGCTGAAGAACCGGCCTGATTGCTTTAACCCCAGCGGCCATCGGTGCTAAAGTCGCGGCCATGAACCGCGCCCCCGCCGACCGCCCGCTGATTGCCTGGACCTTGTACTTCTGTGTCCTGTTCAATCTGTTCGCCTGCGGTATCGGTCACGGGCAGATGATGGGCCTGCAACTCAACGGTATCGGCGGCGCCTATTGTTCGGCCATGGGCAGCGCCGGGCCGACGCTGAAAAGCGATTTCGGCGATCAGACGGTGGCCGGCTGGGACAGCATGCAGACCTGCCCGGTGTGCGCTGCCGCCGTGGTCTGCCTGGGCCTGGTGCTGGTCATCGGCTGGCTGCTGGCGGTTACCCGGGTACGTCGCTATCACCGTGAACTGCGCAGCAAAGCGCCGCCGCGATATTGCTGGCCGGCCGCCAACCCCCGCGCCTCCCCGCTTCTGGCTTGAACCTCCTGGCAGCCGCTTGGGCTGCCCGAAACCGGCCGTTTTTTGCTGTGCCTGCCTGACAGGTGCAGGCGGCCGCTGGCTCAATTTCCAGAGTGTGATTCATGCCCTACTCCTATCGCCTTTACGGTTGCGCGGCGCTGCTGTGCGCGTTGCCCTTCCACGCTGTGGCCGAGGCGCCGCTGACCCTGCCCGACCTGCGTATCAACAGCCGCGCCGACGCCGAAGACGGCGTGCTGCTCGACACCCCGTCGCAAACCGCTTCGCGCCTTGGCCTCACCCCGCGGGAAACCCCGGCCTCGGTGAGCATCGTCAACCGCCAGCAGATCGAGCAACGCGGCGCGCAGACCACCCAGGACGCACTTAACGGCGTGCCCGGCATGACCGCCGCCTCACCACCGGGCTCGGCAGGCTCGGTGGCTTACCGGGGGTTTTCCGGGGGGCAGATTACCCAGCTGTTCAACGGCATCAGCGTGCAGTACGACTCGGTTGCCGCGCGCCCGGTCGACAGCTGGATCTATGACCGCGTCGAAGCCGTCGGCGGGCCGTCGAGCTTCCTGTTTGGCGCTGGCGCCGTCGGCGGCTCGATCAACTACATCAGCAAACTGGCCAGCCGCGACGAGAACTTCAACGAAGGCAGAATCAAGTACGGCTCCTACGACAGCAGCGAGACCTCGTTCGGCTTCAACCATGCGCTCAACGACGGCGATGGCATCCGCAACTACGCACGCCTGGATTTCAGCCACAGCAAGAGCAACGGCTATGTCGATCGCGAAGAGCGCGATGCCTGGACCGTGGCGTTCTCGCTGCTCACCGACATCAACGACCAGCTGTCCCACACCCTGGCCGTGGAGTACCAGAACGAAACGGTCGACAGCCCCTATTGGGGCAGCCCGGTGCTCAACCCGCTGGGCGGCGAAATGAAGGTCGACGAGAGCCGCCGCTTCGAAAACTACAACGTCGAGGACGGCCGCTACGAGCAGCGCGTTCGCTGGCTGCGCTCAATCACCGAGTACCGCTTCAACGACAACACCTCGCTGCGCAACACCCTCTACCACTACAACACCGAGCGTGATTTTCGTAACCTCGAAACCTACGCCTACAACGCGGACAACAGCCGGGTCAACCGCTCCAACGCGCTGCTGCAACGCCATGACCAGGAGCTCAACGGCAACCGCTTCGAATTGCTGCACGAGGGCCAGATGTTGGGCCTCAACAGCCAGTGGTCGGCGGGCCTGGACTACAGCCACAACGTGCAGATGACCTACCCGCGCTCGATCACCGGTATTTTCGACAGTGTCGATCCGGCCAGCTTCGAACCCGGGCATTTCTATGACCTGAAGGGCATGGTCCCGGGCTTTCAGAAGAACCGCGAGAACACCGTCGACACCTGGGCAGCGTTCGTCGAGAACCGCCTGCAACTGACCGAGCGCCTGTCGCTGCTGACCGGCTTGCGCTATGACCATATCGACCTCGATGTGCACAACTACCGCACGGTCGATGCCAACAACCCGCTGGACTTCCAGCGCAGCTACGAGCCCACCACCGGGCGCATCGGCCTGGTCTACGAGCTGACCCCGGCGGCCAACGTCTATGTGCAGTACAGCACCGCCGCCGACCCGCCCTCGGGCATGCTCAGCACAGCCAGTTTTGCCACCGTACGCGACTTCGACCTGAGCACCGGCAAGCAGCTGGAAGTGGGCAGCAAGTTCAGCTTCCTCGATGGCCGCGGCGCCGCCACCGTTGCCGCCTACCAGATCGAGCGCAAGAACCTCGCCACCGCCGATGCCGCCAACCCCAGCGTCACCCAGCCGGTGGGCAAGCAGACCTCGCGCGGGGTAGAAGTGGCCGCCTCGCTGCACGTCACACCGAAGCTGTTGGCCGAGGGCAACTTTGCCTACGTCGACGCCCAGTACGACGAGTTCAACGAGAACGTCGGCGGTCGCTCGATCTCGCGCAAGGGCAATACCCCGACCAACATCCCCGAGCGGGTCGCCAACCTGTGGCTGACCTACGACATCGACCCGAGCTGGCAAATCGGTGCCGACAGCCGCTACGTGTCTTCGGTGTATGCCGACGCAGCCAACACCCGCTACGCGCCGGCCTACACGATCTTCGGTGCCTTCGTCGGTTTCAAGGTCGATGACGACACGCGCATCACGGCCCGGGTGCGCAACCTGACCGACGAGGTGTATGCCCGCTGGACCTCCTCGAGCATGCTCTACCTCGGTGCCCCGCGCACCCTGGAGCTGGCCGTGCAGACGCGCTTCTAGGACGCCGCCGATGAAACGTTACCTGTACCTGTGGCACCGCTGGCTGGGCATCGGCTTATGCCTGTTCATGGCCCTGTGGTTCTTCTCGGGGATGGTCATGCTGTATGTCGGCTACCCCAAGCTGACCCCGCGCGAGCACTACGCTCACCTGCCGCAGTTGCGCGTTCAGGATTGCTGCGTCGACCTCGGCACTGCCCTGCGCAGTGCCG
This sequence comes from Pseudomonas sp. SORT22, assembly GCF_018417635.1. Taxonomy (NCBI): domain Bacteria; kingdom Pseudomonadati; phylum Pseudomonadota; class Gammaproteobacteria; order Pseudomonadales; family Pseudomonadaceae; genus Pseudomonas; species Pseudomonas sp. SORT22. Next base: position 4,227,532 of record NZ_CP071007.1, read on the forward strand.
ATGCCGAGCGCACCCCGGCCAGCATCCGCCTGAGCACGGTGGCCGGCACGCCGCGCTACCTGTTCAGCTATCCAAGCCGGGCCAGCGTGGCGGTGGACGCCCGCACGGGCCAGCGCCTGCAGGCGATCGATCGCGAACAGGCCCTGGCCAGTGCGCATCAATACGATCCGCAGGCAACAGCCCGTTATGCCGGGGTGGTGACCGAAGACCTGTGGAGCCACTCGCGCGCCCTCGACGCCGAGCGCCCGCTGCAGCGGGTGCAGCTCGACGATGGCGCACGCACCCTGCTGTACATCTCCGGCCATACCGGCGAAGTGGTGCGCGATGCCAGCGCCCTGGAGCGCGGCTGGAACCTGGTCGGCGCCTGGCTGCACTGGCTGTATCCATTACGCGGCATTGGCGTCGACGGCCTGTGGAGCAACCTGGTGATCAGCCTGTCGCTGGCCGGCACGCTGATGGCGTTGCTTGGCGCGGTGATCGGGATCCTGCGCTGGCGCCTGCGCAAGCCCTACCGCAGTGGCTCGCGTTCGCCCTACCGGGGCTTTGCCCGCTGGCACCATATTGGCGGCTTGCTGTTTGGCGTGCTGGCGATTACCTGGATTTTCAGTGGCTTGATGTCGATGAACCCGTGGCGGCTGTTCAGCAGCTCAATGCCGTTGAATGTTGCGGCCTATCAAGGCGGGCCGTTGACCGCGGCGGCTTTTCCGCTGTCGGCCTCTGAGGCGCTGGCGCGGTTCGACCAGCAAGGTTTCAAGGCCCGTGAGCTGGAATGGCGCTTGATTGCGGGTGCGGGGTACCTGGTCGGTCATGATGGCGCCGGGCGCACGCGGGTGCTGTCGATGGCCGACGGCCAGGTGCTCGAACGCCTGCCGCGGGAGGTGCTGGAGCGCGCCGCACAAGCGATCCTGCCCCAGGGCCAGATGTACAGCGAGCAGCTTGAAGCCTACGACTTCTACTACTACGCCCGGGCCGAGCAAAGCATGCTCGGCCACCTGGAAAAGCGCTTGCCAGTGTTGCGCGTACGCTTTGCAGACCCGCAACAGACCTGGCTGCACCTGGACCTGTACACCGGCGAAGTGCTGGGTGTACTGGACCAGCCGCGGCGCGTGTCGCGCTGGTTGTTCTCGTTGCTGCACAGCTGGGACTGGCTACCGCTGTTGCAACGGCGGCCATTGTGGGATGCCTGGATGATCGCCTTCAGCCTGGGCGGGCTGGTGCTCAGTGTCAGCGGTGTGGTGCTGGGCTGGCGGCGCTTAGCCAAGTAGGAGCGGGCTTGCCCCGCGATAGCATTCTGTCCGCCACATCGCATCGCGGGCAAGCCCGCTCCTACACAAGGGCCCTGAACACCAGCGCCTTCAAGCCACCCGCCGGATCGCTGTCGGGAAACTCCGGCGGGTTGGCCAGGCGTTCGACAAAGCTCAGCTCCGGTGCTTGCTCAGCCATGCCTTCGATGAGAAAGTCCGGGCCAACGGCCGGGTCGTTGACGCAGGCCAGCACCGTGCCGCCGGCGTTCAACAACTCCGGCAGGCGCCGCAGGATCTTGCGGTAGTCCTGGGTCAGGACAAAGCTGCCCTTCTGGAAGCTTGGCGGGTCGATGATGATCAAGTCATAGGGCCCGGACTTGCGCACCTTGCCCCACGACTTGAACAGCTCATGGCCAAGAAAACTCACCTTGCCCAGGTCATGGCCGTTGAGCCGATGGTTATCGCGCCCGCGGCTCAATGCCGAGCGCGCCATGTCCAGGTTGACCACCTGCTCGGCGCCACCGGCAATCGCCGCCAGCGAAAAACCGCAGGTGTAGGCGAACAGGTTGAGCACGCGCTTGCCCGCCGCCTGCTCACGCACCCAGCGCCGACCATAGCGCATGTCGAGGAACAGACCGGTGTTCTGCTTGAGGCCCAGGTCCAGCTGATAGCGCAAGCCGTCCTCATCGATCAACCAGTGCTCGCTGGGGGTACCCAGCAGCCACTGCCCGGGGCTGTCCGGCAGGTAGCGGTGCTGAATCAGAATGGCCTGGCCGCGCCAGCCTGGCGCCTGGGCAAGCGTCAGGAGCATCTGCTCCAGGGCCGGCAACTGGCCCTCGGGCGGCTGGCGAAACAGCGACACCAGCAACACCCCCTGCAGCCAGTCCACGGTGATCTGCTCAAGCCCCGGCCAGCAGCGCCCGCGGCCATGGAACAGGCGCCGGGTTTCGCTCGGCGCCGGGTCGAGGGCGGCGAGCAGGTGCTGCTGGAGGGTGTCGATCACAGAGGTCATGGGCAGATTCAATCGGGTAAAGTCGCCTATTCTACCTTGCCCCGCCGGTGACAACAGGCCGTTCGGCCTTTGATGAACACGATGGGTGAATGTGACCGGTTTTTGTCGCTTTTTTTACCCGACGCCGTTGCCGATAGTGCCTGCACCTTCACTAACGGAATCTTGCCATGCCTGCCCTGAAAATCGAGTTCTTCCACGACGTCGTTTGCGCCTGGTGCTTTGTCCTGGCCCCGCGCCTCAAGCAGTTGCAAGCTGAGTTCGAGCTGGATATCCAGCACCGCAGCTTCATCCTGCAAAGCAGCCGCGAGGCGATGATCCAGCGCTTCGGCTCGATGCCCCAGGCCAAGGAAACCATCCTCGATCACTGGCAGGCCTGCGCCCGCGCCGAGGACGAAAAGCGCATCAATATCCCGGGCATGCGCGAGCAAAGCTTCGAATACCCCAACGGCCTGCTCGCCGCCACCGCCTGCCAGGCGGCCCACGCACTGGCTGGCAATGCCGGTCACGAACTGATGTTCGACCGCCTGCAGTGGGCGCACCTGGTCAAGAACCGCAATATCGGTGACAAGGCCACTGTACTGGCCATCGCTGCAGAGGCCGGCTTCGAGCCGCAAGCTTTTGCCCACAGCCTCGAACACGACGCCCCTGCCTTGCTGGAGCGCGACCTGCAGCAAGGCCGTGAACTGAACTTGCGTTCGGTGCCTTCGCTGGTGATCGCCGAGCGCTTTCGCTTGTCTGAATGCATGACCCTGGAGCAGTTGCGCCAGGTCTTCAGCGATATTCGCGCCAACCTGGACAACAGCGAGGGCTAGGCGAGCGCACGACTGTTGCACTGCTGGCAGTGTTCACCAATCACCCGCACCAGCAACTGCACCTCGGGACTGTGCCGCAGTGCTTCGGGGTAACCGATGTACAAGGGCACGTCCCGCTGGCGCTGATGCTGCAACGCCAGCCGATGCAAGCGCCCGGCAGCCAGCGCATCAATGATCGCGTGCTCGGGCAGCCAGGCAAACCCCATGCCGCGCTCGACCAGGGTACAGGCCGCCGCCAGGCTGCTGACCGTCCAGCGCTGGGAGGTGCCGAGCCAGCCGCTGTTCTGCGGATAACGGGTGCCCGAGTCACGAATCACCACCTGCCGATGCGCATGCAAATCCGCCAGGCCCAGCTCGCCCCGGCTGGCGGCCAGCGGGTGATCGGCGCCGACCACGCAAACCAGCCTGACGTTCAGCAGCAACTCGTGCACATAACCGGCAGGAAGGCTGCTGGCGATCGCCAGCTCGACCTTGCCGTCTTCCAACAGTTCGCGCGCACCGGACAGCGCGGTTTCGTACAGGCGAATCCGGTAGTTTTCGAAGGTCGCCGAAAACCCCTGCAACCCTGCTTGCAGCAGCTCCAGCGGGAACAATACATCGACCGCCAGCGCCAGCTCACTGAGCACCCCCGGCTGATACTGGTTGGCCAATTGTTCAAGCTTTTGCGCCGCGCCGAGCAAATGCTTGGCCTGGGGCAGCAACGCCTGGCCCAAGGAAGTCAACACCGCCTTGCGACCTTCAATGATGAACAACTCCTGGCCAAGCAGCGCCTCCATGCGATTGACCGAATGGCTGACCGCCGACTGGGACTTGAACAAATGCTCGGCAGCTTGCAGATAGCCGCCGCACTCGACCGTGGCGACAAACGCGCGCCACTGCTCGAGACTGATTCTGGAAAACATGCCTACCTCCCTGTCTGCGTTTCAGCGTTGCGCGGCGCCCCGCAACGGGGCCAAGCACAAGCATCTACACTAGCATTCCACCCCTGTGCTGGAGAACGATCATGAGCGACACTCCGTCCATAGTCCTGGTCCATGGTTTCTGGGGCGGCGCCGCCCACTGGAGCCGGGTCATCCTCGAACTGTCACGCCTGGGCCACCGCAACCTGCATGCGGTGGAGATGCCCTTGACCTCGCTTGCCGATGACGCTGAACGCACGCGCAAGATGGTCGCCTCGATACCCGGCAAGGTGCTGCTGGTCGGCCATTCCTACGGCGGTGCGGTGATTACCCAGATGGGCAACCAGGCCAATGTCGCCGGCCTTGTGTACATCGCCGCCTTCGCCCCCGACAGCGGCGAAAGCCCCGGCGCCATCACCGCCAAGAACCCGCCGCAAGCGGCAGCCAACCTGCAACCGGATGGCGATGGCTACCTGTGGATCAAACCCGACAAACTGCACGAAAGCTTTTGCCAGGACCTGAGCAAGGATGAAGGGTTGGTGATGAGCGTGACCCAGAAGGCGCCACTGGCCAGCACCTTCGGTGACACCATCGGTGAGCCCGCATGGAAGCACAAACCCAGCTGGTACCAGCTCTCGACCCAGGACCGGATGATCCACCCGGACAACCAGAAACTCATGGCAGAACGCCTGCAGCCCAAGGAGCTGCTGACCCTGGAGGCCAGCCATGCCTCGCTGGTGTCCAGGGCCGCCGAAGTGGCCGCCCTGATCGATCGCGCAGCCGTCAGTCTGGCTTGACCGCCGGGGCCTTGAGCGCAGGCTTGAACCACCAGCCTTGCTGCATGCCGGCCGCGGCCAGCAGGATCGCGGCCACACCCAGCCATTGCAGCGGCGCCAGGCGATGGCCAAAGGCGAACCAGTCGACGAAAATCGCTGCGATCGGGTAGATGAACGACAGCGCCCCGGTCAAGGCGGTCGGCAGCTTCTGGATCGCGCCGTACAGCAGCACATACATCACCCCGGTGTGGACGATGCCCAGGGTCACCAGGCTGGCCAGCGCACCGACGTCGCCCGGCAGGCCACTGGTATTGGCCCAGGGCGCCAGCAGGAGGATGCCGGTGCACACCTGGATCAGCGCGATCAGGTGCGGCGGCGTGCCGCTCAGGCGCTTGATGATCAGCGCCGCCACGGCGTACAGAAACGCCGCGCCCAGGGCCAGGGCGATGCCCAGCAGGTAGTCGTTGCCAGTGCCACCCTGGCTGCCATGGGCACTGACGATCGCCAGCATGCCGGCAAAGGAGACCGCTAGCCAGAACAGCTTGGGCGCGGTGATTTTCTCACCGAGAAACAGCGCCGCCAGGCCCACCAGCATGAACGGCTGGACGTTGTATACCGCAGTGCCGATTGCAATCGAGGCGCGTGAGTAGGAGGCAAACAGCAGCACCCAGTTGCCGACGATGGCCACGCCGCTGAGTACCGCCAGGGCGAAGGTGGCCAGGGTCAGGATACCGGGCTTGAGAAAGCCCATGGCCAGGCAGATCAGCAGCAAGGTGCCAGCACCGAACACACAGCGCCAGAACACCACATCCAGTACCGGTTGCCCGGACACCAGCACGAACCAGCCAATGGTCCCGGATATCAACATCGCGGCGACCATCTCGAACGACCCACGGCGGATTGAACTGTCCATCACTCACCTCCTTGACGATGGGCAAATTATGGCAAGGGCAGCGGCGACCGTTCCAGTGGATAAAACAGGCTAGACTGACCTTGTACCTTTACTATCAAGGCAGTTTTCGCATTTTGCCTAACGAGGCCTGTATGACCGACGATATCGACCAACTGTTGATCAAGGCACTGATGGAAGACTCGCGGCGCTCGCTCAAGGCCCTGGCGCAGCTCAGCGGGCTGTCAGCACCGAGCGTCAGCGAACGCCTGCGCCGCCTTGAAGAGCGTGGCGTGCTCAAGGGCTACACGGTAGAGATCGACCCGCGCTGCTTCGGCTACCAGCTACAGGCCATCGTCCGCGTGCGGCCGCTGCCCGGGCAACTGCAGGAAGTGGAGCGGCAGATCATGGCCATCCCCGAGTTCACCGAGTGCGACAAGGTCACCGGCGATGACTGCTTTATCGCGCGCCTGCACGTGCGCTCGATGGAAGAGCTCGACACCGTGCTGGACAAGCTCAACAGCCACGCCGAGACCAACACCGCGATCGTCAAGAAGACCCCGGTGAAACGGCGCTTGCCGCCGATGGCCTGATAACAGCGCAGAAACTACTGCACCGGCTCGCTCGACGGCCTGGCAATCAGGCCCTTCAGTTCACTGGTCATCGCAAACTCCAGGTTCAGGCCATTGGGTGGAATCGGCTGCTGGAACCAGCGGTTGTAGATCGCCTCGATGCGCCCGCTGCGATAGACATCCGCCAACGCTTCATTGACCAGCGCCAGCAAGCCGTCATCGCCCTTGCGCACCATGCAGCTGTAGATCTCCTTCGATTGCGCCTCGCCCACCACCACCCAGTCGTGCGGGTTGCGCGCCTTGGCCCGCTCGCCGTACAGCAGCGCATCATCCATGTAGAACGCCGCCGCGCGCCCGGACTGCAGCATCATGAACGCCTCGCCGTGGTCCTTGGCACTGATCACCGAAGCCCCCAACTGGTGCTCCAGGTTGTAGTTCTTCAGGTACTTCTCGTTGGTGGTGCCGGCGGTGCTGACCACATTCTTGCCCTTGAGGTCATCCAGGCCCTGGATGCCGCTGTCTTTTTTGGTCAGCAACTGGCCTTTGACGAAAATAAAGCCATAGGAGAAATCCACCTGCTTCTGCCGCTCGGCGGTGACCCCGGTGGTGCCGCACTCCAGATCGACCGTGCCGTTCTGCACCAGCGGGATGCGCGTCTGCGAAGTCACCAGGTTGTAGCGCACCTTGAGCGGCGGCACCGCCAGCTTGGCCTGCAGGTGCTTGACGATCTCAGCCGCAAGATCGACCGAATAGCCCATGGGCTTGCCGCTGTGGTCGCCCACATAAGAAAACGGAATGGACGAGTCGCGATAGCCGAGGGTGATGCTGCCGGATTCGGCGATCTTCTTCAGGCTGCCGCTGAGCGTCGGCGTTTGCGCCAGCAGCGGCTGGGCAAAACACAATGACAGGGCAAGCAGAGCAGGACGGTGCAAACGGGGAATCGACATCGGGACACTCCTTGCGGTTGTTGTTCTTGTTCGGTTCAGGCCGCCCGTGGGGTCAGGCCGTGCAGGTCGATTGACGGCGCGCGACCCGCGATCAGTTCGGCCAACAGCTGGCCACTGGCGCAGGCCAGGGTGAAACCCAGGGCGCCATGGCCAAGATTGAGCCACAGGTTGCGGTACGCCGTGGCCCCGAGCAACGGTACGCCGCTGGGGGTGGCCGGGCGCATGCCGGCCCATTCGCGGGCCTGGGCGTAGTCGGCGGCATCGGGCAAGGTCGCCCCGGCCAACTGGCGCATGCTCGCCAGCCGTGCCGGATCGAGCGATTCATCAAAGCCGACGATGTCGACCATGGCGGCGACGCGCAGTTGGTCTTCGAGGCGGGCATAGACGATTTTGCGATCGTAGTCGGTGATGCTTACCTGCGGTGCCCGCTGCCCGGCCTTGATCGGTGCGGTCAGGCTGTAGCCTTTGAGCGGATAGATCGGCAACTGCAGCCCCGGCAGGCTGAGGCTGGCGCTGCGGTGCCCGGCGCACAGCACCAGGCGCTCCACCGGCACGACCTGCTCGCTCAGCTCCAGCGCCTGCACTACCCCACCACTGTGGCGGATGCGCGTCACTGCCTGCCCGAGCATCAGGCGGCATTGCCCCGACGCCTGCAGGCGCTCGACCAGGGCCAGGCAGAAACGATGACAATCGGCGACCTCTTCATCCGCGGTGAACACCCCGCCAATGAACGGCGCATCGGCCAGGGCCGGTTCCAGCGCGCGGATCTCCTGCGCATCCAGCACCTGCTGGCCCTGCGGGTCGAGCAGGTGCTGGCGGGCATGGGCAAAGGTTGCGCGATTACGAAAGGTCACCAGCTTGCCATTGCGCCGCCAGGCAAAGCCGTCCAGGCCATCGTCCTCGCGCCATTGCTTGAGCGTACCCTGGCTGAGCAAGGCCAGGCGCAGCAGATGTGCGGCATTGGTGCGATTGACCGAACTGCGACACGCCGCCATGAACGCGCCCATCCAGCGCCACTGCGCCAGGTCCAGGCGCGGGCGTAACTTGAGCGGTGACTCGCTGCGCAGCAGCCAGCCCAGCGCCTGCAACGGCACCCCGGCATCGGCCAGCGGCGCGACATAGCGATAGGACAACTGCCCGCCATTGGCAAAGCTGGTGCCGCCCGCCAGGCCCTCGCGTGCCTCGACCAGATCGACGGCAAAGCCTTCGCGCACCAGCGCGTAGGCCGTTGCCAAACCAATCACGCCGCCGCCGATCACCGTTACCCGCTGTGCCATGTGCTTTCATCCGCCAATCTGAAGGCCTTCAGACTAGGCCCGGTGACAGCCTGACGATAATGAATAAAAATGGGCAGACCATAAACAAAGGTTATGGGCTACCCCATGCGCTTGCGTCATATCGAAGTGTTCCAGGCCATCCGCCAGACCGGCTCCATCAGCGGCGCCGCGCAGTTGCTGCACGTCACCCAGCCGGCGGTGTCGAAAATACTCCAGCACGCCGAAGCGCAGCTGGGTTTCCCGCTGTTCCTGCGGGTGCGCGGCAAGTTGCAGATCACCCCCGAGGCCCTGGCCCTGGAACGCGAAGTCGACAAGGTCAGCGACAGCGTTGAAGGGGTGCGGCGCCTGGCCGCCAGCCTGCGCCGGCAACCGGGCATGAGCCTGCGCATCGGGGCGACGCCGGCGCTGGCCCTGGCGTTGTTTGCGCCGGTGATCCGCCAATGGGCCGAGCGCCACCCGCAGTCCGAATGCGAGCTGTCGAGCCTGCACAGCCGCGAGCTGGTGCAGCAGTTGCTGATGCGCGAAATCGATGTCGCCCTGACCTTGCGCCACCCCGAACACCCTGGCCTGAATGTCCAGCCCCTGGCCCATGGCAAGCTGGTGGCACTGGCCCCCAAAGGCTACTGGAGCGCAGACAGCCAGGGCTTGGCGCTGGCAGTTGAAGAACTGGCCGATGCGCCCTTGATCGGCCTGAGCAGCAGCGACCCGCTGGCCGCCCAGGTCGGCCAGTACCTGAAGAACCTTGAGCCGGCGCCGCGCACCAGCATCCGGGTGCAGACCTACTCCCTGGCCCGGGCCATGGTCGAATCCGGAGCGGGGTTGGCTTTGATCGATCCGTTCACCGCCCAAGGCTCGGCGCAAACGCTGGTGCGGCCGTTGGATCCGGCCTTGCCGATTACCCTGTACGCCCTGACCCGCGCCAACGAAAGCCAGCCGCACACGCTCGACGACCTCTTGCAACTGTTCAGCGAACGGGCCGAAGAACAGATCGCCCACGTCAGCCGCGCGTCTCGCCTTGAAAAGCGCTGACAAGCAGCCCATCCTTGCGCCCCCACCTTTGCAAGGATCGCAGCATGGTTCGACTTTTCATTGCGTTTGCCGCGCTGTTCGCCAGTGCCACTGTCCTGGCCGTGCCGCCCGTGCACGTCTATCGCGGCACCCAGGGCGACACCGCCATTGAAGTCGCCCTGACCTACGACGCCCAGCACAAGACCCTCGAGGGTTACTGGCTTGATGAACAGCGCCAGTGGCTGATCCCCCTTGAGCGCACGCCCCATGACTATCGCTTGCCGCTGTTGATCAACATCTTCAACAACCCGGAGCTGCCGTCCGCTGCACTGCTGATTCAGCCGTTTGCCTTCAGCCACGACCGCGAGCTAACCGGCACCCGGGTTGATCTGCGCAACCGCGAACGACAGGCGCTGGCGCTCAAGCGCGTGACCCGCTTCAGCGACCGTCAGGATTCGTCCTGGCAGGGCGAACTGCTGCAACTGCCGCTGGACGGCCGCCGGCTATTTCGCGTGCATGCACACAAGGCCGCCGGCGAGTATGTCGGCACCATCGATCGCATCACTGTCCTCGATCGCACCAGCGGCCAGCCGGTGCAGGTCATCGATAACCTGGCGCTGTTTTTCCAGGGCACTGCGAGCCTGAGTTTTGCCGACTTCAACGCTGACGGTGTGACCGATTTCAAGGCCATCCCGGTCGGGCAATTGGCCAGCGGCGGTGCTGCAGGGCAAGACCCGCAGTACTACGTGTATCAAGCCGACAGCAATCGCTATGAGCTCAAGACCGAGCAACAAGCCAGGGAGCGCAACCAATGAACACCTTGGGCAAATGCCTGCTGGGCGCCGGGTTGCTCGGCCTGAGCCTGGGCGCCCAGGCTTACCAGTCCGTTTACCAGGGCACCCTGGGCAAGCAGGCGATCACCCTGGTGATCGAGAAAACCAATGACTACAAGCACGGTTTCTACTTTTACGACCGCTACCGCACGCCGATCCGCCTCAAGCGCTCGGTCAACGCCGGCCGCCAGTTGTTCATGGACGAACTGGACAGCGCCGGTCTGCCCACCGCTCGGCTGAAGTTCTACAACCCCGATGACAACGCCGCCACCAAGCCGATACTCGGCACCTGGACGGCCTACGCCAATGCCCGGCAACTTCCCCTGGAGTTGCGCCTGATAGCGGACTTCGGTCATCAACAGGTCTGGCCTGCCGGCACTGCGTCACTGCCCCAGGCGGCCTCTACCGAGCGTTTCTATTTCCAGATTCCGCTGGCCGATGACCACGACCGGGTGAAGACCATCGAGGTCATCGACAAGGCCAGCGGCAAGCGCGTGCAAACCCTCGACATAGGCCTGCCCGGTTGCTACAGCCAGGGTATCGACAGCGTCAAGGTGCGTCTTGAAGGCGGCAGTACCCAGGTGCTGCTAGAAGCCAACAGCTATTGCCTGGGCAAGGTGTTTGAATGGCGCGAGGCCAAGGGGCAGTTCGAAGCGCTGAACTGAGTATCAGCTCGGGCAGCTGTGCTCGCCGTTGTTCAGGCCCTGCTTGTAGTTGCGGCTGAGCAGGCTGGCCTTGCCGTCGTGCCAGGTCAGGGTCAGTACGTACATCGAGTCGAAATCCTCACCGTCCCAGTCGTCGGTGATCACCCGTTTTTCACCGAGGGCCTTGCCGGCCACGGTGTTGATCAGTTCCGGCAGGTAGCCGTGGGACCAGGCGGTATAGACGGTGGCGTTGCGGTACTTGTCCTGCAGCAGTTCGTCGGCCAGATCGCCGGTATCGTTGGCGCCGAAGTCGATGTTCACCGGCAGGCCGAGCTTGATGGCACTGGGGCTGATGGTCATCAGCGGGCGGATATAGCTGTAGGCGTCGTCGTTGCTGCCCTCTTCGACGTGCCGGGACGGGTTGGCCGCGAACACATAGTCAGCCTTGCCGAACTTCTCCGGCAGCAGGGTGGCCAGGTCCAGGGCGCGGTTCAGGCCCTGGCAGTTGAGCTGCCCCAGGCCCTCGCCGGGCTTTTCGGCATGACGCAGGAACACCAGGGTCTGCACACCGTCCACAGGTGCTGCGCGGCTTTCCAGCGCCTCGACGGCCAGCAGGCCGACACCGGCAAGCAGGGCAAGGGACAACGCAGCGTGACGGTGACGCTTGAACAGGGAGGGCAACTTCATAGGGCTCTTCACAGCAAAAAGGGTTGAGGCTGACCCGCCTGTGCCACCCCGCGGCCGAAGCCGCGGGGGGATCCCTGTCTGATGCTCCATCCGTGGAATCGGGCATGCTTCAGAGTGCAAGAATGCCATTTGGTTCGATCCCTGAGCGCTCGGCCCTGAGCCAGAGCTACTGTAGCGCCTTGATGTTGCTGAATTAAGACCGACGGCGCTCAATCGTCGCGGGTAAGGACTTCGAGCAGCTCGATCTCGAAGGTCAGGTCGGAGTTGGGCGGGATCTTGCCCAGGCTGCGCTCGCCATAGCCCAGGTGCGCCGGCACCAGCAGTTTGCGTTTGCCGCCGACCTGCATGCCCATCAGGCCCTGGTCCCAACCCTTGATCACCCGGCCGGTGCCGATCACGCACTGGAACGGCTTGCCGCGGCTGTGGGAGGAATCGAACTCCGTGCCGTCGGCGAGCCAGCCGGTGTACTGGGTGGTGATCAGCGCGCCCTTGACCACGGCCTTGCCGTCGCCTGGCTGGATATCGATGATTTGCAGTTCGCTGCTCATGCTTGACCTCGTTGAAGCGGGATATGCCTTTGGTGGCCAGCGTTTTCGCAGGGTTGGCGAGGTTTTGCAAGGCCAGCGATCAAGCCTGGGCAGTCACCACCACCCTGCCCGGCTCGTGCTGGCGCATCGACCAGCAGACGCCGCCGATCACCAGGACAATCGCCAGGCCCTCCAGCAGGCTCGGGCCGCTCTGACGCCAGATGAAGGCGTAGAGCAAAGCGAACAGGGTCTCGAAGACGATCAACTGGCCGCTCAACGTCACTGGCATGCGCTTGGACGCGGCATTCCACAGCAGCGCCGCCAGCCACGAGCCGAACACCGCGCAACCCAGGCTGTACAGCCAGAACAGCGTCCAGCGCTCAGGCGCCGCCTCGACCTGCAACTGCGCCGGCTGCCACAGCGCCAGCAGCGCCACCAGCACCAGGCTCAACACGCCGGTCATCACCCCGTTGAGCACCGACCATTGATGGCTGTCGAAATGCCCGCACTGCTTGAGGTAACGGCTGTTGTGCACCGCGTACCAGGTCCAGCAGGCCAGCGCGCCGAGGGCATAAAGCACCCCGGCCAGTTTGTCGGCCACCGCTCCCGGCTCGAGGGCAAAGGTCTGCAGGTTGATGCACAGCATGCCGGCCAGGATCAGGCCCAGCGGCAGCAACAACTGACGCAGCGCCACCCCGCCGCTGTCGTGACGGCCATACAGGGTGATGGTCAGCGGCAGGACGCCGACAATCAACGACGCCGGCGCTACACCCAGGCGCTGGATCGCCGCCACCAGGCAGATGAAGTACAGCAGGTTGCCGATCAGCGCCAGGCGCCCGATCATCCACAGGTTGCCCAGGGTCAGGCGTCCGAGGGCCTTGCGCATGGGGATCGCCAGCACCAAGGTCACCAGGCCGAACAGCACGAAACGCGCGCAGCTGAGCAGCACCGGGCTGAACTCCGACAACAGCTGCGGGACCATCAATACCAGCCCCCACATCGCACCGGCTACCCCGGCATACGCCACACCCCGTTTCACGTGCCTGCTCCTGATCTAAGAAGAGCGCAGGCTAACGCCTGGACAGCGCCTGGACAAAAGATCATTCGGCATGCAGGCATTCCCTGCAGGAATACCTTTCACGCTGAAAGCATCGACCTTATGATTCAGACATTCCCCAGACCGGACCGTCACATGAGCCGCTTCAGCCGTCACCTGCCGCCCCTGGACACCCTGATCGCGTTCGAGGCAGTGGTGCGTACCGGCAGCTTTACCCGCGCGGCCAGCGAGCTGTACCTGACCCAGAGCGCGGTGAGCAAACAGATCAAGCTGCTGGAAGAACACCTCGGCGCGCTGCTGTTCGAGCGGCGCGCCCGGGGCATCGCGCTGACGGCGGCCGGCGACGGCTTCAATGCCATCGTCGAGCCCATGCTGGAAAGCCTGCTGGCCAATGTGCTGCGTCTTAAAAGCGGCCACGGCAGCCGCAACGTCAGCGTCATCTGCACCCATGCGGTGGCCCAGTACTGGTTGTTTCCGCGCCTGCTGCGCTTCAACGAACAGCACCCGGAGCTGACGGTGAACATTCATGCCAGCAACGAAATCAGCGAAAGCGATATTGGCAATTACGACTTCGGCATTCTCTATGGCCATGGCCACTGGAGCTCGCTCAAGGCCAGCAAGTTGTTCGATGAGGCCATCTACCCGATCGCCAGCGTCAAACGTGCCCTGCCCGCTGTGCAGTCACTGAGTGAGTTGCAAGCCTTGCCGTTGATCCAGCTGGATGCCTCGGCCTGGAACTGCCTGGACTGGCAGGACTGGTTCGGCCATCAGGGCTTGCGCTACCAGGCGCCGGCCAATGCGGTGACCTTCAACCAGGTCAACCTGGTGTTCGATGCGGTGATGCAGGGGATGGGCGTGGGCCTTGGCTGGGAGTTCATGGCCCGCGAGCGGATCGACAACGGCCTGATCCGCCAGGTCTCGGAGTTTGTCGTGCACACCGGGCAAGCCGACTACCTGGTGCACGACAAACAGGCCCTGCGCTCGCCGGCGGCGCAGGTGTTCGAGGACTGGTTGCTGGCGCTTAGCTGAACATGGCCTCAACTTGCGCCGCGGTCATTTCTTCAGTCTGGTTGGCGAAGCAGTAGTAGCCCGGCTTTTTGTCGACATACACCTGTAGGTCGAACACCCAGTCGGTGTCACCCTCAAGTACACCCACCGACACCGCGTCGAAATTGCCGGATTTCAGCCGGTACAACAGGTGCGTGCCACAGGCGCCGCAGAACCCGCGCTGGGCCCAGTCGGAGGAGTCATGGAACACCGGCTGGCCGCGGGTGAACTTCACCGGCTGCGCGCAGTGCACCGACAAAAACGGCCCGCCGCCCCACTGCCGGCACATGCCGCAATGGCAGGCGTTGACGCTGGCTTTCTCAAGGCTGACGCTGAGTTTGACGGCGCCGCACAGGCAGCTACCGTGTTTTTCCAGGGACATGATCAAGGCTCCTTGCTGGGAGAAGAGCCGGCAAGTCTAGCAGCTGTCAGGCCGTGACCGGGGTCAGCACCGGCTCGCCGGCAAAAAACGCCTGCAGGTTGCGTAGCACCAGTTCCACGGTGTCGCGCGCCGCTTCCGGCGACTGGCCGGCGACGTGCGGGGTCAGCACTACCGTGGGCAAGGCCTTCAGGGCTTCGGGCACTGCCGGTTCGTCATCGAACACATCCAGCCCGGCACCGGCGATCACGCCGTTTTCCAAGGCATCGACCAGGTCCGCCGTGCTGACGACGCTGGCCCGGGCGATGTTGACCAGAAAGCCCTCTGCCCCCAGCGCTTCAAGCACCGGCTTGTCGATCAACTGGCGAGTAGCGGCGCCGCCCGGGGTGGCGACAATCAGAAAGTCCGATTCCCGGGCCAAGGCCAGGGGGCTGTCGCAATAGTGATAAGCGACGTCGCTACGCGGCGTGCGGTTGTGGTAATTCACCGGCATGTCGAAGCCCTGCGCCGCCCGCTTGGCGATCGCCAGGCCGACCGCGCCGAGGCCGAGAATGCCCAGGCGCTTGCCGCTGACCGACGGGCTGATCACCCGGTTCCACTCGCCACGGCGGGTCGAGGCATCGGCGCGGGGAATATCGCGCACCACCGCCAGCAGCAAGGCCATGGCATGGTCGGCGACCGCCGTGGCATTGGCGCCAGCACCGTTGGTCACGGTAATACCCCGGGCAGCAGCGGCCGCAAGGTCGACCTGCTCGTAACCGGCACCGATCACACAGATGATTTTCAAGGCGGGCAACGCGGCCATTTCATCGGCGTACAGGCCCAGCGGACCCCGGGTCAGCACTGCATCGATCTGGCTGCCATGGCGGGCAATGGCCTCGGCGCGCAAGGCCGGGGTCTGCGCGCGGATCAGGCGAAAGCCGTTGTGTTCCAACAGGGGAAGGTAGTCGTCGACCGTTTCTACCAGCACCAGTACCGTTTGTGTCATGCCTTGCTCCCAGGCTATTGGCGAGGGGGCATTATGCGCAGCTCAGGTTACTGGGCGAAAGCCCGGCCCAGACCGCCCGGCACGCCACTGCTGTCGGTTTCCTGCCAGGGGCCGTTGAGGTTGGTCGACCAGCTCCAGCCGTTGTTCCAGCGGTAGTAGGTGCGCTGGCGATAGAAGGTGTTGGTCTTGCCGTCGAGCACATACACGCCCAGGCGCGGGTCCCAGTGGCTGGCGCCACCGGGCGGAGGCGCAAAGCTCGGTGAGGTACGCTGCACTGGCTTGGGCACCGGGGTCACGGCCGGCTTGCTCGGCACCGCGCCCGGCTTGGGCGCAGGCTTGCTGCCCGGGCCCGGTGGCAGGGTTTCGATTGGCGGCGCGGTGGGTTCGGAGGGCTGGTGAACGGTACATGCACTCAAGCCCACAACCAGGGAAAGAAGGGTCAGGCGTGCAATGCTGTTCATAGTCGGTCTCTTACTGGTCCGGGCTGTCGATGGTCAGGTGCTGCGCAGCGGTCGTGCTGCTGGCCAGCGGAGCACCCTTGCCAACCCATTCGCCCTGGGTCGGCTGGCCAGCGCGAGAGATGCGCGCAACCAGTTGGACTTCAGGGAAGCTCGACAGTTTCATGTTCGGCATCATCGCGTCGCTGTCGCTCAGCTCGACCTCGATCGGCAGCTGCGCCACGGTTACCCGCTTGGCCGCCAGCGGCATCGGCGGGCCGGAACTTGCACGGGCAAAGATGAATACAGTGTCATCGGCCTTGACCTTGTCCTTGAGCGCCGCCGCAAGCTCGACCCGAACCTTCAGGCGTGCCGTGCCCTGCTCGGCAACTGCCGGTGCGGCCTTGCCCTCGCCGGCCTTGAGCTTGTCGCTGGCGCGCTCGATACCGCCCTGCAGCGCTGCCCGCGAGGCGTCGCCCTCGGGCAGTTGCGCCAGCAGGCGGTTCCAATAATCGATGGCTTGCTGGTAATGCTCGGCCTCGAACGCAGCGATGCCCAGCAGGCCAAGGCTGGTGACTTCGTTGGGGTCGGCCTTGAGCGCTTCGTCGGTGAGGGCCTGCAATTGCCCGCTCCATTGCTTGTTGTTGGCAAAGTACAGCGCCTGCGCCCACTGCCCGAGCAGCTCCGGCTGGCGCCCGGCAACCGCGGCGGCACGCTCGAAGACGTTGGCGGCGTCGGCCGGACGCTCCTGGGCCATGTAGGCACGGCCAAGGAAGTACAAGCCTTCGGCCGAATCCGGCTGGGCCTTGACGGCCAGCTCCAGGCGGCGGGTCATTTCTTCCATGGACTGCGGCGCCTTGGCGAACTGCTGGGTCAGCTCGACCTGCTCGCTGGCACCAAAGTGCAGGTACAGGCCCAGGCCCATCAGCGGCACCAGCACCGCCGCCAGCAGCGGCAAGGGTTTGCCCAGGCGGCCCAGGCGCTGCGGTTCAGCGCCCTCGGTGTCGGCCAGCAGCTCGCGCGCGGCCTCGTCGCGGCCCTTGCCGAACTGCTCGGCATCGAGCACCCCGGCGGCCTGCTGGCTTGCCAGTTCGGCGACGCGCTCCTGATACAGGGCGACGTTGAGGGCGGTACGGTCTTCTTCCTGTTGCGCACGACGGCCGCGCAACACCGGGATCAGCAAAAAGCTCAGGGCCACCAGCAACAGCAGGCCTGCAGCAAGCCAGAAATCAGTCATGGGTCTGTTCTTTGTCCAGCAATTTGGCGAGGCGCTCACGCTCCTCGGACGAAAGGTCGGCGTTGCCTGCTGCCGCCTGGCCACGGCGCTTGCGCACGATCAGCGCGAGCACGGTGAAGCCGCCCAGCAGCAACACGCCAGGGCCAAACCAGAGCAGCCAGGTGCGGGCGCTCAGGGCCGGTTTGTAGCGGACGAAATCACCGTAGCGATCGACCATGAAGTCGATGATCTGCTGATTGCTCTGGCCCTCGCCGAGCATGCGGAAGATCTCCCGACGCAGGTCGGCGGCAATCGGTGCGTTGGAGTCGGCGATGTCCTGGTTCTGGCACTTGGGGCAGCGCAGTTCCTTGGTCAGCTCGTGATAACGCGCGCGTTCCGCCTCATCGGCAAACTGGTAGGTATCGATCGCCGCCTGGGTTACCCCGGCCAGGCTCAGGCCGAGCACGGCGGCCGCCAGCCAGCGCTTCATGGCTTGGCCTCATCGACCAGGCTCTGGTACTGCGGCGCCAGTTGCTCGCGCCAAACGGTGGCGTCAACCACCCCGACGTGCTTGTAGCGGATGACGCCCTTGGCATCGATCAGGAAGGTTTCCGGCGCACCATAAACACCCAGGTCCAGGCCCAGGCTGCCCTGCTCGTCACGGATGTCGAGCTGGTAGGGGTTGTGGAACTCGGCCAGCCACTTCAGTGCGGCGGCGTTGTCGTCCTTGTAGTTGACGCCGTGGATCACCACGCCCTGCTCGGCCAGCTTGTTCAGGTACGGGTGCTCGACCTTGCACGACGGGCACCAGGTGGCCCAGACGTTGACCAGCGCCGGCTTGCCGAGCAGGTCGGCCTCGGTCAGCGGCTTGCCGTCGACCGATTGCAGGGCAAAGGCCGGGAACGGCTTGCCGATCATCGCCGAGGGCAGTTCGCTCGGGTCGAGGAACAGCCCGCGGTAGAGAAACACCGCCACCAGCAGAAACACCGCCAGCGGCAGCACCATGATCCAACGCTTCATGCAGTAGCTCCAGACATGCCCAGTGCCTCACGCACACGGGTTTTAACCTTGACGCGATAGCGACCATCCAGTGCCGCCAGCAAACCGCCCAGGCCGGTCAGCAGGCCGCCCAGCCAGATCCAGCGCACAAACGGCTTGACGTGCACCCGCACCGCCCAGGCGCCGTTATCCAGCGGCTCGCCGAGGGCGACGTAGAGATCACGGGTGAAACCGGCATCGATGCCGGCTTCGGTCATCATCGACTGCTGCACGGTGTACAGGCGTTTTTCCGGGTGCAGCACGCTGATCTCACGACCGTTTTCGACCACCCGCACGGTGCCCTTGTCGGAGGTGAAGTTCGGCCCCTCAAAATGCTTGGCGCCCTCGAAGATGAACTGGTAACCGGCCAGCTCCACCGACTCGCCCGGCGCCAGGCGCAGGTCGCGTTCGGCGCTGTTGTTGCTCGACAGCACCACGCCCAGGGCGCACACCGCCAGGCCCAGGTGGGCGACGTGCATGCCCCAGTAGCTGCGGTTGAGGCCGCGCAGGCCTTTGAACAAGCCTTTGTGGCGGGTCTTGTCGAGGATGTCGCGGGCCCCGGCCAGGACAATCCACGCAGCCAGGGCAAAGGTGGTCAGCACCTGCCAGTCAAAGTCATCCACCAGCAGGCCGCCGATCGGTGCCAGCACGGCGCTGGCGATCAGCACCGGGGTGAGCATGCCCAGCAGCCATTTGCTCGGGGTGTCTTTCCAGCGCACCAGCACGCCCACCGCCATGACCACCATCAACAGCGCCATCAACGGGATGAACAGCGCATCGAAGTACGGCGGGCCGACCGACAGCTTGGCCCCGGTCAGGGCATCGAGAATCAGCGGGTAAAGGGTGCCGAGCAGGATCATCGACGCCGCCACCACCAGTATCAGATTATTGGCCAGCAGCAGGGTTTCCCGCGACCACAGGGCAAAGCCGACCTGGCTCTTGACCACTGGCGCGCGCAGGGCGAACAGGGTCAGCGAACCGCCGACCACGAACAGCAGGAAGATCAGGATGAAGATGCCGCGCTCAGGGTCGGAGGCGAAGGCATGCACCGAGGTCAGTACCCCGGAACGCACCAAGAAGGTACCCAGCAGGCTCAGGGAGAACGCGGCAATGGCCAACAGCACCGTCCAGCTCTTGAACACGCCGCGCTTCTCGGTGACCGCCAGCGAGTGAATCAGCGCGGTGCCGACCAGCCAGGGCATGAACGAGGCGTTCTCGACCGGGTCCCAGAACCACCAGCCGCCCCAGCCCAGCTCGTAATAGGCCCACCAGGAACCGAGGGTGATGCCGATACCGAGGAAGGCCCAGGCGACGATGGTCCACGGCCGCGACCAGCGCGCCCAGGCGGCGTCCAGGCGCCCGCCAAGCAAGGCGGCGATGGCGAAGGCGAAGGCCACCGAGAAGCCCACGTAGCCCATGTACAGCATCGGCGGGTGAACGATCAGGCCGATGTCCTGCAGCAGCGGGTTGAGGTCGGCGCCGTCACTCGGCATCTGCGGCAGCAGGCGCTTGAACGGGTTGGAGGTGATGATCAGGAACGACAGGAAGCCGACGCTGATCATGCCCATCACCGCCAGCACCCGCGCCAGCATCACCTGCGGCAATTGCCGGGAAAAGATCGACACGGCAAAGGTCCAGCCGCCGAGGATCATCGCCCACAGCAGCAGCGAGCCCTCGTGGGCGCCCCACACGGCGCTGAACTTGAAGTACCAGGGCAAGGCGCTGTTGGAGTTGTTGGCCACATAGGCGACCGAGAAGTTGTCGGTCATGAAGGCGTGGGTCAGGCAGGCGAAAGCGAACGCCAGGAAGGCGAACTGGCCCCAGGCGGCCGGGCGCGCCAGGCTCATCCACAGGCTGTCGCCGCGCCAGGCGCCGAGCAGCGGGATGGTGGCCTGGACGCAGGCGAAGCAGATCGCCAGGATCATCGCCAGCTGGCCCAGTTCAGGAATGATCAGTGCCGAATTCATGGCTTGGCTCCGGCATCGGTGGCGACCTGGCCGCTTTCCTTGAGGGCCTTGGTGACCTCTGGCGGCATGTATTTCTCGTCGTGCTTGGCCAGCACTTCATCGGCCACTACCACGCCTTCGGCGTTGAGCTTGCCCAGGGCGACGATGCCCTGCCCTTCGCGGAACAGGTCGGGGAGGATGCCGCGGTAGGTGATCGGCACCGACTTGTTGAAGTCGGTGACCACGAAGCGCACGTCCAGCGAGTCGCCGGAGCGTTGCAGCGAGCCTTTCTCGACCATGCCGCCAGCGCGGATGCGGGTGTCCAGCGGCGCTTCGCCGTTGGCGATCTGGGTCGGGGTGTAGAACAGGTTGATGTTCTGTTGCAGGGCACTCAGGGCCAGGCCCACGGCAATGCCAATCCCGGCCAGCAGGCCGAGGATGATGAACAGACGCTTTTTACGCTGCGGATTCACGGTTTGTTCTCCCGGCGCAGACGGCGCGCCTGTTCTTGCAAATAACGGCGCTTGGCGCGCACCGGCGCGGCGACGTTGAGGGCCAGCACCAGCAGGCAGATGCCGTAGGCCGACCAGACGTACAGGCCGTGATGGCCCATGGCGAGAAAATCACTGAAGGAGGCAAAGCTCATCGCGCCATCTCCCGACCCAGGCTGTTCAATACCTCCTCCTTGACCCAGCTGGCGCGCGCCTCGCGCTTGAGCACTTCAAGGCGCATGCGCAACAACAGCACGGCGCCGAAGAAGCAGTAGAAACCCAGCACCGTCAGCAGCAGCGGCAGCCACATCTCGGCGGGCATCGCCGGCTTTTCGGTGAGGGTGAAGGTGGCGCCCTGGTGCAGGGTGTTCCACCACTCCACCGAGTACTTGATGATCGGGATGTTGATCACCCCGACGATGGCCAGCACCGCGCAGGCCTTGGCCGCGCTCTCACGATTGCTGATGGCATGGCTCAGGGCAATGAGACCGAAGTACAGAAAAAGCAGGATCAGCATCGACGTCAGTCGCGCATCCCAGACCCACCAGCTGCCCCAGGTCGGCTTGCCCCAGATGGCGCCGGTGACCAGCGCCACGGCGGTCATCCAGGCGCCGATGGGCGCCGCGCATTGCAGGGCGACGTCGGCGATCTTCATCTTCCACACCAGGCCCACCACCCCGGCCACCGCCAGCATCACGTAGCAGGACTGGGCAAGCATCGCCGCCGGCACGTGGATGTAGATGATCCGGAAGCTGTTACCTTGCTGGTAATCCTGGGGCGCGAAGGCCAGGCCCCAGACCACGCCGATGCCGATCAGCAGGATGGCGGCAATCGCCAGCCACGGCAGCATCCGCCCGCTGATGGAATAGAACCATTTGGGTGAACCCAGTTTGTGAAACCACGTCCAGCTGATTGCGCTGCTTTTCATCACGGTACATCCAGGGTCTTTGCTGGGCTGGGCCCAGACCTCATTATTCGCCGACGCTGATCTTCAGGCCAGCCGCTATTGCAAAGGGTGCCAGAGTTACTGCCAGGGCGGTCAGGCTGCCAAGCCAGAGCAGATAACCGGTCGCCGGCATAGCTTGCAGTGCCGCCTGCAAGGCGCCACTGCCCAGGATCAATACCGGGATATATAACGGCAAAATAAGTAGCGCCAGCAGCAGGCCGCCACGTTTCAAGCCGACTGTCAGGGCCGCACCCACGGCGCCCAACAGGCTCAGTACCGGGGTACCGAGCAAGAGCGATGCCAGCAGTACCGGCAGGCACGCCGCAGGCAAACCTAGCATCAGTGCCAGCAAGGGTGCCAACAATACCAGTGCCAGGCCGGAAAAGGCCCAGTGTGCCAGCACTTTCGCCAGCACCAGAAGAGGCAGGGGGTGCGACGAAAGGACCCACTGTTCGAGCGAGCCATCCTCGAAATCACTGCGGAAAAGCCCGTCCAGCGAGAGCAGAACCGATAAAAGCGCTGCCACCCAGACCAGCCCCGGAGACAAGGTTTGCAACAATTGAGTCTCGGGTCCGACCGCCAACGGGAACAGCGCAACGACGATGGCGAAGAACACCAGCGGGTTGGCAAGCTCGGCGGGACGTCGGCACAACAGAAGCGCTTCACGGCGCAACAACAGCACAAAGACACTCATGCGGCCCACTGCCCCAGGTTCAGTTCACGGTAACCGGACGGCTTGCGCTCCAGCGTGTGGTGGGTGGTCAGCACGACCATGCCGCCCTGCTCGCAATGGGCGGCCAGGTGCGCTTCGAGCTGGGCCACGCCCTGTTTGTCGAGGGCAGTGAACGGTTCGTCGAGAATCCACAGCGGCGGGCTGTCCAGGTACAGCCGGGCCAGGGCCACGCGGCGTTGCTGGCCGGCCGACAGGGTGTGGCAGGGGACGTCTTCGAAGCCGCGCAGGCCGACCGCTTCAAGGGCCGTGCGGATCGCCGCCGGCGCTGCCGGGCGATGCAGGGCGCAGAGCCAGGCGAGGTTCTCTTCGGGGCTGAGGACATCCTTGATGCCGGCGGCGTGGCCGATCCACAGGAGGATCCGCGCCAGTTCGTTGCGCTGTTCGGCCAACGGCTTGCCGCTGACTAGAATCTGCCCGGCGGTCGGGCTCATGAGCCCGGCCATCAGGCGCAACAGGCTGGTTTTGCCGCTGCCGTTGGGGCCGCTGATCTGCAGCATGTCGCCTGCGCCCAGGTGCAATTCGAGGTTTTCGAAGAGCATTCGCCAGTCGCGCTCGCAGGCCAGGCCCACGGCTTGGAGATGAGGGGTCACGGTTTCGCCTTATGCATGGGATGCCTGTCTCAAGTCGGTCCCGGCCTTGCCGTTATACTGGCAACGACGATGTGGCCCGGCCGCGCTGATCGCCAAAGATCGGGCGGCATTATACATGTGATGTCCTACTGCAAAGAGGGCTATTTCAACAGGTTGCGAGCGGATGACAGGCGAAATCAACAACCTCGGCACACAGATTCCGGCCAGCCCGCAGCTACGCTCGGCGATGACCGGCGAACTGCTGCGCCTGCTGCAACCGCAGCAGGCCCTGCTGGCCCCGGGCGAAACCGCCAAGGCCGAGGTCTTGGCCCTGCGCCAGGTCGGCCAGGACTTCCAGATGCTGCTCAAGCTGACCCAGGACAACGGCAAGCAAACCAATGTCCAGGCCAGCAGTACCCTGCCCCTGGCCCAGGGCAGCCAGCTGGCGGTCACCCAGAGCAGCAATGCCAACCTGAGCATTACAGTGCAGCAAGCCATCGCCAGCAGCGTCGCCACCCTGACCCGCATCGACACCCGCGAGCTGCCGGTGGGCACCCTGCTGCAAGGCAAGGTCGTTACCAGCCAGGCATTGCCGGCAAACGCCGGCCAACTGTCGCAGTTTCGCTCGCTGGTCACTTTGCTCGGCGGCCCGCAGGCTGGCGCCACCCTGGCCATCGACAGCCCGCGTCCGCTAACGGTGGGCAGCTTGCTCAGTGCCCGGGTGCAGGGCGATCAGTCGCTGAACTTCGTGCCGCTCAGCGGCCGCCAGGAACAACTGGCAATCAGCCAGCAATTGAGTAGCCAGCAGAGCCGCCAAGCCTCACTGCAGGGTTTGCTCAGCGCCCTGCAGCAGGTGCGCAGCGATAACAATCAGCCCGCCGAGGTACGCGTCAACGTCGACAAGTTGCTGGCCAGCCTGCCGGATGTGCGTCAGCTCAGCGACCCTAAAGGCCTGGCCCAGGCCCTGAGCAACAGCGGCGTGTTTCTTGAGGCCAAGCTGCTGGCCGGGCTGCCCGCGACACTCGCACCTGACCTCAAGGCGCAGGTGACGCGCCTGGTGGCGCAACTGCTGCCGGGGCTGCCGGGCAACGCCACCTTCAACCCCGCCGCGGCCGCCAGTACCCTGGCCCAGGTCATGCCCGGCATGGTCCGCAGCGCCCTGGGCATGCTCGGCCAGGTCAGCCCGCGGCCACAGCCCGGCGGTTTCCCCCTGCCCTCACGGTCATTGCCAAGCCAGGACGGGGAAGGCGACCTCGAGCACCTGTTGCGCCTGGCCGCCTCAGCCATCTCGCGCCTGCAAAGCCATCAGCTGGCAAGCCTTGAGCAGACCGGCACCACCGCCGATGGCAACCTGCAGACCACCTGGCAACTGGAAATCCCCCTGCGCAACGGTCAGGACTTCATGCCGCTGCAAATGAAGCTGCAGCGCGAAGAAACCCCGGAGCAGCAAAGCGACCCGGAACGCGAGCGTCGCGATCCACTGGAAATGCTCTGGCGCATTGAGCTGGCCTTCGATCTCGATCCACTGGGGCCACTGCAGGTGCAGGCGCAAATCACCCAGGGCAGCCTGTCGAGCCAGCTATGGGCCGAACGGCCGAGCACTGCGCAATTGATCGAAAGCCAGCTTGGCAACTTGCGCGAACGCTTGCTGGCCCGTGGCCTGAACGTTACCGAACTGCACTGCCATCACGGCACACCGCCCCAGGGGCCGCGTACGCACCTGGAACAACGATGGGTGGATGAACAGGCATGAGCGACAAGAACCCACGCCAGGCCATCGCCCTGACTTACGACGGTCAGCAGGCCCCGACCCTCAGCGCCAAGGGCGACGACGAGCTGGCCGAGGCAATCCTGAAGATTGCCCGCGAGCATGAAGTGCCGATCTACGAGAACGCCGAACTGGTGCGCCTGTTGGCGCGCATGGAATTGGGCGATCAGATCCCCGAGGCCCTGTACCTGACCATCGCCGAAATCATCGCTTTTGCCTGGCAGCTCAAGGGCAAGGTGCCGGTGGGGTTTGTCGACGAGGGGCCGCAGGAGCGCGATATCACCCCTACCGACCTGAGATTGCCGGGTACCTGAAAGCATCGCGGGGCAAGCCCGCTCCCACACAAAGTGTAGGAGCGGGCTTGCCCCGCGATTGATTCACTGCAACCCTCAGCTGCGGTGCAACTTGCTCATCAACTCCGCCTCAGCCTGGGTCAAACCACAGGACTGGGTCAGCTCATCGACGCTGGCACCCATGCCCACCAGCCGCGCCGCTTGCGCAAACGACAGGCTGTTGGGGTCACGCTGCTCCAGTTGCAGGAGCTTGTCCGGCAAGGGCGCAACCACCGCGCGCAGCTCGTGCAGGGCTTCGCCCATACGCACGCTGCCGTTCTGGTAGTCGTCCAGGCTTTTGGCCAGGTCCTTGATGCGCTGGTCACGCACGGCATCGCCCTGGGCCTGTTGCGCGGCCAGCTCGCGCTGGCGCTTGCTGTAGTTCAGGAAGAACCACAGGCTGACCGCCCAGAGCAGCGCCAGAAATATGACTGCAACCTCGAGGATCAACTCAGATGTTCTCCAGCTCGGACCACTCTTCCTCGGTCATCATTTTGTCCAGCTCGACCAGAATCAGCAGTTCGTTGTTCTTGTTGCACACACCCTGGATGAACTTGGCCGATTCTTCGTTGCCGACATTCGGCGCGGTCTCGATTTCCGACTGACGCAGGTAAACCACTTCGGCAACGCTGTCGACCAGAATGCCGACCACTTGCTTGTCGGCTTCGATGATGACGATACGGGTGTTGTCGGTGATCTCGCTGGACAGCAGGCCGAAGCGCTGGCGGGTGTCGATCACGGTGACCACGTTACCGCGCAGGTTGATGATGCCCAGCACGTAGCTCGGGGCACCCGGGACCGGGGCGATCTCGGTGTAGCGCAGGACTTCCTGCACCTGCATCACATTGATGCCGTAGGACTCGTTGTCCAGTTTGAAGGTCACCCACTGCAGGATCGGATCTTCGGAACCTTGTGCAGACGATTTTTTCATTCCCCTATCCCTCAAATTCCGCCATCGGCGGTGTGCTCAGTGCGGTCGCGGCAGATGCGGCCGATTATTTATGGGTGTTGTGCAGTTGCTTGACTGCGCCACTGGCGATCAACTCGGCCAGCTCGGCGACGTCGAGCAACGCGCACATGTGTTCAATCACGGTGCCGGCCAGCCATGGCCGCTGGCCACGCTGGCTGCGCCACTTGATCTCGTTGGGATCCAGGCGCAGCGAACGGCTGACCTGATGCACCGCCAGGCCCCATTCGTAGCCCTGGACCGAAATCACGTACTGCAGGCCCTGGCGAAAGTCGTCCCGGTAGCGGTCGGGCATGACCCAGCGGGCGGTGTCCAATACCTTGAGGTTGCCGCTCTGGCTCGGCAGGATGCCAAGGAACCAGTCAGGCTGGCCGAACAGTGGTGTCAGTTCATGGCCGGCCAGCGAGTAGATCGAGCCCAGGCACACCAGCGGTACCGCCAGGGTCAGGCCGGCAACATCGAACAGCAGGCATTCGAACGGCTCGGCGGCCCAGGCCGGACGGCCATCGATGGTGGCCGGCGGTACCGGTTGATTGGGCGCCGGCGGCAGGTGCACGTCCACCAGCGGCTCGACCGGTGCGACCTGGGCAACCTCAGGCACTTCGACCACAGGCTCCAGCACAGGCTCGACAACCGCTGGCAAGGTCAGCGGCAATACCGGCCGAGATGGCTCGGCAAACGGCCGTGGTTCGGGTTTTACCGCGGCCTGGGCCGCCACCTGGGCATCACGGGCCTGCTCTTCGCGCACAGCCGCCTGGAATTCGTCGGGCTCAACCGAAGCTGGCAGCACTTCGTCGAGTTCTTCGGTGGCCTCCTGCAGCAAGCCATCGAGGTAGCTCTGCAGGGCCATCTGCGGCCGGCTGGCAAGCTGTTGAGGACGATTCATCAGGCCACCTGCAAGGCGAGGTTCTGCGTCAGCAGGTGCTTGAGCAAGGCGCGGTAAGCCACCACGCCGCGGCTTTTGCCGTCGAACTGCGAGGGTGTCAAGCCAGCCCGGCTGGCGTCACGCAGGCGCGTGTCGACCGGGATGTAGCCTTGCCAGATATGCTCGGGGTAAGCGTCGCGCAGCACCCGCAAGGTACCCATCGAGGCCTGGGTACGGCGGTCGAACAGGGTCGGCACGATGTGGTAAGGCAAGGCCTGCTTGCGCGAGCGGTTGACCATCGCCAGGGTGCTGACCATGCGCTCCAGGCCCTTGACCGCCAGGTACTCGGTTTGCACCGGGATCACCAACTGCTGGCTGGCCGCCAGGGCGTTGACCATCAGCACGCCGAGCAACGGCGGGCTGTCGATGATGGCGTAGTCGAAATCCTGCCAAAGCTGCGCCAGAGACTTGGCGATCACCAGGCCCAGGCCACTCTGGCCCGGCGACTGGCGCTCAAGCACGGCCAGGGCGGTGCTCGAGGGCAGCAGCGAGATTTTCTCGTCGCTGGTGGGCAACAGCAATTGCCCGGGCAAGCCCTCGGGCACGGTGCCCTTGTGCAGGAACAGGTCGTAGCAACTGTGCTCCAGCGCATCGGGGTTGTGCCCGAAGTAGCTGGTCATCGACCCGTGCGGGTCGAGGTCGACTACAACCACACGCTTGCCCGCCTCGGCCAGCAGGCCGGCCAGGGCGATGGACGTGGTGGTCTTGCCGACTCCACCTTTTTGATTGGCTACTGCCCAGACTCTCATTGCGTTGCTTCCTCCCGGTACGGCAGCCTGCCCTGCCGGGATCGGTTATAGGGTCGGTGACGGGGAATTGACGCGATTGTCGCCCACCGTCGGTGCTACCGCTGGCGGTGCAGTTTGTGTGCCAGCCCGCTTCATCGCCGCGTCCGGGGTGGCATTGGCGCTGCCAGTGCCAGTCAGGCTGCGGCGTACTTCGAGGTTGCGCGAGATCACCAGCACCACCCGTCGGTTGCGCGCCCGGCCTTCAGCGCTGTCGTTGGCGGCGATCGGCTGGAACTCGCCGTAACCGACCGATGCCATGCGCGCCGGGTTCACCCCTTCCATCGCCAGCAGGCGGACGATACTCGCCGCCCGTGCCGATGACAGCTCCCAGTTGGTCGGGTACTGCGCGGTGCGAATCGGCAGGTCGTCGGTAAAGCCTTCGACGTGCACCGGGTTGGCGAACGGCTTGAGGATCTTCGCCACCTTCTCGATGATGTTGAACGCGACGTCGCTGGGCATGGCGTCGCCGCTGCCGAACAGCAGCGACGAATTGAGTTCGATCTCGACCCACAGCTCGTTGCCGCGCACGGTCATCTGGTCGGACTTGATCAGGTCGCCGAAGGCGTCGCGCACGTCATCGGTGATGGTCTTGAGCGGGTCGCTGCTGGTTTGCGCCAGGCCCGCATCGACCTGCTCGCTGTCCTTGATCAACGGCTCGGCCGGCTTGACGCTGAGCGGGCGCTCGTCGCCAATGGGGATCGGCTTCATGCTCCGCTCGGGGTCGTTGAACACGCCGATCAGCGCCTGGGAAATGACCTTGTACTTGCCCTCGTTGATCGACGAGATCGAATACATGACCACGAAGAAGGCAAACAGCAAGGTGATGAAGTCGGCGTAGGACACCAGCCAGCGTTCGTGGTTTTCATGCTCTTCGGGTTGTCGACGGCGCGCCATGTGTTACTCCATGAAGCCCTGAAGCTTCAGCTCGATCGAGCGCGGGTTTTCGCCTTCGGCGATCGACAGCAAGCCTTCCAGAAGCATTTCCCGGTAGCGCGACTGACGCAGGGCCAGGGCCTTGAGCTTGTTGGCGATCGGCAGCAGGATCAGGTTGGCACTGGCAACACCGTAAATGGTGGCGACGAAGGCCACGGCAATGCCGTTGCCCAACTGCGACGGGTCAGCAAGATTGCCCATGACGTGAATCAGGCCCATCACCGCACCGATGATACCGATGGTCGGCGCATAGCCGCCCATGCTCTCGAACACCTTGGCGGCCTGCACGTCGCGGCTTTCCTGGGTGTAGAAATCCACCTCGAGAATGCTGCGAATGGCTTCCGGCTCGGCGCCGTCGACCAGCAACTGCAGACCTTTGCGTGCGTACGGGTCCGGCTCGGCATCGGCGACGCCTTCCAGGCCCAGCAGGCCTTCCTTGCGTGCGGTCAGCGACCAGTTGACGACCCGGTCGATACCGCCAGCCAGGTCGACCCGTGGCGGGAACAGGATCCAGCGCACGATCTGCAGCGCGCGCTTGAAGGCGCTCATCGGCGATTGCAGCAAGGCCGCCGCCAGGGTGCCGCCGAGCACGATCAAGGCCGCCGGGCCATTGAGCAGTGCCGACAGGTGGCCGCCTTCGAGGTAGTTGCCGCCAACGATGGCGACAAAGGCCAGGATGATCCCGATAAGGCTCAAGACATCCATCAGACGCAGGCCTCGACCAGGTGCTTGCCGATCTCGTCCAGGCCATACACGGCGTCTGCCAGGTTGGCTTTGACGATGGCCATGGGCATGCCGTAGATCACGCAGCTGGCTTCATCCTGGGCCCACACGGTGCTACCGCCCTGCTTGAGCAGGCGCGCACCTTCGCGGCCGTCGGCGCCCATGCCGGTGAGCACCACCGACAGCACCTTGTCGCCATAGGACTTGGCCGCCGAACCAAAGGTGATGTCCACGCACGGTTTGTAATTCAGGCGCTCGTCGCCCGGCAGGATCTTCACCGTGCCGCGGCCGTCGACCATCATCTGCTTGCCGCCAGGGGCCAGCAGGGCCAGGCCCGGGCGCAGCATGTCGCCGTCCTCGGCTTCCTTGACGCTGATCTTGCACAGCTTGTCGAGGCGCTCGGCAAACGCCTTGGTAAAGGCCGCCGGCATGTGCTGGATCAGCACGATCGGCGCCGGGAAGTTGGCCGGCAACTGGGTCAGAACCCGCTGCAGGGCAACCGGGCCGCCGGTGGAAGTACCGATGGCAACCAGCTTGTAGGGTTTGCGCTTGGGTGCCGGCGAAGCACTCGATGCTGGCGCAGCCGCTGCGCGCACAGGTGCTGCGGCGCGTGGTGCAGGCGTGCTGCCCAGGCTGCTGACGGCAGGTTGGGCGGCTGGCTGCGGCGCGGGCGCCGGGCTTGCGTAGGCACTGAAACGACGGTTGCTGCGGGAAATGGTATGAACCTTTTCACACAGCAGTTGCTTGACCTTCTCCGGGTTGCGCGAGATGTCTTCGAAGTTCTTCGGCAGGTAGTCGACCGCACCGGCATCCAGCGCATCGAGGGTGACGCGGGCGCCTTCGTGGGTCAGCGAGGAGAACATCAGCACCGGGGTCGGGCAACGCTGCATGATGTGACGCACGGCGGTGATGCCATCCATCATGGGCATTTCGTAGTCCATGGTGATGACATCGGGCTTGAGCGACAGCGCCTGGTCGATCGCTTCCTTGCCATTGGTCGCGGTACCGACGACCTGGATAGTCGGGTCCGCTGAAAGAATTTCCGAGACGCGGCGGCGGAAGAAACCGGAATCATCCACCACCAGGACCTTGACTGCCATAAACACTCCATTAGGGGGCGCGGCATGTGAGCCGCGCCACCAGAATCAAATACGCCGGGCGGCGTAACGCTTGAGCATGCTCGGTACGTCGAGGATCAGCGCAATGCGCCCGTCACCGGTAATGGTGGCGCCCGACATGCCCGGGGTGCCCTGGAGCATCTTGCCCAGCGGCTTGATGACCACTTCTTCCTGGCCCACCAGTTGATCGACGACGAAGCCGATCCGCTGGGTACCCACCGAAAGGATCACCACATGGCCCTCGCGCTGCTCTTCATGAGCGGCCGAGCTGACCAGCCAGCGCTTGAGGTAGAACAGCGGCAAGGCCTTGTCACGCACGATCACCACTTCCTGGCCGTCGACCACGTTGGTGCGCGACAGGTCGAGGTGGAAGATCTCGTTGACGTTGACCAACGGGAAGGCGAACGCCTGGTTGCCGAGCATGACCATCAGCGTCGGCATGATCGCCAGGGTCAGCGGCACCTTGATGACGATCTTCGAGCCCAGGCCCTTGGTCGAGTAGATGTTGATCGAGCCGTTGAGCTGGGAAATCTTGGTTTTCACCACGTCCATGCCCACGCCACGCCCGGACACGTCGGAAATCTCGGTCTTGGTCGAGAAGCCCGGGGCGAAGATCAGGTTGTAGCACTCGGTCTCGCTCAGGCGATCGGCGGCGTCCTTGTCCATCACTCCGCGCTTGACCGCAATGGCGCGCAGCACGTCGGCGTCCATGCCCTTGCCGTCATCGGAGATCGACAGCAGGATGTGGTCGCCTTCCTGTTCGGCCGAGAGCACTACCTTGCCGCCGCGGGACTTGCCCGAGGCTTCGCGCTCTTCCGGGGTTTCGACGCCATGGTCGACGGCGTTGCGCACCAAGTGCACCAGCGGGTCGGCCAGGGCCTCGACGAGGTTCTTGTCGAGGTCGGTCTCTTCGCCGACCAGCTCCAGGTTGATTTCTTTCTTCAACTGCCGGGCCAGGTCGCGAACCAGGCGCGGGAAGCGTCCGAAGACCTTCTTGATCGGCTGCATGCGGGTTTTCATCACCGCGGTCTGCAGGTCGGCGGTCACCACGTCGAGGTTCGACACGGCCTTGGACATGGCCTCGTCGCCACTGTTCAGGCCCAGACGCACCAGGCGGTTACGCACCAGCACCAGCTCGCCGACCATGTTCATGATCTCGTCGAGCCGCGCGGTGTCGACCCGTACGGTGGTTTCGGTTTCGCTGGCAGGGTGCTTTTCGGCAGCCGGAGCGGCCTGGCGTGCAGGTGCAGGCGCCGCAGCCGCTGCTTTGGCCGCAGGGGCTGGCGCAGCAGCTGGCTTGGCGGCAGGTGCTGGCGCAGGCTTGGCCGCCGCTTTCGCAGGTGCTGCGCTGGCAGCTGGTGCAGCCGTGGCTACTGCGTCCGGCGCAAACTTGCCCTTGCCGTGCAGTTCGTCGAGCAGCGCTTCGAACTCGTGCTCGGAGATGTGATCGCCAGCCGCGGCAGGCGCGCAGGCTTCCACAGGCGCGGCAGCAGCGCCCGGCAGTGCATCGACGGCAAAAGTACCCTTGCCGTGCAACTGGTCGAGCAGCGCTTCGAATTCATCGTCGGTGATGTCGCCACTGACATCGCCAGCGGCAGCTGCAGCAGCCGGTGCTTCAGCCGCGCCGCCGAGGTTGTCGGCGGCGAACTGGCCCTTGCCGTGCAACTGGTCAAGCAGCGACTCGAACTCGGCGTCGGTGATTTCGTCACCGGCAGGCTCGGCGTCCTGGGCTTGTGCCTCGGCCTTGACTGCATTGAGCGAGTCGAGCAGTTGCTCGAATTCGGTGTCGGTGATGTCCGCCTCGGCCTCGGCCGCCGGCGCTTCAAGCACCTCGGGCTCAGCGGCAGGGGCTGGCGCCTCGTCTTCCCCGGCAGGCTCGGCCAGGCGCGACAGCGCCGCCAGCAGCTCTGGGGTCGCCGGGGTGATGTCGCTGCGCTCGCGAACCTGGCCGAACATGCTGTTGACCGTGTCCAGGGCTTCCAGGACCACGTCCATCAGTTCGGAGTCGACGCGTCGGGCACCCTTGCGCAGGATGTCGAACACGTTTTCGGCGATATGGCAGCACTCCACCAGCTCGTTGAGCTGGAGGAAGCCGGCGCCCCCTTTTACAGTGTGAAAACCGCGAAAGATCGCATTGAGCAGGTCGGCATCATCCGGTCGGCTTTCCAGCTCGACCAATTGCTCGGACAGTTGCTCAAGAATTTCGCCGGCTTCTACCAGGAAATCCTGAAGGATTTCTTCATCGGCGCCGAAGCTCATTAAACGTGCTCCCTAAAAACCCAGACTGGACAGCAGATCGTCGACATCGTCCTGACCGGACACAACGTCTTCACGCTTATCGGCATGAATCTGCGGACCTTCACCCCGAGTCGGATGTTTTTCTTGATCTTTTTCAGCGCGCAGCTGCTGGTGGTCATGTTCGATACCGGCAAAACGGTCAACTTGACTTGCCATCAGCACGAGCTTGAGCAGATTGCTTTCTACTTCGGTGACCAGCGCCGTGACGCGTTTGATCACCTGGCCGGTCAGGTCTTGGTAGTCCTGAGCCAGAAGAATGTCATTGAGGTGGCTGGCGACCTTGCGGTTGCCCTCCTCGCTGCGCGTCAGGAAACTGTCGACACGCTTGGCCAGCTCACGGAACTCCGGTGCCGCCACTTCGCGGCGCATGAAGCGCTGCCAGTCGACACTCAGCGCCTTGGCCTCGTCGCTCAGTTCGTTGAGTACCGGCGTGCTGGCTTCGACCAGGTCCATGGTGCGGTTGGCCGCGCCCTCGGTCAGCTTGACCACGTAGGACAGGCGTTCGGTCGCATCGGTGATCTGCGACACTTCCTCGGCTTGCGGCATGTGCGGGTCGATCTGGAAACTGACGATCGCGCTGTGCAGCTCGCGGGTGAGTTTGCCGACTTCCTGATACAGGCCAAGGTCACGGGTCTGGTTCAGCTGATGGATCAGTTGCACCGCGTCGCCGAACTTGCCTCGTTCAAGGCTGTCGACCAGTTCCCGGGCGTGTTTCTTGAGTGTCGACTCAAACTCGCCCAAGGATGATTGTGTTTGCTCCATAGCGCCCCCGTGGCGTACCTCAGCTATTGACGCGCTCGAAGATCTTTTCGATCTTTTCTTTCAGCACCTGGGCAGTGAACGGCTTGACCACGTAGCCGTTGACCCCGGCCTGGGCGGCTTCGATGATCTGCTCGCGCTTGGCTTCGGCAGTCACCATCAGCACCGGCAGGTGCTTGAGGCGCTCATCGGCACGCACTTTGCGCAGCAGGTCGATACCGGACATGCCAGGCATGTTCCAGTCGGTCACCAGAAAGTCGAAATGACCGCTTTCGAGCATCGGCAGTGCGGTGTTGCCGTCGTCGGCTTCCTGGGTGTTGGTAAAGCCCAGATCACGCAACAGGTTCTTGATGATCCGCCGCATCGTCGAAAAGTCGTCCACGATGAGGATTTTCATGTCTTTGTTCAATTAGACCTCCAAGCAGTCTTTAACGCGTTCAGCGCGGAACGCGCATTCAATCAATTCGGCACTACATTTCACGACTGCATCGAACCTGCGTTCAACGCGCCCGCCATTCCCCCAGGCGACCACGCAAACGTGCCGCGCACTGGCTGTGCAACTGGCTGACACGCGACTCGCTCACCCCCAGGACCTCACCGATCTCCTTGAGGTTGAGCTCTTCGTCGTAGTACAGCGCCAGGACCAGACGCTCGCGTTCCGGCAGGTTGGCGATGGCATCGGCCAGGGCTGCCTGAAAACGCTCGTCTTCCAGATCGCGCGAAGGCTCGAGCTGGGCACTGGCACCGTCCTCGTGCAGGCCTTCATGTTCGCCGTCCTGCAACAGGTCGTCGAAACTGAACAGGCGGCTGCCCAGGGTGTCATTCAAAATCCCGTAATAATCATCGAGACTCAATTGAAGTTCGGCAGCAACCTCGTGATCTTTAGCGTCACGGCCGGTTTTTGCTTCAATTGCACGAATCGCGTCACTGACCATGCGGGTATTGCGGTGTACCGAACGCGGCGCCCAGTCGCCCTTGCGCACTTCATCGAGCATGGCGCCACGGATGCGGATGCCGGCGTAGGTCTCGAAACTGGCCCCCTTGCTGGCGTCATACTTGTTGGCGACTTCGAGCAGGCCGATCATCCCGGCCTGGATCAGGTCCTCCACCTGCACACTGGCCGGCAGACGTGCCAGCAAGTGGTAGGCGATGCGCTTGACCAGCGGCGCGTAACGCTCGATCAGTTCGTACTGGGCGTCACGCGAAGCCTTGCTGTACATCCGATAACCACTGGCGTTCATAGCACCGGACCCGCACTCGTCGGTTGCACCAGGCGCTCGACGAAGAACTCCAGGTGCCCCCGTGGGTTGGCAGGCAGCGGCCAGCTATCGACCTTCTGGGCAATGGCCTTGAATGCCAGCGCGCACTTGGAACGCGGGAAGGCTTCATAGACCGCTCGCTGCTTCTGCACCGCCTTGCGCACACATTCGTCGTAAGGCACCGCACCGACGTATTGTAGGGCGACATCGAGGAAGCGATCAGTGACCTTGGTCAACTTGGCGAACAGGTTGCGCCCTTCCTGAGGGCTCTGGGCCATGTTGGCGAGGACGCGGAAGCGGTTCATGCCGTAATCGCGGTTGAGCAGCTTGATCAGCGCGTAGGCGTCAGTGATCGAAGTGGGCTCGTCGCACACCACCAGCAGCACTTCCTGGGCGGCGCGGACAAAACTGACTACCGAGTCACCGATACCTGCAGCGGTGTCGATCACCAGCACATCGAGGTTGTCGCCGATCTCGCTGAAGGCCTGGATCAGGCCGGCGTGCTGGGCCGGAGCCAGGTGCACCATGCTCTGCGTGCCCGAGGCCGCCGGCACGATGCGCACACCGCCGGGGCCTTGCAGCAGCACGTCGCGCAGTTCGCAACGGCCTTCAATGACATCGGCCAGGGTGCGCTTGGGCGTCAGGCCCAGCAGCACATCAACGTTGGCCAGGCCCAGGTCGGCGTCCAGCAGCATGACCCGACGGCCAAGCTCAGCCAGCGCCAATGACAGGTTCACTGACACGTTAGTCTTGCCAACGCCACCTTTGCCGCCGGTCACGGCGATCACCTGTACGGGATGCATGCTA
Organism: Pseudomonas sp. SORT22; assembly: GCF_018417635.1. Lineage (NCBI taxonomy): Bacteria > Pseudomonadati > Pseudomonadota > Gammaproteobacteria > Pseudomonadales > Pseudomonadaceae > Pseudomonas > Pseudomonas sp. SORT22. The sequence goes on from NZ_CP071007.1 coordinate 4,263,183, forward strand.
CCCATGTTTGTTCTTTACCTTGTCTTACTTAGACCGAGGCCACATGACTGGGCTGCGCTTTCAACACCTGAAAAATGCCTGGCAGACCATTGATGTAGGTACTTTGCAACGTATTCATATTCCCCTCAGCCCACGCGTTTGCCGGAGCTGTGGTAGAGATCAGCGAACATGTCGGCCATGGCCTCTTCGCTGGGCTCGTCCTGCATCTGCACGCTCACTGCGCGGCTGACCAACTGGTGCCGGCGCGGCAGGTGCAGGTCGTCAGGAATGCGCGGGCCATCGGTAAGATAGGCCACCGGCAGTTCGTGACTGATTGCCAGGCTCAATACTTCGCCGAGGCTGGCGGTTTCATCTAGCTTGGTCAGGATGCAACCGGCCAGGCCGCAGCGCTTGTAGCTGTGGTAGGCGGCGGTCAGCACCTGTTTCTGGCTGGTGGTTGCCAGTACCAGGTAATTCTTGGCCTGAATCCCGCGCCCGGCAAGGGTTTCCAGCTGCATGCGCAGCGCCGGGTCGCTGGCTTGCAGGCCGGCGGTATCGATCAGTACCACGCGCTTGCGCAGCAGCGGGTCGAGGGCCTGGGCCAGCGACTGGCCCGGGTCGACGTGAGTAACCGAAACGTTGAGGATCCGCCCCAGGGTCTTGAGCTGCTCCTGGGCGCCGATACGGAAACTGTCCATGCTCACCAGGGCCAGGTTCTGCGCGCCGTACTTGAGCACGTAGCGCGCGGCGAGCTTGGCCAGGGTGGTGGTCTTGCCCATGCCGGCCGGACCGACCATGGCAATGACACCGCCTTCTTCGATCGGTTCGATTTCCGGCACCTGGATCATCCGCGCCAGGTGCGCCAGGAGCATGCGCCAGGCATGACGCGGCTCTTCGATTTCGGTGGTCAGCTCGAGCAGTTCGCGGGCAATCGGCCCGGACAGGCCGATGCGCTGCAGGCGGCGCCAGAGGTTGGCCTGCTGCGGCTTGTTGCCCTGCAACTGGCTCCAGGCCAGCGAGCCGAGCTGGACTTCAAGCAGTTCGCGCAGGCCCGACAGCTCCGAGCGCATCGAGTCGAACAGGCGCGGGTCGATGGGTGCCGCGGCCGGTGCAGCAGGCACGGCCGGCGCTTCGACCTGCGGGTCGACCAGCGGCTCGGAAGCGGTCAGCGGCAAGCCGGCAAACAGCTGGCGATTGCCATCTTCGCTCTCGCTACGGCTGCTCAGCTCGGCCTGGGCGGTGACGATGCGCGACTGGGTCTTGCGCAGCTCGTCTTCGAGCTCGACATTCGGCACCCGTGGCGCCAGGGCGGACAGCTTGTAGTCCAGCGCAGCCGTCAGCTCGACACCGCCAGCAATCCGTCGGTTGCCAATGATGGCGGCATCGGCCCCCAGCTCATCGCGAACCAGCTTCATGGCCTGACGCATATCGGCGGCGAAAAAACGCTTAACTTGCATAACCCACTACCTCAGCCGTTCGGGCCCACTGTGGCGACGATGGTAACTTGCTTGTTGTCAGGTATTTCCTGATACGCCAAAACATGCAAATTCGGTACAGCCAGGCGACCGAAGCGCGACAGCATGGCTCGTACCGGTCCTGCGACCAGGAGGATCGCCGGCTGCCCTTGCATCTCCTGACGCTGGGCGGCTTCGATCAACGAACGCTGAAGCTTTTCGGCCATGCTCGGCTCCAGAAGAACACCGTCTTCCTGGCCTTGCCCAGCCCTTTGCAAACTATTGAGCAAAATCTGTTCCAATCTTGGCTCAAGGGTGATCACAGGCAGCTCGGACTCAACGCCGACAATGCTTTGCACGATAGCGCGACACAATCCGACGCGCACCACCGCCACCAGCGCGGCGGTATCTTGACTCTTGCCCGGGTTGTTGGCGATGGCTTCGGCAATGCTGCGAATGTCACGCACCGGAACCTGCTCGGCGAGCAATGCCTGCAGCACTTTGAGCAGGCCCGACAAGGAAATGACGCCCGGCACCAGCTCTTCGGCAAGCTTGGGCGAAGCCTTGGCCAGCACCTGCAGCAGTTGCTGCACTTCTTCGTGGCCGATCAGCTCATGGCAGTGCTTGTGCAGAATCTGGTTGAGGTGGGTGGCGACCACCGTACTGGCGTCCACCACCGTGTAGCCCAGCGACTGCGCCTGGCTGCGCTGGTTGACGTCGATCCACACCGCTTCCAGGCCAAAGGCCGGATCGCGGGCGGCAATACCATTGAGGGTACCGAACACCTGCCCCGGGTTGATCGCAAGCTCGCGGTCCGGGTAGATCTCGGCCTCGGCCAGGATCACCCCCATCAGGGTCAGGCGGTAGGCACTGGGCGCCAGATCGAGGTTGTCGCGAATGTGCACCGTGGGCATAAGAAAACCCAGGTCCTGGGACAGCTTCTTGCGCACGCCCTTGATCCGCGCCAGCAACTGGCCGCCCTGGTTGCGATCGACCAGCGGAATCAGCCGGTAGCCGACCTCTAGGCCGATCATGTCGATCGGGGTGACGTCATCCCAGCCCAGCTCCTTGGTTTCCATCGCGCGCTGTGGCGATGGCAGCAGGTCCTGCTGGCGCTGCACCTCTTCCAGGGCCTTGAGCTTGGCCTGGTTCTGCTTGCGCCACACCAGGTAGGCGCCGCCGGCGGCCAGCAGGCCGAGGCTCAGGAAGGCGATGTGCGGCATGCCCGGCACCAGGCCCATGACGATCATCAGGCCAGCCGACACCGCCAGGGCCTTGGGCGAATCGAACATCTGCCGGTTGATCTGCTTGCCCATGTCCTCGGAGCCCGAGGCGCGGGTAACCATGATCGCCGCCGCGGTGGACAGCAACAGCGAGGGCAACTGCGCCACCAAACCGTCACCGATGGTCAACAGTGCATAGACCTTGCCGGCGTCGGCAAAGGTCATGTTGTGCTGGAACATACCGACGGCCATGCCGCCGATCAGGTTGATGAACAGGATCAACAGGCCGGCGATGGCGTCACCGCGAACAAACTTGCTGGCACCGTCCATCGAACCATAGAACTCGGCCTCGCCGGCCACTTCGGCGCGCCGCGCCTTGGCCTGGGCCTGGTCGATCAGGCCGGCGTTGAGGTCGGCGTCGATGGCCATCTGCTTGCCGGGCATGGCGTCGAGGGTGAAGCGCGCGCTCACTTCGGAAATACGCCCGGCACCTTTGGTGACCACCACGAAGTTGATGATCATCAGGATCGCGAAGACGACGATACCGACCACGTAGTTACCGCCGATCACCACCTCGCCGAAGGCCTGGATCACCTTACCGGCGGCCTCGTGGCCGTCATGGCCGTGGAGCATCACCACCCGCGTGGACGCCACGTTGAGCGCCAGGCGCAACAGCGTCGCCACCAGCAGGATGGTCGGGAACGCGGCGAAGTCCAGCGGGCGCAGGGCGTAGACGCAGACCAGCAGGACCACGATCGACAAGGCGATGTTGAAGGTGAAGAACACGTCGAGCAAAAACGGCGGGATCGGCAACATCATCATTGCCAGCATCACCAGCAGCAACAGCGGCACACCCAGGTTACCCCGGCCTAGACCGACCAGGTTGCTACGGGCACTGTTGATTAACTGAGAGCGATCCACCGGTATTCCTCGTTAGCTCAAGCAAAACTTTGACGCGTTTGAGGCGCGCAGCGCTGCCTTTGCAAGAAGCTTTCCAACTTTGCCAAACGAGGTGGTTTGAGTGGCTCAGGGCTGCCGCGCAGGCAGCGCCGATCAGGAATCGCGACGCAAATCCGGCGGGATCGGCAGATCCTTGAGCGGCTCCGGCGGCTTGCCCTTGCCGGCGCGATACTGGCGGATCTGGTAGACGTAGGCCAGCACCTGGGCCACTGCCAGGTACAAACCGGCAGGAATCTCTTCTTCAAGCTCGGTGGAGTAGTAGATCGAACGCGCCAGCGCCGGCGATTCGAGCACCTGGATCTTGTGCTCGTTGGCGATCTCGCGAATTTTCAGGGCTATGAAGTCGGCACCCTTGGCCAGCAGCAGCGGCGCCGCGCCCTTCTCCGGGTCGTACTTGAGCGCCACGGCATAGTGGGTCGGGTTGGTGATGATCACGTCAGCCTCGGGAATCGCCGCCATCATCCGCCGCTGCGAAGCCTCGCGCTGCAGTTGGCGAATGCGCTGCTTGACCTCGGGCTTGCCTTCGGAGTCCTTGTACTCGTCGCGCACCTCTTGCTTGGTCATCAGCAGCTTCTTGTGCGCCTGCCAGAGCTGGATCGGCACGTCCACCGCGGCAATGATCAACAGCCCCGCTGCCATCCACAGCGCACTCCAGCCAACTACCTGGACGCTATGGATGATCGCCTGCTCCAGCGGCTCGTTGGCAATCGCCAGCAGGTCATCGCGATCAGCCGACAACACCGTCAGGGCGACGATCAGAATCATGAAGAACTTGGCCAGCGCCTTGAGCAGCTCGGACAAGGCGTTGACCGAGAACATCCGCTTGATCCCCGATAGCGGGTTCATGCGGCTGAACTTCGGTGCCAGGGAGCTGCTGGAAAACAGGAACCCCCCCAGCGACACCGGGCCGATGATTGCCGCAATCAGCAGCACCAGCAATACCGGCTGAGTCGCGAGCAAGGCCATCTTGCCGGAGGCCATGAGGAAAATGCCCATGGACCGCTCATCGATGAGCACCTCGCGGGACAAGCTGAAATTGATGCGCATCAGCTCCATCAGGGTTTGCGCCAGGCCACCGCCAAACGCCAGCAGCGCTCCAGCGCCCGCCAGGGTCACCGCGACCGTGTTGAGCTCCTTGGAACGGGCAATCTCGCCCTTCTCGCGCGCGTCCTTCTTGCGCTTGTCGGTGGGGTCTTCTGTTTTGTCCTGACCGCTTTCGCTTTCTGCCATGCTCAGCGCGCCCGTGCCAGTTCACGCAGCCACTGCAAGGCTTCGGAAGCCAGTGACTGATAGTGAGGAAGAATATCGGCCAGGGTGATCCAGAAGATCACCATCCCCAGCACCAGGGTCAGCGGAAAACCGATGGAAAAGATGTTCAACTGCGGCGCCGCCCGGGTCATCACGCCAAAGGCAATGTTGACCACCAGCAACGCGGTCACCGCCGGCAATACCAACAGCATGGCTGCACCCAGCACCCAACCCAGGCGCCCGGCCAGGTCCCAGAAATGATTGACCAGCACACCGCCGCCCACCGGCAAGGTGGTAAAGCTCTCGGTCAGCACTTCGAAGACCACCAGATGGCCGTTGATGGCAAGGAACAGCAAGGTCACCAGCATGGTCAGGAACTGGCTGACCACCGCCACGTTGACACCGTTGGCCGGATCGACCATGGAGGCGAAGGCCATGCCCATCTGGATTGCGACGATCTGCCCGGCGATCACGAAAATCTGGAAGAACAGTTGCAGCGCCATACCAAACACGGCGCCAATGATGATCTGCTCGGCCACCAGCAACATTGCCCTGAGATCCAGCGATTCGACCACCGGCATCGGCGGCAGGCCGGGAACGATGACCACGGTGATTGCCAGAGCGAAATACATGCGGATACGTGTCGGCACCAGGGTGGTACCGAAAATAGGCATGGTCATCAGCACCGCCGTGACGCGAATCAACGGCAGAATGAAACTGGCCACCCAGGCGCCGATCTGCGCGTCGGTCAGCTCAAGCATCGCCGGGTCAGCCGATCAGCTGCGGAATGCTGCCGTACAACGACAGAATGTATTCCATGAATTTCTGCACCAGCCACGGGCCGACCACGATCAGCGTCACCAACATCACCAGCAGGCGCGGCAGGAAGCTCAGGGTCTGTTCGTTGATCTGCGTGGCAGCCTGGAACATCGCCACGATCAGCCCCACCAGCAGGCTCGGCACCACCAGGATGGCAACCATCAAGGTGGTCAGCCACAACGCATCGCGAAACAGGTCGACAGCCACTTCAGGGGTCATGGACTTCTTCTCCTCGCGGCGTCAGACGCCGCCGAAACTGCCGGCCAGGGTACCCATGATCAGCGCCCAGCCATCGACCAGGACGAACAGCATGATCTTGAACGGCAACGAGATGATCAGCGGCGACAACATCATCATACCCATGGCCATCAGCACACTGGCGACCACCAGGTCGATGATCAGGAACGGGATGAAGATCATGAAGCCGATCTGGAACGCGGTCTTGAGCTCCGAGGTGACGAAGGCCGGCACCAGGATGGTCAATGGCGCCTGATCGGGGCTGGCGATGTCGGTGCGCTTGGACAGGCGCATGAACAGGTCCAGATCGCTTTCGCGGGTCTGCGCCAGCATGAAGTTCTTCAACGGCGCCTGGGCCTTGCTGATCGCATCCTGGGCGCTGAGCTTCTCGGCCAGGTAGGGCTGCACGGCCTCCTGATTGATGCGGTCGAACACCGGCGCCATGATGAACAGGGTCAGGAACAGCGCCATGCCGTTGAGGATCTGGTTCGACGGCGTCTGCTGCAGGCCCAGGGCCTGGCGCAGAATGGAAAAGACAATGATGATGCGGGTAAAGCTGGTCATCAGCACGACGAACGCCGGGATGAAACTCAGCGCGGTCATGATCAGCAGGATCTGCAGGCTGACCGAATACTCCTGCTGGCCGTCGGCCCCGCTGGACAGGGTGATCGCCGGGATCGACAGTGGATCAGCCGCCAGGGCCAGCGGCGCCGCCAGCATCAGCAGCAGCGTCAACATCATGCGCAACGCGCCCATCACGACCTTCCCTTCTGATCCTTGCCCATCAGCTCCATCAGCCGCTGGGCGAATTCTGGTGTTGCCTGGCGCGCACTGGCGGGCACTTCAACCGGCTCGGCCATGACATGCAAGGCCTCGATGGTGCCTGGCGAATGGCCGATGAGGATCTGCTCCTTGCCGACCTGGATCAGCAACAGCCGATCACGCGGCCCCAGCGAACGGCTACCGAGGATCTCGATCACCTGGCCACTGCCGGGCGCGGCGTTCTGCACCCGGCGCAGCAGCCAGGCGAGGACGAAGATCAACCCCAGCACCAGCAGCAGCCCCAGCACCAGCTGGGTCAACTGCCCTGCCGCGCTGCCACTGCTTGCCGGTGCCACTACCGCAGCCGCCGGCTGCGTGGCAGCCAGGGCGACATCCACGTACAGGCCGCAGGCCAGGCCCAGGCCGTTGCGCAGGAGCTTGCTCACTCAGCGCAGCTTCTTGATGCGTTCGCTCGGGCTGATCACGTCCGTCAGGCGGATGCCGAACTTTTCGTTGACCACCACCACTTCGCCGTGCGCAATCAGAGTGCCGTTGACCAGCACGTCCAGCGGCTCGCCGGCCAGGCGGTCGAGCTCGATCACCGAACCCTGGTTGAGTTGCAGCAGGTTGCGGATGTTGATCTCGGTACTGCCGACCTCCATGGAAATGCTCACCGGAATATCCAGGATCACATCCAGGTTCGGACCATCGAGGGTGACCTGTTCGTTGCTGCGCGGCGAACTGCCGAACTCTTCCATGGCCAGGCGGCTGGACGCCGGTGCGCTGGCGGCGCTATCGGCAGCGAGCAAGGCGTCGATGTCGGACTGGCCGGCATCGCCGGTTTCTTCCAGGGCCGCAGCCCATTCATCGGCCAGGGCCTGGTCCTCCGGGGAGGTGATGTCGTTTTCGTTAGCCATTTTGTCCTCGACGGGCAATCAATTCGGAGTTGGAACCACGAGCGCCTCAGCGGCGCTCGATCGGATCGATAATCTGCAGGGCCAGGGTGCCCTTGTGCGAACCCAGCTTGGCCTTGAACGACGGCACGCCGTTGGCCCGCAGGATCAGCTCATCCGGCAGCTCGACCGGAATCACATCGCCCGGCTGCATGTGCAGGATGTCGCGCAGCTTCAGCTGGCGACGGGCAACCGTGGCGCTGAGCGGCACGCTGACGTCCAGCACGTCTTCGCGCAGGGCCTTGATCCAGCGCTCGTCCTGGTCGTCCAGATCGGACTGGAAACCGGCATCGAGCATCTCGCGCACCGGCTCGATCATCGAGTACGGCATGGTCACGTGCAGGTCGCCGCCACCGCCATCGAGCTCGATGTGAAAGGTCGAAACCACCACCGCCTCGCTCGGCCCGACGATGTTGGCCATGGCCGGGTTGACCTCGGAGTTGATGTACTCGAAGTTGACCGGCATGATCGCCTGCCAGGCCTCCTTGAGGTCAACGAAGGCCTGGTCGAGGACCATGCGCACCACGCGCAACTCGGTCGGGGTGAACTCGCGACCTTCGATCTTGGCGTGACGACCGTCGCCACCAAAGAAGTTATCCACCAGCTTGAACACCAGCTTGGCGTCGAGGATGAACAGCGAGGTACCGCGCAACGGCTTGATCTTCACCAGGTTGAGGCTGGTGGGCACGTACAGCGAATGCACGTACTCGCCGAACTTCATCACCTGCACGCCGCCGACCGCCACGTCCGCAGAGCGGCGCAGCAGGTTGAACATACTGATGCGGGTATAGCGGGCAAACCGCTCGTTGATCATTTCCAGGGTCGGCATGCGACCGCGGACGATCCGATCCTGGCTGGTCAGGTCATAACTTTTGACACTGCCGGGCTCGGCATTGCTTTCGGTTTGCACCAGACCATCGTCGACGCCATGCAGCAAAGCATCGATTTCATCCTGGGACAGCAGGTCCTGCACGGCCATCTGGGGCTCCTACTGCAATACGAAATTGGTGAACAGCAACTGGTCGATGACCGGCTTGCCGACTTCCTTCTGCGCCACTTCCTGGACACTGGCAGTGGCCTTCTGGCGCAGCATTTCCTGGCCGACCGGGCTGGACAGGGTGTCGAAGCCCTGGCCCGAGAACATCATGACCAGGTTGTTGCGAATCACCGGCATATGCACCTTGAGGGCATCCAGCGCTGCCTGGTCACGCCCCTGCATGGTGATGCTCACCTGCATGTAGCGCTGGCGGCCGTTCTGGTTGAAGTTGACCACGAAGGCCGGTGCCAGCGGCTCGTAGATCGCTGCCGGCTTGAGGTTGGCCAGGGCCGGATCGACCGCAGGCTTATCCTCGGACTTGTGCAGGAAGAACCAGGTGGCGCCGACCGACAGGCCGATGGCAAGCAGCAATGCCAGCACCAACAGCAGGATCAGCTTGAGTTTGCCTGTAGCGGCGGGGTCTTTCTCTGCTTCGCTCTTCGCCATGCCAATAATCCGTCATTCATCGGAGATTTCAGTCACATGGCGAGGGTTGAGCAAGTGTTATGCCAACCTGGAAAAGCAAGGTCGGCCAGCACAAAGAGCACAGCCAATCAGGCGTAGTAATCCACCGCGCTGGAACCCACAACCGACTGCTGCTCGACCGGCATTGCACCTGGAGCGATTTCAGCGGACTCAGCGGATTCACCAGCTTCATTACGCCGTGCGGCCACGCCACTGAGTTTCGGCGTATCCTGGGCGCCCTGCTGCTGGCCACCACGGGACTGGTCAGCGACGTTGACGTCCGGCTGGCCGAGCCCCTGCTGGGCAAACATTTCCTTGAGCCGGTGCACCTGGTTTTCCAGCGCCTCGCGCACCCCGGCGTGACCACTGACAAAGGTCACCTGGGCCTGCTGTTCCGGCGCCAGGTTGACGCGGATGTCCAGGCGCCCGAGCTCGGCCGGCTCAAGCTTGATATCGGCCGATTTCAGGTTCTGGCTGGACAGGTACATGACCCGGTTGACCAGGCCTTCGGTCCAGCCGCCCTGGTTCATCGCCAACGGCTGCTGCAGCGGCGTGGCCACCGGCACGGCATTGGCGGTCTTGGCCGTGGCGGCCAGGGTCAGGTTGCTCAGGCGCTCGGCAAAGTTGTCGACACGCGTATCGCTGGAGGCGCTCTTGAGGTCCTTGAGGCCATCATCGAGCAGGCCACTGAAGGCTTTTTCACCCGGCTCGCCTGATTCGGCATCGGCACCTGGCTTGTCCAGCAGGGCCGCCAGTGTATTGACGGCAGGCTGCGCCGTCGGCGCTTCAGGCTGGGCATTGCCGGCCTTGCCAGCGGCATGGGCAGACGTAGTGCCCTGGGCCTGGGCACTTTGCTCAAGGGCCAGGCGCAAGGCTGGCAGGTCAGACAGCGGATCGGCCTCAGGATCGAATTCGGGCGCTTCGGCTACCGGCTGGGCCGGCGCCGCAGCCACCTGCAATTGTGCTGCCGCAGCCTGAATCACCGGCGCCACGGCTTCAGCCTGGGCCTGGATCAATTGCGCGCCGGGCTGGGCGTCGGTCACTTGACCCGCCACCAGGCTGGGGTCAAGCAGGGTGGGATCAGCCACCAGCGCCGGATCGACCTCGGTGCTGTCCTGCTCCTCAGGCAAACTATTGCCGCTGTCGGCAACCTTCGACGAATCAGCGGCCGTTTTATTGCCGCTGCCCGGGGCGGTGACGACCTTCTCAGGCACAGGCGCGTCCTTGGTGCCTGCAGTCGTCTCGCGAGACTGCTTGGCATACACATCGGAAAAGCCAGACGCCTTGTCGTTAGAGGCCTGCAGCGATTTATCCGGCGCACCGGCAGTGGCGCGCGACGGCTTCGCCACGGCACTGGCTTGCAACAGGGGGTTGGAGGCGACAGGCATGCAGGAGTCTCCGCTACAGAAGTCGTAATCGTGAATTAGCGAAGACTACGCAAAACTCGCGCCAGGTTTGCCCTCGCGCTCAACCAATCGATACTCGCTGGCGTTCGTCGTGGTAAAGGTCACGAACGGCCGCATACTCGCGATCGATCTGGTTGATCAGGTCTTCGATGCCTTGCAGCGGGCCGTGATTGACGCGGTCTTCGAGCTGCCTGCACAACTCGGCCAACGCTACCGCCCCCATATTGCTGCTACTGCCCTTGAAACTGTGCGCGGCATGCGCCAGCTCGTCGGCGTTCTTCGCCTCATGCAATTGACTGAGGCGTTTTTCGGAATCTTCAAGAAAGGTTTCCAGCAAGTACAGGTAGCCATCTTCCATGACCTCCTGCAAGTCGCTGAGCACCTTGCGATCGATGTGAATGTCGGACACTTGCTCACTCCTTGATCAAGTTGGATTATGCCAGAGCCTCCCAGGCGAACTCCACGCATGCGCGGCGCCCCTCGTCGGCCCATTCGGCACGCCGGCTCAACCGGCGTATGAGGGTCAGACCGCGTCCGCACAACCCTTGTTCGGACACAGGCCTGGCCAGCACTTTACTCACATTGAAGCCCTTGCCGCTATCTTCGACTTCAATCTTCAGACGCCCGCCTTGGCGATCCGGCTCGACCCGAAGGAACACGCGGATGAAGCCCTCGTTCAACGCCTGCAGGCGCTCGTCGCGCATCTGATAGTAGGCGGCAAAGCCCTGCGCATCGCGCTTTAACGCCGAGTCCAGCCCCAGCACGCCGTGTTCCAGGGCATTGGAATACAGCTCGGTGAGGACACTGTGCAACGCCCCGCTCTGAGCCCGCAAACCGTGTATTTCCTGCAACAGCTGTAGCAAATAAGGTAATGGATTGAAACGTTTTAGCGTGTCGGCGCGAAACTCGAACTGCAGCGACCAGTCCAGCGGACTGGACTGCCCACTGTCAGAATAGATCACCGGCAGCGGCGACAACAGTTGCGGTTCGACCACCTCGATATCCAGCAGGCTGACATCATCGCGCGAGCGACCACGAAACGCTTCCAGCGCCTGCAGCACCTCCTCGAACAACAGTGCCGGCTGTCGATTGGCACTCAGCACCCGACGCAGGCGCTCGACACCGAACAGCTGGTCATTGTCATCACTGGTATCGACCACGCCGTCAGACAACAGAAACAGGCGCTCGCCCAGGGCCAACGGCAGCACCTGGGTGGCATCATCAAAGCGCTCCGGCGCCAGGATACCCAAGGGCAAATGGCGCGACACCAACGCCACAGGCTCACCCCCACCGGCGGGCAACAGATAGCCGTCGGGCATGCCACCATTCCAGACCTCGACCACCCGCCGCTGAAAACTCAGGTTGAGCAACAATGCACAACAGAACATGTCCACCGGCAGGATGCGCTTGAGCTTGGCGTTCATCTCGCGCAGGGTTTCGGCCAGGCCGTAACCCTTGGCTGTCATGCCATAGAACACCTCGGCCAGGGGCATCGCCCCCACCGCCGCCGGCAAGCCGTGGCCGGTGAAGTCGCCGAGCAGCACATGCATGTCACCTGCCGGCGTGAAGGCGGCCAACAGCAAGTCGCCATTGAACAGGGCATAAGGTGACTGCAGGTAACGGATGTTCGGCGCACTCAGGCAACCGGCATGGGCCACCTGGTCGAACACCGCCTTGGCGACCCGCTGCTCGTTGAGCAGATGAGTGTGATGGCGGGCAAGCTGGTCACGCTGCTCCAGCACCGTGGCCTGCAGCCGGCGCATACGCTCCATCGCCTTGATTTTGGCGGCCAGGATCACCGGGCTGTAGGGTTTTGCCAGAAAATCGTCGCCACCTGCCTCCAGGCAACGGACCAGCGCCTGTTCTTCGCTAAGCGAAGTGAGAAAGATGATCGGCACCAGCGCTTCACCGGCCAGCGCCTTGATCTGGCGCGCCGCCTCGAAACCATCCATGACCGGCATCAGCGCATCGAGCAGGACCATGTGCGGGCGCTGCGCGGCGAACAGCGCCAGCGCCTGCTCGCCATTTTCGGCAGTGAGCACCTGATGCCCCTGTTTGCGCACAAGGGTGGCCAGCAACAAACGATCAGCAGCACCATCCTCGGCGATCAGGATGGTGAGCGCCTCGAAAACATGGGCTGGCTGGTTCAACTGATGTCGAACAGCTTGTCAAAGTTGGAAATGGCGAGGATCTTTCGCACATCGGAGCTGGTGTTGACCACACGGATTTCCGAGTCGTCGCCGCCGACGTGGTCACGCAGCAGCAACAGCATGCCCAGGGCCGAACTGTCCAGATAGGTGGCCTCCTTGAGGTCGACGACCACTGAGTCCGGCATGTTCTGCTTGAGCTCGTAAGCCTGGCGAAATTCCAGGTGCTTGCCAAAGTCAAAACGCCCCCTGACCTTGATCGTCAGCTTTTTCCCATCCGGGGATACTTCAGATACAACTGCCATGTCGATGATTCCTTCCATTGCGACGATTGCAGACATCTAGAAGGTTTAGCAGCCCCACCCCCCGGCGGCAAGCGCTGTCGAGCAACGGGCAGATCAGTAGCGGTCGTGGCGCGGCAGGCGCTGGGACAGTTCATCGAGCAGTTTTTGTTCGCGCTTGTCTTCCACCATGCGCGCCTCGTCGATGTAGCGCTGCACCAGCTTGCGCAAGCCCTCGACCCGGGCATAGGCCTGCTGCCAGGTGCCGCGGGCGTTCTTCAGATTGTTCTGGTGCCAGGCCAGGCTTTGGCGCTGCTGGGTCATGGCAGTTTCCAGCTGGCCGAGAAAGCTCTGGTAGTTGACCAGCCAGCTACCGGACACGCCCTGCCCACCGCGGTTGATCCACTGCAACTGGTAGTCTTCGCGAAAACGGTCAAGTTCGCTGAGCTTGGCCTGGGCCATGTTCACTTGCTGCTGGAATTGCCCCAGGCGCTGGGCGGCCTGGCGCTCGGCGTTTTCCGCCATCTCCACCACCGGCGCCAGACGCGCGGCACGGCTTGGCTGGGCCATGGCCTATCAGCCGCCTGCCGCAGGCAAGGGGGCAAACACGCCAGCCAGGTGCTCGCGGCTTTGCTGCATGCCGACGTTGTCGTTCAGGCCCTGGCGCAGGAAGTGCACCAGGCGCGGCTGCAGGGTAATGGCAAGGTCGGTCTCGGCGTCTCCACCGGCGACATAAGCGCCGACGCTGATCAAGTCGCGGCTTTGCGAGAGGCGCGACCACAGCTGTTTGAACTGCTGCGCTTCGGTCATCTGCTCGGGGCTGACCACCTGTGGCATGACCCGGCTAATCGAAGCTTCGATATCGATGGCCGGGTAATGCCCCTCCTCGGCCAGGCGCCGGGACAGCACGATGTGGCCGTCGAGCACGCCCCGCGCCGAGTCGGCAATCGGATCCTGCTGATCGTCGCCCTCGGACAATACGGTATAGAACGCGGTGATTGAGCCACCACCGGCTTCGCCATTACCCGCACGCTCAACCAGCTTGGGCAGCTTGGCGAACACCGACGGTGGATAGCCCTTGGTCGCTGGCGGCTCACCAATAGCCAAGGCAATTTCCCGCTGGGCCTGGGCGAAACGGGTCAGCGAATCCATCAGCAACAGGACATTCTTGCCCTTGTCGCGAAAGTACTCGGCAATGCGCGTGCAGTACATGGCCGCGCGCAAGCGCATCAGCGGCGCATCGTCGGCGGGCGAGGCCACCACCACCGAGCGCTTGAGGCCTTCTTCGCCAAGAATATGCTCGATGAATTCCTTGACCTCGCGGCCGCGCTCACCGATCAAGCCGACGACGATAATGTCCGCCTCGGTAAAGCGGGTCATCATGCCCAGCAGCACACTCTTGCCCACGCCGGTACCGGCGAACAGGCCCAGGCGCTGACCGCGGCCAACCGTCAACAAACCGTTGATGCTGCGGATGCCGACGTCCAGCGGCTGGCTGATCGGGTCGCGGTTGAGCGGGTTGATGGTCGGGCCGTCCATGGGCACCCAGTCTTCGGCTTTCATCCCGCCCTTGCCGTCCAGGGCACGACCGGCGCCGTCAAGCACCCGGCCAAGCATGCTCATGCCCATGGGCAGGCGTCCACTGTCAGCCAATGGCACCACGCGCGCCCCAGGGGCGATGCCGGCAACGCTGCCGACCGGCATGAGGAACACCTTGCCGCCGGCAAAACCCATGACCTCGGCCTCGACCCGCACCGGGTGATAGCTGTCGTCATTGATCACCACGCAGCGGCTACCAACCGCCGCGCGCAGGCCTTCGGCCTCGAGGGTCAGGCCGACCATGCGTAGCAGGCGGCCCTCGACCACCGGCTGAGACGGCAAATTGACGGCGTCGGCATACGCCCCCAGGCGCTTGCCGAAACTGGTTCGTTCAAGGCGCATCAGGGGCATCCAGCTCAACCTGCACATCCGCCGCTGCCGGGTGCAGGCTTTGGTCATGGAGCTGATCGAACAATTGCGCCATGGCCTTTTCGATACGGGTTTCCATGCTGGCATCGATACGGCTGTGATCAGTCTCGATGCGACAGCCTCCTGGCAGCAGGGCTTCGTCTTCGAGCAGCTTCCAGCGCTCCTCGTGACGCTCGCGCAGGGCTTTGACCTGCTCGAAGTCCTGCGGATTGATATGGATGCGGATGTTCTCGGCACCCATCGGCAGCAACTTCAGGGCTTCACGCAGTACCTGGCCGATCTGGCTGGAATCGCTGCGCAGCTCGCGACCGATGACCTCGCGGGCGATGTGCCCGACCAAATGGACCACAGCTTTTTCAATCTGGCTGTCTTGTTCGGCGATGGGTTCGAGCAGGTGGGTCATCACCTGTTCGAGGCTGGCCAGCTTGGCGCTCAGGGCCTCTTCGGCTTCCTGGCGAACCTTGAGCTGAGTGCTGTGAAAACCCTCGCGCTCGCCGGTGGCAAAGCCTTCGTTGTAGGCTTCCTGGCGAATGCTTTCAAGCTCTTCGAGGGTCAGTGGCTGGACTTCTTCCAGCGGCACTTCTTCGATTTCGTCCTGAACCGCTTCGGGCTCCGGTTCAGGCTCAGGCTCTGGTTCCGGGTCGAAACTGGGCAGCGCCCAGCGGTCGAAGCCCTCGACGTCGTTAGCGCGAATCAGTTCACTCAGGTGCTCGTTGGTTGACATGATTGCACGCACTCGTAAAGCATCGCGGGTCAAGCCCGCTCCCACAGGAGCGCTGTGGGAGCGGGCTTGACCCGCGATAAGGTCTTAGATCATCTCTTCGCCGCCCTTGCCACCGAGCACGATTTCTCCGGCTTCGGCCATACGGCGGGCGATGGTGAGGATTTCCTTTTGCGCCGTCTCGACGTCGCTGACGCGCACCGGCCCCTTGGCCTCGAGGTCGTCGCGCAGCAGCTCGGAGGCACGTTTGGACATGTTCTTGAAGATCTTCTCCTTGACCTTCTCGTCGGCGCCCTTGAGCGACACCACCAGCACGTCGGAAGACACTTCGCGCAGCAGCGCCTGGATACCGCGGTCGTCGACATCGGCCAGGTTGTTGAAGACGAACATCAAGTCTTCGATCTGCTCGGAGAGGTCGCCGTCGATGTCGCGGATCGCGTCCATCAGCTGGCCTTCGACGGAGCTGTCGAGGAAGTTCATGATGTCCGCGGCACGCTTGATACCACCCAGGGTGGTGCGCGCGGCATTGGAGTTGCCCGAGAACTGCTTCTCGAGGATCTGGTTCAGCTCCTTGAGCGCCGCCGGCTGGACGGTATTGAGCGACGAGACGCGCAGGATGATGTCCAGACGCACCTTGTGGTCGAAGTTGCCCAGCACTTCACCGGCCTGGTCCGGGTCCAGGTAAGCCACGACGATGGCCTGGATCTGCGGGTGCTCGTAGCGAATGACATCGGCAACCGCGCGCGGCTCCATCCACTTGAGGCTGTCCAGGCCGCTGGTGTTGCCACCGAGCAGGATGCGGTCGATCAGGCCGTTGGCCTTGTCCTCGCCCAGGGCCTGGGTGAGCATCTTGCGGATATAGCCGTCGGAACCGACGCCAAGGCTGGTCTGGTCGCCGACGATCTCGACAAACTCGCTCATCACCTGCTCGACCTGCTCGCGATGGACGTTGCCCATCTGCGCCATGGCCACGCCGACCCGCTGCACTTCCTTGGGGCCCATGTGCCGCAGCACCTGCGCGGCATCGGTTTCACCCAGCGACAGCAGCAGGATCGCAGCCTTGTCGACACGGGTCAGTTTGGCGGTAAGGGCTCGGTTATCACTCATCGGCGTTGATCCACTCTTTCACGACCTGGGCCACGCGACCCGGGTCTTCGGCCACCAGGCTCTTGATTGCGTTGAGCTGTGCGTCATAACCCTCGCTCGGGCTTGGCAGCAGAATGCTTTGCGGACCACCCAGGCTGACGCGGTCGTTGGCCAGCTCGCCATCCAGACCGAGCATGCCGCCCAGTTCCATGTCGCCATCGGCACCGGCGCCTTGCTTGCCATTGCCGGTGATGTTGTTAAGTACCGGACGCAGCACGCCGAACACCAGGACGAGGATGAACAGTACGCCCATGACCTGCTTGATGATGTCCCAGAACCACGGCTGCGAATAGAACGGAATCTCGGCAATTACCTCGCCACGGTCGGCGGCGAACGGCACGTTGATCACGCTGACACTGTCACCACGGCTGGCATCGAAGCCCACCGCGTCCTGCACCAGGCGGGTAAAGCGTGCCAGGTCTTCGGCAGCCCACGGGGTGCGCGCGGCATCGCCGGTGGCCGGGTCGACCTTGAGCTGGTCATCGACCACCACCGCCACCGACAGGCGGGTCAAGCGGCCCTGCTGCTGGCGGGTGTGGCTGATGGAACGGTCAAGCTCGAAGTTCTTGGTCGACTGCTGACGCTTGTCGGCCGGGTACGGTGCAAGCATCGGCTGGCCGGTGGCCGGGTCCATGATCTGCTGGCCGTTGGCATCGAGCAGCGGCTGGCCAGGCTGGATGGCGCTGGCGGCGGTTTGCGTGCCACCGGTGGTTTGCGGCGCCGAGGCCGGGCCAGGCGGCTGGTTGCTCAGCGCACCAGGCACGCCCTGCGGGCCCATGCTGCTGGAGCGCTGTTCGTTGACCGACTGCTCGCTGCGCAGCGCCGGCTGGTCAGGGTTGAACTGCTCGGAGGTGGATTCGACCGCGCTGAAGTCAACGTCCGCCGATACTTCGGCCTTGTAGCGGTCGTTGCCCAGCACCGGCTGGAGAATGTTGTGCACACGCTGGGTGAGCAGGCCTTCCATGCGGCGGCTGTAGTCGAACTGCTTGCCGGCCATGGTCAGCTCGGAATTCTCGACCTGATCGGAGAGCAGGTTGCCCTTCTGGTCGACCACGGTGACCTGGGACTTGTTCAGTTCCGGCACGCTGGTCGCCACCAGGTTGACGATGGCCATCACCTGACCGGCTTCCAGGGCGCGGCCCGGGTACAGCTCGACCAGTACCGAAGCACTTGGCTTGCGCTCGTCACGGACGAACACCGAACTCTTCGGGATCGCCAGGTGCACGCGTGCACCCTTGACGTTGTTGAGGCTGGAGATGGTCCGCGCCAGTTCGCCTTCCAGGCCACGACGGTAACGGGTGGCCTCCATGAACTGGCTGGTGCCCAGGCCCTGCTCCTTGTCGAGGATCTCGAAACCGACATTGCCATCGCTCGGCGCCACGCCGGCGGCTGCCAGCTTCAGGCGGGCACGGGAAATATCGTCGGCCTTGACCAGCAAGGCGCCGGAATTGGGTTCGACGTTGTAGGGGATATCGGCAGCGGCCAGGGTCTCCATGACCTGCTTGGTGTCCATGCCGGCCAGGCTGCCGTACAGCGGCCGGTAGTCCGGTTGCTGCGACCACAGCACCACGGCAAAACCGATCGCCACGCTGGCGGCCAGACCGACCAGCAGGCCGACCTGACGCAGCATGGGCATCTGCGAGATGTTTTCCAGGAACGACATGCCGAACAACGGCGGCTTGGGCGCTGCTGCGCTGCTTTTCGCGGGCACGTTATCGACGACTGCTTCGGCCATGACTCAATCTCGCCCTTATACCGGCATCTGCATGATGTCTTGATAGGCCTGCACCAGCTTGTTACGCACCTGGGTCAAGGCCTGGAACGACACAGTGGCTTTTTGCGAAGCGATCATCACGTCGGTCAGGTCAACCCCGCTCTTGCCGATCTCGAAGGCGCTGGCCAGCTGCGAGGAAGCCTGCTGGGTGTCGTTGACCTTGTTGACGGCCTGGCCGAGCATGTCGGCAAAACTGCTGGAGCCGACCTCAGGCGCAGCGGCAGCCTTCGGCATCGACATGGCGTCCATTTGCATGGCCCGCATGTCCAACATCAATCGATTAAATTCAACACCTTGGCTCATGGACTTCTCTCTCCGACGGCCCGCATTTTTTTGACACTCACGCAGCGGATAGGCAGGACATAGCAACAAGAGTGCCAGCTCTGCCCGCGGCCCGAACAAAAACTCTAATTCATTAATGGCTCAGCTGGCGTACAGGCTGGCCTCGACATCCATGCCGGCATCACGCATCTGCGCCAGCTTGTAGCGCAGGGTGCGCGGGCTGATGCCCAGGCGCTCGGCGGCCTCCTTGCGACGACCGCGCTCGGCGCGCAAGGTGTCGATGATCATCTGGAACTCATGGCGACGCATGTCATCACCCAGACCGCCCGCCGCCTCGGTTTCAATATTCGGCACGACTGCGGCGACCGGCGCTGCAGCGAACATCGGCAGGACCCCGGCGAGACAGAAATCCGCCGCTTCGATCACCCCACCCTGCTGCAGGATCAAGGCACGCTGAATGGCGTTGTCCAGTTCGCGTACGTTGCCCGGCCAGGCATAACCTTGCAGACACGCCTGAGCATCAGGCGAGAGTCGAACCGGGGCATGCTTCATTTTATTGACGTGGCGCGCCAGCAATCGCTCGGCCAGCGGCAGAATATCGGCGCTACGTTCGCGCAGCGGCTTCCACGCCAGCGGGAACACCGACAGGCGATAGAACAAGTCTTCACGAAAACGCCCCGCCGCCACCTCGCCGGCCAGGTCACGGTTGGTGGTGGCGACCACGCGAATGTCCAGGGCAATCGGCTTGCGCCCGCCAACCCGCTCCACCTCACGCTCCTGCAACACCCGCAGCAGCTTGGCCTGCAAGCCCAGGGGCATTTCGGAAATCTCGTCGAGCAGCAAGGTGCCGCCATCGGCCTGTTCAAACTTGCCGGCCTGGGCGGCGATGGCGCCGGTGAACGAGCCTTTCTCATGACCGAACAGGGTGGCTTCGAGCATGTTGTCGGGGATCGCCGCACAGTTGATCGCCACAAACGGCTGCTCGGCGCGCAGGGACTGCTGATGTATGTAGCGCGCCAGCACCTCTTTGCCGGTACCGGACTCGCCCGAGATCAGCACGGTCGAATCGCTGCGCGCAACCCGCGCTGCCAGCTCCAGCAACTGCGCACTGGCAGGCTCGCGCGCCACCGGTCCGTCGCCTTCGCCCGCCGCAGCCACTCCCAGAGCGTGGCGTGCCACCAGCTCAAGCAATGCCTTGGGCTCAAATGGCTTGACCAGGTAATCGGCCGCGCCCTGGCGCATGGCCTCGACCGCGCGCTCGACGGCGGCATGCGCGGTCATCAGCAACACCGGCAACTGCGGCTGGCGCGCGCGCAGCAGGGCCAGTAACTGATGGCCGTCCATGCCAGGCATGTTCACGTCACTGACCACCAGGCTGAACGCCTCGCCAGCGACCACTTCCAGTGCTTCTTCGGCCGAACCTACGGCCTGGTAGGCAAAGCCGCCCAGCTCCAGGGTATCGGCCAGTGCCTGCCTCAGGGCGCGGTCATCTTCGACCAGCAGCACCTTGATTGCTTTCATTACTCTGCCTCCACCGACTGCGCGCCGATCAGCGGCAGGCTGATCCGGGCGCAGGTGCCGCGACCGGGTCGCGAACGTAATTGCAAACTGCCCTGGTGGGCCCTTGCCACCGCCTTGACTACCGCCAGACCGAGCCCGGTGCCGGTAGCCTTGGTGGTCAGGAATGGCTCGCCCAGGCGCGCCAGCAAGGCACTGTCGATACCGGCGCCGGCATCACTGATACACAGGTGCAAGACCTGCTCGCGCCGGTATAGGTGAACCTTGAGCCGCGCAGGCTCGCCACTGGCCTGCAGGGCGTTTTCGATCAGGTTGAGCATGGCGCCGACCAGGGTGTCGCGGTTGCACAGCAACTCGCCCAGGTGACTGTCGCACTGCCAGCGCACCGCATGACCCTGAACATGGGTCTGCGCCGCCTGCTGCAGGGCCTGGAACAATGCCTTGGGTGTCAGCCGATCGGTCAGCGGCAACTCGCCGCGGGCGAACACCAGCATGTCGCGCACCTGGTGCTCGAGCTCGTGCAGGCGCTCCTTGAGGTTGCCGGCAAAGCGTTGCTGGGTTTCCACCGGCAAGTTCTGCTCGGCCAGGTGGCTGGCGTAGAGCATGGCCGCCGACAAAGGCGTGCGGATCTGGTGGGCCAGCGACGCAACCATGCGCCCCAGCGACGACAAGCGCTGGTGGCGGGCCAGTTGGTCCTGCAGGTGACGGGTTTCGGTCAGGTCATTGAGCAGTACCAACTGCCCGGGCTCGGCATCCAGCGAGCGGGTGGCAATCGACAGGCGCCGGCCATCACGCAGCGACACTTCATGACCGTCATCCTCGCGCGGAGCAAAGCTGCGAGCGATCACTTCACGCCACAACTCACCCACCAGCGGTTCGCCCAACAGGTCGCTGGCGGCGGGGTTGGCCTCACGCACCCGGCCCAGGCCATCGATAACGATCACCCCGCCCGGCAGCAGGGCCAGCAGGTTCTGCAGGCGGTTGGCCAGGCGCTCCTTCTCGGCAAGCTCGGCCATGCGCTGGGCGCTGACCACCGCCAGCTCGCCCTTGAGCTCGGTAACCCGGGCTTCGAGCAGGCTATAGGACTCACTAAGCTGGCTGGAAACCTGGTCGAACATGGCAAAGGCCTGCTCAAGACCAAGGCGGCTTTCCTGTTCGGCGGCGTTCGGCCCCTTCGGTTCAGGGACACAGGAGATGGTGGCGACCTGGGGCATCATGCTCTCTCGCGTGGCTGACCGTCATAAAACGGTGTGTTGCCAGCGATATAGCAATAGCCGTGCCGGATAGTTTGGGGGCGCTTGCCAGGAAGGCCGTGCGATGGCTGCAAGAGCCGATGGGACGGGCGTTACAGCCCTTTGAAAGATAGGGTTATTAGCCATGATGAGCGCATTGCGCGACTCACCATGACCACCCAGGCGTCAATCCTCCGCCTGTTCATCCCCTTCGCGGCGGCTCATGCCGTACTTGCGCATCTTCTCCACCAGGGTGGTGCGACGAATGCGCAGGCGCTCGGCAGCGCGGGCGACGATACCGTTGGCATCATCCAGCGCCTGCTGGATCAGGCCCTGCTCCAGGCCACCGAGGTAGTCCTTGAGGTCCAGGCCTTCAGGCGGCAGCATCGCGTGGCTGGCGAAGTTCGGCGTATGGCCGTTGATGGCCACGCGCTCTTCGAGGTCCGAGCGCAGGCTGTCGACCAGTTGCTCGTCTTCGTCGTCGACGTAGCGGAATTTCTTCGGCAGCTCCGACACGCCGATCACCCCGTACGGGTGCATGATCGCCATGCGCTCGACCAGGTTGGCCAGCTCGCGGACGTTGCCCGGCCAGCCGTGCCGGCACAGCGACATGATCGCGGCCGAGTTGAAGCGGATCGAACCGCGCTTCTCGTGCTCCATGCGCGAGATCAGCTCGTTCATCAGCAGCGGGATGTCCTCGACGCGCTCGCGCAGCGGGGCCATCTCGATAGGGAAGACGTTGAGGCGGTAGTACAGGTCTTCGCGAAAGGTCCCCACCTCGATCATGCTTTCGAGGTTCTTGTGGGTCGCGGCGATGATGCGTACATCGATGCTCTGGGTCTTGTTGCTACCCACGCGCTCGAAGGTGCGTTCCTGCAGCACGCGCAGCAGCTTGACCTGCATCGGCAACGGCATGTCGCCGATCTCGTCGAGGAACAGGGTGCCGCCGTTGGCCAGCTCGAAACGCCCGGCACGGCTGGTAATCGCCCCGGTAAAGGCACCCTTCTCGTGGCCGAACAGTTCGCTTTCCAGCAGCTCGGCCGGAATCGCCCCGCAGTTGACCGGCACGAACGGCGCTTCGCGGCGCTTGGAGTGGTAGTGCAGGTTACGCGCAACCACCTCCTTGCCGGTGCCCGACTCACCGAGGATCAGCACGCTGGCGTCGGTATCGGCCACTTGCTGCATCATCTGGCGCACGTGCTGGATCGCCCGACTGGTGCCGACCAGGCTGCGGAACAGATTGGGTTCGCGCTGGCGGCCGCGCTCGCGGGCCTGGTCGTACATCTCGCGATAGACCTGGGCACGGTGCAGCGAATCGAGCAATTTGCTGTAGCTCGGCGGCATTTCGAGGTTGGAGAGTACGCGACGGCGCAGGTCGTCCGGCAGCTCGGCAGAAGAAATTTCGCCCAGAAGCAGAACCGGAAGGAACTCATCCCATCCAGCCACTGTCTTAAGCAAGCCCATCAGACTTGCCGGAGCATTCACGGTCCCGATCAGGACACAGAGCACTTCACGACTGGATGACAACGACTCGACAACCTGCTGCCAGTCATGGCTCGAGCAGGGCAGATTTTCTTCGCCAAGAAAATTCAACACTACCGCCAGATCACGGCGGCGAGCGCTATCGTCATCGATCAGGAGAATTTTGGTTTCACGCCACATGCAATAACAACTTCCCTAGTCATCTCGGCGCCCTTGTAAGGGCAAGCTCGACATCATTCCGACTGAACGGTCAGTGTTCGGACGTCTGAAATTAGAAAACAGCCACTAGTTAAGTCAAAAAACCGTACATAGTCAAATTTATGGCGCACTGCTTTTTGTTTTGCCCAGTTTCAGCTGAACAAATGGTATACCTTTGCCGCGTTTTTGGCTTGTCGGATCTGCGTCATCTCATCGACTATTGATTGACGCTCCCCACTTGCAACTTCAATTAATTCCTTGTAGACGCCCAGCAACTCCTCGAGCTTGCTGCGCAGCGTCAGCTCATCCACCGACGCTTCGGCCAGCACATCGTCCACGCACAGACGGCAACTGACGTCGAGCTCGCTGATCGCCTCCCAGTCACGACTGGCCAGGGCACCCAGCAATGCCTCGCGGGTTTGTTCGATACGTTCGAGCACGACACTCATTGCAATCTCCTAGGCGTCGGCGAGTTGATCGCCGATCGCGTCCCAGCCTTCCTTGACGGTAATCAGCAGGCGCGCCACTTCGTTGAGGATTTCCGGATCGTTCTGCACGTTCGCCTCGACCAGGCGCTTGCTCATGTACGAATACAGGTTATCCAGGTCGGTCAGCGAATCGGCGTGGTTTTCCAGGTCCAGGCCTTCACGCAAACCGCCGACAATACCGATTGCCTTGCCGATCAGGATGCCGCGCTGGGCCACGTCGTTACGCGCCATGGCACCCTTGGCCTGGGCAATGCGATCAAGACCGCCCTGCATCAACATCTGCACCAGACGATGCGGGCTGGCCACGGAGGTCTGGGCCACGCCGTTGACTTTCTGGTACTGCCGAAGGGCCAACATCGGATTCATGTTCTACCTCGTCACCGCAAAAAAGGTTTCATATACCGCTTGTATCGCCTGCGCGTCAAAAAACTTTAGCGCGTACAGCAAAAAGCCCGGAGTCCCCCTAGGGGTACTGCCGGGCTTCTGGCACAACGCCGAATCAGGAGTTTTTCTGCTGCGCCTCGATCGAGGCGAACATCGAGGCGATGTTCTTGCGCTGGGCTTCGAGCTTGCCCACCAGGGTATCCATGGCCACGTAGCGCTTGGTCAGGGATTCGGTCAGCGAAGTGATGCGCCGGTCCAGGGCCAGCTGCTGGTTGTCGAGGTCCTTTTGCAGCTTGTCCAGGCCAGCCTTGCGGGTGTCGAGGATGCCACCTGTCTGCAGGTACGGCTCGACCGCCTTGGTCATGTGCGCGAACACGCCTTCAGTGCCGGTGAACAGCTCCTGCACGTCCGGGCCGAGCTTCTTGTCCTTCATCGCGGCATCGTACTTGGTGGAGTTGAACTCCAGGGTACCGTCCTTTGCCGTGTTAATGCCCAGCTGGCTGAGGGTGGTCAGACGACCACTGCCCGACTCGGTCGCCAGTTGCTTGCGCAAGTCCGACAGCATCGAGCGCGTGGTCGGATCGTTGGTCAGCGGCCCGAGCACAGTCTTGCCATCAGCGTCCTTGGACACCGCCGTCAGGCTGTTGGCCGCCTTGACCAGGGTGTTGTAGGCATCGACAAAGTTCTGCACCGAGGCCTTCAGGCCGGCAGTGTTTTCACCGACCGTTACCTTGATAGGCTTGTCTGCGGCAGTAACCTGCAGCAGCTCCAGGCTCATGCCACTGATTGCGCCGTCGACGGTATTGGACTTGCTGGTAACCTTCAGGCCGTCGATGCTCAGCTCGGCGTCCTGGGCGAGGCCGTCGATGTAGCCGGCCCCATCACCGTTCATTTTGGTAGTACCGTTGATCTTCAGCTCGGCGATACCGTCGACCGAAATATCGGTACCTTTACCGGTCTTGGTCGAGCTGAAGACCAGGCGCGAGCCGTCCTTGCCATTGACGATGTTGGCAGTGATGCCCTGCTCGGCAAGCGATGAGTTGATCGAGTCGCGAACCGATTGCAAGGTCGCACCCGCCCCCACCTTCACAGTGTGGACCACGCCATCCTGGGTAATGGTCAGGTCGCCTTCAGGGATCGAAGTGCTGGCCCCGCCGGTAAAGTTCTGGCTGGCCACCTTGGACGCGGTCGCCAGCTTGTCGACCAGAACGGTGTAGGTACCGGGCACCGCCTTGTTGTTCGACGTGGCCTTGACCGTGGTGTCACTGCTGGAGGTCGCGGTGTAGGCACTGAAGGCTGGCGCCTTCGGATCGTTGAGCTTTTTCATCGCTTCCTGGTAAACAGAAAGCGCACTCTTGAGCGACGCTACCCCGGAAAGCATGGCCGTGTTGTTGGCGGTCTGGCGTTTGATCTGGTTCGCCTTGGGACCGGTGTCCGCCTTGACAAGCACATCAACGATCTTGTTGATGTCTACCCCGGAACCCAGACCGACACTCGGTAAAATTGTACTCGCCATTGCTACTCCCTCATGGTTGCGCGCCGCCCTAGCCTTGCCAGACTAGCGAACTTGCCGCTCAGCCGCCAGCATCAGGCCTTGGCGTTGAACAGCAGGCTGTTTACATCGCTCAGACTGTGAGCGATCTTCAACGCCTCTTCCGAAGGAAGTTGGCGGATCAGCTCTCCGGTCTCGCTGGCGATGACTTTAACTATAATTCGGCCGGATTCTTCATCCGTGGAAAATTCAAGGTTACGTCGCGATGAAGCAAGGAATTTCTCGATATCCTTGACCGCGTTCTTGACCTTCTCAGCTTCGGACAGCCCCTTGTCGGTAGCTTCCTTGACTGGCGTGATGGCTTCAACTGCCGCTACAGGCTTGGCCGCAGGGCGTTCGGTGGTCGGCTCGACCGGCTTCACCGTCGGGTAAGACAGGTTCAGCTTGACGCTCATATCCATGTCACCACCTCTCAATGCAAAAGGCGGAGGAGTGCCGTAGATGCACTCCCCCGCCGACAACTACCGAGTGATTAGCCCAGCAGCTTCAGTACAGCCGACGGCAGTTGGTTGGCCTGGGCCAGAACCGAAGTCGAAGCTTGTTGCAGAGTTTGCTGCTTGGTCATCTGAGCAGTTTCAGCGGCGAAGTCGGTATCTTGTACGCGACCACGAGCAGCTTCAGCGTTCTCGTTGATGTTTTGCAGGTTGTTGATGGTGCTGGTCATACGGTTCTGCACCGCACCCAGGTCAGCACGAGCGGTACCGATCTTCGCCAGAGCGGAGTCGATCGCGCCCATGGCAGCCGAGAAGTTGGTCTGGGCAGTGGTGCTGTCGCTACCGGCGATGGTGATGGCGCTGGTGATACCCAGGTCGCTGGCCAGGAACTTGGCGCTCAGGTCGATGCTGATCTGGTTTTCGCCGCCAGTGTTGGAACCAACCTGGAAGGTCATGGTGCTAGCCGAACCGTCCAGCAGGTTTTTGCCGTTCAGCTGGGTGGACTGGGCGATACGAGTCAGTTCCGCAGACATCTGCTTGAACTCGTTGTCCAGCGAGGTACGGTTAGTCGAATCGTTCGAGTCGTTTCGCGATTGCAGAGCCAGTTCACGCATACGCTGCAGGATGTTGACCTGCTCTTGCATCGCGCCTTCAGCGGTCTGGGCGATCGAGATACCGTCGTTGGCGTTTTTGATTGCCATGGTCTGACCGCGGATCTGCGAGGTCATACGGGTAGAGATCTGCAGGCCGGCGGCGTCGTCTTTGGCGCTGTTGATTTTCAGGCCGGAGGACAGACGGCTCATCGAGGTGCTCAGAGCGTCGGAAGCGCGGTTCAGGTTCTTCTGAACGCCCAGGGAGGTAGTGTTGGTGTTAACGGTTAATGCCATGACGAATTCCTCGTGTTTGGGATACTGCGGCTTCCGGCCCTGGCATCCGC
The DNA here is from genome assembly GCF_018417635.1 of Pseudomonas sp. SORT22. Taxonomy (NCBI): domain Bacteria; kingdom Pseudomonadati; phylum Pseudomonadota; class Gammaproteobacteria; order Pseudomonadales; family Pseudomonadaceae; genus Pseudomonas; species Pseudomonas sp. SORT22. The sequence continues at coordinate 4,290,269 of NZ_CP071007.1, forward strand.
CGGGTGTGGCCTAGAGAACCTTCGTAATAGTTATCGTCGTCTGGCGCGGTTGCTTTAGGGGTTTTTGCAAATTTTTTAATGGCACCCTGCCACCCCAATGAAATCAAGGGTTTGACGCCAAAAAAACACTTACCCATAAATGCTGGAGATAAAAAAAAGCGCCACCGGGCAACCGGCAGCGCTCTATTTTCAGGCTGGTGCAGAAATCAGTCGTTGCGCTCGATAATCGCCGAGCCCCACGAAAGACCTACACCGAAACCGCTCAAGGCAACGCGCTGGTGGCGCGAACCGAGCACGTGCTTCTCAAGCAGCAAGGGAATGCTCGACGACACGGTGTTACCCGTCTCGACCATGTCCTTGACGAATTTGTCCGGGTCATCTTCGAAGCGCCGGGCGACGGCGTCGACAATCGCCGCACTGCCCTGGTGGATACAGAACAGGTCGATGTCAGCCGGTGCCAACTGGCTTTCGCCCAACAGCTCATGCAGGTGCGCCGGCACCTTGAGCAAGGCAAAGTTGAACACCTGGCGACCGTTCATGAAGAACACCCCGTCACTGACCTTCAGGTGCGCAGCGCCGCCGCCGTCAGTACCGAACTTGGCCTTGCCCAGCTGCCACTGGGCGCCCTCGCCCATCCAGGTAACAGTCGCGGCATCACCAAACAGCATGGTGGTGTTGCGGTCTTCAGGGTCGACGATCTTCGAGTAAGGGTCAGCGGTGATCAGCAGACCGTTTTTCAGCCCCGCCGCCTCCATGAAGCCTTTCATGGCATACAAGCCGTAGACATAGCCCGAGCAGCCCAGGGAAATATCGAAGGCCGCCACGTGGGTCGGCAGGCCCAGTTTGTCCTGGACGATGGCTGCAGTGTGCGGCAAACCTTCTTCGTCGCCGTTCTGGGTAACGACAATCAGGGCGTCGATGGACTCAGGCACCAGGCTCGGATTGGCAGCGAACAGGGCCTTTACCGCCTCCACACACAGGTCGGAGGTTTCCTGGCCTGCGTCTTTGCGCGGCAGGAAGGTCGAACCGATCTTGCCGAGAATGAATTCCTGGTCCTTGGCGAATTTCGCACCCTGGGCGTAGTTGTCCACACCCTCGACAGGTACGTAACTCGCAATGCTTTTGATGCCAATCATTGTGGCTTCCCGATAGATATGCGGATTTTCACGGGCACTGGAACCTGGTAACCAAGGGCTTGCGAGCCTGCGCGCACCCCGCCCGCCAGTACCGCCCGACGACTCAATAGATTAAAGATGCCCGTTTCGACTGCCAAGTCACTGTTGCACAAAGATTACCCATCACAAATGTCAGCCATTGGCACTTTGTGACTATCAAAGATTGCTAGTTTGGCGGGTGTCGACGCTGCGAAAGGCACCCCGGGAGGCTGGCGACACGGGACGAGCACGCCATCCACCGGGCTGCCGATCGACTCGGGCAACGCGGTGGACGCGGGGTCAGCTGGGGATCAGGCGGGCAACCAGGCGCTGCGCCAACGCTGCAGATGATCCTCGTCGAGCATCCAGCACCGATGAACGGCATCCCTGAGCTCATCACCGCGGCGCTGGGCAGCATCAAGATTGGCCAGGTGCAGGCCAATAGCCTCGATCCAGTGCTCGTAGCTGTTGTGCACACGGGACACGGGCAAGTCGTCCTGCTCCTGGCCGATGTCGCTACAGATCACCGGCACGGCGCATGCGCCGAACTCCAGTTGACGCTGGTTACCTCTGCAAACATTGAACAGGGTCTGCTGCAGCGGCACCAGAGCGAGGTCCAGGTTCAAGCCTGCCAGCTTTTGTGGGTACTGCTGAACTTCGACACCCTCGTGGTACTCGTGTACATAGGGCCGCAGGCTATTGGGGCAGAAGCCGAAGAAAACCCACTCGACATCCGCAGTCAAGGCCTTGATAACGGGCGCGATAACCTCCAGGTCACTTGCCTGCTCGCTGCTGCCGACCCACCCCAGGCGAGGCCGGCCAGCCGTTCGGCGCTGCCCCTTTACATGGCGCCAGGCGTCGATCGACAAGCGCGTCTCGACCACCCGGATATCGCCATGCAGGCCGGCAAACGCCTGTGCCAGCGCCGCCGTCGGCACCACCAGGCGGTCGACGCACCCCAGGGCTTGCTGCAGGCTGTGGAACACATCCTCGCCCAGGCCCTCACGGCGGGCACTGCCCACCGGCAGATCCGGCAGGTAGTCGCTCAGCTCCAGAACCGTAAAGGCACGCGAGAACGCCTGAATCCGCCGCATGACTTCAAGGCGCGGTGCATCCAGCCCACCCTGGAACACCACTACATCCGCTGCCAGGCGCTCCAGCTCGACCAGGGGCGTCAACCCCGGCGACACCCGGCCATCGATGTAACCGGCAGCCTTCAAGCCATTGAATGGACGCACTACCCGCGAATAGCCCAGTTCACCCTGATCAAGCGGATGGACCACCAGCACCGGCATCTCTCGCTGCCCCTGTGGCGGCTGCCAGGTCGACTGCAGGCTGGCGACCTTGAAGCCACCGGCATGGGCCAGTGACAGATGGCGGTTGTAGGCCGGATCATGGGCCAGCACCGGCAACCAGCGCGCATACAGGGCGTCCTCTTCTTCCACACTGGCATCGGCCATTGCCGGCCTGTCGATCAACAGTTGTGCATGAGGCGTCCAGACGTTGAGGTAACCGGCCTGGCGCAGGCGCAAGCACAGATCGACGTCCATCCAGCGCGCCAGTGCAGGCGCCTCGTCAAACCCGCCGGCCTCGACAAACAGGTCGCGGCGTACCATCAGGCATTCACCGCTGAGCGCCGAGTAATTCTGATCGACCGTGAGCCGCTGCATGTAGCCGGAGTCGCTGTGAGCGTAGCCGGCAAATACCCGTCCCACCGGCCCGCGCAAGCCCAGAACCAGCCCAGCGTGGTGAATCCTGCCGTTCATCGACAGCAGCTTGGCGCCCACGGCTGCGACCTCCGGACGCTGGGCGTGATTGAGCAACTGCTGCAACCAGCCCTTGGCAATCGGCGCCGCTGTCGCATCCAGCCACAGCAGGTACTCACCGCGCGCCAGTCGCCCTGCGTCATTGCGCAACAGTGCCGGGCACTGGCCCTGGGCAAAAGACAGCACCCGCAACTGATCGCCACCGATTTGCTCGATCCCCTGCAACCATTGGCGCACTTGCGGTTCGTCACTTCCCGGATCGAGCAACAGGACCTCGTAGCAGGGGTAGTCGGTGTGCTGCAACAGCGCCTCAATGCAGCGCTGGAACTGTTCGAGGGCACCATCGAGCAAAATCACAATGCTCACCATGGGCTGATCGGCATGCCCATAGTCCAGTCGATAGTGGCCAGGCAGGTGCGAATCGACGTGCGCCTGAGCATAGCCCCGGGCCTTGAGATGACGCCCTACCACCTCCCGCTCGCTGGCACAGTCAGCGAAGCGCAACGCTTCGCTGACCAACAGCGGCTCACTGATATGCTCGATACCACTCAAGCCGCGCTGCTCGACCAGGCGCAGCTGGTACTCCAGCTCGAACGCCTGGCCACAGCCGGTATCGAAGCCGCCTTGCGCCAGGAACTCGCTACTTCGCAACAGCCAGTGCGGCGAGACACTGGCCGGCAGGCTCAAAAGCAGATCAAGGTTCAGGTCTGGCCGAAGCGAAATACCCAACGAGCCGTTGCCCATGCGCATGGCTTCGTCAGCGTAGGCGGCAACACAGGCATCGGCTGCATTGGCAAGCTCCAGGGCCACCAGCAACAAACCGCCAGGGGTGAACTCGACCCCCGCCTCGACCACCATGAACCAGTCGCAGCCGCTGTCGGCCACGACCCGGTTGATGACCTCGCTACGCTGCGCTGCCTGGCACGGCCGGTGGTGCACCGATAAACCCGGCACGTCTGACGCTGGCGACGCAGCCCCGAGGGTCACCACCTGCAGGTGGCGATAAAGGCACTGATCGGGAGCAAGGCTCTCAAGGGTACGCATCAACGCCTGATCAGCGTCGTCACTACCCAGCACCAGCACGCCCAGCATCGGCGCGCGGCCGCTGGCCAGGCGCTGCATCAATGCCGCGCGTTGCGGTTCTTCGGGGCAGCGCTGCTCGAGCCAGGCCAGCATGCCTTGCTTGTCCGCCAGTGCCTGCTGTTGCGCTGCCGCCTGGGTTTTTTCAATGAAGACATCCAGCTGCTGCCAGAACGGCTCGGTGACCGCGACGTAACGCTGCAAGGCCCCCTGCACCCCGGCACGGGCAACCTCCAGCGCATCGGTTTCATCCGACAAGGCAAAACCTTGCCTGCCGAAGAAGATACCGTCGAGAAACACCTGATCGACGCTGTGCCCGGCCATGAAGATCACCGGGCAACCGCATAGCACAGCAATGGCACAGGTCATCGACCATTCATAGCTGTACAGCACTTCGGCACTGCGCAGGACCTTGGCCAGTTCAACCAGCGACAGCGGGTTGGCAACACTGAGCAGGCGAATGCCTGCAGGCAGCGAGGCATAGTCCACCTGATCCAGAGGATGCCGGTTCTGATACAGGTAATGCCCCTGGCGAGGCACGCTAGGATCAGGTGCATTGAACAGCGAGATATCGATAATCGGGAAGCACAGCAGGTCGGCGACACTGACCCCCTTCTTGGCGGCGATCCGCGCATCGTAATAGAACAGCAGATCGTCCGGCTCTTCCTCCATCGCCCTGCCCGTCAGGAAGCCCTCGACGTTCAACAGGTAGCGTGCGACTACTTTGCCGCTGAGCGGGTTGCCGCTGGTGACTTCCGGATAGACCGTAATGGGCACCTTGCCGCTGGCGATATGGCGATCGGCGGTCGCCTGGTCGAGCAGTGGCGTTTTCAGCTCGGGGTTGACCACCTTGCCGCCGCAAATATAGGCCTCGCGGCCGCTCAGGTTCAACGCGTGGCACAGGTAATGAAGCGTGCAGACTCCTGAAGACGTCTCCCGGTAATCCGGCGCCGCAATATAGTAGGGATGCGCCGGCTTGGTATAGATCAGCTGCAAGCGAGCCATCGCCTGCTCAAGCCTATACCCATCAACGCCCAGGGTATTCGACATCTTCAAACTCCAGAATTGGTTGGAAACCCGACAGCCAAGGACAGGTTGCCCAGGCAACGGCGGTGGCCTGCGAGGCGAACTGTCAATAATCTGCCATCGACCCCCTGCCAGTGCAGGAACACAAGGCTGTAGACACGGGGGCTTAGCGAATCGCAGGCATGAAAAAGCCGGGCATTGCGCCCGGCTCTGCATATTTCGCGCCAGAGGCCTGTTAAGGCAACCACTCCAGCACGCCGTTGCCACCGGCCACTACTACACGCGAAACGTCAACGCCATGCTCGACATCGACTACAACACGGGTGCTGAAGGCTGCCGGCCAGCGCTGGACCAGCGCTTGGCACTGTTCCCGCGCAGGCAATGGCACTGCGAGGTTAAGCACTTGCGCATGGGGTACGCAGATCGCCAGCAAACCGGCTTGTGCAGCCTTCAGGCACAGGTCGACATCGGCACCACCCGCAAGCTGTTCATCCAGCCCGGCACACTGCTCGAACAACGCCTTGCCCACCATCAGGCAGTCGGCCGACACCGCCTGGCAACCTCTTACCGCTTCCAGCCCGGGCAATGTCACTCGCACACGCGAAGCACCCTGCCGGGCATTGCGTACCAGGCCACTGCCGAGCAGCTCGTAACCGGCATGACTGATGACGCCATCGCGATCGAACATCTGGCAACCGACAACACCCACCTCAGGGCGCTGAGCCTGGTTGAGCAGGGATTCGATCCAGGCCGGCGACACCACCTCGCTGCGGCTCGACATCAGCACCAGGTACTGCCCCTGGGCCTGGGCCGCAGCCTGGTTGACCATCTGTACCCGCACCGACGACTCACAGGCAAACAAGCGCACCCGCGATCCCAGCCCCTGCACCGTGGCAAGGCCTGCGGCTACCGCCTCGGCATTGGCCGCCTCGCAGGTGACGATCACCTCGTAACGGGCATAGCGAGTACGCTGGACCACGCTTGCCAGGCTTACTTTGAGCTGCTCGAGATCGGAATCGGCAACCAGCACAATGCTCACTTGCGGGGTCTGCGGATGACGGAAGTCAACCTGGAAGGTACCGTCGGTACTTTCGTTGACCTGGCCACGGTAACCCAGCACGTTCAAATGACGCTTGAGGGTGGTCAGGGCTTGACCAGCCATCGACTCCGGCGCTTGCTGGCCGATCACCAGGTACTCGTCCAGGTGGGCCATGCCGCTGATACCGCTGGCTTCGACCAGACGCAGGAGCAGATCGAATTCCAGCGCTTGCGCACAGTCTTCGCTGTAACCGCCCAGGTCGACAACGGCCTGGCGACGCACCAGCCAATGCCGGGCCATCAGGTCAGGACGACTGCGCAGCAGGTCCAGGTCGCAACCAGGACGTACGACGCTGAGCAGGCGCCCGTCGCTGTCGCGCTGAACTTCGTTGGCAGAGATCGCCTGGCACCCCTGGGCACCGGACAGCTCGATCTGCAAACGCAACAAGCCGCCGGTAGCCAGTACATCGCCCGCCTGCAACATCAGCAGCCATTCGCTGGAAAGCTGGCGTACCACCTGGTTCAGGTGCGCAACCATGTTGACCGGCGTAACCTTGATAAAGTGCAGGGCATCCCGGGCCGTGGTGATGGCCGGCAGTTCGCCGGCCTTGAGCACGACAATCTTGAAGTTGCGCAAACCGCTGGCGACCAGGCTGTCGAAGGTATCCTGCAAACCTGCGTTATCGTCCGCAAGATCGATCACCACAAAGGCTGTCTGCGGCGCCGGGGTTTTCCCCAGGTGGGCAAAAATGCGCTCGCGGGCGGCGCTGTCCGGGGTGGCCGCAGCGATTGCCGCCAGCACCTTGCCCGAAGGCGTGCTCGCCAGCTGCGTCTGCACAGCGGTAGCCGGCAGCAATTGGAGCTGCTCCAGCCAGGTGCCAAGGTCGCGGCGCAGCCCCTGGTCCTGCTCGCCCAGGCCTGCCAGCAGGCGCTGGCAAACCTGCGGGTTGAACACACCCAGTGCAAAGGCCTGCCAGTAGCGGGCCATGAGGCTCTCGGCGGTATCGTTGGGATGCTCGGCAAGCAATGCTTGCTGCCGTACCCAGGTACCTTCCAGCGCCCGGCTGTGAAGCTGTCCGGCGGGCCAGGCATGGACCATGAACTCGCTCGAGCGCAACTGACCGAACACGCTGCCGTTGTAGTACGGCATATCGACAAACTGGGTTGGCTCGAACGTCACTTGTGGTTCGGACGACAGGCTGTCCCAGCGCGAAGTGAACAGCAATGGCGCCTCACAGCGCGAGTGGGTATTGCGCACGAAGGCATTGAGGACTTCGAAGCCCCTGGCACTGGCAAATACCGCTGCCTGCTCGCCATCCCAGTGCTGGAGCTGGCGCACAGCCTGGCTCAGCAACTCTTCGCGAGCCTGCTCGGAAAGACTCCAGGGACGGTACTCGACCATCGCACTGGTGTGCGCCAGCAGCCGCGATGCGCCCTGGGCCAGCAGCCCATAGGAAACCGCCACACACCAGCTATCGAACGACAGGTTCGCCGGCACGCTGCGCACCGCGGTTTTCAACACCTCGGTCCTGATCACTGCCCGCCACGCCTGCAAACCGTACTCGGCATGCACGGCAATACGCCCCAGGGCGTTGCTGGCATGCAACTGAGCCTTGGGCGCAGAGCCGATCTTGTAGTAGTCCACGTCGCCATTACCAGGCTGGTAACCCAGCGAGTAACCTTGAGCCATTACGTAATCGGCGTCGCCTTGCAAGGCTTCCACCGCCGCAGCGATGCCATCGGTCAGGAGGAAATCACACTCCAGGGTCAGCACCGCAAACGCGGTATCGACCTGCTCCAGGGTCTGCAGCACCTGCTCGGACCAGTCACCGACCGACGTTTGCGACGCCGGCGCTGCGAGTGTCTGCAGGTGTGCAAAGCGCGCCTGGTAATAGTGAGCGGCGCGCCCTGAATAGCCAGGCTCGTCCTGACCCAGCAAGACGACGGTGACGTCATCCAGCAGCGCTGCACAACCGATTGCTTGTTCGCCCATAGTGCACCTAGTTCTCATGTTATCTGTCATGGCCAGCATCAAGGCCGGCCACTGTCGTTAATCGGCCAACCAGGCGTTAGCCCAGTGCTGAAGCTTGTCGGGTGTCAGCATGAAGTCGCGCAGCACCACTTCGCGCAGGGCATCGCCCAGGCGATAACTGGCCTGGGGATCGTCCAGATGCATGCGGATCGCTTCCAGCCAGGCCTGCGTCGAGTTGCCGGCCACCCGCGTACAAGGCAGGTAGCCCTGATAAGCCTTGGTATCGGAACACACCACGGGGAAGCCGCAGGCGCCATACTCGAGCAAGCGCAGGTTGCTCTTGCAGTCGTTAAAGAGGTTGGTTTCCAGCGGTGCCAGCGCCAGATCCAGGTTCAGGCTCGCCAGCTTCTGCGGATAGAGCGACATGGCAATGCCGGTGTGGTACTCCTTGACGTAGGGCCTGAGCACCTCCGGGCACATACCAAAGAACACCCAGTCGACCTCGTCGGCAAGCTCCCGGACCACCTCGGCCAGCAGCTCCAGGTCACCTTGATGGCTGGTGCCCCCAGCCCAGCCGACACGCGGCTTGAGGGTGGTTTGTCGATGACTCTTGAGGTCGCTCCACATGTGCATCGCCAGCATGTTCGGCACCACCCGGATATCATGGTGCATGCTCGACAGCGCATCAGCCAGCGGCTGGGTCGACACCACCACACGGTCGCACAGGGAAATGCCGCGGCTCACCAGTTCGCGCATGTTCTGCGGCATGTTGCGGCTGTGCGCATTCTTTTTCGGCACGTCGATGATGTAGTCGTCGATCTCGTAGATTCGCCGCGCACTGGAAAAGGTTTTGACCCGCTCGATATCCCGAATGGTACTGGCCATGTAACGGCACTGCAGGATGATCGAGTCCGGCTTGCAACGCTCCATTTCGATAGTGTTGGGCGTGGCGTAATCCAGCTGACCCTGGATCCAGCCGGCCCGCTCCAGCTCGGTAAATGGCTGCACCACCCGGTAATGCCCAACCGCCGTGGTGTTGACCGGCAACGCCAGCACATAGGGCAATGGCCGGCTGATGAACGGGTCCCAACCACTACGCAAACCCGGTTCCAGATTGTAGCTGGACAGCTTCAGGCTAAGGTTGCGGTTGTAGGCCGGATCGTTGGCCACCAGGGGCAGCCAGCGCTGGTAGAAGGCGCGTTGGTCCCGTTCTATCGCCTTGGTGTCGACAACCTGCTCGACTGGCAGGCGCGCCACCATCGAAAACGGTGTCCAGACCACCAGGTAACCCTGCTCACGCGCACGCAGGCAGAAATCGGCGTCGAGCAACTCAACGCTGAATGCCTGGACATCCAGACCACCCAGCGCATCGAACAGGTCGCGCCGCACCAGCAGGCAATGGGCGCTGACAGCGCTGAGGTTCTGTACCGCAAGCAAGCGGTTCATGTAACCACCGGCATCGACCGGCTGACCGTAGAACGGGCTTCCCGCCAGGCCATGCACACCCAGCAGCAGCCCGGCATTGACCACCATGCCGGCGCTGCTACACATCTTCGGACCGACAATGCCGACTTCCGGACGCTGGCCCTGGCGCATCAATTCGCTCAGCCACTGGCCATCGAACATCAGGCAGCCAGGGTCGACCAGCAACAGATAGCTGCCTCGCGCCTGCTCGGCGGCCTGGTTGATCAGTTGCTGCCCGGCGCTGTCCTCGGACTGGACAATGTGCAACTGATCGCTGCCCAGTTGCCGCATCGCAGCAAGCCAGGACTGCAGATCCTGAGGCTCGTCACCCTTGGTGGCGATCAGTACTTCATAGTTGCGGTAGGCGGTGTGTTCGAAAATCGATTCGACACAACGCCGAAGCGCCTGCAGGTCTTGCCCGGCCACGATGATGATCGACACCGCGGGCGTATCAGCGTGCTGGTACAGCACTCGGGTCAACATGCTGTTTTCGGCCGATACCAGCTCGGCCTCGATACCCAGGCGCTGCAGGTGCGCCTGCAATACGCGTGGTGCCTGGGCCAGGCAGGCCGGCTCGGACTGCCAGCTGGAATAGCTGTACTGACTTTGCACCAGCAGTTCGGCGACGTGCTCGACCACCTGCAAACCATGGCTTTCAACCATCCGCCAGAGCAGATCTTGCGGCGCCAGGACGTCATAATCAGCCGTGAAGCCGCCCAGCTCCAACAGCCGGGTCCGCTCGAAGGCCAGCATTCGTCCGACGTAGGGGAAGCTGCGCATCAGATCGAGGTTGAAGTCGGGTTTGAAGATCGGCTGGCCAACCTGCAGGTTATCGTCACTGCCCTCATCGGTGTACAGGCACAACCGGTCCGTGTGCAAGGCCAGGCGCTCGGCCATGATCACCAGGGCATGAGGATGCAGACGATCACCGGCGCGTAGCAGCAACACCCAGTCTGCCGATTCAGCCCTGGCGATCCGCGCATTGAGCTGTTCAAAACCATTGCCACGCAAAGCGCTGTACTCGACACCCGCATCACTCGCAGGCGGCTCTTGAGTGCCAAGCACCCAGACCTGATGCGGCGCATAAGACTGGGCGGCCAGGCTGTCGAGTGTCGACTTCAACGGCATCGCCTCGCCCTGTGGATCGAACACCACAGCAACGATGCGCGGTTGTCGTGGCCATTGCTCGATCCGTTTGGGCAGCAGGCTGATCTGCGCGGGCGACAAAGTGCGGCACTCAAGCCACTCGGCATAGAGCTCGGCAAAGCTCAGGCTGTGGGTACCGACTTGCTGCTGATAGTGGCCCATCTGCCCGGCGTACAACCGGGTCAGTTCATATTCGTCCCACTCCAGCGTCTCGCCTGGGCGAAAATCCTCAAGCGCCACGTAGCGAATCCAGCCGGTGGCCGGCGGCGCTTCGCCGGTGTTGGCGGCGAGCATCTGCTGCAACCATTCGCTCTCGGTCTTGTGTGCAAGGGTGATGCCGGCCTGATGGCTCAGACGTCCGGCATGGACCCGCTCGATACTGAGCATGTTAGACAGGTAGGCCAGGTGCCCACGGCGCAACAGGCACATGTACAGCGCCATGTCCAGGCGCGCAACGAACCCTGCGCCCTGCTGCACCAACTGCGGCAGGTACTGCTCTACCGCAGCCCGGCGCATGAGCATGTGACTGATGCCGCCAAACAGGTTGGGAACCTTGCTGGTGACCGCATCGAGCATGTCACCGCCGTTGAGGATCGCGCTGCAAGGGGCAATCACGCAGTTGGCCGGCCGCGGCGGCAACAGCGTCTCGTCCGCCGCGCAGATCAGCCGGTGGTTGACCACCATGTTGACCTCGGGGCAATCGGCCATGATCCGCGCCTGTTGCTCGATGCAGTTTTCGATCAACCAGTCGTCGTCACAAAGAAACTTGACGAACTCGCCCCGGGAGTGCTCCAGGCATTGCAGCAGGTTACCGGCAAAGCCCAGGGTCGCGGGGTTGCGCGAATAGCGCAGTTCGCAGCTTGCCTGCGCAACCCTCTCATCGAAAATGGCCTTGATCTCGTCCCCCTGACTGTCGTCGCAAACGATGACCTCGAGGTTGGTGTAGCTCTGGGAGATGGCACTGAGCAGCGCGCGACTGAAGAACTCGGGGTTGAAGGCAGGAATGGCGATGCTGACGAGGGGTTGTTCGATCATAGTGGTAGGCCTGGAGAGGGTTCCGGGTGATGCCGGCAGGGGCATCACCCGGTGATGTTGCGCAAAGATGTATCAGAGCCGGTTGAACAGGCTCAGCGAGGAGATCTTGGTGAACGCCAATTGCGACGCCTGCAGCATTGTCTGCTGCAGGTTCAGGCGGATCAGCACATCGGCCGGATCGGCGTCGCGGATCGAACTCTGGGTCTTGGTATTGGCCATCTTCAGGCTTTCGTTGGTATCGGCCTGGACGTCCAGGGCGGCACCCCGGGCACCGATTGAGCTGATCGCCTCGGCAACCTTGTTGGCGCCGCTTTCCAGGTTACCGATGGCCGACTGCAAAGCCCCCTGGTATTTCTGCCGCGCCGCCAGGTTGTTGTCGACCGGCAATTCAAGCGCCTTGCGAAACTCCGAGATGGTGTCGAGGATATTCTGGGTCTGATGGGTATCGACCTTGACCGAGAACTGGTCGCCGCTAGCCGGCACTGCCGAGAAGTCGAAGTCGACACCGGCAATATTGGCCTTGGTCGCCGGGGTACCGGTCAGGTTGCCAGTGGCCACCGGGCGCGCATCCGGCCCCATTGGCTGGGCATACACTTCATAGGCCGAGGCACTGGTGAACTTGATGATCGCGCCACCGCCAGGAAAGGCATTGTGGTACGCCGTCTGGTCGGTAATCTTGGCTCCGGTGATCTGCGATGACGAGGTATTGCCGGCGCTGCGCGAGCCACTGACTTCGTCGGGTTTGGAGCTTAGCGAGAAGCTGTGACCGGCGATGACCGCGTCCGGGTTGGCCTTGTCGGCATCCGTCAGGTTGATGTCCAGGCGCATCTCGACACCACGGAAGGTGATGTTGGCCGGCTTTTTCGGGTCGAAGGCGCCTTCACCGGTGGCTTCCAGGGTCACGTCGTTGTTGGCTGCGTCAGTGATCTTGAACTGCGTGCTGCTGGTGAAGGTGATGGTGTACGGCTCGCCACCACGGAAACGATCGTTGTACTGGGTGCTGCCGGAGACCTGGCCATTGGACAGACTGACACGGCCGTCATCCACGGCCGGCGAGGTCAGCTTGGTCTGGCTGCGGCTGGTGTTCAGCGCCTGTTCGAACACACTGTAGCCACTCTCGTTGGTAGCCATGGTGAGCATGTCACCGACCTGCAGGCTCAGGGTGCTCTGGTCGCCCTGGTAGGTGTAGGTACCATCGGCATTACGCACGTAGGGCGGGGTGTCGCCACGGGAGCCGGAGAACAGGTATTTGCCGTTCTCGTCACGGCTGTTCATCAGGCTGTAGAGCTGCTCTTCGAGCTGGGTCAGTTCCTGGGCATCGGCCTTGCGGTCGGCGTCGGTGTAGCCACCGCTGCCGGCGCTGATGGCCAGTTCCTTGACCCGCGCCAGGATGTTGGTAATGCCGTTGAGGGTCGACTCGGAGGTGCCCAGGCTGTTGCGCACGTTGGTGATGTTGCCATCGTACTGGTCGATCAGGTTGCTCTGCTGTTGCAGTTGCAGCAGGCGCGCAGCCCCTACCGGATCATCGGCAGCGGTACGCACACGAATGTTGTCGCTGGCCTGCTGGCCGGTCTTGACCACGTTGGAAAAGTTGCGCTGATAGTTCGCGGAGCTGGTTTCGTAAAACTGGGAAGTAGAAATACGCACGGTCTACCACTCCTTAAAGGGCGTTGATCAGCGTGGAGAAAATTTCCTGCGCCGCTTTGATGATTTGCGACGAGGCCGTGTAGTACTGCTGGTACTTGATCAGGTTGCCGGCTTCTTCGTCGAGCTGTACGCCCGACAGCGAATCGCGTGCGCCCCGGGCCGACTCATGCAGGGCGCCGGTAGAGTCGACGTCCATCTGCGCCTGGGCGGTCTTGCCGCCGACGTTTTCCACCAGCTTGCCATAGGCGTCGGTGAGGCTGATGCCCTTGCCGTTGGCGCCGACTTCAACCGTACCTTTGGTCTGCAGGTCGATCAGCGCCTGGCCGTTGCGGTTGTTGTCCGAACCCGAGCCGGTCATGCCGATGGTGTAGTTATCACCCTGCTTGGGTGCACCCGAGACGCTCATCTCGAAGGTGAAGGACTTCTGGTTGCCGCTGGCATCCTTGATCGGCGCGCCGGTGGAATCGACCATCGGCACCGAGAACTGCAGTTTGTTTTCCTGACCGGGAATAATGGTGCCGCTACCCAGGGTACCGCCCTTGGCATCGAGCAGCTTGTAGGTCTGCGGGTTGGCCTTTTCGTCACCGAACACCAGCTTGACCGGGGTCGAGTACTTCAGGCCATTCTGCAGATCCAGGCGCTGGGCCGGGTCGTAGATGTCCAGGGTCGAGGTCAGGTTGGGCTGTCCGATGATCCCGGTGCCCTGGTTGCCGGCACCACTGGTAGACGTCAGCGGCGATGCCAGCGCCAGGCGCTTGGGGTCGGTAAGGACGGTGTCCAGGTTGGTCGCGGCATTACGTGTCGGGGTGATCTTGAAGGTGTCACCGGCCTGCAGCGCGCCGCCATTGAGGTTGAGGCTGAAACCGTCGATGACCGGTGCCGGATCGTCATTGAGATCATAGGAACCGACCACGCTGCCCTCCGGCAGCTTCTTGACGCTGTAACCCGTGGCGCTGGTGAAGGTCACCTGATAGTCGCTGGTGCTCAGCTTGCCGGTGTCCTTGATGGTCACATCGAGGTTGCCGGAGCCTGCGCTGTTGCCCGCCTGGGCAATGCTGCGCTGGCTGATCAGTTCGGGGCTGTTGATGTTGTTGAACAGGGCCGCGCCGAACTCGCCGTTCTTGTCGATACCCTGGGCCAGCTGGCTGTTGATCCGGTCGGCCATGACCAGGGCCACGCGCCCCAGCTCGTTCAGCGACGGGTCGAGCACTTCGCTGCGATAGCGCAGCAGGCCGCCGATCTCGCCACCGCGAAGGCTCGAGGTAACGTCCATGGTGGTGCTGCCACGGTTGAGCTGCACGACAAATCGGGTCGGGTCGGTCTTGCTCGGCGCGGTCTCGAGGTTGTTGGTGGTTTTACCCAACACCAGCGGCTGGCCGTTTTCCAGGTAGATATCGAGGTTGCCTTCGCGCTCGACCACCTGGGTACCGACCAGCTCGGAGAGCTGACGTACCGCCTCGTTGCGCTGATCGAGCAGGTCGTTGGGGGTGCCCTGCACCACCGCCACCTTGGAGATCTGATCGTTGTACTGGGCAATGGTTGCCGTCAGCTTGTTGACCTGGTCGGCCATCGAAGCGAGGTTGCCATTGATGTTGCTGTTCTGCTCGTTGAGCTGGCTGGCGATGGTGTTGAAGCGCTTGCTCAGCGATTGCGCGCTGGTCAGCAGCAGCTGACGCGAGGCATCTTCATTGGGCTTGGCAGCAGCGCTCTGCAAGGCACTGAAGAAGCTCTTCAAGGCACCCGTGATACCCGTGTCGGCGCCCGACAGCATCTGGTCGATCGGCCCGACCTGCTTCAGGTACGAGGCGGCATCGCTGCTCAGCGAGGTGGTGGTACGCAACTGGTTTTCAAGGTAGGCGTTGTACACCCGACGCACATCGGAGAGGGTCGTGCCGGTGCCGATGAACACACCGCCAACCTGCTGCGCGCCGTTGGACCGCTGCACATTCTGCTGGCGCGAATAACCGGCAACATCGGCATTGGCAATGTTGTTACCCGTGGTGTGCAGGCCCGCCTGGTTGGCGTTGAGCCCCGACATCCCGATGTTGATCAAACTCGCCATGGTTCAAACCTTATAGTTTCGTTGTAGTGCCAATCGCTGCGTAGCTTTCGTACGATTTCATCTGTTTGGCGATCTGCGAAATCTTGCTCGCGTAATCCGGGTCGGTTGCGTATCCGGCTTTCTGCAGCTCGCGTACAAACTGTTCCGGTTTATCGGCAGCCTTGACCGCTTCTTTATAGCGGGCGTTGTTCTGTAGCAGGCTGACCAGGTCATGGAAGCTGTCCTGGTAGGAGTCGTAGGAACGGAACGCCGCGGTCTCCTTGACGAACTGACCGTCACGAAACTCGCTGGTGATCGCCCGCGCCTGGCCGCCCTGCCAGTTGCCGGTAGCCTTGATGCCAAACAGGTTGTGACTGCTGCTGCCATCGGCCTGGCGCATGACCGATTTGCCCCAACCGGTTTCCAGCGCCGCCTGGGCCACCAGGTAGCGCGGATCGATACCGATGCGCTTGGCAGCCTGCTCGGCCATTGGCAGCATGGTGGCAACGAATTCATCCGACGAGCCGAATGCGCGCTTGGCCGGCGCCAGCGGCGGCTGGGCCACGGCGCGGCCATAAATGCGCATCGAACCCGGCGCGGCAAAGCTCTGTGCCGACTGCCAGTCACCCTTGACCACGGCATCGGTCATGGCCGTGGTGCGTTGCGGCAAGGCTGCGGTGTTGGTGGTGGCAGCGACGGCACCGGCGGACGGCACGATGCCGGCCAGCAGGCGATCGGTGAGTTTGCCCGGCAGCGCCAGGCGCCGCGAGTTGAGCGCCGCCATGTCGTTGCGGGTGACGGCGGTTTCTTCGCTGCGCGCAGGCTCGGCAACCTTGCTTGCCCACAACGGCCGCTGCTGGATATCCACGCGCGGGAACGGGCTGTTGTTGCTCGCAGCGCTGGCCTTCTGCTTGGACAGCTGGCGCATCAGCACTTCCTGCAGGCCGATACCGCCGCCCTCGCGGGACATGCTCACCGCCAGCTGCTGGTCGTACATCTGCTGGTACTGCTTGGTGGTCTCGGTGTTGAGCGGGTTGTCCTTGGCCAGCACATCGCTGGCCGAGCGCATCGACTTGAGCATCTCGTTGAGAAACAGCGACTCGAATTCCTGGGCCACCTTGCGCAGGTTGGCATCGCTGTCGCGATCACCAACCTTCAGCGAGTTCAGGCGATTGAGGTCGGTGTAGGCACCACTGTCGGCGGCATTGAAAGCACTTTTAGGCATATCCATGGCCAGCCCCCTCAGATCACGATCAGGTCGGCTTGCAGGGCGCCGGCCTGTTTCAGGGCTTCGAGGATCGCCATCAGGTCACCGGGCGCAGCGCCCACCTGGTTCACCGCACGGACGATTTCATCCAGGGTGGTACCGGGGCCGAACTTGAACATCGGCTTGGCTTCCTGCTCGGCATTGACCCGTGAGCGCGGCACCACGGCAGTCTCGCCATTGGAGAACGGCCCCGGCTGGCTGACGATCGGGTCTTCGGTAATGGTCACGGTCAGGCTGCCGTGGGTGACCGCCGCCGGCGACACCTTGACGTTCTGGCCAATGACGATGGTACCGGTACGCGAATTGATGATGACCTTGGCCACAGCCTGGCCCGGATCGATCTCAAGGTTCTCGAGAATCGACAGGTAGTCGACCCGCTGGCTTGGATCGAGCGGCGCGGTAACCCGTACCGAACCACCGTCCAGGGCCTGGGCCACACCCGGGCCGAGCAGCTCGTTGACCTTGTCGACGATGCGCTTGGCGGTGGTGAAGTCCGGGCGATTAAGGTTCAGGGTCAGGCTGTTGCCCTGGTTGAAACCACTGGGCACGGCGCGCTCGACCGAAGCACCACCGGGGATGCGACCGGCCGACGGCACGTTGACGGTAATCTTCGAGCCGTCGCGGCCTTCGGCATCGAAACCGCCGACCACCAGGTTGCCCTGGGCAATGGCGTAGACGTTGCCATCGATACCCTTGAGCGGAGTCATCAGCAGGCTGCCGCCGCGCAGGCTCTTGGAGTTGCCGATCGAGGAGACGGTGATATCCACCACCTGCCCCGGCTTGGCGAACGCCGGCAGGTCGGCATGCACCGACACCGCGGCAACGTTTTTCAGCTGCACGTTGCCCGAGCCTGGCGGCACCTTGATGCCGAACTGCGAGAGCATGTTGTTGAAGGTCTGCAGGGTGAACGGCGTCTGGGTGGTCTGGTCACCCGTGCCGTTGAGCCCCACCACCAGGCCGTAGCCGATCAGCTGGTTGGTGCGCACGCCGGAAATGCTGGCGATGTCCTTCAGACGCTCGGCCTGCACGGCGAACGCAGTGGACAGCAGAATCGTAGCGGCAATCAGCTGCTTGAAGTTGAACATGGTCATCCGAACCTAGAAAGGCCAAAGCGGGCTGATGAAGAACCGGTCAAACCAACCAGGCTGGCTGGCGTCGGCAAACGAGCCGGTACCCGAATAGGTGATGCGCGCATCGGCAACACGGGTAGAAGGCACGGTGTTGTCGGTGGCGATGTCATCGGCACGGATCATCCCGGCGATACGTACCAGCTCATCACCGGTGTTGAGGGTCAGCCACTTCTCGCCGCGCACGGCAATGATGCCGTTGGGCAACACGTCGGCCACGGTGACAGTGATCGAGCCGGTCAGGGTATTGCCCTGAGCCGCCTTGCTGTCGCCCTTGGTTGCACGGTCGCCGCTGTAGCCGGCACTGAGGCTCAGATCGCCATCACCAAATGGATTATTGGTGGTCAAGCCACCGCCAAACAACGAGGTCAGGCCGATATCGGCCTTGCTGTTCTTGGCAATCTGCGAGTTGGCGTTCTTGCTCGCCTGGGTGCGCTCGTTGAGGGTAATGGTGATGATGTCACCCACCCTGAAAGCCTTGCGGTCGCTGTACAGGTTCTGGTCGAAACCGGCCTGGTAGATCGAGCCGTTGTTGGCCGCCGCCGGCAATGGCGTGCGCGGCAATACCGGCGCGTAGTAAGGATCGTTGGGCTTGGGCGTCGGCGCGACGCAGCCGGCCAGCAAGGCGATCCCACTCAGGGCAAGCACGGATAACAAACGACTCATGACTCTGACCTCACGGTGTAACAGGCGCCGTTCAAGCGACCTCGAAGACTTCACTTACAGGTTCTGGGTAACGTACGAGAGCATCTGGTCGGCGGTGGAAATGACCTTGGAGTTCATTTCGTAGGCCCGCTGGGTGGTGATCATGTTGACCAGCTCTTCAACGGTGCTGACGTTGGAGTTTTCCAGGGTTTGCTGCTGCATCACGCCAAAACCGTTGAGGCCCGGGGTACCGATCTGCGGCGCGCCGCTGGCGGCGGTTTCCAGGAACAGGTTGCCGCCCATGGCCTGCAGGCCGGCCGGGTTGATGAAGTCGGCGGTCTGGATGTTGCCGATGATCTGCGCCGCCGGGTTGCCAGCAGTGGTGATCGACACGGTGCCGTCCTGGCCAACGGTGAAGGTCTGCGCCTCTGGCGGCACGACAATCGCAGGCTCCAGGGCAAAGCCGTTGGCGGTGACGATCTGGCCGTCGGAGTTCAGGTGGAAGGTACCGTCGCGGGTGTACGAAACCGTGCCGTCCGGCTGCAGGATCTGGAAGAAGCCACGACCGTTGACCGCCATGTCCAGCGGGTTCTCGGTGGTCTGCAGGCTGCCGGTGCTGAAGTTTTTCTGGGTGCCGACAATGCGCACACCGGTACCCACTTGCAGACCCGACGGCAGCTCGCTGTCCTGGGTCGACTGGGCGCCTGGCTGACGCTTGATCTGGTAGAGCAGGTCCTGAAACTCGGCGCGATCACGTTTGAAGCCGGTGGTCGAGACGTTGGCCAGGTTGTTGGAAATGGTCGTCAGGTTGGTGTCCTGGGCGGACAAACCGGTTTTACTGACCCAAAGAGCCGGAAGCATGCTGTTCTCCTCGCGCGCCTGTTTTACGGCGCTACGTCTGTGTAATTAGCCGATCTGCAAAACCCGAGCCATGGCTTCGTCGCCTTCCTTGGCCGTGGTCATCATCTTGATGTGCAGTTCGAATTGACGGGACAGCGCCAGCACCGAGGTCATTTCCTCGACCGCATTGACGTTGCTTGACTCCAGGAAACCGGAAACCACCTGGACGTTGGCGTCGGCAGGCGCGGGCTGGCCGCTCTTGGTGTGGATCATGCCGTCCAGGCCCTTGGTCATGGTCTTGAGGTCCGGATTGACCAGCTTGATGCGGTCGACCTCGGCCATGACCCGCGGGCCTTCGCCCATGGCGCGGATGCTGATGGTGCCATCCTGGCCGATCTCGACCTTCTGCTCTGGCGGCACGGCAATCGGCCCGCCATTGCCCATCACCGGCATGCCGTTGCCGGCGCGCAGCACACCCAGGCCGTCAATGTTGAGGCTGGCGGTGCGCACATAGGCTTCACTGCCATCCGGAGCCTGTACGGCAATGAAGCCGTCGCCGCCGATGGCGATATCCAGGTCACGGCCGGTCTCTTGCATCGAGCCCGGGCTGAAATCGGTGGCCGGGCGCTCGGTCATGGCGTAGGCCCGCGCCGGAAAGCTGTCACCAAACACCGGCATCGAACGCGCCTGCTCCAGGTCGCGCTGAAAACCGCTGGTGGAAATGTTCGCCAGGTTGTTGGCATGGGCCTTTTGCGCCAGCGCATTCTGGCTGGCGCCGGTCATGGCCACGTATAGCATCTTGTCCACAGTCATCCTCCGCTGCGCTGGCGAACACTTGCCGTCCGCCGCTGCTCTGCAGTGCCTGTAGCAAGTTTCAAACCAACTTTTGCAAAAGACCCAAAAGCCCAATAGAACAAGGGTTTCAGCGCTGCGCGAAGACTCGCATGGAGAAAGCGCCGTCGAAATTACGGCGCCGGTTTGCCGCTAGCGGCAAGCTTAGTACTCGCGGCAGGCCGCGTTATTGAAAGGACCGGCAAAACGCTTCCAGCCCTCGCCCGGGGAAAACTGCGCGCACACCAGGCGCCCGGTGACCTGGCTTTCCCAGCGATACCAGGGCGCGGCATCGGCCCGGACCTGGCTCATCAACAGCACGGCAAACAGCGCCAGCAGCCATCGCTGCAACATGATCGATACCCCCGAAATACAAGACCCCTTCCGAGAAAGGGGTCTGTTTATACCAACTACCTTACACCCGCATCAGGCCATCTGGATGATGGTCTGCATGATGGTGCTCTGGGTCGAGATGGTCTTGGCGTTAGCCTGGTAGTTGCTCTGCGCCTTGATCAGCTCGACCAGCTCGTTGGTCAGGTTGACGTTGGACGCCTCCAGCGAGTTGGAAGCGATGGCGCCCAGGGTACCGGTTTTCGGTGCATCGATACCCGGGATACCCGAGGAGTAGGTTTCGGTCCAGCGAGTACCACCCATAGGCTGCAGGCCTTGCTCGTTGGCGAAACTGGCAATCGCGACCTGGCCGATGGCACGCGACTGCTGGTTGCTGAAGCTTGCGAACATCACGCCGCTGGAGTCGATGCTCAGGCTCGACAGGATACCGGTAGCGTAACCGTCCTGGCTTTGCGACAGGCGCGTGGTCGGGGTGTTGTACGAGGTGGTGTCGGTCATGTCGATGGCGATACCGCCAGCATTGGCAGCCGAACCGTTGGAACCCCAGACCGGTGGCTTGGCACTGGCGTTGGTCACCTCGGCAGGAATCCAGCCGGTCAGCTTGAAGACCTTGTTGACCACTTCGTAGCCCGAGCCCGCAGCGCCGGCAGTCATGCTCTTGACGCTACCGTCGGAGTTGAACACGATGGTGCCTTCCAGCGCCTTTGGCGGCTCTTCGGCAGGGTTCAGCGGGTTGCGGCCATCGATCAGGGTGTACGACTTCCAGGTATTGGTCCCGGTCTTGACGTAGTACTGATCCATGACGTGCTCGTTACCCTGGCTGTCGTAGATCTTGGTGGCGAAGGTCTTGTTCCAGCTGTTTTCGTCGGTCGGGCTGAAGGTGGTGGTCGCCGGAATGACCTTGTCCGACGAGTTCAGGTTCAGGCCCTGATCGATCGCGGTGGTGCTCTTGGGCGCCAGCGCCGAGGTGTCGATCTTAAGGTCAGTCAGCACGCCATTGATGATCTTGCCGTTTTCATCAACGCCGTAGCCGCGCAGGCGCAGGCCGTCAGCAGTGACGACATAGTTGTCCTTGTTGGTCTGGAAGGCACCGGCACGGGTGTAGCTGAGCGCACCGTTGTCGCTCAGCACGAAGAAGCCCTGACCCTGGATGCCCATGTCCAGCACGTTGCCGGTGTTGGTGATATCGCCATTGGTGAACTGCTGCGATACCGCGGCCAGGCGCACACCGTTACCGATGTTGTTGGTACCGACGCCGAGCTTGTTGGCCGAGTAGACGTCGGCGAATTCTGCGCGCGACGATTTGAAACCGGTGGTGGCGACGTTGGCGATGTTGTTGCCGGTCACGTCCAGTTGCTTGTTGGCTGCATAGAGACCGCTAAGGCCGATATTGAATGACATCTTTCACTCCTTGTGCCGCGTTAGCCGGCTCTATATACCGATGGTTTGGACTTTGGACAGGGCAATACTGCCCAGGCCGGCGAGATTGAGCATCATCTCGCCGCCAGTCTGACTGATGGTGACGCTGCTGACGGTGGCCGGCAGCATGGTGTACATGTCCAGCTGCTTGCCTTCGACGGTGGTCTTGGCGGCAAAGGTGTAGGTACCCGGGTCGACTTTCTCGCCCTTGTCGTTGGTACCGTCCCAGACGAAAGCGGCATTGCCAGCCTTCTGCGCCCCCATGTCGATGGTCTTGACCAGCTTGCCATCCTTGTCGGTAATGGTGACGGTGGCATTGCTGAGCGCCTGCGGGACCACCACCGAACCGTTGAAGCTCTTGGTGGTGTCGACCACGGCCTTGTCGGTCTGGGCGATCACCGAGCGACCGACCAGCGACGAGGCCTGCAGTGCCTGCGAGGACTTGTAGTTGCCGGAAATCGCGGTCACCGACTCGTTCAGCGAGGTGATGCCTTCCAGGCTGCTGAACTGCGCCAGCTGGGCCACGAATTCGCTGTTATCCTGCGGATCGAGCGGGTTCTGGTGCTGCATCTGGGTCACCAGCAACTGCAGGAACGCGTCCTTGCCCAGCGCCTGCTTGTTGGCGCCGGTCTTGCTGTTGGTGGCCGAGGCGATACCGGCGGCGCTGTTGGCGCTGGTTTCGCTGTTTTTCTTGCCCGACGCCTTGATGACGTCGTTCAGGCTTACGCCGGCTGTTGGGTCATTAACACTTGCCATTGGCTTAGTCCTTTATCACTGACCCAGGGTCAGGACCTTCTGCATCATGGATTTGGCCGTGTTCATCAGCTCGGCGTTGGTCTGGAACGAGCGGCTGGCGGAGATCATGTCAGCCATCTCTTCCACCACGTTGACGTTCGGGTAGTAGACGTAGCCGTCCTTGTTCGCCGCCGGATGGTTCGGCTCGTAGCGCGCCTCAAGGTTGCTCTGGTCCTCGACCACGCCGAGCACCTGCACACCCTGGCCGGCAGCGTCCTGATCCTGGAACAGCGACTGGCTGACGCCGGCCTGGGCCTGCTGGAAGGTGGTGGCGAATACCGGGTGACGGGCGCGGTAGGTCTGGTCGATGCTCGACGAGACGGTCTCGGCGTTGGCGATGTTCGAAGCGACGGTATTCAGACGCGTGGTCTGGGCGCTCATGCCGCTACCGGCAATGTTGAAGACACTGGCGAGGGACATGACTTACTCTCCGCGCAGGGCCGATACCAGCCCTTTGAATTTACTGTTGAGCAGCGTGAAGCTGGCCTGGAAACCCACGGCGTTTTCCGCATAGCTCGATTGCTCGAGCTGGGCATCGACGGTGTTCTGGTCGATCGACGGCTGCATCGGCGTGCGGTACTGCAAGGTCTCGTCGCCCATGCTCAGGCCTTCGGCCTCGATGTGCCGGGCGTTGGTACGATCCAGTGCGAAATGGCCCTTGCTGGTCTGCTCGGCCTGCGCCGCCAGCACCGAAGCGAAGTCCATGTCGCGCGCCTTGTAGTTGGGCGTGTCGGCGTTGGCGATGTTGTTGGCCAGCACCTCGGCACGCTGGGCGCGAAAGCCCAATGCCTTTTCGTGGATGCCGAGCGCTTTGTCGAAGCTGATGCTCATGTCGTGGAAACCTTCGAAGGTTTTTCGTTGACTGTGTCAGAGCAAGAGCCATGCCAAAAAACAAAACCCCGTAAATACGGGGCTTTGAGGAGTTTGCCGCCAGCGGCAATGCCAGAAAAGTGGCAAAAGAGCGGCAAGCGGCAAGCTTCAAGCGGCAAGAAAAAGCCAGGCGGCGCGCGAGCGGCTCTCTTTCTTGCCGCTTGAAGCTTGCCGCTAAAGCCTACTTGGCCTGGTAGATGATCCCCGGGCTGCACTGGACCATCTGGTAGTGATCCGGCAAGCCGTTGAGCGCTTCAGAGGCACCCAGGAACAGGTAGCCTCCCGGCTTGAGCGTGCCATGAATACGCAGCAGGATGTCCTTCTTGACCTGGGCCGAGAAGTAGATCAGCACGTTGCGACAGAACACGATGTCGAACTTGCCCAGGCTCGCATAGCTGTCCAGCAGGTTGAACGAGCGGAACTCGACACGGCTGCGGATCGGCGCCTTGACCGCCCAGCGCCCCGGCCCCTTGACATCAAAGTAGCGCTGCAGGCGCTCCTGGGACAGGCCGCGGGCAATGGCCAGGCTGTCGTACTCGCCGGTCTTGCAGTTGGTCAGCATCGAGCCGGAGAGGTCGGTGGCGACGATCTGTGCGCCCATCTTCAACTGGCCGATGTTGCTGCGTTCGAACTCGTCGATGGCCATGGAGATCGAGTACGGCTCCTGGCCCGACGAGCAGGCGGCCGACCAGATCCGCAGGCGCTGGCCAGGGTTGGCCTTGATCTGCTCGGGCAAAACCTTGTTCTTCAGCACTTCGAACGGATAGGTGTCGCGAAACCAGAGGGTTTCGTTGGTGGTCATGGCATCGACCACCTGCTCGCGCAAACCGCTGCGCGGCTGACTCTGGATACGCTGCACCAGTTCGCCCAGGGACTTGATGCCCTGCTGTTCCATCAGCTTGTTGAGACGGCTGGAGACCAGGTATTGCTTATTTTCGCCCAGCAGGATGCCACAGGCTTTTTCCAGGAAGACCCGGAACTGTTCGAAATCCAAATTACCCGTAGACAATGATGCCGCCTCTTAAATCGTATGTACCGCCAGGGGCAAAGGCCCCCGGCCGTTAGTGCGTGGCCTTGATCCGATCAACAACGCGCTGGGCGAGGTCGTCCGGGCGGAATTTGGCCAGGAAGTCATCAGCACCGACCTTCTTGACCATCGCCTGGTTGAACACCCCGGAAAGCGAAGTATGCAGGATGATGTGCAACTTTTGCATGCGCGGGTCGCTGCGAATCTCGGCGGTCAGGGTGTAGCCGTCCATCTCCGGCATCTCGATGTCGGAGATCATCATCAGGAATTCTTCCTCCGGCCGCTTGCCCTCGTCGACCAGCTTGCGCAGGTAGTCGAGCGCCTGGCGACCGTCGTTGAGCGCCACCACTTCGACGCCAACGGTCTGCAGGCAACGGCTGACCTGCTTGCGTGCCACCGACGAGTCATCGACCGTCAGCACTCGCAGCATCACTGCCTTGTCCTGCACTTCGGCATCGACCACACCGGCGGAGATCGCCTCGGAGGTCGGCGCCACTTCGGCGAGGATTTTCTCCACGTCGATGATTTCGACCATTTTGTTGTCAACCCGGGTCACCGCCGTCAGGTAGTGATCGCGCCCAGTGCCCTTGGGTGGTGGATGGATCTCCTCCCAGTTCATGTTGACGATGCGCTCCACCGAATGCACCAGAAACCCCTGGGTCTTGGTGTTGTACTCGGTGATGATGACGAAACTCTTGCTGGTTTCTTCACTCAGACCGGGCATCCCGGTCGCCATCGCCAGATCGAGGATCGGGATGGTTGCCCCACGAATATTCGCGACACCGCGCACGACGGGGCTGGATTTGGGCATAACGGTCAGGTTCGGACACTGCAGCACTTCCCTTACCTTGAACACGTTGATGCCGTAGAGCTGCTCGCCATTGAGACGGAACAACAGCAGCTCCAGGCGGTTTTGCCCTACCAGTTGCGTGCGCTGGTTCACCGAATCCATTACACCAGCCATGCCAGACTCCTTCACCAAACGCTTCGAGCTTCGTACCCAGTCGGCACGCGCTTTGCTTTTTTTAATCGTATGAACATGAAAACGACATTTTTCCGACGCCTGACCCGCCACCTGCCCGGCTTCCTTGCTGCGCTGTGCCTCGCGGCCCCTGGCGTTCGAACTCTGGCTGACGCTTTCACCTTGCCTGAACAGCTTATCGGTGTCACCCAAGGGTTTCTTGAATTCACCGTAGAAGACTACCTGGCCACCAGCCAGACCGAAGGCCGCTACGAGATCCAGGTCAACAACCTCGACCCGCGCCTGCGCATGCCACTGTGCGACCAGCAACTGGGCGCTTCGCTGGAGAGCCCGGCGCAGCCGCTGGGCCGCGTGACCGTGCGGGTTCGCTGCGACGGCAGCTCACCGTGGACGGTGTTCGTGCCCGCCCAGGTACGTCTTTTTCGCAACGTGGTGACCGTGGTCCGTCCGCTCAAGCGCGACAGCGTCGTCGGCGAACAGGACGTCGCCCTGCGCGAACGCGACGTAGGCATGCTCAACCAGGGTTTTCTCGCCAGCCTCGACCAGGCGGTGGGGCTCAAGGTTATCCGACCAACGGTCATGGATCAGGTCCTCACCCCCCAGCACCTGGAGCAGGCCGAAGTGGTGCGCAAAGGCGACCAGGTGGTGATCACCGCTCGCAGCGGCAGCCTGGCTGTGCGCATGCCAGGCGAAGCGCTGAGCAAGGGCGGCCTGAGCGAACAGATCCGCGTGCGCAACCTCAACTCCAAGCGGGTGGTCAAGGCCAGGGTGACCGGGCCGGGTCAGGTGGAAGTGGCCATGTAGAGCGCTGAATCAATATCAATGCTGGCGATCAGGAACTGCTTTTCCTAAACTGTGTCCATTGGATGCCCCGAACCGGCCGCGCACGCCTTTGAGCATTTGCGCCTAAAGTTTCTTTCGGGTTGGCCGAAAACAAGGCAAGCGTCCAAACACCCAGAGGTTTTCTGATCATGGTCATCGACTTCAGTCGTTTGAATAATTCCCCGTCGGTTGCCGGCGGCGTGCGCACTGGCAGCAGCCAGGAAAGCACCGCCAGCGCAGCTTCGGCCAAGGCCGGCAGCGTTGCTGAAAGCAGCGCCAGCGGGGAAACCGTACACCTCAGCCACGAGGCCCAGCAGTTGCAAAAGGTCAGCGACAAGCTGCGCGACCAGCCGATTGTCAACAGCGCCCGGGTGGCCGAGTTGAAACAGGCTATCGCCGACGGCAGCTACCAGGTCGACAGCAACCGCGTCGCCAGCAAACTGCTTAATTTCGAAGCCCAGCGCTAGCCCCTGGCGCGCTGACTTCAGGACGCTTGAACCAAAGAGCCAGCCATGCACGACACTACTCTGCTGCAACTGATCGAAAACGATATTGCTCCAGCGCAAGAACTGCTCGAATTGCTGCAGACCGAGAACGTTGCCCTGCACGGCCGCGACATGCCGCTGCTGGAAAACATCCTGGCGCGCAAGCAGTCGCTGGTGATCCTGCTCGATCAGCATGGCCGCCAGCGCAGTGAACTGCTTGCCGGCCTGGGCCTGTCCCAGGACCGCGAAGGTGTCGCCCAACTGGCCAGCAACTCCTCTTTCGGTGACCTGCTGCTGCAACAACTGGATGTGCTTGGCCAACTGCTGGCTGACTGCCAGGCGGTCAACGAGCGCAACGGCCGCTCGATCCAGATCCAGCAGAGCACTACCGCCAACCAGATCAGAATCCTCATGGGCGGCGAAGCACCGTCGCTCTATGACAGCCGCGGGGCCACCTCCCCCCTCGCCAAGCCGCGGGCGTTGAGCCAGGCTTGATTCCCTGTATCAAGGCACGGAACATACTGGCAAAATGCCGTAACTTGCGTGTGACGTTTTTGCCTGGAGAATGATTAACCGTGTTCAATGAAGCAGAAGCTCCGCAGCCTCCGAAGGTGCTCACTACTCCTTTGGAAATTGCCGCCAACTTGCGGTCGCTGCAAGAGAGCCATGACCCGCTGATCATCACTTTCCACGAACGCAGCCAGCGTTTTCAAAGCTATGTGGTCGAGGTCGACCGCGAAGGCAATCGCCTGGCGCTTGATGAAATGATCCCTCGTGACGGCGAACGCTATCTGCAGAATGGCGAACCATTTCGCGTTGAAGGCTTTCATGATGGCGTGCGTATCGCCTGGGAATGCAACACACCGTTGAGCATTGTCGAGGAAGATGGCCATCGCTGCTACCGCGGCACCCTGCCTACCGAAGTCGCCTACCACCAGCGCCGCAATGCCTTTCGTGCAGCGCTGAAGCTGACCCAGCTGGTGGACGTCGTGCTTGACGGCGAAAAACTCAAGGGCAACGGCGCGCTGCGCGGCAAGTTGCTGGATATTTCCGCAACCGGCTGCAAGCTGCGCTTTGAAGGCAATGTCGAAGAGCGCCTGCAATTGGGCCAGGTTTACGAGAAGTTCGCCAGCGGTGCACCGCTGGGTTTGTCCCAGGTCGAGGTCGAGTTGCGTCATCTGCATTTCGAAGAGCGCATCAACGCCACCTTCGCCGGCGTGCGCTTTCACAACCTCAACGGGCAGATGCAGCGCAAGGTGGAAACCTTCGTTTACCAGCTGCAGCGTGAAGCACGGCGCTTCGATAAAGACGACTACTGAGTCGACCCCATCGCGGGGCCCGCTCCCACGGGCCCCGCGATGGCATCACACCTGTGTCGGCTTGACCTCTTCAGCCACAACCTCTGCGTCATCCCCCTCCTGCGCCTCGGTATCTTCAGCCGCCACCGGCGTCTGCATCTGATCCTGCACCACCTGCTCGTCAACCCGTGGGTCCAGCGCT
The DNA here is from genome assembly GCF_018417635.1 of Pseudomonas sp. SORT22. NCBI lineage: Bacteria > Pseudomonadati > Pseudomonadota > Gammaproteobacteria > Pseudomonadales > Pseudomonadaceae > Pseudomonas > Pseudomonas sp. SORT22. Next base: position 4,318,599 of record NZ_CP071007.1, read on the forward strand.
GCCGACAACGGTGAACCTGCCGCCGGCATGGCCACGTGATGCAGCGGCGCATCGTCGACCTGGTGCAAACCGGTCACCGCTTTCGGGCGGATCCGCCAGACCAGCACCAGGGCAAAGAAAACGAAGAAGGCATAGAGCATCTGGTTGCCCAGCACCTTCATCAACACCCCGGCCACCAGCGGCCCGATACTCGCACCCACGCCATAGGTCACCAGCAGCATCGCCGTCAGCGACACCCGCCGTTCGCCCTCGACGTGGTCGTTGGAAAACGCCACCGCCAGCGGATACAGGCAGAACTGCAGCAGCGACACGGCAAAGCCTGCGACAAACAATACCTCCAGCGGCACTGATGGCATGATCGCCAGCGGCAGGGCAACAATCGCCAGGCCCACGGCAACGCTACGAATCAGCAAGGCCCGATCGTAGCGATCAGATAACCAGCCCAGCGGCCACTGCACCAGCAGCCCGGCGAAAATGCAGCAGCCCATGAACAGACCGACCTGCTCGGTGCTCAGCCCCTGCTTGGACGCATACAGCGGCGCCAGGCCGTAGAACGAGCCGACGATCAGGCCGGCTCCCAGCACCGTACTCAGCGACTGCGGCACCCGCTTGATAAAGAAGCGCGGCTCCATCGGTGCCGGCCGCAATGGCGCCGGGTGAATCCGTCGGGTGAGTGCCACCGGCACCAGGCACAGGGCAAAGCACATGGCGACCAGCATCAGCAGTTCAAGGCCCAGCTGCGGGTGCGCCACCAGGATCAACTGGCCGAGCACCAGGCCCAGGTACGAGGCAATCATGTAGCCACTGAACACCGCGCCTCGCTGCTTGGCGTCGGCCTGCTCGTTGAGCCAGCTTTCGATGACCATGTACTGGCACATCATCCCCAGGCCGACGATGACCCGCAGCAGCACCCAGGCCGGCAACCAGCTGACCAGGCCATGGCCGAGCACCGCCGCGCCGACAATGCCGGCGCAGGTGGCATAGGCACGGATATGCCCGACCCGGGCAATCAGCCGGTGGCCGATCTTGCCGCCCAGGGCCAGGCCGAAATAGTTGGCGGCCATCAGCGCACCAACCCAGAGGCTGTCGACATGATCGGCAGCCAGGCGCAAGGCCAGGTAGGTACTCAACAAGCCGGAGCCGATCAACATCATCAGCGCAGCGAAATACAGCGCGCGAAAAGACTTCCAGATCTGTCGCATCAGCGTCCCGAACGGCTCCTTGAGCTGGTGGAAAAACTGCTTGAAAGCATAAGTGAAAATAACCGCCTTGCAGTTGATGCAGATAAAAAAACAGGTGCCAGGGTGTTTACCAACACCGCTGCCACCTGCCTTGAAACTGAGCGATTGCCCCGGCAAAAACGCCTCGCCGGTTATGCCTGCGCGGCCAGCACGCGGCGCTCCCACGGGGTGATCTCATCGAAGAAGCTGGTCAGCTCCAGGGTCTTGGTGGCGATGTAGCCTTCGATGAACTCCTTGCCGAACAGTTCCCGCGCAAGTTCGCTACGCTTCAGACGCTCCAGGGCCGCATGCAAGGTACATGGCAGGCTCAAATGATCCGGCACCTCGAATTCGCCCTGGATCGCCGGCGTCGGTTCGAGTTGCTGCTCGATGCCATAAAGCCCCGCGGCGAGACTGGCGGCAATTGCCAGGTAAGGGTTGGTATCGGCGCCTGGCAAGCGGTTTTCGACCCGTCGCGCCACTGGCGAGCTGGCCGGAATGCGCAGGCCGGCGGCGCGGTTGTCTTCGGACCAGCAGGCATTGTTCGGTGATGCGTAGGGGTGGCAAAGGCGCTGGTAGGAGTTCACGTTCGGCGCGAACAAGGCGGTGAAGTCGGCCATGCACGCCTGCTGGCCGCCAATGAAGTGATAGAACGCCGGGGTCGGCTTGCCCTCGGCATCGCTGAAGACATTGCCCCCGCCCTCCACCGCCACCACGCTCTGGTGAATGTGCATGGAACTGCCCGGCGTATGCGCCAGTGGCTTGGCCATGCACACCACGGTCAGGCCATGCTTGAGCGCGACTTCCTTGAGCAGGTGCTTGAACAGCAGGGTCTGGTCGGCCAGCAACAGCGGATCGCCGTGCAGCAGGTTGATCTCGAACTGGCTGACGCCCATTTCGTGCATGAAGGTATCGCGCGGCAGGCCCAGTGCCGCCATGCAGCGATAGACCTCGCTGAAGAACGGGCGCAGGCCGTTGTTGGAACTGACACTGAACGCCGAATGACCTTCTTCGCGCCGACCATCCTTGCCCAGCGGCGGCAAAAACGGCTGGTCGGGATCGCTGTTGGGGGCGAAGACAAAAAACTCGAGTTCCGTCGCCACCACCGGCGCCAGGCCACGGGCGGCGTAACGGGCAATAACCGCCTTGAGCAGGCCTCGACTGGAGAGCCCGGAGCTTTCACCGCTAAGCTCGAGCGCATCGCAAATCGCCAGGGCCCGTGGCTCGTCGCTCCAGGGCAGGCGATAGATATGCTGCGGGTCGGCGACCAGCGCCAGGTCGCCGTCGTCGCTGCCATAGAAACGCGCCGCCGGGTACCCGCCCATGATGCATTGCAGCAGCACACCGCGGGCCATCTGCAGGCGCCGGCCTTCAACAAAGCCTTCAGCGGTCATCACCTTGCCGCGCGGTACACCATTGAGATCCGGGGTAATGCACTCGATCTCATCAATGCCCGTCAATCGCTCGGCGAGAGAGTTTTGGCCATTGGTCGTCATGACTCTATCCTTGTTGTTTTCGCATGCCGGGAACGGCGACGGCTACAACATAGGCACCGGCCGTTCGAAATTTCAAGCGCCAAACGGACGATGTGATCGTAATTATCTACACGGACTAACCTGGCAGGGTCAGGCCATTGGCTGGCAGCGGCAGCGCGGTTTTGTAGCGCACCTGCTTCAAGGCAAAACTCGAACGGATGTTGGCCACCCCCGGCAGACGGGTCAGGTAGTCGAGAAAACGCTCCAGGGCCTGGATGCTGGGCAACAGCACGCGCAGCAGGTAATCCGGGTCACCGGTCATCAGGTAGCACTCCATGACCTCCGGGCGCTCGGCGATTTCTTCTTCGAAGCGATGCAGCGATTGCTCGACCTGTTTCTCCAGGCTGACATGGATGAACACGTTGACATCCAGGCCCAGCACCTCCGGCGCCAGCAAGGTCACCTGCTGGCGAATCACCCCAAGTTCCTCCATGGCCTTGACCCGGTTGAAGCAGGGGGTTGGCGAGAGATTCACCGAGCGCGCCAGCTCGGCGTTGGTGATACGGGCATTTTCCTGGAGGCTGTTGAGAATGCCGATATCCGTACGATCCAGTTTGCGCATGAGAGAAAATCACCTGTTTTTTGTCTTTATAAGGAATGTTTATCCGCTAGCCGAGGCAAAGGCAACGAAGTTGAGAAAAATATTCTTCAGGCGCCGGAATATCATGTAGGACAAGACTGACTCCCTGGTCACAAGCCGGGTGTCAGCAGCGACCGCTTCAAAGCTCAACAAAAACACAAGACAGAGCGAGCGTAAAAAAGCATGAACGAGTACGCCCCCCTGCGTTTGCATGTGCCCGAGCCTACAGGCCGGCCAGGCTGCCAGACTGATTTCTCCTACCTGCGTCTGACCGATGCCGGTCAGGTTCGTAAACCTCCCGTCGATGTAGAAGCCGCCGATACCGCGGACATCTCCTCTAGCCTGATCCGGGTGCTGGATGACAAGGGCAATGCCCTGGGCCCCTGGGCCGAGGACGTCAGCCCCGAAGTCCTGCGCCAGGGCATGCGCACCATGCTCAAGACCCGGCTGTTCGACAGCCGCATGGTGGTAGCCCAGCGGCAGAAGAAGATGTCGTTCTACATGCAGAGCCTGGGTGAAGAAGCCATCGGCAGCGGCCAGGCCATGGCCCTGAACCGCAGCGACATGTGCTTTCCCACCTACCGCCAGCAAAGCATCCTCATGGCCCGCGACGTGTCGCTGGTAGAGATGATCTGCCAGCTGCTGTCCAACGAGCGCGATCCGCTCAAGGGGCGCCAGTTGCCGATCATGTACTCGGTGCGCGAAGCCGGCTTCTTCACCATCAGCGGCAACCTGGCGACCCAGTTCGTCCAGGCGGTCGGCTGGGCCATGGCTTCGGCCATCAAGGGCGATACCAAGATCGCCTCGGCCTGGATCGGTGACGGCGCCACCGCCGAATCTGATTTCCACACCGCCCTGACCTTCGCCCACGTCTACCGCGCGCCGGTGATCCTCAACGTGGTCAACAACCAGTGGGCGATCTCGACCTTCCAGGCCATTGCCGGCGGTGAGTCGACCACCTTCGCCGGGCGTGGCGTAGGTTGTGGCATTGCCTCCTTGCGTGTCGACGGCAACGACTTCATCGCTGTCTACGCCGCTTCACGCTGGGCCGCCGAACGCGCCCGCCGCGGCCTGGGTCCGACGCTGATCGAATGGGTCACCTACCGCGCCGGCCCGCACTCGACCTCGGACGATCCGTCCAAGTACCGCCCGGCCGACGACTGGAGTCACTTCCCCCTGGGCGACCCGATCGCCCGCCTCAAACAGCACCTGATCGCCATCGGTCACTGGTCCGAGGAAGAGCACCAGGCGGTCAGCGCCGAGCTCGAAGCCGAGATCATCAAGGCGCAGAAAGAAGCCGAACAGTACGGCACCCTGGCCGGTGGCCAGATGCCAAGCCCGGCGTCGATGTTCGAGGATGTCTACAAGGAGATGCCGGAGCACCTGCGCCGGCAGCGCCAGGAACTGGGGATCTGACATGAACGATCACAACACTTCAATCCAGTTGGAAACCGCCATGGCGACCACCACCATGACCATGATCCAGGCCCTGCGCTCGGCCATGGACATCATGCTAGAGCGCGATGAAGACGTAGTCGTCTATGGCCAGGACGTCGGCTACTTCGGTGGCGTGTTCCGTTGCACCGAAGGCCTGCAGACCAAGTACGGCAAGTCGCGGGTGTTCGATGCACCGATCTCCGAAAGCGGCATCGTCGGCACCGCCGTGGGCATGGGTGCCTACGGCCTGCGCCCGGTGGTGGAAATCCAGTTCGCCGACTACTTCTACCCGGCCTCCGACCAGATCGTTTCGGAAATGGCCCGCCTGCGCTATCGCTCGGCCGGCGAGTTCGTCGCCCCGCTGACCCTGCGCATGCCTTGCGGTGGTGGTATCTACGGCGGCCAGACGCACAGCCAGAGCCCCGAGGCGATGTTCACCCAGGTCTGCGGCCTGCGCACCGTGATGCCGTCCAACCCCTATGACGCCAAGGGCCTGCTGATCGCCTCGATCGAGAACGACGACCCGGTGATTTTCCTCGAGCCCAAGCGCCTGTACAACGGCCCGTTCGACGGCCACCACGACCGCCCGGTAACGCCGTGGTCGAAACACCCGGCCAGCGCCGTGCCGGATGGCTACTACACCGTACCGCTGGACAAGGCGGCGATCACCCGCCCGGGCAAGGATGTCACCGTGCTGACCTACGGCACCACCGTCTATGTCTCGCAGGTGGCCGCTGAAGAAACCGGCGTCGACGCCGAAGTCATCGACCTGCGCAGCCTGTGGCCGCTGGACCTGGAAACCATCGTCGCCTCGGTGAAAAAGACCGGCCGCTGTGTGGTGGTGCATGAAGCCACGCGCACCTGCGGTTTTGGCGCCGAGCTGATCGCGCTGGTCCAGGAACATTGCTTCCATCACCTCGAAGCCCCGATCGAACGCGTCACCGGCTGGGATACCCCCTACCCGCACGCGCAGGAGTGGGCGTATTTCCCCGGCCCTTCACGAGTGGGCGCGGCATTGAAACGGGTCATGGAGGTCTGAATGGGCACGCACGTCATCAAGATGCCGGATATCGGTGAAGGTATCGCACAAGTTGAACTGGTGGAATGGTTCGTCAAAGTTGGCGACACCGTCACAGAAGATCAGGTCGTGGCCGATGTCATGACCGACAAGGCCACCGTCGAAATCCCTTCGCCGGTCAGCGGCAAGGTCCTGGCCCTGGGCGGCCAGCCCGGTGAAGTCATGGCGGTCGGCAGTGAGCTGATCCGCATCGAAGTAGAAGGCGCCGGCAACGTAGGAGCGGGCTTGCCCCGCGAAGAGGCCCCCGCAGTCACCGCCAAGGCCCCTGAACCCGAGCCGAAACCTGCTGCACCAGCACCCGTTGCTGCCCCCGCAGCCTCGGCCCACCAGCCCGCCGCCATCGTCCCGCGCCAAGCTCACGACCGCCCACTGGCCTCGCCTGCCGTGCGCAAGCGCGCGCTGGACGCTGGTATCGAGTTGCGCTACGTACACGGCAGCGGCCCGGCCGGGCGCATCCTGCACGACGACCTCGACGCCTTCCTGACGCAACCGGCCACCCGCACCCAGAGTGCCCCTGGCGGTTATGCCAAACGCAGCGACAGCGAGCAGATCCCGGTGATCGGCCTGCGCCGCAAGATCGCCCAACGCATGCAGGATGCCAAGCGCCGCGTCGCCCACTTCAGCTACGTCGAGGAAATCGACGTCACCGCCCTTGAAGAGCTGCGCCTGCACTTGAACAAGAAGTGGGGTGACAGCCGTGGCAAGCTGACCCTGCTGCCATTCCTGGTGCGCGCCATGGTCGTTGCCCTGCGCGAGTTCCCGCAGATCAACGCCACCTACGACGATGAAGGCCAGGTCATCACCCGCCACGGCGCAGTGCATGTCGGCATCGCCACCCAGGGCGACAACGGCCTGATGGTGCCGGTGCTGCGCCACGCCGAAGCCGGCAGCCTGTGGAGCAACGCCGGCGAGATCGTGCGCCTGGCCAATGCCGCCCGCGGCAACAAGGCCAGCCGTGAAGAACTGTCAGGCTCGACCATCACCCTGACCAGCCTAGGCGCCCTTGGCGGCATCGTCTCGACGCCGGTGGTCAACACCCCGGAAGTGGCGATTGTCGGGGTCAACCGCATGGTTGAACGGCCGATGGTCATCAATGGCCAGATCGTCATTCGCAAGATGATGAACCTCTCCAGCTCGTTCGATCACCGGGTGGTCGACGGCATGGACGCGGCACTCTTCATCCAGGCCATCCGCGGCCTGCTCGAACAACCTGCCAGCCTGTTTGTGGAGTGACCATGCAACAGACGCTCAACACTACCCTGCTGATCATCGGCGGCGGCCCCGGCGGCTACGTCGCCGCCATTCGCGCCGGCCAGCTGGGCATTCCCACGGTACTGGTCGAAGGCCAGGCCCTGGGTGGCACCTGCCTGAACATCGGCTGCATTCCGTCCAAGGCGCTGATTCACGTCGCCGAGCAGTTCCACCAGACCCAGCAGCACAGCCAGCAGTCGAACCTGGGCATCAAGGTCTCGCCACCGAGCCTGGACATCACCCAGAGCGTGGCCTGGAAAGACGGTATCGTCGATCGCCTGACCAGCGGCGTCGCCGCCCTGCTGAAAAAGCACGGGGTCAAGGTGATCCATGGCTGGGCAAAAATTCTCGACGGCAAGCACGTCGAGGTCGACGGCCAGCGCATCCAGTGCGAACACCTGTTGCTGGCCACCGGTTCCAGCAGCGTTGAACTGCCGATGCTGCCATTGGGCGGCCCGATCATCTCCTCCACTGAAGCTCTGGCCCCGAAAACCCTGCCCAAGCACCTGACCGTGGTCGGCGGTGGTTACATCGGCCTGGAGCTGGGCATCGCCTACCGCAAGCTCGGCGTCGAGGTCAGCGTGGTCGAAGCCCGCGAGCGCATCCTGCCGACCTACGACAGCGAACTGACCGCGCCGGTGGCCGAGTCGATCAAGAAGCTGGGGATCAAGCTCTACCTCAAGCACAGCGTCGAAGGCTTCGATGCCGGCCACCAGGCCTTGCAGGTGCGCACGCCCGAAGGCGAACTGCTGCAACTGAGCACCGACCAGGTGCTGGTCGCGGTCGGCCGCAAGCCACGTACCCAGGGCTTCAACCTGGAAAGCCTGGCGCTGAAGATGAACGGCTCGGCGGTGGCCATCGACGAGCAATGCCAGACCAGCATGCTCAACGTCTGGGCCATCGGCGATATCAGCGGTGAACCGATGCTCGCCCACCGGGCCATGGCCCAGGGTGAGATGGTTGCCGAACTCATTGCCGGCAAATCGCGGCGCTTCGAGCCGGCCGCGATTGCCGCGGTGTGCTTCACCGACCCGGAACTGGTGGTCGTCGGCAAGACCCCGGAACAGGTCAAGCAGGAGGGCCTGGACTGCATCGTCACGCAGTTCCCGTTCGCCGCCAACGGCCGGGCCATGACCCTGGAATCGAAAAGCGGCTTCGTGCGCGTGGTCGCCCGTCGTGACAACCACCTGATCCTTGGCTGGCAAGCGGTTGGCGTGGGCGTCTCGGAACTGTCCACAGCCTTTGCCCAGTCACTGGAGATGGGCGCTTGCCTGGAAGATGTGGCCGGTACCATCCACGCTCACCCGACCCTGGGTGAGGCGGTGCAGGAAGCGGCGCTACGCGCCCTGGGTCACGCCCTGCATCTGTAGACACTGAAGCGGCTGAGGCCGATTTGACCCGCTGCCCCGTGCAGCGGGTCCTTTTTCATTCACCGATCTCATCCTTGCCGGCCGCCTTGGCCCGGTACAGCGCCTGGTCCGCGCGGCCCAGCAATTGCGCTTGCCCTTCACCCTCCAGCCATTCGACCACGCCATAACTCATGGTCAGCAATCGCTCGCCCACCGGCGGCGCCTGCTCCAGCGCCTGGCGAATCTGCCGCGCCAGTTGCAATGCCTCTTCGCGCTGGGTGCCCGGCAGCACTGCCACGAACTCATCACCGCCCCAGCGTGCCAGCAAGTCACCGGCACGCAGGCAAACCTTGATCCGCTCAACCGATGCGATCAGCGCCTGGTCACCCTGGGCATGGCCATACTGATCGTTGATCGGCTTGAAGTCGTCGATATCCATGACAATCAGCGCCAGCGGCTGGCGAAACCGCCGTGCCCGCTCGCACTCTTGCTGCAGGACCTTTTCCAGGCGGTAACGGTTGGCCACCAGGGTCAGCGCATCGCGTTCGGCCAGGTCGCGGTTCTCGTCGAGCTGGCGCTGCAGTTGCTGGTTGACCCACGACAGCTCGCGGGTGCGCTCGGCGATCTGCGCTTCCAGCGACAGGTTTTCCAGCTGCAGTTGCTCGACCAGGCGCTTGCCATCGTCGATATTGCGATGAGCGCCGAGCATCCGCGCCACCGAACCATCCGGGTTGCGCTCAATGATGTGACCGCTGTCCTCGATCCACAGGAAGTTGCCGTCCTGGCAACGGCAACGGTACTCGATGCGGTACTGGTCGGAGCGGTCGCTGATGTAGTCCTCGAAATGGCTCATCACCCGCGGGTAGTCCTCGGGGTGGATCACGCCTTCCCAGGTCAGTACGGTGTTGTCCAGCGAGTGGCTGGGGTAGCCGAGCATCCGGTACCATCCGGGGTTGCGGTAGACGTAGCCGGTATTGGCATTCCAGTCCCAGATACCGTCGCTGATCAGGTCCAGCAGGGTGTGCAACTGTTCTTCCCTGAAGTCGCCCAGCGGGGCCTTCAATGGTGGTGTGTCTGACGTTTGAGTCATGGACGATCTCCCTTGTCCAGGCAACTACGCCCCAGCCGGATGTTGGTGCTGCCGGTTTGAAATGACTTGCCGCTGACGGCAAGGGTTTACCTCTTCGGGGCAAAGCATGCGCCGATTCACCAGCCGCCGTACAGCGCCACCCCCTGAATATACTAGCGCGTAAGCCTGTCAGCAGAGCTGGCACAAGACTTGCCATCGATCGAAGGTCAACTTGCATCCATCAAGGAGAGTGATCAGGTGAGTAGCATCAATGCCCTCGGCGTCCACACGCCAGTCATCAACCCGACCCGTGGCGTGGCCGAAGCCGCCGCCGAACAGGCCCAGTTCCGCCCGCCGGTGCCAACCAGCAGTGCCAACCGCCAGCAGCAAAGCCAGGCCAACACCTCCCAGCAAAGTGCCGAAGACGCCCGCGAGGAAGCCTTCGCCAAGCTCAAGGTGCAACTGCAGAACCCCGACGTGGACATGCGCGAGCAAGCCACAATCAGCGCCAGCGAAACCGGCAAGAGCGCTGCCCAGCAATTTCGCGAGTACATGGCCCTGAGCCCGGCAGAGAAGATCAAGCTCAAGCTGCTCAATGAGCTGGGCATCAGCCAGGAAGAGTTCGAAGCCCTGCCGCCGGCGGAAAAGGACAAGATCGAGCGCAAGATTGCCGAGCAGATGAAAAAGCAGACCGAGCTTGAGTCGCTGGCCAGCCTGAACTCCGAACTGCAAGGCCCGGCGATGTCAGCCAAGCTGGTGGCCAACCTGACCGCCACCCAGGGCGGCAGCGATGACGCAAAGGATCAGGACCTGGCGTCAGCCTCGGCCCTGACCCAATCGGCGAAGGCCTGAACCTCGGGGCGCCGCAAGGCGTCCTGACGGCACACCAGGTAGTAGGCAAAACGCGCTGGCCAGGGTTTGTCGAGGGCCAGCTGCAGCTTGCCGCTGGCCAGGTCTTCAGCCGCGTGGGTGTCCTGCACCAGGGCGATGCCCTGGCCTGCAGCCGCGGCACGCAGTAACAGCAGGTCATCCTCGAAACTCGCACCGCGTGCTGCCCGCGGGTCCTCGGCAACGCCATGGGCCTGCAGCCAGAGCATCCAGTCGGCGCGATCGGCATCGTGCAACAACGGGTACTTCAGGCAATCGGCGGGCCGTTTTACGGCCGGCCCTTGGGCCAGCAACTGCGGGCTGGCCACCGGCAGCAAAACCGGCGCCATCAGGCGCACGGACTCCAGCCCCGGATACTGCCCCAGGCCATGGCGCAGGGCGACGTCAATGCGCTCGCGGTGAAAATCCACCAGCTTGGCCGAGGCCTCGACGCGCACTTCGATCTGCGGGTGCAAGGCGTTGAAGCGCCCTAAACGCGGCACCAGCCAGGAGGCGGCAAACGACGGTACGGTGCTGATGGTCAGAGCCTTGCCTGGCGCCAGTTGCTCCAGCAACGCCAGCGACGCCTCGATCTGATCGAATCCCCTGAGCAGCCCCGGGTACACCCGCGCACCGGCTTCGCTAAGGTGCACGCCATGGCGACCGCGCACGAACAGCACCACACCCATGCGCTCCTCGAGCAGGCGCACCTGCTGGCTGACCGCCCCAGGCGTAACCCCCATGTGCGCCGCGGCGGCCTTGAGGCTGCCCAGCCGGGCCGCTTCAGTGAAGGCCCGCAATGCCAACAACGGTAGAACTGCGCCCATTTTCACCCTCTCCATGGTTTAGAAAAACTATCGTCAAAGCGCAGGATTGATCGTTTTTCAAGCAGCCCCGGCGCGCCTAGCATAGCCCGTCTCTGATCACTCCTGAAGAGAAAGCCCATGCCGCTAATTCTGTATAGCGATAGCTCACCTAATGGCTTCAAGATCACCATCGCCCTCGAAGAGCTGGGGCTGCCCTACACCCTCAAGCATGTACAGATCGACCATGGCGAGCATCGCCTGCCTGAGTTTCTCGCACTCAACCCTCATGGCCGCATTCCGGTGCTGGTTGATCCCGAGCGCGATATCACTCTGTTTGAGTCAGCGTCGATCCTTTTGTACCTGGCCGACAAGAGCGCACGCCTGCTGCCCGATTCCCCCCGTGAACGCTGGGCGGCCATCACCTGGTTGCAGTTTCACGCGGCGAGCATGGGGCCGATTTTGGGCCAGCGCGTGCATTTCGAACGGTTCGCCGAACAGCCCTGCCCCGAAGCCATCGCCCGCTACCGGCGCCTGAGCGAAGAGGTGTTCAGCACCCTCGACCAGCGCCTGACCGGCCGGCCCTGGCTGGCGGGCAGCAGTTACTCGATCGCCGACATTGCCACCTTCGGCTGGACCCATATCGCCCGGATCATCGACTTTGATTTCAGCCACTACCGACACCTGAGCGCCTGGCATGAACGCGTCAGTCAACGCCCTGCCGTGCAGCGCGGCATCCGCCTGCCCGCCCCCGCAACCGGCCCCTGAAGGACTAAAAGGAATTAATCGATGAACCCAACCCTGAACGGCGCCAGCGCCCACGCCTTCGCCCACCACCCTGGCTATCGACGCATGTTCGCCGCCGACCGCCTGACCCTGGGGATCTTCCTGCCGCTGCGTTTCTATCGCGGCGACATGGCCGTGCTCACTGGCCAGGCCGCGCTGGTCAGCGACATCGACCGCCTGGGCTTCGCCGGCGTCTGGGTGCGCGATGTGCCACTGTACGATCGGCACTTCGGCGATGCCGGCCAGCTGTTCGACCCCTTTGCCTACTTGAGCTACCTGGCCGCGCACACCCGGCGCATCGCCCTGGCCACGGGCAGCGCGATCTTCGCCTTGCGCCACCCGATCGACCTGGCCAAGGCCGCCTGCACCATCGACCAGCTGTCAGGCGGGCGCCTGGTGATGGGCATCGCTTCCGGGGATCGGCCGGTGGAGTTTCCCGCCTACGGTCTGGATCATGCCGAGCGCGGCGAACGCTTTGCCGAGGCGGTGAACTATTTCCGCCAACTGCTGCACAAGGGCGACCACCCGATTGAATCAACCCTCGGCCAAATGAGCGGCGCGCAACTGCTGCCCAAGCCCGTTGGCAGCGCCATCCCGCTGCTGGTCACCGGCAGCTCGCGCCAATCCATGCAGTGGCTGGGCGAACAGGCCGATGGCTGGCTGACCTTTCCTGATGCGACTGAAAACATCCTTGGCCCCCGGCGCCTGGCCGAGAAAATCCGCGCCTGGCGCGAAAGCATTCCCGGCGGCGGCTTTCGCCCGCACGTGACCAACGAGTGGATCGATCTGGACGCCAACCCCGATTTTCCGCGCACGGCGATGCAGGGCGGCTACGTGCTGAGGACCGGGCGCAAGGGGCTGATTGATCTGCTCGGGGAATGGCAGGATGCGGGGGTCAATCATGCGGCACTGGGCATTCAGTTTTGCCAGCGCCCGGCGGCGGAGGTGATTCAGGAGCTGGCAGAAGAAGTGCTGCCGTCATTTGCATCCCATGAAGGACCGTTGCCGTTGCGCCAGGATTGGTAGATCCCAGGCCGCAGCTGTTGCTGCGGCCTGACACCAGGCATCATCGAGTGTTGCCAATCACCGCACTCATGTATTGATTCAAATCGCGAAAATCCTGAACTCGCCAAGCGTACGGCGCCACCTTCACACCATTTTCTCGTAATGTCCTGGGGATCAAGTCGCCGTTGGGGCGAAGTATTACCGATGAGACGATAACGCTCGGGTAGTCTTTCAAGCGTTTCTTGAATGCCGAGGTGGTCAGATCAGGGGTGGGCGGGTTGCTTTTGTTCGCCAAGGGCCCGGTCCCCTTGATGTCTGCCCCATGGCACATGGCGCATCGTTGCAAAAAGAGCTGTTTGCCATTGGCATTATCCGCCAAGGACGTGGATGCCTGAATCAACGATAGAATCCCGAGCGCAGCGATGATTAGTCTTTTCATTTTCAGGGGCTTTCATCCGCACTTGGGAGCCAGTGAGCCGGGAGTGGGCCGATATCGAGAGCATCAGCGGCAGCGAGTTCATGGCCACTCAGGCGCCCCAGTCACAGACCGTCTTCCGCATTCGCATCCGGTACCGAGACGACCTGGTGTCGAGCTGGCGCATATGGGAAGGGGCGAAAGTGTACGAGATCACCGCCGTGCTGCCGGATGCTCGCCGCCGGCGGATCGAGCTGATGTGCAAGACCGGGAAGGCGTGAGACAGACCAAATCGCCCGACTCGGACTTGATGACCCGTTTGGAGTGTCCTCAGATTTGAGGACACCCTCTCCACTCCAAACTAATGATTGTTAGCAGGTCAATGCTCATCTTGACTGGCTGTAGTGCTATGCACATCGATTTGGAGATGACGCCGCCCTTCAGCAAGCAGAGCAAGATCTTTTTCCAGCTTTTCTAGATGGCGCGACATTTTTACGACAGGGTCTTCGCCTATACGGACAATGCCTTCAAAATCCGCAAAATTCAGCGTATAGCTATTAGTTTGGCGCTCTGGCGCAGCAGAGTTTTTCAGCCAAGAGATCTCAACAAAGAAGGACTTGTTCTCCAATGATTTGTAGTCAGCGACATAGCTGCTTAAGCCTTGCCCTGGCTTCAACACGCTCACATTTTGGAACGGGATCGTTCTGTCGGCATCTCTCGCCTCTCCATTTGGCAAGGGAGGCGAAAAGGATACCTTTATATCGTATGCAGGGGCGTTACCAGTGTTATCCACACTGAGGTCAAAATGACGTGTCGACCACCGGTTCGAGTTAAGCGTTGCGACAACATGAGGCTGATTAGACGCCTCTGCCATCCTGGTAGTTTCACGCGCAAGCGTTCGCGTAACTCGCCACAAGAAAAAGGTTGCAACCGCAGTTACCAAAGTGCCTAGAAGCCCCCCAAACCCTACGATCTGAGGCTGCCAAAACGCCCAATCCATTTGAAGCTCCTTGAGAAAAAGCCTATTACTCCCGCCGCAGTTAACAGAAATTCGGCGTTTCAGGTGCTGGTACTTTGCTGGTACTGCTAGGGGCGTCAACCCAGGCGAAGAAGGATATGCCCAGTAAAATATGGTGTCCCAGGGCAGGTTCGAACTGCCAACCTTCCCCTTAGGAGGGGGATGCTCTATCCAATTGAGCTACTGAGACACAGAGCCGGCAACGGGCGTCGCGCGGCAAGGACGGCGTGCATGTTAACCAGCAGGCCGGCATTTGTCATGTCATCCGTGGGGCTTTTTGCCTGTGGGTTTTTCAACGGATCGTGCAATCTGCAATGAGGCAGTCAGCCATCATTGCAGATTGCACGCAAAAGCGCACAAAAAACCAGCTTAAGCCTCTGATTTTAAAGGGTAAATCACGATAAAGAGGCTGGCATGCAGTGTGCATTGTCTAGTTCATGACACGTGGCTCGGGGCCCCGCCCCGCCTTTGCGGAGTATGTCCATGAACAGCACCCTGCTTCTGCTCAATGCCCTGGCCCTGGCCGCCCTGGTTGGCCTGGTCGTGCAACCCGACAGCATCGCCACTGCGGCACAAGCCCATGCGGCACCGGCGATGAAAGCGCAACTGGCCGTGTTCGGCGCACAGGCTGCGCAAATGCAAAGCGCACCGCTTGCAAGCAGCGAACGGCTGGCGTTCTAGGCTTCAACCCAGGCCAGGCACACCCTGTTCGCGCAACAGCCCAAGCAAGCGCTGCACCGCCTCGTCCAGCGAGCTGGAGTTGTCCAGCACTTGCACCTCGCCTTCTTCTACCCTCACCTGCTGCGCCCGCGCCAGGCGCTGTTCGATGTCTTGCGCAGTTTCCCGGCCGCGATCCAGCAGGCGCTGGCGCAGTACGTGATGGTCGACCCGCAGCAGCACCGGCAACAGGTCGGGATAGCGTTCACGCGCCTGCTGCAGATGCGCGCGCGAGCCATTGACCAAAACCGCGTGCCCTGCAGCCAGCCAGTCATCGATTTGCACCGGTATGCCATAGGCCAGGCCATTGGCCTGCCACTGCAGGGCAAAGGCGCCCTCGGCGCTCAGGCGCTGGAACTCTTCGAGGGAAACACCGACGGCGTCTTCACCCTTGGCCTCGGCCGAGCGGGTGATCACCCGCCGGGCGATGTGCACGTTCAGGCGCTGCAATTCAGCGCGCGCTGCATCGATAAGGGAATCTTTTCCGGCCCCCGAGGGTCCCATCAGGTACACCAGGCGACCCGGGTTCGCTGTACGCCGCGTCGCGCTTGCGTCATGCTGCATAGCCACTATGCTCAATGGTAGGAAAGCACGCGCATTCTAGACGCTTTCCATGGCCTTTTCTGCCTGATGCATGGCGTTGTCGACGAAGGTCTGCAGGCGCGGAAAAAGAGAAAATGAAAACTTTTCAAACCAGTACTCATTTCTGATAATTGGTACTGGCAAAACGCCTTTATCCGGTTCAATATTTGTCACAGAATTGACGCCAAGGAACCGGCGACAATGAGGCATGATTCACGCCTCATTCACAATTCAGGTTGAACATTTTGACGCCGGGATGGTCGTAGTGACATCGTGCGGCCAATTTCGAGAACCGCTTCCCCCTGAACTAAACCGGTCAATTATATGCGCCCAATGAAACAGGCTATTTACTCAAGCCGCACCGCTGACAAATTCGTCGTCCGCCTCCCCGACGGAATGCGTGAGCGCATTGCCGAGGTAGCGCGCAACCACCACCGCAGCATGAACTCGGAAATCATCGCTCGCCTGGAGCAGAGCCTTATTCAGGAAGGTGCGCTGGGTGAAGAACTGAGCATGCGTCTGGACAGCCCGGAACTGTCCCTGCACGAACGCGAACTGCTGCAACGTTTCCGCCAGCTTTCCCATCGCCAGCAAAACGCGCTGGTGTCGTTGATTGCCCATGACGCCGAGATGGCAGCTGACGCTTCCTGATTGCGTGGCTCAATCACTCAAGGCCAATGCCCGTGCATTGGCCTTTTTTATTGCCTGGCTCAATCCCGCCTGCTGCGCGACAACAACCACAGCAGATAGAAACCACCGAGCAAACCCGTGGTCAGGCCAATGGGCAGGTTGAGATTGAAGGCCAGGCGCTGACTGATCAGGTCGGCCACCAGCAACAACACCGCGCCCATCAACGCGCCAGACAACAGCGGCACTTCTGGTGCAGCGGTCAGACGCCTGGCCAGTTGCGGGGCAGCCAGGGCGACAAAGGCGATGGGGCCCGCTGCCGCCGTGGCAATCGCGGTCAAGCCCACAGCCGCCAATACCATGATCAGCCGCGTACGCTGCGGGGCAATGCCGAGCTGACTGGCGCTGTCATCGCCCATTTCCAACAGGTCGATGTGTCGCGCATGGCCAATCACCACGGGCACGATGGCGATGAAACCCAGTGCTGCTGGCAGCACGTGAGACCAGGTCCGGGTGTTGAGCGAGCCGGCCAGCCAGATTTGCGCCGACATCGCCCGGTCAAGGTCGCCCATCACCAGCAGTACGGTGTTGAGCCCCGAGAGCATCGCCCCCACGCCAATCCCCACCAGCACCAGGCGATAGCCACCAGTGCTGCGCCCGCGCATCGACAGCACGAACACCAGCAAGGCCGTGCCCACCCCCGCCAGCACCGCCGCCAGCGAGGTACCCAGGGGGCCGGCATCAAACAGGATGATCTGCACGATGGCACCGCTGGCAGCGCCGGTGGTAAAGCCGATGATATCCGGTGAGCCGAGGGCGTTGCGCGAGATCGACTGGAAAATTGAACCGGCCATGCCCAGCGCGCCGCCGACCAGCAGCGCCGTCAGTACCCGCGGCAAGCGAACCCGTTGAACGATCCGCTCGGCGGTCGGGTTGCCACCACCTGCGAACAGGCTGTCAAACACCTGACCTGGTGTCAGCGACAACGAACCTACGCCCAGCAACATGATCGCCAGCCCTGCTGCCAGTAGCGCCAACAGCGCACACACCACCGCAACCCGAGGCCGCCAACGCAACGAGTAATTGCCCAGGCGCAGCACCGCACCCGTCATGACCGACTCATCCGGAACCTGCGCACGATGACGATGAAGAACGGTCCGCCGATCAACAGGGCAATGATCCCGGCCGCGACTTCCGCTGGCGCCGCCACGACCCTACCGATCACATCGGCGCCCAGCAGCAGGATCGCCGCCAACAACCCGGCATACGGCAGGATCCAGCGGTAATCAGGCCCCACCAGCCGCCGGGCCAGGTGCGGCGCGAGCAGGCCGACGAAACCAATCGGCCCGGCCGCCGCTGTTGCTGCCCCGGCCAGCAACATCACTGCCAGGCACGCGAGCAGCCAGGTGGCGCGAAGATTGACGCCGAGCGCCTGGCCAAGATCCGCGCCCAGGGCCATGGCATTGAGGTTGCCGACCATGGCGATGGCCAGCGCCAGCCCGACTGCAACGACCACCGCCAGCACGCCAAGGGTCTGCAAGCCGCTGCCTTCGACCGAGCCTGCCGACCATTTGCGAAAACTGTCGAATACCTCAAGGGGAGCATTGAGCAGGATGATGCCAGTGATCGACACCAGCATCACCGACAAGCCTGCCCCAGCCAGCACCAGGCGCACCGGATTGGTCCCGGTTTCGTGGGCCTGGCCCAGGACGAACACGGCAACCCCGGCCAGCCCGGCGCCGGCAAAGGCAAAGCCGACATACTCGACAATGCTCACCAGCTTGAACAGGGTGACAGCGATGATCACTGCCAGCGCCGCACCGGCGTTGATGCCCAGCAGCCCGGGTTCGGCCAGCGGGTTACGCGTCAGCGCCTGCATCAGCGCCCCGGCCACGCCCAGGGCCAGGCCTGCGAGAATCGCCACCAGAGTGCGCGGAACACGCAGTTCGCGAATCACCAGATGCTGATTGTTCTGTGGGTCATACGCCCAGAAGGCATCGGCGATTTCGCCAAGAGCGATGCTGCGCGAACCGATCAGCAAGCTGCAGGCGGCGACCAGCGCAAGCACGCCCAGGCCGCACAGCAGCCCCGATGAGCGCATGCGCCGTTGGCGATTGAAAACCATGGCGGGCAACACGGCAGTCGCCATGACTCAGCGCAGGTGCCGGGCGACGGTATCGATCATCTGCCGGCCAGAGTAGTAGTCGATACGAAACGAAGTCGGGCCCAGCGCGTAGACCTTTTTCTGCACCACCGCCGGCAGGTTGGCCAGCAGCGGGTCGGCAACAAACGCCTGTACATCGGCATCGGTGCCACCCAGCAGGAACACGCTTTCACCGGTGATCGCAGCCGAAAGGTTTTCGCGGGAAATGAACTCGAAGTCGACGGCGCGAGTGACCTCACCGCTCATGGCCGGCGGCAGGCTCGCGACCTTGATCCCCAGCGCGGTGAACAAGCGGGCCTGCGGGCTGGAAGCACGGCCAACAGAATAACTGCCACCAATGTTGTAGCCGACGATACTCACCCCGCCCACGGGCGCTTTGATCGTGGCAGCGGCGCGTGCGGTGTAGTCGTCAAAATCCTTGATCGCCGCCGCTGCCTGCGCCTGCAGCCCCGCCGCCTGACCAAGGCGGGTAGCGATCTGTTGCCAGCTCTGGTTCGAATAATTGACCACGACGGTGGCGATGCCCTGGGCCTCAAGCTCGGCCTGGTGCTGGACGACGCTATCGGCGCCAGTGGCAACCAGTACCAGCAGGTCGGGATTGACGCCGATCACCGACTCGATATCGAACACCAGGTTGGGGTACAGCACCTCGACTTTGCGCTGATCCGCAACCGCCGCCCACTGGCTGAAAAAGCCCTTGCTGTCGGTCATCCGGCTCGGCGTGGTGGCCGCGCTGGCAACCAGTGGCGCCTCCATGGCCAGCAAGATGCCGGTGACACTCGGCGAAGTCGAAGCAATGCGCAGCGGTTTGGCGGGCTCGCTGGCGGCGCTTGCCGGGCTCGACCCAACGGCGCTGCAGGCAAGCAGGATCAGCGCCGCAACAGCAAGCATTGGCGCGAAGGTGAGCTTTTTCATCGGCAATCGGTCTTTTGCTACAAGGGCGGCAGGAAGGGTTCGAGAACGGGCACAGGCTCGTCTAAACGTGGATGCGATGCAATCGCATTCCATATTGCAGAATTAATTCTGCACATGCAATACTCGCCGCCGAGCTGCCAGCAAGGAAAGGCTACCCATGACGCATCGCCTGCATGCTGACGCCGTGACGCTGCGTTACGATCAGCGCACCATCTCCAGCGACCTCTCCATCGCCATTCCCGACGGCTCTTTCACGGTGATCGTCGGGCCCAATGCCTGCGGAAAATCCACTCTGCTTCGAGCCTTATCGCGGCTGCTGGCCCCAGCCCATGGTCGTGTGGTGCTCGACGGCAAAAGCATCACCGCGCTTGCGGCCAAAGAGGTTGCCCGGCGCCTCGGCCTGCTGCCGCAAAGCGCCACGGCCCCGGAAGGCATCACGGTCGCCGACCTGGTGGCTCGCGGGCGCTTCCCCCATCAGTCGTTCTTGCGCCAATGGTCGCCAGCCGATGAGCAGGCGGTCAACGCCGCCATGGCCGCCACCCAGGTCAGCGCGCTGGCCGAGCGGGCGCTGGACGAGCTGTCCGGTGGCCAGCGCCAGCGGGTCTGGATTGCCATGGTGCTGGCGCAGGAAACACCGATCCTGCTGCTCGATGAACCGACCACCTTTCTCGACATCGCCCACCAGATCGAATTGCTCGAACTGCTCAGCGATCTCAATCGCCAGGGCCGAACCATCGTGGCGGTGCTGCACGATCTTAACCAGGCCTGCCGCTATGCCACGCACCTGATCGCCATGCGCGATGGCGCGGTGCTGGCCGAGGGCGCGCCCGGGGCGATTTTCACCGAGGCGCTGGTGCAAGAGGTATTCGGCCTGCCGGCGGTGATCATTGCTGACCCCGTCAGCGGCACGCCGCTGGTGGTGCCCAAGGGTCGCCAGGCTCAACCGCGCTGATCGAAAATCCGCCCGCCGGTGGCCTGGTTGACCAGGCCGGCTTCGCGGTGCAGGGCGTCGCGATCCTCTGCTGACTTGAGCTGGCCAAGGTCAGTGACCGTGGTCATTACGCAGGCGATTTCCTGCTGCGCATCGAACACCGGCGCCGCCTGGCCGGTGACGTTCGAGAGCAGATGGCTGGTCAGCTCGGCCCAACGGCCATTACGCACCTGATCGAGCAGCGCCTTGTTAGGCGGCGTGCCACGAAAATGCGCGGGCTGCTGCTTGCGCGCGGCATCGATCACAGCTTTGGGCAGGAAGGCCTGGAACACCAGGCCGCACGCGGTGTTGTCGATCGGCAGGATGTCGCCCAGGGCCAGCGGGTTGATCGAGAAGTAGGCGCTGCGGTACCAGCGCACCAGGGTCGGGCCGCGGTCGGTCCAGATCGCCACCCCGCCGCTGGCGGCATGCTGTTGGGCCAGGGTCTTCATGTGCTGGGCGGCAATATCCACCGCATCGACGCGCTTCAAGGCGCTGATGCCGATGTTCAGCGCTGCCGGCCCCAGGTCGTAGAGGCCGCTGGCCGGGTCCTGCTTGGCCAGGCCTTCCTTGACCAGGCTCTGCAGGTATCGATGGGCGGTCGAGCCACCGGTCGCGGTGCGCCTGGCAACCTCCCCCAGCGCCAACTCACTCTCGGCATTGGCCAGTACCTGGAGAAAACGCACCGCAATCGACACCGACTGAATAGTGCCGGAGCGCTTTTCCGGGGCTGCTTGCGCCTCTTCGTCCAGGGCGGTCATCTCGTTGCTCAATTCTTCGCTCTCCTCGCCGGCGCGCACGGTCGCGCTTGTTGGCGGCCATGATACCGATTCCCTGAACCCGCACCTATTGCCATTTTGTGGAATGAATTCTTTATTGAGGAACGCAATAGCACCGTGCTACCCTCGAACGGGAAAGAGGATCATTCTCATTTGGGGGCATCTTGAAGGCACATCCACATCGCACACTGCGCCAAGGCTTTAGTGTGTTCACACTCTCGACATTGCTGGCTTCGCCCTACGCATTCGGGCAACCCGAGGTTAACGGCGGCAAGCCAGGCATTGTTTTCGAGCCGATCATCGTCACCGGTGAAAAGCTCGAACGCGAACTCAAGGACACCGCCTCCTCCGTGTCGATCAAGACCGCCAAGGAGATCGACAAGGAAAAGACCGGCAGCGCCTCGGTGGCCGAAGTACTCAATGATGTGCCCAACGTGATCTACACCGACTCGGTCGGCGCGCCGATCATCCGCGGCCAGGACACCCAGGGCCCGAACAACGGCCAGAACGTGTTCTGGGGCGGCACCGTGCCACGGGCGACAATCAACCTTGACGGCCATTACCTGAATTACAACGAGATGTTCTTCGGCGCCACCTCGGTCTGGGATATCGACAGCATCGAAGTGTTCCGCGGCCCGCAGACCACCTCGCAAGGGGCCAACGCGATTGCCGGTGCGATCATCGTCAACACCAAGGATCCGACCTTCACTCCCGAAGCTGCCTACCAGACCGAGGTCGGCAGTTATGACGCCAAGCGCAGCTCGGTGGCTGTTTCCGGCCCGTTGATGGGCAACGAACTGGCCGGCCGCCTGGCGGTGGACTACTCGGCTCGCGACACTTTCATCGATTACGACAACCCGAAGTTCCAGCGCGGCAAGGCCGACCAGAACTTCCGCGCCGTCACCGCCCGGGCCAAGCTGCTGTGGGTGCCCGAGTCGCTGCCGGGCCTTGAGGCCAAGTACACCTTCGCGCACAACGACAGCAACCGCCCGAGCCAGGAGGCCGCCTCGGCGCCCTTGCACAAGCTCGACCACGACACCACCACCATGCCCAGCTGGGAGCAGGACACCAACACCAGCGTGGTGGATGTCAGCTACGACTTCGACAACGGCATCAAACTGTTCAACCAGGCGCAATACTCGCTGTCCAACGTGCAGCGGTTCACCGGCATCGCCGGCGAAGGCGACGCCGATATCAAGCAGAAAAACGCCTCCAACGAATCGCGCATCACCTTCGGCGACGCCCTGGATACCCTAAGCGGCATGGGTGGCATCTACTACGCCCACACCAAGACCGACGAAACCCTGAACCTGCGCGGGCTCTCGGCCTTCGATGACACCAAGGAGAACCTCGGCATCTTCGGCGAACTCAGCTACCGCCTGAGTGAGCGCTGGACCCTGAGCACCGGCCTGCGCTTTCAGCAGGATCACATCGAGCGCCAGGGCAATTCGGTGCTGGCACCGACGGCACTGGACTACGAGAAAACCTTCTCCGCCCTGCTGCCCAAGGTCTCGCTGGCTTACGCAGCGACGCCGGACTGGACCGTCGGCGCCCTGGTCAGCCGCGGTTACAATCCCGGTGGCGTGTCGCTCAATCTGACCACCCGGCAATGGGCGTACTTCAAGGAAGAGTCGATCTGGAACTATGAGCTGTTCAGCCGCGCCAACCTGCTCGACGACCGCCTGATCCTCAGCAGCAACCTGTTCTATATGGACTTCAAGGACGCTCAGTACAACATCCCAGTGGTGATTTCCCCGGGTGTCGCCCAGTCCTACACCATCAACGCCGAAAAGGCCCACGCCTATGGCCTGGAGCTGAGCGCCGACTACCGTGTGCTCGACAACCTGACCCTCAAGGCCAGTGCCGGCGCCTTGCGTACACGCATCGACAAGATCTCCAGCAACGCCGACTACCAGGCCAACGAGTTTGCCCGCTCCCCCGGTTACACCCTGAGCTTTGGCCCGAGCTGGGACATCACCGACAAACTCAACCTCAACGTCCAGGTCCGTCACCTGGATGGCTATTACTCCGACACCGCCAACACCTCGTCCTACTCGGTGAAGCCCTACACCCTCACCGATGCGCGGATGAGTTACCAGTTCAACAAGCAGGTGCAGCTGTACGGCTACGTGAAGAACGTGTTCGACGACCGCTCGCCCACCTATATGCAGCAGAACCGCGGCATCGGCGGCACCGAGGCGAGCATGACCCTGCCGCGCATGGTCGGCGTCGGCGTCAAGGGCGCGTTCTGAGCCCATCAAAAGACCACAAGGAGAATTGCAAGGATGAGTACCCCCAAGCGCCTGCACATTGGCCTGTCACTGGCACCGACCTGGTTGAGCGGCGATGGCTGGCGGCGCGAGAACAGCAACATAGAAGGTATTTTCACCGCCGAGTTTGCGATTGATCTGGCCAAGCGCGCAGAAGCTGCGCACCTGGACTTTGTCTTTCGCCCCGATGTTCATGCTTTGGTGCCGGAGATGCTCGAAAGCGGCTCGGGCTTCGCCAGCCTCGACCCGAGCATCCTGCTCGCCGCAGTTGCCCAGCACACCTCGAAGATCGGCCTGGTTTCGACCGTATCGACCACCTTCCTGCCGCCCTATGTAGTCGCCCGCCAGTTGCAGTCTTTGAACTGGATCAGCAAGGGCCGGGTCGGCTGGAACATCGTCACCGCGCTGCAAGGCCACGAGAATTTCGGCCTGACGGCAATGCCCAGTGCCGATGAGCGTTACCAGCGGGCTGCGGAGTTCACCCGGGTGGTTCATCAGCTGTGGGACAGCTTCCCCAGCGACGCCCTGAAACTGGATCGCAGCACGGGCCGTTACGCCGACGCCTCACAGGTTCGCCCGATCGACCACGACGGCGCTCACCTGAAGGTCAAGGGCCCACTCAACCTGCCGGTGTACGCCAACACCCGAATCCCGCTGGTGCAAGCCGGCGCATCCGATTCGGGCCGTGACTTTGCCGCGTCGGTGGCCGACCTGGTATTCGCCCCCACGCCGGATATCGACGCTGCGCTCGAGCTGCGTCACGACCTGTCCCGCCGCGCTGAAAAACACGGCCGCGATCCGGCCGACATTCGCCTGCTGCCCGGCCTGAGCCTGTACCTGGCCGAGACCCGCGAACAGGCCCGCGAGCTGTTCATGTGCACCCACGCGCGCATCGACAAGCCGCGCAAGTTTGCCTCGATCAAGGAGATGACCGGGCTCGACCTCAACCAATGGCCAGAAGACCGCCCGATCACCGCCGCTGACCTGCCTGCGCCCGTGAGCAATCCTGGCAGCCGTACCCACACCAACCTGCTGCGACGCCTGATCGAACGTGAATCGCTGCGGGTCAGTGAGTTACTGTTGCGCCCAGAGGTGATCTCGGCTGCACACTGGCAGGTGATCGGTACGGTGGACGATGCCGTCGAGAGTATTGTCGAATGGGCTGCATCCGGTGCCATCGATGGCTTCATCGCGGCGCCCGGTGGCTCGCTGGAATCGGTGCACCTGTTCCTTGAACAGGTGATGCCACGCCTGGTGCAGGCCGGGTTGTTCCGCGAGTGCTACAGCGGCTCGACCTTTATCGAGCACCTCACCGAGCAATAAACGCCCGGCAAAAAAACACCCCTCGCGAGGGGTGTTTTTTGTCGGATGCTCAATCAGAGCAGGAAGATGGTGGCAAGGCCCAGGAAGATGAAGAAGCCACCACTGTCGGTCACCGCCGTGATCATCACGCTGGAGCCCATCGCCGGATCGCGGCCCAGGCGCACCAGGGTCATCGGGATCAACACCCCCATCAGCGCCGCCAGCAACAAGTTGAGGGTCATGGCGCCGGTCATGACCACGCCGAGCGACCAGCTGTCATACAGCAGGTAGGCAACCACACCAATCACTCCGCCCCAGATCAGGCCGTTGATCAGCGACACCGCTAGCTCCTTGCGCATCAACCGCGAGGTGTTGCCGGGGCTGACCTGGTCGAGGGCCATGGCGCGCACGATCATGGTGATGGTCTGGTTGCCGGAGTTGCCGCCGATACCGGCAACGATCGGCATCAGCGCCGCCAGTGCCACCAGTTTTTCGATCGAGCCTTCGAACAGGCCGATCACCCGCGAGGCGACGAAGGCAGTGATCAGATTGATTGCCAGCCACGCCCAGCGGTTGCGCAGCGAGCGCCAGACCGAGGCGAAGATGTCTTCTTCTTCGCGCAGACCGGCCATGCTCAGCACTTCGCTTTCGCTTTCTTCACGAATCAGGTCGACCATTTCATCGATGGTCAGACGGCCGATCAGGCGATCGCTCTTGTCCACCACCGGCGCGGAAATCAAGTCGTAACGCTCGAACGCCTGAGCGGCATCGTAGGCGTCTTCATCCGGGTGGAAGCTCACCGGATCGCTGGCCATGACCTCGGCGACTTTCTTCTCCGGGTCGTTGACCAGCAAGCGCTTGATCGGCAGCACGCCCTTGAGGATGCCGTCGTAATCGACCACGAACAGTTTGTCGGTGTGGCCTGGCAGCTCCTTGAGCCGGCGCAGGTAGCGCAATACCACTTCGAGGCTGACGTCTTCGCGGATGGTGACCATCTCGAAGTCCATCAATGCACCGACCTGGTCCTCGTCGTAGCTCAGGGCCGAACGCACGCGTTCGCGCTGCTGGGCATCGAGGCTTTCCATCAGCTCGTGGACAACGTCACGGGGCAGCTCGGGCGCCAGGTCAGCCAGTTCGTCGGCGTCCATTTCCTTGGCAGCGGCGAGCAGCTCGTGATCGTCCATGTCGGCGATCAGGGTCTCGCGGACCGAGTCGGACACTTCGAGGAGGATGTCACCGTCGCGCTCGGCCTTGACCAGTTGCCAGACGGTCAGACGATCGTCCAGCGGCAAGGCTTCGAGAATGTAGGCAACGTCGGCGGAGTGCAGGTCGTCGAGCTTGCGTTGCAGCTCGACCAGGTTCTGGCGGTGAACGAGGTTTTCTACCAGGTCATGGTGATGACCTTCCTGACGGTGGGTCAGGTCTTCGACCACGCGTTGACGCTGCAGCAGTTCGACCACCTGGGCCAGGCGATCCTGCAGGCTTTCTTGCGTCTTTTTTACTTCTACTTCAGTCATAGGCGAACTCCACTCCCAGCAGCGGAGCACGCCGGGAGATCAATCAGTCAATTCTTGATTGGCAAAACTTGCTATTGAGTAACTACTGGGTAAGTCCATGGTGGTATTCCACAAGCCCCGGCGGGGCTGACGGGCGCAATCATACACCGCTTGAGCTGTCAGGGTGCTGAAAAAATCGCGGCTAGAACAATCGTTTGCGAGACATACTTGTGACAACGTATGCAGGCAACAGTGCGACGGCGGTAGCGCGAAAAAAAACACATCGGGATCGGCATAAAATAGCGCGGGGCTGGCACGGCAACGATGACAGTCTATTCATCACGCCTTACCGGAAGATGAATGCCGGAAAGCAAAAAGCCCGCCTTGATAGGCGGGCTTTCTGTTGTATGGTGCACTCAGGAGGATTCGAACCTCCGACCGCTCGGTTCGTAGCCGAGTACTCTATCCAGCTGAGCTATGAGTGCAGGTTGGCGCTTGATGGACCAGATCACCTCTGGTTACAGCTAAAGCAACTTTCAAACTGAAAACTGCTTCGGTGTATGGTGCACTCAGGAGGATTCGAACCTCCGACCGCTCGGTTCGTAGCCGAGTACTCTATCCAGCTGAGCTATGAGTGCAGGGTTGGCGCTTGATGGACCAGATCACCTCTGGTTGCAGCTGAAGCAGCATTCAAGTTGAAAACCGCTTCGTCGTATGGTGCACTCAGGAGGATTCGAACCTCCGACCGCTCGGTTCGTAGCCGAGTACTCTATCCAGCTGAGCTATGAGTGCATTTGTTACCGCGCATTATAGGCCGCTAAATCATTTTGCCAACCACTTTTTCGTTTAATTTCAACGACTTAGGCGATTCAGGCAGATTACAGCGTCCTACATGAATAATGGCGGAGAAGGGGGGATTCGAACCCCCGATACCCTTGTGAGGTATACTCCCTTAGCAGGGGAGCGCCTTCGGCCACTCGGCCACCTCTCCGCAACACGGGGCGTATAATAACCAGACCCTTCCCCGTTTGCAAACTCTTTTTTGAAAAAAACTCGATAAAAATTAATGGGTTGGTTCTTCGTCCTTCTCTTTCTTGATCCGCAGGTAGATTTCCTCACGGTGGACGGCCACTTCTTTAGGGGCGTTGACCCCTATCCGCACTTGGTTTCCTTTGACGCCGAGCACGGTCACGGTGATTTCGCCGTCGCCAATGATCAGGCTCTCGGCGCACCGACGAGTCAGAATCAACATAGCTTTCTCCTCACGCAATTCAGTTCAGGGATAACAGTCTGCAAAAAAAAGGGCTTCAGCCTACAACCCGTGACGGCTGCTGACCTACGCCTAAGTATTGACTAGCGCGAGCAAAAGCACAGATTTCTCACGCCAGCCAGAAACACGAAGGGCGCGGCATGGCCGCGCCCCCAGAGGCAGCCGCCTTACTCGCCCTGTCGGGCAGGGGCGTCCAGCTCGAAGGCGGTGTGCAGGGCGCGCACTGCCAGCTCCAGGTACTTCTCTTCTATTACCACCGAGACCTTGATCTCGGAGGTGGAGATCATCTGGATGTTGATGCTCTCCTTGGCCAGCGCTTCGAACATGCGGCTGGCAACACCGGCGTGGGAACGCATGCCGACGCCGACGATCGAGACCTTGGCGATGTTGGTGTCACCTACCACTTCGCGAGCGTTGAGCTCGGCGGCGGTCTTGTCCAGGACCTTGTGGGCCTTGTCGTAGTCGTTGCGATGCACGGTGAAGGTGAAGTCGGTGGTGTTATCGTGCGAAACGTTCTGCACGATCATGTCGACTTCGATGTTCGCGGCACTGATAGGGCCGAGGATCTTGAAAGCAACGCCCGGGGTATCCGGTACGCCACGGATGGTCAGCTTGGCTTCATCGCGATTGAAGGCGATGCCGGAAATGATCGGCTGTTCCATGGATTCCTCTTCATCAATGGTAATGAGGGTACCCGGACCCTCCTGGAAGCTGTGCAGCACGCGCAGCGGGACGTTGTACTTGCCGGCGAACTCGACGGCGCGGATCTGCAGCACCTTGGAACCGAGGCTGGCCATTTCCAGCATCTCTTCGAAGGTGATCTTGTCCAGGCGCTGGGCCTGGGCCACCACGCGCGGGTCGGTGGTGTAGACACCATCGACATCGGTGTAGATCTGGCACTCGTCCGCCTTGAGCGCTGCCGCCAGGGCCACGCCGGTGGTGTCGGAGCCACCGCGACCGAGGGTGGTGATGTTGCCGTGCTCGTCGACCCCCTGGAAACCTGCAACCACCACCACGCGGCCGGCCTTGAGGTCGCCACGAATCTTCTGGTCGTCGATCTGCAGGATGCGCGCCTTGTTGTGCGCGCTGTCGGTGAGGATCCGCACCTGGTTACCGGTGTAGGACACTGCCGGAATACCACGTTTGATCAGGGCCATGGCCAGCAAGGCGATAGTCACCTGCTCGCCAGTGGAGACGATCACATCCAGTTCACGCGGAACCGGCTGATCGCTGATCTTCTTGGCCAGGTCGATCAGGCGATTGGTTTCGCCGCTCATCGCCGACAGTACTACCACCAGGTCATCGCCGGCTTCGCGGAACTTCTTGACCTTGTCGGCAACCTGCTCGATTCGCTCGACTGTGCCGACCGAGGTACCACCAAATTTCTGTACGATCAACGCCATTTCAAAGCCGCCTCAGCCCATGAAGGGCACCCAATAAACATTCAAACGACGCCATGGCCCGCCACTGGACGGCGGGCCGATGTACGCCTTAAACGCCCTGCTCCACGAATGGCACGGTCAAGGCCAGCGCGTTGTCCAGCGCGGCGGTGTCTACGCCACCACCTTGCGCCATGTCCGGACGACCACCGCCCTTGCCACCCACCGCGGCAGCGGCTTGCTTCATCAAATCACCGGCTTTGAGTTGGCCAGTCAGGTCTTTGGTCACACCGGCAACCAGTACGACCTTTTCCTCATGGACACTGCCGAGCAGGATCACTGCGCGGCCGAGTTTGTTCTTCAGTTGATCGACCAGCGCCAGCAGCGCCTTGCCATCCTGGCCATCCAGACGCGCGGCCAGGACTTTCACGCCCTTGACCTCGACGGCTGCACTGGACAGGTCGTCACCAGCAGCGCTGGCGGCCTTGGCCTGCAGTTGCTCCAGCTGTTTTTCCAGCTGGCGGTTGCGCTCCAGCACTGCCGAGAGCTTGTCGATCAGGTTTTCGCGGCTACCCTTGACCAGTTGCGCGGCTTCCTTGAGCTGCTCTTCGGCAGCGTTCAGGTAAGCCAGTGCGGCAGCGCCGGTGACTGCTTCGATCCGGCGTACGCCGGAGGCCACGCCACCTTCGCTGATGATCTTGAGCAGGCCGATATCACCGGTACGCTTGGCGTGGATACCGCCGCACAGCTCGACGGAGAAATCGCCGCCCATGCTCAGCACCCGCACGCTGTCGCCGTACTTCTCGCCGAACAGCGCCATGGCGCCCTTCTGCTTGGCGGTTTCGATATCGGTCTCTTCGGTTTTCACCTCGGAGTTCTTGCGCACTTCGCGGTTGACGATGTCTTCCAGGGCCTTGAGCTGCTCCGGCTTGACCGCCTCGAAGTGACTGAAGTCGAAGCGCAGGCGCTGGCTATCGACCAGCGAGCCCTTCTGTTGTACGTGATCGCCCAGCACCTGGCGCAGCGCAGCGTGCAGCAGGTGGGTGGCAGAGTGGTTCAGCGAGGTGGCGTGCTGGACGTCGGCATCGACCCGGGTCTGCACCTGGGTGCCGACAGTCAGGGTGCCGCTGGCCACCACACCGTGGTGCAGGAAGGCGCCGCCGGTCTTGGTGGTGTCGCGCACGTCAAAGCGCACGTTGTCGGCCTGCAGGTAGCCGGTGTCGCCCACCTGGCCACCGGACTCGGCGTAGAACGGCGTGCGGTCGAGGATGACCACGCCCTCCTCGCCTTCGCCCAGCTGCTCGACAACCTTGCCGTCCTTATAAAGAGCAACGATGCTGGCGCTGCCTTCGGTGGCGTTGTAGCCGGTGAACTCGGTGGCCACGTCGACCTTGACCAGGGTGTTGTAGTCCAGGCCGAAGGCGCTGGCGGAGCGGGCACGCTCACGCTGGGCTTCCATCTCGCGCTCGAAGCCTGCTTCGTCGATAGTCAGCTCGCGCTCACGGGCGATGTCGGCGGTCAGGTCCATCGGGAAGCCATAGGTGTCGTACAGTTTGAACACCACGTCACCCGGCACCACGGTGCCCTTGAGCTCGGCCAGGTCCTGCTCGAGGATCTTCAGGCCCTGCTCCAGGGTCTTGGCGAACTGCTCTTCTTCAGCCTTGAGCACGCGCTCGATGTTGGCCTGCTGCTGCTTGAGCTCGGGGAAGGCTTCGCCCATCTCGGCGACCAGGGCGGCGACGATCTTGTAGAAGAAGCTGCCGGTGGCGCCCAGCTTGTTACCGTGGCGGCAGGCGCGACGGATGATGCGGCGCAGGACGTAGCCGCGGCCTTCGTTGGACGGCAGTACGCCGTCGGCAATCAGGAAGCTGCAAGAACGGATGTGGTCGGAGACCACCTTGAGCGACGACTGCTCGGCATTGGCGCAGCCGATGGCGGCGGCCGAAGCGCTGAGCAGGTTGCGGAACAGGTCGATCTCGTAGTTCGAGTGCACATGCTGCATGACCGCACTGATGCGCTCCAGGCCCATGCCGGTATCCACCGACGGTGCAGGCAGCGGGTGCAGCACGCCATCGGCAGTGCGGTTGAACTGCATGAAAACGTTGTTCCAGATCTCGATGTAACGGTCGCCATCTTCTTCCGGCGAGCCGGGCGGGCCGCCCCAGATGTCGGCGCCGTGATCATAGAAGATCTCGGTGCAAGGGCCGCACGGGCCGGTATCGCCCATGGTCCAGAAGTTGTCGGAGGCGTAGGGCGCGCCCTTGTTGTCGCCAATGCGCACCATGCGCTCGGCCGGTACGCCGATCTCTTTGGTCCAGATGTCGTATGCCTCGTCGTCGCTGGCATAGACGGTGACCCAGAGTTTCTCTTCCGGCAGGTTCAGCACCTTGGTCAGGAAGGTCCAGGCGTAGGTGATCGCGTCCTTCTTGAAGTAATCACCGAAGCTGAAGTTGCCCAGCATTTCGAAGAAGGTGTGGTGACGGGCGGTGTAGCCGACGTTTTCCAGGTCGCTGTTCTTGCCACCGGCGCGCACGCATTTCTGGCTGCTGGTCGCGCGGGTGTAGGCGCGCTTTTCCTGGCCAAGGAAGCAGTCCTTGAACTGGTTCATCCCCGCGTTGGTGAACAGCAGGGTCGGGTCGTTGCCCGGAATCAAGGAGCTGGAGGCAACTCGGGTGTGTCCCTGCTCTTCGAAGAAGCGAAGGAAGGCTTCACGGATTTCTGCGCTTTTCATAGGTTCTTCCACGGAAACGGCGGCCTTAAGGCAAATGCTTGCGTCAAATTGACGAAACGACGGCAAAGGGCCGCATTATATCGGGCCTTAGGCTCGGGTGCAGTGTGTTTATGCTATAGAAACCGTCAATTGGACGGCCTGCAACGACAACGTCAGCGAAAAACCGCTCGCTGGCACCCTGCCCGGCCTCTCAGGGCCTGTTGTGATCTGGTGACACGGTATTACTGGGGCCGTATAAAACAATTGGCAAGGTTTCCCTGATGAAATGTCGTTCATCCGGAAAAAACCGTTAGCAGCCTATACGTTTACCTGACATCTGTGCTAATAATTCCCCGCCGCCGATACCGGTGGCAACGTTCTCAGGGCGGGGTGCAATTCCCCACCGGCGGTAATTGCGCGCAATGCGCATAGCCCGCGAGCGCTTGCAGGCCAGCCTGTAAGGTCAGCAGACCCGGTGTGATTCCGGGGCCGACGGTCATAGTCCGGATAAAGAGAGAACGGGATAGGCGCAGCCGCGCCTGTCGCTTTGCACCTGCACGGCGAAATCCCCTTCGATCCAGCGCCCTGTTTCTCATACAAACAGGAGTCCGTTTCAATGCAACCTACCGCAATCGATAGCAAGAACCCTTCCCACGAGCGCATCGCCTTCATCCAGGCTTGCTGGCACAAAGACATTGTCGACCAGGCGCGCAAGGCATTCGTCGAGGAAATGGGTAAACAAGGCTATCAGCCCAGCGACATCGACTTCTTCGAAGTCGGCGGCGCTTTCGAGATCCCCCTGCACGCCAAGCTGCTGGCCCGTGGCGGCCGCTACGCTGGCATCGTTGCTGCCGGCCTGGTGGTCGATGGCGGCCTGTACCGCCACGAGTTCGTCGCCCAGTCGGTGATCAGCGGCCTGATGCAGGTGCAACTGGAAACCGAAGTGCCGGTGTTCTCGGTAGTGCTGACCCCGCACCACTTCCATGCCGGCGACGAGCACCAGAACTTCTACTTCGAACACTTCCTGGTCAAGGGCGTGGAAGCGGCGAAAACTTGCGCCGATACCTTGCAGAAGTTGCGTGCGTTACGCCGTAACGAAGTAGCGCAAAAACGCGCAATCTAGTCCTGCATCACCAGCGCCGGCCGCACCGCTGCGGCCGGTTCTTGGGCCCGTGGCACCGCTCAGCGATGGGCCTGGCAGCCTCCCCGCCTTGCGCACAGATGCATAAATATGTAGTGCCCGGACATGTTCAAACCTCCATAGCCTGACGTTTTCCCAACGCCCAATGGAGTGGACATGTACAACTTAACCAACCCCAATCCGACTTACTACCTTACCGGGCGCGGCTCGGGCTATGCCCACTTCCAGTATGACGATGACCCGGATCCTGGCGCGGTCCGTCAAGTGATCCTGCTGCATGAGGACAGCAATATCACCGTCACCTCGGAACACTTCAAGCATTCGATAACCAGCGCTCCTCACACAAGCCAGGTGGATATACAGGTCCGGTCACCTGCTGAAAATATTGAAATTTCAACCCTGGACTGCAACCTGCAAGCTGTCATCGGCACGACCAGATTTGTCCTGGCGATGAACGACGATCAAATACTGGTCCTGCGCACTCAAAACGCTGGCAGCAGGATCTGGATCACTGAAGACGTGCATCACCAAGTCATTATCAATGCGGGTAATGGCAACAACCATATTGAAACAGGCAGCGGCGACAGCAAAATCTACGTCGGGGCCGGCAACAATCGTATTGTCCTGGGCACAGGGCTTACCTACATCGAAGCGGGCTCAGGGGAAAACCGTATCGACGGCAACATCCTGCTGGGCAGCGCAGGCAGTGAAGTCTTCTACGCCCGCAACTTGCCCGGCGACAGCCGCTTCAGCCAACCGGTAAGTCCTGAACATGCGGCCCTGGGCAATAACAGTATCCGCCCACAAGGGGACTCACGCTTTCAACGCCTGATCGCCGACCACTTAGACCTGCTTCGCAAAACCAGCGCGGGAAGACAGCTGCTGTCGGCGCTGGACAACAGGCCCTCGATCACGGTGGACGAAATCCTGAACCATTTACCCTCGGGCTATGAGCCCGACATGGATTTCGATGACGATATCGGCGATCACTTCGTTACACCGAACGGAGTTCCGGGCATTGCCGACGCTGGCGGCAAACTGCACTTCAACCCTGCAGGACCAGCTTCCGACGACCTGCCCCTGCTGGATTTCTACCGTTGCCTGTGCAATGCCTGGAACTCCCTCACCGGCTCGGTTTTCCCAGGCACCTCAATAGTCACCACACGGGCCGGCAAGCAACAGGAGGTAGCCAATTCGCAACTGCAGGCCATCGGCATTATCACCAGCCATAGGCCTTTTGATTTCGGCTTGTCCACCGATACCCCTGCCCTGCGTACCAACCCAGCGCCTTTTACTGAAAACGCCTTGCGCCTGGAGCTGGGCCTGGCTCCGCGAATTCACTTTTAAGTTCAAACGTGCACAACTCAAGCAAGGCCCTGATCTGACGCGGGCACGATCAAAATCCCCGCCCGAAGGCCGTTCTTGACTTTCGGGTTGGGGAAAATGATGCGCGCGCCCTGCTCTTCGACAATCCAGCGGGTATCGGCGATATCCTCGGCCAGCAGGTAACCGGGCTCGAGCTCTGAGAAATTCTCGACATCGGCCGGCAGGTTCAGGCGAAAATGCTCGCTGTGCTTGATGATCTCGCGCGCCACGCTGAACAGTTTCAATCCATCCAGGGCCTCAGGCGGCTCGGGTTCGGTGCCATCGATAATCTGTTTGAGGCGGGTTTCCAGGCGATCGACGTTGACCGCGCCGTTCTCTCCGAACGGCCGCGCCTTGCCCAGTTCCAGGGTAAAGGCTTCGGCCCCCAGTTGCTCATAGGTATAGGCAGTGAAGGTGATCGACACCTTGCTCTGCAGCAGCACCGCCTCCATGCCGGCCGCGCTCAGGCGCGCCAGTTCGCGGCGCGAATGCTGGCGGCCTTCCTTGTACGGATAGAGCGCGAACTGCTCGATCTTCGAACCGCGAATGGCGGTGTGCAGGTCGTAATGCAGACGGGTGCGATCAGGCACACTGAAGAAAGTCGCCGCCAGGCGCTCCAGCTCGCAGGCGCGCAGGGCCTCGGGGCCGCTGGTCTGATCGTGGCGACCATTGAACAGGCGGTTGACGTCTTGCTCGATATAACGCTCGCCGCGGCGGATCGCGTCAGGGTTACCGAACAGGAACAGAATACGCGCGCGCGGCTTGAGATCGCCGCGGGCAATGTCGTGCAGCAACCGGTCAAGCAGCTCGATCGGTGCGGTTTCGTTGCCATGGATACCCGCCGACAGCAGCAGGTCCAGGCCATTGTCAAGGGCATCGGGCGGGCGCACTTCGAGGGCGCCCTCGCCGAGCCAGCGCATGCGTACGCCTTCGACAGTCAGCTGGGTCTTCTCTGCCGGTTCACGACCGGCCAGGGTCAGTTCAAGCAGTTTGCCGAGGGCGAGCATGGGCTATTCCTTAGTGATGGTGGCCGCAATCGGGACCATGGACGTGATCATCATCGTCGCCGGCATCGGCCGGTTCCATTTCCAGCTGCAGGCTCACCAGGTTGGTGGCCAGCGGGCGCAGCAGCAGGTTGGCGTACTCGGTGTCGTCTTCTTCAACGTCGACGCCGATCAGCAGCTGACCACGGCCATCCTGCTGAATCCATACCTCCTTGCCTTGCCAGACCACCGCAAAGCGGGTGCAGGAAGTTTCCAGCTGGGTACCATCTTCATCTTCAAGGATCAGCTGCAGGGCGTCGGACATAGTCGAATTCTCTCTCAAGGTTGGAGTTGGAACGGATAGACCGAACCCAGTTTGAGGATCTGGGTCAGTTCATCCAGTGCCGTACGACATTCCAGCAACAGCTGCGGATCGGCCAGGTCGGTTTCGCTCAGGCGATCGCGGTAGTGCTTGTCGACCCATTGGGTCAAGGTGTCGTACAGCGGTGCGGTCATGATAACGCCTGGATTGACCGCCGCCAGTTCCGTTTCTTTCAATGCCACACGCAAGCGCAGGCACGCTGGCCCGCCACCGTTCTGCATGCTTTGCTTGAGGT
Organism: Pseudomonas sp. SORT22; assembly: GCF_018417635.1. Taxonomy (NCBI): domain Bacteria; kingdom Pseudomonadati; phylum Pseudomonadota; class Gammaproteobacteria; order Pseudomonadales; family Pseudomonadaceae; genus Pseudomonas; species Pseudomonas sp. SORT22. The sequence goes on from NZ_CP071007.1 coordinate 4,354,299, forward strand.
CGAAGACCTTGACCTCGCCGACCGGCCCGTTCGAGCTGGTCAAGGACGACAGATAGGCCCAGACCCGCTCGTTGTTACGGCACTCTTCCGGCACGATCAGCAGCATCGAACCATCGGCGCGAGACAGCAACTGGCTGTTGAACAGGTACGAACGCACCGCGTCCTCTACCGTTACAGCCGAGCGCGGTACGCAGATTGCCTTGAAGTTGCCGCCTCGTTTAGCCAGTTTAGCCTGCAGTTCGCCAAGCATCGCCTCGGTCTCGAGGAAGGCGTCCTCGTGGTAGAACAGCACTTCGCCGTTACCTACCGCGATCACGTCGTTGTGGAACACGCCCTGGTCGATCACCGCCGGGTTCTGCTGGGCGAAGACCACGCCCTCCTCGCTCAGGCCGTGCAGGCGTGCGACGGCTTGCGACGCCTCAAGCGTCTGGCGTGCCGGGTACTTCTGTGGCGCCGGGTAGCGGGTGTCGAAGGCGCTGCGGCCATAGACGAAGAACTCGACACCGGCCTCGCCGTAGCTGCGGCAGAAACGTGTGTGGTTGGCCGCGCCTTCGTCACCGAACTGCGCTACCGCCGGCAAAGCGGCGTGGTGGGCAAAATGCTTGCTATCAGCAAACATGGCACCGAGCACGCGGCTGGTGGTCGGGTGCTCGATGCTGCGGTGGTACTTGCAGTTGAGGTTGGCGGCGGTGAAGTGCACGCGGCCGTCCGCAGTGTCGGCACTGGGGCTGACGGTGGCGGCGTTGGCCACCCACATGCTCGAGGCCGAGCAGCTGGCGACCAGCAACGGCATGGCCTCTTTGGCGGCACGCTCGATCACTTGTGCGTCGGTTCCAGTGAAACCCAGGCGGCGTAGTGCTGCCACGTCCGGGCGCTCCTGCGGGGCCAGTACGCCCTGCTGGAAGCCCATCTCCATCAACGCCTTCATCTTCGCCAGGCCCTGACGCGCCGCTTCACGCGGGTTGGATGCCTGCTGGCTGTTGCTTTGCGAAGCAACGTTACCGTACGACAGCCCGCCGTAGTTGTGCGTCGGTCCGACCAGACCATCAAAATTCACTTCAAACGATTTCATCGGCAAGGCTCCGTGGACCTTTTGTTATAGGGAGACGCCGGGCGTCAGTGTCGCAGGCAGGGTCAGGCTGGCGGTCTCCAGCGAGGCTACCGGGTAAGCGCAATAATCAGCCGCGTAATAGGCACTGGCGCGGTGGTTGCCGCTGGCGCCCACGCCACCGAATGGCGCGCTGCTGGCGGCGCCGGTCAGTTGCTTGTTCCAGTTGACGATGCCGGCGCGGCTTTGCAGCCAGAAGTACTGATAGCGCGCGTGGGAATCGGACAACAGGCCGGCGGCCAGGCCGTACTGGGTGTTGTTGGCCTCGGCGATGGCCGCATCGAAATCACTGTAGCGAATCACCTGCAGCAGCGGGCCGAAGAACTCTTCGTCCAGGCGCTCGGCGACTGCGCTGACATCGATGATGCCCGGGGTCAGCAGGGCAGCGGTGGCTTGCGGCTGGGTCATTGGCAGCAGCGACACGCCGCCGTTGCCGAGCAGGTGCGCCTGAGCATCGAGCAGTGCCTTGGCCGCGCCCAGGGAAATCACCGAGCCCATGAACGGCGCCGGCTGCTGGTCGAAGGCACCGACCGTAATGTTCTTGCTCACTTCGACCAGGCGTTTGAGCAGCGCATCGCCCCAGGCGCCTTGCGGCACCAGCAGGCGGCGCGCGCAGGTGCAGCGCTGGCCGGCGGAAATGAACGCAGACTGGATGATGGTGTACACCGCAGCGTCAAGGTCCTTGACCTCGTCGACCACCAGCGGGTTGTTGCCGCCCATTTCCAGGGCCAGGATCTTGTCCGGGCGCCCGGCGAACTGCTGGTGCAGCAGGTTGCCAGTGCGGCTGGAGCCGGTGAAGAACAGGCCGTCGATGCCCGGGTTGGCAGCCAGGGCCACGCCGGTTTCGCGGGCGCCCTGGACCAGGTTGAGCACGCCTGCCGGCAGGCCGGCGTCGATCCAGCACTTGACCGTCAGCTCGGCGACTTTCGGAGTCAGCTCGCTGGGCTTGAACACCACGGTATTACCGGCCAGCAGCGCCGGGACAATATGCCCGTTGGGCAGGTGGCCGGGGAAGTTGTACGGGCCGAACACTGCAACCACACCGTGAGGCTTATGGCGCAGCACGGCGGTGGCATCGGCCAGCGGGCCGCTCTTTTCACCGGTGCGTTCGCGATAGCTCTGTACCGAAATCGCTACCTTGTTGACCATGCTGGTCACTTCGGTGGCGGCTTCCCACAGCGGCTTGCCGGTTTCTTCACCGATGCAGCGCGCCAGCTCGTCGGCATTGGCCTTGAGCGCCGCGGCAAAGGCTTCAAGCACGCTGATGCGCGCTTCCAGCGACTGCAGCGCCCAGCCGGCAAAGGCCTGGCGCGCGGCCTTGACCGCACTGTCGACCTGCCCGGCGTTGGCGCCCTGGCCTTGCCAGACAACCTGCTGGCTGACCGGGTTAAGTGATTGCAGTGCTTCGCCCTGCCCTGCCTGCCAGCTGCCGGCGATAAAGTGAGTCGTCATTATTTGGCCTCCCGGGCAGCAGACAGTGGTACCGCACGCACCTGGTCACCGGCGCTCAGGCGCAGGCGTTTGGCGGTCTGAGGATCGACCACCAGGGTGCCGGCAGCAAGGCGCGCCGGTGCGGCAGTAATGCGGCAGTCTTCACGCTTGCGGTTGTGGATGATGAAGGGGGTGGCATCGTCGCCTGGAGTGCCAACAGCCAGCACCAGTGCCTGGCTGTCGTGCACCGCACGAATCTTGGCGGTCTCGCACTCCACCGCAGGGCCTGCGTCAAAGATATCGACATAGCCCTGGTAGCTGAAACCTTCGCTCTTGAGCATTGCCAGCGCAGGCTCTGTGTCGGTGTGCACCCGGCCAATGACGTTGCGCGCCGCTTCCGAGAGGAAGCAGGTGTACAACGGAAACTTGGGCATCAGCTCGGCAATGAAGGCCTTGTTGCCGACACCGGTCAGGTAGTCGGCCTGGCTGAATTCCATCTTGAAGAAGTGCCGGCCCAGGCTTTCCCAGAACGGCGAACGACCCTGCTCGTCGGACATACCGCGCATTTCGGCAATGATCTTGTTGCCGAACAGCTCCGGGAACTCGGCGATAAACAGCAACCGCGCCTTGGCCAGCAGGCGGCCATTGAGGCCACTGCGGTGATCGGCGCGCAGGAACAGCGAGCACAGTTCGGAGTTGCCGGTCAGGTCGTTGGCCAGGAACAGCGTGGGAATTTCCCGGTAGATGTTCAGCTCCTGGGAAGCGCTGACGGTCAGGCCGACCCGGTAGTTGTACCAGGGCTCACGCAGGCCGACCGCGCCGGCGATGGCAGAGATACCCACCACCACGCCTTCGTCGTTTTCCAGCACGAACAGGTAGTCGGCATCGCCGCGCTCGGCTTCGCCACGGAAGGTTTTCTCGGCCCAGCCGACCCGGTGCGACAGGCGCTCTTCATTGGCCGGCAAGGTGGTCAGGCCGGTGCCGGTGCTGCGCGCCAGCTCGATCAGCGCGGGTAAATCGCTGCTGCGTACGGGACGAACGATCATGCTATCTCCTCGGGCGGCGGCCTTTGGCCTGCCGCAAAACTCGACCTGGGTGCTCGATTATCGAACCGCAGGGATCAAACCGCGACCAGACGCACGCTGGCGCCTTCGCCGACGCCCAGGGCTTCGGCGGCTTCAAGACTGAGGCTGACCGGCTTACCGGGGGCCCAGTCGAGCTCCAGCAGCACTGCGCGGTAGTCCTGCAACTGGCCATTGCTGACCAGGTACGGGCGCCCGCCCTTGCTGGCAGAGTCGTCCAGCTTGACCGGCATCACCCGGCTCTGGGCAATCGACCGGATCCCGGAAACCCGCGCATGCAGGGTCGGGCCGCCGTCGAAAATGTCGATGTAGTGATCGGTCTCGAAGCCTTCGCGCATCAGGATGTCGAAGGTGATCTGCGCCCGCGGATGCACCTGGCCCATGGCCTCCTGCGCGGCGTCCGGCAGCAGAGGCACATAGATCGGGTAATGGGGCATCAGCTCGGCCAGGAAGGTCCGGCTCTTGAGGCCGCACAGGCGCTCGGCCTCGGCGTAGTTGAGGTCGAAGAAGTTGCGCCCGATGGCGTCCCAGAACGGCGAATCACCATGCTCGTCGCTGTAGCCGACAATCTCGGTCACCACCGATTCGGCAAAGCGCTCCGGGTGGGCGGCCATGAACAGCAGGCGGCCACGGGAGTTGAGCTCGGCCCAGCCGCTGCCGACCAGTTCCGGCAGTACGTAGAAGCTGGTCAGCAGGCTGTTGCCGGTCAGGTCGTGGCACTGCGAGAGGACGTGGATCTTGTTGTGGATCTTCAGCTCGCGCGACGCATGCACGAAGGTCTCGTTGCGAAAGCTGTAGAACGGCTCGGAATAGCCGGCCGAGGCAACGATGGCCGAGCAGCCGACCAGCTTGCCGCTGCTGCTGTCTTCGAGAACAAAGAAGTAGCTCTCTTCACCGTTGAAGCTGACTTCAGCGGCGAAGGAGGTTTCCGAAGCGGCAATCTTGTCGCTCAGGCGACCGGCATCATCCGGCAAGGACGTGACACCAATGGGGCTGTCTGCGGCAAGACGCTGTACTTCGCCCAGATCAGCCATTTGCGCGGGGCGCATCACCAGCATGGTGTCACTCCTTTCGGGTATACAGGCCGACATCCGCCGGCTCAGATAAAAACAGCAGGCGCCCGCAGGCACCTGCTCTGGAATTCGGTATCACCGGCCCCGCAGGGCCGATGACAGGACTGCAGGCGTGAATCAGGCCTGAGTCAGTTTTGCCGCGGCACGCTCGAAACGATCCAGGCCTTCGTCGATGTCGGCATCTTCGACCACCAGGCTCGGGGCGAAACGCACGACATCCGGGCCAGCTTGCAGGACCATCAGGCCTTCTTTCTCGGCGGCGTTGAAGACGTCCTTGGCCTTGCCCTTCCAGGCTTCAGACAACACGCAACCGATCAGCAGGCCAACGCCACGTACCTGGGTGAACAGGCCGTACTTCTCGCCGATCTGCTCCAGGCGCGCCTTGAACTTCTGGTGCTTGGCCTTGACGCCGGCCAGCACTTCGGGGGTGTTGACCACATCCAGCACGGCGTTGGCCACCGCACAAGCCAGCGGGTTGCCGCCGTAGGTGGTGCCGTGGGTGCCGACGGCCAGGTGCTTGGCCAGGTCTTCGGTGGTCAGCATGGCGCCGATCGGGAAACCGCCGCCCAGGCTCTTGGCGCTGGAGAGGATGTCCGGGGTCACGCCGTAGTGCTGGTAGGCGAACAGCGAGCCAGTACGGCCAACGCCGGTCTGCACTTCGTCGAAGATCAGCAGCGCGTTGTGCTTGTCGCACAGCTCGCGGGCGCCTTGCAGGTAGGCAACGTCAGCCGGGACCACGCCGCTTTCACCCTGGATCGGCTCGATGACCACAGCGCAGGTCTTGTCGGAGATCTGTGCTTTGAGCGCTTCCAGGTCGTTGTACGGCACGTGGCTGATGCCGGTGATTTTCGGCCCGAAACCGTCGGAGTACTTCGGCTGGCCGCCGACGCTGACGGTGAACAGGGTACGACCGTGGAAGCTGTTAACGGTGGCGATGATTTCGTGCTTCTCGGGGCTGAAACGGTCGTGGGCGACACGACGGGCCAGCTTGAATGCGGCCTCGTTGGCTTCGGCACCGGAGTTGCAGAAGAACGCACGGTCGGCAAAGGTCGCGTCGACCAGCTTGTGCGCCAGGCGCAGGGCCGGCTCGTTGGTGAACACGTTGGACACGTGCCACAGTTTGTTGGCCTGCTCGGTCAGGGCGCCAACCAGCGCCGGATGCGCATGGCCAAGCACGTTTACGGCGATGCCGCCGGCGAAATCGATCAGCTCGCGGCCCGCCTGATCCCACACGCGGGAGCCCGCTCCACGGACGGGAATGAAAGCCGCCGGTGCATAGTTGGGGACCATCACTTGATCGAAATCGGCGCGTTGCACCGGAGCTTGCGGAGCGGACATCGGAGTCTCCTGAAGAGGAACGCCTGCCTGGAACTGGCGAGCGATGGGGGGATTGTAAGGACAGATCGGCGCCTGACCTTGCCGCCAAGCGACAACTTCTTATAGCGCCAAACCCTGTTTTACCAAGGCTTACGGCAATGCGACAAATAGGGTCGCAAAGGCGCAGTTTAAACGCTGCGGGGAATGTGCGGGAGATTCTGTATGGGCGGTTCGATCGCGGCGACCCGACTTGTCCCGCGATCAAAAATCAACCGCGCTCGGCCGGCACCGAAGACAGTTCGAACGGGCTGCTGCTTCGTCGCTGGTTACGATCTTCGCGCGGCGTGGCACCGAAGAAGTTGCGATAGGCACTGGAGAAATGCGGCCCGGAAGAAAACCCGCAAGAGAGGCCGATCTGGATGATCGACTTGCTGGTCTGCATCAGCATCTGCCGGGCCTTGTTCAGCCGCAGCTCCAGGTAATACTGGCTCGGCACGCGATTGAGGTACTGCTTGAAGATCCGCTCCAGTTGGCGGCGCGAGACGCATACATGCTGGGCGATCTCGTCGGTGGTCAGCGGCTCTTCGATATTGGCTTCCATCAGCAGCACGGCCTGGGTCAGCTTCGGGTGGCTGGAGCCCAGGCGGTTCTGCAGCGGAATGCGCTGGCGCTCGCCGCCCTCGCGAATCCGCTCGACCACCAGTTCTTCCGACACCGCACCGGCAAGCTCGGCACCGTGATCGCGGGCCAGCACCGCCAGCAACAGGTCGATCACCGACATGCCGCCGCACGCTGTCAGGCGGTCGCGGTCCCAGTCGAACAGGTGGCTGGTGGCGATGACCTTGGGGAAACGCTCGGCGAAATCATCCTGCCAGCGCCAGTGCACTGCGGCCCGGTAACCATCGAGCAGGCCCAGTTGCGCCAACGGATAGACCCCCGCCGACAAGCCGCCGACCACGCAACCGGCACGCACCAGTTGCTTGAGTGCGCTGGCCAGGCTCGAGGCCACGGCCTGCGGCGGCTCGTCCGCCAGCAGGAACAGCTTCTGACAGCCTTCGAGCTTGCCCGCCCACGGCTCGCCCGGCAGGCGCCAGGCACCCTCGCCAGGCGCTTCGGCCTGCAGGAAGGACAACTCGTAGACCACTTCCGGATGAACCTTCTGTGCTACCCGCAACACCTCCTCGGCCAGCGCCAGGGTCAGGGCTTTGGTGCTGGGCCAGATGAGAAAACCGATTCGCTGGGTGGTCATGGGATGCGGTCCGAAACCTGAGAGAGGTCAAGAAGTTAGAGCCTGGTCAGGCTGCGCTTGATACGCAGCATGACCCATTTTGGTGCAAAGCGGCAATCTTACTTCAAGCTGCCCGAGAGGAACTGCTGCAGACGTTCCGACTGCGGATTGACCAGCACTTCGCGCGGGTTGCCGCTCTCTTCCACCAGGCCCTTGTGCAGGAACACCAGCTGGTTCGACACCTCACGGGCAAAGCCCATTTCGTGGGTGACCACGACCATGGTCCGGCCTTCCTGTGCCAGCGACTGCATGACCTTGAGCACGTCGCCAACCAGCTCCGGGTCGAGCGCCGAGGTCGGCTCGTCGAACAGCATCACTTCCGGCTCCATGGCCAGCGCCCGGGCAATCGCCACGCGCTGCTGCTCACCACCGGACATATGCCCAGGATAGGCGTCCTTGCGGTGGGCGACACCGACTTTGGCCAGGTAGTGCTCGGCTTTTTCCAGGGCGTCTTTCTTCGACATGCCGAGCACGTGCACCGGCGCTTCGATGATGTTTTCCAGCGCGGTCATGTGCGACCACAGGTTGAAGTGCTGGAACACCATCGACAGGCGCGAACGCATGCGCTGCAGTTGCTTGGGATCGGCGGCCTTGAGCGCGCCATCCTTGTTGGCTACCAGCTTCAACTCTTCGTTGTTGAGCAGGATCTTGCCCGCGTGCGGCTGCTCGAGCAGGTTGATGCAACGCAGGAAGGTACTTTTGCCCGAACCGCTGGAGCCGATGATGCTGATCACGTCGCCTGCCTTGGCCGCCAGGGACACGCCCTTGAGCACTTCGTGACTGCCGTAGCGTTTATGCAGGTCTTGGATTTCGAGTTTGTACATGCTGTCGATTCTCACAAAGCAGTCAGTCTTGAGCTAACGCTCAGGGCGAAAAAGTGGGCGCAGGCCGTCAGTGCTTGCGCGGCGCCAGGTAGCCCAGCCAGCGGCGCTCAGCCAGCTTGAACAGGCGCACCAGAATGAAGGTCAGGCACAGGTAGAACACGCCGGCCGTGATGTAGGCCTCGAACGGCAGGTAGTACTGGGCGTTGACCGTGCGCGCCGCACCGGTGATGTCGATCAGGGTGACGATCGACGCCAGGCTGGTGGTCTGCAGCATCATGATCACTTCGTTGCTGTACTGCGGCAGCGCCCGGCGCAGGGCCGATGGCAGGAGGATGCGGCGGTACATCTTGACCCGCGACATGCCCATGGCCTTGGCCGCCTCGATCTCGCCATGGGGCGTGGCCTTGAGGCTGCCGGCGATGATCTCGGCGGTATAGGCGCTGGTGTTGATGGCAAAGGCCAGGCAGGCACAGAAGGTTGCACTGGACAGCCACGGCCAGAGGAAGCTTTCACGCACCGCTTCGAACTGGGCCAGGCCGTAGTAGATCAGAAACAGCTGCACCAGCATCGGCGTGCCGCGGATCACGTAGGTATAGAGCCAGGCGCTCATGTTCACCAAAGGCTGCTTGGAGACCCGCATCAGGCCCAGCGGGATCGCCGCCAGCAAACCGAACAGCAGCGACAGCGCCAGCAGCTTGAGGGTGGTCAGCAGGCCGCTCAGGTACAGCGGCAGCGCTTCCCAGATGACGTTGTAGTCGAAAATCATAGATCAGCCGCCTTTACGCCAACCGAGTAGCGCTTCTCGAGGTAACGCAGGGCCAGCAGCGAAACACTGGTGATCACCAGGTACAGCGCCGCTACCGCCAGGAAGAAGGTGAAAGGTTCGCGGGTGGCATCGGCCGCCTGCTTGGCCTTGAACATCATGTCCTGCAGGCCCACTACCGAAATCAGTGCGGTTGCCTTGGTCAGGACCAGCCAGTTGTTGGTGAAGCCGGGGATCGCCAGGCGAATCATCTGCGGCACCAGCACCCGGAAGAACACTTGCAGGCTGCTCATGCCATAGGCCATGCCAGCTTCGGCCTGCCCCTTGGGAATGGCCATGAACGCCCCGCGGAAGGTTTCCGACAGATAGGCACCAAAGATGAAGCCCAAGGTGCCGATACCCGCCATCAGCGGATTGAGGTCGATGTAGTCGTCAAAGCCCAGTAGCGGCGCGACGCGATTGAGCAGATCCTGGCCGCCGTAGAAAATCAGCAGGATCAGAACCAGATCGGGAATCCCGCGGATCACGGTGGAATACAGATCGCCGAGCCAGGCCAGCCAGCGCACTGGCGACAAACGCAGCGCCACACCGATCAGACCGAGCACGATGGCCAGGGCCATGGACGACAAGGCGAGCTGTAGCGTCAGCCACGCTCCGTCGAGGATGACTGCCCCGTAGCCTTTCAACATGATGAGGTCCTCGACCTTAGGGATGAAAAAATGGTGCAAACCTCAGAGTCTCTGCTGCTTGCACCATTGAACAGGTGAAACGTCGACGATTTACTTGGCGTCTGGGCCGTAGATGTCGAAGTTGAAGTACTTGTCCTGAATCTGCTTGTACTTGCCGTTGGCACGGATGGCCGCGATGGCAGCGTTGATGCGATCCAGGTTGGCCTTGTCGCCTTTGCGCACGGCAATGCCGATGCCGTCACCGAAGTACTTGGCGTCGGTGAACGATGGGCCAACGAAGGCGAAGCCTTTACCGGCATCAGTCTTCAGGAAACCGTCTTCCAACAGCGTAGCATCGGCGACGGTGCCATCCAGACGGCCAGCGGCGACGTCCAGGTAGATTTCGTTCTGGGTGCCGTAAGGAACGATGGTGGCGCCTTGCGCACCGAACACTTCCTTGGCGAAGCGATCGTGGATCGAGCCGCGCTGCACGCCGATCTTCTTGCCCTTGAGCTCAGTCAGGCCTTCGCTGACCGCAGTACCTTCCTTCATCACCAGGCGTGCCGGGGTCAGGTAGTACTTGCCGGTGAAGTCCACGGACTTCTTGCGATCGTCGGTGATCGACATGGACGACAGGATGGCGTCGATCTTGCGCACTTTCAGCGCCGGGATCAGGCCGTCGAACTCTTGCTCGACCCAGGTGCACTTGGCCTTCATTTCTTCGCACAGGGCATTACCGATGTCGTAGTCGAAGCCGGCGATGCTGCCATCAGGCTGCTTGAAAGCGAACGGTGGGTAGGCGGCCTCGATCCCGATTTTCAACGGTTTCTCATCAGCCAGCGCTGCCAGGGAAAACACGGACAGCGCCAGGGCGCCAAGCAGTGCGAGTTTCTTCATCTGGAACTCCATCGGTAAAGGGCAATACGAGGCAGGGTTGAGAACTGCCCGATATGCGAATGGGTACAACGCGAGCTGCGCAGGGTCGGCATTGAAGCAGACGCGACGAGCGAGTGATCGGCATTTTAACGACAGCTCCGAAGCCGATATTTCTTCAATGCGACAACTAGTTACAGAAGCGCAGGAACGCGGGGGCGCAGATATTGACAGCTTTCACGGAATATGCAAAAGCAAAAGACAAATAACCAATCAATGAAGCAATAAGCGGGCCTATTATTGGCAAAGCCTTCTAATCCGGCAAGCGCAGCGTTTCAGCAGGCGAAAACGGGTGGCTGAAATGCCCTGAAAACGTACGGTGGCGTTTCGCAATGCCCCGTTTTTGTGCGAAAGCGGTGACAGAAGGGTTACCGATGATTGTCGAAGTAACAGAAAGCACAAAGCCCCGCCGGAGTAACCCGGCAGGGCTTTGCGTGGACCCGATCGCTGTGCAGGAGCGGGCTTGCCCCGCGATACCTTTAGGCCGAAGCCTTGCTCATGTCCTTGTGGGTATCGATCAGGTGCTGCACCACACCCGGATCGGCCAGGGTCGAGATATCACCCAGGCCATCGTACTCGGCCGTGGCGATCTTGCGCAGGATGCGGCGCATGATCTTGCCCGAGCGGGTTTTCGGCAGGCCGGGCGCCCACTGGATGACATCCGGCGAGGCAATCGGGCCGATTTCCTTGCGCACCCAGTTCTTCAGCTCCAGGCGCAGTTGCTCGGTTGGCTCGACGCCACCATTGAGGGTGACGTAGACATAGATACCCTGCCCCTTGATGTCGTGCGGCACGCCAACCACTGCGGCCTCGGCGACTTTCGGGTGGGCGACCATGGCACTTTCGATCTCGGCGGTACCCATGCGGTGGCCGGAGACGTTGAGCACGTCATCGACGCGGCCAGTGATCCAGTAGTAGCCGTCTTCGTCGCGACGGGCACCGTCACCCGTGAAGTACATGCCGCGGAAAGTCTTGAAGTAGGTGTCGACGAAGCGGTCGTGGTCACCGTACAGCGAGCGCGACTGGCCCGGCCAGGAATCGAGGATCACCAGGTTGCCTTCGGCGGCGCCTTCGATCAGGTTGCCAAGGTTATCCACAAGGGCCGGCACCACACCAAAGAACGGACGGGTCGCCGAACCCGGCTTGAGCGCGGTAGCGCCTGGCAGCGGGCTGATCAGCACGCCCCCGGTTTCGGTCTGCCACCAGGTGTCGACGATCGGGCAACGCTCCTTGCCGACGGTGTGGTAGTACCAGTTCCAGGCTTCCGGGTTGATCGGCTCGCCCACCGAGCCCAGCAGGCGCAGGCTGGAACCATCGGCACCGGCGACGGCAGCCTGACCTTCAGCCATCATCGCGCGGATGGCGGTCGGCGCGGTGTAGAGGATGTTGACCTTGTGCTTGTCGATGATCTTCGACACGCGGGTGATGTCCGGATAGTTCGGCACGCCTTCGAACAGCACGGTGGTCGCGCCGTTGGCCAGCGGGCCGTAGACGATGTAGCTGTGGCCGGTGACCCAGCCGACGTCGGCGGTGCACCAGTAGACTTCGCCCGGACGGTAGTCGAACACCCGTTCATGGGTCAGCGCGGCGTAGACCATGTAGCCGCCGGTGGTGTGCAGCACGCCCTTGGGCTTGCCGGTGGAACCGGAGGTGTAGAGGATGAACAGCGCTTCTTCGGCGCCCATTTCCTTCGGCGCACAGTGGCTGGAAGCAACCTTCATCAGGTCTTCGTACCAGATGTCGCGGTGCTGGTGCCAGGCGATGTCGCCACCGGTGCGCTTGCAGACGATGATCTTCTGCACGCTGCTGGTTTCGGGGTTGGTCAGGGCCAGGTCGACGTTGGCTTTGAGTGCGGTGCGACGACCGCCACGCAGACCTTCGTCAGCGGTGATGACGATCTTCGACTTGCAGTCGATTATGCGCCCGGCCAGTGCCTCGGGCGAGAAGCCGCCGAACACCACCGAGTGGATCGCACCGATGCGGGCGCACGCCAGCATGGCGACCACGGCCTCGGGGATCATCGGCATATAGATGGTGACCACGTCACCGCGGTGCACATCCTGGCCACGCAGGGCGTTGGCGAACTTGCACACTTGCTCGTGCAGTTCACGGTAGGTGATGTTGCGGTGTTCGGAAGGGTCGTCGCCTTCCCAGATGATCGCGACTTGATCGCCGCGCTCGGCCAGATGGCGGTCCAGGCAGTTGTAGGAAACGTTCAGAGTGCCGTCAGCAAACCATTTGATATCGACATGGTGGTCGTCGAAGGAGGTCTGCTTGACCTTGGTGAAAGGCTTGATCCAGTCGAGGCGCTGAGCCTGCTCGCGCCAGAAGCCGTCCGGGTTGATCACCGACTGCTGGTACATGGCCTTGTAGGTCGCCTCGTCGGTCAACGTCTTGGCCGCAACCTCGGGACGAACGGGATACAGGGGAGCCGCACTCATCTTTGTTACCTCGGTGTAATAGTTGTTTTTGTATGACCTCGTTGTAACTGTACCAGACTGCGCCGGCCATTCGACGTTGGTAGTAACGCCCTGGTCTTTTCTCCCTGCGACAAACCGCGAAGGCTCAAGGCCGGGTCTGCACGGCGAAAAAATAAAATTACCCGGCAGTCTGCCAGGCGATTGTTACAGTTTCTGCCAACAGTGTTTATCAAAACCGTGGCTGTTTAAGCGCAGGCCGCACTCCTAGAATTCACCTCGCCAGCAACGGCACCACGATTAACTTTCTTGTAGCCCCCCACGAAGGGAAGTTAATCGGCAAATAATCGTGATAGTTGATCCTGCTGTACACGCGGCGCCACAAGCGCTGCGTGCCCCCTTACGACCTTAGACAGGTAAAAATGAAGATGAAAGCTTTACTGGTATTGGCACTGGGTAGTCTTTGCAGCGTGGCGATGGCCGACGAAGTTGCAAATGGCGGCGCCGAGCAGATTCCGGTTGAACAGTACAGTTACTCGCAACATCTGGACATCGCCAAGGTCATTTCCATGAGCGAAGTGCCGAATGTCTGCGAAGTGGTCCCGGCGCGCATGACCTACGAAGATTCCCAGGGCAAGCGCCACATTCTCGAGTACCGGGTGATGGGTAACGGGTGCTCGAACGGTTGATCCAACGGGTTGACCGCCTGCAGCGCCTCGGTTGGCATTCAACGAGGCGCGCTGCACTATTTGGACAGTACACCTGCAACTAATAACCTGCCTGTATTACCCATACTTTATTAACGCCAGATTAATTAATCCGATTTGCCGACTGCATGTTCACGCAACTTGTTGGCAATAGTGGTGTGGGAAACTCCCAAGCGTTTACCCAGCGCCCGACTGCTGGGAAATTCGCTCATCAAGCGCTCCAGTACTGCCTTCTCGAAACGCCCGACTATTTGCCCCAGGTCGCCCTCAAGGGAAAACTCGCCCAAGGGTTGCCGGCCGCCGTAGTCCGGCAGGCGAATATGTTCAGTCTTGACCACCCCGCCGTCACATAGCGACACGGCCTGAAACAGCACGTTCTCCAGTTGCCGCACGTTGCCCGGCCAGTGGTACTGGCTCAAACGCTCCATGGCCGCTGGCGCAAGCTTGGGCAGCGGGCAACCGATCTGCCGGCTGGCCTGGTCAAGAAAGTGCTCGACCAGCGGCGGCAAGCCATCCAGGCATTCGCGCAGCGGCGGAATATGCAGCGACAGCACGTTGAGGCGGTGGTAAAGGTCCTGGCGGAATTCGCCACGGGCGCACAACTCGGACAGATCGACCTGGGTGGCACAGATGACCCGCACATCCAGGTACACCTCTTCATCACTGCCTACCCGACGAAAGCAGCCGTCCTGCAGAAAGCGCAGCAGTTTTACCTGCAGGCGAGGACTCATCTCACCGACGCCATCGAGGAACAGCGTGCCGCCTGCCGTCAGTTCCAGCAGCCCCAGCTTGCCCTCGGCCCGCGCGCCTTCAAACGCCCCCGGGCCGTAACCGAACAGTTCGGTCTCGGCCATGGACTCGGGCAAGCCGGCGCAGTTGAGCGCCATCAACGGCGCCTGGCCACGGGGGCTGGCCAAGTGACAGGCACGGGCCAGCAACTCCTTGCCGGTGCCGGTCTCGCCTTCGATCAGCAGTGGTGCATCCAGCGGCGCCATGCGCCGCGCTTCGCGCACCACCGCAGCCATCACCCGCGAACTCTGGAAGATGCTGTCGAAGCCACGCAGCTCCTGCTTGCGCACGTTATAGATGCGCTCGCCTATGCGGTCGGCGCGGTGCAGGGTCAATACCGCACCGGCCAGGGCTTCGCTGTCGTCGTGCTCGGACTGTAGCGGCGCAATATCGGCGAGGAACACATCGCCCTTGACCTTGACCCGCAGGCCGTTGATACGCGACTTGTTCGCCCGCACCAGCTCCGGCAGGTCGAAATCCTCGGCATAACGCGACAGCGGAATGCCCGGCACCTCGTCGACACGCACCCCGAGCAGCTGCGCCGCAGCGCGGTTGGCAGCCACAATGGAGCCGCCCATGTCGATCGACAGCACCGGGAAATCCAGTGCGCCGAGCAAGGCATTGAGCTCCATGTGCCGACGCTCGCTGGGCATCAGGCCGACGCGCTTGACCCCGAACACCCCGGCGATCGATTCGAATTTCGGCCGCAGGGCCTGGAACTGCAGGTTGATCAGGTTCGGGCAGTGCAGATAGATGGCATTGCCATGCTCGCCACCGACCTCACCGCGGGCGACGTTGATGCCGTACTCCACCAGCAGGTTGAGAATGTCGCGCAGGATGCCGATGCGGTTCTGGCAATGCACTTTAATACGCATGAAATGTCCTACAAGAAGGTCTGGTAAGCGCCACGGCAAGCAAGTTTTTGCAGCGAGCCAAGAATAGTCGTAAAGATTATGTGACAGATAGCCGCAGTTTCAAGGATTAAAGCACCCGTTTTTTCGGGATGCCGGGTATTTCGTAAAGTTATCGTTACAAAATCCGGAGCAGTTCGAGCGCGAAGCTGCCGTCAGGACGCTGCAAACCGGACCAATGCGGGTTATCACTAGGGCAATGGCTTGAACACATAACAAGAATGGCCCTCAGCAGGAGAGCAGCATGAAACAGACGCAATACGTGGCTCGCGAGCCCGATGCGCAGGGTTTTATCGACTACCCGCAGCAGGAACACGCGGTGTGGAACACCCTGATTACCCGTCAATTGAAGGTGATCGAAGGCCGCGCGTGCCAGGAATACCTGGACGGCATCGAACAGCTGGGCCTGCCTCACGACCGTATCCCGCAGTTGGGTGAGATCAACAAGGTGCTGGGCGCCACCACCGGCTGGCAAGTTGCCCGGGTACCTGCCCTGATCCCCTTCCAGACTTTTTTCGAACTGCTGGCCAGCAAGCGCTTTCCGGTAGCCACCTTCATTCGTACCGAAGAAGAACTCGACTACCTGCAAGAGCCGGACATTTTCCACGAGATCTTCGGCCACTGCCCGCTGCTGACCAACCCCTGGTTCGCCGAATTCACCCACACCTATGGCAAGCTCGGCCTGCAGGCCACCAAGGAAGAGCGCGTGTATCTCGCCCGCCTCTACTGGATGACCATCGAGTTTGGCCTGGTCGACACCCCGCAAGGTCGCAAGATCTACGGCGGCGGCATTCTTTCTTCACCGAAAGAGACCGTCTACAGCCTGTCCGGCGAGCCCGAGCACCAGGCCTTCGATCCGCTGGAAGCCATGCGCACGCCGTACCGCATTGATATCCTGCAGCCGCTGTACTTCGCCCTGCCCAACCTCAAGCGCCTGTTCGACCTGGCCCACGAAGACATCATGGGCATGGTCCACACGGCAATGAAGATGGGCCTGCACGCACCGAAATTTCCACCCAGGGTCGCCGCCTGAGCGACCTTGCAAACCAATAACAAACCACTTGCGGAAAACCTTATGAACGCCTTGAACCAAGCCCACTGCGAAGCCTGCCGTGCCGATGCTCCACAGGTCAGCGACGAAGAACTGCCGGTACTGATCAAGCAGATCCCGGATTGGAACATCGAAGTCCGTGACGGCATCATGCAGCTGGAAAAAGTTTTCCTGTTCAAGAATTTCAAGCACGCCCTGGCCTTCACCAACGCCGTTGGCGAAATCTCCGAAGCCGAAGGCCATCACCCAGGCCTGCTGACCGAATGGGGCAAAGTCACCGTGACCTGGTGGAGCCACTCGATCAAGGGCCTGCACCGTAACGACTTCATCATGGCCGCGCGCACCGACGAGGTCGCCAGCACCGCCGAAGGCCGCAAGTAATGCACTTCGGCGCCATCGGGCGCGTACCCGGCGATCCGATCCTCGGACTGATGGAGGCGTATGCCAAGGACAGCAACCCGAACAAGTTCGACCTCGGTGTCGGCGTGTTCAAGGACGCCCAGGGCCTGACGCCGATTCCGGCCGCGGTCAAACAGGCTGAACAGCGCCTGCTTGAGCAACAGGCCAGCAAGAGCTACGTCGGCGGTCATGGCGATGCGGCCTTTGGCCGACTGATCAGCGAACTGGTACTGGGCAGTGACTCGTCGCTGCTCAGCCAGCAGCGTGCCGGCGCCACCCAGACCCCGGGCGGCACCGGTGCCCTGCGCCTGGCGGCGGAGTTCATCGAACACTGTCTGCCGGGCCGCGGCATCTGGCTGAGCGATCCGACCTGGCCCATCCACGAAACCATCTTCGCCGGCGCCGGCCTCAAGGTCAGCCACTATCCCTATGTCGGCACCGACAACCGTCTGAACGTCGCCGGGATGCTGGCCGCCCTGGAAGTTGCGCCCAAGGGCGACGTAGTGTTGCTGCACGCCTGCTGCCACAACCCGACCGGATTCGACCTGAGCCAGGACGACTGGCGCGCCGTGCTCGAGGTGGTGCGCCGCCGTGAGTTACTGCCGTTGATCGACTTCGCCTACCAGGGCTTTGGCGATGGTCTGGAAGAAGACGCCTGGGCGGTACGGCTGTTCGCCGCCGAACTGCCTGAGCTGCTGATTACCAGTTCCTGCTCGAAGAACTTCGGCCTCTATCGCGACCGCACCGGCGCTCTGCTGGTGTGCAGCCACGATGCCGACAAGCTGCTGGATGTGCGTAGTCAACTGGCATTGCTGGCGCGCAACCTGTGGTCGACACCACCGGATCATGGCGCGGCGGTAGTGGCGCAGATTCTTGGCGACACCGACCTCAAGCGCCTGTGGGTCGAAGAAGTCGAGGCCATGCGCCAGCGCATTGCCGAGCTGCGGGTCGGTCTGGTCGAGGCCCTGGCGCCCCACGGCCTGAGCGAACGTTTCGCGCACATCGCCGAGCAACGCGGGATGTTCTCCTACACCGGCTTGTCACCGGAGCAGGTCAAGCAACTGCGTGAGCGCCACAGCGTGTACATGGTTGGCACTGGCCGGGCGAACATCGCCGGCGCCGATGCGGCACGCCTTGAAGCACTGGCTGCGGCCATCGCCGACGTCTGTCGTTAAAAGCATCGCGGGGCAAGTCGGATCGCCGCACCGCCGCTCCCACAGACAGTTGTGGGAGCGGCGGTGCGGCGATCCGACTTGCCCCGCGATGGCCATTAAGCAGGAAAATTCATACTGTCATTCAGACTCCTGTATCCTGCACAGGCTTTCACAAGCCCATGCGCGCCTTGCGCAGCCTTTCCACACACTTGCGAGGAACGACGAGATGCATGAAATCCCGAATCTTCCCTTCCCAAGCCTGAACCCAGAAGAGCAGACTCCTGCCACTCACAGCGCCGAACCAGCCCAGGCTGAATACGACGGCGACGAAACTTCCAGCGCCGACCAGGAATAACTCGCGCAACGATCAGACTGTGTGAAAACGGCTGATGCAGGGACCACCCCGTCAACACGTTTTCACACCGTCAAGAATTCCCCTCTACGAAAGCCCGCACATGCCCGACTCACCGCGCCCCCTTGCGGTCACCCTGCAAGTCGTCTCCATCGTCCTGTTTACCTTTATCGGCTACCTGAACATCGGCATTCCCCTGGCCGTCTTGCCTGGCTATGTGCACAACGACCTGGGCTTCGGTGCCGTGGTCGCGGGCCTGGTGATCAGCGTGCAGTACCTGGCCACCCTGCTCAGCCGCCCCTACGCCAGCCGCCTCATCGATAACCTGGGCAGCAAGCGCGCGGTGCTCTATGGCCTGGCCGGTTGCGGCTTGAGCGGCGTGTTCATGCTGCTTTCGGCGTGGCTGCAACATGCGCCCTGGCTGAGCCTGGCCAGCCTGCTGGTCGGGCGCCTGGTGCTGGGTAGTGCCGAAAGCCTGGTGGGTTCGGGCTCCATTGGCTGGGGCATTGGCCGGGTCGGTGCGCAACACACCGCCAAGGTAATCTCCTGGAACGGCATCGCCAGCTATGGCGCGCTGGCCATTGGCGCGCCGCTGGGCGTGGAACTGGTGCAACGCTTCGGCCTGTGGAGCATGGGCGCCAGCATTTTACTGCTGTGCGTACTGGGTTTGGCGCTGGCCTGGCCGAAAACCGCCGCCCCGATAGTGGCGGGTGAACGCCTGCCGTTCCTGCACGTGCTCGGGCGGATATTCGGCCATGGTTCAGGGCTGGCCCTGGGCTCGATCGGCTTTGGCACCATCGCCACCTTCGTCACCCTGTACTATGCCAGCCACAACTGGGACAACGCGGCCCTGTGCCTGAGCCTGTTCGGCGCCTGCTTCATTGGCGCGCGACTGCTGTTTGGCAATTTGATCAATCGCATGGGCGGGTACCGGGTGGCGATCGCCTGCCTGTCGGTAGAAACCCTCGGCCTGCTGTTGCTCTGGCAGGCACCGAGCGCCGAGCTGGCCCTGGCCGGTGCGGCGTTGAGCGGCTTTGGTTTCTCGCTGGTGTTTCCGGCCCTCGGCGTCGAAGCGGTGAACCTGGTGTCCGCCTCCAATCGCGGCGCGGCCGTGGGCGCCTATTCGCTGTTCATCGACCTGTCGCTGGGCATCACCGGCCCGTTGGCCGGGGCAATTGCCGCCGGGTTCGGCTTCGCTTCGATCTTTGTCTTTGCCGCCGGCGCGTCGTTCTGCGGCCTGCTATTGAGCCTGTACCTGTACCGCCAGGCCCGCCTGCAACCGCCGCGGCATTAGCCTCAGTAATCGATCTTGCCGCGCCCGGCCTTGATGGCGCCGCGCTTGCTCTTGGTGTCCAGGCGCCGGGTTTTCGAGCCCAGGGTCGGCCGGGTCGGGCGCCGCGCCTTTTCCACCTTGGTCGCCGAAAGAATCAGTTCGCGCAGGCGCTCCAGGGCATCGGCGCGGTTCTGCTCCTGGGTTCGATACTGCTGGGCCTTGATGATGATCACCCCGTCACGGGTAATGCGGCTGTCGCTCAGCGCCAGCAGACGCTCCTTGTAAAACGCTGGCAATGACGAAGCCTGGGTGTCGAAACGCAGGTGCACGGCGCTGGAGACCTTGTTGACGTTCTGCCCGCCGGCGCCCTGGGCGCGGATGGCAGTCAACTCGATCTCGTCGTCCGGGATCTGCACCGCGTTGGATAACTGCAACATCACACATCCTTTGATCAAACATTCAGGCCGACTCAGGTATTCGGCAGCGTCCCCGCTCAGCTTCTTGCGCTCCCAGGCACAGCACCTGGGCTACACGCTGTACGCAGCCCTGGTCCACCGGGGACAACTGGCGAAACAAAATCAGCAGCTCGTTTTCGACTTCACTCAAGCGTTGCACAGGTGAAGCGTTACTTTCCGTGTTGAATGCGCAGGTTTTATGCTCCGACATGATCACCCTTCCCTAGCGAGACTGAATGCATCGACGTTACGAGCAATTCCCTGCGGACCCACCAGGACCGTTCCGAGCGTTTCGTAGGAAAATTGAGATAATAGCTATGCGCCACTACCCTTCGCGTCGTGCATGGCCCCGACAATTCTATGCACAACTTCTTGGTCAGCGATAGCCAATGATCGGTACTGAGCCAGCAATCGCTGTTCCGGTTCATTCAACGAAGCGCCATCATCAATCGTGCGCACGCCGGTGATCACGTAGCGCACATCGACACCAACCCCGGCGACCGCCGCAAGATACGCCGCGTCCGGGTTGCGCTCGCCTTTTTCATAGCTGCCCTGGGTATTGCGGTTGACCCCGCCAAGCTGGGCGAAATCATCCTGGCGAAGGCCCAGGCGGGTACGCTCCTGACGCAATCGTTCACCGCTTTCTGCCGATTTCGGTGCAGTTGTTGCACAATTTTTCAATCAAAACCCCTTTACACGAACATTTTTTTGGGCATAATCGGCATCCGAACAACACAGACAGCCTTGCCGAGCACTATGCCCCCGCTGTTTACTCCTGGGCAAGGCCAAGCAAAGCACATAAAACCAAACATTCGCACGTTCTATCGTCTAGCCAAAACGTGTGAAAAATCGTCACGGATGACACAGGATCAGGGCTCGCCCTGGTAACTGGTACAGCAGGCATGCCTAGCGCGCCTGACGAGCCATCCGCTGCCGGCCCCACCATAAGACCAATCACGGCGCGGAGGTTCATTCATTTTCAAAGGACCGAATAATGAACACCAAGCCTTTGTGCACCCTGACCGCACTGCTGACCTTTGTCAGTGCTGGCGCCCATGCCAGCAGTACCGACGTCAATATCAGCGGCACCATCACTCCTGCAGCTTGTACGCCGTCGCTCTCCAGCAATGGCCAGGTCGATTTCGGTAACATCAGCATGCCCGATCTCACTCCACAGCCCGGCATCCCCGACCACTCGGTCCTGGCGCCGCGCAGCCTGACCTTCAGCGTCACCTGTGACCGTGCCACCCGCTTTGCCCTGGTAGCCACCGGCAACCGTCGCGACAGCAGCTCGATCCCCCTGCCCAAGGCGTTTGGCCTGGGCACTACCAGCGGCGGTGAGGCCATCGGCTTCTACAGCGCGACCTGGCCCGACAACGGCGCGACCCTCGACAACCTGCCGGCCGACACCCTGTATTCCGAAGACAGCGGCAGCACCTGGGTGAAAGTCCCGGGCAGCGGTTTCGAGCACCTGGGCGACAAGCCCGAGTCGCGCCTGGGCTTTGCCCTGCGCGGGCAGACCAGCCCTAGCGCAGCCGAGATCCTCAACCTGCGCCTGGACGTGGCCGGCTGGCTGCGCAATGACATGACCCATGTCGATGAGGCGCTGCTCGATGGGCACATGACCATCGAGTTGCAGTACCTCTAGCGGGTAACAGAACGCCCACGCGTAACGGTCCTTCACCGACCGCTAAAAAGAACCCGGCGAACGCCCAGATCTTTCCCTGCCGACACCGAAAGGGAACGGACTGCTGCGCTTGCAAAACGGGTCATTCGCAATACCACCACCAACACTTAAAAGGAAAACCGCTGTGAAAAAGTCCGTACTGTCCCTTGCTGTGCTGATGACCCTGGCCACCGCCAATGCCATGGCCGCCACCACCGACCTGACCGTAACCGGCACCATCACCCCCGCCGCCTGTACGCCAACCCTGGGCAATGGCGGCCTGGTCGAATATGGTTCTCTGGCCTTGACCGAGCTTGAAGAAACCTCTACTGGCTACCGACTTCCCGTCAAGTCCTTGAGCTTCTCCATCGAATGCAGCGCGCCGGCCGCCTTTGCGTTGATCGCCAACGACAACCGTCGCGACAGCAGCCCCGCCAACGCCTGGCTGTTCGGGCTTGGCACCCATCAAGACCAGGCGATCGGTCACTTCATGATGAGATGGAACTATGAAACCCTCGTAATTGATGGCACCCAGGGCTACACCATTGAATCTATCGACAACGGCAACTCCTGGAACGCTGTCTTCGACGGCGTCCTGTACGACGCTGGGCAAGCGCCGTCCAATCTGGTGGGCTTCTCCATCACAAGCAGCGAACTGGGGCCCGCCCCGGCAACCAGTGTCAACCTGACAATGGATGTCGATGGCGGCATCAACAAAGGCCTGACCCTGAACGGCGCCATGGAGCTGGACGGTAGCGCGACCATCGAAATCGTCTACCTCTGACAAGCGGGCCGCTAGCCTGCGCCAACATCCAACAGGAATTTGCCGTGAAAACTTCCGTACTGACCCTTGCTGTATTCATAGGCGTGGTGAGCGCCAACACCTTCGCCGCCACCACCGACTTGACTGTCACCGGCACCATCACTCCAGCCGCCTGTTCGCCAACCCTGGGCAATGGCGGCGTGATCGACTACGGCGCGGTGTCCCTGACCGATCTGGAGGGCGATTCGACCAATTACAGGCTGCCGGTCAAGACCCTGAGCCTTGCAATCAACTGCGACGCCGCAACCACTTTTGCCCTGATGACCCGCGACAATCGCCTCGACACCCTAGACCCACGGGAGTACACCTTCGGACTGGGCATGCACCAGGACCAAAGCATCGGCTCATACATGATGACCTGGGAGTTTGAAAACACTCTGGTCGATGGTGAACAAGGGTTCAATTTCTATTCAACCGATGGCGGCCAGTCCTGGGCCGGCATGGGAGACGACCGAGGAAGCCTGAGCAATGCCAGTCGAGCGCCGTTAACTCGAACCGGATTCAACTCAAGCTTAAGTCATCGCCTTGAACCTATCAGGAACGTCAACGTGATGATGGACGTCCAGGGTTTCATCAGGAAGAGCCTGGTAGTAAACGGCAGCATCCCCATCGACGGCAGCGCGACCATCGAAGTCGTCTACCTCTGACGGCTGCCCCCAAGGGGCGCGAACAAGGACCCCTCGCACCCCGGCCATGACCCACGGCCTGCGCACTCCCCCGCTACGAGTTTGCCGGATGCAGCTCACGGGGAGCTGCGCCCGACGCCGCACAAGAACCTTACAACCATGACTATTGCGTGCAAATCCTTTGCTGGCAGCCTGCTGCCTGCGATTTTCATCTGCACCCTACCCCTGATGCAGGCACACGCCGACGGTATGGTGCCCAGAACCTCGGTGGTGATCGTTGAGGAAGCCCGCGCCAATGGCAGCGACTTCGTGGTCACCAACACCGATCCGCATGCCGCCCTGCTGGCGGTGTTCATTGAAAACCCGAGCGAAGACACCGACAACCTGCTGGTGGTCCAGCCCACCGTGGCGCGGGTCGAAGCCGGCAAAGAACAACAGGTGATCTTCCACTATGTAGGCAAGGAACCGCTGCAGACCCAACGCCTGCGCCGGGTGATCTTCGAAGGCATCCGCGAAACCGCCCCGGGCGATCCCGGGGCCATGCGGGTCAACTTCGGCGTGCGCCAGAACCTGCCGGTGATCCTCCACCCCAAGGGCCTGGCACGCAACAGCGAACCGTGGAAAGGCCTGACCTGGCGCATCGACGGCAAGCAACTGCGGGTGGAGAACAACACCCCCTACGTGGTGCGCCTGGCCCAGGAGCTGAAACTGTTGCCCGGCCAGCACGCCCTGGACCTTGGCCGCACCTACCTGCTGGCCAATCAAACCATCACCCTCGACTTGCCTGATGCCGCCGCTGCGGCCAACACCGTGCGCTTTCAGCCGGCCACGGTCTATGGCTTTGCGGTCGATCCATACGAGGCACGCATCCTGTGAAGGTCATCAACAATGCCATTGGCAAACCGCGACCACGCGAGCAACTGATACTGGGCCTGTGCCTGACCCTGCTGGGACTTGAGACCTTCAAACCGGCGCGAGCCGCCAATGAAGCCAGCGCGCCCGGGCATAGCGTGTTCGACCAGGAGGTCCTGCGCCAGCGCGGTATCGACCCCAGGCTTGCTGCCCTGTTTGGCCGGCAAACCCGCTTCCCGCCAGGGCGTCAGCAGATCAACCTGAGCGTCAACGGCCGCGACAGGGGCACTACCCAGGCGCGCTTCAGCGAGGATGGCAGCCTGTGCGTCGATAATCCCTTGCTGGCCTTCGCCGGGCTGCGCCAACCCGCCGAGTGGTCCACCACCCTGGATGCCCAGGAGCAGCCTGCCGATCCGGACTGCCTGGCCCTGGCCACGGCCTTCCCCCAGGCTCAGGTCGAACTGCAGCCCGGTCAGCACCAGGTGCGACTGTTCGTACCGGACCAGGCGCTGCTGGACGAGCGGCAATTGTCCGACGACTACAGCCAGGGCGGCATTGCCGGGTTGTTGAACTACGACATTTTCAGCTCGTTCAACCGCTACGATGGCCAGTCCAGCCGCTATGCCGCGGCCAATACCGAACTGGGCCTGAACCTGGACAACTGGATCCTGCGCAGCCGCCAGGTGCACAGCCGCTTCGATGGCAAGATGCGCAGCGAAATGCTCGACACCTATGTGCAACGCAGCTTCGCCCAGCACCGCAGCCTGTTCCAGGCCGGCGAGATCAGCCTGGTCAACCCGGTGCTCAACGGCGCGCAGATCATTGGCGCGCAGCTCACGCCGGAGTATGGCCTGCTCTCGCAGCTGGATAACGCCAGCGTGCAGGGCATCGCCAACAGCCAGGCGCGGGTCGAGGTGCACCAGAACGGCGCCTTGCTGTACAGCACTGTGGTACAGCCCGGGCCCTTCACCCTCACCAACATCCCGCGCATCACCTCGCGTTCGGACCTGGAAGTGACGGTGATCGAAACCAATGGCGAGCAACGGCGCTTTCGCGTACCGGCCAGCCTCGCCGCCAGCGCCCGCCCGCAAAGTGGCTACAGCGTCGGCGCCGGCGTGGTGCGCAGCCATGGCCATGGCAGCGACGACCCGGCGGTGGTGAGCCTGGGCCAGAGCGGCGCGCTGGGCAATACCTCGGTCATCAGCAGCGGCCTGATCCTCGCCCAGGGCTATCGCAGCCTTGGCGCCAGCCTCGGCACCGCGCTCACGCCGCAGCTCAGCACCGAGGTGTTTGCCATCGGCGCGCAAGCCAGCAGCCTCGACCAGCAGGGCGCACAACTGGGCGGCCAGCTCAACTGGCAAATGCACGAGCAATGGAGCAGCCTGGTGGCCGCCAACCACCGCAGCCGCGGCTACCGCGAACTGCTCGACAGCACCTACCGCAACAATGATCAGTTCGCCTCCAGCTACCGCGACCAGTTCAGCACCAGCCTGCGCTGGGCCAGCCGCGCCCTGGGCAGCCTCAACCTGGGGTACACGCAAAGCACCTACTACGAGCACGACAGCACGCAACGGCTGTTTTTGTCCTGGGGCAACAGCTACGGCGGCGTCACATTCTCGGCGACGGTGGAAAAAGCCCTGGGCAGCAGCGACGGCTACAACGACGACGCCGTGTATTTCAGCGCCAGCATCCCCCTGGATGGTCGCCGGCGTCTGCGCAGCAGCGTGCGCCACAACGACAGCAGTACCACCAGCACGGTGGCTTACAACGAGCAGGTCAGTGACAGCCTTGGCTATCGCCTGGGTGCCGAACATCGTTCCGGCGATTCCAGCACCCTGGCCAGCGCCGGCCTTTCGGCATTACCTCGCTACACCCAGCTGGACCTGAACTACAGCGGCGACGGCGACAACAGCAACTACAACCTCGGCCTGCGCGGTGGCATAGCCGTGCATGGTGCCGGGATCACCCCCTCGCCCTACCCGATCCGCGATACCTTCGCGATCCTCTCGGTCACCGACACCCCCGGAGTCAAGGCCAGCACCCCGAGCGGCCCGGTGTGGACCGATCATGCCGGCAACGCGGTGGTGGCCTCGCTCACCGCCTATGGCAAAAGCCCGGTCGAGGTCGACACCCAGAGCCTGCCGACCCACATCAACGTCGACCAGGGCGCCGGCGTGCTGCGCGCCACTCGCGGCGCGGTGCCGCGCCTGAGTTTCCGCGCCTGGAGTGTCCGTCGGCTGCTGCTGACCCTGCTCGACAGCAGCGGCCAGCCATTGCCCAGCGGCGCGTCGGTGTTCGACGACCGTGGGCGCTTCATCAACCTGGTGCAACCGGGCGGGCTGGTGTTCATCGACAACAGCGCCGACATCGGCCACCTGATCATCAGCGACCACCAGGCCCGCGAATGCCGCGTCACCCTCGACCCGGATACCGGCGCCAGCAGCGACAGCTACTACACCCAGGCTCAACGCACCTGCAGTTGACCCCCCTTCGCGACGACATGACGCCAGACGGCAGCTACACCTTGTGTCGCCCTTCCATACACCGCTTTGGTGAGGATGCGTCAAATCATGAACACCCGGTACAAACCCCAGCTTGCAATGCTCCTGCTCTTCGGCCTGCCGCTGACAGCCTTCGCCAATGAATGCCGATTACAGATCACCCCGACGCCGCTGGACTATGGCACCCTCGACCGCAGCCGCCTGCAGCCCGGCAGCCCAGGCCTGGCACTGCCGGAGAAATCCGCGCAGTTGGCCCTGAGCTGCAGCGAAAGCACCGACCTGAGTGTGTTCTATACAGCCAATGCCCTGGACGGCGAGCGCTTCGAACTCGCCGCTGGCGGGCACTACCGAATACGTGCCGCCGATGCCGTGGTCGACGGCGAACGCGTTGACCTGGCCCGGATCGAACAAACCGGCGCCGTGCCGGGCCCGGCCAGCGCCTCGCTGGGCTGGCAGCCGCGTAGCGGCATGGTCCCGGTCCGGGCCGGCAAAGCCGTGCAAGGCCGCAGCCTGAATCTGACCCTGGTGTTCGAAGCCGAGCTGTCTGCCAAGGCTTTCGAAGTGCGCGAGTCGACCTCATTGCGCAGCAGCGGGCAGTTCGCTGCCCCGGCCTCCGGCAGCACTGCCGAACTGGCTCTGCAATGGCAGATCCAGCCAGCGGCCTGCACGCCATTGCTGTCCCAGGGCGGGGTGGTGGACTACGGCAAGATCAGCCTGCAGAGCCTTAACAGCGACAAGCGCACGCGCCTGCCCACGCGCCAGCTGAACCTGTCGATCCAGTGCGACAGCCCGGCGCGCTATGCCCTGCTGATGCAGGACAACCGCGACGGCACGGCGGTGGTCGATTCGCTGAATTTCTACGGTTTGGGCCGCGATGCCAGCGAGAACAAAATCGGCCTGTACGAGGTGCAGATCGACCCGTTGCACATCAGCGCCGACCAGTTGCCGGCGGTGTACCTCACCCAGTCGACCCGCGGCACCGGCTGGAGCACCGCAGGCAGCACCAGCAAAGCGCTGACCACCACCACCCTGCTCGGCTTCAATGATGTCGAGAACAACAGCAACGGCCCGATCGCCATCCGCCACTTGAGCACGCCAATCAACATCATGCCGGTGATCGCCGCCACCAGCGAGCTGGACAACCGCCAGGACATCCACCTCGACGGCTCGGCGACGATCGAGATCATCTACCTGTAAACGAAAACGCCCCGGATAACCGGGGCGTTTTTTCAACCGTGCGAATCAGCGCTTGAGCGAGGCCGGGGTAGCCGCTGCCGCCGCTTTGCTGCGGTTGGTTTTCAGGCTGTAGCAGACCACCATCACCAGCAGCCAGACCGGGATCGCGTAGACCGAGATCTGGATGCCCGGGATCTGCAGCATGATGCCCAGGATCAGCACCACGAAGGCCAGGCAGATGTAGTTGCCATAGGGGTACCACAGCGCCTTGAACAGCGGAGTCTGGCCGGTCTTGTTCAGGTGCTGGCGGAACTTCAGGTGCGAGTAGCTGATCATCGCCCAGTTGATCACCAGGGCGGCCACTACCAGCGACATCAGCAGCTCCAGCGCGTGCTGCGGGATGAAGTAGTTGAGCAGCACTGCAACCAGAGTCACCGCTGCCGAAGCCAGGATCGAACGCACCGGCACACCGCGCTTGTCGATTTTCGCCAGGCCCGCCGGGGCATCGCCCTGTTCGGCCATGCCGTAGAGCATACGGGCGTTGCAGTAGGTACCGCTGTTGTACACCGACAGCGCCGCGGTCAGCACCACGAAGTTGAGGATGTGCGCAGCAACATCACTGCCCAGCAGCGAGAACACTTGCACGAACGGGCTGGCGCCGTAGGTTCCACCGGCGGCATCGAGGCTGGTGACCAGGCTGTCCCATGGGGTCAGCGACAGCAGCACGACCAGGGCACCGATGTAGAAAATCAGGATGCGGTAGATCACCTGGTTGATCGCTTTGGGGATCACAGTCTTCGGCTTGTCGGCTTCAGCGGCGGTGAAACCGAGCATTTCCAGGCCGCCGAAGGAGAACATGATGATCGCCAGGGCCATAACCAGGCCGCTGACGCCATTGGGGAAGAAGCCGCCGTGTTCCCACAGGTTGCTCACCGAAGCTTGCGGGCCGCCGCTACCGCTGGCCAGCATCCAGCTGCCCAGGGCGATCATGCCGACAATGGCCAGGACCTTGATGATCGCGAACCAGAACTCGGCCTCGCCGAACACCTTGACGTTGGCCAGGTTGATCGCGTTGATGAGGATGAAGAAAGCAGCCGCCGAGGCCCAGGTCGGGATCTCCGGCCACCAGTAGTGCACGTACTTGCCGACGGCGGTGAGCTCCGACATGCCCACCAGGATGTACAGCACCCAGCAGTTCCAGCCCGACAGGAAGCCGGCAAAACCGCCCCAGTATTTGTGCGCGAAGTGACTGAAGGAGCCGGCTACCGGCTCTTCGACGATCATCTCGCCGAGCTGGCGCATGATCATGAAGGCAATGAAGCCACAGATCGCATAGCCGAGGATCATCGACGGGCCCGCCGACTTCATCACCCCGGCCGAACCCAGGAACAGCCCGGTACCGATTGCACCGCCCAGGGCGATCAACTGGATATGGCGATTTTTCAGGCCGCGTTTCAGCTCGCCTGAATGCGTGTTTTGTCCACTCATGAACGAAGTCACCTGCTTGTTTTTATCTGTGACGGAATCGGACCCACCGCGCTCGTGGCGCAGCGGAATTAACAAGGTGATTACCTTGAGGATCTTGGCCAACTGCTGCCCGTCCAGGGCATAAGCCGTGGGCGAATCAGCCGGGTGTCAGCAAGAGTGCGCGGTACGCATTGGGGTCACAGTTAAAACGCGGCGCATTGTATACCCCTACAGACGCGCAGGGGTCAACACGTTGCGTGACTGTCTGACGACAAAACGCACCGGTCCTGAGGAAGGGTTCTAGCCTGGGGAGGTAATCGGCGTACATGGCGCCTCCATTTGTTCTTATTGAATGCCCGGCTCTCCGGCCCGGCTTTGCACACGGCAATGGCGCCTATCTCACCGCTCCCGGGGCCTGCGAACAAGCTGTTGACGGGCAGGTAAAGCGCCCTGGCCCGGGGCTTTCGGCAAGTTCTGTTTACACCCATAGAAATCTCCAGCCAGGGCCCGTGTACCGGCTGACATTTGTAACGATTTATTTACACGATGGTGTAAAAACTTTCCACGGCTTACGGAAGTGTCTGTAAGACAAGGAAATTTGCGCAAAAAAAAAGCCAACCCGAAGGTTGGCTTGTTTAACCGGCCCGACTTACGGGCGCGGTTTGTTGCGGGTGCTGCCCGGACGCTTGGGCGCCGGCTTGCCGCGCTTGTTCATGTCGCTTGGGCGCTCGGCCACGGTGCTGCTGCCACGGCCGCTGTCCTTGCGCGGCGCTTCACCACGCGGCTGACGGGCTGGACGCTCGTCGCCACGGGGCTGGCGAACCGGACGCTCGGCTTCACCACGAGGCTGGCGCGCAGGGCGCTCGCCGGTTGCAGCGCCATCCTGGGCCGGACGCAGGGTGCGCACGCGCTCGCCACGGCCCAGCGGACGGGTGGACTTGCGCTGCAGGCGCTCGAGCTTGTCCTTGCTCTTGTGGTTCAGGGCCGGCATGGCCACTGGGGTCAGGCCCACTTCGGCGGCAAGAATGTCGACTTCCTGCTGGCTCATTTCGCGCCAGCGGCCCATCGGCAGGTCGGAGTTGAGGAACACCGGGCCGAAACGCACGCGCTTCAGACGGCTGACCACCAGGCCCTGGGATTCCCACAGGCGGCGTACTTCACGGTTGCGACCTTCCATCACCACGCAGTGGTACCAGTGGTTGAAGCCTTCACCGCCAGGGGCTTCCTGGATGTCGGTGAAACGCGCCGGGCCGTCTTCGAGCACGACACCGGCCTTGAGGCGGGCAATCATGTCTTCGTCGACTTCACCACGCACACGCACGGCATACTCACGGTCCATTTCGTAGGACGGGTGCATCAGGCGGTTGGCCAGCTCACCGTCGGTGGTGAACATCAGCAGGCCGGTGGTGTTGATGTCGAGGCGACCGATGTTGATCCAGCGGCCTTCTTTCGGCCGTGGCAGGCGGTCGAACACGGTCGGACGGCCTTCCGGGTCGTCACGGGTGCAGATCTCACCGTCGGGTTTGTTGTACATGATCACCCGGCGCACGGTTTCGGCAGCTTCTTCGCGCTTGATCACGCGGCCGTCGACCGAGATCGCATCGTGCAGGTCGACGCGCTGGCCAAGGGTGGCATTGACGCCATTGACCTTGATCCGGCCCTGGCTGATCCAGGCCTCGACGTCGCGGCGCGAGCCCACGCCGATACGGGCGAGAACTTTTTGCAGTTTCTCGCCTGATGGCGGCAATGGCTGGGTTTCTTGCAGGTCTTTTTCACTCATGCTGGGCACCTCCCGGTGTATTTACGAAAATCTGGTATGGCGAACAAGCGCCAAAAAGGGTCGCGAATCATACGCTGATCGCGACGTGAACGCACCTGAGACTAGCCGAAATTGCAAAAGTTGCCGGGTCTATCCGCCCGAAGGCCAGGGTTACTGATGCGGCGTCTGCGGTTCGGTTGCCAACGGCTCGTCGTCCAGATCCACCTGGGTGTCGTCGACCAGGTCATCGAAATCGGTCTTGAGCCCTTCTTCCATGGCGTCCAGTTCGGTCAACAGGCTGCGGAAGCTGGTTTCTTCCTGGGGCTCTTGCGGCTCGGCACTGGCATCGGCCAGGGCCTGCAGGTGCGCCGGTACCGGGGCATCGTCCAGTTCCAGTACCGGTTCGGGCTCAGGCTCCATCTCGCGCAACTCGGCCAGCGGCGGCAGGTCATCGAGGTTCTTCAGGTTGAAGTGGTCGAGAAAGGCCTTGGTGGTGGCGAACATCGCCGGTTTACCCGGCACTTCACGGTAGCCGACGATGCGGATCCACTCGCGCTCGAGCAGGGTCTTGATGATGTTGGTGTTGACCGCCACACCGCGCACGTCCTCGATCTCGCCGCGGGTGATGGGCTGGCGGTAGGCGATCAGCGCCATGGTCTCCAGCAGGGCCCGGGAGTAGCGCTGCGGGCGCTCTTCCCACAGCCGGCCGACCCAGGGTGCGTAGTCTTCGCGGATCTGCAGGCGGTAACCCGAGGCCACCTCCTTGAGCTCGAAGGCGCGGCCATTGCAGGACTTGCGCAGCACCTCCAGGGCTTTCTTGAACACCGCAGGTTCCGGGCGCTCGGCTTCCTCGAACAATTCGTACAGGCGCTCAAGGGATTGCGGTTTGCCCGAGGCCAGCAAAAAGGCCTCGAGCAGGGGCGCCAGGTCGCGCGGTTCGTTCAGGTTCATGGGCTTGCTCAGTTGTTACTCGGCGCGGGCGCGGACATGGATCGGCGCAAAGGGCTCATTTTGCACCAGTTCGATCAAGGATTCCTTGACCAGTTCGAGAATCGCCATGAAGGTCACCACCACCCCGAGCTTGCCCTCCTCGGCGCTGAACAGCTCGACGAAGGGCACGAAGCCGCCGCCCCTGAGGCGCTCAAGCACTTCGCTCATGCGCTCGCGGGTCGACAACGCCTCACGGCTGACCTGGTGGCTTTCGAACAGATCACCCCGGCGCAGCACCTCGGCCATCGACACCAGCAGCTCTTCCAGGCTGACCTCGGGCAACAGCTTGCGCACCTTGGCCTGCGGCGCGTCCAGGCGCGGCACGATGACCTCGCGGCCGACCCGGCTAAGGCCGTCGATGCCTTCGGCGGCGGCCTTGAAGCGCTCGTACTCCTGCAGGCGGCGGATCAGTTCGGCACGCGGGTCGGCCTCTTCTTCCTCGACCTCGGCCGAACGCGGCAGCAGCATCCGTGACTTGATCTCGGCGAGCATCGCCGCCATCACCAGGTACTCGGCGGCCAGCTCAAGGCGCACGGTCTTCATCAGCTCGACGTAGCCCATGTACTGGCGGGTGATTTCCGCCACCGGGATGTCGAGGATGTCGACGTTCTGCTTGCGAATCAGGTACAGCAGTAAATCCAGAGGCCCTTCGAAGGCCTCCAGAAACACTTCCAGGGCATCCGGCGGAATGTACAGGTCCACCGGCATCTCGGTCATGGCTTCGCCATACACCAGCACCAGCGGCAGTTCCTGCTGGGCGCCTGCTTGCGGGTCGATACTGGCTTCGGGGGTAGTCGCCTGGCTCACGCTTCGACCATGAACGGCGCAGGGTCGCCGCAACCGACGCGGATCACTTCCGGCTCATCGCCCGCCAGGTTGATCACGGTCGAGGCTTTCAGGTCACCAAAGCCGCCATCGACGATCAGGTCGACATGATGCTCCAAGGCCTGGCGAATCTCGTAGGGGTCAGTCATCGGCTGGTCTTCGCCGGGCATGATCAGGCTGACGCTCATCAGCGGCTCGCCGAGCTCTTCGAGCAGGGCCAGGGCAATCGGGTTGGACGGCACGCGCAGGCCGATGGTGCGGCGCTTTTCGTGCAGCAGCAGGCGCGGCACTTCGCGGGTGGCGTTGAGGATGAAGGTGTACGGCCCCGGTACATGGGCCTTGAGCAAGCGAAAGGTGGCGGTGTCGATCTTGGCGAACAGGCCCATTTGCGACAGGTCGCAGCAGATCAGGGTGAAGTTGTGGTTCTTGTCCAGCTGACGCAGGCGGCGAACCCGTTCAACCGCGTTCTTGTCGCCGATCTGGCAACCCATGGCGTAGGAGGAGTCGGTGGGATAAACCACCACGCCGCCCTTGCGGATGATTTCGACGGCCTGTTTGATCAGGCGCGGTTGCGGGTTTTCCGCATGAATCTGGAAAAACTGACTCACGTTCTCTTCCTGTTCAGACTGCCGCGATAGGCTGCTCATGTTTGAATCGGCGCCACAGTGGTGGCAGGTCCTCTGGCAATGGCCGGTAGACACCGATCTCGCCCCAGGTGCCAGGGCCATGGAAATCACTGCCGGCACTGGCCAGCAGACCGAATTCACGGGCCAGGATCGACAGAGTGCCTACCTGTTCGGCCGGCATCATGCCGTTGACCACTTCCAGCGCCTGCCCGCCTGCTTGAATATAGTCGGCAATCAGCCGGCGGCGCTTGCTGCGGGTTAAATCGTAGTGCATCGGGTGGGCCAGGCTGACCCAGGCATCGGACTGGCGCAACGTCTCGACGGTCTCCTCCAGGGTTGGCCAGTGCAGCTTCACGTCGCCCAGCTTGCCGGCCCCCAGCCACTTGCGAAACGCCTCGGCGCGGTCTTTTACATAGCCTGCGCGCACCAGGTACTCGGCAAAATGCGGGCGCGCCGGGGCATTGCCGCTGTCGCCCAGTTCCTGCTGGATGGCCCGCGCGCCGTCGAGCGCGCCCTTCATGCCCTTGAGTGCCAACCGTCGGTCGATTTCTTCCGAACGCAACCAGCGACCACGGTGCAACGACTCGACAGCGGCCTGCAACGGCGCGGCGTCGAGGGGGAAGTTGTAGCCCAGCACGTGAATGGTCGCCCCACCCCAGGTGCACGACAGCTCGATGCCGCTGACCCAGTGCATGTCCAGGGCCTGGGTGGCGGCGCGGGCTTCGAGCTGGCCTTCGAGGGTGTCATGGTCGGTCAGCGAGAGCATCCGCACGCCGTGCTCATGGGCCCGGGCGACCAGAACCGTTGGCGACAAGGCGCCGTCGGAGGCCGTACTGTGGCAGTGCAGATCAACATTCATAGGTGGCGCTTTCGCTGTCATTGATGTTTGTTATTATGCCGTCACATCCTGCTTCTGGCTGCCACTGTGAAACAATTCATCGATTTCATCCCGCTGCTCCTGTTCTTCATCGTCTACAAGCTTGAACCGCGCGCCGTCGAATTTGCCGGGCACACCTTCGAACTGGGCGGCATCTACAGCGCCACGGCGATGCTGATCATCAGCTCGCTGGTGGTCTACGGCGCCCTGTTCCTTCGCCAGCGCAAGCTGGAGAAAGGCCAGTGGCTGACGCTGGTCGCCTGCCTGGTGTTCGGCGGCCTGACCCTGGCCTTCCACAGCGAAACCTTCCTCAAATGGAAGGCGCCGGTGGTCAACTGGCTGTTCGCCCTGGCCTTCACCGGCAGCCACTTCATCGGCGACCGGGTGCTGATCAAGCGCATTATGGGCCACGCCCTGACCCTGCCGGAGCCGGTATGGACGCGCCTGAACATCGCCTGGATCGGCTTTTTCCTGTTCTGTGGCGCGGCCAATCTGTTCGTTGCCTTCACCTTCCAGAGCTTCTGGGTCGACTTCAAGGTGTTCGGCAGCCTGGGCATGACCGTGCTGTTCCTGGTGGCCCAGGGTGTCTACCTGTCCCGCCACCTGCACGACAGCGACCCGAGCACTCCGCCTTCCACTCCCAAGCACGAGGAATGACATGCTTTACGCCATCATTGCCACAGACGTAGCCGATTCGCTGGAACAACGCCTGGCCGCGCGCCCGGCGCATATCGAACGCCTGCAGCAGCTCAAGGAGCAAGGCCGCGTGGTACTGGCCGGCCCGCACCCGGCCGTTGACAGCAACGACCCGGGCGCCGCCGGGTTCACCGGCAGCCTGATCGTCGCCGAATTCGACTCGCTCAGCGCCGCCCAGGCCTGGGCCGACGCCGATCCGTACATTGCCGCCGGCGTCTACGCCAACGTCATCGTCAAGCCGTTCAAGCAAGTCCTGCCGTAATGCCGCAGGGCGGTGGCCAAGCCGGCGCACCGCCCCTTGCAGCTTTCTCTTGGCAAATGCTCATTATTCTCGCCCGATGGCCGACAACCTCCTGAACCATCCAATGGAATCAGGAGTTCCGATGCGTCAAGGTCCGTTGTCCCTGCTGCTGTGCCTGTTGCTGCTGACCCCATTGGCCCAGGCTGAAGAGCCCAGCGGCTCCAGCACCCCGCTGTCGCTCAGTGCCGGCAGCCAGATCACCGAGCTGCAACAGCGCCTCAAAGAAAGCGAGCGCCTGCGCGAAACCCTGGTCCAGCAACTACACAACGCCGACAGCGAACGTGAAAGCGCCCAGCTCACCCGTCTGCGCCAGGAAAACCAGAAACTGAAGCTGGCACTCAAGGAATTGCAGGCCAGCGCCGCGCCGAAACTCATCACCGAGCAGCAACAATGGTTCCTGATTGGTGGCGCAGTTGCCCTGTTTGCAGCACTCTGCGGTATCTTTGCCAGTGGCGGACACAGAAAGCGTCGGCAATGGTTGAATTGAGTGAGTCATGAGCGAGCTGTTACTGATTGATGATGACCAGGAACTCTGCGAGCTGCTCGGCAGCTGGCTGACCCAGGAAGGTTTCGTGGTACGTGCCTGCCACGATGGCCACAGCGCCCGCAAAGCGCTGGCCGAACAGGCGCCGGCCGCCGTCGTGCTGGACGTGATGCTGCCCGACGGCAGCGGTCTTGAGCTGCTCAAACAGCTGCGCAGCGAACACGCCGAACTGCCGGTGCTGATGCTCTCGGCCCGTGGTGAGCCGCTGGACCGGATTCTCGGCCTGGAGCTGGGCGCCGACGACTACCTGGCCAAACCTTGCGACCCGCGTGAACTCACCGCCCGCCTGCGCGCCGTGCTGCGCCGCAGCCACCCCAACGCGACGCCGAGCCAGGTGGAAATCGGCGACCTGTGCTTCAGCCCGGCCCGCGGCGTGGTCAGCATCGACGAGCAAGAGCTGGCCCTGACCCTCTCCGAGAGCCGCATCCTCGAAGCCCTGCTGCGCCAGCCCGGCGAGCCGCTGGACAAGCAGGAACTGGCGCAGATCGCCCTGGGCCGCAAGCTGACCCTGTACGACCGCAGCCTGGACATGCACGTCAGCAACCTGCGCAAGAAGATCGGCCCGCACGCCGATGGCCGCCCGCGCATCGTCGCCCTGCGCAGCCGCGGCTACTACTACAGCCTGTAATGTCAGCACGGCGCGCAGGCATCTTTACCCAAGCTTTACCCTTGCCTGACCGCCGCTGACCTTGATCTCCCTAGACTGGGCACATCCGGTAACGACCGGCCTCAGAAAGGAGAGTCACCATGCGCAAGACCCTTATCGCCCTGATGTTCGCCGCTGCTCTGCCCACCGTTGCCATGGCCATGCCAGATGCCGGCGGCCCGCGCCACGGCGAGCACCACCGCGGTGGAGCGCCTTTCGCCCAGCTGGACCTGAGCCGCGAACAGCGCCAGCAGATCGGCAAGCTGATGGGCGAGCAGATGAAAAGCCGTCAGGAAATCACCCAGCGCTACCTGGAAAAACTCCCGGCCGCTGACCAGAAGGCCCTGAAAGACGAGCTCAAGGCCAAGAAGGACAAGACCCAGGCCGAGATTCGCGCCCTGCTCAAACCCGAACAGCAAAAACAGTTCGACGAAATGAAGAAAAAGCAGGATGAACGCCGCGCCGAATGGGCCGAGTTCAAAGCCTGGAAAGCTGAAAAAGCCAACAAGGCCCAGTAAGCTGTCAGCCACCCGCCCGGCCTGCCCCAGCAGGCCGGGCTTTTTCCGTTAGAGGTGCCTCTTTTGCGTTCATTGTTCTGGCGCATCCTGGCCAGTTTCTGGCTAGCCATCGCCCTGGTTGCCGGGCTGTCGATCCTGCTCGGGCACATGCTGAACCAGGACGCCTGGATTCTCAGCCGCCACCCGGGCCTCAATACCCTGGCCAAGAACTGGACCCAGCGCTATGAACAGCAAGGGCCGGAATACGCCCAGCATTACCTCGAACACCGCAAGCGCCGCTACAACATCGATGTGCAAGTGCTCAACGACAGTGGCGACGCCGTCGTGCCCGGCACCTTCCCGCGCCGCGCCGCCGCCTTCGAGGCGCGCCGCCACAACGACGACCGGCGCCTGCCG
Source organism: Pseudomonas sp. SORT22 (assembly GCF_018417635.1). NCBI lineage: Bacteria > Pseudomonadati > Pseudomonadota > Gammaproteobacteria > Pseudomonadales > Pseudomonadaceae > Pseudomonas > Pseudomonas sp. SORT22. Next base: position 4,391,583 of record NZ_CP071007.1, read on the forward strand.
TGGCGCCGCCTGACCGAGGAATACACCAGCCCCGACAGCGGCGAGACCTACCTGCTGATCTATCGCATCCCGCACCCGGAACTGGATGCCTGGCACCGCGACAGCCTGCTCTGGCCGTTGAGCGCCCTAGGCATCGCCCTGGTGGTGCTGACCCTGTTCAGCCTGCTGGTGACCCTGTCGATCACCCGCCCGCTGAGCCGCTTGCGCGGCGCCGTGCATGACCTGGGGCAAACTACCTACCAGCAGAACAGCCTGGCGCGCCTGGCCAACCGCCGTGACGAGTTCGGCGTACTGGCCAACGACTTCAACCGCATGGGTGCGCGGCTGCAGAGCCTGATCGGCAGCCAGCGCCAGCTATTGCGTGACGTTTCCCATGAACTGCGCTCGCCGCTGGCACGCCTGCGTATCGCCCTGGCCCTGGCCGAACGCGCCGAACCCGAGCAGCGCCAGGCCCTGTGGCCGCGCCTGACCCGCGAATGCGACCGCCTCGAAGCGCTGATCAGTGAGATCCTGGTGCTGGCCCGGGTCGATGCCGAACAGGCACGGGCCGAACCGGTGGACCTTGATGCCCTGCTGGCCGCCGTGCACAAGGACGCGCAACTGGGCGCGCCGGAGCAGGAGATCCTCCTGCAGCATGAACCCGGGCTCAACCTGCAAGGCTGGCCGACGCTGCTGGAACGGGCGCTGGATAACCTGCTGCGCAATGCCGTGCGCTTCAACCCGGCCGGGCAGCCGATTGAAATCACCGGGGTGCGCGAAAGCGACAAGATTGTGCTGAGTGTGCGTGACCATGGCCCGGGAGTGGCCGCAGAGCACCTGGCGCAGCTGGGCGAGCCGTTCTACCGGGCGCCCGGGCAGAGTGCCGCAGGCCATGGCCTGGGGTTGGCCATTGCGCGCAAGGCGGCGGAGCGCCATGGCGGCAGCTTGAGCCTGGGCAATCATCCCCAGGGCGGGTTTGTTGCCACGCTAGAGTTGCCACTGGCAAGGCCTGACTCAATATAGCTTCGCGGGGCAAGCCCGCTCCTACATTGTGGGAGCGGCGGTGCGACGCCTCGACTTGCCCCGCGATGAGGCCCTAACCCCCGCTGCTACTCCCAGGCACTGACAAAATCAGCCGTTGCCAGCACCGGCGCGGTGCGCGGTTCATTTTGTGGAGTACCCAGGTACAGGAAGGCGATGATCTCTTCGTTGTCCGCCAGCCCCAATCCCTTGGCCACATGCTTGCTGTACGAAAGCTCACCGGTACGCCATACCGCACCAATACCCTGGGCATGAGCCGCGAGCAAAATACCGTGGGCCGCGCAACCGGCCGCCAGGCGCTGCTCGGACTGCGGCACCTTGAAGTGATCCTGCAGCCGCGCAACCACAACCACCAGCAACGGCGCCCGCAACGGCATGGCCCGGGCCTTGTCCAGCGCCGCCTGGCCGGTCTCGCCATTGAGTTTGACCGCTTCGGCGAGCAGTTCGCCAAGCTTGGCCCGCGCCTCGCCCTCGACCGTCAAGAAGCGCCAGGGCCGCAACTGGCCGTGGTCCGGTGCCCGCAGGGCGGCCTGAAACAGCGCCTCGCGTTGTGCGGTATTGGGTGCCGGATCCAGCAGACGTGGAACCGAAACCCGGTTGAGCAATGCGTCGAGAGCCTCCATTGGCTACCCCTTGTGGATAAATGTCGGGCTATTCTAGCGTTTACTTAAAAAGGTCCATAGGTAGAATGGCGCCCTTCCGTTTTGAGTCAGAGCAGATCACATGGCGTTGCCGACCTTAAGGATCATTGGTTTCATCATCGGCATCTTCCTGATCACCCTGGCGATCAGCATGGTCGTGCCCATGGCCACCCTGGTGATCTTCGACCGCACGGGCGACCTGCCGTCGTTCCTGTGGGCCAGCATGATCACCTTTATCGCAGGCCTGGCTCTGGTCATCCAGGGCCGCCCCGAGCACGTGCACCTGCGCCCGCGCGATATGTACCTGCTGACGGTCAGCAGCTGGCTGGTGGTGTGCATCTTCGCCGCCCTGCCGTTCCTGCTGACCCAGCACATCAGCTACACCGACGCCTTTTTCGAAAGCATGTCCGGCATTACCGCCACCGGCGCCACCGTACTCAGCGGCCTCGACAGCATGTCGCCGGGTATCCTGATGTGGCGCTCGCTGCTGCACTGGCTCGGCGGTATCGGCTTTATCGCCATGGCCGTGGCGATCCTGCCGCTGCTGCGCATCGGCGGCATGCGCCTGTTCCAGACCGAGTCCTCGGACCGTTCGGAAAAGGTCATGCCGCGCTCGCACATGGTCGCCAAGTCGATCGTGCTGGTGTACATCGGCATCACCACCCTCGGCGCCCTGGCCTTCTGGCTGGCGGGCATGAACGCCTTCGACGCGATCAACCACGCCATGTCGGCGATTTCCACCGGCGGTTTCTCTACCTCCGACCAGTCCCTGGCCAAGTGGGACATACCGGCGGTGCATTGGGTAGCGGTGGTGGTGATGATCCTCGGCAGCTTGCCGTTCGCCCTGTACGTGGCGACCATCCGCGGCAACCGCAAGGCGCTGATCAAGGACCAGCAGGTCCAGGGCCTGTTGGCGATGCTGGTGGCGACCTGGCTGGTGCTCGGTACCTGGTACTGGGCCACCACCAACCTGCACTGGCTCGACGCCCTGCGCCACGTGGCCCTGAACGTCACTTCGGTGGTCACCACCACCGGCTTCGCCCTGGGCGACTACAGCCTGTGGGGCAATTTCTCGTTGATGCTGTTCTTCTACCTGGGCTTCGTTGGCGGCTGCTCGGGTTCGACCGCTGGCGGCATCAAGATTTTCCGCTTCCAGGTGGCCTACATCCTGCTCAAGGCCAACTTGAACCAGCTGATTCACCCCCGGGCGGTGATCAAGCAGAAGTACAACGGCCACCGCCTCGATGAAGAGATCGTGCGTTCGATCCTGACCTTCTCGTTCTTCTTCGCCATCACCATCTGCGTCATCGCCCTGGCCCTGTCGCTGCTGGGTGTCGACTGGATGACCGCACTGACCGGCGCCGCCAGCACCGTATCGGGCGTCGGCCCGGGCCTGGGCGAAACCATCGGCCCGGCCGGCAACTTCGCCACCCTGCCGGATGCGGCCAAGTGGATTCTGGCCTTCGGCATGCTGCTCGGGCGCCTGGAGATCATTACGGTGCTGGTGCTATGTATGCCGGCGTTCTGGCGTCACTGACCGGCGGATCCTCTACCGGGGCCACCACAGCCCCGTTCAAGCGCGCCCGGTACTCGCCAGGGGTGACATCGAACCAGCGGCGAAACGCCCTGAAAAAATTGCTCGGGTCGGCGAAACCCAGAAGATAGGCAGCCTCCAGCAGGGTCATGTTGGCTTGCGCCAGGTACTGCTCGGCAAGCTCGCGGCGGGTATCGTCCAGCAGTGTCTGAAAGCTCGTGCCCTCTTCCTGCAAGCGCCGCTGCAAGGTGCGCTGCGACAGGTGCAGGGCCTGGGCGATGGTTTCGCGCTTGGGCTCGCCCTGGGGCAAAACCCGGCACAACACCTGGCGCGCACGATGGGTAACCCGGCTTTCCGAGAAGCGCGCCAGGTATTCGCCAGCAAAGCGGTCGTGCAAGGTGGCCATGGCCTCGTTGGCGGTCGGCAGCGGCGCCTCCATGTCGGCGCGCTCGAACACCAGCGCATCGTAGGGCGCGCTGAACACCAGCGGGGCATGGAATGCGGTCTTGTAAGGGCCCAAGTCCTTGGGCTGCGGCCCCTGGACCAGCACCCGACGCGGCTGGATCACTCGCCCGCTGAGCCAGCTGCACAGCGCCAGGGCGCAGGCCAGCGAGGCTTCGGCACTGTGCCGGGTGGGTGGCAGGTGATCGCCATGCACGGTCAGAATCAACGCATAGCCGTCGGGCTCAAGGCGAAAACTCAGGTCGGAGCTTTCGGCGATGATCCGCTGATAGCGCACCAGCCGCTCGAAACCTTCGGCCAGGGTGCGGCTCGACATCAGCGCGTAGCCGACCACATGAAAGGACGCCGGGCGTACCACCCGCGCCATGTTCAGGCCGATCGCCTGGTTGCCGGAAAGGTCGACCGCCAACTGCCACAGGCGGGTCATGGAGTCCTGGGTGAAGCGTGCGTCGGGATCGTCCAGCGCGGTGAAATCCAGGCCAAGTTGCTTGAACATGGCACGGCAATCGAGCCCTTCCAGTTCAAGTGCCTTGACGATCCCTGATGCCCAGCTTGCTGACGTGGTTCTTTCGCTCATGGCTGGCTTCTTTTGTTACCGACAAGCCGCTCCTGCGGCGATCTCAAAGGATACTCAATTGGCGCCTATTGTCACTGCTCTGTAGTGTTACTCACTCTAGACTCAGATCAGGCTCCACGCCGTGTATCTTCGTCAGATTGACCAGACTCTGGAGCAGTGTCGTGAACAGCCCTCAGCAATTTCGCAGTTTTGCCGAGTTCTACCCTTATTACCTGGGTGAGCACAGTAATCCCACCTGCCGGCGCCTGCATTTCGTCGGTACCAGCCTGGTCATCGCCGTACTCGCCTTTGCCCTGGGCAGCGGCAACTGGTTGCTGCTGCTGGCCCTGCCCTTTGCCGGTTACGGCTTTGCCTGGGTCGGGCACTTCTTCTTCGAGAAAAACCGCCCCGCCACCTTCAAGCACCCGCTGTACAGCCTGATTGGCGACTTCGCCATGTACCGCGACATGCTGCGCGGCAAGGTCAGCTTCTGATTTCGGCCCGCAAGGTCAGAAACCCGTCCCATGCGGCCACTGCCCCGACCAACGGTACAGGTAGAGTGCCCTGAAACCCCGCGTTTCGGAGCGCCGATGAACCAGCAAGCCCGCTTTAACCACATGCAGGACGGTACCGAGCAGGACTGGGCAATCATCGCCGAGGATTTCAGGGCCTACGCCAGCCAGCTGGCCGATCGCATCCTGGCGCACCTGCGGCTGCTCGATGGTGACTTCGGCGGCTTTCCCATCGACCGCCTGAGCCACTCCCTGCAAACCGCCAGCCGCGCCTGGCGTGACGGGCGCGATGAAGAGTACGTGGTCTGCGCGCTGCTGCACGACATCGGCGACACCCTCGGCAGCTATAACCACCCGGACATCGCCGCCGCCATCCTCAAGCCGTTCATCAGCCCGGAAAACCTGTGGATGGTGGAAAAACACGGGGTGTTCCAGGGCTACTACTTTTTCCATCACCTGGGCATGGACCGGCACCTGCGCGAGCAATTCCAGGGCCATCCGCAATTCCAGCAAACCATCGAGTTCTGTGCCCGCTACGATGCCGCCGCCTTCGATCCGGGCTACGACAGCCTGCCCCTGAGCTTCTTCGAGCCGATGCTGCAGCGCCTGTTCGCCAAGCCCCGGCAGTCGATCTACAAGGCCGCGCTAGAGCAACCCGCCGCCACTGCCTGAATCCACCAGTTCCTCCAGCCCGGCCTGGCGCCGGGCGGCTTCGGCCTGGGCGTCGGCCAGGCGATAAAGCTCGATGCTGCCGTCCCAGTGCTCGATCAGTGCCGTGCACGACTCGACCCAATCACCGCAGTTGAGGTAATCCACCTCGCCGACCTTGCGGATCTCGGCATGGTGAATGTGCCCGCAGACCACACCATGAAAGCCGCGTTTGACGCACTCATGGGCGATGGCCTCCTCAAAGTCGCTGATGAAGCTGACTGCGCTCTTGACCTTGTGCTTGAGGTACGCCGACAGCGACCAATAACCGTAGCCATAGCGCGCACGCCAGTGGTTGAGCCAGCGGTTGAGGGTCAGGGTGAATTCGTAGGCCGAATCGCCGAGGAACGCCAGCCAGCGGTGATATCGGGTGATCACGTCGAACTGGTCGCCATGAATCACCAGCAGGCGCCGGCCATCGGCGGTCAGGTGCTCGGCCTGGTCGACCAACTGGATATTGCCCAGCACCAGCTTGGAGTAGCGACGCAGGAACTCGTCATGGTTGCCGGTCACGTAGATCACCTCGGTACCGCGCTTGCTCATGGTCAGCAGGCGGCGGATCACGTTGGTGTGCGCCTGGGGCCAGTACATGCCGCCGCGCAGCTTCCAGCCGTCGATGATGTCGCCGACCAGGTAGATGCGATCGGCCTGGTAACCCTTGAGAAACTGCGACAGGTGTTCGGCCTGGCAATCCCGGGTGCCCAGATGCACGTCCGAGATCCACAAGGTACGCACGCGCTGTTTGCGCGAGGGTCTGACAAGCTCGGCACGGGTCATCGGCAGGCTCCGGGAAGGTTTGCGCCAGCTTGCCAAGCAGCGGTGAATCGAACATGACCGCCCGGTGTCGGTCTGATGACATGCCCGGCCCGCCTGCTTGCCTGTACACTGCTGCGATTGCCGGAGGAGCCTTCGATGAGCCGCGCCCCGATACTTTCCCTGCGCCATTATCGCCACGACCTGATCGCCCATAGCCACGACCACCCGCAACTGGTGTTCGGCCTGCGCGGGCGCCTGGAATTCGAGGTCGAAGGCCGCGGCGCGCAGCTGGACCGCCAGGACCTGATGGTGGTCCCGGCTGGCCGCCATCACACCTGCGGCAGTACCGTCGGTAGCGATTGCCTGGTGCTGGACGTCCCGCTCGACAACTGGCTGGGCCAGAGCCTGGGTGCGCACCTGGACGCCAGCCAGCGCCTGCTCGAACGGGCCGGGCCATTGAACCTGGACCATCGTCAGCAGCAACTGGTCGACTGGCTGGCGGCCAGCCCGATCAACGATCCGCTAATCGCCCAGCAAGGTGCAGTGTTGCTGCTGGCCAGCCTGAACGGCGGCGCGGCGCCCGTTGCGCCGACAACCTCACTGCCCTATGCCCGCTTCGATGCGCATATCGAGCAGAACGCCGCCTACCCGCTGCAGGTGGCCGACCTGGCGCGCCTGGCCGGGCTATCCAGCGCGCGCCTGCATGCGCGGTTCATGGCTGAATGCGGGGTCACGCCCATGGACTATGTACGCCAGCGTCGCCTGCTACGCGCGCGGCAGCTACTACGCGATACCCGCTTGCCGATCGGCGATATCGCCTGCCAGGTCGGCTACAGCTCGCAAAGCGCCTTTGCCGCCGCCATGCTCAAGGCGTTTGGCCGCACGCCTGGTGCCTTGCGCCGCGATTGTGCCGACAATTGACGCGAGGACCGCGACAGACAGCGCCAGCGCCGCCCCCGTAAACTGGCGCCGCTGCCCTGCTCTCTGACAAGGACCACCATGAATCACCGCACTGCCCTCGGCGCCCTGCACATCGGCGCACTGTTTTTCGGCCTGACCGGCGTATTCGGCAAACTGGCCAGCGCCGCGCCGGCGATCATCGTCTTCGGCCGAGCCGCTTTTGCCGTGCTGGCATTGGCCGTGTTCGCAGGCTTTGCGCGCAAGGCCTGGCAGCCCCTGCAGGCCCAGGACTGGCGCCGCCTGCTGCTCGGCGGCGTACTGCTGGCCGGGCACTGGGTGAGCTTTTTCATTTCGGTGAAAGTCGCCGGTGTCGCCATCGCCACCCTCGGCTTTGCCAGCTTCCCGGCCTTTACCGTGATCCTTGAAGGCCTGCTGTTTCGCGAGCGCATCCGCACCAACGAGATCGTCCTGGTGTTGCTGGTGAGCATCGGCCTGGTGCTGGTAACCCCGGACTTCGACCTGGCCAGCCAGGCCACCGGCGGCCTGCTTTGGTCGCTGCTGTCAGGCCTGCTGTTTTCACTGCTGTCATTGACCAACCGTGCAGGCTCCGGGCGCATCCCGGCGGTGCAGGCGGCACTGTGCCAGAACGCCGTGGTCGCCCTGTGCCTGTTGCCGGTGGCCGCGCCGGCGCTGGGCAGCGTCAGCGCCATGGACTGGCTGTGGATCGGCCTGCTCGGGGTGTTCTGTACCGGCGTCGCCCACAGCCTGTTCGTCGCCAGCCTGGCGGTGATCAAGGCGCGCACCGCTGCCGTGGTGTTTGCTCTGGAGCCGGTCTACGGCATCGCCATGGCGTGGTTGATCTTCGCCGAAACCCCGACTTTGCGCATGCTTATGGGCGGTGTGCTGATCATTCTCGCCATCGTCATTTCCAGCCGCCTGGCGGCCGGCAATCAAGTAGGCAAGGCGGCGGTCGCCGAGGGCTGATTGTCAGGGCCGGTCGTTGTGACCCAGATCACGCTGCGGGTCGATCTGGTCGCGCACGCGCTGCTTGAGCACCTTGGCTTCAGGGAAGCCGCCATCGGCCTTGCGCTCCCAGATCTGCACGCCGTCGCAGGTAATACGGAAGGAGCCACCGGTGGCGGGTTCAAGGGCCACCCGCGCCAGATCGTCACTGAAGGTGCTCAGCAGTTCCTGGGCCAGCCAGGCGGCACGCAGCAGCCATTGGCACTGGGTGCAGTAGGTAATGACAATTTCCGGTTTATGCGCGGACATACACTGAAGGTCTCCTGACAGGTGGGCGCGCTTATACTAGCGGTCTTTAGCCTTCGCTCCGAGAGTCATGATGCACCGCCTGCTGTTATCCCTGCTGCTGATGTTCGTTTGCTTCCCGCTGCTGGCCGCCGAAGCGCCCCGACCGAAAGTCGGCCTGGTGCTCTCCGGCGGTGCTGCCCGTGGCCTGGCCCATATCGGCGTGCTCAAGGCCCTGGAAGAACAGGGCATCAAGGTCGATGCGATTGCCGGCACCAGCATGGGCGCGGTGGTCGGCGGCCTGTACGCCTCCGGCTACAAGATCGACGAACTGGAAAAGCTCGCCCTCAACATCGACTGGCAGCAGGCGCTGTCCGACGCGCCGCCGCGCAAGGACGTGCCGTTTCGGCGCAAGCAGGATGACCGCGACTTTCTCGTCAAACAAAAGCTCAGCTTTCGCGACGACGGCAGCCTGGGCCTGCCGCTGGGGGTGATCCAGGGCCAGAACCTGGCGCTGCTGCTGGAAAGCATGCTCGCCCACACCAGCGACACCCGCGACTTCGACAAGCTGCCGATTCCCTTCCGCGCCGTGGCCACCGACATCGCCAGCGGCGAAAAGGTGGTATTCCGTCGTGGCCACCTGCCCCAGGTGATTCGCGCCAGCATGTCGATCCCGGCGGTGTTCGCCCCGGTCGAGATCGATGGCCGGCTACTGGTCGATGGCGGCATGGTCGACAACATTCCCCTGGACGTCGCGCGCGAGATGGGTGCGGACGTGGCCATCGTCGTCGACATCGGCACCCCGCTGCGCAGCCGCAAGCAGCTGGCAACCGTGGTCGATGTGCTCAACCAGTCGATCACCCTGATGACCCGACGCAACTCCGAAGAGCAACTGGCAGCGCTGCACCGCGACGACATTCTCATCCAGCCACCGCTGTCGAGTTTTGGCGTCACCGATTTCGGCCGAGCCCAGGACATGATCGACGCCGGCTACCGCGCCGCCCGCGCTTTGGACGCACGCCTGGCGGTGCTCAAGCGCCCGCAGGCCAGCGACGGCGAGCTGCTGGCCGCACGCTCGCCGAGCCAGCGCACACCGGTGATCACCGCGATCCGCATCGAGAACGATTCAAAAGTCAGCGACGACGTGATCCGCTACTACATTCGCCAACCCATCGGCGAGCCACTGGAACTGGGCCGCCTGCAGACCGACATGGGCACCCTGTACGGCCTCGACTACTTCGACCGGGTCCAGTACCGGGTAGTGCACAAGGGTGACGACAACACCCTGGTGATCAACGCCCGTGGCCGTCGCGGCGGCACCGACTACCTGCGCCTGGGCCTGAACCTGTCGGACGACATGCGCGGCGACAGCGCCTTCAACATCGGTGCCAGCTACCGGGTCAACGGCATCAACTCCCTCGGCGCCGAATGGCTGACCCGCGCGCAGATCGGCGACCAGCAAGAGCTGTACAGCGAGTTCTACCAGCCGCTGGATGCCGGCTCGCGCTATTTCATCGCGCCATACATTGACCTCGGCTCGCAAAACATCGAGGCGACCCTGGACGACGACCCGATTGCCGAATACCGTCTGGAGCGCTATGGCTTCGGTCTCAACTTCGGTCGGCAGATCGGCAACAACGGCGAAGTGCGCTTTGGCGTCGGCCAGGCCTGGGGCCAGGCCGAGGTGCGCATCGGCGACCAGGACCTGCCCAAGGTCAACTTCAACGAAGGCTTCTACGAACTCAAGTACTCGTTCGACAGCCTCGACAACGTCTACTTCCCCCACAGCGGCGAAGACATCAACCTGACTTTGCGCCAGTACGACCCGAACCTGGGCTCGGACCAGCGCTACCGGCAGTGGGACTTGAACATCGACAAGGCCATGAGCAGCGGCCCCAACACCTGGGTGGTAGGCGGGCGCTACGGCAGGACCCTGGATGATGCCGAAGTGGTCACCTCAAGCTTCGTGCTCGGCGGCGCCCGGCAGCTGTCGGGCTTTCGCCAGGATTCGGTATCCGGGCAAAACGTCAGCCTGATGCGCGTGGTCTACTACCGCCGCCTGACCCCACGCGCCTACCTGCCGCTGGACTTCCCGTTGTACCTGGGCGGTTCGCTGGAGCGCGGCCGGGCCTGGAACAACGACAACGAGTTCGACAGTGGCTACATCAATGCAGCCAGCATCTTCGTCGGTTTCGAGACGCCCCTGGGGCCGCTGAACTTCAGCTACGGGGCCAACAGCGAGAATCAGAAGGCGATGTACCTGAACCTGGGTCACACCTTCTGAGCAGGATCAGGACTTTTCCAGGTTGGCCAGGATCCGCGCATGGACGCGCATGCAAATGCGCATGTCCTCTTCGTCAACACCGACGAACAGCTCGGCGCGCAAGGCGTTGGCAATGGTTTCGATCTGGTCGATCAAAGGCTTGGCCGGTGGGCAGAGGAGGATTTTTTTCGCCCGTCGGTCTTCGAGCACCGCCTGACGGCGCACCAGCCCCTGGGTTTCCAGGCTATCGAGCAAGCGGGCCAGGGTCGGCCCCTCGACGCCGACACTCTGGGCCAGCTCGCGCTGGGTCGGCGCCTCATCGAAACGGGCCAGGTGCAGCAGCACCAGCCAGCGGGCCTGGGACAGGTTCAGCCCGGCCAGGCGGCGATCCAGTTCGGCGCGCCAGCCGCGGGACATGTGTGCCAGCTGCATCCCGAATTTGTGTTGGTCGGTCAACGGCATAGAGAAACTCATCATCAGAACTAATTATTAGTCAGCTAACCATGACCGTGAGCCGCAGGCAAGGCTCATACGGCTGGCGGTGCTTCGATAATCGTTATAAATGATGACAAGGCCGGTTTTACATCTCGAATTCGGCAGCCAGCGCGGCCCGTACGCAATACAAAACACCTTCGGGCACTCGCCCGCCAAACTGCTCGGCAATCGCCGACACCGGCGGCAACTCGCCTTCACCATCGAGGAAGGCATCCTGAACTTCGCCCAGCAGGTCTTCCGGCAGGTCCAGGGCCTGGTCCAGCGACAGCTCCTGGCGGCCAATGGCCTCGGCAAGCAGGCTGTAGACGTTCTTTTCGCTGCAGTTCAGCTGCCCGGCGATCTGCATCGGAGTCATGCCGGCGCGGGCCAGGCTGACCAGTTCGTGGCGCAGGTCGGTGACGATCTTTGGCGCTTCGACGCCGCCACCCAGCACTTCGAGGAAGGCTTCGCCGTAACGCTCGAGCTTGCGCGCACCGACGCCGCTGACCCGGCCCATCTCGCTGAGGCTGGTGGGCTGGCTGCGCAGCATCTCCAGCAGGGTCGAATCGGGGAAGATCACATACGGCGGCACGCCATGTTCTTCGGCCAGCTTGCGGCGCAACGCACGCAGGGCTTCCCATTGTTCGCGCTCTTCGCCACGCACCAGCTGGCTGGCCGGGCTGCCGCCACTGCTGCTGCCACCCTTGCTGCTGGTTTGTGGCTTGAGATCTTTACGCAGCTCGAGGCTGACTTCACCGCGCAGCAACGGCCGGCACGTGTCGGACAGGCGCAGGCCGCCGTAACCTTCGAGGTCGATGTCGGCCAGGCCGCGGGCGACCAACTGGCGGAACAGCGAACGCCAGTCGTGCTCGGAGCGGTCCTTGCCAACGCCGTACACGGCCAGTTTCTCGTGGCCGAAATTGCGGATCTTTTCGTTGTCGCGGCCCAGCAGCACATCCACCAGGTGGCCGACGCCATAACGCTGACCGGTGCGGTACACCGCCGACAGCGCCTGGCGCGCAGGCTCGGTGGCATCCCAGGTCTGCACGCCATCGATGCAGTTGTCGCAGTGGCCGCACGGCTGCGGCAACTCTTCGTCGAAGTAGTTGAGCAGGGTCTGGCGGCGGCAGCGGGTTTCTTCACACAAGGCGAGCATGGCATCGAGCTTGTGTTGCTCGATGCGCTTGTGGCGCTCGTCGCCTTCAGAGTTTTGCAGCATCTGCTTGAGCATTACCATGTCTTGCAGGCCGTAGGCCATCCAGGCATCGGCAGGCAGGCCGTCACGACCGGCGCGGCCGGTTTCCTGGTAGTAGGCCTCGAGCGACTTGGGCAGGTCGAGGTGAGCAACGAAGCGTACGTTGGGCTTGTCGATGCCCATGCCGAAGGCAATGGTGGCGACCATGATCAGGCCTTCCTCGTTGAGAAAGCGCCGCTGGTTGGAGGCGCGGGTCTCGGCAGGCAGGCCGGCATGGTAAGGCAAGGCCGGGAAGCCCTGCTCGCACAGGTAGGCGGCGACGTCGTCGACCTTCTTGCGCGACAGGCAGTAGACGATACCGGCGTTGCCGCGCCGCTCGCCGAGGAACGCCAGCAACTGCTTGCGCGGCTGCTCCTTGGGCACGATGCGGTAGAAGATGTTCGGCCGGTCGAAGCTCGACAGGAAGCGCTCGGCGTTCTGCAGGTGCAGGCGGGTGACGATCTCTTCACGGGTGCGCATGTCCGCGGTGGCGGTCAGGGCAATGCGCGGCACGTTGGGGAACAGCTCGGCCAGTTGCCCCAGTTGCAGGTACTCGGGACGGAAGTCATGGCCCCACTGCGACACACAGTGGGCCTCGTCGATGGCAAACAGGGCGATGTCGAGGGTACGCAGGAAATCGAGCATGCGCGGCTGCACCAGGCGCTCGGGAGCCAGGTAGAGCATCTTCACTTCGCCGCGGCGGATACGCCCGGCCAGTTCGCGTTGCTGCTCGGCGCTGAGGGTCGAGTTCAGCGAAGCGGCGGCCACGCCCAATTCGTCGAGGGTCGCCACCTGGTCGTCCATCAGCGCGATCAACGGCGATACCACCACCGCCAGGCCAGGGCGCAACAGGGCCGGGACCTGGAAGCACAGCGACTTGCCGCCGCCGGTGGGCATCAGGACCAGCGCATCGCCACCCTTGGCCACGCATTCGATGATCGCGCCCTGGCGACCCCGAAAACTGTCGTAACCGAAGATGTCCTTGAGGACGCGCTGAGCCTGTTCGAGCATAAAAACTCCAAAAATCGCAGAACCATCCTGGGCACAGGCTGGACGAAAAACCCGCTGGCGACACCCGAAAATGCGTAAGCGGCTTTTACCCGACCCCCGAGTTACAAGGGCCCTGGGATAAAAGCCGGGCATTATAGCGGAGCCTGCGGCCTAGCAGGATGCTCTGCGATAGACGTCTTCCTTTGCCTCGTTTGCGCTGCAAGGTGCTAGAATTCAGTATCGTTTATTCCCAAGGTAGCCCCGTAATGTCCTTCGCCGAGCAACTGACCCGCCTGCAAGCCTTCCTCGACGCCGACGAGCTGCATGAAGAGGCGCTCGACTACGTGGCCGCCCACGGTTTCCTGACCGCGCTGTCGATCGGTGCCGAAGAGGTTCCCGAGCGCGAATGGATCGACGCCCTGTTCGCCGAAGAGCCGCATTACAAGGACGACGCCCAGCGTGAAGAGATCGAAGCCACGCTGATCCAGCTCAAAGCCCACGTTGCCCGCCAGCTGGCCAGCGACGAGGAATTCGAACTGCCGTGCGACCTCGACCTGGGTGAAGACCCGGACGACTCCGACCTGCGCGGCTGGTGCATCGGCTTCATGGAAGGCGTGTTCATGCGCGAAGAGGCCTGGTTCGAGACCGCTGAAGACGAAGTCAGCGAGATGCTCCTGCCGATCATGGTCGGTTCCGGCCTGTTCGATGAACAGCCAGAATTCGAAGACATCGCCAAGGACGCCAACCTGCAGGACGACATGATCGTGCAGATCCCTGAAGCCCTGACCGCGCTGTACCTGCTGCTGCACGCGCCGGACGAGAAGCCAGCCCTGCTCAAGCCTCGCCACCACTGAGTCGGCGTCCATGCGCTACCTGCTGCTGGCCATCGGCTGGCTCAGCGTCGCGCTGGGGGTGATCGGGATCTTCCTGCCGGTACTGCCGACCACCCCGTTCCTGCTCCTGGCTGCTGCGTGCTTTGCGCGCAGCTCGCCGCGCTTTCACCACTGGCTGGTCAACCACCCCAAGCTCGGGCCGTGGATTCGTGACTACCTCAGTGGCGAAGGCATTCCCCTCAAAGGCAAGGTCTACGCCATCGGCCTGATGTGGCTGAGCATCGGTTTGTCCTGCTACCTGGTGCCGCTGATCTGGGCGCGGGGGTTCATGCTCACCAGCGCGGTGCTGGTGAGCATTTACATCCTGCGGCAAAAAACCCTGCGGCGCCCGTCCTGAGACTGCAGCAACAGGCCTATACGGTATCCACCTTCAACGAATGATCGTTGAGCATGCCGTTGATGATCGTCGCCGTGTCCTGCCCTGCCGCAATCACCCCGCCCGCACCTGCCGTCACACCATAGTGCTGGGCCAGGTTCACCCCTGCCAGGTCGATGGTCTGGGTCGGCGCCGCACCTGCCACCGAGCTGACCTCGATGGTCGACACCACGCTGGCGCCACTGCCGGTGACCTTGAAGTGCAGGTAGTCATCCAGCGACGCTGTCGTTGCATTCTCACCCTGCAACAGTTGCGACAGGTCCAGACGATCGGTGCCCGGGGTGAAGTCGGTGACCACGTCGTGCCCGGTGTTGCCCTGCTGGTACAGGAAGGTATCGCTACCCGTGCCGCCAGTCAGGGTGTTGTTGCCCGGGCCGCCGATCAGCACATCATCACCGCCACCGCCGATCAGGGTGTCGTTGCCCAGGCCGCCGTTAAGCACGTTGGCGTTGTCGTTACCGGTCAGGTTGTCGTTGTAGTCCGAGCCGATCAGGTTTTCGATCGCCACCAGGGTGTCGGTGCCGGCACCCCCGGTGTTCTGCGCTCCGACCGTGCTCAGGTTGACCGTCACCGCGCTGCCGGCGCTGGCGTAGCTGGCGGTGTCAATACCCGCGCCACCGTCGAGCAGGTCGTTGCCGGCACCACCGATCAACAGGTCATTGCCATCACCGCCGTAGAGGAAGTCGTTGCCATCCCCGCCGATCAACACATCGTTGCCCGCACCTGCATTGAGGGTATCGTTGCCGGCGCCGGCCAGCAGGGTATCGTCACCGCTGGTACCGGTGAGGGTATTGCCCTCCTGATAAACGATGTCGACATTGCCGGTGCTGCTGCCACCATGCCCGTCGCTGACGGTATAGGTGCCGTAGGCGGTTTCGTTCTGGGCGTTGGAATAGTCGACAGTCATGGTCAGCGCGTAGTTTTCAGCCGCGTTGGTGTTGCTGCCTGACGAGTTGGTGAGGTTGACCAGGTGGATACTGTAAAGGCCGGCATGACTGGCGGTGAAGGAGCCGCCGTCGGCGATGGTCTGATAGCTGCCGCTCTCGTCCTTCCACTCCATCAGGATGTTGCCGGCTGCCAGGTTGTGATCGAGGGTCAGCGTCTCGCCTTTTTTCAGGGTAACGGTCAATACGTCCTCATCGTTGGCATTGGCCGTGGTTACAGCCCCCAGGTAGCCACTGACAACCAGTGCCGCCGTCATGGCATTGGCCGGGCCTCTGAAGGCACTGCGCGGCAGATCCCGCAGCTGGTTGGCGCCGGTGTTGTTGGTGCCGTTGAAGACAACCGTCGGCGGTGTCCCGCTGCCCACGGTAAAGCCTGCCCCTTTTGCCGCCCAGCCGGTATCGAAGGTGGTCGTCGAAGGCACGCTCAGGCGATCATGGTTGGCATCGCTGTCATTGGCCAGCAAGGCTTCGGCGGGCACGGTGATGCTGCTCGACAGAATGTTGCTGATGATATGGTCGGCCCCGGCCACTGGCGCGGTATTGGCGTAGACGTTGATCACCAGATTGGCACTGGCGGTATCGCCATCGTTGTCACTGGCGACGAAGCCGATCTGCTCGACCTGGCCGCTGCCGGTGTCCTTGGGCGGCGTGTAGGTAAAGTCGCCGGTATCCATGTTGACCACGATGCTGCCGCCGATGGCCGTCTTCACGGTAATGCTGTTGGTGCCGGTATCGAAAGTACCCCGGTCCGCCGCACCGCTGGTGGCATAAGAGCCCGCACCGCCGTTGCCCTTCGGATCGTAGGTGTAGGTAGTGCCATCGATAACCAGCGACTTGATAAAGCCGCCATCAGCGCCGAACTGGCCGCCGCTCATCAGGCTGCCGGTGATCGGCGCGCCCTGGACGGTGCCGGACAGTACCGAGTTGAGCTGGTTGAGGTCGGTGACCACCGTGGCATTGGTGTCGGTGTGGGTACTACCGTCGTAGGACAACGGATTGAGGTTCCCGGCATTGACGCCACTGCCCAGACCGATCGCGTAGGACTTGATCCCATTACTGTCGAGGAAACCCTCCCATTCAACTTCGCGCGGCGCGGTAATCGCGTGCCCCGACGTAGGTGCGCCGTCGGAGAAGAAGTACACGATATTTTGCGCACCGGTGATTTTGCCCCCGGTGGTGTAGGCCGACTGCGCCGAGGTAATCGCCGAATCGTAATAGGTCGAACCACCCGCGCTGAGGCCGTTGACGATAGCCTTGGCCTGGTCGACGGTCACCCACACAGTTGAAGGCTGGTTGGCCCCGGTAGAGAAGGTCACCAGTTGGACCTTTACATCGCCCATTTCATCGTACTTGTCGAGCAAGGCATTGATCGCCTGCTTGGCCAGTTGCATACGCGTCAGCCCCGGCACGCCGGACGCCTCATTCATACTGCCGGACACATCGATCACCAGCAGCAGGTTGGAGTCCACCTGCCCCGGAGTCACCGAGCGTTCTGCCCCGACTGCATTCGGTACGTCGTCGACAATCTTCACATCGATCGTCGCGTTGGCGGAGCTGCCATCGGTGTCGGTGGCGACGACATTGATGCTCTCGTTGAGGTTGTTGATGCCATTGGCGTTCGGGTGGTTTTCGTTGTCGAGCAAGGTGTAGGTGTAACTGACTACGCCAGTGGCCGGGTTGTAACCGGTGATGGTGATCGAGTTACCCAGCGGCGTAGTCCCGCTCTGTGGGAAGCCGTTGACCACCCCGCCACTGACCACGCTGATGCCACCGACGGTCAGGCTTTGCAGCCCGTCAGGGGCCGTCACGGTGAAGGTGCCGCTCTGGGTCAGGGCCGGAGAGTCCGGGCTGGTGCCGTCGCTGAGGTTCTTCTCGTAGACGGTCAGCTCGCCACCGTTGACGTTCAGGCCGTCAATGGTGACCGGGTTGTCCAGGTTGCTGACATTGAGCTTGAGCGTCGCTGTGCTGGTGTCGCCATCGGCATCGCGCAAGGTGTAGGTGAAAGTATCGACACCTGTGCCACCGCCGTGCAGGTTGATGAAGTCCGTATCGTTGGGGTTCAGGGTGTAGGTGTAGGAACCGTCGGCGGCCAGCACCAGGGTGCCGTAGGTACCGACAAAGGTGCCAGCGGTGATCGGCCCGGTTACGCGGTCGGCGCCCTGTACGTCGTTGGTCAGCACATTGCCGGTGAGGGTCAGCTGTACCTCAGTGGCCGTAACTGCGTTGGTGTCGTTAACAGCGCTCGGCAGGTCATCGACGATATTGACGTCGATCGAACCGCTGGCGGTGCTGCCGTCGGTATCGGTGGCGGTTACCGTAAAGCTTTCGTTGAGACTATTGGCGCCATTGGCCGTCGGATGGTTCTCGTTATCGAGCAAGGTGTAGCTGTAGGTCACCACGCCGGTGGCCGGGTTGTAGCCGGTGATGGTCAGGGTGTTGCCCAGGGCGGTGGTTGCCGATTGCGGGAAGCCGCTGGCCACGCCGCCGCTGACCACGGTGATGCCACCGACGGTCAGAGTCTGCAGGCCGTCCGGGGCGGTGACGGTAAAGCTCGCGCTCTGGGTCAGGGCCGGAATATTCGGGTTGCTGCCGTCGCCAAGGTTCTTCTCGAAAACGGTCAGCTCGCCGCCGTTGACGTTCAGGCCGTTGAGGGTCACCGGGTCGTTGAGGTTGGTGATATTCAGCACCAGGTTGGCGGTGCTGATGTCGCCGTCGGCGTCCTTCAGGGTGTAAGTGAATGTCTCGGTGCCATTGCCGCCACCGTGCAGGTTTTTGAAGTCTGCGTCGGTAGGATCGAGGGTGTAGGTGTAGGAACCGTCAGCGGCCAGCACCAATGTGCCGTAGGTGCCGACGAAGGTGCCGGCAGTAATTGGCCCGGTGGGTACACGGTCCGCACCCTGCACGTCGTTGGTCAGCACGTTGCCGGTAAGGGTCAGCTGGTTCTCGGTGGCGGTGACGGCGTTGGTATCGCCTGCTGCGGTCGGTACGTCGTCGACGATGTTCACATCGATGGAGCCGCTGGCAGTGCTGCCATCGGTGTCCGTAGCCGTTACGGTAAAGCTTTCGTTGAGGCTGTTGGCACCATTGGCCGTCGGATGGTTCTCGTTATCGAGCAAGGTGTAGCTGTAGGTCACCACGCCGGTGGCCGGGTTGTAGCCGGTGATGGTCAGAGTGTTGCCCAGTGCGGTGGTTGCCGATTGCGGGAAGCCGCTGGCCACGCCGCCGCTGACCACGGTGATGCCACCGACGGTCAGAGTCTGCAGGCCGTCCGGGGCGGTGACGGTAAAGCTCGCGCTCTGGGTCAGGGCCGGAATATTCGGGTTGCTGCCGTCGCCAAGGTTCTTCTCGAAAACGGTCAGCTCGCCGCCGTTGACGTTCAGGCCGTTGAGGGTCACCGGGTCGTTGAGGTTGGTGATATTCAGCACCAGGTTGGCGGTGCTGATGTCGCCGTCGGCGTCCTTCAGGGTGTAAGTGAATGTCTCGGTGCCATTGCCGCCACCGTGCAGGTTTTTGAAGTCTGCGTCGGTAGGATCGAGGGTGTAGGTGTAGGAACCGTCAGCGGCCAGTACCAATGTGCCGTAGGTGCCGACGAAGGTGCCGGCAGTAATTGGCCCCGTGGGTACACGGTCCGCACCCTGCACGTCGTTGGTCAGCACATTACCGGTAAGGGTCAGCTGGTTCTCGGTGGCGGTGACGGCGTTGGTATCGCCTGCTGCGGTCGGTACGTCGTCGACGATGTTCACATCGATGGAGCCGCTGGCAGTGCTGCCATCGGTGTCCGTAGCCGTTACGGTAAAGCTTTCGTTGAGGCTGTTGGCACCATTGGCCGTCGGATGGTTCTCGTTATCGAGCAAGGTGTAGCTGTAGGTCACCACGCCGGTGGCCGGGTTGTAGCCGGTGATGGTCAGAGTGTTGCCCAGTGCGGTGGTTGCCGATTGCGGGAAGCCGCTGGCCACGCCGCCGCTGACCACGGTGATGCCACCGACGGTCAGAGTCTGCAGGCCGTCCGGGGCGGTGACGGTAAAGCTCGCGCTCTGGGTCAGGGCCGGAATATTCGGGTTGCTGCCGTCGCCAAGGTTCTTCTCGAAAACGGTCAGCTCGCCGCCGTTGACGTTCAGGCCGTTGAGGGTCACCGGGTCGTTGAGGTTGGTGATATTCAGCACCAGGTTGGCGGTGCTGATGTCGCCGTCGGCGTCCTTCAGGGTGTAAGTGAATGTCTCGGTGCCATTGCCGCCACCGTGCAGGTTTTTGAAGTCTGCGTCGGTAGGATCGAGGGTGTAGGTGTAGGAACCGTCAGCGGCCAGCACCAATGTGCCGTAGGTGCCGACGAAGGTGCCGGCAGTAATTGGCCCGGTGGGTACACGGTCCGCGCCCTGCACATCGTTGGTCAGCACGTTGCCGGTCAGGGTCAGCTGGTTCTCGGTAGCGGTAACGGCGTTGGTATCGCCTGCCGCGGTCGGTACGTCGTCGACGATATTCACATCGATGGAACCGCTGGCGGTGCTGCCGTCGGTATCGGTGGCGGTTACCGTAAAGCTTTCGTTGAGACTATTGGCGCCATTGGCTGTCGGATGGTTCTCGTTATCGAGCAAGGTGTAGCTATAGGTCACCACGCCGGTCGAGGCGTCATAACCGGTGATGGTCAAGGTATTGCCCAGTGCGGTGGTTGCCGATTGCGGGAAGCCGCTGGCCACGCCGCCACTGACCACGGTAATGCCACCGACGGTCAGGGTTTGCACACCGTCCAGCGCGGTCACCGTGAAACTGCCGGTCTGG
Source organism: Pseudomonas sp. SORT22 (assembly GCF_018417635.1). Classification (NCBI taxonomy): domain Bacteria; kingdom Pseudomonadati; phylum Pseudomonadota; class Gammaproteobacteria; order Pseudomonadales; family Pseudomonadaceae; genus Pseudomonas; species Pseudomonas sp. SORT22. The sequence continues at coordinate 4,411,870 of NZ_CP071007.1, forward strand.
GTCAGGGCTGGCGTATCCGGGTTGCTGCCGTCGCCAAGGTTCTTCTCGAAAACGGTCAGCTCGCCGCCGTTGACATTCAGGCCGTTGAGGGTCACCGGGTCGTTGAGGTTGGTGACGTTGAGCACCAAGTTGGCGGTGGACACATCGCCATCAGCATCGGTCAGGGTGTAAGTAAAGGTCTCGACCCCGTTACCGCCGCCATGCAGGTTGAAGAAGTCCGGATCGGCAGGGTTCAGCGTGTAGGTGTAGGACCCGTCGGCGGCCAGCACCAAGGTGCCGTAGGTGCCGACGAAGGTGCCGGCAGTAATTGGCCCCGTGGGTACACGGTCCGCACCCTGCACGTCGTTGGTCAGCACATTACCGGTAAGGGTCAGCTGGTTCTCGGTAGCGGTAACGGCGTTGGTATCGCCTGCCGCGGTCGGCACGTCGTCGACGATATTCACATCGATGGACCCGCTGGCAGTGCTGCCGTCGGTGTCCGTCACACTGACCGTGAAGCTCTCGCCCAGGCTGTTGGTGCCGTTGGCGTTCGGGTGGGCCTCGTTGTCGAGCAGGGTGTAGCTGTAGGTCACCACGCCGGTCGAGGCGTCATAACCGGTGATGGTCAAGGTATTGCCCAGCGCCGTGGTGGCCGATTGCGGGAAGCCGCTGGCCACGCCGCCACTGACCACGGTAATGCCACCGACGGTCAGGGTTTGCACACCGTCCAGCGCGGTCACCGTGAAACTGCCGGTCTGGGTTAGGGCTGGCGTATCCGGGTTGCTGCCGTCGCCAAGGTTCTTCTCGAAAACAGTCAGCTCGCCGCCTTCAACGTTCAAGCCATTGAGGGTCACCGGATCGTTGAGGTTGGTGACATTGAGCACCAGGTTGGCGGTGGATACGTCACCATCAGCATCGGTCAGGGTGTAAGTAAAGGTCTCGACCCCGTTACCGCCGCCATGCAGGTTGAAGAAGTCCGGATCGGCAGTGTTCAGCGTGTAGGTGTAGGAACCGTCAGCGGCCAGCACCAAGGTGCCGTAGGTGCCGACGAAGGTGCCTGCAGTAATTGGCCCCGTGGGTACACGGTCCGCACCCTGCACGTCGTTGGTCAGCACATTACCGGTCAGGGTCAGCTGGTTCTCAGTAGCGGTAACGGCGTTGGTATCGCCTGCCGCGGTCGGCACGTCGTCGACGATGTTCACATCGATGGACCCGCTGGCAGTGCTGCCGTCGGTGTCCGTCACACTGACCGTAAAGCTCTCGCCCAGGCTGTTGGTGCCGTTGGCGTTCGGGTGGGCCTCGTTGTCGAGCAAGGTGTAGCTGTAGGTCACCACGCCGGTCGAGGCGTCATAACCGGTGATGGTCAGGGTATTGCCCAGGGCGGTGGTCGCCGATTGCGGGAAGCCGCTGGCCACCCCGCCGCTGACTACGGTGATGCCACCGACGGTCAGGGTTTGCACACCGTCCAGCGCGGTCACCGTGAAGCTGCCAGTTTGCGTCAGCGCTGGCGTATCCGGGTTGCTGCCGTCGCCAAGGTTCTTCTCGAAAACAGTCAGCTCGCCGCCTTCAACGTTCAAGCCATTGAGGGTCACCGGGTCGTTGAGGTTGGTGACGTTGAGCACCAGGTTGGCGGTGGACACATCGCCATCAGCATCGGTCAGGGTGTAAGTAAAGGTCTCGACCCCGTTACCGCCGCCATGCAGGTTGAAGAAGTCCGGATCGGCAGTGTTCAGCGTGTAGGTGTAGGAACCGTCAGCGGCCAGTACCAAGGTGCCGTAGGTGCCGACGAAGGTGCCGGCGGTGATCGGCCCGGTTGGCACACGGTCCGCGCCCTGCACATCGTTGGTCAGCACGTTGCCGGTCAGGGTCAGCTGGTTCTCGGTGGCGGTGACGGCGTTGGTATCTGCCGCCGCGTTCGGCACGTCGTCGACGATGGAAACATCGATACTCATGCTCGCGCTGCTGCCATCGGTATCGGTGGCAACCACGTTGAAACTCTCGCCCAGTGAGTTGCTGCCATTGCCGGCGGCATGCGCTTCGCTGCCATTGAGGGTGTAGCTGTAGGTGACCTCCCCGGTGGCCGGGTTAAAACCGTTGATGGTCAGGGTGTTGCCCAGGGCCGTGGTGAGTGATTGCGGGAAGCCATTGACCACCCCGGCACTGATCACATTGATACCGCCCACCGTCAGCGATTGCAGGCCGTCGGCGGCGGTCACGGTGAAGGTTCCACTCTGGGTCAGTGCCGCCGCATCAGGGCTGCTGCCAGCTGCCAGGTTCTTCTCGAACAGCACCAGCTCGCCGCCATTGATGCTCAGCCCGTTGAGTTCCACCGGGTCATTGAGGTTGCTGACGTTGAGCACCAGATTGGCGCTGGAAACATCACCGTCGGCATCGGTGAGGGTGTAGGTGAAGGTCTCGACGCCATTACCACCGCCATGCAGATTGATGAAATCCGGATCGGCAGTATTCAGCGTATAGGTGTAGGAACCGTCGGCGGCCAGCACCAAAGTGCCGTAGGTACCGACGAAGGTGCCGGCGGTAATCGGCCCGGTTGCTACCCGGTCTGCGCCTTGCACGTCATTGGTCAGCACGTTGCCGGTCAGGGTCAGCTGGTTCTCGGTGGCGGTGACGGCATTGCTATCGGCCACTGCCCGCGGTACGTCGTCAATCACCGTGACATCCAGCGAGCCAGTGGCTACGTCGCCGTCGGTATCACTGACCAGTACCGCGATGCTTTCACCAAGCCCGTTGGCACCCGCGCCACTGGGGTGGGTTTCGGCACCGTTGAGGGTGTAGCTGTAGCTGACCACGCCAGTGGCAGGGTCATAGCCGGTGATGGTCAGCAAATTGCCCAGGCCAGTGGTGATCGACTGGCCGATGCCGGTCACCGCACCGGCGGTGACCACATTGATGCCGCCGACGTTAAGGTTGAACACCCCATCGGGTGCCTGCACGGTAAAACTGCCCGCCTGGGTCAGGGCCGCCGGATTGCTGGCCGAGCCCTGGGGTAGATTGGCCTCGTTCAACGACAGCTCGCCACCCTCGACGGCAAGCCCTTCGAGGCTGACCGGGTTGTCGATCACCGGCACTGGCGGGGCTTCGTCATTGTTGTTGATCAGGCCGACGTCCAGCTGCGGCAACTCGGGAAAGCCGTTGAAGCCTGCAGTGGGAAAGCCGATCTGCGGATCAACGCGCCCGGCCACCTCGTTGAGGATCACGAAGGTATGCCCGCCGCCCAGTGCCCCCGTTGCACCGCCAGTGCTTGGCCCGGCTGCAGTGGGGTCGGCGTCCTGGCTCGGGTCGGCACCCGCAGCGATGGCTTGCTGGAGTTTCTCGACATCAGACAGTTGCGCCTGGCTGGGGGTCTGCGACTCCGGTGTATCAACATGCGGCGCGCGATCCGCCAACAGCTCGGGGGTCAGGGTCAGGTTGCTGTCACGGCCGAGGGTCAGTTCGGCACCGTTTTGCAGGTGGACGGCGACTGCGCCAGCAAGGCCTGTGTCCAGCTGCTCGCCGGCATATACCTTGTCGCCCTCGATCAGCGGCCGGCGGCTGCCATCGCTGCCTACAGCGAAGACTTCGCCCACCACCTTGCTGACGACACCGATTAACTTAGCCATGAGCGCACTCCTCCACTGCAAATCGGTTGATTGCAGCAACGTGCGCTGAACTATCGCGTGGCCAGCCCGGCGGAATTAACCCGGGCCAACGCTAAAACAGCCCTGGAGTGCGAGATGATTTCAATGAAATCAATGACTTCGCCTGCCAGAGCTGCGGTGAAAGTGATTGAGCGAAGTGGCCTAGTGACACCTGCCAAAAATTTGTCGCCAAACTTCGCCCCGCCTCCATCCCCTCCGCTACATCCATGCCCTCTGCTGCAAAAACACGGGAACTTTCTCTGACGCCCGAAAAAATGCACCCTAGCGCTGATTCCACGGGCTGCCTGATATGAACAATGTCTCGGATTTCTTAGACCGCATAAGTTTTTTTTCGCATAACTCTTATGAAAAAATCTTCTTAGCTTCGCGCGTAAATGTTCTTAGCTCTGTTGTTACAAGCCTGATACGGTTTGACCTCAGGTTTTCGTCACTTTTTTGACGAATCGCAGGACCATTATTAGAAATCAGGGAGAAGTAACCCATGCGCGTTTTGACCCCCATCACCAGCGCAATTCTGTTGGCCATGGCATGTGCCAATGCCCAGGCGATGTCACTTAATGAGGCTGTGCAAAGCGCCGTGGATTACCACCCGGAAATCGGCTCCAGCAAAAACAGCCGGCTGTCGGCCGATGAAGACGTGAAGTTCGCCCGAGGCGGTTACTTCCCCACCGTCGACCTGGTGGCCGGTTACGGTCGACAACGCTCCGACAACACCAATACCCGTGGCTTCAATGCCGACGGCACGCGTAATCATAATAAAGAGACACTGACCTACACCCAGTCCGACCTGCGCCTGCGGCAGATGCTCTTCGACGGCTTCAACACCGCCAACGAAGTCGGCCGTACCGAGGCAGTGGTGAACTCGCGGGCCTACTACACCCAGGCCACCGCCCAGTCCGTCGCCCTGAGTACCGTCGAGGCGTACCTGGAGGTGCTCAAACGCCGCGAGCTGGTAACCCTGGCCAAGAACAACCTGCAGGCGCACCTGCGGGTCAACGACCAGATCGGCCTGCGCAGCGAGCGCGGGGTCGGCAGCAACGCCGACCGCGACCAGTCCACCGCCCGTCGCGCGCTGGCCGAGAACAACCTGGACACTGCCGAGGTCGACCTGGCCGATGCCGAGGCCAGATTCTTTAGCGTCGTTGGCCGCCCGGCCGATGAGCTGGAAACCCCGGCGACCATCAAGGGTGAAGTACCTGCTGACCTGCCTGCTGCGCGCCAGGACATGCTCGAAAACAACCCTTACCTGAAATCCGCCCAGGCCGACGTCAATGCGGCCGAGCAGCAATACGAAGTGGCCAAGTCGCCGTTCTACCCGCGTATTGACGCAGTATTGGCAACCGGTGCCAACAACAACACCGCAGGTCAGGTCGGCCACGACAACAACGACTGGCAGGCCGGTGTCGAGCTCAGCTACAACCTGTTCCGCGGCGGCAGCGACAAGGCCCGCCTGCAGTCCGATGCGCACAAGATCAACCAGGCCATGGACATCCGCAACAATGCCCTGCGCCAGATTACCGAAGACCTGTCGCTGTCGTGGAACGCCATGACCAACGCCCAAAAGCAACTGCGGGCGGCCCGCGAATACGCCGAGACCACCACCCGTGTGCGCGCCGCTTACCAGGACCAGTTCGGCCTCGGCCAGCGTACCCTGCTCGATTTGCTCGACAGTGAAAACGAGCTGTACAACGCCAACCGCCGCTACACCGAAGTGCGCTACACCGAAGAGTTCTCCATGTACCGGGTGCTGGCCAACATGGGAGAGCTGCTGAACAAGCAGCGCATCTCGCTGCCACCCGAGGCGATCGCCAAGAGCGAAGTGAAGAGCGAGGCGCGCCTGCCCGATATGCGCTAAACCCCTCCACCTGCGGCAGGAGTAGGCGATTGTGACCAGCATGCAACCTGCGAGCTCGGCAATAGATCCGCGCCAGAGTTTCGATGACCCGTTACTCGATGGCTTGCTGATCCTTTGCAAGCTGCATGGTTGCACTGTCAGTCGCGCCGGCCTGAGTGCCGGCCTGCCGCTACCCGAGCAGCGCCTGAGCCTTGAGCTGCTGCCCCGGGCGGCAGCGCGGGCCGGTTTGCAGGCGCGGATCCTGCGGCGTGAGCTGGGGGCGATCTCGGCGCTCAACCTGCCGGTGCTGTTGCTGCTCAAGGACGGTCGCTGCGCAGTGCTGCGGCGTTGGGGCGATGACGGTCGGGCGCTGATCCTGCCCTGCGAAGCCGAAGGCGGCGAGCAGTGGGTCAGCCGCGAAGAACTGCTGCAAGCCTACGCCGGCGAGGCGCTGTTCGCCCGCCCCCGCCATGAACTCGAAGACCTGCGTGCGCCGTTGATGCCACGGGTCAACGCCTGGTTTCGCGACACCCTCAAACTCTCACGCTGGCTCTACAGCGACGCCATTCTCGCCAGCCTGCTGATCAACCTGCTGGGGCTGATGGTGCCCTTGTTCGTCATGCAGACCTACGACCGCGTGGTGCCCAACCAGGCCACCTCGACGCTGTGGGTACTGAGCGCCGGCCTGCTGATCGGCACCCTGTTCGAATTGACCCTGCGCGTGGTCCGCGCCCACCTGCTCGACCAGGCCGGGAAAAAGACCGACCTGATTCTTTCCGCCACCCTGTTCGAACGCATCACCGGCATGTCGATGAAAGCCCGGCCGGCCACGGTTGGCGGCTTTGCCCAGAGCATTCATGACTTCCAGGGCCTGCGTGAATTCCTTACCGCCGTGACCCTGACCAGCATTATCGACCTGCCCTTCGTGGTGCTGATGCTGGCGGTGATCGGCCTGCTCGGTGGCTGGCTGGTGGTGATCCCGCTGATTGCCTTCCCGGTGACCATTTTCTTTGCCCTGTTCATCCAGGTGCGGCTGCGCGATACCGTGCAAAAAAGCCTGGCCCTGGGCGCGGTGCGCCAGGCGCTGCTGATCGAAACCCTCGGCGGCCTGGAAACCCTCAAGGCCTGCAGCGCCGAAAGCGAGCGCCAGTACCAGTGGGAAAGCACCCACGGCGCCCTCACCCGCCTCGACGCCCACGCCCGCAACCTGTCGGCGCTGGCCACCAACGGCACGCTGTTCATCCAGCAGTTCTGCGGCATGGCCACCATCGTTGCCGGGGTCTACAGCATCATTGCCGGCAACCTCAGCGTCGGCGCCCTGGTTGCCAGCTACATGCTCGGCAGCCGGGTGCTGGCACCGCTCGGGCAAATCGCCGGGCTGATCACCCGCTACCAGCAGGCACAGCTGACCATGCGCAGCACCGACGCGCTGATGGCCCTGCCGCAGGAGCGCCAGGCCGGCCAGCAACCGCTGGAGCGCACCCAGTTGCACGGCGGCCTCGACGTCAGCCATGTGAGCTTTCGCTACCACGGCCAGAACGCTGCCGCCCTCAATGACATCAGCTTCAGCGTCAAGCCGGGCGAACGCATCGGCATCATCGGCCGCAGCGGCTCGGGCAAGAGCACCCTCGCGCGCCTGTTGATGGGTTTCTATGCCCCGGACGAAGGGCAGATCCTGCTCGACAACCTCGACCTGCGCCAACTGGACATCGCCGACCTGCGCCACCAACTGGGCTACGTCGCCCATGACCTGCCGCTGCTGGCCGGCAGCCTGCGCGACAACCTGACCCTTGGCGCGCGCTATGTGAGTGACGCGCGCATGCTTGAAGTGGCCGAGCTGACCGGCGTCAGCGAGCTGGCCCGCCAGCACCCGCAAGGCTTCGACCGCCCGGTCGGCGAGCGCGGCCAGCTGCTTTCCGGTGGCCAGCGCCAGGCCGTGCTGCTGGCCAGGGCGATGTTGCTCGAACCGCCGATCATGATCCTCGACGAACCCACCAGCCACATGGACAACAGCAGCGAAGACCAGCTGCGCCAGCGCCTGCATGGCTGGGTGCAGGGCAAAACCCTGCTGCTGGTCACCCACCGCACCTCGATGCTCAGCCTGGTCGACCGGCTGCTCGTACTGGACAACGGCAAGATCGTTGCCGACGGGCCGAAGGAAGCGGTCATCGATGCACTGCGCAAAGGCCGCGTTGGCGCGGCACTCTAGGGGGTCATTCATGTCCGTAAGCCAAGGCCTGCGCAGCTACTTCCAGAGTTTCGGCAAAACCGCCGAACGCGAGTTCATGCCCGATGTGGCCGGCGCCACCCTGCAGGACTCGCCGCGTCTCTCGCGGATCACCGTGTGGCTGGCCGCGGGGCTGTTGCTGGTGGCGCTGCTGTGGGCCAAGTTCGCCGTGCTCGATGAAGTGACCATGGGCGAAGGCAAGGCCATTCCGTCGAGCAAGGTCCAGGTGATCCAGAACCTTGAAGGCGGCATCGTCACCGAGATCTTCGTCCGTGAAGGGCAGATGGTGAACAAGGGCGATACCCTGCTGCGCCTGGACGACACGCGTTTTCTCTCCAACAAGGGCGAGAGCGAAGCCGACCGCTTTGCCCTCACCGCCCAGGTCGAGCGCCTTGCCGCCGAAGCCGAAGGCCGGCCGTTCCAGCTCTCCGAAGAAGTACGCAGCAAGGCGCCGCAGGTGGCTGAAGACGAACTCTCGCTGTACCAGTCGCGCCAGCGTCGGCTGAGCAGCGAAAAGCAGACCCTCAACGAGCAACTGCGGCAAAAAACCCAGGAACTGGCCGAGTTTCGCTCCAAGGTCGAGCAGTACCGCTCGGCCCTGGCGCTGTTGCAGCAGGAACTGAACATGTCGACGCCGCTGGTTGGCACCGGGGCGATCTCACCAGTGGAAATCCTGCGCCTCAAGCGCAGCGCCGTTGAAGCCCGCGGCTCGCTCAACGCCACCAGCCTGGCAATCCCGCGCGCCGAAGCGGCGGTGGCCGAGATCAAGAGCAAGATCGAAGAGTCCGAAGCCGGGTTTCGCTCAGAGGCGGCCAAGGAACTCAACGAAAAACGCACCGACCTGTCGAAGATCACCGCCTCAAGCATTGCCATCGATGACCGGGTAACCCGCACCACCGTGGTTTCGCCGGTGCACGGGATCATCAAGCTGCTCAAGGTCAACACCATCGGCGGCGTGGTCCAGCCCGGCAGTGACCTGCTGGAGATCGTGCCGCTGGAAGACAACCTGCTGATCGAGGCCAAGGTGCGCCCGCAAGATGTCGCCTTCCTGCACCCCGGGCAGTCGGCGATGGTCAAGTTCAGCGCCTACGACTACACCATCTACGGCGGCCTGAAGGCCAAGCTCGAACTGATCAGCGCCGACACCGTCACCGACGACAAGGGCAACGCCTTTTACCTGATCCAGGTGCGCACCGACAAGAACCACCTGGGTGGTGATAACAAACCGCTTTTGATCATCCCCGGCATGACTGCCACGGTGGATATCATCACCGGCCACAAGAGCGTGCTCGATTACCTGCTCAAGCCGGTGCTCAAGGCACGTACCGAAGCCATGCGCGAACGCTGAGGCGCTCGCAGTGGCTCAACGCAGATGATTGCGCTCGTAGGTCTCGCGCCCCATCGCCGCAATCTGCCCCTCGATCAGCGCCTCGAACGGTTTTAACAGCGCGTCAAAATTAACCGGCGCCTCCAGCACGTTGAGCGCCTGCACCAGTGCCTCCAGAGTCGATACTGCCCCCGCCTGCGGCGCTTTGCGCAGGCGATAGCGCGAAGGCAGGACCTGGGCCAGGGTTACCCGCGGCAACGTGCCAAGCAACGGGTTCACATGCAACAACTTGCTCGCCTTGCGCCAGGTACCATCGGGCACCACCAGTTGCCACGGTCGCTTATCCTCTTCGTCGGCATAGGCCACCAGCGGCTGCGCCGCATCGCCCGGAAACAGCAAGGCACTGCGGTACCCCGGTGCTTGCAGCAGCTCAGGCAGATCCTCGAACACTTCGCCCACGTGCAATTGCGCATTGCGCAAGCCAAGCGCCGCCAGCTTGGCGGTATTGAGGGCGTGGCGCACTTCACTGGGATGCTGCAGCAACAGCACGCGGGTACGGCTGTCGAGGGAAGGGATTAGCGGACAAAGGCAATGGGCTTGTGGGCGCAGGCAGCGCTCGCAGTGGATTCTGGACATCGGGTTCTCCTGAGCGGGCAAAGTGTGCCACAGCAGCCCCGAAAAAAGCCCACTTCCCTGTGGGAGAGACGAAAAGCTTCAGCGGTTGAAACGTTCGGCCAGGCTGTACAGGTAATCGGCCATGCGTTCCAGGTCCTGGCTGATCTCGGCGCCCTGCTTGGCCTGCCCGGCGCTGTGATCGCAGAGCTGGGCAATGCGGGTGATCTGCTGGTTGATGTCCTCGGCGACATGACTCTGCTGTTCCGAGGCTGTGGCCATCTGCTGGCTCATGCCGGTGATGCGGCTGACCGCCTGGGTGATGCCCACCAGCGCCGACTGCACCGCCTCGACGCTGTGCACGCTGTCGCGGGAGATCTGCTCGCCCTTGCTGGCACTGGACACCGCCCGCTCGGCGCCGGCGCGCAACGAGGCGATAATCTGGTGGATCTCCTCGGTCGAGGTACGGGTACGCTGGGCCAGCGAGCGCACCTCGTCGGCGACCACGGCAAAGCCCCGGCCCTGCTCGCCGGCCCGCGCCGCCTCGATCGCCGCGTTGAGCGCCAGCAGGTTGGTCTGCTCGGCAATCGAGGTGATGACATCGACCACGCTGCCGATCGACTGGGTCTGGTCGGCCAGGGCATTGACCGCCTGGCCGATGTCGCTGACCGCCTCGGCCATACTGCCCATGGCGCGCAGGCTTTGCTGCGCCAGGTCACTGCCCTGCTGGGCCAGGTGATCGGCATCGGAGGCGGCCGTAGCGGTGTTCTGCACGTTGTGCGTCACTTCCTGGATGGTCGCTGCCATTTGCGCAATCGCCGTGGCCGACTGATCGGTTTCGCTGCGTTGCTTGTCGAGCATCTGCGCCTGGGCCCCGGACAGGTCGGAGGATTGCGCGGCGCGCGTCTTGACCCCGACACCGGCATCCACCAGGCGCGTCAGGGCCGATTGCAAGCGGGCTTCTTCACTGATGATCGCCAGGTCCAGCTGGCCCTGCAGGCCGCTGTTGTCGCTGTAGGTCAGGGCCACCAGAGGGCTGGTGAAGGCTTTCGGGTGTTCGCCCAGGGTGCGGCGGATCACCCGGTTCTGCCGCGCCTCGATCAGGTACCAGGCGCTGAGCAGGCTGGCCATCAGCACACCCAGGGCGGCGTACTGGGGCAGCCACAAATAGCTGATCACAGACAAAATACCAGCGCCGACCAAGGGCCAGCCGTGTTCCACTGTCGCGCCCAGTCGAGCCGCCAGCGGCACCGGGCTGCGCCCCTGGCGCAACCGTGCATACAACGCCGTGGCCCGGCGGATCTGCTCGCGGGTCGGTACCGAGCGCACCGACTCGTAGCCGCTGATCCGGCCGTTTTCGTAAATCGCCGTAACGTAAGCGCTGACCCAGTAGAAGTCGCCGTTTTTGGCGCGGTTCTTCACCACGCCCATCCAGGGTTTGCCCTGTTTGATGGTTTCCCACATATGCCCGAACACCGCGGGGGGCATGTCCGGATGACGCACCAGGTTGTGCGGCTGATCGAGCAATTCCTCGTAGGTAAAACCGCTGATGGCGACAAAGGCGTCGTTGCAATAGGTGATGCGGCTATTGAGGTCGGTAGTGGAAATCAGCCGCTGTTCGCTCGGAAAGGTTCTTTCATGCTCAGTGACGGGCAAATTCATGCGCATCTGGGCGATCCCTGCAAAGGAGAGATGGGAAATTTCATCAAGCCAATACAGGTTTAGCAGAGCAATTACGGGGTTGCGGCCGATATTTTCAGGAATTTTTGCAGCCAAGACTAAATTTACTAGGGGCCGTTTCGTTCAGGCTGGAGTGAGTTGCGCCTTGAGCAGATCGCGAAAGGTCTGGATCAAGGGTTCGCGGCTGCGGCCACGGCGAATGATCATGGAGAACGGTGCCTGATAGCCGAAGGTCGCCGGCGATAGCACCCGCAAATCGCCCTTGTCAGCCCAGGCCTGGGCATAGTGTTCCGGCAGGTAGCCGATATAGGCGCCGGACAACACCAGGATCAGTTGCGCCTCCATGCTCTCCACCGTTGCCGCGCTGTGCTTGAAGCCGTGGCGGGCAAGTTCAGCCTGGCTCCAGTAACCGCGACCGACCATGCGCTGCTGGGTAATCACCTGCTCGGGAATGCGCCGCTCGTTGAACAGCGGATGGCGGTTGCTGCAATACAGCCAATGTTGCTCGCGGTACAACGGCTGATACACCAGCCCGCTCATGCGCGTGGAAAAGGCGCCGATGGCCAGGTCCAGGCGGTTGTCCTGCACCCCCAGTTGCAGCTCGTAGGGGCTCGACACCGACAGGTGCAAGTGCACCGCCGGGTGCTCCTGGCTGTAGGCACCGATAGCTTCAGCCAAAGGCAAGGCCCGATCACCGACGGTGGAGTCGATCACCCCAAGGTTGAGGGTACCGCGCAATTCCCCCTTGAGCGCCGCCGCGTATTGCTCGAAACCGTCCATTTCTGCCAGCAGGCGCAAGGTCTCCTGGTGGAACAGTTCACCCTTGCTGGTCAGGCTGAAACCGCCACGGCCGCGATGGCAAAGGACGATGCCAAGGGCCGCCTCGAGCTGGCTCATGTAGGTACTGATGGCCGAGGTCGACAGGTTCAGCTCGCGCTGGGCGTTGGCAAACCCCTGGTGGCGCACGATGCTGACGAAGATGCGCAGGAGTTTCAGGTCGGGCAAGGCAGAGGCCATGTGATCGCGGTCCGCAGGGCTACAGATGGCCGGATTCTAACCGCAATACCGGCATTAGTTCAGAAAAACCTGAACTAAGTATTTGCCTGTAGCGATTCTTTTCATCCACTACCTTTTGCAGACTCTGCCGCAATGCACCTGCTTGCCGGCATTTCAGGGGTTGCCCCAGGCCAGCCAGACAGGTTCCAACAACTAGAACAATCGAATCGATGAGGCCCGACCGTGGACAAGATTCTGCACCAACCACTGGGCGGCAACGAAATGCCGCGCTTCGGCGGCATCGCCACCATGCTCCGTCTCCCTCACCTGCAAAGCGCCGAAGGCCTGGATGCCGCGTTCATCGGCATCCCCCTGGACATCGGCACCTCGCTGCGCTCCGGCACCCGCTTCGGCCCACGGCAGATCCGCGCCGAATCGGTGATGATCCGCCCGTACAACATGGCCACTGGCGCTGCGCCCTTCGATTCGTTGTCGGTTGCCGATATCGGCGACGTGGCGATCAACACCTTCAACCTGCTCGACGCCGTACGGATCATTGAAGAAGCCTACGACGAGATCCTCGAACACAACGTCATCCCCATGACCATGGGCGGCGACCACACCATCACCCTGCCGATCCTGCGCGCTATCCACAAGAAGCACGGCAAGGTCGGGCTGGTGCACATCGATGCCCACGCCGACGTCAACGATCACATGTTCGGCGAGAAGATCGCCCACGGCACCACCTTCCGCCGCGCCGTCGAAGAAGGCCTGCTGGACTGCGACCGCGTGGTGCAGATCGGCCTGCGCGCCCAGGGCTATACCGCCGAAGACTTCAACTGGAGCCGCAAGCAGGGCTTCCGTGTGGTCCAGGCCGAAGAGTGCTGGCACAAGTCGCTGGAGCCGTTGATGGCCGAAGTGCGCGAGAAAGTCGGTGGCGGCCCGGTGTACCTGAGCTTCGACATCGACGGTATCGACCCGGCCTGGGCACCGGGCACCGGCACCCCGGAAATCGGCGGCCTGACCACCATCCAGGCGATGGAAATCATCCGCGGCTGCCAGGGCCTGGACCTGATCGGCTGCGACCTGGTGGAAGTCTCGCCACCTTACGACACCACCGGCAACACCTCGCTGCTCGGTGCCAACCTGCTGTACGAAATGCTCTGTGCACTGCCGGGCGTGGTTCGCCGCTAACGGTAGTACACCAGGAGTTGCAACAGGGCAGGAGCCATGACAGTCGGGCCGCAACGACGGCCCACTGAGTAGACGAATGACCCGGCGCCAGGCTTGCCTGGCGCCGGGGTCGATCTCACCATAATAAAGATAATTGGAGACACCCATGGCCTTGGACATATTCGTTGTTCTGATTTATGCCGCCGGCATGCTCGCGCTCGGCTGGTTCGGCATGCGCCGGGCAAAAACCCATGAAGATTACCTGGTGGCCGGGCGCAACCTGGGCCCTAGCCTGTACATGGGCACCATGGCCGCCACGGTACTGGGCGGCGCGTCGACCGTCGGCACCGTACGCCTGGGCTATGTCCACGGGATTTCCGGCTTCTGGCTGTGCGCCGCGCTGGGCCTGGGCATCATCGCCCTGAACCTGTTCCTGGCCAAGCCGCTGCTGCGCCTGAAGATCTTCACCGTTACCCAGGTGCTGGAAAAACGCTACAACCCCATGGCCCGCCAGGCCAGTGCGGTGATCATGCTTGCCTACGCGCTGATGATCGCGGTGACCTCGACCCTGGCCATCGGCACCGTTTTGCAAGTGCTGTTCGACCTGCCGTTCTGGGGCGCGATCCTGCTCGGTGGTGGCGTCGTGGTGGTGTACTCGACCATCGGCGGCATGTGGTCGCTGACCCTGACCGACATCGTCCAGTTCGTGATCAAGACCGTCGGCCTGATGTTTGTCCTGCTGCCCATCTGCCTGTACAAGGTCGGTGGCTGGGATCAACTGGTGGCCAAGCTGCCGGCCAGCAACTTCAGCCTGACCACCATCGGCTGGGACACCATCATCACCTACTTCCTGATCTACTTCTTCGGCATCCTGATCGGCCAGGACATCTGGCAACGGGTGTTCACCGCCCGTGACGAGAAAGTCGCCAAGTACGCGGGCACCACTGCTGGCGTGTACTGCGTGATCTACGGCCTGGTGTGCGCACTGATCGGCATGGCCGCGCATGTCCTCCTGCCGGACCTGGACAACGCCAACAACGCCTTTGCCGCGATCGTCAAATCCACCCTGCCTGACGGTATCCGTGGCCTGGTGATTGCCGCTGCGCTGGCAGCGATGATGTCCACCGCCAGTGCTGGCCTGCTGGCCGCCTCCACGGTCCTGACCGAAGACCTGCTGCCGAAACTGCGCGGCGGCAAGCAGTCGAGCCTGGGCATCAACCGCCTGTTCACCCTGCTGACCGGTATTGCCGTACTGGGTATCGCCTTGGTGGTAACCGATGTGATCAGCGCCTTGACCCTGGCCTACAACCTGCTGGTGGGCGGCATGCTGATTCCGCTGATCGGCGCCATCTACTGGAAACGCGCCACCACTGCGGCGGCGATCACCAGCATGACCCTGGGCTTCGTCACCGCCCTGGCGTTCATGATCATGGATGGGATGGACGCCAACACGCCGATCTACTACAGCCTGGCGATCGGCCTGGTGAGCTTTGTGGTAGTCAGCCTGATGTCGCGCCGCCCGGTAGGCGCCGTCAACCTGGCCTGATAGACAGGTGCACCACGGCCGTCGCATCAGCAATGATGCGGCGGCCGATGTGTTTTAGCGACGTGGCTGGCGCTTGCGCTGTTCTTCGTCGGTAGGGATCGGCACCGGCTGCAGCGGTGGCGGGATCAGGCCCAGGGCAGCGGCCAGGTCGTGGAGCCAGTTGAACAGATGGTTTCTCATAACTCCCCCTTACGGGTCAGCCTGCACGGCGAATAAATCCTGCGATGCTTCATACAGATCATAGTCCCAAGTATTGCAATGCGCATGTCTGTGCAACATGACTTGAGGGCAAGTTTGATCTCAATCAAGCCTCCTGCGCCATCTGCGCTGCCTGGGTAACTGTTTCCCCTTGTTGCAAATCGATCCAGGCGCTCAAATTCGCCCCGCGCATGCCCTTGCGCCACATCAGCCAGGTGGTGGCCTGATCGAACGGCGCCTGCAGGCGATGCACCGCCACCCGTTCGCGGCCCGGCAGGCTGTCGAGCATCGACTGCGCCATCAACGCAACCCCAGCCCCGGCTATCACACAGGCGAGCATGCTCGGGTACGACTCGATCTCCATGACCCGGCCCATGGCCGCGTGATCGTGGGCATACCAGGCCTCCAGGCGCATCCGGTACGAACAGCCTTGACGAAAGGTGAACACCGCCCGCCCGGCGACATCGCGGGCACTGCGCACCGGCCCATGGCCGGGTTCGGTGATCAGCACCAGGGTTTCGTCGCACAGCGGCACGCCGTCGAGCCCGGCCAGGGCCAGCGGCCCGTCGACCAGGGCGGCATCCAGGCGGCCGCTGAGCAAGCCTTCGAGCAACTCGCCGCTGGGCGCCGCCTGCACCTGCAGGTTCACCGCCGGGTAAGCGCTGTGGTAACGGGCCAGCAAGTCGGGCAAATGAATGGCCGCAGTGCTGTACATCGAGCCCAGCACGAACTCCCCGGCCGGCTGCCCGCCCTGCACGGCGGCAAAGGCCTCATCGTGCAGGGCGAGCATGCGCCCGGCGTAATCGAGCAGCACCTTGCCCGCCGGCGACAGCTGCAAACGCTGGCGCTCGCGGCGAAACAGCTCAACGCCCAGTTGCTCTTCGAGCTGGCGCAGGCGCGTCGACAGGTTCGACGGCACCCGGTGCAGGCGCTCGGCGGCGCGGGTCACCGAGCCCTCCTCGGCCACCGCCTGGAAAATCCGCAATTGGCTGAGCTCCACGAGCTATTCTCCAAAACAGAACAAGTTGCTCATCATTATTCAATTTTATTGAAAATCAACCGGCTTTAGCCTGACGGTCATTCACGCTTGTGCAGGAATTGCCGCCATGTCGCCAGTTGTTCGCCTTCTCGCCTGTGCCGTTGCCCTGATGATGGCCATGGGCATCGGCCGCTTCGCCCTCACTCCACAGCTCCCGCACCTGATCAGCGAAGGGCAGGTCAGCCTGACCGCCGCCGGCCTGATCGCCGCCGCCAACTACCTGGGCTATCTGCTCGGCGCCCTGGACGCCATGTTCGTCCGCCGCCCGGGCCAGGTCAGCGCGCGCCTGCACGGCGGTCTGTGGCTGTGCGTCGTGCTGACCCTGGCGTCGTTCTCGGCCAGCGGTTTCTGGGCCCATCTGCTGCTGCGCTTTGGCACCGGCGTGGCCAGCGCCTGGGTGCTGGTGATGCTCACCAGCCTCAGCCAGCAGGTGGCAGCGGCCAGCAATCGGCCACGGCTCGGCGCCCTGGTGTTTGCCGGGCCCGGGGTGGGAATTTTTTTAACCGGAATGCTGGCGCTGATCGCCAACCTCAACGGACTGGGCTCGGCGCCGCTGTGGTTAATCTATGCCGCCGTTGCCCTGTTGATGCTGCTGATCGCGCTGCCAGCGCTGCCACGCCCGCAGACGCTAGCGCCTACTGTCAGCGGGGCGCGCGTCCAGCCAGCCGAGCAAGGAATTGCCCGCCTCGGCCTGGTGTATGCCCTGTACGGTATTGGCTATATCATCCCCGCGACCTTCATGTCGCAGATGGCCAGTGCGCGCTTTCACGGGCAGTGGCTGGCCGACCTGTTCTGGCCCGGTTTTGGTCTGGCGGCGGTGCTGGGCGTGGTGCTGGTCAGCCTGCGCCGCCCGGGCATGGGCAGCACCTCAAGCTGGCTGATCGCGACCCTGTGGCTGCAGGCCGCCGGCGTGTTCGCCTGCCTGCTGGGCAACGGCCCGGGCCTGGCGCTGGGGGTAATCCTCTGTGGCGGCCCGTTCCTGGCCTGCATGCAACTGGTAATGCAACGCTCGCGGGAGCTGGCACCGCACGCCAGCCAGCGCAATGCCGGGCTTTTGACCGCCTGTTTTGCCCTGGGCCAGCTCAGTGGACCGCTGCTGGCGGCGCTGAGCAATCAGTTCGCCGGCAGCCTGCAGGCAGCGCTGCTGATCGCCGCCAGCGGCCTGGTGCTCGCCGGCCTGCTGCTGTTGCGCCCGCAGGCTAG
Organism: Pseudomonas sp. SORT22; assembly: GCF_018417635.1. NCBI lineage: Bacteria > Pseudomonadati > Pseudomonadota > Gammaproteobacteria > Pseudomonadales > Pseudomonadaceae > Pseudomonas > Pseudomonas sp. SORT22. Next base: position 4,429,343 of record NZ_CP071007.1, read on the forward strand.
CCGAGCAGGCTGCGCAGGCGCCGGCGCACCCACTGCTCAGCGCTGACCAGGGTCACCCCGAGCAGCACCATGATCGCGCCGAGGACGAAATTCAGGCTCAACGGCTCGCCCAGCAACAGCACGCCGAAAGTCACCCCGAACAACGGAGTAATGAACGAGAACACCGCCAGGTTCGAGGCCAGATAGCGGCGCAGCAGCCAGAACCAGGTCAGGTAACTGAAAAACGACACGATCAGGCCCTGAAACAGCAGGCTGCCGATCGACAGCGGGGTGAACTGCACCTGGGTAACCTGGCCACTGGCGACAGCGATCAACAGCAGGCCGACAAAACCGACCGCCAGTTGATAGAACAGCGTCAGGGTCGCTGGCGCCTCCGACAGCCGCGAAGCGCGCACCACCACGGTGGTTGCGCCCCAGGCCAGGCCCGCCAGCACCCCGAAGGCGTCACCCAGCAGCATTTGTGCGTCCAGATGCTCAAGGGAAACGCCACCGGCAAAGGCAAAGGCAATACCGCCAAAGGCCAGCAGGATGCCCAGCCACTGCAAGGGCCGCAGCCGCTCGCTGGGCAGCATGAAATGCAAGCCCAGGGCGGTAAACACCGGTGCGGTGTAGAGGAATACCGACATGTGCGCCGCCGAGGTCAGCTTCAGGCCTTCGGCGATGAACAGAAACTCCAGGCCAAACAGGGAACCGGCCAGTAGCCCGCCGCGCCAGGTGCTGGCGACCTGGTCCCAGCCGCCACGAAAACACATCAGCAGGCCGACCAGCAATGCCGCCATCCCCGAGCGCATGGCTTGCTGCATTACCGGGGCAATATCCGGTGCGGCCCACTTGATCATCACCTGCTGGATGCCCCAGATCAGGCACAGCACCAGCATCACTTGCAGGGCAAAGGCATCGGTATTGCGGCGGCTGGCGCTCATCGGGCGCCCCCGGTTTCTGGCAGCAACATGGCAGGCTCTCGGCAGAAGTGGATCCAGCGCCGATTATCAGCGGCGGCGGCCGCTCAATGCCAGCCTTGTGTTACCTGCTTCAGGCAATCTGCGCCTTGGAGGCCAAATGATCGAAAGTAGCCTCGTCCAGTGCATCCTCCTGTTCATCCAGCACCTGGCGTGGGTGATCGTTGCCCGGAATGCTGCTGTCCAGCAGGCTCAGCAGCCGCGAGCCCCGCTCGGTAAGGATGAAGTTCTCGCCGTTGCCGCCCTCGTCTTCCGGGCGTGAGGCAAAGTAACCGCGCTCGAACAGCAGCTTTTCATACTCACATGCCAGGGTTTTCAGATGATCGAGATCGCCAGGGGCCGCGCCCTCGGCCGCGAGCTGGGCTGCATGCTGCTCGGCGTAAGGCCTGGGGGTAAAACTGTGGCCGGCGCTATTCTGCGCTTCGTGCAACAGGCGTTCGATCAGGTCCCAGTCGTAGGTGGTCATCGGCATAGCCTCAATCAGGGGTAGGTAAGATTGTGACCGGTGTACGCGGCTGCGGTTCGACTGAACTTTCGCCGCCCGGCGAGGCTCAACCGCAAGACTTCACCTTGATTGCCCGGGAGCCTGCCGATGAAAACCCTGTTGAACATTGCAGCCGCCGCCAGCCTGCTGCTGGCCCTGCCCGGCTGGGCGTGCACGCTGGAAGAAGCGACGGCCAAGCGCGAAGAACTGGCCAAGGAAGTGAGCAAGCTCACCGAGCAGAACCCGCAGAAGGCCAAGGAGATCAACGACGAGCTGCAGAAGATGGAGCTGGGCACGGCCAGCAAGGACTTGCCGGACAAGTGCCAGCTGATCGACAAGCGGATGCAGGAATTGAAGAACGCTGAGAAGAAGACTTGAAATCGGGGTGAAACAATCGCGGGTCAAGTCGGGTCGCCGCACCGCCGCTCCCACAAGGGCTGCAAAGAACCTGTGGGAGGGCTATGAAGCCGGCGCTTACTCCGCAGCCGGCGCCGGTTTGCGGCGCTTGAGCGGTGCCAGGCCGTCGGCGCTGGCCAGCGGCGCGTTAGGCTTTGGCTTGGCTGTTGGCTTGCGCTTGGCCACGACCTTCTTGTCGCCTTTTTTATCGGTCTTTTTCTTTTTCACACCGGCCGCCTTGCCCGAGGCCTTGACCTTCTTCGGCCCGGTGTAGGTGCCTTTGACTTCCTTGATCACCCGGCGCTCGAAGGTCTGCTTCAGGTAGCGCTCGATGCTCGACATCAGGTTCCAGTCGCCGTGACAGATCAACGACACCGCCAGGCCTTCGTTACCGGCACGGCCGGTACGGCCGATGCGGTGTACGTATTCGTCGCCGCTGCGTGGCATGTCGAAGTTGATCACCAGGTCCAGGCCGTCGACGTCCAGGCCGCGGGCGGCAACGTCAGTAGCCACGAGAATCTTGGCGCCGCCCTGCTTCAGGCGCTCGATGGCCAGCTTGCGATCTTTCTGGTCTTTGTCGCCGTGCAGGACGAAAGCCTTGTAGTCCTTGGCCACCAGGTGACCGTAGATGCGGTCGGCCATCACCCGGGTATTGGTGAAGATGATCGCCTTGTCGTAGGTCTCGTTCTCCAGCAGCCACTGCACGATCTGTTCTTTGTGCTGGTTGTGGTCAGCGGTGATGATCTGCTGGCGGGTGCCTTCGGCCAGCTGGCTGACGCTGTTGAGCATCAGGTGCTCAGGGGTTTTCAGCACCTTGCCGATCATGTCGCGCAGGCCGGCACCGCCAGTGGTGGCGGAGAACAGCATGGTCTGTTCACGATTCGGGCACTCGTTGCACAGGCGCTCGACGTCTTCGGCAAAGCCCATGTCGAGCATGCGGTCGGCTTCATCGAGCACGATCACCTGGACATGCTCCAGGTGCAGGTTGCCGGCATTGAGCTGCTCGAGCAAGCGGCCCGGGGTGCCGATCAGCACGTCCGGCACCTTGCGCAGCATCGCGGCCTGCTCCTTGAAGTCTTCGCCACCGGTGATCAGCCCGGCCTTGATGAAAGTGAACTGGGAGAAGCGCTCGACTTCCTTGAGGGTCTGCTGCGCCAGCTCGCGGGTCGGCAACAGCACCAGGGCGCGAATTTCGACGCGCTTCTGCTTGAGGTCAACCAGGCGGTTGAGCATCGGCAGGACGAAGGCTGCGGTCTTGCCGCTACCGGTTTGCGCCGTCACCCGCAGGTCACGCCCTTGCAACGCCAAAGGGATGGCCGCTGCCTGCACCGGCGTCGGCTCGACAAATTTCAGCTCGGCCACGGCTTTGAGCAGGCGTTCGTGCAGGGCGAATTGGGAAAACACGGGTGTACCTCGGGCATGTGCAAAAAATTCAGTTGCATAGGGTAACGTTTTCCGGCGTCGGAGCCGAATTTCTTTTGGCAACTTCTTGCCGATCCGCGCTCTAATGGCCTTGTTTTCGACTTGCGGACCCTTTACGACACCGTTATGGACATTCAACAGCTGTGGCAAAACACCCTGGACCTCTGGGGCACCCTTGATCAACACCCGCTACTGCACGCCGGTATCGGCCTGGGCGTATTGCTGGTGATCGCCCTGCTGCTCGGCCGCGTGGCGCGCTTTCTGGTGCTGCACGCCGCCCGTCTGCTAGGCCGCCAGCCAGCCCTGCACTGGGTCAATGACCTGCGCGAGAACAAGGTGTTCCAGCGCCTGGCCCAGACCACCCCGTCACTGGTGGTGCAATTTGGCCTCAAACTGGTGCCGGAGCTGAGCGCCACCAGCCAGCACTTTCTCGGCAACCTCGCCCTGGCCTTCACCATCCTGTTCCTGACCCTGGCCCTGAGCGCCCTGCTCGACGCCCTGCTGGACATCTACGCGCGCACCGAGCACGCCCGCACCCGCTCGATCAAGGGTTACGTGCAATTGGCGAAGATGGTCCTGTTCGTGTTCGGCGCCATCGTTATCGTCGCCACCCTGATCGACCGCTCGCCGCTATTGCTGCTCTCGGGTCTGGGCGCCATGTCGGCGGTCATCTTGCTGGTCTACAAGGACACCCTGCTGTCGTTCGTCGCCAGCGTGCAGTTGACCAGCAACGACATGCTGCGGGTCGGCGACTGGATCGAGATGCCCCAGGTCGGCGCCGACGGCGACGTGGTCGACATCACCCTGCACACGGTCAAGGTGCAGAACTTCGACAAGACTATCGTCTCCATCCCCACCTGGCGCTTGATGTCCGAGTCGTTCAAGAACTGGCGCGGCATGCAGCAGTCGGGCGGGCGACGGATCAAGCGCAGCCTGTTCATCGATGCCGGCGGCGTGCGCTTCCTGCGCTCCGATGAGGAGCAGCGCCTGAGCGAAGTACGCCTGCTGACCGACTACATTGCCCGCAAGCGCAGTGAGCTCAGAGCCTGGAACGAGGCCCAGGGCAATGTCGCCGAACTCTCCGCCAACCGTCGCCGGATGACCAACATCGGCACCTTCCGTGCCTATGCCCTGGCCTACCTGAAGAGCCACCCGGAGATCCAGCCGAACATGACCTGCATGGTCCGCCAGATGCAGACCACCGCCCAGGGCGTGCCGCTGGAAATCTACTGCTTCACGCGCACCACGGCGTGGGCCGACTACGAGCGGATCCAGGGCGACATCTTCGACTACCTGCTGGCGGTGATGCCGGAGTTCGGCCTGAGCCTGTACCAGCAACCCAGCGGCAATGACCTGCGCGCCGGCCTGTTACCCTCGACCCTGCCCAGCCAGCAGCGGGCGCTGAGTGCCGAGACGACTGAGCCATAGCGACGCGAGGATCACCGCCCCGCCGATGAACAACCGGCCCAGCGGCTCGTGCTGGTTCCAGATCAGCAAATTGAGCAGCAAACCGACCGGCACGTGCAGGTTGTTCATCACCGCCAGGGTGCCGCCGGAAACCAGGCAGGCACCCTTGTTCCACCAGTACAAGCCCAGTGCCGTCGGGCACAGCCCCAAAAACAGCAGCACCAGCCATTGCACCTCGGTGCTCGGCAGGTGCTGGCTGTTGCCGAACAGCAAAAAGGCCGGTAGCACCACCAGCAAGGCGCCCAGGTAGAAGTAACCGAAACGCCGGTAATGCGGCAGGTCGCTGGGGTTGCGTGCGATCAGGTGACGGTACAGCACCTGCCCGGCGGCATAGGTGAAGTTGGCCAGTTGCAGCAGCAAGAAGCCGATGAAAAAGTCCGGGCTGATGCTGTCGAAGCGAATCACCGCCGCACCGGCAACCGCCACCAGCGCCGCCACCAACGCCCAGGGGTTGAAGCGCCGGTTCAGGGCATCTTCGATCAGGGTCACGTGCAAGGGCGTGAGAATGGTGAACAGCAGCACCTCCGGCACCGTCAGCACGCGGAAGCTCAGGTACAGGCAGACATAGGTGATGCCGTACTGCAGCGCACCGATCAGCAGCATCGAACGCATGAAGCGCGCTTCGACCTGGCGCCAGCGGGTCAGCGGCAGGAACACCAGGCCGGCCAGCAACACCCGCGCCAGCACGGCGAAATAGCTGTCGACATGCCCGGCCAGGTACTCGCCGATCAGGCTGAAGGAAAACGCCTGGATCAGCGCGACGATCAATAAATAGCCCATGTTGGCCCCTTGCTGTGGAGGCGGCGACCTTAACGGTTAGCGGCTAGCCCGGCAATAGTCGCTGGCAAGGCCGGCTAGCACGCCAAGCAGCATAAAAAAGCCCGGTCACGCGCAAGGCAGACCGGGCAGGTACACCCAAAGGAGCAACAGGTGTCAGGCGGGAAAATTCATTGCCGGCTTATGCCACGGCGGCAAGCTGCGCCTTGGCCTGGTTCAGGCCCTTCTCGTGGAAATCGCCGCCCATGTTCAGGCCTTCGGCGTGGATGAAGGTCACGTCATGGATACCGATGAAGGCCATGACCTGGCGCAGGTAAGGTTCCTGGTGATCGCTGCTGGCGCCGGCATGAATGCCGCCGCGAGCGGTAAGGATGTAGGCGCGCTTGCCGGTCAGCAGGCCCTGGGGCCCGGTTTCGGTGTACTTGAAGGTGATGCCGGCGCGCAGTACGTGGTCCAGCCAGGCCTTGAGGGTGCTGGGGATGGTGAAGTTGTACATCGGCGCGGCCAGCACCAGCACATCGGCGGCCAGCACTTCATCGGTCAGCTCGTTGGAGCGTGCCAGGGCCTCTAGCTCTTCGGCATTGCGCTGGGTTTCGGGCTTCATCCAGCCGCCGAGCAGGTTGCCATCCAGGTGCGGCACCGGGTTGACGGCCAGGTCGCGCAGGGTCACCTGGTCGGCCGGGTGGGCGGCTTGCCACTGGCTGACGAAGTCGCGGGTCAGTTGCCGGGAGATCGAGTCCTGCTGGCGGGCGCTGCTTTCGATGACGAGTACACGGGACATGGGGCTTGCCTCCATCGGCGAGTTCGGTAAGTCGATGGAGGCAAGATTAATGATTGACCTATCGATAAAAAAGCGTAAAAACTGGGTCCAACCTATCAGTTAAATTGTTTTATTTCGGCTTGCAGTCCAAGGTGATGCGCAGCTTGATGATTTCCCGGTTGAACTTGGCAGTGGCATCGACGCTTTTTTTCGCCGGCACATTCACCCGGCGTACCCGTGGCGCTTCCGGGCCATTGCGGAAAGTCACCTTGCACTGGGCATCGACGTCGCCATAGTTGTTGACGCTGATCGAACCGATGTCACGGTCGGTGTCGTAGGTGGTGTAGTCGACCTTGACGCCGTCGATGTCTTTTTTCACGTCGATGGGATAGGCCAGGGCCGTGAGCGGAAGCAGGGCCAGCAATACAGCACAACATTTCTTCATACGACGCTCTCCATGAAAGAGCGCCAGCTTAGGACAACAGGAGCCGAAGATGAAAGCGCCGCGCGTAACCCTGGATCAGTGGCGGACCCTGCAGGCGGTGGTCGATCACGGCGGTTTTGCCCAGGCCGCCGAGGCCCTGCACCGTTCGCAATCCTCGGTGAGCTATACCGTGGCGCGCATGCAGGACCAGCTCGGCGTACCGCTGCTGCGTATCGACGGGCGCAAGGCGGTGCTGACCGAGGCCGGCAACGTGCTGCTGCGCCGCTCGCGGCAACTGGTCAAGCAGGCCAGCCAGCTTGAAGACCTGGCCCATCACATGGAACAGGGCTGGGAAGCCGAAGTGCGCCTGGTGGTCGATGCCGCCTACCCCAATGCCCGCCTGGTCCGCGCCTTGAGCGCGTTCATGCCGCAAAGCCGTGGCTGCCGGGTGCGCCTGCGCGAAGAGGTGCTGTCCGGGGTCGAAGAGGTGCTGCATGAAGGCATTGCGGACCTTGCCATCAGCGGCTTCAACATTTCCGGCTACCTGGGCACCGAACTGAGTTCGGTCGAATTCGTCGCCGTCGCCCACCCCGAACACAGCCTGCACCGCTTGAACCGGGAACTGAGCTTCCAGGACCTGGAAAGCCAGCTGCAGGTGGTGATTCGCGATTCAGGCCGCGCCCAGCCACGCGATGTCGGCTGGCTGGGCGCCGAACAGCGCTGGACGGTCGGCAGCCTGGCCACCGCCGCCACCTTCGTCAGCAGCGGCCTGGGCTTTGCCTGGCTGCCGCGGCACCTGATCGAGCGCGAGCTGCGTGAAGGCCTGCTCAAGCCTTTACCACTGGATCAGGGTGGCAGTCGCCACCCACTGTTCTACCTTTACTCGAACAAGGACAAACCCCTGGGCCCGGCAACGCAGATCCTCGTCGAGTTGCTGCGCAATTTCGACACCGCACCGCTGGATGTGCCCTTCGCCGCGCCCGCCCAAGCCTGACAGGAATCACGCCGATGGCCTACTTCGAACATGAAGGTTGCTCGCTACACTACGAGGAATACGGCCAGGGCGAGCCGCTGGTGCTGTTGCATGGCCTGGGCTCCAGTTGCCAGGACTGGGAAATGCAGGTGCCGGAGCTGGCTCGCCACTACCGCGTGATCCTCATGGACATCCGTGGCCATGGCCGCTCCGACAAGCCACGCGAGCGCTATAGCATCGCCAGCTTCAGCGCCGACCTGCTGGCCCTGCTCGAGCGGTTGCAGACCGGCCCCGTGCACCTGGTCGGGCTGTCCATGGGCGGCATGGTCGGCTTTCAGTTTGCCGTCGATCATCCCCAGTGGCTGCGCAGCCTGTGCATCGTCAACAGCGCCCCGGAGGTCAAGCGCCGCAGCCGCAGCGACTGGATCTGGTGGGCCAAGCGCTGGGCCCTGGCCCGGGTGCTGAGCCTTGAAACCATCGGCAAGGGCCTGGCCGAGCGGTTGTTCCCCAAGCCGCAGCAGGCCGATTTACGCCGCAAGATGGCCGAGCGCTGGGCAAAGAACGACAAACGCGCCTACCTGGCCAGTTTCGACGCCATAGTCGGCTGGGGCGTGGCGCAACGCCTGGGGCAGATTCGCTGTCCTACCCTGGTCATCAGCGCCGACCAGGATTACACCCCGGTACAACTTAAAGAGCGCTACGTTGCGCTGATTCCACAGGCACGGCTGGCGGTTATCGAAGATTCCCGGCACGCTACACCCCTGGATCAACCTCACGTCTTCAATCAGACGCTGCTGCAGTTCCTGGCGGCGTCCACCACCTCTCAAGGATCATTGAGCCCATGCTGAAAAAACTCCTGCTCGCCACCTGCTCGGTCGTTTTCGCCACCAGCCTGATGGCTTCCGACAAGACGCCCCACGTATTACTCGACACCAGCTTCGGCCAGGTCGAAGTGGAACTGAACGCGGAAAAGGCGCCGATCAGCACCAGGAATTTCCTGCAGTACGTGGACAGCGGCTTCTACAACAACACCATCTTCCACCGGGTGATCCCGGGCTTCATGGTCCAGGGTGGTGGTTTCACTGAGCAGATGGTGCAAAAGCCCACCAAGGACCCGATCCGCAACGAAGCCAGCAATGGCCTGCAGAACGTCCGTGGCACGCTGTCGATGGCGCGCACCTCCGACCCGAACTCGGCCACCAGCCAGTTCTTCATCAACGTCGCCGACAATGCCTTCCTCGACCCGGGCCGCGACCGCGGTTACGCGGTGTTCGGCAAGGTCGTCAAAGGCATGGAAGTGGTCGACCAGATCGTCAACTCGCCCACCACAGTGAAAAAAGGCATGCGCGATGTGCCGGTCGACCCGGTATTCATCAAGTCGGCCAAACGCATCGACTGACCTTGGGCTTCACAGGGACGTGAACCGGGCCCGCGGGTCGAACTGAACAGGAGTTACCGTTTTCATGCTGTTTCGCCGCTTCGAAAAGCTGATCGATATCTTCCGTGAGGCGCCCACCGCGGCGCCGCCGACCACGGTATGGCCGTTCTACGTGTACTACCTGCGCCAGGTCTGGCCGAGTTTTGCCGCCCTGCTGGTGGTCGGCCTGATCGGTGCGCTGATCGAAGTGGCGCTGTTCAGCTACCTGAGCCGGATCATCGACCTGGCCCAGGGCACGCCGAACGTCAACTTTTTCAGCGAGCACGGCGGCGAGCTGATGTGGATGCTGGTGGTGGCGCTGTTGCTGCGCCCGGTGTTCGTCGGCCTGCACGACCTGCTGGTGCACCAGACCATCAGCCCGGGCATGACCAGCATGATCCGCTGGCAAAACCACACCTACGTGCTCAAGCAGAGCCTGAACTTCTTCCAGAGCGATTTTGCCGGGCGCATCGCCCAGCGCATCATGCAGACCGGCAACTCGTTGCGCGACTCTGCGGTGCAGGCGGTGGATGCGCTATGGCACGTGCTGATCTACGCGATCAGCTCGCTGGTGCTGTTTGCCGAGGCCGACTGGCGGCTGATGTTGCCGCTGATCACCTGGATCGCCTGCTACATCGGCGCGCTCTACTACTTCGTGCCACGGGTCAAGGCCCGTGCGGTGATCTCCTCCGATGCCCGCTCCAAGCTCATGGGCCGCATCGTCGATGGCTACACCAACATCGCCACCCTGAAACTCTTCGCCCATACCGACTTCGAGCAGCAGTACGCCCGCGAAGCGATCAGCGAACAAACCGAAAAAACCCAGCTGGCCGCCCGCGTGGTCACCAGCATGGACGTGGTCATCACCAGCCTCAACGGCCTGCTGATCGTCAGCACCACGGGCCTGGCCCTGTGGCTGTGGACCCAGTCGCTGATCACCGTCGGCGCCATCGCCCTGGCCACCGGCCTGGTGATCCGCATCGTCAACATGTCGGGCTGGATCATGTGGGTGGTCAACGGCATCTTCGAGAACATCGGCATGGTCCAGGACGGCCTGCAGACCATCGCCCAGCCGGTCAGCGTCAACGACTCGCCTAGCGCGCCCAGGCTCAAGGTCGAACGCGGCGGGGTCAAGTTCGACAACGTCAGCTTTCACTATGGCAAGGGCAGCCGCATCATCGATGGCCTCAACCTGGACATCCGCCCCGGCGAGAAGATCGGCCTGATCGGCCCGTCCGGCGCCGGCAAGTCGACCCTGGTCAACCTGCTGCTGCGCCTTTACGACCTGGAAAGCGGGCGCATCCTCATCGATGGCCAGGACATCGCCCAGGTGACCCAGGCCAGCCTGCGCGCACAAATCGGCATGATCACCCAGGACACCTCACTGCTGCACCGCTCGATCCGCGAAAACCTGCTCTATGGCCGGCCCGATGCCACTGAAGATGAGCTATGGGAAGCGGTGCGCCGGGCACGGGCTGACGAGTTCATCCCGCAACTGTCAGACGCTCAGGGCCGGACCGGCTTCGATGCCCATGTCGGTGAGCGCGGGGTCAAGCTTTCCGGCGGCCAGCGCCAGCGCATCGCCATAGCCCGGGTGCTGCTCAAGAATGCGCCGATCCTGATCATGGACGAAGCCACCTCAGCGCTGGACTCGGAAGTCGAAGCGGCAATCCAGGAAAGCCTGGAAACCCTGATGCAAGGCAAGACCGTGATTGCCATTGCCCACCGACTGTCGACCATTGCCCGCATGGACCGCCTGGTGGTGCTGGAAAAAGGCCGGATTGCCGAGATGGGCAGCCACTCGGAGTTGCTGGCGCATCAGGGCCTGTATGCGCGGTTGTGGCATCACCAGACGGGGGGGTTTGTCGGGATCGACTGACAGTAACCTCATCGCGGGTCAAGTCGAGGCGTCGCACCGCGATGAGGCCCTCAACCTTGCCGATAAGGCAACGCCAAACGCGCTTCCTGGGCATAAGCCAACACCCCTGCCCGCTCCTGCTCAAGGAACTCCTCCACCGCCCGGCGCAAGCCCGGGTGCAGCAGATAGTGCCAGGAGCGGGTGATCACCGGCTCAAAGCCGCGAATCAACTTGTGCTCGCCCTGCGCACCGGCATCAAAGCGCTGCAAACCCTCGGCAATCGCCCAATCCATGCCCTGGTAAAAACAAGTCTCGAAGTGCAGCCGGTCGAACTCGTCCAGGCAGCCCCAATAACGGCCATACAGGCTGTCGTCACCGACCAGGCTGAAGGCCATGGCCACATCACGCCCACCCTGGCGCGCCATCACCACGCGTATTGACTCAGGCATGCGCTCGGCCAGCAGGCTGAAGAATTCCCGGGTCAGATACGGCGCACGGCGGCGTACGGCATAGGTATTGGCATAACAGGCGAAGACGAAATCCCACTGCGCCTCACTCAGCGCTTCGCCGCGAAACCAGCGAAACTCGATACCCTGCCCCGCCACCTGCTCGCGCTCCTTGCGCATTTGCTTGCGCTTGCGTGAACTCAAGGTATCGAGAAAATCCTGGAAGTCGCGGTAGCCCTGGTTGCGCCAGTGAAACTGGCATCCCAGGCGCTCCATCCAGCCGTCACGCTCGCGCATCAGCGCATCCGCCTGCGCATCGGTGAAGTTGATATGGGCGCCGGACATCCCCTGCTCGAACAGTTCATCGGTCAGTTGATCCACCAACTCGGCCGCCACCTGCGGGTCGCCCAGCAGCCGTGGGCCGGTCACCGGCGAGAACGGCACGGCACACAGCAGCTTGGGGTAGTAGGCAATACCCGCCCGCTCACAGGCATCGGCCCAGCCGTGGTCGAACACGTACTCGCCGAATGAATGGGTTTTCACGTAGGCCGGCAAGGCCGCTCGCAGTTGCCCGGCGCTGTCGGTCAGCAACTGGTGCGCGGGGCTCCAGCCGGTGTGGCGGCTGACACTGCCGCTGTCTTCCAGGCTGGACAGGAATGCATGGCGCAGGAACGGCTGGTCCCCCGGCACCAGAGCGTCCCAGGTGGCAGGCGTGAGTTCGGCTAGGTGTTGCAGGATGAGCTTGGGCATTGGCGCAGTCTGCCTCGTCGCGCAGACGAAAAAAAGCCCCGCGCAAGCGGGGCTGAAGATCTAACGGATGAGGAGCGGTGTTGCTTAGAACACGTACTGCGCGCGCATTACGAAACCGTCGCCGCTGTCGTCGCCGGCAGCGTTCTGGGCGTTGTCGACCTTGGCCTTGACGTACACGCCGCTGAGTTTGATCGACTCGTTGGCATACCAGTTCAAGCCGACGTTGTGGACCTTGCCTTCGACATCATCGATGTTGGCAAAGGCGCCGTTGTCGTCATCGACGCTCAGGTGGTCATAGCGGTAGAACACTTCCCAGGCACCGATCTGCTTGTTCGAAGGCTTGATGCTGTCGAACTTGCCGAGCTTGTAGCCACGGGCTTCACCGGTGATGGTGTAGGCCAGCTGGCCGTAGTAGCCGTCTGCCTTGATGTCGGAGAACGAGGCGCTGTCGGCCTGGACGTCACGCTTGACGTATTCGCCCTGTACCGAAAACGGGCCCATGGCCCATGCCGCTTCCAGGCCCCAGGCCTTGTCGGTGTCGTAGGCACCGGCCGGGGTGTTGTTGGCGCCGCCCAGGGTCAGGCGGTTGCCGTTGCTGCCGGCATCCTGGCCACCGTCGGTGCTGACGCCGCGCATGCCCAGACGGCTGCGGATACGACCATCGAAGGCGGTGTCGGAGAGGTCACGCTGGGCGTAGTTGATACCGAAGTGCAGGACATTGCCGGCTTCGTGCATCGGCGCGAAGACGCCGCGCAGGTTGAACTGCTTGGTGCTGTCGCCGTCCTTGTCCTGGTTGGTGGCGTCCTTGGCGAAGGCACCGACCGAGCCGTACAGCGAGTCACCGACGGTACCCGAAGCCTGGATACCCAGGCCGCCGTTGTGGGCGTTGGTCCAGTCGACCAGGTCATAGGCGGCAGTACGTTCCTGCGCGGTCACCCACTTGGAGCTGGTGGCTTTTTCCAGGCCGAACTCGGGGTCGAAACGACCAACCTTGATCGATACCGGGCTGAAGCCGTTGTAGGCCAGGGACGCTTCATCGAAGTAGCCGTCTTCGGAACGGTTGTCACCGCCGGAGTTGTGCGAGAAGTCGTAGGCGATCTGGTAGGCCCAGTCCTTGTACATCACGCCGCCCAGTTCCAGGTAGGCGCGGCGGAAGTAACCGGCGTCGGCGGTATTGCCGTTGTTGGTGTAGAAACCGTCGAAACGGCTGTAGTCAGCCTGGATCCGACCGCCCAGCTTGAAGCTGAATTCCTTGTCGGTGGTAGCGACCTCGAGGCCACCCTTGGTCTTGACTACGATATCGGCGCCGTCGGTGGTCACGGTACCCGCGAAAGCCTGGGCGGTAACGGCCATGGCCAAGGCGCTGGCTACGAAACCTGCGAAGTGCTTACGGATCATCGAAGAAGCTCCCCTACTTTATGGTCTTGATAATGTTGGAAAAACACGCGGCTCAGGCCACTTGTGCTGGGGAGGAATCTTGGCGGGGGTGTATGTCAGATCAGTGGCTTTTAGATAAATGTTTTGTGACAGGGGAACTTTTTTACTTCGAAATGAAATAAGCCGGAAAGCTCCGTTGCAGAGCCTCCCGAGCCGGATTCAGGAGTTTTTCAGCTCCCGCGCCAGACGCTCGGCCAGTGCCTCGCTGTCGCCCGCCGGTTGTTCCGGCAAAGCCCGTACCGTGGCCTGGGCCACGCGCATCTGCTTGAGAAAGCGCCGACAATGGCGACAGAACAACAGGTGCTGACGGACCATCAGGCGCTCGCCCAGGGTCAGTTGTCCATCCAGGTAGTCGCTGGAGCGGGCGACGAGTTCCTTGCAGCTCAGCATTGACCGGTTTCCTCGAAATGTTCCAGGGTGGCGAAGACCTTCAGGCGCGCGCGGTGCAGCAATACGCGGACATTGGAGAGGGAAATCTCGAGAAGATTACAGATCTGCTCGAGCTCCAGGCCCTGGCGCTCGCGTAGCACCAGCACACTGCATTGCAGTTCCGACAGGCTGAGCAAGGTGTGCTCGAGGCATTCACGCATCTGCTCGCGGCTGAGCAGGGCTTCAGGGGTGTCCTCATGCCAGGCCGAAGGCCCTTGCAGCCAGTGGCCGTCGGTAGCAAAGCGCTCATCGCCAATGGTGCCATGCGGGCCTGGCAGGTCATCGAGAAGCACTTCGCGGCGATTTTGCTTGTAGCGGGTCTTGGCCGCGTTGGCGGTAATGGTCAGCAGCCAGGTTTTCAGGCTCGAGCGCTGCTCGAACCCCTTGAGGTTGCGCACCACCGCCAGCCAGGCGTCCTGTACCGCTTCGTCGGCATGCCGGCTGCCGACAATCGCATAGGCCACTGCGCGCATGGCGCCCTGATAGCTGTCGACCAGTTCCTTGAACGCCTGTTGCTCACCCTTGAGCAGCCGCTCCAGCAAGCGGGTTTGTTGTTCAGCAGTCATCGCCATCCATCCATCGTTCTGCGGGTAGAGTCCGATTAGGCGGATTTGTTACAGCCAACGCTATCAGTGAAGTGTCGCAACAACGTGGGACACTTCACCGGTAGTTGCAACTCAACGCTTGCGCAGGATCACGCTACCGATCGAATAGCCGGCCCCGAACGAGCTGAGCACGCCCAGGGCGCCCTGTGGCAGGTCGTCCTGATGCTTGTGCAGGGCGATTACCGAGCCTGCCGAGCTGGTGTTGGCGTAGCTGTCGAGGATTACCGGTGCCTCTTCTTCGAGGGCGTCACGACCAAGCAGTTTCTTCACGATCAGGTGGTTCATGCTCAGGTTGGCCTGGTGCAGCCAGAAGCGCTTGACGTCGCTGACATTGAGGTTGTTCTCGGTCAGGTGCTGGCCGATCAGCTCGGCGACCATCGGGCAGACCTCGCGGAACACCTTGCGGCCTTCCTGGACGAACAGCTTGTCGGGGGCGCCAATGCCCTCTTCGGCCGCACGGTTGAGGAAGCCGAAGTTGTTGCGGATGTTGTTCGAGAACTGGGTCCGCAGTTTGGTGCTGACGATGTCGAACTGGTGCCTGGAGGTGGCCAGGTCGGCGCGCTCCACCAACACGGCAGTGGCGGCATCACCAAAGATGAAATGGCTGTCGCGGTCACGGAAGTTCAGGTGGCCGGTGCAGATTTCCGGGCTGATCACCAGCACTGCGCGGGCCTGGCCCAACTGTACGCTGTTGCAGGCAGTCTGAATGCCGAAGGTGGCCGACGAGCAGGCTACGTTCATGTCGAAACCAAAGCCGTTGATGCCCAGCGCCTGCTGCACTTCGATGGCAATCGCCGGGTACGGGCGCTGCAGGTTGGAACAGGCAACGATCACCGCATCGACGTCGGCGGCAGTACGCCCGGCGCGTTGCAGGGCCTGCTCGGCGGCGGCCACGGCCATCTGGCAGAGGATCGACGGCTCGTCGTTGGAGCGCTCGGGCAGGCGCGGCTTCATGCGCTGCGGATCGAGAATGCCGTCCTTGTCCATGACGAAGCGGCTCTTGATGCCCGAGGCTTTTTCGATGAAGGCGGCGCTGGACTCGGCCAGGGCCTGGACTTCACCGCGCTCGATGGCGGCGGCGTTGTCACGGTTGAACTGCTGCACGTAGGTATTGAAGGACTCCACCAGCTCTTCGTTGGAAATGCTGTTGGCCGGGGTGTACAGGCCGGTGCCGCTGATGACGACGTTATGCACGGTCGTTCCTCTGTTCGGGGCCATTGCCAGCCCGGCAACGGCCTGTTCGGTCGGTTTGAGTTGGCACCAAAGTACCAACTTTGACTGGCAATGCCCCCAGCTTGCGGGCCACTGCGCAGTGCTGCATGCGTGAGCCGCGCAGGCCCGGCAGGTTATTCCGGGATGCGCGGCGTATATCGGTCAAGTGTGCCACAACTGCAGGGGTTTAGGCTTCCACCTGACTCCACTGCTTGCTCAGTCGTTTGTCGGAAACCGGGACCTTGGTGCCCAACTGCTGGGCGAACAACGACACCCGGTATTCCTCCAGCCACCAGCGGTACAGCTGCAGCTGCTCGTCGCGCTTGCCTTCCTGCAGGTGCTTGTCCAGGCGGGTCTGGTACTGGCTCCAGAGGTTGCCCAGCTCGCCGCTCCAGACCCGGTCCTTCTGCACCTGGGCGCCAAGCTTCTCAAGACGCAACTCGATCGCCTTGAGGTAGCGCGGCAGCTCCTTGAGCCACAGCCCCGGGGTTTCGCGGACAAAGCCGGGGTAGACCAGGTTGCCCAGTTGCTGCTTGATGTCGTTGAGGGCCACGGCCTGGGCCAGGTCGATCTTGCCCTTGAAGCGCTTTTGCAGGCCATGCCAGAGCTTGAGGACTTCCAGGGTCAGGCGAGCCAGACGCTCGGCGTGCTCGGCCCAGCTGCCGCGCTTGCGCTCGGCCAGCGAGGCCAGGCCGGCGCCATCGCGTGGCAGGGTGGCCTCGCCTTCAAGGATGCAACTGTCGAGGCTGGCCAGCAGAATGTCCTCGACCAGCGCCTCGACCCGACCCAGCTCGCGGTACAGCAAGCCCAGCTCGGTCAGCCCCGGCAGCTTGCCGCGCAAAAACTTGGCCGGCTCCGCCAGTTGTTGCAGCAGCAGGCGCTGCAAGGCTCGGCGGTGCTGGAACTCGGCTTCAGCCTGGGTCGAGAAGCGCCCTTCCTTGACCGTGCCGTTTTCTTCCACCAGCGCCGGATAGACCGTCATCGACAGCCCGGCAAACTTTTGTTGCGCAGTCTCGGCCACCTGGGTGAAGGCCTTGGCCTGCACCGGCTGCTGGCTTTGCGCGGTTTGCGGGACCGCCAGCGCGGCCTGGCTGGCCGCGGCAAAGCGCGCGGTCAGCTCGGCCAGGTCACGGCCTTCACCGAGGAACTTGCCCTGGCCATCGACCACTTCCAGGTTCATCTTCAGGTGGCTGTCGACCTGGGCCGCAGCTTCGGCCCAGGCTTCGTCGCTGACCCGCGCACCGGTCATGCGCAGCAACTCGCGGCCAAGCGCCTGGGGCAACGAACCTTCAGCGAAGCTCATGCGCTGCAGGGCGGCCTTGACGAAGTCCGGCACCGGCACGAAATTCTTGCGCAAGGCCTTGGGCAGGTTGCGCACCAGGGCGATGCATTTGGCTTCCAGCAGGCCCGGCACCAGCCACTCCAGGCGTTCGCCCGGCAGGCTCGGCAACAGCGGCGCCGGCACCCGCACGGTAACGCCGTCGCGCGGATGGTTTGGCTCGAAGTGGTAACTCAGGGCCAGGCTCAGGTCGCCCAGGCGCAGGGTGTCCGGGTACTGCGCGGCGGTGACTTCACTGGCCTCGCGGGCCAGCACGTCTTCCTCGCGCATGATCAGCAACTGCGGGTCTTTCTGGCTGTTGACCCGGTACCAGCTGTCGAAGGTTGCGGTCTGGTGGATCTCGGCCGGCAGCCGCGCCTCATAGAAGCCGTACAGGGTTTCTTCATCGGCGAGGATGTCGCGCCGGCGGGCCTTGGCTTCCAGCTCGTCGAGTTGCTCAAGCAAGCGCCGGTTGGCGGTCAGGCACCTGGCCTTGGACTGGATCTCGCCGCCGACCAGGGCCTCGCGGATAAACAGCTCGCGCGACATTACCGGGTCGACCGGGCCGTAATGCACCGGCCGCCGGCCAACCACGATCAGGCCATAGAGGGTGACCTGCTCGAAGGCCACCACCTGGCCGCGCTTCTTCTCCCAGTGCGGTTCGAAGTGGTTTTTCTTGATCAGGTGCCCGGCCAGCGGCTCGATCCAGTCCGAATCGATCTTGGCCACCATGCGCGCATAGAGCTTGGTGGTTTCCACCAGCTCGGCGGTCATCAACCATTGCGGACGCTTCTTGCCCAGGCCGGACGAGGGGTGCACCCAGAAGCGCCGTTGGCGGGCGCCGAGGTAGTCACCGTCTTCGCTCTTCTGGCCGATCTGGCTGAGCAGACCGCAGAGGATCGCCTTGTGCAGGCGCGGGTAGTCGGCGGGCTCTTTATTGATGCTCAACTGCAGGTCGCGGCAGATCAGGCTGAGCTGACGGTGAGCATCGCGCCATTCGCGCAGGCGCAGGTAGTTGAGGAAATTCTTCCGGCACCAGTTGCGCAGCGGGCTGGCGGTCAGGGCCTGGCGTTGCTCTTCAAAGCCACGCCACAGGTTGACCAGCGCGGCGAAGTCGGAGTCGGCGTCTTTCCATTGTGCATGGGCCTGGTCCGCCGCTTGCTGGCGCTCCGGCGGCCGCTCGCGCGGGTCTTGCACCGACAGCGCACTGGCGACGATCAACAGCTCATTGAGGCTGCCCTGCTTGGCGCCTTCGAGCAGCATGCGGCCCAGCCGCGGGTCCACCGGCAGGCGCGCCAACTGGCGGCCCAGGGGCGTGAGCTGGCTCTCGCGGTTGACCGCCGAGAGCTCCTGCAACAGGTTGAAGCCGTCGCTGATGGCCTTGCCGTCCGGCGGCTCGATGAACGGGAAGGCGTCAATATCGCCCAGGCGCAGGTGCAGCATCTGCAGGATGACTGCCGCCAGGTTGGTACGCAGGATCTCAGGGTCGGTAAAGGCCGGCCGCGCATTGAAGTCTTCTTCGCTGTACAGGCGCACGCAGATGCCCGGCTCGACCCGCCCGCAGCGGCCCTTGCGCTGGTTGGCGCTGGCCTGGGACACCGCTTCGATCGGCAGGCGCTGAACTTTGGCCCGGTAGCTGTAGCGGCTGATGCGCGCGGTGCCGCTATCGATCACATAGCGGATGCCCGGCACCGTCAGCGAGGTTTCGGCAACGTTGGTGGCCAGCACCACACGCCGCCCCGGATGGGACTGGAAAATCTTCTGCTGCTCGGCCGGCGACAGGCGTGCGTACAGCGGCAGGATTTCGGTGTGGCGCAACTGCGCCTTGCGCAGCATCTCGGCAGCGTCGCGAATCTCGCGCTCGCCGGGCAGAAACACCAGCACATCGCCCGGGCCCTTGCCCTGGCTGCGCTCAAAGGCGGCAATCTCGTCGAGGGTGGCGAGGATCGCCTGGTCGACGGTGAGGTCGTCCTCGACGCGGTTGCCCTCCTCGTCCTGCTCGCGGGTTACCGGCCGGTACCAGGTTTCCACCGGGTAGGTGCGGCCCGACACCTCGATGATCGGCGCATCGTTGAAGTGCTTGGAGAAGCGCTCAAGGTCGATGGTCGCCGAGGTGATGATGACCTTGAGATCGGGGCGACGCGGCAGCAGGGTCTTGAGGTAACCGAGCAGAAAATCGATGTTAAGGCTGCGCTCGTGGGCTTCGTCGACAATGATGGTGTCGTAGCGCTCGAGAAAGCGGTCGTGCTGGGTTTCGGCCAGCAGGATACCGTCGGTCATCAGCTTGACCAGGGTATTGGCGTCGCTCTGGTCTTCGAAGCGCACCTGGTAGCCGACCAGCGCCCCCAGCGGCGTACCGAGTTCTTCGGCGACCCGGGTGGCAACGCTGCGCGCGGCAATCCGCCGGGGCTGGGTATGGGCGATCAGGCCGTGCTGGCCGCGGCCCAGTTCCAGGCAGATCTTCGGCAGCTGGGTGGTTTTGCCCGAGCCGGTTTCGCCGGCGATGATCAGCACCTGATGCTCGGCCAGAACCTTCTTGATCTCGTCACGCTTGGCTGCAATCGGCAGGCTGTCGTCGTAACGGATGCTCGGCACACTGGCCTTGCGCGCGGTGACCTGGGCGCAGGAGGCCTGGACCTTGTCGACCCATTGCGCAAGCCTGGCCTCATCCGGGCGCTTGCGCAGCTCGTGCAACTGCCGGCGCAGACGGTGGCGCTCGGCAATCATGGCGTGGTCGAGGTTTTTCAGCAGTTGATCAATCGCGTGGTCAGTCATGGGGGCTTTTTAGTCGTGCAGGTGAGCCTGCTTTTGCATGATCGGCTTTTCAAGGGCTGCGATTGTCGCAGATTTGCCGACGCTCGGCACGGTTGCGGGCGGGCGGACGATTGTTTAGCCGCGGCTTATCTGAAGTTACCCAAAGCCTGATTTAATGAACCTTCCCCGGCATGGGAGTATCCAGGCATGACTTCGTCTACCGGTTTGCCCCGCCTGCTGCTGCGCCCTTCGTTCCCGAAGGTGCGGGCGCGCTGCGGGGAAAATCCGCTGGTACACATCATTCTCGCCTTCTGGGCTTTGTGGCACTGCCGCCATGCCCGCCCACCGGACGCCCGCCTCGCTCTGCACTGAACCGTGCGGCCAGCTTCTGGCCGACCTTCCTTGTCGAAGACTGCCGCCTGACCGGCTAGACAGTCCTGTGCGCCTGAGGGCGCGAGCGAGCACACCATGCACTTTGCCCCTATCGAGCAGGCCCGAACGTTCCTGGCCGCCAACCCCGATATCGAGATGATCGAGCTGTTCATCCTCGACGCCAACGGCGTACCACGCGGCAAGCTGCTGCACCGCGAAGAGCTGCTGGCGGTGTACGAAAGCGGGCGGCCATTGCCCAGCACCATCCTCGGTTTGACCCTCAACGGCGACGATGTGGAAAACTCAGGCCTGGTCTGGGATGTCGGCGATATCGATTGCCGCGCCTACCCGCTGGAGAACAGCCTGGTGCGTCTGCCGTGGCGGCAGATCCCCACCGCTGCAGTACAAGTCAGCATGCACCCCAGCGAAGGCCTGCCGGCGACTGTCGCCGACCCGCGCCACCTGCTGGTCAAGGTCATCGATGCGCTCAAGGCCGACGGTTACTACCCGGTGATGGCCTGCGAGCTGGAGTTCTATCTGCTCGACCAGCAACGTGACAGCCACGGCCGCCCGCAACCGGCCCTGGACCGCGACGGCGGGCGCCCGCGTGGCACTCAGGTCTACGGCCTGCGTGAGCTGGAGCAGATCGAGCCGTTTCTCGCCGACCTCTACGCGGCCTGCAAGGCCCAGGGCATTCCAGCGCGCACAGCAATTTCCGAATACGCCCCGGGCCAGGTGGAAATCACCCTCGAGCATGGCGATGCGCTGCTGGCCATGGACCAGGCGGTGCGCTACAAGCGCCTGGTCAAGGGCGTGGCGCACAAGCACGGGATGCAGGCCTGCTTCATGGCCAAGCCGTTCGATCACCTGGCCGGCACTGGCATGCACATGCACGTGAGCCTGGCCGATGCCCAGGGCAATAACCTGTACGCCAGCGAAGACAAGGCCGGTACACCGCTGCTGCGCCAATCGGTGGCCGGCATGCTCACGCTGCTGCTCGATTCGCTGCTGCTGTTCTGCCCCAACGCCAACTCCTACCGCCGCTTCCAGGCCAACAGTTATGCGCCGCTGGCGCCGACCTGGGGCGTCGACAACCGTACCGTCAGCCTGCGCGTGCCCGGCGGCCCGGCCAACAGCCGGCACATCGAGCACCGCATCTGCGGCGCCGATGCCAACCCTTACCTGGCCGCAGCAGCGATTCTCGCCAGCCTGCATCACGGCATCCGCCAGCAACTCGACCCGGGCGCGCCGGTCGAGGGCAATGGCTACGCCCAGGCCAGCGAACTGCTGCCCACCGACTGGCTGACCTCGCTGACTGCGCTTGAGCGCTCGAACTGGGCTCGCGAAGCCCTGGGCGCCGAGTTCCTCGGCGTGTACCTGGCGGTCAAGCGCGCCGAGTACCGCCAGTTCATGGCCGAAGTCGGCGAACAGGACTGGCGCTGGTACCTGAGCCAGGCCTGACCCTTTATTTTTGCACCAAGGATTTTGTTATGAATGCAGCCGTAAACGCCGGCCCTGCCCAACGCAGCGCCTCGTACTACACCGACAGCCTCAACGACACCACCCAGTACCCGACCCTCAAGGGCACGGTGAAAGTCGACGTGGCAATCATTGGCGGCGGCTTTACCGGTGTCGCCAGCGCCGTGGAACTGGCCGAGCGCGGCCTGAAAGTCGCCATCGTTGAAACCAACCGCATCGGCTGGGGCGCCAGCGGGCGCAACGGCGGCCAGGTCACCGGCAGCCTCTCGGGCGATGAAGCGATGCGCAAACAGATGCGCGACAAGCTCGGCGATGACGTCGATGATTTTATCTGGCACCTGCGCTGGCGCGGCCACCAGATCATCGAGCAAAGGGTCGAGCGCTACGGCATCGACTGCGACCTCAAGCACGGCCACCTGCACGCGGCGATGAAAGACTCGCACATGGGCGAGCTGCGCGCCTTCGCTGCCGAGGCCGAGCGCCGCGGCATGGGCGACCAGGTCGAGCTGCTGGGCCAGAACGCCATGCGCGAACACCTGCAAAGCCCGCTGTACCTGGGGGCCTTGAAGAACCGGCGCAACCTGCACCTGCACCCGCTCAACCTGTGCCTGGGCGAAGCCCGCGCCGCGCACAGCCTGGGCGCACTGATCTTCGAGAACTCCGAAGTGCTGGACATCATCCATGGCGAGCAGCCGGCGGTGGTGACGGCCCACGGCCGGGTCGAGGCCAAGCAGATTCTGTTGGCCGGCGACGTCTATCACAAACTGGAAAAGCGCCAGCTCAAGGGCAAGATCTTCCCGGCCATGGGCGGCATCGTCACCACCGCGCCGCTCGGTGAGCTGGCCGCGCAGATCAACCCGCAGGATCTTGCGGTGTACGACTGCCGCTTCGTCCTCGACTACTACCGGCTGACCGCCGATGGTCGCCTGCTGTTCGGTGGTGGCGCCAACTATTCCGGGCGCGATTCACGGGATATCGCCGGCGAACTGCGGCCGTGCATCGAGCGCACCTTTCCGGCGCTCAAGGGCGTGCCGATCGAGTTCCAGTGGAGTTGCGCGATGGGCATCGTGGTCAACCGCATTCCGCAGCTGGGCAAGCTCTCGGACAACGTCTGGTACTGCCAGGGCTATTCCGGGCACGGCATCGCCACCAGCCATATCATGGGCGAGATAATGGCCGAAGCACTGACCGGGACGCTGGAGAAATTCGATACCTTTGCCGGCTGCAAACACATCAAGGTGCCGATGGGCGATGTGCTGGGCAATCCGTTACTGGCGGCGGGGATGTGGTATTACCAGATGCTTGAAAAACTGCGCTGAAAGCATCGCTGGCAAGCCAGCTCCCACAGGATCGATGGTGGGAGCTGGCTTGCCAGCGATCGAGCGCGAAGCGCTCGCCTTGACTCAGGCGATCTTCTTCAGGCCCAGCTTCTTCAGTTCTTCATCACGCAGTTCACGGCGCAGGATCTTGCCGACGTTGGTGGTCGGCAGCGCATCGCGGAACTCGATGAAACGCGGCACCTTGTAGCCGGTGACGTTTGCACGCATGTGCTCCATCACCTGCTCCTTGGTCACGGTCATGCCCGGCTTGACCACGATGAAGATCTTGATCACTTCACCGGATTTTTCATCCGGCACACCGATGGCCGCGCACTGCAGCACGCCTGGCAACGCCGCCAGCACGTCCTCAAGCTCATTCGGATAGACGTTGAAACCGGAGACCAGGATCATGTCTTTCTTGCGATCGACAATGCGCATGTAGCCGTCGGTCTGGATCAGGGCGATGTCACCGGTCTTCAGCCAGCCGTCACTGTCGAGGATCTCGTTGGTGGCGTCTTCGCGCTGCCAGTAGCCCTTCATTACCTGCGGCCCTTTCACGCACAGCTCGCCGACTTCGCCCAGGGCCAGTTCAACACCGGCGTCGTCGATGATCTTGCACAGGGTCGAGGGCACCGGAATGCCGATGGTGCCGATCTGGTTCTGCTCGGCCGGGTTGACCGCCGCCACCGGGCTGGTCTCGGTCATGCCGTAACCTTCGCAGATGGCGCAGCCGGTGATTGCCTTCCAGCGCTCGGCGACGCTCATCTGCAGGGCCATGCCGCCCGACAGGGTGATCTTCAGGCCAGAGAAGTCCAGCTTGCGGAAATTCTCGTTGTTGCACAGGGCCACGAACAAGGTATTGAGGCCGACAAAGCCGCTGAACTTCCACTTGCCCAGTTCCTTGACCATCGCCGGCAAGTCGCGCGGGTTGCTGATCAGGATGTTGTGGCTGCCGATCAGCATCATTGCCATGCAATGAAAGGTGAAGGCATAGATGTGATACAGCGGCAACGGCGTGATCAGGATCTCGCAACCTTCATTGAGGTCCGAGCCCATCAGCGCCCGGCATTGCAGCATGTTGGCCACCAGGTTGCGGTGGGTCAGCATCGCGCCCTTGGCCACCCCGGTAGTGCCACCGGTGTACTGCAATACGGCGACGTCATGGCGGTCTGGATTGGCTTCCTGAAAGGTCTGGCCACGGCCCTTGCTCAAGGCGTCGTTGAACTTGACCGCCTTGGGCAGGTTGTACGCCGGGACCATTTTCTTCACGTACTTGATCACGCTGTTGATCAACAGGCGTTTAACCGGTGGCAAGAGGTCGGCCACTTCGGTGACAATAACGTGTTTGACCTGGGTCTTGGGCACTACCTTTTCGGCCAGGTGCGCCATGTTTGCCAGGCAGACCAGCGCCTTGGCGCCGGAATCATTGAATTGGTGTTCCAATTCCCGCGCGGTATACAACGGGTTGGTGTTGACCACGATCAGGCCCGCACGCAGGGCACCGAACACGGCAACGGGGTATTGCAGAACGTTGGGCAGCTGCACGGCAATACGATCACCCGGCTGCAGGTCGGTATGCTGTTGCAGGTAAGCGGCAAACGCCCCCGACAACTCATACAACTCGCCGTATGTAATGGTTTTGCCCAGGTTGCTAAAGGCCGGTTTATCGGCAAAGCGCTGGCAAGACTGCTTCAATACCGCCTGAATATTCGGATACTCATCAGGATTGATTTGCGAGGCAATCCCGGCTGGGTACTTATCCTTCCAAAAGTTTTCGATCATGGAAGCCCACTCCTCCAGCAACAGCGAATTCTTCACCGCAGTCGATGCGATTATTATTGATATAAGATTACGGTTTATTGCAAACCTGATAATCAGAAGCGGGCCGAGAGTAGCAGCTTTGCCAAGGGCCGCCTAGAGCTAAAGTAGCCCAGACAGTCACGGAAATGACTCTTGATAATCACGTAGTCATTTTTAGAGTAAAGATTCTAAAGCTTCAAGCCACAAGCTACAAGCTACAAGCTGGCCGGGCTTGCAGCTTCCAGTTCCCTCAGGCTATATCCCGAAGCTCCCTGCGCAGAATCTTGCCCACTGCCGTCATCGGCAGCGACTCGCGCAAGACAATATGCTTGGGCACCTTGTAGCCGGTGAAGTTGGCCTTGCAGTAAGCCTTCAGCTCTTCAAGGCTTACCCCGCCCTCGCGCGGCACCACGAACAGCTTCACCGCCTCGCCCGAACGCTCGTCGGGGATGCCGATCACCGCGCAACTGGCCACTTGCGGATGGCTCATCACCACTTCCTCGATCTCGTTGGGGTACACGTTGAAGCCCGAGACGATGATCATGTCCTTCTTGCGGTCGACGATGCGGGTAAAGCCGTCCGGATCGATCACGGCAATGTCGCCGGTCTTGAACCAGCCTTCGCTGTCCAGCGCCTCGGCCGTCGCCTCGGGGTGCTGCCAGTAGCCCTTCATCACTTGCGGGCCCTTGATGCACAACTCGCCGCGCTCGCCGAAGGGCTGCTCGACACCCGCATCGTCAATCACCTTGAACGCCGTGCCCGGCACCGGAATGCCCACGGTGCCCAGGCGTGCCAGCTGGCCGTAAGGGTTGGTGCTGGCTACCGGCGAGGTCTCGGTCAGGCCGTAGCCTTCGACAATGCGGCAACCGGTGATGCTCTCCCAGCGCTCGGCGGTGGCGCTGACCAATGCGGTACCGCCGGAGTTGGTGACCTTCAGCGCCGAGAAGTCGAGGTTCTTGAACTCTGGGTGGTTCATCAGCGCGACGAACAGGGTGTTGAGCCCGAGCAGCCCGGAGAACTTCCACTTCTTCAGCTCTTTGACAAAGCCGGCGATGTCGCGCGGGTTGGTGATCAGCACGTTGTGGTTGCCGGTAACCATCATGCACATGCAGTTCGCGGTAAAGGCATAGATATGGTAGAGCGGCAGCGGCGCGATCATCACCTCCTGCCCGTCCTTGATCAGGCGCTGGCCATCGGCACCGTGCTGGGAGAAACACGCCAGCACCTGGAGCATGTTCGCCACCAGGTTGCCGTGGGTCAGCATCGCGCCCTTGGCCAGGCCCGTGGTGCCGCCGGTGTATTGCAGCACGGCGATGTCATCGAGGCCCAGCGCAACCGGCTTGAGCGCCTGGCCGCGGCCCTGGGCCAGGGCGCTCTTGAATGGCACCGCCTGCGGCAGGCGGTAGTCCGGGACCATCTTCTTGACCTTGCTGACGATGGTGTTGACCAGCCAGCCCTTGGCCGTCGGCAGCATGTCGCCCATCTTCGCCTCGATGAGGAACTCGATGCCGGTGTCGGGCAGCACCTCCTGCACCAGCTTGCCGAACATGTTCAGGTACACCAGCGCCCGGGCGCCGGAGTCCTTGAACTGGTGGCGCATTTCGCGGGCGGTGTACAGCGGGTTGGTGTTGACCACAATCAGGCCGGCGCGCAAGGCGCCGAACACCGCGATGGGGTACTGCAGCACGTTGGGCATCTGTACCGCGATGCGGTCGCCCGGCACCAGGTCGGTGTGCTGCTGCAGGTAAGCGGCAAAGGCCGCAGAATAGCGTTCGAGTTCGGCGTAGCTCAGGGTGACCCCGAGGTTGCTGAACGCCGGGCGGTCAGCAAACTTCTTGCAGGAGCGTTCGAATACTTCGACCACTGACTTGTAAGCATTTATGTCAATTTGCGAAGGAACCCCTGCCGGGCGCTTGTCATTCCAGAAATCAGCTTGCATCTATTATTGTCCTCATACCTGAGCCGATCCGGCCCCCTTGCCTGCTTGGCGAAGAAGGTGCTCTGCCGACGTTAGCAGGTATGTCGCAGGTGGCAAATACGCCAAGCGCTGTCATTAACATTGTGAATCTTATTGCTGATGACCCTGCGATCCTGTCCCTGGGTTATACACTGTGCTGACTTACCGAGTTGCGCGCACAAGGACCCGCCATGCACCACGACGCGTTCTGGCTCCCGGCCAGCGATCACTGCAGCCTCTACGTTTATCAATGGCTGCCGGCCTCGCCGATCAAGGCGGTGGTGCTCCTGGCCCACGGCATGGCCGAGCACGCCGGGCGCTACCAACGCCTGGGCGAGGCCCTGAGCAATGCCGGCTATGCCCTGCTCGCCCACGACCAGCGCGGCCATGGACGCACCGCCGAACTTGGCACTTTAGGCCTGTTCGCCCGACACAATGGCTGGAACAGCGTGGTCAACGACCTGGCCCTGCTCAGCCAGCACATCGGCCAGCAGTTTCCGGGCACCCCGGTGTTCCTGTTTGGCCACAGCATGGGCAGCTACATTGCCCAGGCCTACCTGATGCACCACGGCGCCAGCCTGCAGGGCGCGATTCTCAGCGGCTCGAACTTCCAACCGCCCGCGCTGTACCGCACCGCCTGCCTGATCGCCCGCTTCGAAGCCTGGCGCCAGGGCCCGCTGGGCCATAGCGCGCTCATCGAGTGGCTGTCGTTCGGCTCGTTCAACAAGGCCTTCAAGCCCAACCGCACGGCGTTCGACTGGCTCAGCCGCGACAACGACGAAGTCGACAAGTATGCTGCCGATCCGTTGTGCGGCTTTCGCTGCAGCAACCGTTTGTGGATCGACTTGCTGATGGGCCTTGAGCAAATCAGCCAGCCACGCAACCTGACGCAGATCGATCCGAACCTGCCGATCCTGGTGATGGGCGGCGAATGTGATCCGGTCAGTGCCGGCAAGCGTCTCAAGGATCTGGCCGGTGCCTTGCGCCTGGCCGGCAATCAGCATGTGCAGTTGCAGCTCTACCCCCAGGCGCGGCATGAGCTGCTCAACGAAACCAACCGTGACGAGGTCACGGCCGCCATCATCGACTGGCTGGAGCAGGCCCTGGCCATTGGCCGCCCCGCCCGCAGCGAATGATCGGCCGACCCGCACGTCAGAAGGAAAGCCAAGCATGACCCAGGTCACCAACACCCCGTACGAAGCCCTTGAAGTCGGCCAGACCGCCAGCTTCAGCAAAACCGTCGAAGAACGTGACATCCAGCTGTTCGCGGCGATGTCCGGTGACCACAACCCGGTGCACCTGGATGCCGAGTTCGCCGCCAAGAGCATGTTCAAGGAGCGCATCGCCCACGGCATGTTCAGCGGTGCGCTGATCAGCGCCGCAGTGGCCTGCGAGCTGCCTGGCCCGGGCACCATCTACCTGGGCCAGACCATGAGCTTCCAGAAGCCGGTCAAGTTCGGCGACACCCTGACCGTGCGCCTGGAAATCCTCGAGAAACTGCCGAAGTTCAAGGTGCGCATCGCCACCCGTGTGTTCAACCAGAACGACGAACTGGTGGTCGATGGCGAGGCCGAGATCCTCGCCCCGCGCAAACAGCAGACCGTCGAGCTGGTCAGCCCGCCGCCTATCACCATCGGCTGATGCCTACAACTCGGCCAGGCGGCGCTCGATAAAGCGCCGCTCGGGGCCCTGACGGGTCAGCTCGAGGGCACTGCGATAGGCCTCGCGGGCGTGATCCAGGCGGCCCAACTGGCGGCACAGTTCGGCGCGGGCCGAATGGGCCAGGTGATAATCCTGCAACTGGCCACGGGCCAGAATTGCCTCCACTGCCGCCAGCCCCGCCTCGGCGCCATCGCGCCGGGCCAGAGCCGCTGCGCGGTTGAGCTCGATCACCGGTGACGGCCAGCGCTGCAGCAGCACATTGTACAAACCGACGATTTCATCCCAGTCCGTTGCCTCGGCACTGGCAGCTTCAGCGTGCACGGCCGCTATCGCTGCCTGCAGGCTATACACACCAAACTGCTGACTGCGCAGAGCTTGCTGCACCAACTGGCAACCTTCAGCTATAAATGCACGGTTCCACAGGCTGCGGTCTTGCTCATCAAGCAGTACCAACTCCCCCTCGGCGTCGCTGCGCGCCTGTTGCCGCGAGGCCTGCAAAAGCATCAAGGCCAACAGCCCGAGCACCTCCGGGTCAGGCAGCAGCTGCTGGAGCAAACGCCCCAGGCGGATCGCTTCATCGCTCAGGTCGTGGCGCATCAGGCTCTCACCCGACGACGCCGAGTAGCCCTCGTTGAACACCAGGTAGATCACCCGCAATACGCTATCAAGGCGCTCCGGCAGCTCGGCCAGCGACGGCACCTGGTACGGTATGCGCGCATCGCGGATCTTGGCCTTGGCCCGCACGATGCGCTGGGCGATGGTCGCCGGGCTCTGCAAAAAGGCGCGGGCGATTTCTTCGGTGGTCAGGTCACAGACTTCGCGCAAGGTCAGCGGCACCTGGGCATCGGCGGCCAGCGCCGGGTGACAACAGGTGAAGATCAGGCGCAGGCGGTCGTCCTCCAGTTCTTCGTCATTCACCTGAACCTCCTCTTGCGCCTCCAGCGCCTGCATCAACTGCACCTGGGAACGGTCGAAGCGCGCACGCCGGCGCAGGCTGTCGATAGCCTTGAAGCGCCCGGTAGACACCAGCCAGGCCCGCGGGCTTGCCGGAATGCCGTCGCGTTGCCAGCGCTCCACGGCAATGAAAAACGCCTCGTGCATGGCCTCTTCGGCCAGATCGAAGTCGCCCAACAAGCGAATCAGCGTCGCCAGGATGCGCCGCGACTCCTGACGGTAGACGGCCTCCAGTTGCGCCCGTACCTGTGCCAGCGCTGCCATCAGTCGGGCATCTGCGTGGTCACCAGCGCCACCAGGCGATCCAGGCTCTCACCCCAGCCCCGGTGAAAGCCCATCTCTTCATGGGCCTGGCAATCGGCGGCACTCCAGTGCCAGGCGCGGGCGGTGTACTGGGTCTTGCCGTGGACATCGTCAAAGGTCACCACGGCGGTCATGAACGCCTTGTTCGACGGCACCCAGCCTGGGCCGAAGGCATCGGTGAAGACGATCCGCGCCGGCGGCACGATCTCCAGAAACACGCCCTGGTTCGGGTATTCGCTGCCGTCCGGGGCACGCATCACCGTACGAAACAAGCCGCCCACCCACAGCTGCATTTCGCATTCCGGCGTGGTCATGCCGTTGGGCCCCCACCACTGGGCCAGCAGTTGTGGCTCGGTCCAGGCGCGAAACACCTTGCGCCGCGGCGCATCGATCAGGCGCGTCAACGACAACTCATGCTGCGCCTTGGGCGGCTCGGGGTGTAAAAGGCTCATCGTGTTGTGCTCCTCGGGTTCAGGGTTGCAAGTCGCGCACCGGCCGCACCTCGACACTGCCGACTCGCGCTGCGGGAATGCCCTTGGCAATGTTCAACGCCTCATTGAGGTCGCGGGCATCGACCAGATAGAAGCCGGCCAGTTGCTCCTTGGTTTCGGCGAACGGGCCGTCGGTCAGGCTCATCTGCCCGCCGCGTACACGCACGGTGGTCGCGGTCTGCACCGGCTTGAGCGCCTCGGCGGCGAGCATCCGGCCGCTGCCCTGGACCGACTCGGCATAGGCCATGCACTCGGCGTCGGCCGGGCTTTCAGGCAGGCTGTGCAGCAGACTTTCATCACAGTAGACCAGGCACAGGTATTTCATCGTCGTCTCCACCGCTGGGGATACTATGGCGGCAGTTCGCACCGCCTTGAAAAGCGCGATTCGGCATAACTTTCGGGGTTTTCAGCTCAAGGCTTGAGCGAGAACAGCGCGGCACCGGATTCCATGTCGAACGGTGCCGACCAATGCTCATGAATCACCTTCCACTGCCCGTCGATGCGCTGGTAGCCAACGGTCGCGCGCATATAGCAGCCTTGATCCTCACCGCCTTCGCTGCTGGCCGGACCACAGCGGTTGAGCCAATGGGCCAGGGCCAGTTCCGGCGTGGCGTGGATCTGCAGTTGCTCGATTTCGAAGATCATCTCGCCGGGGCAGTGATCCATGCAGGCCTGCCAGTGGGCGCGATAGGCGGCTTTGCCCTGGAACTGCAATTGCTGGATGGCATCGAAGGCGCGAATGTTCTCGGCGTAAGGCGCGGTAATGGCCTCGACATCGCGCGCGCGTACGGCGGGAAGCCACTGCTCGATGAGTTGGCGGATTTCGTTCTCGGCGGCACTGTTCATGGTCGTGTCCTCTGTGCGATAGGGCGCCGGATGCTCGGCGCGTTCACAGATGGTCGAATGGCAGTGGTTGAAATCGACAGGCTAGGGAAATGGATAACCCAGCAACCTCAATTTCGGGACTAAAAAAAGAGCCCCTTGCGGAGCTCTTGGCGTTACTGCGCAAGAAAACCGTCGCCAGAGCGCTTGGCGCGTTTAGCGGCGTGTTTTTCCTTGGCGGTTTTCAGTGGCTTTTTTTTCGTCATCTTTTTTGCATCCAGACCTTTCATCGAAGATCCTCCTGCCTGACGGCACCTGCGCACCGGTGTCCCGAATCATTATAGACCCGGGGTAGCCGCAGGCACGGCAAGGATGAACTCGCGGTAACCGGAAAGGATCACGTAGCCAGCAAAGTAACAGAAGATGCCCGCCGACAGCAGGTACGACCAGGTCAGCAGGCGGTCACCCAGCAGGCGCCCGCCATGACTGGCAATACCGCACAACGACAGGCACCAGATCAGCCCGGCGGCAAAAAAACCGCTAAGAAACAGCCCGGCCTCAAGCAGGCTGCCGCCCCCTGAACGGGAAATCAGCACCCCGCCGACCGCGGCAAACCAGAGGATGGCGCTGGGCGAGGACATGGCCAGGAAGATCCCGCGCAGGAACTCGCGCCAGCCCGATTCGATCACCACTGCGCCGGGGGTCTGCAGATGGGTGTTGCCGCGCAGCGCCGCCAGCAGCATCTTGATGGCAAACCATACCAGCAACACCGAGCCGCCCAGCCACAGCACCCAGCGCACCGTTTCAAATTGCAGCAGCACGGTCATCCCGGCCAGCGCCGCAATGGCATACAACAGGTCACCGACACAGGTACCCAGCCCCAGCCAGAAACCCTGCAAAAAACCCCGCTGCATGGCCAGGGTGATCATGGCGATATTGGCAATGCCGATATCCAGGCACAGCGACAAACTCAGCAGAAATCCGTTTGAAAAAGGCATCGACGTTCCGTAACCGCGGTTGATGGCAGGCGCTATTAAAACGGTTTTCTGCTGAGCTGTATTGGAAGAAATTGCCTTTATTCAGGCCTGTGCTGCGCGCTCGAAAACTTCATCGGCCCATTGGTTGAGGCTCTTGCCTGCCGATTGAGCGGCGATGGTCGCCGCAGCATGGACTTCTGGCCTGATACGCAGCATGACCTTGCCGGAAGCGGGTTTTTCCGGCTTGACCCCACGCTCGGCGCAATCGGCCAGGTAGTCATCCAGGGCCAGGTGAAACGCCTCGTGCAACTGCCTGACGGCGCTGGCGTGAAAGCTGATGATGTCACGCACCCCCAGGACACGTCCGACGAAAATATCGTCCCGTGGGTCGTATTCGACTCGGGCGGTGTAGCCCTTGTAGTTCATAGTGTTCATGGTTGAACTCCTGCCCGTAGAAGAAACTCGCGGGCTTCTTCCACCTGATATCGCTTGGCCTCTTTGCCCGGGTGCGGCCGGTGACAGCGCCAGAGCTGACCACCCAGGATCAACTTGACCCTGGAACCCTCACGTTCCTGCACTTGCCCGCCCAGGTACAGCACCAGCGCCTCGATGTCGGTAAACACCAGGCTGGCGCTGGTCGGGGTGCGGAAGACGCTGTCGAGGATCTTTCGATATCGATTGTTCATCGGAAAATGCTATCAAAATAAGATAGCACTTTTTCCAATGCTTCAATTCAGGATTTTTCAATCGCCCGCCAGCACCTGCGCATACCGCTGCCGGTCAATGTTCGCCCCGCTGAGGATCACCGCCACCTTGCGCCCCTGCTGGCGCTCGCGCTCCTGGATCAGTGCGGCAAGCCCGGCGGCGCCTGCGCCTTCGGCGGTGTTGTGAGTGTCTTCGTGGTAGATGCGCATGGCCCGGGCCACTTCTTCGTCGCTGACGCGCACGATGCGTGCGGCATGCTGGCGGATGATTTCAAAGGCTTCGGGCAACGGCATGCGGCAGGCCATGCCATCGGCGAAGGTGTTGGCCGTGGCGGTGGTGACGATGCGGCCCTGCTCCAGGCTCTGGGCAAAGGCGTCGGCGGCGCTGGAGACCACGCCGACGATCTCGGTGCGCAGGCCCAGCAGGTTGCGCGCCTGGATCAACCCGCAGATGCCCGAGCCCATGCCGATCGGCACGTAGATGCAATCCAGCTCGCGCACGGCTTCCAGCAGCTCCAGCGCGTAGGTGGCGACGCCACGGATCAACTCGGGGTGAAACGGTGGCACGCTCTCGTAACCATGCAACTGGGCCAGGCGTGCGGCCTCTTCGCGGGCCTGGTCAAAGTCGGCGCCGTGCTCGATCAGTTGGGCGCCCAATGCGCGCATCGCCGCGTTCTTTTCCAGCGAGTTGCCCTCGGGCACAACGATGATAATCGGCAGCCCGGCATTGCCCGCAGCCAGGGCCATGCTCTGGCCGTGGTTGCCGCGGGTGGCGGTGACCAGGCCACGCACCGCCGGCTTTTGTGCCCGCAGCCACTGCACATACATCAACCCGCCGCGCACCTTGAAGGCGCCGGTCGGGGCATGGTTTTCATGCTTGACCCAGACTTCGCAGCCCAGCCGCTCGGCCAGGCGCGGCCAGGCGTACTGAGGGGTGGCGGGTACGCTGGCATGAACCAGGCGGGCAGCTTCGCGCAGGGCTGGCAGGTCGAACATGGAACACCTCGGCAGGATCGGATTTGACCTGATCCTAGTCGCCGCGCATTGTATGGGTAAATTCCTATATTGCATGGCCAACAATAAATGTGGACCCCTACCCTCTGCGACGATGCCCAACCGCGCTACCTGGCCCTGGTCGATGCAATAGCCATTGCCATCGAACGCGGCGAGCTGAAAGTCGGCGAACGCCTGCCGCCACAACGGCGCCTGGCCTGGAACCTGGGGCTCAACCCGAGCACCACCCAGCAGGCCTACCGTGAGGCGGCGGCACGCCATTTGGTTTCCGGTGAAGTCGGCCGTGGCACCTATGTGCTGGCTGGCAGCAAGGAGGCCACGCTGTTTCGCCTCAAGCAACGCGACGTGCAATCGAGCCTGATCGACCTGTCGACCAACGTGCCGGTGATCGAGCCGGCCAACCGCGACAGCGAAAACACTTTGCAGGCGCTGCTTGAGGAGGGGCTGGCGGCTTGCCTGGATCACTACCTGAGCGCCGAAGAGTTGCTGCGCGCTCGCGTGCACGGCGCCGCCTGGCTGGCCAACCGCGGTTTGCAATTGAACGAGCGGCAATTGCTGCTGTGCGGCGGCGCCCAGCAGGGTTTGTTCACGGTGTTGCTGTCGCTGTGCCAGCCGGGTGAAACAGTGCTGGTCGAGGCCCTTACCGCCCCCGGCATCAAGGCCGCCTGCCGGCAATTGCGCCTTCCCTTGCATGGCATCGCCCTGGACGATCAGGGCATTGTTGCCGACGACCTCGACCGGGTCGCCAGGGCCACCGGTGCACGGGTCATGGTCCTGACCCCGAGCCTGCACAATCCAACGGGTGCGTGCATGAGTAGCGCCCGCCAGCAGGCGATTGCCGAGGTGGTCGCGCGCCATGACCTGCTGGTAATCGAAGATGATGTCTACGGCGCACTCACCGACCAGCCGCCGCTATGGCGAATGCTCGGTGAGCGCGGCCTGTTGATCAGCAGCCTGTCGAAAACCGTGGGCGCCGGCCTGCGCCTGGGCTGGATTGTGGCTGACCCGCTAGTGTTGGAACAGATTGATCCGCATGCCCAGGCCACTCACTGGCAGGTGTCGCCGCTGAACCTGCAGATCGCCTGCCGCTGGATCGCCGATGGCACCGCACAAAGGCGCCTGGCCTGGCAGCGCGAGGAAATCACCCAGCGCTGGCGCCTGGCGTGCAAGGTGCTCGGTGGCCACCTGCTTAACACCCGCCAGCCGTCGCCGCACATCTGGGTCAAGGCCGGGCTCAGCGCCGCGCGCTTGGCCGAGGCCTGCCGGGCCCATGGCGTGGCGGTGGTGCCAGGCGAGGTGTTCGCGGTAAAACAGCATGAGCTGGCGGCAATCCGTATCAGCCTGTCGGCCGCTGGCAGCCGCGCCGAACTCAAGCAGGCACTGGAACAAGTGGCCAAGGCACTGGAGGCCTGATGAGCACGCACGCATTCTATACCGAGGCACAAACCTGCCTCGCCGCACTCAACCCACAGTGGGCTGCGCACATCGAGGCGATTGGCCCGTGCCTGCACCAGCCCAAACCCACCCGTGACCCGTATCAGGCACTGGTGCGGGCTATCGCCTACCAGCAACTGCATGCCAAGGCCGGCGATGCGATCCTCGCGCGCTTTCTGGCGCTCTACCCGGGCAGCGCCTTTCCAAGCCCCGAGCAGGTGCTGGCGACCACCCCGGAGCAGTTGCGCGCCTGCGGCTTCTCAGCGAGCAAACTGGCAACCATCCAGGGCATCGCCCGGGCGCGCTTCGACGGCCTGGTGCCGGACTATCAGCAGGCTCTGATGCTTGAAGACGAGGCACTGATCGAACGCCTGGTGAGCCTGCGTGGCGTGGGCCGCTGGACCGTCGAGATGTTGCTGATCTACACCCTGGAGCGCATGGACATCCTGCCGGCCGACGACTTCGGCGTGCGCGAGGGCTACCGCCGCTTGCAGGGCCTGCAAGGGCAACCGACACGCCGGCAGATGATCGACCTGGGCAAGCACTGGAGCCCCTACCGGACCGTGGCCGCCTGGTACCTGTGGCGAGTGCCGGCCACTCGAGTTTGAACGCAAGACCCGGAGTTTTTCCGCAGCGCCAAAGCCGTAGCCTGAACCCATCGATCAACGCCAGGAGCACCCCGTCATGAGTACAGGCAAACCACGGATCAGCGAATCCGACCCACGCTGGCAGGCCATTCTGGCCCGCGACCCGGCCGCTGACCAGGCCTTCGTCTATGCCGTGCGCACCACCGGCGTGTACTGCCGGGCGAGCAGTAGCTCGCGCCTGCCGCGCATCGACAACGTCGAATTTTTCGACAGCGCCGAACAGGCTGAAGCCGCCGGGTACCGGCCAAGCAAGCGCCGCGGCGCCGACCAGACCCACGTTGCCGAACAGCACCGGGCCCAGGTCACCCGCGCCTGCGCTTTGATCGAAAACGCCGACCCGGCGCCGAGCCTGAACCAGCTGGCCGAGCAATTGAACCTGAGCCCTTTCCACTTTCACCGGGTGTTCAAGGCCGTGACCGGGCTGACGCCCAAGGCCTATGCCTCGGCCCACCGCGCGCACAAGGTACGCACGCAGTTGCAGCGGGCGGCAACGGTGACCGATGCCCTGTACGAGGCCGGGTTCAATTCCAACAGCCGCTTCTACGAATCGAGCAACGCGCGCCTGGGCATGACCCCGGGGGCCTATCGCGACGGCGGTGCCAACACTGAAATCCGCTTTGCCATCGGCCAGTGCTCCTTGGGGGCAATTCTGGTGGCGCAGAGTGAACGGGGGATTTGCGCAATACTGCTCGGTGACGATCCGCAGGCGCTGCTCAATGACCTGCAGGACAAATTCCCCAAGGCCAACCTGATCGGCGGCGACGCCGGGTTCGAAACCCTGGTGGCCAGGGTCGTGGGCTTTATCGAAGCGCCGGGCATCGGCCTGGACCTGCCGCTGGACCTGCGCGGCACGGCGTTCCAGGAGCGAGTCTGGCAGGCGCTGCGGGCGATCCCGGCTGGCAGTACAGCCAGTTATGCCGAGATCGCTCAGCGCATCGGCTCTCCCAGGGCGGTGCGCGCGGTGGCCCAGGCTTGCGCGGCCAATGCCCTGGCTGTGGCCATCCCGTGTCACCGGGTGGTGCGCAGCGACGGCAACCTCTCGGGTTACCGCTGGGGCGTGGAGCGCAAGCGTGAGCTGCTGGCGCGCGAGAGCCAGTGAGGCGGGTTACTGGAAGTTGACGTCGAAAGCCTGGTAAAAGGCGTTGCCGGTGTCAGCGACCAGCCACAGCAGCACGATTACGTGATGGCCTTTTTTGTTGGCCGGTAGCTTGACCTCGTGCTCGACCTTGGCCACGAGTTTGTCCGTATGGGCCCAGCGCGGCACATAGGGATAAATGTCATCGGCAAAGGGCGTGGTTTCAAGTTGCGCGCGGGTGATGCGTTTACTCTCGTCCCAGCTATCCTTGGTAATAAACCAGCGATAACCGCGGGTGAGGTGTGGCGCCGTGTAAGTCCACTCGACCTTGAAGTTTTGCCCTGGTGTCACGTTCAGCAATGGCCATTTAAATTCATGGCCGAGCTTGGCGCTCATTTCGGCATTGGTAAAGTTGACACAATCGCGCTTATCCTGCCGACCGCCACTGAGGATATAGCCGTCTGCCGGGGGTACTGTACTTTGTACATCGTCTTGATAAGGCGCAGGTACGGGGCCGGCGACCGTGTCTGGAAAATTCTTGCCGCCTTCCATTTCATTGACTTCGGACACCCCCAACAACTTCAGCTCAATCGCCGTGGAACCGCGACTGGCAGGGGTAATCACTCGACCGTGACGCAGAATCTTTTCAGGGCTGTTCATTGCAATCACTCCATGTGAGATAAGAAAACCTGTCCACCCTGGACCCGTTTGACCCTAGCTCAAGCCCTGCAATGCGCAACCCAGAGGCGCCGAACGGTATCAGCCGTTGCTGCAGCCGTCGCCCATGGCGCGGTATTCGATGATGTGGCGCTGACCTTGGTGGTCTTCGTAGGTCATGGTTGCCGGTACCACTTCACAGACATTGGGAATGGTCGACAGGCTGATGACCTTGGCGATATCCAGGTTGGTGCTGTAGTCGTACTGCTCGACAACCGGTTGCGCCGCGGCGGTATTGATTTCATCCGCCAGGGCGAACGAAGAAACAGCAACCAGGGCAACTGCAATTAAACGTTTCATGATAATAGGCCTGCAAAGCAATCAAACTAATCGATTGACTTCATTTGCCAATAAGGGCGCGGAGAAGTTGTTATATCAAGCGATGGGACATAACACGAAGACCCGACCCCACTACAACTTATTCTGTGGGATGTGGTTAGTTTACAAGGTACTTCAGGCCGTTAAATCACGAAGCCGGACAATCACTGTTACCACTTGTGCAACAATAACCCCGAGGCACGCCCCTCGACATTGATTGACTTGCGGTGTAAAAGCCCGGGGTAGAGCCATTGCCAGATCAAACCTGTGACCCGTTTACGCTACTGCCCATTGCTTGCGCCCGAGCGGCCCTTGCTGAATAAATTCTATCGAAACCACGGCTCGCCCATGCGCGCAGCGGCCCAGGGTCGACTTTGGGTGGCCCGAGCCGAGGAAATCGTCGCCGCCTTGTGCCTGAGTGAAGTGCCCGGCGGCCATTGGCTGACCGGCTTGTTCGTTGCCCCCGCCTGGCGCGGCCAACAGCTCGCCGGGCGCTTGATCGACGCGGCGCTGGCTGAGTTGCAAGGCAATATCTGGCTGTTCTGTCACCCGGACCTGGCAAGCTTCTACGCCCACCAGGCCTTCACCAGCACCGACGCCCTGCCTGCGCCACTGGCCGAGCGCCTGCAGCGCTACCAGCAAAGCAAGCCGCTGCTGGCGATGGTGCGGGTTCAGTCGTCGCTGGCCGGGTCCAGCCCGGGGAACAGCACCTCGGTATAGCCGAAGCGGCTGAAGTCGTGAATGCGCGAGGGGTACAGGCGGCCGATCAGGTGATCGCACTCATGCTGCACCACCCGCGCATGAAAGCCTTCGGCGTTGCGCACGATGGGCTGGCCCTGGGGGTCGACGCCTTCGTAGCGAATCCGCTGGTAGCGTGGCACCACGCCACGCAGGCCCGGCACCGACAGGCAGCCTTCCCAGCCATCTTCGACCTCGGTGCCCAAGGGCGTGATCAGCGGGTTGAGCAAAATGGTTCGCGGCACCGCCTCGGCATCCGGGTAGCGCTCGCTGCGCTCGAAGCCGAAGATCACCAGTTGCAGGTCGATGCCGATCTGCGGCGCGGCCAGGCCAACGCCGCCGACATGCTCCATGGTTTCGAACATGTCGGCGATCAGCCGCTCAAGCTCGGCGCTGCCGATCATGTGCGCCGGCACCGGCGGGGCGATGCGCAACAAGCGCTCATCGCCCATTTTCAGGATGTCATGAATCATGCTGGCTTCGACTCAAGGGTTCGCTGGCAGGCGTGGTTTCATGATCGAGGGAATGATCGCGACCCAGCCCGGATACATGCTTTTTATCATGCTCAGGGGCCACGCCATCAAAGTCTTTTTCGCCAGGGTCCTTGCCTTCCTCGGACATATGCTCGATCACCGCGTTCATCTCAGCGCCCAGCAGCAGTACGGCAGCAGAAATATAGAAGTACAACAGCAGGACAATGATCGCACCGATACTGCCGTACATGGCGTTGTAGTCGGCGAAGGTCTTGACGTAATAACCAAAGCCCAACGAGGCGATGATCCACACCACCACCGCCAGCACCGAACCCGGGGTAATGAAGCGAAACTTCTGCTTCACATCGGGCATCACGTAATAGATCAGCGCCACCGCGACCATCATCAGAATGATGATCGCCGGCCAGCGCAGCACCGTCCACAAGGTGACGATGAACTCCTGCATGCCGATCTGCGCGGCAATCCATTCCATCACCTGCGGCCCCAGCACCATCAGCGCGGCGGCCGCCAGAAGCATGCCGGCGATACCGACGGTGTAGATCACCGACAGCGGAATGCGCTTCCACACCGGGCGCCCTTCGACCACATCATATGCGGCGTTCATGGCGCTCATCATCAGCCGCACGCCGGCTGAAGCGGTCCACAGGGCAATGACGATACCCACCGAGAGCAAGCCGCCCTTGGACTGCTGCAATTGGTCGATCACCGGGTTGACCTGCTCCAGCGCCTGGGGCGGCAACACCAGTTCCGACTGCAGGCGCAGCCAGGAGAAGAAGTCGGGCAAATGCAGGAAACCGATCAGGGCGATCAAAAACAGCAGGAAGGGGAACAGCGAGAACAGCATCTGGTAGGCCAGCGCCGAGGCATAGGTGGACATCTCGTCATCAAGAAATTCCTTGACCGTGCGCACCAGCACACGGTGCAACGGCAAGCCGCGCAGGTCGGGAAAAATCATAGCGTCTCCTTTCGCCGCTCGAGGTTCATGGGCGGGCTCCTCACACACTCATCTGACAGGTACGTCCTGAAGTCTAATCGACGATCGCCTCAAAGTTGCGATTGATTGCTGCAGATAGCACAACGGCCACCCGAGGATGGCCGTCGTCCCGCCCTGCTCACAGGGTTCAAGGCTTCTTCACGGCATCCTTGACCTTGCCGACCACTTGCTGGGCTTCGCCTTTGCGCTCCTGCAGTTCGCCTTCGGCGCGCAGACGATCATTGTCGGTCACTTTGCCGACACCTTGCTTGATGTTACCAACAGCCTCATTGGCCATGCCTTTGACTTTATCTTTAGTGCCACTCATGGGAGTTCTCCTGAAGGGGAAATAACACGCTGTCAGAGTCGACAGTCTGTGGACCCGTGGCCGCTTGCGAGAGTTTCAATTATTTTCGGCGGCCGCCTGTCGAGCGCACAGGGGCAATAGAGAGGCCAGCGAGCAACGTCGCTTTATGTTTCATCGCGTTGCCAGCACAATAAGCGACCTTTCAAGCGTCACCCGTAGGAACCTGCATGAAACTCGACAAACCCACCGCCATCGCCCGCCGCAACCAGGAACTGGAACGCCCCGTGCTCAACAGCGACAACACCCTGTTTGCCGTGCTCGACACCAAGCGCAGCCTGTGGTGGTTCGATGTGCCGGTGAAACTGCTGCGCAAGGGCCAGCCCGACTGGGTCAACCTGCTGCTGCACACCCCCGAAACCGACGAGCTGCAGCATTTGAAGGTGCCGGTGAACTACCTGCAGGCCCATCAGGAAAAAATGGAAGTGCGCCACCCAGGCAAGCGTCGCTCGACCATCAGCCTGGCGCTGAGCGCCGATCGCGACTCGCTGCTCAAAGACCTGCGCCCAGGCGGTGAGAACCTGAGCTTTGCAGGCTTCAAGCAGGTCTGATCAAGCCAGTTCGATGCGGTCGGCGTGGATGACGATGCGGCCATCCTTGTACAAGGCACCGATGGCCTTCTTGAAGTTGCCCTTGCTGACCCCGAACAGATCGCTGATCAACTGCGGGTCGCTCTTGTCGCTGACCGGCAGCACGCCATTGGCGTCCTTGAGCTTGGCGAGGATCTTGTCGTGCAGGCTGTTGGCCAGGTCCTGGCCGATGGGCTGCAGGCTCAGGGCAATCTTGCCGTCGCTGCGCAGCTCTTTGATATAGCCCTTCTCCTGCTTGCCCGAACGCAGGAACTTGAACACCTCGTTCTTGTGAATCAGGCCCCAGTGCTTGTTGTTGATGATCGCCTTGAAGCCCATCGGGGTTTCTTCGACCACCAGCAAATCAACCTCCTGGCCGACCTTATAGTTGGCCGGCACCTTGTCCAGGTAGCGGTCCAGGCGCGCGGTTGCAGTGATGCGGCGGGTGCGCTTGTCGAGGTAGGCATGCACCACGCAGTACTCGCCGGCCTTCATCTGGCGCTTTTCTTCGGAGTACGGCATCAGCAGGTCTTTGGGCAGGCCCCAATCGAGGAAGATGCCGATGCTGTTGATTTCCTTGACCTTGAGGCTGGCGAAGTCGCCGACCTGCAACTTGGTCTTTTCCGTGGTGGCGATCAGTTTGTCTTCGCTGTCGAGGTAGATGAAGACGTTCAGCCAGTCCTCGACCTCGGTGGGCGTGTCCTTGGGGATGTAACGGTTAGGCAGCAGGATTTCGCCGTCCGCCCCGCCGTCCAGGTACAGACCGAAGTCTGTGTGCTTGACCACTTGCAAAGTGTTGTAACGCCCAACTAAAGCCATTTCCGGAAATCCTCGTTGCGAGCGGGGCATTCTACACCTCACGCGGCGATTGCGCCCGGTCGCCGATGACGGCCTGTCAGCAAAATGAACCGCACAGGCCAGCCCTGTTCTATAAAGACAAGCAAGCCTTCGCAAGGATTCGCTCATGTACGCCTGCCTGTCCAAGTACCTGCGCACCGTTCTGTTGCTGGTGATATCGGCCTTGCTGGTGGTCGCCTGCAACCGTATCGACCTGGCCTACCGCAACCTCGACATGCTGGTGCCCTGGTCGCTCAACGACTACCTGAGCATGAATCGCCAGCAAAAAACCTGGCTCAATGAACGGCTCAAACAGCAACTGGCCTGGCATTGCCGCACGCAACTGCCCGGCTACCTGACCTGGATCGACGAAATTCAGGCGATGGTCGCCCGCAATGCGATAACCGACCAGCAGTTGCAGGTACGCACTGAAGAAGCCCGGCAGGCGATTGCCAAGGTCGCCGACCAGATCACTCCGTCGGCCGCCGAACTGTTGCGCAGCATGGATGACGAGCAAGTGCGGGAAATGCGCGAAGCCTTTGCCGACGACATTCGCGAACGCCAGGCCAAATACGTCAATACCCCACTGGCGCGGCAGATCGAACGCCGTGCCGAGCGTATGGAAAAACGCTTGAGCACCTGGCTGGGCGAGCTCAGCCCGCAGCAAAAACTTCGAGTCATGACCTGGTCCCAGGGCCTGGGCGAGCAGAACCGCCAGTGGATCGCCAACCGCGCCCATTGGCAGGCACAGTTCAGCGCAGCCATGGACCAGCGCCACAGCGACAGCTTCGAGCCACGCCTGGAGATCCTCCTGAAAAAGCGCGAAAGCCTGTGGACCCCGGAGTACCGGATCGCCTTCCAGCGCACCGAGCAGGAGGCGCGGCGCTTGTTGGTGGATGTGATGGCGCAGAGCAGCGAACAACAGCGCCAGCACCTGGAGCAGAAGCTTGCGCAGGTGCGCCAGAGTTTCAGTGAGTTGAAGTGCTTGAAGGGGTAGCGGCCGCATTCAACGGTAGGAGCGGGCTTGACCCGCGATGAGGCCAGTACAGCCAGCAAACCAGGAGTTGCCTGGCATACGACCGCTACGCGCTCGATCGCGGGGCAAGCCCGCTCCCACAGATTCACCCTCATTCCTGTGGGAGCGGGCTTGACCCGCGATGTTGTTCAGCCCTCCCGGCACTTGCGCCGGTACGGGAACACATCGATCACTTTGCCGCCGCGGATCGCCGCCTGCAGGCTCTTCCAGTAGTCGGCGTCGTACAACTCGCCGTGCAGCTGGTTGAACAACCGGCGCTGGCCGCTATCGGCGAACAGAAACGGTGGAAACTCCTCGGGGAACACGTCCAGCGGGCCGATCGAGTACCAGGGCTCTGAGGCCATTTCATCCTCCGGCGTGCGCGGCGGCGGGATATAGCGGAAGTTGACCTCGGTCAGAAAGCAGATTTCGTCGTAGTCGTAGAACACCACCCGCCCGTGCCGGGTAACGCCAAAGTTCTTCAGCAGCATGTCACCGGGGAAGATGTTCGCCGCCGCCAGTTGCTTGATGGCCAGGCCGTAGTCTTCCAGGGCCTCGCGTACCTGGGCGTCGTTGGCGTTTTCCAGGTAGAGGTTGAGCGGGGTCATGCGCCGCTCGGTCCAGCAGTGGCGGATCAGCACGGTGTCGCCGTGCACTTCGACGGTGGACGGCGCCACTTCCAGCAGTTCGGCCAGGCACTCGGGCTCGAACTTGCTCAAGGGGAAACGAAAATCGGAGAACTCCTGGGTATCGGCCATGCGCCCGACGCGGTCGACGCTTTTTACCAGCCGGTACTTTTCGATCACCGTGGCGCGGTCGACGTTCTTCGACGGCGAGAAGCGGTCCTTGATGATCTTGAATACGGTGTTGAAGCCCGGCAGGGTAAACACGCTCATGACCATGCCACGCACGCCCGGGGCCATGATGAAGCGGTCATCGGTGCCGGCCAGGTGGTTGATCAGCGCCCGGTAGAACTCCGACTTGCCGTGCTTGTAAAAGCCGATCGAGGTGTACAGCTCGGCGATGTGCTTGCCCGGCAGGATGCGCTTGAGAAAGCCGACGAACTCGGCCGGCACCGGTACATCGACCATGAAGTAGGAGCGGGTGAAGGAGAAGATGATCGACACCTCGGCTTCGTCGGTGATCAGCGCGTCGACCTCGATGCCGTGGCCCTCGCGGTGCAGCAGCGGGATCACCAGCGGCCATTGCTCGTCCTGGGTGTACAGGCGCCCGACCAGGTAGGCGCCCTTGTTGCGGTACAACACCGAGGAAAACAGCTCGACGGCCAGGGCCGGGTCTTTGCAGACCCAGTCCGGC
Organism: Pseudomonas sp. SORT22; assembly: GCF_018417635.1. NCBI lineage: Bacteria > Pseudomonadati > Pseudomonadota > Gammaproteobacteria > Pseudomonadales > Pseudomonadaceae > Pseudomonas > Pseudomonas sp. SORT22. The sequence continues at coordinate 4,473,583 of NZ_CP071007.1, forward strand.
AGGTTCTCGCGCAGTTGCCCCTCGAGGCGTGCCAAGTCGCCGGCAAGGTCCGCATACGGCACATCGAAGCGGTAGTCGGCAAACACCTGCGCCAGCAATGCGCTCAAGCCGCTTTGTGGCCGATAGGTGCGGGTTTGCGCTGCCCGCTCGTGGCTGCGCAGCGAGGGCCGGGTGGTGTGGATGAACATGCAGCCATCGCTGATCAGGTCATGGCTGAACAGGCTGCAGAAGATCGAGTTGTACCAGGTCTCGGACAGTTCATCGTCCAGGCGCGGGTCGATCAGGCCTATATAAGCACTTTTGACCAGCGGCCACAGCGCGACGTCGAGCAGCACCTCGCCCTCGAAGCCCTGGCGCAGCCAGCCGCTGACCTCGCTGACTTTTTCCTCATACAGATTGATGCGCGCCGCCGAGGCGCTCTGGGTCTGTTGCCACTGGGCCTGCTCGAATCGCTCGCGGGCGCCGTCGGTGATCTGGCGGAAATGCTCGCGGTAATCGTCGAAGCCATCGAGGATCATCCGGGCGATATCGGCGGCCGGCCATTGCTGGGGCATACGTCAGACCTCTGCGGGAATGTCAAAGCCTGAGCTTAGCCAGTCGCCACGGGCAGGGAAAGCCTGTTGGCGCGGCTGTATCGGCCAAACTCGCCGGGTGCTGAATTCAAGCGCAAGAAAGGGAGAGAGCGCAGGCTGCGATGTAACGTAAACTCGCGCCCTGCCCCAAAGGACCCGGAGAGCCCCATGAGCCCCATCGCCATATCCCGCCTGTTGATTCTTGCTGCTGTCTGGGGGGCGAGCTTTCTGTTCATGCGCATCATCGCGCCGGTGCTCGGCACCCTGCCAACGGCGTTTTTCCGCGTCTCCATCGCCTGCCTCGGCCTGCTGGTGATTCTCGCCCTGCTGCGGGTGCGCTGGGACTTCAATGGCAAGCTCAAGGCCTGCCTGGTGCTGGGCATGATCAACTCGGGGATACCCGCCACCCTTTATTCAGTGGCCGCCCAGGTGCTGCCGGCCGGCTACTCGGCGATCTTCAATGCCACCACGCCGCTGATGGGCGTGCTGATTGGCGCGTTGTTGTTCCGTGAACCGCTGACCCTGGCCAAGCTCAGCGGCATCTTCCTCGGCCTGTTCGGGGTTGGCATTCTCAGTGGCGCGGGGCCGGTGGCGTTCGACGCCAAGCTGTTGCAAGGCGCCCTCTCGTGCCTGGCGGCGACCGCCTGCTACGGCCTGGCCGGCTTTCTCGCCCGGCGCTGGCTCGACCAGCAAGGCGGCCTCGACAGCCGCCTGTCGGCGCTGGGCAGCATGATGGGCGCAACCTTGCTGCTGTTACCGTTGTTCGGCTACAGCGTGCTCACCCAGCCGCCGGCAAGCTGGGGTGGCTGGCAGGTGTGGGCGTCGTTGCTGGGCCTGGGGCTGGTGTGCACCGCCTTTGCCTACATCCTGTATTTCCGCCTGATCAGCGAGATCGGCCCGGTCAAATCCAGCACCGTGACCTTCATGATCCCGGCCTTCGGTGTGCTCTGGGGCGCCTGGCTGCTGGACGAGCCACTGTCGATGGCGCACCTGTATGGCGGGCTGTTGATTGCCGTGGCGTTGTGGCTGGTGCTCAAGCCAGCTCGCGCCTGACAGGTTAATGCTTGTTCCTGTGGGAGCTGCCAAGCCAGCTTCCACAGTTTCTGGTTTCACCCCTGAAACCAGCCCTTCACTCGCGTTACCGAAAAAAGCCTCTTTTCATTGCACCCGCCATTGCCACGCGCAGTTGTTGTGCAATTTCGTGCCATATAGAAAACCTTGTTTCATATATAAAACAAACAAGTTTTCCTGTTAATCCAATAACTCACTAATAAATAAGCACTTTTCAAATAAAACAGGGCCAATACACATTTGGCATTGTTCATGCACTAAACCGCGTATCACCTATAAAACAGACCAGAGAGCTTCCCCAATGGCTGTGAAAGAGATGTACGCAATCCCCTCTCAATGGAATACGCCGCACTCCAAGGAAGACCTGGAGCCGACCGAAATCGAATTTCGCAATGTCGGTAAATGCTTCCCGGCCAAGGGCAAGGCCGAGGCGCCCTTTGCCATTCGCGAGGTGAACTTCAAGATCCGCCGCGGCGAGGTGGTGTCGATCATCGGCCCGTCCGGTTGCGGCAAAAGCACCATCCTCAACATGGGCTCGGGCCTCTACCGCCCCAGCGAAGGCGAAGTTTTCGTCGGTGGCGAAGCGGTGGTCGGGCCGGTGCGCAAGGTCGCCTTCATGCTGCAGAAGGATCTTTTGATGCCCTGGCGCAGCATCCGCCGCAACGTCGAGCTGGGCCTGGAAATCCAGGGCATGCCCGCCGCCAAGCGCCAGCCGATTGCCGAAGATCTGCTCAATCGCTGCCACCTGCAAGGCTTTGCCGACCACTACCCGTTCCAGCTGTCGGGCGGCATGCGCCAGCGCGCCGCCCTGGCCCGGACCCTGGCCATCGACCCGCAGGTGCTGTTCCTCGACGAGCCGTTCTCGGCCCTCGATGCGCAGACCAAGATGATCCTGCAACAGGACCTGGCGCGGATGCTGTTCGAAGAAAAGAAAACCGCGCTGTTCATCACCCATGACCTGGTCGAGGCGATTGCCATGTCCGACCGCCTGCTGGTGATGAGCGCCCGCCCCGGCACCATCATCGAAGAAATCACTGTCGACCTGCCGTTTCGCGACAACCCGCTGGAGCGCCGCAAGCTGCCGGAAATCGGCCCGCTGGCCGGGCGCCTGATGGAACTGCTGAAAGTCGGCGAAGACACCGAACTGCATTGATCAACGGCCACCGGCCCATCAACCGATTCAGGAGTACGCATGTTCAAGTCCCTGCAACGCCTGGCACAGGCTTCAGTCATCGCCCTGGGCCTTGGCCTGGCGCTCAGCGCCCAGGCAGAGCCGACCAAGGTCACCTACCTGCTGCCCGCGCCGCCCAACTCGCCGGCTTTTGCGCCGTGGATCATCGCCAAGGAAAAGGGCTACTACCGTGCCAGGGACCTGGACCTGACCTTCATCGCCGCCAAGGGCGGAGTCGATGTCGCCAAGCAGATCGGTGCCGGCAACGCCATGCTTGGCGGCGCCATCGGTGACACCCCGATCGTGGTCCGCGCCAACGGTATTCCGGTGCGTGCGGTGGCGGTGCTCGGTGCCGGCGGGGTGACCATGATCGCCACCAACGCCGGCGAGAACATCCAGTCGATCAAGGACCTCAAGGGCAAGACCCTGACCGTGATGTCCTACTCCGACACCACCTACTACGCCCTGCTCGCCTCGCTGCGCAAGGCCGGCCTGAACAAGACCGACGTCGATATCCAGGCCGCCGGCCCCTCGGGGGTGTGGCAGCTGTTTTCAGCCAACAAGGCCCAGGCCATGGCCGGGGTGCCGGACTGGGTGGTGAATGCCGAAGAGGCCGGGCTGAAGATCAGCCTGATTCCGCAGAGCGAAATCTTCGAGAGCATGGCCCAGGCGATCCTCGCCTCGGACGACGCCATCAACAACCAGCCGCAGGTGGTCGGCGGCGTGGTCCAGGCCACCCTGCAGGGCATGCGCGACATCATCCAGGACCCGAAAGCCGCCGCCGCCACCTTCGCCAAGGCCGTGCCGGCCTACGCCGGCAAGGAAGCGGCGCTGGAGAAAACCTTGCGCCTGTATGTCGAGCACGTCTACGCCAACCAGACCGTGCTCGGGCGCATCGACCCGGCGCGCCTGGACGCAGTGCGCAAGTTCTACGTCAGCGAAGGCATCGTCGCCAAGGAACCCAAGCTCGACGAGCTCTACAGCAACCAGTTCATCGAAACCACCACGGCCGCGCAATAAGCCTGGATGCATAACAAGGTATTAGCCCGATGAGAAACCTCAACACCTCCGTGCTCGGCAGCGTCGCCCTGCTGATCCTGTTCCTGCTGCTCTGGCAGTGGGGCCCCGGCCTGCTCGGCATGCCCGAGTTCGTCATGCCGCAACTGAGCCGCGTGGCCCAGGAAAGCCTGGTGATGTGGCAGTCCAGCGGCCTGCTGCAGCACACCCTGATCACCGCCTTCGAGATCATCGTCGGCTTTGGCCTCGGCGCCCTGCTGGGCGTGGCCATCGGCGTGTCGCTGGGCCTGTCGCCGTCGGCCGAGGCCATGCTCTCGCCGTACATCCTGGCCCTGCAGATCGCCCCGAAAGTCGCCTTCGCGCCGCTGTTCGTGATGTGGCTGGGCTACACCATCTACCCGAAGATCCTCATCGCCATCCTCATCGTGTTCTTCCCGGTGATGATCAACGTGCTCTCGGCAATCCGTACCGTTGACCCGGACATGATCAACCTGGTGCGCACCATGAACGCCAGCCGCTGGCAGATCTTCCGCCTGGTGGAGTTCCCCTCGGCCATGGCCGCGCTGTTCTCGGGCCTGCGCATCGCCTCGACCCTGGCGGTGATCGGCGTCACCGTCGGCGAACTGGTCGGCGGCAACCAGGGCCTGGGCTTCCTGTTGGTCGACGCTGAAGGCCAGGGCAACACCGCCGGGGTCTTCGTCGCCATCGTCATGCTCACCCTGATCGGCGTGCTGGCCTACGGCGCGGTGGTCTGGGCCGAGAAACGCGTCCTGCACTACCTGCCCAAAGCCATGCTGAGTACCCAATGATGAACCCATTCAAAACCATGCTTGAAGGCCGCCGCGTGCTGGTCACCGGTGGCGCCCGTGGCCTGGGCTATGCCTTCGCCCAGGCCATCGGCCAGGCCGGTGCCCGCGTGGTGATCGCCGATATTCTCCAGGAGCGCGTGCTGCAGGCCGCCTGCGAGCTGCGCGAGCAAGGCTTGCAGGTGACCGGCGTGACCCTCGACCTGGGCAACCCGGAGTCGATCACTGCCTGCGTCGCCGAGACAGTTGCCGAGCTCGGCGGCCTCGACGGCCTGGTCAACAACGCCTCGATCACCAACTCCGGCGGCAAGACCTGCGAGCAACTGGACATCGACACCTGGGACCAGGTCATGCAGGTAAACGTGCGCGGCACCTGGCTGATGACCCGCGCCTGCCTGCCGGCCCTGCGCGCCAGCGCCAAGGGCGCGGTGATCAACCTGGCCTCCGACACCCCGCTGTGGGGCGCACCGAACCTGCTGGCGTATGTCGCCAGCAAGGGCGCGATCATCGCCATGACCCGCAGCCTGGCCCGTGAACTTGGCACTGACAACATCACCGTCAATGCCATCGCCCCCGGCCTGGTGCTGGTCGAGGCCACCGCCTATGTGCCCGAGGCGCGCCACCGCCTGTACACCGAACAACGGGCGCTTCAGCGCCCGCAACTGCCAGAAGACGTCAGTGGCGCCGTGCTGTTTGCCCTGTCCGACCTGTCGCGTTTCATCACTGGACAAACCCTGCCGGTCAACGGCGGGTTCGTCATGCCTTGAGCAAGGAGAAACCCATGACCGACCTATCCGTACAAAACGCCACCGCGAAAACCTGGGAACAACCCGCAGGCTCGGACCTCGCTGGCTGGATGCAGACCCGCATCGCCCGCTACCAAACCCGCAAGTACGACTGGGACGCGCTGAAGTTCCAGGCCGACTTTGACCCCAAGTTCCGCCGCGCGCAAATGCGCTACGTCGGCACCGGCGGCACCGGGGTCAACAGCGACATGAACACCATCCCCTCGGAGCACTTCACCTTCTCGACCATGGTCATCCCGGCCGGTCATGAAGGCCCGCCGCATATCCATACCGACGTCGAGGAAGTGTTCTTCGTGTTGCGCGGCAAGCTCAAGGTGATCATCGAGAAAGACGGCGAGCGCTTCGAAACCGTGCTCACCGACCGCGACCTGATTTCGGTACCGCCGGGCGTGTACCGCGAAGAGATCAACATCGGCGATGAAGACGCGCTGATGTGCGTGATGCTCGGCGCGAAAAAGCCGGTGACCCCGACCTACCCGCCAGCGCACCCGCTGGCCTCGATCAAGCGCGGTTAAGCCGATGTTGCACGCCACCGACCACTCGCTCGCCGGCCTTGCGGCCCAGTTGCAGCAGCGCTTCCCCCAGCGCCTGGTGCAACTGGCAAGCGGCGCCCAGGCGATCCGCGAAGCCGGGCACGGGCCGGCCATCGTGCTGTTGCATGGCATTGGCTCGGGCGCCGCGTCCTGGCTGCAGGTGGCGCTGCAACTGAGCCAGCACGCCCGGGTGATTGCCTGGGATGCACCGGGCTACGGCGACTCCAGCCCACTGGCCAACCCTGCGCCGCAGGCGGCGGACTATGCCCGGCGCCTGCGGCATTTGCTCGATGCGCTGCAGATTGACGACTGCCTGCTGGTCGGCCATTCCCTCGGTGCCCTCAGCGCCGCGGCCCTGGCCCAGCAGCAGCCGCAACGGGTGCGGCGCCTGGTGCTGATCAGCCCGGCTCGCGGCTATGGCGACCCGGCCCGTGCCGAGCAGGCGCAACAGGTGCGCAACCAGCGCCTGCACAACCTTGAGCAACTGGGCATCGCCCAGATGGCCAACCAGCGCAGCGCACACATGCTCTCGCCAGCGGCCAGCAGCGAAGCCCGCGCCTGGGTGCAATGGAACATGGCGCGGCTGCTGCCCCAGGGCTATCGCCAGGCCATCGAGTTGCTGTGTGGCGATGACCTGCTGCGCTACGCCGCCCTGGCCGTGCCGTGCGAAGTGCATTGCGGCGCCGCTGACAGCATCACCCTCCCCGAGGACTGCCAGGCCCTGGCCAAGGCCCTGGGGGCAGCGTTCGCGTTGATTGCCGAGGCCGGCCACGCCAGCCCGATCGAACAACCCGAGGCCGTGGCAAGCCTGCTTGCCCGGGCCCTCGAAGAATCCCTGACAGGTACTGCGCTATGAATGATTCGGATCTGTTGAAAGACAACCAGGACAAGTACATCGTCCCCGGCCTTGAGCGCGGCCTGTTGCTGCTCTGTGAATTCAGCCGGCAAAACCGCACCCTCACCGCGCCGGAACTGGCGCGGCGCCTGGAGCTGCCGCGCTCGACCATCTTCCGCCTGTTGACCACCCTGGAAACCATGGGCTTCGTCACCCGCAGCGGCAACGAGTACCGCCTGGGCATGTCAGTACTGCGCCTGGGCTTCGAGTACCTGGCATCGCTGGAGCTGACCGAGCTCGGTCAGCCGCTGCTGGCGCGGCTGTGCGATCACCTTAATTACCCGAGCAACCTGGTGGTGCGTGACGGTCGCTCGATCGTCTACGTGGCCAAGGTTTCGCCGCCGTCGGTGTTCTCCAGCGCGGTCAACGTCGGCACCCGCCTGCCGGCCCACGCCACGGTGCTGGGGCGCATCCTCCTTGAAGACCTGAGCCTGGCCGAGCTGCGTGAGCTGTACCCGGAGGAGCACCTGGAACAGCACTCGCCGTGCACACCGAAAACCGTACTGGAGCTGTTCGACCTGGTGCAGAGCGACCGTCAGCGCGGCTATGTCAGCGGCGAAGGTTTTTTCGAATCATCGATCTCGACCATCGCTGCGCCGGTGCGTGATCACAGTGGCCGGGTGGTTGCCGCCATGGGCGTGACCATCCCTACCGTGCAGGTTGCGCACATCAATTTCGACGGCCTGCTTGGCCATGTGCGGGGCAGCGCCGATGAGCTGTCGCGCCTGCTCAACTACACGCCAAACGCTGGCTCCGGCCGCGTCACCGCGCTGATGAGGGACTGACATGAGCAACCTCTATCAACTGCACGGGCGCACCGCCATCGTCACTGGCGGCTCTTCCGGGATTGGCCTGGCCTGTGTCGAGCAACTGCTTGAAGCCGGTGCGGCAGTGGCCTTCTGTGGTCGCGATCAGGACCGCTTGAACAGCGCCGAAGCCCGCCTGCGCGAACGTTTCCCCGAAGCGCGTCTGTTGGCTCAAGCCTGCGATGTGCTGGATGCCGCGTCAGTCAACGCATTCGCTGCCGCCAGCCTGGCCGCCCTCGGCCCGGCCCAGGTGCTGATCAACAATGCCGGCCAAGGCCGGGTCTCGACCTTTGCCGACACCACTGATGAGGCCTGGAGCGAAGAGCTGCAGCTGAAGTTCTTCTCGGTGATCTACCCGGTGCGCGCCTTCCTCCCCCAACTGCAAGGCCAGGCCGGCGCTTCGATCGTCTGCGTCAACTCGCTGCTGGCCAGCCAGCCGGAGCCGCACATGGTCGCCACCTCGGCAGCACGTGCGGGCCTTAAGAACCTGGTGCGCTCGATGGCCACCGAGTTCGCCGAACAGGGCATCCGGGTCAACGGCATCCTTATCGGCCTGGTCGAATCCGGCCAGTGGCGCCGGCGCTTCGAGGCCCGCGAAGAGCGCGATCTGGACTGGTCGCAATGGACCGCGCAACTGGCGCAACGCAAACACATTCCCCTGGGGCGCCTGGGCCTGCCCAAAGAAGCAGCCCAAGCGATCCTGTTCCTGGCTTCGCCCCTGTCGGCCTACACCACTGGCAGCCATATCGATGTTTCTGGAGGCCTGTCCCGCCATGCGTAATGAAAACACTGTCACCGTTGGCGCTGCCATCACCGCGTTCCTCGAACAATGCGAGGTCAAGGCCGCCTTCGGCGTGATCTCGATCCACAACATGCCGATCCTCGATGCCTTCGCCGTACGCGGCAACATCCGCTTCGTCATGGCCCGTGGCGAAGCCGGCGCGACCAACATGGCCGATGCCTATGCCCGCACCACCGGTGGCCTGGGCGTGTGCCTGACGTCCACCGGCACCGCTGCCGGCAACGCCGCCGGGGCGCTGGTCGAAGCACTGACCGCCGGCACGCCGCTGCTGCACATCACCGGGCAGATCGAAACGCCGTACCTGGACCAGGACTTCGCCTACATCCACGAAGCCCGCGACCAGTTGACCATGCTCAAGGCGGTGTCCAAGGCGGCCTTTCGCGTGCGCAGTGTCGAGACCGCGCTGAGCACCCTCAAGCTCGCCGTGCAGACCGCCCTGACCGCGCCCACCGGCCCGGTCAGCGTCGAGATCCCGATCGATATCCAGTCGACCTTCATCCCCATGCCGAGCGACCTGTCGCCGCTGCCGATCCCGGTTGCGGTGCCAGCGCCGGAAGCCCTCGACCTGGTCGCCGAACGCCTGGCCAGCGCCACCCGCCCGCTACTGTGGCTCGGCGGCGGTGCCCGCCACGCCGGCGCGCAGGTCAAGCGTCTGCTGGACATGGGCGTTGGCGTGATCACCTCGACCCAGGGTCGCGGCGTAGTCAACGAAGACGACGAGCGTTGCCTCGGCGCCTTCTCGCAGAACAAGCTGGTCGAAGGTTTCCTGCAAAGCTGCGATGCGCTGGTGGTGGCCGGTTCGCGCCTGCGCAGCAACGAGACCTTCAAGTACGCCCTGAAGCTGCCGCGCACCACCCTGCGCATCGATGCCAACCCGGCCATCGAAGGGCGCAGCTACTCCAGCGAGCTGTTCATCTGCGGCGACTCGGCCCTGGCCCTCGATGGCCTGGCCGACCGCCTTGAAGGCCGCCTGAACATCGACCCGAACTTCATCGACGAGCTCAAGGCCGTCCGCACGCAATCGCGCGCGCAGCTGGTGGCCGACCTCGGCCCGTACTCGGCGATGGTCGAGCAACTGCAGGGGCTGACCGGGCGCAATTTCTCCTGGGTGCGCGACGTGACCCTGTCCAACAGCATCTGGGGCAACCGCCTGCTCAACCTCTACCACCCGCTGGCCGGCGTGCATGCCCTCGGTGGCGGCATCGGCCAAGGGTTGGCCATGGGCATTGGCGCGGCGGTGGCAGCGGCGGAAACCGACCCGCAGCGCAAGGTCTTCGCCCTGGCTGGGGACGGCGGCTTCATCCTCAACCTCGGTGAGCTGGCGACCCTGGTGCAGGAGAAAGCCAATGTGGTGATCCTGCTGATGAACGACCAGCGCTACGGGGTGATCCGCAACATCCAGGACGCCATCTACGGCGCCCGCCACGCCTATGTCGAACTGCACACCCCGGACTACACCAAGCTGGCCGAATCGATCGGCCTGCGCCATGGCCTGGTCAGCGACCTGAAGGACTTCGGCGCGGTGCTGAACAACGCCCTGAGCCAGGGCGGGCCGTTTTTGCTGGAAGTCGACATGCTCAGCGTTGGCGGCTTTGCCACCCAGTTCGCCGGTCCCCCCAACAGCGAAACCAAAGCCCAGAAAGCCACGGCCTGAGGACTTGCGCATGCTCAATATCACCATGATCGGCTGCGGCGCCATTGGCGTCGCGGTGCTGGAACTGCTGGAGAACGATGCGCAGCTGCGCGTCGAGCATGTGATCGCCTCGGCCGGCTCCGAAGCCCTGGTGCAACAGCGCCTGGCCAGCTTCAAGCGCCCGCCGCAGGTGCTCACCGCCCTGCCCGCCGACGCCCGCCCGGATTTGCTGGTGGAATGCGCCGGGCACAAGGCAATCGAGGAGCACGTGCTGCCGGCACTGGAGCGCGGCATCGCCTGCCTGATCGTCTCGGTCGGTGCGCTGTCGGAGCTGGGCCTGGTCGAGCGCCTGGAGGCCGCCGCCGCCCGTGGCAACACCCGCATCGAGCTGCTGCCCGGCGCCATCGGCGGCATCGATGCGCTGTCGGCGGCCAAGGTCGGCGGCCTGGATTCGGTCGACTACACCGGGCGCAAACCGGCCAGGGCCTGGAAGAACACCCCGGCCGAAGAGGTTTGCAACCTGGACGCCATCGACCAGGCCACGGTGATCTTCGAAGGCAGCGCCCGCGAAGCTGCGCGCCTGTACCCGAAGAACGCCAACGTCGCCGCCACCTTGTCGCTGGCAGGGCTGGGCCTGGACCGCACGCGAGTGACACTGATTGCCGACCCGCTCAGCGAAGAGAACGTCCACCACTTCGAAGCCCGTGGTGCCTTCGGCGGTTTCGAGATGAGCCTGCGCGGCAAGCCGCTGCAGGCCAACCCGAAAACCTCGGCGCTGACCGTCTACAGCGTGGTCCGTGCCCTGGGCAACCACGCCCATGCCATTTCCATCTAGGGGAACGTCGATGACGCTGGAACAGACTCTACCTATCTGCATTGCCGGCACCTGGCACCTGGGCGGCGGTGAGCGCTACGCCACGCGCTACCCGGCCACCGGCGAGCCGGTGGCCTGGCTCAACGCCGCCAGCCTCGAGGATGTCGAAGACGCCGTGCAAGGCGCCCACCAGGCCTTCCTCAACAGCGGCTGGGCCCAGCGCAAGCCGCACGAACGCGCCGCCGTGCTGTACCGCATCGGCGAACTGATCCGCCAGCGCAGCGAAGAACTGGCGCAATTGCAGCGCCAGGACAACGGCAAGCCGATCAACGAAACCCGCGCCCTGGTGGCCAGCGCCGCCGGTACTTTCCAGTTTTTCGCCGCCGCCTGCGAAACCCTGGAAGAGACCATCACCCCGTCGCGCGGCGACTTCGTCAGCATGAGCGTCTACGAACCCATGGGCGTGGTCGCGGCTATCACCCCGTGGAACTCGCCGATTGCCAGCGAAGCGCAAAAGGTCGCCCCGGCCCTGGCCGCCGGCAATGCGGTGGTAATCAAGCCGGCAGAAATCACCCCGCTGCTGGCCCTGCAACTGGCGCAGATCTGCGAGGACGCAGGCTTGCCCAAGGGCCTGGTCAGCGTGTTGCCGGGCAAGGGCTCATTGCTCGGTGATGCGCTGACGCAGCACCCGCTGATCAAGCGTGTGTCGTTCACCGGCGGGACCAAGACCGGCAAGCACATCGCCCACATCGCCGCCGACAAGATGATGCCGGTGTCGCTGGAACTGGGCGGCAAGTCGCCGACCATCGTCCTCGATGACGCCGACCTCGATCACGCCGTGGCCGGGGTGCTGTATGGCATTTTCAGCTCCTCGGGGGAGGCCTGCATTGCCGGTTCGCGGCTGTTCGTTGCCCGCGCCCTGTACGAGCCGTTCATGCAGCGCCTGGTCGCAGGCGCTGCGCGTTTGCGCCTGGGCGACCCGGCGGACGAAACCACGCAAATGGGCCCGCTGATCAGCGCCGCGCACCGCGAGTCGGTGGAGCGCTACGTGGCCCTGGGCCTGGCCGAAGGTGGCCGCCTGCTGCTCGGCGGCCAACGCCCGACTGGCGGCCTGTTTGATCAGGGCTACTTCTACCCGCCAACCATCCTCGAAGGCCTGCGCAACAGCCAGCAGACCTGCCAGGAAGAAATCTTCGGCCCGGTGCTGGTGGCGCTGCCGTTCGACAGCGAGGCAGAGCTGATCGAGCAGGCCAACGACAGCCTCTACGCCCTCGCCGCCGGCATCTGGAGCCGCGACTACAAGCGCGCCTGGGCCCTGGGCCGCAAGATCCAGGCCGGCACGGTGTGGATCAACACCTACAAGCAGTTCTCCATCGCCACCCCGTTCGGCGGCTGGCGTGACAGCGGCCTGGGTCGTGAAAAAGGCCGCCTGGGGATCCTGCAGTACATGGAACAGAAAAGCCTCTACTGGGGCATGAACGAACAACCACTGGCCTGGGCCGGTGTGGAGGCAAGGCCATGAGCGTATTGGGCATCGATGAAGTCACCTACGGCGTCGAAGACCTCGACACCTGCGTGCGCTTCTTCAGCGACTGGGGCCTGGACAAGGTCAGCGAACAGGCCGACGAGGTGGTCTTCGAAACCCTCAACGGCTGCCGGGTGGTACTGGCCGACATCAACAAGCCCGGCCTGCCAGCGGCGATCGAGCCGGGCTCGACCGTGCGTGAAGTGGTCTGGGGCGTGGAAAGCGAAGCGGACCTCGCCCTGTACAGCCAGCGCATCGCCAACGACCCGGGCTTTGTCGAAGGCAACGGGCGCATCGGCTGCACCGACCCCAACGGCCTGGCGATCCGCCTGCAGGTGACCCGCAAGCGCGCACTGGACATCGAGTGCAGCGGCCACAACACCTGGCAGACCAAGGGCCGGATCAACAAGCCGGCGCCGGTGTATGAGCGCGCCACGCCGATCGAAGTCGGCCACGTGGTGTTCTTCGTCAAGGATGTGAATGCCTGCGAAGCCTTCTACCACGAGCGCTTCGGCTTCCAGGCCTCGGACCGCTATCCCAACCGCGGCGCGTTCCTGCGCACCGCCGAAGAAGGTGGCCACCACGATTTGTTCATGCTCCAGCTGCCGGCCCCCCGCGCCGGTCTGAACCACGTCGCCTTCACCGTGCGCGACCTGCACGAAGTGTTCGGCGGCGGCATGCACATCTCGCGCAGTGGCTGGGCCACCGAGATCGGCCCGGGCCGCCACCCGGTGTCGTCGGCGTTCTTCTGGTACTTCAAGAACCCGGCCGGCGCCCTGGTCGAGTATTACGCCGACGAAGACCAGCTGACCGGCGAATGGCAACCGCGCGAGTTCGAGCCGGGCCCGACGGTGTTTGCCGAATGGGCGATTGCCGGCGGCATCGATGGCAATACCCGGCGCCAGCAGCATGTCGAGGCGCCGCAAGGCAAGTTCCTTACCGACAAACCCAAACCCTGAGCAGGAGTTGTCCATGTCTTCGTTGAACATCGCCATCAACGGTGCCGGCATCGGCGGCCTCACCGCCGCCATCGCCCTGCGCCAGGCCGGTCACCAGGTCACGGTTTTCGAACAGTCCAAGGCGTTTTTGCGGGTCGGTGCCGACATCAACCTCACCCCCAACGCCGTGCGCGCCCTCGATGGCCTCGGCGTCGGCCCGGCGGTGCGCATTCCGGCCGCGCGCCCGACCCACCGCATCAGCCGTATGTGGGACACAGGCGAAGAAACCTCGCGCTTGGAAATGGCCGACGCCGCGCAAAGCCAGTACGGCGCACCGCAATTGACCATTCACCGCGCCGACCTGCTGGCGGCCCTGGCCGATGTGTTCCCGCTGCACAACGTGCAGTTCGCCAAGCGCGCCGAGCAGGTGCTGCAGGATGCCGATGGCGTCGAGCTGCGCTTCAAGGATGGCAGCCGCCATCGCGCCGACCTGCTTGTCGGCGCCGACGGCATTCACTCGGTGGTGCGCAATGCCCTGTTTGGTGAAGAGCAGCCGCGCTTTACCGGCGTGGTCGCCTACCGCGCCGTGGTCCCGGCCGAGCGTGTAGCGCATGTACCGAACATCCAGGCCTTCACCAAATGGTGGGGCCCCAACCCGCAGAGCCAGATCGTCACCTTCCCGCTGAACCAGGGCCGCGACATCTTCATCTTCGCCACCACCGCCCAGGACAGCTGGCACCTGGAGTCCTGGACCACTGCTGGCGACGCCGCCGAGCTGCGCAGTCACTACCAGGACTTCCACGCCGACGCCCGGGCGCTGCTCGACGCCTGCGACGAAGTCCTCAAGACCGCACTGTACGAGCGTGACCCGCTGCCGTACTGGTCCGAAGGCGCGATCACCCTGCTCGGTGACGCCTGCCACCCGATGATGCCGTTCATGGCCCAGGGCGCCGGCCAGGCCATCGAAGACGCGGTGGTGCTGGCCCGTCATCTGCACGGTGTCACCAGCCCGGCGCAGATCGCCAGCGCCCTGCAGGGTTACCAACGGTCGCGCCTGGAGCGCACCAGCCAGATCCAGATCGGTTCACGCGGCAACCAGTGGCTCAAGGCCGGCGGCAATGCCGACTGGGTCTATGGCTACGACGCCTGGACCGTGCCTACCGCCAGCGCTGCCTGAGGCCCAAGCATGAGCGAGACGATGCAACTGACGGTGGTGCTCAGGCACGACCAGTCGAAGAACCTGGAACAGATCCAGGCGCACATGAAGCAGATGGGCTGGTGGGACAGCTTCCCGCCGGCCGGCGTCGAGCTGGTGTCCTGGACCGTGGCCATGGGCCTGGGCCAGATCGTCACCCTGCGCCTGCCGCCGAGCCTGCTCGGCAAGGTCAATGTGGAACTGGAGCGCGCCGCCTGGGGCGTGTTCCGCACCGAATGCTACCCGACGTACGACTTTGTCCCGGTCCGCGAAATGATCCGCGAACGGGTTCGCAATGGAGGTCAATGACATGAGCAACACCCCACGCTACCTGGAGCCCCATCAGGCGCGCAAACGGCCCAACACCCCGTTCGAGGAACTGCTCGGCGATTCCATCGAGCGCGCCTACGGCAACGGCA
This sequence comes from Pseudomonas sp. SORT22, assembly GCF_018417635.1. NCBI lineage: Bacteria > Pseudomonadati > Pseudomonadota > Gammaproteobacteria > Pseudomonadales > Pseudomonadaceae > Pseudomonas > Pseudomonas sp. SORT22. The sequence continues at coordinate 4,488,586 of NZ_CP071007.1, forward strand.
TCACCCAGCTGCCCGAGCTGCTGGCGCACCTGAACCTGGCCGGGCCGCCTTGCCCCTTGACCCGCGGCGAGTGGACCGAAGACTCCTATAAAACCCTGATGGCGCGGCTGGGCGCATGACCCGCCGGAGGTAAAACAAGATGAATATGCAATTCACCGTCGATCCTGTTGAGAACCACCTGGCCAACGGCCTCAAAGACCTCTGGTTTCCCGTATTGCCCTCCGGGCTGCTTGGCGACAAGCCGCTGTCGGTGCGCCGCCTGGGCTACAAGATCGCCCTGTGGCGCGACAACGATGGCAGCGTGCATGCCCTCGAAGACCACTGCCCGCATCGCGGCGCGCCGCTGTCCCAGGGCCCGGTGCTGGGCGACCGCCTGCAGTGCCCGTACCACGGCGTCGAAGTGCGCTGCGACGGCACCGTGACCAAGGTCCCCGGCAGCCCTGGCTGCAAGCTCGAAGGCAGCCGCCCGACGCGCATGTTCCACACCCGCGAGGCGGCCGGGGCGATCTTTTTGTTCAACGCCACCGACCCGCACCTGGACACCCCGCCAGAGCTGGTGCTGCCCGAGCAACTGACCTCGCCCGAGTGGAGCAGCTTCCTCTGCTACACCGAGTGGCAAGGTGACTACCGCTACGTGCTCGACAACGTCATGGACCCGATGCACGGCACCTACCTGCACAAGATGTCGCACTCGATGAGCGAAGGCGAAGCCACCGCCAAGTTCGTCACCCGCGATACCGAACAGGGCTTCTTTTTCGAGAAGGAAGGCCAGCGCGGGGTCAACTTCGACTGGACCGAATTCCTCGACAACGGCTGCCACTGGCTGCGCCTGGAAATCCCTTACCCGAAGACCGGCGGCCCGGGCGGCAACTTCACCATCATCGGCAGCTACACCCCGAGCAGCCGCAGCCTCTCGGCAGTGTTCCACTGGCGCGCCCGGCCCCTGACCGGCTGGCAGCGCGACACCTGGCGCTTCCTCTACAAGAACCGCCTGGAAGCCCGCCACTGGGCAGTGCTGGAGCAGGACCGGGTGCTGCTGGAGTTCATGGAGTACGACGCCAACCAGCGCGAGAACCTCTATCAGCATGACCTCGGTGTGGTGCGCCTGCGCCGCTACCTCAAGGGCAAGGCCAAGGAGCAACTGGCGCTGATCGAAGCGAAGCAACTGTGATGAACCTGCCCGTGCACCGTATCCAGGCACAGGCGGTGACCGAGCTGGCCACTGCCAGCTGGTCCAACGCCCTGCTGCTGGGCAACGAGCTGGTGATGTCCGGCATGACCGGCCATCCCGCCACCCGCCAGGCCACCGAGGGCGGCGCGCCGCTGGATGCCTACGCGCAGACCCTGGTGGTACTGAACAAGATCCGCGCCCTGGTGGAAGCGGCAGGCGGGCACATCGGCAATCTCTACCGCTTGACGCTGTACCTCACCGACATTGCCGACAAGGATGAAGTCGCTCGCGCCCGCCGCGACTTCTTCCAAGGCTTTGCCTGCTACCCCACCTCCACCCTGGTTCAGGTGAGCGCCCTGGTGTTCCCCGAACTGGTGGTGGAAATCGAAGCCAGCGCCCGGCTCGACATTGACTTGCGCACTGCGCCCTTGAGGTGACCGATGTCCAACTCCTCTACCATTACCGCGCTGGTGCACACCCTGCGCCACGAAGCCGAAGGCATCATCAGCGTCGAACTGCGCCCCTGGGGCGACACCGTGTTCGCGCCGTTCGAAGCCGGCTCGCACATCGATCTGCACCTGCCCAATGGCCTGGTGCGCAGCTACTCACTGCTCAACTCGCCGAGCGACCAGGGCCGTTATGTAGTCGGCATTCTGCGCGATCGTAACAGCCGCGGCGGCTCGGCGTTCGTCCATGAGCAACTGCGGGTTGGCACGCAACTGCACATCTCGCAACCACGCAACAACTTCGCCCTCGACCCGCACGCCAGCCACAACGTGCTGGTGGCCGGCGGCATCGGCATCACGCCGATCTACTGCATGTTTCGCCAGCTGCTGGCGCTGGGCAAATCCGCCGAGCTGATCTACTGCGCCCGCTCGCGCAAGGAAGCGGCGCTGCTGGAAGAGCTCAGCGGGGTCGATGCCAAGGTGCTCTACCATTTCAACGACGAGAAGAACGCGGCACCTGACCTGACCCATTACCTGGCCGGGCAGCCCGGCGATACGCACTTCTACTGCTGCGGCCCGACGCCGATGCTCGATGCCTTCGAGAGCACCTGCGAAAGCCTCGGTTACCCTCATGCGCATATCGAACGCTTCACCGCCGCCGAACTGCCACCCTCGGAAGATGCCCAGGACAGCTACAGCGTCGAGCTGAAAAAGTCCGGCAAGACCCTGAATGTCGAGCCTGGGCTGAACCTGCTCGACGTGCTGCTCGAAGCCGGCTGCGATATCGAGTACAGCTGCCGCGAAGGGGTGTGCGGCTCGTGCGAAACCCGGGTGCTGGAAGGTGACATCGACCACCGCGATGGCGTGCTGACCAAGGCCGAACGGGCGGCGAACACATCGATGATGGTCTGTGTCTCGGGCTGCAAGAGCCGGCGCATGGTGCTTGATCTGTAACTGTTGCAACACGCGCAATTGGCCGGCACCGGGTGTGCCGGCTTTTTTTTGCGCGGCTTTCGCAGGTCCGGCGGCCCCAGAACAGTCAATTACTTATTCATTGATAAAACAACCCACGCACTGTCAACGCGCGCTGTGCAGTTAAACCGCACTGCCATTGCCCACCCCTGTTACTTAAACACCACGCTGTTTCACCCACGGCACGAATTAAGGTGTTTCAGATATAAATAATTGTTTTACATCATATTTATTAAAACACCAGTCACTCATCAGCACTGGCACAGTTCCTGCTCTTTACCTCTCGAGTTCAAATAAAAACAACGTGCCACCTATAAAACAATAACAAACCTACCGATGCGCCACCGCTGACTTTCGCTTAACGCCTGATTCCAGGCGGCGGACAGCTGTTGCCCAGAGAAACTGCTCAACCTTGCGGGGCATTGATATGAACAAGTACGTGATAAGCCTGGGCCTGATCCTTGGCAGCGCCACCAGTTTCGCTTCCGAGCCCGGCCCGGCGGCGCCGGACCAGCCGCCAGCGCTGAAAAAACCCTTCCCGCACATTGCCTGGCGCAGTGACGACGGCCAGAGTTCGCTGGATATCGGCGGCGCGCTGCGGGTCAACTACCGCGATGAGCACTGGGACACCACCGAAAACAACGGGCGCTTTCTCTTCGACACCTTTCGCCTGGATGTCCAGGCCACCCACAAGCAACTGTTCAGCGACATCGGCTACTGGTTCCAGGACGACGGCAAGCGCTCGATCGACCGCGGCTACGTCGGTTATCGCTTCAATGCCAATTCCAACGTGCAACTGGGCGCACCGTTCAAACCCTTTGGCCTTGAGCCCTACCCGCAGTTCGGCTGGAGTTACCACATCCCGTTTTTCATGGGCTATGGCGTCAGCGCCGGCAGCGGCCTGAAGTACAGCTACAAGGACAAGGACTGGGACCTGCAACTGGGGTACTTCCCGCGCATGCTGCCCAGCGGCATCCGCTACTCGCCAGAAGTCGGCCGTTACAGCGATCTTGACGACAACGCCGTGGCCTTCACCCAGTCACGCCAGGACAACGAGAAGCGCAACCAGGTCAACGCCCGGGTGGCCCGGACCTTCAGCGGTGACGGCTGGAAAACCGAAATCGGCGCCTCGCTGGCCGCAGCCGAGCTGTACAACGCCACCACCCGTGACGATGGCGACTACTGGGCCGGCGGCGTGCATGCGATCGTCAACGCCGGCAACTGGACGGTTACCAGCCAGGCGATTCGCTACGAATACGATCCGAAGAACCCCGACGGCGTCAGCAACGACTCGGTGCTGATGGGCGGCAACGGCCTGACCCCGGCCTACCTGATCGCCTCCAAGGCCACCATCGGCTCGATCAACGTCGGCTACGACATCTTCACCCCGGGCCTTGGCCAGTTGAAGAAGATCAAGGTCTACAACGACTACAGCCGCATGATGAAAGACAAAAGCGGCTGGGATGACTCGCAGATGTTTACCGTCGGCGCGCAGTTTTTGGCCATGCCGATCATGGCCTGGGTCGACTTCACCTGGGCGAAGAACGCCAACCCCTTTGGCGGCGCCGAGAACGGCACGGGCTGGACCAGCACCAACTCGGTCGGCAGCAACGACTGGTACTACCGCACCAACATCAACATCGGCTACTACTTCTGACAGCAAACCGCCCGGCGCGCTGCCGGGCGGTCCGTACGGTCAGTCAGCCTGCAGTTGCGCCTGCGTGGCTGCGGGCTTGCGGAACACGAACAGCAGGCCGATGACGATCAGCCCCATGCCCAACAGGCTGAGCGCCGCCAGGCGGTTGCCGAAGATCAGGTAGTCCATGACCGCCGTCACTGCGGGCACCAGGTAGAACAGGCTGGTGACATTGACCAGGTTGCCCTTGGCGATCAGCCGGTACAGCAGCAAGGTCGCCAGCAGCGACACCACCAGGCCCATCCACAATAACGCGCCGATGAAACAGTCGGTCAGTTCCACGTGCAGCGGCTGGAACGGCGCAAACACCGCGCACATCATCAGCCCGGCAATGTATTGCAACGGCAGGGTGCCCATGGGGTTGCTGGTGATGCGCTTTTGCATGATCGAACCGCAGGTCATGCTCATCAGCGCCAGCAAGGCAAACAGCATCCCGGCCAGCGACACGCCACCGAGGTTGATGCCCTGGTAAACCACCATGATCAAGCCGCTCAAGCCCAGGCCCAGGCCGAACAACCGGCTCCAGGAGCGCTGGCGCTCCATCAGCACCACGGTGAGGATCGGTTGCACGCCCATGACCGTGGCCATGACCCCGGGGGTAACGTGGGTGTTGAGCGCCAGCAGGTAGAAGATCTGGTAGGCGCCGAGCAGCACGCAACCGGTGGCCAGGGCTTGCAGCAGCGCCGGGCGGCTGCGCGGCCAGTGCAGTTTGAGCAACGGGCTGAGCAACAGCAGGCCGGCCAGGGCCAGGGCCGAACGCAGCAGCAGGAAGGCAAACGGGCTGGCGTGGGCCAGGCCGAGCTTGGAGACGATCGCCCCGCTACTCCAGAGCAGGACGAACAGGCTGGTAGTGGCCGCCGAGGCCATAGATTGTTTCGATAGAACAGACATGAATGCCACCTGTAATTCGGGCAGATAAGCCGAACGGCGCTACCCGCGAGGGGCAGCCAACCGTATTCAGTAGGGTGCAGGTGTGTGGGAACGCAGCGATTGGCCGCTTAGCCCAGCACTACCACCGCTGGCGGTGCAACGATGCACACGACCACGCTACTGACAGGTGGTGGGTAGTGACTGATCATGGCCGGCTGCTGGCTCGCGCGCACAACGACAACCGCGTCAGGCGCGGTAGCGAATACGGTGGCTGGGCAGGAAGCTGGCATGAGCAGGTCTTCGGTGAGGGTGAAGTGGGTCTGACTATAGCGGTGAGTTTATCGCGGGGCAAGTCGGGTCGTCGCACCGCCGCTCCCACCGGTGGGAGCGGCGGTGCGACGACCCGACTTGCCCCGCGATGCTGTTTCAGAACAACCAGCGATACAGCAAGTAGGCAACCACCACCGCCAGCACCGGACGCAACACCCGGTAGGCCTTGGGATTGGCACGCTTGAACTGCTTCACGCGGCTGCTGATGACATTGCTGAAGCGCTTGCTCCAGGCATAGGCCTGGTTGATCCCGCCCACGCGCTCGTCGTCGGTGTTCTGCGGCGCGGTGGCGCGGCCGAGGAAGGCACTGACCTTGCGGTTGATGCGGGTCATCAGCGGGCTGTTGAGCGGGCGCTCGACGTCGCAGAAGAGGATCACCCGGGTGGTCTCGGTTTCGTTCTTGACCCAGTGCACGTAGGTCTCGTCGAACATCACGTCTTCACCGTCGCGCCAGGCGTACACCTGGCCATCGACGTAGATCCGGCAGTCGTCGGAGTTGGGCGTCGACAGGCCCAGGTGATAGCGCAGGGAACCGGCGAACGGGTCGCGGTGCGGGTTCAGGTGGCTGCCACCGGGCAGCAGGGCGAACATCGCGCCCTTGACGTTGGGAATGCTGTTGACCAGCGCGACGGTCTTCGGGCACAGCGTCTCGGCCGAAGGCAGCGGCTTGTCGTACCACTTCAGGTAAAAACGCTTCCAGCCCTTCTTGAAGAACGAACCGAAGCCGGCGTCATTGTCTTTCTCGGCGGCGCGGATGTAACCCTCGTCGAACAGGTGCATGGCCTCTTCGCGGATCACTTCCCAATTGTCTTTGAGCACATCGAGCTCGGGGAAACGGCTGCGGTCCAGGTACGGCTTGGACGGCACACCGGAAAACAGGTACATCAGGGCGTTATAAGGGGCGAACAGCGCCGAATGGTTGACGAACTGGCGCAACATTGGCAAACGCGCCTTGCCGCGCAGGTGCACATACAGTGTGCTGCCGAAGAACAGCAGCAGTACACCTGCCTTGGCGACAAAGGAAAAGGTCATGCAACACTCCTTGGAATTTCGATCAGGCCATCGCTGCCGGATTAATCGAACATATTAACCGATCCAGCCCTGCTGAAAACCTGCAGGGCCGGGATTCAGTGTTAAGGATTGTGCAACAAACAGCGGCGCCGGTTATTGCCCGGGATCAGCGCCGCGGCGACTTACTGCTGGTTTTCCTGCTCGGTGAACAGGTCGGCAAACAGCATGCTCGACAGGTAGCGCTCGCCCGAGTCCGGCAGGATCACGACGATGGTCTTGCCCTGCATTTCCGGTTTTTCCGCCAGGCGCACCGCTGCGGCCATGGCCGCCCCGGAGGAAATCCCGCAGAGGATGCCCTCCTCCTGCATCAGGCGCAGGGCCATGGCCTTGGACTCCTCGTCGCTGACCAGCTCGACCTGGTCGACCATCGACAGGTCAAGGTTCTTCGGCACGAAACCGGCGCCAATGCCCTGGATCTTGTGCGGGCTGGGCTTGATCTCTTCACCGGCACGGGCCTGGGTGATCACCGGCGAGCCGAGCGGCTCGACCGCCACCGACAGAATGGCCTTGCCCTGGGTCTGCTTGATGTAGCGCGACACCCCGGTAATGGTGCCGCCGGTGCCGACGCCCGCCACCAGCACATCGACCGCGCCATCGGTGTCGTTCCAGATCTCCGGGCCGGTGGTCTTTTCATGGATCGCCGGGTTGGCCGGGTTCTCGAACTGGCCGGGCAAAAAGTACGCCGACGGGTCGCTGGCGACAATTTCGCTGGCCTTTTCGATCGCGCCTTTCATGCCCTTGGCAGGCTCGGTGAGCACAAGCTCGGCGCCCAGGGCCTTGAGCACCTTGCGCCGTTCGATGCTCATCGACGCCGGCATGGTCAGCAGCAACTTGTAGCCACGGGCGGCAGCGACAAAGGCCAGGCCGATGCCGGTGTTGCCCGAGGTCGGCTCGACGATGGTCATGCCCGGCTTGAGTTTGCCGCTGCTTTCGGCGTCCCAGATCATGTTCGCGCCGATCCGGCACTTGACCGAATAACCGGGGTTGCGCCCCTCGATCTTGGCCAGCACGGTGACGCCGCGGGGGGCGATGCGGTTGATCTGCACCAGCGGCGTATTGCCGATGGAATGCGCGTTGTCAGCAAAGATACGGCTCATGGCGGGGGTCCTTTTATGCACCGGGCGGAAAACTTCAAGGGTAAGCCTGCAGCGCCAGTGCGTCCACAACCGGCGAACCCCTGAGGCTGACAGGGGTCAACCGATCACTACCTTGCCGGGAACCGCCGCCGATGAAACGCCGCTATCGCTGGCCCTTGTGGGGGCTGCTGGGTATCACATTGTTACTATTGGCCTTGCACTTGACCCTGCCGCTGCTGGTGCGCAACTACCTCAACGACAAGCTGGCCGACATGGGCGACTACCGCGGCCAGGTCACCGATGTCGACCTGGCGTTGTGGCGCGGCGCCTACAAGATCAACGGCCTGAACATCGTCAAGACCAGTGGCAAGGTGCCGGTGCCCCTGCTTGAAGCGCCATTGATCGACCTCTCGGTCAGCTGGCATTCGCTGTGGCACGACCAGGCGGTGGTCGCCGAGGTAACCTTCCTCAAGCCACAGTTGAACTTCGTCGACGGCGCCAGCAAGCAGAGTTCACAGACCGGCCAGGGCACCGACTGGCGCCAGCAGCTGGAAAAACTGCTGCCGATCACCCTCAACGAAGTGCGCATCGAAGACGGCACCTTGAGTTTTCGCAACTTCAACTCCAGGCCGCCGGTCAACCTCAAGGCCACCCAACTCGATGCCAGCATCCGCAACCTGACCAACGTCGAGGACCGCAAGGGCCGCCGCGATGCCACGTTCGACGCCAAGGCCCGGCTGCTGGGCGATGCCAGTGTCGAAAGCAGCGCCACCTTCGACCCGTTCAGCGACTTCGACGACTTCAAGTTCCGCCTGCGCGCCACCGGCATCGAGCTGCGCCGGCTCAATGACTTCGCCAGCGCCTATGGCAAGTTCGACTTCAATGCCGGCCACGGCGACCTGGTGATCGAGGCGCAAGCGCAAAACGGCCGGCTCACCGGCTACATCAAACCGCTGCTGCGTGATGTCGATGTGTTCAACTGGCAGCAGGACGTTCAGAACCAGGACAAGGGCTTTTTCCGCTCGATCTGGGAAGCGCTGGTCGGCGGCAGCGAAACCGTGCTGAAGAACCAGGGCAAGAACCAGTTCGCCACCCGCGTGGAACTCAGCGGCAGCGTGCATAAAAGCGATATCAGTGCCTTCGAGGCGTTTTTGCAGATATTGCGCAACGGCTTTGTCCAGGCCTTCAACGCCCGTTATGAGCAAACGCCGCCCAAGGCTGACTGAGTCACCGAGTGACGGTCCATTCAGAGACTGAATGGGCCGTCTGCGTTCCCACTCGCCCGGAGCCCGCGTTATAGTCGTGCATGACAATTTTTCCGCCAGGGGCCAAGTACCCCCGGCGCTACGTTAGAGGATCGGTTCATGAAGTTCGAAGGCACCAGCGCTTATGTCGCTACAGACGACCTGAAACTGGCGGTCAACGCGGCGATCACCCTGGAGCGACCGCTGCTGGTCAAGGGCGAGCCGGGCACCGGCAAGACCATGCTCGCCGAACAGCTGGCCGAATCCTTTGGCGCCAAGCTGATCACCTGGCACATCAAGTCGACCACCAAGGCCCACCAGGGCCTCTACGAGTACGACGCGGTCAGCCGCCTGCGTGACTCGCAACTGGGCGTCGACAAGGTCCACGACGTGCGCAACTACCTGAAGAAGGGCAAGCTCTGGGAGGCCTTCGAGTCCGAAGAGCGGGTCATTCTGCTGATCGACGAAATCGACAAGGCCGACATCGAGTTCCCCAACGACCTGTTGCAGGAACTCGACAAAATGGAGTTCTACGTTTACGAGACCGACGAGACGATCAAGGCCAAGCAGCGCCCGATCATCATCATTACCTCGAACAACGAAAAGGAACTGCCCGACGCCTTCTTGCGCCGCTGCTTCTTCCACTACATTGCCTTCCCTGACCGCAGCACCCTGCAGCAGATCGTCGATGTGCACTACCCGAACATCAAGAAGGACCTGGTCAGCGAAGCGCTGGACGTGTTCTTCGACGTGCGCAAAGTGCCGGGCCTGAAGAAAAAACCGTCGACCTCCGAGCTGGTCGACTGGCTCAAGCTGCTGATGGCCGACAACATCGGCGAAGCGGTGCTGCGCGAACGTGATCCGACCAAGGCCATCCCGCCGCTGGCCGGGGCCCTGGTCAAGAACGAACAGGACGTGCAGTTGCTCGAACGCCTGGCCTTCATGAGCCGTCGCGGTAACCGCTGAGCCGGGAGCAATAGCCATGCTGCTCAATCTGTTCAATGAAATGCGCGCGGCCAAGGTGCCGGTGTCGGTGCGCGAGCTGCTTGATTTGCTCAATGCCCTCAAGCAGCGCGTGACCTTTGCCGACATGGACGAGTTCTACTACTTGTCGCGGGCCATCCTGGTCAAGGACGAGCGTCATTTCGACAAGTTCGACCGGGCGTTCTCGGCCTATTTCAAGGGCCTTGAGAACCTCAACCAGCACCTGGAAGCCTTGATTCCCGAAGACTGGCTGCGCAAGGAGTTCGAACGCTCGCTGAGCGACGAGGAACGCGCGCAGATCCAGTCCCTGGGCGGCCTCGACAAGCTCATCGAAGAGTTCAAGAAGCGCCTCGAAGAGCAAAAGGAACGCCATGCCGGCGGCAACAAGTGGATCGGCACCGGCGGCACCAGCCCGTTCGGCTCGGGCGGTTTCAACCCCGAGGGCATCCGCGTCGGCGATGCCGGCAAGCGCCAGGGCAAGGCGGTCAAGGTCTGGGACCAGCGCGAGTACAAGAACCTCGACGACCAGGTCGAACTGGGCACGCGCAACATCAAGCTGGCCCTGCGCCGGCTGCGCAAGTTCGCCCGCCAGGGCGCGGCCGAAGAGCTGGACATCGACGGCACCATCGACCACACCGCCCGCGATGCCGGCCTGCTCAACATCCAGATGCGCCCGGAGCGGCGCAACAGCGTCAAGTTGCTGCTGCTGTTCGACATCGGCGGCTCGATGGACGCCCACGTGAAGATCTGCGAAGAACTGTTCTCGGCCTGCAAGACCGAGTTCAAGCACCTGGAGTACTACTACTTCCACAACTTCGTCTACGAGTCGGTGTGGAAGAACAACCTGCGCCGTACCTCCGAGCGCACCTCGACCCTGGATTTGCTGCACAAGTACGGCGCCGACTACAAGGTGGTGTTCGTCGGTGACGCGGCCATGGCGCCCTACGAGATCACCCAGCCCGGTGGCAGCGTCGAGCACTGGAACGAGGAAGCCGGCTACGTGTGGATGCAGCGCTTCATGGAGAAGTACAAGAAGCTCATCTGGATCAACCCCTACCCGAAGGACACCTGGGGCTACACCGCCTCGACCAACATCGTGCGCGAGCTGGTCGAAGACCGGATGTTCCCGCTGACTTTGCGCGGGCTGGAAGAAGGCATGCGGTTTTTGTCCAAGTAGAGCATCGCGGGTCAAGCCCGCTCCTACCCCCTGTAGGAGCGGGCTTGACCCGCGATGAGGCCCGCTCAGCCAACAAACCTTTCAAGAAACGCCCGCTGCTCAAGCCACGCCATCTCCTGCACCACCGGCCGAAAGCGCACCACCCTCCCCGGCAGCATCTGCGCCATCCTCGCCAGGGCCAACGGCGTCAACGCGCCCAAGCGTGGATAACCACCAATGGTCTGACGATCATTGAGCAGCACGATCGGCTGGCCATCCGGCGGCACCTGCACCGCGCCCAACGCAATCCCCTCGGAAATCATCGCCGGCCCCTGGTAGTGCAACACCGGCCCGAGCAAGCGCATGCCCATGCGATCAGCGCGGCTGTCGAGGGTCCAGTCGCGGTTGAACGCTTCAAACAGGCTTGTGCCGCTAAAATCGCCGATCTGCGCGCCGAGCAACAGATCAAGCGGCAACCTGTCGGTAAAGTCCGGCCATAACGCCTCCGGCACTTCTTTGAGCGCCGCTGCCACACCGGCGTATTCCAGCGCTTGCCCCTTGGCCAGCGGCGAGCCCAAACCATCCAGCCCGCCGAGCGCTTCACGTACCACGCTGGCACAACTGCCCAGTACCTGCGGCGCCTTGAAGCCGCCCGGCGCGGCGATGTAGGCACGGGCGCCATGCAGCGGCGCATTCAGGCGCAAGCGCTGGCCCTTGCCCATGCTGAAGCTGCGCCAGGGCTTGAGCGGCTGGCCATCGAGGCGTGCGTCGAGGTCGGCGCCGGCCAGGGCCAGGCAACAGTCCTGCTCGGCAATCAGGCTGAAACCACCGAGGGTGACCTCGACCACCGCGGCCTCGGGCGCGTTGCCCAGCAGCCAGTTGGCCCAGCGCATCGACACCCAGTCCAGCGCCCCGCCCTGGGTCACGCCCAGGTGGCGCACACCAAAGCGCCCGGCATCCTGCAGCAGGCACAGCGGCGTGCTGGCCTCGATCGACAAGCGGCTCATGCCTGTGCCTCCAGCGGGGTATCGTCGCCGCCCAGGTTGATGAAGGTGGCGCGCTCAACCGCCACGAAGCGCACCCGGTCACCCGGCTGCAACAGGCTGTAGCCCTCGCGTTGACGGTCAAAAAGCTTGCTCGGGGTGCGCCCGATCAGGTTCCAGCCGCCGGGAGAAACCGCTGGATAAGCGGCGGTCTGGCGCTCGGCAATGCCCACGCTGCCGGCCGCCACGCGTTTGCGCGGGGTGGCCAGGCGCGGCGCGGCCAGGGCTTGTTCGACCAGGCCCATGAAGGCGAAGCCGGGGGCAAAGCCCAGGGCGAACACCTGGTACTCACGCTCGCTGTGGCGGCGAATGATGTCGGCCACCGATGTGTTGCAACGCTCGGCCAGCAGTTGCAGCTCCGGGCCGACACTTGGGTCATACCACACCGGAATCTCGTGCTGGCGGCCTGCGCTGCCAGGGTCCGGCTGCAAGTCGGTGAGCGCTTGCCGAATACAGGCCTGGGCCTCGGCCGGCGACAACTGGAGCAGGTCGAACTGCACCATCAGCGTGGTATAGGACGGCACCAGGTCGACCAGGCGCCCGGCAAAGGCGCTGCGCAGGCGCTGGCTGGCGGCAAGCAGCCAGGGCATGTTGCCTTCATCGATCTGGTCGAACAGGCGCACCATCAGGCTATCGATGGCCACTACTTCAATACGGTAGTTCATGGCACCGCCTGGGCATCGAGGGCCTGGCGAATCTGCCGCACGGCGGCGATCGAGCTGTCGTTGTCGCCATGCACGCACAGGGTATCGGCCTGCAGCAGCAACGCGCTGCCATCGCTGGCGCTCAGCGCCTCGCCGCGAGCCAGGCGCAGGGCCTGCTCGACAATCATCGCCGGATCATGGTGCACCGCCCCCGGCAAGCGCCGCGACAGCAAGTGGCCGCCGGCGTCGTAGGCGCGGTCGGCAAAGGCTTCGAACCACAGGGTTACACCGTACTCATCGCCCAAGGCCTGGGCCGCGCTGTTGTCGGCGGTGGCCATCAGCATCAGCGGCAACTGCCGGTCATAGGCGGCCACGGCTTCGAGCACGGCACGCAGCTTGAGCGGTTCGGCCATCATGTCGTTGTACAGCGCGCCGTGGGGTTTGACGTAGGCAACCCGGGTACCCTGGGTACGGCAAATGCCGTCCAGGGCGCCGATCTGGTAATGCAGCAGGTCGCGAATCTCTTCGGCGCTACAGGCCATGGAGCGGCGGCCGAAGCCGGCCAGGTCCGGGTAGGCCGGATGGGCGCCGATGCGCACCTGGCTGGCCACGGCCAGGGCCACGGTCTTGCGCATGATCCCGGGGTCGCCGGCATGAAAACCGCAGGCAATGTTGGCGCAATCAACATAAGGCATGACCTGGGCATCCAGGCCCATGGTCCAGCTGCCAAAACTTTCACCCATATCGCAATTCAATAACAGGCGGCTCACGTGTGACACTCCTTCAGGCTCGGCCTTAATGGGCTTCTAATTGTTTGCCGCGGGTTTCCGGCAGGCTCAAGGCTGCCAGAATTACCACTCCGTAGGACACTGCGGCAAATCCGCCGATGCCCAGGCCCAGGGGAATCTTCTGGCTCAGCAAGCCGATCAGCAGCGGGAAGAACGCCGCCAGCGCGCGGCCGATGTTGTAGCAAAAGCCCTGGCCCGAGCCGCGGATGCGGGTGGGGAAGAGTTCGGTGAGAAACGCGCCCATGCCGCTGAAGATCCCCGAGGCGAAGAAGCCCAGGGGGAAGCCCAGCCAGAGCATGACGCCGTCGCTGACCGGCATCTGGGTGTAGAGCAGGACAATGATGAACGAACCGACGGCGAAGAGGATGAAGTTCTTTTTCCGGCCCAGCAGGTCGGTGAGGTAGGCGCTGATCACATAGCCGATGTAGGAGCCGAAGATCACCATCGCCAGGTAGCCGCCGGTACCCAGTACGCTCAAGCCGCGCTCGTTCTTGAGGAAGGTCGGCAGCCACGAGGTGATGGCGTAGTAGCCGCCCAGGGCGCCGGTGGTCAGCAGCGAGGCGCGGATCGTGGTGAAGAGCATGCCCGGGGCGAAGATTTCATAAAAATGCGACGGCGCTGCGGTCTTTTCCGCGGCCTTGGCCTGCTGGTAGATCTCCGGGTCCTTGACCAGGCGGCGAACGAAAATCACGAACACCGCTGGCACAATACCCAGCAAAAACAGTGCGCGCCAGGCATCTTCCGGCGGCAACAGCGAAAACAGCACGGCATACAGGATCGCCGTCAGGCCCCAGCCGATGGCCCAGCCGGACTGCACCATGCCCACTGCCTTGCCACGGTCCTGGGCGCGGATCACTTCGCCGATCAGCACGGCGCCGGCGGTCCATTCGCCACCAAAGCCGAAGCCCATCAGGGTGCGGGCGATCAACAACTGTTCGTAGTTCTGGGCAAAGCCGCAAAGAAAGGTGAAGAAGGCGAACCACAGCACCGTCAATTGCAGGGTGCGCACGCGGCCGATGCGGTCGGAAAGGATACCGGCGATCCAGCCGCCCAAGGCCGAGGCGATCAGGGTGCTGGTGTGAATCAACCCGGCTTCGGCGGTGCTGATGCCCCACAGGGCGATCAGGGTGGGGATGACGAAGCTGAGCATCTGCGTGTCCATGCCATCGAGGCCGTAGCCGATCTTGCAGCTCCAGAAGGTCCGGCGTTCCTGCTTGTTGATGTTGCGGTACCAGTCGAATGGCCCCGCCACTGACCTGGCTTTGACCTGTTGCTGCACGCCCGATGGGTTCATGGTTGCCTCAGCTTGTTGGTATTGTTTTAACGACGACAACATGTGTCGCGGCTTGAGGATCATTTTTCGACGCCCGCAGGTTGTCGTCCAACGAGAAAAACCAGCTGTCTGGCATAAGAAAAACTTGATCAGTGAGCGCGCCATGAACCTCAAATTCCTCGAAACCTTCGTCTGGGTCGCCCGCCTCAAGAGTTTTCGCCTGACCGCCGAAAAACTCTTCACCACCCAGGCCTCGATCTCCAGCCGCATCGCCGCGCTTGAGGCCGATCTCGGGGTCAGGTTGCTGCTGCGCGACTCACGCGGCGTGAGCCTGACCCCGGAAGGCAGCAAGGTGCTCGAGTACGCCGAACAGATGCTCGACACCGCCAAGGCCCTCAAGCAATCGCTGGACAGCGACCGGGCCAAGGTCGGGCGCATTCGCATCGGCGTGATGGACACGGTAATCCACACCTGGATGAGCCCGCTGGTGGCGGAGTTGATGGAGCGCTACCCGCAGGTGGAAATCGAGTTGATCGCCGATACGGCGCTTAACTTGCGCGAACAACTGCAAAAAGGCTTTCTCGATGTAATCCTGCAAACCGACCTGTTGCGCCAGGAAAGCATCCGCAGCCTGGACCTGGCGCGCTACCCCATGGGCTGGATCGTCGCCAGCCAGTCAATCTACAACCGCGACTACGCCTCGCTGGCGGACCTGGCCCGCGAGCGCATCGTGACCTTTTCGAAAAATTCCCGCCCGCACCAGGAAGTGCTCAGCCTGCTGCAGGTCGAAGGGGTCGGCGCGCCACGGCTGAACTGCGTGAACTCGGTGGCGGCGATCACCCGGCTGTTGCGTGATGGTTTTGGTATTGGCGCCCTGCCACCGGCGCTGGTCAGCGAGGAACTGGCCCGTGGCGAGCTGATCCTGCTGCCGCTGGCCCGGCAGCCACCGAGCCTGGAGCTGGTGGTGGCCTGGCAGACCGGCGTCGAGCTGGTCGACGAGGTGGTGCAACTGTGCCGCAACGTGCTGGAGCGCTACGCCCGCGATGCCGGGCCGCAGCGCATCGTGCTGGTTTAGCGCCAGCTCTCCTGCACCGCCTTGCGCCGCCCGCCGAGGGCCACCCAGCCGAGCAACAGCAGCAGGCTTTCGACCACCAGCGCCAGCAGCAGCGCGCAGCTCAGGCCCCAGGCCAGGGCCTCGGGGTTGAGGAGGATCTGGTAGCGGTAAGCGTTGAGGGTTTCTTCGCGCAGTTGCGGGTTGGCGGTAACCAGCACATGCCAGGTTTTCGCCAGCCACGGGCCCTGCACGATCTGCCATTCCTGCTCGAACTGGCGATTGCGGATCAACAGGCTCTCGATGCTGTTGGCATCGCTGGTGAACACCGGGTCGTCGCTGCTGCGGTAATGGCGCACCAAGGCCTGCAGGTCGCCGTTGAAGAAGCGCTTGGCGGTGTCTTCAAAACCCTTGAGGCCTTCGCGCGATTCAAGCAGGTGCGCCTCGACCCGCTGGCTGTAATCGACGATATAGCCCGGCACCTGCAGCCCGACCAGCAAACCGCAGGTAAACAACAGCAAGCGCAGGTAACTTCTGAACATGGGGCTGATCCTTAGCTGGCCTGGCCTTCGGCGATGCATTCGCCACGGCGCCACAGGGCCCACTGGCCAGGTGCGTAGCGGTGCCAGGTTTCGTTCTCGGTGAGGGCCTCGGTGGCGATCACCGTGACCACATCGTTAGGGGTGGTTTCGGCCTGGAAGTCGACGATCATGTCGACGTCCTTCAGCCGTGCCGGGCCAAACGGCGCTCGGCGGGTGATGTGCACCAGCTTGGTCGAACAGAAGCAGAACAGCCAGTCGCCATCGCTGAACAGGCAGTTGAACACGCCCTTGCCACGGTATTCGGCGCAGGCCTCGACCAGCACCGGCAGCAATTGCTCGACCTCGACCGGTTCGGGGAAGGCTTCGCGCACGCGGTTGAGCAGGTCGCAAAACGCCGCTTCGCTGTCGGTGTCGCCAACCGGCCGATAGAAGGTCGCCTGGCCCTTGAACTCGCCGAGCTGGCCGTTGTGCGCAAAGCACCAGTTGCGCCCCCACAGCTCGCGCACGAACGGATGGGTGTTGGACAGGCAGACCTTGCCGACGTTGGCCTGGCGAATGTGGCCGATCACCACCTCGCTCTTGATCGGGTAGCGCTGCACCAGGTTGGCGACTTCCGACTCGCAGCTCGCCGCCGGGTCCTGGAACAGGCGCAGGCCACGGCCTTCGTAGAAGGCGATGCCCCAGCCGTCACGGTGCGGGCCGGTGCGCCCGCCGCGCTGCATCAGCCCGGTGAAGCTGAAAACGATGTCGGTCGGCACATTGGCGCTCATGCCCAGTAATTCACACATGCTTGGCTGCTCCGGGCAAAGGCTACAGGCGCGGCTCGACCCGCGCGCCACTGCCGCCCAGCGGCGCTGCAGGTGGCGGGTTACGGTAGCGGTCGCTGCGCTCGGCGGCGAACGGCTCATCGCTCACAGGCTCGTCCGCTTCACGTTGCGCGGCGGCTTGCGCCTGCTCGCGGCGGGCCCTGGCACGGCGCTCGAGCGGCCAGCGGATGAGCACGAACAGCGCATACAGGGCAAAGGCAATCATGCCGTACATGGCCAGGTCGGCTGCGGCGCGCAGGGCGTTGTTGCCGACCTTGAACAGGGTGTCGAGAGCGGCAATGGCGATGGCCGGGGCGAACTTTTCTTTCACCGGGTCGACAATGGTCGGGGTCAGCAGCAGCACCGCCATCAGCACCCGCAGCGGTTCGCGCAACCAGCGCCACATCCATGAGGTCAGGCGAAAGCCCACCAGCAGGCATCCCAAGGCGGCAAGGGCGTAGAGGCCCCAGGCGAGCAGATAGTCGTTCTCGGTCATGGTGTCCGTGGCAAGCTAGGCAAATAGACGCTTATGATAAACACTTTTCCGCGCGCAGGCGCCCCCCAGCCAAGAGAACCCCGCATGTCCGCAGACGCCACCGCTCCCCGTGCCCCGATTGCCCGCAAGGCCGAAGGTGCCGACCCCTATGCCTGGCTGCAGCAGCGCGACACCCCCGAGGTGCTGGCGTACCTGAACGCCGAGAACGCCTATCAAGAGGCGCAGCTGGCCGCTCAGGCGCCGCTGCGCGAGCAACTGTTCGAAGAGATCAAGGCGCGCATCCTCGAGACCGACCTGTCGCTGCCCTCGCCCTGGGGCCCGTACCTGTACTACACGCGCACCACCGCCGGTGACGAATACGCCCGCCACTACCGCTGCCCGCGCCCGGCCGACGACTCCAATACGGTCGATGAAAGCCGCGAAGAGCTGCTGCTCGACCCCAATGAACTGGCCCAGGGCGGCTTTCTGTCCCTCGGTGCCTTCAGCATCAGCCCCGACCACCAGCGCCTGGCCTACAGCCTGGACACCACGGGCGACGAAATCTACACCCTGTTCGTCAAGGAACTGGCCAGCGGCGCCATCGAGCAACTGCCGTTCGAGGACTGCGACGGCAGCATGACCTGGGCCAACGACAACCAGACGCTGTTCTTCGCCGAGCTGGACGACACCCATCGCCCGCACAAGCTGTTGCGCCATCGCCTGGGCAGCGGCAGCGTTGCACCCGTGTATGAAGAAACCGACGGTCGTTTCTTTCTGCACTGCTACCGCGCCAGCTCCGAGCGCCAGCTGATCCTGCTGCTCAACAGCAAGACCACCAGCGAAGCCTGGGTGCTCGACGCCGAACATCCCGAGCAGGCCTTCACCTGCCTGGCGCCGCGGGTCGAGGGCCACGAGTACTACCCTGACCACGGCCAGCTCGAAGGCCAGTGGCGCTGGTTCATCCGCAGCAACCAGGACGGCATCAACTTCGCCCTGTACCAGGCCCAAGCCGATAGCGTGCCGAGCCGCGAGCAATGGCAACTGCTGGTGGCCCACCGCGACACGGTGATGCTCGAAGGCCTGACCCTCAACGCCAGCGCCCTGACCCTGAGCCTGCGCGAAGGCGGCCTGCCGATCATCGAGGTGCGCCCACAAGGCCTGCCGGCCTACCGCGTCGAGCTGCCAGACGCTGCCTACAGCTTGTACGTGCAGGACAGCCTGGAGTTCGTCAGCCCGCGCATCCGCCTGCGTTACCAGTCGCTCAACCGCCCGGCCCAGGTACGCCAACTGGAGCTGGCCAGCGGCGCCCAGCAAGTGCTCAAGCAAACCCCGGTGCTCGGCCCGTTCGACCCGGATGCCTACGTCAGCCAGCGCCTGTGGGCCACTGCCGCCGACGGCACCCAGGTACCGATCAGCCTGGTGCAGCGCCGCGCCGACGTCGGCAAGCCGGTGCCGCTGTACCTGTACGGTTATGGCGCCTATGGCGAAAGCCTCGACCCGTGGTTCTCCCACGCCCGCCTGAGCCTGCTCGAACGCGGCGTGGCCTTTGCCATCGCCCACGTGCGTGGTGGCGGCGAGCTGGGTGAAGCCTGGTACCGCGCCGGCAAGCAGGAGCACAAGCACAACACCTTCGGCGACTTCATTGCCTGCGCCGAACACCTGATCGCCCAGGGCGTTACCTGCGCCGGGCAACTGGCGATCAGCGGCGGCAGCGCCGGTGGCCTGCTGATCGGCGCAGTACTCAACCAGCGCCCGGAGCTGTTCAAGGCGGCGATTGCCGAAGTGCCGTTCGTCGACGTGCTCAATACCATGCTCGACCCGGAACTGCCGCTGACCGTCACCGAATACGACGAGTGGGGCAACCCCGAAGAACCCGAGGTGTACGAGCGGATCAAGGCCTACGCACCCTATGAAAACGTCCGCGCCCAGGCCTACCCTGCCCTGCTGGTGATCGCCGGTTACAACGACAGCCGCGTGCAGTACTGGGAAGCGGCCAAGTGGGTGGCGCGGCTGCGGGTGACCAAGACCGACGACAACCTGCTGCTGCTCAAGACCGAAATGGGCGCCGGCCACGGCGGCATGAGCGGACGCTACCAGGGGCTGCGCGATGTGGCGCTGGAGTATGCGTTCGTATTTAACGTGCTGGGCGTGGTGTAAATCGGAAAATTTGTTGTCTGAGTCACCGCCCGCCCCTGTAGGAGCGGGCTTGACCCGCGATTATCAGACACCACAAAACTAAAAGAACGACGCAAATGCCTGAACCCACCCACCTCAACAACGAAATCCGCGACATGCTCATGGACTGCGGCCTGTTCGACCAGTTGCTGCCTGTCGACTTCCAGGCCGCCGCCGGCTATTTCAGCATCAGCAGCATGAGCGAAGGTGAAGAAATTTTCCGCGAAGGCGATGCCGGCACCTTCATGTGCATCATCCACCACGGCGTGGTGTCGGTACGCAAGACCGACGCCGAGCAGCGCCAGGTCGAAATCGCCACCCTGCGCAAGGGCCGTGCCTTCGGCGAAATGGCCGTGCTCGACGGTGAACGGCGCTCGGCCAGTTGCATTGCCGCCAGCGACTGCCAACTGCTCAACCTGGGCAAGGACTCGCTGGAAAAGATGCTCAACGACGCCCCGAAGATCGCCGCCAAGATCATCCGCGCCCTGGCCGTGGCCTTGTCGCGGCGCCTGCGCATGCAGGACGGCCAGCGTCTGGCGCAGCAGGTCTAGTCGCCCTTGCCCTTGCTGTTGTCCGGATTCAGGCCGGGCAACGGCTGGTCCTTGGGTGGAGCGGGCAGCGGCATCGGCGGCAGCAATGGCGAGCCCGGTCGCGCATCACCGGCCCGCGGCGGCGTACTTGGCGTCACCTGCGGATAGGGTGTTGGCGTGGCGGTGCCCGGCGCCCCCGGCACCGGCGTGGCCAGCCGCGGTTGCAGCTCGGCGGCCACGGTGCTTTGCAGGCTGGCACAGATCAGTACGGCAATGATCGCGTAACGCATGCGCAGGCTCCTTGAGGGTCCTGGCTACAGGCTACTCCCACCGCGCACGGTTTGCCTGTCCGAATTGCCCGCCATCGGGCTAAACTTCAAGGCATAACCGTAACAAGCCCGAGAAAAGGTAATCCCATGAGTTCGTCATCCTCTGCCGCCGCCACCGCACGGCTAGACCGCATCCTCGCCGACGCCAAGCGCGACAAGGAAATGGGCTACCGTGACAAGGCCCTGCGCATGTACCCGCACGTGTGTGGCCGCTGCGCCCGCGAGTTCGCCGGCAAGCGCCTGAGCGAGCTGACCGTGCACCACCGTGACCACAACCACGACAACAACCCCCAGGACGGTTCCAACTGGGAGCTGCTGTGCCTGTACTGTCACGACAACGAGCACTCGCGCTATACCGACCAGCAGTACTTCAGCGAAGGCTCGACCAGCAGCCCGAGCATCGCCAAGGCCACCCACAATCCGTTTGCGGCCCTGGCCGGGATGCTGAAAAAGGACTGAAGCGCCCACAGTCGCCGGCAAGCCCGTATAATCGCGTCTTTTTTGCGAAGGGCCCCGGCACGTGGCGAACAAACGGTACAGCTGCATTGGTCTGTTCAACCCCAAGTCAGCAGAGAACGTCGGTTCGGTGATGCGCGCCGCGGGTTGCTACGGCGTCAACTCGGTGTTCTACACCGGCAAGCGCTATGAGCGCGCCCGCGACTTCGTCACCGACACCAAGCGGGTGCACTACGACATTCCGCTGATCGGTATCGACGACCTGCAGAAGATCATCCCCCTGGGCTGCACGCCGGTGGCGGTAGAGCTGGTCGACGGCGCCCGGGCGCTGCCCGAGTACACCCACCCGGACCGCGCGATCTATATCTTCGGCCCCGAAGACGGCTCCCTCGACCCGAGCGTGCGGGCCTGGTGTGAAGAGACCATCTACATCCCGACCAACGGTTGCATGAACCTTGCCGCCACCGTCAACGTGGTGCTCTACGACCGCCTGGCCAAGGGCCTGAACACCCGCTCCGGGCCGAAATTCAAGTAAGCCGACTGAACAGCCCGCCCCGCCCGGCGGTCTGTTGTAGACCATCGTCCCTACTGGAGAATGACCATGACCGAGAAACAGACGCTTATCCCGGCCAATTCAGCGCATATGGCCAGCGATCAGAATGTCCACGGCTGGGAGCGCGCAGGTTCGGTTGCCACCGGGGTGATCATGGTCGGCAAGGGCCTGCGCCGTGGCGGCCTGTTCGGCTTGATTCAGGTGGCCATCGGCGGGGTTGCCCTGGCCCGTGGCATCACCGGCCACAGCTCGGTGAAAAGCCTGATCGAGCGCGGCCGCAGCGACCTGGACAACATCCGCAGCAAGATCGAACGCAGCGGCGCCGAGCTGCAAGCGCTCAAGGCCAACGCCGAAGCCGCTACCCGTGGCACCACGGTGACCGGCAACGACGCGCTCAATGACCCCAAGCCTTAACGCAGCAGCTTGCTCTGCAGCACCTCGGACGACTTGCCCAGCACGCTTTCGCTGAGCTGGATGAACTCGGCGGTGCTGACGCTGTTCAGGCGCATCATCGCCCGGGTGACATCGTCCAGTGAGCGCTGGTTGTGGGTGTGCAGGCGGATTTCCTGGTCAAGTGCGCGCAACAGCAGCACGCCACGGGCGATCACCGCGCTGTCGACCTGCTCGCCGCGCAAGCTGCTGACCTTCTTGCCACTGCGTTCAAGGCTCGCCTGCAGGGCCTGGTAACGCTCGTCGGTCATGCCGCCGGCGCGGCGCAGCAGTTCGCTGGCGTAGTACTCGGCCAGGCTTTCGCTGATCCAGTCGCTGGCCTCGCGATCATTGATTTGCGCAAACACATGCACCAGCTCGCGCAGCACCGGGCTTGAGCCGTTCTCAGCGACCAACGGACGGCTGCTGTGCAGGTAGATGGAGTTGTGCCCGGCGCGAGCGCCGCGCCACAGTTCATCGCGGGCCCCCACCAGCAACAGCTTGGGCGGGTTGCGCGGGAACACTGCCTGCAGCTGTGGCCAGACGAAGGTCAGCAGGGTCAGGTTGTCCAGCCGGCGCATGCCCTGGCCTTGGGGTGCGGCGACACTGACTTCGGTTTCGCCCAGGCGCGCGCGGCGGGTGCCGACGGTGCCGGCGAGCATCCAGCCGGTCGGGCGGTCGAACAGGCGCGAAACGTTGTCGATGCGAAAACGCTGCTTGCCGATGCGCGGCCACGGCGTCTCGACGCTTTTCCAGCCCTTGGGCAGCTCGAAGCTCAGGCGTGCCACCAGTTCGGTGCCGTCGTGCTGGTCCAGGCGTGCCGGCGGCACCAGGTCATCGCCGCGAAACAGCGCCCAGTCCGGGGTCATGCGGGTTTCATAAGCGCCGCCCTTGAGCCGCTGGCTCAGGCGTACCTTGTAGGTGAGCTGGCTTTTGCCCGGCGCCGGTTGCCAGTGGCCACGCTGATCGTCGCCCTGCAGTTGCCACTGACCGTCGGCCTTGAACTCGCTGTAGGCGCCGTCCTTGCCCAGGTCGAAGTCCAGGCTGCGCACGCTGGCGCCATCGGCCAGGGTGAGGCGCACTTCGGCCTGCTCGCTTTCTGGCAGCAAGCGCACGTGGTAATCCAGATCGACTTTTTTCGCCCAGGCCGGCGAACTGGCCAGCAGGCCCAGCACCAGCCACCCATGGCAACGCACACGCATACAGAAACTCCTTGTTCCGCCAAACGCGATCTCCGACAACCCTCTGCGAGGCTCAGCCGGCGCGGAAAATCAGATAGTCTTCCCAGTCGTCTTCATCGACGCTGTCTTCGCTGAGCATGCGCCCGGATTGTGAAATCCGTTGCTTGTGCACCTGCTCGCGGTCGCCACACACCAGGTGATGCCAGTCGGGCAGATCCTTGCCCTCGCTGACCAGGCGGTAACCGCAGGTGGTCGGCAGCCATTTGAACTGGTCGGCCTTGCCCGGCGTGAGCTGGATGCAGTCGGGTACGATCTGCATCCGCTGCGGGTAATCGCTGCACTGGCAGGTCTTGAGGTCCAGCAACTTGCAGGCGATACGCGTGTAATAGACGCTGTTGTCGTCTTCATCTTCAAGCTTTTGCAGGCAGCACAGGCCACAGCCGTCACACAGCGACTCCCACTCTTGCGGGTCGAGTTGCTCGAGGGTTTTACGCATCCAGAATGGATTGGCGTTGGCAGTCATGTCGCGGGTGTCCTGTTTCAATTCGTATGCGGCGGCGCGGCGGCGCCAGTCTAGGGCCTGTCACCGGCCATTGCCAGACCGCTTGTCAGCGCTCATATGACACAGTAGTTTGACCAGCGGTCACCTACCCAACTTCAGGAACTATTGATGAGTGCAAATCCTCGCGTTGCCGATCATGCCATCAACGAACAGTTCATCCAGCGCTGGTCGCCGCGCGCCTTCACCGCCGAGCCGATCGACCAGACCACCCTGCTGAGCTTCCTTGAAGCCGCACGCTGGGCACCTTCGGCCTACAACTCGCAGCCCTGGCGCTTCCTCTATGCCCGCCGCGATACGCCGAACTGGGAACGCTTCCTTGTTCTGCTCAACGAGTTCAACCGCAGCTGGGCCCAGCACGCCTCGGCGCTGGTGATCATCATTTCCAAAACCAGCTTCACCGCGCCGGGCGCCAGCGAAGAAACCCCGGCCCTGTGGCACACCTTCGACACCGGCTCGGCCTAGGGACATCTGGCGTTGCAGGCGAGCCTGAGCGGCTGGCACACCCATGGCATGGCCGGTTTCGACCAGGAACTGACCCGCAAGGAGCTGAAGATCCCCGAAGGCTACGCCCTGCACGCGGCAGTGGCGATCGGCAAGCTGGGCGACAAGTCGACCCTGGCCGAAGGCTTGCAGGCGCGGGAAGTGCCGAGCTCGCGGCGGCCGTTGAGCGAGTTGGCGGCTGAGGGTGATTTCAGCCTTTGATGGGTTTCGCGGGTCAAGTCGAGACGTTTAATAGCCGCGCTGAAAGTCCACTTCCCCGCGCAGCCCTTGACCCGCCTGATACGCCCGCAAGTTCTCGACAAACAAGCGCACCATCGCCGAAGGCGATGTCGGTGCCGAGCTGTGCCCGGTCAGCAGCAAGCCCCAGGCGGTCCAGAACGGATGGCGCTGGGGCAGCGGCTCCTGCCGACAGACATCGATCACCGCACCGGCCAGATGGCCTTTCTTCAAAGCCTCGACGAGGTCGCCATCGACCACCGCCACACCGCGCCCGGCATTGATGAACAGCGCCTCGGGGTTGAAGCGCTGAAACAACGCGGCGTCGTACAGGTCATGGGTTGCCGGGGTATCGGGCAGCAGGTTGATGACATAATCGACCTCGCCGACCAGACGGCCCAGGTCGTCAAGGCCGGCCACTTCGATAAACGGCGCCTGCTCACGCGGCTGGCTGGCGATGCCGTACAACTGCACGCCAAACGGAACCAGAAACTGCGCCACCTGCTGGCCGATATCACCGGTGCCGACGATCAGCGCCCGGCGCCCTTGCAGGCTGCGTCCGGGGCGGTCATCCCACTTGCGCTCGACCTGGCTGACCAGGCGCGCCAGTACCTCGCGCTCGTGGCCAAGCATGTAGGTGAGCACATACTCGGCCATGACCTGGCCAAAGATGCCCACCGCCCGGGTCAGGCGGTAGTCGCGCTGCAGGCCGTCTGCCAGCAGCGGGGTGATGCCGGCCCAGGTCGACTGCAGCCACTGCGGCTGATGACCCTGGCGCAGCAAGGTCGCCAGCAGGTCCGGCTGGCCCAGCCACACCGGGCTGGCGGCGGCCATCCGCGCAAGCTCGGCCGAATCGCCACTGTTCAGGACCTCCAGGTCCGGTGCCATCTCGCGCAACAGCCGAGCGTAGAGGGCATGATCCTGTTCAGCGATCAAAACACGCATGTTCATTGCAACCTTGGGTAACGGCGCAAGCCGCCAGGGGCTGGCGGCGCGACAAAGAGGGGGATCAGACCGGGTCGTTGCGACGCAGCAGCTCTTCTGGCAGGTGCTCGATGTACTCGTCCTCGGCCGGTGGCATTTGCAGGTGGTAACCCTGCTGTTCGAGGTTTTCCAGGACCTTGGCAATATCTTCGCGGGCCAGCTGGCGCTCCGGGCTCAGGACCAGGTCGAAGGCATGCACGGGCTTGCCAAAGAACGGCAGCAGGCCTTCGGGCACGCGCTCCAGGCCGTCGGCCTTGAGCACGTACAGGTACATTTCGTTCTTGCGCGGGCTCTTGTAGATCGAGCAGATACGTTTCATGGTTGGTCTCCGGCGCCCGCCAGGCAATCAAGCAGCGCCTGCCCCATGCGCTCACGGCGCCAGCCGCGCAGCGACTCGGGGAGTTGATAGGGTCCGTTGGGGTAGCCGCTCTTGAGCAGCAGTTCCAGGGTTTTCTTGCGCAGCATCAGCTCGGGGGCGATGTTCAGGCGCTCGGCCTCGGCCTGGCCGATGGCGCGCAGTTGCTTGAGCAGCGCCGAGGCTTCGATCGGCAGCGGCTCGGGCACCGCTGGCGGCCATTGCTCTGGCGGCAGACTGGCGGCCTGCTTGATCAGGCCGAGCAAAAACTCGCCATCCTGACGAATGGTGCGCGGGTGCATGTCTTCGATCTTGGCCAGCGCCGACAGCGAGTCGGGCTGGGTGCGGGCCATCGGCCACAAGGCGTTTTCACGCACGATGCGGTTGCGCGGCAGGTCGCGCGCACGCGCCTCGCGCTCGCGCCAGGCGCACAGCTCGCGCAGTACCGCCAGTTGCGCACGCGACAGCTTCCAGGCCAGCTTGGCTTCGCGGTATAGCTCAAGGGGATCGGTTTCGCGGCGCAGCTGGGCAACCAGTTCGGCGCCGTCTTCAAGCACCCAGGCGTTCTTGTCATCCGACAATTGCGGGCGCAGGCGCTCGTACAGTTCGGCCAGGTGCACGGCGTCTTCGGCGGCGTAGCTGACCTGGGTGTCCGACAGCGGGCGTTGCAGCCAGTCGGAGCGGGTTTCACCCTTGGGCAGGTCAATGCCCAGCACTTCCTGGACCAGGCGCGAATAGCCCATGGAGAAGCCCAGGTTGAGGTAACCGGCGGCCAGCTGGGTGTCGAACAACGGCGCCGGCAGGCTGCCGGTCAGGCGCGACAGCACTTCGAGGTCTTCGCTGCAGGCATGCAGGACCTTGATCACCTGCGGATCTTCGAGCAGGCCGGCCAGCGGCTGCCAGTCGCCGATGCGCAGCGGATCGATCAGGTAGGCCCGTGCCCCGTCGCCGACCTGGATCAAACCGGCTTTCGGATAAAAGGTATCGACCCGCATGAACTCGGTGTCGAGTGCCACGAAGGGCAGCGTGCGCCACTGCTGGCAATGCTCTGTCAGGCTGCGGTCATCGCAAATCCAGTGAATATCAATGGCCACAAGGCTCTCCCACAAACAATGGCGCGCAGTATATACGGCGCAGGCCATCGTCGGGAAACCACTCGACCGCTATCCCTGCCGCCGCTACCGCGCCTGTGATCAGTGCCGGGCCAACATCGGCCGGCAACTGGCGAACAGGTCCAGCTGCGGCTTGTACAGGGCGGTGTGCACCTGCAGCAGGCCGAGCATGGAATGGAACAGATTGTCCTGGCTCAGCGGTTGATTACGGGCCTTCTGCAGGCAGTCGCTGTCGACGCCGAAGCTGGCCTTGTAACTGTCGGAGAACCACGCCAGCAGCGGCACGTGTTTTTGCTGCTCCGGCGCCAGCATGTACGGCGTGCCATGCAGGTACAGGTTGTACTCACCGAGCGATTCGCCGTGGTCGGAGAGGTACAGCATGGCGGTGTCGACCTTGTCCTGCTTGCTGCGCAAGAGGTCGATCAGCGAAGCGAGGACATGGTCGGTGTACACCAGAGTGTTGTCATAGGCGTTGACGATGCTCTCCTGGCTGCACTGGTTGAGGGCGTTGCTGCGGCACACCGGAGTGAAGCGCTCGTACGCTTTGGGGTAACGCTTGTAGTAGTCCGGCCCGTGGCTGCCCATCTGGTGCAGGACCAGCACGGTGTCCTGTTGCAGGTTATCGATGAAGCCGTCCAGCCCCTTGAGCAGGATCTCGTCGCGGCACTCGTCATCGGCGCACAGCGCCGGGTCCTTGAGGTTGCTGACATCCTCGAACACCACCCGGTCGCAAGTGCCCTTGCAGCCAGACTGGTTATCACGCCAGCGCACCGCCAGCCCTGCCCGCTGCAGCACATCGAGCAGGCCTTCCTGGTTTTTTGCGGTGCTGGCGTCGTAATCCTTGCGGGTGAAGCCGGAGAACATGCACGGCACCGACACGGCGGTTTCGGTGCCGCAGGAGTGCACGTCGGTGAAGGCGATCAGGCCCTTTTCCTGGCTCAGTTGCGGTGTGGTGTCACGGCCATAGCCGAGCACCCCGAAGTTCGGCGCCCGCGCGCTCTCGCCGACCACCAGCACAGTCAACGACTTGCGCGTACGTTGCTGCCAGGCGACGTCGAGCCTGGCGTCCTCGCCGATGGCGCGAAACGGCTTGGCGGCGCTGCCAACGCGCTCGCCGACATAGCCCAGGGAGGCGCCGACAACATTGCTCGGCACCAGCAGCAGGCGGATTTCATGGTGATTGCGAAACAGCGAAGCCAGGCCCTGGTAGTTGATCAGCGCGACGGCGCCCAGCACCACAACACAGGCGACACTGGCGAGTAACTTGCCGAACAATTCACGGACCCAGTTACGGTATAAAACCGGCGTCTTGTACAACAACAAAGAAGGCAAGACACCTAAAAACGTTATATATAAAAAAAGTTTAATCGAGAGCAGGTCACGCACTTCCGTGGCATTCGTCTCCATGGCATTGCGCAGCATGCCGACATCGATCATTACCCCGTACTGGCTCATGAAGTACGCCACTGCGGCACTGACCATGAACAAGGTAATCAGCAGCGGTTTGAGCAGCGGCCTGAAGGCCAGCAGGGTCAATACCAGGTTGAACGCACAGAGGATCATCACCCCAAAGGCCGCGCGCAGCAGCAGGCCGTGGGCATCGGTGGCAAGCACCGAGGCCAGGTGTTGCCACAATAACGAGTTGAAGCCGATCAACAGGTACAGGCTGGCAATCAACGTGACCCATTCGGCCCGCAGGGGTTTGACCTTGAACATGATGGTTCGCTTATTTAAACGTCGGGAACAGTGCCGTTGCGGCACTACCTGGAAACAGCCCGAACTTTAAGTAGCCAGTCATCAATTTTTTGTGAAAAAGACGCCAACAAATAGTCGCTTGGCGTCTATTTAAGTATTACGTTCAGCGTGTGTTCAGGCACCAGCCTGTTTACCCCGGCAGGTGCACCTTTGAATAGGAATCGCGATCAATATCAATTACCTCGACGCACAGCTGGATGTCCAGCTCCGGCGTGCCTGGCACGGCCTCCTTGAGCACCTCCAGCAGGCTCGCCGACAGCTGGCGTTTGATCTCGGCCGAACGGCCGCTGAGGATCGCCAGCTTGATGTGGGCGAACGCACGCTCTACCGGCGCCACGCCCACGCGAAAACTGCCCAGGGCCACGGCGCGGCTCTTGATGTCTAGCTCTTCGGCAAACTGGCCACTACCGACCAGGGCGTGGTTAAGGCGCAGCAACAGGCGGTCGACCTCGAGGTTTTTCAGGTTGTCGCTGTATTCCACATGAAGATGAGGCATTGCACGGAGTCCTGGGCAGGGCAAATGTTGCAACAGACTACCCCAGCCGCGAAACCCGGCAAAGCCGACTATCCTCTAAGTTCATGACTTCCACCCCACAAACCCCGGAGAGGTGAAAAGATGTCGGTCAAGCACGATTTGTACGCAGACGTGGGTCTGACCCCTGAGCAGTTCCTCGAGAAGCAACAGAGCAATCCACGGCTGAGTCAGTTGCATGAAGCGTACAACCGCAAAGACGCCGAAGTCGTCGCTGCCGAGAACAGTAGCGCCGCCGATGACACCGTCACCCGGCTACGCAAGGAACGCCTGAAGATCAAGGACGAGATCGTCGCCCATCT
Source organism: Pseudomonas sp. SORT22 (assembly GCF_018417635.1). NCBI lineage: Bacteria > Pseudomonadati > Pseudomonadota > Gammaproteobacteria > Pseudomonadales > Pseudomonadaceae > Pseudomonas > Pseudomonas sp. SORT22. The sequence continues at coordinate 4,518,196 of NZ_CP071007.1, forward strand.
TAAGTAACCCGCAATACCTGTGGGAGCGGGCTTGACCCGCGATAGCGATCTACCTGCCACATCGCATCGCCAGGCAAGCTCGCTCCTGCCAGCCCCCCCTTAAGACCGCGCCCACACCACCGGAAACCAGTCCTCGCGCATGCGATCGCCGCTCTTCAGATCAATCCCCGGAAACGGCGGTGAGGTCCGGCCGGGCCGCTGGATATAGCGCACGTCATCACCCATGAAGCGCGTCGAGAAGGCTCGGCGGCGGTTGCTGCCGTTGTTGCCGGCGGCGCCATGCACGGTACGAAAATCGAACACCACCGCATCACCTGGCTCAAGCTCCGGCGAAAGAATCTGATACTCGCCGTTCTCCACGTCCGGCATGTCCATGAACAGGCTTTCACCGGAGCCGGCATCGGTGGCGCCATAGAAATCCTTGTTGCTGGCCCAGCTCTTGGGCCGAACCGGCTTGGGCCAGCGATGGGAGCCGAGGACCACGCTCAGGGTGTTGTGGCGGGTGACCGGGTCCAGCGGTATCCAGTAGCTGGCGGTTTGCAGGCCGTCGACGCAGTAGTACGGCAGGTCCTGGTGCCAGGGCGTGGGCTTGGAGGTACCCGGCTCCTTGACCAGGATGTGTTCATGGAACACCTGCACTTGCCGCGACTGCATCAGCGCCCCGGCAAGCGCCGCAGCGGGCGAGTTGAGCACGAAGTCCTTGAATGCCGGGATGCGTTGCCAGTTGCAGTAATCCTCGAAGAAGCGCCCGCCTTCGCCACTGCCGACGTTCTCGATGGCAAAGGCGCTGGGCGCGGCCAGGTTCTGTTCAAAACCTTCGCGCAGCGGTTCGATCCAGTCGCGGAACACGCCACGCAAGACCACTGCACCGTCACGCTGGAACTGTTCGATATCGGCATTCATCGCAGACCACCTCTCTTGTTGTAATGACAAAAGTATTGGGCGCCCGCGCGCAGCCGGTAAACCACAGATTACCTATGCGCCACTATAGGCAATCTGTATGGCGCGACGGTTGTCAGCCCGCCGCCTTTGGCCGGTTAATGGCCCTGCCTGTGTCCTACGGCGCCTTGCTATCCAAGAATAAGAACAACGAGGAGTTACCTGGGATGAACGAAAACAGCACCGCCTTGCGGCGCGGTCTGAGTACCCGCCACATTCGCTTCATGGCGCTCGGTTCTGCCATCGGCACCGGGCTTTTCTATGGCTCTGCAGCGGCCATCAAACTGGCCGGCCCTTCGGTGTTGCTCGCCTACCTGATCGGTGGCGCGGCGATCTACATGATGATGCGCGCCCTCGGCGAGATGGCCGTGCGCAACCCGGTGTCCGGCTCCTTCGGGCAATACGCCAGCCAGTACCTGGGGCGCTTTGCCGGTTTTCTCACCGGCTGGAGCTACGCCTTCTCGATGCTGGTGGTGTGCCTGGCGGATGTCACCGCCTTCGGCGTTTACATGAGCTTCTGGTTCCCCGACACGCCGCGCTGGATCTGGGTGCTGGGCATCGTCTTCTTCATCGGCGCGCTGAACCTGTGCAGCGTGCGGGTGTTTGGCGAACTGGAGTTCTGGCTGTCGCTGCTGAAAGTCACCGCCATCGTCTCGATGATCCTTGCCGGCGCCGCCGTGCTGATGTTCGGCATCCAGCTGGGCGGCGCCGGCGAGCCCCTGGCGGCGGTGAGCAACCTGTGGAGCCATGGCGGCTTCTTCCCCAACGGCGTAGGCGGCATGATCGCCTCGTTCACCGTGGTGATGTTCGCCTTCGGCGGCGTCGAGATGATCGGCATCACCGCCGGCGAAGCCAAGGACCCGCAGCGGGTGATTCCCCGGGCGATCAACTCGGTACCGCTGCGCATCCTGCTGTTCTACGTGTTCACCCTGTTGGTGCTGATGTCGATCTACCCCTGGTCGAAGATCGGCAGCGAAGGTAGCCCCTTCGTGCAGATTTTCAGCGGCCTGGGCATTGGCTCGGCGGCGACGCTGCTGAACATCGTGGTGATTTCGGCGGCGGTGTCGGCGATCAACAGCGACATCTTCAGCGCCGGGCGGATGATGTACGGCATGGCCCACAACGGCCAGGCACCGGCCAGCTTCGCCCAGCTGTCGCGCTTCGGTGTGCCGTGGATGACCGTGGTGGTGATGGCCGTGGCCCTGCTGCTGGGGGTGGTGCTCAACTACCTGGCGCCGGACAACCTGTTCCTGATCCTCGCGGCGGTGGTGACCTTTTCGATCGTCTGGGTGTGGCTGATGATCCTGCTGTCGCAGATCGTCATGCGCCGCGGCATGAGCGCCGACGAGGTGGCAAGGCTGCACTTCCCGGTGCCGTTCTGGCCGGTCGGCCCGGCCTGCGCGGTGGTGTTCATGCTGTTCATCTTCGGCGTGCTGGCCTGGTTCCCCGACACGCGCATGGCCCTGTACGTGGGCATCGGCTGGCTGGCCCTGCTGTCACTGGGCTACTGGCTGTTCGTCGCCCGCCAACCGCAGGTCAGGTTGGCCGGTTCGCCGGGTAACTGATCAGGTCGCCAGCTGCTCGCTGGCCCAGTCGAGGAAGGCCTGCGCCGCCGGTGACGGGCGCATGGCACTGGACTGGGCCAGCACCACCGGCTGCGGGCTGACCGTTTCCAGCAGGGGCCGGCAGGCCAGCGGCTGGCCGTCGTAGCTGCAATCGGCCACCGGCCGGGTGCAAGACAGCGCCACGCCATAGCCATGGGCGACCAGCCCGCGCTGCATCTCGAAAGTCTGGGTCAGTTGCAGGCTGGCCGGTTGCAGGTCATGGGCCCAGAACAGCGAAAGAAAGTATTCGCGGGTCCGGGCGATGTCTTCGAGAATCAAACACTCCGTGGCCAGGTCCACCAGCGATACCCGCTCCTGCAACGCCAGCGGGTGGTCGGCCGGCAGCAGGGCATAAGGCGTCAGCTGCGCCAGCACGCGCTTTTCGATCGGCGCATCGAGCCCCACGTCATAGGTCAGCGCCAGCTCCGCCTTGCCATCGGCAAGGCGCCGGTTGACCTCGGCAAGATCGGCCTCGAACAAGGTGATGGTGACTTCCGGATGGCGCCGGCGAAAGCCGCTCAGCAAGCGCGGCGCGTAATAGGGCCCCAGGTCCTGGAAGCAGATCAGGCTCAGGCTCCCGCGCACCACCTGTTGCTGCTCGCCCTTGCCGCTGATGGCCGAGGCCAGGTTGAGCATGTCGCGCGCCTGTTCGAGCAGCTTGCGCCCGGCCGGGGTCAGCTCCAGGCCACGGCTGACCTGGCGATGAAAGAGCTTCTCGCCCAGGCTCGCCTCCAGCTGCGACAGCGCCAGCGACACCGACGGCTGGGAAATATGCTTGGTGCGCGCCGCAGCACTGACACTGCCCTGCTCGGCGGCGGCGACGAAATACTCCAACTGGCGAAAGGTGAAGCCGATCATCGCAATGCCCCTCTGGGATGCTGGAACCAACAGTCGCGCAGTTACCTCGCCGGCGCCGGGCTCAACGCCGCGGGCGTATGCCAGGGGATATCGGCCCAGGCACCGCTGCCAGGGGCCAGCAACTGGCGCAGATGCTGCTCGTGGAACGCTTCGCCCAGCGAGTCGACGCGAAACGCCGCGACCCACTGCTCGCGCCCCAGTTTATAGGCTTTGCCGAAATCTTCCCAACTGTCGAAACAGTCCTGCGCCCGCTGCGCATTGAGCAGCAGCACACGCCAGGCAAGGTCAGGCTCGAGCCAGCGCATCAGCAGCGCACAACGGGCCACAAACGCCACCCGCGCACAGGCAAAGGCCATGGCCGCACGCGGCTCATCGCTGGCCGTCAGCGCCTGCAGGTCGAGGCTGTACCATTGCTGTTCGAGGCTCGCGCGCAAGTGCGCACGCACGGCCTCGTCATCGCAGTTGCTGCGAACCCCGGCCTGGTGCAGCAACGCTGCCCGCACGATCTTCTGCGCTTGCTCGTTGAAGTGATCGCAGGCCGGCGAGTAGAAGCCCTCGACGCCCATCGCATCGGCCATGGGCCTGGCCAGCAACAGCGACCAGTGTTTGCGCTGGCTGAACAACGGCGCGGTGCCGCGCGGTCGCAATGCCCGCCACAACAACCAGGCTGAAACAACAGCCGCGATCAGTAAAAACATGCGTTTCTCCTTACCTTGCCCGGGCCTGCCAGGCCTGGATTTCCTCACCCTCGGCCGGCGTCATGTCCGGCCATGGCACGCCTTCGGTCTGGTACAGCGGATCATTGAGCTGACGCTCAGCGCGCTTGCTGACGATATGCCGGGTGGCGTACTTGACCGACACCGCTTGCGGGCCAGCCTGCAAGAACTGCTGCGGCTGACGCCCGGCCACCAGCCACTCGACCATGGCCGAAGGCGCTTCGAGGCGCTCGTACAGCTGCGGATAGCGCGCCACCAGGCGGGTCTGCGCGGTCGGGTCGCTGACCTCTTCGATGCGCAGCCAACCGGCCTCGGTGCGTACGATGCCGATGGCGATGCAGTCGGCGGGCGTCTGCTGGTCGGTGCCCAGGGCATTCAGGCACTGCAGCAAGTCCTGGTAATAACGCTCGACCGGCGGCCGGTTCTGCTTGCCCTTGACCTGCTCGACGGTCAAGGTGCCGTCGGCCTGAACGATCAGGCTGATGGTGATGTGTGGCTGGCCCTGGCCGTCGCGAAAACTCAACACGCGCATGCGCCGCTGCTCCACCGCTTCGGCATAGCGCTCGCCGTAGCCGCCGGTGAGGGCGCGGCGATCGGCGAACTGGCCCAGGCAGTGGCGCATCACGTAGCTTTCAAAGGCCATCTCGGCGCGCAGCAAAGGGCTCTCGGGGCGCAGCTCCTGCAGTACGTGCTCAGCAGTGGTCACCCGCGTGAGCAAGGCCTCGGGCTGGCTCTGGCGCCAGCCCTGCTCGACCCGCGCGGCCATCTGCGCATGCTCCTTGTGCCACAGCGCCAGCGCCTGCGGGCAGTTGATGCGATCGAGCTTGCCAGCCAGCGCGGTGCCCTGGCGCGAGGTCAGGAACTCCACCAGCAAGGCCTCCTCGGCCAGCAGTGGTGCCTGCTGCGGATCGATCCAGACCAGCGGCGCCTGCTGCGACTGTTTGCCGGCGTCGCCCAAGTGCCTGGCCACCCACGCCGGCGGTTCGGCCCCCAGCGCCTCGACCGCCTGCTCCAGGGTCAGGATCGGCCGCGCCGGCTCGAAGTTGCCGACCAGGTGCCGGTAGAAATGGTTGAGCAACCATTTGCCCACCTCTGGCGCATCACCACGGGCCTTGCTGCGCTCGGCAATGGCGCGCTTGAGTTGATCGGCATTGAGTGCGTTGCGCGGGGCGTAACCGGACTGTCGCAGCTCCGGTGTCACTTCCATATCTGCCACCAGGCCTTGCCAGCCGGTTTTTCAACGGCCTGCAGCTCGGCGATGCTCTGGCTGAAGATTTCATTGTTGCTCTGGTCGATAGCGTTGTCCGGATCACTGCGCAGGATCGAGCGCTGGTAGTAGGCGATGGCCTCTTCCTTGCGCCCCAGGCCCTTGAGCACATCGCCGGAGCAGCCCAGCAGGCTGGCGATGTCACCTTCGTTGACATAGGGCGCGTAGCGCAGCCACAGGCTGGTGGCGGCCTCCGGCAGGTTGTACGACAGGTACGTGGCCACTTTTATCCGCGCGAACAGTTGCGAGATTTCCAGGTCCTTGTCGGCGACTCCTTGCTCTTGCTGCCATTTGAGCACGCGCTCAAGCCAGATCAGGATTTCGCGTTCGCGGTCCAGGCGGTACAGGGCCCGGCTGACTTCGAACAGGTACTCTTCGGGGTCGTGGCGGCTGTAGCCATAGTCGGCGGCGAAGTGCCAGAGCTGTTCGGCGGCTTCGGCGATGCCCGCGTCATCCCCCAGCTCAATGCGGTTTTGCAGGGTGCCATGATAGTGTTCTGCGAACGGACTGGCGGCAATGCCACGGGCATGCAGCTCCAGGGCCTGCTCATACATGCGCTGGTCGTTGTAGCAGCGGTAGTTGATCGCCAGGTTGTTGCAGAGCATCGAGTACATGTGCACACAGGCATCGTAACGATGCCCGCGACCGGTGGCGAAGCATTGCTCCATGCGCGCCTGGCCGCGTTCGTAGGCCAGCTTTTGTACTTCGCGCAACAACGACCAGGCCTGATCTGCTTCCTCGCTCGAGAGCTTCTCGACTTCCACCTCGACCAGGTCGTCGATGTTGCAAGCGAAACTGTAATAGTTCATGCCACCGGCCATTGTCGGCAGCGGTTGGCGCAAGGCATCGACAATGCCGAACACACTGGCATGGGCGCTGAACAGGCTGTAGGCGCTACGGTGGTCTTGCATATTGCCGGCCGAAACGGCCTCGCGCAGCATCGTAAGTTCAGTGTTGGCGTCAATGCGCCCGGCCTGGCGTTCACGCACTGCCAGCAGGCGGTTGATCCAGGGGTGGTTCGGCGCGCGGCGGCGGGCTTCTTCCAGGGCCTGGGCGAAAACGTTATCGAGCTGCTCAAGGTCATCGCGGGCAGCATGCAGCGCATCGAGCAGCGGGCCCATGGACGGCGTCGACTCGTCGCGCCATGGCAGCCCGGAAACAAACCGCTCCAAGACCTTTTGATCATCACAGGCGCGCATCACGCACAGCGGCCACCATGGCGACTGGTCCTCGGCATCGAGCAGGCGATCGTGTACCCAGTAGGCAGTGCCCGGCCACATCTGGCTGCGAACGCCATAGATCTCCATGAATGCACGCTGCCCGGCGTCGTCGATCTGACCGTTTTCAAGCAACCAGGGCAAGTGGAATTCGACAAAGTTGTCACTGCCGCTGGAGTCCAGTTCCAGGGTCGCCACTTCACAGATTTTCAAGGCGCCGGGCAGGTCGCCCTGGGCCTTCAATGAGCGCGCCGCCAGGCGCGCCAGGCGCACTTCCCACTCGCGGCGCTGGGGCAGCGACAGCTCGGCGATCAACTGCACTACAGGTTGCTCGAACATCGCCAGGCGCAGCGGCACGATTTCGATCAGCGCATCGCCCAGCCACAGCCAGTCGTTGCCGTCGACGTCCTGGTCAGCAGCGGCGGTGCGCAACGCGGTAATTGCCGCCAGCGCCGCTTCGCGAGCCTCTTCGTCACGTTCGTGGGCAGCCAGCACCCGCGCCCGGCGCCGGTGCTGGTCGGCATCGTCCCAGGCCCGCAAGGCATGGCGGCCGGGGTTGATCAACGCCAGGGTGTGACGCACCTCGATGGCCTTGAGGGCGACGTCGAGGGTGGTGTGCTGCAGATCGTCAAAAATGCGGTAGCGCCGGTACTGTTCGATATCGAACGCCAGCGACTCGTTGCTCAGTTGCTGCAGGGCGTCGAGGGCCTGCAGCAGGCCTTGCTCGTCTTTGAGGTAGTTGCACAGGCGCAGCTGGTAGATCAGCAGGTTGACCTTGAGTTCGTTGCGCGCCTCTTCTGGCGTCGCCTCGATCAGCGCCTGGCCGTCGTCGGCCAGCACCGCCCTGGAGGCGTCGGCGTCTCCGGCGTTGACCCACAGCACGTGCAGACGGTCGATCGATTCCAGCGAGGCTGCCTTGAGCGGCTGGGCGCGCAGCAGGCCCAGCACGTGGTCGTCACCGTGTTCCTGATGTTCGACCTCTAGACGGTCGATGAATTGATCCAGCTGGATTCCGGACAGCACGGTGCTGTTCTGCGTCATTGTGAACTCCATTTGCGAATGACTGTGCATCGCCCGATGCGCCCTGCGCCGGCGCCCTTGAACGGGCCAACGGGTACTCGTGTACGTCGGCCCTGGACAGGCAACGATGACGAAAGGGATCGGGCAATACAGCGAGGTGCTGCACGCTACCAGTTGGCGTTTGAAAATCCAAGCGGGTGCAGGGGGTGGGCGCGCTGATTAATGCGCAAACAGCGGATCGACACTGTGCAGGCAGCGCTTGATCGAGTCGAGGTCCGGTGCCGGCGACAGGCACAGTTGAATCCTGGCATTGACCGGCACCGAGACCCGCAAGCAATCGGCACGTTGCCCTTCATAGATCAGCGCATGGCGGATGCGCGGGTTGTCGTGGCAGAACTTCAACAGGTTGAACTGCCGGGAAGGCACCAGCACCGTGTTGACGATCAACAGGTCGAAGGGTGTGCCCTGCGCCCGGGTCGCGGCTTGCAACGCTTGAAAGCTACTCAAGTGGGCAACGCGGCTGTACCCCAGGCGGTTGAGCATGTTTTCTATCTTGCTTCGCTGATCCTGCTGCCGATCAGCGATCACTATGCGCAATGCTATGTTTGACATTCGGTAAACCTGACAGATGGGCTCCGCGAGTCTTTATAAACGCTGCGACTCGCTGAAGTACTGGCAAGGTTACCGTTGGTCGTGTGCAGAGACTCTAAGACAATTCTCAAACGCCCTTACGCCCAAGCCTTAAGGCGTGGTCAGGGTAATCAGGTAGGCGCCGGAACTCAGGGCCTTGCCGGAAGCATCCAGCAGCGCGTACTGCTGGTTGTAGTAACGCCCGGCCGTGCCGCTGTCGGCCACCAGCCTGACGTTGACCGGCGCATGGTCGGGCGTAGTGACCGAAGCCTGCGGGACGACCTGCTGCAGCTCGATGCGGGTACCCCGGGCCTGGGCCGGGCAATCGCTGAGGTTCAAGGCACCGGCCCGGGCCGAAGGCGTGCACGGCGACTCGACGATGCTGCCGGTGAAATTGATCACGCCCTGGGCAACCGGCGTGGCGGCCATGCAGGCCCCGTTCAGACCCAACAGCAACCCTGCAGCGATAGCAACATATTTACTCTTCATGCCGACACTCCTGCGAAAACGGTTGATACCTTGAGTGTCGGCCAGGCGGCGCAATGTTTAAGGATTGTCTGATAGGCATTGTTGCGCTTTGCCAAGCAGGTCGCAGAACCGGACAAATAAGCGCCCGCTGGCTGGTCAACGCCTGTGCCAGGGCCTATGTTTAAGGATTGTCTGATGTCTGCAGCATTCGCGACTCACTAGAGTCGGCGAATGAGATTAAAAAGCTACCTGCTGCAAATCAGCCCGCTTCTTTCCAGCCCCGAAGCCGCCCGCCGCTTGCTGCGGTTGTTCGCCGTGGTTTTGCTGATCGGCATCTTCAGCGGCGTGTACAACTTCCTGTTGTTCACCTTCAACAACGACATCTCCCAGCGTCGCGGCTACATGAGCAGCGCGATCGCCGAGGCGCACACCTTCTTCACCAACCGCGAGGCCTTGCTCGAGAGCCTGAGCCTGTCGGCGGTGCGCAAGTCGAAACAGGCAAGGTCCCTGGTCTACCTGCCATCGAGCGAAGAAGTGCACCTGCAACTGGGCAGCACCAGCGACAACCGCTGGAGCATCTGGCTGACCCAGCGCATGCGCGATTACATGAAGGACAAGCAGGTCAGCCTGCTGTATGTCGACACCGGGCCGAACGCGCAGGTCAGGCGCCTGTACAACTCCGCCCCCGGGGTGCCGGGGTTTTCGCCGCGCATGCTTGAGCAGCTACAGGCGCTCAAGGACAACAGCCCCTACCCCGCCGCCGAACTGTGGCTGACCGACCAGACCGAGCAGCGCTCGTACCTGTACATCTTCATTCGCCTGGATGAGCGCGACGCCGAGTCGGGCTGGCTGGGCCTGGAAATGGACAGCCGCGAGGTGTCGGCGGCGCTCAACGACCAGAGCGCCGGCGAGTTCATGATGCTCAACTCCGAAGGCATGCTGGTGTTCACCAACAGCCACGATGCGCACCTTGGGCAGATGCTGCTCAACTCCCAGGGGGAAAACTTCTTCGGTTTTGTCGGCGACGGCTGGATCCCCGACCACCTGGTGATCCGCAAGCACCTGAAGTCCTCGGACTGGCAACTGGTGTACTCGATCGACCTGCTGGCGGTGCTGGCCGGGTTGTGGAAGCAGTTGGTCGGCTCGCTGCTGTTCTGCCTGTTCACCGTGACCCTGATCCTGCTGCTGATGCGCCGCATCGAGCATCGCTTCATAGCACCGGCGATCAACCGCATCCAGGCCCTGATCGAAAGCGAGGCGTTCAGCCGCGATGTGATCCAGACCGCACCGGTGGCCTTGTGCGTACTGCGCCGCACCGACGGCAAGGTGGTGCTGGAAAACACCCTGGCGCAACAATGGCTGGGCGACGGCCTGGAGCGCGATGTGCTGTGCGCCGGCTGGATCAACCAGGCCTTCGCCAGCCAGCAAGCCGAGCGCAGCGACTACTTCGCCACCGCCGATGGCCGCCACCTGTACCTGAGCAGTGCGCCGACCCGCTACAACGGCGAAGACGTGCTGTTCTGCGCCTTCAGCGACATCAGTGCGCGCAAGCAGGTTGAAGCGGCGCTGGAAGAAGCGCGGCAATCGGCCGATGCCGCCAACGAGGCCAAGACGCTGTTTCTGGCGACCATGAGCCACGAGATCCGCACCCCGCTGTACGGTGTGCTGGGTACCCTGGAACTGCTGGCGCGCACCCAGCTCGATGCCCAGCAGCGCGATTACCTGCACGCGATCGAAGGCTCGTCAGCAACCCTGTTGCAGTTGATCTGCGACGTGCTGGATGTGTCGAAGATCGAAGCCGGGCAACTGGCCCTGGAGCTGAGCGAGTTCTCGCCCGCGGAGCTGGTCCACGAGGTCATCCAGGGCTACAGCGCCGCGGCCCAGGGCAAGAACCTGCAGTTGTACGCCTGCTTCGATCCGCAACTGCCGGAGCGGCTGATTGGCGACGTGACGCGGATCCGCCAGATCCTCAACAACCTGCTGAGCAATGCGGTCAAGTTCACCGACAGCGGCCGGGTGGTGTTGCGGGTCAAGCTGATCAACCGCGATGGCGAGCGTTCAAGCCTGATGTGGCAGGTGTCGGACACCGGCAAGGGCATCGCCGAGGAAGACCACCCGTACATTTTCGAGCCGTTCTACCAGACTGAAGGCAACACCAACGTAGTGGCCGGCACCGGCCTGGGCCTGCCGATCTGCCAGCGCCTGACCCAGTTGATGAACGGCCAGTTGCGCATGGTCAGCGAACTGGGCCTGGGCAGCAGTTTTACCCTGACCCTGCCACTGGAAGAAGCCTCGGCCAGCAGCGACCTGCCGGCCCAGGGCAACCTGTTGCCCGAGACCATCTACGTAGTCTCGCCGATTCGCGAGCTGGCGCAGTCGATCAGCGGCTGGCTACGCCGCTGGGGCGCCCGGGCCCAGGTCGGGCGGCCAACGCCGGCGGATGCCGCCAGCGGCCACCTGCTGCTCGAGCTGCACCCCGGCAGCGCCGAGCAAGCGCTGGTGGCCGACTGGAGCGGGCCGCTGATCCTGGCCAGCGCCCATGGCTGCTGCGAGCCGCAACTTGAAGACGGCCGCTGGCAGGTCAACCTCAACCACCTCAGTGCTCTTTACCAGGCCGTCCGCCAGGCCCAGGGGCTGTGGATCGCCCGTACCGATGACCCGCAAAAACGCGAAATGCAGAAACTCGAGCTGCACATCCTGGTGGCCGAAGACAACATCATCAACCAGTTGATCCTGCGTGATCAGCTCGAAGAGCTCGGCTGCACCGTCGAGTTGGCGGGGGACGGTATCGAGGCCCTGCAATTGTGGAAAAGCGGGCACTTCGACGTGGTCCTGACCGATGTGAACATGCCCAAACTCAATGGCTACGAACTGGCCAGAGAACTGCGCCGCCAAGGCTGCTCGATCCCGATCATCGGAGCGACGGCCAATGCCATGCGCGGCGAAGCCGAACTATGCCTTGCAGCCGGAATGAATCATTGCCTGGTCAAGCCTTTCGCGCTGCGGGCCTTGTTCAACTATCTGGCGCCTTATCAAGAGACCTCTCATGAAGCCCTATAACATCTTGATCGTCGAGGACCACCCGTTCCAGCACATGTACTTGCAGCACCTGTTCAGCGAACTGGGCGATTTCCATTTCGAAGCGGCCCAGGACGGCAAGGAAGCGCTGGAACACCTGCAGCGGCGTGACTTCGACCTGGTGCTGACCGACCTGCTGATGCCCGGCATGGACGGCGTGCAGTTCATCCAGGGCCTGGCCAGGCTGCGCAGCAAACCGGACCTGGCAATCATGAGCGCCGCCTCCAAGCGCATGCTCATGGCTGCAAGCCTGGTGGCCAAAAACCTTGGCGTCGAAGTGATCGGCCTGCTCTCCAAGCCGGTCAAGCCCGATGCCCTGCGCAACCTCACCGATCAGCTCAACGGCAAGAACCGCAGCGCGCCGCCGGTGCCGCCGGCGGTGGCGCAGTTCGACTACCAGGCGCTTATCCATGGGCTGAGCAACGGCCAGTTCCAGGCCTGGTTCCAGCCGAAAAAATCCCTCAGCAATGGCCGCATCGTTGCCGCTGAAGCCCTGGTGCGCTGGATGCACCCGGAGCAAGGCGTGCTGCTACCCGGCGCGTTCCTGCCGGCGTTCAAGACCTTCGAATTGGAAGAGCGCCTGCTGTGGCTGATGCTCAAGCAGGCGATCCATGCCCAGGCGCGTTGGCGCCAGCAGGGGTATGACATTCCGGTATCGATCAACCTGCCGACCCACCTGCTCAACAGCCATGACCTGGCCGACCGCTTGCTGGAGTTCGTCCTGCACCACCAGGGCATCCCCGGCAAGATCTGCTTCGAGCTGATGGAGTGCTCGGTGCCCCAGGACATCAGTAACTTTTACGCCGGCGCCTGCCGCTTGCGCATCAAAGGCTTCGGCCTGTCCCAGGATGACTTCGGCAAGGGCTACAGCTCGTACATGAACCTGGTTTCGACGCCGTTCACCGAGCTCAAGATCGACCGTGCCCTGGTCCAGGGCTGCCATGAAAACGAAAGCATGACCTCGGCGCTGACCAGCATCGTCGCCCTGGGCCGCAAGCTAGGGTTGACGGTGGTCGCCGAAGGGGTCGAGACGCCCCAGGAGCTTGCCCTGTTGCGCAAGATCGACTGCAACCAGGCCCAGGGTTTTCTGATTTCCCACGCGGTATCGTCCGAGCAGTTTCAGCAATTGCTCACCAATGACGGGCCGGCCACCTTCTATTGAGTGGCCGCAGCGCCCTTGAATTGCCAGCAGAGGTACACTCCATCCAGCCACCACCCTTACTGATACTGCGGAAGCTCCTGATGAAGCACGACAACGCCCTGCTGGAAAAACTCACCCGCAGTTCGTTGCGTCTGAACAAAGGGATGATGGTGTTGCTTGGCCTGGCTTTACTGTTGGTCGGCACCAGCTACTGGTCGTTTCAGCGCCTGATCGAGGAGCAGCACGACACCGTGCGCTTTCACTTTGCCCGGCTGATGGAAAACATCCGCGAGCAGGAAGTGTTCTTGCGCAGCCTGGCCCAGCGCAGCCATCAGGGCGAGTTGCTCAAGGACGAGAATGCCCAGGTGCGCTTGCTCAAAGCCTTGCCGGAAGAAGGCCCGAATATTTACCAGGGCCAGGAGTTTTCCTACTCCATGCCCTTCAGCGCCAAAATCGACCCAGAGAAAATCGCCGCCAGCGAACACGCCAAGATTTTCTCCCTTGGCGTGCACCTGGCGACCTTTTACAGCACGTTCTGGTCGACCTCGCACTACCAGTCGCCGCATGTATTCCTGTTCAACCAGCACGGCAACTTCGACATCACCGTGCCGGCCGCAGGCCATGCAGGGGCCAAGACCGTACCGCACAACGAAAGCTTCATCGACATGATCCGTAGCGTGATCGATCGCCTGCCGCGCGACCATCAGTTGCTGCGCGAAGGTGAAGTCTGCTGGCAGCACTATGGCCCAAGCGCCGCCAGCCCGGGCCCGGCGCGCATGCTGGCGTACATCGGCATCCAGCTGGCCGCGGACGAAATCCACATCAAGGGCGCCGACACCCGGGTGATGATCGCCAGCATCCTCGATTTGTCCCAGGCCAATGACTACGAACGCACCATGGAATGGTCGATCTATGACCACTTCACCCTGGTGGCGCCTTCCGGCCAGGTGCTGATTGGCGCGTTGTGGCCAGAATCGCCGCTGCATGAGGGGATCAACTTCAAGCCCGAAGGCCTGGTGTTCAAGCTGGTCAACCACAATGGACCGGCGTGGACGGCAGTCTATGCCCTCAACTACCGCAGCTTCTTTCGCTATGCCCTGTGGCCGCTGAGCAGCCTTGGCGCCGCGCTGCTCGCGCTGGTCGCCATGGGCTGGGGTGCCAACCGCTGGTACCGCCGCCAGGTGATCCTGCCGGCGCGCCAGGCGCATGCCAGCATCGCCGAAAGCGAAGCCTTCAGCCGCGTGGTAATCGATACCGCGCCCACCGGCCTGTGCGTGGTGCGCCGCGCCGACAACCAGGTGCTGGTGGAAAACCAGCGGGCCCAGCAGTCGCCGGGCAGCGCCAAGCTGATCAGCGCCCTGGAGCGGCGCACCGACCAGGGCGAGACGGGTGAAACTTACCTGGAAATCGACGGCCGGCACCTGCAGGTGGGGTTTGTCTCGACCCGCTACCAGGGCCAGGATGTGCGCCTGTATGCCTTCAACGACGTCACCCGGCATATTGAAGATGCCACGGCCCTGGAAGAAGCGCGGCGCGCCGCCGATGCCGCCAACGAAGCCAAGACCCTGTTCCTGGCGACCATGAGCCATGAAATCCGCACCCCGCTGTACGGCGTGCTCGGCACCCTCGAACTGCTCGGCCTGACTCGCCTGGAGCCGCGCCAGCAGGAATACCTGCAGACCATCCAGCGCTCGTCGGCTACTTTGTTCCAGCTGATCAGCGACGTGCTCGACGTGTCGAAGATCGAGTCCGGGCAGATGGCGATCGAGTCCATCGAGTTCTGCCCCCTGGACCTGATCGAAGACACCCTGCACACCTATGCCGCCTTCGCCCAGCGCAAGGGCCTGCAGCTCTATGCCTGCACCGACGCCGCGCTGCCCGAGCGCCTGCTCGGCGACCCGATGCGCATTCGGCAGATCCTCAACAACCTGTTGAGCAATGCCATCAAATTCACCGACACCGGGCGCGTGGTCCTGCGCACCCGGGTGCTGGCGCGAGAAGATGACAAGGTCAGCCTGGAGTGGCAGGTCACCGACACCGGCATCGGCATCTCCACGGCGCAGCAGGCCAAACTGTTCGAGCTGTTCTACCAGGTGCAGGACGCCTGCAGCGAAGGTGGCGCAGGCCTGGGCCTGCCGATCTGCTGGTGGCTTAGCGAAATGATGGGCGGGCAACTGAAAGTGGTCAGCGAACCGGGGCTGGGCAGCAGTTTTGCCCTGCGCATGAGCTTGCCGGTGCTGGCAGGCCAAACCCTAAGCAGCGCGCCAGTTGCAGCCGCGTCGATTCCGGTCTACGTGCGCGCCCCGGTACAGGAGCTGGCGCAATCGCTGGTCGACTGGCTTGTCCGCCTCGGCGTACACGCCGCCCTGGCCCCCCAGCCACTGGAAGCCAAGCATGCGCCGGCGGTACTGGTCGATGCCTTGCCGGCGACCAACGCCCCAGCCTGGCCGGGGCCACGGGTGCTGTGCACGGCCGGTGGGCGCAACCCGCCGGAATACACCGGGCAGGGCTGGAATGTCGACCTTCACAACCTGCGCGCCATCGCCGACGCGGTGGGCATGGCCCGCCTGGGCGCGCCGCAGGCATCGCAGCAGGCCGCGCAACAGCAGGCCGACAACCTGCAACTGCGCATCCTGGTGGCCGAAGACAACCCGATCAACCAGGCGATCATCAAGGAACAGCTCGAGGCCCTGGGCTGCACCGCGGTGGTCGCCAGCAACGGCGAACAGGCCCTGCACCTGTGGCAGCCCGAGGTCTTTGACCTGGTGCTGACCGACGTCAACATGCCGGTCATGAACGGCTATGAGCTGGCCCGCACCCTGCGCGAGCATGACCCGCAGCTGCCGATCATCGGCGTCACTGCCAACGCCATGCGCGAAGAGGGCATGCGCTGCATCGCCGTCGGCATGAACGCCTGGATCGTCAAGCCGCTGAGCCTGCAGACCCTGCGCGGCCACCTGCTCAAGCTCTGCCGCCCGGCCTTGCAGAATGCAGCAACGCGGGTCGAGCCAGACACCCTCACCGCCCCCGCCGCCGTCCCGGCCACCGATAGCCTGCAGCTTTCAGAGCGGATGCGCCCGCTGTTCATCACCACCATGCGCGATGACCTGCAACTGATCCGCTGCGCGCTGGAGCAAAGTGACGCTAGAATCGTCGCGCAAAGGCTGCACAGCATCGCCGGCGCCCTGGGCGCGGTACAGGCCAGCGACCTGGCCGAGCACTGTACGGCGCTTGAGTGCCGCCTGGCAGGCGGGACGATCGATGCTTCCCTGCGCCTTGAAGTGCAGCAGATACTGAGCCGGCTTGCCGCTGTTGTGGATGCGCTCGAGTAACAACAATCAGGCTTACCTGCGGCCGTATGGACACCCCCTAACCTTCTATACCGGTACTACGGACAGCCACTATGGACAAACTCAAAGTCATCATCGCGGACGATCACCCGATCGTGCTGCTCGGTGTGCGCGAACTGGTAGAACGTGACGAACGTTTTTGCGTGGTCGGCGAAGCCGTGTGCTCAAAAGGCCTGATCGAGCTGCTCGAACAGCAACCGGTGGACCTGGTGATCACCGACTACAACATGCCGGCCGATTCGCCCTATGGCGACGGCCTGAAACTGGTCGATTACCTGAAGCGGCACTTTCCGCATTTGCAGGTGTTGATCCTGACGATGATCTCCAACCACCTGATTCTCACCCGCCTGCATGAGCTGGGCGTGGTCGGGGTGATCCAGAAGAGCCAGTTGCACACCGAAATCCAGTTGGCGCTCAAGGCCGTGGCCCAGCAAAGCCAGTACCGCAGCCTGGAACCTGCAAAAACCTCGGTCATCGAAACCACCGCGGCGATCGAGGACCGGTTTGCCACACTGTCACCCAAAGAGTTTGAAATACTGCGACTGTTTGTCGCTGGTAAAAGTGTCAGTGATATTGCCCGCAGCCAGAACCGAAGTGCCAAGACCATCAGCGCGCAAAAGATTTCGGCCATGCGCAAACTTGATGTTAATAGCGACCAGGACTTACTGGCTTATTGCCTGGAGCGCAGTATCTTTAACTAAGTTTCCGGGCAACAAGGTCAGGAACCGATAAAGACTTTGTTGCCAGAACGCCCGCCCCACCTGGGCTCAGACCTTATAAGAATCGTCTGATGTTCGGCAAACACCCCCCGTTCTATTGTGTATTGGCATTTTCATGCAGCACTTTCCAACCAATACAAATGGACATCACCATGAAGAAGTTCTCCCTGGCCCTTATCACTCTGTCCGTACTTGCAGCGTCCGGCGCTGCCCTGGCAGCAGAAACGACGCCTGTTCAAGGTGGCAGCGGCAAGATCACCTTCACCGGCGTGATCAACAACGACGCCTGCTCGGTTGACGGCGCCAACGCTGATCGCGTGATCTCCGTGGACATGGGCACTGTATCGATCAAGGACATGGGCACCGCTGAAAGCCCGTCCTCGGGCCGTGTCACCGGTAAAGACTTCAACCTCAACGTCAACTGCAACCTGGGCACCAAAGTCTCGATGATCTTTGACGCCGCCAGCGGCGGTTCGGGCCTGGTCACCGGCAAGAAAGTCCTGGCCCTGACCAAAGGCACCGGCACTGCAGCCAACGTCGGTATCGCCCTGCTCGACAGCAACGGCGCGCTGATCGACCTGAGCTCGAAAACCACCGCCATGATCCAGAGCGACATGCACGGTACCGGCGCTGCCGGTGGCGACGCGATCCTCAACTTCTCCGCCGCCTACGTCACCACTGGCGCAGCGGGCACTGCCACCGCCGGTCGCGGTGACGCCACCCTGCCGTTCATCCTGCAATACGAATAAGTCGTAGCGCCTGAACTGCTTTGTGCGAGGCCGCCCGGCCTCGCCATTGGCCCTGAAGCAAAACCCCTGAATCAAACGGTACAGACCATGTTGCGTCGTTCTATTCCCGCATGCCTGGGGCTGCTCGGCATGCTCATGGCCGGCCAGGCCATGGCCAGTATTTCGCTGAGTGCCACGCGGATTGTCTTTGATGGCAACCACAAGGAAGCCAACGTCACCGTGCGCAATGGCAACCAGGACGTGCTGATTCAATCCTGGGTCGACGACAGCGATGCCCAGCGCAGCGTGCCCTTTGCCGTAACCCCGCCACTGGCACGGGTGTTCGCCCGTGAACAGCAGTTGCTGCGAGTGCTGTACGAAGGTGCCGGGATGCCTGCGGACAAAGAGTCGGTGGTCTGGCTCAACGTCCAGGAAATCCCTCAGGCCGCCGCCGCCAACACCCTGCAACTGGCCGTGCGCCAGCGCATCAAGATTTTCTTTCGCCCCGCAGGCTTGCCTGGCAATGCCCTTATGGCGCCGACCGAACTGCAATGGCAACTGCTGCGCCACAGCGGCAAGACCCTGCTGCAGGTCAATAACCCGAGCCTTTATCACGTCTCGATGGCGGATATAAAACTTGAGGCGGGCAAACTTAGCGAACTGGCAGCGGACTCAACCATGGTCGCGCCGGGTGAAGTAAAGACATTTCCGGTTAAAACCCTGGGTAGCGATAACAACGTGCGCCTGAGTTTTTCCAGCATCAACGATTACGGTGCGCAAAACCAATACACCACGACACTGTCCAGCGGCCAGGCAAGTACCGCTGCCCAAGCGCCGGGCAAACAATAACGGTTAATGCCCAGGCGTTAAGCCTGCGCGTAACTGCGCCCCTCGCCGCGCCCAGTCGTTATTCGGGATACAAGGTTCCTTCGCATGTCTTTATCTTCCGGTAACAGGCCAACTCATTGCGCCGGCCAACGTGCGTGCGCTCCGTCTGCAACTGCCCGTCTGTGGAAGTTGAGTGCCCTGTCGCTGGCCGTGCTTGGCGCGATGCCGGTGCTGGCCGCGCAGGACACCGGCGATGCGCAACAACTGGAAGCCTTCAACACCACCTTCCTGCAAGGCGCACCTTCGTCGGTCGACCTGCAACTGCTGCTGTCGGCCAACAGCGTGTTGCCGGGCAACTACCGGGTCGACCTGTACAGCAACGAAGTGCTGGTGGGCCGGCGTGACATCGATTTCAACCGCAACCCGGCCACCGGCCGCGTCGAACCGTGCCTGACCCTGGAGTTGCTGCAACAGCTGGGCATCGACCTGAACAAACTGCAGGCCCAGGGCAAGTTCGACCCGGACACCCCGCAAAGCTGCTACGACCTTCCCAGCCTGATCGACCAGGCCAGCCTGCGCTATGACGCCGCGCGCCTGCAACTGGCGGCCAGCGTGCCGCAAGTGGCAATGCAGCGCGGTATCCGTGGCTACGTCGACCCGGCGCTGTGGGATGACGGTGTGCCGGCGGCGTTCATCAACTACCAGTACAACAGCAGCCGCAGCGCCGGCGATGCCGACACGCGCATCGCCAATAACCTCGGCCTGCGCAACGGCATCAACCTCGGTGCCTGGCGCTTGCGCAACGAGTCGAATTTCACCAGCAGCACCGGTCGCCCAAGCACCTTCAAGAGCAACCGCAGCTACCTGCAGCATGACGTCACGGCCATCAAGGGCCAGTTCAGCGCCGGGGATATCTTCAGTGACACCGACCTGTTCGACAGCGTGCGCTATCGCGGTGTGAAGCTTGCCTCCGACGAAGGCATGCGCGCCGACAGCGAACGCGGCTACGCGCCGATCATCCGTGGCGTGGCACAAACCAACGCCACCGTCGAGATCCGCCAGAACAACTACATCCTGTACACCGCCAGCGTGCCGCCAGGGCCGTTCGAGATCAGCGACATCTACCCGTCCGGCTCCAACGGCGACCTGCAAATCACTATCGTCGAGGCTGACGGCCGCCGTCGGGTGACCACCCAGGCGTTCTCCAGCCTGCCGATCATGGTCCGTGAAGGCCAGGTCAAATACAGCGTCTCGGCCGGCCAGTTCAACAGCAACACCGACGGCATGGCCACCCCGAACATCCTCAGCAGCACCCTGGCCTACGGTATCAGCAGCAGCCTCACCGGGATCATCGGTGTACAGGCCAGCGACAACTACAAGGCGCTGTCGCTGGGCGCCGGCAAGAACACTTCGCTGGGCGCGGTGTCGTTCGACGTCACCCATTCGAGCAGCCGCGCACTGGGGCAAACCACCCAGGGCAACAGTGTGCGTGCCCTCTACGCCAAGACCTTCACCGGCACCGACACCAACTTCACCCTGGCCGCGTACCGCTACTCCACCGAAGGTTTCCGTACCCTGACCGATCACGTCCAGGACTTGAGCAGCGACCTGGAGCGGCGCCCAGGCAACTCCAAGACCCGCACCGACCTGACCATCAACCAGAGCATGGGCCGCAACCGCGAACTGGGCAGCCTGTACGTCAACGCCAGCGACCAGCGCTACTGGAACCGCGGCGGCTCGCAGAGCTTTTCGGCCGGCTACAGCAACAACTGGGGCGAAGCCAGCTACAACCTCGGCGTCACCCGCACCAAGGATTTGGGCGACGGCTACGGCGGCTCAAGCAGCGATACCCAGTTCAACCTGTCGGTGTCCTTCCCGCTGGGCAGCCGCGCCCGGGCGCCGCGTGCGTTCATCACCACCAGCACACAAAAAGGCGGCGACAGCACCCAGGTTGGCGTCAACGGCTACCTGTCCGAAACCAGCGACACCTTCTATTCGGTCCAGGGCGGCAACAGCAGCTCCGGCGGCAACTCCGCCTCGGCCAACCTCAACACCCGCACCTCGGTGGCCGACATCACCCTGGGCTACAGCCAGGGCCGCGGCTACGACTCGCAGAACCTCAACGTATCGGGCTCGGTGGTTGCCCACCAAGGTGGCATCAACCTCGGCCAGACCGTCGGCGAAACCTTCGCCCTGGCCCAGGTGCCGGGCGTCAAGGGCGCCAAGATCAGCAGCTACAGCGGCGTCGAAACCGGGCGCAACGGCTACGCGGTAATCCCCAATGCGCAACCTTACCGGGTCAACTGGATCAGCCTGGACACCCGCGAACTGGGCGGTGACATCGAAATCGACAACGCCACCCAGCAACTGGTACCGCGCCGCGGCGCCGTGGTAGTGGCCCGCTACACCGGCAAGAGCGGGCGGCGGGTGCAGTTCGAACTGTTCGACGAACAGGGTGCGATGATCCCGTTCGGGGCTTCGCTGGAAGACGCCAGCGGCAAGCAACTGGCAATTTCCGACCCCAACGGCAAGGCGCTGGTGTTGCTTGAAGAAGACCAGGGCAGCCTAACCATCAACTGGGGCGAGCGCCAGTGCACAGCGCCATATAGCCTGCCGGAGCGGGACAAGGCACTGAACTATGAGCGTCAGCGGTTGGTGTGCAGGCCGTAATCACCAGGGCCAAGTGGTTTACTCATGTTCAGCGGCCAACATTGATCTGAACTGAGAAACCGCCTCGGCAGATAAACCCGCAGCTTCAAATACTGCACAGGTGAAGCTGACAGGTGCAGGGCCTGGCGCAGTTATGATCCGGTCTGCAACCATGGTGCCTGAACAGTCTTGATAAAGAGCCTCGCCTTTATAACTTGCGGCATGTTGTTTGAGGAAATCCACGCTGTTCGAGGTGTGAGGCATCGTATTGAGAAGGTCAGCCCTCGCCAGCGCCAGCGTTCCTCCACATATTCCGGCGATCGTTGCCCCCGCGTCTCGGCTGGTACGAAGAAAGTCCCCAATATCTGGAGCATCTGCGTGTTCCCAGAGCTGTCCCCCGACGATGACGGCAACATCTGGTTTCCAGTCCAGGCATTGTTCCAGACTGCTATCGAGCGTGACCGCCAATCCTCCCTGCGAGAGGAATTGCCCTGGAACAGGGGTGAAAAAACCAAGGTCGATTCCGTAAAACGGTGATGCGGTTCCTGCAATAAAGGCATATTCCCAATCAGCAAAACCAGGTGTCAGAACCAAAGCTATGCGTGCCATTTGTTCGAATCCTCCTTGAATTCCGAGACCATGATGCGGCGAACAACCCCTTGTCTCCGGCGGCTATTACGCGCAGAAACGAAAAAGCCCCCACAAACATAAATGTTTGCGGGGGCTTTTCTTTACTGCATATGGCGGAGAGATAGGGATTTGAACCCTAGGTACTGTTGCCAGTACAACGGATTTCGAATCCGTCCCGTTCGGCCACTCCGGCATCTCTCCAGTGGCGCGCATGATACCAGCAGTTTGCCGAAAGGCAAAGCCTGTTTGCGAAAAAAATTCGCGTGGTATCAGGCGCTTGCGTGAACTTGCCGGTTACAGCGGCACGCCCAGGCGTTTGGCAACTTCTTCGTAGGCTTCGATAACGTCGCCCAGACCCTGGCGGAAGCGGTCCTTGTCCATCTTCTTGCGGGTTTCTTTGTCCCACAGGCGGCAGCCGTCCGGGCTGAATTCGTCACCCAGGACGATCTCGCCGTGGAATACGCCGAACTCAAGCTTGAAGTCGACCAGCAGCAGGCCAGCGTCGTCGAACAGTTTGTTCAGCACGTCGTTGACCTTGAGCGACAGCTCTTTCATCTTCGCCAGTTGCTCGGCGGTGCCCCAACCGAAGGCCACGACGTGGGATTCGTTGATGAACGGGTCGCCCTTGGCGTCGTCCTTGAGGAACAGCTCGAAGGTGTGCGGGGTGAGCTTCATGCCTTCTTCGACGCCCAGGCGCTTGACCAGGCTGCCGGCGGCGTAGTTGCGCACGACGCATTCGACCGGGATCATGTCGAGCTTCTTGACCAGGCATTCGTTGTCGCCCAGCAGCTTGTCGAACTGGGTCGCAATGCCGGCTTCTTCAAGCTTTTGCATGATGAAGGCGTTGAACTTGTTGTTCACCATGCCCTTGCGGTCGAGCTGTTCGATGCGCTTGCCGTCGAACGCCGAGGTGTCGTTGCGAAACAGCAGGATCAAGCGGTCAGCGTCGTCGGTCTTGTAAACCGACTTGGCTTTGCCGCGGTAGAGTTCTTCACGTTTTTCCATGATGGGCTCCGCTTGGTAAATGATGGGCTAGGCGATTTCACGCCAGTCGAGCCCGGAATCCTGATTGGCCACTTGCAGCCAGTCCGGGTCGCAGCCGAGGGTATCGACGAAGCATTGCCGGGCCAGCTGTGGCTGGTTGTTCTTGCTGCTGAGATGGGCCAGCACCAGGTGTTGCAGGTTCTGCCAGTCCAGCTCCGACACCAGGCGCGCGGCCTGATGGTTGTTCAAATGTCCGTAGTCGCCACCCACCCGCTGCTTCAAAAACATCGGGTACGGCCCGCGTCCGAGCAGGTCGCGACAGTGGTTGGCCTCGATCAGCAGGGCGTCCAGGCCCTGGTAGCTGCTGAGCAGGGCCGCATCATACGAGCCCAGGTCGGTCAGCACGCCAAAGCGCCGGCTGCCATCGCCAAACACGTACTGCAGCGGCTCCAGCGCGTCGTGAGTGACGCCGACGGCGGTAACGCTCAGGTCGCCCAGCTGCAAGGTGTCGTTGGCGGCCAGGAAGCCTGCGGCCTCGACCGGCTTGCGCAAGCCGCGCAAGGTGCCGCGGCTGAGGTAGACCGGTACATTGTAGCGCCGCGACAGCAACCCGACCCCATGCACGTGGTCGGCATGTTCGTGGGTGACCAGCACCGCGCTCAATTGCGCCGCAGAAACGCCGAGCAGCGCCAGGCGCCGCTCGGTTTCACGCAGGGAAAAGCCGCAATCGACCAGCAGCAAGGTATTGCCACTGGCGATCAGCGTGCCATTTCCCTGGCTTCCACTTCCAAGTACGGCGAAGCGCACTTAACCCAGGTTGTCCTGAATCACGCTCAGCACGCGGCGGGCAACGTCTGCCGGGGCCACGGTGTTGATGTTCTTCTCGACGGTGACCTGGACGCTTTCGCCCACCTTGCTCAGGCGAACCTGGTAGCGCTCGGCACGGGCTTCACGCTCTTCCTTGCTCGGCGCACTGCCGAACAGGCGGCTGAAGAAGCCTGGCTGCTCTTTGGTCTCGGCTTTCTCGGCAAGGTTGATGTAGTACAGGCCCAGGCTGCGGTTGATGTCTTCAACACGCCATTCGCCCTGCTCCAGGGCACGGCCAACGCTGGACCAGGCGCGATCGAGGTCGGCGCCCAGGTTCAGTACCGGGTTGCCGCTGCCGTCTTCGCTGAGGCTGACGCGGCTCGGGGTATCGAAGTCGCGGGCGGCAAGCAACGACACCGAACCGCCCTTCTCGGCGCTGCGGGTCATGCTGGCGAGCATTTCGTCGACCAGGATGGCGTCAACACCGGTGTTGGCCGAACGTGCCGGGAATTCCTGCTCGGCAGTGCTGCCGGCCGGGCGTTCGACGGTCACGACGTAGACTTCACTGGTGTTGCGCTGCACGCCCGGCTCGATGCGGATGCGCGCACGGACTTCGTTGTCGCTGCTGCTCGAGGCACTGCCCAGGCGCTTGGCCATGGATGCCGAGAGTTCGTCGAACCGCTGCCAGGTGGTGTTGAATTCGCCGGTTTGCGGACGCTCTTCGGCAATCCGGAAGCCGTTGTCTTCAAAGAACTGACGGGCCACCGGCCAGACTTCGGCCGGCGAGCGCTGGGCCAGGACCCAACGCGAGCTGCCGCTCTTCTGCAGGCTGAAATCGCTGATGTCGGCCGCGGCGTTCAACGGCAGCGGACGCGGCACTTCGAATTCGCCCTTGACGTTGTCGTCGGCGACGTTGCGCGGGATCGGCAGCAGCGGGTCGAGCCGCTTGGCGCTGCTGACGTCCGGTGGCAGCTGCATTGGCGGCTTCTGGGTGGCCTCCAGATAATCGCTGCCACGGTCACGGAAGTAACCCTCTTCGCCCCAGAGCCAGCCGCAACCGCTGGTACTGGAGATGATCAAGGCAAGGGCGGAAAGACCAGCCAATCGCTTCATGCGGTGTACGTCCTCAATTAAAACTTCAGGCCGCACTGGCGCATCGCCTGGCGTACCGTATCGTGACAGGATTCGCTCAGCCAGGTCAGTGGCAGGCGGATGCCCTTGTGCATCAGGCCCATTTCGACCAAAGCCCACTTCACCGGAATCGGGTTGGCTTCGATGAACAGGTCCTTGTGCAGCGGCATCAGTTGTTCGTTGATTGCGCGAGCCTTCTGGGCATTGCCCTCAAGGGCGGCTTCGCACAGATCGGCCATTTCTCGCGGGGCGACGTTGGCGGTAACAGAGATGTTGCCCTTGCCGCCCAGCAGGATCAGCTCGACAGCGGTCGGGTCATCGCCGGACAGGACGATGAAGTCCTTGCTGACGCCGTCAAGGATGGCCTTGGCGCGCTTGAGGTCGCCGGTGGCCTCTTTGATGCCGATGATGTTCGGCACGCTCGACAAACGGATCACGGTCTCGGCCTGCATGTCGCAGGAGGTGCGGCCAGGGACGTTGTAGAGAATCTGCGGGATGTCGACGGCTTCGGCAATGTGCTTGAAGTGCTGGTACAGGCCTTCCTGGGTCGGCTTGTTGTAGTACGGCACCACCAGCAGGCAGGCATCGGCGCCGGCTTCCTTGGCGTTGCGGGTCAGGTGCACGGCTTCGCTGGTGGAGTTGGCGCCGGTGCCGGCGATCACCGGGATACGGCCATTGACCTGCTTGACCACCGCCTTGATGACTTCAATGTGCTCATTGACATCCAGGGTCGCCGACTCGCCGGTAGTACCGACGGCAACGATGGCGTGGGTGCCGTTTTCCAGGTGGAAGTCCACGAGTTTGCTGAGGCTGTCCCAATCAAGACGCCCTTGTGCATCCATGGGTGTGACCAATGCCACCATACTGCCCGCAATCATGAAACTGCTCCTGCCGGAAAAAGAGAGCGGTAATGGTACTGGCGCCATCGGCCTTGCACAAGCGAAGCAGGCGGGCGGAGCATTCCCCTCGGCGGCCATTTTCGCTACCCTTCTGTCTTTGATCGGTACATAGTGGCCCGCCGGGCTGCCGACAATGCGCGTAGCCAGCGCCGCAAGGCTCGATCCTGAGCCCCGGGCGCCTGCCTACCGGCCTTTTTGCCACGTCAGGTACCGACCGCTCATCGCTTTAGGAATGCTGCATGTCCACCCCCACCGTTCGCGAACAATTCCTTGTCATCAGCGCCCTGGGTGCCAATCCCATGGAACTGACCAACATCCTGTGCCGGGCCAGCAACGACAATCGTTGCTCGGTCGTCACCTCGCGCCTGACCCGCCACGGCGAGTGCAGTGCCCTGGTCCTGCAGGTCGCCGGCAGCTGGGACGCCCTGGCGCGCTTCGAAGGCGCCCTGCCGGGCCTGGCCAAGAAGCACACCTTCACCGTCAACGTGGTGCGCAGCGCCGAGCTCGAAGTTCGCCCGCTGTCGCTGCCGTACGTGGCCTATGTCAGCGCCGCCTATCGCCCGGACATCATCAACGAGCTGTGCCAGTTCTTCATCGACCACCATGTGGAGCTGGAGAACCTCACCTGCGACACCTACCAGGCCCCGCAGACCGGCGGCACCATGCTCAACGCCACCTTTACCGTGACCCTGCCGGCAGGTACCCAGATCAGCTGGCTGCGTGACCAGTTCCTGGACTTCTCCGATGCGCTGAACCTGGATGCGCTGATCGAACCGTGGCGCCCACAGAACCCGATGTAAGGAAGCTTTTCATGGCCGTTGAACTCGACCAACCCGTCGCCGATTTTGAGGCCCAGGCCACCAGCGGCCAGACCGTCAGCCTGGCCGGGCTTAAAGGCCAGCAGGTGGTGCTGTACTTCTACCCCAAGGACAGCACCCCGGGGTGCACCACCGAAGGCCAGGGTTTCCGTGACCAGCATGCAGCCTTCGCGGCGGCCAACACCCAGGTGTTCGGCGTATCGCGTGATGGCATCAAGTCCCACGAGAACTTCAAGGCCAAGCAGGCCTTCCCCTTCGAGCTGATCAGCGACAAGGACGAAGCCCTGTGCCAGCTGTTCGACGTGATCAAGCTGAAGAAACTCTACGGCAAGGAATACCTGGGCGTGGACCGCAGCACCTTCCTGATCGACAAGGACGGCGTGCTGCGCAAGGCCTGGCGTGGGGTGAAGGTGCCCGGGCATGTCGATGCCGTACTGGCTGAGGCGCAGACGCTGAACGCAAGATAAGCCAATCGCGGGGCAAGCCCGCTCCCACAGGTTCTTTCACTCACTGTGGGAGCGGGCTTGCCCCGCGATGCTTTTAGAGCAGCGGCGCCACCACCGGCTCTCGCCGCGGCCAGGCATCCAGCACGGCCTTGAACAGGGTCGCCAGCGGGATGGCAAAGAAGATCCCCCAGAACCCCCACAGCCCGCCAAACAGCAGCACCGCGCAGATGATCGCCACCGGGTGCAGGCTCACCGCCTCGGAGAACAGCAGCGGCACCAGCACGTTGCCGTCCAGGGCCTGGATGATCGCGTACACCGCCATCAGGTAAATGAACTGATCACCCCAGCCCCACTGGAACAGCGCAATCAGGGTTACCGGTACGGTCACCACCACCGCGCCGACATAGGGCACCACCACCGACAGGCCGACCAGCAGGGCCAGCAACGCCGCATAGTTGAGCCCCAGGCTGATGAAGGCGATGTAGGTGGCCACGCCACAGATCAGAATCTCGATGCCCTTGCCGCGAATGTAGTTGGCGATCTGCCGGTTCATTTCTTCGGCCACCCGGGTCATCAGCGCCCGCTCCTTGGGCAGGTAGCCACTGACCCAATCGGCGATCTGCTCGCGGTCCTTGAGAAAGAAGAACACCAGGATCGGCACCAGCACCAGGTAGATCATGATGTTGACCAGCAGCGGCAGGCTCGACAGCGAGAAGGTCAGCGCCCACTGGCCGAACTTGCCGATCTCGCCGCGCATCACCTCGATGGCCTGCAGCACCTGCTCGTCGGAGACCAGGTGCGGGTAGCGCTCGGGCAACAGCAACAGCAGCGACTGCCACTTGCCGAGCATGCCCGGCAGTTCATTGAACAGGGTGATCAACTGATGCCAGAGCAGCGGCACCAGCACCAGCAGGAACACCGCCAGGGCGCCCATGAACAGCATGAACACCAGCCCGACCGCATAGCGCGTGGGCACCCGCAGGCGCTCCAGGGCGTTGACCAGGCCTTGCATCAGGAACGCCAGAACCATCCCCGCCAGCACCGGCGCGAGCATGCCACCGAGGGTCAGGACGGCGGTGAACGCCAGAAACAGCAAGACCGCCAGCACCACCGCTTCTTCATCGGAGAAGTAGCGCTGCATCCAGTCGCGAAGCACCTTGAACATTGACGATCCTTTAACAGAAAAAACTCAGGCCTTCTTCAGCCAGTAGGTGTAAACACCGGCCTCGGCCTCTTCGAGCAGCAGCGTATGACCGGCCAATCGGGCAAAAGTGCGAAAGTCGCGCTGGGAACCGGCGTCGGTGGCAATCACCTTGAGCACCGCGCCAGTGGCCAGGCGATTGAGCTCCATCTTCGCCTTGAGCAGCGGCAGCGGGCAGTTCAGCCCGCTGGCGTCGAGTTCGGCGTCATGGGTCGGGGTCTCGCTCATGGGGGTCTCCAGGCAGGAATGCGGGCACAGGTAGCATTTTGAACAAGCCCGGTAGGATACCGCCACTGGTCGCCAACGTGCGAGCGGGCTACAGTAAGGTTCTTTGTCGACCAGAGCTTCGTGCATGAATTTTCTGCGCCCTACCCTGCTGACGCTGGCCTGTTTGATGGCGCTCCCCAGCCATGCCGACGACCTGCCGTCACTCGGCGACGCCAGTTCTGCCATTGTCTCCCCGCAACAGGAACACCAGCTGGGCCGCGCCTGGCTCAGCCTGCTGCGGGGCAATGTCAACCAACTGAACGATCCCCAGCTCAAGGATTACGTCGAAACCAGCGTCTACCGCCTGGCCGAAACCAGCCAGTTGCAGGACCGGCGCCTGGAGTTCATCCTCATCGACAGCCGCGAACTCAACGCCTTTGCCGCCCCCGGCGGGATCGTCGGGGTCAACGGCGGGCTGTTCCTCAATGCCCAGACCGAAGGCGAATACGCCTCGGTACTGGCCCACGAACTGGCGCACTTGTCGCAACGCCACTTCGCCCGCGGCGTCGAGGCCCAGCAGCGCATGCAGTTGCCGATGATGGGCGCGCTGCTGATCGGTATCGTCGCCGCCGCGGCAGGTGCCGGTGATGCCGGTATTGCCGCAATTGCCGGCACCCAGGCGGCCGCCATCCAGGAGCAGCGGCGCTTCTCGCGGCAGAACGAACAGGAAGCCGACCGCATCGGTATCCTCAACCTTGAGAAGGCCGGCTATGATCCGCGCAACATGCCGACCATGTTCGAGCGCCTGATGCGTCAGTACCGCTATGACGCCAAGCCGCCGGAATTCCTTCTGACTCACCCGGTTACCGAATCGCGCATCGCCGACACCCGCAACCGCGCCGAACAGGCGCCCAAGGGTGGCACCGAAGACAGCATGCGCTACCAGCTGATTCGTGCCCGGGTGGCGCTGATCTACGAAGGCACCCCCGGCCTTGCCGCCAAGCGCTTCCAGGCCCAGCTCGACGAAAATCCGCAGATGGACGCCGCCCGCTACGGCCTGGCGCTGGCGCAGATCAAGGGCGGGCGCCTGAACGAGGCGCGCGAGAACCTCAAGCCGCTGCTGGCCAAGGCGCCCAACGACATCACCTACAACCTGGCGCAGATCGACCTGGACATCACCAACAACCGCCTGCCCGATGCCCAGCAACGGGTCGAGCGGATGCGCAGCCTGTACCCGGCCAACTACCCGCTGCAACAGGCGCGCATCGACCTGCTGCTCAAGCAGAACCGCCCTGCCGAGGCAGAGAAGGCGCTGGATGCGCTACTCAAGAACCGTCCTGAAGACCCGGACGTCTGGTATAACGTGGCGGAAGTACGTGGCCTTTCGGGCAACACCATCGGCCTGCACCAGGCCCGCGCCGAATACTTTGCCCTGGTGGGCGACTTCGACCAGGCCCTGCAGCAGCTCGACTACGCCAAGCAGCGCGCCGGCAACAACTTCGTCCTGGCGTCGAAGATCGATGCGCGTCAGCGCGAGCTGATGGAGCAACAGCGGATGGTCAAGGACATGATGCGCTAACACCGCAAAAAGCATCGCGGGGCAAGCCCGCTCCTACCGTAGGAGCGGGCTTGCCCCGCGAAGGCGTCGTCAGGCGTTACCGGACAACTTCATCCGCGCCGCCTGGGTGAAGTCGAGCATGCGCTTGAGCGGCTTGATCGCCTGGGGGATCAACGCCGGCTCAACGAAAATCTCGTTAGTGCCTTCCCGCAGGCACTGCAAGGTGCGCTCCAGGGTATTCATCGCCATCCACGGGCAATGCGCGCAGCTGCGGCAGGCCGCGCCGTTACCGGCGGTAGGCGCTTCGATGAAGATCTTTTCGGGGCACAGCTGCTGCATCTTGTAGAAGATGCCGCGGTCGGTGGCGACGATGAAGGTCTTGTTCGGCAGGGTCTGCGCCGCAGCAATCAGCTGGCTGGTGGAGCCCACTGCGTCGGCCAGCTCGATCACCGCCTCGGGCGACTCCGGATGCACCAGGATCGCCGCCTCCGGGTACAGCGCCTTCATGTCGGCCAGCTGGCGCGACTTGAACTCTTCGTGAACGATGCAGGCACCGTCCCACAGCAGCATGTCGGCGCCGGTCTGTTTCTGGATGTAGCGGCCCAGGTGCTGGTCCGGGCCCCAGATGATGGTCTCGCCGTTGTCCATCAGGCTTTCGACGATTTCCAGCGCGCAGCTTGAGGTCACTACCCAGTCGGCGCGGGCCTTGACCGCCGCCGAGGTGTTGGCATACACCACCACGGTGCGCTCGGGGTGCTTGTCGCAGAACGCCGAGAACTCTTCAACCGGGCAGCCCAGGTCGAGCGAGCAGGTCGCCTCGAGGGTCGGCATCAGCACGCGCTTTTCCGGGGTGAGGATCTTGGCCGTCTCGCCCATGAAGCGCACCCCGGCGACCACCACGGTCGAGGCCGCGTGGTTCTTGCCGAAGCGGGCCATTTCCAGCGAGTCGGACACGCAGCCACCGGTTTCCTCGGCCAGGGCCTGGATCACCGGGTCGCAATAGTAGTGGGCAACCAGCACCGCATTTTGCGCCTTGAGTTCGGCGGCAATGGCGGCGCGGTAGTCGGCCTCTTGCTCGGGCGTCAGCGGCGTGGGCTGCTTGGCATCGAGGTGAGCCTGGACGAGAAGGCGTTCGGAAATCTGGGTCATGATCGCTGGACCTGCAGGCGCTTGAGCGCGTAAGTCGAGTGTATCACCGAGCCCTGGCAAATCGGCTACAGGCTCCACAGGCAGGGCAAAACAGCCTTGCGCACAGAACCACGGACCAGCTGCGGCCTCGGGTTTTTATAGGATGCCGAAGGCTACAGATAATCGAATGAATTCAAAAGGTTTTTTTAGTGAAACAAGCCCGGGGCGGGCGCCCCGGGCCTGAACATCAACCGCCGGTCGCCTGCATTGCGCTGGCGTTGGCCATGATCACGCTGGCGAACTGCTCAACGGTCATCTTCTGGCCGTTGAAGTCGACCATGCCATCGGCATAGTGCAGCGAGGTAACAATGTCATTGCCCTCGACCTTGGCCATCTGGCTCTGCACCGCCATCATGCTGACCATTTCCCCGGCCTGGGCCGCTTGCTGGGAAACAATGGCAGCATCGGTCTGGCCTTCGAACTGCGCCTGCAGGGTCGCCAGGTCACCGATCATCGGCTTGGACAGCGACAGCTTGCTCTGCAGCTGGGTGATCAGCTGCTTGGACAGCTCCTCGGGTGGCAGCTCCAGGGAGGTCGGGTTGGCCAGGTCGACGCTGAAGCTGAAACGGCTTTCGCCATTGGCAGTCTTGAACGACAGGTTCTCCAGGGCGATCTGCGGCTTGGCTGCCAGCAGGCGCTGCACATCGCTGCGCACCTGGGCCGTTTCAGCCTCGGTCATCGCCAGGTCCGGCATGCCTGCACCTTCGGCAGCGGCCTGCTGGAACTCAGGCAGGCGGCTCTGGTACCAGCCGATCAGTGCCTGCATGGCCGGGATGTCGAGACGCTTGAGACTCCAGACCATCTCGCCGGCACCGATGGCCTTGCCGTCAAAGTTGATGTCGCCAACCTTGTATTCCATGCGTGCCGAGAGCTTGTCGCCGTCGTTCTTGTACTCGTTGTTCTGCGCCAGGCCCTTGAGCTTCAGGACCTTTTGCTCATCGCCGAAGGTGGCGACCGTATCAGCCACGGCCATGTCCATCTTGCCGACATAGAAGCCGAACGGCGTCTTGGTCATGTCGCCGGTCAGGCTCAGGCCCTTGATCTCGACTTTCAGCACTTTGCTGTCAGGGTCGACCAGGTTCAGGCTCAGGCCGCCCGACTGGCCGGTGAGCTGCACGTGTTCGGCGCCTTCGTTGCCGTGGCCGGTGACTTCAAACCCGGAGAACTTCAGCGACGAGCCGTCCTTGCTCCACTCGATCGGCGCCACCTGGAAAGCGCTGTCCATCGAGCGATCGTAGCCGTAGGCAACCTGGCCTTGCAGCGGCGAAACGTCTTTGGTCAGGGCGAACCAGTCGGCGGTGGCCGCGTCTTTTTCCAGGCTGTAATGACTGGCTGCCATGACCGGCATCAGCTTCAGCGCCTTGACCCGCGACAGCGGCAACGGCCCGTGTTCGATCTGGTCGACAAAATTCAGCTCGAAGCTTTTGCTGTCTTCGCCAACCTGCAGGTTTTTTACCTTGAGGCGGTATTTGGCGGTACTGCTGAACAGATGGCTGTCCAGCGATACCAGCTCAAGCTCCACGAGGGTGTCCATACCCACCAGCGCCTGCTTGGTCTGGGCGTTGGATTCGGCGATGGTGGTTGCCAGCACGCCTGGCAGTTGCTTGCCGGTGTACCAGGCACCCGCGGTGCACACCGCTGCCACTGCCACTGCGAGGCCGAGTACGCCTGTAGATTTCTTCATGAATTGTTTCGCTTCCATTTGTAGAGAGTTGTTGCGTTGACTAAGCCTTGCGGCCTATTCGTTGACGTCCATGTACTCGCGGGCCCAGACGATGTAGTCGTCCGGTTGCGTGTAGGTATGGGTGAGTTCGGTGGCGCTCAGGTCCGAGGTGCTGCAGGTGATGCCGCGCTGCTCGCGCAGGCAGTCGTAGGTGGCCTTGATCGCGGCAAAGTAGGCACCATGGCCATCGACGGCAATGCGCACACCCAGTTCGGCCAGGCGCGCATCATCATGCAGTTGCGGGTTGCCGTAGGTGACCAGCATCAGCGGCACGCTCAGGTGTGCGGCAATCTGTTCCAGGTGTTCGAAGTCGCGGATACCGACAATGCACAAGGCGTCTGCGCCGGCGTTCTGGTAGGCCACGGTGCGGGCGATGACTTCTTCGGTGGCAATCAGCGCCGCGTTGGTGCGGGCAATGATCGACAGCTCCGGGTCAACTCGCGCCTCCAGCGCCGCGCGGATCTTGCCGACGCCTTCGGCGATGCTGATCAGGTCGGTGGACTTGCGCCCGAACTGGGCCGGCAGCAGGGTGTCCTCGATGGTCAGCGCGGCAATCCCGGCACGCTCAAGCTCGGTCACCGTCCGCATCACGTTGAGCGCGTTGCCATAGCCGTGGTCGGCGTCAGCAATTACCGGCAGTTGCGCCACCCGGCCGATCCGCGTCGCCTGCTCGGCGAATTCGCTCAGGCTGATCAGGGCAAAGTCAGGGGCGGCTAGCACCTGCAGGGAGGCCACCGAACCGCCGAGGATCCCCACCTCGAAGCCCAGGTCAGCGGCAATGCGCGCCGACATCGGATCGAAAACAGAGGCGGTGTGGTAGCAGGCAGGTGAGGCAAGCAGTTGGCGGAACGCGCGACGCAGGTCTTGGTGGGAGGCTCTTGGCATGGTCTTTCCAGGCTATCGACTTCATTTAGTAGGTCGAACATTACCACTGCTGGCTATCTGACTGACAGCGCCACGCGCTTCAAGGTCTCGCTGGGCAGCTCCTTGAACAGCTTGCGGTAGCTGTCGGAAAACCGTCCCAGGTGCCAGAACGACCAATGCATGGCCACTTCGGCGACGGTGGTATCGCTGGGCGTGCAACTGAGCAATTCACGCCGTGCACTGTTGAGCCGGCGCA
This sequence comes from Pseudomonas sp. SORT22, assembly GCF_018417635.1. Taxonomy (NCBI): domain Bacteria; kingdom Pseudomonadati; phylum Pseudomonadota; class Gammaproteobacteria; order Pseudomonadales; family Pseudomonadaceae; genus Pseudomonas; species Pseudomonas sp. SORT22. Next base: position 4,552,120 of record NZ_CP071007.1, read on the forward strand.
AGCGCAGCCACTGCGCCGGGGCCATGCCGGTGAAGGTCTTGAAGGCGTGCTGCAGCTGGCGCAGGGACACCCCGGCAACCTGCGAAAGCTCAAGCAGATTGAGGGTTTCTTCCGGGCAATCTGCCGCCCATTCGCCAACCTTGCGCATGATTGCGCGCTCTTCGGTACGCCGCCACAACGCCCCGCGATCGAGGCAGATGCACGCGTTATCGAGGATGAACAGGCAGTCTTCCAGCAACTGCGCGGCCAATGCGTCCTGGCTTGGCGGGTCGATGGTCTGCGAGATGCGCGTGAGGGTGCCGCTCAGCCACCGGCTGAACAGCTCGTTCTGCATCGAGTTCAACGGCGCCATGAACAGCCCGTCGAGGCGGGCGATGTCCAGGCTGTGGCGCTGGACGAATTCCGGGCCGAACACCACGGCCACTTCCTGGTAGTTCTCCGGGGTGATCCAGATGTTGCGGCTTTCGCCATTGAGCACGTAAAGGCTGTGATCGTTGCGGTCGAAACAGAACGCCAGGGAGCCGGCCGGCGCACTGAAATTCTGTTCGACCCGGGTGTTCATGCACTCCTCGTAGATCTCCACGCCCTGCAGGTCGAGGCAGCGCAGCTGGCCGGCGAAATGCCCGGGAGACATCTGTTGGTAATGCTGGGTCCAGCCCGGGGTGGCACGGACCTGTTCGGTGACATCGGCGGTATTGAAAGCTTGAACCCGCAAAGGCGTTGACGCTGTCATGAGCTGCTCTTTATGCACTCTTTTGGTGCATTTTAGTCTTGCTGAAAGTGGATAGATCGAATGCGCAAGCGTCACCCAAGATAGACCTCAACGCGCTACAGGGGAAGCCGCTTGGGTGGCAAGCCGGTCGTAACTGCCGGTCCTGGCGTGGATAAAACCAACAACGAGGTCTTTATGAATGCCCCTTTCGATCAGCTGTCTGCGTGGCTGAAAGAACACAAGATTACCGAAGTCGAGTGCGTGGTCAGTGATCTGACCGGTATCGCCCGCGGCAAGATCGCACCGACCAACAAGTTCCTGCATGAACGAGGCATGCGCCTGCCGGAAAGTGTGCTTCTGCAAACGGTAACCGGGGACTTTGTCGACGACGACATCTACTACGACCTGCTCGATCCGGCCGACATCGACATGGTCTGCCGCCCGGATTCGGCGGCGGTGTACGTGGTGCCATGGGCCATCGAGCCGACCGCCGTGGTGATCCACGACACCTTCGACAAGCAAGGTAACCCGATCGAGCTGTCGCCGCGCAACGTGCTCAAGAAAGTCCTCAAGCTCTACACCGACAAGGGCTGGCAGCCCATCGTCGCCCCGGAGATGGAGTTCTACCTGACCCAGCGCTGCGAAGACCCGGACTTGCCGCTGCAGGCACCACTGGGCCGTTCGGGCCGGGCCGAAAGCGGCCGCCAGTCGTTCTCGATCGATGCCGCCAACGAATTCGACCCGCTGTTCGAAGACGTCTATGACTGGTGCGAAGCCCAGGGCCTGGACCTCGACACGCTGATCCACGAAGACGGCCCGGCGCAGATGGAAATCAACTTCCGTCACGGCGACGCCCTCGACCTTGCCGACCAGATCACCGTGTTCAAGCGCACCATGCGCGAGGCGGCGCTCAAGCACAACGTCACCGCCACCTTCATGGCCAAGCCGGTGGGCGACGAGCCGGGCAGCGCCATGCACCTGCACCAGAGCGTGGTCGACATCGCCACCGGCAAGCCGATCTTCGTCGACGACAACGGGCAAATGAGCGAGCTGTTTCTGCATCACATCGGCGGCTTGCAAAAGTACATCCCCAAAGTGCTGCCGATGTTCGCCCCCAACGTCAACTCGTTCCGCCGTTTCCTGCCCGACACCTCGGCGCCGGTGAACGTCGAATGGGGCGAAGAGAACCGCACCGTGGGCCTGCGCGTACCGACCTCGAGCCCCGAGGCGATGCGCGTGGAAAACCGCCTGCCCGGCGCCGATGCCAACCCTTACCTGGCGATTGCCGCCAGCCTGCTGTGCGGCTACCTGGGCATGGTCGAGAAGATCAACCCCAGTGCCCCTGTGCAGGGCCGCGCCTACGAGCGGCGCAACCTGCGCCTGCCGATCACCATCGAAGACGCCCTGGCGCACATGGAAGACTGCCCGACCATCGAGCAGTACCTGGGCAGCAAGTTCGTCCGCGGCTACGTGGCGGTCAAGCGTGCCGAGCACGAGAACTTCAAACGGGTGATCAGCTCCTGGGAGCGCGAATTCCTGCTGCTCAGCGTCTGAGCCCGAGCTTGTAACAAGTATCGAAAACAACAATTCAAAAAGGTGTCGATATGCGTCCCATGAAAACAGTCGTAACTGCAACCCTGGCGCTGCTGGTCAGCGCCGTGGCCCAGGCCCAGCCCAGTGTCAGCGTGTACAACTGGACCGACTACATCGGTGAAACCACCCTGGCGGATTTTCAGGGCAGCACCGGTATCAAGGTCATCTACGACGTGTTCGACTCCAACGAAACCCTGGAAGGCAAGTTGCTCGCCGGTCGCACCGGCTACGACGTGGTCGTGCCTTCCAACCACTTCCTGGCCCGTCAGGTCAAAGCCGGGGCCTTTCTGAAACTGGACCGCGAGCAGTTGCCGAACTGGAAGAACCTCGACCCGGTGCTGCTCAAGTTCCTCCAGGAGAACGACGCCGACAACCTGCACTCGGTGCCCTACCTGTGGGGCACCAACGGCATCGGCTACAACGTCGACAAGGTCAAGCAGGTGCTGGGCGTCGACCACATCGATTCCTGGGCAGTAATGTTCGAGCCCGAGAACCTGAAAAAGCTCAGCCAGTGTGGCGTGTCGTTCATGGACTCGGCCGACGAACTGTTCCCCGCCATCCTCAACTACATGGGCAAGGATCCGCGCAGCGAAAAGCCTGAAGACTACAAGGCGGCCGAGGCCAAACTACTGACCCTGCGCCCCTACATCACCTATTTCCACTCGTCCAAATATGTCTCGGACCTGGCCAACGGCGATATCTGCGTGGCCTTCGGCTATTCGGGCGACGTGTTCCAGGCCGCCAACCGCGCCAAGGAAGCCAACAACGGCGTGAACATCGCCTACGCCATTCCCAAGGAAGGCAGCAACCTGTGGTTCGACCTGCTGGCGATTCCTTCCGACGCCAGCAACCCGAAAGAGGCCTACGCCTTCATCAACTACCTGCTCGACCCGAAAGTGATCGCCAAGGTCAGCGGCGTGGTCGGCTACGCCAACGCCAACCCGCCGGCCAAGCAGTACATGGACGCGGAGCTGGTCAACAACCCCGAGGTGTACCCACCGCAAGCAGTGCTCGACAAGCTGTACGTGTCCAGCACCCCGACGCCGGCGATCATGCGCCTGATGACCCGCTCCTGGAGCAAAGTGAAGTCGAACAAATGAACCAGTACAGCCCTGAACACGCCCGCTCCTACTACAGCGCCACGGCCCATGACCTGGCGCCCTACCCTGCCCTGGGCGCCGATCTGCAGGCCGATGTCTGCGTGATCGGCGGCGGTTTTACCGGGGTCAACTGCGCCATCGAACTGGCCCAGCGCGGGCTCTCGGTGATCCTCCTCGAAGCCCGGCGCATCGGCTGGGGCGCCAGCGGGCGAAACGGCGGCCAGCTGATCCGCGGTATCGGCCATGAGGTCGAGGGCTTCGCCCGCTACGTCGGCCAGGAGGGGGTGAAGTACCTGCAACGCGCCGGCATCGAATCGGTCGAGGTGGTGGCCGAGCGCGTCCGCACCCACGGCATCGATTGCGACCTGCGCTGGGGCTTTTGCGAACTGGCCAACACCCCGGCGCAGTTCGCCGCCTTGCGTGCCGAGCAGCAAAGCCTGGCCGAGCAGAATTATCGGCATGAAACGCAATTGATCGGGCCTGAGCAGATGCATCAGGTGGTCGCCTCCGACCTGTATGCCGGCGGCCTGATCGACCGCGGCTCGGGCCACCTGCATCCGCTCAACCTGGTGCTGGGCGAGGCACGCGTGGCCGAATCCCTCGGCGTGCGCATCTTCGAACAGAGCCCGGTGCTGGAAATCAGCCATGGCGCCACTGCGCAGGTACGCACCCGGCACGGTACGGTGCGCGCCGGCAGCCTGGTGCTGGCCTGCAACGCGCACCTGGATGAACTGGAGCCGCGCCTGAGCGGCAAGGTATTGCCCGCCGGCAGCTACATCATCGCCACCGAGCCGCTGTCCCAGGCACAGGCCGAGCAGCTGATTCCACAGAACCTGTCGCTGTGCGACCAGAAGGTCGGCCTCGACTATTACCGGCTGTCGGCCGACCGCCGCCTGCTGTTCGGTGGCGCCTGCCACTACTCCGGGCGCGACCCTGCGGATATCGCTGCCTACATGAAACCGAAGATGCTCAAGGTGTTCCCGCAACTGGCCAATACCCGCATCGACTTCCAGTGGGGCGGCAAGATCGGCATCACCGCCAATCGCTTCCCCCAGGTCGGCCGCCTGCAACAGCACCCGAACGTGTTCTATGCCCAGGGCTACAGCGGCCATGGCCTGAACGTCACCCACTGGACCGCGCGGCTGCTGGCCGAAGCCATTCACGCCGGGCACAGCCAGGGCCTGGATGTGTTCAGCGCGGTGCCGCACCTGACCTTCCCCGGCGGCAAGGCCCTGCGCTCGCCGTTGCTGGCGTTGGGGATGTTCTGGTACCGGCTGCGCGAGGTGCTGGGCTAAGGACGGTTAGCCGTCCGACAAACATCCTTCTTTTCCTTGCGACTGACCCAATTGCAGCTACTTTCAGTTAAGTCTTTGTTTCAGCGCATGACAGGCTTCGGAGGGAATCGAAGGATGATTGCAGGTCTCAAGCTCTACCCGCGCCAGCACTGGTTGCTCGGCGCGCTGCTGCTGGCCCTGGCCGGCTGCAGCAACATCGACGCGCGCACCACCGAGTATGTCGGTGCGCCCCACGCCGCCCCCACCAGTGCCGCCAATGTCCAGGTGCTGCGCAGCGAACCGACCCGGCCGCATACCCGGCTCGGTGAAATCGTCGTCGATGCCAGCGTCGAACCACCTCCGCCGATCACCGAGGTCGAGCAAAAGCTGCGCGAGCAGGCCGCCAGCATCGGCGGCGATGCCGTGGTGGTGGTCTACGACCGTATCCAGCCGGTGTCCGCTTACGTCAGCGGCCCGCTGTGGGACCGCGATATCCGCGCCATCGAAGGGCGCAAGCTCAAAGGCATCGTCATCAAGTACCAGTAATCCATGCGGGTTAACCCGTAACAGCGTTTAACTGCGTCACTGATCAGGCGTTCACGCTATGCAAAGGATTCATGCCGTTTGCTTCGCGCTGCCCTGCGCCCTGCTGTTTGCCCAGGCACCACTGGCCAATAACGCCGAGACCGCGAACAAGAGCAACAACCCGCTCAACCTGGCGCCGGGCCTGAACCTTCAGGATTACTACACGCCGTCACTGTACGACAGCAATGCCCATAGCAACGACCTGCTGGTGCGCGGCACCCTGCCGCTGGCCGCTGGCGACTTCCTGCCGGTGCCGCAACTGCTGCGTGCGACCCTGCCGGTCAGCACCCGCCCCGATCCGCACGGTGGCTACAGCACTGGCATCGGTGACCTGAACCTGTTCGATATCTTTCTGCTCAAGACCGAAGGCGTACAGCTGGGCATCGGCCCGCAAATCACCGCCCCCACCGCCGAACACGACGAACTGGGCACCGGCAAATGGCAGGCGGGCCTGGCAGCGGTCGCTATCGATTCCTCGCCGCGCGGCCTGCTCGGTGCGCTGGTGCAGTACCAGAGCTCGTTTGCCGGCGACCATGACCGGGCGCATGTGGAATCGGCCACCCTGCAGCCGTTCATCATCCACAACCTGCCCAAAGGCTGGTACCTGCGCTCCACCGCCACCTGGACCTTCGACCTGAAGAACGACAGCCACTACATCCCCCTCGGCCTGGGCCTGGGCAAGGTATGGAAGTCCGGTAGCAACATCCTCAATGCCTTCGTCGAGCCGCAGTGGACGGTGGAGAAAAAAGGCGATGGCCTGCCGCAGTTCACCGTGTTTGCCGGCCTCAACCTGACCCTTGGCAAGTAAGGAGGACTGATGAACCTGCGCCAGCCGCGCCCACGCCCCATTCAACGCCAGCGCCAACCCGGGCAACGGCAAACTGCCGCTGTGAACGGCAAACAAGCACTAATCGACTGAAGGAGCCAAGCCATGGGTACCCGCCTTACTGCACGTCAAACGGCGTTGCTCGTGCTCACCACCGCCCCGCTGCTGGCCCAGGCAGACAACGCCCGCGACTGGCAGAACATCCCCATCGACCTCAACATGGTCTTTGGCTACTACAACCGCATCGATGCCAACACCCCCATCGACACCGCGCTGCCGATCGACGGCCTGTCGCTGGATGCCGACCTGTACATCCTGCGCCTGGCGCGCTCGTTCGACATTGCCGGGCGCAACAGTGCGATCCAGCTGGTGCAGCCCTATGCCGACGTGTCTGCCTCGTTCGACAACGCTCGCTTTTTCGACGGCACCAAGCACAACGGCGGCATGGGCGATACCCAGATCGTTTTCGCCCACAACTTCTTTGGCGGCCCGGCGCTGACTGCCGAGGAGTTTGCCAACTGGACTCCGGAAACCTTTATGACCGGTGCGCTGTGGCTGACCGTGCCCAACGGCGATTACGACAAGGACCGGGTGATCAACATCGGCGCCAACCGCTGGGTGCTCAAACCGGAAATCGGCTTTGGCACGCCCTTCGGCCCGACCTGGCTGGAGATCAACACCTGGGTCTCGCTGTTCGGCGACAACGACGATTACCTGGGCAACAGCAAGCTTGAGCAAAAGCCGCTGTACGCCGTTGAGGGCCACTACAGCTACACCATCAACCGCGCCTTGTGGGCCTCGCTGGACGCCACCTACAGCGCTGGCGGCGAGACCAGGGTCGATGGCGTCGGCCAGGACAACCAGCAGGAAAACGTCCTGCTCGGCGCCAGCATGGGCTTCATGCTCTCGCCGCAGTTCGGCGGCCTGATCGCTTACACCGACACGGTCTCGGAGCGCAACAAGTCGCCTGATGTGAACACCTGGACCTTGCGTCTGAACTACGCCTGGTAACTGCCATGACAAGGACTGGACCATGAGCGCCCTGACTGACATCAACGCCCTGCACGCCGCCATCGCCGAAACGGTACTTGGCCAGGACCAGGTGATCCGGCAGATCCTGATCGGTCTGTTGGCCAACGGCCACGTATTGCTCGAAAGCCTGCCGGGCCTGGCCAAGACCCGCACGGTCAAAGCCCTGGCCCGGCACCTGGACGCACAGATGAGCCGCATCCAGTTCACCCCCGACCTGCTGCCCTCGGACATCACCGGCGCCGAGGTGCTGCAGCAGGTCGGCGGCCAGCATCAGGTGCACTTCCAGCCCGGGCCGCTGTTCGGCAACCTGATCCTCGCCGACGAGATCAACCGCGCCCCGGCCAAGGTCCAGGCCGCCCTGCTCGAAGCCATGGAAGAGCGGCAGATCACCGTCGCCGGCAACAGCCACAAGCTGCCGGCGCTGTTCATGGTCATCGCCACCCAGAACCCCATCGAGCAGGAAGGCACCTACCCTCTGCCTGAGGCGCAGATGGACCGTTTTCTGATGAAGGTGCTGCTCGACTACCCGGCACCCGACAACGAAACCCAGGTGCTGCAACTGCTGCGTCAGGAAGAGCAGCAAGCGGCGGCGCAGACTGCGGCCAATACCTTCAGCCTGGCCCAGGACGCGATCTTCCAGGCGCGCCAGGAGATCGCCGCGATCCATGTCGCGCCGGCCATCGACCGCTACCTGATCGACCTGATCAACGCCACCCGCCACCCCGCCGACTACGACCCGGAGCTGGCCCGCTGGCTGCAACTAGGCGCCAGCCCGCGCGGCGGGATCAGCCTGGATCGCTGCGCGCGGGCCGATGCCTGGCTGCAAGGCCAGGACTTCGTCTCGCCGGACAACGTCCGGGCGATGGTCCACCCGGTGCTGCGCCATCGCCTGCAACCAAGTTACGACGCGGTGGCAGATGGCGTTGGCAGCCAGCAGATTCTCGACCGCCTGCTGGACAAGGTCGCCATTCCGGCATAAGGAGCAGGCCATGGCGCTCAAGGCGCAAGCAGCCGACGGGCTGGTGTATGTGTCGCTGGCCCAGTTGATGGCCCTGGAGGCCGATGCCCGGGGCTTGAGCTTTCTCGCCCGCCAGCCACGGGCCAGCGTGCTGGCCGGCAGCCATGCCTCGCGCCTGCGCGGGCGCGGCCTGAACTTCGATGAGCTGCGCCGCTACCAGCCCGGCGACGACCTGCGCCACCTCGACTGCAAGGCTTCGCTGCGCAGCGGCACGCCGATCGTGCGCACCTTCACCGAAGAGCGTGACCGCCCGGCGTTGCTGCTGATCGACCAGCGCATGTCGATGTTCTTCGGCAGCCAGCGCAGCTTCAAATCGGCCATCGCCGCGCAACTGGCCGCGCTGGCGGCGTGGATGGCGCTCAGAGCCGGCGACCGCGTCGGCGCCTTGCTGTTCAACGACCAGAAGATCGAAAGCCTGTCGCCGTTGCGCAGCCGCAGCCGGGTCCAGGCCATCTGCGCGGCCACCGCGCGCTTCAACCAGGCGTTGGAAGCCCAGGCTCCGGAAAGCGACTCGGCGCAGAGCCTGGACACAGTCCTGCAACGCTGCCTGAGCCTGGCCGCCCACGATCACCTGATCTGCATCATCAGCGATTTTGCCGGTGCCAGTGAACGCACCCTGCAGCAGCTACGCCAGTTGCGCGCGCACAACGATGTCATCGCCTTGCAGGTCTATGACCCGCTGGCCCTCGACCTGCCGCGCGCCGGGCGCATGCTGGTCAGCCAGGGCCAGTTGCAGATCGAGCTTGCCGTCGAGCGCCGCCAGGTGCACAAGCCATTGAGCGAATTTCTGCGCGCACGCCTGCAGGAGGTGGCCGCACTGCTGCGGCGCAGTCAGGTACCGTTGCTGATGTTCAGCACCGCCCTGCCCGCCAGCGAGCAACTGCGCCTGGAACTGGGCAAGCGCCAGGGGCATTGGTCATGAGCAGCGTGCGGCCAAGCATCGACCAGCTCAAGGAACTGGCCCTGCCGCCAGCCCCCAGCTACCTGCCGCAAACCTGGGGCTGGGCAGCCCTTGCGGTGCTACTGCTGGCTGCACTGCTGATCTACGGCGCCTGGCGTTATCGGCGCTGGCGGCTGAACCGCTACCGGCGCGAGGCACTGGCGCAACTGACGCTGATCGAGTCGCGCCTGGCAGACCCGCAGCAGCATCTGGCGGCCCTGCGCGAACTGCCCGAGCTGCTCAAGCGTGCGGCCTTGTCGATGCCGGCCAGCCCGGCTGTCGCCGCTTTGCGCGGTAGCGACTGGCAAGCTTTTCTCAATGCCCACAGCCCCACAGCGCTGCCTGCGGATTTCGCCGAACAACTGGCGCACCTGGCCTACGCGCCGGACAGCCGCTTGCAAGGCAGCGATGCGCAGACGCTGCTGCATCAGTGCAGAACCTGGGTGGAACACCATCATGTGGCAGTTTGACTACCCCTGGTTGCTGCTCCTGCTGCCGCTGCCGCTGCTCGGCTACCGCTGGCTGCCGCCCTACGAAGAGGCCCGCAGCGCTATCCGCGTGCCGTTCTTCGCAGCCATCAGCCGGGCCAGCGGCCAGGCACCCGGTGTGCCCGGTACCCGCCACAACACCTGGCAACTGATTCTGCACTGGCTGCTCTGGGCCTTGCTGACTGTGGCACTGGCACGCCCGGTGCTGGTCGAACCGCCGCAGCAGCATGAACAGCCGGTACGCGACTTGATGCTGGCGATCGATATCTCCCAGTCGATGCAGACCGTCGACCTCAAGGACGCCAACGGCCAGCCGGTGTCGCGCATGAGCGCAGTCAAGGCGGTGGTTCAGGACTTCATCCGTCAGCGCCCCAAGGACCGCCTCGGCCTGGTGGTGTTCGGCAGCGGCGCTTACCCGCAGGCGCCGCTGACCCTCGATCACGCCAGCCTGGCCCTGCTGCTGGCGCAGACCGATGTCGGCATGGCCGGCCCCAACACCGCCATCGGTGACGCCATCGGCCTGAGCCTGAAACTGCTGGAGCAGGCCAAGGAGCCGGAAAAGGTGCTGATTTTGCTCACCGACGGCAACGACACCAGCAGTGCCATCACCCCCGCCCATGCCGCCGCCATGGCTGCCGCGCGTGGGGTGGTGATCCACACCATCGGCATCGGTGACCCTCAGGCCGAGGCCGAAGCCAAGGTCGACCTGCAGAGCCTCGAACAGATCGCCACGGCCACCGGCGGGCGGTTTTTTCGCGCCGCTGACCGCGATGCCCTGCAGCAGGTCTACACCACCCTCGACCAACTCACCCCGCACCAGGTCAAGACCCTGACCCACCAGCCCAAGCGCGACCTGTTCTGGCTGCCGCTGGCGGCGGCGCTGCTGATGTTCAGCACCTATCACCTGTTGGCCCTGCTGTTTTCGCTGCGCCCGCGCATTAACCCTGCAAAGGCTGCCAGGCATGGACATTGACCTGCACAACCTGCATTTTATGCGCCCGCTGTGGCTGTGGCTGCTGCTGCCTGGGGTGCTGCTGCCGCTGGCCTGGTACTACCGCCGGCAAACCCTCGCAGCCGGCCACAGCAACATAGCCGCGCACCTGCTCAAGCATTTGCGCCTGGACGGCCATGACCGCCATTTGCTGCGCCCGGTGCACCTGGCCAGCGCCTTGCTGATCCTCGGCGCCGTGGCCATGGCCGGGCCGAGCTGGGAACAGGACCGCCCGGAGTTTCTCGACAACCGCGCGCCGTTGATTCTGGCCCTGGACCTGTCCGGCTCGATGGACGCCAGCGACATCGCCCCCAGCCGCCTGGAAGCGGCCAAGCACAAGCTGCACAGCCTGATCGAGCGCCGCCAGGGTGCCGCCACCGGGCTGATCGCCTATGCCGGCAGCGCGCACCTGGTGCTGCCGGCGACCCGCGACCCGGCCTTGCTCGACAGCTTTCTCCAGGCCTTGGCCAGCAACCTGATCGAGCAGCCGGGCAAGAACGTGCTGGCGGTGATCGAGCAAGCCAGGGCGTTGGTTGCCGCCGAGGATGGCCCGGCCACCCTGGTGCTGCTCAGCGATGGCGCCGACCGCAGCCAGTTGCCGCGACTGGCCAAGGCCCTGCAGGGCACCCGCCTGCAGGTGCTGGTGCTGGCCGTGGGCAACAGCGACGACGGCCTGATCAAAGGCCCCGACGGCCAGCCCCTGAGCGACAGCCAGGGCCGTCCGCAACTGGGCCGCTTCGACAAGGACGGGCTCAAGCAACTGGCCTCGGCACTGGACGCGCCGCTGGGCAGCCTGACCCTTGATGACGATGACCTGGACTGGATCGAAGCTCATGCCCAGGCACATTTCGACGACGCCAGCGCCGACCCGCAGGCCCTGCACTGGAAAGACGCCGGCTACTGGCTGTGCTGGCCGCTGCTGGTGCTGGGGTTCCTGTGCATTCGTCGCGGCTGGAGCCTGAACTGGAGCGCCTGCCTGCTGCTGGGGCTGTTGCTGCCAGTCGACGGCGCCCGTGCCAACGCCCTGGTCGATGCCTTCCTCACCCCCGACCAGCAGGGCCGTTGGGCCTTCGAGCATCATCACTACCCGGCCGCTGCCGCGCACTTCAGCGACCCTTACTGGAAAGGCATCGCCGCCTACAATGCCGCCGACTACGACCTGGCCCTGGCCAGCTTCGCCCGCTTGCAGAGCGCTCCCGCCTATTTCTACCTGGGCAACATCTACACCCGGCGCTTCAAGTTCGACCAGGCCATCGCCGCCTACACTGAAGCCCTGCGCCTGCAACCGGAGTTTGCCGAAGCAAAAGCCAACCTGGCCCTGGCCCAGGCGCTGGCAAAAGACTACGACTCGGCGCAAGAGAACGCCCCTGAGGTAAAGCCTGATCAGGTGGCCTACGACAAGCCGGCCGGCAAAGGCCCGAGCAAACAGGTCGAAACTCCACAGGCCGGGTCCGATGAACTGTGGCTACAGAACCTGACCACCTCGCCGGCAGATTTCCTGCGGCGCAAGTTCAGGCTCCAGGACCAGGCGCCAGGGGGCACGCAATGAAGCACCTGGTGTTGCTTCTGGCCCTGTTCAGCAACGGCCTGCTGGCCGCCGAAGCGCAGTTGCGCGTGCAGGCGCAACTGTTGCCCGACGACTCGGCAGTGGTCGGTGAAACCGTGCAACTGCAACTGGACGTGCTCACCGACACCTGGTTCACCAGCGCCCCGCAACTGCCCGAGCTGAACCTGCCGGGGGCCCTGGTGACACCGCCGGCAGGCCAGGCCGAACACCTGACCGAGCGCCAGGGCGACATTCCCTGGTTCGGCATGCGCTACCTGTACCAGCTTACCCTGCAACAGGCCGGTGACCTGCAACTGCCGGCCTTGACCGTCACCGCCACCCCGGGCAATGCCCTGGCACCGTTGAACGCCAGTAGCCAGCCGCTGCTGCTGCACGTGCATCTACCGGCCGGGGTTGATGCCGGGCAGCAGGTGCTGGTGGCCAGCCAGGTGCGCTTGAGCCAGCAGATAGCCCCGGCCAGCGGTGATCTGAAGGTCGGCGACAGCCTGACCCGCAGTATCACCCTGCAGGCCGACGGCGCCCTGAGCCTGATGCTGCCGGTCACCCCGCTTGACCACGTCGCGGGCCTGAGCCGCTACCTCAAGACCCCGCAGGTCACCGCGCTCGATGATGGCCGCGGGCATGCACTGGGTGGCCAGCGCATCGACAGCGCCAGCTACCGCATCGAAAAACCCGGCACGTTCCAGCTGCCCGCGCTGCGCGTGCAATGGTGGAGCACCCAGGACCAGACCCTGCACAGCGCCGAACTGCCGGCCATGCGCTTCACCGCCAGCGCCAACCCGCAATACCAGCCGCCGTTCTCGGTCACCGAAGACCTGCAACGGCTCGGCCAGCAATCACGCCTGCACCTGTCCCGGCATTGGCTGACAGCGGCGATCATTGGCGCATTGTTAGGCCTGCTCGCACTGCTCGTCCGTCGCTATGGCGACCAGGGCCGGACTGCCCGGCAGCGCTGGCAAGCTGCCCGCAAGGCGCGTCGCGAAGCCTCTGCCGCCTATGCCTGGCAACAGGTAGCCGGGCAACTGCGCCAGCGCCCGGCGCAACTGAGCGCCCTGTACCTGTGGTGGCGGCGCAGCCAGGGCCGGCTGCGCCTGGCCGATGCCGATCAGGCTTTGCTGCGCCAGTGCTATGGCAGCACCAGCCAGGCAGCACCGGAAGCATTCATCCCGCACCTGCAACAAACTCACCGGCCCACCGCCCGGCACACCCGCACCAGCGCTGACGCACAGGCCTTGCGCCCGCTCAACCCCATACACGACAAGGAGTTGCCATGAACCTCAAGCCTCGCCAGCCACTCTGGCTGATGCTCTTGCTGTTGCTGCACTGGCCCGCGCTGCTGCAGGCCGCCGAGCCCTTGCCCAGTTGGCGCGATGGCGCCGCGCGCAGCGCGATACTGAGCTTTGTCGAACAGGTCACAAGCCAGGGCTCGAAGCAGTTCGTGCCCGCCGAACAGCGCATCGCCGTGTTCGACAACGACGGCACCTTGTGGAGCGAGCAGCCGGCGTACTTCCAGCTGCTGTTCGCCTTCGACGAGATCAAGCGCATGGCCCCCGAGCACCCTGAATGGAAAGACCAGCAACCGTTCAAGGCGGTGCTCGAGAACGACCAGAAAACCCTGGCCGCCGGCGGCATGGACAGCCTGCTGAAGATCGTCGGGGCGACCCATACCGGGATCAGCACCGAGACCTTCATCGGCCGCGCCAAGGCCTGGCTGGCCAAGGCCCGGCACCCGAAAAGCGGCAAGCCGTACAGCGAGATGATCTACCAGCCGATGCACGAGCTGCTCGATTACTTGCGCAGCCAGGGCTTCAAGACCTACATCGTTTCCGGCGGCGACACCGCCTTCATGCGCGCCTTCGCCGAAGAGGTCTATGGCATCCCGCCGGAACAGGTGATCGGCTCCAGCTTCATCACCGCCTACCAGGTGGTCGACGGCAAACCGCAAGTGCTGCGCACCGCCAAGATCGCCCACAACGACGATGGCCCCGGCAAGCCGGAAAGCATCGACGCGATCATCGGCCGACGGCCGATTTTGGCCTTTGGCAACTCCGACGGCGACCTGCAGATGCTGCAGTGGACCGCCGCCGGCGACGGCCCGCGGTTCATGGGCCTGGTGCATCACACTGACGCTGCGCGGGAATGGGCGTACGACCGCGACTCAAAGGTCGGGCGCCTGGACAAGGCGCTGGATGAAGCCAAACGCCAGGACTGGACTATCGTGGATATGGCTGCCGACTGGGCACGGGTATTCCCTTTCGAGGCCACCTCGAAATGAGCATGTGCAGTGACGCTGTCAACGAACAACGCAGTGAGCAACTCATTGGCCGCCGGCTGGCGGTCTGGATCGCGAAAGGGAGGCAAGTCGAATGACTGGCAAACGCAGATGGATACCGACGTTCGCATTGATCGCGGCCTCGGTGCTGGGCATAAGCGCGGGGGCCGCCAATGCGGCGGACAAACCCAACATCCTGGTGATATTCGGTGACGATATCGGCCAGACCAACATCAGTGCCTATTCGATGGGCGTGGTCGGCTACAAGACCCCGAACATCGACCGGATCGCCAAGGAGGGCATGCTGTTCACCGATTACTACGCTGAGAACAGCTGCACCGCCGGCCGCTCCAGCTTCATCACCGGGCAGACGCCATTGCGTACCGGGCTGTCCAAGGTCGGCGCACCGGGGGCGCCCGTGGGCCTGCAGGACCGCGACATCACCATTGCCCAGGCGCTCAAGTCGCTGGGTTACAGCACTGGCCAGTTTGGCAAGAACCACCTGGGCGACAAAGACGAATACCTGCCGACCAAGCACGGCTTCGACGAGTTTTTCGGCAACCTCTATCACCTCAACGCCGAAGAAGAACCCGAGCGCCCGTACTGGCCCAAGGATCCCAACGACCCTTACGTGAAGAACTTCAGCCCGCGCGGGGTGATTCACGCCTTTGCCGACGGCAAGATCGAAGACACCGGCGCGTTGACCACCAAGCGCATGGAAACCATCGACGATGAAACCACCGCCGGTGCCCAGGCGTTCATCAAGAAACAGGTCGAGGCCGACAAGCCGTTCTTCGTCTGGATGAACACCACGCGCATGCACGTCTACACCCATGTGCGGGACTCGATGAAAGGGCAAAGCGGCATGCCTGGCAACGAGTACGCCGACGGCATGCTCGAACACGACGGTGACGTCGGCAAGCTGTTGCAGACCCTCGATGAGCTGAAGGTCGCCGACAACACCATCGTCGTCTACACCACCGACAACGGCCCCAACCAGTTCTCCTGGCCGGACGCCGCGACCACGCCGTTTCGCAGTGAAAAAGACTCCAACTGGGAAGGCGCCTTCCGCGTCCCGGCGATCATCCGCTGGCCCGGCAAGATCAAGGAAGGCACGGTGTCCAACGAGATGTTCTCGGGCCTGGACTGGTTCCCGACGCTGCTGGCCGCCGCCGGTGCGCCGGATGTGAAAGACAAACTGCTCAAGGGTTGGGCACCAAGCACGGGCGGCAAGAACTTCAAGGTGCACCTAGACGGCTTCAACCAGCTGCCGTACCTGACCGGGCAACAGCCTAAAGGGGCGCGCGACGAGTTCTTCTACTTCAACGATGACGGCGACCTGGTGGCCATGCGCTGGGGCGACTGGAAGGCGGTATTCTGCGAACAGCGCCGGCCAGGTGGTTTCGAAGTCTGGCAGGACCCGTTCGTGTGCCTGCGGGTGCCGAAGATCTTCAACCTGCGCATGGACCCGTATGAGCGCGCCGACGTGGTCTCTGACCAGTACAACGACTGGCTGGCGAAGAACGTCTACCTGACCGGTATCGCGACCATGAAGGCGACGATGTTCCTTGAAACCTTCGTCGACTACCCGCCAAGCCAGCACCCGGCGAGCTTCAGCATCGACCAGGTGCGCAAGCAGGTTGACGCCAAGATCGAAGAGAAAATGAAGCAGAACAAGCAATAACCCTGCACGCCCGCCAGCGGCTTCGGGCCGCTGGCGGGCGCGCTGTTTGCAGCCAGAACATTTCGGCCTGCTGACTGGCATTTGCGCTGCTAGGCTCAAGCACTGCCAGTGCGCTATACCGCACTCTCTGCCGATCACTACAAGGCCTTCGCCCGATGCCGGTTGCCAGCACCTCCCGACGCCGCAAAGCCATTCCCGTATCCGCCGCCCAGACCCTGCCTCGCGTGTCCCTGGCAGCCCTGTTGCTGCTGGCTTCCGGCGCCGCAGCGCTGATCTACCAGGTGCTGTGGATCAAGCAGCTGTCGTTGGTGGTCGGTGTCGAGGTGTATGCCATTACCGCAGGCATCAGTGCGTTTTTCGCAGGCCTGGCCCTCGGCGGTTTGTGGCTGGGGCGGCGCGCTGATGGCCTGGCGCGGCCACTGGCTTTTTACGCCGTGCTCGAAGTGGCGGTGGCCGTACTCGGCATCGCGGCCACGTTCGGCCTGAGTTGGGCCGCCGGGCCTTTCGCGCGCCTGGAAAACAGCATCGGCCTGCTCGCCTGGAGCCTGCCCTTCGCCCTGGTCGGCATCCCGGCCCTATTGATGGGCGGCACCCTGCCGGTGCTGGTACGCGCCGTCACCGCTGATGTCGAGGCCGTTGGCCGCGCGGGTGGCCAGCTGTATGCCGCCAATACGGCGGGCGCCATCATCGGCACCCTGCTTGCCGCCTTCGTGTTGATCCCGGCCCTGGGCATCCGTGGCAGTGCCTGCGCCGCCGCCGTGCTCAACCTGCTGGCCGCAGCCGGCGCCTTGTGGCTGGCCCGTGGCAGCACACCCTGCGCCCCTGCAGCCTGCGTCAGGCAGCCACGCACGGGCTCAAGTTATCTGGCGTTGACGCTGTACGCCGTGGCCGGCGGCATCGCCCTGGGTTACGAAGTGGTCTGGTCGCAAGCCATTGTCCAGTTCATGAGCACCCGCACCTTTGCCTTTGCCGTGGTCCTGGCCACCTACCTGGGCGGGCTGGTGCTGGGCAGCGCGCTGTATGCCCGGCGTGCCGACCGCATCGGCGACCCGTGGGGCGCCTTCGCCGTGCTGATCGCTGCGGCCGGGCTGCTGGCACTGCTGGAAATCGCCGGCCTCGGGCGCTGGCTGATCGCCCTGCAAAGCCAGGCCGAAGCAACGGTGCTGGCCCTCGGTGGCAGCGCCCTGGCCGGCATGTGCGCACGCTTCGCCGTGGTCGCGGTGAGCATCGTGTTCTTGCCCACCACCCTGCTCGGCGCAGCCTTTCCGCTGGCCTTGCGCCTGGTCAGTGAGCAAGGCCATGTCGGCCGCGATGTCGGTTCGGTGGTGGCCTTCAACACCCTCGGCGGGATTGTCGGGGTCATGCTTTGCGGCTTTGTGCTGGTGCCGCAACTGGGCCTGGTGCGCACCCTTGGCCTGCTCGCGGTGCTGGCGGCGCTGGTGGCCTTGCTGGCGGTACTGCGCGGTGAACGGGTCGCCAGCACCAAGCGCCGCACGGTGTTCGTGCTGGGCATTGCCAGCCTGGCGATGGCCTGGCTGACCCCTGCCGAGCGCCTGGCGCAGCTGCTGCCCGGGGCGCGCAACAGCGAACTGGTGTTCTATCAAGAGGGCCGCGGCGGTACGGTGGCGGTGGTCGAGCAGCAAAAGCCCCAGGGCAGTTTTCGCCGTCTGTACATCCAGGGCGTGTCCAACACTGGCGATGCCATGCCGTCGCTGCGCTACATGCGCCTGCAAGCCTTGCTGCCGTTGCTGATCCACAACGGCGAACCACGTTCGGCGCTGGTCATCGGCCTGGGCACCGGCATTACCGCCGGCGCCCTGCTGCGCTATCCGGGCCTTGAGCAACGGGTGGTGGCCGAACTGCTGCCCGGCGTGGTCAGCGCTTCGGCGCTGTTTCAGGGCAACTACAACGCCGCCAGCGACCCGCGCCTGCAGGTGCGCCTGCGTGACGGGCGCCGCGAGTTGCTGGGCAATGCGCAACGCTACGACCTGATCACCCTCGAGCCACCGCCGCCGTCGGCGGCCGGCGTGGTCAATCTGTACTCGCGCGACTTCTACCGGCTGGCCGCCAGCCGCCTGAATACGCAAGGCCTGCTGGCCCAATGGCTGCCGTTGCCGACCCAGAACGACGAAGACAGCCGCGCCCTGGTGCGCAGTTTTCTCGATGTGTTCCCCTATGCCTCGCTGTGGACCACCGAGTTTCACGAGATGCTTCTGGTCGGCTCGCAGCAACCGGTGCAGCTTGACCTGGCGAGCATCAGCGAACGCCTGCGCCAACCCGAAGTACAGAGCAGCCTGGCCCAGGTCGGCATCGATTCCGCTGCCAGCCTGCTCGCTACCTGGGTCACCGACCGCGACGGCCTGGAGCGTTATGCCGGTGATGTCGCAGCGGTAACCGACGACCAGCCGCGCATCGAGTACGCGCCCTGGGTGCGTAGCGACGAGATCACCCGGGTGCTGCCGGCGCTGATGGCATTGAGCAGCCCGGTACCGATCCAGGGCGCCGATAGCTTGTTCCGCCTGCAACTGGGCGAACAGCGCCAGCGTCTGCAGCGCTTTTACCAGGTCGGCCTCACGGCTTACCGCGGCCAGCGCGAAGCCTGGGCCCGGCAAGTGCGCGAGGTGGCCCGCGAAGATGGCCAGAACCCTTATTTTCGCTGGTTCCTCGGCTTGCCCTGAGGCGTGCGCACAGCACGCCCCTCTTTCATCGGATCACGGAAGTCTGCATGTCGAAAGATCGTCGCAAGCGTACCGATACCCCGCCGGCCACTGCGCCGGCGCGTCGACTGTTCTGGCCGCTGCTGGCAGCGTTGGCGCTGTTACTGACGGTGATTGCCTGGCTGCTGGTCGAGCAGAGCGCGCCGCTCACCGCCGCCAGCACCGCGCCAGCCCCGATCGTTGCGCCAGTGGCCCCGGCGAGCCTGGTTGACGAGGCCCAGTGCCAGGGCTGCCACCAGGCCCAGAGCAAGCAGTGGCAGGGCTCGCATCACCAGTTGGCGATGCAGGTCGCCAGTGCCGAGACGGTGCTAGGTGATTTCGCCGAACGCAGCTTCAAGGCCGAAAACGAGGTCACCCGCTTCTTTCGCAAGGGCGGGGATTTCTGGGTCAACACTCCCGGTGCAGACGGGCGTAACCAGGATTATCGCGTCGCTTATGCCTTCGGCATCGAGCCGCTGCAGCAGTACTTGATCGACACCGGCGAAGGCCACCTGCAAGCCCTTGGCGTGGCATGGGATACACAGAACAACCGCTGGTTCCACCTTTATCCGGGCCAGGGCGTGGACTTCAAGAACCCGCTGCACTGGAGCAAGCCGCAACAGAACGCCAACTTCATGTGCGTGGAGTGTCACACCACCGGCTTCAAGCGCAACTTCAACGCCGCCAGCGGCGCCTTCGACAGCCAGTGGAACAGCCTGGGGGTCGGCTGCCAGGCGTGCCACGGCCCGGCCTCCAACCATGTGCAATGGGCGGGGCAAAAGCCCGCCAAGCAAGCCAATGCCGGTTTCAGCCGCAGCCTGGCCCATAGCGACAACATCAGCGAAGTGCAAACCTGCGCCCGCTGCCACGCCCGCCGTGCACCGCTGGGGGATGGCTTTCACAGCGACCGCACGCTGATGGACGACTACCTGCCCAGCCGCCTGACCCGCGAGCTGTATGCCCTGGACGGCAAGATCAAGGATGAGGTGTTCGAGTACGGCGCCTTCAGCCAGAGCAAGATGTTCGCCAAGGGCGTACGCTGCAGCAACTGCCACGACCCGCACAGCACCCAGCTCAAGGTAGCGGGCGATGGTGTCTGCCTGCAATGCCACAACCCTGCCGGCAAGAGCGCAGTGGCCGGCATCGATGGCAGCGGTTTGCAGGCCAAGGACTACCAGTCCATCGAACACCATCGGCACAGTCCCGGCCAGCCGGGTTCACAATGCGTGGATTGCCACATGCCGGGCAAATTCTACATGGTCAACGACTGGCGCCATGACCATGGTTTCAGCATTCCGGCACCGGCCCAGGCATTGCAACTGGGCACCCCCGACGCCTGCCTGGGCTGTCATAAATCCAGCCCCGGCCAGCGCATCGCCGAACAGTTCCGCCTGTGGTACGGCAAGGACGGCGGCAGCACTTACGCCAGCAGCCTGGAGCGCTTGCGCAGCGGCAAACCCGGCGCCGCCCAGGCGCTGCTGGAGCAGTTGCAGGACCGGCAACTGCCGGCCATCCGCCGCGCCACCTTGCTCGCCGAACTGGCCAACTACCCCAGCGAGCAGAGCTTCAAGGCTGCCGCCCGCGAGCTGAAGAACCCCGCGGCGCAAGTGCGCCTGAGCGCCCTTGAAGCAGTGGCGGCGCTTATGCCTGCCGAGCAGCGCGCCGACCTACTGGCACCGCTGCTGCGAGACCCGACACGGGCGGTGCGCATCGCCGCCGCCCATGCCTTGCTGGCGGCCCGGGCTGCGGGCCTTGGCGTGCATGAAGCGGCCTTCGACAAGGCCATCGGCGAGTACGAGCAGGTGCAGTTGAGCCTGCTGGAGCGCGCCGAAGCCAATCTCAACCTGGCCCAGCTCTATCAGGCCAGTGGTCGTGGCGCCGAGGTCGAAGGTTACCTGCGCAGCGCGATCCGGCGCGATGCCGATTTCCTCCCGGCACAGGTAGCGCTGGCGCAATGGCTCGACAGCCAGGGCCGCAGCACAGAGGCACGGGCCGAGCTTGACCAGGCCTTGGCCCGGCATCCGCAAGCCGCCCTGCTGCACCAGGCCAGCGGCCTGGCGCTGATTCGTCAGGGCCAACGCGAGGCGGCGCTCAAGGCCTTTCGCCAAGCCGTCCAGCTGGAGCCCGAGAATGCTGGCTTCGGCTATGTGCTGGCGGTGGCCCTGCATGACCAGGGGCAGCCAGCCAAGGCCCGCGAGCAACTGTGGCGCAGCCTGCAACAGCACCCCTACAACCGAGACCTGCGCCTGGCGCTGATGCACTACCTGCAACAAGAACACAAACCCGCAGAAGCCGCGCAACTGCTCGATGCCCTGCGCCAGATCAACCCCCACGACCCGCTGCTGCAGGCCAGGCCCAATGGCTGATCAGGCCACCGGCTGCTGCGATGCCCGCCCTGTGGTCAACAGGCTCAAGGCCAGGTTATGGGCCAGCGCCGCCCCGGGGACGGCGTGCACCGGCACGCCATAAACTGCTGCCAATACCGGTGCCAGGCCGGTCAGTTCGGCAAGGTTGCCCGGCTGCCCGGTTGCCGTCAGGACCATGCCCCGGCACCACGACGCCAGCCACTGGCGCTGGCCCTTGAGCCACAGCACCAGACGCTTGCGCGCCTGCAAGTCGTCCTCGGCCGCTGGCGGCATGGGCGGATAGACCAGGACAAACTCACGGTTGCGCGTCAGCAGCGCTTCGACCTCGACAATCCAGCGCTCTACCTCGTCAAGATTGGCAGGCATGGACTTGACGTGAACCAGCGGAAACTCACCGGCATCGAACAGAACCCATTGGTTGAGCATCATCGTACACCTCGATTTAATACTGTACTGTACGATACACTTCTTTCAGCAAAGATCAACCCAAACGAGATTTGTTCTCGTTAAGTGACGGACAAGCAACCATGAGTACTGACTGCGAAAACCCCAGGAAGGCCAGCCCGCGCCTCACCGCTCGCGGGCTTCAGCGCCGCCACGCATTGATCGAGGCGGCCACCCGGACGTTTATCGAGCACGGTTTTGAAGGCGCCACCCTGGACATGATCATCGACCTGGCCGGCGGCTCACGCGGGACGCTGTACAGCAGCTTCGGCGGCAAGGAAGGTTTGTTTGCCGCAGTGATTGAACGAATGATCGAAGAGATCTTCGTTGCCCCAGACCCCGGCAGCGCCGCACACGACTCGCTTGAACGCGTACTCGAACACTACGGGCGCCGCTTTCTGCACGGCCTGCTGGCGCCCAGAAGCATCGGCCTGTATCGCTTGATCGTGGCCGAAGCGCCGCGTTTTCCGCAGATCGGCGAGCACTTCTACACCCTGGGCCCCGAGCGCAGCTACCAGTTGCTGGCCGAGCGCCTGGGGCAACTGCACGGTATCCAGGCCGACCGGCAAACCCTCAACCTGGTTGCTTGCCAGTTTCTGGAGATGCTCAAGGCCGACCTGTTTCTCAAGGCGATCAGCATGCCGGCCTATACCCCGGCCAGCGAGGACATCGAGCAACGTCTGCAACTGAGCGTGAAGATCATCGCCCACTACCTGCAAGCGACGCCTTGAGCGTCCTCAGCTGGCCGGCAACACGCTCAGCGGATCGATCGGCTTGCCGTTCTGGCGGATTTCGAAGTACAGCTGCACGCGGTCGGTATCCAGGTCGCCGGCTTCGGCGATCTTCTGGCCCTTGCTGACGGTCTGGCCTTCCTTGACCAGCAACTTGCTGTTGTGGCCGTAGACGCTGGCATGGGCAGTGCCATGCTGGAGGATGATCAGGTTGCCATAGCCGCGGATGTTGGTCGCGAACGCGACCTTGCCACCCAGGCTGGCGTACACCGCCTGGCCCGGGGTGGCGGCGATGCGAATGCCCTTGTTGAGCTTGTCGGCGGAGGAATAGCGGCGGATCAGCGTGCCCTGCAGCGGCCACGCCCAGCCGCGCAGGGTGACCTTGGTGGCCGGCGCCACGGGCCGGGCCTTGCTGGCACTGCTGGTGGTGCGCGTGGTGGTTTTCGAGCCGCCGAAGCGGATGGTCTGGCCGACATTCACCGCATAGGGCGCACTGATGCCGTTGTAGCGCGCCAGTTCCTTGAAGTTCCAGCCATGGCGCGAGGCAATCGAGTACAGGGTATCGCCGCGCTTGACCTTGTAGGTGCCGGCCACGACTTTGTTGGCGGAGCTACCGGGGCTTGGGGAATGCGAACTGCATGCAGACATCGCCAGCATTACGGCGATCAGAACAAACCTGAAAAACACACCACTTCCTTTTCCCGGAGACGCCGTTGACGAGGGCGCTACTATAAATCAGTCCGCAGCGTTACGCGGCAATGTCCGTGCAAGTTCGATAAAAGCCCGGGTCGCGGGCGAGATGATGCGCTCATCGACCACCGCCAGCCCCACCATCCGCTTGACCGGCGGATCGAGCGGGCGCTGCACATAAGCCAGGCTCGTGGGCAACGGCAAGGACGATTGCGCGACGATGCTCACACCGTCACCACGGGCAACCATCTCCAGGGTGCTGAGCAGTTGCGAGGTGCGGTAGCGAATCCGGGGTTGCAGCCTGGCGGCAAGAAACAGCCGCGAGACGATCTCGGCTGAACCGGCCTCGGTCAATACGAAGGGGTCCAGGCACAGTTGCTTGAGCGTCACTGAAGCGAGCTGCGCCAGCGCATGGTCGGCGGGCAGCAGCGTAACCATCTGGTCCTCCAGCAGCGGGTAGCTGTCGAACTGCTCTTCAGGCAGCACCACGAAACCGACATCGATGCGCCGCTCCTGCAGCCAGTGCAGCACCTGGCGGTCCGGACCTTCGTCGACATGCACCTCGATACCGGGGTACGCCTGGCGGTAGGCAGCGAGAATCGCCGGCAGCAAGCGCACCGACGCTGTCGGCCCGAACGAGCCGATGCGCAGCGTACCCTGCTTCATGCCACGGGCATCGTGGGCTTCCTGGCGCAGGGTTTCGGCCAGGCCGAGCATGGCCTGGGCCCGCGGCAGCAGGCGGCTGCCAATATCGCTCAGCTCGATCTGCCCCTGCTGGCGCTCGAACAGGGCCACGCCAAGCTCTTGCTCCAGGGCGCGGATGGCGTGAGACACCCCTGATTGGGAGATTTTCAGTTGCGCCGCGGCAAGGGTGAAGCCCTTGCGCGCAGCGACCACGGCGAAGATTTCCAGCTGGGTCAAAGTCATCGAAAGCCCATGAGCAATTGCTCATTTCCCTATGAGTCGGCATTCGGACAAGTATGGCGCATCACCTGTACGCCGTCAGCCGGGGCCCGCCATGCCGTCTCAGTTTTGCACCTACCTGAAACTTGCGCTGGTCGCGATGATCTGGGGCGGCACCTTCGTTGCCGGTCGCGCCGTGGCCAGCGCTGTCGATCCGCTGCTGCTCGGCAGCCTGCGCTTTGCCCTGGCCAGCCTGGTGCTGGCGATCATCCTGCGGGTGTCGAAAAAGGGTTTTGTCCGGGTGAGCAAGACCCAGGCCGTGCAAGTCGCCGGCCTGGGGTTTGCCGGCATCTATGCCTATACGCTGTTCTTCTTCCATGGCCTGCAATACACCGATGCCTCCCGGGCTTCGCTGATCGTGGCGAGCAACCCTGCGGTCATGGCGATCATGGCCTACCTGTGTTTCAGGCAGCGCCTGGGCCGCACACAGTTGCTCGGCGTCGCCCTGTGCCTGCTGGGCGCGGGCTGGGTGGTGCTGGCCCGGGCGCCCGCAGCGATTGGCCAGGGCAGCTGGCTCGGCGATGGCTTGATCTTCGGCTGCGTGCTGAGCTGGGTGATCTTCAGTGTCTGCTGCAGCGGCCTGGTGAAACAGCTCGGCGCGCTGCACACGGTGACCTATGCGGTGTTCGCCGGGGCAGCGATGCTCAGCGTCCACGCCCTGCTCAATGGCAGCCTGAGCATCAGCGCATTGCACGCACTGTCGGCGCCCGAGTTGCTCAGCCTGGGGTACCTGGGGGCACTGGGTTCGGCGCTGGCGTACGTGCTGTATTACGACGCCATCGCCAGGATCGGCGCCACCCGGGCCGGCAGTTTCATTGCCCTCAACCCGCTGACCGCCGTGGTCGCTGGCGCCCTGCTGCTGGGCGAGCAACTGAGCGGCGCCATGCTGGCCGGTGGCACGCTGCTGATCAGCGGCATACTGCTGGTCAACCGCGTGCCGGCACGGCTCAGTTGTCCTGCGGCCAGTGCAGGTTCACCGTGCCGGTCTGGCCGGGAACCAGGTTGACGGCGCCCAGTTGCTGCACGCCATTGCGCGAGGCAACCAGGTTGTAATGACCCGGCGGCAGCTTGACGTAGACCATCGGCCCGACCTGGCTCAGTTGCAGCAAGGTTTGCCCCTGCCCGCCCTGGATCGCCAGGTCGACATCCGGCACATACTTGTTCTCGGGGCCGGTCGAGAAGGTCAGATGCAAGTTATAGCCCTGGACTTGCTGAATGGCCCGCGACTCATCGATGCCGATTCCGCCGCTGACATAGCTCACGCCATTCTGCTCCTGGGGTTGCAACTTGACCCCGGACATGTCGATCGGCTCCTGGTACTGCGCAGCTTGAGCGTGCTGGGCCGGCCAGGCCACCAGCAACGCAGCCAGTGCCGTGGTGAACGCAAGTGTGCTGAAGGATTTCATTGCCATGACTCCTGCGCTACAGCGTCGATACCATTTTACCCCTCTCACTCCTGGCGTTTAGATCAATTCGGCGTGAGGCTTGCGGGCAATACAATGAGGGTTTCGCCGCGTGCTAGAGTCTGCGGCCCAATCCGAAGGTGGACCACGAATGGAACTCTCCCCCGCCGAACATCAGCTGTTGCAGGACCACCAACTGGCCCTGTTCGAAGGCTGCGTGATCTTCGATACTCAACCTGCAATCGACGCCGCCACCCTGGCGCGGATCGAAGCCCAACTGAGCGGCCCGCTACCTGCAGGGCTGTTGCAGCTGTGGCAGACCTGCCTGGGCGGTCGCGTCGGCTATGACCTGGAAGTGGTTTACGACGGCCACCGCCACCCGTTCTCCTTCAGCGAGCTGTTCTACCCGGATAGTGACGGCTACCGCGACCTCTGGGGCTGGATCGAGCACGAACAGGAGCAAGCCGAAGAAGCCGCCCGGGAACACGGCCGCCCCTGGAACGGCAAGCTCGACTACCTGCCGTTCGGCGGATTCGAATATCTGGAGCGCTTGTACGTGTGCGTCACCCCGGGCCCCAACCATGGCGCGGTGATCGCCTGGAGCCGCGGGCTGCCGCCAGCCTGGGCCGGCAGCCTGCACCAGGACAGCCTGGCACGCATCGCCGACGACATCGCCGGGCTGTTCCACCTGCTGGCCTATGAACAAGACCCGTTCGACCCGCAGGCCGAGTACAGCAGCGCCAGCGAACTGCTCGAAGCGCTGGATGAACTGGAAGCAGCCGGTGAGTCGGGCGTGACGCTCAAGGCGCGGCTTGAGACCTTGCTACGCGAACGAGTACTGGACTGGCGCCCGGCACTGGCTGACGGCAGCCTCGCCGGACAACCACGCCTGCGCCAACTGGCGCTGCTCGATGCGGCCAGCCATGGCGATATCGAGCGCCTGGCAGCCCTGCGCAAGGCCGGCTGCGACCTGAGAGAAGTGCTGCGCGGACACGGCGCCAGCCTGGAATGCTGCCTGCAGCACGGCCACCTGGAAGCTGCCAGCTGGTTGCTCGACCAGGGCATGCCGGTGCAAGCCGACACGCTGCTGGTAGGCGCTGCGCAGGTAACGCCGGCGCTGGCCAAGCGCTTGCTGGGCCTGGGGGCGATTAGTGAACCCAGTGCGGTGCTCAGCGCCATCGCCCAGGACCACCTGGACAGCGCCGAGATCATGGCCCGGCCACTGCTTGAAGCCTCGCCGGACAGTGCCAGTGCCTTGCAAAAGGCGTTGCTCGAACGCGCCGAGCAGCAGCGGCGCGATGCCAAGCGGATCAAGGCCGGCACGTTGTACAGCAACCTCGGTGCCGCCGACTATCTGGCCGAGGCCGAACGCATCGACGCGCTGCGCCAGCGCCTGTTCAACTGACTGTCAGCCGTTACGGGCCTTGATGTAGGCAAGAAAGCTATCAAGGTCCGAGCTGCTGAGCATCCGCGAGACAGCTTTGACTTCATCCATGGGCCAGTCCCACCAGGCCGCTTCGAGCAAGGTGTTGCGCACTTCTTCGTCAAACCGCCACCTGATCTGCTTGCACGGGTTGCCGCCGACCACCGCAAACGGCGGCACATCGCGGGTCACCAGCGCACCGGCGGCGACAATCGCGCCATGGCCGATGGTCACGCCCGAGAGGATCACCGCGTTGGTGCAGATCCAGCAGTCGCTGCCGATCACCACATCGCCCTTGCTCGGCGCATAGTCCTTGATGTCCTTGACGGCATCGACCATGGCCGGGAACGGGTAAGTGGTCAGCCAGTCGGTACGGTGCTCACCGCCGAGCAGTATCTGTACGCCCGCTGCGATCGAGGTGTAGGAACCGATCTTCAGCACTGTATCGTCACCGAACTCGACAACTTCCGGAATCCCGTAGGTGCCCACCCCGACGCTATAACGTGGGTAACGCAGCCTGATCTTTTCTGCCGCACGCTCAAGCTTGTCCATCGAGCGCAGTCGTTTGCGCTCACGCCGCTGTTTCAAGAGGTCGAATAACTTCACAAAGGGGTCCTTGCTGATCAACGGTGCAGTACGAGGCGCTTCAGGCGTTTGAATGTGGTGCGGTTGTAATGGCGTAGCGGGATCGAGCGCAACAGTTGCCAGGCAAATTTCTTGTCGGCGACCACCGCATACTTCAATGCCTTGTTGATCAGCACCGTCCTGCCCTGCTGATACCCGGGATGCGTTTTGAAGGGCGCCATCGCCAGCATATCGGCATCCAGCAGGACCTTGAACTTTCTCGACAGGTTGTTGGGGTGGCGGCGATAGCGCGTCACGCACACCGGCAACTCGTGAATCTGGTAGCCCTTGCTGGCGATCCTGAGGGTGATCTGGAAATCCTGGACCTTGATCGCCGGGTCGTAGAACTGCGCCGCGCGCATCGCCTGCATGCGGTACAACGCGCCCGGCGCACCGATGACCACTGCCTCGCGGACGATCTGGTCGAAGCTGAAGGTCTTTACCTCGGTGCGCTGCTGGGTCTTGGTTTCGGCGCCATCGCTGTCCATGTAGGCGATCAGGGCGCCGACGCAGCCGACCTCGGGGTGCTCGTCCAGGTACCTGGCCCTGACGCTGAGCGAATGCGGGAGCATGATGTCGTCCAGGTCCGGAGTGGACACATACACGCCCCGGGCATGCTTGAGGCCATTGTTCAGCGTGGCACTGACGCCCTGATTGTGCTGGGTCAGCAGGGTGAAAGCGTAGGTGTCCTGCAGCGCCCGGAGCATGGCAAGGCTGTTGTCCGTCGAGCCATCGTCGACAATGATCACCTCGAAGTTGGGGTAATCCTGGGCAAAGATGCTCTGCAGCGCGGCCTCAAGGTACTTCTCGGCGTTGTAGCAAGGAGCGACGACCGAGATCAGTGGCGGCGACTGGGAAGGCTGCTGGGCGTGTTCTTGGGTCATTACGGGTAAAAGCCTTATGCCGGCCTCACGACGGAGGCGGGTCATCTTTGAGTTCGAAGTGGCACCATGATGCTGGAACTCTGCCTGGTTGTCATGGTTCGCTCCAGAAACATGTCGAAACACCTACAGCTGCAAGAAAGGTAAGCGGCGAGATTATCATCAGCAACGTAACTGCTAATAATTCTCATAAACACTTACATTTAATTTTCACTGGGGTGAAACTTTACATGTCTTGCCAACTTGCTCGTGGTCGTTCATCGCATTCCTTCATGGCTTCAGCGCTGGGCCTTGCCGTCGCTTCAACATCAAGCTATTCGCTCGCCGAGAAGGCGTCCAGCCCGCCTATGGAGCTGGGCAATATCAACATCGATGCCAAGGCCAGCAGCGACTACAAGACTGAACGCTCGGCGTCGGGCAAGTACACCACCACCCTGCTCGACACCCCGCAGACCATCACCGTGGTGCCCTCCCAGGTAATCAAGGAGCAGCAGGCCCTGAGCCTGCGCCAGGTACTGTCCAACGTCTCCGGCATCACCTTCAACGCCGGCGAAGGCGGTGGCGGCTCGGGCGACAGCATCAACATCCGCGGCTTCTCGGCCAACAGCAATATCCAGATCGACGGCTTGCGCGACAGCGCCCAGACCAACCGCACCGACACCTTCAATGTCGAGCAGGTCGAAGTCATCAAAGGCCCCAACTCTGTGTTCGGCGGTGCCGGCACCACCGGCGGCAGCATCAACATCATCAGCAAGCAGCCCCAGGACCAGGCCTTCACCCGCCTGGGCGGCAGTGTCGGCACCGACAGCTACCACCGCATGACCCTGGACAGCAACCAGCCGCTGGAGGGCGTAGGGCATGACAGCGCGTTTCGCATCAACCTCATGGGCCACCAGAACGATGTGGCCGGCCGCGAACAGATCGACCGTGAACGCTGGGGGCTCGCCCCATCGCTGCGCCTGGGCCTGAGCGAATCCACGCGCCTGACCCTGAGCGCCTTCCACCAGGTCGATGACAACCTGCCCGACTACGGCGTACCGGCCCTGGACGGCAAACGCCTGGCCGGCGTCAGCCGCGAAGACTACTTCGGCTGGAAGAACCTCGACAAGGAAGAGATCGAGCAAAGCTCGTTCACCGCCAACTTCGAACACGACTTCAACGACAACCTGCGCCTGCAAAACCTTACGCGCTACAGCCACATTGCCCGCGATACCACGGTTTCGGCTTCGCACGTCAACACCACCGGCCTGCCGCCTGGCCGCTATCGCCCCGCCGGCCCCCAGGGCTACGGGCGCGATGCGACCACCGAAATGTGGATCAACCAGACCAATCTGATCAGCAACTTCAAGCTGCTGGGCATGCGCCATGACCTGGTCACCGGCATGGAAGTGTCACGCGAAACCATGGACCTGAAGACCTACGGCTACGGCTTGAGCAACGCCCTGTATCCCGCTAATGGTTATGATCTGAGCAACCCGCCGGGGCACTGGTCGGGGCCGGCCAACAAGGCCACCAGCAGCTACACCGACACCGAGCTGACCAACCAGGCGCTGTACATCTTCGACACCATTGCCCTGCATGAGCAATGGGACCTGAACCTGGGCCTGCGCTACGACAAGTTCAAAGGTCAGGCCCAAGGCTACGACGCCGGGCATGTACGCACCTCCGACTTCGACTCCACCGACGAGAAACTCAGTGGCCGTGCCGGGCTGGTCTACAAACCGACTGAGAACGGGCGTATCTACCTGGCCTGGGGCAACTCCTTCAACCCTTCGGCAGAGAGCCTGGCCTCCACCGGCGGCGGCCTGAGCGCGGCCACCGAAAACCTCGCCCCGGAAAAGAACGAAACCTGGGAACTGGGGACCAAATGGGAGCTGCTCGACAAGCGCCTGGAACTGGACGCGGCGCTGTTTCGGGTAGAAAAGACCAACGCCCGCGAAACCATGGCCGACGGCTCCACCCAACTGGCCGGCAAGCAGCGTGTACAGGGCGTCGAAGTCGGGGTCACCGGGCATATCACCGAGCAGTGGGATGTGTTCGCCAACTACACCTTCCTCGACAGTGAAACCCTCAAGGCCGCCAACACTGCAGCCGGTATCGCCCGTGAAGGCCAGGCCCTGGGCAACACCCCGCCGCGCTCGCTGAACCTGTGGACCACTTACCAGCTGCCGGCCGGCTGGACCCTGGGCTATGGCGCGCGTTATGTCAGCGAACGCAACGTCACCTCCAGCACCAGCGCCAAGCTTGACGCCTACTGGCTGCACAACGCCATGGTGGCGTACCGGGTCAACGAAGACCTCGACCTGCAGCTGAACGTCAACAACCTGTTCGACAAGGATTACGTTGAGCGTGTGCGCCAGCAGAACGGCACCGATGCGCGTTCTTCGGCCATAGAGTACGGCGATGCGCGTTCGGCGATTCTGTCGGCGACCTACGCGTTCTGATAGGTAGGAAACGAAAAAGCCCGCGACCTTTGCAGGACGCGGGCTTTCTCTTACAGCGTATGGTGGGTCGTGTAGGATTCGAACCTACGACCAATTGGTTAAAAGCCAACTGCTCTACCAACTGAGCTAACGACCCGTTGGATGGCGCGTATAATACTGATTTCTAACAGGAAATCAACACCCCATCGCAAAATAATTTAAAAATATCTGGTCGGGTCCTCTACACCGGCGGCTTTAAAGCCGTCGGCGCGCAGGCGGCAGCTGTCACATTTGCCGCACGCACGGCCTTGATCGTCGGCCTGATAGCAGGAAACGGTCAGGCTGTAATCCACCCCGCGGGCCATGCCGGCCTGGACGATCTGCGCCTTGCTGAGGTTCTGCAGCGGTGCCTGGATGCGAAAGCCGTTGCCTTCGACACCGGCTTTGGTAGCCAGATTGGCCATGCGCTCGAACGCCTCAACGAACTCCGGACGGCAATCCGGGTAACCGGAGTAATCCACGGCGTTGACGCCGATGAAGATATCGCGGGCTTCCAGTACCTCTGCCCAGCCCAGGGCCAGGGACAGGAACACCGTATTGCGTGCCGGCACGTAAGTGACCGGGATGCCTTCGCTCGGCGCTTCAGGTACATCGATGCTGCTGTCGGTCAGGGCCGAGCCGCCAATACCGTCCAGGCTCAGGCCGATGACCTTGTGTTCGACCACGCCCAGGTCGCGGGCAACCCGCGCTGCGGCGTTGAGCTCGGCGCGGTGGCGCTGGCCGTAGTCGAAGCTCATGGTGTAGCAGCTGTAGCCCTCGGCCTTGGCCATGGCAACAACAGTGGCCGAGTCGAGGCCGCCGGAAAGCAGAATTACCGCACGTTTCTCAGTCATTGCATCACTCCTGTCAGCGTCCCGGTTCGTCGTTCCACAGCAGTTTGTGCAGCTGCATCTGGAAACGAACCGGCAAATTATCGGCCACGATCCAGTCGGCCAGGTCGGTGGCACTCACCTGGTGGTGGCTGGGCGAGAAGAGTACGTCGCCAGCGCGTTTTTCCAGGCCATATTGAATGAGCTTGGACACCGCCCAATCGTAGTCTTCACGGGAACAGATAACGAACTTGACCTGGTCATTCGGGGTCAGCAGCTCGATATTCTCGTAACGGTTGCGGTGAACTTCCTCGGAGCCTGGGGTTTTCAGGTCGACCACGCGACTGACCCGAGTGTCGACCCTGGAAATATCCAGGGCGCCACTGGTCTCCAGCGAAACCTCGTAACCGGCGTCGCACAGCTGCTTGAGCAAAGGGATGGCATTGGGCTGGGCCAGCGGCTCGCCGCCGGTGACGCAGACATAGCGC
The DNA here is from genome assembly GCF_018417635.1 of Pseudomonas sp. SORT22. NCBI lineage: Bacteria > Pseudomonadati > Pseudomonadota > Gammaproteobacteria > Pseudomonadales > Pseudomonadaceae > Pseudomonas > Pseudomonas sp. SORT22. The sequence goes on from NZ_CP071007.1 coordinate 4,584,203, forward strand.
GGCTTGAAGCCGGCGACCTGGTCGAGGATCGAGTCGAGGGTGCGGATGCTGCCGCCACTGAATGCGTACTCGCTGTCGCAATACTGGCAACGCAGCGGGCAGCCGGTGAGGCGGACGAATACCGTGGGCAGCCCAGCGGTACGCGTTTCACCCTGCAAAGAGTAAAAAACTTCGGTAATGCGTAATGTGTCTTGCATAGTCGCCACGGGCGTAACAGCTAAACAGGCTGTCCGCCTCCGTCAGGCACTGCTGAGAACCCGTCATCGCGTAGTTCGCAGCAGCGTGTTTCATAAAAGGGCAGTGATTCTAACGAAAAAACCCGCGACTAGCGCGGGTTTCTTTTAAAACGGCTGGTTCAGAGCTTTTGCAAATCGCGCTGGGCCAGTTGTGCGGCCGAGGTACCCGGGTACTGGGTAACCACCTGCTGGAGAATGCCCTTGACCCGGTCGGTGTGACCCAGGCGGCGTTCCACGTCGGCGAGCTTGTACAGCGAATCCGGCACCTTGTTGTGCTTGGGATACAGCTGGCTCACTTTGGCAAAGGCTTGCCCTGCCGCTTGCAGGTCACCTTTGGCCAGGTTTACTTCACCGAGCCAGTACTGGGCGTTGCCGGCATACTGGCTGTTCGGGTACTTGCGCAGGAAGGCGTTGAACGCCTGGCTGGCCTTGTCGAAATCCTTGGCTTTGATCAGGTCGAAAGCAGCGTCGTAATAGAGCTTCTCTTTCGCCGGATCGCCAGGTTCGCTGCTGGCGGCAGGCTGCTGGCCGGTGGCAGCACCGGTGGCAGCGCCTGCAGCAGCACCGGCGGCTTCGCCACCAGCTGGGGAATTGGGCGGAGTGGTGGCAGGTGCAACACCGCTTCCGATACGCCGATCCAGGTCCTGGTAACGCTCCAGGCTCTCCTGTTTCATGCGTGACACGTCATTTTGCAGCTCTTCAATGACGCCTTGTTGACGCGCTATCTGCTCCTGCATTTGCTGCAGTTGCATGAACAGCTGGCCCTGTGCCGAGGCAGGGGCCGTAACCCCTCCCCCGGCATAGGCGCCGTTCGTACCATAACCCGCAGGCGGATAGCTGCTTGCGCCGCTATAGCCTGCGTTGTCATCAACAACAGGAACCTCAGCCCAGGCCATGAGAGGCAGGGTGAGAGCCAGGACGGTTACAGCACGACGGCACGTTCGCATATCGAATTACTTACGCAGTTCGACGCGACGGTTCTGAGCCCAGGACTGCTCGTCGTTACCGGTAGCAACTGGACGCTCTTCGCCGTAGGAAACCAGTTCCAGCTGGGCAGGAGAAACGCCTTGCAGTACCAGGTAGCGTTGAACGGCTTTCGCACGACGCTCGCCCAGAGCCATGTTGTATTCGCGAGTACCACGCTCGTCGGTGTTACCTTCCAGAACGACGCGAGCGCCGTTGCCTTTCAGGTCCTTGGCATGAACGTCCAGAGCGCGCATGGCTTCTGGCTTCAGGTCCGAGCTGTCGTATTCGAAGTAGAAGGTGGTGATTGCGCGCAGAGCAGCTTCTTCGCTCAGGCTGCCGTCAACAGCGCCAGTGTTGGCACCGTAGCCAGCGTTAGGATCAACCTGGCCTTGACCAGCATCGTCGCCGCCTTTCGAGGAGCAACCTACAGCTACGGCCATGGCCAGAGCCAGCGCAGCAAACTTACCAAACTTCAGCATTTCCATCGTGAAACTCCTAATGAACCCCAGTGTGTTAAGTAAAACGTAAAGCGCCGCGTCAGTTCAGGTAAGGGGACCAGGACGGTTCTCTGACTTCGCCTTGAGCGGTAGGAAGCGGGAGCCTCACGCGTCCGTTGAGAGAGACGAGCATCAAGACTCCCCGGCCCTGCTGGCGGGTGGCGTAGATTAGCATGGTGCCGTTGGGCGCAACAGTGGGTGACTCATCAAGACTTGTTTCCGAGAGAATCTTTACACTGCCGCGTTGCAAATCTTGTGCAGCCACTTTGAAGTTGGTGAAACCTTGTTGGCGATGAATCATCACCAGGGTCTTTTCATCCGCCGACAGTTTAGGGTTGGCGTTGTAGTTACCCACGAAAGTTACCCGCTCTGCACCACCACCGGAAACATTGGTTTTGTAGATCTGTGGTTTACCACCGCGGTCGGAGGTGAAGTAGATGGTCGAGCCATCTTTACCCCAGAACGGTTCGGTGTTGATACCCGGGCCTGCGGTCACGCGCGACAGCTGGCGCGAACCCATGTTCATCACGTAGATGTCCGGGTTGCCGTCCTTGGACAGCACGAACGCCAGGCGCGAACCATCCGGCGACCAGGCTGGCGCACCGTTGAGGCCTTCGAAGTTGGTGATCTGCTCACGGCGACCGGTATCGATATGCTGGACGAAGATGCGCGGACGCTTCTGCTCGAACGACACGTAGGCAATGCGCTTGCCGTCTGGTGCAAAGCGCGGCGACAGGATCGGCTCACGCGACTGCAGCAGGGTTACCGCCCGCGCACCGTCGTAGTCCGAACGCTGCAGGGTGTAACGGGTATTGTTGGTCGAGAAGCGCTCGGCGGTCACGTAAAGCATGCGGGTAGAGAATGCACCCTTGATGCCGGTGAGCTTTTCGAACGACTGGTCGGCGATGTAGTGCGACATGTCGCGCAGTTGATCGACGCTGCCCGAGACGCTGCCGGTCAGCACTTGCTGCTCGGTGGCGACGTTGAACAGCGCGTACTGCACCTGCAGGCGGCCGCCGGACGGAACGATGCTGCCGACCATCACGTACTGGGCGCCCAGGGCTTTCCAATCACGGAAGATCACTTCGCTGGCCTGGCTCGGCTGGCTGATCATGTTCTGGCGCGGGATCGGCGAGTAATAACCGGAGTTGCGCAGGTCATTGCCGATGATGTCAGCCATGTCTTCAGGCAGCACGCTGCCGCCCTGCAGCCCGAACGGCACGACCGCGATCGGCGTGGCGCGATCGCTGCCGCTGGTGACCAGAATGTTCTTTTCATCTGCTACGGCCAACCCTGCTGCACAGCAGAGAACGACCAGCAGTCCTCGAAGAAGGTTAATCACAAGGCTAGATCCTCAGGTGTGAATGTCATCTTGAATGAACGATAGGGATTGAATTCGCTCGGTTTCAAGCCCTGCATTTCGGTTAAACGACCAATGTTCTTGACCGCTGCCACAGCCGAGCTGTCAAACGGACCGTCACCACTGGAGCGGGCTACGCTCACCGAGGTAATGGTGCCGTCCGGCAACATGCCGATCTGCAGGACCACCGTCATGTTCTTGCGCGCAGAAGGCGGACGTGCCCAGCCCTCGGCCGCACGTGCACGGATCAGGTCGTCGAAATCGCCGGCTACCTGGTCACCCTGCTCGTCAGCCAGGGCCTGCTGCCGTTCGGTGGTATCGGACAGAAGCTCGGCCAGGGCCTGGGCTTTCTTGTCTTCCGCCGCCTTGCGGGCTGCATCCTGTGCCTTCTTCTTGGCCGCATCAGCTGCGGCTTTCTTCTTGGCGTCTTCGGCGGCTTTCTTCTTCGCCTCTTCAGCCGTTGCTTTTTTCTTGGCGTCCTCGGCCGCCTTCTTCTTGGCGTCCTCGGCTGCTTTTTTCTTGGCTTCTTCAGCCGCCTGCTTCTTGGCCTCTTCGTCAGCCTTTTTCTTGGCTTCCTCTTCGGCCTTCTTCTTGGCGATGTCAGCCTGTTGCTTCTCGGCAGCCTTCTTCGCCTCTTCGGCTTTCTTGGCTTCGGCGGTTTTCTTCGCTTCCTCGGCCTTCTCGGCCTGTTCGGCTTTCTTCGCTTCAGCTTCGGCTCGCGCCTCTTCGGCCTTTTGAGCCGCTTCTTCTTTCTTTTGTTCCGCAGCCTTCACTGCCTGCTGCTCGACCTTCTTCTGTTCCATCTGTTCTTCTTCGGTTTGACGCGAAGCAGTCTTCTTGGCCTCACCGGCAATCTTCTGATTGGTCTGGGTGGTGGCCTGGCTCTTGGATTTGAGCTGGTACAGGGTTGCCTGGACAATAGGCTTGGCCGGCGGCAGCTCCGGGGTCATGGCAAAGCTGACGAACAGCATGCCGAACACCAGAACGTGCAGCGCAATGGCCCAGACACTGGGCCAGAAATAGCTTTCCGAGGCGGATGGCTCTCGCTGTTGCATCAGGGCGCCTCGGTAATCAGGCCAACGTTACCGACACCTGCCTTCTGCAACCCGCCCATGGCACCCATGACCGCGCCGTAGTCGACGGACTTGTCGCCACGGATGAAGACCTGGGTCTGCTTGCCCTGGTCACGGCCGGCGCTGATGATCTTGGTCACGGCGTCGGTCATTTGCGGCAAGGTCATGGCCTTGTCCATCTGCTTGTCGGTGTCGACTTCACTGCCAAGGTTCCAGTAGTAGGTCTTGTCAGCCTTGATCGAAATGGTCAGGACCTGGGTGTTGTTGTCCTGCGGCAAGGCTTCACTGGAAACCTTGGGCAGGTCGACCTTCACGCCCTGGTTGAGCATCGGTGCGGTCACCATGAAAATCACCAGCAGTACCAGCATCACGTCGATGTATGGCACCACGTTCATTTCGGCGACCGGCTTGCGTTTGTGGCGAACTCGGGCCATGGGCTTTTACCTGATCACTCTTCGCTGGTGTGCACTTTACGGTGCAGGATGGCCTGGAACTCGTCGGCGAACGTGTAGTAACGGCCGATCAAGACTTCACTGCGGGCAGCGAAACGGTTGTAGGCAATAACCGCAGGGATCGCGGCGAACAGGCCGATCGCGGTGGCGATCAGGGCTTCGGCGATACCCGGGGCCACGGTGGCCAGGGTCGCTTGCTGCGCCGAGGCCAGGCCACGGAAGGAGTTCATGATGCCCCAGACGGTACCGAACAGGCCGATGTACGGGCTGGTGGAACCGACGGTGGCGAGGAACGGCAGGCTCTGCTCGAGCTTCTCTTCCTCACGGGAGATGGCTACGCGCATGGCCCGGCCAACGCCTTCCATGACCGCGTCCGGGTCGACGCCTGGCTGTTGGCGCAGACGCGAGAACTCTTTGAAGCCGGCGCGGAACACCTGCTCTACACCCGAATCCGGGTCCGGGTTGCTGCCAGCCTGACGATACAGCTTGGACAGGTCGATACCCGACCAGAAGCGCTCTTCAAAGCTGTCCAGCGCACGACGACCGGCGCGCAGCATGGTACTGCGCTGGAAAATCATGATCCATGACGTTACCGATGCGGCCACCAGAATCAGCATGACCAGCTGCACCACGATGCTGGCATTGCTGACCAGGCTCCACATGGAGGTATGGTCGACGACGTTAGCTTCCACGCTTAATCTCCTGCATTTGAATGAGTACCCGGATCGCCCGCCTCGGCAAAGGCCGCGCGCAGCGCTTGGGGGATGGCCCGGGGTTTGAAAGTATCGGCGCGCACACAGGCCACCAGGAACTGCCCCTCACAGAGCAGCGTTGCATCTTTTTCGCGCCACACCTGCTGCACGAAGCGCAGGCTGGCGCGGTTCAATTCAAGCACTTGCGCGGTAACCCGCAACTCGTCGTCCAGCCGCGCTGGCGCGTGATAGCGCGCCTCGCTGGAATGGACCACGAACAGCAGGTTGTCCTGCGCCAGTGCCGACTGGGCAAAGCCCAGGTCACGCAACCGCTCGGTGCGGGCACGTTCCATGAATTTCAGGTAATTGACGTAATACACCACGCCGCCGGCATCGGTATCTTCGTAATAGACACGACAACGATGTGCGAACGGCTCTAGCTCGTTTTGCGCGCGCATACTCTAGTGCTAACTCCTCAGCTTGCCAATCCGCCCCGGCAACTGTTTTTCATCGATTATGTCGTATTGCCAGCGCGACGGAGGCATGCCGCGGATAGGACCACAGAAACGCTGGATAAATCTGTCATTCATCGGTCTGGGCGGAAAAACCCTCGCCGCTGATCGATTCGCCCAGGCGGTTGGGAATGTTCAGGCCGAAATGCAGGTAGGCATGCCGGGTCACCACCCTGCCCCGTGGCGTGCGCATGATATAGCCCTGCTGGATCAGGTAGGGCTCGAGCACGTCTTCGATGGTGTGACGCTCTTCGCTGATGGCCGCGGCCAGGCTGTCGACCCCCACCGGGCCGCCGTCGAACTTCTCGATCATGGTCAGCAGCAAGCGCCGGTCCTGATGATCGAAACCGCGCTCGTCGACGTCCAGCAGGTTCAGCGCCATGTCGGCCACCGGCTTGGTGATGTGGCCCTTGCCACGCACCTCGGCGTAGTCGCGCACCCGCCGCAGCAAGCGGTTGGCAATCCGTGGCGTGCCACGGGCGCGGCGGGCGATCTCGAAGGCACCTTCGTCTTCAATGGGCAGGCCGAGAATGCCACCGGAACGGCTGACGATGGTCGCCAGGTCCTCGGTGTTGTAGAACTCAAGGCGCTGGACGATGCCGAAGCGGTCACGCAGCGGGTTGGTCAGCATGCCGGCACGGGTGGTGGCGCCGACCAGGGTGAACGGCGGCAAGTCGAGCTTGATCGAACGCGCCGCCGGCCCCTCGCCGATCATGATGTCGAGCTGGAAGTCTTCCATGGCCGGGTACAGCACTTCTTCGACGATGGGCGACAGGCGATGGATTTCGTCGATGAACAGCACATCGTGCGGCTCAAGGTTGGTCAGCAACGCGGCCAGGTCACCCGGGCGTTCGAGGATCGGCCCGGAAGTGCTTTTTATCGACACGCCCATTTCCTGGGCAATGATATTGGCCAGGGTGGTCTTGCCCAGGCCCGGCGGGCCGAAGATCAGGGTGTGGTCGAGGGATTCGTTGCGCCCGCGGGCGGCCTGGATGAACAGCGCCATCTGTTCACGCACCACCGGCTGGCCGATGTATTCGGCCAGGCGCAATGGGCGGATCGCCCGGTCCTGGACCTCTTCACGGTCGCGCCCGGTGGCGGCTATCAGTCGATCGGCTTCAATCACTTAGATCATTCCCTTCAGGCTGCGACGGATCAGCTCTTCGCTGCTCAGGCCCTTGGCATCCACGGCGGCGACCGCCTTGCTCGCTTCCTGGGGCTTGTAGCCCAGGGAAATCAGCGCGCTGACGGCATCGGCCTCGGCGCTGGAAACGCTGGCAATCGGCAGTGGACCATTGGGCACAAGGGCAAACATGGCCGGGGAGGTTTCCCAGGCCTTGAAGCGGTCCTTGAGTTCGACCAGCAGGCGTTCGGCGGTCTTTTTACCAACCCCCGGCACCTTGACCAGGGCCGAAGCATCCTGGGCCTGGACACAGCGTACCAGTTCGTCGACCTCCAGGCCCGACATCAATGCCAGGGCCAGCTTGGGCCCCACGCCATTGAGGCGGATCAGCTCGCGAAACAGCTCGCGCTCGCGCTTTTCATGGAAGCCATACAGCAGGTGGGCGTCTTCGCGCACCACCAGGTGGGTGTGCAAGGTCACCACTTCGCCAACCTTGGGCAGGCGGTACAGGGTGGTCATCGGCACTTCGAGCTCATAGCCCAGGCCGTTGACGTCGACAATCAGGTGCGGCGGCTGTTTTTCAGCCAGGGTGCCGCGCAAACGTCCAATCACGTTCCGATCCTTCCTCATGGGTACCGGCAAGCGACCGGTCAACCCTAACAGCAAATGCAATGGCCGATGGCATTGCCCAGGCAAAATTTGTTTCAGCAGATGATGCTATCAGAGCCGCAAGCGCCCGCTTCGACTGCGCGCCGTACCCAGGCCGTGGGGCACCAGGCTTGAGCGGGTATGGGCATGGCACAAGGCGATGGCCAGGGCGTCGGAGGCATCGATCTGCGGCTTTTGCGTCAGTTTCAGCAGGTGCATGACCATCATCTGCACCTGCTCCTTATTGGCCCCACCGGTGCCGGCCACCGCCTGCTTGACCTGGGTGGCGCTGTACTCGGCGATTTCCAGGCCTTCTTCGATAGCCGCGACGATCGCCGCGCCGCGGGCCTGGCCGAGCTTGAGCGCCGAGTCGGCGTTGCGCGCCATGAACACCCGCTCGATGCCCATGGTCACCGGGCCGTGCTGGCGGATGATTTCGCGCACGCCGCGAAAGACGATCTGCAGGCGCTCCGGCAGCTCGCCGGCGCCGGTACGGATGCAGCCCGAAGCCACGTACTCGCAACCCCGCCCACTATGGCGCACCACGCCATAGCCGGTAATGCGCGAGCCGGGGTCGATGCCAAGAATCAGAGTCATACGTCTTTGCGCCATAGTAAAAACAGAAGCCGGACCGGCTCGCAGGTGCAATGCAACTGCAGGCAGATCCGGCCTCGGGCCGGTAGGAGCGGGCTTGCCCCGCGATTGCGCATTACCACCCAATCGCATCGCGAGGCAAGCTCGCTCCCACCTAAATGAACAACTTGAGACTAGCCGAGCTGTTCCATGACTTCGTCAGGAATTTCGGCATTGGAGTAGACGTTCTGTACGTCGTCCAGGTCTTCAAGCATGTCGATCAGCTTGAGCACCTTCTGTGCGCCGTCCAGGTCGAGTTCGGCGCTGGTGGTCGGCTGCATGACGATTTCCGCGTCAGCGGCCTTGAAACCGGCCTCTTCCAGGGCGTTGCGCACGGCATAGAAGCTGTTGAACGAGGTAAACACGTCGAACGAACCGTCCTCGTTGCTGACCACGTCGTCGGCATCGGCGTCCATCGCCGCTTCCATCAGCGCGTCTTCATCGACGCCGGCGGCAAAGCTGATCTGCCCCTTGCGCTCGAACAAGTAAGCCACCGAACCGTCGGTGCCGAGGTTGCCGCCGCATTTGCTGAAGGCATGACGCACAGCGGCGGCGGTGCGGTTGCGGTTGTCGGTCATGGCCTCGACCATGATCGCCACGCCGCCCGGGCCGTAACCTTCGTAGCTGAGCTCTTCGACGTTGTCGGCTTCGGCCGTGCCAGCACCGCGGGCAACCGCCCGGTCGATGATGTCGCGGCTCATGTTCGCCCCCAACGCCTTGTCCAGGGCCAGGCGCAAGCGCGGGTTGGAGGCAGGATCGCCTCCGCCCTGCTTGGCGGCAACGGTCAGCTCACGAATCCACTTGGTGAAGATCTTGCCTCGCTTGGCATCCTGGCGCTCTTTGCGGTGCTTGATGTTTGCCCACTTGGAATGACCTGCCATAACGCACTCCGAATCCTTTGTAACAATGCCACGCCGCGGCCGCGCTCACGCCCGGCCGAGACCTTTAAATTCATGCGCCTTAACGCAAAGGCGCATCCATCTGGATGCGCCCGGGGCCCGCTTACTCAGCCTTGGGCTGTTCGCGCAGACGGATATGCAACTCACGCAGGGCCTTGGCATCGACCAGGCCAGGGGCCTGGGTCATGACGCACGCGGCGCTCTGGGTTTTCGGGAAGGCAATGACTTCGCGAATCGACTGGGCGCCGGTCATCAGCATCACCAGACGGTCAAGGCCGAAGGCCAGGCCGCCGTGCGGCGGTGCGCCGAACTTCAGGGCGTCGAGCAGGAAGCCGAACTTCTCTTCCTGTTCAGCCGCTTCGATACCCAGCAGACGGAAGACCGCCTGTTGCATCTCTTTGCGGTGGATACGGATCGAACCGCCACCCAGCTCGGTACCGTTGAGGACCATGTCGTAAGCACGCGACAGGGCGGTGGCCGGGTTGGCCTCGAGCTCTTCGGGGCTGCATTTTGGCGCGGTGAACGGGTGGTGCAGCGCGGTGAAGCTGCCGTCGTCGTTCTCTTCGAACATCGGGAAGTCAACCACCCACATCGGGGCCCACTCGCAGGTGAGCAGGTTGAAATCGTTACCGACCTTGATACGCAGGGCGCCCAGCGCCTCGCTGACGATCTTGGCCTTGTCGGCGCCGAAGAACACGATGTCGCCATCGACCGCACCAACGCGATCGAGGATCACGTTGAGGTTGGCCTCGGGGATGTTCTTGACAATCGGCGACTGCAGGCCCTCAACGCCCTTGGCGCGCTCGTTGACCTTGATGTAGGCCAGGCCCTTGGCACCGTAGATGCCGACGAACTTGGTGTACTCGTCGATGCGGCTGCGCGGCATGCTCGCGCCACCTGGCACGCGCAGGGCGGCAACACGGCTCTTCGGATCGTTGGCCGGGCCGCTGAACACTTTGAATTCGACGTCCTTGAGCTGGTCGGCAACGTCGACCAGTTCCAGCGGGTTACGCAGGTCAGGCTTGTCGGAACCGTAGCGGCGCATGGCTTCTTCGAAAGTCATGTGCGGGAATTCACCGAATTCCAGGTCCAGGACTTCCTTGAACAGCTTGCGGATCATGCTTTCGGTCAGGCCCATGATCTCGGACTCATCGAGGAAGCTGGTCTCGATGTCGATCTGGGTGAATTCCGGCTGACGGTCGGCGCGCAGGTCTTCGTCACGGAAGCACTTGGCGATCTGGTAGTAGCGGTCGAAACCGGCAACCATCAGCAGCTGCTTGAACAGCTGGGGCGATTGCGGCAGGGCGAAGAAGCTGCCGGCGTGGGTACGGCTCGGCACCAGGTAGTCACGCGCGCCCTCAGGGGTGGCACGGGTGAGGATCGGCGTTTCGACGTCGAGGAAGCCGTTTTCGTCGAGGAAGCGACGGATGCTGGTGGTGATGCGCGAACGCAGACGCAGCTTCTCGGCCATCTCTGGACGACGCAGGTCGATGAAGCGATAGCGCAAGCGGGTTTCTTCGCCAACGTCGGAGTATTCGTTGAGCGGGAACGGCGGGGTTTCCGCTTCGTTCAGCACGGTCAGCTCATAACCCAACACTTCGATGGCACCCGAGGCCATGTTGGCGTTGACTGCGCCAGCCGGACGCGGACGCACCTTGCCGGTAATCTGCACCACGTATTCGCTGCGCACGCGGTCGGCGGCGGCGAAGCTTTCTGCGCGATCCGGGTCGAAAACGACCTGGGCCATGCCTTCGCGATCACGGATATCGAGGAAAATCACCCCGCCGTGGTCGCGGCGACGATGGACCCATCCGCAAAGGGTAATTTCCTGACCTTCCAGGCTCTCGTTCAGTTGGCCGCAATAATGGCTGCGCATCATGATGGTGGTTTCGCTTCTCGTCATTCGTATGTTCAGTGGAGGCCTTGCAGCCCCAAAGGGCTAATAGTGCAAGACCCTGCCGGTGCAATCAACTCAGTCGGCCTTGTCGCCGCCTGCCAGGTTCTTTTTCGCACCGGTCTTGAAGTCGGTTTCGTACCAGCCGGTACCACCCAGGCGGAAGCCCGGGGCCGAAATCAGCTTCTTCAGCGCTGGCTGCTCACACGCCGGGCAATCGGTCAGCGGCGCGGCGCTGAGCTTCTGGAGGACTTCCAACTGGTGGTTGCAGGAAGCACATTGATAGTCGTACATGGGCATAGGCGTGTCTCGTTAACCACAGCGCAGGCTGGTTCGGGCAGTAAAGCGCGGGATTATATATGGTTAAGGAGTGCTGTGCAGCCCGGCAACCGACTAGCGTGCCACTGGCAAGCCGAGCAAATAGACCACGCAGACCACGCGGATCAGCCCGCTGAAATTTTTTACCCCGCCGTGACGCAGGTGTACCTCACGGTCGATATACGACAACACGGCATTGACCGAGCACTGATTGGCCTTGGCGATGCGTTCAAGAATAGTCCAGTAGATCTCTTCCAGGCGCAGACAGGTGGCAAAGCCGTTGAGGCGCACCGACCGCGACAGCGGCTGGGCCAGGCCCATGTTGAAATTGGCCTCGAAAGGGTCGACGCCATCCTTGTGCGGCACGCAGGCTACGCGCCCCGTGCGATTCATCCATGCCGACATAGTCGTACCACGCCACTATTTAACCGGGAAACAAACCCGCGTGCGTTATGCACGCGGGAACATGCCCTTAATAAAGCGCTGTGTAACGTGGCGGTGCCAGCAGACACCCTAACTCTGAATGTAGGAATACTCGGCACTGGAGCCGGTACTTTAAAACACCGGAAAGTGCTTCCGTACTAACTGAAATGCCCGAACTTCGCACAAAAGTTCGGGCATTCGAATAACAGGGTTAAATCTGCCGGTTACTTACCTTCAAGTAGCGAGCGCAGCATCCAGGCGGTTTTTTCATGCACCTGCATGCGCTGGGTCAGCAGGTCGGCCGTCGGCTCGTCGCTGACCTTGTCGAGCAGCGGGAAAATGCTGCGCGCCGTGCGGGTTACCGCCTCCTGGCCTTCGACCAGTTGTTTGATCATTTCGTCAGCAGGCGGCACGCCCTCTTCTTCCTTAATAGAAGAAAGCCGCGCGTAGATTGAGTACGCCCCGGGTGCCGGGAAGCCCAGCGCGCGAATACGCTCGGCGATCGAGTCGACCGCCAGGGCCAGTTCGTTGTACTGCTCTTCGAACATCAGGTGCAAGGTACGAAAGGCCGGACCGGTGACGTTCCAGTGAAAGTTGTGGGTCTTCAGATAAAGTACGTAGGTATCCGACAACAGGCGCGACAAACCATCGACGATGGACTTGCGATCTTCTTCGCTGATACCGATATCGATTGCCATGTAGTTCCCCTTTCCTTAGTGCTTGCTGATCAAGCGGGTACAAACCACTGTACCAAGAGTTTTCCACCCCTGCAGCCTCATGCCTGCGACACAAGGCTGCAGGCCGCGCGACACACGGTTGGCCGCTGATTTGAGAAGCCCGGGGCTTTGCTGTTAAATAGGCAGCGTGCCGCCCGCGCCGATTGTCATTGCCCGGGCGCATAGGCTGGCCTTCTCACGTTTTTGCGCTTTTTTACCCGTGCGCGCCGTGAAGCCAGCTCTTCCTGTGATCCGCCTTATCAATGTGAGCCAACCAACATGTTCAAGATCGTCCACCTGTTGACGGGCGTTGCAGCTTTGCTGCTGTCCTTCATACCCAGCCTCAGAACCGAAGCCATACCCTTCCTGCAGCAACCGGAGGCGGTTTACCTGGCGCTTTTCGGCCTGCTTAACCTGCTCATCGCTCCCGTGCTCGCGCAGCACTACCGGGGCGTGCGCCAGCAACTGCAGCGCGCTGCCAGTGCTTTGCTGGTGCTTACCGTGATCCTGCAGACCGTGACCTTGCTGGCCCGTCCGGAGCTTGGCAACCTGCCGGCCCTGGCTTGCGCCCTGCTGGCCACCATCCTGCACTTGATTGCCGGTTTTGCCAAAAGCGCTGTGGCCCGTAGCCAGAACACCCAGTACGACATGTCCAATCGCGATACCGGCACGGTGAAGTGGTTCAACACGTCCAAGGGTTTCGGCTTTATCTCCCGCGATTCGGGCGATGACATCTTCGTCCACTTCCGCGCCATTCGCGGCGAAGGCCACCGGGTGCTGGTCGAAGGCCAGCGCGTGGAGTTCTCGGTGATGAACCGCGACAAGGGCCTGCAGGCCGAAGACGTGATCGCCGCCCCACGGCGCTGATCAGCAGCAACAAAAAAACCGCGACGGCATCACTGCCCATCGCGGTTTTTTTTCGCCCCCGAATCAGTAATGCGGCGGCGGTGCCTCTTCTTCACTGGCCTCGTACTGGCCGACCATCTCTTCATAGCGCTTGAGCAGTGCTGCCATCTGCAACTGCAGGCGCTCAACGACGCGCTGCTGTTCGACCAGCACATCATTCAAGGCCAGCAGGGTATCGTCCTGAAAGGCCAGCCGGCTTTCCAACTCGGTCACGCGCGCGTCAAGGGTCATGACTCGATCCTCCGCGAACTGAAAATCGTCAACCAATACCTCGGCCAGACGCAAACGGATCTCAGCCACCTGTTGTGGCGCATATTCAATTGCAGGTTTATTGCCCCACACAGGTGCCGGCCAGGCCGGATCAGAACGATGACGAACTATCACATGCATATGTAGCTGGCTAACTACATTGCCGAGGGTTGCCACGTTCATTTTGTCGGCGGCAAAGACGTCCTTGAGGATCTGGGCCAGGGCGTTAGTTTCTTTCCAGAGTTGCTGCTGATCGCTGTCATCAAGTTGAAACAATTCGCTGATTTCGGCCCGACGCGGCACCAGGATAAACCAGGGATAGTTGCCATCCCTACTCAGCAACAGACGACAAAGAGGAAAGTCCCCCAGGCAAAAGGTGTCTTGTTGAAGACGTTGATCCAGAACAAACACTACGAAATCTCCTACAACAGCTTAATACCTTGCTCACACAACCCTCCGTGAGCCACTGCCAGCAGGATACTCCTGATCGCTCGTCGGGGCATTGCCTGCTGCCTTATTAATGAAGCAATGCACCGATTTAGCCCCTTCCCCTCACCCAAAAGGCCTAGGCGTACGTCGGTGTTACGCTGCCCGGGCAAGGAAACGCTACTTTTCGCACCAAAATGAAGCCGTCCGTCGGCGTTTCGCCCAGTGAACATCCACAAACTACTCAGCTTTAGCCTTCAACGGTAACGCTTTGACTTTACGGGCAACTTTTTCCCTTATTCCATTGCGATCGACAGCCGCGAACCAAAGGTTCTTTGACCCCCGGTTTACCGGCACCTGAGGGCCTTCGGAGGGCGAAAGCGTGAAAATTTCGTGAAGCCGTTCGATTTTGTGCACGCTTGTTGCATTGTCATCCGCCACGGTCGGCACGCCCTCTGCACTGATGCAGCGAGCGGCGACAAATAACAACAGCTGCATGGGTTAACCAGGGAGTTTCGGGGGGCAGGGGCTAGATTGTTTTTACCTATCCTTAATCCGCTTGAAACAGCGCTGGAGTTGTACGGCCCGCGAAACCCGGGGCGTGGTTTGCGACAAGGACATAACTGTTAGCGACATGACCGTAAAGTTACCGAAAGGTTCTCGACAGGCATATCGCCAACGCCGGTCAGCGTGATATACATTTCCGCCGACACAAAAAGAAAGAGCCGCGCTGTATAAAAAAACCAAACAGCGACGGCAGTACTCTTCCTAAAAACCAAAGGAGCAAATCACGATGCGCGTGATGAAGTGGAGCATAATCGCCCTGGCTGTTGCAGCCGGCACCTCGCAATTGGCAGTGGCCTCTTCTCAGGATGAGTCCAAGGGTTTTGTTGAAGACAGCAAACTCAATGTCAAAACCCGCATGCTGTACTTTAGCCGTGACTTCCGTAACGTGCCTAACGGCGACCAAAGCCGCGTTGAAGAAACCGGCCTGGGCTTCCTCGGCACCTACCAGTCGGGCTTTACCCAAGGCACCGTAGGTTTCGGTGTCGACGCCATCGGCATGCTCGGCCTGAAACTGGACAGCGGCAAAGGTCGCGCCGGCACCGGCCAGTTCCCGCTGGGCGCAGATGGCCGTTCGCAGGACTCGTTCTCCGAAGGTGGCGCGGCGGTCAAGTTCCGCATCTCCGACACCGTGCTGAAGTACGGCACCCAGTTCACCGCCCTGCCGGTTCTGGCAACCGACGACAGCCGCCTGCTGCCTGAAACCGTCGAAGGTTTCCTGGTGACCAGCAAGGAAATCAAAGGCCTTGAGCTGAATGCCGGTCACTTCACCGCCCTGAATGCTCAATCGCAGTCCTACCACGACAGCATCGGTGGCAAGAACCGCACTACCGGGATCAAGAACCCTGGCCTGACCCAGGCTGACGTGTTCGGCGGCACCTATGCCTTCACCGACACCCTGAGCACCAGCCTCTACTACTCCAAGGTCGAAGACTACTGGCGTAAATACTACGCCAACGTCAACTGGGCACTGCCGATCAACGACAACCAAGGCCTGGTGTTCGACTTCAACATCTATGACACCAAGAGCGACGGCAAGGCCAACGTTACCGCCTTCGATGGTGACAAACTTGATAACCGTGCGTTCAGCCTGTCGGGCGCCTACAACATTGGCGCGCACACCTTCACCCTGGCCTACCAGAAGGTTACCGGTGACGGCGACTATGCCTACGGCATCGACGGCGGCGGCACCATTTTCCTGGCCAACTCCATCGCTCGTTCCGACTTTAACGCCGAAGACGAGAAATCCTACCAGGCACGTTACGACCTGAACTTCGCCGAATACGGCGTTCCAGGCCTGAGCTTCATGACCCGTTATGTCAAGGGTACCGGTGCCAACGTCACTGGCACCGACAACGGCAAGGAATGGGAACGCGACATCGAGGCCAAGTACGTTCTGCAGGAAGGTCCGGCCAAAGACCTGAGCCTGCGTGTACGTCAAGCCACCTACCGTTCGGGTGACGGCGTTTACTACGGTTCGCCATCGATCGACGAACTGCGCCTGATCGTCGAGTACCCGCTGAGCATCCTGTAAGCCCCGGGCTTTCAGTATCCCCAGTACGAAAGAGCCCGGCACTGCCGGGCTTTTTCTTGTCTGAATTCGGGCTGACAACGCCTTCGTGCTCCGGCATCCTGTACGCCACCGAATCGCCCCCGTACAATGCGGGGTCATTTAAAGTCTTAAGCAACCGACAACGGCCTACCATGCGCACCAGTCAATATTTGCTCGCTACTCAAAAAGAAACCCCTTCCGACGCGGTCGTCATCAGCCACCAGCTGATGCTGCGTGCCGGCATGATCCGCAAGCTTGCATCCGGCCTTTATACCTGGCTGCCGATGGGCCTGCGGGTAATGCGCAAGGTCGAAGCCGTGGTCCGCGAGGAAATGAACGCCGCTGGCGCCCTTGAAGTGCTGATGCCGGCCATCCAGCCTGCCGAGCTGTGGCAGGAATCCGGCCGCTGGGAACAGTACGGCCCGGAGCTGCTGCGCCTCAAAGACCGTCACGGTCGCGAGTTCTGCGTGGGCCCGACCCACGAAGAGGTCATCACCGACCTCGCCCGCAACGAGCTCAACAGCTATAAACAGCTGCCGCTGAACATGTACCAGATCCAGACCAAGTTCCGTGACGAGATCCGTCCGCGCTTCGGCCTGATGCGTGGTCGCGAGTTCATCATGAAGGACGCCTACTCCTTCCATGCCGATCCAGCTTCCCTGCAGCAAACCTACGATCGCATGCACCTGGCGTACAGCAACATCTTTACCCGCCTGGGCCTGGATTTCCGCCCAGTGCAGGCTGACACCGGCTCGATCGGTGGCAGCTACTCCCACGAATTCCACGTGCTGGCCGAGTCCGGTGAAGACGATGTGATCTTCAGCGACAGCTCCGACTACGCCGCCAACATCGAGAAGGCCGAAGCCATCCCACGGGAAACCGTGCGCCCGGCGCCGACCGAAGAGCTGCGCCTGGTCGACACCCCGGACGCCAAGACCATCACCCAGCTGGTCGACAACTATGGCCTGGCGATCGAAAAGACCGTCAAGACCCTGATCGTCCACGCCGCCGAAGAAGGCAAGCTGATTGCCCTGATCGTCCGTGGCGACCACGAGCTCAATGAAATCAAAGCTGCCAACCTGGCAGAAGTTGCCAGCCCGCTGGTCATGGCCAGCGACGAAGAGCTGCGCGACGCCATTGGCGCCGGCGCCGGCTCCCTCGGCCCGCTGAACCTGCCGCTGCCATGCATCATCGACCGTTCGGTCGCGCTGATGAGCGACTTCGGCATCGGTGCCAACATCGACGACAAACACTACTTCGGCGTCAACTGGGAGCGCGACCTGCCAGTTCCGCAAGTGGCCGACCTGCGCAACGTCGTCGAGGGCGACCCAAGCCCGGATGGCAAGGGCACCCTGGTGATCAAGCGCGGCATCGAAGTCGGGCACATCTTCCAGCTCGGCACCAAGTACAGCGAGGCACTCAAGTGCCAGGTACTGGGCGAGAACGGCAAGCCGGTAACCCTGAGCATGGGTTGCTACGGTATCGGCGTATCGCGTGTGGTGGCTGCGGCCATCGAGCAGAACTACGACGAAAACGGCATCATCTGGAGCGATACCCTGGCACCCTTCCAGATCGCCCTGGTGCCGCTGCGCTACGAGACCGAACAGGTTCGCGAAGCCACCGACAAGCTGTATGCCGAGCTGACCGCTGCCGGTTTCGAAGTGCTGCTGGACGACCGCGACAAGAAGACCAGCCCGGGGATCAAGTTCGCCGACATGGAACTGATCGGCATCCCGCACCGCATCGTCATCAGCGACCGCGGCCTGGCCGACGGCAACCTGGAATACAAGCACCGCACCGAGCGTGACGCACAGCCGCTGCCAGTGGCCGAGGTGCTGTCGTTCCTGCAAGCCCGCATTCGTCGCTAAGCCAACGCAAGAGTAATCATGTTCAAGCGAAGTACCATCAACCTGGGGGGCGCCGCACTGTGCGGCGCCCTGCTCCTCAGCGGTTGCGCCAACCAGATGTCCCAGCGCAGCGAGCACGAGGAGCGCATCGAGCGCAAGCTGCTCGAACACAGCCTGCAGATCGATGTCGGAGACCCCAAGGTACTCGAGCTGCCGCAACGGCGTGTGCGCATCCACGAACAGAAGAACTTCGAAGTCACCGAGTTCGAGGTTACCCGTCGCTACGATCGCTACACGCCTTACCAACCCTGGCGCGAAGTCTATGAGATTCCGCTGGGCGCGGTGGCGGTGGTGGCCGGTGTCGGCGCCAACGTGGTCAATGTCTTTGCCCTGGGCAACCTGCCCGACAGCGTGACCCATGACTGGTTGAGCTATGGCTTCGACGGCCTCAACCCGTTCATGAACGCCCAGTCCAACGGTCGTGCCCAGCAGAACCTGGCGGGCATCACCGAAGTGCAAAAGGACAAGCGCCAGGAATACACCAGCGTCCCCTGGAGCGAGCGGCCGGTGTCGGTCAAGGCCGGCAAGATCGACCATGAGCTGACCACCGACCGCAATGGCGTGTTGCACCTGAACCTGCTCGACAGCCCGTTCAGCGAGCAGAACCTGACCCACATCGGCACCCTGCACCTGCAGGTGGTCGATGAAGACAACAACGTGCGTGGCGATGCCAGCCTGCTGATCAGCGCCGGCCTGCGCGGCAAACTGGTGGAAGCCCACGAACTGATTTTCGATGACCTGGAAGACGACGAAGTCAGCCAGTGGGTGCATCGGGTCAAGCGCCTGTCGGAGCTGGGCCTGGAAGAAGAAGCCAGTGAACTGGAGCAAAGCCTGATCGAGCTGACCCGCAACGATCCGGAGCTGCAACAGGAATTCCTCAAGTCGCTGACCAAGGACGCCGGCCGCCTGGTTGCCGACCCTGGCGCGCACTGACCTTCGCTGTACCCGGAGAGCGCCAGCCTGCTGGCGCTGCCCTCCTCACTCCCGAGTGAACAGCTCCAGCTGTTCATGCGCACCGCGCAAATCCTGCAAGCGCACACCAATCCCCAACAGCCTCACCGGCTTGCCGCCACGGGCAAAGGCCTGGCTGAGCAAGTGTTGATAGCTGCCCAGGTCACGCCCCGCCCCTGACTGCTCAAGGGTGGTCTGGCTGAAATCATGGAACTTCACTTTGACGAACGGCTTGCCCGGGCGATAACTGTCGTCGATGCGGGCCATGCGCCCGGCCAGGGTTTCCATCAGCTCCGGGAGTTTTTCCAGGCAACTGGCGAGATCAGGCAGATCGGTGTCGTAGGTGTTTTCGACACTGACCGACTGACGCCGGCTGTCATTTTGCACCGGACGGTCATCGATACCCCGCGCCAGCCCCCACAACCGCTCACCAAAACTGCCGAATTCACGGGCCAGGGCCAGGCGACTCCAGTCGCGCAACTCCAGGCAGGTGATGATGCCCAGGCGGCCCATCTTGTCGGCGGTGACCTTGCCTACGCCATGCAGCTTGCTCACCGGCAAGGCAGCTACGAAGTCTTCGACTTCATTCGGAGTGACCACAAACAGGCCATTGGGCTTGCGCCAGTCGCTGGCGATCTTGGCCAGGAATTTGTTCGGCGCCACGCCAGCCGACACAGTGATATGCAACTGTTGGGCAACCCGACGGCGAATATCGGCGGCAATCCGTGTAGCGCTGCCCGCAAACCAGGAACTGTCCGACACATCCAGGTAAGCCTCGTCCAGCGACAAGGGCTCGATCAGGTCAGTGTATTCGCGAAAGATGCCGTGAATTTCCCGCGAGGCTTCTTTATAGGCATCCATGCGCGGCTTGACGATCAGCAGGTCCGGGCACAGCTTGAGGGCATGGTGCGAGGACATCGCCGAACGCACGCCGAACGCCCGCGCCTCATAGTTGCAGGTAGCGATCACCCCGCGCCGCTCCGCCGAACCGCCCACCGCCAGCGGCCGCCCGACCAGACGCGGGTCGTCGCGCATTTCGATGGCGGCGTAGAAGCAATCGCAGTCGATATGGATGATCTTGCGTTGAGACATAGGGAGCGTAAGAACAGGTTTAAAGTGATGTAAGCAGTATCTCACCCGCTAGCGGCCCATGCATCACAACTAATTCATTCCCCCCCGGAACCTCTGCAAGGCCCGCCCTTGCTGCCTTGCAGCCCTTTTCAGCGGCGCTAAGCGATTGAAGGAGAAAGGATTTCTGCAAACAGGCTATTGACAGCCCCGGGCAAAACTGTAGAATCTCATCTCACAGGCGCGGGATGGAGCAGCCTGGTAGCTCGTCGGGCTCATAACCCGAAGGTCGTCGGTTCAAATCCGGCTCCCGCAACCAGATTCAGGAAAGGCCACTCTCACGAGTGGCCTTTTTCTTTGCCCGGAATAAAGCCCCAGGTAATTTTTTATTGTAAATCAACAATTAAGCGTTGACAGCCAAGCTCAACGCTGTAGAATCCGCCCCACAGACGCGGGATGGAGCAGTCTGGTAGCTCGTCGGGCTCATAACCCGAAGGTCGTCGGTTCAAATCCGGCTCCCGCAACCAAACAACAGAAAAGGCCACTTTGAAAAAAGTGGCCTTTTTTGCGTCTGCCTTCCAGCTAATCAGCCCGCCCCCTGAACGCCCTTCGCCGCTCAGGCAATATGAAACTTCTTTAACTATCCTCAAGGTGCTCAGCGGCCCGATCATATCGGACATTACGCTTCCAAAGGGATTGGTACTTTGACCGGATACACCCTGCTTCCCCTGCGCAAGCCACGAGGTGGCTGATGCGCACCCAGACGCCTGAAACACAAGCCCCTGTGACCGCCGCATTACCCAATGCCGAGCAACGCCTGCGCTGGCTCGAACGCCTGAGCAAGTACCGCCAGCCCATCGGCCTGGGCGTGACCTTGCTGCTGTTCGCTGTCGCCCTGATCGCCTGCCGTCACCTGCTCAGCGAGCTGGACATCTATGCCCTGCATGATTCGCTGCTCAGCGTGCCGCCGCCAGCATTGGCCGGCGCACTGCTGGCGACGGTGGCCGGCTTCGTCATACTGCTGGGGTACGAGTGGTCGGCCAGCCGCTATGCCGGCGTCCAGCTACCGGCTCGCACCCTGGTAATGGGCGGCTTCAGCGCCTTTGCCATCGGCAATGCCATTGGCCTGTCGCTGCTGTCCGGTGGCTCGGTACGCTATCGCCTGTATGCGCGCCATGGCATCGGCGCCGCCGAAGTGGCGCGCATGACCCTGTTTGCCAGCCTTTCCCTCGGCTGCGCGTTGCCGCCGCTCGCCGCCCTGGCGACCTTGAGTAACTTGCCGGCTGCAGCTTCAGCCTTGCACCTGGCGCCTGCGTTGCTGGCAGCGATCGCCCTGGCGGTACTTAGCTTGAGCGGCGCACTGGTCTATGGCCTTTATCGTCGTCGCCTGCCCGAACAACCCCAGGCTGACAACCTGCTGGTACAAGTAGGCCGGCGTACTCTGCGCTTGCCGGGCGCACGCCTGACCCTGCTGCAACTGCTCATTACTGCCCTGGACGTAGCCGCTGCCGCCACCGTGCTGTACCTGCTGCTGCCCGAGGCGCCGCCGTTTGGTGCCTTCTTGCTGGTCTACCTGCTGGCGCTGGCGGCCGGGGTGCTCAGCCATGTGCCCGGTGGCGTCGGGGTGTTCGAGGCGATCCTGCTGGCAGCCTTTGCCGACAAGCTCGGCGCCGCGCCACTGGCCGCCGCGTTGCTGCTTTATCGCCTGATCTATGTGGTGCTGCCACTGCTGCTGGCCTGCGTCCTGCTGCTGGCCAGCGAAGCCAAGCGCCTGCTGTTTGCCCAGCAAGCGATCAGGGCCGCTTCCGGGCTCGCAGCCCCGGTGCTGGCGGTGCTGGTGTTTCTCTCCGGCGTGGTGCTGCTGTTTTCCGGCGCCACCCCGGAAATAGACGAGCGTCTGGAGCATCTGGGCTTCCTCGTACCGCACCGGTTGATCGACGCGTCGCACTTCGGCGCCAGCCTGATTGGCGTCCTCTGCCTGCTGCTGGCCCAGGGCCTGCGCCGGCGCCTGTCGGCTGCCTGGATCCTGACCACCGTCCTGCTGCTGGTCGGCGCCCTGCTCTCGCTGCTCAAAGGTTTCGACTGGGAAGAAGCCAGCATCCTGACCTTCACCGCCTGCCTGCTGGCGGTGTTCCGCCGTTCCTTCTATCGCCCCAGCCGCTTGCTCGAACTGCCGTTCTCGCCGGTTTACCTGGCGGCCAGCGCCTGTGTACTGGGCGCTTCGGTGTGGCTGCTACTGTTTGCCTATCAGGATGTGCCCTACAGCCATCAGCTGTGGTGGCAATTCACCCTCGACGCCGATGCCCCACGCGGCTTGCGCTCGGCCCTGGGCAGCGCGGTACTGCTGGTGATCGTCGCCCTGACCTGGCTGCTGCGCACCGCGCGCCCGGTTATTCACCTGCCCAGCGCCGACGAGCTGCAACGCGCCAACGCCATCCTGCAAGCCTCCGACCAACCCGACGGCGGCCTGGCCCTGACTGGCGACAAAGCCTTGCTGTTCCACCCCAACGACGATGCCTTCCTTATGTATGCACGTCGCGGCCGCAGCCTGGTGGCGCTGTACGACCCGATCGGCCCGGCCCACGAGCGCGCCGAAATGATCTGGCAGTTCCGCGACCTGTGCGATGTACACCATGCCCGCCCGGTGTTCTACCAGGTTCGGGCCGAGAACCTGCCCTTCTATATGGACATCGGCCTGACCGCGATCAAACTGGGCGAAGAAGCCCGGGTCGACCTCAAGCGCTTTGACCTAGAAGCCAAGGGCAAGGAGATGAAAGACCTGCGCTACACCTGGAACCGCGGCGGCCGCGACGGCCTGAGCCTGGAAGTGCACGAGCCGGGGCAGGCTCCGCTGGAAGAACTCAAGACCATCTCCGACGCCTGGCTCACTGGCAAGAACGTGCGCGAGAAAGGCTTCTCCCTCGGCCGTTTCAGCCCGGAGTACCTGCAGCACTTCCGGATTGCCCTGATCCGTTTCGAAGGGCGCCCGGTCGCCTTTGCCAACCTCCTGGAAACCCGCAGCCTGGAGCTGGCCAGCCTCGACCTGATGCGCGCCCACCCGCAGGCGCCCAAGCTGACCATGGAATTCATGATGATCGGCCTGATCCAACACTATAAGCAGCACGGCTATGGGCGCTTCAGCCTGGGCATGGTGCCACTCTCCGGGCTGCAACCACGGCGCGGCGCACCGCTGACCCAGCGCCTGGGCTCGATGGTGTTCCAGCGCGGCGAGCAGCTCTACAACTTCCAGGGCCTGCGCCGCTTCAAGGACAAGTTCCAACCGGACTGGGAACCTCGCTACATGGCCGTGCCGGCCGGACTCGATCCGCTGGTGGCACTGGCCGACACCGCCGCCCTGATCGCGGGCGGCCTGACTGGATTGGTGAAACGCTGATGATTCGACGCTACTGGCTGTACCTGCTGGTTCCCCTGCTGCTGGCCTTGCTGGCTGCCGCCCTTGGCTTCTGGCTGTGGACCCGGCCGGCCCCCGAAGCCTCCCTTGAGCACCTGAGCCTGGCCGATGGCAGCAGCCTGGTCCGGGTCAACCCCGGCACCCGGGCCAAGGCCCGCGTGGTCATCGCCGTGCCCCCGGACCAGGCCCTGAGCGACAAGCAACTGCTCGACCTGAGCCAGAGCGGCGAGGCGCAGATGGTCCAGGTGGTCCTGCCGCCAGCCGATTGCAACAAGCAGCAACAGGCGCTGCAGCAAGCCATGCAGCAACTCAAGGGCGCGCCGACCCTGGTAGCCGGTATCGGCCCGGGCGCAGCCCAGGCCTGGAGCTGGCTGGCCAGCCAGAGCGATGACAAGGCCCTGGCCATCTCGGTGGACTTCAACCTCGAACAACCCGGCTGCGCCACGCCGCTGCCCAAGTCCGCCGCCCACGGCCACTGGAGCGTGGCCTGGAACGACAACCCGGATGACGCCAGCGCCGCCTTCGTGCGCGACCAGGCCAATGCCGAAACCAGCATCAGCGACTACGACATCCACCTGCCGCAGGTACTCAAGGCGCAACTGACCCAGGCACTGGTGGGTGAGGACGGCAACGCCATGAGCATCCCGGTGGTCGAAGTACCTGCCGGGCAAACCACCGACACCGTCACCCTGTTTCTCTCGGGCGATGGCGGTTGGCGCGACCTGGACCGCGACGTCGCCGGCGAGATGGCCAAGCTCGGCTATCCGGTGGTGGGCATCGACACCCTGCGCTACTACTGGCAGCACAAGACCCCGGAACAAAGCGCCATCGACCTCTCCGAGCTGATGCAGCACTACCGGCAGAAATGGGGCACCAAGCGTTTCGTGCTGACCGGCTACTCGTTCGGCGCCGACGTCTTGCCGGCGATCTACAACCGCTTGCCGGCCGAAGACCAGAAGCGCATCGATGCGGTGATACTGCTGGCCTTTGCCCGCAGCGGCAGCTTCGAGATCGAAGTCGAGGGCTGGTTGGGCAATGCTGGCAAAGAGGCACCGACCGGGCCGGAGATGGCCAGGCTGCCAGCGTCCAAAGTGGTCTGCGTGTATGGCGAGGAAGAGGCCGACGAGAGCGGCTGTACCGACCATACTGCAGTCGGCGAGCGCCTGAAGCTGCCTGGCGGACATCACTTCGACGAGAACTACCCGGCGCTGGCCAAGCGCCTGATCGGCGATATCGAGAACCGCCAGGGCAAGACCAGCGTCGCCGAGCAGGATTGAAGCGCGCCTCCGGCGCGCAGCTGCAAGCTACCTATATCTCTACCTGAGTGCCAAGTTCGATCACCCGGTTCAACGGCAAGTTGAAAAACCTCAGGTTGCCGTTGGCATTCTTCAGCAAAAAGGCAAACAGCAGCCCCCGCCAGCGCGACATGCCCACCAGCCGCGACGGGATCACCGTTTCGCGGCTGAGGAAATAGGTCGTGCGCATCGGGCTGAAATCCAGCCCTTCCAGGTGACAGAGCTTCAATGCCGCCGGCACATCCGGCTCATCCATGAAGCCAAAGTGCAACAGCACCCGGTAGAAACCCTCGCCATACGCCTCGACCTCGAAGCGCTGCTGCGCCGGCACCCGCGGGGTGTCCTCGCTGACCACGGTCAACAGCACCACCTGCGAGTGCAGCACCTGGTTGTGCAGCATGTTATGCAACAACGCGTGAGGCACGGCATCCGCCCGTGCGGTGAGAAACACCGCCGTGCCTTCGACCCGATGCGGCGGCTGCACGCGAATGCTGCTGATGAACAGCGGCAACGGCAGGCTGCCTTCGTCCAGGCGCTCGACCAGAATCTGCTTGCCGCGCTTCCAGGTGGTCATCAAGACAAACAGGACAATCCCCGCCAGCACCGGAAAAGCCCCGCCCTGAACGATTTTCGGCACGTTGGCGGCAAAGAACAGGCCATCGACAAAGAGAAATCCCAGCAAAATCGGCACCGCCAGCAGCGGCGGCCATTTCCACAGCAACAACATCACTGTCGACACCAGCAGCGTGGTCATCAACATGGTGCCAGTCACTGCCACGCCATAGGCCGAGGCCAGCGCCCCGGAAGACTCGAAGCCCAGCACCAGCAGGATCACCCCGACCATCAGCGACCAGTTCACCGCACCTATATAGATCTGCCCCTGTTCGTCACTGGAGGTGTGCTGGATTTGCATGCGCGGGACATAGCCAAGCTGAATGGCCTGGCGGGTCAGGGAGAAGGCCCCGGAAATCACCGCCTGGGAGGCAATCACCGTGGCCAGGGTGGACAAACCGACCAACGGTATCAACGCCCAGTTCGGCGCCAGCAGATAGAACGGGTTGCGCGCTGCCTCCGGGTTTTGCAGCAACAGCGCGCCCTGGCCGAAATAGTTGAGCACCAGCGCCGGCAGCACCAGGGCAAACCAGGCGCGGGCAATGGGTTTGCGGCCAAAGTGGCCCATGTCGGCATACAGCGCTTCGGCGCCGGTCAGGGCCAGCACCACGGCGCCAAGAATCGCTACGCCCATGCCCGGGTGAACAATAAAGAAGCGCACCGCCCAGACCGGGTTGAAAGCCTTGAGCACCTCCGGGCTCTGGGCGATGCCATGCACGCCCAGAGCGCCGAGCACCACGAACCAGGTGACCATCACCGGACCAAAGAGGATGCCAATGCGCGCCGTGCCATGCTTCTGGATCAGGAACAGCGCCACCAGCACGATCAACGCCACCGGTATCACCCAGTGGTCGATGCCGTCGAAGGCCAGCTCCAGGCCCTCTACCGCCGACAATACCGAAATCGCCGGGGTGATCATGCTGTCGCCGTAGAACAGCGCCGCGCCGATCAGGCCGCAGCCGACCATCAGCGCCTTGAGCTTGGGGTACGGCGCCGAGGCGCGCCGGGCCAACGCCGTCAAAGCCATGATGCCGCCCTCGCCCTGGTTGTCGGCGCGCAGGATGAACACCACGTACTTGATCGTCACCACCCAGATCAGCGACCAGAAAATCAGGCCGAGGATGCCCAGCACCCCATCATGATTGACCGGTACGCCGTAACCGCCCGAAAACACCTCCTTGAGGGTATACAAGGGGCTGGTGCCAATATCGCCGTAAACCACTCCGACCGCTGCCACCAGCAGGCTCAACGGCTTTGCCACCGAATGCCCGGAATCGGCCTGACTACTTGCCTGAACCATCCATCACTCCCGCCACCAGGCCCCTTGCACCAGACACAGGCACACTGCCGCGAAGCATAGCTGAGCGTTCGTCGTATTTCTGCTGGTCAAGTGACTTTGCGCTCGCTAGAATTGCGCACTTTTTGATCAGAGGCGCCCAAAGCGCCCATCAGGTTTGCCCGCCGGCCCGGCCAGGCAAGCCCTTCAATACCGAGGTTAGCCATGTCCACCACTCCTACGCCCACCACGCCCAAGGTCGGCTTCGTTTCCCTGGGTTGCCCCAAGGCCCTGGTCGATTCCGAGCGCATCCTGACCCAGCTGCGCATGGAAGGTTATGAAGTCGTGCCCACCTACGAGGACGCCGACGTAGTGGTGGTCAACACCTGCGGCTTCATCGACAGCGCCAAGGCCGAGTCCCTGGAAGTGATTGGCGAAGCCATCAAGGAAAACGGCAAGGTCATCGTCACCGGCTGCATGGGTGTCGAGGAAGGCAGCATCCGTGACGTGCACCCCAGCGTGCTCTCGGTAACCGGCCCGCAGCAGTACGAGCAGGTGGTCAATGCCGTGCACGAAGTCGTGCCGCCGCGCCAGGACCATAACCCGCTGATCGACCTGGTGCCGCCACAGGGCGTCAAGCTGACCCCGCGCCACTACGCCTACCTGAAGATTTCCGAAGGCTGCAACCACAGCTGCAGTTTCTGCATCATCCCGTCGATGCGCGGCAAGCTGGTCAGCCGCCCGGTCGGCGAAGTGCTGAGCGAGGCCGAGCGCCTGGTCAAGGCCGGGGTCAAGGAAATCCTGGTGATCTCCCAGGACACCAGCGCCTACGGCGTCGACGTCAAGTACAAGACTGACTTCTGGAACGGCCGCCCGGTCAAGACGCGCATGCTCGAGCTGTGCGAAGCGCTGAGCAGCCTCGGCGCCTGGGTGCGCCTGCACTATGTGTACCCGTACCCGAACGTCGACGACGTGATCCCGCTGATGGCGGCCGGCAAGATCCTGCCGTACCTGGACATCCCGTTCCAGCACGCCAGCCCGAAAGTGCTCAAGTCGATGAAACGCCCGGCGTTCGAAGACCGCACCCTGGCGCGCATCAAGAACTGGCGCGAGCAGTGCCCGCAACTGGTGATCCGTTCGACCTTCATCGTCGGCTTCCCGGGTGAAACCGAAGAAGACTTCCAGTACCTGCTCGACTGGCTGACCGAAGCCCAGCTCGATCGCGTCGGCTGCTTCCAGTATTCGCCGGTCGAAGGCGCCCCGGCCAACGACCTGGGCCTGGACGAAGTGCCGGACGACATCAAGCAGGAGCGCTGGGATCGCTTCATGGCCCACCAGCAGGCGATCAGCACCGCCCGCCTGCAACTGCGCATCGGCAAGGAAATCGACGTGCTGATCGATGAAGTCGAAGACGAAGGCTCGGTCGGCCGCAGCTTCTTCGATGCTCCGGAAATCGACGGCAACGTGTTCATCGATGGCAACCACGGCTTCAAGCCGGGCGACACCGTTCGCTGCCGGGTGACCGACGCCGACGAGTACGATATGTGGGCCGAACCGATCTGATCCGGCGCCAATAAAAAAATGCCCTGCCAGCGATGGCGGGGCTTTTTTTTGCAACTATCGTTTCCTCAATCGCCACGAGGAGACCATCGTAATGCGCAGGCACATGACCGTGCAGACACCCAGCCTGCGCGACTACCCGGAGCTGGCGCGGGTGTGGGAAACGTCCGTGCGCGCCACCCACGACTTTCTCCCCGACAGCTACATCTGCCTGCTGCGTGAGCTGCTACTGAGCCAGTACCTGGACGCGGTAATGCTGATTTGCTGCAAGGACGCCAGCCAGCGCATCCGCGGCTTTGCCGGGGTCGCTGGCGGACGGGTGGAGATGCTCTTCATCGACCCCGAGGCGCGCGGCCAGGGCCTGGGCGCAAGGCTGCTGCGGGTGGCCATCGACGAGCTGCACGCCGAGCAACTGGACGTCAACGAACAGAATGCCCAGGCCCTGGGCTTCTACCTGCGCCAGGGCTTTGAAGTGGTCGGCCGCTCAGAAACGGACGGCATGGGCCAGCCCTACCCCCTACTTCACATGAGGCTAATTCGTACGCAGTCTGTCCGCACCGACTGAAGGCTTGTGTAATCCCCCTCTGAAATGCCGCGAAAGCGCAGATTAATGGCCGGATCGACGAATGTTACCGGCCCCAAGCCCGTCCAGGCAGTTACAATAGGCACCTTTCCCTGTGTCTACGGCTGTCGTCATGTCTGAACCCATTCGCCTTTCCAAACGCCTTATCGAACTGGTCGGTTGCTCCCGGCGCGAGGCCGAGCTGTACATCGAGGGCGGCTGGGTCACGGTGAACGGCACCGTGATCGACGAGCCGCAATTCAAAGTCACCGATCACAAGGTCGAACTGCGCCAGGGCGCCAAGGCCGAAGCCCTGGAGCCGGTCACCCTGCTGCTCAACCAGCCCGCCGGGCTCGACGTCGATGCCGCCTGCGCCAGCATCAGCGCCGACAGCCTCTCGCCGGAGCACAGCTACAGCCGTCGCCCGCTCAAGGGCCACTTCGCCCGCCTGAGCTGCGCCGCGCCGCTGCAAGAAGGCGCCAGCGGCCTGCAAGTGTTCACCCAGGACTGGCGCGTGACCCGCAAGCTCGATGCCGACCTGGCCAAGCTCGAGCAGGAATACATCGTCGAAGTCACTGGCGAAATGATCGCCCACGGCCTGGAGCGGCTGAACCGCGGCTTCACCTGGAAAGGCAACGAGCTGCCGAAGATCAAGGCCAGCTGGCAGAACGAGACGCGCCTGCGCATGGTCCTGAAAAACCCGCCTGCCGGGCTCATCGACCTGCTCTGCCGCAGCGTCGGCGTCACCCCGGTGAGCATGCGCCGCATCCGCCTCGGTGGCGTCGCCATGAGCAAGCTGCCGCTGGGCCAGTGGCGCTACCTGGCAGCCAGCGAAAAATTCTAAGCAACACGGCGCCGCCACCCAGGCGGCGCCCCTGAACAGGATTGTCCCCATGATTCACAACGATGTACTGCGCAGCCTGCGCTACCTGCTGGACGTCAACGACGCCAAGCTCACCGATATCATCAAGCTAAGCGGCTTCGAAGTATCCACCGCCGATATCGCTACCTACCTCAAGAAGGAAGAAGAGGAAGGCTTTGTGCGCTGCCCCGATGAAGTCATCGCCCATTTCCTCGATGGCCTGGTGATCTTCAAGCGCGGCAAGGACGACAGCCGTGCGCCGCTGCCGGTCGAATTGCCGGTGACCAACAACATCGTCATGAAGAAGCTGCGCGTGGCCTTCGAGCTTAAAGAGGACGACCTGCACGCGATTCTCAAGGCCGCCGACTTCCCGGTGTCCAAGCCAGAGCTCAGCGCCCTGTTCCGCAAGGTCGGGCACAACAACTACCGCCCGTGCGGCGACCAGTTGCTGCGCAACTTCCTCAAGGGCCTGACCCTGCGGGTTCGTGGCTGAGCCGACGATGAACTACAGCGTTGCTCCCATCGGCCACGTGCGCTCCTGCTTCAAGGAAAAGTTCGCCATTCCGCGTCAGCCGCAACTGGCGCCGGCCGCCCGTGGCGTGCTGGAGCTGCTGCCACCCTACGACAACGGCGAGGCCGTTGCCGGCCTTGAGCAGGTCAGCCATGTCTGGCTGCTGTTCCTGTTCCACCAGGCGCTGGAAGACAAACCGCGGTTGAAGGTGCGCCCGCCTCGGCTGGGCGGCAACAAGTCCATGGGTGTGTTTGCCACCCGTGCCACCCACCGGCCCAATGGCATCGGTCAGTCGGTGGTCAGGCTGGAGAAGGTCGAGGCTGACCGCTTGTGGCTGTCGGGCATCGACCTGCTTGATGGCACCCCGGTATTGGATATCAAGCCTTACGTGCCCTACGCCGATGCCGTGGCCGACGCGACCAACCAGATGGCTGACGCGCCACCTGCGCCGATTGCCGTGAGCTGGAGCGATACTGCCCTGCCCCAGGCCCGCGAGCACGCCTTGCGCCTGGCCGAGCCGCTGGTGGAGCTGATCGAGCAATGCCTGGCCCAGGACCCGCGCCCGGCCTACCAGGTGCCGCCGCCCGAGCGCGTGTACGGGGTTAGGTTCTGGGATGTGCAGGTGCGCTGGCACTACCCGCAGCCAGATCAGATCCGGGTGCTGGAAGTGGTGCTGGATCTATAGACACAAAAAAAGCAGGCCGAAGCCTGCTTTTTTTGTATTCAATGTCTTACTTCTCGACGAATGCACGCTCGATCAGGTAATCACCCGGCTCACGCATACGCGCCGAGATCTTCAGGCCGAAGCTGTCGAGCACTTCGCTGGTCTCGTCGAGCATGCTCGGGCTACCGCAGATCATAGCGCGGTCGTCCTGCGGGTTGATCGGCGGCAGGCCGATGTCGCTGAACAGCTTGCCGCTGCGCATCAGGTCGGTCAGGCGGCCCTGGTTCTCGAATGGCTCGCGGGTCACGGTCGGGTAGTAGATCAGCTTGTCACGCAGCGCTTCACCGAAGAACTCGTTCTGCGGCAGGTGCTCGGTGATGAATTCGCGGTAGGCGACTTCGTTGACGTAGCGCACGCCGTGGACCAGGATGACTTTTTCGAAGCGCTCGTAGGTTTCCGGGTCCTGGATGACGCTCATGAACGGCGCCAGGCCAGTGCCGGTGCTGAGCAGGTACAGGTGCTTGCCCGGGTTCAGGTCGTCGAGTACCAGGGTGCCGGTAGGCTTCTTGCTGATGATGATTTCATCGCCTTCCTTCAGGTGCTGCAACTGGGAGGTCAGCGGGCCGTCCGGCACCTTGATGCTGAAGAACTCCAGATGCTCTTCCCAGTTCGGGCTGGCAATCGAATAGGCGCGCATGAGCGGGCGGCCGTTTGGCTGTTGCAGGCCGATCATCACGAACTGACCGTTCTCGAAGCGCAGGCCCGGATCGCGGGTGCACTTGAAGCTGAACAGGGTGTCGTTCCAGTGGTGAACACTGAGGACACGTTCGTGGTTCATGTTGCTCATGTACGGGCTCCTGAAGAAAAACGCGGCGCTAAGCGAGAGCGCGATTGCGCAATAGTTTAGTGCCAGCGACAATATCTGTTAAATGAATTATCAAGATATGTCTTATCGGTTATATAGATATGCGATTTACCCTTCGTCAGCTCCAGGTGTTCGTTGCCGTGGCCCAGTACCAAAGCGTCTCGCGGGCCGCCGGAATACTGGCGTTATCGCAATCGGCCGCCAGTACATCGATCACCGAACTTGAGCGCCAGTCCAGCTGCCAGCTGTTCGACCGCGCCGGTAAACGCCTGAGCCTCAACGCCCTGGGCCATCAACTGCTGCCCCAGGCGGTGGCCCTGCTCGACCAGGCCAAGGAAATCGAGGACCTGCTCAACGGCAAGTCCGGTTTCGGCTCGCTGGCGGTGGGCGCGACCCTGACCATCGGCAACTACCTGGCCACCCTGCTGATCGGCAGCTTCATGCAGATCCACCCGGAGAGCCAGGTGAAGCTGCATGTACAGAACACTGCGCATATCGTGCAACAGGTTGCCCATTACGAAATTGATCTGGGTCTAATTGAAGGCGACTGCAACCACCCGGACCTGGAAGTGCAGCCGTGGGTCGAGGACGAGCTGGTGGTGTTCTGCGCGCCGCAGCACCCCTTGGCCAAACGCGGCCAGGCGAGCATGGAAGAACTCACCCATGAGGCCTGGATCCTGCGTGAACAGGGCTCGGGCACCCGCCTGACCTTCGATCAGGCCATGCGTCACCACCGCTCCAGCCTCAACATACGCCTGGAGCTGGAACACACCGAGGCGATCAAGCGCGCGGTCGAGTCGGGCCTGGGCATTGGTTGCATCTCGCGCCTGGCCCTGCGCGACGCATTTCGCCGCGGCAGCCTGGTGCCGGTGGAAACCCCCGAACTGGACCTGGCCCGGCAGTTCTTCTTCATCTGGCACAAGCAGAAGTACCAGACCTCCGCCATGCGCGAGTTTCTCGAACTGTGCCGCAGCTTTACCGCAGGCGTCAGCCGCAGCGACGAGATCGTCCTGCCGACCATCGCTTAAAGCAGGATCACCGCCCAGGTCAGGCCAACCATGCTCAAGGCCACGAACTGGGCGGCACTGCCCATGTCCTTGGCATTCTTCGACAACGGGTGGCGATCGAGGGAAATGCGGTCGATCGCCGCCTCCACCGCCGAATTGAGCAATTCGACGATCAGCCCCAGCAAGCACACGGCGATCAGGATCGCCCGCTCGGCACGGCTGACATCCAGCCAGAAGGCCACCGGAATCAACACAACGTTGAGCAGCACCAGCTGACGGAACGCTGCCTCACCGGTGAACGCAGCACGCAGGCCATCGAACGAATAGCCGGCGGCGTTGAAAATACGTTTAAGGCCGGTCTGGCCCTTGAAAGGCGACGACATAGAAGGTCACTTCATCCACTGAAAACGCTGCAGCCTAGTGTAGGTACAGTCAAAAAAGCGTGAAGGCCAATGGCCTTAAGTGGCCGAAACCGATTCCAGTTGTTGCAGCAACAAAGCGGCCTGGGTCCGGGTCCGCACGCCCAGCTTACGGAAAATCGCCGTCACATGGGCCTTGATGGTCGCTTCCGACACGCTCAGTTCGTAGGCAATCTGCTTGTTCAGCAGCCCTTCGCAGACCATGGTCAAAACCCGGAACTGTTGCGGCGTCAGGCTGGCAAGCCCTTCACTGGCGGCCTTGGCCTCAGCGGACACATCGACTTTTTCGAACGCCTGCGGCGGCCACCAGACCTCGCCATCGAGAACCTTCTGCACTGCGTCCTGAATCACTTCCAGCGGGCTTGATTTGGGAATGAAGCCACTGGCGCCGAATTCGCGGGACTTGACCACGACCGCGGCTTCTTCCTGAGCCGAGACCATCACCACCGGAATCTGCGGGTACTGCCCGCGCAGCAACACCAGCCCGGAGAAGCCGTAGGCGCCCGGCATGTTCAGGTCCAGCAGCACCAGGTCCCAGTCGGCTTTTTCGGTCAGGCGGGTTTCCAGTTCGGCGATGCTTGCCACCTCGACCAGGCGTACATCCGGGCCCAGGCCCAGGGTAACGGCCTGGCGCAGTGCGCTGCGAAACAGCGGGTGGTCATCGGCAATCAGGATTTCGTATGTGGCCATCGATCTAATGATCCTGTTCTGTGCAGGCGCAGGAAAGGAAGAATAGGCGCCTGGCGGGCAACTCGAGGCGACGGCAACGCCGTCTGCCCAAACGGCACATCGAGGCCAGGAAAAACAGCGTTTCAAGCCATCGTCGTGCTCGAATCGGCGCCAAGGATGCCGAGCCAGGACCGGGTGGTCAAGCTCAATACCCGCCCTGCTCGCCCACCCTGGCCACCAATCTGCCCATTATGCCGCAAAGTGCCGCGCCTGCCCCTTGTACTATAGGAAGGTATGCAAACGCTGGTGCACGGTGTCCTGCTCATCCAGTGGCAGTTGATGCTTGGCACTCAGGTAATGGGTGGTGAACACGTCCAGGTAGGCATCCAGTGCCTCGGCTGCACGTTGATCACCGGCCAGCTCCAGGCACATGGCGGCCACTTCGGCGGTGCAGAAGTGATCGTCGCGCTTGGAGCGACGCAGGCGGTAGCGCGAAATCTGCTCGGGCTGCAGGCTCAGGACCGGGAAGCGGTTCAAGTACGGGCTTTTGCGAAACATCTTGCGCGCTTCGGTCCAGGTGGCGTCCAGCAGGATGAACAGCGGGCGCTTGCCCGGTACCCGCTGCACCTCGTTGACCACCCGCCCTGGCTCGACGAACTCGCCAGGGAAAACAATATACGGCTGCCAGTGCGGCTGCTCGAGCAAGGCCAGCAAAGTCTCGTCGACCGCCGTACGCTGCCAGCCAAAGGCCGAGGTGTCGGCGATCAGGTCGGCGATCAGCCAGCCGGTGTTGGTCGGCTTGAGTGGCTCGGTGTCATGCATCAGCAGGCAGATGCCCGAATCAGCCGGTACTTGCGGGCGCCAGGCGCACAGGCAATAACTGGGGATCACCCGGCACTGCGGGCAGCGCGGCGCCCGCGAACCACGGGCAACGAAGGGTTTGACACTGCGCGCCAGGCGCTCGGCGCGCAGGCGCGATACGGCATGGCTCATGACTGGGCACAACGTGGGCAATAAAGGGATGGCACTGCACGGACTCGGCAAGACGGAAATCCCGGGCAGTTTATCAGAGCCTGCCTACGGGTAGACTGGATTTGCCGTGCAGCTAAAGCAGCGACTCCTTATAATCTTCCACCTGTCGCTACCCGCTGGCCTTGCCGTTGCGCCGTGACGGAACACCGTGCGCCGTTGTTGGTCCAATTGCCAGTTACCGAACCAGGAGAGATTCATGCTGCGTTTCATCGTCCCGTCCCTGAGCCTGTTGCTCGCCCTGCCCCTGGCGGCCAATGCCGCGTCCAAGCAGGAGTACGAGCTGAGCCGGATGCTGCAAAAAGTTGCCACGCAAAGCAGCGTCGGCACGCCGCGGGCGATCAACGAAGACATCCTCGACCAGGGCTACACCGTCGAAGGCAAGCAACTGATCAACCACCTGAGCGTGCTGCCAAGCCATGCGCAAAAGATGCAGGCCGACCCCAACCGGGTACGCAGCCAACTGGGTGACAGCGTGTGCAAGAACACCGGTTATCGCCTGCTGATGGAAAAAGGCGCGGTGCTGACCTATCGCTTCACCGAGTACAAGACCAACCGCCCGGTCAGCGAACAGGCCTTCAACGCCGCCAGCTGCGGCCTGAAGCTCAAGAAGTAACGGCCTTAGGCAACCCGCTCCCTGTCGCGCCGCTGTTTTTCATCGGCGCGCAGTTCGGCCACCAGGGCCTGGATGTACCGCGAGTGCCGCTCCCCTCCCCCCAGCCGTCGCAGGCACTCCTGTTCAAGGCTCAGGTTGTTGGCCTGCGCCGCGCTCTGAAGCAACTGGAATAGCTGCTCGTCGAGCTCAAGGTTAAGCCGTTGCATGCTGCAGCCTCCCTGCATCGCGCTGACTCGCTCTGAGCTTCAGTTAACCAGACCCTCACAATGATTGGATCCCAGCTGACGAGCGGTTCCACTGCGGCGCGATACTGCGCGGATCATTCGGCATAAACACGCGCCAGGGTCTAGATTGATAGCAACCACCCTGTAATTTTTGGGCAAGCAAAGGGGGTTGCCCGTGGATGCCTTGCGCTGCACCCGAAGCCATGAAGAACAATAAGTTGTATGGACCCATTACCACTGCACTGAGACCTTGCAGGTCTACTGCAATGCTCGGGGGTCACACTCGAGCCACGGCAGCCAGCGACACATGCAGTGTCGCGGCCGGGCAGCCCATTGCCGCCCGGTCAGAGGTTTTGCTGCAGAAGGAGACGCTTGAATGCCTTACCAACCGAATGAACTGCTATCGAGTCACTTCAGCAACAATGGAATCGACCTGAGCAAGATCGAAGAACAACTGAACCTGGTTGCGCCCAACAGCCCCAACCTGCCGCTGTACCGCGACATGATGCTGACCGTCCTGCGCATGGCCCATGACGACCGCAACCGCTGGAACGCCAAGATTACCCTGCAGGCCCTGCGCGAACTCGATCACGCCTTTCGTACCCTCGAACAGTACAAAGGCCGACGCAAGGTTACGGTGTTCGGCTCGGCCCGCACGCCGATCGAACACCCGATGTATGCCCTGGCCCGGGAACTGGGGGCGACTCTGGCCCGTTCCGACCTGATGGTCATCACCGGCGCCGGTGGCGGGATCATGGCTGCCGCCCATGAAGGCGCCGGGGTGGAGCACAGCCTGGGCTTCAACATCACTCTGCCGTTCGAGCAACACGCCAACCCCACGGTGGACGGCACCGACAAGTTGCTGCCGTTCCACTTCTTCTTCATTCGCAAGCTGTTCTTCGTCAAGGAAGCCGATGCCCTGGTGCTGTGCCCGGGCGGCTTCGGCACCCTGGATGAAGCACTGGAAGTACTGACCCTGATCCAGACCGGCAAAAGCCCGCTGGTGCCAGTGGTGCTACTGGACTCGCCCGGCGGCAGCTTCTGGCAGGAGGCGCTGAACTTTATTACTCGCCAACTGGAAGAGAACCGCTACATCCTGCCCAGCGACATGAAACTGCTGCGCCTGGTGTACAGCGCCGACGAGGCAGTGGAAGAAATCAACCAGTTCTATAGCAACTACCACTCCAGCCGCTGGCTGAAGAACCAGTTTGTGATTCGCATGCAGCATCCGCTTAGTGAAGCCGCGCTGTTTGACTTGCAGGAGGGATTTGCGGACTTGCGCCTGAGCGGCAATTTCCATCAGCACGCCTATGGCGGCGAGCAGCATGACGAGGCGCGCTTCAGTCATTTGACCCGCCTGGCCTTCGCCTTCAACGGGCGCGATCAGGGGCGCCTGCGCGAATTGGTCGACTTCATCAACCTGTCGGAGAACTGGGCCAAGCCAGAGCCCATGCACACTACCCAGCGGGCACGGGAAGCATTGAAAGTCACCTGAGCCGTCAGTCGTCCAGCCCTCGGCCGCTCAACAGGCGGCCGACCGATTCCATGGAAAAACCACGGTAAACCAGAAAACGGGTTTGCTGGGCGCGGCTGCGCGGATCGACAGGCAACTGACCGGCAAACTTGCGCTGCCAGACATCCTGCAACAGCGCCGACCAGTCCACCCCGCATTCACGCAGTGCCTGGTCGATGTCACCGCGGTGCAGCCCGCGCTGGCCCAGCTCCTCACGAATACGCGCAGGGCCGTAGCCCGAGCGTGAACGGTAGCTAATGAAACTTTCCAGGTAACGGGCTTCGCTGAGCAGGCCTTCTTCCGTCAAACGGTCGAGTTCCTGGTCAATCAATTCGGCGGGGGCGCCGCGCTGACGCAACTTGCGCGTCAGCTCGACTCGACCGTGCTCGCGACGTGCGAGCAGGTCCATGGCTGTCCGCCTTACGGCGACGGGGGTATCGAGTACGGCGGACATGGGTGCGATCAGTAGCCGGCTTCAGCTTCGGTTTCGTCTTCAGGCTCGGCGTTAACCGCTGCAGCCTTGCCAGCCGCTTCAACGGCGCCGGCATTGAGCAGCTTGTCGCGGATCTGCTTCTCGAGCGTCGCGGCGATTTCCGGGTTCTCCTGGAGGAACTTGGCTGAGTTGGCCTTGCCCTGACCGATCTTGCTGCCCTGGTAGCTGTACCAGGCACCGGATTTTTCCAGGAAGCCGTGCAGCACGCCGAGGTCAATGATCTCGCCGTTGCGGTAGATGCCCTTGCCGTAGAGGATCTGGAATTCAGCCTGACGGAATGGCGGCGCCACCTTGTTCTTGACGATTTTGACCCGGGTTTCGCTACCAACGACTTCGTCGCCTTCCTTCACCGCGCCGGTACGGCGGATGTCGAGACGGACCGAAGCGTAGAACTTCAGCGCGTTACCACCGGTGGTGGTTTCCGGGCTGCCGAACATCACGCCGATCTTCATGCGGATCTGGTTGATGAAGATCACCAGGCAGTTGGCGTTCTTGATGTTACCGGTGATTTTACGCAGCGCCTGGGACATCAGGCGAGCCTGCAGGCCCACGTGCATGTCACCCATTTCGCCTTCGATCTCGGCCTTGGGCACCAGCGCCGCCACGGAGTCGACGATGATCACGTCAACGGCGTTGGAGCGCACCAGCATGTCGGTGATTTCCAGGGCCTGTTCACCGGTATCCGGCTGCGAGACCAGCAGGTCGTCGACGTTGACGCCCAGCTTGCCGGCGTATTCCGGGTCCAGGGCGTGCTCGGCGTCGACGAAGGCACAGGTAGCTCCGGCTTTCTGCGCCTGGGCGATGACCGACAGGGTCAGGGTGGTTTTACCCGACGACTCAGGGCCGTAGATTTCGACGATACGACCTTTTGGCAGACCGCCAATGCCCAGGGCAATGTCCAGGCCCAGGGAGCCGGTGGAAATGGCCGGAATCGCCTGGCGCTCGTGGTCGCCCATGCGCATGACCGCGCCTTTACCGAATTGACGCTCGATTTGCCCCAGGGCCGCAGCCAAGGCGCGCTTCTTGTTGTCGTCCATTGAAGTCCTCACGTAATCGATAGGGCCTGACGGCCAGAACACCTGTATAAGTAGCCAGTATTATTCCACAGGGTTTTGTTCCCGCCTACCCCCGATGTGCGATTTACTCTGCACCAAGGTGTAACAAGCCCTCTAGCGCGGCGATTACCGTTTGTCGGCGCACCGCATCGCGGTCGCCATCGAAGTGCCGGCGCTCGCTGCTGACATGGCTGCCATCGGCCCAGGCCAGCCATACGGTACCCACCGGTTTTGCCGGCGAGCCACCGTCGGGCCCGGCCACGCCGCTGACCGCCACGGCAAACCGCGCGCCGCTGGCCGCCTGGGCGCCACGGACCATGGCCTCGACCACTTCCTGGCTGACCGCCCCGACTTGCGCGAACAACCCCTCGGGCACCGCCAGCTGGCGGCTCTTCTGGCTGTTGGAGTAGGTCACGTACCCGGCCTCGAACCAGGCCGAGCTGCCGGGAATGCGCGTTATGGCCTCGGCGATGCCGCCGCCGGTGCAAGACTCGGCAGTGCTTACCTGGGCGTTGAAACGGCGCAGGTGCTCGCCCAGGCGGGCAGACAGTGCTGTGATCGGGTCCATGCCAAGCTCCTTGTTCAGTGCAGTTGCTTGCGCCGCGCCAATACTTCACGGGGGAAGCGAAACAGCAGGTTGTAACTGAAAAATGTCATCACGTAGAACGCCAGCAGTGACAACATCGCGACAAACGGAAACAACACCACGCTCTGCCCGAAAAAGCGAAATTTGCGCGAGTGGGTGGCGAAATCGGTGTAGGTAAAATAGTTCTGGTAGACCAGAAAAGCATCCAGCAGCACACAGCCCAAAGCGATCAAGGCATATTTTGCGATTGAAACCCGGGGCGGGGCCTCGGGCTGCAGCCGCGATCGTCTCATGATGCAGACCGTGATCCACACGGAGAAAACCGGCGCAGCCACGGCAATGTAGTTGCCGATGGCCTTGGCCGTCAGCGGGAACAGCGACGACCAGCCCCCCACCCGGCCCAGCAGGCAACCGTCGAGAAAGCGTTCGAGCTCAAAGTAGCCCCCCTCCTGGGCCTGGGCAGGAACCTGCCAGGCGAGCAGGACGATCGGCAGCAGGCTGACAGCAATGAGCACGTAGGGAATATGCAGGTAAGCCCCCTGCTGCTCGCTTCCTTTCGCCACGTTCATCCTTTCACCCGCCCTCTGTTTTGCTCGTCAGGGTGCTACGGTATCGAGCACCAGCTGGTTGAACGACTCCATGGCCTGCGCATCGATGTAAGACGAAACCGCAGCCAGAATCACTCCGGTGGCAATGATACCTGCACCGGCGGCCAAACCGGGTGCCAGCACCAGTGCCAGGCCTGCCCCCAGCAGGGCACCGGCGCCAGCGCCCACCAGCGTGCCCACGGCGATGCTTTCAAGCTCGAGCAAAAACGGCTTCCATTCACCGCTGCTGAAGCCGCTCGCCGCCTTCTGCGCCAGGGTCGTCGCCTGGACCATCTTGCCGGTAACCCCAAAGGCTTTGCCCAGGCGCTGGAAGTTGTCGGCGTAGGTTGCCACATCCAGGGCGTTGAGGGCCTGGGCAATGGCAGCGGTGTCCTTCTGGTTCATTTTGAAGCCCGGGTTGCGCGTGAGCTTTTCAAACGCCTGCATGGCTTGGTCATAACTTTTCACCGTCTTGCCAGAAATGCCTTCCTTCAGTTGTTCCGCAGCCTTGCCCATCTGCGTGCCGAAGCGGCTGGAGACCTCCTTGCCGACATCACTGGCAAAGGCCAACGCACTTTTGTAAGCCTCCTGCTCCGCCGCCTCGCGCGCTTGCGCCTGCAGCTTGTCGAGCTTTTCCTGCAGCATGGCATTGGCACTGAGGTCGACATGCAGGCTCAGACCTGCGCTGAGCACGTCCATTACCTGGTCGATGGCCGGCGGAATGTGGTCGTCGTCGAGGGTCTTCAGCTCGGCGACCATCCTGTCGATGTTGCGCTCGAGCAGCTCGCTGCCCGGCGAGGTGGACAGGCGCAGGCGGTTGAACTTGATCAGCTCATCGCGCTTGGCCATCATCGCCTTCACCACCCCGATGGAGCGTTCGAGTTTTTGCGCCTGGCTCAGGGCAGCGTCACTGCCAGCAGCGGCTTCAGCGGCTTTTTGCTCGGCGTCGAGCGTAGCCGGCAGGTTCCTCTCCTTGACCACGAAGCTGCCGCGAATCTCGTCGCGCACCTCGAGGATCTGATAGGGAAGAATGCCCCAGACCCCGACGCCAACATCGTAGTAGGCATCGATACTGGGCCAGCCATTCCCGGACAACACCGATTCGACGACGGTGGAGTTGAACACCATCGCGCCACTGAACGCCGGGCCTCCGGTTCTGGTGACGCCATCGATCGATACCGACACCGAACCGACCACCGAGCTGATGTTGCCACTGCCCCAGAAGCCGCCGAGCATCCCACCACTACCGGCACCGCTATCGCTGTTGCCGGGCGGGATCCCACGATCGACAACAATATTTTTTTCACCCATTACAAAGTCCTTTTCGTTAAAACGTAAATAAATAAATGTGCGCTCAGCGCACCAGCCCGCGCACGTACGCCTGGCACGCGCGCAAGGCGATCAGTCCGCGGTCACCGTCGTCGGTGATGGCGATAATTCGTTGCGCATGCGCCGGCTCAAGTCGGGCGCGTACGGGGTCATGATCCACGCTGCCGGTGCCGGGGGCGGCAGGCAGGCCGGCGCAACCGGAGGCGTCGCGCTCGACCAGGACCGACAGCCGCACATCAGCAGTAGCCAGGCGATCACGCAGGCGTGCCTGAGTCTGTTGGGCATCGAGTAGCTCCTGATAATGGTGTTGCTCGCTGACCGCCAGGCGCTGCGCCAGCCCCTGGCGTTGCAGGCGCTCGGCGACCAGTTGCGCGGCAGCGGATTCAGCCTGGGCTTGCCACTCGCGCTCGTGCTGCGCCGCTTGCTCGGCCAACTGCCGGCCCATGCGCCAACTCTG
This sequence comes from Pseudomonas sp. SORT22, assembly GCF_018417635.1. Lineage (NCBI taxonomy): Bacteria > Pseudomonadati > Pseudomonadota > Gammaproteobacteria > Pseudomonadales > Pseudomonadaceae > Pseudomonas > Pseudomonas sp. SORT22. Next base: position 4,625,871 of record NZ_CP071007.1, read on the forward strand.
GACTTGCCAGCTCAGCGCACAGGCCAGCAGCGTCAATAGCAGCCACGCCCCAAGCTGCAGGCGGCTCAACACAGCACCTCTCGGGCCCGCGCCCAGAGCCGCAGGCGATCTTCCAGGCCGTTGAGCCCGCCATTGATATGCCGGGTGATGCGGTTGAACTCGCCGCGGTCAGCCAGCTGGTTGAGGCCGCGCGAGTGCCAGAACCAGGCCGCCGACTCGGCTGCCCATTGTGGTTGTTCGAGCAGTTGCGGTTGCTTGAGCAAACGCTCATCGCCAAACAGGGCCATGCTGCAGGCCCGGTAATTGTTGCGCCCGGTGACCTGGATCAGGCCGCGGCCGCAGTACAGCTGGCCGTCGCCATCGGCCTCGGGACTATTGCCCAGGCGCAGGGCCAGGGTGCCGGTGTCGTAGCGCGCCAGGTAACGGTCGTTGCCCAGCTCTTTGACGTAGCGCAACTGGCCGGACTCATGGCCGACCTGGGCGAGAAAGGCCGCCTGGCGCCGTGGGGTGTCGATGTCCCAGCGGGCCATGGCCAGGTTCAGTGCAGGTAGAAAAACGCCCGCATTCAGGCGGGCGTTGGGGAACACGGCAGCAAGTTGCTCCAGGGTCATATGGGGTTCCTCATCCTTGGGGTTCAAAGGGGCTGCAACTGGACCGTGCGCAGCCCTGGCCGGCTTTTGGCCTGCTTGCCCCTGGCCTTGGCTTTGCCTTTGTTGCCGCCGTTGCAGTCGACCGACGTCGCCCAGCCACTGGAGCTGAAGGTGTGTTCGACCGACTCGATCAGGTACTCACCATCCAGCCCGTCCTTGAAACCCTGGGTGAGGATCAGGCGCTCGGCAAACAGGTCGGTGCGCCCGGCCATTTCCAGGCGCACACTGGCAGTGCTGCGGTTGAACGCTGCCAGGCGTGCCTTGGCAGCCTGCTCGGCAGCAGCCTTGTTGGGGTAAACATGACGGTCGCTGTGCACCGGCTGCAGCCCAGCGGGCGAGGCATCGTTAGCCAGCTCGACAGTCTTCAGCTCGCCGCTTTTGGGATCCTGGTGACGGGTTTGCACAGCCTTGTGCGTGCCCTTGTCCGCCAGGCGAATCTGCCAGCGACTGACATCGCGACGGTTGATGGTCACCACGCCCAGGGCCTGCCCGCTGGCGCTGTGGCCGGCCTGACGCGACAGCACCAGCAACTTGCCGTCGCCGATCTTGGCCGTGCAGTCGTATTGCCTGGCCAGGCGGGTGATGAAGTTGAAATCCGACTCGTTGAGCTGGTCAACCCTGGGCAGCCGCGTGCTCACCGGGCAAACCGGCTGCCAGCCATTGCGCGCGGCAATGTCACGCACGATCTGCTGCAGCGGCACGTCCTCCCAGCTACCGCTGCGGATGCTTTTGCCGGTACCGCGCATGTCGCTGGCCTTGCCGCGGATGACGATGCTGTCAGGGGGGCCGGACAGCTCGATCTCATCCACGGTGTAGCGCCCCAGGCGCGTCAATACCTGGCCGGCGTAGCCCAGGTGCACTTCGATCATCGCCCCCCGTGCCGGCAACGTCACCGCACCATCGCGGTCGTCGATGCGCAGCTCGAACTCGTCGGATTCCATTCCGGGCTTGTCCGAGGTGCGCAAGGATAGCAAGCGGTCGTTGATCAGTTCGGTGATGTCCTTGCCATCGGCAACAAGACGAAACACTGGCTGCATGGTTCAGGCTCCAGAAATGAATGACCCCGCACGCGGCGGGGTCTGGTGAGAACGGTTGTCGACGAGCGTCAATCCCACAGCTGCACCGTAGCGTCGCTCGCCGCGGGTAACGCCGGCAGCAGGATCTGTACCCCGGCACGAAATGGCTGGGGCTGCTCGGCCAGGCCCTGGTTGGCGCCCAGCACGGCCTCGACTGTGCCGTTCAGGTGGCCGTAGTAGTGCTGACACAAGGTGTCGAGCACATCGCCTTCAGCGGTTCTGCAGGTCGTCGCCATAGCTCAAAAACTCCAGTGAGAAACCTTGTTTTCGCGGAATGCCGCCAGCAAGCAGATTGCTCTGGTCTTCATCGACGCCGGTCAGGCACCAGGTGCCCAGGACCTCGCCGTAACCGCTGGTGAGGGTTAGCGGCTGCAATTGCCGGCCAATACTGCGCAGCGCCTGCAACTGGCCAAGCCCGCCCTTGAAGCCTGGGAAGATCGCCCCTTTGATGCTGATTTTCTCGTCACCCAGGCCCACTGCCTGCTGGGCGGTGCTGCGCGTCAGACGCTCCTGCCCGGCCCAACGGAAGCTCGTCTGCCTGCGCAGTTCATCGAACGCGGCGGTGTCGAGGTTGAAGTAGTAAGCGGGTGATTCAGGCTTGAGTGGTTGCACAATCAGCAAATGCGGGAACGGCTTGACCGCCTCTGCCGCCGGCGTCGCTTCGGGGGCGAAGCTGCTGGTCGGCAGGATATTGGCCAGGGACGGGCTGATCTTGCCCGCCACCCGGTTGATCGCGGCGCTGACCCGGCCAATCTGGGTCTTCACCGTGGCGACGCCGTCACGCACCTGCGCCACCACCGCCACGGCCCGGTCGTATTTTGCCAGCGCCTGGTCGACAGTGGCCTGGGCCTTGTTGATCGCGCGCAAGCTGCGCTGCAGCTTGGCACCAATGGCGGGCCCGACAAAGGGCAGCGCCTCGAGCTCGGCGGCGGCACCGACGAACTCGGCGGCGGCCTCCTTGACCGGCGCCAGCATTCCGTCCGCGCTGCGCCGCCCTGCTTCGCCCGCTGCCACCAAAGCACCTAGCCCGGATTGCAACTGGTCCATGTAGGTCATGGCACCTCCTTAAGCAACATGAGGAACGTCGTACAGCTGACGACTGGTGGTTTGACGGATCAGTTCATCGAACTCCCGCCGGACAATGGCGCCCACTTGCTGAGCAAGCTGAAGGGGATCGCTGATCCCGCCCTGAACCGAAATGGTGGGGGCAAAGGTGATTTGCTGAACCAGTTGCGGTGGCTGGGCTGCGCCTGCTTGCCCTGCACCGGGGACACAGGCAATTGCCACCGGTTCGCTGGCTGTCAGCTCCATTGCCCGCACAGCCCTGCCCAAATTGCGCTCTGGCTGATCACTTGGGCGGTCATCGCTGTCTGCAGACCGAGGTGCTGATCTTCCCTGATCAGTCTCTGCTTCGGGGGCAAACCAGGACTTGGCTAGCGCGCTACCGAGCTGATCACCATACAAACCGCCCAGCAGGGCGCCGATCACAGGGCCCACCACCGGGACCGGAGCACCGAGCGCAGCCCCGGCAAGCGCGCCAGCAAGCCCACCTGCAGCACCTGCGTAGCCCTCGGCTTTCTGTTCGGCCGATTGCGCATACCGCGCCGTGCTGAGCGCTTTGATTCCAGCACCGAGCACAGCCAGACGCGCGACCGCCTTGACCCCGGACCACATCCTGCTCGCAATCCCTGGAGCAGATGGCCGAGGCAGTGGATCCTTGGGTGGCTGAGTTAACGTGGCCTTGAACGCCGGCAATGCGCCAACAACAGCCGTGCCCACAAGCGCAATTGACCCGGGACCTTCCATCCTTGGCGGCCTCGAACCGTCGGGTGCGGGTGCTGTCGTTGAGTGCCCGCCTTTACCCTGGTCACCCGGGCATGGCTTGCACTGGCCTTCAGCGGGTGGTGACGGCTTGCAGGCAACAGGTACAAACCAGTTTTTTGTCATCCAGCCCATTAGATTCTGGCTTGCAGGCTCACCATGGGATGGGCTGGGCAAAGGCCCCGGGCTCGCTGTCGGCGAGGACAACCCTAACAGTCTCGTCAGGACTGGCATCAGTTCGGCCTTGGGAGTGTTCGTCGTCTCAGCACGCAATAACGAGACAGGCGCCAGAGGGACTTTTGAACTGTTCGCAGGTGCGGACGCGATCGGCTCGTCCATGAAGCTTGCCCCCAGGAGTTTCCCCACTTGTCCTCCAAGCGACTCCCCCAACCGTCCTCCAAGGCGTTCACCCAGTACAGCACCAATCGGCCCCAATCGCGCTCCAATGGCCTCCCCGGCCCTCGAGCCTATAAGGCTACCGGCACTTTCCCCGTAACTCTCAGCCTTTTCCTCCGGGGTTTGATCACTGCGGTACGTTTTAAAAATCTCGTAACCAGTCTCGGCATAATCGAGCTTTCTGCCCAGCTTTTCAGCGGCATCGCTTGCTTTGTCTTTCAACGACGGTGGGCGCGCCTGGCTGTTACCAGGAGAAGCCGGAAGCGGATTCTGGCTGGAATCCAGTTGCGCTGTACTTTCGATTTTTTTGCTACCCGCTGACGCGGGAGCAGCGACTGAAGCCGCCTTTCCAGGTTGGACAGCGGTAGTGCCTGACCCACCTTTGCGTGCCCCCCTCGCAAGCGCCAGCATCATCAGGCCCAGTGACAATCCATCGCCCTCCGGCCCCGCTGCTTGCTCTGGATCACTTGGCGTTAAACCTGGCTCAAAGCCTGGCCCAGCCTGTTCGGGCATACCCGGGGTGATGCCCAAACGCGCCTTGGCTGGCTTCAACTCAAGGGCCAACTTCATCAACCCCAGCGACAGCACATCAATACCTGCAACATTAACCACCAACGGGTTGCTGCTTGCCGGCTTGACTGGTCCCGCCACTGCGTATTCTGCGTTAGCGACATCTTCACTCGATGCTGCATCTTGATCGTATGACCCGCGCACCGCCTCCTGCGGAACCTGGGTTTTACCCAGGATGTTCTGGTCAGACTGCGTCAGCGTCTTGATACGTTCCAGGACCGTGTTGAAAACGGTACCCACCATCAGGGTGACGGTGGTACCAATCTGCGGTTCAAACCCCTGTTTGCGCACGATCTGATCCCCCTTTGCATGGGCTATCTGCTCAATCCGTGAGCCACCAGACCATGTCGTTGAACGACATGGTCATGATTTCGCCGGCGCTAAAATTCAGCTCTTTGGCGAGCCGTTTTGCCGCCGCTTTCTGCAGCCCGGGATCAAAGCTCGTCGTCTTGCACCAGACGAAAATAGCCCGCCTGCAGGCGGCCATAGTCCTTGAGCGACAGGCCCTCAAGGTCCTTGACCCCGACCTCGGCCAGCGAGGCAAAGAGGTTCAGCTCGCGCTGCTCGTCATCGCCACTGGCCGCCGACTGGGCGGTGCGGATGTCGCGCACGGTCGGTGCACGCAGTGACAGGCTGTCGACCTGCATGCCATTGGCCTCACTGGCTTTGCTCAGTTGAACGACGACGCGTTCGGCACTGACATTCAGCCAGCTCGGCATTTTCGCGGTTTGAGTCATGTCGCCTCCTTACAGGCCCAGGGCCGAACGTTGGGCGGCGAGCTGGTCGACGCCGTTGATGACGCGCTTCATGCCCAGCGGATCGATTTCGTAGACCAGGCGGCCATCGACTTCGAGCTTGTAGTAGGTCACGGCCACGTTGTGCTTGATCTCGGCCTTGTCGCCCGGCTTCCAGTCGCCCATGTCGACTTCCTTCAGGGCGCCGCGCAGGGTGACGATGACCGGAGTGACCTTGCCCTTGAGGCCCTTGAAGGCACCACGAAAAGTGCCGTTGAAGGCCGAGCCGTCGGCCAGGCCGAAGAACTTCAGCGACTCACGGCGCACGCCGGTGGTGACGAAGCCGGCCTCCTGTTTTTCCATGCCCTGGTCGATTTCGATCGCCATGTCCATGCCGCCGGCACGGTGCTCCTCCATCTTCAGGGTGAGCTTGGGCAGGGTCAGGCTGGGCACGTCGCCTTGAAAGCTGACGCCATCGACGAACAGGTTCAGGTTTGCCAGGGTTTCGGGAATCATTGCCATGGTTATTGCTCCTTAAACGGCTTGGTCGAGGACTTCGGTCAACCACTGGTTGGTGACCTCGACACGGAAATTCGGGTTCTCGGCGGGCGGCACATCGGTGAAACGGATGTTCCAGTAGACCTTGCCCTGCTCCAGCTGGCTGGCAGTGTTCAGCTCGGGGTCGGCGAACACTTCGAAATTGATGATTGCGCCCTGGGCTTTCAGATCACGCATGAACGCCTGCAGGCCTTCGGTCACGTCCTTGACGTAGGTCGCGGTGATCGAGCGATCGACCGCCCACTTGTGGCCATAGAGGATCGCGTCCATGACGATGTCCATGGTCCGCACGCGGGTGACGAAGGCCCACTTCGGGTCGCTGCTCAGGGTACGGTTGCCCCACAGACGGAAGCCGTCATCGCGGATCACGGTGGTGATGTTGGCGTTGTTGAGCAGGTTGGCGCGGCAGGTGGCGTCGCCATCCAGGTACTCGATCGAGCGGCTGGTACCGGTGATGCCGACGAACTCCTTGTTCGATGGCGAGGCCCAGAAGCCATACTCGCTGTCGGTCCAGGCAAACAGGCCAGCAACCCAGGCCGACGCCGGCGCATCGAGGGTGGCGCTTTTGCCGGTGTCCCAGTACTGCACGCCCGGGTCGACCAGGTAGGCACGCTTGGCGCCGAAGTTCTCGGCGTAGGCGATGGCTGCTTCATCGGTGGTGTTCGGGCCATCGATAATGGCCAGGCCGCGCAGCTTGTCGGCCAGGGCCACCAGCGCGGTACCGACCGCCAGGGTCGAGCTGTGCTTTGGCGTCACCAGCAGGCGGGGCTGGGCGTTGAACCGGCTCTTGCCGTCCAGCAGTGCTTGCAGGCCGGTGCGTTTGCCGTCGGCCAGCACGCCGCCGATGATCGCCGAAGTCTGCGCAGCCTCTTCTTCGAGCTTGGCCACACCGCAGGCGACGATCACCGCCTTGGCGCGGCTGTAGATCGCCTGGCAGGCGCGGGTGATTGCCGAGTCGGCGCCGAAGGCGGCGACGGCTTCACGCTCGCTGGTGATCAATACCAGGTCGTTGGCCTTGGCGGTTGCAGTCGGGCCTTCGGTGAAGGTATCGACCAGGCCGATGATCGAGGAAGAAGGCAGCGCGATGGAACGTGCGCCGGTGTCGACGTTGGTTACGGTAACGCCGTGGAAGAATCCACTCATGGGTAAGTCTCCAGAAATGCGAAGGCCCCGCGGTGCGGGGCCTTCAGAGGGTTTGTTGCGGGTAGGAAAAAACCCCGGCGGTGCGGGGCTTTTGGGGTGAGTTAAGCTGACCAGCCAGGTGAGCACGATCCTTCATACGGAAGGTGATGGCTGGATTGCCTTAAATCAGTTTCATACGTGCAGGGAACGCAATGGTGCGTACGCGGTTCTCCTCGCCACCAACCATATTTGTCTGCTTGGTGGTCCCAGGAGTATCGGTAGGAATCGGATTCTGCGTGCCCCCACTGCCGGTGTTAGCCGAGGCAACATTGTAGGAATGGCTATGCGCCTTGACCTGGTCGGACACCCAACTCCCCGGTATCCGCCCCTCATCAATGCCCCGGCCAGAGTCGAGGAAGCGGGGATGCTCACCACGTACGTCAGGGCAACGGAAGGTCGTGCTGCCGTCGCCAGTGGTCCAGCATCCTTCCATCCCGGCCCGAGCACTATCGGCTACCAACATTCCGGATTGCTGCGCGAAGTCCCATAACCAAGGCCAGCTTCCTCGACTGTAGAGAGTTCCATCCGGGGCACCATAGCCCCCTGGAGCCTGCACTATCGCAGTCTCGATAAAAACTCGGCCAAGAGGTGAGTCGTCGAGTCGGCTGACGGGGTACCAATTGCCCGAACCATCGCTGCGTAGATGCCAGAAATCGCCAGCCCCCAATAACGGGAAGAACTGATACCCCTCAGAACGCAAATGGGTGTGAAACTTGATCTTGTCAGCGCCCGCAGCCCTGATCATCAGCGTGGTTTGCGCCCCATCCATGCGGCGAACCATTACATCCCGAACCCCGAGCGTTGCATTGGCGGCCGGCAAAGTCAGGGTCACCGATGACGCTGTTGCATCCACCAGCACCAAGCCCAACTCTGCTGCAGTGAGCGATTTGGAAACATTCACCGATACGACAGGAACGACCAACGCAGACTTGTCAGCTTTGCTGCTCGGGTCAAAGTTTGCGCTGTGCCAGAGCACACGCCAGGCGCCTGCTCCCGCCCCCGAAAACTGACGAACGCCGTACCATTCCGTACTGGTACCGGAAAGCAGATCGAACCCGGTCAATCCGTCCGGAAACTTGATATGTACCCCTGTACCGTAATCAATGCCAGAGGGGCGGTCAGCCGTTTGGGGCACAGCAGAAAAGAACTGACTGCCAGGCAGGAGATGAATCTTGCCGTCGACGACTGGAGCGTAAGCCATCAAGCCACCGGCATCCTTGGCCATCGCGTCGGTGATACCGAATCCTGCCAGATTACTCGGATTCGAACCCGCCACTACAACTCCGCGTTCATTGATCTGTACCTTGGTATAGGTACCTGCCGGACGATTTCGAGGCAATACGTTGAGTAGGGATGCATCAACATACTCACGAGTTGCCAACACTACTGAAGGATCGATCTTCAGTTCGACGTTTGCCGCACTAGTGATAACGATGTTGAGCCGCACAACCTGCGTCTTGCCAGTTCCTTGACTGAGCAATGGCTTGAAGCTTGGTGCACAGTTGGCCACCGCAACCAGGTCACCATCGGCGTCATACAGGCCGATTTCCCGAATCCACCAGCCCCCCACATCCGGCGGTATCACTTGCTCGGCGATGATGATGCTGTTGTTGTCCGGGTCAACCTTGACCTGGTTGAGCGGCGCCCTTCGGCGTTCGTTGATGAGTTTTTTCTGATCCCTCGACGGGATCGGGTCGGTCAGGTTGGCATCGCCAACGCCCATTTGGGAAAAGCTCCACGGCACGCCCAAGGCGTTGGCGTTGGCCTGCTTGGCCTCGCCCACCGCCGTGAGGATGGCGAAGAACTGGCTTGTCTGGTCAGTCATGAGTACACGTCCAGGGTTTCAATTTGCTGTTCACGGCCCACAAGGCCATAGCTGCCGCTGACTTCAATGTCGTGAGAGGTCGGCGGATAAATGTCGATTTCATCGCCTTCAGAAAGGCTTATTCCCAGGCGCAGATAGCCACTGCTGGCGAGCGTGATTGCCAGCCCCGTCAGATGGCGACTGACCGGCTTGGCGTCATCGATCAGGCGGGTCAGTTCCAGGTACATTGCTTCGGAGATTCCGTTCTCCAATACCCCGACCTGCAGCGCAAAAGTGCCCGGCACACCTTGCGGTACCGTCTGCCACCACTCCTGCACTTCGATCAGGTAACCCAGCGGCTCCACTACCCGGCGCAACGCACCAATGGTGCCTTTATGGGCATGCACGTAGAACGCCGAGCGGATCACCGAGCGCTTGATTGCCTCCGGCCAGGTTTCATCCCAGCGGTCCACCGACCAGGCCCAGGCCAGCTGATGCAGCAGGTGCGCCGGGCAGGTGTCGGGGTTGTACAGCGTGCGCAGGGGGACGTCGGTGGTTTCAAACCCGGCAGCCTCGATGGCCTGTTCGAGATCGGTGCTGTTGAGCGGCAGCAGACTGTCCATGTCAGCTCCCCCGCGTCACGGTGATCCCTTCGCACCAGGCCGCTTGCGCCTGGGTCGGGCGGATGTCGGTCCAGTCGTTCAGGTCGACCCGGCTGACGCCGTTGATGTGCAACTGGGCGTCCACGCCCGAGCGGGCCACTTCGACACCCAGGCGCCGGCGCGGGTTGATCCAGGCTTGCAGGCGGCGTTTGCACTCGGCAAGCGTCGCTTCGATCTCCGGGCCGTTGCCGCTCATGTGCACCACGGCATCGATGCGGTAACGCAGAATTTGTGCGCCCTGAACCGTCAGGCGGTCACCCACCGGGCGCACGTCATCGTCATTGAGCTTGAGCCGCACGGTGTCCAACAGCGCAGCCGGGGCACTGCCATCGCCTTCGAGCGCCAGCACCGTCACCACCACCTGGGCCGGCGACGGGCTTTGGGCGGTGGCATCGGCCACCAGCCCGGAAGCGTTGCGGGCATGCAGGATGTAACTGTTGCGCGGGCCCGCGGTGGTCAGCCCCTCATAGACCAGCTGCACCCGCTCACGCAGGGCGTCGTCTTCTTCAAGCACTTGCGGCGTCGGCGGCACGCTGCTGGCGTCGGGTGCCTGCACCACCAGGCGCTGCAGCTGTACATTGGCCGCCAGTTGATCCAGGTCGGCGCCCTGCGCATAGGCAAGTAACAGTGCCTTGGCCGCATCGTTGACCCGTGCGCGGTTGAGCAGCTTGCGATAGGCGCCGACTTCCAGCAGTTTGTTCACCGGGTCGCTTTCGAATGTAGCGTCCCAGTTGTCGCCCATGTGCGACCGGAAGGTCGCCAGGTCAGCCTGGAACAGCGCCTCAAAATCGAGGTCTTCCAGAACCTGCGGCGCGGGCAGCGCCGAAAGATCCACACTACTCATGCCGTCACCTCCAAGGTCTGATTGGCTCCCAGGTACTGTCCACTCAATTGCAAGGTGATCTGCCCGCCCACCACCGCCGTGACCCTGACCCGCTCAAGCTTCAGGCGTGGCTCCCAACGGCCTAGTGCGCGAGCCACCTCCGCCTGCACTGCACTCTTCCAGCCTTCGTTGACCGGCAAATCGACGAAGCGGCGTAGCTTGCTGCCGTACTCCGGGCGCATGCGCCGGCTGCCCAGTGGCGTGGTAAGGATGTCTTCGATGGACTGGCGTAAATGTGCAATGCCGGACAACGGGTGGCCGCTCCGGCGATCCATGCCGATCATTGATGTTCTCCAGGCGTAAAAAAGCCCGCGGTGGGCGGGCTGATTTTTAGTGTTTGTGATTGGCGGTGTTGCCGCCGGTGTCGATGATCTTGCCACCGCCGAGGATGTCGCCGGTTACCCGCAGGGGTCCGTTGATCTGCACCTCGCCGGTCAGGGTGATGCTCGCGGCATTGGCGGTGATGGCCTGGTCGGTGACCACGGCCGAGCTGCCGCCGACCTTGATGCTGACGGTACCGCTGGGCAGTTCGATGCTGTAGCTGCGGGCCTGCCAGTCATAGACCAGTGAGCCACCATCGTCGAAACGCCAGACCTCGACATGCTCGCGGTTGTCCGCTGGTGCCCCGGCGTTGCCATACAGGCCAGGCACGAACGTACCTTGCGCCGGCTCACCGCTCGGGCTGATCAGCACCCCTTGCTCGTTAAGGCTCGGCGCACGCCAGTGGCGGGCCTTGCCGGCGGCCTGGCTGTGCCAGCGCAACCAGGCGCTGGTCCAGCCAGCGCCGTCGGACACCCGAACCCGGGCAGCGGCAAGGTCAACAGCGACCACCCGGCACGGAATAACCAGGCCGGCGAGCATGCGGTCATGCATGGCACTGGCGTAGCTCATTGCAGGTCCTCCGCCGACTGGTAACCGCCCTCGAAGCCCGGCCCGGTGTCGGGGCTGAAGGCAAACGCCAGCGGGCCCGGTTGATCAGGCCATGGCCATTGCACGGTTCCCAAGTGTAGGATCTGCTGCCATTGCACCAACCAGCCAACGACAGGGGTTGCCCCCGGAGCCGGTTGAACAGGCTCGGCCAGCACACTCATCGCCGCTTCAACAAACTCCAGCTCCCAGAATTGTTTGCGCAACAGTACGATCAGCTGGGTAGCCAAAGTGACAGCTTCCAATGCCGCGTGTTGGCGAGCGGAGTCAATCACGATGCGCGCTTCAACGGTAGCGATAACGCACGAACGACCGTCGCCTGGATCATTTGCCGGTTTAAGGCTGGAAATGGAATGAAACAACGCTGGCAGCGCTGTGTGCTGGTCCGCCTGCCCATAGGCGTCGACGGTTTCAAACTGAGGCAAGGCGGCCTTGATAGTCGCGCTGATCGCCTCATGCAAGCGGTTCAGTTCGCTCATGATCAGTCCTGTGTCGTGGAGCTCGCAAAGGCTATTCGCGGCTAAAAACAGGCAAAAATAAACCCGCCATAAGGCGGGTTCATCGAAGCTGTTGTAAAGGCACCCATGAGCAGCCGTTAGTTATCGGCTAGCCCGTAACAAACGTGTCTGGCGAAACCAGAGCCCACCGGCGAAGCTGCAGCAGATAAGCGTCATCATCATAAAGTAGGAAAAATAACGAATCAGCTCGTGGTTCTTGATTGAAGTGATCCGACGATCAAAGCGCCCATCGAAGACAACGCGCCCGTCACTATTCAGAACTTCGCGAATCTTCAGTTCGTCCTCCCCACCACTCGCAAGAACATCAACCATCACCCCAGGCGCCAGACCCGCGGCTTGGTAGAGTTCTTTCGAGACATAGACTATCTGTTTGGACGAGGGGCGCGGGTTCGCTTCAGTCAGCCGAACCTGAAAGTACACGATCGAACTGTCTTGGCGCATCTCGGTGGGGGCACTGACAATCTGCCCTTTGAACAGAGTCGGTGCTTCATCCCCGAGCTCCTCAAATGATTGAACAAAAAGCAGGAAGGTAAGCCCCATCAACAAAAAAACGCCTGCCATCCCTAGCAGAACCCTGATTTGCTCGTAGACTGTTTTTCCACGAAACAACGACAGCCAAGAGTCAGACATACACCATTCGCTTTTGCTGCAAAAAAGGATGCCCAACATCCATGGGCATCCGTCACCCTAACATAGAACAGTATCAGTAGTAGGCGTCCTGATTGCCTTGGCAGCAGCCGTAGCCATCCTGGTTGGGGTCGACGACAAAGATGTTGGGAATAACGACCCGCCCGAAGGGGTAAACCGCAGAGGGGTTGATCAGCGGTGGGCCGCCGCCACTGCCGCCCCAGCCACCGATATTCCCCGGCCCTGATGCGCCTGGCCCCTGCGGCTCGACAAGGGTACTGCCAAGCCCGACCTGGTTCGTTCGCGGATCCCAGTGATTGGCGGCAATTTTATTTGCATAGACACTCTGGATCTCGGCCAGGGTTGCCAACTTCAAGTCCGGCGCAACCCAATAATCCGGATAACTGGCCGCTGGGTTATCTTTGAAGTAGCGGTTCCAAAGCGGTTGAACGGTAGCCTTATAGAGGTTTTTCACCGCATCCGAGTTAATCATGCCAAGTACATTCACCGTCACAGCGATGCCGGTTAACAACAGACCGGCGGTGCCGACGGCTGTCGCCATAATGGTGATACTCGCGGCAATCCCCACGACATTACCTACCAAGCTTAAAACGTCACCAGGCTGGATAGGCTTACCTTCTTTAAAGTCAGCAGTGACCTTCAGAAAAGTCGTCGTCGCCGCAAAGGTATTGGTGGTGACGTTCAGAAACGGTACAAAGCCGTTTGTCATCGCAGTCACCGAGATGACACCGGTCACCGTTGCGGCCGTTTGAGCATTTTGATTAATCAGCTGGAAACCGTTTTTGTTCGAATTGAACTGGTCGACCAGTGAAGTTGCAGCGCCCCCTGTGGCTGCTGGTTTATCAACCACGCCAATGAAAATATCCATTTTACCTGACACGATTATCTCATCCTTTGATAATGGTTTTGAAGGCAAGCGTCATCCGCAACTGGTCGCAGCTGAGTGCAGGCGACCGGGCGTTGTGCGGTACGCTGCCGTTGAACACAACGATTCTTCCGGGTTTGGGTAAGACAGCCTTGATGATGTCGTTCTTCGGGTGGTCGTAAAAGACCAGTTCACCGCCCCATGAAGTTGGCCAAAACTCGTTGCAAAACATCAGAACCGTCTGCCCTTCTTCTCCGGGCTGATTATCCCGGTGGATCGGTGACTCCTGAGCAAAGGTCTGACCGTTGGCATACACCCCGATCAGCGTTGCATCCTGCATGTATTGCTGCTTGACCCGGGCCCAAAACGGAAAGAGAAATGACCAGGCATCAGAGGACTTCAACTCGTCCTCCGCGCATAGAAACTTTTGTCGACCAGCCCCTGCAATGAAGGTATGCCAACACGGCCTGGAATGAGTGGCCGTATTGACTGGCCAGCCGTAGCGCCAGATTGCCCCCTTCAATTGCTGGACGACCTTGCACTGCTCATCAACTGTGACAAAGTCATCAACGACCTGAACATCCTTCTCACCAAAACAAGTATCCATACTCCTCACCTCTTCTTCCTTCTGTAACGCCTTCGAGCGGCACCTTGTCCGGGTGTTGAACTCAGTGTTCACTCTCCCCCTTTGCACCACTTGCAGGTTCAACCCCCAAGCGCTTCGCCGCCCAGCGTTCATAAAGCCCGATGGCGACATCGGCGCCGGCCATGGCGGTAAGGCAACCAAAAGCGCTGGCGCTCCAGATCGACATGCCGCTGGCGTACAGCAGCATGACGGTGGACACACCGCAGACCATGCAGGCCCCCGAGCGCAATAAAAGGCGCCGAAAAAGTGCCCAGCCCCGGGCGCCGGCCTTGTCCGCGCGCCACATCTCTCCGGAAAGGCCGCCCAGCAAGGCCAGGACGATCACCAGCCAGATCGGCATTTCCAGTAACGTCTGTTGCTCGCTTGTCACTGTCCTGTCTCCTTGGTAGTTCCGCTCGGCAGCTTGCCGGCGGCGTTTGTTGTAGAACCGATCGCTCGGCATTCCAAAAAGCCCGGCCTCCCCAGGCTTTTCAGTAATGCGTTGTCGAACCGCCCGCCACGACTGGTGCCCTGGGCGACTCCGCTTCAAATTGTTCCTCCGGCCGCGGCCACCTGCCCGCCGGATAACTGCTTGTGGTGCTTTACGCTGCACACCCGGGCCAGTTGCCAACCCTCTGAACAGTTCAGGCCTGTTCATCGCTGCCTTTGTCACTACCGGTGTCGACCGGCTTGAGACAAAGATTATGCATTTATGCATATGCAGTCAATGCATTTGTGGAAATATTTATGCATGAGAAAATGCACCTGTGCATGTAGGCCTTGCCCTACCTGGGCTGGACCACTTTTCTGCAGGCGAAAAAAAACCCGCCGAAGCGGGTTTTCTGAGGATGCGGACTACTCAGCGAGCGTACATACCCCACCAGAACACATGCCCAAGGATGCTGATCTGCTCTTCCTGCATCTGCTGGAAGCTGTAGTCTTCATCAGGGTGTTCGTCGCGGTTGAAGCTGCGCAGGCGAATACCGGTAGGCAGGCGGTAGAGCTGCTTGACCCGCAATTGACCGTTGTGATTGATGGCATACAGGTCGCCGTCGACGATGTCGCCGATGCCGCTCTTGCCGGCGTTGACGCCCACCGTGGCGCCGTCGCGCAGTACCGGCAACATGCTGTTGCCGCGTACCGTCACGCACTTGGCCTGGTCAAACTGCACACCGTTGTGACGCAGGCTGCGCTTGCCAAAGCGCAGGCTGGCCTTCTCGCTTTCTTCGATGACGAATCTTCCTGATCCTGCTGCCAATTCGACCTCGCGAAGAAACGGAATGGACACCTCGTCGTCCTCGACGGGGGTGTCGTCATCCCACAGGCTGATGTCGTTCAACTCCGCGTGGCTGCGCGCGGGCGCGGCTTCGCGGCTGTCACCGAGCTCGACGCGACCGCGCAACTGGTCGGTGCTCACGCCGAAGTACTCGGCGATCTTCGACACGTGCTTGTCGGACGGATCGACGATCTTCTCGCTGAGGATGCGCGACAGGGTGGATTGCGGCACGCCGGTACGCCGGTGCAGCTCCGTGGGGGAGAGACCGTGACGATCGAGCAGTGCTCTGAGGACGGATGCTACGTTGCGTTTTTGCATAAAATGCATAATGCCGGGACCTTCATTAGAATGCAAACCCTGATATGCACGGATATGCACGGACAAATGGTCGCGCCCGGCCGTTTGCCCTCGGCAGCCCGGGCAAAATCCCTGTACCATTGCCCGCTTGCCTTTGGTCTACAACGACACTGCGAGCCAAGTTTTTGCAATGAGCGATCTTTCCGCACACACCCCGATGATGCAGCAGTACTGGAAGCTGAAAAACCAGCACCCGGACCAGCTGATGTTCTACCGCATGGGCGACTTCTACGAGATCTTCTACGAAGACGCGAAGAAGGCTGCCAAACTCCTGGACATCACCCTGACCGCCCGCGGGCAGTCGGCGGGCCAGTCGATCCCCATGTGCGGTATCCCCTTCCATGCGGCCGAGGGCTACCTGGCCAAGCTGGTGAAGCTGGGCGAGTCGGTGGTGATCTGCGAACAGATCGGCGATCCGGCCACCAGCAAGGGCCCGGTCGAGCGCCAGGTGGTGCGCATCATTACCCCGGGCACGGTCAGTGACGAAGCGCTGCTCGACGAGCGCCGCGACAACCTGATCGCCGCTGTGCTGGGCGACGAGCGCCTGTTCGGCCTGGCTGTGCTGGACATCACCAGCGGCAACTTCAGCGTGCTCGAGATCAAGGGCTGGGAAAACCTGCTGGCCGAGCTTGAGCGCATCAACCCGGTCGAGCTGCTGATCCCCGACGACTGGCCCCAGGGCCTGCCGGCGGAAAAACGCCGTGGCTCACGTCGCCGTGCGCCGTGGGATTTTGACCGCGATTCGGCACGCAAAAGCCTTTGCCAGCAGTTCGCGACCCAGGACCTCAAGGGCTTTGGCTGCGAGAAGCTGACCCTGGCCATCGGCGCCGCCGGCTGCCTGCTCGGCTACGCCAAGGAAACCCAGCGCACCGCCCTGCCGCACCTGCGCAGCCTCAAGCATGAACGCCTGGACGACACCGTGGTGCTCGACGGCGCCAGCCGGCGCAACCTTGAGCTGGATGTGAACCTGGCCGGTGGCCGCGACAACACCCTGCAATCGGTGATCGACCGCTGCCAAACCGCGATGGGCAGCCGCCTGCTGACCCGCTGGCTGAACCGCCCGCTGCGCGACCTGAAAGTACTGCAGGCACGTCAGGGCTCGATTCGCTGCCTGCTCGACGGTTACCGCTTCGAGAAGCTGCAACCGCAGTTGAAGGAAATCGGCGACATCGAGCGTATCCTCGCCCGTATCGGCCTGCGCAACGCCCGTCCACGCGACCTCGCACGCCTGCGCGATGCCCTCGGTGCCCTGCCGGAACTGCAGAACGCCATGGCCGAGCTTGAGGCGCCGCACCTGGCGCGCCTGGCTGCCATTGCCGGGACCTACCCGGAGCTTGCCGACCTGCTGGCAAAAGCCATCATCGACAACCCGCCAGCGGTGATCCGCGACGGTGGCGTGCTCAAGACCGGCTACGACAGCGAGCTGGACGAGCTGCTGGCGATGAGCGAGAACGCCGGGCAGTTCCTTATTGATCTGGAAGCCCGCGAGAAAGCCCGCACGGGCCTGGCCAACCTCAAGGTCGGCTACAACCGTGTGCATGGCTACTTCATCGAGCTGCCAAGCAAGCAGGCAGAGCAGGCACCGGCTGACTACATCCGCCGCCAGACCCTCAAGGGCGCCGAGCGCTTCATCACCCCGGAGCTGAAAACCTTCGAAGACAAGGCGCTGTCGGCCAAGAGCCGCGCCCTGGCGCGCGAGAAGATGCTCTACGATGCCCTTCTGGAGAACCTGATCGGCCACCTGGCGCCGCTGCAGGACACCGCTGCGGCCCTGGCCGAGCTGGATGTGCTGAGCAACCTGGCCGAGCGCGCGCTGAACCTGGACTTGAACTGCCCGCAGTTCGTCGACGAGCCGTGCATGCGCATCACCCAGGGTCGCCACCCGGTGGTCGAGCAAGTGCTGACCACGCCGTTCGTGGCCAACGACCTGGCCCTGGATGACAACACCCGGATGCTGGTGATCACCGGTCCGAACATGGGCGGTAAATCCACCTACATGCGCCAGACCGCATTGATCGTGCTGATGGCGCACATTGGTAGCTTCGTCCCGGCTGCGGCCTGCGAGCTTTCACTGGTGGATCGCATCTTCACCCGTATCGGCTCCAGCGACGACCTGGCCGGTGGCCGTTCGACCTTCATGGTCGAGATGAGCGAAACCGCCAACATCCTGCACAACGCCACCGAGCGCAGCCTGGTGCTGATGGACGAAGTCGGCCGCGGCACCAGTACCTTCGACGGCCTGTCGCTGGCCTGGGCCGCCGCCGAGCGCCTGGCGCAGCTGCGCGCCTACACGCTGTTCGCCACCCACTACTTCGAGCTGACGGTGCTGCCGGAGAGCGAACCGCTGGTGGCCAACGTGCACCTGAACGCTACCGAGCACAACGAACGCATCGTGTTCCTGCACCACGTGCTGCCCGGCCCCGCCAGCCAGAGCTACGGCCTGGCAGTGGCGCAGCTGGCCGGCGTGCCGTCGCCGGTGATTCAGCGTGCTCGCGAACACCTGGGCCGACTGGAAACCGCCAGCCTGCCCCACGAAACACCTGTCTTGCAGCAAGGTGCACCGGCGGTACCGCACCAGAGCGACCTGTTTGCCAGCCTGCCGCATCCGGCCATCGAGAAGCTCGGAAAGCTGGACCTGGACAATATGACGCCGCGTCAAGCTATCGAAATGCTCTATACACTGAAGACTCTGTTATAACGCGCGCCCGCACAAGCTGATAGAATCCCGCGCGGTTTGGCGGCGCTGCAGGTTACTAGCCTGGCCTGCAGCCGAACAACCAAACCGAGCGGCCCTGTCTGGAGGGGCACCGCTGCCGTCGCCTGAGGAGAGAATTAGAAATGACCTTCGTCGTCACCGACAACTGCATCAAGTGCAAGTACACCGACTGCGTAGAAGTCTGTCCGGTGGACTGCTTCTACGAAGGCCCGAACTTCCTGGTCATTCACCCGGACGAGTGCATCGACTGTGCACTGTGCGAGCCTGAATGCCCCGCCGTCGCCATTTTCTCGGAAGACGAAGTGCCTGCCGGCATGGAGAACTTCATCGAGCTCAATGCCGAGCTGGCGGAAATCTGGCCGAACATCACCGAAAAGAAAGATTCGTTGCCAGATGCCGCCGAGTGGGATGGCAAGCCAGGCAAGATCGCCGATCTCGAGCGCTAAGCGCGGATCAACAAAAAAGGCCCTTCGAGGGCCTTTTTTCATGTTTGTTGCGGGCAAAAAAAAGGGGCGGTTTGACCCGCCCACATTTTTTCCGTAGTCCCTTTGTTCCCTTTCATCATCCTGATGAATCGCATCCTGCGATGTCCTTGGCTTTCATCCTTGAGAGCCTGTGTCAGTCCGTAGACACAGGACAAATATTAGCGGTTCCAAGATTTACCACAACAGCACAAAGCTCTCAAAAAGCTGCGGTAACCGTACTGTCACAAACAAAAATATCTATATATATCAATAGCTTAAACAAAAGCGCACACTGAAAACGACAACGATTTACTACAGCGTACAGTCAAGGCTTACACAACGAGTAAGCGATGGCTTACATGAACTAGAACAGTACCAACATCGCCGTCGGATCGCGCCCAAACCCGAATGTTTCCAGAACGCCATCGGGAAGCCGTTCACGGGTAAACCGCTGTTCTGCAGATGCAAAAACGCCCCGACATGTCGGGGCGTTCTTCACAACGATTTCGCTGGCGTTACTGAAACAGCGACTCGCTGGACAGGCCATTCTTTTCGAGGATCTCACGCAGGCGCTTGAGGCCCTCTACCTGGATCTGCCGCACCCGTTCCCGGGTCAGGCCGATTTCCAGGCCGACATCTTCCAGCGTACTGCTTTCATGACCGCGCAGGCCGAAGCGGCGAATCACTACCTCGCGCTGCTTGTCGGTCAGCTCGCTGAGCCACTGGTCGATGCTCTGGGACAGATCGTCATCCTGAAGCAGCTCGCACGGATCAGTAGGACGGTCGTCGGTCAGGGTATCGAGCAGGGTTTTATCCGAATCCGGCCCCAGGGACACGTCCACCGACGATACCCGCTCGTTGAGCCCAAGCATGCGCTTGACCTCGCCGACCGGTTTTTCCAGCAGGGTGGCGATCTCTTCCGGGGACGGTTCGTGATCGAGCTTCTGGGTCAGTTCGCGGGCGGCGCGCAGGTAGACGTTGAGTTCCTTGACCACGTGAATGGGCAAGCGGATGGTACGGGTCTGGTTCATGATCGCCCGTTCGATGGTCTGCCGAATCCACCAGGTGGCGTAGGTAGAAAAACGGAAGCCGCGTTCCGGGTCGAACTTCTCGACCGCCCGAATCAGGCCGAGGTTGCCTTCTTCGATCAGGTCGAGCAGCGAAAGCCCCCGGTTGACATAACGCCGGGCGATTTTAACCACCAGGCGCAGGTTGCTTTCGATCATGCGCTTGCGCCCGGCCGGATCACCACGTTGCGACAGGCGCGCAAAGTGCACTTCTTCTTCCGGAGAGAGCAATGGCGAGAAGCCGATTTCATTGAGGTAAAGCTGGGTTGCATCAAGTGCCCGAGTGTAGTCGATGTACTTGTGCTGTTTGAGCGTAGCGCTCTGTTTAGCCTTGGTCCGAACCGTAGGTACAGCAGGTTCGTCTGACATCACATCCGTTTCCAAAACAATGCCGGTCTCCATCAGGAGAACCTCATCGTCGATGTCAAACTCCGGCACTTCTTTACTGAGAGCCATTGTTATAGTCCTTTGCTGAGTTCGAACTCAGACTCGAGCGGCGCCTTTATCCCTGGCAGCGCTGGAGCCTGTCCCCTCTACGCGAGGAACAGGCCGGGCCTAGCAATCAACGACGTGGCAGGAATTGCAGCGGATCGACAGGTTTGCCCTGGCGGCGAATTTCAAAATGAAGCTTCACCCGGTCTGTGCCCGTGGACCCCATTTCGGCAATTGTCTGCCCTACCTTGACCTGCTGTCCCTCCCGAACCAAAAGCCTGCGGTTGTGGCCGTAGGCACTGACGTAGGTATCGTTGTGCTTGATGATTACCAACTCGCCGTAGCCCCGCAAGCCACTCCCGGCGTAGACAACTGAACCATCAGATGCAGCAAAAACAGGCTGTCCCAAATCACCGGCGATATCAATGCCTTTATTCAAACTACCGTTTGAAGCAAATTTTCCAATCAGCACGCCGTTGGCCGGCCAGGCCCAGCCGGCCGTGGAGCGCCCTGCGGGGGGCACTTGCACGGGTGCTGTGGTAGTCGCCACCGGGGCAACCGGCACGGTGTTTGGCGTGCTTGCAGGCGTGGTGGTGGGCGGCGGCGTTATTGGTTTGCCGGAGCTGTCCAGGGGACGCTTGATGATGGTGGTCTTGCTTGAAGAAGATGGCGAGCTGGTGACCACGGTGGTGCCGACAACTGGCGCCGGGCCACTGGAGCGACCATCGAAACGGATCGCCTGGCCCGGACGAATGGTATACGGCGCAGCGATACCGTTGCGCGCGGCCAGGGCCTTGTAGTCCCAGCCATAGCGAAAGGCGATGGAGAACAGCGTGTCGCCGGGGCGCACCAGGTATTGACCGGTGGTGACCACAGGGCGTTTGGGCGCGGCGTTGTTGCGATCGACCACCCGGACGCTGTTGGAAGACGTGCTCGAGCACCCCGTCACCAGCGTACCCACGGCCAGTGCAATCAGCAGAAGCTTGAAGCTCGATGGATCCTTGCGCTGCCGAATGTTTGTGTGACCCACCCGCCGCTCCCTCTAATGGTGACCGATGTAAAAAATGCAATATTGTTGCAATTATACCCGAGCGCGCCGCCATGCGGACGTCTGGCCATTGCTAAACGTGATCTGTAACAGACTATGGTAGCCCGCCAGATAGACAGGGCAATGCCGCCGAAATTCGCCCGGGCGAAAAAAAAGCCCGGTCAGGCCAGTGGCCCGGTGAGCAACGGCACAAAACGCACGGCGCCCAGCACCCGTCGCGAGAAGCCGTGTTCTTCGCGCACGATCAGCATCAACTGCTGGGTTTCACCGGCCGGCCCCACCGGTATGACCATGCGCCCGCCCGGGGCGAGCTGGTCGAGCAGGGCCTGAGGCACCTCGGGCGCGACCGCGGTGACGATGATGCCGTTGTAAGGCGCAAGTGCCGGCCAGCCTTCGCAACCATCGCCCCAACGGAACACCACGTTGCGCAGGTTCAGCTCGATCAGGCGTTCCTTGGCGCGATCCTGCAGGACCTTGATACGCTCGACGGAAAACACCCGTTCGACCAGTTGCGCAAGAATTGCGGTCTGGTAGCCGGAACCGGTGCCGATCTCCAGCACCTTGTCCAGGGGGCCGGCTTCGAGCAACAGCTCGCTCATGTGCGCGACCATGAACGGCTGGGAGATGGTCTGGTTGTTGCCGATTGGCAACGCCGTGTCTTCGTAGGCACGGTGGGCCAGGGCTTCATCGACGAACAGGTGTCGAGGCGTGCGGCGCAGTACCTCGATCACCTTGGGGTTCGAGACCCCTTCCTCGATCAGGCGCTTGATCAGCCGTTCGCGGGTTCGCTCAGAGGTAAAACCGATACCGTGGCGCATCAGATCATCCTGTTCGCGCATCAGAGTAAGCCCTCCAGCCAGCCGTCGAGGCGCTCGAAGGCATCATTGAAGGTCCGGTCGAGCTGCAGCGGAGTGATCGAGACATAGCCCTGCATCACCGCGTGGAAATCGGTCCCCGGGCCGCCATCCTCGGCATCGCCGGCCACGGCGATCCAGTAGCCTTCCTTGCCCCGCGGATTGACCACCTTGGTCGGTGCCGCAGCGCGGGCGCGATGGCCCAGGCGGGTCAACTGGATGCCGCGGATGTGTTCCAGCGGCAGGTTGGGGATATTGACGTTGAGCACCGTACGAGGCGGCAGCTCGAGGCTGGCATGAGCCTCGACCAGCTTGCGGGCGAAGTAGGCAGCCGTCGGCAGGTTGTCGGGCAGGCGCGAGAGCAACGAGAAGGCAAACGAGGTACCGCCGAGAAAACGGCCCTCAAGCGCAGCAGCCACGGTGCCGGAATACAGCACATCATCGCCAAGGTTGGCGCCCAGGTTGATCCCCGACACCACCATGTCCGGAGCGGTCGGCAGCAGGCCGTTGAGGCCCAGGTGGACGCAATCGGTCGGCGTGCCGTTGAGGCTGATAAAACCATTGGCCAGGGTTTGCGGGCACAGCGGCCGGTCGAGCGTCAGCGAACTGCTGGCGCCGCTTTTGTCCTGGTCCGGGGCGATCACCACACATTCGGCATAATCCGCCAGCGCAGCATGCAGCGCGGCGAGACCGGGTGCGGTAACCCCGTCGTCGTTCGAAATCAGAATACGCATGGGCTGTCCGTCTGCCCTGCCGGCACCAGATCAACAAGCTCGCGCACCACCACGGTGGCGAAGCATCCGGCCGGAAGGACGAATTCCAGTTGCAGGATATCAGGCTCGGGATAATGCCACGTCAGCCCGCTAATGGGCAGTCGCAGAATGCGTCGTTCGTGACTCATGCCCGCCCGCGCCAGCCATTGGCACAAGGCGCCATGCTGTTCACCGATACGTTGCTCGAGTTCACCAGCCGCGCCGCTGGCGCCGGACTGCCCCTCGCCCCATAGCGGGCCGGTGGGGTGCAGGTCGAGAATTGCCAGGCGCGGGTCGGAACATTCAGCCTCACCCGCCGGAAAAAAGCTGCGGCTGTCGGTAAACGCCAGCAGGTCACCGACCTGTGCCTGCTGCCAACTGCCGTCGGCGACACGTGCGGCCAGTACCTGGTTGAACAGGTAGCTGCGGGCGCTGGAGAGCAGCCGCGAACGAACGTTGCGCTGCTCAGGCAAGGCCTGGCGGTTGGCCCACTCACGGGCGTCGTGGACATTGCCGCCGTCGTGACCAAAGCGCTGGGTGCCAAAGTAGTTAGGCACGCCCTGGCTACGGATTTGCTCAAGCCGTGCATCCAGCGCCGCACGTTCAGCCTTGAGGCCAGTGAGGCGCAAGGTGAAGCCGTTGGCTGAATGCGCGCCGCGCTGCAGCTTGCGTGAGTGGCGGGTCTGCTTGAGGATGCTCAAGGTGTGGTTTTCGGCGGCGCTCAGGTCCGGGTCGGCCTTGCCCGGCAGGTGCAGGCTGAACCACTGGCGGGTCAGCGCCTGGCGGTCCTTGAGGCCGGCGTAGCTGATGCTGCGCAGCGGCACGCCGGCGGCGCGGGCCAGGCGACGGGCAGCCTCTTCGGTGTTGAGGTCACGTTTTTCGACCCACAGCCACAGGTGTTCACCGCTGCCGCTGAGGGGAATGTCGAGTACTTCATCGACCTGGAAGTCTTCGGCGCTGGCCTTGAGAATTGCGCTGCCCAGCGCTTGGCCCGCAGCACGCGGGCCGAGCAGTTCGAGTTCGCTCATCATGCCGGCAGCAACAGGGCAACGGCGTGAACCGCGATGCCTTCCTCACGCCCGGTAAAACCAAGCTTTTCGGTGGTGGTGGCCTTGACGTTGACCTGATCCAGCTCGACCTGCAGGTCCTGGGCGATCAACTGGCGCATGGTGTCGATATGCGGGGCCATCTTCGGTGCCTGGGCAACGATGGTGGCGTCGATGTTACCGACCTTCCAGCCCTTGGCCTGAACGATCTGCACCACATGGCGCAGCAGCACGCGACTGTCGGCGCCCTTGAACTGCGGATCGGTGTCGGGGAAATGCTTGCCGATATCGCCCAGCGCCGCAGCGCCAAGCAGGGCATCGCTCAGGGCATGCAAGACGACGTCGCCATCGGAATGGGCCAGCAGCCCGAACTTGTGCGCAATGCGCACCCCACCCAAGGTGATGAAATCGCCTTCCGCGAAGCGGTGCACATCGTAGCCGTGGCCAATACGCATAAAAAAACGCCCTGATTGAGTCAGGGCGTGATTCTACCTGCTTTGCCGGCGCTTGGGCTTGATTTGTAGGATCAGTTACCCGGGCCTATCAGCGCTGCGGCATGATGCCGCAAGTGGTCATCGATGAAGCTGGCAATGAAGTAGTAGCTGTGGTCATAGCCCGGTTGCAGGCGCAAGGTCAGCGGATGACCCGCCGCCCTGGCCGCCTGCTCGAGCACCTGCGGCTTGAGCTGGTTGTCGAGAAAATCATCGCGATCGCCCTGGTCGACCAGCAGCGGCAAGCGCTCGCCAGCCTCGGCGAGCAACACGCTGGCATCCCACTCGCGCCAGCGCGCCCGGTCCTCACCCAGGTAGCGACTGAAGGCCTTCTGCCCCCACGGGCAATCCATCGGGTTGCTGATCGGCGCGAACGCCGACACCGAACGGTAACGCCCCGGGTTGCGCAAAGCGCACACCAGCGCGCCATGGCCGCCCATGGAATGACCGCTGATACCGCGCTGACTTGAGGCCGGGAAATGCGCCTCGACCAATGCCGGCAATTCCTCCACCACATAGTCGTGCATGCGGTAGTGCTGGGCCCACGGCTGCTCGGTGGCGTTGAGGTAGAACCCGGCCCCCAGGCCAAAATCCCAGGCGCCATCAGGATCAGCCGGCACCTGCGGCCCGCGCGGGCTGGTGTCGGGGGCGACGATGATCAAGCCAAGCTCGGCAGCCAGCTTGTGCGCACCGGCCTTTTGCATGAAATTCTCGTCGGTGCAGGTCAGGCCGCTCAACCAGTACAGGACCGGCAGCTTGCCGCCCTGCTCGGCCTGCGGCGGCAGGTACACGGCAAACACCATGTCGCAGCCGAGCACCTGGGAGCGATGGCGGTAGCGTTTATGCCAGCCGCCGAAGCTCTTCTGGCAAGAGATGTTTTCCAGGCTCATGGCAGACCTCAGAAGTGGATGACGCTGCGAATGCTCTTGCCTTCGTGCATCAGGTCGAATGCCTTGTTGATGTCTTCCAGGCCCATGGTGTGGGTGATGAAGGTATCCAACGGGATTTCGCCTTTTTCCGACATTTCCACGTAGCTTGGCAGCTCGCTGCGGCCACGCACGCCACCGAAGGCCGAACCGCGCCAGACCCGGCCAGTCACCAGCTGGAACGGACGGGTGGAAATTTCCTGGCCGGCACCGGCAACGCCGATGATCACCGACTCGCCCCAGCCCTTGTGACAGCATTCCAGCGCCGCACGCATCAGTTGCACGTTACCCACGCACTCGAACGAGAAGTCGACGCCACCATCGGTGAGATCGACGATCACTTCCTGGATCGGACGGTCGTAGTCTTTCGGGTTGACGCAGTCGGTGGCACCCAGCTGTTTGGCGATCTCGAACTTACTCGGGTTGATGTCCACGGCAATGATCCGCGAAGCCTTGGCCTTCACCGCACCGATGATCGCCGACAGGCCAATGCCGCCCAGGCCGAAGATGGCCACGGTATCGCCCGGCTTGACCTTGGCGGTGTTGAGCACCGCGCCGATACCGGTGGTTACGCCGCAACCGAGCAGGCAGACCTTCTCCAGCGGGGCTTCTTTCTGGATCTTGGCCACGGAGATTTCCGGCAGCACGGTGTACTCGGAAAAAGTCGAGGTGCCCATGTAGTGGAACAACTGCTGGCCCTTGTAGGAGAAGCGCGTGCTGCCGTCGGGCATCAGGCCCTTGCCCTGGGTGGCGCGGATGGCCTGGCACAGGTTGGTCTTGCCGGAGCGGCAGAATTTGCACTGGCCGCACTCGGGGGTGTACAGCGGGATCACATGATCGCCAACGGCAACCGAGGTCACGCCCTCACCGATGGCTTCGACGATGGCGCCGCCCTCGTGGCCGAGGATCGACGGGAAGATGCCTTCCGGGTCGGCGCCCGACAGGGTGTAGGCATCGGTATGGCAGACGCCGCTGGCGACCACGCGCAGCAGCACCTCGCCGGCCTTGGGCATGGCCACGTCGACTTCGACGATCTCCAGCGGTTTCTTGGCCTCGAAGGCAACGGCGGCACGGGACTTGATCATCAATCTTCTCCAGCAAGGGGTCAGTTCAGGCTTGCAGTGTAATTCATCGATATTTAATGAATAATCCAGGCAAAGACAAAACATTATTGCTGTACAGGGATAATAAATGAGCAATCTGTGGGAGGGTATCGACGAATTCGTGGCCGTCGCCGAAGCCGGGCAGTTCACCGCCGCCGCCGAACGCCTCGGGGTGTCGTCGTCCCACGTCAGCCGGCAGATCGCCCGCCTGGAAGAACGCCTGCAAACCCGCTTGCTGTACCGCAGCACCCGGCGGGTGACCCTGAGCGAAGCCGGGCAGACCTTCCTGCAGCATTGCCAACGCCTGCAGGACGGCCGCGAAGAAGCCCTGCGCGCCATGGGCGACCTGACCAGCGAGCCCAAAGGGCTGCTGCGCATGACTTGCGCCGTGGCCTACGGTGAGCGCTTCATCGTGCCGCTGGTGACGCGCTTCATGGCCGCCTATCCGCAACTACGGGTGGACATCGAACTGAGCAACCGCCCGCTGGACCTGGTGCATGAGGGCATGGACCTGGCCATTCGCCTGGGCCGTTTGCAGGACTCGCGGCTGGTGGCCACGCGCCTGGCGCCGCGGCGCATGTACCTGTGCGCGTCACCTGCGTATCTGGAACGCTACGGCCGCCCGCACAGCCTGTCGGAGCTGGCGCGGCACAACTGCCTGATCGGCAGCTCCGACAACTGGGCGCTGCAACTGGACGGGCGGGAGATCGGCCAGCGGGTTCAGGGCAACTGGCGCTGCAACAGCGGCCAGGCAGTGCTGGACGCGGCGCTGCAAGGGATGGGCTTGTGCCAGTTGCCGGACTACTACGTGCTTGAACACCTCAAAACCGGCGCGCTGGTGTCACTGCTGGAAGCGCATCAACCGCCCAATACCGCGGTGTGGGCGCTGTATCCGCAGCAGCGGCATCTGTCGCCGAAAGTGCGCAAGCTGGTGGACTATTTGCGTGAGGGGTTGGCGGGGTTGCCTGAGTATCGAGGTGCCTGAAAAGCATCGCGGGGCAAGGCCGCTCCTACTGTAGGAGCGGGCTTGCCCCGCGAAGAGTGCTCAACCGCGCTTGGCCCAGCGCTGGCGCAGCCACTCGAGGTCTTCGGGGCGGGTGACCTTGATGTTGTCGCTGCGCCCTTCGATCAGGCGCGGCGCCTGCCCGGCCCATTCGATGGCCGATGACTCGTCGGTAATCGCCACGTCGGCCACCAGGCTGTCGGCCAGGGCCCGGTGCAAGGCACCGAGGCGGAACATCTGTGGCGTGTAGGCCTGCCACACGGTACTGCGGTCGATTGTGCTGCTGACCCGGCCGTGGGCATCGGCGCGCTTGAGGGTATCGCGCGCCGGCACCGCCAGCAGTCCACCCACCGGGTCATCGGCAAGCTCTGCGAGCAAGCGGTCGAGGTCGCTGCGGGCCAGGTTCGGCCGCGCGGCGTCGTGCACCAGCACCCAGTCGCTGTCCGCCGCGCCCTGGGCGTGCAGCAGCAACAAGGCATTGAGCACCGAATCGGCACGTTCCTGGCCGCCTTCGGCACGCTGGATGCGTGGATCGCTGGCGCAACGCAAACCGGGCCAGTAGGGATCGTCAGCGGCAACGCTGACCACCACCCCTTTGACGCAGGGATGGTCAAGAAAACAGTCGAGGCTATGCTCGAGAATGGTCTGCCCGCCCAACTGCAGGTACTGTTTGGGACGGTCGGCAGCCATGCGGGCACCAACACCCGCGGCGGGAATCACGGCCCAGAAGGCCGGCAAGGTCGGGTTCATTGGGCAAGCTGGTAGAGGGTTTCGCCCTCCTTGACCATACCCAGTTCGTGGCGAGCCCGTTCTTCGACGGTTTCCATACCTTTCTTCAACTCCAGTACCTCGGCATCAAGCACACGGTTACGCTCCAGCAAACGCTCGTTTTCAGCGTGCTGGTCAGCGATCTGTTGCTTGAGTTCGGTGACCTGGGCCAGGCTGCCATTGCCCACCCACAGACGATACTGCAGGCCACCGAGCAGCAGGAGCAAGACGAGGAACAACCAATAAGGACTGCGCATCAGGGTATCCAGTGGAAAAGACCGCCACATCTGCAGGTCGCTGATGGCACGAAGCCTGGCCGAAGCCAGGCTTTGTGTTCAGACACCTGCAGCAAGGGCTTCTGAACGATCAGTATGACCGTTCGGCGCCGCTTTGCTGCGGTCTTTTTACCATCTCTTGCTTAGCCGCGAAACTCGGCACGGCCACGGTACACAGCCTTGCTGCCCAGTTGCTCTTCGATACGCAGCAGTTGGTTGTACTTGGAGACGCGGTCGGAACGGCACAGCGAACCGGTCTTGATCTGGCCGGCAGCGGTACCCACGGCCAGGTCGGCAATGGTCGAGTCTTCGGTTTCGCCCGAACGGTGCGAGATCACTGCGGTGTAACCGGCAGCCTTGGCCATCTGGATGGCTTCCAGGGTTTCGGTCAGCGAGCCGATCTGGTTGAACTTGATCAGGATCGAGTTGGCGATGCTCTTGTCGATGCCTTCTTTCAAGATCTTGGTGTTGGTCACGAACAGGTCGTCACCGACCAGTTGCACCTTGGCGCCGATCTTGTCGGTGAGGATCTTCCAGCCAGCCCAGTCGGACTCGTCCAGGCCGTCTTCGATCGAGATGATCGGGAAGCGCTCGGTCAAGCCTTTGAGGTAGTCGGCAAAACCTTCGGCGTCGAACGACTTGCCTTCGCCGGACAGGTTGTACTTGCCATCTTCGTAGAACTCGCTGGCCGCGCAGTCCAGGGCCAGGGTGACGTCGGTGCCCAGCTTGTAACCGGCGTTGGCGATGGCTTCGGCGATGGCCGACAGCGCGTCTTCGTTGGATGCCAGGTTAGGCGCGAAACCACCTTCGTCACCGACAGCAGTGTTCAGGCCACGGGCCTTCAGCACAGCCTTGAGGTGATGGAAAATCTCGGTGCCCATGCGCAGCGCGTCGGAGAAGGTCTTGGCGCCAACCGGCTGAACCATGAACTCCTGGATGTCGACGTTGTTGTCGGCGTGCTCGCCGCCGTTGATGATGTTCATCATCGGAACCGGCATCGAGTACTGGCCTGGGGTGCCGTTGAGGTTGGCGATGTGCGCGTACAGCGGCAGGTCCTGGTCCTGGGCAGCGGCCTTGGCGGCAGCCAGGGACACGGCGAGGATGGCGTTGGCGCCCAGCTTGGCCTTGTTCTCGGTACCGTCCAGTTCGATCATGGCGCGGTCGAGGGCTTTCTGGTCAACCGGGTCCTTGCCCAGCAGCAGGTCGCGGATCGGGCCGTTGATGTTGGCAACTGCCTTGAGTACGCCCTTGCCCATGTAACGGCTCTTGTCGCCATCACGCAGCTCCAGCGCTTCGCGCGAGCCAGTGGAAGCACCGGACGGCGCGCAGGCGCTGCCGATGATGCCGTTGTCGAGCAGCACGTCCGCTTCTACGGTAGGGTTACCACGCGAATCGAGAACTTCACGACCTTTGATGTCGACGATTTTTGCCATTGTTGTAAGCACTCCAGAATTGACGAAAACAACGCAGCTGAGAAAAATCTTGCCGCTCGCCGGGCAATTTGAAACAGGCAGGCCCGGCGAAAGCAGACCCCTGACCCGAGGGTCAGAGGTTGAACGGGGGGTACTTTACCGGAGAATCGAGGATTACGCGGTTTCTACCGTCGGAAAACTCTTCACCAGGTCATCAAGTTGCTTGAGCTGGGCCAGGAAAGGCTCCAGTTTGTCCAGGCGCAGGGCGCAAGGACCGTCACACTTGGCGTTGTCCGGATCCGGATGCGCCTCGAGGAACAGGCCAGCCAGGCCCTGGCTCAGGCCTGCCTTGGCCAGGTCGGTGACCTGGGCGCGGCGACCACCGGCGGAATCGGCGCGACCACCCGGCATCTGCAGGGAGTGGGTGACGTCGAAGAACACCGGGTACTCGAACTGCTTCATGATGCCGAAGCCGAGCATGTCCACCACCAGGTTGTTGTAACCGAAGCTCGAACCACGCTCGCAGAGGATCAACTGATCGTTACCGGCCTCTTCGCACTTGGTCAGGATGTGTTTCATTTCCTGGGGTGCGAGGAACTGGGCTTTCTTGATGTTGATCACCGCGCCGGTCTTGGCCATGGCCACCACCAGGTCGGTCTGGCGCGAGAGGAAGGCCGGCAACTGGATGATGTCGCAGACCTTGGCCACCGCAGCAGCCTGTTCTGGCTCGTGCACGTCGGTGATGACCGGCACGTTGAAGGTCTTCTTGATCTCTTCGAAGATCTTCATCCCCTCTTCCAGGCCAGGGCCACGGTAGGAGTTGATCGACGAACGGTTAGCCTTGTCGAAGCTGGCCTTGAACACGTAAGGGATACCGAGTTTCTCGGTAACCCGCACGTACTCTTCACAGACCTTCATGGCCAGGTCACGGGATTCCAGCACGTTCATGCCGCCGAACAGGACGAACGGCTTGTCGTTGGCGATCTCGATGTTACCGACGCGAATGATCTTCTGGGTCATGAATCAGGCCTTGTTCTTTTGAGCCAGTGCCGCCTTGACGAAGCCGCTGAACAGCGGATGGCCGTCACGCGGGGTCGAGGTGAACTCCGGGTGGAACTGGCAAGCGACGAACCATGGATGATCCTGGGACTCGACCACTTCGACCAGCGCGCCGTCACCGGAACGACCGGAGACTTTCAGGCCGGCTTCGACCAGTTGTGGCAGCAGGTTGTTGTTCACTTCGTAGCGATGACGATGACGCTCGACGATCACGTCCTTGGCATAGCAGTCGTGAACCTTGGAGCCGCTTGCCAGCTGGCATTCCTGGGCGCCCAGACGCATGGTGCCGCCCAGGTCCGAGGCTTCGGTACGGGTTTCGACTGCGCCGGTGGCATCTTCCCACTCGGTGATCAGGCCGACGACCGGGTGACCGCTGTTGCGATCGAACTCGGTGGAGTTGGCGTCTTTCCAGCCCATGACGTTACGGGCGAATTCGATGACCGCCACCTGCATGCCCAGGCAGATACCCAGGTACGGGACCTTGTTCTCGCGAGCATATTGCACGGCAGTGATCTTGCCTTCGACGCCACGCAGGCCGAAACCGCCTGGAACCAGGATCGCATCGGCGCCTTCGAGCAGGCTGGTGCCCTGGTTCTCGATGTCTTCGGAGTCGATGTAGCGCAGGTTGACCTTGGTGCGGTTCTGGATGCCGGCATGGCTCATCGCTTCGATCAGCGACTTGTAGGCGTCCAGCAGTTCCATGTACTTGCCGACCATGGCGATGGTGACTTCGTGCTCAGGGTTGAGCTTGGCGTCGACGACCTTTTCCCACTCGGACAGGTCGGCACCGTTGCATTGCAGGCCGAAACGCTCGACGACGAAGTCATCCAGGCCCTGGGCGTGCAGTACGGCCGGGATCTTGTAGATGGTGTCGACGTCTTCCAGGGAAATCACCGCACGCTCTTCGACGTTGGTGAACAGGGCGATCTTGCGGCGCGAGGAGACATCCACCGGATGGTCGGAGCGGCAGATCAGCACGTCTGGCTGCAGGCCGATGGAGCGCAGCTCCTTGACCGAGTGCTGGGTTGGCTTGGTCTTGGTCTCGCCAGCGGTGGCGATGTACGGCACCAGGGTCAGGTGCATCAGCATGGCGCGCTTGGAGCCCACTTCGACGCGCAGCTGACGGATAGCCTCGAGGAACGGTTGCGACTCGATGTCACCCACGGTACCGCCGATTTCCACCAGGGCCACGTCGGCGTCGCCGGCACCCTTGATGATGCGGCGCTTGATCTCGTCGGTGATGTGCGGAATGACCTGGATGGTCGCGCCCAGGTAATCACCACGGCGCTCTTTGCGCAGCACGTGCTCGTAGATACGGCCGGTGGTGAAGTTGTTGTTCTGGGTCATGGTCGTGCGGATGAACCGCTCGTAGTGGCCCAGGTCCAGGTCGGTCTCGGCGCCGTCATGGGTGACGAACACTTCACCGTGCTGGAACGGGCTCATGGTGCCCGGGTCGACGTTGATGTACGGGTCCAGCTTGAGCATGGTGACCTTGAGCCCCCGCGCCTCCAGGATGGCCGCCAATGAAGCCGAGGCAATGCCTTTCCCCAATGAAGAAACAACACCGCCCGTGACGAATATGTAGCGCGTCATGAAAAACCCTAGAAGTCTGCGTTAAAGCGGTCAGTGCCGCCGGGGAAAGCGAAGGAAGGCCGAAGCCCCCGATCACCTGCGTCAATCACAGTGCATCTTAAAAAACTGCCGCGTCTGGTCACACCGGGGGTTGGATACCCGGTTAGGAGCTCGCTAAACATTTTTAGAATCGCCCAGCAAAAAACTGCTTGGTAATCGGCAACTGCTGTGATTTCGGGGAAGCCACAGAAGCTGTATCAAGAAGGGAGCGTAGTCTACCCGAATGTGCCTTTCATCTCAAACCTTGCTCGCTCGTCGGCGCATGCCAATGCAATTGCCAGTCGCCCTGGCTCAGCCCCGGCAGGTTGGCGACCGCCAGCAATTGCCCGGCGCAATACAGCAACGGCAGGCGCGAACGGGCGAATGACGGCAGTTGCGCCTCGTTGAGCAGGCGCTTCAAGTCGCGCTGGCCGCGGCCGGCAATTGCCAGGGTTTCGCCGCCCTGGCGGTAGGCAATGTGCAAGGGGCCCTGCGGCAACGTGCCGCTGAGGCTGACACTGCCGTTGTGGCTCAAGGTCAGTGCTTTGTGCGGGTCAGCCCAGACCTGCCGGCCACCTGCAGGCATCAACCAGTCACCGGCCAGCCACCAGATACGGCCAGCGGCGCGGTGCAATTGGCCGTCGGTCAGTTGCCACAGTGGCCGTCCGTCGGATGCCGCATCGCGCAGGGCCTCCCAGCCTGCCCAGTGGCGGCTGTCGGGCAAGCGCGTGCGCGGCGCCAGCCAATATTGCAGGGCGTTGCGCTGGCGTGCCGGGGATAGCTCGCGCAGCACCTCGAGGTCGAGCGAGTCCAGGCCAAGCCAGTCGAACGCTGCCGGGGTCGCGGCCCGGGCCAGGTCGTCCTGCGCCAGTTCATCGAGCAGGCCCTGGGCTTCGCTCAAGTGCTCGGCGCTGCGCGCGAGGTTTTGCGCGGCCTGCGGCCAGCGCTGCAGCAGTGCCGGGAACACCTGGTGGCGCAGGTAGTTGCGCGAGAATTGCGTATCGGTGTTGGACGGGTCTTCGATCCAGCTCAACTGCTGAGCCTTGGCGTACGCCTGCAGGTCGTTACGCGAAACACCCAGCAACGGCCGCAGCAACATGCCCTGCCCTAGCGGCCGCTGCCCGGGCATGGCGCCCAGGCCGCGCAGGCCGGCGCCGCGCAACAGGCGAAACAGCAAGGTTTCGGCCTGGTCTTCGCGGTGCTGGCCGGTCAACAGGATTTCGCCGGGATGCAAGGCAGCGGTAAAGGCGGCGTAACGCGCGTCACGGGCGCCCTGCTCAATGCTGGCGCCAGGGGCGACCTTGACCCGAATGATCTGCAGTTCAACGCCCAGGGCGTCGCACAGGCGCTGACAATGCGCCGGCCAGGCGTCTGCCGCAGCCTGCAGGCCGTGGTGGATGTGAATCGCGCGGATGGGCGGTATTGGCTGCTGGCGGGACAGGCTTGCCAGCAGGTGCAGGAGGACACTGGAATCCAGGCCGCCGGAGAGGGCGATGCACCAGGAGGGGGCGGTGAGCCAGGGGGACAGCTTGGTGTGAAGATCAATCATCAGCGTCGACCCGGTTGCGAGCGCTTTGCGCTCGATCGCGGGTCAAGCCCGCTCCCACAGTTTGCCTAGAGCCCTGTGGGAGCGGGCTTGACCCGCGATTATCAGATCAGAGCCCGTAGCTCATCAGACGGTCATAGCGGCGCTTGAGCAGCGCGTCGTTGTCGAACTTCTTGAGCATGTCCAGTTGCTCGATCAGCTCGCCGCGAACGGTGGCGGACATTTTTGCCGGATCACGGTGCGCGCCGCCCAGGGGCTCGGCGATAACCTTGTCGACGATGCCCAGGCCTTTCAGGCGCTCGGCGGTGATGCCCATGGCTTCGGCTGCGTCGGAGGCCTTTTCGGCGGTCTTCCACAGGATCGAGGCGCAACCTTCCGGCGAGATCACCGAGTAGGTCGAATACTGCAGCATGTTCAGCTGGTCGCAGACACCGATGGCCAGTGCACCGCCGGAACCACCTTCACCGATTACGGTGGCGATGATCGGGGTTTTCAGGCGGGCCATGACCCGCAGGTTCCAGGCAATGGCTTCGCTCTGGTTGCGCTCTTCGGCGTCGATGCCAGGGTAAGCGCCCGGGGTGTCGATGAAGGTCAGGATCGGCATCTTGAAACGCTCGGCCATTTCCATCAGGCGGCAAGCCTTGCGGTAGCCTTCAGGACGCGGCATGCCGAAGTTGCGGCGAACCTTTTCGCGCACTTCGCGGCCTTTCTGATGACCGATGACCATCACCGGCTTGTCGTCCAGGCGGGCGATACCACCGACAATCGCGGCGTCGTCGGAGAAGTGACGGTCACCGTGCAGCTCGTCGAACTCGGTGAAGATGTGCTCGATGTAGTCCAGGGTGTACGGACGGCGCGGGTGACGGGCCAGGCGGGCGATCTGCCAGCTGGTCAGGTTGCCGAAAATGCTTTCGGTCAGGGTGCTGCTCTTGTCTTGCAGACGGGCGATCTCATCGCCGATGTTCAGCGAGTTGTCATTGCCAACCAGGCGCAGCTCTTCGATCTTGGCTTGCAGGTCAGCAATCGGCTGTTCGAAATCCAGAAAATTCGGGTTCATAGGCATCCGTCTTGGGTCTACGGCCAGGCGGCCGGCCGGTTGATCCGTTTGGCGCCCTACCTTAAGGGATCAGGCGCATTCAGGTCGAGATTAAAAATTCATCGATATTGCAAAAAGACGTTCTCACGTCCGAACTGGTCACGCAGGGCCTGAATCAAGCCATCGGCCGGGTCGATGCGCCAGCTTTCGCCGAACTGCAGCATGGCCTTGGCATCGCTGCCGGTGTATTCCATGGTGATCGGGCAGGCGCCGCGATGGCGCTTGAACAGCTCGCCCAGCCAGTTCAGCCGGTCGCCCTTGAGGGCATCGGCGTGCACTTTAAGGCGCAGGCTTTCGGCCAGGTTGGTGCGGGCATCTTCCATGCTCATCACGCGCTTGACCCGCAGGCGCAGGCCGCCGGAGAAGTCATCGTTGCTGACCTCGCCTTCAACCACCACCATAGCATCGGTCTGCAGCAGCGCCTGGTTGGCCATGAAGGCATCGGCAAACAGCGAGGCCTCGATGCGCCCGGAGCGGTCGTCGAGGGTGACAAAGCCCATCTTGTCACCCTTCTTGTTCTTCATCACGCGCAGGGCAATGATCATCCCGGCGACGGTCTGGGTGTCGCGCGCAGGCTTGAGGTCAATGATGCGCTGGCGGGCAAAACGGCGGATCTCGCCTTCGTACTCGTCGATCGGGTGACCGGTCAGGTACAGGCCCAGGGTGTCTTTTTCACCACGCAGGCGCTCCTTGAGGGTCAGCTCGCGGGCCTTGCGGTGGTTGGCATAAACGTCGGCATCCTCTTCGACAAACAGCCCGCCGAACAGGTCGGCGTGGCCACTGTCGGCGGTGCGCGCGGTTTGCTCGGCCGCCTTGATCGCCTCTTCCATCGCCGCCAGCAGCACTGCACGGTTGCGGTCGATGTTGGCCTGGTAGGCCTTGAGTTCGTCATGGAAGTACGGGCCCAGGCGGTCCAGCGCGCCACTGCGGATCAAGGCATCGAGGGTGCGCTTGTTGATGCGCTTGAGGTCGACCCGCTCGCAGAAGTCGAACAGGTCCTTGAACGGGCCGCCGGCGCGGGCTTCGACGATGGCCTCGACCGGCCCCTCGCCCACGCCCTTGATCGCCCCCAGGCCATAGACGATGCGGCCATCGTCGTTGACCGTGAACTTGAAGTCGGAGGTGTTCACGTCCGGCGCATCGAGGCGCAGCTTCATGCTGCGCACTTCCTCGATCAAGGTCACGACCTTGTCGGTGTTGTGCATATCCGCCGACAGCACCGCGGCCATGAACGGCGCCGGGTAGTGGGTCTTGAGCCAGGCAGTCTGGTACGAGACCAGGCCGTAGGCGGCGGAGTGGGATTTGTTGAAGCCGTAGCCGGCGAATTTCTCTACCAGGTCGAAGATGTTGCCGGCGAGGTCCGGATCAATGTTGTTGCTGGCGCAACCTTCAATGAAACCGCCGCGCTGCTTGGCCATTTCCTCGGGCTTTTTCTTACCCATGGCCCGGCGCAGCATGTCCGCACCACCAAGGGTGTAACCGGCCATGACCTGGGCAATCTGCATCACCTGTTCCTGGTACAGGATGATGCCGTAGGTCGGTGCCAGAACGGGTTTCAGGCCTTCGTACTGGTAATCGGAGTGCGGGTAGGCAAGTTCCGCGCGACCGTGCTTGCGGTTGATGAAGTCGTCAACCATGCCCGATTGCAGCGGGCCGGGACGGAACAGCGCCACCAGTGCGATGAGGTCTTCCAGGCAGTCGGGCTTGAGCTTCTTGATCAGCTCCTTCATGCCCCGCGATTCAAGCTGGAACACCGCCGTGGTTTCGGCCTTTTGCAGCAGGTCGTAGGTCTTCTTGTCATCCAGCGGGATGAAGTCGATGTTCAGGTCATCCAGGCCTTTCTTGGCCTGTTCGCGGTTGATGGTTTCCATCGCCCACTTGATGATCGTCAGGGTACGCAGGCCGAGGAAGTCGAACTTCACCAGGCCTGCGGCCTCGACGTCATCCTTGTCGAACTGGGTGACCAGGCCTCCGCCCTCTTCATCACAGGCAATCGGCGAGAAATCGGTAAGCTTGGTCGGCGCGATAACCACGCCACCGGCGTGTTTACCGGTACCCCGGCAGACGCCCTCGAGCTTGAGGGCCATGTCCCAGATTTCCTTGGCGTCTTCATCGCTCTTGAGGAAATCGCGCAGGATCTCTTCCTGCTCGTAGGCTTTTTCCAGGGTCATGCCGACTTCGAAGGGGATCATCTTCGACAGGCGGTCAGCCAGGCCGTAGGACTTGCCCTGGACCCGCGCCACGTCGCGCACCACCGCCTTGGCCGCCATGGTGCCGAAGGTGATGATCTGGCTCACGGCATTGCGCCCGTAGGCGTCAGCCACGTATTCGATTACCCGGTCGCGGCCATCCATGCAGAAGTCGACGTCGAAGTCGGGCATCGATACCCGTTCCGGGTTGAGGAAACGTTCGAACAGCAGGTCATAGGCCAGCGGGTCGAGGTCGGTAATCTTCAGTACGTAGGCAACCAGCGAACCGGCACCCGAACCCCGGCCCGGGCCAACCGGCACGCCGTTGTTCTTGGCCCACTTGATGAAGTCCATAACGATCAGGAAGTAACCGGGGAAGCCCATCTGGATGATGATATCCAGCTCGAACTTCAGCCGGTCCAGATAGACCTGGCGCTTTTCCTGGTAATTCGGCGTGGTCTCTTTCGGCCACAACACCGCCAGACGCTCTTCCAGGCCCTCGTGGGAAACGTGGCGCAGGTAGTCGTCGATACCCATGCCGTTGGGCGTCGGAAAGTCCGGCAGAAAGTGCTTACCCAACTGCACCTGGATGTTGCAGCGCTTGGCGATCTCGACGGTGTTGGCAATCGCTTCGGGCAGGTCGCTGAACAGCTCGGCCATTTCTTCCGGGCTTTTCAGGTACTGCTGGTCGCTGTAATTGCGCGAACGGCGCGGGTCATCCAGCGCCCGGCCTTCACCGATGCACACGCGGGTTTCGTGAGCGTCGTAGTCGGACTGCTTGATAAAGCGCACATCGTTGGTGGCTACCAGCGGCGCGTCCAGCTTGTCGGCCAGGGCCACGGCGGCGTGCAGGTATTCTTCGTCACCGGCGCGGTTGGTGCGCTGCACTTCGACGTAGAAGCGCTCCGGGAACATCTGCATCCAGTCGCGCAGCAAGGCTTCGGCTTCGTCCGGGTTGCCATTGAGCAAGGCCATGCCGATGTCGCCTTCCTTGGCCGCGGACAGGGCGATCACGCCCTCGCTGGCTTCGGCGATCCACTGGCGCTCAATGATCACCAGGCCGTTGCGCTGGCCATCGACCCAGCCACGGGAAATCAACTCGGTGAGGTTGCGGTAGCCCTTGGCATCCATGGCCAGCAGGCAGATGCGCGACAGCGGCGCATCCGGGTCGCTGTTGGCCAGCCACAGGTCGGCGCCGCAGATCGGCTTGATCCCGGCGCCCATGGCGTTCTTGTAAAACTTGACCAGCGAGCACATGTTGCTCTGGTCGGTAACCGCGACCGCCGGCATGTTCATCGCCGCCAATGCCTTGGCCAGCGGCTTGATCCGCACCAGGCCATCGACCAGCGAGTATTCGGTGTGCAGGCGAAGATGAACGAAAGAAGCCGACATGATGATCCTATAGCAGCACAAAACAACAAGGCCCGGATTGTACCGGGCCTTGATCAAAACAACAGCCAGTGCGGGGCAATCCTGACTACTGACGCCTGCCGCGCCCGGTCAGACCTCGGCAAATCCGCTGCTGATGGCGTCGCGGGCTTCGTAGGCGGCGCGTACCGGTGCGAACGAGCGCCGGTGAATCGGCGTCGGCCCCAGGCGCGCCAGGGCTTCGAGGTGCACCGGCGTCGGGTAGCCCTTGTGCCCGCCAATGCCGTAGCCGGGGTAGATCAGCTCGAACGCCGCCATCTCGCGGTCACGGGTGACCTTGGCCAGGATCGATGCCGCGGCAATCGCCGGCACCTGGCTATCGCCCTTGACCACCGGCGCCGCCGGTACCGACAGCTGCGGGCAGCGGTTACCGTCGATCAGCGCCAGTTTCGGGGTGACGCTCAGGCCTTCGACGGCACGTTGCATGGCCAGCATGGTGGCGTGAAGGATGTTGAGTTGGTCGATTTCCTCGACCTCGGCGCGGGCGATGCAGAAGCTCAGGGCCTTCTCACAAATTTCGTCAAAAAGCTTTTCACGCTTGGCTTCGGTGAGCTTCTTCGAGTCGTTGAGCCCCAGAATCGGCCGCTGCGGGTCGAGAATCACCGCCGCCGTCACCACTGCGCCGCACAGCGGGCCACGGCCCACTTCGTCGACACCGGCGACCAGGTCCTCGACCAGGTTGAAGTCCAATCCCATTTGCATCTATCGGTTTTCCAGCAGGGCCAGCACCGCGTCAGCTGCCTGGTTCGAGGCATCGCGGCGCAGGGTACGGTGAATCTGGTCAAAGCCTTCGGTCTGCTGCACACCGCCGTGCACCAGTGGCGCCAGGGTCTGGGCCAGGGCCTCAGCAGTGGCAGCTTCCTGCAGCAACTCGGGCACCAGCATGCGCTGGGCCAGCAGGTTGGGCAGCGACACGTAGGGGCTTTTTACCAGGCGTTTCAAAATCCAGTAGGTCAGCGGCGCCAAGCGGTAGGCAACCACCATCGGCCGCTTGAACAGCAGCGCTTCGAGGGTGGCGGTGCCAGAGGCGATCAGCACCGCGTCGCAGGCGGCCAGGGCCTGGTGCGAGCGACCGTCGAGCAGGGTCACCGGCAAGTCGCGGCCCTGGAGCATCTGCTCAAGCTGGGCACGGCGCTCGGCATTGGCACACGGGGATATAAAACGTACCCCCGGCACCAGCTCGCGCAAACGCTGGGCGGTATCAAGGAACAGCGCCCCCAGGCGCCCTACTTCACCGCCACGGCTGCCGGGCATCAGGGCAACCAGCGGCCCGTCGGCCAGGCCCAGCTGTTCACGGGCACCAGCCCGATCGGCGTCCAGCGGAATGCTGTCGGCCAACGGGTGGCCGACGAAGCGCACCGGCACGCCCTTCTCTTCATAGAATTTGGCTTCGAACGGAAACAGCGTGAGCATCAGGTCGCAACCTTCGCGAATCTTCAGCACGCGCTTCTGCCGCCAGGCCCAGACCGACGGGCTGACGTAATGCACGGTCTTGATCCCGGCCTTGCGCAGGTTCAGTTCGATGTTGAGGGTAAAATCCGGGGCATCGATGCCGATGAACACATCCGGGCGCTCGGCGATCAGGGTCTGGATCAGCTCCTTGCGGCGCTTGAGCAGCTCGCGCAGGCGCCCTAGCACCTCGACCAGGCCCATCACCGCCAGGCGTTCCATGGGGAAGTACGAAGTCAGGCCTTCAGCCTGCATCAACGGCCCACCCACGCCAATGAAGCGTACCTGCGGATGACGCGCCTTGAGCGCGCGCATCAACCCGGCGCCGAGAATATCGCCGCTGGCCTCACCTGCCACCAGCGCTACACAAAGCTCGGCCATGTCAGCGGGTGATGCCGCGGGTGGAGTTCTGGATCGACTTGAGGAACACGTCGACTTCAGGGAACTGGGTAGCCGGCTCGGCCAGCTCGGCAATCGCCTGCTCGACGGTCAGGCCCTGGCGGTAGACCACCTTGTAGGCGCGGCGCAGGGCGTGAATGGCGTCTTCGCTGAAACCACGACGGCGCATGCCCTCGAAGTTCATGCTGCGCGCTTCGGCCGGGTTGCCGAACACCGTGACGTAGGCCGGCACGTCCTTGCCAATCGCCGTGCCCATGCCGGAAAAGCTATGGGCGCCGATGTGGCAGAACTGATGGACCAGGGTGAACCCGGAAAGGATCGCCCAGTCGTCGACGTGCACATGGCCAGCCAGCGCGGTGTTGTTGACCAGGATGCAGTGGTTGCCGATAACGCTGTCGTGACCGATGTGGGCATAGGCCATGATCAGGTTGTGATCACCCAGGGTGGTTTCCGAGCGGTCTTGCACGGTGCCACGGTGGATGGTCACGCCTTCGCGGATCACATTGTGATCACCGATCACCAGGCGCGTGGCTTCACCCTTGTACTTGAGGTCAGGGGTATCTTCGCCTACCGAAGAAAACTGGTAGATGCGGTTGTGCCGACCGATGCGGGTCGGCCCTTTGAGAATCACGTGCGGACCGATCACGGTCCCCTCGCCGATCTCGACCCCGGCACCGATGATCGACCAAGGGCCTACCTCGACACCGTCGGCGAGCTTCGCCGATGGATCGATGATTGCCCGAGGGTCAATCAAACTCATAGTTTGCGTTCCGCGCAGATGATCTCGGCCGAGCATACCGGCTTGCCGTCAACCGACGCCTGGCACTCGAACTTCCAGATCTGGCGCTTGCAGCTGATGAACTTGGCCTCGAGGATCAGCTGATCACCCGGCAGCACCGGCTGACGGAAGCGCAGCTTGTCGGAACCGACGAAGTAGTACAGGGTACCGTCCGCAGGTTTGACGTCGAGCATCTTGAAGCCGAGGATACCGGCCGCCTGGGCCATGGCTTCGATGATCAGCACGCCCGGCATGATCGGGTGCGCCGGGAAGTGACCATTGAAGAAAGGTTCGTTGATGCTGACATTCTTGTAGGCACGAATGCGCTGGGCCTCGACGTCCAGTTCCACCACCCGGTCCACCAGCAGGAACGGGTAACGGTGAGGCAGGTATTCGCGAATCTCGTTGATGTCCATCATTTCGGGGGGAAGCCTGTAGTAAAGATAGGGAGCGCCGGTTTTCACACGGCGCTCCTTTAGCAAATCAAAGAGTCAGTCTAGGGCTGTTCGCTCTTGATCAGGAAATGGTATCAGCCTTCTGATGAAGCTTTATCGCCAGAGGTCACGGCGGCGAGACGCTTTTCCAGTTGTTGAAGGCGTTTTGACATCTCATCCAGCTGGCGAATTCGCGCGGCGCTTTTGCGCCACTCGGCCAGCGGCTGCATCGCCGTACCGGAAGAATAAGCGCCTGGCTCGGTAATCGAGCGCGTCACCATGGTCATCCCGGATACGAAAACGTTGTCGCAGACATCGATGTGACCAACCATGCCGACACCGCCGGCAATGGTGCAATGCTTGCCGATCTTGGTGCTGCCGGAAATCCCGACACACGCCGCCATCGCCGTATGATCGCCGATCTGCACGTTATGGGCGATCTGGATCTGGTTGTCGAGCTTGACCCCGTCACCGATGCGGGTGTCGGCCAGTGCGCCGCGGTCGACCGCAGTGTTGACGCCGATCTCGACATCATCGCCGATGCTCACGCCGCCGATCTGGGCGATCTTCTGCCACACGCCTTTCTCGTTGGCAAAGCCGAAGCCTTCGCCGCCGATCACTGCGCCCGACTGAATGACCACACGCTTGCCGATACGCACGTCGTGGTACAGGGTCACCCGCGGGGCCAGCCAGCCGCCCTCACCGATCACGCAGCGCGCGCCGATGAAGCACTGGGCACCGATAGTCACACCCGGGCCGATCTGCGCACCGCTCTCGATCACCGCGCAGGCACCAATGCTGGCGCTGGCATCGACCTGGGCATCGGCGGCAACCACGGCGCTGGGATGAATTCCCGCTACAGCCCTGGGCTTTGGATCGAACAGGTGGGAGATGCGCGCGTAGGCGAGGTACGGGTCGGGAACAATCAGGGCGTTGCCGGCAAAACCTTCGGCGTCGGCCGGCTTGAGCAGGATCGCCGCCGCCTGGGTTTCACCCAGGTACTTGCGGTACTGTGGGTTGGCGAGGAAGCTCAACTGCCCAGGCCCGGCTTCCTGAAGGGTTGCCAGGCCAGTGATTTCCAGCTCCTCGGGGCCACTCAGGGTGGCTCCGAGGAACTCGGCCAGCTGACCGAGTTTCATGGTCACGGTCATGATCAACGGGACTGGTTCATGCGCTCGATGACCTGGCGGGTGATGTCGTACTGAGGTTTGACATCAATGACCGCGCCACGCTCGAGAACCAGGTCGAAACCGCCTTTCTTGATCACTTCTTCAACTGCACCATCCAGCTTGGGCTTCAGTTGCTTGAGCATTTCGCGGTCGGCCACGGCCTTGGACTCGTTCAGCTCCTTGGACTGGAACTGGAAGTCACGGGCCTTTTGCTTGTATTCAAGCTCCAGGCGCTCGCGCTCTGGCTGGGCCATCTTGTCGCCACCGGCACGGATGCGGTCGGCAATGCCCTTGGCGCTGCTTTCCAGGTTCTTCAGCTTGGTCAGCTGCGGGCCGAATTTCTTCTCGGCATCGACAGCGTACTTCTTCGCCGCGTCCGATTCGAGCAGGGCCATTTGATAGTTCAGCACAGCAACCTTCATTTCGGCGAAAGCCGGGGTTGCGATCAGGGTCGCAGCCAGTACTGCCAGTTGAGTCAACTTACGCACGATGCACTCCTACAGAATCCGTTGTCGTTAGCAAGGGGCAGACCTTAGAAGGTCTGGCCCAGAGAGAATTGGAACACCTGGGTATCGGCTTCGTCCGGCTTCTTCACCGGCATTGCCAGGCTGAAGCTCAACGGACCGAGCGCGGTAATCCAGGTCACGCCCAGGCCGACGGAGCTGGCCAGGCCCGACAGGCCGACCTTCTCGCAGTCCGGCTTGGAACCGCAGTTGGTGTCGAAAACGTTACCCACATCCCAGAAGACCGAGGTGCGCAGCGAGCGTTGGTCCTTGACGAACGGCAGCGGGAACAGCAGCTCTACACCACCCTGGACGAGAACGTTACCACCAAATGGCAGCGGGTCCTGATCCGGGTCGGCGATGGTGCCCTGG
The DNA here is from genome assembly GCF_018417635.1 of Pseudomonas sp. SORT22. NCBI lineage: Bacteria > Pseudomonadati > Pseudomonadota > Gammaproteobacteria > Pseudomonadales > Pseudomonadaceae > Pseudomonas > Pseudomonas sp. SORT22. The sequence goes on from NZ_CP071007.1 coordinate 4,669,813, forward strand.
TTACCGGTGACATCCGCGCCACGGCTCGGGGTACTGCGTGGACCGAGACTGCTGTCCTTGAAGCCACGAACCGAGTTGAAACCACCGGCGTAGTAGTTCTCGTAGAACGGCAGGCCGGAAGTGCCGCCAAAACCGTCACCATAGCCCAGTTCGGTGTGCAGGCGCAGGGTGTAGTCATTATTGATCGGCTTGAACAGCTGGCCACGGTAATCCAGCTTGAAGAACGACAGGTCGCTACCCGGGGTGGTGGCTTCCAGCACCAGGCTTTGCGAGTGACCGCGGGTGGCCAGTACGCCCTTGTTCAGGGTCGACTCGGACCAACCGGCCGAGGCCTTGAAGTTCAGGTACTTGTCGCCTTCTTCGTTAACGAACTTGAAGATCTCGTCAACAGTGTACTTACCGGTCTTGATCTCGTCCTGCTGTACGGTCAGGCCGAAGGTCAGGCGCGAGGTTTCGCTGATCGGGTAACCGACGCTGACACCGGCACCCAGGCTGTCGACCGCATAGCTGGCCACGTCGACGTCGAGGTCATCGTAGTCGGTGGTGCGATAGAAGGCGTTGTAGCCCAGGCTGACGCCGTCGGCAGTCCAGTAGGGGTCGACATAGCCGAAGTTGTAACGGCTCTGGTATTCACTGCGGGTCAGGCCCAGGGAAACCTTGTTACCGGTACCGAGGAAGTTGTTCTGGCTGATCGAACCACCGAGGATCAGACCTGCGCTCTGGGCGAAACCGACGCTGGCGGTGATCGAACCGGAGGCTTGCTCTTCTACGCTGTAGTTGACGTCGACCTGGTCGTCGGTGCCCGGAACGGCCGGGGTCTCGACGTTGACTTCCTTGAAGAAGCCCAGGCGCTCCAGACGGGTCTTGGACTGGTCGATCAGGTAGGTCGACGCCCAGCCGCCTTCCATCTGGCGCATCTCACGGCGCAGCACTTCGTCCTCGGACTTGGTGTTGCCACGGAAGTTGATGCGGTTGACGTAGGCACGCTTGCCCGGGTCGACCACAAACATGATGTCGACGGTGTGGTCTTCGTCGTGCGGCTGCGGCACGCCGTTGACGTTGGCGAAGGTGTAGCCCTCGTTACCCAGGCGACGGGTGATCAGCTCGGAGGTGGTGGTCATCACCTTGCGCGAGAATACCTGGCCAGGCTGTACCAGCAGCAGCGACTTGACCTGGTCTTCAGGCACCTTGAGGTCGCCGGAAAGCTTGACGTCACGAACGGTGTACTTCTCGCCTTCGTTGACGTTGACGGTGATGTAGACGTGCTTCTTGTCCGGGGTGATCGACACCTGGGTGGAAGCGATGTCCATGTTGATGTAGCCGCGGTCCAGGTAGTAGGAACGCAGGCGTTCCAGGTCACCGGAGAGTTTTTCGCGGGCGTACTTGTCATCGTTCTTGAAGAACGACAGCCAGTTGGTGGTCTTGAGCTCGAACAGGCCGATCAGGTCTTCATCAGCGAAGACGGTGTTGCCGACCACGTTGATGTGCTGGATGGCAGCAACGGTGCCTTCGTTGATCTTGATCTTCAGGCCCACGCGGTTACGCGGCTGCGGCACCACTTCGGTGTCGACCTCGGCCGAGTAGCGGCCCTGGGCAACGTATTGGCGCTGCAGTTCGTTGCGCACGCCTTCAAGGGTGGCACGCTGGAAGATCTCGCCTTCGGACAGACCGGACTGCTTCAGACCCTTCATCAGGTCTTCAGTGCTGATCGCCTTGTTGCCTTCGATCTCGATGCTCGACACCGAAGGACGCTCGACCACGGTAATGATCAGGACGTTGCCGTCCCGGCTCAGTTGGATATCCTGGAAGAATCCGGTCTTGAACAGGGACCGGGTGGATTCCACCAGGCGCCGGTCATCGGCCTCATCGCCGACGTTCAATGGCAAGGCACCAAAAACGCTGCCCGCGGAAACCCGCTGCAGACCATTGACACGAATATCGGAGATGGTGAAGGACTCGGCGTGAACTTCAGCGATCATCAGTACGGCGAGAACCGCAGTTAGCAGCAGACGTTTCATGAAGTCCTTTCTTATTCCAACTGGCAATAAACGACCCGCCGCGGGACGCGGCAGGTTCGCAATTGAGCGAAGCTTTACAGTCGACCCAAATCGTTGATCAGGGCAAGCAACATCACCCCGACTACCAAACTGATACCGATCTGGATCCCCCAACCTTGCACCCGATCCGAGAGCGGACGACCACGCGCCCACTCGATCAGGTAGAACAGCAAATGCCCCCCATCCAGTACAGGAATGGGCAGCAAATTAAGAACCCCCAGGCTAATGCTCAGGTAGGCGAGGAAATTCAGGAAATCTCCAACGCCGGACTGGGCCGAAGCGCCCGCCACTTTAGCAATGGTTATCGGTCCGCTCAAGTTTTTTACCGAGAGCTCGCCGAACAGCATTTTCTTCAGCGATTCGAGGGTCAGTACGCTCATGTTCCAGGTGCGTGAAAGCCCCTCCCCCACAGCCTCGAGCGGCCCATAGCTGACCTCGCGAAGCATGGCATCCGGCCATTTCACCGCCTTGACCCCGGCCCCGAGGTACCCCGTGGCCGATTGGCCTTCGCCACGGCTGGCCAGGGTTACCGGCAGCTCAAGCGGCGCGCCGTCACGCTCGATACGCAGGACAATCTTGCTGCCAGCGCGGCCACGCACGGTATCAACCACTTGTTGCCAGTCGTTCAGCGCCTGGCCGTCGAGGGCCAACAGACGGTCGCCGGTCTTAAGCCCGGCGGCCTGCGCCGGGCCCTTGGGGTCGAGTTCAGCCAGCACCGGCGGCAACGCCGGGCGCCACAGGCGCAGGCCCAGGGAGCGGATCGGGTCGGGCTCGTCGGCGCCCTTGAGCCAGTTGTTCAGGGTCAGCACGTGGGGGCTGTCGACGCTCGCACCCTCTTCCCGCACGCTGATGTGCAACTGGCCGCTCTCGCCCAGGCGACGGATCAGTTGCAGGTTGACCGCAGCCCAGCCACTGGTCGGTTTGCCATCAATGGAAACAATTTCCTGGCCTGCCTTGAGCCCGGCCACCTCGGCAATACTCCCGGCCTCGACCGCACCAATGACCGGGCGCTCCTGCTGGGTGCCGACCATGGCCAGAATCCAGAAGAAGAAAATCGCCAACAGAAAGTTGGCCACCGGGCCCGCCGCCACAATTGCGATTCGCTGACGCACCGACTTGCGGTTGAACGACTGCTCGACCTGGTCGCGTGGCACTTCGCCTTCGCGCTCATCGAGCATTTTCACGTAGCCGCCCAGCGGGATCGCCGCGACCACGAACTCGGTGCCATGGCGGTCGTGCCAGCGCAACAGCGGCATGCCAAAACCCACGGAGAAACGCAAAACCTTGACGCCGCAACGCCGGGCCACCCAGAAGTGACCAAATTCGTGAAAGGTGACCAGCACACCCAATGCCACCAGGGTGCCGATAATCATGTAGAGCGCACTCATGTCTCTCTCCGAATGACGTTCAGCGGCACCGGGCCTGACGCATTACTGCGCCAGACCTCAGCGGCCGTGATGAGCCAACCATTGTCCGGCCAGTTGCCGCGCGCGCTGATCGGCGGCAAACACCGCATCGAGCGACTCGACCGCAACCACCGGCTCCTGATCGAGCACTTGTTCGATCATACTCGCGATCTCGGGGAAGCGGATGCGCCGCTGGAGAAATGCCTCCACCGCCACTTCATTGGCCGCGTTGAGCATCGCCGGCGCACTGTTGCCTGCCTCCGCCGCCTCGCGGGCCAGGCGCAAGCACGGGAAACGCTGCTCGTCCGGGGCCTTGAAGTCCAGGCGGGCAACCGCGAACAGGTCCAGTGGTGCCACCCCCGAATCGATCCGCTCCGGCCAGGCCAGGGCATTGGCGATCGGCGTGCGCATGTCCGGATTGCCCAGCTGGGCCAGCACCGACCCATCGACATAATCGACCAGCGAGTGGATCACACTTTGCGGGTGCACCACCACCTCGACCTGACCGGGCCGGGCATCGAACAGCCAGCAGGCCTCGATCAACTCCAGGCCCTTGTTCATCATGCTTGCCGAGTCGACGGAAATCTTGCGGCCCATCGACCAGTTCGGGTGGGCACAGGCCTGCTCGGGGCTGACATCCATGAGCTCGGCCATCGGCGTTTCACGAAACGGCCCGCCGGAGGCGGTCAACAGGATGCGGCGTACGCCTACCTGGGCCAGGCCGCGGGAGTAATCACCCGGCAGGCACTGGAAGATCGCGTTGTGCTCACTGTCGATCGGCAGCAGTACAGCGCCACTGCGCCGCACTGCCTGCATGAACAAGGCGCCGGACATCACCAGCGCTTCCTTGTTGGCCAGCAGCACCTTCTTGCCCGCCTCGACCGCCGCCAGGGTCGGACGCAGGCCGGCGGCGCCGACAATCGCCGCCATCACGGCATCGACCTCGGCAGCCGCAGCCACCTGGCACAAGCCCTGCTCGCCGACCAGCACCTCGGTGCTCGAACCTGCAGTTGCCAGACCTTCACGCAGTTGCTGTGCAGCCTCGGCCGAAGGCACCACGGCAAATACCGGGGTGTGACGCAGGCACAGTGCCAGCAACTCCTGCAAGCGCGAATAGCCGCTCAGGGCAAACACCTGGTAACGATCCGGGTGACGGGCAATTACATCGAGGGTGCTAAGACCAATGGAACCGGTCGCACCCAGTACGGTAATACGCTGCACGCCGCTCACATCACGCCCCAATTGGCTGCCCAGAGCAGCACCGCAAACACCGGGATCGCCGCAGTGAGGCTGTCGATACGGTCCAGCACGCCGCCGTGACCGGGCAGCAGGTTGCTGCTGTCCTTGATCCCGGAGCGGCGCTTGAACATGCTTTCGGTCAGGTCACCCACCACCGATACCAGCACCACCACGCCTGCGCCCAACAAGCCCAGCAACAGCTCGCCGATGCTCCAGTCACGGTAGATACCCACCGCCGCGGTAATCACCAGGCTCAGGGCCAGGCCGCCATAGACGCCTTCCCAGCTCTTGCCCGGGCTGACCTGCGGAGCCAGCTTGCGCTTGCCAAAGGCACGGCCGGAGAAATACGCACCGATATCCGCCCCCCAGACCAGCACCATGACCGCCATGATCAGCCAGTTGCCCAGCGGCCATTGCTTGAGCAACACCAGGCCTTGCCAGGCCGGCAGCAGGATAAGCAAACCGATCAGCAGGCGGCAGGCCACGCTGGCCCACAGCTCGCTGCTGCGCGGGTAGGTCAATACCAGCCAGGTCGCCAGGCCCCACCACAACACCGACGCGCCCAATACCCAGGGCGCCAGTTCCGGCATCAGGTAGAGCAGCATCAGCAGCCCTGCAACTACAGCCGCGTACGCCACCCGCAGGGCCTGGCCGACCAGGCCGGCCAGGCGCGCCCATTCCCAGGCGCCAAGGGTCACCACCACGCCGATGAACAGGGCAAAGTCGCCGCCGTTCAGCAGGAAGAAGCCACACAGGGCGATCGGCAACAGGATCAGCGCAGTAATGATGCGTTGTTTAAGCATTAAGCACGGGCTCCAGCTTCGACCTGCTCGCTGGTTTTCCCGAAGCGGCGCTGGCGCGAAGCGAAATCGGCCAGCGCAGTACGCATGGCCTCGTGTTTGAAGTCCGGCCAGAACAGGTCGGAAAAGTACAACTCGGCGTAGGCCAGCTGCCACAGCAAGAAATTGCTGATGCGGTGCTCACCACCGGTACGGATGCACAGGTCGGGCAGCGGCAGGTCGCCTGTCGCCAGGCAGGTCTGCAGCAGCTCGGGGGTGATGTCGTCCGGGCGCAGGTGACCGGCCTGGACTTCCCGCGCCAGGCGCTGGGCGGCCTGGGCGATATCCCACTGACCACCGTAGTTGGCGGCGATCTGCAGGATGAATCGATTGGCGCCGGCGGTCGCCGCTTCGGCCTCACGCATGGCAGCCTGCAGCTCAGGGTGAAAGCGCGAGCGGTCACCGATGATGCGCAGGCTGATATTGTTGTCGTTGAGGCGCTTGGCTTCCCGGCGCAAGGCCGAGAAGAACAACTCCATCAACGCTCCGACCTCTTCGGCCGGGCGCTGCCAGTTCTCGCTGGAAAAGGCGAACAGGGTCAGCACCTCGACCTTGGCCTCGGCGCACACCTCGATGACCGCGCGCACCGCATCGACACCGGCCTTGTGCCCGGCGACACCGGGCAACAGGCGCTTCTTCGCCCAGCGATTATTCCCATCCATGATGATCGCGACATGGCGCGGCACCGATGGGGACACACCTTGCTTGGTCTTTTCCATTAAAAAAAGTCCCGACCCTTAAACGGCCATCAGGTCCTTTTCTTTCTCTTCGGTGGCCTTGGTGATCTGGGCCTCGGTATCTTTCGTCAGCTTGTCGATATCAGCGATGGCGCGACGTTCTTCGTCTTCGCTGATTTCCTTGTCTTTGACCAGCTTCTTCAGTTCACCCAGAGCATCGCGGCGAATGTTGCGCACAGCCACGCGAGCGTCTTCGGCCGCACTGCGCGCCTGCTTGGTGAAGCCCTTGCGGGTTTCTTCAGTCAGGGCTGGCATGGTGATCAGCAGCAACTCACCCAGGTTGGTCGGGTTGAGGTTCAAACCGGCGCTCTGGATGGCCTTGTCAACGGCAGCGAGCATGTTGCGCTCGAAAGCCACGACCTGCAGGGTGCGCGAATCTTTAACGGTGACGTTGGCGACGCCGCTGATCGGGGTGTCGGTACCGTAGTAAGGCACCATCACGCTTGCCAGGATGCTTGGGTGTGCCTTGCCGGTGCGAATCTGGCCGAACGCATAAGCCAGAGACTCCAGGGATTTCTGCATACGCGCTTGAGCGTCTTTCTTGATTTCGTTGATCATTTTTGAACTTCCTCGATCAGAGTTCCTTCAGCGCCGCCATGCACGATGTTCAGCAGGGCGCCGGGCTTGTTCATGTTGAAGACGCGCAGCGGCATCTTGTGATCGCGGCAAAGGCAGATTGCCGTCAGGTCCATCACGCCCAGCTTGCGATCCAGCACTTCATCGTAGGTCAGATGATCGAACTTCTCGGCATGCGGGTCTTTGAATGGATCTGCAGTGTATACACCATCGACCTTGGTTGCCTTCAATACCACGTCGGCATCGATTTCGATGGCGCGCAGGCAAGCGGCGGAGTCGGTGGTGAAGAACGGGTTGCCGGTACCGGCAGCGAAGATGACCACTTCTTTGGAGTTCAAGTGGCGCATGGCTTTGCGACGATCATAGTGATCGGTAACGCCAACCATGGAGATGGCCGACATGACAATCGCGGTAATGTTGGCGCGCTCAAGCGCATCGCGCATGGCCAGGCCATTCATCACGGTCGCCAGCATGCCCATGTGGTCGCCAGTGACGCGGTCCATGCCGGCTGCACTGAGCGCCGCACCACGGAACAGGTTGCCACCACCGATCACCAAACCTACCTGAACACCGATGCCGACCAGCTGGCCGACTTCCAGCGCCATGCGATCCAGGACCTTGGGGTCGATCCCGAACTCTTCCGAGCCCATCAGGGCCTCGCCGCTAAGCTTGAGTAGAATGCGTTTATAGCGAGCTTGATAACCACTGCCCTGCTGAGCCATTGCGAATCTCTCCTGCGGCGTTTGTAAAAAAATCTGGCGGGCTGTTTTCAGCCTGCGCGTAACTCTAGCGTGGCGCAGCTACTGCGCCAGCGAAAGGCGGTCTCGTAAACCGCTCCCGCTTTGACAAAGAGGCTGCGCGCGTGAGCGGGCAGCCTCTTCGGGGCGACAGAGGTGAATCTGTCTTATTGCTTGGCAGCAGCCAGCTGGGCAGCAACTTCTTCAGCGAAGTTGTCGACCGGCTTCTCGATGCCTTCGCCTACTTTGAAGTAGGTGAACGAAACGATTTCAGCACCGGCTTTCTTGGCCAGCTCGCCGACCTTGACTTCCGGGTTCATGACGAAGGCTTGCTCGACCAGCGAAGCTTCGGCCAGGAACTTCTTGATGCGACCGTCGATCATGTTGGCGACGATGTTCTCAGGCTTGCCCTTCATCTTCTCTTCGTTCAGCTGCATGAATACAGCCTTCTCGCGCTCGATTGCTTCAGCGGAGACTTCCGAAGGGTTGAGGAACTCTGGGTTGCTGGCAGCCACGTGCATGGCGATTTCTTTGGCCAGCTGGACGTCGCCGCCCTTCAGGACAACAGCAACACCGATCTTGTTACCGTGCAGGTAGGTACCGACAACGTCACCTTCAACGCGCACCAGGCGACGGATGTTGACGTTCTCACCAACCTTGGCAACCAGCGCTTCACGAGCGGCTTCACGCGAAGCGATCAGCGGAGCGGCGTCGGTCAGTTTTTCAGCGAAAGCCTGTTCAACGCTTTCAGCGACGAAGTTTTTGAAGTCGTCTTGCAGGGCCAGGAAGTCGGTCTGCGAGTTCACTTCCAGCAGGACGGCGGACTTGTCGTCGGCCTTGATGGCGATAGCGCCTTCAGCAGCAACGTTGCCAGCCTTTTTGGCGGCCTTGATGGCGCCCGAAGCACGCATGTCGTCGATGGCTTTTTCGATGTCGCCGCCGGCCTTGGTCAGGGCCTTCTTGCAGTCCATCATGCCTTCGCCGGTGCGCTCGCGCAGTTCTTTGACCAGCGCTGCAGTAATCTCTGCCATTTCAAAATCCTCTTGGATAGGTTTTCAACCATTCCACCCGATACTGACGGGCGTTCAATTCTGTAAATCCACTTGCCAGCACTCATGCAGTAACAAGGTTGCAACGGCGATGCTGACAGGAGGATTTCAAGGTGGCAAAAAGGGGGCAAAGCCCCCTTTTCGCGTGCCGAGTAGACGCTAAGCGTCAGTTACTCAGGCTTCGGCAGCCGGTGCTGCTGCTTCTTCGGCGTACACTTCGGTACCGCCAGCAACGTTGTTGCGGCCACGGATCACGGCGTCAGCCATCGAACCCATGTACAGCTGGATAGCGCGGATGGCGTCATCGTTACCTGGGATGATGTAGTCAACGCCTTCTGGGCTGGAGTTGGTATCGACAACGCCGATGACCGGGATGCCCAGCTTGTTGGCTTCGGTGATAGCGATGCGCTCGTGGTCAACGTCGATCACGAACAGGGCATCAGGCAGGCCGCCCATGTCCTTGATACCGCCCAGGCTGCGATCCAGTTTTTCCAGATCACGGGAGCGCATCAGGGCTTCTTTCTTGGTCAGCTTGGCGAAAGTGCCGTCTTCGGCCTGGGTTTCCAGGTCGCGCAGACGCTTGATCGAAGCGCGGATGGTCTTGTAGTTGGTCAGCATGCCGCCCAACCAGCGGTGATCGACGTACGGCGAACCGCAACGTGCTGCTTCTTCAGCAACGATCTTGCCAGCGGAACGCTTGGTGCCGACGAACAGAATCTTGTTTTTGCCCTGGGCCAGACGCTCGACGAAAGTCAGTGCGTCGTTGAACATTGGCAGGGTTTTTTCAAGGTTGATGATGTGGATCTTGTTGCGCGCGCCGAAAATGTACTTGCCCATTTTCGGGTTCCAGTAACGGGTTTGGTGACCGAAGTGCACACCGGCCTTCAGCATATCGCGCATGTTGACTTGGGACATGATAGTTCCTTGATAAGTCGGGTTGGGCCTCCACGTATCCCAATGACCAACCCGTGATCCGCAGATCAAAGGCACCCAGGTCATCGTGTCGACACGTGTGTGGGTTTAGTGCTTCCGGAGCTATCCCCGGAAAGCGGCGCATTTTATACCACACAAGCTCGCCGAGCGAAACCCGAATTACCATAGAACGTCACCGGCTTTTGCACACACCGCCCATTAGCGCCAGAATGGCCCCTATATAAAGGCTGTATCAGCGCCATAGCCGCCTGAATCGGGCTTCGCTCTGTTAGAATCCGGCCTTTCCCCAGATTATTCGCGCCTTGCTGCGCCGTAGAGAGCCTGTAATGACCGTTACCATCAAAACCGCCGAAGACATCGAAAAGATGCGCATCGCCGGCCGCCTGGCCGCCGAAGTCCTGGAGATGATCGAAGAGCACGTCAAGCCCGGTGTCACCACCGAGGAGCTCGACCGCCTGTGCCACGACTACATCGTCAACGTCCAGCAGGCTATCCCGGCGCCGCTCAACTACAAAGGCTTCCCCAAGTCGATCTGCACCTCGGTCAACCACGTGGTCTGCCACGGCATCCCCGGTGACAAGCCGCTCAAGGATGGCGACACCCTGAACATCGACGTCACGGTGATCAAGGACGGCTATCACGGCGACACCAGCCGCATGTTCCACGTCGGCAACGTGCCCGTCTGGGCCGAACGCCTGTCGCAGATCACCCAGGAATGCATGTACAAGGCCATCGAGCTGGTCAAGCCGGGCTGCCGCCTGGGCGACATCGGCGAAGCAATCCAGAAGCACGCTGAAAAGAACGGTTTCTCGGTGGTCCGCGAATTCTGCGGCCACGGCATCGGCAAGGTGTTCCACGAAGAGCCGCAGATCCTTCACTACGGCCGCGCCGGCACCGGCATGGAACTGAAAGAAGGCATGACTTTCACCATCGAGCCGATGATCAATCAGGGCAAGGCCGACACCAAGGTGCTGGGCGACGGCTGGACCGCCATCACCAAGGACCGCAAGCTCTCGGCCCAATGGGAACACACCCTGGTGGTGACCGCGACCGGTTACGAGATCTTCACCCTGCGCAAAGACGACACCATTCCTCGCACATCGGCCTGATTCTTACAGGAAAGCCTCTCGATGCCCCAGGTGGATCCCGAGCTGTTCGATCGCGGCCAGTTCCAGGCGGAACTGGCCCTCAAGGCAAGCCCCATCGCTGCCTTCAAGAAAGCCATCCGCCAGGCCGGCGAGGTGCTCGACAACCGTTTTCGCAGCGGTCGCGAGATCCGCCGGCTGATCGAAGACCGCGCCTGGTTCGTCGACAATATCCTGCAACAGGCGTGGAACCAGTTTACCTGGAGCGAAGATGCCGATATCGCCCTGATCGCCACCGGCGGTTATGGGCGCGGCGAGCTGCACCCCTATTCCGACATCGACCTGTTGATTCTGCTCGACAGCGCCGATCATGAAGTCTTTCGCGATTCGATCGAACGCTTTCTGACCCTGCTGTGGGACATCGGCCTGGAAGTGGGCCAGAGCGTGCGCTCGGTCGATGAATGCGCAGAACAGGCCCGTGCCGACCTGACGGTTGTCACCAACCTCATGGAAAGCCGCACCATTGCTGGGCCCGAGCACCTGCGCCAGCGCATGCTCGAAGTGACCAGCACCGCGCACATGTGGCCAAGCAAGGAATTCTTCCTGGCCAAGCGGGCCGAGCAAAAGGCCCGGCACCACAAGTACAACGACACCGAGTACAACCTCGAGCCCAACGTCAAGGGCTCGCCGGGCGGGCTGCGCGACATCCAGACGGTGCTGTGGATCGCCCGCCGCCAGTACGGCACCCTCAACCTGCACGCCCTGGCCGGCGAAGGTTTCCTGCTGGAAAGCGAGAACAACCTGCTGGCCTCGTCCCAGGAGTTTCTCTGGAAAGTGCGTTACGCCCTGCACATGCTGGCCGGGCGCGCTGAAGACCGCCTGCTGTTCGACCACCAGCGCAGCATCGCCGCGCTGCTGGGGTTTGGCGACGAGAACCCCAAGCGTGCCATCGAGCAGTTCATGCAGCAGTATTACCGGGTGGTGATGAGCATCGCCGAGCTCAGCGACCTGATCATCCAGCACTTCGAAGAGGTCATCCTCGACGACGACAGTGGCAGCGCCCAGCCACTCAATGCCCGCTTCCAGCTGCATGACGGCTATATCGAGGCCGTGCGCACCAACGTGTTCAAGCGCACGCCGTTCGCCATGCTGGAAATCTTCGTGCTGATGGCCCAGCACCCGGAAATCAAGGGCGTGCGCGCCGACACCATCCGCCTGCTGCGCGAACACCGACACCTGATCGACGACGAGTTTCGTAACGATATCCGCAATACCAGCCTGTTCATCGAGCTGTTCAAGTGCGAGATCGGCATCCACCGCAACCTGCGGCGGATGAACCGCTACGGCATTCTCGGGCGTTACTTGCCGGAGTTCGGTCTGATCGTCGGGCAGATGCAGCACGACCTGTTCCACATCTACACGGTCGATGCGCACACCCTGAACCTGATCAAGCACCTGCGCAAACTGCAGTACACCCCGGTTTCGGAGAAATTCCCGCTGGCCAGCAAGCTCATGGGCCGCCTGCCCAAGCCGGAGCTGATTTACCTCGCCGGGCTCTATCACGACATCGGCAAGGGCCGCCAGGGCGATCATTCCGAGCTCGGCGCGGTAGACGCCCAGGCCTTCTGCGCGCGTCATCAGCTGCCAAGCTGGGACAGCCGCCTGATCGTCTGGCTGGTACAGCATCACCTGGTGATGTCCACCACCGCCCAGCGCAAGGACCTCTCCGACCCGCAGGTGATCTACGATTTTGCCCTGCTGGTGGGCGATGAAACCCGCCTGGACTACCTCTACGTGCTGACCGTGGCCGACATCAACGCCACCAACCCCAGCCTGTGGAACTCCTGGCGCGCCAGCCTGCTGCGCCAGCTCTACACCGAGACCAAGCGCGCCCTGCGCCGCGGCCTGGAGAACCCGCTGGACCGCGAAGAGCAGATCCGCCAGACCCAGAGCGCGGCGCTGGACATCCTCATTCGCGAAGGCACCGACCCGGACGACGTCGAGCAGCTGTGGTCGCAACTGGGCGATGACTACTTCCTGCGCCATACCGCCGCTGACGTCGCCTGGCACAGCGATGCCATCCTCCAGCAGCCGGCAGACGGCGGGCCGCTGGTGCTGATCAAGGAAACCACCCAGCGCGAGTTCGAGGGCGGTACCCAGATCTTCATCTATGCCCCCGACCAGCACGACTTTTTCGCCGTGACCGTGGCGGCCATGGACCAACTCAACCTGAACATCCATGACGCCCGCATCATTACCTCGAGCAGCCAGTTCACCCTCGACACCTATATCGTGCTCGACAACGATGGCGGCTCGATCGGCGACAATCCCGTACGGGTCAAACAGATTCGCGACGGTCTGACCGACGCCCTGCGTAACCCCGACGACTACCCGACCATCATCCAGCGCCGGGTACCGCGCCAGCTCAAGCACTTCACCTTTGCCCCGCAGGTGACCATCCACAACGATGCCCAGCGCCCGGTGACCATCCTCGAACTCAGCGCCCCCGACCGCCCCGGCCTGCTGGCGCGGATCGGCAAGATCTTCCTGGAGTTCGACCTGTCGCTGCAAAATGCCAAGATTGCCACCCTCGGCGAACGGGTCGAAGACGTGTTCTTCATTACCGACGCCGACAACCAGCCCCTGTCCGACCCGCAACTGTGCAGCCGCCTGCAGGATGCGATCGTCGAGCAACTGCGCGTCGACCAGGCGACCGGGGTGCCTTTGACCCGCCTGACCATTTGACCGTTTGACGAGACCTTGCGCCGATGAACAACGCTTTGAACCAGCTTCAGCCCTACCCGTTCGAGAAACTCCGTGCGCTGCTCGGCAGCGTGACGCCTGCGGCGGACAAACGCGCTATTGCCCTGTCGATCGGTGAACCGAAGCATGAGTCGCCGGCGTTCGTCGCCCAGGCCCTGGCCGACAGCCTCAAGCAAATGGCGGTGTACCCCACCACCGCCGGCCTGCCCGCCCTGCGCCAGGCCATCGTGCGCTGGTGCGAACAGCGCTTTGGCGTACCGGCCGGCTGGCTGGATGCCGACAAACACGTATTGCCGGTCAATGGCACCCGGGAAGCGCTGTTCGCCTTCACCCAGGCGGTGGTCAATCGCGCCGATGACGGCCTGGTGATCAGCCCCAACCCGTTCTACCAGATCTACGAAGGCGCAGCCTTGCTGGCCGGCGCCACCCCGCACTACCTGCCATGCCTGGACAGCAACGGCTTCAACCCGGACTTCGATGCGGTGTCGGCCGAGACCTGGCAGCGCTGCCAGATCCTCTTCCTCTGCTCCCCGGGCAACCCCACCGGCGCCCTGGTGCCGATGGACACCCTGAAAAAACTGATCGCCCTGGCCGACCAGTACGATTTCGTGATTGCCGCCGACGAGTGCTACAGCGAGCTGTACTTCGACGAACAAAGCCCGCCGCCAGGCCTGCTCAGCGCCTGCGTCGAGCTTGGCCGCAGCGACTTCAAGCGTTGCGTGGTGTTCCACAGCCTGTCCAAGCGCTCCAACCTGCCGGGCCTGCGTTCGGGCTTCGTCGCAGGTGATGCCGAGATCATCAAGCCGTTCCTGCTCTATCGCACCTACCACGGCTGCGCCATGCCGGTGCAAACCCAACTGGCGAGCATCGCCGCCTGGAACGATGAACAACACGTACTGGCCAACCGCGACCTGTACCGCGAGAAGTTCGACGCAGTGCTCGAAATCCTCGCCCCGGTGCTGGACGTGCAGCGCCCGGACGGCGGTTTCTACCTGTGGGCCAAGGTGCCAGGCGACGACGCAGCGTTCACCCGCGACCTGTTCGAAGCCCAGCACGTGACCGTGGTACCGGGTTCGTACCTGTCGCGCGAAGTGGACGGCGTCAACCCAGGTGCCGGGCGCGTGCGCATGGCGCTGGTAGCGCCATTGGCCGAGTGCGTCGAGGCGGCCGGGCGGATTCGAGACTTCCTCACCCACTGATGGATCGGCGGCATCGGAACAGCCGGTGCCGCCTGCCCTGAAAAAGCCACAACTAAAGCTTTATCTACCACTAGATCCGGCGCCTGACTGGAGACACTTCACGCTCACGAACGAGAAGGACTCCCTCATGAGCGATTTGATCTTTTGCCGTTACCGCCACAACGTCGACCCGCAGCTTTCCTACGAAGCAGCCATCGCGGAAAACCCTGCCAATGCTCCCAGCCATTCAGGGTCGCGCAAAAAACGCGCGATTTATGGTTCCACCCGTCTCTGGCAGCCAGGGCGCACCCTGAAATTTTCGTTTCTGGGCTCACCCAGCACCGAACTGAAGTTGAAAATTCTCAATACAGGGAGCCAATGGGTGTCGCAGTCAGGCGCCAACCTCGGCATAGCCCTGTACCACGACAACTACCTGCAGGCCGATATCAGGATCAAGCTCGACCCCAAGGCCCTGCACAATGAGTCTGCCCTGGGAACTGATGCACTGCTGATCAAAACAAACGAAACCATGACCCTGAACGTCCTGCCGGACAGCGAATACTTCGAGCCGACCGTCCTGCATGAGTTCGGCCATGTCTTTGGCGCCACCCACGAACATCAAAACCCGTTAGCTGACATTCCCTGGAATGAAGACGAGCTCATGAAGGTCATGACCCAGCAGCGGGGATGGAGCGAGGCCGATGTACGCAGCCAGTTTCTGGAGAAGCCAACTGAAGCAAATACCTTGTTCACAACCTACGACCGCGAGTCGATCATGCATTATCCAATTGCGCAGTGGATGACCCTGGGTGACTGGGAAGTGGGGGCAAACAAGACGTTGAGCGAATATGATCTGGCATTCATGCGCCGAGCCTACCCCCTAGCCAACACACCTACCTGACCTGCCCCAGATTCGCCTCACTCATATCCAGCTCCCCCAGCACCTGACGCACCACATCATCACCTATCTGGTGCTGGCGGTGCAGGTTGTACAGCTCCAGGCGCTGGGCCCGCAGCGCCCGCAATCGCAAGCGCCGCTCCAGCTGGTCCATCTGTTCGGCCAGGGCCTGGGCTTCGGCGCTGTCGTTGAAGGTATCAAGCTGATGCCGGTATTCAGCCATCAAGCGCGCCTTGAGCTCGGCCGCCAGCGCCGCCTGCGAAGCGTCCAGCGGGGTGCCGGCCTCATTCAGGTCCTCTGCCTCAAGGGCATGAATCGCCGCTTCGGCGGTACGTCGCCAGGCCTCCTGGGCTTCCTGACGCAGGGCGTCATCCGGGCTCTTGGTCACCCCGCGCAACAACAGCGGCAGGGCAATACAGGCCGACACCAGCGACAGCAGAATCACCCCGGCGGCGATGAAAATCAGCAAGTCGCGCTCCGGGAAGTCCTTGCCGGCGCTGATCAGCAGCGGCACCGACATGACACCGGCCAGGGTCACCGCCCCGCGCACACCGCCGACCGTCAACAGCCAGCAGGAACGCGCGTTGGGCATCAGCACCAGGTCCTCTTTACCACGCCAGCGGCGGATCACCCCGATCAGGCGCCAGATGCTCTGCACCCAGATAAAGCGCAAGGCCAGCAGTACCGCGAAGATCGCCACCACATCCAGGCAGCGCCACAGCAAGGTCGGCCACAGCGAGGCTTCGTGGCTGGTCACCGCCTTGATGATGTCGGGCAACTGCAGGCCCAACAACAGGAAGATCAAACCATTGAAGGCGAACTCCAGCAGCGACCAGACGCTGCGGTTGAGCAGGCGCGTGCTGGTCTGCCGGGGCAGCAGGTCAAGCCAGCTTTGCATCATCCCAGCCGCTACCGCCGAGAGAATGCCGGAGGCGCCCAGGCGCTCGGCCAGCACGTAGGCGGCAAACGGCAGCAGCAACATAAACACCACGTGGGTGGCCGGGTCATCCCAGCCACGGGCGATCATCCAGGCACGCAGGCGCCCGACCAGCCAGCTCAGGGCGACACCGATGGCCAGGCCGCCGACAGCCACCAGCACGAAGGTCAGGCTGGCCTCGGCCAGCGAGAACACGCCGGTGATTGCCGCGGCCAGGGCGAATTTGAAGGTCACCAGGCCCGAGGCGTCGTTCATCAGCGCCTCGCCCTGGAGCATGTGCATCAACGGCGTCGGCAGCCGGTCCTGGGAAATGGCCGACACCGCCACGGCGTCGGTGGGCGACAGAACCGCAGCCAGGGCGAAGGCCACCGGCAAGGGAATGCTCGGCAAAATCCAGTGAATGAAATAACCGGCACCCACCACGGTAAACAGCACCAGGCCAACGGCCAGGGTCAGGATCGGCCCGCGCAACTTCCACAGATCGCGCTTGGGCATCCGCCAGCCATCGGAAAACAGCAGCGGCGGCAAAAACAAGAACAGAAACAATTCTGGGTCCAGGGCCACGTGCAGGCCCAGGGTAGGCCACGCCAGCAAGGCGCCAGCGCCGATCTGCACCAGTGGCAACGGCAGCGGGATAACCCGCCCGACCAGTTTGGAAACACTCACCAGCATCAGCAGGATGAGAACGGTGTAGGCTGATTGCATTCGGCGAGTCCTGTTCAATTCAAACGCATTCAATAACTTATGCGGGCCTGGGCACGGTTTTGCCATTGAAACGACATATTAGCCGCTTAGGCTGCCGGCGCACCGCTGCACAAAAGTCGCAGAACTGCCCAGAACCTGTAACACAATGCTACAAAGAGCCATGGCAACGCCAACCCAACGCCGCCGACCATGGCATAATCCTTCACCATTTTTTCCCAGGGGGGCAAGACATGACCAAACGCGACACGCCATTGCACCTTTATGGAATCAAGGCCTGTGACACCATGAAGAAAGCCCGCACCTGGCTCGAAGAGCAGGGCCTGGGCTACGATTTCCACGATTACAAGGCCCAGGGCATCGACCGTGCAAGCCTTGAGCGCTGGTGCGATGAACATGGCTGGCAAACGGTACTCAACCGCGCCGGCACCACCTTCCGCAAGCTCGACGACGCCCAGAAGGCCGATCTCGACCAGGCCAAGGCCATCGAACTGATGCTGGCCCAGCCGTCGATGATCAAGCGCCCTGTGCTCGACCTCGGCAAGCGGACCCTGGTCGGCTTCAAGCCTGATTTGTACGCGGCCGCCCTTCAGTAACCCGGCGCCGAGCTTTCATTCAATTTCGCAAGAGGTAACTGCATGTCCACTACCCTGTTCAGCCTGGCCTTCGGTGTCGGCACCCAGAACCGTCAAGGCGCCTGGCTGGAAGTCTTCTACGCCCAACCGCTGATCAACCCGGCTGCCGAGCTGGTCGCGGCCATCGCCCCGGTCCTGGGCTATGAAGGCGGCAACCAGGCGATCGCCTTCAGCACCAGCCAGGCCGCGCAGCTGGCCGAAGCCCTCAAGGGTGTCGATGCTGCCCAGGCCGCACTGCTGACCCGCCTGGCCGAAAGCAACAAGCCGCTGGTGGTCACCCTGCTGGCCGAAGACGCCGCACTGACGTCCACCCCGGAAGCCTACCTGAAGCTGCACCTGCTCTCGCACCGCCTGGTCAAGCCACATGGCCTGAACCTGGCCGGGATCTTCCCGCTGCTGCCAAACGTTGCCTGGACCAGCCAGGGCGCCGTCGACCTGGCCGAGCTTGCCGAGCAGCAACTGGAAGCGCGCCTGAAGGGCGAGCTGCTGGAAGTATTCTCGGTAGACAAGTTCCCGAAAATGACCGACTACGTCGTCCCTGCCGGCGTGCGTATCGCCGACAGCGCCCGTGTGCGCCTGGGTGCCTACATCGGCGAAGGCACCACCATCATGCACGAAGGCTTCGTCAACTTTAACGCCGGCACCGAAGGCCCGGGCATGATCGAAGGCCGTGTTTCCGCGGGCGTCTTCGTCGGCAAGGGTTCGGACCTGGGCGGCGGCTGCTCGACCATGGGCACCCTGTCCGGTGGCGGCAACATCGTCATCAAGGTTGGCGAAGGCTGCCTGATCGGCGCCAACGCCGGTATCGGCATTCCACTGGGCGATCGCAACACCGTCGAAGCCGGCCTGTACATCACCGCTGGCACCAAGGTGAACCTGCTGGACGAGAACAACCAGCTGGTCAAGGTGGTCAAAGCTCGCGACCTGGCTGGGCAGACCGACCTGCTGTTCCGCCGCAACTCGCTCAACGGCGCAGTGGAGTGCAAGACCCACAAGTCGGCCATCGAGCTGAACGAAGCGCTGCACGCCCACAACTAAGTGGTACCATCGGGTCTGGCCTAACGCCAGGCCCGATTTTCAGGTCCGATCATCATGTTCCAGCCCTCCCCCTGGCGCGCTGACTTCCCAGCCATCGACGCCCTGCAACGCCAGCACCAGACCTACCTGGACAGCGCCGCTACCACGCAAAAACCGCAACTCCTGCTCGATGCCCTGAGCCACTATTACGGCCATGGTGCTGCCAATGTGCACCGTGCCCAACACCTGCCCGGCGCCCTGGCTACCCAGGCCTTCGAACGCAGCCGCGCCAAGGTCGCCGGCTGGCTGAACGCCGCCGACAGCCAGCAGATTGTCTTCACCCACGGCGCCACCTCGGCCCTGAACCTGCTCGCCTACGGGCTTGAGCCGCTGTTCGAGGCCGGTGACGAAATTGCCATCAGCGCCCTCGAACACCATGCCAACCTGCTGCCCTGGCAACAGCTGGCCCAGCGTCGTGGGCTCAAGCTGGTGGTGTTGCCACTGGACAACCGCGGCCTGATCGATCTGAACATTGCCCTGCAACTGATTGGCCCGCGTACCCGGGTGCTGGCGGTCAGCCAGCTGTCCAATGTCCTCGGCGCCTGGCAGCCGCTGGAGCCCCTGCTGGCCCATGCCCAGGCCCAAGGTGCACTAACCGTGGTCGACGGTGCCCAGGGCGTGGTCCACGGCCGTCACGACGTTCGCCAACTGGGCTGCGATTTCTACGTGTTCTCCAGCCACAAGCTCTATGGCCCGGACGGTGTCGGTGTGCTCTACGGCCGCAGTGAAGCCCTGGCGCGCCTGCGACACTGGCAGTTCGGCGGCGAGATGGTCCAGGTCGCCGACTACCACAGCGCCAGCTTTCGCCCGGCGCCCCTGGGTTTTGAAGCCGGTACGCCGCCGATTGCCAGCGTCATCGGCCTCGGGGCCAGCCTCGATTACCTGGCCGGTCTGGATGCCAATGCTGTTGCAGAGCATGAAGCCGGCCTGCACCGCCACCTGCTGCGTGGCCTCAACGACCGCGAAGGCATCCGCCTGCTCGGTCAGCCGCAAGTGGCCCTGGCCAGTTTCGTGGTCGAGGGCGTGCACAACGCTGACCTGGCCCACATGCTCACCGAACAGGGCATCGCCGTACGCGCCGGCCATCACTGCGCCATGCCGTTGCTGAAAAGCCTCGGCCTGGACGGTGCCATCCGCGTATCGCTAGGCTTGTACAACGACTCCGACGACCTGCAACGCTTCTTCGACGCCCTGGATCAGGCCCTGGAGCTGCTGCGATGAGCCTGCCTGTCGCTGCGCAGCAAGCCCTCGACTCGTTCTCACAAGCAGCCGGCTGGGAACAACGCGCGCGCCTGCTGATGCAATGGGGCGAGCACCTGGTGCCCTTGAGCGAAGAAGAAAAGTCCGAAGCGAACCGAGTCCATGGCTGCGAAAGCCAGGTCTGGCTGGTGGCGGCACAGCAAGATGGTCAGTGGCGCTTCAAAGGCGCCAGCGATGCACGGATCATCCGCGGTTTGCTGGCGCTGCTGCTGGTGCGGGTCGAGGGCCTGTCCAGCGCTGAGCTTGCGCAACTGGACCTGCCCGCCTGGTTCAACCAGCTAGGCCTGGGCCGCCAGCTCTCACCCTCGCGCAGCAACGGCCTGAACGCCGTGCTGCAACGCATGGCTCAGCTTGCCGCAGGTGTCTGAGCCTGGCGCTCGGACGGGCGCCGAGCGCCGGCCACAAGCTTTTCCACCGCTTTGCTGGCGGCGACCATGCCGAAGGTCGCGGTGACCATCATCACCGCGCCGAAGCCGCCTGAGCAGTCCAGCTTAACCCCTTCGCCAACAAAACTCTTCTGCAGACAGACGCTGCCGTCACCCTTGGGGTAGCGCAGCTGTTCGGTGGAAAACACACAGGGCACGCTGTAGTTGCGGGTTACCGTGCGGGAAAAGCCATAGTCGCGGCGCAAGGTCGAACGCACCCGCGAGGCCAGCGGATCGTTGAAGGTCTTGTTCAGGTCGGCGACGCGGATCTGGGTTGGATCGATCTGCCCGCCGGCGCCCCCGGTGCTGATGATGGTGACTTTGTGGCGCTTGCACCAGCCGATCAGCGCGGCCTTGGCCATGACGCTGTCGATGCAGTCAATCACACAGTCGATGTGTTCGCCGATGTACTCGGGCAGGGTTTCCTTGGTGACGAAATCCACCACCGCATGCACCTTGCACGCCGGGTTGATGGCCCGCAGGCGCTCGGCCATGACCTCGGCCTTGGCCCGGCCGATATTGCCTTCCTGGGCATGCAGCTGGCGGTTGGTGTTACTGACGCAGACATCATCGAGGTCGAACAGCGATATTTCGCCCACGCCGCTGCGGGCCATGGCTTCGGCCGCCCAGGAGCCGACCCCGCCGATACCGACGATAGCCACATGGGCCTCGCGCAGGCGCTGCAGGCCGTTGTCACCGTATAACCGGGCGACACCGGCAAAGCGTGGATCTTCTGTACTCATGGCCCAACCCCGAAAAAACCGGCGCGTATTATAGGCCTCTTGGGGTGCGATGACACCCTGCCGTGGCCGCCACCCGAGTCATGCATTGGTCAAGGCAGTTGTAATCCTGCTTTAATGTCCTATGCAATCCAAAGACTTGGACGACAAAAGTACGGGCTAAGAACTTCAGCTCCTGAAGCCAATCCAATCTTCTGCCACCGACCTGTTCTTACACAATCTGAGCAGGAAGCACGCAGGATTCGCGCCTCATGGCGCCCGCCCGTTCCACCTTTCGGAACCCGAACTATCTATGTCATCGCGTAAATTTGGTATCAACCTGGTAATAGTCATGGCTATCGCCGCGCTATTCACCGGGTTCTGGGCGCTGATCAACCGCCCGGTTTCCGCCCCCAACTGGCCGGAGCAGATTTCCGGTTTCTCCTATTCGCCGTTCCGCCAGGGCGAAAGCCCGCAAAAGGGCCAGTACCCCAGCGAGGACGAACTGCGCCAGGACCTCGAGCAGCTCAGCAAGCTGACCGACAGCATCCGCATCTATACGGTGGAAGGTACCCAGGCCGAGATTCCGCGCCTGGCCGAAGAGTTCGGCCTGCGCGTGACCCTGGGGGTGTGGATCAGCCCGGACCTTGAGCGCAACGAACGGGAAATCGACAAAGCCATCGAACTGGCCAACAGCTCGCGCAGCGTGGTGCGGGTGATGGTCGGCAACGAAGCGCTGTTTCGCAAGGAAATCACCCCCGAAGCACTGATCCAGTACATGGACCGCGTGCGCGCGGCAGTAAAAGTCCCGGTGACCACCAGTGAACAGTGGCACATCTGGAAAGAACACCCGGAGCTGGCCAAGCATGCCGACCTGGTGGCGGCGCACATCCTGCCGTACTGGGAGTTCATCCCGATGAAGGATGCCGGCCAGTTCGTACTGGATCGTGCCCGCGATCTGAAGCAGCAATTCCCACGCAAACCACTGCTGTTGTCCGAGGTCGGTTGGCCGAGCAACGGCCGCATGCGCGGCGGTGCCGACGCCACCCCGGCTGACCAGGCCATCTACCTGCGCACCCTGGTCAACAAACTCAACCGCCAGGGCTACAACTACTTTGTCATCGAAGCCTACGACCAGCCGTGGAAGGCCAGCGACGAAGGCTCGGTGGGTGCCTACTGGGGCGTGTTCAACGCTGCCCGCCAGCAGAAATTCAACTTCGAAGGCCCGGTGGTGGCCATTCCGCAATGGCGTGTGCTGGCGGTCGGCTCGGTGGTGCTGGCGATGCTCTCGCTGACCCTGCTGCTGATCGACGGCTCGGCCCTGCGCCAGCGCGGGCGCACCTTCCTGACCTTCATTGCCTTCCTCTGCGGTTCGGTGCTGGTGTGGATCGGCTACGACTACAGCCAGCAATACAGCACCTGGTTCAGCCTCACCGTGGGCTTTTTGCTCGCCCTCGGCGCCCTTGGCGTGTTTATCGTGCTGCTCACCGAGGCCCATGAACTGGCCGAAGCGGTGTGGATTCACAAGCGCCGCCGGGAGTTCCTGCCGGTGCAGGCCGACGCCGCGTACCGACCGAAAGTCTCGGTGCATGTACCGTGCTACAACGAGCCGCCAGAGATGGTCAAACAGACCCTCAACGCCCTGGCCGCGCTGGACTACCCGGACTACGAAGTCCTGATCATCGACAACAACACCAAGGACCCGGCGGTCTGGGAGCCGATCAAGGCGCACTGCGAAATGCTTGGCGAGCGCTTCAAGTTCTTCCACGTCGCGCCCCTGGCCGGCTTCAAGGGCGGCGCGCTGAACTACCTGATTCCGCACACCGCCAAGGACGCCGAAGTGATTGCGGTGATCGACTCGGACTACTGCGTCGATCGCAACTGGCTCAAGCACATGGTGCCGCACTTCGCCGATCCGAAGATCGCCGTGGTGCAATCGCCCCAGGATTACCGCGACCAGAACGAAAGCACCTTCAAGAAGCTCTGCTACAGCGAATACAAAGGCTTCTTCCATATCGGCATGGTCACCCGCAACGACCGTGACGCAATCATCCAGCACGGCACCATGACCATGACCCGCCGTTCGGTACTCGAAGAGCTGGGCTGGGCCGACTGGTGCATTTGCGAAGACGCCGAACTGGGCCTGCGGGTGTTCGAGAAAGGCTACTCAGCGGCGTATTCCCACGAGAGCTATGGCAAAGGCCTGATGCCCGACACCTTCATCGACTTCAAGAAGCAGCGCTTTCGCTGGGCCTATGGCGCCATCCAGATCATCAAGCGCCATGCCGCAAGCCTGTTGCGCGGCAAGGACTCGGAACTGACCCGTGGCCAGCGCTACCACTTCCTCGCCGGCTGGCTGCCGTGGATCGCCGATGGCATGAACATCTTCTTCACCGTCGGCGCCCTGCTGTGGTCGGCGGCGATGATCATCGTGCCGCAGCGGGTCGACCCGCCGCTGCTGATCTTCGCGATTCCGCCGCTGGCGTTGTTCGTGTTCAAGGTCGGCAAGATCGTGTTCCTCTACCGCCGCGCGGTGGGCGTGAACCTCAAGGACGCCTTCGCCGCGGCCCTGGCCGGCCTGGCGCTGTCGCACACCATCGCCAAGGCGGTGCTGTACGGCTTCTTCACCAGCAGCATCCCGTTCTTCCGCACGCCGAAGAACGCCGACAGCCATGGCTTGCTGGTGGCGCTGTCAGAGGCCCGTGAAGAGCTGTTCATCATGTTGCTGCTGTGGGGCGCAGCGGCCGGGATCTACCTGGTCCAGGGCCTGCCGAGCAACGACATGCGCTTCTGGGTGACCATGCTGCTGGTGCAGTCGCTGCCGTACCTGGCGGCGCTGATCATGGCCATGCTGTCGTCACTGCCAAAGCCTGTGGATGCCGCGCAGCCGGCCCAGGCTTCCTGAGCCTTGAGATAACCTGTAGGAGCGGCGGTGCGCCGCTCCTACAGGACTCTGAATTGCTATAAGATAACCCCCCTCGAATTCGTGCCCTGCCTTGCCCCGGAGCTCCCCATGACGGCCCCAGCCGACCTCTCGCCTACCCTTGAACTGGCCTGCGACCTGATTCGCCGTCCGTCGGTTACCCCGCTGGACTTCGACTGCCAGAAACAGATGATGCAACGCCTGGGCGATGCTGGTTTCATGCTTGAGCCGATGCGCATCGAAGACGTCGACAATTTCTGGGCCACCCATGGCACCCAGGAAGGCCCAGTGCTGTGCTTCGCCGGCCATACCGACGTGGTCCCGACCGGCCCGGTGCAGGCCTGGCAGAACGATCCGTTCGATGCCCTGATCGATGCCGACGGCATGCTCTGCGGGCGTGGCGCGGCTGACATGAAAGGCAGCCTGGCCGCCATGGTAGTGGCCACCGAGCGCTTCGTCGCCGACTACCCCAACCATCGCGGCAAGGTCGCCTTCCTGATCACCAGTGATGAAGAAGGCCCGGCCCACCACGGCACCAAGGCCGTGGTCGAGCGCCTGGCCGCGCGCAACGAGCGCCTGGACTGGTGCATCGTCGGCGAGCCGTCGAGCACCAGCCTGGTCGGTGACGTGGTCAAGAACGGCCGTCGCGGCTCGCTCGGCGCCAAGCTCACGGTGCGCGGCGTACAGGGCCACGTGGCCTATCCGCACCTGGCCAAGAACCCGATCCACCTGGCCGCTCCGGCACTTGCAGAGCTGGCTGCCGAACACTGGGACGAAGGCAATGCGTTCTTCCCGCCGACCAGCTTCCAGATCTCCAACCTCAATTCCGGCACCGGCGCCACCAACGTGGTACCGGGCGAGCTGACCGCGCTGTTCAACTTCCGCTTCTCTACCGAGTCGACGGTCGAAGGCCTGCAGCAGCGGGTTGCCGCCATCCTCGACAAGCACCAGCTCGACTGGCACGTGGACTGGGCGCTGTCGGGCCTGCCGTTCCTGACCGAGCCGGGCGATTTGCTCGACGCAGTGTCGGCCAGCATCAAGGCGGTCACCGGCCGTGAGACCAAGGCATCGACCAGCGGCGGCACCTCCGACGGGCGCTTCATCGCCACCCTCGGCACCCAGGTGGTCGAGCTGGGCCCGGTCAACGCCACCATTCACCAGGTCAACGAGCGGATCCTGGCCAGCGACCTCGATGTGCTGACCGAGATCTACTACCAGACCCTGACCCGGTTGCTTGCCTGATGCTCACCTGCCCGATCTGCAGCGCCGCGCTGAGCACCCTCGACAATGGCGTGGCCTGCCCGGCCGGCCACCGTTTCGACCGTGCCCGCCAGGGTTACCTGAACCTGTTGCCGGTGCAGCACAAGAACAGCCGTGACCCGGGCGACAACCAGGCCATGGTCGAGGCCCGCCGCGACTTTCTCAACGCCGGCCATTACGCCCCGGTGGCCCGCCGCCTGGCTGAGCTTGCCGCCGAACGCGCACCCGCGCGCTGGCTGGACATCGGCTGTGGCGAGGGTTACTACACCGCGCAAATCGCCCAGGCGTTGCCCGAGGCGGACGGTTATGCCCTGGACATCTCCCGCGAGGCGGTCAAGCGCGCCTGCAAGCGCAACCCGGCGCTGACCTGGCTGGTGGCAAGCATGGCCCGGGTACCGCTGGCCGATGGCAGTTGCCAGTTCCTCGCCAGTGTCTTCAGCCCGCTGGACTGGCAAGAGGCCCTGCGCCTGCTGAGCCCCGGCGGCGGCCTGATGCGCGTCGGCCCGACCAACGAGCACCTGATCGAACTGCGCCACAAGCTCTACGATGAAGTGCGCGACTACAGCGACGACAAGCACCTGGCGCTGGTCCCCGAGGGCATGCACCACGCCCATAGCGAAACCCTGAAATTGCGCCTGAGCCTTGCCGACGGCAAGGCCCGCGCCGACCTGCTGGCCATGACCCCTCATGGCTGGCGTGCCAGCGCCGAGAAACGCGCGCGCGTCATCGACCAGGCCGAGCCTTTCGAGGTCACGGTATCGATGCGTTACGATTATTTTGTGCGCCAAGACTGAGCACACCCGGAGCCCCTATGCGCCAACCCGATATCGAGATTTACCTGAAAGACGCCGAGGTCGACCACAAGCAGATCGCTGCCTGGCTCGGCGAAGCGCTTGGCCCGTGCAGCGACTGGCAGCAGAAAGGCCAGACCTACAAGTGCAGGGCCGGTAACATTCCAGTTACCTGGTTACCGAAGGCTGTGGGCAAATGGAACAGTCTTTACCTGGAGAGCGACCAGACCCCGTGGGATGATGACATTGCCTGCGCACGCGCAGCCTTTGCCGCGCTGAACGTCGAAGTGCGCTGTGCACCGGGCAGTTGGGTCGAGGAAGAAGGTGAAGAAGATGCCGATCGCTGGATCCGCATCAGTGCCGACGGTGAAGAGGAAATCACCTGGCGGACCAGCTGAAAACTGTCTTCGAAAAGGCCCGCCCCGGTCGTCCGGCGGCGGGCCTTTTCGCTGGTGGGCCCAGGCTCGAGGCTTGTGGCCCGGCGCTTACAGACCGACTACGTCTTCTGCCTGCAAGCCTTTCTGGCCCTGAGTCAGATTGTATTCGACCTGCTGCCCCTCGAGCAGGGTGCGATGCCCCTCCCCGCGGATGGCACGGTAGTGAACGAACACGTCCGCGCCACCTTCACGCTGAATGAAACCGTAACCTTTTGCGTCATTGAACCACTTTACACTTCCAGTCTCACGAGACGACATCTGCACTACTCCGGATTTTTATTTTGGAATCGCCTTGCATGCAGAGGGGTCACGGCCCCCTGCCGACGCAGCTTGCACAAATCTCTTGCAAGCGGCGGACCGAGTATATGACACACTTAAATTAATTTTCATGACCGGGGCGCTTTTTGCTGAACTTGCGCAGATACGGCACACTAGTCGACTGAGCAAATACTCAAAAATCTCATCCAGAGCACACACCGTATGACCCGTTCCCCCTTGCGCCGCCTGATCTTCGGCGCCCTGCGTCGCCTGTTGTACCTGTGGGTTCGCTCCGAGACCATCAACCAGTCATCCTTTACCCTGAACCTGGATCGCAGCCGGCCGGTGTTCTACGCCCTGCAGTCGCCGTCGCTCACCGACCTTGCGGTGCTCGACCGCGAATGCACCAAAGCCGGGCTGCCACGCCCGGTGCTGCCGGTCGCCGTCGGCACCCTGCACGAGCCGGCAGCGTTCTTCTACCTGACCCCGGAGCCCGACTGGCTCGGCCGCCAGGACAAGCGCGGCGCCCCGCCGACCCTGGCACGGCTGGTCAACGCCATCAGCCAGCATGCCGAAGAAGACGCGCAGATCATCCCGGTCAGCGTGTTCTGGGGCCAGTCGCCGGCCAGCGAATCCAGCCCGTGGAAGCTGCTGTTTGCCGACAGCTGGGCGGTTACCGGGCGCCTGCGGCGCTTGCTCACCGTGCTGATCCTGGGGCGCAAGACCCGCGTGCAGTTCTCGGCGCCGATCCACCTGCGCGAGCTGGTGCAGCACAACAAGGGCCACGAGCGCACCGTGCGCATGGCCCAGCGCCTGCTGCGGGTGCACTTTCGCAACCTCAAGACCGCCGTCATCGGCCCGGACATCTCCCACCGCCGCAACCTGGTCAAGGGCCTGGTCCACGACCCGCTGGTGCGCCAGGCTATCGCCGATGAAGCCGAACGCGAGAAGATCCCGCTGGCCAAAGCCGAAGCCCAGGCCCTGCGCTACGGCAACGAGATCGCCTCGGACTACACCTACACCGCCATCCGCTTCCTTGAAGTGGTGCTGAGCTGGTTCTGGAACAAGATCTACGACGGCATCAAGGTCAACCACATCGAGCAGGTGCAGGGCATCGCCCCGGGCCACGAAGTCATCTATGTGCCGTGCCACCGCAGCCATATCGACTACCTGCTGCTGTCCTACCTGCTGTTTCGCAACGGCCTGACCCCGCCGCACATCGCCGCCGGCATCAACCTCAACATGCCGGTGATCGGCGGCCTGCTGCGCCGTGGCGGGGCGTTCTTCATGCGCCGCACGTTCAAGGGCAACCCGCTGTACACCGCGGTGTTCAACGAATACCTGCACACCCTGTTCACCAAGGGCTTCCCGGTCGAGTACTTCGTCGAAGGCGGCCGCTCGCGCACCGGGCGCATGCTCCAGCCGAAAACCGGCATGCTCGCCATTACCCTGCGCAGCTACCTGCGCTCCTCGCGCACGCCAATCGTCTTCGTGCCGGTGTACATCGGTTATGAACGGGTGCTCGAAGGCCGCACCTACCTGGGCGAGCTGCGCGGGGCGAGCAAGAAAAAAGAATCTATCTTCGACATCTTCAAGGTCATCGGCGCGCTCAAGCAGCGCTTCGGCCAGGTGGCAGTCAACTTCGGCGAGCCGATCCGCCTCGGCGCCTTCCTCGACCAGCAGCAACCCGGCTGGCGCGAACAGGAGCACGGCCCGCAGTTCCGCCCGGCCTGGCTCAACGAAACCACCTCGCGCCTGGGCGAGAAAGTCGCCCAGCACCTGAACGAGGCGGCGGCGATCAACCCGGTCAACCTGGTGGCCCTGGCGCTGCTCTCCACCAGCCGCCTGGCCCTGGACGAGCGCGCCCTGGCGCGGGTGCTGGACCTGTACCTGGCGCTGCTGCGCAAGGTGCCCTACTCGCCGCACACCACCCTGCCCGAAGGCGATGGCCTGGCGCTGATCAGCCACGTCAAGGGCATGGACCTGCTGGCCGAGCAAAGCGATGCGCTGGGCAAAATCCTCTACCTGGACGAGCAGAACGCCGTCCTGATGACTTACTACCGCAACAACGTGCTGCACATCTTCGCCCTGCCAGCCTTGCTGGCGAGCTTCTTCCAGAGCAGCTCGCGGATGAGCCGCGAACTGATCCTGCAGTACACCCGGGCCTTGTACCCGTACCTGCAATCGGAGCTGTTCATTCGCTGGGAGCTCGATGAGCTGGACGCGGTGGTCGACCAGTGGCTGGAGGCCTTCGTCGAACAGGGCCTGCTGCGCTTCGAGAACGGCGTGTACCTGCGCCCGGCACCGAGTTCGCGGCAGTTCGTGCTGCTGACCTTGCTGGCCCGGGCCATCACCCAGACCCTGCAGCGCTTCTACATGGCTACCGCGTTGCTGCTCAACAGCGGCCAGCACACCCTGAGCGCCGAAGAGCTGGAAGACCTGTGCGTGATCATGGCCCAGCGCCTGTCGATTCTGCATGGCCTGAACGCCCCGGAGTTCTTCGACAAAACCCTGTTCCGCCACTTCATCCAGACCCAGATCGAGCAAGGCGTATTGCGCCCGGACAGCAACGGCAAACTTGGCTACCACGAAAAACTCAGCGAACTGGCCGAGGGCGCGGCCAAGCGCGTGCTGTCGGCAGAGGTGCGCCTGTCGATTCGCCAGGTCGCCCTGCAGCGCAGCGAAGAAGCCACCGAAACTGCGGTATAGGCCATACTGGCCAGTGCCTTTGGAGCAACACGAATCGAACCGCCTGGCGACCGCAACCGCGGCGCCGGCGCTAAGGAGCTACTGATGAAAAAACTGTCCCTGATCCTTCTTGGCAGCCTGCTGGCCGCGTGCAGCAGCACCCCTGAAGCCCCCAAGGCCAGCCTCGACGGCGAGGTCTTCTACCTGCAACGCATCGCCCTGCCGCCCGCCGCCACCCTGAGCGTGGCCCTGCAGGACGTGTCGCTGATGGACGCCCCCGCCGTTACCCTGGCCAGCCAGAGCGGCCCGGTCAAAGGCAATGTGCCGCTGCCCTTCCACCTGAGCTACGACCCGGCCCAGGTCAAGCCCGGCCACCGCTATGCAGTGAGCGCGCGGATCGAACTGGACGGCAAGCTGCTGTTCATCAACACCGAGCACCATGGCGTGCAACTTGATGGCAACGACCCGCAGCCGGTACGCATCAAGGTCGATGCCGTTCGTTGATTGATTGTTTTTCCTTCGTATAAGGATGCTGCCATGTTCCGCCCCGCTCTAACCTTCACCGGCCTGTGCGCCGGCCTGTTGCTGTCGGCCAGCGCCCTGGCGCTGTCGCTCGGCGACCTCTCGCAAAAAGATGCCTCCACCGGCCTCAAAGACGCCCTGACCCAGGGTGCCCAGGTAGCGGTGAAACAACTGGGTACCCCGGGTGGCTTCAGCAATAACCCGGATGTGCGCATCGAACTGCCCGGCAACCTGGGCAAAGTCGCCAAGAAGATGAAAGCCTTCGGCATGGGCGCCCAGGTCGATCAGCTGGAAACCAGCATGAACAAGGCCGCCGAGGCCGCCGTGCCGCAAGCCCAGGCGCTGCTGGTGGATGCCGTGAAGAAGATGACCGTGGACGATGCCAAGGGCATCCTCAGCGGCGGCAACGACTCGGCTACCCAATACCTGAGCAAAACCAGCCGCGAGCAGATCCGCGCCAAGTTCCTGCCGATCGTCAAGAAAGCCACCGACCAGGTCGGCCTGGCCCAGCAGTACAACAACTTTGCCGGGCAAGCAGCGACCCTGGGCGTGCTCGATGCCAAGAACGCCAACGTCGAAGGCTACGTGACCGAACAAGCGCTCAACGGCCTGTTCGAGATGATTGCCAAGCAGGAAGAAACCATCCGCCAGAACCCGGCGGCGGCAGCTACCAGCATTGCCAAGAAGGTGTTTGGCGCGCTGTAAGCGCCAGCTACAAGCTTCAAGCGGCAAGCCACAAGCAGTGTGAACAGCACCTCTTGCAGCTTGCCGCTTGTAGCTCTCAACTGCTCTTTCTGACCCTGAACCACGCCGCATACAGCGCCGGCAGGAACAACAGCGTCAACGCCGTCGCCACGATCAAGCCACCCATGATCGCCACCGCCATCGGCCCGAAGAACACGCTGCGTGACAGCGGGATCATCGCCAGCACCGCCGCCAGGGCGGTCAGCACGATTGGCCGGAAGCGCCTTACTGTCGCCTCGATAATCGCCTGCCAGCGGTCCAGCCCGGCAGCGATGTCCTGCTCGATCTGATCGACCAGGATCACCGAGTTGCGCATGATCATCCCCGACAGGGCGATGGTCCCGAGCATCGCGACAAAACCGAACGGCTGGCGGAACACCAGCAGGAACAGGGTCACGCCGATCAACCCCAGGGGCGCGGTGAGGAACACCATCACCGTGCGCGAGAAACTGCGCAGTTGCAGCATCAGCAGGGTCAGGACCACGACGATGAACAACGGCACCCCGGCGTTCACCGATTTCTGCCCACGAGTGGAGTCCTCCACTGTGCCACCCACGTCCAGCAGGTAGCCATCGGGCAGCTCGGCACGTATCGGGTCCAGGGTCGGCAGGATCTGCTTGACCAGGGTGACCGGCTGTTCCTTGCCATAGATGTCGGCGCGCACGGTGACGTTGGGCAGGCGGTTGCGGTGCCAGATCACACCTTCTTCAAAGCCGTATTCCAGGGTTGCCACCTGCGACAGCGCCACACTGCGGCCATTGTCGGTAGGCACCGCCAGGCTCGGCAGGTTGGCAAGTTCGCTGCGCTCCTGCTGGGTACCGCGCAGGAGGATCTCGATCAGCTCGTTGTCCTCGCGGAACTGGCTGACAGCCGAGCCGGTCAGCGAGCTTTGCAGGAACTTCGCCAGGTTCGCCGTGCTCACCCCCAGGGCGCGGGCGCGGTCCTGGTCGATGTTCAGGTAGACCACCTTGCTCGGCTCTTCCCAGTCCAGGTGAACGTTGACCACGTGGGGGTTCTCGCGCACCTTGGCGGCCACTTTGCGGGCCAGGGCACGCACCTGCTCGATGTGCTCACCAGTGACCCGGAACTGTACCGGGTAACCCACCGGCGGGCCGTTTTCCAGGCGCGTGACCCGCGAACGCAGGTCGGGGAACTGCTCGTCGAGGGTTGCGATCAGCCAGCTACGCAGCTGTTCGCGCTCCTCGATGGTTTTCGCCAGCACCACGAACTGGGCGAAACTCGGCGCCGGCAGTTGCTGGTCGAGTGGCAAGTAGAACCGCGGCGAGCCGGTGCCGACATAGGCCACATAGTTGTCGATGCCGGCGCGTTCCTTGAGCAGCGCTTCCAGGCGCTTGACCTGATCGGCGGTGTTGCTCAGCGAGGCGCCTTCGGCCAGCTTCAGATCGACCATCAGTTCCAGGCGCCCGGAAGCCGGGAAGAACTGCTGGGGCACGAAACGGAACAGCAAGATGCTGCCGACAAACAGCGCGATGGTCGCCACGATCACCGTCTTGCGCCGCTCCACGCACCAGCCCACCAGGCGCCGCACGCGCTGGTAGAACGGCGTGCCGTAAGGGTCAGGGCCGCCTTCGGCGGTGCCGTGCTTGGCCGCATGCAGCTTGGCCAGGTCAGGCAACAACCGCTCACCCAGGTACGGCACGAACACCACCGCGGCAACCCAGGAGGCGAGCAAGGCGATGGTCACCACCTGGAAGATCGAACGGGTGTATTCACCCGTGCCGGATTGCGCGGTGGCAATCGGCAAGAAGCCTGCGGCGGTGATCAGGGTGCCGGTGAGCATCGGGAAGGCGGTGCTGGTCCAGGCGTAGCTGGCGGCCTTGAACCGGTCGAAACCCTGCTCCATCTTGATCGCCATCATCTCCACGGCAATGATCGCATCATCCACCAGCAAGCCCAGGGCCAGCACCAACGCGCCGAGGGAGATCTTGTGCAAACCGATGCCGAAGTAGTACATGGCGGCAAAGGTCATCGCCAGCACCAGCGGAATGGCCAGGGCCACCACCAGGCCGGTGCGCATGCCCAGCGAGAAGAAGCTCACCAGCAAGACAATGGCCAGCGCTTCAACCAGCACCTGAACGAACTCGCCGACGCCGGTCTTCACCGCCGCTGGCTGGTCGGAGACCTTGCGCAGCTCCATGCCGGCCGGCAGGTTGTGGGCAATGCGGGCGAACTCGGTTTCCAGCGCCTTGCCCAGCACCAGAATGTCACCGCCAGCCTTCATCGACACCGCCAGGCCGATGGCGTCCTCGCCCATGAAGCGCATGCGCGGCGCGGGCGGATCGTTGAAGCCCCGGCGCACCTCGGCAACATCGCCGATACGGAAAGTGCGGTCACCGACCCGGATCGGGAACTGCTGGATCTGCTCGACCGTGGTAAAGCGCCCGCTGACCCGCAGTTGCAGGCGCTCGCTCGGCGTCTCGAAGAAGCCTGCGGTGCTCACCGCGTTCTGTTCTTCCAGCGCCTGTTGCACCGCTGCCAGGGGCAGGCCGAGGGTGGCCAGCTTGAGGTTGGACAGCTCGATCCAGATCTTCTCGTCCTGCAGGCCAAGCAGCTCGACCTTGCCGACATCCTTGACCCGCTGCAACTGGATCTGCACGCGGTCGGCGTAGTCCTTGAGCACGGCGTAATCGAAGCCGTCACCGGTCAGCGCGTAGATATTGCCGAAGGTGGTGCCGAACTCATCGTTGAAGAACGGCCCCTGGATACCCTGCGGCAAGGTGTGGCGGATATCGGCAACCTTCTTGCGGATCTGGTACCAGAGCTCGGGGATATCGGCCGAATGCATCGAGTCGCGGGCCATAAAGGTGACCTGCGATTCACCGGGCCGCGAGAACGAGACGATCTTCTCGTACTCGCCGGTTTCCATCAGCTTCTTTTCGATACGCTCGGTGACCTGGCGTGAGACTTCCTCGGCGCTGGCCCCTGGCCAGTTGGTGCGAATGACCATGGCCTTGAAGGTAAACGGAGGGTCTTCGCTCTGCCCCAGCTTGGTGTAGGACAGCGCGCCGACCACAGCCAGCAAAATCATCAGGAACAGCACGATCTGCCGATTGCGCAGGGCCCAGGCGGAAAGGTTGAAACCCATCGGGACTTACTCCTTGGCCGCCAGATTCACCACACGATTGGACCGGTCCACCGGACGAACCTGCTGCCCTTCCTGGAGCACATGCACGCCGGCCGCCACCACCCAGTCCGAGGCATTCAGGCCTTCGAGCACTGGCACGCTGTTTTCACCGTAGGCACCCACCCGCACCGGTACGCGCTTGAGGGTGTTGTTGGCATCGACACGCCAGACGTAGGTCTGGCCGTTTTCTGCGGTCAGCGCCGAGAGCGGCACCGCCAGGGGAATGTTCTCGGCGTGCTGGATGTACACCCGGGCGCTTTGCCCAAGCTCGGCCGGCACCTTGCCGGCGGTAAAGGCGATGCGCGCAGCGAAGGTTCGCGAGCGCGGGTCGGCCGAAGGCGACAGTTCGCGAATCCGGCCATTGAAGCGTTGATCCGGTTGCGACCAGAGCTCCACCGCCACCGTCTGGCCGACCTTGAAGCGGCCAAAATTCTGCTCAGGCAGGCCGATCAGCACTTCGCGCTCGCCATCGGCGGCCAGGGTGAACACCGTCTGCCCCGCAGCCACCACCTGGCCCACCTCAACCTGGCGCTTGGCGATCACGCCGTCCTGGGACGCGCGCAGTACGGCATATTCTGCCTGGTTGCCGGCGACGTCGAACTCGGCGCGCACTTGCTTGAGCCGGGCCAGGCCAGCACGGTAGAGGTTTTCGGCGTTGTCGTATTGCGAATGGCTGACCATCTGCCGGTCGAGCAGGGTCTTGTAGCGGTCGCGCTCGGCCTTGACCAGGTTCAGGTTGGCTTCGGCAGCGGCCAATTGGGCACGGCTGGCTTCCAGTTGCAGGCGCACATCCTGGGGGTCGAGTTCGGCCAGTGGCTGTTCGGCCTTGACCCGCTGCCCCTCCTCGACCAGGCGCTTGCTGACCTTGCCACCGATGCGGAACGCCAGCTCCGGCTCGAAGCGCGCACGCACCTCGCCGGGGTAGCTGTCGGCGGCGGCGCTGGCCGGCTGCGGCTGCACCACCATGGCCGGACGAAGGGAAGTCTGCGGTGCGCTTTCCTGCCCGCAGGCAGCAAGCAACAGCACGAGACCAACGGGCAAAGCGAGGGGCAAGGCATGGCGCAACATGATGGATGACCTTTCGCGAATGGCGCTTTGAATATTTATACTGGCGGGTATATTAAATCAGGGAACCGGAGCGGGGAAGCAGGCCTGCGCGAGAAATCCCATATTTACGCCGGGAGCAGCGCGTCGATTTTTGCCCGCCGAAATGCCGGTCGCGATGTACCATGTGCACTTACTGGAATATGTAACTTTTCACTCATGCCCAAAGTCACCGCTGCTACCGGCCCCGGCCGGCCCAAGGACCTGGCAAAACGCCAGGCCATTCTCGAGGCAGCCAAGGCGCTGTTTCTAACCCTTGGCTATGCCAACACCAGCATGGATGCGGTCGCGACAGCGGCAGGTGTGTCAAAACTCACGGTCTACAGCCACTTTACCGACAAGGAGACGCTGTTCTCTTCGGCAGTGGTCGCCACCTGCACGGCGCAGTTGCCCGAGCTGATTTTCGAGCTGCCTGAAGGGGTTCCGCTGGAACAGGTGCTGCTGAAGATCGGCCGCGGCTTTCAGGCGCTGATCAGCAGCGACCTGTCGGTCAAGCTGCACCGGCTGATCATGGCCCTGGGCAATCAGGACCCGAAACTCAGCCAGATCTTCTTCGAGGCCGGCCCGTTGCGGGTGCTGCACGAGATGGAGGCGCTGCTGCGCCAGGTGGATGCCCGCGGGCTGCTGCGCATTGAATTGCCGGCCAACGCCGCCGAGCACTTCTTCTGCCTGCTCAAGGGCGCGGCCAACTTCCGCCTGTTGCTCGGCTATGCCCCGGCGCTGGATGCCGAGGCCTCCGAGGCCCATGTGCAAGAAGTGGTGGCGCTGTTCATGCGCGCTTACCGACCTTAAGCCTTGAGGGCTTTTTTCGGATAGATGTCGTAGCGGCTGGATTTGCCTTCCAGGCAGTGGCTGGGCTTGGGCCCGTCGATGATCGGCGCCTTGCGCGGGCGCTTGACCACCACCCGGTGGCTGGCCAGGGCCAGGGCGGCTTCGAGCAGCGCCGGGGCGTCGAGGTCGTCACCAACCAGCGGGCGGAACACGCGCATTTCCTTTTTTACCAGGGCGCTCTTGTCGCGATGAGGGAACATCGGGTCGAGGTAGATCACCTGCGGCGGCTCACCCTGCCAGGTGCGCATACGCTCGATGGCATTGCCGGTGAGCAGTTGCATGCGCGCAACGATCGGGCCCACCTCGGCATCGCTGCGGGCGCGGGCCAGGCCGTCTTCGAGCAAGGCCGCGACCAGCGGCTGGCGCTCGATCAGGGTCATCTGGCAACCGAGGCTCGCCAGCACGAAAGCGTCCTTGCCCAGCCCCGCCGTGGCATCGAGCACCTGCGGGCGCACGCCCTGGGCGACGCCCACGGCCTTGGCGATCATCTGCCCGCTGCCGCCGCCGAACACCCGCCGGTGCGCCGCCGCGCCTTCGACAAAATCCACCCGCACCGGCCCCGGCGCCTGCGCACCGAGCTGCTGGATCTGCAGGCCATCGGCGCCGATCTGCACGGCAAAGCCTGCATTGTCATCGCTCAGCGGCAATCCCAGACGCCGCGCCCACTCGCCAGCCTGGGCCTGATAATCGGCCGTCAATGCCTCGACCCGGATGCCGCCGTCAGCCAGTTGCTCCACCATCAAATCCTGTACTCAAAAAAATTAAATGATCGTCGGCCGCGGCCGATATACGAAGTATTCGCTATTTTGCCAGACCAGCACCCTCTGCGACTGCCATGACCGACATTCTTCAGCTCAACTCAGGTTATATCTCGCCCGTCGGCGACTATGGCCGGCACAATACCCAGGCACTGGGCGGCATCAGCCACCTGTGGCAGGATTTTTTTGCCCGCGCCCTGGCTGAGCAGCAAGGTCCGGAGGACGCGGCCAAGGCCGTGGCCACCGAGCAGTTCGACAAGGTCACCGGCGAGCCGCTGGGCGGCAGCCAGGTGCTGGCGCAGATCCACAACCAGCGCCTGTGCGATGTGCACGACACCGAACTGGCCCCGCCAGAGCCGCTGTTCCTGCCGATCGCCGAGCTTGAGCCGGAGCTGCTGGAAAAACTCGCGCCGCCGTTCAGCGCCGCCGAACTGATCGAGCAACAGCGCCAGCTGGATATCAGCAACACCTGGGTACGCCCGGTAGTCATGAGCCAGGGCCACCCGCTGCCCGCACCCGGCCCGGCACCACAGGCCAAACCGTTGTACCTGCCGATCGCCGAGTTCGAGATGGACCTGCTGGACAAGGCGCCGGAGCCCTTCGACGACGCCACCATGGCCGTGCAGCAATCGCAGCTGGACTTCGACAACCGCTGGGCTCGCCCGGTGGTGCTGAACAACGTGCGCATCGCCGCCTGAGCCTTAGCGGCAGATCTGCCAGAAGCCCATGTCCAGGTGAAAGTGATTGCGGTGTGCGGCGTTGTACTCAGGCCCCAGCACCGTGTTGAAACTGTCGCAGGCACTGGCGTGCACATCCCTTAAAAACTTCGCTTTGACGCCCTCCCCCGGCCAGTCCTTGAGCAACTGGATACGCTGCCCGTCCGCCAGGCGAAAGCCGGCGATATCCAGGGCATTGGCCGTGGCGTGCTGGCTCAGGCGGCCATTCTTGCGGTTGTACATGTTGCGACAGGCAAAGCTGCCCAGGTGATCGACCTGCACCACCGGCTGGGCAAAGGCGCGCTGTGCCGCCGGTTGCAGAGCGTGGCGCTCGAACAGCGCATAAGCCACCGCCAAGGGGCAACTGGCGAGAAAGCTGCTGCTCAGGCGCACCGACGAGCCTTCGACGCGCACCACGTTTTCCAGGGGGCACGGCGCATTGGCGGGGCTGTCGGCCTGCTTGCGGTAGCGCAGGCTGGAGGTGGCCAGGGCCTGCTCGCACAGCTGCGGATCATCCTCAAGGCGGCCCAATTTATACGGCGTAAGCAGGTTCGGCGGCTGGCGCACATCCAGCACCGCCCAGGGGTTCCAGGCATCCGGCAGATGCCAGCCCAGGCGCCAGGCAGCACCCAGTGCAACGAGCAGAATCAGACACAGTACCGCGAGCAATCCTTTGCGCATGGTCGATCAGCGCCTGAACAACTGGTTGAGCTGGTCGAACGACAGCGCCTGGTCGGCGTAGTCAAAACAGCCTTGATCATGAATCTGCTGCGCAGCGTTGAAAAACGCCCCATAGGCGGCCCGCGCCAGCGATGAGCCGACGCTGATACGCTTGACCCCCAGCGCTTGAACGTCGGCAAAACTCAAGCGCACACCGCTCAGGCCCATCAGCACATTGACCGGCTTCGGCGCCACCGCCTGGACCACCCGACGGATCTCCTCGGCCGTACGCAAGCCCGGCGCATACAGCACATCGGCACCGGCTTCGGCGAAGGCCTGCAGGCGGGCGATGGTGTCGTCCAGGTCCATGCGCCCGTGCAGCAGGTTTTCCGCGCGGGCACAGAGCATGAACGGAAAGTCCAGGCTGCGCGCGGCGGTGACGGCCGCCTCGACCCGCTCCACGGCGTGATAGAAGCTGTAGATTGGCTCGTCGGCATTGCCGCTGGCATCCTCGATCGAGCCGCCCACCAGGCCAATGGCGGCGCCCTGCAGGATCGCCTCGGCACAGCCCTTGGGGTCGTCGCTGAAACCGTTCTCAAGGTCGGCAGCCACCGGCAATGCCGTGGCATCGACAATGGCGCGGGCATTGACCAGGGTTTCATCCAGGCTCATCGCCCCTTCGGCATCTGGCCGCCCCAGGGAGAACGCCAGGCCGGCGCTGGTGGTGGCCAACGCCTCGAAGCCGAGGCTGGCCAGCAGCTTGGCCGAGCCGGCATCCCAAGGGTTGGGAATGACAAAGGCGCCATCGCGCTCATGCAGGGCTTTGAAGGCTTCGGCACGCAGGGTTTGCACATCCATGATCTCGGCTCCCAGGCAGGCGGCAGGACGCGCTCAGAGCAGGCCGAGTTGTTCGGCTTCTGGCGTGCGGTCCAGTTCAGGCAAGGCCGCAAGCCCCGGCAGGCGCTCCATCAGGCCTTGATGAAAACGCCGGGCCAAGGCGGCGGCCAGGCGATTGTCGGCAGTATGCAGGAAAACATAGGGGCTGCGCCCCTCCTCGATCCAGGCCGCGACCTTGTCCAGCCACGGCAGCAGGAACGGCTCGTTGGCGGCCAGTTCCGGGTGGCCGATGAAGCGGATCTGCGGGTGCTGGGTAAAGGCGGTCGGGCGAGGCGGCACGCGCGGTTTTTTCGACTGGGCGTGGAGCACCTCGGGCGTCTGTGAAGTACAACTGAACAACGCGCGAGGGTCGAGACAGATGCGCTCCACACCACGCTCAAGCAGCAGGCGGTTGAGCAGGCGCTCTTCCTCGCCCTTGCTGAAGAACGCCGCGTTGCGCACCTCCACGGCGATGGGCACGCCAGCCTCGTCGATAAAGCTCACTAGCTCGCTCAGGCGCGCCGGGCCGAAGGTTGCCGGCAATTGCAGCCAGTACGGCGCAACCCGTGCGCCAAGGGGCTTGAGCAATTCGATGAAGGACTGGGCGGCGGCCAGTTGAGCGTGCAGGTCACCGCTGTGGCTGATGTCGCCGGGGAACTTGGCGGTGAAGCGAAAGTGCGCCGGCATCAGCTGCGCCCAGCGTTCGATGGTCGCCGGTGCCGGGCGGGCATAAAAGGTGGTGTTGCCTTCTACGGCATTGAAGACCTGGCTATACAGGCCGAGGAAGTCGCTGGTTTTAGCCTCGGCCGGGTACAGGTACTCGCGCCAGGCGTTTTCACTCCAGGACGGACAACCGACAAAATAGGGCAGCGTGGACAGACTCATCCATCAAATGTACAGGTCCAGCCCGAGTACTTCCATCTCCCAGTCAACGAAACCGGCAGTGGTCAGGTAGCTGGCCAGGGCATGGGCGGTGCGCTTGTTGCGCGCCCGCGGGAAGATCATGTCCTGAGGCCGCGCCGGCAGGCCGCCAGTGCGCGCCTGGCCGTGGCTGGCGCTGGCTTGCGCCTGTACTTCGAACTCGCCCGGCAGATCTTCGTCGTCCACGTCATCGGTGCGTACCGGCGCTTTGCGCGGGGCTCGCTTGATGGGGTAGGACTGAGAAGAAAAACCGTCTATGCGCATGGCGATTACTCAGGAGCAGTGATGGCAATTTAGCAGCATCGCTGATCCTTCGCTAATGCCCGATTGATAACTGGACCACAGATCGGGCAAAAGGTTTTATTTTGCCTGGGAATAACCGACGAACTGCACTCAGCGCGCTTTCGGCGTGGCCACCTTGTCGCGCAGGTACACAGGTTGCGCGAGGTCGGCGGCAATCGCCTCGCCGCGCTGCCAGGCGAAGGTCGCCAGGCTCAGCAGGTCCTGGGCATGGGGCAGCAGGCTGGCGTCCTGGCCGCAGGCCTTGACCGCCAGGCGCTCGGCATAGCCCCAGCCAGTGCCCGCGCCAAACCAGTCGCCGCTGGCACCCTCGGGCAAGGCCACCTGCTCCGGTGGCAGCACCGCCTCCTTGCCCTGCAGGCGCATTTCGCCGTCAACGTTGCGATAGCAGCCCCAGTAGACCTCGTCCATGCGCGCATCGATTGCCGCCGCCACTTGCTGCACGCCCTGCTCACGCATCGCGCGCTGGGCCAGCACGGCCAGGTTGGACACCGGCAGTACCGGCCGCTCCAGGGCGAAGGCCAGGCCCTGGACCACGCCAATGGCAATGCGCACGCCAGTGAAGGCGCCCGGGCCACGACCGAAGGCGATGGCATCGAGCTGTTGCAGGGTGACGCCGGCATCGGCCAGCAGTTGCTGGATCATCGGCAGCAGCTTCTGCGCGTGCAGGCGCGGGATCACCTCATAGTGGCTGGAAACCTTGCCATCATGCAGCAAGGCAACGGAGCAGGCTTCGGTGGCGGTGTCGAGGGCCAGCAAGGTGGTCATCGGGGGTTCCAGGGGCAAGAAAAAAGAGCAGCATTATAAACAACAACGGCCCGCAAGCGGGCCGTTGTCTGCACTACCGAGCGTCGATCAGCTCAGTGCGGCCAGGACCTTGGCGGTGATCGCGTCAACCGAGCCCACGCCTTC
This sequence comes from Pseudomonas sp. SORT22, assembly GCF_018417635.1. Taxonomy (NCBI): domain Bacteria; kingdom Pseudomonadati; phylum Pseudomonadota; class Gammaproteobacteria; order Pseudomonadales; family Pseudomonadaceae; genus Pseudomonas; species Pseudomonas sp. SORT22. The sequence continues at coordinate 4,710,911 of NZ_CP071007.1, forward strand.
GATATGCGCGTACTTCGGCTTGCCAGCGTTGGCAGCCGAGAGCTTCTGGTAGAAGTCTACCAGCGGCTTGGTCTGGTCGTGGTAGACCGACAGGCGATGACGCACGGTTTCTTCGGTGTCGTCTTTGCGCTGCACCAGCGCTTCGCCGGTTTCGTCGTCCTTGCCTTCAACCTTTGGCGGGTTGTAGACAACGTGGTAAACGCGGCCCGAACCTTCGTGCACACGGCGGCCAGCGATACGCTGAACGATTTCTTCGTCTTCGACAGCGATTTCGACCACGGCATCCAGCTCGACGCCAGCAGTCACCAGGGCTTCAGCCTGAGGAATGGTGCGCGGGAAGCCATCGAACAGGAAGCCGTTGGCGCAGTCAGGCTGGGCAATACGGTCCTTGACCAGGTTGATGATCAGCTCGTCGGAGACCAGCTTGCCAGCGTCCATGATCGCCTTGGCTTCCAGGCCCAGCGGGGTGCCGGCCTTGACCGCGGCGCGCAGCATGTCGCCAGTGGAAATCTGTGGAATACCGAACTTTTCGGTGATGAACTTTGCCTGAGTACCTTTACCGGCCCCGGGAGCTCCCAGCAGAATTACGCGCATCTTGTGCTCCTCATTTTTTTGTAAGCAAATCAGTGGGTTTGCCACGCAGGGCCAATCCCGGAATTTGGGTGATGATCGTAATTTCGATCAAAAGGCTGCTCAAGATACACAGCGCCCGCAAGCCACACAAGCGCTCGAAAGTCGGAAAAACCCACGCACTGTGGCCACTTGCAGCACAGGTTGCGCCGAGCGCAACCTGTTGCTTTACAAGCATTCTGCCCTTCCTGGGCAAACCCTCGGCAAAGCGTTTTGCCAACTCAGCCGGTATTGCGCAAACCTGCCGCGATGCCGGCCACGGTGACCAGCAAGGCCTGCTCCAACGGGCTGTCCAGAGCGGCTTCACGCCCACGCGAGCGCGCCAGCAGCTCAGCCTGCAATAGATGCAGCGGGTCCAGATAGGTGTTGCGCAAGCGGATGAATTCCAGGGTTTCGGGGCTGTGCGCCAGTAGCACCGGCTGCCCGGTCAGCCCCAGTACTACCTGACACGCCTGCGACAATAGGTCGCGCAAATGTGCACCCAAAGGTCGCAGTTCTGGTTGCACCAGACGTTCGTCGTAGGAGCGGGCGATATCGGCATCGGCCTTGGCCAGAACCATCTCCAGCATGTCGATACGTGTGCGGAAAAACGGCCACTGCTCGCGCATCTCAGCCAGCAACGGCCCCTGGCCGCGAGCCAGGGCGTTGTTCAATGCCGCTTCCCAGCCGAGCCAGGCCGGCAGCATCAGGCGGGTCTGAGTCCAGCCGAAAATCCACGGGATCGCCCGCAGGCTTTCGATGCCACCGGCGCGGCGCTTGGCCGGGCGGCTGCCCAGCGGCAGGCGGCCGAGTTCCTGTTCGGGGGTGGACTGGCGGAAGTACTCGACGAACTCGGGGTTGTCGCGCACCACGCCGCGATAGGCCTTGACACCATCAGCAGCCAACTGGTCCATCAGCGCGCGCCAGGCCGGTTGTGGCGGCGGCGGTGGCAGCAGGGTCGCTTCGAGCACCGCCGCCAGGTAGAGGTTCAGGTTCTGCTCGGCGATGTCCGGCAAGCCGAATTTGAAGCGGATCATCTCGCCCTGCTCGGTAGTACGGAAGCGCCCGGCCACCGAACCCGGCGGCTGCGACAGGATCGCCGCGTGGGCCGGGCCGCCGCCACGCCCGACGGTACCGCCACGGCCGTGGAACAACAGCAGTTCGACCTGCTGCTCGCGGCAGATGCGCACCAGGGTTTCCTGGGCGCGGTACTGGGCCCAGGCCGCGGCCGTGGTGCCGGCATCCTTGGCCGAATCGGAATAGCCGATCATCACCTCCTGCGGGCCGTGCAGGCCGGCGCGATACCCCGGCAAGCCCAGCAGGCGCTCCATCACCGGCCCGGCGTTGTCCAGGTCAGCGAGGGTTTCAAACAACGGCACCACGCGCATCGGCCGCAGCACGCCGGCCTCTTTAAGCAGCAACTGCACCGCCAGCACATCGGAAGCGGCGCCGGCCATGGAGATCACATAGGAGCCCAGCGAAGCTGCCGGTGCAGCGGCAATCTCGCGGCAGGTGGCGAGCACTTCGGCGGTGTCGGCCTGGGGCTTGAAGTAGCTGGGCAGCAGCGGCCGCCGGCTGTTGAGTTCCTGCTGCAGGAAGGCCACACGCGCGTCTTCATCCCACTCGGCGTAGCGGCCAAGGCCCAGGTATTCGGTGATTTCACTCAGCGCCGAGGTGTGCCGGGCGGCGTCCTGGCGCACGTCCAGACGCACCAGAAACAGGCCGAAGGTCACCGCCCGACGCAGGCAGTCGAGCAGTGGGCCATCGGCAATCACGCCCATGCCGCAAGCATGCAGTGATTCGAAGCACAGCTGCAGCGGCTCGAACAGTTCACGGTTGTCCTGCAGCACTTCAGCGGCCGGCGCTTGCGCCGTGGTCAGCGCGGCATGGGCCCAGGCGCGGGTGATGCGCAGGCGCTCGCGCAATTGCTTGAGCACGGCGCGATAAGGCTCGGCCGACTCGCCCACCTTGGCCCTCAGCGCTTCGCTGGCCTGCTGCATCGACAGCTCTGCGGCCAGGGCATCGATATCGCGTAAAAACAGGTCAGCGGCCATCCAGCGCGCCAGCAACAGCACTTCACGGGTCACCGGCGCAGTGACATTGGGGTTGCCGTCACGGTCGCCGCCCATCCACGAGGCAAAGCGGATCGGCGCCGCCTCCAGCGGCAGGCGCAGGCCGGTGGCCTGGTGCAGGGCCTTGTCGACCTTGCGCAAGTGGTGTGGCACCGCTTGCCATAGCGAATGCTCGATCACCGCAAAGCCCCATTTGGCTTCGTCTACCGGGGTTGGCCGGGTGCGGCGGATTTCTTCGGTGTGCCAGGCTTCGGCGATCAGCCGTTGCAGGCGTTCGCGGATCTGCTCGCGTTCGGCGGGGGTCAGGTCGCGGTGATCCTGGGCAGCCAGTTGCGCGGCAATCGCGTCGTACTTCTGGATCAAGGTGCGCCGCGCCACCTCGGTCGGGTGGGCGGTAAGCACCAGCTCGATGCTGAGCTTGCCCAGTTGCCGGGCCAGGGCATCGTCGCTGTGGCCGGCGGCCTTGAGCCGCGCCAGCAGTTCGGGCAGCACCCGTGCTTCGAAAGGTTCGGCCTGGCCGGCGTCGCGGCGGCGGATCAGCTGATACTGCTCGGCGATGTTGGCCAGGTTGAGAAACTGGTTGAAGGCCCGCGCCACCGGCAACAGCTGGTCTTCGGCGAGGTCATTGAGGGTCGAGCTCAGTTGCTCGGCGCTACCGCTGCGGTCGGCCTTGGCACTGCGGCGTATGTCCTCGATGGTCTGCAAAAACGCTTCGCCGTGCTGCTCGCGCACGGTATCGCCCAACAACTCGCCCAACAAATGAACATCTTCACGCAAGCGCACATCGATATCAGTCATCAGCCATGTCTCCGGCATTCGGGAAAACCGCTCTGGGTCCAGAGTGCCCCAGTAGCGCCCGGGCTTCAAGGCAGGGCCACGGCTGGGCTACATGGCTGGGCTACATGGCTGAGCTACAGGGTTGAGCTACTGGGTGAACTACGCTCAACACAGGCATACAGGAGACCATCATGAAAATCCGTGATCTTGCCCAGCATTGGGAACAGCACGCCAAAGGCTCGCTGAGCCCCACCGGCCATGTCCTGCACCTGGACATGGAAGCGGCGGCGCGCCTGGCGGCCCTGGCCGAGATGTACCCCAAGCGCCAACCCGAAGAACTGCTCGGCGAACTGCTCGGGGCTGCGCTTGAAGAGCTGGAAGCGAGCTTTCCGTATGTTCAGGGCGCGCAGGTGATTGCCACCGACGAAGAGGGTGACCCGCTGTACCAGGACATCGGTCCGACCCCGCGGTTTCTTGCCCTTTCACGCCGCTACCTGCACGAGATGAGCAACCCCAAAGAGGCCGGCAAGCCTTGATCCACCCCGCCTCCTGATCCGCGCTGCGAGCGCCCGCGCAGGCGCTCGCGTACCGCCGGCACGCCTGAAAGTTCAACGGAAAACCCACTGACCGATCAGTCAGAAAAAACCGCGAACAAGCGGCACTTTTTTCTGAACTATTCAAAAAACGCTTCGGTCACAGCCAATAGCCATCACGGCAAAACCCTTTCAGAACCGGGTCAGAGCAGTCCCGTAGCTGACGGGTCGCGCCGATGGACTGTTACGGAATTCGTTGTTCATCAGGAGTGATCCAATGGAGTTGACCACCATGAAGACCCGCACCGCAAACACCCCGTCCACTCACCTGCGCGGGCTCAAGCTGGCCGCGCTGGCACTGGGCAGCAGCCTGGTCCTGGCCGGCTGTGCCGGCAACCCACCTACCGAGCAGTACGCTGTCACGCAATCGGCGGTCAATTCCGCTGTCAGCGCCGGCGGTACCGAGTTTGCCGCCGTCGAAATGAAGGCTGCGCAGGACAAGCTCAAACAGGCGGAAATCGCCATGCACGACAAGAAGTACGACGACGCCAAGCGCCTGGCCGAGCAGGCCGAGTGGGACGCCCGCGTCGCCGAGCGCAAGGCCCAGGCCGCCAAGGCCGAGAAAGCCGTACAGGATGCCCGCCAGGGCGTTCAGGACCTGCGTGAGGAAGGCATGCGCAGCGTCGAATGACGCCCGCTCACCGACCCGTGCATTCGTAATCGATCAAAGGATGAACCATTATGCGTAAACACGTGATGATCCCCGCCCTTCTGGCCCTGAGCGTTGGCCTGGCCGCCTGCTCGACGCAGCCGAACGCCAACCTGGAATCGGCCCGGACCAACTTCTCGGCCCTGCAGAGCAACCCGCAGGCCGCCAAGGTCGCGGCCCTTGAAACCAAGGACGCCCAGGACTGGCTGAACAAGGCCGACAAAGCCTACATGGACAAGGAAGACTCGAAAAAAGTCGACCAGCTTGCCTACCTGACCAACCAGCGGGTTGAAGTGGCCAAGCAGACCATTGCCCTGCGCACTGCCGAAGGCAACCTGAAAAACGCTGCCGCCCAGCGTGCCCAGGCGCGCCTGGATGCCCGCGATGCGCAGATCAAGAAGCTGCAGGACAGCCTCAACGCCAAGCAGACCGACCGCGGCACCCTGGTGACCTTCGGCGACGTGCTGTTCGACTTCGACAAGGCCACGCTCAAGAGCAGCGCCTACCCGAACATCACCAAGCTGGCGCAGTTCCTCCAGGAGAACCCTGACCGCAAGGTGATCGTCGAGGGCTACACCGACAGCAAGGGCAGCGCCAACTACAACCAGTCGCTGTCCGAGCGCCGCGCCGCGGCCGTGCGCATGGCGCTGGTACGTGCCGGTGTAGATCCGGCGCGCATCGTCGCCCAGGGCTACGGCAAGGAGTATCCGGTGGCCGACAACACCAGCAACTCGGGTCGCGCGCAGAACCGTCGGGTGGAAGTGACCATTTCCAACGACAACCAGCCGGTGGCGCCGCGTTCGGTCAGCCAGCTGAACTGAAGCTAGCTGTGCAGTAAAAAAAATCCCGCCGCGTCTGGCGGGATTTTTGTTTGGCTTGCGGGCCTTCATCGCGGGTCAAGTCGGATCGCCGCACCGCCGCTCCCGCAATTACTCTTTCACTTCTTGTGGGGTTTCCTGACCCAGGCAACGCACCGCCTGCTTCTTGTTGTTGACCAGCACACCCGTCAGGCCTTTTTGCGCGGTATCGAACAACACCAGCACGCCATCGACGCACTGCGCCACCTGGCTGGCCGGCTGCAGGGAGATCTTGTAGTCCTCGCCAGGGATGGTCTTGAGCATGGTGAAGTCGGACAGCAGCAAGGCATCCTCGGGCTTGGCGAAATGCAGGTAACCGTAGTACCACAGGGCCGCGACGGTACCGATGATGCTGCAGACTCCGGTAATGATCAGCGGGATGGCGTTGCGTTCTTCACTCATTGCGACTTCTCGTCAGGGTAGTTGGGGACTTCGGCCAGGCGCCGCAGCCCGTTGAAATGCATCGGGTCGTCCAGAAAGCGCAACATGACCTGGCGCCAGGTCTTGTCGGCAAAGGTCTGCACATGCCCGCCACGGGTCAGCTGCAACACCCTCGGGGGGGGCGCAGCCTGATACAACTGCAGGCCGTTGACCAGCGGCACGATGGGGTCGTCGATGCTGTGGAAGAACAGCTTGGGCGGGGCCTTGATCTGCGCGATCGAATGGATCGCACTGTCGCCATCGGGCACCAGCCACGACAAAGGCACCTGCAGCGGCCAGGTCAACCACGAATTGCTCAGGGCAAAGCGCCCGACCTGACGGTAGCTGGCCGGTACGCCATCGAAGACCATGGCCTTGAAGCGCTCGGCCTGGCGCGGATGCTCGGCCAGGTAATGGATAGCCATTGAGCCGCCCAGGCTCTGGCCCAGCAGGATCTGCGGCTTGCCCTGCACCTCGGGGGCCTGGTCCAGCCAGGCCAGCGCCGCAGCGATGTCCTGGTAGACCTCCGGCAGCCCGGGCTTGCCCTGCGACAGGCCGTAGCCGCGGTAGTCGAGCAACAGCACCTGATAACCCTGCTCCGGCAACCACCAGCTGCCGCCCAGATGCCAGGCCAGGTTGCCGCCATTGCCATGCAGGTGCAGCACCGTGCCCTTGACCTCGACACCGGCCTTGGCCGGCAGCCACCAGCCATGCAGGCGGGTGCCGTCGGCGGCGGTCAGGGTCACGTCGCGGTACGCGAGTTTGGCTTTCTCGGGGGTGAACGGCTGACCGGGCTCGGGATAGAACAACAGCGAACTGCAACCGCCCAGACTCAGCAGCACCAGCAGCAGGCCCAGATGCCTGCGCCATGCTTCAGAGAATGTTCGAGTAATCGGCTTCAATCCGGTCCAGGCTCAGGTGGTTGAGGAAGTTGGAGAAACACATCCAGGCCGACAGCGCGTTGAGGTCGCGAAACTGCTCAGGCAGGTACTTGGGCGGTTCCACCAGGCCTTCATCGACCAGTTGGCGCAAGGTGCGCATGTCTTCAAGGGTGGTCTTGCCGCAGAACAACAAGGGGATCTGTTCGAGCTTGCCCTTGCGCACGGCCAACTGAATATAGTTGTAAACCATGATAAAGCCCTTGAGATAGGACAAGTCCTTGGTAAACGGCAAACCATTGGGCACCGAGCCGCGGAACACCCGGCTGGCGTTGCCGTAGCTTTCGGCCATCTCGAAACCCTGGGCGCGGAAAAACTCATACACCTGCATGAAGTCGGCGCCCTCCTCGACCATATGGATGGCGCGGGTGCGGTTGGTCAGCTTGCGCAGGCGGCTGGGGTAGGAAGCGAAGGCGATCACTTCCATGAGGATCGCCAGGCCTTCCTGGGTCACGGTCGACGAGGGTGGGCCCTTGGCCAGGAAGGTGCAGATCGGCTGGTTGAGACCGTTGAGGGTGGTGCCGACGTGCACCAGGCCTTCGTGAACCTCCAGCGCGCGCACATCGCGGCTGTTGAACATGGCGTCGGCGCGGATCTTGATGTAGTCGGCGCCAGCGGCGGCGTCGGCGACGATACCGTCGGACTCGAACACGCGGATGGTGTCTTCGGCCTCGTTGAACACCTTGTTCAGGCGGCCCTGGAGCATCTCCACAGCCTGCTTGGCGGTGAGGTTCTTCGGCTCGTCCTTGAGGTCGCCACGGCCGTCGATGTTGTTCAGGTAGTCCGAGAGCATCAGGCCGAGGTCGGCCAGGGTCGGGTCACCGGCATGGAAGGCATCGGAGGCGGCGCCGTACAGTTCCTGGGAGATCAGGCCGAAATCCTCGGTGCCGCGCGCTTCGAGCATGCGCACCACCATGCGGTATTCCTTGCACATGCGCCGCATGATCTGCCCGACCGGGTTGAACTGGCCAAGCTGGCGGGTGATGTCGCGCTCGATGTTCTGGAACTCGAGCTTGACTGCCGCCGAGTCGAACGACAGCGGCCGGCCCTGGTAGTAGGCGCGGTCTACCGCTGGCAGCTCCTTGCCCTTGGCCTTGAGGAAACCCTGGCGGATATTGTCGTCCCACTTCACCGCATCAAGCACGCGAATGGGCGTTTGCGCCAGGACAATGCGATCAGACAGGGCACGTATCGTCTGCTGGTACTCGTCCACCCTACACTCCTTGAATTGCGCTGATTACTTGCCGGCCCGCTTGAAGCGCGCCACTTCGATGAACAGGTCGGAGTTGGCCGGGTCGTCCAGGTAAGCCAGGACGCGCTCGGCCGGGCTGTCGATTAGAACCCCTTCGCCGTTTTCTTCGGGCACCTCGATGCTGCGGCCGCTGAGTTCTTTCTTCTGCACAGCCTGGTTGACCTGCTCGACATCAAGGTTGTAGACCACCAGTTCCTTGTTATCGAGCACTTCAAAACCGCCAATCAGGAAGTTGCCGCCCAGACGCTTGGGCACGCCGGCCGAGAGGTACCAGCGGTTGCCGTGCTGGGACACGGTGAAGGCGTACTCGTCGCGCTTCTTGTTCTTGCCGATGGCCACTGCCTTGTAGGCGTTGCCACCGCTGCGGCTGATCTGCAGGGTCAGCGGCTCGCCCCAGGCGTCCTTGCTGGTCCAGGTGCCGAGCAGGGCCTTGGGTGCAGGTTTGTTGCCCGGAATCGGCTCGTTGAAGGTGACCAGACAACCGCCAAGCAGCAAGAACGACAATGCCAACAGCAGGGTTCTGGCTTTCATCAACCTCTCCTTGAAATAGGTTCGCGCCTTACACCGACGCCAAGACCAGATGCAGGTACCGGGTAAGAATAGCGAGCATCGGCGCTTCAGCCTGGGCTTGTTCAGCGTCGAGCAGGCCCTGATATTCCATCTGCTCGATAATCGCCGTCAACACCAGGGCATCCTGTTGTGGCTGACGTGAGCCTACCACCTGCAGCATCTGCACGGCGCCGCGCAGCAGAATCTGCTCGTGCAGCTTGACCAGCTCGGCCAGGCGCGGGCACAGCAGCGCCTCCTGGCGAAAGGCCTGCTCGGCCATCAGAAAGTCGCGGCGGTTATGCAATTGGCGCTGCACATAGTCGGTGGTCATCTTCGCTACTTCATCGGCCAGGCGCGCCCGCCACTGCGGGCTGCCATCGCCCTGGGAGAGCAACTGGCGCAGCACCACCTCGGTGTTCTCCCAGAGCTTGGCCATGTAGGCCGCGCTGCGTTCGACATACTGGGCGAAGGTGTCGGTGAGCAGGTCTTCGATGTCCTTGAAGTAATAGGTGGTCGCCGACAGCGGCACGCCGGCCTCGGCTGCCACCGCGCGGTGGCGCACGCCGCGCACGCCGTCACGCACGACGATGCGCATGGCCGCGTCGAGGATCTGCTGGCGGCGCTGCTCGCTGCCTTCGCGGCTGGCCTTGCGGCCTTGGTACTGCACGCTTTCGGCCACCGCTGTAGCCACGCAGGCGGCGCCTTGTTGAGTCATTGCAGGAGTCACTGCTGGTCTACCCCAAACGTTGGATCCGATCGATGAATTTCTTCCAGGCATGAAAAAGCCGCCCCGGAAGGCGGCTTGTTCAGTTCGCTCAGGCCTGTGGGCGCATGTGCGGGAACAGGATGACGTCGCGAATCGATGGCGAGTTGGTCAGCAGCATCACCAGACGGTCGATGCCGATGCCTTCACCGGCGGTTGGCGGCATGCCGTATTCCAAGGCACGGACGAAGTCGGCATCGTAGTGCATGGCTTCGTCGTCACCGGCGTCTTTCTCGGCCACCTGGGCCATGAAACGCTCGGCCTGGTCTTCGGCATCGTTGAGCTCGGAGTAGGCGTTGGCGATTTCACGGCCACCGATGAACAGCTCGAAGCGGTCGGTGACGTTCGGGTTGTCGTCGTTGCGACGGGCCAGCGGCGAGACTTCGAACGGGTACTGGGTGATGAAGTGCGGCTGCTCGAGCTTGTGCTCGACCAGCTCCTCGAAAATCATCACCTGCAGCTTGCCCAGGCCTTCGAAGCCGAGCACCTTGGCGCCGGCATTCTTGGCGATCTCACGGGCCTTGTCGATGTCCTGCAGGTCGGCGGCGCTGATCTCGGGGTTGTACTTGAGGATCGAGTCGAACACCGACAGGCGCACGAACGGCTCGCCGAAGTGGAACACCTTGTCGCCATACGGCACGTCGGTGCTGCCCAGAACCAGCTGGGCCAGTTCGCGGAACAGCTCCTCGGTGAGGTCCATGTTGTCTTCGTAGTCGGCGTGGGCCTGGTAGAACTCGAGCATGGTGAACTCGGGGTTGTGCCGGGTCGAAACGCCTTCGTTACGGAAGTTGCGGTTGATCTCGAAGACCTTCTCGAAACCACCGACCACCAGGCGCTTGAGGTACAGCTCCGGGGCGATGCGCAGGAACATCTGCATGTCCAGGGCATTGTGGTGGGTTTCGAACGGCTTGGCTGCGGCGCCACCAGGAATGGTCTGCAGCATTGGCGTCTCGACTTCGAGGAAGTCGCGGGCCATCAGGAAGTTGCGGATGTGGGCGATGACCTGCGAGCGAACGCGGAAGGTGTGGCGGGTTTCATCGTTGACCATCAGGTCGACGTAGCGCTGGCGGTAGCGCTGCTCGGTGTCGGTCAGGCCGTGGTGCTTGTCCGGCAGCGGGCGCAGCGACTTGGTCAGCAGGCGCACGCTGGTCATTTCGACGTACAGGTCGCCCTTGCCGGAGCGCGCCAGGGTACCTTCGGCGGCGATGATGTCGCCCAGGTCCCAGGTCTTGACCGCGGCCAGGGTTTCTTCCGGCAGGGTCTTGCGGTTGACGTAGACCTGGATGCGCCCGGTCATGTCCTGGATCACCATGAACGAGCCACGGTTGAGCATGATGCGCCCGGCAACCTTGACCGGAATCGCTGCAGCTTCCAGCTCTTCCTTGGTCTTGTCGACATACTGTTTCTGCAGGTCGTTGCAGTAGCTGTCACGGCGGAAGTCGTTGGGGAAGGCGTTACCCTTGGCGCGCTCGGCAGCAAGTTTTTCCTTGCGCAGCGCGATCAGGTTGTTTTCTTCCTGTTGCAGGTCTTGCGATTCGGTCTTCAGGTCGCTCATGTCGTCATTCTTTCCATCAGGTATTCGTTGCCCTTTTCGGGCAGGGCACGCGATGCCGGCGGGCGGCCGGGCATCGCGGCGGTGGTGTGCGGCTTACAGCCCCTGCTTGAGGCTCGCTTCCAGGTACTGGTCGAGGTCGCCGTCCAGCACCTTCTGGCAGTCGCTGCGCTCGACGCCGGTACGCAGGTCCTTGATACGCGAGTCATCCAGCACGTACGAACGGATCTGGTGGCCCCAGCCGATGTCCGACTTGCTGTCTTCCAATGCCTGCGAGGCGGCGTTGCGCTTCTGCATTTCCAGCTCGTACAACTTGGCCCGCAGCATTTTCATGGCGGTGTCCTTGTTGGCGTGCTGGGAGCGTTCGTTCTGGCAGGCCACCACGGTGTTGGTCGGCACGTGGGTGATACGTACTGCCGAGTCGGTGGTGTTTACGTGCTGGCCACCGGCGCCCGAGGAGCGGTAGGTGTCGACGCGCAGGTCGGACGGGTTGATGTCGATTTCGACCTTGTCGTCGATCTCGGGCGACACGAACACCGCCGAGAACGAGGTGTGGCGACGGGCGCCGGAGTCGAACGGGCTCTTGCGCACCAGGCGGTGCACGCCGATCTCGGTACGCAGCCAGCCGAAGGCGTACTCGCCCTTGATGTGCACGGTGGCACCCTTGATGCCGGCGACTTCACCCTCGGAAAGCTCGATGATGGTGGCGTCGAAACCGCGCTTGTCGGCCCAGCGCAGGTACATGCGCAGGAGGATGTTGGCCCAGTCCTGCGCTTCGGTACCACCGGAGCCGGCCTGGATGTCCAGGTAGGCGTTGTTCATGTCCATCTCGCCGCTGAACATGCGACGGAACTCAAGCTGTGCCAGGCTTTCTTCCAGACCTTGCAGCTCGGTCACGACGTCGCTCGCGGCGCCTTCGTCATTTTCCTCGACGGCCATGTCGAGCAGGTCCTGGCAGTCGGCCAGGCCACCGGACATCTTGTCCAGGGTCTCGACGACCTGCGCCAGCATGGCACGTTCGCGGCCCAAGGCCTGAGCGTACTCGGGCTTGTTCCAGACGTTCGGGTCTTCGAGCTCGCGGTTGACTTCGATCAGGCGGTCATGCTTTTGATCGTAGTCAAAGATACCCCCGAATGGACTCGGAGCGCTCGGTGAGGTCCTTGATGGTGTTCAGGATCGGTTGAATTTCCATGGGCGGGCAGCTCTCGTGCGTATTCTGTAGAAAAGCCGGAGAGTATAGCGGAGTTACAGCTTCAAGCGGCAAGCTACAAGCGACAAGAGGCCGGAGAAAAACCCGGCGCCAGGTTTTTTCTTGCCGCTTGAAGCTTGCCGCTTGTAGCTGCCGTCAATCCACCCCGACCTGGTTACGGCCGTTGTTCTTGGCCAGGTACAGGCCTTTGTCCGCTGCCGAAATCAGTTGCCGGCAATGGCTGCCGATACCCGGGGTGAGGGTCGCCAGGCCGATACTCACGGTGAGCACCGAGTCGGCGTTGGGCATGGTGTGGGCGATGTTCATCGCCGCCACGGTCTGGCGCAGTTTTTCCGCCACCAGGCGGGCGCCACCCGGCGAGGTGTTGGGCAGCACCAGGGCGAATTCCTCGCCACCGTAACGGGCCGGCAGGTCGCTGGGGCGGGCGCAGGAGGCGCGAATGGCTTCGGCGACCTTGCGCAGCGCTTCGTCACCGGCCAGGTGGCCGAAGGTGTCGTTGAACGACTTGAAATAGTCGACATCGATCATCAGCAACGACAACTGCGCCTGTTCGCGCATGGCCCGGCGCCATTCCAGCTCCAGGTATTCGTCGAAGTGGCGACGGTTGGAAAGCCCCGTGAGGCCGTCGGAGTTCATCAGCCGCTGCAGCACCAGGTTGGTGTCGAGCAACTGCTGCTGGCTGACGCGCAGGGCGCGGTAGGCCTCGTCGCGCTGCAGCAGGGTCAGGTAGGAGCGCGAGTGGTAGCGGATACGCGCCACCAGCTCGATGTTGTCCGGCAGCTTCACCAGGTAGTCGTTGGCCCCGGCGGCAAAGGCGGCGCTCTTGACCAGCGGGTCTTCCTTGGTCGACAGGACGATGATCGGGATGTCCTGGGTGGCCGGGTTGTTGCGGTATTCGCGCACCAGGGTCAGGCCGTCAAGGCCGGGCATGATCAGGTCCTGGAGAATCACCGTGGGCTTGATGCGCACAGCCTGGGCCACCGCCTGGTGCGGGTCGGCGCAGAAGTGGAAATCGATGTTCTCTTCGTGAGCCAGGCCACGCCGCACCGCTTCGCCGATCATTGCCTGATCGTCGACCAAGAGGACCATTGCCGAATTTTCATTCATGGTCGGAAAACCGTCGAGCGGTAAATCATTCATGCGCTGTCACCTGGTCACTGCCGGCCAGCCGGCGTGGCTCAATACATATCGTCATTTTGGAAAAATTTCCATCAATCGCGCGGCGATTCGCTCCAGAGGGCGAATTTCGACGGCGGCGTCTATCGCGGCGGCTGCCTTGGGCATGCCGTACACCGCGCTGCTCTGCTGATCCTGGGCGATGGTCAGAAAGCCCTGTTGGCGCATCAGCTTCAGGCCCTGGGCGCCATCGCGCCCCATGCCGGTGAGCAGTACGCCGACCGCGTCGCCGCGCCAGTAGCGGGCCACGCTTTCAAAAAATACGTCGATCGAGGGCCGGTAGATTTCGTTTACCGGCTCAGCGGTATAGGCCAGGTTGCCGTTCTTGAGCAGGCGAATGTGGTGGTTGGTGCCGGCCAGCAGCACCTGCCCCGGTTGCGGCGGCTCGCCTTCGCTGGCCAGGCGCACCGCCAGGCCCGAGGCGCTGCTGAGCCATTCGGCCATGCCGGCGGCGAACACCTGGTCAACGTGCTGGACCAGCACGATGGCCGCCGGAAAACTGCGCGGCAAGCCCTTGAGCAGCACTTCCAGGGCCGCCGGGCCGCCCGCCGAAGAGCCAATGGCAACCAGGCCCTGGCGCTGCGCGGCTTCGCGCACCGGCGCGGCCATGGCCCGGGTCGGGGTGCTGCGCTGCTGGCCGATCAGCCAGCCGATATTGAGGATCTTGCGCAGCAGCGGCGCTGCCGCTTCACGCGGATCGCCGGCGCCAAGGGCCGGAGTATCGACCACGTCGAGGGCGCCATGGCCCATGGCCTCGAACACCCGGTGGACGTTCTGCTGGCGGTCGACGGTGACGATCACGATGGCGCACGGCGTTTCGGCCATGATCCGCCGGGTGGCCTCGACGCCATCCATGACCGGCATGATCAAATCCATGAGGATCAGGTCCGGTAACTGCTCGGCACACAGCTTGACCGCATCGGCGCCATTGCTGGCGACCCAGATCACCTGATGGGCCGGTTCGAATGCCAACGCCCGGCGCAAGGCCTCCACGGCCATGGGCATATCGTTGACGATGGCGATTTTCATCCCTGCGCTCCCCCGATCAGCTCGACGACGGCGTCGAGCAAGGCATCATCGTGAAAACTGGCCTTTGCCAAATAGTAGTCGGCCCCGGCGTCCAGTCCACGGCGACGATCTTCTTCGCGGTCTTTGTACGACACCACCATCACCGGCAGCGATTGCAGGCGGCTGTCGCGCCGCAGCAGCGTGACCAGTTCGATACCGTCCATGCGCGGCATGTCGATGTCGGTGATCAGCAGGTCGAAGTCTTCGCTGCGCAAGGCGTTCCAGCCGTCCATGCCGTCGACCGCAACGGCCACTTCATAGCCCTTGTTGCTCAGCAGCTTGCGCTGCAGTTCGCGCACGGTCAGCGAGTCGTCGACCACCAGCACGCGCTTGCGCGCCGCCTCGCGCACGCTGCGCTGGCCGCGCTCGATACGCTCCAGGCGGCCGGTGCTGAGGAGTTTTTCCACCGAACGCAGCAGGTCTTCGACATCGATGATCAGCACCACCGCGCCGTCGTCGAGCAAAGCCCCGGCGGAAATATCCTGGACCTTGCCCAGGCGCGCGTCCAGCGGCATCACCACCAGCACCCGTTCGCCGATCAGGCGCTCGACTGCCACGCCGTAGAGCATGTCGCGCTCGCGAATCACCACCACCTTGATGCTCTGCCCTTCGCCCTGGCTTGGCGGACGGTTGAGCAACTGGCTGGCCGCGACCAGGCCGATATGCCGGCCCTCATGCCAGAAATGCTGGCGGCCCTCGATCTGCACGATGGCCTCGGCCGGCAGCTCCAGGGTGCGTTCGATATGTGCCAGCGGGAAGGCATAGGCTTCGGCGCCAACCTCGACCACCAGGCTGCGCACCACCGACAGGGTCAGCGGCACTTCGAGGTGAAAGCAACTGCCCTGGCCGCTGGTCTGGGTCAGCTCGATCGAGCCGCGCAACTGGCGAACCATGTGCTGCACGGCGTCCAGGCCGACACCGCGCCCGGACACCTCGGTAACCCGGTCACGCAGGCTGAAACCGGGCAAAAACAGGAAGGTCAGCAGCTCGGCCTCGCTCATCTGCGCCACGGTTTCGGCCGGTGACAACTGGCGCTCGACGATGCTCTGGCGCAAGTGTGCCAAGTCGACGCCGCCGCCATCGTCGCTGATCTCAAGCACCAGCAGGCCGGCCTGGTGCGAGGCACGCAGGCGGATCTGCCCTTCCAGGGGCTTGCCGGCCACCAGGCGCCGCTCGGGCGATTCGATACCGTGATCGACGGCATTGCGCAGCAGGTGGGTCAAGGGCGCTTCGAGCTTTTCCAGTACGTCGCGGTCGACCTGAGTTTTCTCGCCGTCGATGTCCAGGCGCACCTGCTTGCCCAGCGAACGACCAAGGTCACGGACCATGCGGCTTTGCCCGGTCAGCACATCGGCAAACGGACGCATGCGACAGGCCAGTGCGGTGTCGTAAAGCAGCTGCGCGCGCTGGCTGGCCTGCCAGCCGAACTCATCGAGATCGGAGGCTTGCTGCAACAGAATTTGCTGGGTCTCACCGAGCAGACGCTGGGCCTGGGCCAAAGCGTCCTGGACTTCGGCGCTCTGGCCGCTGCTTTCCAGTTGCTGCTTGAGGCCGTCGAGGGCGCGGATGCTTTGCCCGTGCATGCGCTTGAGGCGCTGCAGGGTGGCCAGGTAAGGCTTGAGCCGCTGGGTTTCGACCAGCGATTTGCTCGACAGGTCGAGCAGGCTGTTCAGGCGCTCAGCCGTGACCCGCAAGACCCGCTCACCGCCCTCGGTCGTGCGTTTGCCGCTGCGCACCGGCGCGGCTTCGACCTCGGGCTCGGGGTCAACGCTTGGCAGCTCGGCCGCCAGTGGTTCGGGTTCGGGCTCGGGTTCCGGCAATGGCGGCGCTGCGATCGCAGGCGCTGCTGGTGCACCAGGGTCGAGCAACGCGGCCATCTGCACCAGAAAGGTCTGCACCGCGGCGTCGATACTGGCATCGCCCGGCGTGGCGATGCGCATCAGCAGGTCGGTGCCCTGCAACAGCGCATCGATGTGCTCCGGGCGCAGCAGCAAGCGGCCTTCCTGGGCGCCGACCAGGCAGTCTTCCATGACATGGGCGACGCTGACCCCGGCATCGACGCCGACAATCCGCGCCGCGCCCTTGAGCGAATGGGCTGCGCGCATGCACGCTTCAAGCTGGTCGGCCTGGGTCGGGTTGCGCTCCAGCGCCAGCAGCCCGGCACTGAGCACCTGGGTCTGGGCTTCGGCCTCCAGGCTGAACAGCTCGAGCAACGAGGCGTCGCGCATTTGCTCTGGGGTCATGACAGGCTCCGGTTCACGGCAGACAGCACTTGGTCTTCATCCAGCACGCGAACACTGCGTCCGCGCCATTGCAGCACCGCTGCGGTAAAACGCGTTTCGCCCTGCTCGGCCCCCAGACGGACGGGGTCCAGAGCATGGATGCCGTCCACTTCATCGACCTGGACCACCACCGAGCCGCCGGCAGCGGCGATGATCAGCATGCGCGGCATGATCCGCGCCGAGGTTGGCGCCGAACCCTGGGTTTCAAGGCCGAGCAGGTCGCCCAGCGACAGGCAGGGCACCAGCGCGCCACGTACATTGGCCACGCCATGCAGCACCCGCGAGCGCTGGTGTGGCAGGGAATGCACCTGCTGCAGCGGCGCAACCTCGACCAGGCAGCGGGTGGCCAGCGCCAGCCACTCCTCGCCCAGGCGAAACAGCAGCAATGAGCGGCCACTGCTGGCTTGCTCAGGCGCCTCGCTCTGCTCGTGGGCTTCCTGAGACAACGAATAGCGGTCCAGCAGGCGCGTCGCTGCAGCGGCATAGACGTCGCAGTTGCGGCAGTGAATATGTTCATCAAGCAGCGGGCAGCTCTTGTCGCCGTGTACGCCGATACGGTTCCAGCAATCGTCGATGCTGGCGGCGTCACTGGCGACCAGTTGCACGTCGTTGTCACCCATCATTGCTCAGACTCCCGGTCAGCGCGCCGTGCGGCCCGTTCCTGCAGGCGCCGGGCGCCTGCGACATCACCTTGCGAAGCCAGCAGCGCGGCCAGGTGCACCAGTGCCTCCGGATGCTGGGGGTCAAGGTACAGCGCCTTGCGGTAATGGCTCAGGGCTTCACCGCTGTCGCCGGCGGTATCACTGAGCAAGCCCAGCCAGTAGAACACCTGGGCAGTGGGCGGATACTGCTGCAGGTAACGGGTACACGCGGCCTGGGCCTCGGTGCTGCTACCGGCATTGGCCAGTTGAGCGATCTGCGCCAGCAATTGGCTGGCCGCATCCTGCGCGGCGGGCTTCGCCGGCGGCGGCGCAATCGGCTTGAGCTTGCGGACTGTCAGCGGCGCCGACGCCGGGCGCGGCACGCTGGCCGCCGTCACCGGCACTGTCAACGGCAAAGGGATCGCCAACGGCTTGCTCGGCGGCGCCGGCTGCATTTCAGCCTGGCGTACGTAGGCAAAGGATTGGGCAATGCCCACCGGGCGCATGCCCATGCGTGCCAGCAGGCTGCCTTCGGCCGGGCCGATGAACAGCACACCTTGCTCATGGATCAGGCTTTTGAGCACCTCGAACACCCGCTGCTGGGTGGGGACGTCGAAATAGATCAGCAGGTTGCGGCAGAACACGAAATCGTAACTGCCCTCCCGGGCCTTGAGCGCCGGATCCAGTACATTGCCGACCTGCAGCTTGACCTGCTGGCGAACCCGCTCGTCGAGGCGCTGGCCTTCGTCGCTGTCGCTGAAGTGCCGCTCGCGAAAGTCCAGGTGCGAGCCACGGAACGAGTTGCGCCCGTACAGCGCCTGTTCGGCGCGATCAATCGAATTGGGGCTGATGTCCATAGCGTCGACGCGAAAGCTGTGCCCGGCAAAGCCGCCGTCGAGCAGGGCCATGGCAATCGAATACGGCTCTTCGCCGGTCGAGCACGGCAGGCTGAGGATGCGCAGCGGGCGCATGCCACCGAGCTCGGCCAGGCGTTTGCGCGCCAGGGTCACCAGGGCGTTGAACGACTCCGGATAACGGAAGAACCAGGTTTCCGGGACGATCACCGCCTCGATCAGCGCCTGCTGCTCCTGGCTCGACTGCTGCAGGCGCAGCCAATAGTCATCCAGGTCGCGGGCTTCGAGGGTGGCGCAGCGCTGACGCAAGGCGCGCTCGACCATCGCTGCGCCGACCGAGGCGACATCCAGACCGATCCGATCCTGCAAAAAGCGAAAGAAGCGCTGTTCGCCACTCATGCCAGGCCCTCGTCGCTCGCCGCCAGCTCAGGCGGGAACAACAGCTGGCGCACCTCGGCGCTGAGCAGGTCCTGTACACCGATGCACTGCAGCAAACCGTGGGCATCCTCGCGCACCGGCCCCAGGTAAGGCGCCTGCTGGTTGTCCAGGCCATAGGGCTGGAACTCGGCGGGGTCGCAACGCAGGGTATCGGTGGCCTGTTCGAGGATCAGCCCCAGCCGCAAGTGCGGGCGCAACGGGTCGGCACGGTAGTGCACCAGGACCAGGCGCGTGCTGGTGCGCACCGGCGCCGGCAAACCGAAGCTCAAGGCGCCGACGTCGATCACCGGTACCAGCGCGCCACGATGCGCCAGCACCCCGGCCACCCAGGCCGGGGTCTGGGCAATGGGCTTGAGCGGCAAGCGCGGCAGCACTTCGGCGACCTCATGGGCGTCCAGGGCAAAGCGCTGGTCGCCGATGCGAAACACCAGGTACAGGGTGCCGTGGGAGGCCGCATCCTGGTTGCGGCGAGGCTGAAGGTCGTTCATCGGCAGGTCAGACTTTGAACCGCGACACGCCGCCACGCAGGCCGGTGGCCACCTGGCTCAGTTCGTCAATGGCAAAGCTGGCCTGGCGCAACGATTCGACCGTCTGGCTGCTGGCATCGCCCAACTGCGCCAGGGCGTGGTTGATCTGTTCGGCGCCGGTGGCCTGGGCCTGCATGCCTTCGTTGACCATCAACACCCGCGGCGCCAGGGCCTGGACCTGGTGGATGATCTGGGTCAGTTGCTCGCCGACCTGCTGCACCTCGAACATGCCGCGGCGTACTTCTTCGGAGAACTTGTCCATGCCCATGACCCCGGCCGACACCGCCGACTGGATCTCGCGAACCATCTGCTCGATGTCGTAGGTAGCCACGGCAGTCTGGTCGGCCAGGCGCCGCACTTCAGTGGCGACCACGGCGAAACCACGGCCGTACTCACCGGCTTTTTCCGCCTCGATGGCGGCGTTGAGCGACAGCAGGTTGGTCTGGTCGGCGACCTTGACGATGGTCACCACCACCTGGTTGATGTTGCCGGCCTTCTCGTTGAGGATCGCCAGCTTGTTGTTGACCAGATCGGCCGCGCCCATCACCTGGTGCATGGTCTCTTCCATGCGCGCCAGGCCCTGCTGGCCGGAGCCGGCCAGGATCGAGGCCTGGTCGGCGGCCGAGGTCACTTCGGTCATGGTCCGCACCAGGTCGCGGGAAGTCGCGGCGATTTCCCGCGAAGTGGCGCCGATTTCGGTGGTGGTGGCGGCGGTCTCGGTGGCGGTGGCCTGTTGCTGCTTGGAGGTGGCGGCAATCTCGGTCACCGAAGTGGTGACCTGCACCGAGGAGCGCTGGGCCTGGGACACCAGGTTGGTCAGTTCGCCCATCATTTCGTTGAAGCCGGTTTCCACCGCGCCGAACTCATCCTTGCGATCCAGGTTCAGGCGCACGCTGAGGTCGCCGCCGCTGAGCTTGTCCAGGGCATGGACGATACGCTGCATCGGTGCGGTGATGGCGCGCATCAGCACCAGGCCGCAGATGGTTGCGGCGACAATCGCCAGCAACAGCGAGACGATCATGCTGAACTTGGCCGTGGCCACGGCGCTGACGATGGAGTCGGTGGCGGATTCGGCCGAATGACGGTTGCGCTCGATCACCCCGTTCAGGTGCTTGCGGCCATCGACCCAGGCCGGGGTCAGCACCTCGGCGAGCAGGCGCTGGGCTTCGGGGTAATCCTTCTTGCGGTAGGCCTCCAGGACGCTATCCACCGCTTTCAGGTAGCCCGCTTCGAGCTGGCCGAACTGGTCGAAGCTGGCCTGGTCGTCCTTCTCGCGAATGGTCGCCTGGTAGCTGGCCATGTGCTGTTTGAGGCGCTCTTCAAAACCCTTGTACAGCTCCATGTCGGCCGAGGTGAGCTCGCGATGGTCGCTCAGGCCCACCAGCTGCTGGGTCAGTACATAGCTGTCGACCCAGGCGCTGCGGATCATGGAGCTGTAGTAGACCCCGGGGATGCTGTCGGTTCGCACCGCTTCCTCGCCGGACTCTATGGCCACCAGTCGCGAATAGGCAGCGACCACCATCAGCGACATGATGGCGATAATCACGGCGAAGCTCGCCAGGATCCGTTGGCGCAAGGTCCAGTTTTTCACAGTCAGCCCTCAAGTGTTCTACGCGAGCAGGAAAAATGGGCAGAGTATAGCCCAGCGGCTGCGCGCTTTTGCGGCTGACTTAACGGCTGGATCGGGCCAAACGGGCTAGATACTGGCCATTAGCCCGGTTTCATTGACTGGCAGCAAGTTTTACCTGGTTTTCCAGCTCGCTCTTGAGCGCCGGGTCAAGCTTGAGCTGGCGCGCCAGTTCGTCCAGGTAGGCACGCTCCATGAAATGCTCCTCGTCCACCAGCATGACACTGGCGATGTACATTTCGGCGGCCATTTCCGGGGTGCTGGCGGCGCGGGCGACGTCGGCCGGGTCCAGCGGTTTGTTCAGCTCGGCGTGCAGCCAGTGTTGCAGTTCCTGGTCGCTGGACAGCTTGACGAATTCGCCCTCGATCAGCGCCCGCTCGCGGTCATCGACATGGCCATCGGACTTGGCCGCTGCCACCAGCGCCTTGAGGATCGCCTGGCTGTGCTGCTCGACCTGGGCCGGCGGCAGGCGGTCGAGGGTTTGCGGCTCACCCTGCACCGCAGTGCCCTGCTTGGCCTGCCAGTTGCCGTAGGCCTTGTAGGCGATCACCCCGAGGGCCGCCAGGCCGCCGTAGGTCAGGGCCTTGCCGCCGTACTTGCGAGCCTTTTTGTTGCCCAGCAGCAAGCCCATCGCCCCTGCCGCCAGGGCACCGCCGCCGGCACCGGAGAGCAGGCTGCCCAGGCCACCACCGCCCTTGCCGCCGAGCAGGTCGCCAAGGCCGCCGGATTTGCCGGCAGGGCTTTTGCCGCCCTGGTTCTGCAGCAGGTCCTGGCCGGATTTGAGCAGTTGATCAAGCAAGCCGCGGGTGTTCATGGGGCATCTCCATGGGGAGGAAAGAAGCCCAAAGAGTACTGCCGCAGGCTGAAGCGAAGCTGAATGCATTTGCTTCCAGATGTTGCCTACGCTTAAACCAGCTATACCTGCACTTTCACCGCCCCGAGATAATTCCAACAAGAGGGAACACCATGTTCGTGCACAAGACCGCCACGCTCTGCGCCCTGAGCACCGCCCTGCTGGCCAGCGCCAGCCTGCAGGCCGCCGAACCGCTGAAAGCCGTGGGCGCCGGCGAAGGCCAGCTGGATATCGTCGCCTGGCCGGGTTACATCGAGCGCGGTGAAAGCGACAAGGCCTACGACTGGGTGACCGGCTTCGAGAAGGAAACCGGCTGCAAGGTCAGCGTCAAGACCGCCGCCACCTCCGACGAGATGGTCAGCCTGATGACCAAGGGCGGTTACGACCTGGTCACCGCCTCCGGTGACGCCTCGCTGCGGCTGATCGCCGGCAAGCGCGTGCAGCCGATCAATACCGCGCTGATCCCCAACTGGAAGAACCTCGACCCGCGGCTCAAGGACGGCGCCTGGTACGTGGTCAACCAACAGGTGTACGGCACGCCCTACCAATGGGGTCCGAACGTGCTGCTGTACAACACCGAGGTGTTCAAGCAGGCGCCGACCAGCTGGAGCGTGGTTTTCGAGCCGCAGGAGCTG
Organism: Pseudomonas sp. SORT22; assembly: GCF_018417635.1. Lineage (NCBI taxonomy): Bacteria > Pseudomonadati > Pseudomonadota > Gammaproteobacteria > Pseudomonadales > Pseudomonadaceae > Pseudomonas > Pseudomonas sp. SORT22. The sequence goes on from NZ_CP071007.1 coordinate 4,733,253, forward strand.
CCCGACGGCAAGCCCAACAAGGGCCGGGTGCAGGCCTACGACGGGCCGATCTACATCGCCGATGCGGCGCTGTACCTGAAGTCGGCCAAACCTGAACTGGGCATCCACAACCCCTATGAACTGAACGAAACCCAGTACCAAGCGGTGCTCGACCTGCTGCGCCAGCAACATCCGCTGATCCACCGTTACTGGCACGATGCCACGGTGCAGATGAGTGACGTCAAGAACGAGGGCGTGGTCGCCTCCAGTTCCTGGGGCTACATGGTCAACGGCCTGCAAGCCGACAAACAGCCGGTGGCCTCGACCATTCCCAAGGAAGGCGCCACCGGCTGGGCCGACACCACCATGCTGCACAGCGAGGCCAAGCACCCCAACTGCGCCTACAAGTGGATGGACTGGTCGCTGCAGCCCAAGGTCCAGGGCGACGTAGCGGCCTGGTTCGGCTCGCTGCCCGCGGTGCCGGCGGCCTGCAGCGGCAGCGAACTGCTCGGCGCCGAGGGCTGCAAGACCAATGGTTTCGACCAGTTCGACAAGATCGCCTTCTGGAAGACCCCGCAGGCCGAAGGGGGCAAGTTCGTGCCCTATAGCCGCTGGACCCAGGACTATATTGCGATCATGGGCGGCCGTTAGGGCCCTGTCGCGGGGCAAGCCCGTTCCCACCTGAACACGCGGGCTTGCTCCCTCTTGCTGGAGCTTCGCACCATGACCCTTGCAGTGCAGTTCACCAATGTCTCGCGCACCTTTGGCGAGGTCAGGGCGGTTGACCAGGTGTCGATCGACATCCACGACGGTGAGTTCTTCTCGATGCTCGGCCCCTCGGGGTCGGGCAAGACCACCTGCCTGCGCCTGATTGCAGGCTTCGAGCAACCCAGTGCCGGGTCGATCCGCATCCACGGTGAAGAGGCGGCGGGGTTGCCGCCCTACCAGCGCGACGTCAACACGGTGTTCCAGGACTACGCGCTGTTCCCGCACATGAACGTGCGCGACAACGTCGCCTATGGCCTCAAGGTCAAGGGCGTGGCCAAGGCCGAACGCCATGCCCGCGCCGAAGAGGCCCTGGTCATGGTTGCCCTGGGCGGCTATGGCCAGCGCAAGCCGGTGCAACTGTCTGGCGGCCAGCGCCAGCGCGTGGCCCTGGCGCGGGCGCTGGTCAATCGCCCGCGGGTGCTGCTGCTCGATGAACCGCTGGGAGCGCTGGACCTGAAACTGCGCGAGCAAATGCAGGGCGAGCTGAAAAAGCTGCAGCGCCAATTGGGCATCACCTTCATCTTTGTCACCCATGACCAGACCGAGGCGCTGTCGATGTCGGACCGCGTCGCGGTGTTCAACCGCGGCCGCATCGAGCAGGTCGACACTCCACGCAACCTGTACATGAAGCCGGCGACCACTTTCGTCGCCGAGTTCGTCGGCACCTCGAATGTGCTGCGCGGCGCATTGGCGCAGCAGCTCAATGGCAGCCAGCTGCCGTTCTCGATCCGCCCGGAACACATCCGCCTTGGCGACCAGCCAGCGGCCAGCAACGAAATCCAGGTCAGCGGCCTGCTCCACGATATCCAGTACCAGGGCAGCGCCACCCGCTACGAGCTGCAGCTGGACAACGGCCAGTTGCTGAGCATCAGCCAGGCCAACAACCAGTGGCAGGAACACGCCGCGCCCTGGCAGCCCGGCCAGCGCCTGCAGGCACGCTGGGCCCGCGAGGCGATGACGGCGTTGCAGGAAACCGTGCCCGGCGAGGGCCACTGAAATGACCCAGGCTCTGGCAAACAGCGCGCCGGGCGTCATGCGGCGCTTCTCTACCCTGCTCTATCGGCGCCCCAACCTGTACCTGGCGCTGCTGCTGGTGCCGCCGCTGCTGTGGTTTGGCGCGATCTACCTGGGGTCGCTGCTGAGCCTGCTGTGGCAGGGTTTCTACACCTTCGACGACTTCACCATGGCGGTCACCCCTGACCTGACCCTGGGCAACTTCGCTGCGCTGTTCAACCCATCGAACTTCGACATCATCCTGCGCACCCTGGGCATGGCCATCGCCGTGTCGCTGGCCAGCGCCGTGCTGGCCTTCCCCATCGCCTACTACATGGCCCGCTACACCAGCGGCAAGACCAAAGCGTTCTTTTATATCGCGGTGATGATGCCGATGTGGGCCAGCTACATCGTCAAGGCCTACGCCTGGACCCTGCTGCTGGCCAAGGGCGGCGTGGCCCAGTGGTTCGTCCAGCAACTCAACCTGGGGCCGGTGCTGCAGTTCATCCTCGCTATTCCCGGGGTCGGCGGCAGCACCCTGTCGACCTCGCACCTGGGGCGCTTCCTGGTGTTCGTGTACATCTGGCTGCCGTTCATGATCCTGCCGATCCAGGCTTCGCTGGAACGCCTGCCGCCATCTCTGCTGCAAGCCTCGGCAGACCTTGGCGCGCGACCGCGACAGACCTTCATGCAGGTAATCCTGCCGCTGTCGGTACCTGGCATAGCCGCAGGCTCGATCTTCACCTTCTCGCTGACCCTGGGCGACTTTATCGTCCCGCAACTGGTCGGCCCGCCCGGCTACTTCATTGGCAGCATGGTCTATGCCCAGCAGGGCGCCATCGGCAACATGCCCATGGCCGCCGCCTTTACCCTGGTGCCGATCGTACTGATTGCCGTGTACCTGTCTATGGTCAAACGCCTGGGGGCCTTCGATGCACTCTGAACGCGCCTCGATCGGCCTGCGCCTGGCGGCCTGGGGCGGGCTGGTGTTCCTGCACTTCCCGATCCTGATCATCGTCCTCTATGCCTTCAACACCGAGGACGCCGCCTTCAGCTTTCCGCCCCAGGGCTTGACCCTGAAGTGGTTCAGCGTGGCGTTTGCGCGCCCGGACGTGCTGGAGTCGATCAAACTGTCGCTGCAGGTCGCCTGCCTGGCGACGCTGATCGCCCTGGTGCTCGGCACCCTGGCCTCGGCGGCGCTGTACCGGCGCAGCTTTTTCGGCAAGGAGAGCATCTCGCTGATGCTGATTTTGCCCATCGCCCTGCCCGGGATCATCACCGGCATCGCCCTGCTCTCGGCATTCAAGACCCTGGGGATCGAGCCGGGCATTTTCACCATCGTCGTCGGCCACGCCACCTTTTGCGTGGTGATCGTCTACAACAACGTCATCGCCCGCCTGCGGCGCACCTCGCAGAGCCTGATCGAGGCGTCGATGGACCTGGGCGCCGACGGCTGGCAGACCTTTCGCTACATCGTTTTGCCCAACCTCGGCTCGGCACTGCTGGCCGGCGGCATGCTGGCCTTTGCCTTGTCGTTCGATGAAATCATCGTCACCACCTTCACCGCAGGCCACGAGCGCACCCTGCCAATCTGGCTGCTCAACCAGTTAAGCCGGCCGCGCGATGTGCCGGTCACCAACGTAGTGGCCATGCTGGTGATGCTGGTGACCATGCTGCCGATCCTCGGCGCCTATTACCTGACCCGCGGCGGCGAAAGCGTAGCCGGCAGCGGCAAATAACTCCTGGAGGACTGGACCATGCAAACCCGACTGTTGATCAACGGCCAACTGGTGGACGGCGAAGGCGCAGGCTACGCGGTGCTCAACCCGGCGCTGGGCAGCGTGCTGGTGGAAGTCAACGAGGCCAGCGAGGCCCAGGTCGATGCTGCCGTGCGCGCCGCCGACCGTGCCTTCGACAGCTGGTCGCAGACCACGCCCAAAGAGCGTTCGCTGTTGCTGCTCAAACTTGCCGACGCCATCGAGGCCCACGGCGAAGAGCTGGCCCGCCTGGAGTCGGACAACTGCGGCAAGCCCTACGCCGCCGCGCTCAATGACGAGATCCCGGCGATCGCCGATGTGTTCCGCTTTTTTGCCGGTGCCAGCCGCTGTCTGGGCGGCTCGGCTGCCGGTGAATACCTGCCGGGGCATACCTCGATGACCCGTCGCGACCCGCTGGGCGTGGTCGCCTCGATCGCGCCGTGGAACTACCCACTGATGATGGTTGCCTGGAAGATCGCCCCGGCGCTGGCCGCCGGCAACACCGTGGTGCTCAAGCCGTCGGAGCAAACGCCGCTGACTGCGCTGCGCCTGGCAGAACTTGCCAGCGAGCTGTTGCCGGCCGGCGTGCTGAACATTCTTTTCGGTCGCGGGCCGAGCGTCGGCACGCCGCTGGTGACCCACCCGAAAGTGCGCATGGTGTCGCTGACCGGCTCGATCCCAACCGGCGCCAACATCATCGCCAGCACCGCCGACAGCGTGAAGCGCATGCACATGGAACTGGGCGGCAAGGCCCCGGTGATCATTTTTGATGATGCCGATATCGACGCCGCGGTCGACGGCATCCGCACCTTCGGCTTCTACAATGCCGGCCAGGACTGCACCGCCGCCTGCCGCATCTATGCCCAAAGCGGCATCTACGAGCAATTCGTCGAAAAGCTCGGCAAGGCCGTGGCCAGCATCAAGCATGGCCTGCAGCACGACCCGGACACCGAGCTCGGCCCGCTGATCACCGCCCAGCACCGCGACCGGGTGGCGGCCATGGTCGAACGGGCGATTGCCCAGCCGCATATTCGCCTGGTCACCGGTGGCAAGGCGGTGGCCGGTGACGGTTTCTTTTTCGAACCTACGGTGCTGGCCGATGCCCAGCAGGATGACGAGATCGTCCGCCGCGAAGTGTTCGGGCCGGTGGTCTCGGTGACCCGTTTCGACGATGAAGCGCAGGCCCTGGCCTGGGCCAACGATTCCGACTACGGCCTGGCGTCGTCGCTGTGGACCGCCGACGTCGGCCGTGCCCATCGCGTTTCGGCGCGCCTGCAGTACGGCTGTACCTGGGTCAACACGCACTTTATGCTGGTCAGCGAAATGCCCCATGGCGGTCAGAAACTGTCTGGCTATGGCAAGGATATGTCCATGTACGGGCTGGAGGACTACACCTGCGTCCGGCATGTGATGTTCAAACATTAAGGTAAGGACACCCATGGAAATCACCCGACGCGACTTCATCAACGGAGTCGCCATCGGCGTCGCAGCGGGCCTGACCCCGCTGCAACTGCTTCAGGCGGCCCCCAGCGGGCGCTATTACCCACCGGCCTTGACCGGTTTGCGTGGCAGCCATGTCGGCGCCTTCGAAGTTGCGCACCAGATGGGCTGGGAGAAAAAGACCTTCGCCACCGACGCCCTGCCGATCAGCGAGGAATACGACCTGGTGGTGGTCGGCGGCGGCATCAGCGGCCTGGCGGCGGCGTTCTTCTATCGCGAGAAGCATCCCGCCGCGAAGATCCTGATCCTCGAGAACCACGACGATTTCGGCGGCCACGCCAAGCGCAACGAGTTCAGCGCCGGTGGGCGGATGATCCTCGGTTATGGCGGCAGTGAAGCCTTGCAGTCGCCCAACCATCTGTACAGCAAGGAGGTCAACGGCCTGCTGCAAAAGCTTGGCGTCGATATCAAGCGTTTCGAGACCGCCTTTGACCGCAGCTTCTACCCCGACCTGGGCCTGTCGCGCGCGGTGTTCTTCGACCAGGAAACCTTCGGCGAAGACAAGCTGGTCACTGGCGACCCGACGCCGATGGTCGCCGACGACATCGCCCCGAGCCAGCTCAACGCCCGCCCGATTGCCGATTTCATCAATGACTTCCCCCTGCCCGCAAGCGACCGCAAGGCGCTGATCGACCTGCACCAGGCGCCGCGCGACTACCTGGCCGGCAAGTCGCTGGAGGACAAGACGGCCTATCTGGAGCGCACCAGCTACCGCGACTTCCTGCTCAAGGACGTCGGCCTGTCGGCCAGGGCGGTCAAGTACTTCCAGGGCCGCACCAACGACTTCATGGCCGTGGGCATCGATGCCGTCGCCGCTGCCGACGCCTACTCTGTCGGCTTCCCGGGCTTTGCCGCGATGAACCTGGCGCCGCTCAGCGAGGAAGCCAAGGCGGAGATGGAAGAGCCCTACATCTACCACTTCCCCGACGGCAACGCCTCGCTGGCACGCCTGCTGGTGCGCAGCCTGGTGCCATCGGTGGCGCCGGGCCAGAGCATGGAAGACATCGTCCTCGCCAATTTCGACTACAGCCAGCTCGACCGCGCCGGGCAACCGCTGCGCCTGCGCCTGAACAGCACGGCGGTGAGCGTGCGCAACGTCGCGGGTGGAGTCGATGTCGGCTACAGCCGCGCCGGGCAACTGGCCAAGGTGCGCGCCAAGCACTGCGTCCTGGCCTGCTACAACATGATGATCCCCTACCTGCTGCGCGACCTGTCGGCCGAACAGGCCCACGCCCTGAGCCAGAACGTCAAGTTCCCGCTGGTGTACACCAAGGTCATCGTGCGCAACTGGCAAGCGTTCCAGAAGCTTGGCGTGCACGAGATCTACGCCGCCACCCAGCCCTACAGCCGGATCAAGCTCGACTACCCGGTGAGCCTCGGCGGCTACGAACATCCACGCGACCCGGCGCAGCCCATCGGCCTGCACATGGTGTTTGTCCCGACCAGCCCCGACAGCGGCATGAGCAGCCGCGACCAGGCCCGTGCCGGACGCGGGCGCCTGTACGGCACCTCATTCGAGGTACTGGAAAGCCAGCTGCGCGAGCAGTTGCAACGCATGCTGGGTCCTGGTGGCTTTGACCACAACAAGGACATCCTGGCGATCACGGTCAACCGCTGGCCCCATGGTTATGCCTGCTCCACCAATACCCTCTACGACGACCCGGCGCAGATCGAGCAGTGGATGGAGCTGGCGCGCCAGCCCGTGGGCAAGGTCAGCATCGCCAACTCGGACGCGGCCTGGAGCGCCTATGCCCATGCGGCGATTGATGAGGCGTGGCGTGCGGTGGGGGAACTGGGCTAAATCCAGGAAACCTCCTTCATCCATAAAGGCTTCGCCCTATGGACATCCCATTGCTGCATCGCAGACGGTATCATAATCTGATACCATGAATAATCATCAGCGCAGTACGCTGAAGTCAATCTTCAGCAAACCGATACCCGGCAATCTGGAATGGGCTCGCATCGAATCTTTGTTGGTCGGTGCGGGAGCCCGGGTAATCGAAGGCAGAGGTTCACGCGTGCGCTTTGAACTCAATGGTGTGATCGCGACGTTCCATCGCCCTCATCCGGATAAAGATGCCAAGCCTTATCAGATCCGCGATGCGCGGTACTTTCTGGAACAGGCAGGAGTGACCCCATGAATGTCATGAACTACAAGGGCTACGCCGCCCGTATTGAATACAGCGATGAAGACCAATTGCTGATCGGCCATGTCGCCGGTATACGCGATGTGATCGGCTTTCACGCGCAATCGGTCCCGCAGTTGCGCAGCGCCTTCGAAGAAGCCGTGGATGATTACCTTGATACCTGCGCGCGCCTGGGACGTGAACCACAGAAAGCTTACTCGGGGAAATTGAGCTTGCGCCTTGAGCCGACGCTGCATGCCAGCGTCGCGCAAAAAGCTGAGTTGGCAGACAAGAGCATCAACCAGTGGGTCAGCGATGTGTTGAGCCAGGCCGCACATGCCTAAGGCCCGCTCCCACAGAGGGTTTATGTACGCCGAACCTGTGGGAGCTGGCTTGCCTGCGATCGAGCGCGAAGCGCTCGCCATTCAGTCAATCGCGTAAATCAGACTCATGTATCGGCTGCTCGCGGCTGGTAGCCCGTTGATACTGCGCCGGCCACACCGCCTTGTTGCCGCCCAGGTCGTCGTCGGCGTGCAGCGGCCAGTACGGGTCGCGCAGCAATTCGCGGGCGAGGAAGATGATATCGGCCTGCGCGGTACGCAAGATGGTTTCAGCCTGCATCGGGTCGGTGATCATGCCCACCGTCCCGGTGGCGATCCCCGCCTCTTCCCGCACTTTGGCCGCGAACTGAGTCTGATAGCCCGGCCCGGTCGGGATCTCGGCTTTTACCGAGGTGCCGCCAGAGGACACGTCGATCAGGTCCACGCCCAGTTTGCGCAGGCGCTTGGCCAGCTCCACGGTCTCATCCGGGTTCCAGCCATCCTCGACCCAATCAGTGGCCGATAGCCGCACGAACACCGGCAACTCGGCGGGCCACACCTCGCGCACCGCTTCGGTCACTTGCAGGGTCAGGCGAATGCGGTTTTCAAAGCAGCTGCCGTACTGGTCGCGGCGCTGGTTGCTCAATGGCGACAGGAACTGGTGCAACAGGTAGCCATGGGCGGCATGCACTTCGACCACCTTGAAACCGGCCTCAAGGGCGCGCCGGGCAGCGGCGACAAAGGCCTGGATGATCTCGCCGATCTGCGCTTCGTTCAGTTCGCTGGGTGCGGTGTGCTCCGGGTCGAAGGCAATTTTCGAGGGCCCCACTGGCACCCAGCCGCCATCGTCGACCTTGACGCTGCCATGCTTGCCCAGCCACGGCCGATGGGTGCTGGCCTTGCGCCCGGCATGGGCCAGCTGAATGCCGGGCACCGCGCCCTGGGCGGTGATGAAACGGGTGATGCGTTGCAGCCCCGGGATCTGCGCGTCGTCCCACAAGCCCAGGTCTTGCGCGGTAATGCGCCCGTCGGCAGTCACGGCAGTGGCTTCGGTGAAAATCAGCCCGGCACCACCCACCGCGCGGCTGCCCAGGTGCACCAGGTGCCAGTCATTGGCCAGGCCGTCGACACTGGAATACTGGCACATGGGTGAGACGGCAATGCGGTTGGGCAGGATCAGCTGGCGCAGGGTATACGGCTCAAGCAGCAGGCTCATGGGGCACCTCTCAAATCAAGTGGTAAGGCTCCAGGTAGTTGACCGGCCGACTACAGAATCTTCCCCGCAGGTTCTTCGACCCATCATTCGAAGCCTAGACCACTTTGCCCCGTGAGATCAGCGCGGCTCGATATGCGCGATCATCAGTTGCACGCTTTCCTGGCCGCGAAACTCGTTGACGTCGAGCTTGTAGGCCAGCTCGACCCAGCGCACGGTGGGGTTGGGCCAGACTTCCCGGTCGACGCCAAAGGCGATGCCATCGAGCTTGAGCGAACCGCATTCGCTCTTGAGCACCACCTTCAGGTGCCGCTCACCGACGATCCGTTGCTCGACCAGCTGGAACACCCCGTGGAACAGCGGCTCGGGGAAGTGCTGGCCCCACGGTCCGGCATTGCGCAAAGCCCGGGCCAGCTCCAGGTGGAACTCCTCGACCGCCAGGGTGCCGTCTGACAGCAAGCGGCCGGTGAGGTCTTCTTCACGCAGCTGGCGACGGGTTTCTTCGTCGAAGGCCTGGGCAAAGGCCGGAAAGTTATCAGCCGGCAGCGACAGGCCGGCGGCCATGGCGTGGCCGCCGAACTTGCTGATCAACTGCGGATGGCGCGCCGCCACGGCATCCAGCGCATCGCGAATATGAAAGCCCGGCACCGAGCGCGCCGAGCCCTTGAGCATGCCGTCGCCGGCATCGGCAAAGGCGATGGTCGGGCGGTGGTAACGCTCTTTCAGGCGCGAGGCAAGGATGCCGATCACGCCCTGGTGCCAGTCCGGCTCGAACAGGCACAGGCCGAACGGCATCGATTCCAACGGCAGGTCCTTGAGCTGGGCCAGGGCTTCGCGCTGCATGCCCTGCTCGATGGATTTGCGGTCCTGGTTCAGTTCGTCGAGCTGGCCGGCCATTTCCCGGGCCAGGTTGGCATCGTCACTGAGCAGGCACTCGATGCCCAGGCTCATGTCGTCCAGGCGCCCGGCCGCATTGAGCCGTGGGCCAAGAATAAAGCCAAGGTCGGTGGAGGTGATACGCGCATGATCGCGGCGGGCCACTTCAAGAATGGCCTTGAGCCCCGGCCGCGCCCGTCCGGCACGGATGCGTTCCAGGCCCTGGTGCACCAGGATGCGGTTGTTGGCATCCAGCGGCACCACGTCAGCGACGCTGCCCAGGGCCACCAGATCAAGCAGCTCGCCAATGTTCGGTTGCGGCGCGTTGTCGTAGTGACCGAGGCTGCGCAACCGCGCGCGCAAGGCCATCAGCACATAGAAAATCACCCCGACCCCGGCCAGCGCCTTGCTGGGGAACTCGCAGCCCGGCTGGTTGGGATTGACGATGGCGTCGGCCGCCGGCAGCTCATGGCCAGGCAGGTGGTGATCGGTCACCAGGACCTTCAATCCCGCAGCTTTAGCGGCGGCCACGCCTTCGACGCTGGAAATGCCGTTGTCGACGGTGATCAGCAATTGCGGCTGGCGCTGCAAGGCCACTTCGACAATCTCCGGAGTCAGGCCATAGCCGTACTCGAAGCGGTTGGGCACCAGGTAATCAACATGGGCAGCACCCAGCAGACGCAGGCCGAGCAGGCCAACGGTGCTGGCGGTGGCGCCGTCGGCATCGAAGTCGCCGACGATAAGGATGCGCTGGCGTTCTGCCAGTGCCGTCACCAGCAGGTCGACTGCCGCCTCGATGCCCTTGAGCTGCTGGTAAGGCAGCAGGCGCGCCAGGCTCTTATCCAGCTCGGCTGCCGATTGCACGCCACGGGCGGCATACAGGCGGGTCAGCAAGGGTGGCAGGTCGCCGAGAAAGGGCAACGTGGACGGCAACGGGCGGGGATCGATACGCATGGGGCGTTGGGGCTTCTCGTCAATCAGGGATGTTCGGCTAGAAAGGACACGCGATCAGCGCTCGCCCATCAGCCATTGCAGCTGGACTTCGTGCTGGCCGCGATCGTCGGTGACGAACACCGTGCCTTCGCTGATCATCACGTCCCACTTGATCGCCCGCGGCATGTCCTTGGCCAGGGTTTCCAGAACTTCCTGGGGCACGGCGGCGATGTTGAGGTTTTTCAGGTTCTTGACCGCCGGCAGCACCTTGGTTTCCCACACGCGCAAGCTGCCATAGGCCAGCAGGCTGGTGCGCTCGGTGCGACGCGAGCACCAGGTCAGACGATCGGCATCGGGCTGGCCGACTTCGATCCAGTGCAGGATGCGGTCGTCCAGGCTTTTTTCCCACACCGCCGCTTCGTCCACGTCCGACAGACCTCGGCCAAAAGACAGTTGCTCGTTGTACCACAGGGCGTAGGCCAGCAGACGCACGGCCATGCGCTCTTCGGTTTCCGACGGGTGACGGGCGATGGTCTGCTTGACGCTTTCGTACACACCGCGGTCAAGGTCGGTGAGGTTCAGTTCAAACTTGTAGGTGGTGGATGGCTGGGCCATGGACGGGCTTCTTGCGGCAAGGAAAGTCGCCCAGTCTAACCGATCCGCATGTTCCTTGCGCCGCAGCAGTATCTGGGCGCGCCCAGCTATGATAAAAACGGGGGCCCTGACCCGCTGCCACGGACGCCTCATGCCTACGCCCAGCAAACCTCTCGCCGGCCTCAAAGTCATCGAACTCGGCACCCTGATTGCCGGCCCGTTCGCTTCGCGCATCTGCGCCGAATTCGGCGCCGAGGTAATCAAGGTCGAGTCGCCCGATGGCGGCGACCCGCTGCGCAAGTGGCGCAAGCTGTACGAAGGCACGTCGCTGTGGTGGTTCGTCCAGGCCCGCAACAAGCAGTCGCTCACGCTCAACCTCAAGCATGCCGAAGGGCTGGATATTCTCAAGAAGCTGCTGGCCGAAGCCGACATCCTGATCGAGAACTTCCGCCCCGGGGTGCTGGAAAAACTCGGCCTGGGCTGGGACGTGCTGCACGCCCTCAACCCGAAGCTGGTGATGGTGCGCCTGTCCGGCTTCGGCCAGACCGGGCCGATGAAAGACCAGCCGGGGTTCGGCGCCGTCGGCGAATCCATGGGCGGGCTGCGCTACATCACCGGTTTCGAGGACCGCCCGCCGGTGCGTACCGGCATCTCCATCGGTGACTCGATTGCGGCCTTGTGGGGCGTGATCGGGGCGTTGATGGCCCTGCGTCATCGCGAAGTCAACGGCGGCCAGGGCCAGGTGGTGGATGTCGCCTTGTACGAAGCGATCTTCGCCATGATGGAAAGCATGGTGCCGGAGTTCGACGTGTTCGGCTTTATCCGCGAGCGTACCGGCAACATCATGCCCGGCATCACCCCCTCCTCCATCCACACCAGCGCCGATGGCAAGCACGTGCAGATCGGCGCCAATGGCGATGCGATCTTCAAGCGCTTCATGCAGGCCATCGGCCGCAATGACCTGGCCGACGATCCGGCGCTCGCCAGCAATGACGGCCGCGACCTGCGCCGCGATGAGTTGTACGGGGTGATCGACCGCTGGGCGCGGACTTTGCCACTGGATGCGCTGATGCAGGTGCTCAATGAGGCCCAGGTACCGGCCAGCCGCATCTACAGTGCCGAAGATATGTTCAGCGACCCGCAATTTCTCGCCCGCGAGATGTTCCTGCAAGCCAAGCTGCCCGATGGCACGCCGTTCAAGATGCCGGGGATCGTCCCCAAGCTCTCGGACACCCCCGGCTCCAGCGAATGGGTCGGGCCGGAGCTTGGAGCCCACACCGAGCAGGTACTGGCCGGGCTGGGTTATGACACAGCAGCGATTGCCCGGCTACGCACGCAAGGCGCAGTCTGAACACGGCACTACTCAAGTTGCGTGGCAACGGTGGAGACCTGGACATGACCCATCACTGGCAAGCGAGCATGCGTCGTGGATTGCCGCTGTTGCTAGGTCTGTTGCTTTGCCTGGGCCTGCCCGCTCCGGCCTCGGCCAAGGAGCGTTTGTTCTGGTTGTTGCGCGACTTGCCGCCGCTGACCATTTTCGAAGGCACCGGCAAGGGCCAGGGGGTGATCGACCGCTTGCTGCCGCTGCTGATCGAACAGATGCCCGAATACGATCACAGCATCGTCCGGGTCAACCGCGCCCGCGGCATCCAGATGCTCCAGGCGCCCACCTTCACCTGCGACCCGACCCTGCTGTGGACCCCGGAGCGAGCGCGCTATGTGCATTTCTCGATCCCCAGCCTGGGCGTGCTCAGCAGCGGCCTGGTGGTCCGGCGCAAGGACCAGCACCTGCTTGACCCCTACCTGCACAACCAGCAGGTCGACCTGCAGACGCTGCTCGGCAGTACCGCGCTCAAGCTGGGTGTGGTGGCCCAGCGCAGCTACAGCCCGGCGGTTGATGAACTGCTCAAGACCCTGCCCGACACTACCCTCAGCCGCCACTACGGCAATGACGCAGTGACCAGCCTGCTGCAAATGCAGCAGCATGACCGCCTGCAACTGGTGCTCGGCTACTGGCCGGAAGTGCGCTACCTGCTGCAACAGCAAGGCTGGCCCAGCGACGACTATGCCTTCTACCCGATCCAGGGAGTCGAGCAGTACCAGTTGCTGCGGGTCGGCTGCTCCGACACGCCGCTGGGGCGCGAAGCCATCAGCCATATCAACAAATTGCTACTGCCGCTGCGCAACGACACCTTGCCCGACCTGTACGCCCAGTGGCTGGCGCCGCAAATGCGCGAACAGTACCTGCACGACAGCCTGCACCTGTTTGGCGAGCACCCCTGAGGCCCGATCGCAGGTAAAAAGAAACCCCGAACGGTGGGGAGGCCGCCCGGGGCTAAACAAAAGCCCATAGGGCTTCGCACGACAGCTTCACGACATCGGAGCAAAATCCCGATCAGCTGTCCTTGTTAGGTCTGATTGCCTTGCCCGGCAAAGGTTCCGTCACACCCCGGCGCTGATCGAGCGGCCTTGCTGCAGATGGCGCTGCGCCGCGATGACGCAAGGCTGCAGGCGGCCCTCTACAATCAGCAGGTCACGCTGCAGGCCATCGACCAGGTCGACCAGCAGGCGCTGGTCCTGCAACTGGCTGGGCTTGACCGTGCGCTGCAGCACGCTGCGGTTGGTTTCGTCGGTCAGGCGCAGGTCGAAATCACAGCCGGTGCTCAGGCGCACCAGCCTGACCCGGTACGGTGCCAATGCTTGACCAAGCAACAATCTGATACATTCCATCTCATTCATTGTTCACCTACCTGTCGAGAAGGGGTCTTTCACTGACCCTGAGGCAGCCGGAAAAGTTCTCTCAGTGCGATTTCCTTTACCCAGCATGCCCGGCAAAAATGACAGATTGAAATCCAGCACGTTGAGCGGAGCCTGCCTGTGACAGCCCCTGCCCCCAGTGAACTGCGCATCATCCTGGCCGATGACCACCCGATCTTTCGCATCGGCCTGCGCGCCGTGCTCGAGCAGCTTCCGGGCATTCGCGTAGTGGGCGAAGCCGGCGGCCCGCTGGAGCTCACGACCCTGCTGCAAAGCCTGGAATGCGACGTGCTGGTGACCGACTTCATGATGCCGCTGGAGCAGCAGAACGATGGCTTGAAGCTGCTCGAACAACTGCGCCGGCACCATCCGCAGTTGCCGCTGCTGGTGGTGACCATGCTCAACAATGCCGGGCTGTTCCGGGCCATGCTGGCCCTGGGCGTCAATGGCCTGCTGAGCAAGGCCAGCCTGGCCGACGAATTGCCCCAGGCCATCGCCCGCCTGCGCAGCGGCAAGATTTACCTGGCCGATTCGGTGCAGCAGTTGCTGTTACAGGACGGCGCCGTGCGTGAAGACCTGGCCCGCGACCAGACGGCGTTGTCGCCGCGCGAGCTGGAAGTCGCCCGCCTGCTCGCCGGCGGCCACACGGTCGGCCAAATCGCCACCCTGCTCAACCGCAGCAAGCAGACAGTAAGCAGCCAGAAGGTCAGTGCCATGCGCAAGCTGGGCCTGGCCAATGACGCCGCGCTGTACCTCTATTTGCAGGAGCACGGCCTGGGCTGAAGGCTGTTCACGCCCTGCGCCGCAGCCTGGCCTCGGCCGGCTCACGCTCGAGCATCCACCGGCGCAGGTCCGGCCCCGCCATCGGCCGGGCAATGAAATAGCCCTGCATGATCGGGCTGCCCAGGGCCTTGATCGCCATCAGGTCATCCACCGTCTCGACGCCCTCGACCACCACGTTCAGGTCCATGCGCCGGGCCATGATCAGCGCCCCCGCCACCACCGCCGCCTTACGGCCATCATCGGCCATGCCCCGGACAAACTCGCTGGGCAGTTTCAACTCGCTGAATGGCAGTTCGAGCAGGCGCTGCAGATTGGACACGCCCATGCCGAAATCATCGATCGACAGTTGGCAACCCTGGATGCGCAGGTGCAACAGCCCTTCGAGCTGGTTGCTGTCGAGCTGGCAGCTGTGGGTTTCGATGACCTCCAGGGTCAGGGCGCTGGCCGGCACGTCATGGCGCTTGAGGGCCGCGACGACCTGCGCGGCGAAATCATCGCGGGTGAGCATCAGCGGGGCGATGTTGACCGCCACGGGTAATGGCTGGCCACTGGCGAGCCTGGCCTGGGCACTGAATGCCAGGGCCTGGTCGAGTACGTGCCAGCTGAGTGCCTCCAGCAACCCGGCGCCTTCAATCAAGGGGAAGAACTGCGCCGGGCTAAGCAAGCCAAGGCTTGGGTGTTGCCAGCGTACCAACGCCTCCACCCCGACCAGGGCACCGTCGAAACCCACCTTGGGCTGGTAATGGGCCTGCCACTGCGCCTGGCTCTGCGCCAACTCGGCGGGCGACATGGCCAACAGCTCGGCATGGGCCGGTGCGGCGAGCGCCTGGGGCGAATCGCCGGGCTCGTCGAGGTAGCGGCGCAGCAACTTGTGCAGCGACACGCTGCAAGCCGGCTTCTGCAGACTGCCGAGCACCCGCAAGCCCAACTGTCGCGCCAGGTCGGCAACGCTATCGAGCACACCACGTTCGGCGCTGCTGAGGATAATCAAGGCCGCCGCCAGGCCGCTGTCAGCCAGGTGACGGATCAGCTCCAGGCCGTCCTGGCCGTCCATGTGCAGGTCGCAGATGGCGATATCGACCCGCCCGCGCCGGGACAGCGTCTGCCGTGCGCCGTCGACCGACTCCGCCGTCAGCACATCGAAGACGCCATTGGCATTGAGCATCTGATGCAAGGCCATCAGTTGGAAAGGATGATCCTCGAGAATCAGAACCTTAAGTGAGTGCATGAAAATTTCCCCGCAGTAGCCGATCTGAACGACAGCACTGTGCAACTCTAGGAAAATTGACCTAGGACGCCCATAGGACATGTCCTAAAGTTGAGGTGACATTTTCCACAGCTCTTGTTCAATGTCCTGATTCAACTGGTCGATTGCCGCCTGCAATGCTGCCCATCCCGGGTCGGCAGCCTGCGTCGAGCGCACCTGGCTGGCCTTTTCCAGTTGCGCGCACGCCTGCGCCAGGGGCAGCGCATCAATCAGGCAGGCGACGCCCTTGAGGCGGTGCAATGCCACGCCAATGGCTTCCCAGCCTTGGGTCTGGACGGCAGAGGCGAGCAAAGCGGACTCTTCCCGCAGGTTTTTGCGCAACTCCTCAAGCATGCGCCGCAGTACCGCATTGTTGGCCTGGGTCATCTTCTGCAGGGTATCCATCCTGAAGCTGGGCCGCGCGGCCAGCCTGTCGATCACCGCGACAAGCTGGGCCAGCGCAACCGGCTTGACCAGACATTCATCCATGCCGGCCTCCAGGCAGCGGGCGCGCTCCTCTTTCATAGCGTTGGCGGTGCAGCCAACGATGGCGATCGCTGGGCGCTGGCTGTCGCGTTCCAGGCGGCGGATGCCACGGGCCAGCGCATAACCGTTCATCACCGGCATGTTGCAATCGCTGAGCACCAGGTCGAAATCGCCGTCCTGCCAGGCCTGCAAAGCACTCTGGCCGTTCTCCACAGCCAGCACCTCATGGCCAAGGAATTCCAGTTGCTGGCTGAGCACCAAGCGGCTGGCCGAAAGGTCATCAACCACCAGAATCCGCCGCGCCGGCCCGCCCGCCAGCCCACGCGTCGGCGCTGGCGCTACAGGCTCGGCAGCCAGCGCTTCGAGGGTCAGCTCGACACTGACCTCGGTACCTTTGCCCGGCACGCTACGCAGGGCAATGTTGCCGCCCATCAACTCGACCAACTGCCGGCAAATGCTCAGGCCCAGGCCCGAGCCGCCATATTCGGCACCCGCGCCTGCCTGAGCGAAGGGCTGGAACAGCGCGCTCTGCTGTTGCTTGCTGATACCGATGCCGGTGTCACGCACACACAGGCGCAAGCCAATGCCCTGCAAACTGTCGCAGCCCGTGCGGCTGACCTGCAGCTCTACCAGGCCCAGGTGGGTGAATTTCAGGGCGTTGCCCAGCAGGTTGGTCAGCACCTGGCGCAAGCGCAGCGGGTCGAACCAGTACACCCCTTCTGCTTCGCTGGCCAGTTGCAGGCGCAAGTCCAGGCCCTGAGCCAGGGCCTGGGCCTGGAACTGCTCGACGATAGCCTTGAGAAACGGCGCCAGTGCCCGGGCCTGGGGTTCGAGCTGCAGGCTGCCGGCCTCGATCCGGGCAAGGTCGAGGCTGTCACCGATCAGCGCAATCAGCTCACGGGCTGATTGATGGGCGGTTTCCAGCCGCCGGGACGGTTGCTCGCCGCGGCCCAGGGTGGTTTCCCGCTCAAGTTCGAGCAGGCCGATGATCACCGCCATGGGCGTGCGAATCTCGTGGCTCATGGTCGCCAGAAAGGTACTTTTGGCCTGGTTGGCCTGCTCGGCCTGCTGCCGGGCTTCGACCAGCGCCACCTCCAGTTGCTTGCGCTCGGTGATGTCGATCCAGCCCCCCAGCAGGCCTTGCAGCTGCCCGTCGGCACTGTAGAACGGCACGGTCCACTGGTAGGCATCGGTGCGCTGGCCCTCAAACTCGATACAGCGGTCCGCGAACACCGGTTGCGGATCTTCGAGCAGGCTCAGGTAATCGGCATGCAGTTGCCTGGCCAGCGCCTCGGGAATGACATCGATGTCTGTCAGCCGCCGGCCCTTGACATCTTCCAGGCGCATCGAGAAGGCCTGTTCGTAGCTTTTGTTGCAGGTGATCAGCCGCCCTTCCAGGTCGCGCACGTAGATCGGGTTGGGGATTCCGTCGAGCAGTGCGCGCTTGAACGCCAACTGGTCGTTGAGGGCTTGCTCGGCCTTCTGCCGCTGGTTGATCTGCGCGCGCAAGCGACTGCTCCAGACCAGCGACACCAGCCCGAACAGTACCGCCGCCGCCACGGTCCAGTAGATCCACGGCGCAATCCGCTGCCAGGCCGGCGCTGGCGGCGCCAGCGCGCCCAGCCACTTCATGCGCACGGCACGCAACTCGGCGACCGGGAAGGCTTCCAGGGCCTTGTTGAGGATGCTTTCCAGCTCCGGAGCGCTGCGCCGTACCGAGAACCGGTCCGGTGCCCACTTGCCCTCGACTCCACGCCCGACCTTGAGCACCGGGTCGTTGCCGATCACGCTGTAGGCGCCGATTTCGCTGTCGATGGTGGCCAGGGCTTCGCCGTTGCGGACCTTTTCCCGGGCTTGCTCCAGCGAGTCCACCAACAACAGGCGAATACCCGGGTGATCCTCGCGAAGGGTGCTCTCCAGCGCATGCTGCGCCGGCAGTGCCAGGGTCTGCCCGGCCAGTTCGTCCAGCGACGCCAGGCCCAGTTGCGGCGCACGAACGATGAACACCCAGCTCTGCCCGCCAATGGAATGAGTGAACCCGAGAAACTCGCGGCGCTCCGCGGTTTCACTGAGGGTTGTGCTCATGTCGGCCTGCCCGCTCCTGAGCAGCTCCAGGCTCTGGGCAATCGATTCGGACGGCGCATAGTCAAACTGCAGGCCCGTCATCTGCGCAATGGTCGCCAGCACATCGCTGTTAAGCCCCACCCAGGCGCCCTGGCGAGTGCGGAACAGGTAAGGCGGATACTGGCTACCAACCACGGTCACCCGCGGATGGCTGGCGATCCAGCGGCGCTCGGCGACGCTCAGCTCGACCCGGTGATGAGCCACGTCCGAGCCCAGGCCGGAGGTCCAGCGGCCAAGAATTTCGCGGCGCACCGACTCCTCGATGCTGGCCAGCGCCTGGTTGAACATCTCCTGCAGCAGCCGGTCTTCGGCACGCACGGCAAAGGCGAAGCCAATCGGCGGCAAGGCGCTGGGGCCGACCACCTGCAGGCCCAGGTACGGACGCAGCGCGTTGAAGGCGCGGATGATGATCTCGTTGCCGACAAACGCATCCACTTCACCCTGATTGAGCGCCTCCAGGGCACTGCTGAGGTTGGGCGCCAGCAGCACCTGGCTGTCGGGATAAACCTGGTGCATGACCCGGGTGTCGGCATAACCGTCGAGCAGGACCACTTTCTTCCCCGCCAGCGACTTTGGCGGCACCGACGCGCCGCCACGCACCACGACCATGGAGCGGTCCGGAATGTAATCGTCGGAGAACGCCAGGCCCGCCACGCTGCGTTCAAAGCCGTTGGCGCTGGTCAGGACATCGATGTCGCCATGGCGCAAGGCCTCGATCGCCTCCTCGCGCTTGGCGAAGGCCAGCACCTGGGTTTTCACCCCCAGGCGTTCGGCAACCAGGCTCAGGTAGTCGGCGCTGATGCCCTGGTAGCGGTTGCGGTCGATGGTGATGTCCACCGGCTCGTAGTCGGCAAACGAGATACCGACCCGCAACACCCGCGCCGGGCCCAGCCATTGTTGCTGGGCCGCGGTCAATGGCATCGGCCCAAGCTCGGTGAACGGCGGTACCAGGGTAAAGGGCAGGCTCTGGGCGGCCTGGGCCCAGGGCCCGATACCCAGCCAGAACAGGCAGGCCAGCAACAGCCCTGTTGTGCGTCGATGTCCGGTGCTCATTGATACCCTTGATCCGTTGCTGCAAACCATTGCCAGTGTAGAAATAAAAAAGCCCGTCAGAGACGGGCTTTGTTGTGCCGATCAGTCGATCAGAGCGGTTTGCCGCGATTACCGTGCTGGCTGACGAAAGCCTGAACGGCTTTCAGGTCATTGGCCAGTACCGTGCACTTCTCTTCGCGGGCGAACAGGTCAGTCAGGTGCGCCGGCAGTTCCAGAGCCTTGCCGACACCGGCCTTCTCCACCGCTTCCGGGAACTTGACCGGGTGCGCAGTGCCCAGCACCACCATCGGCGTGTCCAGGCTGCGGCGGCACTCGCGTGCGGCCTTGACGCCGATCGCGGTGTGCGGGTCGAGCACCTCACCGGTCTGGGCAAAGACGTCGGCGATGGTTTCGCAGGTTTGCGCATCATCGACCGCCAACGAATCGAACAGCTTGCGCGCTTCGGTCCAGCGATCCTGTTCGACGCTGAAACCGCCGCCCTGCTTGAAGTTGTCCATCAGCCCGGCGATAGCCGCGCCATTGCGACCGTGCAGGTCGAACAGCAGGCGTTCGAAGTTCGACGAAACCATGATGTCCATGGACGGCGACAGGGTTGCGTGCAAGGTTTCCTTGACGTACTGGTTGCCGCTCATGAAGCGGTGCAGGATGTCGTTGCGGTTGGTGGCGACGATCAGTTGGCTGATCGGCAGGCCCATGTTGCGCGCCAGGTAGCCGGCGAAGATGTCGCCGAAGTTGCCGGTCGGAACCGAGAACGCCACCGAACGCGCCGGGCCGCCCAACTGCAGGGCTGCATGGAAGTAGTAAACGATCTGGGCCATGATCCGCGCCCAGTTGATCGAGTTCACTGCCACCAGGCGGGTGCCCTTGAGGAAGCCCTGGTCAGCGAAGCTGGCCTTGACCATTTCCTGGCAGTCGTCGAAGTTGCCTTCGATGGCGATGTTGTGGATGTTCTCGCCGAAGATGGTGGTCATCTGCCGGCGCTGAACTTCCGACACGCGCTGGTGCGGGTGGAGGATGAAGATATCGACGTTGTCGCAACGGCGGCAGCCTTCGATGGCGGCGGAACCGGTATCACCACTGGTGGCGCCGATGATCACCACGCGCTCGCCACGCTTGGCCAGCACATGATCAAGCAGGCGGCCGAGCAGTTGCAGGGCGAAGTCCTTGAACGCCAGGGTTGGGCCATGGAACAGCTCCAGCACCCATTCGTTGCTGTTCAGCTGACGCAGCGGTGCAACCGCGGCATGGGCGAACTCGCCGTAGGTTTCTTCGAGAATCTTCTTGAAATCGGCATCGGCGATGCTGCCGGTGACGAACGGGCGCATCACCCGGAAGGCCAGCTCGTGGTAGGGCAGGCCGGCCCAGGAAGCGATTTCTTCCTGGGTGAAACGCGGCAGGTTTTCCGGCACGTACAGGCCGCCGTCGCTGGCAAGACCGGCCAGCAGCACGTCTTCAAAGTTCAGGGCCGGTGCCTGGCCGCGGGTACTGATGTAGCGCATTTTTGCAAACCTTCGGTTTGAGCTTCAAGCTTCAAGCTTCAAGCTGCAAGTCACCGCAGTCCCGCTGTGATCTTGCCGCCTGCCGCTTGCCGCTTGCCGCAGTTGTCAGTTGAGTTGTTCGACGCGGATACGCACGACGTTGCCGACCACATCCTGCAAGGCTTCCAGGGCGGTGATGGCGTCGTTCATGCGTTGCTCGATCACTCGGTGAGTGAGCAGGATCATGGGCACCAGGCCGTCCTGTTCCTCGACTTCCTTCTGCATGATCGATTCGATATTGATGCCGCGCTCGGAAAGGATGCTCGCCACCTGGGCCAGCACGCCCGGGTGATCCTTGGCCTGGATGCGCAGGTAGTAGGCGCTTTCGCAGGCTTCGATCGGCAGGATCGGGTGGGCCGACAGCGAGTCGGGCTGGAAGGCCAGGTGCGGTACGCGGTTCTCCGGATCAGAAGTCATGGCGCGAACCACATCGACCAGGTCGGCAATCACCGACGAAGCGGTAGGCTCCATGCCGGCGCCAGCACCGTAGAACAGGGTCGAACCGGCAGCATCACCGTTGACCATCACGGCGTTCATCACGCCGTTGACGTTGGCGATCAGGCGGTCGGCCGGGATCAGCGTCGGGTGCACACGCAGCTCGATACCGTTGGCAGTGCTGCGGGCCACGCCCAGGTGCTTGATGCGATAACCCAGCGCTTCGGCGTAGTTGACGTCAGCGGTGGTCAGCTGAGTGATGCCTTCGGTGTAGGCCTTGTCGAACTGCAGCGGGATACCAAAGGCAATGGACGCCAGGATGGTCAGCTTGTGCGCGGCATCGATGCCTTCGACGTCGAAGGTCGGGTCGGCTTCGGCGTAACCCAGGGCCTGGGCTTCGGCCAGCACGTCGGGGAACGCACGGCCTTTTTCACGCATTTCGGTGAGGATGAAGTTGCCGGTACCGTTGATGATCCCGGCCACCCAGTTGATACGGTTGGCCGACAGGCCCTCACGGATCGCCTTGATCACCGGGATGCCACCGGCCACAGCCGCTTCGAAGGCGACGATAACGCCCTTCTCACGGGCCTTGGCGAAGATCTCGTTGCCGTGCACGGCAATCAGCGCCTTGTTGGCGGTGACCACGTGCTTGCCGTTGTCGATGGCCTTGAGCACCAGCTCGCGGGCAATGGTGTAGCCGCCGATCAGCTCGATGACAATGTCGATTTCCGGGTTCGTTGCGACCTCGAACACATCAGCGGTAATGGGGGTACCGGTAATCTGGCAATTCGGGTTTGGCGAACGCATGGCAATCTGTGCCACTTCAATACCACGCCCGGCACGGCGGGCGATCTCCTCGGCGTTACGCTGAAGTACATTGAAGGTACCGCCACCGACGGTCCCCAACCCACAGATGCCTACTTTGACCGGTTTCACTGTGAACTCCCCATGAAACGACCGGCTGGCAGCCGATCGTGAAACTGCCGTCACCCCAAGGCAACGGCTTGCGATTGAATTACTTGGCCAGGGCCAGCTTGGCCACTTGCGGCGCCGGCTGGTAGCCCGGAATCACCTGGCCGTTTTCCAGGACGATGGCCGGCGTGCCGTTGACGCCGATCGACTGGCCCAGGGCGAACTGCTTGCCGACCGGGTTGGCGCACTTGGCGGCCTTGATTTCCTTGCCGTCGATCATCTTGTCCAGCGCCGCCTTGCGGTCGCTCGAGCACCAGACCGCCTGCAACTGCTCGTCACCCGGCGAACCCAGGCCCTGACGCGGGAAGGCGACGTAGCGCACTTCGATACCGCGACGGTTGAGCTCAGGCACTTCGGCGTGCAGCTTGTGGCAGTACGGGCAGGTGGTGTCGGTAAACACGGTGATGTGCGACTTGGTTTCGCCCTTGGCAGGATAAACCACCATCTCGGCCGCTGGAATGGCATTGATGGTCTTGGCGATGGCCTGCCGTTCGGTCTTCTCGGTCAGGTTGACCGGCTTGCCGTCCTGGATCTGGAACAGGTAGCCCTGCATGACGAACTGGCCATCCGCGCTGGCGTACAGCACGCGGCCGCCTTCAAGCTTGACTTCATACAGGCCGTTGAGCGGGCTGCTGGCAACGCTATCGACCGGCACGCCCAGTTCCAGGGACTGCAGGGTCTTGCGGATCGCCTGCTCGGCGTTGTCGGCGGCAGCGGCAAAGGTGCTGACCAGCGCCAGGGCGGCGGCGGCGAAAATCTGGGTCACGCGCATGGGAACTCCTGAGGGCGGACGGGGGCCGTAAGCTGGACGCACGTGCTTAAACCACGGCGATTACACGGCCCTTGATGCAAACCGCACAAGCCTACCACAGATGCCAGCACAGACCGACTGCGGGCGATGCACGCAATGTTCGATCAGCGCTCAGCCGCGCGGGTGATGCCGGGCATGCAGTTCCTGCAGCCGCGCGCGGGCCACATGGGTGTAGATCTGGGTGGTCGACAGGTCGCTGTGGCCGAGCAGCATCTGCACCACGCGCAAGTCGGCGCCGTGGTTGAGCAGGTGAGTGGCGAAGGCATGGCGCAGGGTGTGCGGCGACAGGCTCTTGTCGATACCGGCCACCAGCGCCTGGTGTTTGATTCGGTGCCAGAAGGTCTGGCGGGTCATCTGCTCGCCGCGCAGGCTGGGGAACAATACATCGCTGGGACGCCCGCCGAGCAGTTCGTTACGGCCGTCACGCAGGTAGCGCTCAATCCACACCACCGCCTCTTCACCCATGGGCACCAGGCGCTCCTTGCTGCCCTTGCCCATCACCCGCAGCACGCCCTGGCGCAGGTTGACCTGATCGAGGCTCAGGCTGACCAGTTCGGTGACACGCAAGCCACAGGCATACAGCACTTCAAGCATGGCGCGGTCGCGCTGGCCGATCGGCTCGCTCAGGTCCGGTGCCTGCAGCAAGGCTTCGACGTCGGCTTCCGACAGGGATTTGGGCAATGGCCGCCCCAGTTGCGGCATTTCCACCTGCAGGGTCGGGTCAATGCCGATCAGTTTTTCCCGCAACAGGTAGCGATAGAAGCCTCGCACCCCGGAGAGAAAACGCGCGGTCGAGCGTGGCTTGTAGCCCTGCTCCAGGCGCCAGGCCAGGTGATCGAGGATCAGTTCGCGCCCGGCATCGGGCAGCTCGACGCCCTGCTCCGTGAGCCAGCCGTTGAACAGCGCCAGGTCGCTGCGGTAGGAATCGCGGGTGTTGTCGGCCAGGCCCTTCTCCAGCCACAGGGCGTCCAGGAACTGATCGATAAGCGGATGTTCAATAGCGGGCATGACAACTCTGCGGCAAGCGACGAAAACGACGAATTGCCGCTAGTCTTCCATAACACTGCCGGCATAGGGAGCCCGAATGAACGAACAACAGATATTGCTGGCATTTGGCGGGATAGGTCTGGCAGCGCTGTGCTGCCAATGGCTGGCCTGGCGCCTGAAGCTGCCGGCGATCCTTTTCCTGCTGCTCAGCGGCATCCTCGCCGGCCCGTTGCTCGGCTGGCTCGACCCGCAGGAACTGTTCGGCCCATTGCTGATGCCGCTGGTGTCGCTGGCGGTGGCGCTGATCCTGTTCGAAGGCAGCCTGACCCTGCACCTGTCGCAATGGAAAGACATCGGCAGCGTGGTGCAGCGCATGGTCACCCTCGGCGCGCTGTCGACCTGGCTGGTAATCACCCTGGCCACCCACTGGCTGCTGGGCTTCGACTGGCTGCTGGCAACCTTGTTCGGCACCCTGACCCTGGTGACCGGGCCGACGGTGATCGTGCCGATGCTGCGGGTGGTACGGCCCAAGGCAACGATCGCCAACATCCTGCGCTGGGAAGGCATCGTTATCGACCCGATCGGCGCGCTGCTGGCGGTGGTGGTCTACAGCTTCATCATCGCCAGCGCCGCCGGCGACGGCCTGAGCCACAGCCTGGTGACCTTTGCCGGGGTGATTGTCTGCGGCAGCGCGTTCGGCGTGGCCGGCGGCTGGCTGCTCGGCCAGGTGATGCGTCACCAATGGCTGCCGGAGTATTTGCACAACCTGGCGTCGCTGGCGGCGGTGCTGGGGATTTTCATTGGTGCCAACCAGGTGATGCATGAGTCGGGCCTGCTGGCGGTCACCCTCATGGGCATGTGGCTGGCCAACATGAAGGGCGTGGATGTCCGACAGATTTTGCACTTCAAGGAGAACCTCAGCGTGCTGCTGATCTCCGGGCTGTTCATCCTCCTGGCCGCGCGCCTGGACCTCAATGCCCTGATCGGCCTGGGCCCGGCGGTGCTGGCCCTGCTGCTGATCATTCAGTTCGTGGCCCGGCCGCTTAACGTCGCGCTGTCGACCTTCGGCTCGCAATTGAACTGGCGCGAACGCGCCCTGCTGGCCTGGATCGCCCCGCGCGGCATCGTTGCCGCCGCGGTGTCGGCGATCTTTGCCATCCGCCTGGATGAAGCCGGGCATGAAGGCGCACTGCTGCTGGTGCCATTGACCTTCGCGGTGATCATCGGCACCGTGGTGCTGCAGAGCGCCACTTCGCGGCCCTTGGCACGCCTGCTCAAGGTTGCCGAACCTGCCCCCAGCGGTTTTTTGATCGTCGGCGCCAACCCGCCGGCCCGCGCTGTGGCCAAGGCTTTGCAACAGCTCGATTGCCGGGTGCTGCTGGCCGATTCCAGCTGGGAGAACATCCGCGCGGCACGCATGGATGGCTTGCCAACCTACTTCGGCCACCCCGCCTCGCAGCATGCCGATGCCCACCTGGACCTGGTAGGCCTGGGGCATTTGCTCGGGTTGTCACCGGCAGGTGAGCTCAACACCCTGGCCTGCACGCGCTTTCGCCACGACTTTGGCCCGCAGCGGCTGTTTGTCCTGGCCAGTGGCCTTGAGGCCAAGCGCAGCGACAAGCACCGCGCCAGCGATGAGCACCGCGGGCAGACACTGGGAAGCCAGCCGCTGACCTACGGGCAGTTGGCCGGATTACTGAACAATGGCGCCGAGCTGTACAGCACGCACCTGACCGAGGCATTCGGCTGGGCGGACTACCAGGCGCTGCATGGCGAGCGGGCCAACCCGTTGTTTGCCCGCGATGGCAGTGGCTGGGTGCATGTGTTCGGGCCCGACAGCCTGCTCAAGCCCGGGCCTGGGTGGACACTGGTGGCGTTGATTCAGCCGCAGTAGGAGCGGGCTTGCCCCGCGATAAGGCCGGTGAAGTCTACACATTATCGCGGGGCAAGCCCGCTCCTACAGGATGGTCAGAACCCGGGCAGCACCGGCACCGGGCGCTTGTCTTCATCGATGGCGACAAAGCTGAACAGGCCATGGATGGCCTTTTCGCGACTGTCGCAGCTCATGCTTTCGACAAACACTTCAACCTCGACCTTGAGGCTGGTGTTACCCACTGTCGCCACCCGCCCGACCAGCTCGACGATGGAGCCGGCGGCAATCGGGTGCTTGAAGTCGATACGGTCGGTCGACACCGTTACCAGCGGCAAGCGGCAGAAACGCGTGGCAGCAATGAACGAGACTTCGTCCATCCAGGCCAGCGCGGTGCCGCCGAACAGGGTGTTGTGGTGGTTGGTGGTGGACGGGAATACCGCCTTGGTCACGCGGGTCACCGACAGTTCGGTGCGGCGCTCGATTTCCTGCTCTCTGGAGGTCATGGGCTTCACATTGGACGACAAATTTCAGACAACAAAAAAGCAGCCCGAAGGCTGCTTTTTTCGCATGGTGGCCGTAGCCACCGGTCAAGCTGTCCTCAGGACAGTTTTTCCTTGATGCGAGCGGCTTTACCGGACAGGTCGCGCAGGTAGTACAGCTTGGCTTTACGCACGTCACCACGACGTTTCACGGCCAGGCTGTCGATTTGCGGGCTGTAGGTCTGGAAAGTACGCTCAACGCCAACACCGTTGGAGATCTTGCGAACAGTGAAAGCACTGTTCACACCACGGTTACGCTTGGCGATGACAACGCCTTCGAAAGCCTGCAGACGCGAACGATCGCCTTCCTTCACTTTCACCTGAACGACGATGGTGTCGCCCGGGGCAAAGGTCGGGATCTCTTTGGTCATCTGCTCTGCTTCGAGTGCAAGAATGATTTTGTTGGTCATGCTGTGCTCCTAAGGTAAATCAGCTGGATTTACCATCGATACGTTAACTATCGTCCCGCTCACGGAGGTATTCCGCCAGCAGCTTCTTCTCTTCTCCAGAAAGTGAGCGACTTTCCAGAAGATCGACGCGTCGTTCATAGGTCCGCCCAAGGGACTGCTGTAAACGCCATCGCCGGATGTGTGCATGGTTGCCACTAAGCAACACGTCGGGAACACGCTGATCCGCATACACCTCAGGTCGGGTGTAGTGCGGGCAATCAAGCAGACCATCGGTGAAGGAATCTTCCTGCGCCGAGTCCGCATGCCCTAAAGCTCCAGGCAGCAGTCGTGTAACCGCATCGATCAGGACCATCGCCGGCAGCTCGCCGCCAGACAGGACATAGTCTCCAATCGACCACTCTTCATCGACATGAGCTTCAATAAAGCGCTCGTCGATGCCTTCATATCGACCGGCTATCAGAATCAACGATTCGTGCTTCGCCAGGTCTTTGACCGCCGACTGAGTCAGCTTGCGGCCTTGTGGGCTCAGGTAAATCACCTTTGCCGCCTCTCCGGTTGCCTGCCTGGCATTCACCAGGGCGTCTTCCAGAGGCTTGATCTTCATCACCATGCCCGGACCACCGCCAAACGGCCGATCATCTACCGTATGGTGACGATCTGTGGTGTAGTCCCGCGGGTTCCAGCAGGTCAGTTGCAACAACCCCTGTTTCACCGCACGGCTGGTAATGCCGTACTCACTGATGGCCGAGAACATCTCGGGGAACAGCGTGATGACGTCTACGCGCAGGCTGGCCATTGCTTAGAAGTCCGCGTCCCATTCGACCCTCATTTCGCCTGCAACCAGGTCGATCTTCAACACGCATTGCTCGGTATAGGGCAACAGGCGTTCTCGATCATCCAGGCTGCCCGCGCAGGGCTTGACCACCATTACATCGTTCGCGCCGGTCTCCAACAGGTGATCAATCGTGCCGAACAGCTGTTCGTCCTGATTGATGACTTTCAGACCCACCAACTGGTACCAGTAGTACTCGTCGGCAGACAGGTTGGGCAAAAGGCTACGCGAGATACAAATCTCATAACCGCTCAGAAGACGGGCTTCATCACGATCGTCGAGGCCTTTGAGCTTGGCGACCAGGTCCTTTTGAGTGGAACGGCCACTGACCAGCTCGACCTGTTTTACCTTCCCTTCGTGCCGAAGCGTCCAGTTACGGTAATCCAACAGGTTTTCAATCGGATCGGTAAAGGAAAAGACCTTTACCTCGCCGCGAACGCCGTGAACCGAAAAAATCTTGCCAACGACGATCAGGTCATCAGCTTTTTCTGGCGTCGCGCTCATACTATTCAGGCAGCAGCCTTAGCAGCATCTTTCAGCAGTTTTGCAACGCGCTCGGATGGCTGTGCGCCAACGCTCAGCCAGTGAGCAACGCGGTCTTGTTTAACGGACAGGCGAACTTCCTGGCCACGAGCGATAGGGTTGAAGAAACCAACCTGCTCGATGTGCGAACCGGTAACCGGGTTACGCGAGTCGGTCACGGTCAGGGTGTAGAATGGGCGCTTTTTAGAGCCACCACGGGCAAGACGGATGGTTAGCATTGAACATCGTTCCTGTAGTCGGTGCTGCAAATCATAATGCACAGCGGGCACACGGGTGCCCGAAAGGCCGCATATTCTCAAGGAATACACGGACTTTTGCAAATGCCTTTTTACGCCAGGTAAAAAGGACAGCCTGCAGATCTGCGCTTCGTACAGCCTCTATATAAAGGCTGCGTTGTTCCCGCCGGGGCGGGAGTCCGATCGTCGGCCCGTTTCCAGGCCGCCGATGCGAATAGGGTTACAGTTTGGGCATGCCGCCGCCGGGCATCATGCCACCCAGGCCGCGCATCATCTTGGCCATGCCGCCTTTGGCAGAAAACTTCTTCATCATCTTCTGCATCTGCTTGTGCTGCTTGATCAGACGGCCGATGTCCTGCACCTGGGTGCCGGAACCAAGGGCGATACGGCGTTTGCGCGAACCGCTGATCAGCTCAGGGTCGCGGCGCTCGGCCGGGGTCATCGAGTTGATGATCGCTTCCATCTGCTTGAACTGCTTCTCGGCGGCGCCCTGGGCGCTGCCCATCTGGGCCAGGTTGACGCCGCCGATGCTCGGCAGCTTGTCCATCAGGCCGCCCAGGCCACCCATGTTCTTCATTTGTTGCAGCTGGTCGCGGAAGTCTTCGAGGTCGAAGCCCTTGCCCTTCTTCAGCTTCTTGGCCAGTTTGTCGGCCTTGTCCTTGTCGAGGGTCTGTTCGGCCTGCTCGATCAGGCTGAGCACGTCGCCCATGCCCAGGATGCGCGAAGCGATACGGTCGGGGTGGAACGGCTCGAGCGCGTCGCTCTTCTCGCCCATACCGATGAACTTGATCGGCTTGCCGGTAATGGCGCGCACCGACAGCGCGGCACCGCCACGGGCGTCACCGTCGACCTTGGTGAGGATCACCCCGGTCAGCGGCAGCGCATCGCCGAACGCCTTGGCCGTATTGGCGGCGTCCTGGCCGGTCATGGCGTCGACCACGAACAGCGTCTCGATCGGCTTGACCGCAGCGTGCAGATCCTTGATCTCGGTCATCATTTCGGCGTCGATGTGCAGACGGCCGGCGGTGTCGACGATGACCACGTCGATGAACTTGAGCTTGGCTTCGCGGATCGCCGCCTCAGCGATGGCCACCGGCTTCTGGCTGATATCCGACGGGAAGAAGGTCACGCCGATGTCGCCCGCCAGGGTTTCCAGCTGCTTGATCGCCGCCGGACGGTAGACGTCGGCCGAGACCACCATCACGGTCTTTTTCTTGCGCTCTTTGAGGAAGCGCGCCAGCTTGCCGGCGGTGGTAGTCTTGCCCGCGCCCTGCAGACCGGCCATCAGCACTACCGCAGGCGGTGCGGCGTTGAGCGCCAGGTCTTCGTTGGCGGCGCCCATCAGGCCTTCAAGCTCGGCCTGGACGATCTTCACGAACGCCTGGCCCGGGGTCAGGCTGCGCGACACCTCGGTGCCGACCGCACGCTCCTTGACCTTGTTGACGAAATCCTTGACCACCGGCAGGGCGACGTCAGCCTCGAGCAACGCCATGCGCACTTCACGCAGGGTGTCTTTGATGTTGTCTTCGGTCAGCTTGGCCTTGCCGGTGACATGGCGCAGCGTCTGTGACAGACGGTCGGTCAGGTTTTCAAACATGGTGATCCTTTCGGGCTCTGTAGAACCGAGGTTTATCAGCTGCCTCTGGCGTATTCGGCCGGCCTTGGGCAGGGGCAGGCCGGCGATTATAACGAAGACTTGGCCCAGCGCACACCATGCCGTCGGCTGGCAGTCTTCCTAGGCGGGCGCGATCTATGCCAAACTCAGTCCCTTTCGGGCTTGCCTAACAGGACTTATGCTCCCCTTGTCACCCAGCTTGCTACCCAATCTCATCGCCGCCTGCCTGTATGCCGCCGCGACCTTCTATCAAGGCTCACGCCTGGCCCAGGGCACCAAGGCCGACAAACGCCTGCTCGGCCTGCTTGGCGCGCTGGCGGTCATTGCCCAGGGCACTGCGCTGTTCTGGCAACTGCTCACGCCCCTGGGCCTGAGCCTGGACTTCTTTAGCGCCGCCAGCCTGATCGCCACCGCGGTGATCGCCCTGACCCTGCTGGCCTGCCTGCGCATACCGGTGGAGAACCTGCTGCTGTTGCTGTTCCCGCTGGGCATGGCCACGGCGCTGATCGCCCAGTTCGCGCCGTCGGGCACGGTGCCGCTGATCAACGAAGAGCCGGGCATCCTCGCGCATATCCTGCTGTCGATCCTGGCCTATGGCATGTTCACCATCGCCGTGGTGCAGTCCCTGCTGCTGCTGTTGCAGGATCACCAGCTCAAGCACAAGCACCCCTCCGGGCTGATCAAGAACTTCCCGCCGCTGCAAACCATGGAAAGCCTGCTGTTCGGCTTCCTCTGGGCCGGCTGGGGCCTGCTGTCGCTGTCACTGCTGTCCGGCTGGCTGTTCCTCGACAACCTGTTCGCCCAGCACCTGGTGCATAAAACCCTGCTGGCGTGCCTGGCCTGGATCGTCTTCAGCGTATTGCTGTGGGGCCGCACCCGCCTCGGCTGGCGCGGGCACAAGGCGATCCGCTGGACCCTGGCCGGCTTCTGCCTGCTGATGCTGGCCTATTTCGGCAGCAAGCTGGTACGCGAATTCATCCTGCATATCTGACGGGCACAGGTAAATGGACGCTCTGCCGTTAGGACCGCTACTCGGCGTATTGGCACTGGCACTGCTGTGGTCGGCGCTGTTCACCGCAGTGGACGCCGCCCAGCAGCAACTCAACGGTGGCCGGCGCAACCCGCAGACCGGCGAGCACCCCGAACTTGCCGTAACCCCTCAGGCCCTGGTGCTGTGCTCGACCCTGGGCAAGCTGCTGGTATTGGCCCTGGCCTGCCTGTTGGGCCAGCGCTACAGCGGCGAGCACGGTTTCTGGCTGGCCGGCCTGGGCGCCGCCGCCGTGCTTTTGATCGTTGCCGAATACCTGCCGCGACAGCTGGCCAGGCGCAACCCGCAGGCTTTCATCGGCCTGGGCAACAGCTTGCTCAAAGTGCCGCTCAAACTGCTGCAGCCGGTAGCCTGGCTGCTCGATGGCTGTGCGCGGGTGCTGCTACGCCCGTTCCGGGTGCAAAGCCATGCGGTAGCGCTGCACGACAACGACGACAGCGACAGCTACGCCGCCGACGAGCCGGATGCCGACCAGCGCCTGAACCTGCCGGAAAGCCTGCTGGCGCTGGACAAAATCACTGTCAACGACATCCTCGTGCCGCGCAACGATGTCGACGGCATCAACCTCGACGAGCCGATCGAGGCAATCATCGAGCAGTTGATCATCAGCCGCCACACCCGCCTGCCGGTCTACCACAGCGACATCAACCAGGTGGAGGCGATCCTCAATACCAAGCTGATCAGCCACCTGCTGCCCAAGGCCGAACTGACCCGCGAAACTCTGCAGGCGGCCTGCTACGAACCCTATTTCGTGCCGGAAAGCACCCCGTTGCAGCTGCAATTGCTGAATTTCCACAAACAGCAGCGGCGCCTGGGCGTGGTGGTCGACGAGTACGGTGAAGTACTGGGCATCGTCACCCTGGAAGACATCCTCGAAGAAATCGTCGGCGAGTTCGAAGACGAACACAGCCTCGACAACCCGCATATCCACCCCCAGGCCGACGGGCGCTTTGTCATCGAAGGCAACGTGTCGATCCGCGAGCTCAACCGCACCCTGGGCTGGCACCTGCCCAGCGACGGGCCGAAGACCCTCAACGGCCTGGTCACCGAAGCCCTGGAAAGCATCCCGGCAAGCGCCGTGTGCCTGAAAATCGGCCGTTATCGCCTGGAAATCCTCGAAACCGAGGACAATTGTGCCAGCCGCATACTGGTCTGGACGCTCAAGCGCTAGCTATACTGGCCACACGCTTACCCAGCCCCAGCCGTCTCGCCCGCTACCCGCACCGGCGTCACACGGCCAGTCAGCCTGACTGAACATTGCGCGCACCAGCGGTACTGGCTCACACCCCGAGCCTTGCCCGCGCCCGCCCCCATCCCCAACGGGCGTATGTTTCGTCACGCGACCATAACAATTCGCTTCGGCGCACGCCCGTGCCTGCCTGTTCGTACCCGGCCGGCGGCGATGCCCATGGAGCTCTCGACTGACAGGGATAATCGCATGACCACCAGCAGCACCTACCCCGAAACCGCCCAGGCCAGCCCCGGCAACTCGCCGGCACGGGTTGCCACCGCCAGCTTCATCGGCACCGCCATCGAGTTCTACGACTTCTACGTGTACGCCACTGCGGCGGCGCTGGTGATCGGCCCGGTGTTCTTCCCGCAGACCTCCGGCACCGCGCAGATGCTCTCGGCGTTCCTTACTTTCGGCATCGCCTTCCTGGCCCGGCCCCTGGGTTCGGCGCTGTTCGGTCACTTTGGCGACCGTATCGGCCGTAAATCGACCCTGGTCGCATCCTTGCTGCTGATGGGTGTGTGTACCACCTTGATTGGCGTGCTGCCTGGCTACGACAGCATTGGCGCCTGGGCGCCGATCCTGCTTTGCGTGTTGCGCTTCGGCCAGGGGCTTGGACTTGGCGGTGAATGGGGCGGCGCGGCGTTGCTGGCCACCGAGAACGCGCCCAGGGGCAAGCGCGCCTGGTTCGGCATGTTCCCGCAGCTAGGCCCTTCGATCGGTTTTCTGGCGGCCAACGGCCTGTTCCTGACCCTGGCCATGCTGCTGACCGATGAGCAATTCCGCAGTTGGGGCTGGCGCATTCCGTTCCTGCTCAGCGCCGTACTGGTGATGGTCGGCCTGTATGTGCGCCTGAAGCTCGAAGAAACCCCGGTCTTCGCCAAGGCCGTGGCTCGCCACGAGCGGGTGAAGATGCCGGTGGTCGAGCTCTTCGCCCAGTACTGGGCCCCCACCCTGCTGGGCGCGGCGGCCATGGTGGTGTGCTATGCGCTGTTTTACATCTCGACGGTGTTCTCGCTCAGCTATGGCGTCTCGACCTTGGGTTACAGTCGCGAGACCTTCCTCGGCCTGCTGTGCTTCGCGGTGCTGTTCATGGCCCTGGCCACGCCACTGTCGGCCTGGCTCAGCGACCGTTACGGGCGCAAGCCGGTGCTGATTGTCGGCGCTGTGCTGGCCATTGCCTCGGGCTTTACCATGGAGCCGCTGCTGACCTCGGGTTCGACCACGGGGGTGGCATTGTTCCTGGCCATCGAGCTGTTTTTGATGGGCGTGACCTTTGCGCCGATGGGCGCCTTGCTGCCTGAGCTGTTCCCCACTCACGTGCGTTACACCGGGGCGTCGGCAGCCTACAACCTGGGCGGGATCGTCGGCGCCTCGGCGGCACCGTTCTTTGCCCAGAAGCTGGTGGTCATGGGCGGTTTGAGCTGGGTCGGCGGCTATGTCTCGGCGGCAGCTGTGCTGAGCCTGATTGCGGTGTTGTGCCTGAAAGAGACGCGCCACTCGGAGCTGTAAAATCATCGCGGGGCAAGCCCGCTCCTACCGGTGTAGGAGCGGGCTTGCCCCGCGATTGCTTAGAACTCTACCTTGACCGCCTGCGAAGCACGGGTGGCCTTGGCCCGGGCGGCTTCGATCGACTCGTCGCGAGCCAGGCATACGCCCATACGCCGCTGGCCGTTGACCTCAGGCTTGCCGAACAGGCGAATGGCGGTATCCGGCTCGCTCAGGGCAGCGCCGAGGTTGGCGAAGGCGGTCTGCTGCGACTGGCCTTCCACCAGGATCACCGCCGACGCCGACGGGCCGAACTGACGGATCAGCGGGATCGGCAAGCCCAGGATCGCCCGCGCATGCAGGGCGAACTGCGACAGGTCCTGGGAGATCAGGGTCACCAGGCCGGTGTCATGCGGACGTGGCGAGACTTCGCTGAACCACACCTGGTCGCCTTTGACGAACAGCTCGACACCGAACAGGCCGCGGCCGCCCAGCGCCTCGGTCACCGCTTTGGCCACCCGCTCGGATTCAGCCAGGGCCACCGGGCTCATCGCCTGCGGCTGCCAGGACTCCTGGTAATCGCCCTTCTCCTGACGGTGGCCGACCGGCGCGCAGAAGGTGGTGCCGCCGACATGACGAACGGTCAGCAGGGTGATTTCGTAGTCGAAATCAATAAAGCCTTCGATGATCACCCGGCCCTTGCCGGCACGCCCGCCTTCCTGGGCATAGTCCCAGGCCTTTTGCACGTCGTCAGTGCCGCGCAGCAGGCTCTGGCCCTTGCCCGACGAGCTCATCACCGGCTTGACCACGCACGGGAAGCCGAGGTCGTCGACGGCCTTGGCGTATTCCTCGAAGGTGTCGGCGAAATGGTACGGCGAGGTCGGCAGGTCGAGCTCTTCGGCGGCCAGGCGACGGATGCCTTCGCGGTTCATGGTCAATTGCGCGGCGCGGGCGGTCGGCACCACGGTGAAACCTTCGTTTTCCAGCTCGACCAGGGTCGCGGTGGCAATGGCTTCGATTTCCGGGACGATGTAGTGCGGCTTCTCGGCCTCGATCACTGCCCGCAGGGCGGCGCCGTCGAGCATGTTGATCACGTGGCTGCGATGGGCCACCTGCATGGCCGGGGCATTGGCGTAACGGTCCACGGCAATCACTTCAACACCCAGGCGTTGCAGCTCGATCACCACTTCCTTGCCCAGCTCGCCGCAGCCACAGAGCAGTACGCGGGTCGCGGTCGGCGACAATGGGGTTCCGATACGGGTCATTTCAGGTCCTCAGAGGGAAGAACATCCTGGGCCGCCCCGTACTCGGTGCAACCCGGTGAAAAGGAGCGCCATTTTACATGAACCGTGCTCAGCCGGTGACCACCCGCTTGCGCGCGCGCCAGGCCATGGCCAGCCAGACCACGGTGACCCCGGCGAATTTCGAGGCCATGGCGGTGCCGACCACGGCCGGGGTCAGGGCGCCGATCATGCCGAAGAAGATAAAGGTGTCGATCGGAATGCTCAGCGCCGAACTCAGCCACAGGCGATCGTGCAGCGGCCGCTTGGTGATGGTGAACACCAGCCAGTCGATCAGCTCGGACACCGCGAAGGCAGTGGCGCTGGCCAGGGCGATGGCCGGCTCCGAGGTGATGTAGGACAGCACCAGGGCCGCCAGCATGGCCAGCAGCGCGCCGTGGCCGAAGCGGGTCTGGACCATGTCGCGCAGGATGAACACCAGCCCGCCCCAGGCGGACCAGATGACGTCCAGGTGCGGGGCACTGGAGAAGGCGTAGTTGATCAGCACTACGCTGCTGATATAGGCAATCAGAAAGAACATGGGATCGACCGCTGGGTAAGCGCTACAGGGTACTGCAGCGCTTGCCGGCGGCCAAGCGGCGGATCATGCGCCGACGCTGAAGATCAGCCCGGCCGCGACCGCGCGCTCGTGGCACAGCTTGAGCACCTGGCGCCGCTCGCTGTTGTCCATCCGCCCCCAGCGGGTGATTTCAGCGGCGCTGCGTTGGCAGCCGGTGCAGATATCGGCGTCATCCAGCGCGCAGATCTGCACACAGGGCGAGGCCACCGGGCGTTCAGGCGTGCTCATCAATCCTCCTGCGGGGCCAGGTCGCGGGCATAACGCTCGGCGTTGTGCACGTAGTGGGCGGCACTGGCTTCAAGCATCTTCTTTTGCGCCTCGGTCAGTTCGCGCACCACCTTGCCCGGCGAGCCCATCACCAGCGAGCCGTCAGGTATTTCCTTGCCTTCGGGGATCAGCGCGTTGGCGCCGATGATGCAGTACTTGCCGATCCGCGCACCGTTGAGGATCACCGCGTTGATGCCGACCAGGCTGTGGTCGCCGACCGTGCAGCCGTGAAGCATGGCGTTGTGGCCGACGGTCACGCCCTTGCCCAAGGTCAGCGGCGAGCCCATGTCGGTGTGCATCACCGTGCCGTCCTGGACGTTGCTGTTCTCGCCAATGTCGATCAGCTCGTTATCGCCGCGCAACACCGCGCCGAACCAGACGTTGGCGCCGGCCTGCAGGCGTACCTTGCCGATCAGCGTGGCAGTCGGCGCAACCCAGCTGCGCGGATGGGTTTCGACCCGCAGGTCGCCCAGACGGTATTTCATGCGTGGATCCTCACGGTGCGGCGTGGCTGGCGGGTGGTCCCGCTCAAATGGGGGTAAAGCGTTCAGGCGGCTGATGCAGGCTGATGTTGGCATCGTAAAGCAAGTTGACCAGCTCGACGATCATGATCGCCGACAGCCCCCAGATCTTGTACTCGCCATAGCGGTAGCTGGGCACGTACCAACTGCGGCCCTGATAATCGATACGGTGGGTATGGTCACGCGGGTCCTGGCGAAAGAACTCCAGCGGCACGGTGAACACCGCAGCGATCTCGGCGTCGTTGGCGTGGTATTCGACAAAATCCGGAATCAGGCCGACGAAAGGCGTCACTTTCAGCCCATGCAGCGAGATCAGCGGGCTCAACGGGCCGATGATCTCCACCAGGCCCGGCGGCAGGCCGATTTCTTCTTCGGCTTCACGCAGGGCGGTGAAGATCAGGTCGGGGTCTTCCGGATCGCGGCGACCACCGGGGAAGGCCACCTCGCCGCCGTGGGTCGACAAGCCCTTGGCGCGCAGGGTCAACACCAGCTCCGGCTCTTCGCTGCGGGTGATGGGCAATAACACAGCGGCCTCGGGAAAACGTCGGTCCGTCTCCAGGGTACTCGGCGTATGACTGCTCACGCGGCGAAGTAGCTCGTCCAGCATTGCTCTCTCTCGATTCCAAAGCCTGTCGTGCATGATGCACCAAAGCCGCGGGCCGCCCAAGTCCCGGCGACGATCCGGCTTGCGGCCGCAGGGACAGTGGCGCCAAGATAGGCGCACCTAACAGGAATAAAAGCATGA
This sequence comes from Pseudomonas sp. SORT22, assembly GCF_018417635.1. Taxonomy (NCBI): domain Bacteria; kingdom Pseudomonadati; phylum Pseudomonadota; class Gammaproteobacteria; order Pseudomonadales; family Pseudomonadaceae; genus Pseudomonas; species Pseudomonas sp. SORT22. The sequence continues at coordinate 4,770,712 of NZ_CP071007.1, forward strand.
AATTCTGCAGTGCGTGCGGCAATCAGGTGATTCAGCGTATTCCCGAGGGCGATACCCGCCTGCGCTATGTCTGCGATCACTGCCAGACCATTCATTACCAGAACCCCAACATTGTCGCCGGGGTGCTGCCGACCTGTGGCAGCCGGGTGCTGTTGTGCCGCCGCGCCATCGAACCGCGCCGGGGCTACTGGACCTTGCCCGCCGGGTTCATGGAGAACGGAGAAACCATCGAACAGGCCGCGCGCCGGGAAACCGATGAAGAAGCCTGCGCCCGCGTAGGCGGCATGAGCCTCTACCAACTGTTCGACCTGCCGCACATCAACCAGGTGCACGTGTTCTTTCGCGCCGAGCTTGCCGACCTGGACTTTGCCGTCGGCGTCGAGAGCCTGGAAGTGCGGCTTTTCGACGAAAGTGAAATCCCGTGGGACGAGCTGGCTTTCCGCACCGTCAGTCGTACCCTAGAATGCTATTATCGTGACCGCATCGAGCAGCGCTTCCCGATCGGCAATGAATGCCTGTCACCCATGCTCGTCTCGTCACCCAACACCTAGCTTTTTCAGGGATATCGTTTCATGCGCTGGTTGCTTGCCCTTTTCTGCCTCAGTGTGGCTTCGATGTCCCAGGCGGGTTTCACCGAAACCATCATCACCCGGCCGGTCGACCAGACCGCGCCTTCGCCACTGCAACCGCAAGCGCCCAAGCCTGCGCTGATCGACAAGATCCTGGTGATCAAGTCCGAACGTCGTTTACAGCTGATCAGCGCCGGCACGCCGCTGAAAACCTACCGCATCTCCCTGGGCAAGCAACCCAAGGGCGCCAAGCTGCGCGAAGGCGACAAGCGCACCCCCGAAGGCTTCTACTGGATCGACTGGCGCAAGCAGAGCGACCGCTACAACCTGGCCATGCACGTGTCCTACCCGAATATCACCGACGCCGCCCGCGCCCGTCGTGAAGGCGTTCCGCCGGGCGGGATGATCATGATCCACGGCACGCCGCTGAGCGAGGAATACCCGGAAGAAGTCTTCCACACCCTCGACTGGACCGAAGGCTGCATCGCCATGACCAACCGCGACATGCGTGAAGTGTGGAACATGGTCCCGGACGGCACCATGATCGAGATCCGCCCCTGATCGCCCCTTAAGGCGCTTCCGGCAAGCACGTCGGAAGCTTCCCTCGCAACTCAGGCTTCGGCCCTACTCGTCTACCGGCTCGGTAGCGCATCTATTCGAATAGTAGCGTCCATAGAATCCACGCATCTGGATACCACCTGGACGCTACTGCATGCCCTGTTCACTCAGCATTGTCGCTGCACGCCTTGTCATCCGGCCTTCGGCCCTCTTTGTTGTGCTGTTGATGGTGCGTCCCGCCAGTGCTCATGAACACCTGGGCATTCAGCCGCTACGCGAACAGCGTCTGCAACTGGAACAACTCGAGCAACGTCAACGCCTGCGCAAGCTGCAACGTGGCGATGAATTGGCCGAACCGGCCAGCCAAGCACCAGCCGCCACCGAGGCCTCGCCCTGCTGGCCGCTGAACGGCGTGCGCCTGGCTGGCAACCGGCAACTCGACTCGGCAGAGCTGGCAGCCAGCGTGCGACCGCTGATGACGCCATGCATGGACGTGGCACGGATCAACCTGATCCTCAAAACCATCACCGAGCAGTATGTGCAAGCCGGCTACCTGACCAGCCGCCCCTACCTGAGCCAGCCGCCGCAAGCAGGCGCGACTCTGGACATCGAGGTCGTCGAGGGCTTTGTCGAGTCGATCGAGCTGGCCGACCCCGACTTGCCGCTGTCACTGCACAGCGCATTCCCGTCCCTGCTCGGCCAGCCCTTGCGCCTGAGCGAACTGGAACAGGGCATGGACCAGCTGAACCGGCTGCGGGCCTTCGACCTGGGCGCCGACCTGCTGCCCGGCGAGCTGCAAGGCGGCACCCGCATCCTCATCACGCCGCGGCAGATCAACCCGCGCTGGCGCCTGGGCAGCAGCTTCGACAACCGCGGCAGCGAACTGACCGGGCGCGAGCGGGTCGGCGCCAGCCTGACCCTGGACAGCCCGTTGCAACTCAATGACTACAGCCAGCTGTCGCTTACCTCGACGCTCGGTTCCGGCGCCAGTTACAGCCGCGGCTACGGCCTGTACTACAGCATTCCCTACGGCCCCTGGACCTACGCGCTCAACCTCAACCAGCTGCAGTACCAGGCGCAACTGCCGGGCCGGCGCGAGCGCAGCAGTGGCCAGAGCGGGTTCTACGGCCTGAGCCTTGAACGCAACCTGTGGCGCAACCAGCACGGGCTGCTCAGCGCCAGCCTGCGCCTGGACCAGAAGCGCCTGGACAACCGCCTGGCCGGGCAACGCCTGCACGTGCAAAGCCCGACCCTTACCAGCCTGGAAGCAGGCCTGAACCTGCTGTGGCTCGACGCCAACCTGTGGAGTGCCTACCTGGGCATTGCCCAGGGCCTGGACTGGTTTGGCGCCGATACTGCGCCGCTGGCCAGCAACGCGCCGCAGCCGCAGTTTCGCAAGTACCGCGCAAGCGCCCTGCACCTGCGCCAGGGCCGTGACCCGGCCTGGCCCTGGCGTTGGCAGAGCGAACTGAACCTGCAGTACAGCGCCGACGCTCTGCCGGCAGTCGAGCAATTGCTGCTCAGCGACAACAGTGCCGTGCGCGGCTTTCGCCAACAGGTGGCGGCTGGTGCTAGCGGCGCCGCGTGGCGCAACACCCTGAGCCAGCCGTTGGCCCTGAACCTGCCCGCCGGGCTAGTGATTCGCCCGCAACTGGGCCTGGACCTGGGCTGGAGCAAATTCGACCACGGCCGCGCCGCACAGCGCCTGGCCGGCGCCCATGCCGGCCTTGAACTTAGCCTGCCCGACAGCCTGCTCAAGCTTGACTACCAACGCGCGCTGCACGCCAGCAACACCCGCCGCCAGGACCTGGAGCCCGGCTACTGGCTGCTGGAGTGGGTACTGAACATCTGAAGTCCACAACAAAAAAGAGAAGACCGTGATGCCCAAGACGCCCTCCCCCGCTGTACAACGGCGCAGGCTCAATCGCCTGCGCTGGATAATCGCCTTGAGTCTGATGAGCCCGGGCATTGGCCTTGCCGCCAACGGCCTGCAAGCGGCAGCCGGGGTTGCCGGTACGCCGCTGATCACCGATCGGCATGGCGTGCCGGTGATCGATATCGTCGCGCCCAACGCCAGTGGCCTGTCGCACAACCAGTTTCTCGATTACAACGTCAACAAATCCGGGTTGGTGTTGAACAACGCCCTGCAGGCCGGGCAATCGCAACTGGCCGGCGCCCTGGCCGCCAACCCGCAGTTCCAGGGCCAGGCCGCCTCGACCATTCTCAATGAAGTGATCAGCCGCAACGCCTCGCGCATTGCCGGCCCACAGGAAATCTTCGGTCGCCCGGCCGACTACATCCTGGCCAACCCCAATGGCATCACCCTCAACGGTGGCAGCTTCATCAACACCACCCGTGCAGGCTTTCTGGTCGGTACGGTCGAGCTGCAAGACCAGCGCCTCAAGTACCTCGATACCCGTACCGCCAGCGGCACCCTGGAGGTCCTCGGCGTCGGCCAGAGCAACCACTACGGAGCTCTCGAACTGATCGCCCCACGCATCGACAGCCGCGGCGCGCTCGCGGCGCGCGACGACTTGAGCCTGGTGGTCGGGCGCAACCGCATCGACGCCACCGACGGCCAGGTCATCGAGCACCTGGCGGCGCCGGCTGGCAGTATCGATGCCAGCCTGTTTGGCGCCATGCAAGCCGGGCGCATCCGTATCCTCAGCACCGCGGCGGGCGCCGGTGTGCGCATGGCCAGCAGCCAGTTGCAAGCCCGCGACGGGATCGCCATAGACGCTGCCGGCACCCTGGAGATCAGCGCCGTACGCGCCCAGGCGCAACAGGTAAACATCAAGGCCGGCAAGAACCTCACCCTCAATGCCCAGGCTCGGGAAAACATCAGCCGCGAACAGCAGAACCGCAAAGAAAAGTGGGGGCTCATCACCACCGAAACCTACGAGCGCGAAAGCACCCGCACCGAGCGCCAACAGGTCGGCAGCCAGATCAAGGCCAGCCAGGACATCAACCTGCAGGCGGGCGGCGACCTGCGCATGGTCGCCGCCAGCGTCGAGGCCGGTGGCGACCTGTCGGTCAAGGCGGGCCAGAACCTGACCATCAGCGCCGGCGTCGACAGCCTGCAGGTCGATGAAAAAATCCGCCACCGCAAACACCTGTGGCGCGGTGACAAGGACAGCAACAGCTACCAGGAAAGCGTCAAGGCCAGTGTTCTGTCCGGCCAGCAGGTTTCCCTGGCGTCCAAAGGCAACACGCAGATACTGGGCAGCGCCCTGAGCAGCGCCGGCGACATGAACCTCAAGGCCGGCAAGCTGGAGGTCGCCAGCATCGCACTGAGCAACGACGAAAACACCCGCAACTACAGTGGCGACCTGGTCTCCGGCAGCTTCTTCGGCAAGAACGGCCAGACCGAAGCCAAGGGCCAACAGGGTAGTGCCAGTAACCTTCAGGCTGAAGGTGCATTGACCGTGGTGGCTGACCAGGTGCAAATCAAAGGCTCAAAGGTGCAAGCCAAAGGCGATGCACTGTTGCTCAGTGAAAAAGCCCGGCTGTCGGTCGAAGCGACACACAATGCGTCCAGCGTCGAGCAACGCGAGAGCGACAGCAAACTGTTCGGCCTGATCGCCGAGAAAAGCCAGCGCCAGGAACACCGCCAGCAAGTGCTGAGCAGCGACCTGGCCTCTGCCAGCAACCTGCGCCTGGCCAGCGCCGATGACCTGCAGGTGATCGGGTCAAGGCTTCAGGCCGGCAAGCAATTGCACCTGCAGGCGCAAAACGCCATCGATGTGCGCAGTGCCGAACAACTGCAGACCGTCAGCGAACAAAACCGGCAACAGGGCTTCACTGCCAATGCCAGCCAGACCCAGGACGCCATCGACGGCAAGCCCGACTCGCACCAGTACACGGCTTCGGTGGGTTACGCCGTGGTCAACACCGACACGCAGGCATCCCACCTCAAGCAGGTTGCCAGCGAGCTCAAGGGCGCAGGCGTTGCACTCGAAAGTGCTAAAGCCATCGACATCACGGGCTCCAGCATTGAGGCGCTCGCCGGTGACCTTCAGTTGGATGGTCGCACTGTCACCGTAAGCGCAGCTCGCGAGCTACAGTCGCAGCAGACCACCACCGGCGAAAGTGGCGGCGGCCTGCGGGTCAGTGGCGGCATCGATGCTGTTGGCAGCGCCTTCGAAGGCTACTACAGGCGCCAGGAGGTCGATGAACGCGCAAGCCAGGCGCAACGCAGCAGCCTGAGCGCCACTGGCGATCTGCGCGTGACTGCCGACACGCTGGTCAACGAGGCTGCCCGCCTGACAGCTGGCCGGTCGCTGGAGCTGCAGGCCGGCAGCGTGGACAATCGCGCCGTCGACGATACCCGCGAATCAAAACAGACCCAGACCCACTGGCAAGCCAGCCTCGGCGCCAGCCTGGTGTACAAGGACCTGACCCGCCCGGTGGAGAACCTGGTTACCGGTAAAGAAGCCAGTCGCTTCCAGCAGGCATCAATCGAAGACGCCCTGGCCCCGCCAACGCTGGGCGCTGATCTTGAGTTCAAACACCTCAATCGCGAGCAAACCACGCGCAGCAGCACCGCGCAGGTCACCGAACTCACGGGCCAGCGTATCAACCTCAAGGCCGGCAGCCTCGACGATGCCGGCACCCAGTACCGGGCCAGCCAGGGGCCTTTGTCGATCCAGGCGCAAAACCACCGCTTCGTCGCCGCCCAGGACAGCACCAGCACAGGTGTCGAGCGCCTGGATGTGGACGCTGCGGTGCGCGTCGAAACCAGCACCGGCAGCGATATCAACCTGCGTCTTTCCGGCAAGGGTGGCTCGCTGCTGACCGACAACAGCACGCAAACCGCACGCCCTGGCAGCCTCTATGGGCAAACCGGCATCCAGGTGCAACTGGGCAGTGATGGCCTGTACGAAGGCACGCGCTTCAATGCCGGCGACGGCTCGCTTGAAATAACGGCCAAGGGTGACCTGAGCCTTGCCCAGGCCAACGATCAACAGCGCCAACAGTTGAACAAACTCGACGGCAACGGCTGGTTCAAGGCAGGCAACGCACCGGCGGGCAGTGCCCTGGAGTTTCGCGGCTACCTTGACCAGAGCAAACTGGACAGTCTCGATACCCAGGCCCGCGTGGTAGAGATAGACGCCAAAGGCAAAGTGCAACTGCAGGCCGATGGTGCCCTCGAGCTTGTGGGTGGACGCATCGGCAGCAGCGCGGCCAAGGTCGCCGATATCGAGCTGCAAAGCGCGGGTGCGCTGAAAGTCAGCGCTGCCACTGATACCCACAAGGCTCAAGGCAGCAACATCGGCGGCGGCCTGGAATTGCTCGGTAAAAGCACCAGCAATGGCAAAGGCGGTGGCCTGGGTGGCCACTTCGGCACGGGCCGGGTCGATGAAGCCAGTACCACGGCCAGCGGGGCCAACTGGTTTGCCAGGGAGCAACTGCTGTTGAGCAGCACCGCCAGTCAGGACGATGCGCTGACGCTGCAAGGCGTCAAGGCCTCGGCAAACCGGGTCGCCATCAGCGCCAGCGAAGGCGGCGTGCTGATCGAGGCCGCAGGCAGCAGCGAACGGCGCAACAACCTCGACATCACCGCCGGTGCCGGCCTCAACGCCGCGCCAGGGGCGACGTCGAAAGAGGCCAAACGCGGGCTGTATGCCCGCGGGCAGGTGAACATCGACAACGCCGACAATCTCACCTTCGCCAACAGCCAATGGCGCGCCGGCCAGATCAGCCTGGCCAGCCTGAGCGACACGCGCCTTGACGGTGTGCGCCTGGATGCCGGGCGCATCGACGGCCAGGTCGGCGGCGACCTGCACGTCGCCAGCCGCCAGGACCGGGTCAATCAGTTGAACGTGCAGGTGGATGCGCGCTTGAGCCAGGAAAAGAACCCACAGGGCTATATCAACGCCGCCAACGCGGTGGCCGGCCCGCTGGCTGACAAGGTCGGTAAACCGGTCGGCGGCGCGTTGCAGAAAGTCGACCCGAAGACCTCACCCACCTTCACCCTCAAGGTCGAGCACACCCAGCGCGACACCGTCGCCAGCCAGAGCGCGCTCAACGGCCGCGACGGCATCGACCTTGAGGTCGGCGGCGCCGTGCGCCTCTCCGGCGCCAGCCTGCAAGCGAACAAGGGCAAGGTGCAGTTGGGCGGTGCCGCCGTCACCGAGCAGAACGTGCAGGGGCGCGATTACTATCGCCAGGTGGGCATCAACGCCTCGAACGCACCGGTCGACCTGGTCAGCGGCCTGATCGATGTCTACGGCTCCGGCGCCAACAGCAACGCAGGAGAAAAGCCGTTGGACCTCGGTTTCCTGCGCACCAGCGGGCATGATCGCAGCACCAGTCTGGCCTCGAGCATAACGGAGGGCAGCAAGCCGCGCTGAGGCCGCCTGCCGGTCACCACTTGAGGGTGCGGCTGATGCCGGTTGCATCCGCCTTGAGCCAGCCGGCCGCCAGCAACACCGGGTACAGGGCGGTACCCGGTGTCATCTCGCCCTGCAGCTTCGCGCGCCGGGCGAGTAGGTCGGCATCCAGCTCGGCCTGATGCTGCCCCTGCAACTGCAACCGCGCCAGCAGATGCATGCCTGCCGAGCAATCAATGCGCACATGGCCCGCCCCCAAGGGCAGCGCCCAGGGCGCGTCCATGGCCAGACCGTCGACACTGATCTCGCCCTGGCTGCCTCGACACTGTCGACCGCTGCCCTGCACGTCGATCCGCCCGCTCCACTCACCCGTCAGCCGATAGGACGAAGGCGTCGTGAGTGTAGGCTGCATTGGCTCTACTGCCGCCCGCCAGTTCCACGGCCAGCCAGCGACCTGTACCTGCCAGCTTTGCCCCTGGAACCCAAGCTCGACCTGCGCCTGCAGACGCCAGGGCTGCCAGTGCCAAGCGACCGGCCCCACCTGCCCCAGCCGTTGCGCCTGGCCTTGCCAGAGGCTGCCGGAGACGCCTTCGGCGGCAACGGGTGCGAGCAGCCAGTTCGCCGGCAAAGCGGCCGACAGGCTCAACACGAACACCAGGGCGAACCCGCCCGCGCGCTTCATTGTTGCAACTCCAGCTCGAAGCTCATACCTGACTCGCCCTGCTCCAGCGACCAGCGCAGCGGGCGCACGCCTTCGCGCTGTACAGCCAGTAGCCAGCGCTGCACACCTTGCTCATCGGCGGCACGGCCCTTGATCTGCCAACTGTGGTTTTCCGCCAGCACTTCATTGAGGGCAATACTGTGTGCCTGCGCCGATTGCTGCAGTTGCTCGGCACTGAAGCGCGTCTGCACCTGCAGGCTGGCCGCCGAGCGGGCCAGGGCTTGCCACTGCCGTGCGTCCTGCAAGCGCGCCGTGCCTTCACGAACGATCAAGGTGACAAGCAATACGCCTACCATCACCCAGGCTGCCGGCATCAACCAGCGGCGCTGCAGCCATGCACTCATGAGACAGCTCCCAGGTCGAACACCAGTTGCAGTTGGCCTTCGCCCGTGCTTGCTGCAACCGCCACGCCAACCTGCCGGGCGATGGCCTGCCAGGTTGCCGCCTCGGGTGCCTGGTCGCCACGCAGGCGCAGGGTCCAGCGTTGTCCGTCAAAGCCACTGGCGCTGACATGCCAACCGGGTTGTGCCTGCAACCATTGCTGCACCGCCATCTGCAACTGCTCGATCTGACGCAGGCGCAAGTGGCGATCCGCCTCGGCCTGGCGCTGACGCTTGAGGAGCTGGGCTGCCTGGCGAGGTGAAGTGACCGGCCCGGTGACCGCCACCACTTGCGCCTTGTAGACCTCGTTCTGGCGCCATTGCTGGGCCAGCCACAGGCCGCTGCAGACCAGCCCCAACAGCGCGCAGGCGGCCATCAGGCGCCATTGCCCGGGAGCCATGGCAACGCGCAGCCGCATCTGCCGCGCCGGGTGCAGAGCAAACAGGCTGGGCAAAGGCTCCAACGCGGCCAACCGCGCTGGCCAGGCCGCTTCAAACATTTCGGGTTGCAGGCTTGGCCAGGGAGCCGGCAAGTTCGATCCAAGCAGCGTCGGCCAGGCCAGCCAATGCTGGCGTGAGAGTTCGGTTACCCCCTTGAGCAACAGCAGGTCCGGGCTGCGCTGCCAGCACAGGGCGGTACCCGCTGGAGTGTCTGCCAGCAACTGAAACTCGGCCCAGCAGCGCTCGACGCTCAAGCCCCAGTCGGCGCACTGGCCCAACCATTGTTCGAGCAAAGCCTGATCGACGCTGACCAGCTCCAGTTGATTGCCCTGACGTGAAACACAGCCACAACGAATCGACTCGGCCGGTTGCAGCAAACGCTCTTCAAGCAGCAAAGGCCACTCATCACGCTTGAGCCCCGGCGGCGCCGCAAGCTGGCTATGGCTGCAGTGGTTACCGGGCAGAATCAGCGCCACGCGCGCGCCGTCCGGGCTGGGCGGTTCGCCCTCGCCGGCTTCGCGCCTGCCGTCGGCCAGGCGCAACCAGCTCCAGGGCGCTTGCCCCACACCAGGGCGCAGCAGCAACCAGTTGCTTTCGCGTGGTGTTTGCCAGCGTTCAAGCCATTTCATCAGGGTGCCTCCGGCAGGGCGAAGGTACAGACATAAGGTGCTCCATCACGCTTGAACTCAAGGCGCACACCGCGATCCGGGGCGGACCGCTCGGCAGAAGGAAAGGCCAGCCAGCGGCCCGATTGAAAAAACGCAAAGCTTGGCGCCGTGACCTGATCGAGCTGTTCACGTTGACGCCATTGAGGCTTACCCACCGCATACAGGTCGGACGAGGTTTCCAGCAGCAGGCGTTGCCCGCGTGCGTCGTAGCTCAGGCGTTGACGCTGCAGGCGCGAGCCGCCCTCGGCTTGCGGCCAGGCACTGCGGGCCACCCATTGCAACTGCAGGGTGGCGGGTTGCCAGTCGAGCCAGTTGATCGCCAGGGGCAGACGTTGCTCATAGAGCTGGCGCAACACCGTGGAGTCGAAACGCCGCTCCAGGGCCAGGCAGAAATCCAGCACCGGCGAGCCCGGGGCAGGTTGCTGCAAGCGCTCGCGCATACCGGCCCAGGCATTGACCAGCGCCGCCAGCAAGATCCCCAGCACCGCGGTCAGGGCCAGGGCCACCAGCAGTTCAAGCAAGGTCAGGCCCTGCTGGCGGCGCTTCATGGGCGCACCAGAAAGATACGGTACTGGCCGAGCGGATCGCGCCCGTCTCGGTCGGCAAACAGGTGCAATTGCCCTCGGCGCAGGTTGCGCACGCCGGTCGAGGTCAACTGCAGTTGCCAGTGACACTGGCCATCGCCTTGCTGCAATTGCCCGGCGGCGCTGCTTTGCAGCGGCCAGAACCGCTCGACGGCAAACCGCGCCTGCAGCTCGCGCGCACAGAACACCCCCAGGCGGTGGTGCTGCACGCTCTGCTGCACCGCCAGACGTTGGCGCAACACCTGGCTGGTCATGATTGCCAGGGCGGCGGCAATCCCCAGGGCCACCGTCACCTCAAGCAGGGTGAAGCCGCGTTGTGCGCGCTTCACAGCGGCGTCCTGTGCAACTGGCCGGCGCTGCTCCATTGCCAACGCTGGGTGCCTTCGGGCCAATGCCAGTTCAAGGTGGCGCTGCGGGCAACCCCGGAGGGCGTGAACACCAGGCGTGGCTCGCGGCTGGCAGGCCAGTCGGCGTGCAGCGTTGCCGGCCAGTCAGCGAAATCGACGGGCTCGACCTGCCAGCGCTCGGCGACCCGGCGGACAAATTCGGGGCGGCTGCCATTCCAGCGCAAGCCGCGAATCTCGCCCCCGTGCAGCGCCAGCTCAGCCTGCTGGCGGCTGGCTCCGGCCAGGCGCTCAAGGGCCTGCTGCACCGGCGCCTTGCCGCTGTCGAGCCAGGCAATGCTCAAGGTGCTCATCAGCCCGGCGATCAGCAGCACCACAAGCATCTCCAGCAGGGTAAAACCACGCTCGTTGCGCATCCTTAAAGGTTCCAGTTACCCAGGTCGGCATCGATACCTTCGCCGCCCTCGACGCCGTCGGCGCCCAACGAGTAGATATCGATGCGCCCGTGCTGGCCGGGGGCGCGGTACTGATAGGCAGTGCCCCAGGGGTCCTGCGGCAGGCGGCGGATGTAACCGTCGGCGCGCCAGGCGCGCGGCAGCGGCTCTGCCGTCGGTTTGCTGACCAGCGCCGCCAGGCCCTGCTCGGCCGAAGGGAAACGCAGGTTGTCGAGACGGTACATGTCCAGCGCCTGCTCCAGGGTCGACAGGTCGGCCATGACCTTCTGCTTCATGGCCTTGTCCTGGCTGCCGAGCACGCTCGGAGCGACCACGGCGATCAACAGGCCGATGATGAAGATCACCACCATGATTTCCATCAAGGTAAAACCGCGTTGACGCGTGCGTGGGCTGTGCATGGTCTTGCTCCTTTTCAAAGTGTCAGGCCCTGGTTGAGCTGCATGATCGGCAACAGCACGGCGAGGACGATGAACAGCACCACCGCGCCCATCACCAGGATCATCAGCGGCTCGAACAAGGCCATGGCGCTGTCGACCTGGCGGGCGAAGCCACGCTCCTGGTTGTCGGCGACCCGTTCGAGCATGTCTGGCAAGGTGCCGCTGGCTTCGCCACTGGCGACCATGTTCAGCAGCAACGGCGGGAAGTGCCCACTGGCATCCAGCGCCCGGTGCAGGCTGACCCCGCCCTGCACATCGCTGCTGACCCGTTGCAGGGCCAGGTGGATGTGCCGGTTGTTGACCGTGGCGGTGGCCACTTGCAGGGCTTCGAGCAGCGGTACGCCGCTGCCGCATAGAATCGCCAGGCTGCGCGACAGCCGCGCGCTCTCCAGCACCGCCAGCAAGTTGCCGATCCGCGGCAGGCGCAGCAGCAGGTCGTCGCGGCGCAAACGCCAGTGCGGGCGGCGCAACAGCCAGGCGCCGAGCAGCGAGGCCGACACAGTGCCGAGCAGCAACCAGGGCCCGAGCAACACCAGCAGGTCGCTGATACCGATCAGCAGCGAAGTGATCCACGGCAGGCTCTGCCCGGAGTGAGCGAACTGCTCGGTAAGCTTGGGCACCACGAAGGTCATCAGGCCAACCACCACCGCCAGCGACACCCCCATTAACACACAGGGATAGATCAGCGCCGTACGTGCCTTGTGCTGCTGGCGTTGAACCTGTTCGAGGTGCTCGGCCAGACGCTCCAGCACTTGCGCCAGGCGCCCGGAACGCTCGCCGGCCTCGACCAGTGCGCAGTACAACCCGGAGAACAGGCCGCCCTGGCGCGCCAGGCTGCGGGCCAGGCTCAGGCCTTCGGCGAGCGATCCGCGCACCGCCACCAGCAGGTTGCGCAGGGCCGGTTCCACCAGTTGCCGCTCCAGGGTCGCCAGGGCATCCACCAAGGGAATGCCGGCGCCGGTGAGGGTCGCCAGTTGCCGGGTCAGCTCGCACAACTGGGCGCGGTTGACCCGCTGGCGGCGCGGCTGTTGAGTGGCCGCATCGTGGCGTTGCAACTGCCGGGTGAACAGCCCTTGCCCACGCAACAGCTGGCGGGCATGGCGCTCGCTGTCGGCCTGGATGCTGGCCTTGCGTGCCCGGCCGCTGAGGTCGACCGCTTGGTAACGAAAGGTCGGCATGGGTTAGCCCTGCACCGCGCGCAGCACTTCGGCGAGGCTGGTATCGCCGCGGCGCAGGCACTCGCTGGCCATGCCGGCAAGGCTCTGGCGGCGCCCGGCCTGATGCTCGTGCATGGCCACTTCACTGGCGCCGTCGTACAGCAGGGCGATCAGCCCGGCGTCCAGCTCGATGAATTCGTACAGACCGAGGCGGCCACGATAGCCGCTGCTCTGGCACTGCTCGCAACCGACGGCATGGAAGGTCTCGCTCAGCTCCGCCAGCTCCGGCCACAGCTGCCGCTCAGCCGCCTGCAAGGGTTGCGGCCGCGCACAGCTGCACAGGCGCCGCACCAGGCGCTGGGCCATGACCCCACGCAGGCACGAGGCGATCAGGAACGGCTCGATACCCATGTCACGCAGGCGCGTCACCGCCCCCACGGCGCTGTTGGTGTGCAGGGTCGAGAGCACCAGGTGGCCGGTGAGGCTGGCTTGCACGGCGATCTGCGCGGTCTCGCGGTCGCGGATTTCGCCGAGCATGATCACGTCCGGGTCCTGGCGCAGGATCGCCCGCAGGCCGGTGGCGAAGGTCAGCCCGGCGCGGGGGTTGATGGCGGTCTGGCCGATGCCGGCGATGGCGTACTCGACCGGGTCTTCGACGGTGAGGATGTTGCGGCTGCCATCGTTGAGGCTATTGAGGCTGGCGTACAGCGTGGTGGTCTTGCCCGAGCCGGTCGGCCCGGTGCTCAGGACGATACCGTTGGGCCGCGCCAGGCAGCCACGCAAGCCCTGCTCCACCGCTGCCGGCATGCCGAGGTTGACCAGCGCCAGCAGGCTGGCCTGCTTGTCGAGCACACGCATCACCACCCGCTCGCCGTGGATACCGGGCAGGGTCGAGACCCGCACGTCCACCTCTCGCCCGGCTGCGCGCAGGGTGATGCGCCCATCCTGAGGCTGGCGTTTCTCGGCGATGTCCAGGCGGGCCATGACCTTGATCCGCGACACCAGCATCGCCGACAGTGCGCGCGGCGGGCGCAGCACTTCGCGCAAGTGGCCGTCGATGCGCAAACGTACCACCAGGCTCTGCTCGAAGGTCTCGATATGAATGTCCGAGGCCTGCAGGCGCAAGGCCTGGGCAAACAGGCCGTTGATCAGGCGAATCACCGGCGCTTCGTCGTCGCTTTCGAGCAGGTCTTCGATGCGCGGCATTTCGCTCATCAGGCCGTCGAGGTCGACCTGTTCACCGATGCCCTCGATCAGCGCGGCGGTGGCGCCTTCACCGGCCTGGTACAACTGCCCCAGGCGGCTGTCGAAACTGGCGCTGTCGAGGTGGCAGACTTCATCCGGCTGACCCTGCACGCGCAGCAGTTCCTGCAACTGGTCGCTGTCGGCATCGCTGCGCAGCCACAGGCTCCAGCCCGTCGCCAAAGGCGCCACGGCAAGGCCGGCCTGGCGGGCCAGGCGATAGGGCAACAACTCCATCACCAGACACCCTCGTCGAGGCGCTGACGGCTGGCCGGAAAGGCCTGCAACAGCTTGCCGTCATCGCTGATGGCCGGCAGCTTCAGGGCAGTGTCCTGCTGCAGGTTGCGGTATTTCTCGGTGCTCAGGCTGGCCAGGCTCGGGCCGTCGCGCAGGATGCGTGGGCGAATGAACACCATCAGGTTCTGCTTCACGCCCTGGTGGCCGGAGGAACTGAACAGCCGCCCCAGCCAGGGAATATCACCGAGCAACGGCACTTTCTGATTACTCGAGGTGACCTCGTCGCTGATCAGCCCGCCGAGGATCACCAGGCCGTTATCCTCGACCATGACCTTGGTCTTGATCTCGCGCTTGTTGGTGATCACATCGCTGGCCGAAGCGTTGTCGGCAATCGACGAGACCTCCTGGACGATGTCCAGGCGCACGGTGTTGTCGATGTTGATCTGCGGCTTGATGCGCAGCTTGACCCCGACTTCCTTGCGCTCGATGGTCTGGTACGGGTTGGTGTTGTCCTGGGTCACGGAGCCGGTGACGAAGGGCACTTCCTGGCCGACCAGGATCGACGCTTCGGCGTTGTCCAGGGTCAGCAGGGTTGGCGTCGACAACAGGTTGAAGCCGCTTTTGCTCTTCAGCGCATTGACCAGCACGGCGAAGTTGAAACCGCCGCCGAAGTTGCCAAAGCCTGCGGTCAGGCCGTTGGTGCCTGACAGCAGCTTGGCCAGCGCGGCGTTGTCCTTGCCCGCTGCAGCCCCGGCGATGGCGGCGATGCTCGGGCCGCTGCTGCCGAAGTTGACCGTACCGGCGCCGAACTTCTCATCGGCGAACAGCCACTGCACCCCCAGCTCTTCGGCGCGTGAATCCGAGACTTCGGCAATGATCGCCTCGACCACCACCTGCGCGCGGCGCACGTCCAGTTGCTCGACGATGTTGCGATACGCCGCCAGCTCGCTGTCGGGGCCGACCATGACCACGGCGTTGGTGCCTTCTTCATATTCCAGGCGAATCCCCGAGCTGCTCACCGGCATCGGCGCCTTGTCGTCCTTGCCGCCCTCGCCGTTGGCGGCTGGCAGGGTGTCCTGGCTGAGGCTGCGCAGCACCTTGACCACTTCGCTGGCATTGGCGTGGCGCAGGTAGATCACCTGGGTGTTGGAGCTGCGCAGGTTATCGCCGGGGCGGTCCAGTTGCGCCAACAAGGCGCGCACCCGCTCACGGCTGTCGGCACTGCCGCGCACCAGCAACGCATTGCTGCGCGGGTCGGCCACCACCTGGGCGCTGTCGGCGCCCTGCTCGCGGGCCAGCAACTGGCTGATCAACTTGCTGGTGTCGTTGGCGCTGGCATGCTGCAGCGGCATCACCTGCATCGGCTCGTCACTGACCTGGTCGAGCTGCAGCAGCAGGCTGTCGATGCGTTCCAGGTTGCTGCGCCAGTCGGTGATCACCAGCAGGTTGGCCGCAGGGTACGGGGTGATCACCCCGACCCGGGGATCGATCAGCGGCTTGAGGATGCCCAGTAATTGCTCGCTGGCGGCGTTGCGTACATTGAACACACGGGTGGCGACCCCGTCGCTGCCTTGCGCCGGTTTGCCCGCCGTCTCCACCGGTACCGGCTCAAGCCGCGCGGCCTGGTCGGGGACGATCTTGACGCTGCCGTTGGGCAGGTCGACGGCGGCGAAACCCTGGGCGCGCAACTGGGCCAGGAAGATGTCGTAGATCGCGTCGCTGTCATGGCGATCGACCGTGCGCACGGTGACCTTACCTTTCACCCGTGGATCGACGATGAAGGTGGTGCCGGTAATTTGCGAGACGCTGTCGATGAACTCGCTGAGCTCGGTGTCGACGAAATTGACTTCGTATAACGGCGTCTCGTTGTCATCCAGCGCCACCGGCTCTTCGGCCCAGGCCAGGTTGAGGCCCAGGCTCAGCACGCTGGCCAGGCAGAGTCTTGCGATCATCATTCATCCTTGGCGCTTGAAGCCGGTCACGGCAGGCCGTGGCGGCCAGGGCAGGCGTTCGCGCCGCCCCTGGTTGTCGAAAATCAGGCCCTGGTCATCGATGCTCTCCAGCACGATGCCCGGCGCCAGGCGCTGGCCACGGCGCATACTGCGCGTGGCCTGGCCGTAACGCAGCACCACCACCGTGGCGCTGAGCGGCACGGCCCGCAGGCCGCCCAGGTACTCCAGCGGTAAACGGGTCAGCGGCACCTCACCACTGTCGGCCTGGGCCTGCCAATGGCCGACCATCAGGCCCGGTAAAGGCGTTGCTTGCGGCACATCGGCCACCGCCGGCAGCGGCGTGCGGCTGAGCTGCAAAACACACTGGGCGGCAAGCCAGGCGGCCAGGGTCAGCAGCGCGCCGCTGAACAGGCGCGAGGCGCGGATCACGCGCTCAACTCACGGGGATGCCAACCGGGATGGCCCTGGACATAGCGCAGCTGCGGCAATTGCAACGCTGGCAATTGCCAGTCGGTCGGCTGCTGCGCCAGCCAGGCCTCGACCCGTTGCCACAGCGGCTCGCCACTGCTGGAGGCGTACTGCAGGCCGAAGGTGCGGCACTGCCCCTGGGTTTCGCTGAAGCCCGAGACGCGCTTGCCGCTCGGGCTGTAGCTCAACTGCCAGGGCTGGCCCAGCCAGCGCGGCAGGTCCTGGCTGTTGTCGAGCAATAGCGGGTCACCGAACAACTGCTCGGCGGCGTTTTCCAGCACCTGCTCGACTTGCCGCGCAGGCGCCTCGACCACCGGCGCCGGGTAGCTGCCGGTCAGGCTGATCAGGTGTTCGCGGGTGATGGCCTGGCCGGCAGCCAGGGGGCTGTCGTAGCGCAGGCCCGGGAGCAACACCGGGTAGCCGCTGTCGGCGGCCAGGGCCAGGTGCAGCAGGCGGTCCCAACTGCCACCGCGGGTATCACGGCGCCACAGTGCCTGCGGTGCGCGCGCCAGGGGTTGATCGAGCCAGGCGGCGTGACCGGCGCGTTGCTGCGCCAGCACACCACGGATCTGCGCGACGCGGGCCTGGGCGCCAGGGGTAAGGCTGCTTTCGAAGGCCGGATGAAAATGCGCGCTGAATTGCCATTCCCCAGCGCTTCGCTGGCAGCGCACCTGGAAGGCGCCGCAAGCGCGATTGCCAGCGAACAGCACCGGCACGCGCTTGCCGCTGGCTTGCAGCACGGTCACCGGCTCAGGCCAGAAGTCCTGGCCACGGGCGCACAGCAGCAAGTCGGCATCGCTCAGGCGTTCGGCCAGCCACAGGCCGGGGCCGGTGCCGACATCGGCCAGGGCGATCACCAGGTCTGCCTGCCCGCGGGCTTGTTCGAAGGCCGGCAGCAGCGACTGGTACCACTGCTTGAGCGAGGCTTTCTGGTCCTGGGCATAGGGGTCGGTGATGCCGACCACGGCGACCCGCACACCACCACGGCGAAACACTGTAAAGGCTGCAGCACCCAGCGCGGTGGCCTGCTCCGCAGCCAGGCCAGCGCCCAGCACGGGCTTGCCATATTGCCGATAAAGGCCGGTGCAACGCTGCGGCCACAGCACCCGCTCATCGCTGCTGACCCGCACGTCACTGGCCAGCAACTGGCTGCCTTCAACACCGCTACCCCCCTGGGTCAGATAGGCCAGGCCGCTGCCATTCCAGCCCTGACCGTTTTCCAGAGTCAGGCAATTGTCAGTCCCGGCGCCTTGGCGCAGTTGCTCGAGCAAGGCCGCCAGCACCGCGTAGCCGCCGGTGCGCACGCCATCGGCGAGGCTGGCGTCGAGCAGCGGGTTGAGTTCGGCGCGGGCCTGGCGGGCGCTGGCGCCGGTCATCCAGGGCGCCTGGCCGAGGTGGGTGACCGGCCCCAGGCGCGTGGCCGGGACCACCGGTTTACCGGCCTGGCGGGCATCGAGGGTGTCAGCGAAATACAGCACATCGAGCGCCGCGTCGTTGCCGGCCGACGTCCCGCCCAGGCCCGCGCAGGCCGTGAGCAGCGGCGCCGCAGCGCCAACGCCGATCCAGTTCAACACTTCCCGTCTGTGCATGTTCAGCCTGTCCCGTCGCCTTCGCGCTTGTTGGTTGTCGGGCCGGGATATTGGGGCGCCTGGATTACAGTTTGATGGCAGTTAATCGACAGCCAGGGCAAAACCTCAGGCAAATCAGGTGGTAACGATTTATTTCCTTCAACGCCTTTTAACAAAACTGCCAATCAATCATCACACTTGCTCACTAAAGTCCCGGTTTCTTTCACGCCGCATCATTGAACAAAAGGAACTGAACTGATGAGTCGAGACACCGGCGACAACCTGAACCGCAACCAGAGTGGCAACCTGCCCATGGACAGCGTTCTGGAGTCTTACCTGAGCCGCCGCAGCGTGGTACGCGGTGGCCTGGGCGCCGCGATCGCGATGATTGCCGGGACTGGCCTGACGGGCTGCTTCGACAGCAGCGACTCGGATGACGATGAACCCGTAGTCGAGCCGCCAACCCCGCCGAAACTGAAGCTCGGCTTCACTTCAATCCCAGGCTCGCGCACCGACGCCTGCGTGGTCGCCGCCGGCTACACTGCTTACGTCCTGGCGCCCTGGGGCACGCCGCTGAACAGCAGCGCCAACCCGTGGAAAGCCGACGGTAGCAACACCGCCGCCGACCAGGCCAACTCGGTGGGCATGCACCATGACGGCATGCACTTCTTCCCCATCAACGGCAGCTCCGAAGACGGTCTGCTGGCGATCAACCACGAATACATCGACGCCGACGCCCTGCACCCCAACGGCCCGACCAGCGACAGCAGCGGCAAGCGCCCGGTCGAGGAAGTGCGCAAGGAAATCAACGCCCATGGCGCCGGGGTGATCCGCCTGAAGAAAGTCAGCGGCCGCTGGCAGGTGGTCGACAACGACCCGCTCAACCGCCGCTTCACCACCGCCACGGTGATGAACATCGCAGGCCCCCTGCGCGGCAGCGAGCACGTCAAGACGCGCTTCTCGAAAAACGGCACCCAGGCCCGCGGCACCAACAACAACTGCGGCAACGGCTACACCCCGTGGGGCACCTACCTGACCTGCGAAGAGAACTGGCCGGGGATTTTCGTCAACACCAGCGCCACCCTGCCGGCCGACCAGAAGCGCATTGGCGTCGGCACCAAGGCCGGTAACTACAAGTGGGAAAGCGTCGCCGGTGACCCAAGCGAAGTGGACGGTGAATTCAGCCGCTTCAACGTCACCCCGAGCGGCGCCAGCGCCACCGAGGACTTCCGCAACGAAGCCAGCACCTACGGCTACATCGTCGAGATCGATCCGTACACGGCCAATACCCTTGCGGTAAAACGCACCGCGCTCGGGCGCTTCCGCCACGAGGGCTGCTGCCCGGGGCTGCCGGTGGTGGGCAAGCCGCTGGTCTGGTACATGGGCGACGACTCCAACAACGAGTACCTGTACAAATTCGTCTCCAGCGCGCTGTGGGAAGCCGCCGATGCCAACCCGGCCGACCGCCTGGCCACCGGCAACAAGTACATGGACCAGGGCAAGCTGTACGTCGCCCGCTTCAATGCCGACGGCTCGGGCGTGTGGCTGCTGCTCGACGTCAACACCCCGACCAGCAGCGGCAAGACCCTGGGCTCGATCTACGGCGACCTGCCGGGGATCATCCTCAACACCCGCGGCGCTGCCGACGCCCTCGGCGCAACACCGATGGACCGCCCGGAATGGACCACGGTCAACCCGCTCAATGGCGACGTGTACCTGACCCTGACCAACAACAGCGCACGCACCGCGGCCAAGGTCGATGCCGCCAACCCGCGCGGGCCGAACCGCCACGGCCATATCATCCGCTGGCACGACAGCGACGATCAGTTGAGCTTCAGCTGGGATATTTTCGTGTTTGGCGCCAACGCCGCCGGCACTGCCGACATCAACCGCTCGGGCCTGACCGAACTCAACCAGTTCGCCAGCCCCGACGGCATGAGCTTCGATAGCCGCGGCATCCTCTGGTTCCAGACCGACAACGGTGAAAAAACCCTGACCGACTACACCAACGACCAGATGCTGGCGGTGATCCCCACCGACCTGGTCGATGCCGCGGGCAAGCAGGTGCCGGTCAACGCCAAGAACCAGGTCGACCTGCGCCGCTTCTTCGTCGGCCCCAACGGCTGCGAAGTCACCGGCATTGCCTTCACCCCCGACAACAAGTCGATCTTCGTCAACATCCAGCACCCGGACAACTGGCCGTCTACCGACGTCGCCACTGCCGTTACCGCGGCCGGCACCAAGGTGCGGCCACGGGCCTCGACCGTGGTGATCCAGCGTGCCGATGGCGGTGAAATCGGCGTGTAACCCAAGCCTCGCTCGGCGCAGCCCTTACCAGGGTTGCGGCGAGCGGCTGATCACCTGCACCTGCTGGACCGGCACCAGCGCGTGCCACTGCACGATCCCGCGTGCGCGCAGTTGAAACTCGCTGCGCATCTTCTGCCCGTCCTGTTCGAATTCCAGCTGCAAGGCAAAGTCACCGCTGTTGAGCAGCAAGCCTTCGCTCAACCGTGCGAATGTTGCGTCGTCCATCGCCCCCAGTGCCTGGCGCAACGCACCCGCATCGTGATAACCGCCAGCAGGCCGGCCGGTGATGATCCGGGTCAGCAGCGAACGTGACACCTCCCCTTCGTACAGCGCTTCAAGCAATGGCAACTGCTCCAGGCTCAAGGCATTGGCATTCAGCCGCCAGCCGCTGGTCTGCGGCAGCGCGCACAACTGTGGATAGCGTTGCTGGCGGCTGGCATCGGGCTCAAGTAGCAGGTTCAGCTCACTCATGTCGACCATCATCTGGTTGGCCGCCAGGCGCGCAGGTGACTGGCGCAGGTACTGGTCGCTGTCGGCGCCGCTGAGCCGGGCCTGGCCGTCGCTGTCGATCCAGTCGGCCAGGGCATCGGTCAAGCGTTGCGCGGCCATGTCATCGCCCAGCAGGTAGCGAAATTGCCGTGCGGCCCGTTCGCTCTCTTCGCCAATCAGCGCGTTGACGTTGAAACAGCTGTGCAGGTCGCGGATGCGCAAGGCCGCCGAGCCGCCGGCAAAGGCATAAGACAGCGGCTGCCCGCGCAGCGCCTGCCAGAACAGCGGGCTGGCGCGCCAGGCCGGGTCTTTCAGGGCCTGCTCGGCAAACGCCAGGCCGGCGGTTTCCATGGCCCTGGCCTGCACCCGCTGCTGCACCAGGCGCACGCTGTCGATCTGCTGGCGGCCGTCCTGCACCAGCCAGGTCAGGCCGCCTGCGAGCATCGCCAGCACCACCAGCACCATCAACAGCGCCGCTCCTTGTTGCCGCTTCGCACCCATGAACTGCACATCCCTAGCCAATGAGCCGTCAGTCAACACAACGGATGTTGCAGGCACATGGCAAATACAGCTGCACGTCACTTTTGCGTCACAAAGCGCAGGCAGGATAAGGCCTTCTTTTTCATGAGCTTGGAGCATTTTTCATGGGTGGTATCGGGATCTGGCAGTTGCTTATCGTCTTGGTGATCGTGTTCATGCTGTTCGGCACCAAGCGCCTCAAGGGCCTGGGTGCGGATGTCGGCGAGGCGATCCAGGGCTTTCGCAAATCCATGGGCAACGGCCCGGCCACGGACGAAGCCGTAAGCCCGGTCAAACCCCAGGCGCCGCTGCAGGCCGACAGCGTGCAGCAAGCGGAACACCAGCGCTGATGTTCGAAGTCGGTTTTACCGAACTGCTGCTGGTGGCCATCGTCGCCCTGCTGGTGCTTGGCCCCGAGCGCCTGCCGGCGGCGGCGCGCACCCTGGGCCGCGGCCTGGGCCAGGCCAAGCGCGCCATGGCCTCGATCAAGGCCCAGGTCGAGCGCGAACTGGACACCCAGGCCCTGAGCCAGGAACTCGATGCCCTGCCCTTGCAGCGCCTTGAACAGGACCTGCGCCGCGGCGTCAGCCTGCAGCCGGACCACAGCCCAACCAGCGGAAACCCCTGATGAACACAGCAAGCCAAGACCCCGGCATGCCGCTCACCGCTCACCTGCGCGAACTGCGCAGGCGCCTGGTGCGCTGCCTGCTGGCCATCGCCGTGGTATTCCTCGGCCTGTTGCCGTTTGCCCAGACCCTGTACACCCAGGTCTCGGAACCGCTGCGCCGCTATCTGCCCGAAGGCGCGAGCATGATTGCCACCAGCGTCACCTCGCCGTTCCTCGCGCCGTTCAAACTGACCCTGATGGCGGCGCTGTTCGTCGCCATGCCGGTGCTGCTGCACCAGGCCTGGAGCTTCATTGCCCCGGCGATGTACCGCCAGGAACGGCGCATCGCCCTGCCGCTGCTGGTGTCGAGCATCGTGCTGTTCTACTCGGGCATGGCCTTCGCCTTCTTCGTGGTCTTTCCGATGATGTTCGGCTTCTTTGCCAGCGTCACCCCGGATGGCGTGGCGATGATGACCGACATCGGCCTGTACCTGGACTTCATTCTTGCCCTGTTCCTGGCCTTTGGCCTGGCGTTCGAAATCCCGGTGGCGACCTTCATCATCGTCTGGGCCGGGGTCACCGACGTCGGTACCCTGCGCAAAAGTCGCCCTTACGTGATCGTCGGCTGCTTCGTCGTCGGCATGCTCCTGACTCCGCCGGACGTGTTTTCGCAAACCCTGCTGGCGGTGCCGATGTGGATCTTGTTTGAGGTCGGTTTGCTGGCCTGTGCGGCGGTCGAGCGCAAAGAACAGCGCACAATGCCAGTCAGCCTTCAGGCCTCAAATGAGCCTGGCAACTAAAGAAAAAATCGGCATACTCGAGAAATCTGAAGATTTTCATGGGCCAGTGAAGAAAATCCTGGCCTTTGAAACCGAAAAACAGGATTTCCGGCATGCAAGCGGTTGGCTACGCCCATCTTCATCAGCAGCTTCAACTGACGGTAGTACCGCTGCAGCTACCGGCTGTCGTTCAGCCGGTTACGCGTATCCAGCAAATCGGTACCACCTTGGCCGTACCCGCCGCCATTGCGCCTGCGGCCAACGACTTGCTGGGTCATGCGCTGTTTGCCCTGAAGCACGAAGGGATCAACCTTGCGCTATTGGCCCAGGCGCTGCCGAAGATCCCCGCCGAAGCATTCGAAGATGCCCTGCGCTCAACACCCAACGGGATATACATCCGTAAGGCCGACCAATGGCGGTGTCATGTCCAGGCACAGGCGTAAGCAGTTTCAATACACGGTTCCCGCCCACGTATTCGATTTTATCGAACAGGCGGCACGACAAGCCCTGGCTGGCCAGCAGTCTGAGGTTGAGTCGAATGATGACGACGCAAAATGAAACAGGCTGACAAGTGGTATTGACGTGGTATTCAAGTGGTATTAAATTTTTAATACCACTCGCCACCTGAAGCTACCGCCATGCCTCCGTTGACCGCCCTGCGCCCCGACGACACTCTGGCCACTCCCTTGTACCTTCAGTTGGCGCGCAACCTGGAACAGGCCATTCATGCCGGGCAATGGAAAGCCGAACAGGCATTGCCGTCGGAACGCAGCCTCAGCGAAGCCCTGGATATCTCCCGGGTGACTGCACGCAAGGCCCTGGAAGTACTGCTCGAACAAGGCCTGATCCGCCGTATCCAGGGCTCCGGCACCTTCATTACCCCGCGCCTGGAACAACCACTCTCGCGGCTGTCGAGCTTCAGCGAAATGCTCCGTATGAAGGGCTTCACGCCCAGTTCGCAGTGGCTGGAGCGTAGCGTCGATGCGCCGTCTGCCGATGAGCTGGTGCGCCTGGGCCTGTCGCCCAACGAACAGGTGGTGCACCTCAAGCGCCTGCGCAAGGCCGATGACATCGTCATGGCCGTCGAGTACAGCACCCTGCCCGCGCGCTTGCTGGGCAACCCCGAGGCTATCGGCGATTCGCTGTACCAGTACCTCGACCAGATCGGCAAGCCGGTGGTGCGCGCCCTGCAACATATTCGCGCGATCAATGCCAGCGCCGAGCTGGCGGCGCGGGTCGGCATCGAACCCGGCACCGCCATGCTGCTGATGACCCGGGTCGGCTACCTCGACGACAACACCCCCATCGAACTGACCGACACCTACTGTCGCGACGACTACTACGACTTTGTCGCCGAGCTGCGACGCTAGCGGAGCCCCCATGAGCGAACACAACATACTCACCCCGACGGGCTGGGTACGCGGACGCCTGTTGCTGCGTGACGGCCGCGTCGCCGCCATCGACGGCCAGCCCTGCGACCCGCAGGGCAACGATCTGCCCTACCTGCTGCCCGGTTTCATCGACCTGCACGTGCATGGCGGCGGTGGCAGCGACATCATGGAGGGCGCCCAGGCGTTCGCCACCATTGCCCGCACCCACGTGCGCTTCGGCACCACCTCGTTGCTGGCCACCACCATGACCGCGCCGAAGGAAGAACTTACCCAGGTGCTCGGCGCCCTCGGCGAGTACGTTCGCCAACCGCGCAGCGACGGCGCGCGGGTCCTCGGTGTGCATCTGGAAGGCCCGTACATCAACCCCGGCAAGCTCGGCGCGCAGCCGAACTTCGCCCACCTGGGGCTGCTCGAAGAGGTCGACGCCTACCTGGCCCTGGCACCGATCAAGGTGATCACCATCGCCCCGGAAGTCGCCGGCCACCTGCCGTTGATCCGCACCTTGAGCGAGCGCGGCGTGCGCCTGCAGATCGGCCACACCCTGGGCAGCTACGAAGAAGGCGTGGCAGCCCTGGAAGCCGGCGCCACCAGCTTTACCCACCTGTACAACGCCATGAGCCCGCTGCACCACCGCGAGCCGGGCATCGTCGGCGCGGCCCTGGCCCATGCGCGCTTTGCCGAGCTGATTCCCGACCTGCTGCACGTGCACCCCGGCGCCATCCGCGTAGCCCTGCGCTCGATTCCTTGCCTGTACTGCGTGACCGATTCCACTGCCGCCGCGGGCATGCCCGATGGCGAGTACAAGCTTGGCAGCCACACCGTGACCAAATGCCTGGGCGGCGTGCGCCTGGCCGACGGCACCCTGGCCGGCAGCACCCTGACCATGGACCAGGCCCTGCGCAACCTGGTGAAGATCGGCCTGCCCCTGGCCGAAGCCTCCCAGCGCCTGTCGCAGTTCCCCGCCGACTACCTCGGCCTGCAAGAGCGCGGGCGCCTGCAGCCCGGTAGCTGGGCCGACGCCGTGAGCCTGGATCGCAACCTCAACCTGATCGGCGTAATGGTCGAAGGAGAACACCTTGAGCTCTAAGATGCTTGCCGAGGCCCTGGCCGCGGCCAACGTTGTGCAGACCCAGTTGCAGCGCTGCGACGCGCGTATTGCCAGCGTCGCCGAACAGCTGCGCAGCCTCGCGCCGCAGGTTGCCCTGACGGTCGCCCGCGGCAGCTCGGACCACGCCGCCAGCTACTTTGCCTACCTGGCCATGCAGCAGCTTGGCCTGCCGGTGGCCTCGCTGCCGATGTCGGTGGTGACCCTGCAGAACTCGCCCCTGCAGGTGCGCGGCCAGGTGGCCCTGGGCTTTTCCCAGTCGGGCCAGAGCCCGGACCTGGTCGACAGCCTGCGCACCCTGCGCGAACGCGGCGCCACCACCCTGGCGCTGGTCAATGCCGAAGACTCACCGCTGGAGCAGGCCTGCCAGTATCACCTGCCGCTGTGCGCCGGCCCCGAGCTGAGCGTTGCCGCGACCAAGAGCTTTATCGCCACCCTCAGCGCCAGCGCCCGCCTGGTCGCCCAGTGGCAGCAGGATCCGGCGCTGCTCGACGCCGGCCTGGCTCTACCCGGGCAACTGCGTGAAGCCGCCGAACAAGACTGGAGCCTGGCCATCGAGCAACTGCGCGACTGCCAGCGGCTGATGGTCATCGGCCGTGGCGCCGGCTTTGCCATCGCCCAGGAAGCGGCGCTCAAGTTCAAGGAAACCTCGGCGATCCAGGCCGAAGCCTTCAGCAGCGCCGAGGTGCGTCATGGCCCGATGGCGCTGATCGATGCCCATTACCCGTTGCTGGTATTGGCGCCTCGTGGCGTCGAGCAGGCCGGCCTGTTGCAGTTGGCCGAAGACATGCGCCAGCGTGGCGCCAAGGTGCTGCTGGCGGCGCCGGCGGACATCCCCCAGCGCAACCTGACCTTAAGCTGCGCCGCCCACCCGGGCCTCGATCCGCTGCTGGCGATCATGAGCTTCTATGTCATGGCCGCAGGCCTGGCCGAGGCGCGTGGCATGGACCCGGATCAGCCCCGTCACTTGAGCAAAGTGACCCGAACTCACTGAGGCACCGAGGACCTTGCGCATGCCCAACAACAAGAACATCACCCTCCATGCCCCCCTCGAAGGCCCGCTATTGCCGCTCGACCAGGTGCCCGACCCGGTGTTCGCTGGCGGCACCCTGGGCAACGGCATCGCCATCGACCCGCTCAACGACTGCCTGCAGGCGCCTTGCGCCGGCACCGTCATCCACCTGGCGAAAACCCTGCACGCCCTGACCCTGCGCGCCGACAACGGCGCCGAGGTCCTCATGCACATCGGCCTGGATACCGTGCAGCTGCAGGGCCGCGGCTTCGAAGCACTGGTGGCCAACGGCGAACGGGTCGAACGTGGCCAGCCGCTGATCCGCTTTGACCTCGACCTGGTGGCGCAACACTGCACCAGCCTGATCACGGTGATGATCCTCAGCAACAGCAGCGACTACCGCTTGCTGCCGCGCACCACTCGCTCGGTGGCATTGGGTGCGCCGCTGCTGGATGTCATCCCCAATGCCAGCATCGCTGCAGGCAAAGCAGCCAGCAGCGGCGAAACCGTGCGCGGCAGCGCCAGAGTCGCTCATCACGGCGGCTTGCACGCGCGCCCTGCGGCGCTGCTGCGCCAGACTGCCCAGGGCTTTGGCAGCCGCGCCGAGCTGCACTTCAACGGCCAGGTCGCCGCGCTCAACAGCCTGGTGGCGATCATGGGCCTGGGTGTCGGCGAGCAGGATGAAGTTGAAATTGTTTGCAGCGGTGCCGACAGTGCGCAGGCGCTGCAGGCACTATTGGCAGCAGTCACCACCGCGAGCGTCGGCGAACAGCATGCCGCCCCTGCCATCAGTGCTCAGGCCACACCCGTCGCCAACCTGCAGCCCGGCATCCTCAACGGTGTCTGCGCATCGCCGGGCCTGGCCTGTGGCCCGCTGGCGCGTCTGGACGGGATACGCCTGCCGCCAGACCCGGGCGGCCATACGCCCGCTGCGCAGCACCAGGCCCTGGACGCCGCACTGGTCAGCGTCAAAGCCGCCATTGAAGGCGACTTGAAACAGCTGCAACAAGGTGATGCTGCAGCCATTTTCGAAGCGCACCTGGCACTGCTCGACGATCCGTCACTGATCGACGCTGCACGTCAGCGCATCGACCAGGGCATTGCCGCCAGCCACGCCTGGAGCCAGGCCATCGACGCCCAGTGCGCGATCCTCAAAGCCCTCGACAAGCCGCTGCTGGCCGAGCGCGCCAACGACCTGCAGGATTTGCAGCAACGGGTATTACGCACCCTGCTCGGCGAAAGCCGCGAACTCGAGTTGCCACCCTCGGCGATTGTCGCCGCCCATGAACTGACGCCCTCGGACCTGCTGCTGCTCGACAAGCACGCGGTGGCCGGGCTGTGCATGGTCGCCGGGGGCGCCACTTCGCACGTTGCCATCCTCGCCCGCGCCCGCGGCCTGCCGTGCCTGGTTGCCCTGGGCCCGGAGCTGTTGAACCTGCAGGCCGGCCAGGTGCTGGTGGTGGACGGCGAGCAGGCCCGGCTGGAAACCGCGCCAGACGCCGAACGCCTGGCCGAAGTCGCGCAGCTTCGCCAGCAACAGCAGCAACGCCGCCAACAGCAACAAGCCGCCGCCCAGGGCAGCGCCCAGACCCGTGACGGGCGCCTGATCGAAGTTGCCGCCAATGTCGCCTCGGCGGCCGAAGCTGCCCAGGCCCTGAACCTGGGTGCCGACGGCGTCGGCCTGTTGCGCACCGAATTCCTCTTCGTCGACCGCCACACCGCCCCGGATGAACAAGAGCAACTCAGCGCCTACCAGGCGGTAGTCGACGCCATGGGCGATCGTCCGGTAATCATCCGTACCATCGATGTCGGCGGCGACAAGCAACTGGACTACCTGCCCCTGCCCCACGAGGCCAACCCGGTACTCGGCCTGCGCGGCATTCGCCTGGGCCAAGTGCGCCCCGAGCTGCTCGACCTGCAATTGCGTGCCCTGCTGCAGGTCAACCCGCAGCCCCGCTGCCGGATCATGCTGCCGATGGTCAGCGAGGTCGATGAGCTGCTGGATATCCGCCAGCGCCTGGACCGCCTGGCCAGCGAACTGGGCATCAACCAGCGCGCCGAACTTGGGGTGATGATCGAAGTTCCGGCCGCCGCCCTGCTCGCCGAGCGCCTGGCCGAACACGCCGATTTTTTCTCGATCGGTACCAACGACCTGTCCCAGTACACCCTGGCCATGGACCGTGACCACGCGGGTCTGGCTGCCCGCGTCGACGCCCTGCACCCGGCGCTGCTGCGCCTGATCGACCTGACCTGCCAGGGCGCTGCCCGCCATGGCCGCTGGGTCGGGGTGTGCGGCGCGCTGGCCTCGGAGCCGCTGGCCACCGCGGTGCTGGTCGGCCTCGGGGTCAGCGAGCTGTCGGTCAGCGCCCCGCAGGTCGGCGAGATCAAGGAGCGCGTGCGCCAGCTCGACAGCAGTGAATGCCGCACCTTCAGCCAGCAGCTGCTGGGCCTGTCCAGCGCCCGCGCGGTGCGCCAGGCCTGCCGCGATTTCGCCGCACGCCCGCTACACCACCGCCACTCCCCACTCAGCACAGAACAATAACCGGAGCGCACCATGTACCAGCACTTCATCCAGGGCCTGCAACGGCTCGGCCGCGCCCTCATGCTGCCCATCGCCATCCTGCCGATTGCCGGCCTGCTGCTGCGCCTGGGCGACACCGACCTGTTGGACATCGCCCTGATCCACGATGCCGGCAACGCGATTTTCGCCAACCTGGCGCTGATCTTCGCCATCGGCATTGCCGTCGGCTTTGCCCGCGACAACAACGGCACCGCGGGCCTGGCCGGGGCCATTGGTTACCTGGTGCTGGTCTCGACCCTCAAGGTCATCGACCCGCACATCGACATGGGCATGCTCGCCGGGATTCTGTGCGGCCTGCTCGGCGGTGCGCTGTACAACCGTTTCAAGGACATCAAGCTACCCGAGTACCTGGCCTTCTTCGGTGGCCGGCGTTTCGTGCCGATTGCCACCGGTTTATCGGCGGTGGGCCTGGGCTTGCTGTTCGGCCTGATCTGGCCGCCCCTGCAGAACGGCATCAACAGCCTCGGCCAACTGCTGCTCGACAGCGGCAGCATCGGCGCGTTCTTCTTCGGCGTGTTCAACCGCCTGCTGATCGTCACCGGCCTGCACCATATCCTCAACAATCTGGTGTGGTTCGTCTTTGGCAGTTTCGAAGGTGCCAATGGCCTGACGGTAACCGGCGACATCAGCCGCTATTTCGCCGGCGATCCCCGGGCCGGCCAATTCCTCGCCGGGATGTTCCCGATGATGATCTTCGGCCTGCCCGCCGCCTGCCTGGCCATGTACCGCCATGCCCTGCCGGGGCGGCGCAAACTGATTGGCGGCATCCTCCTGTCGATGGCCCTGACCTCGGCGCTGACCGGCGTTACCGAGCCGATCGAGTTCGCCTTCATGTTCCTCGCGCCGCTGCTGTTCCTGATCCATGCCGTGCTCACCGGACTGGCCATGGCCCTGTGCGACCTGCTCAATATCCGCCTGGGCTTTACCTTCTCCGGTGGCGCCATCGACATGGCCCTGGGCTGGGGCCGCTCGACCAATGGCTGGATGGTGTTCCCGGTCGGGCTTTTGTATGCGCTGGTGTACTACTTCGTTTTCGACTTCTGTATCCGCCGCTTCAACCTGAAAACCCCGGGCCGCGAAGACCAGCCCAGCGAAGAAGCTCCAGTCCAGGACGCTAGCGCACCACGCGGCAAGCGCTACATCGATGCTCTCGGCGGTGCCGCCAACCTGCTCTCGGTAGACGCCTGCACCACACGCCTGCGCCTGTTGCTCAATGACCGCGGCCTGGCCCACGATGGCATGCTGAAAACCCTCGGGGCCATGGCCGTGGTACGTCCGGGTTCCGGCGGTAGCCTGCAGGTGGTGGTCGGGCCGCTGGCCGACACCATTGCCGACGAGATTCGCAACCAGCTGCCCCATGCCCTGGCGAATGTCGTCGAACAGCCGCAAGTGAAAGCCGAGGCGAGCGAAAGCATGGCCGCTGAAGACTGGCTCAGTGCATTGGGTGGCAAGGACAACTTGTTGAAGGTCGATTGCGTGGCCCTGACCCGAGTGCGGGTCGAGCTCAAGGATGCGCGCAAAGTGACGCGCGAGCGCCTGTTGGCGCTGGGGTGCCAGGGGGTGAGTCCGCTGGCGGACGGGACCTGGCATTTGTTGCTGGGCAAGCGTGCTGCTGCCTTGAGCCAGGCGTTGCAGGGCTGAAAAGCATCGCGGGGCAAGTCGAGGCGTCGCACCGCCGCTCCCACTGTGGGAGCGGCGGTGCGGCGACCCGACTTGACCCGCGATGAGATCCTTAGAAGTCCGCTAGCTGCCAGACCTCATAAGCCGGGGTTTCATAAGGGTGGCTGAGCTTGAGGGCAGCGACCACCGAGCCGATCAGCTCGTCGGCCACCACCAGCTCAACCCGCCATTCTTCGACCTGCTCGACCACGCCCGCCTGCCCGAGGAACGGCTGACTGCCGTCCAGCGGACGGAACTGGCCCTGGCCCAACACCTGCCAGGCGCAGCAGTCGTAGTTGCCGATGCACCCGCCACCGGCGGCGAACACAGCGGCCTTGACCACCTCCACGTGGCTTGGCGGGACGAAGAAGGCGAGCTTGTACACCCCTTAGTTCACCCACGCCCGGGCGTTGCGGAACATGCGCATCCACGCCGCGTCTTCGTTCCAGTCATCCGGACGCCAGGAGTTCTGCACGGCACGGAAGACCCGCTCAGGGTGCGGCATCATGATGGTGACGCGACCGTCGCGGCTGGTCAGGCCGGTAATCCCGCGCGGCGAGCCGTTCGGGTTGGCCGGGTAGCTTTCGGTGACCTTGCCGTGGTTGTCGACGAAGCGCAGGGCCACGCAACCGGACAGGTCGGCTTCGAGCAAGGCTTCTTCGCTAGCGAACTCGGCATGGCCTTCACCGTGGGCGATGGCGATCGGCATGCGCGAACCGGCCATGCCCTGAAGGAAGATCGAGTTCGACTTCTGCACTTCGACCATGGCCACACGGGCTTCGAACTGTTCGGAGCGGTTACGCACGAAGTGCGGCCAGAACTCGCTGCCCGGAATCAGCTCGTGCAGGTTGGACATCATCTGGCAACCGTTGCACACGCCCAGGGTGAAGCTGTCGCTGCGCTCGAAGAAGCCCTGGAAGGCATCACGGGCACGGGCGTTGAACAGCGCCGACTTGGCCCAGCCTTCACCGGCGCCGAGCACGTCACCGTAGGAGAAACCGCCGCAGGCCACCAGGCCCTTGAAGTCGTTGAGGTCGACGCGACCGGCAAGGATATCGCTCATGTGCACGTCGATGGCGTTGAAGCCGGCGCGGTCGAAGGCTGCGGCCATTTCGACCTGGCCGTTGACGCCCTGCTCGCGCAGCACTGCCACTTGCGGACGCACGCCCTTCTTGATGTACGGCGCGGCGATGTCCTGGTTGACGTCGAAGCCGAGCTTGACGCTCAGGCCGGGGTTGTCTTCTTCCAGCAGCACGTCGAACTCTTGGTCGGCGCAGTCGGCGTTGTCGCGCAGACGCTGGATCTGGTAGCTGGTCTCGGCCCACTGGCGCTGCAGCAGGCGGCGGTCGCCCTTGAACAGTTCTTCACCGGCCAGCTTGATCAGCACTTCGCCGTTGTTGATCGGCTGGCCGATCACCGCGACACAGTCTTCACCCAGGCCGGCTGCGCTGAACTGCGCCAGCACGTCCGGAGTAGCGTCCTGACGCACCTGAATCACCGCGCCCAGCTCTTCGTTGAAGAGGATGGCGGCGACTTTTTCGCGCTTGCTGGTCAGGGTGTCCAGTTCCAGGTCCAGGCCGCAGTGGCCGGCGAAGGCCATTTCCAGCACGGTGGTCAGCAGGCCACCGTCGGAACGGTCGTGGTAGGCCAGCAGGTGGCCGTCGGCGTTCAGGCCCTGGATCACGGCGAAGAAGGCCTTGAGGTCTTCGGCGTCGTCGACGTCCGGCGCTACGGCGGCCAGCTTGCCGTGGGTCTGGGCCAGGATCGAGGCGCCCATGCGGTTCTTGCCGCGGCCCAGGTCGATCAGGATCAGGTCGGTCTCGCCCTTGTCCATACGCAGTTGCGGGGTCAGGGTCTTGCGTACGTCGAGCACCGGGGCGAAGCCGCTGACGATCAGCGACATCGGCGAGGTGACGCTCTTGTCAACGCCCTCTTCGCTCCACTTGGTCTTCATCGACATCGAGTCCTTGCCCACCGGAATGGTCAGGCCCAGCTCCGGGCACAGCTCCATGCCGACAGCCTTGACGGTGTCGTACAGGCGGGCATCTTCACCCGGGTGGCCGGCAGCCGACATCCAGTTGGCCGACAGCTTGATGTCGGACAGCTTGCCGATGTGCGCGGCAGCCAGGTTGGTCAGGGTCTCGCCAATGGCCATGCGCCCGGACGCCGGGGCGTCGAGCAGGGCCAGCGGGGTACGCTCGCCCATGGCCATGGCTTCACCGCTGTAGACGTCGAAGCTGGTGGCGGTGACGGCGCAGTCGGCCACCGGTACCTGCCAAGGGCCGACCATCTGGTCGCGGGCAACCAGGCCGGTGATGGTGCGGTCGCCGATGGTGATCAGGAAGCTCTTGCTGGCCACGGCCGGGTGGCGCAGGACGCGCTCGACCGAGTCGTTCAGTTCCAGGGTGCTTGGGTCGAAATCATCGCCCAGCTCCGCTTCGCGGGTCACCGAACGGTGCATGCGCGGCGGCTTGCCCAGCAGCACGTCGAGCGGCATGTCGACCGGGGTGTTGCCGAAGTGGCTGTCGGTCACGGTCAGGTGCGGCTCGGCAGTGGCCTCGCCGACCACCGCGAACGGGCAACGCTCGCGCTCACAGATGGCCTGGAAGCGCTCGAAGTCGCCAGCGCTGACCGCCAGCACGTAGCGTTCCTGGGATTCGTTGCTCCAGATCTCGTGCGGGGCCATGCCCGGCTCGTCGTTGGGCACGTTGCGCAGTTCGAAGCGGCCACCGCGGCCACCGTCGTTGACCAGTTCCGGGAAGGCGTTGGAAATACCGCCGGCGCCGACGTCGTGGATGAAGGCGATCGGGTTGTTGTCACCCAGCTGCCAGCAACGGTCGATGACCTCCTGGCAGCGGCGTTCCATTTCCGGGTTCTCGCGCTGCACCGAGGCGAAATCGAGGTCAGCGGAGCTGGCGCCGGTATCGACCGACGAAGCCGCGCCGCCACCCAGGCCGATGAGCATGGCCGGGCCACCGAGCACGATCAGCTTGGCGCCGACGGTGATCTCGCCCTTTTGCACGTGGTCTTCGCGGATGTTGCCCAGGCCACCGGCCAGCATGATCGGCTTGTGGTAACCGCGAACTTCTTCACCGTGCGGGGTGTTGATCGACTGCTCGAAGGTGCGGAAGTAGCCAGTCAGCGCCGGACGGCCGAATTCGTTGTTGAACGCGGCGCCACCCAGCGGGCCTTCGACCATGATGTCGAGGGCGGTGACGATGCGGTCCGGCTTGCCGTAGGCCTGCTCCCATGGCTGTTCAAAGCCCGGGATGCGCAGGTTGGAAACGGTGAAACCGGTCAGGCCGGCCTTGGGCTTGGCACCGCGGCCGGTAGCGCCTTCGTCACGGATTTCGCCGCCGGAACCGGTGGAGGCGCCGGAGAACGGCGAGATGGCGGTCGGGTGGTTGTGGGTCTCGACCTTCATCAGGATGTGCACCGGCTCCTGCACCGCGCCGTACTGGCGGGTCTCAGGGTTCGGGAAGAAACGCCCGGCCACAGAACCGACGATCACCGAGGCGTTGTCCTTGTAAGCCGACAGCACGCCTTCGTTGTGCATCTGGTAGGTGTTCTTGATCATGCCGAACAGGCTTTTTTCCTGGCTCTGGCCGTCGATATCCCAACTGGCGTTGAAGATCTTGTGGCGGCAGTGCTCGGAGTTGGCCTGGGCGAACATCATCAGTTCGATGTCGTGCGGGTTGCGCTTGAGGCCCTGGAAGCTGGTGACCAGGTAATCGATCTCGTCTTCGGCCAGGGCCAGGCCCAGCTCGACGTTGGCTTTCTCCAGCGCGGCGCGGCCACCGCCGAGAATGTCGACAGCGGTCAGCGGCTTGGGCTGGGCGTGGCTGAACAGGCTGGCGGCCTCTTCAAGCTTGGCCAGCACCAGCTGGGTCATGCGGTCGTGGAGGATGTCGGCAACGATGGCGGCGTCGGCGTCGCTCAGCTCACCGCTGACGTAGTAGGCAATGCCCCGTTCCAGGCGCTGGATGTTTTCCAGGCCGCAGTTGTGAGCGATGTCGCTGGCCTTGCTCGACCAGGGCGAGATGGTGCCGAAACGCGGAACCACCAGGAACAGGCGCCCGCTTGGCTCCTGGACCGGTACGCTCGGGCCGTACTTGAGCAGGCGCGCGAGCACTTGCTGTTGGTCGGCACTCAGATCGCCGTCAACCTCGGCGAAATGCGTGAATTCAGCATACAAACCACTAACAGCGGGGACTTTCTGGCTCAGTTGCTCGATTAACTTACCGTGGCGAAAGGCAGAAAGGGCAGGAGCGCCGCGCAGGATCAACATCGTCGGGACAGCCTCAGGAAGGGGGTGTGCTTAGAGGCCGTGCATTCTAGCCTAATTCCGGCGCTTCCGGCACCCGAAACACAGCATTGCAGCACCTCCGCATGTCGGCCCGGCAAAGCGGACTCGGGGGTCAAAAAAAACCGCCGGTTTTGCCCTGCATTTTGCCTTTAACGCAAAGATCGCTAGCAGACAAGCAAACCGTTGTCGAGATATGGCGCGGCCGGTCCTTTGCGTATACTGCAACCTATGTTCGCCCAAACCGCTTTGCGCCAGCGGTGCGCCAGATGGCTCATCGCAACCGGACTCTTCCTGATGCTCGGTGCCTGTGTTGAAAAACCCAGCACCCTCGAGCGTGTCAAGGAAGACGGCGTGCTGCGCGTAATTACCCGCAACAGCCCGGCCACCTACTTCCAGGACCGCAACGGCGAAACCGGCTTTGAGTACGAGCTGGTCAAGCGTTTCGCCGACGATCTGGGCGTAGAGCTGAAGATCGAGACCGCCGACAATCTCGACGACCTGTTCAACCAGCTCGGCCAGCCGTCCGGCCCGGTGCTGGCAGCGGCCGGCCTGGTCAGCAGCGAACAGCGCAAGTCGCAGGTGCGCTTTTCACACCCGTATCTGGAAGTCACCCCGCAGATCATCTACCGCAACGGCCGTCCACGGCCCACCGACGCCAAGGACCTGGTCGGCAAGAAGATCATGGTGCTCAAGGGCAGCACCCACGCCGAGCAGATGGCCGAGCTGAAAAAGCAGTATCCGGCGCTCGAATACGAAGAATCTGACGCAGTTGAGGTGGTCGACCTGCTGCGCATGGTCGATGAGGGGCAGATCGACCTGACCCTGGTCGACTCCAATGAACTGGCAATGAACCAGGTCTACTTCCCCAAGGTGCGGGTGGCTTTCGACCTCGGCGATGCCCGTGACCAGCGCTGGGCGGTGGCAGCCGGCGAAGACAACAGCCTGCTCAACGAGATCAACGAATTTCTCGACAAGGTGCAGAAGAATGGCACCTTGCAGCGTCTGAAAGATCGCTACTACGGCCACGTCGATGTACTGGGTTATGTAGGCGCTTATACCTTTGCCCAGCACCTGCAGCAACGCCTGCCGCGCTACGAGAAGGCCTTCCAGGCCTCGGCCAAGAAGGAACAGGTCGACTGGCGCCTGCTGGCCGCAATCGGCTATCAGGAGTCGATGTGGCAGGCCGAGGTCACCTCCAAGACCGGCGTGCGCGGCCTGATGATGCTGACCCAGCGCACCGCCCAGGCCATGGGCGTGTCCAACCGCCTGGACCCGGTGCAGAGCATCCGCGGCGGTGCCAAGTACTTCATGTACGTCAAATCCGAGCTCGATGACAGCATCGAGGAGCCGGACCGCACCTGGTTCGCCCTGGCCGCCTACAACGTCGGCAGCGGCCACCTGGACGATGCGCGCAAGCTGGCCAAGCGCGAAGGCCTGAACCCCAACAAGTGGCTGGACGTGAAGAAGATGCTGCCGCGCCTGTCGCAGAAGCAGTGGTACAGCAAGACCCGCTACGGCTATGCCCGCGGTGGCGAGCCGGTGCACTTCGTCGCCAACATCCGCCGCTACTACGACATCCTCACCTGGGTGACCCAGCCGCAGCTTGAAGGCAGCCAGGTGGCCGAGAGCAACCTGCACGTGCCCGGCGTGAACAAGACCAAGCCGACCGAGCAGACCCCGCCACTCTGAACTGTTTCGCGGGGCAAGGCCACCTCAGGCCTTGGCCCGGCGCGCCTTGAAGAACTCGGACAGAATCGCTCCGCACTCCTCTGCCAATACCCCACCCTCAAATAGCACCCGATGGTTGAGAAAGCCCTGGGTAAAGAACTGCCCCTGGCTCTGCACCACGCCGGCCTTTGGCTCCAGCGCGCCGTACACCACCCGGTTGATCCGCGAATGCACGATCAGCCCGGCGCACATGCTGCACGGCTCCAGGGTCACGTACAGGGTGCTGCCGGGCAGCCGGTAGTTGCTCGCGGCCTGGGCGGCGGCGCGGATGGCGACCATCTCGGCATGGGCACTGGGGTCGCTGCCGCTGATCGGGCAGTTGAAGCCACGGCCGATCACCTGGCCGTGCTGGACCAGCACCGCGCCCACCGGCACTTCGCCCATGGCCGCGCCTTGCGCCGCCAGCTCCAGCGCCAGGCGCATGAATTGCTGGTCGCGGCTGCGATCGATGATCTGCGGCTGACGCATCAGGCCACCTCGATCGCGGCCATCAGGCCGGTTTCCATATGATCGATCACGTGGCAATGGAACATCCAGGTACCCGGGTTATCCGCCACCAGCGCCACCCGTGCGCGCTCGTTCTTGCCCAGTAGGTAAGTGTCGGTGAAATACGGCTCGATCTTGCGCTTGTTCGAGCTGATCACCTTGAAACTCATGCCGTGCAGGTGGATCGGGTGCTGGTACTGGGTCATGTTCTTCAGCTCGAAGATGTAGCTCTTGCCCTTTTGCAGCGTAGCAATCGGCCGGTCGGCGCAGGTCTTGTCGGTGATGTCCCAGGCCTTGCCGTTGATCTGCCAGAGGCTCGGCGGCTTACCGTTGTCGGTATTTACCGAAACCGAGCCGACCCACTCGAAATTGAAGTTGAGCTTTTCGGCGTTGGCCAGGTCCGGCTCGGCGATCGGGTTGGCCGGCAGCGCCGGCGGCCAGTCGCCCGGGGCTTCGCTGCTGGCTACCGAACGCAGGGTGCCCAGGCGCACCGGGCCATCGCGCAATGACAGTTCTTCACCGGCTGGCGGCATCTTGATCGCCAGGCAGATACGCATGCCCGGGCCCAGCCAGTAGTCTTTGCCCAGCGGGCGCGGAACGATGGGGTTGCCGTCCAGGGCGTAGACCCGCGCCTCAAAGTTGCCTTTGAGGTTAATGCGATACGTCAGGGTGTTGTCGAGGTTGAGCAGACGCACCCGCACGATCTGCCCGGCAGGCATCTCGACCACGGCGTTGGCCTGGCCGTTGATGGTAATCAACCGGCCGGCGGTGCCGCCACGGGCAGCTTCACGGGGGATGCTGAAGGGCAGATAAGCGCCCTGCTCGTCGACGTGCCAGTTCTTCAGGCTCAGGGTGCGTTCGTGCTGGAAGCCGGTGGGCTCGCGCTCCTCGACGATCAGCGGGCCGACCAGGCCGCGGCCGAGTTCTTCGGAGCTGTTGACGTGCGGGTGGTACCAGTAGCTGCCGGCATCCGGTACGCGGAACTTGTAATCGAAGTACTCGCCCGGCAACACCGGCAGTTGCGAGACGTAAGGCACGCCGTCCATTTCCAGCGGCAGGCGGATGCCGTGCCAGTGGATGGTGGTGGCCACTGGCAGGTGGTTGATGAAACGCACCCGCAGCCATTCGCCCTGGCGCACCCGCAACTCGGTGCCCGGCGCCGACGGGCCGAAGGCCCAGGCCTCGGTCTTGAAGCCGGAGACCAGCTCGACATCCAGCGGCGCGGCGATCAGCTCGTAGTCATGCCCGGCATCCGGATCGGTCCTTCCTAGCCAGTACCGCGATGCGCCACCGGCGCCAAGGCCAATCGCCACCAGGCCGCTCAGGCCACCGAGAATTTGTCGCCGGGTAAAGGACATGCAGCAGGTACCTCACATCGCAGGAACAACATGCCGGCACCTGGCGGCAAAGTGCCAAGGTACCGGCGATGAAGGGCGAATACGATACACCTGCAATTGAGAAATATTAAGTGAAGAGTTGCCGCAGGGCCTAGGTTCCCGGCCTTATAACCCCTGGCGGCGCAGTGATGGCGTCGCGAAAGGCAACGGGCTGATCCTGGGTTTGCAGTGCCAGGCGTAGATCGCCCTGGACGATACCGTCGGGCCTGCCCATGCTCGGCAGATAGTACTCTCCCGCATCCAGGGTAATGCCGCTGGCCTGCCCCGGCCCGGCATCGACCAGGCGCAAGCCCGGCACCCCTTGCAGCTCGGCCAGGCCTGGCACGCGTTTGTACAGGTTGCTATGGGTGTTGCCGACCAGCGCGATCCATTTGCCGGCGTCAGCCTCGCCTTGCGTGGCGCCAATAACCCGGTTGGCATAGTAGTTCATGACTTTCTGGCGCAGCGGATTGCCCGGCTGCTCCAGGTCGAGGCCTTCCAGGTGATAACTGGCGACGCAATCCAAGGCCCGCACCCTGATTCGGTTGGCCCGGGCTTTGCGCACCAGCTCCAGGAAGTTATAGCGGCCGGCGCTGTCGGTGCGATGGCCAAGATCCAGACGGTCCAGGTAGCGCCGCAATTGCGTAGTCATGCGCCCGCTGCGATGGAACAGGTCGAGATCCGCCTGGTGCAGGTCGGTCATCAGGTGCTCAAGATAGAGCGTGCGCACGCCCTTGGCATACAGGGGCGTGAGGTTTTCCAGCAGCCAGCGTTTGCTGGCGATCGAAGCGTGGGATTCGCCAATGACCACGCCGGCATGCTCGTCGAACAGCTCGATGAATGCCCGCTGCGGGCTGATAGCGGCCGCTGGCGGCTGAATCTTGAAGCTGGGCAGGGTCAGCCGGGTGAAAAACCGCTCGGCATCCGTGCGCAATTGCTGCCGGATCTGCTGCAGGCTGTCACGCACCTCCATCAGTGGCGACGCGGGGTCGTAGTAATCACCGCCGATCGCCCGCCGATTGTTTGCACTGATGAGCTCCCGCACAGCGGGCCGGGACGGTTCCGGGACTTCATAGCTGCCAGGTTCGGCCTCGAAGTACGAATAATCCATGGGCGCAGCCGGTACTTCGGGGGTCAGCCCGCCCAGGCACTGGCCGCCCCCGCGCAGGCAGGCGGCGTCTAGCACAACCCACTGCCCCTGCTCGTCCAGCCGCACGGGCACTACCCCATTGAACGCGAAGGGATTGTCTTCCGGAACAATCAGCCAGGTGCCCAAGGCCTGGTCATATCGAACCCGATAGGGCACACCCTCAAGTTCGATGTACTGGGCACCATCCGCCAGGGTACTGACACCTTGTTTGATGCCGCTGAAAGCCTCGGGTACGTCAATGATCTGGTTGCTTTCAAGCTGGCCCAGCGCTTGCGCCGCGCCACGCCCCAGCGGCAGCAGGAATGGCAGGTTGAGCAAGACCTCGACACCGGCAAGAATCGCCCCAAGCACACCCGCCCGCCGCTCCTCGGGATTGTCGCCATCGACCGCCTGCTCGACGTTCAAGGCAAGACTGGCAGTGCCCGTTGCCACCGCCAGCAATGCCAACGGCCAACCCGCCGGCGCTACGGCGCCCAGCAGGCGCGAGGCCACGCCCAGGTAACCCACCCACAATTGCGCACGCAGTTCGGCATTGGTACGCAGGGCCGCATCGGTTTCAAGTTCCATGTGCTGCCGGGCGTTGTCGCGCATCCAGGTGAAGACCTCGCCGTTGATCGGCGCACGCTGCACCTGAGCGGCAAAAGCCTCGACCGAGCCTTGCGCCCAAGAGGCGAGTTGCTCACGCAACCTCTGCACCTGCTGCGCATCACTGGCGAAATAAGCCAACAATTGCTCGCGGCTGACGGCCACCTGCAGCCAGCCAAACAGCCATCTGGCCAGCTCCTGCTGGCTACTGAAAGCCTGGAACGACGGCACCGCACCGGGCATATAGAGCACATGCTGCGCCCCCGGCCCCTGCAACCACACCAGCGCCGACGACGCCTGCCCGGCCAGGCTCAAGGTCGCAAGCTGAGTGCCGGCAGCAGGTTGCTGTACGTGTTCAAAATGCTGCAGATGGGCAGCAACGCTGCTGTCAAAGCCGACAGCGTCGAACACCAGTTGCAACTGCTGCTCGTTCAGTTGTCCGCCGAGGCCTGCCTGCAACGCTTGCGCGAGGTAAGTGAGCTTGCTGAGCGCGCGCACATCAGCACCGTGCTCGACCCAGAACGCCGTTCGCTGGCGCTGGAACCTGGCGCCAAAGTCCATCTCCCACAAGGCGTTGAGGACCTTTTGCGGGTCCAGTCGCACTTCATTGCTTTCATCGAAGCGCCTCGCCTCTGCTCCCTCGGTGTAGAAACCGCCGTACAACAGCAGCAGGTCGGCATTGTCCTGGTCACTGACGCGAAAGCGGCGCATGACCAGTTCGGTCAAGGTCAAGGACTGATCAGGTGTTCCATAGTGCTCCCAGCCTGTAAAGCTGCGGCTGTTGCTGGCAGCGTGAGAGAAACGGTTCCAGTAGATCCTGTCCGGATCAGCGTGCAGGTTGGCTTGTGTGGCCAGCAGCTGCGCCGCTGCGTCGCCGGCGCTGGCATGCAGGTCCGGGAAGGCGTTGACCACCGTTTCGGCAAGCTGGCGCAGCGACGCACGAACCGCCGCCAGTTGCAGGGTGGACTGATCATCAGGTTGCGAATGTTCCATGACATGAGTTCCGTTGCACAAGAAACCCTCAGCCTGGGTCGTGCGTCGATGCGAGCGGTACTACATAAGTATTCCCGGCGGCCATCAGCTAGACAGGGAAACGGCTCGGTGTAACGTCAGAAAAATCCATTTCGTTGTAACAACAAATACCTATGGCAGCAGGTATGACGCAGGCTTTCTCAATGGGCATTCATCTGCAAGGAGATGCACATGCCCTATCAATTAAATGTCCATTCCGATTCGCTGGCCTCCAGCCAAGGCCAGAAGCAAGCGCTCGACACCATCGCCTCCACGCTGGTGACTCAATGCCCCGACATGTGGGAAATGGCCCGTGAAGTTGCCCGCAACTTGCTGCTCAAGCACACCGGACAGACTCCAGAGCCAGACACCATTTACTGGCACCGCTTCGCTGGCGCGGTAAGCAGTACACGAAGCTTCACCGGCTGGGAGCATTACGGCCCACCGCTTGAATCGATGACCTTGCCACAGTTGGTCATGCGCCGTTTCAACAGCCACGACCAGGACAACAGCGATCTGCTGCAACAGGATGGTGGCTTTTACCGAGCCGGGCCACACAGCCCGGTTTTCAACGAAACCAATGAAATTCGCATGCTGGGCCAGGATGTGCTCAATGAGTTCTGGCAGATCGACTTCAGCACGCTGTTCAACCACCGGCTCGATGCCTTCTGGCAAGCCCATGCCGATGATTTTCGCCTGATGGCCAAGGTCAACTTCCTCGCCAAGGCGTATGAGGACTATCAAAGCGGCGTGCTGTACCCGCAGCACTGCCAGGCGATCTTCAAGGCAGTGGCAGGCGACTTGCGTGCCCCGATCACCCGCAAGCAACTGGCAGATCAGGTGCAGGCGGCGCAGGGCTGGAGTGTTCGGACCTTCGACATAGGCGGCTACCTGGCCAGCGACATCGTGCGCATTGTCTCCCCTGAAGGTCATCAGTTTGTCTATATGCCCGGAGAAACAACCGCCCTGCACAGCTTCGAAACCAACAACGACCTGCACATCTGGGTGCTGCAACAGGCCTGTACCGACCTGGCCAGCCGGGCGCGCTTCGAATCGCACTTCCCGTTGTCGGTCCACCCGCCACGGGGCTCGGGCGTCGGCCTGAACAGCCTTATCGAGCTACTGGTATCCAGTTACGGTCATGCTGACCATTCGTTGATCAATCAGCTCGACCGGCCAATCGCCGGAGATCTGTTCAGCTACCTGCGCGACCAGGCCCGCGAACGCATGTATGCCGACGCCGACACGGCGCTGCGCTCGAACAGCGAACTGCGCAAACAGATGTGGATCGGTTACCTCAATGCCTTTACCAACACCTTTGGTGTCATCGGTGCAGTGTGTTGGCCAGTGGCTTTGGCAGTGGTCGGTGCGGACCTGGCCAGCCTGGGACTGAACATCGACCAGGCGGTGAACGGCGACACCACCGCAGAACGCAAGGCCGGTGTCACTGGCGCCATCGTCAGCGCAGTCAGTGCCGCCTTCGACGCCACCCTGGTATTTGGCGTCGGCGCAGCCGCCGAAGTCGCTGAAGTAGTTGATCCACTTGAAGCCGAACGCAGCGCCAGCGGCATACGCACACCTCGACCGCCCTTCGCCAGTGAAGCCCGTCCCCTGCCGGAGATAATCGATCTGCCTCTGGAGCAGCCGATTGCCAACGTGATTGTCGATGGGCAACGCCCACAACTGGAAGGCAACCTGCGCGGCACCTATCTGCTCGAAGGCCAGACCTACATCACCCTCAACGGGGATCCTTATGCGGTGTGCTACGTTGGCGAAATGAAAACCTGGGTGATCATCGATGAAC
Organism: Pseudomonas sp. SORT22; assembly: GCF_018417635.1. NCBI lineage: Bacteria > Pseudomonadati > Pseudomonadota > Gammaproteobacteria > Pseudomonadales > Pseudomonadaceae > Pseudomonas > Pseudomonas sp. SORT22. Next base: position 4,813,720 of record NZ_CP071007.1, read on the forward strand.
AGAACCCGTACGCGTTCTACCGCAGCCAGCCCGTGAGGCTCAACGCCAATGGCCAGTGGGAACTGCTGCCCAAGCCCGGCCTGCAAGGGGGTGGCAAGTTCTGGAGCAAACATCCCTGGGGGTCCAGCGCGGCAGCGCAAACACCCGTCGTACTGCCCCTATCGCCCTATGAAGTACCGGTCGAGTTACGCGCGAAGCTGGAGAGCGCCGCCAACAACCCGGGCGATCAGTTACTCAAAGGCTATATCGTCATGAACGATCCCGAACTCAACGCTGCCGCCGAATCATTCACCCGGATACGCACGCAATTAGCGGAGGAAAGCCGCTCGTATTTTCGTACAGTGCAGGTGCAGCCCCGAGTAGAGATTCCCACGCTGGCGGCCAGCGCCACGCCCAAATCGATTTTCCAGGAGGTGTTTCAGCGCGCCGAAGGTTTGGTGATTGGCGAGCGTCACAGCTCGATTGCGAGCAAGAAGTTCCTGATCGAGAACATGGAGGTGCTAGCCAAGCAGAAAGTCCGCACGCTGTACATGGAACATCTGCTGACCGACTTCCATCAGGCCGACCTGGACATTTTCATGCGCACCGGGAAGATGCCCCCGGGCTTGAACAAGTACTTGAAAAGCCTCGATAGCGGGTTCGGAACCGACCCGTCAGGCCAGTTCACTTTCCTCAACCTGGTCAAGGCCGCCCAGCGCAACCACCTGCGCATCCAGGCCATCGACTGCATGGCCAGCTACCGTCAGACGGGCCTGGCAGACCCGAAGGGCACCCTGCGCATCGAAATGATGAATCGCTATGCCACTTCAATCATCAGTGCTGTAGAACAGCAAAGCCCGGGGCGCTGGATTGCGCTGGTAGGAGAGTCCCACGCCAACACCTTCGAGCAGGTGCCAGGGCTCAGCGAGTTGAACCAGGCAATTGGCCTGCGGGTAGCCGATGCCGAAGCAGGGACCACCGTCGGCCTGTTTGTCGATGAAGGCCGGTTTGGCGACCTGTCCAAAGGCCAGGCGCCACGCTTCGTCAAGAATGACCTGGTGCTGCGCATCGTAACTCCGGGGTCGTGGGCAGCCGATCTGACAACCCTGCACGAAACCCGCCTGCCGCGGGTCGGCATGTTCTTGATCGAGCAGCAGGGTGATCAGACTCTACTGTTTCATCGCAGCAACGACCGCTCAATCGTGCGCACCGTCATCCACATCACCGAGGACCAGGTCTCAATCGACCGGCCCTGGCCCCGCGTCCACAACCATCGCTTCAAAGACCTGCGCGAACTGGTCTCGGCGCTCAAACTCACGGGCCTGACTCAAGCCTGAAAAAACAAACGCCCCGACAAGTCGGGGCGTTTGCTTCAAGCGCTACAGCGGTTCACGCAGCAGGATCATTCCCACTCGATGGTCGCTGGCGGCTTGCTCGACACGTCGTAGGTGACGCGGGAGATGCCTTCGATCTCGTTGATGATCCGGCCGCTGACGGTTTCCAGCAGCTCGTAAGGCAGGTGCGCCCAACGCGCGGTCATGAAGTCGATGGTCTCGACCGCACGCAGGGCCACGACCCAGGCGTAACGGCGGCCGTCACCAACCACACCGACCGATTTCACCGGCTGGAACACCACGAAGGCCTGGCTGACCTTGTGGTACCAGTCGGCCTTGCGCAGTTCTTCAATGAAGATGTGGTCGGCGCGACGCAGCAGGTCGGCGTATTCCTTCTTCACTTCACCGAGGATGCGCACGCCCAGGCCCGGACCCGGGAACGGGTGACGGTAGACCATGTCGTACGGCAGGCCCAGCTCCAGGCCAAGGCGACGAACCTCGTCCTTGAACAGCTCGCGCAGCGGCTCGACCAGCTTGAGGTTCATCTCTTCCGGCAGGCCACCGACGTTGTGGTGCGACTTGATCACGTGGGCCTTGCCGCTCTTGGCGCCAGCCGACTCGATCACGTCCGGGTAGATGGTGCCCTGGGCCAGGTACTTGATGTTGTGCAGCTTGCTCGACTCGGCATCGAACACGTCGATGAAGGTGCGGCCGATGATCTTGCGCTTCTTCTCGGGGTCGGCTTCGCCGGCCAGATTGCCGAGGAACTGCTCTTCGGCGTTGGCGCGGATTACCTTGACGCCCATGTTCTCGGCGAACATGGCCATCACTTGCTCGCCTTCGTGCAGGCGCAGCAGGCCGTTGTCGACGAATACGCAGGTCAGCTGGTCGCCGATGGCCTTGTGCAGCAGCGCTGCAACCACAGAGGAGTCAACGCCGCCGGACAGGCCGAGCAGGACGTTGTCGCTGCCGACCTGGGCGCGGATCTGGGCAATGGCGTCTTCAGCAATGTGCGACGGGGTCCACAGCGCTTCGCAACCGCAGATGTCGAGGATGAAGCGCGAAAGAATGCGACCGCCCTGCTTGGTATGGGTCACTTCCGGGTGGAACTGCACGCCGTAGTAGCCACGGGTGTCGTCGGCCATGCCGGCGATCGGGCAGCTCGGGGTGCTGGCCAGGATGTGGAATTCTTCCGGGATGCGGGTGACCTTGTCACCGTGGCTCATCCACACATCCAGACCGAACACGCCATCGGCGTCAACGTGGTCTTCGATGCCGTCGAGCAGGCGGCTCTTGCCGACTACGTCGACGCGGGCATAACCGAACTCACGCAGCTCGGAACCTTCAACCTTGCCGCCCAGCTGTTCGGCCATGGTCTGCATGCCGTAGCAGATACCGAATACCGGTACGCCCAGGTCCCAGACCGCCTGTGGCGCGCGTGGGCTGTTGGCTTCGTGCACGGACTCGGGGCCGCCGGCGAGGATGATGCCGCGCGGGGCGAATTCGCGAATCGCTTCATCGTCCATGTCGAACGGGTGCAGTTCGCAGTACACGCCGATTTCGCGCACGCGGCGAGCGATCAGCTGGGTGTACTGGGAACCGAAGTCGAGGATCAGGATGCGGTGAGCGTGAATGTCGAGGGCCATGACTCAATCTCTGATGCAGCTGCAAGCTTCACGCTGCAAGCCGCAAGTTGTTCGGGAATTACGCGGTAGCCGCTGCAGAGCAACTACCGCTTGGAGCTAGAAGCTTGTCACTTGCCGCTGGAGGCGTTAGCCGACCCGATAGTTTGGCGCTTCTTTGGTGATCTGTACGTCATGCACGTGGGACTCGGCCATGCCGGCACCGGTGATGCGCACGAATTCGGGCTTGGTGCGCATTTCTTCGATGTTGGCGCTGCCGGTGTAACCCATCGAGGAACGCAGGCCGCCCATCAGCTGGTGGATGATCGCGGTCAGGGTGCCCTTGTAGGGCACACGGCCTTCGATACCTTCCGGAACCAGCTTCTCGGCACCGGCCGAGGAGTCCTGGAAGTAACGGTCGGAAGAACCCTGGGCCTGGGACATGGCGCCCAGCGAGCCCATGCCGCGGTAAGCCTTGTAGGAACGGCCCTGGAACAGCTCGATCTCGCCCGGAGCCTCTTCGGTACCGGCGAACATCGAACCCATCATCACTGCCGAGGCACCGGCTACGATGGCCTTGGACAGGTCACCGGAGAAACGGATACCGCCATCGGCGATCAGCGGGATGCCAGTGCCTTCGAGGGCCGCGGCAACATTGGCGATGGCGCTGATCTGCGGCACGCCGACACCGGCGACGATACGGGTGGTGCAGATCGAGCCCGGGCCGATACCGACCTTGACGGCGTCAGCGCCGGCTTCGGCCAGGGCCTTGGCCGCAGCGCCGGTGGCGATGTTGCCGCCGATGACCTGAACCTGCGGGAAGTTCTCTTTTACCCAGCGAACGCGATCGATCACGCCCTTGGAGTGACCGTGAGCGGTGTCGACCACCACCACGTCAACGCCGGCAGCAACCAGCGCCGACACGCGATCACCGGTGTCTTTACCGGTACCGACCGCAGCACCAACACGCAGACGACCCTGGTCGTCCTTGCTGGCCAGCGGGTAGGCCTTGGCTTTTTCGATGTCGTTGACGGTCATCATGCCCTTGAGGGCAAATTTGTCGTCGACGATCAGTACGCGCTCGATGCGGTGCTTGTGCAGCAGCTCGCGGGCTTCGTTCTTGTCGGCGCCTTCCTTGACCGTGACCAGGCGCTCTTTAGGCGTCATCACTTCACGGACGGTGGCGTCCAGGCGGTTTTCGAAGCGCACGTCGCGGGAGGTGACGATGCCGACCAGGTCGCCATTGTGCAGCACCGGAACGCCGGAGATGTTGTTCAGCCGGGTCAGTTCGAACAGGTCACGGACCGTGGCGTCAGCCTCGATGGTGATCGGGTCCTTGACCACGCCAGCCTCGAACTTCTTGACCTTGCGCACTTCGGCAGCCTGCTGCTCGATGGTCATGTTCTTGTGGATGATGCCGATGCCGCCTTCCTGGGCCATGGCAATGGCCAGGCGGGCTTCGGTCACGGTATCCATGGCGGCGGAAACCAACGGAATATTCAGCTCGATGCCACGGGTCAAACGGGTCTTGAGACTGACTTCATTGGGTAGCACCTCTGAATAACCAGGCACTAGGAGAATGTCGTCGAAGGTCAGGGCTTCTTGGCTGATACGCAGCATCGCGGGGGCTCCCGGGCGGGAAAAATGGAAGCGCGCCATTATACTCATCCAGTGCCCTTCGCTCAATGCAAAGATGGGCCTTCGGTCAGTTACCTTCGCGGCTTACCTGCACCACGGCCACCGGCTGGTCCAGCCAATCGGCGAAGTTATCCAGAAAACCCTGCCTGAACCCCGCCGCAGTCCAGTTATTGAAGATGAAACCGAGGTTGGAAAACGCACAGGGTTGCAGGAACAGAAAGCCGTTGATGTCGTCTTCATGGCCGCACAGCGGGCAAACGAAGTTTTCCGTGCGCCCGGGCATCCAGTCTTCCAGGCTCTCGAACAGCGCCACGCCGACTTCCTTGCGGCACTCGGCGCAGCCGGCTTCTTCGAGAAAGCCATCGGTGGGGGTATAGATGCAGCGTTTGGTGATCACCTCGAGGCCGTTGACCGGCTGGCCGAACGGCAGCAGTTCGGGCCGCTCGACGACTTTGCGTGCGCCCTCGGCGATGGCGTAGGCCATACGGCTACCGGTGCTGCCGCAGGTGCTCAGTTGCTCCTCAATGACTTTCTCGCGCACCAGCCAGCGCAGGATCGCCCGGGCGCGGGCCTCATGGACGGGGACGGTGGAAATCTTCGGGACAATAATGCTCTGGTTTGTCATCACAGCGGCCAAACAGGTTCAAAGATGCCAGTTTACCTCACTCAGGTAGCGGCCGATCAGGGCAATGCCGCTGGCCAGCACCAGCCAGGTGACCAGGCGCACGAAGGTCTCACGCGACATATTCAGGGTCAGGCGCCGGCCCAGGTACACACCGCCCAGCATCATCGGCGCCAGGCACAGGGCCAGTAGCAACAGCGGCAGGTCGGCATATACGCCAGCGATCAGGAACAGGCTCAGGCGCACCACAGTGCTGCAACTGATCAGCGCGCTCTGGGTCGCCCGCGCCTGCTCCTTGGAGGGCAACCGGGCGTTGAGGTAGAGCGCATAGAGAAAGCCGCCGCTGCCGAACAAGGCACCGAACAGGCCGCCCGCCGCCCCCATCGGCACCGACCAGGCCGCCGACAGCTGCGCCGGCTTGACCTTCACCGCCAGGCTGTAGAGGGCATAAGCGCTGATAAACAGCCCCATCAATAACAGCAACACGTCGGACTTGAGGTTGAGCAGAAACACCACGCCAAAGGTGCAGCCCAGCGCCATGCATGGCAGCAGGCGCATCAGCTCCGGGCGCGCCACGTCTTTGCGCGCCGGCAACCAGTTGCCGAAGGCGGCGACGAAATCCAGCAGCACCAGCAACGGAATGATCCGCGACAGCGGCATGAAGTTGATCAGCACCGGGCCGGCCACCAGCGCGGTACCGAAGCCGGCGATGCCGAAGACGACATAGGCGGCGCCAATACCCAACAGGATCGGCAACCAGTCGAGCGGGGTAAACGGTAATTGGGCAAACAGGGTGGAAAGCATGACGGTCTTCACCAGTGGAGGTGTAGAAACTTTAGCCAGCCACTAGCCATGCCGACTAATATGCAATTACCTAATCAGTCATCTTGAAACGGCATAGCTACAATGATCTCCACCCGCCAGTTGCGTTACTTCGTCGAAATTGCCGAGAGCGGCAGCTTCAGTGCTGCGGCCGAGCGGCTGTTCATCGCCCAGTCGGCGCTGAGCCGTCAGGTCAAGGAGCTGGAGTCGCAACTCGACACCCTGCTGTTCGAGCGCACCGCCCGCCTGCCGCGCCTCACCGCTGCGGGCCAGGCCTTTTTGCCGCGGGCGCGGACCTTGCTGGTGGACCTGGAAAAGGCCCAACGCCTGGCCCGTGAGGTCGGCCAGGGTGTGCGCGGCAGCCTGCGCCTGAGTCACTCGAGCACCGTGCCGCTGAGCGGGCAGTTGCTGGCGCGGCTCAGTGGCTATCTGCATGACAACCCGGGGGTGTCCATGGAGATCGCCCAGCAGTCCTCCGAGGCGCAGCTTGAGGAATTGGCCGAAGGTCGCCTGGAAGTGGGCCTGCTGCGCCTGCCGGTGCTGCGTCAGCACGAGGACGTATGTGTGCAGGCGCTGTTCGAGGAACCCTTGCTACTGGCAGTGGCTCAGGATCATCGGCTGGCCGGGGAAAGCAGCGTGCATCTGGCGCAGTTGCATGAAGAAGCCTTTATCTCCATCCCTCACCGTCAGCGTGGCGGCTTGAGCTACCTGTCTGCTCAGCTGTGTTCGCGTGAAGGCTTCTTCCCCCGGGCTGCGCGGGTGGTGTCGCGCAAAACCACACAACTGCAGCTGATCCAGGCCGGGTTCGGGGTGGCGTTGCTACCGCGCTGCATGCAGGACCTTGCGCCGGCGACGGTGAAGTTCGTGACACTGGCCGATGAAGACTGCAACAGCACCGTGGCGCTGGCGTATCGGCGCGATGCCGGAGCGCTGGTGCAAGGATTCTTGAACTGCATGCAGGACCGGTAGGAGCGGCGGTGCGGCGACCCGACTTGCCCCGCGATCAGGTACGGTCAGCCAGATCGCATCGCGGGGCAAGCCCGCTCCTACATGCCGACACCTGTGCAACATTCCTTTATGATGCAGCCCATGATCAAAGACCCCTTCGAAAGACTCGGCCTGGACCGCGAAGTCCTGACCGTCAGCCAACTCAACGGCCGCGCCCGGGTGCTGCTGGAAGACGTGTTCCGCAATGTCTGGGTCGAAGGCGAGATCTCCAACCTCGCCCGCCCGGCCTCCGGTCATGTCTACTTCACCCTCAAGGACAGCGGTGCCCAGGTGCGCTGCGCATTGTTCCGCCAGAACGCCGCACGGGTGCGCCAGGCCCTGCGCGACGGTCTGGCGGTCAAGGTGCGCGGCAAGGTCTCGCTGTTCGAAGGCCGTGGCGACTATCAACTGATCCTCGATACTGTCGAGCCGGCCGGTGACGGCGCCCTGCGCCTGGCCTTCGAAGCGCTGAAGGAAAAGCTCGGCGCCGAAGGCCTGTTCAGTGCCGAAAACAAGCGCGCCCTGCCCGCTCACCCGCAGCGCATCGGCATCGTCAGCTCGCCCACCGGCGCGGTGATCCGCGACATCATCAGCGTGTTCCGCCGCCGTGCGCCGCAGGTCGAGCTGACCCTGATCCCCACTGCCGTGCAAGGCCGCGAAGCCATCAACCAGATTGTCCGCGCCCTGCAACTGGCCGACAGTCGCGGCTTCGACGCGCTGATCCTGGCCCGCGGTGGCGGCTCGCTGGAAGACCTCTGGTGCTTCAACGAAGAAGCCGTGGCCCGCGCCATCGCCGCCTGCCAGACGCCGATCGTCAGCGCCGTTGGCCATGAAACCGACGTCTCGATCAGTGACTTCGTCGCTGACGTGCGCGCCCCGACGCCGTCTGCCGCCGCCGAACTGCTGGCCCCGGACAGCAGCGACCTGCAGCGGCGCATCGACAGCCTCAAGCGCCGCCTGCTGCTACGCATCCAGAGCCGTTTGATGCACGATCGCCTGCGCCTGGACAGCCTGACCCGGCGCCTGCGCCACCCGGGCGAGCGCCTGCGCCAGCAGGCCCAGCGCCTCGACGACCTGGACATGCGCCTGCGCCGCGCCTTCGAGCAGCGCCTGAATCAGCGCCGCGAGCGCCTCGCCCGCCTGGACACGCGCCTGGCCGCGCAACATCCCGGGCGCACCCTGACCCTGCTCAAGCAGCGCCTGGACAGCCTCGCCGAACGCCTGCCGCGCGCCATGCGCGAGACCCTCAAGGACCGTCGCCAGCGTCTGCAGGCGCAGGTCCAGACCCTGCACGTGGTCAGCCCGCTGGCGACCCTGGGCCGTGGCTACAGTATCTTGCTCGACGAGCGCGGCCAGGCCATCCGCAACGCCGCCCAGACCCACAACGGCCAGCGCCTGACCGCCCGCCTGGGCGAGGGCGAGTTGCTGGTGCGGGTCGAAGACAACCACCTGACCCCGGTCACGCTCTCTTTACTGGACTGAACCATGCCGCGTCTATTTGCCCCGCTGTTGCTCCTGTGCCTGGTGTTCGCCAGCAGCGCCCAGGCCAGCTACATCACCCGCCAACTGAACAAGCCGGTACCCGGCGGCGTCGCCGTCGTCGACCTGGGCCCGGCCGCCACGCCACCCAGCGCGCGCTTTGATGGCAAGCCAGTGCTGGTGGTCCGGGAACAGGACACCTGGCTGGCCATCGTCGGCCTGCCACTGACGCAAAAGCCCGGCACCGCGCAGCTCACCCAGGGCAGCCGTACCCTTAGCTTCAACGTGGGCAGCAAGAAGTACCCGGAACAGCGCATCACCTTGAAGAACAAACGCCAGGTCAACCCCGACCCTGCCGACCTCAAGCGCATCGACGCCGAGCTGGCCGAGCAGATCAAGGCCTACCGCAGCTTCAGCCCCACCCTGCCGAGCAACCTGATTCTCGACAAGCCGGTCAACGGCCCGCTGTCGAGCAAGTTTGGCGTGCGCCGCTTCTTCAATGGCGAAGAACGCAACCCGCACGCCGGCCTGGATTTCGCCGTACCCGCCGGCACGCCGATCAAGACCCCGGCCAACGGCAAGGTAATCCTCATCGGCAATTACTTCTTCAACGGCAACACCGTGTTTGTCGACCACGGCCAGGGCTTTATCAGCATGTTCTGCCATATGTCGAAGATCGACGTAAAGCCCGGTCAGCAACTGAGCCGCGGCGCCGTGGTTGGCCGCGTCGGCGCGACCGGCCGCGCCACCGGCCCGCATATGCACTGGAACGTCAGCCTCAATGATGCGCGGGTCGATCCGGCGATCTTCATCGGCGCTTTCCAGCCCTGAGGCCTGGCTTGCGCCATTCAAAAAGACCGCGCAACTGGCGCGGTCTTTTTATTTATAAATCGCCATAAAATCTCGACAAAACTGGTTTTTTAAGCATTTATCTCAATTTTCTCGCAAGGCTTGCCATCTTTAACCCCACTGGTTAGGGTTGAAGCCATGAAAACCTTTCAGACCCTCATCCTGCTTCGTCAACACCGCAGCCTCTGCCTGGTCAGTGCACGACTACCAAGCTGAATCGCGTCGCCTCGCCTTTTCATCTCGTTTTCGTTCGGCGGGCCCCTTTCAAGGCCGCACATTCAAGGATTGCTTTCATGACCATGCTCAAAGACCCTTCGAAAAAATACAGCGCCTTTGCGACCGTCAACCTGGCGGACCGCACCTGGCCTTCGAAGACCATCACCCAGGCGCCGATCTGGTGCAGCTCGGACCTGCGCGATGGCAACCAGTCGTTGATCGAGCCCATGGATGCGGCGAAGAAACTGCGCTTCTGGAAGACCCTGGTCAGCGTTGGCGTAAAAGAAATCGAAGCCTCGTTCCCGTCCGCTTCGCAAACCGACTTCGACTTCGTTCGCACCCTGATCGAAGATGGCCACATCCCGGACGACACCACCATCCAGGTGCTGACCCAGGCCCGTGAAGACCTGATCGCGCGCACCTTCGAATCGCTGCGCGGGGCGAAAAAGGCCATCGTCCACCTGTACAACGCCACCAGCCCGTCGTTCCGCCGCATCGTCTTCAACCAGGACAAGCAAGGCGTCAAGGACATCGCCGTGAACGCGGCCAAGCTGTTCGTCAAATATGCCGCCCAGCAGCCACAAACCCAGTGGACCTTCCAGTACTCGCCGGAGACCTTCAGCGCCACCGAGCTCGAGTTCGCCAAGGAAGTCTGCGATGCAGTGATCGAGGTGTGGAACCCAACGCCTGAACACAAGATCATCCTCAACCTGCCGGCCACCGTCGAAGTCTCGACGCCGAACATCTATGCCGACCAGATCGAGTGGTTCGGCCGCAACGTCAACCGTCGTGACAGCGTTATCATCAGCCTGCACACCCACAACGACCGTGGTACTGGCGTTGCCGCCACCGAGCTGGGCCTGATGGCCGGCGCCGACCGTGTCGAGGGCTGCCTGTTCGGCAACGGCGAGCGTACCGGCAACGTCGACCTGGTGACCCTGGCATTGAACCTCTACACCCAGGGCATCGACCCCGAGCTGGATTTCTCCGACATCGACGGCGTGCGCAAGGTGGTCGAGGAGTGCAACCAGATTCCGGTGCACCCGCGTCATCCGTATGTCGGCGACCTGGTTCACACCGCATTCTCCGGCTCGCACCAGGACGCCATCCGCAAAGGCTTCACCCAGCAGAAAGACGATGCCAAGTGGGAAGTGCCGTACCTGCCGATCGACCCGGCCGACATCGGCCGCAGCTACGAGGCAGTGATTCGCGTCAACAGCCAGTCGGGCAAAGGCGGTATCACCTACCTGCTCGAACAGGAATACGGCATCAGCCTGCCACGGCGCATGCAGATCGAGTTCAGCCAGGTGGTTCAGGGTGAAACCGACCGCCTGGGCCTGGAGATGACCGCCCAGCAGATCCACTCGCTGCTGCACCGCGAGTACCTGCAGGCCAACGCGCCGTACGCGCTGGTCAGCCATCGCCTGCAGGAAGAGAACGGCCACAGCGCGGTGGAAGTGGAAGTTGCCGGTGAAGGCGAAACCACCCTGCACTGGCGCGGCAAGGGCAACGGCGCCCTTGAAGCCCTGGTGGCCGGCTTGCCGGTCGCCGTCGAGATCATGGACTACAACGAGCACGCCATCGGCGCCGGCACCAACGCCAAGGCCGCGGCCTACATCGAACTGCGCGTGGCCGGTGGTCGTCCGGTGCACGGCGTGGGTATCGATGAAAACATCACCACCGCGAGCTTCAAGGCGCTGTTCAGTGCACTGAACCGTTCGCTGAGCCAGCAGGCAGCCAAGGCGGCCTGAGCCCTGAACTGAGCTGCAACCGAGTGCCCGCCTCCCTCCGGAGGCGGGCACTTTCGTTTGCGTGCAATAAAAATCGTCGGTCAGCTTGCCGGCAACCCCCGGTATACTCCCCTCCTCGCTTTACCTTGCGCTGCGCGCACATCATGAAAGGACACTCGATGAGCAACTACCTCGAGCGGGCACTGAGCGGCCTGCGCACCATCGGCATCAACCTCGTTCGTCCGGTCCAGGACGCTCCGGTACTGGTACTGCTCGACCGTGTGGCGCAATACGACAGCAGCAAGGTCACCTCGATCGCCGCCGTGCTGCAGCAAGCCACCGCCTTCAACAGCATGGTCCGCGAGCAGATCGAGGGCATGGACATTTCCACCCGCTTCATGGACATCACCCAGAGTTTTACCTCGATCCGCGAAGACGCCGCCGCCATGGCCGGCTGGATGGACGACGGGCGCCTGGACAGCATGGAAAAACTCAAGCTGGCGTGGATGAATGTACGCCGTGGCTCGATCCCCAGCCGCTTCAACGACATTCGCGACAACTACCTGCAAGTGTGCAAGTCGGCCAACGACCAGATCAGCCGCGAGACGGTGATCCTCGAGTCCTACCTGGATTTTCGCATGGCCATGAAAGCCGCCGAGGTCGAGGCCCAGCAAGTGCTGGCGATTGCCGGCCAGGCCCTGGAGCAGCGCACGGTCGAGCTTAACGAAGCCAACCAGCAAGTCGCCGCAGCCGAGTCGGCCGAGCCTGCCCAGCGCTCCGCCCTTGAGCTGCGCCGCGATGAAGCCGTGCGCGCCCTGCAGGATGAAGACAAGCGCTACCAGATCGTCAAGGACATCGCCGACGACCTCAAGGTCGGCTACAACACCGCCGAGATGGTCTTCGCCCGCATCAACCAGGTGCACGTGATCAAGGAGCGCCAGTACCAACGCATGGTCTCGTTCTTCTCGACCAACGAGGTGGTACTCACCGGCCTTGCGGTCTCGTTCACCGCCAACAGCGGCCTGGCCGAAGCCACTCATACCCTCAATGCCACCACCGATGGCATCAGCAAGGGCCTCGAAGCCCTGGGCACTACCGGCAACCAGCAACTTGAAGCTGCGGTCAAGGCCAGCTACGGCTCGACCATCAAGGTCGATTCGGTTCGCGCCCTAGCCGATGCCACGCTGTCGTTCCAGAACGACATGCACAGCCTGACCGAAACCTACCGGGCCGAGTCGAGCAACGCATCGCGCGACATCGCCGCTGCGGTCGAGGACTCCAAGCGTAAGTTCGCCGCACTGCTCAGCAAGGCGGCCTGATGAGCAGTATTCCACTCTCCGAACAGCTCGGAGCGATGGCGTTCGTCGACGAATTGCGCCACCAGCAGATGCAGGTCCAGGAACACTTGGACCTGCCCAAGCGCCGCGCGGAAGTTGCGGCGCGCATCCGGACCTATTACCAAAGCCACAACATCGCTTTCGATGAGGCCTTGATCGAACAAGGCGTGCGTGACTTCTTCGCCCGCCGCCTGATGTTCGAGGCACCACCGCTGAGCTGGCGGCAAAAGCTGCTGAGCAAGGCGTCGATGGCGCGCAGCCAATTGTTCAAGCTGGTCCTGGCGATCATCGCCGCGGCGCTGATCACCCAGTGCACACGTATTGTCCATGACAGCGGCATTACCGTCGAAATCGAAAACAGCGCCCGTGACCTGCGCCGCCATGATGAAGACGTGCGCGCTGACATCCAGCTCAAGCACGAGCAGCTCAGGCAGTGGCAGCAAAAGGCGCAGGCTCAGCCCGATGCCGCCGTCAGCCGCATCCTCGATCAGGTCCGGCAAACCTTGCCGCCGCTGGACCAGAGTTTTGCCAGCGATGTGCCGCAGTTCGTCAACAAGACCAACCGCGACAACGTCAAAAACCTGGTCACGATGCACGAGGCGCAGATCGAGCAGGCCCGCAAGGCCGTTTCCTCGGCCCGCGCAGCCTTTACCACGGTAGAGGGTATCTACCCGCAGCGCGATAACCTCGCCAGGCTCCTGGCGATGCCAGCCTACCTCGAAGGCCTGACGCCGTTCCCCACGCTCAAGGCGCTTGCCGAATCGGCTGACCGGCAACTGCTGCAGGTTAACGATGGCGATACGCTCAAAGCGGCCAGCCAGCAAGTGGCCAAACTGGATCTTGAGATCGAGCGCATCGCCTACTGGCTCGAACAGAGCACCCTGCGCGATCAGTTGCAGCAGCGCCTGCAAGCAATGCCGCTGGCCGCCGGTGACCGCGCGCAACTGCAAGCGCTGCTGGCACAAGCCAACAATAGCCTGCATGAGCAGAACGTCCTCCAGGCCCGTTATCAGCTCGAGCACCTCAAGCGGATGCTCGACTTTGCCGCCGTGCCATTGACTGTGCAGATCGTCGACCGCACCGGGATCAAGTCCGGGGTCGAACGTTGCTACGACCCCGCCGGCTGCAACCGCGGCGAAGACACCGACAAGGGCAAGAGCTGGTTCCTGGTGGTCGAGGCCACCGACGCTGGCGGCATCAGCACTGAAGTGCCGGTTACCAGCGCCGAAACCGGCAAGCAGCGCTGGGCTCGTTTGTTCGCCGTGCGCGTCAGCCAGGCCGAATACCTCAAGGTCAAAGCGGACAAGCTCGACGATGGCCATGTCGATAACCGCATGATGGGCAGCAAGGCTGCCAACTCGCTGACCCTGCGCTTCAATCAGCGCACCACGGGCAACCCTGACATGATCATGGACTGGTGAACACATGACCCCTTCTACCCTCACCGGCACCGTGGCGCAAAACGCTCGCAGTTGCGAGGCCTTGCTGCGTAGCGCCGAGCAGTTGCTGTCGGCCCTGAGCAGTCAGGAAGCGCGCCTGGAACAGGACATTCTCACCCGCCTGAGCAACATCGCCACACTCAAGCTTGAACATCGCCCGGCCCTCGATCAGGACACCCTGCAGCAACTGCAGGCACGCCAGGACGCCGAAGCGCAATCGCGCGCCGAACTTGCCCGGCTCGAAACCGATATCGCCGAGTCGCTGGCCGCCCAGCACGCGGTGCGCAGCCAGATTGAAAGCATCGACCGCCAGGTCAAGCAGCAACTGGCACTCGAACCGGCCTGGTGTGAGCTGGCCGAGCAGTTGCTGGCCGCGCAAGAGGCCAACACTGAAGCCAATACCGGCTACCAGGAAATCCGCCAGGAGTGCGTCGACAAGCTACCCTCCTACAGCGCCAACCCGATCTACTACCACCTGCTCAAGCGCGACTACGGCACTGAGCAGTACCGCCACAACTTTCTGCACCGCTGGCTCGACAACAAGCTTGCCAAGCGCGTCAACTTTGCCGGCAACCGCAACAACGAGCTGATCCTGCGGGCCATGCAGACCCGCAACGAAGAGCTGCAAGGTGAGCGCCTGAGCCTGATAGCCGGGTTGCAGGAGGCAATCGAGCAGCAACTTGCCCAGGCGCGCACAACCGCAGGCATGGACCCGCTGAGCCGCGAAGACGTCACCCTGAACAAGCACATCGTCGCCGCCAAGGCCCGGGCCAACGAGCAGCACCTGAAACTGGCCAATTTTGCCGGCAAGCAGGACCCGCATTACCTGCGCATCCGCCAGAACATCACCGAGCGCCTGCAGGCGCAAACCATCGAGCAACTGCTGGTCGAAGTACAAAAGACCCCGGACAGCAACGACGACAAGATCGCCGCCCAGCTCAAGGAACTGTACCCGCGCCTGCGTGACGTCCAGGACCGTTTGCCGAAGCTGCGCGAGGAGCATGACCGCGCCCTGCACAATTATGAGCGAGCCAAGGAACTGGAGCGGGCGCTGCGCACCGACTATTACCGGGACAGCGACTACACCTACAACACGACCTTGAGCATCGAGCGCCTGCTGACCGATTACATGACCCGCGACCTCAGCCTGCACGCCCTGGAAACCGTGCTGCAAAGTGGTCGGCGCCTGGTGCCGCGCAGTTCTTCGTCGAGCAGCTCTACGTCATTCAGCTGGTCGAGCTCCGGCTCCAGCAGTTCGAGTTCGAGCTCAAGCTCAAGCGCCAGTGACTTCTCCACCTCCAGCAGCAGCGGTGGTGGCAGCTTCAGCACCAGCGACAGCTTCTAAGTGCTATGCCGGTCTTGCCCGTATTTCAGGCGTGACCGGCATGCTGGCCATCAGTCTTTGAGGTAGTCAGAAACTCCAGAAACCGATTTCACCCTGCTCTTCGTTATAGTGCTGGTAACCTTCAAACAGAACCGACTTTTTGATCTGCTCCCAACTGTAGGGGTTGATCGACGCGTCACTAGGCAACATGACAATTTTCTGGGTGGCAAACGAGGTGAGAAAGATCAGGTCCTCGCGTGTTACGCGTTGAAACTCGTCAACGACCAGATCGACAATATTGTTGTCCGCCGCCAGTTTAAACTTACCGCCCCCCAGCATCTTGTTCGCATAGACCATGTTGACTTGATATACATAGTTCGTCGCATGGGCAGGAACCGACAATGAACACTCGTCAGTGCTGGACTCGGAAAAGGTCTCACCGTAGACACTGGACTCAGTAATCTCCGCCCCCAACCTGATCGCCCCTAACTTTATCCCGGCGCCGTAGGTTTTCGAGATGGCGGTTGCGTAACTTTTGCTCATCCCTTGCTGGGTAGTCACTTTGAACGTCTGCTCGACACTGAGCTTGTTAACCAGCGGCCTGAGGTATTCCAGGTAGGCGAAGATGGCTCGCGTCTCAACATCCCAAGAGGAGCCCAGGTAGTTGACGTGCCCTTTCACGGTGTCGCGATTTACCCAGCATCCATAATTGGATGCGCCTTCTGCAAACAAGTAGTGATCAATTTCGTAGTCGCTCTCTATGAAAGGCAAGTTGCGTATTTCCGGTTGCTTATTCATCGGTGAATTCCTTGTCGAAACGGGTGTCGTCGGTAATATCCAGGTACGCCTGTTGATCAGTAGCGTTTTCGTGGATCCACAAGAGCGTCCATATCAAAACTCCAGGCGCGGGCATCGCCAGCCGTGGAGTAGTTATCGAGCAGTATCAATTTGAACAGGTCGTCTCTGGACAGAGGCGGCTGCGCGCCTTGCACCTGCTCGTTGGCACAAAGCCGACTGGTTGCCACCGAAGTAAGCAGTATCAAGTCGTTTTTCCCACCCGTGCGCACGACGCACGCATGATTGGAGCTGAACAGGCCACCGATAGTGTCAGCAGCACCGAATACGCGATGGGCATAGACCAGTGCTACCTGATAAACCAAGTAGGTCGCACTACCCGGGACGAGTAACGATTGTTTTTTCGGCCGTGCAGGTGCCCAGGCCTGCTCGGAATTCATCCCGGTTTGAAGATTGGAAAACGCATTGACCTGATCAATCGCCGGTGCCACGGAACAGTCTTTTGCCGTGCCCTTGAAGAACCAAAGGTGATGCCCCTGGGCAGCGGTGACTTCTATGCCCTGATCGCCTGTAGCCTGTATCACTCGCGTATCAACATAGGCCAGATAGGCAAAAACCGGCCGGCTGATGGTCGGCCATTTACGCCCTTTGAAGCTGACTTCGCCGTAGATTGACTGCCCGTTCACCCAGCAGCCTCGATTGAAATTTCGATCGCCAATCAGATAGCGTTCAATTTCGTACGACCCGCTCTTGAGCGGGAAGCCGATGGCTTCATGTACTTCTTCTTGCATAACGCACCTCAGTTAAAAGTCGTGCAGCCTCTTAACCGTACGGCGCGGTCGACAATCGCGACAGCCGGACGCCCTTCCCTACAACGCCAGCTGCATCGAAATATCACCGGCAAAAAAAAAGGTGCGCCGACCAAGCGCACCTCAAAGCCGTGTAGCACACAACGAATTCGGTTTCAGTCCAGCAGTGCCAGGGCCTCGGCGCTGCAGGCTTGGATACGGGCCCAGTCGTGATTCTTGATCCAGCTGCTGTCAAGCATCCAGGTACCGCCCACGCACATCACATTGGCCAGGGCCATGTACTGTTTCACATTGCCCGGGTTGACCCCGCCGGTGGGGCAGAAACGCACGTCGCCGAACGGGCCGCCATAGGCCTTGATCGCCGCTACACCGCCGCTGATTTCGGCCGGGAACAGCTTGAAGCGCCGGTAGCCGAGGGCATAGCCCAGCATGATTTCCGACGGCGTGCTGATACCTGGCAGCAGCGGGATGTTGCTGTCGACGCCGGCCTCGAGCAAATCCTGGGTGATGCCCGGGGTGACCACGAACTGCGCGCCGGCCGCTTGCACGGCGGCAAACATCTTGCGGTCCAGGACCGTGCCCGCGCCGATGCACAACTCGGGGCGCTGCTCGCGCAGGACCTGGATGGCCTTGAGGCCATGGGAGGAGCGCAGGGTCACTTCCAGGGTCTTGATACCACCGGCCGCCAGGGCGTCGGCCAGGGGCAGGATGTCTTCTTCCCGGGCGATGGTGATCACCGGCAGAATGCGCGCCTGGGTGCAGATCTGATCGATCCGGGCAATCTTGTCGGCCATGGAAGCTCCCGGCTGTTTCAGTTCATGCGTGGTCATAACGGCGGATCCTTGGCTCATGGGCACCAGTAAATATCCAGAGGGTCTTGTAAGAAGGCACGAATCGGCATCTCGGCCAGGTCATTGCCCGCCAGTGCGGCGCGCAGGGTAGCGAGTTTGCCCGCACCTTGCACCGACAAGGCGGTAAAACCGGCGCTCGCCAGCAGCGCGCGGGTCATGCTCAGGCGTTGATGCGGCACGCTCGGCGCCAGCATCGGCAGACAACGGCGGGCGCTGTTCGGATCAAGACCTTCGGCAAGGTTCGGGCTGTTGGGGAACAGCGAGGCGGTATGGCCATCGTCGCCCATGCCCAGTACCAGAACGTCGATCCCTGGCAGTTCGGCCAGGGCCTGGTCGGCTTCCAGCGCTGCGGCGTCAAGGCTGCCAGCAGCACGGTAGAGGCTGAGGAACCGCGCCTTGGCAGCAGGGCCAGTCAACAGGTGGCGCTTGAGCAGGCCGGCATTGCTGTCGGCATGTTCCACCGGTACCCAGCGTTCATCGGCAAGTGTCACCAGTACCTTCGACCAGTCCAGCGGCTGCTTGAGCAGTGCGGCGAAGAACGCCACCGGGCTGCGGCCGCCGGAGACGACCAAGGTAGCCTGGCCCTTGTCGGCAATCGCCGCATTCAGGCGAGCAGCCACATCCTTGGCCAAGCCTTCGGCCAACAGCGCAGGGGCAGTGAATTCATGTGCCGCGACGTTTGCCGGCAGTTGCAGTTCAGATATCGCCATACCAGGACCTCCCATCGCGGGTAATCAGTGCAATCGAGCTCATCGGTCCCCAGGAACCGGCGGCATAGGGCTTGGGCGCGTCGCCCGACTGCTTCCAGCCGGCGATCAGCTGATCGCACCACTTCCACGCGTATTCGATTTCGTCTTTGCGCACAAACAGGTTCTGATTGCCGCGCATCACTTCCAGCAACAACCGCTCGTAGGCATCGGGGATCCGCGCGCTACGCCAGGTGTCGGAAAAATTCAGCTGCAAGGGCCCGCTACGCAGCTGCATGCCTTTGTCCAGGCCCTGTTCCTTGGTCATCACCCGCAGCGAGATGCCTTCATCCGGCTGCAGGCGGATGATCAGCTTGTTGCCGATCTGTAAGCGCTGTTCCGGGGCGAAGATGTAGTGCGGGGTTTCCTTGAAGTGGATGACGATCTGCGACAGCTTCTGCGGCATGCGCTTGCCGGTGCGCAAGTAGAAGGGCACCCCGGCCCAGCGCCAGTTGCGGATATCGGCACGCAGGGCGACGAAGGTTTCGGTGTCGCTCTGGGCGTTGGCGTTGTCTTCTTCCAGGTAGCCGGGCACCGGCTTGCCTTCGCTGTAGCCGGCAATGTACTGGCCGCGCACCACCTGGGTGCTCAGGCCCTCGCCCTTGATCGGCGCCAGGGCCTTGAGCACCTTGACCTTCTCGTCGCGGATGCTGTCGGCAGAGAGGTCACTGGGCGGGTCCATGGCAATCAGGCAAAGCAGCTGCAGCAGGTGATTCTGGATCATGTCGCGCAATTGCCCGGCCTTGTCGAAATAGCCCCAGCGCCCTTCGATGCCGACCTTTTCGGCAACGGTGATCTCCACGTGGGAGATCGAGTTCTGGTTCCACTGGGTTTCGAACAGGCTGTTGGCAAAGCGCAGGGCAATCAGGTTCTGCACCGTCTCCTTGCCCAGGTAATGGTCGATGCGGTAAACGCGGTTTTCCGGAAAGTACTGGGCCACAGCGTCATTGACCCGCCGTGAAGACTCCAGGTCATGGCCGATGGGCTTTTCCAGCACTACCCGGGTACGGGCGCTGAGGCCGGCTTTGTCGAGGTTCTCGCAGATGCCGCCATACACCGCCGCGGGGGTGGCGAAATAGGCAATCAGCTGGCTATCGCTGCCAACCTGCTCAGCCAGCGCCTGGTAGTCCTCGGCTTTGAGAAAGTCCACGTGCAGGTAGCTAAGGCGGGCGAGAAAGCGCTGCAGTACCGGCGCCTCTATTTGCCCGGCAGGCACGAACTCCTGCAGGTGCGCCTCGATCGACGCCAGGTGCTCAGCGACACTGCCCGGCTCGCGAGCCAGGGCCAGCACCCGGGTATCGGCGTGCAGCAGGCCGGCCCGGTCGAGCTGGTAGAGCGCCGGGAACAGCTTACGCAAGGCCAGGTCGCCGAGGGCGCCAAACAGGGCAAAGGTGCAGGGTTCAACGCTGATCGAAGCCATGATGTTGGTTCTTTTATCAAGTTGACGTAGAAATACCGTTTTCAATCGCAGTTTTCAAGGAATAATGTAGTAAAAACCACAACATTTTACTCAATGGACAGATTCAAGTGGTGTGCCAACCATGCCATCAGTACGATAGGCCACCGTGTCAAAAGCCCGCTGCTGTCGCCAGCCGGCTGTCTCAACGACCCAAGGAAAACACCCATGGACCGCGTGCGAAACCTCCTGGAGCAGATCCAGGGCCGCCTCGAAGAGCTGAACAAGGCTGAGCGCAAAGTCGCCGAAGTCATCCTGCTCAACCCCCAGCAAGCCACCCGCTTCAGCATTGCCGCCCTGGCCCAGGCCGCCAAGGTCAGCGAGCCGACGGTCAACCGCTTCTGCCGCTCGTTCGGCGTCAGCGGTTACCCCGAGCTCAAGTTGCAACTGGCGCAGAGCCTGGCCAGTGGCGCCGCCTATGTCAGCCGGGCGGTAGAGGCCGATGATGATCCGGCCTCCTACACCCAAAAGATCTTCGGCAGCGCCATCGCCTCGTTGGACAGTGCCTGCCAGCAACTTGATCCACAACTGGTCAGCCGCGCCGTCGACATGCTGATCCAGGCCCGGCAGATCCACTTCTTCGGCCTTGGAGCCTCGGCGCCGGTGGCGCTGGATGCCCAGCACAAGTTCTTCCGTTTCAACCTGGCAGTGTCAGCCCATGCCGATGTGCTGATGCAACGCATGCTGGCCTCGGTGGCCCACACCGGCGAGCTGTTCGTGATCATCTCCTACACCGGACGCACCCGCGAGCTGGTCGAAGTCGCGCGCCTGGCCCGGGAAAACGGCGCCTCGGTACTCGGCCTGACCGCCGCCGACTCGCCACTGGCCAAGGCCAGCAGCCTGAGCCTGAACATCCCGCTGCCGGAAGACACCGACATCTATATGCCGATGACTTCGCGGATCATCCAGCTGACCGTGCTCGACGTGCTGGCCACCGGCATGACCCTGCGCCGCGGCGTCGATTTCCAGCCGCACCTGCGCAAGATCAAGGAAAGCCTCAACGCCAGCCGCTACCCGATCGACGACGAACTCAACTGAGCAAGTGCGCCTGCAGCCGCAGGTGTGCTTGCTCACCCGGCGCCAGGCTCAGGCTGTCACTGCTGCCGCTGGCCGCCTCGACACAGACGAAGCCCAGGGTTTCGCTGCCACTGACGCCCATCAACGGCCGGCTGCCGGGGTGCCAGACCACGGTGTCCTCGCTGTCACCGGTATCGATGCACAACTGGCGCTGCCAGGCCGGGTCGTGCAACTGCAGGGTCGCCGCATTGGGGAATACCCGCTGGCAACCACCATGGACCTTCAAGGCGCCCTTCTGCCGGCAGGCCTGACGGTTCAAACGGTCGTAACCCTCAATGTTTTCTAGCCCAGACAGCGCTATCTCGGAAACGTCACTAATACGCCAGTAGGCCAGCAGAGCATGGCTCAACTGACAAGGCTGGCTGTCCTGGTGTTCGGTACTGAGCTGCAGCTCCATGCGCTTGCCCAGTTTGGCCAGCAGGTCGACCTGCCAGTCGCACAGCTGCAAGCGCCACTTGAGGGTCACGCCGTCTTCGTCTTCACTGCTGTCGATCAGCTTCCAGTCAAGCAGGCGCGCCCAGCCATGGGCCGGCCACATGTCTTCACTGGGGTGTCGGCCGTACCAGGGCCAGCACACCGGCACGCCGCCGCGGATGGCGCCGACTTGCGGCCACTGCGCCGCACACCACAGCCAGGGGCGCTCGCCCTGGGGCTGGAAGTGCAATAACTGCGCGCCCTGACGGCTGAATACTGCCTGGCATTGCGGGTGATCGATGATCAGCACATCGCGCTGCTGGTAACGCTCCCACTCGAAGGTCGGCCTGGGCCTCTGCGAAGTGAAGAAACGTTGTAGCGGGTGCTCTGGCATGGCGGGAAACTCTTGTTGTTAGTGAGGGCCTCATCGCGGGTCAAGCCCGCTCCCACAGGTTCTGCGCAATCCATGTGGGAGCTGGCTTGCCAGCGATCGACCGCACAGCGGTCGCAATATGCGTAAATTTACAACATATCGCCTCAGAACGACGACTGAATCTTCAACCCGGCGACCAGCGCGTTATCCACCTCATCCACCCCGCCCGGGCTCTTGATGTACTGCAGGTTCGGCCGCACGGTCAGCCAGTTGGTAACGTGGAAGCCGTAGTACAGTTCGGCGTTGTACTCAGTCTTCTGGATCGGCACGAAATCGGCGTCGTTGTAATCCGCGATACCGCTCTGCTGGTTGAGCAGTTTTGCCCTGTCCTGCACATCGTCGTTGACGTGGATGCGCGCCACGCCAAAGCCGATGTCATCCTTGGGCCGGCCATCGAAGGCGCCCTTGTAGACCATGCCCACCTGCTGATAGTTGTCGACCACGTTGGTGGCCTTGTCGTGCACGGTGAAGTTGGCGAACAGGCTCAGGCCACGGTTGGCATCACCGTTGTGCGTAGTGACCTGCTGTTGGGCCACCACCCACCAGCCATGCTTGCTCGAATGCGACTTGAAGGCGGCGCCGGTCAATGCCTGGGGCTGACCATTGAGGTCGTCATAGACGTCATCGGCCTTGGCCGTGCTGTAGTAGTAACCCAGGCGATACTCGCCCGGCAGGCCGTTGACCTGCGGCGACCAGACCAGCTCCACCGGCAGGATCATGCCCTTGGTGCCGCTGCCGCTGAGCTTGAAGCCGTTGCCGGTCTCAAGGTTGGAGGGGTTCTGCTCATACACGCCGACCTGGGCGAAGAACTCCGGGGTGATGTTGTACTTGACCCGCATGGCCCACTGGCTGACCGGCCAGTTGTACCAGATGCCGCCAACCCAGTTACCCACCTGCGAGCCGCAGAACGCCAGGTTCTGGAAGTCGCAGGGGAAGCTGTTGAAGTCCTCGCCTTCACCGAAACGGCCGACCTTGATATCCAGGGCGCCATCGAAATATTTCTGTTTGACCCACATCTGCGTCAGGCGCCAGGTCTGGCCACGGCCCCAGACTTCCTGCACCGAACTGAACTGGCCGGCACGCGGGTCGCTGATGCGGTCGTTGGACAGGTTGCGCCCGCTACGCTCGGTGATCGCCAGCTTGAACTCGGCATCGTGCCAGCCGAAGATCTTCTCCAGATCCAGGTGCGCACCGAGCGCGAACTGGTCGCTGTAACGGGCAGTCTTGTCGTCGTTGTAGCCACCATTGAGGTTACCGGCCACCTCGCCGACGTAATCGAGGGTGAAGTCGTAGCCCTTCTCCAGCAATTCGGTGCGGGTGCCGCCCCAGTCGCCGCTCATCCATTTCGACTCCGGGGCAAAGGCGCCGGCCGCCTGCGCCCCGCAACTGACGCCCAGGGCCGCCAGCAGGGTCAGCGGCGCCAGCGGCTTGATACGCTTGAAGTGATCCATCCCTTGTTTCCTCGTTTTATTGTTCTCGATGGGTTTCTACGTTCTATAACGAATTCAGCGGCCCTTGAATTGGGCGACATTGTCCTGACTTGTCTGCGCGGGTGCGGCAACACCCAGGCGCTCACCCGTGGCGGCATCGAACAGCAGCACCCGCGCCGGGTCGAACTGCAGGTTGAGGGTGTCGCCGACCTGGGTTGGCACATCCGGGGCCAGGCGGCAGCAGACTTTGGTCTGGTTGAGCGTGACGAACACCAGCAGGTCCGGCCCGGTGGGCTCGGTGATCTGCACCTCGGCACGAATGCTCGGCAAGCCGTTGGCCTGGGCCGGGGCGAGGGCGATCTGTTCGGGACGAATGCCGAGAATCACTTCACGCTCCTCCAGGCCCGCGACATTGAACCCCAAGGGTAGCTCGCAACGCGCCTGGCCACTGTCGAGCAGGGCCAGCAGGCGCCCGTCCTTGCGCTGCAGGCGCAGGGGAATGAAATTCATCGGTGGCGAGCCGATGAAGCTTGCGACGAACAGGTTGGCCGGGTCGTTGTAGATCTGCTGTGGGGTGCCGAACTGCTGGATCAGCCCGTCTTTCATCACCGCCACCTTGTCGCCCAGGGTCATGGCCTCGATCTGGTCGTGGGTGACGTACACCGTGGTGGTCTTCAGGCGCTGGTGCATCAGCTTGATCTCGGTGCGCATCTCCACCCGCAGCTTGGCGTCGAGGTTGGACAGCGGCTCGTCGAACAGGTAGATCTTCGGCCGCCGCGCCAGCGCCCGGCCCATGGCCACGCGTTGCTGCTGGCCGCCGGACAGTTGCCCGGGCTTGCGTGCCAGCAGGTGCTCGATCTGCAGCAGCTTGGCCACCCGCGCCACTTCTTCATCGATGGCGGCGGCGGGCATCTTGCGCATCTTCAGGCCGAAGGCGATGTTGTCGCGCACGTTCATGGTCGGGTACAGCGCGTAAGACTGAAACACCATGGCGATGTCGCGGTCCTTGGGGCTCATGCCACTGATGTCGGCATCATCCACCAGGATCGCCCCGCCGCTGATCTGTTCAAGGCCGGCGATGCAGTTCATCAGGGTCGACTTGCCGCAGCCGGACGGCCCGACCAGGATCAGGAACTCGCCGGAGTCGATCGACAGCTCGATGTTCTTCAGGGTGTCCGGCATGCCGCTGCCGTAGCTCTTGTTGACGTTGCGCAGTTCAAGCGTTGCCATTGTGTTTACCCCTTGACCGCGCCGGCCGTGAGCCCGCGCAGGAAATACTTGCCAGCCAGCACATAGACCAACAGGGTCGGTAACCCGGCGATCATCGCCGCCGCCATGTCGACGTTGTATTCCTTGACCCCGGTACTGGTGTTGACCAGGTTGTTCAGGGCCACGGTGATCGGTTGCGCATCGCCACTGGCGAACACCACGCCGAAGAGAAAGTCGTTCCAGATCTGGGTGAACTGCCAGATCAGGCAGACCATGATGATCGGCACCGACATCGGCAGCAGGATGCGCCCGAAGATGGTGAAGAACCCCGCGCCATCGAGCCGCGCCGCGCGCACCAGCGCCTCCGGCACGCTGCAGTAGTAGTTGCGGAAAAACAGCGTGGTAAAGGCCAGCCCGTAGACGATATGCACCAGCACCAGGCCGCTGGTGGTGCTGGCCAGGCCCAGCTTGCCTAGGGTGAACGAGGCCGGCAGCAGCACGGTCTGGAACGGCAGGAAGCAGCCGAACAACAGCAATCCGAAGAACAGCTGCGAGCCCCTGAAGCGCCACATCGACAGCACGTAACCGTTCAACGCACCGAGCAGGGTCGAGATCACCACCGCCGGCACGGTGATCTTCACCGAGTTCCAGAAGTAGCCGCCGACCGTATCCCAGGCCTTGATCCAGCCGATGCCGGTGATTACCTCGGGCCAGCTCAGCAGGTTGCCGGTACGGATGTCCTCCGGCGACTTGAAGCTGGTCAGCAGCATCACGACCAGCGGGATCAGGTACAGCGCGCAGGCCAGGATCAGGGTCGAGTAAATCGCCAGGCGGCTGAAACTCAACGAGCGGGGAGCGAGGGACCTAGTCATGGCGCTTGTTCCTCAGTTCCGAATACAGGTAAGGCACCAGGATCGACAGGATCGCGCCGAGCATCAGGATCGCGCTGGCCGAGCCCATGCCCATCTGCCCGCGGCTGAAGGTGAAGGAGTACATGAACATCGCCGGCAGGTCCGAGGCATAGCCCGGGCCGCCTGCGGTCATCGCCGCGACCAGGTCGAAGCTCTTGATGGCGATGTGCGCAAGGATCATCAGCGCGCTGAAAAACACCGGGCGCAAACTCGGTAAAACGATACGCAGGTAGATGCTCGGCAGGCTGGCGCCATCGACCTGCGCGGCGCGGATGATCGACTGATCGACGCCGCGCAGGCCGGCCAGGAACAGCGCCATGACAAAGCCCGAGGCCTGCCACACGGCGGCGATCACCAGGCAGTAGACGACCCGGTCGGGGTCCACCAGCCAGTCCAGGCGAAAGCCTTCCCAGCCCCAGTCGCGAAGCATCTTGTCCAGGCCCAGGCCGGGGTTGAGCAGCCACTTCCAGGCGGTGCCGGTGACGATCATCGACAGCGCCATGGGGTACAGGTAAATGGTGCGAATGAAGCCTTCGCGGCGGATGCGCTGGTCGAGCAGCACCGCCAGCAGCACGCCGATCACCAGGCTGATGGCGATGAACATGCCGCCGAACAGCAGCAGGTTCTTGCTCGCCACCCACCAGCGGTCGTTCTCCATCAGCCGTGCGTACTGCGCAAGGCCCACCCATTTGTAGCTGGGCATGAAGCTTGAGTTGGTGAAGGACAGGACGAAGGTCCAGAGGATGTAGCCGTAAAAGCCCACCAGGACGATCAGCATGCTTGGCGCCAGCACCAGTTTCGGTAACCAGCGCTGCAGGGCGTCCAGGGGTGAGGCCTTGTTGAGTGTGGCAACAGTGCTCATCAGGATATCTCGTGTGGAGGCAATCGCGGGTATTGTGGGAGCGGGCTTGCCCCGCGAAGGGCCCGAAAGGCCGCCCCCACATCAGCCCATCACTTGGCCGACTTGATCGCCGAACTCAGCTGCTTGACCGCTGTCGCCGGGTCGGCTTTGGGGTCGTTGAAGAAGTTGGTGACGACATCGAAGATCGCCCCCTGCACCGCCAGCGAAGTCGCCATGTTGTGGGCCATGCTCGGTTGCAGGCCGTCGCCTTTTTCCGCTTCCTTGAAGTCCACCGCCGACTTTTGCGTACAGGCGTCGAACTGGCTCATGTCCATGTCCTGGCGTACCGGCAGGGAGCCCTTGTTCTGGTTGAACACGGTCTGGAACTGCGGCTCCAGGGCGACCTTGGCCAGGTCGTTCTGAGCCTTGATGTCGTCCTCGTTCTTGAGCTTGAACATCGCCAGTGAGTCGATGTTGTAGGCAAAGCTGCCCTGGGTACCGGGGAAGGCCACGCACTGGTAGTCCTTGCCCGCCACCTTGCCGGCGGCGGTCC
The DNA here is from genome assembly GCF_018417635.1 of Pseudomonas sp. SORT22. Lineage (NCBI taxonomy): Bacteria > Pseudomonadati > Pseudomonadota > Gammaproteobacteria > Pseudomonadales > Pseudomonadaceae > Pseudomonas > Pseudomonas sp. SORT22. Next base: position 4,840,623 of record NZ_CP071007.1, read on the forward strand.
ACTCGCTCTTGGCCCAGTCGCCCATGATCTGCATGCCGGCCTTGCCGTTGATGACCTCGGCGGCGGCAATGTTCCAGTCACGCCCGGCGCGGTTGGGGTCCATGTAGGTGCCCAGGCGTTGCAGGGTCTTGAATACCTCGACCATCTTCTCGCCGGTCAGGGTGCTTTCATCCAGTTCGACAAAGGCTTGGTGATAACCCTGGGGCCCGAGAATGCTCAGCACCAGGTCTTCGAAGACCGTGCTGTCCTGCCACGGCTGGCCGCCATGGGCCAGCGGGATGAAACCGGCCGCCTTGAGCTTGTCGGCGGCAACGAACAGCTCATCGAGGGTAGTCGGCACCTTGGCCCCGGCCTTGTCGAACACCTGCGGGTTGATCCACAGCCAGTTGACCCGGTGAATGTTCACCGGCACCGCCACATAGTGGCCGTCGTACTGCATGATCTGCGCGACTTTCTTCGGCAGCAGGGCATCCCAGTTGTTGGCCTTGGCGACATCGTCGAGTTCTGTGAGCAGGCCCAGCGCACCCCATTCCTGGATGTCCGGCCCCTTGATCTGGGCAGCGCCCGGCGGGTTGCCGGCCACGGCGCGGCTTTTCAATACGGTCATGGCCGCGGCGCCACCGCCACCGGCGACGGCGTTGTCCTTCCAGGTGAAGCCGTCTTTCTCGACTTGTTCCTTGAGGGTTTTCACCGCTGCGGCTTCACCACCGGAAGTCCACCAGTGAGTGACTTCAACGGTACCGTTGGCGGCAATTGCACTGAGGGGCAACAAGGAGGCGAGGGAAATGACAGCGGCGAGGCGATTGATCGCATTCATCGAGAGAAACCTTTTCTTGTTGTTATGCAGGTGCAAGTCGTGGTGCTTGCGCTTGCATCGGAGTCTAACCAGCGGCACGGGGGCTGCAGGTAACGAAGGGATGCGCGAATGTCACCAGTTGGTGACATTCGCCTGAATGAGGGTGTCAGTCATTGCTGCGCGGCAGGCTCAAGGTCACCCGCAGGCCCCCTTCACGCAGGTTGCGCAGGCTCACCTCGCCGCCGTGGCTGTGGGCGATGTTGCGCGCAATACCCAGGCCCAGGCCATAGCCCTGCTGCTGCCCGGCCAGGCGAAAGTGCGGCTCGAACACCTGCTCCTGGCGCTGCTCGGGCACGCCCGGGCCTTCGTCATCGACCTGCAGGACGAAGCCGCTGTCGCTGTCGATGATGCGCAGGTGGGCGCGCTCGCCGTACTTCAAGGCGTTGTCGATCAGGTTGCCGATGCAGCGTTTGAGCGCCAGCGGCTTGCCCGGATACGGCGCCAGGGCCCGGCCTTCGAGGGTGATCTGGCCACTGCCCAGGTACGGCTCGACCAGGCATTCGAGCACCTGATTGAGGTCGATTCGCTCGATGTTCTCGTGGATGTCGGTGTCCTTCACGCACTGCAGCGCGCCCTTGACCAGCATCTCCAGCTCATCGAGGTCGCGGCCGAACTTGGCCTGCAACTGCTCGTCATCGAGCAGCTCGACCCGCAAGCGCAAACGGGTGATCGGTGTGCGCAGGTCGTGGGAGATGGCGCTGAACAACTGGCTGCGCTCGGTCAGGTAGCGGCTGATGCGTTCGCGCATGGCGTTGAAGGCGCGGCCCACCTCCTCCACTTCGCTGCCGCCACCTTCGGTTACCGGCTCGACATCAGCGCCCAGCGACATCTCCCGCGCAGCCAGGGCCAGGCGCTTGAGCGGGCGACTCTGCCAGTGCACCAGCAGGCCGATGAACAGCAGCAGGAACGAACTGGTGAGGACGATGAACCACAGCTGCTGGCTGGGCAGACCCTGCTCTTCGAGGCTGGTATAGGGCTCGGGCAGCAGCGAGGCAATGTACAGCCATTCGTCTTCGGCGAGGTGGATCTGGGTCACCAGCACCGGCGGGTTGATCGGCTCCAGGGTCAGCGCATAGTGGGCCCAGGAGCGCGGCAGCTCATCGAGTTTCAGGCCGCTGTTGAAGATTCGCAGGTCTTGCGGGCTGACGAACTGGATGGAAATTTCCAGCTGCGCCCCCAGGCGCTGGTGCAGCACCTCGCCGACGGCATCGATCACCGCGGCCTTGCGCGGCGTGGCGGGCAGTACCTGCATGTCCAGGGGTTTATCGTTGAGGGACACGACGAAACGGGTGCCGCCCATGCTGCGCAACTGGTCGAGCACCATCGGCCGGTACGCGACCGGCAGCGAACGAAAATAACTGACGCTGGCACTCATCGAATGGGCCAGGCTACGGGCGCTGGCAACCAGGCCTTGCATCTGGCTGGCGCGCAGTTGCGACAGCCAGATCAGGCTCGAGAGCGCTTGCGCCAGCAGCACTACCAGCAAGGTCAACAGCAGCATGCGCCCCAGCAGCGAGCGCGGCAGCGGCAGGCGCCAGCGCCCGTCAGTGCGCAGGCGCAACATTGGCCGCCAGCAAGTAACCACTGCCGCGCACGGTACGAATCAAGCGTGGCGGCTTTTCGGTGTCACGCAGGCGCTGGCGCAGGCGGCTGACCGCCATGTCGACGATGCGGTCCAGCGGCATCGGCTCGCGGCCACGGGTGGCGTTGCCGATGGTGTCGCGGTCGAGGATCTGTTGCGGGTGATCGAGGAACAGCTTGAGCAAGGCAAAATCGGCGCCGGACAGAATCACCTCTTCACCGTCGCGGTGGAACAGCCGATGGCTGATGGTATCCAGGCGCCAGTCATCGAAGGCCAGCACGTCACCGCCACTGCGCTCCTGGCCAAAACCGGCACGGCGCAGCAACGCCTTGATCCGCGCCTGCAGTTCGCGCGGGCTGAAGGGTTTGCCCAGGTAATCATCGGCGCCCAGTTCCAGGCCGATAACCCGGTCGGCTTCGTCGGAGCTGGCAGTGAGCATGATGATCGGCACCTGCGCCAGGCGCGGATGCTGGCGCACCCAGCGACACAGGCTGAAGCCATCTTCGTCGGGCAGCATCACGTCGAGGATCACCAGGTCGCAGTCGCTGGCGTCCAGGGCCTGGCGAAAGCCACGGCCGTCGGCCACCGCCTGGACGCTGAAACCGGCGCGGCTCAGGTAGGCCTGCAGCAGTTCACGGATGTCCTGGTCGTCGTCGACCATCAGTATCGACTTGCTCACGAATCACTCCTTGCTCCACCGCTCAACCGGCTTGTTGCAACGCCACGCCAGCCCCGAGCAAGCCGGAGAATTCGGCGGTCACCAACCATACCGGGACATCCTTGAAGTAGCCACTCATGCAGCCCTTGTCGGCAAAACTGGCGGCAAAGCCGCTGGCCAGGAACAGCTCGGCAAAGCGCGGAATGATGCCGCCGACGATAAACACCCCGCCTCGCGCGCCAAGAGTCAGCACGTTGTTGCCCGCCACCCGGCCAAGGAACCGGCAGAACTGCTCGATCACCGCCAGGGCAACCGGCTCACCGGCCAGCGCCGCGTCGGTGATCGCCGCCGGGCTCTGCAATGGCGCAGGCTGGCCATCGAGGGCGCAGATGGCCTGGTACAAGCGCAACAGGCCGCCGCCGCTGAGCACGGTCTCGGCGCTGACATGGCCGATTTCGTTGGCGATCTGCTGATGTATCTGCGCTTCGCGGGCATTGCCCACCGGCAGGTCGACATGCCCGCCCTCGCCCGGCAGCGCCATCCAGCGCTCGTCACCCAGGCTCAGCAAAGTGCCGACGCCAAGGCCGGTGCCCGGGCCGATCACCAGCGCCGGGCGGCCTGGATCCGGCGCGCCTTGGCAGACACTGCGGTACTCGCCCGCCTGCAGGCGGGTCATGCCCAGGGCCATGGCAGTGAAATCGTTGATCAGCAGCAAGCGCTCGACCTGCAAGGTGTTGCAGAACGCCTCGCGGCTGAGGCGCCAGTGGTTGTTGGTAAAGCGAAACTCGTCGCCATCGACCGGCCCGGCCACCGCCAGGCACACTGCGCCCAGCTCGCCGCGGGCCAGGCCCTGGGCGGCCAGATAAGCGCCGATGGCCTGTTCCGGGCTGGTGTAGTCGGCCGTGGCAAAGACCTGCACGGCGTGCATGCGGTTGTCTTCCCAAAGGGCAAAGCGTGCATTGGTGCCGCCGATATCGCCGACCAGTGCACGCTTCATTTGAGTGTCTCCAGCGCCGAGGTGAAGGCGCTGGCGCCCTTCTCGGCCGGGCTCAGGGCGGTACGCAGGAAGCCGAACAGCTCGCGGCCGCAACCCAGGTCGTTGCCGGTCGGCGCGGCGGGCAGTTGACGATCGGCCAGCTCTGCGGCACTGAGTTTCACCGTCAGGGTGCCGGCGACGCCATCGACGCGGACGATATCGCCGTCACGCAAGCGCGCCAGCGGGCCGCCGTCGAAGGCTTCGGGGCAGACGTGAATGGCTGCGGGGATTTTCCCCGAAGCACCGGACATGCGCCCGTCAGTTACCAGCGCGACCTTGAAGCCCCGGTCCTGCAGCACGCCGAGGAACGGGGTCATCTTGTGCAGCTCGGGCATGCCGTTGCAGCGCGGGCCCTGGAAGCGCATCACGGCGACGAAGTCACGCTCAAGCTGGCCGGCCTGGAAGGCATCGGCCAGTGCTTGCTGGTCATGGAACACCAGTGCCGGGGCTTCGACCACCTGGTGCTCGGCGGCGACGGCGGACACCTTCATCACCCCGCGACCGAGGTTGCCTTCCATCACCCGCAGACCACCTTCGGGCGAGAACGCCCGGGCCACCGGGCGCAGGATCGTCTCATCGAGGCTGGCCTGCGGGCCTTCGCGCCAGACCAGTTTGCCGGCCTCAAGGAACGGCTCCCGGGTGTAGCGGCGCAGGCCGTGGCCAGCGACGGTATTGACGTCTTCGTGGAGCAAACCGGCATCGAGCAGCTCGCGAATCAGGAAGGCCATGCCACCGGCAGCCTGGAAGTGGTTGATATCGGCCTTGCCGTTCGGATAGACGTGGGACAGAGTCGGCACCACTTCCGAAAGCTGCGCCATGTCCTGCCAGGTCAACTGGATGCCGGCGGCCTGGGCAATCGCCGGCATGTGCAGGGTGTGGTTGGTCGAGCCGCCGGTGGCGTGCAGGGCGACGATGGAGTTGACCAGGGATTTCTCGTCGACGATCTCGCCCAGCGGCATGAAGCTGCCACTGGCCTTGGTCATGCGCGTGACCTGCTGCGCAGCCTCGACAGTGAGGGCATCGCGCAGCGGCGTGTAGGGGTTGACGAAGGAGGCGCCCGGCAGGTGCAGGCCCATCACTTCCATCAACAGCTGGTTGGTGTTGGCGGTGCCGTAGAAGGTGCAGGTGCCGGGGCTGTGGTAGGACTTCATCTCCGATTCCAGCAGCTCTTCGCGGCTGGCCTTGCCTTCGGCGTAGCGCTGGCGCACATCGGCTTTCTCCTTGTTGGAGATGCCCGACGGCATCGGCCCGCCGGGGACGAAAACGGTCGGCAGGTGGCCAAAGCGCAGCGCGCCCATCAGCAGGCCGGGGACGATCTTGTCGCAGATGCCGAGCATCAGCGCCGCGTCGAACATGTTGTGCGACAGGGCGATGGCGGTGGACATGGCGATCACTTCGCGGCTGGCGATGCCCAGCTCCATGCCCGGCTCACCCTGGGTGACGCCGTCGCACATGGCCGGCACGCCGCCGGCGAACTGGCCGACCGAGCCGATTTCGCGCAGCGCCTGCTTGATCTGTTCGGGGTAATGCTCGTAAGGCTGGTGCGCCGAGAGCATGTCGTTGTAGGCCGAGACGATGGCGACGTTGGCCGCGTTCATCATCCGCAGGCTGTCTTTGTCCTGGCTGCCACAACCGGCGACACCGTGAGCGAAGTTGGCGCATTGCAGCTTGGCGCGCATCGGCCCGTCGCTGGCGGCCCCGCGAATCAGCTCAAGGTAGCGTTCACGGGTGGGGCGACTGCGGGCGATCAGCCGTTGGGTGACCTCAAGAATGCGCGGATGCATGTACTGGACTCCAGGCTATCGGTGGTTGCGACCTCTGCGGCGGTTTCCCTTATCAACGATCGCGGCCTAGGCTCAAGGGCAGGGGCGATGCGTTGCGGGAGGGACGGTTTGGCCGATCGCTCGTTGTAGATTGAATAAAATATTGCCAGCAAAAAGGCTTGTTTTCTATTTTTTTACGAATAATCTTGTAATTCCAACAACAAAATCAGATGCAGTGAAGCAAAACTTCAATTGCCACGGGCTTCACCCGGTCTGCCAGAGGTAGCTCCATGACCCTTCGTATCGCAATCAATGGCTTTGGCCGCATCGGCCGCAACATCCTTCGCGCACTCTATACCCAAGGCTACCGTCAGGACCTGCAGGTCGTCGCCATCAACGACCTGGGCGACAGCGCGATTAATGCCCATCTGCTCAAATACGACAGCGTCCACGGCAGCTTTGCTGCCACGGTTGAATCCGATCACGAGAGTATTACCGTCAACGGCGACCGCATCGCCGTCAGCGCCATCCGCAACCCGGCGGAATTGCCGTGGAAAGCCGAGGCCATCGATGTGGTGTTCGAATGCACCGGGTTATTCACCGAACGCGCCAAGGCCGCCGCCCATCTTACTGCTGGGGCCGGCAAAGTCATTATCTCGGCGCCGGCCAAGGGCGCGGATGCCACCGTGGTGTACGGGGTCAACCATGACATCCTGCGCCCTTCGCACCAGATCATCTCCAGCGCTTCGTGCACCACCAACTGCCTGGCGCCGCTGGCCCAGGTGCTGCACCGCGAGTTCGGCATCGAGCAGGGGCTGATGACCACCATCCACGCCTATACCAACGACCAGAGCCTCACTGACGTTTACCACAGCGACCCGTACCGCGCCCGTGCGGCAACCCAGTCGATGATCCCGAGCAAGACCGGCGCCGCCGAAGCCGTGGGCCTGGTGCTGCCGGAACTGGCCGGCAAGCTCACCGGCATGGCCGTGCGGGTGCCGGTGATCAACGTGTCGCTGGTCGACCTTACCGTCAATCTTGAGCGCGAGGCCACGGCCGAGGCCGTCAACGCGCTGTTCAAGGAGGCCAGCCGGCACTCCAAGGTACTGGGCTACAACAGCCTGCCGCTGGTGTCCTGCGACTTCAACCACAACCCGCTGTCGTCGATTTTCGACGCCAACCACACCCGCGCCAACGGGCGCATGCTCAAGGTACTGGCCTGGTACGACAACGAATGGGGCTTCTCCAACCGCATGCTGGATAACTGCCTGGCACTGTGCAACGCCCGCTAGGATCACAACCTCGCAGGAGGCAGTACTTGACCAAAGCGTTGATGATAAGCATTATCATTCGCCACGCCATGGTCGGGTACCGCTGTGAGTCAGTCCCAGTTCAACGTCGTTTTCCTCGCCCAGCGGGTCAGCCTGCTGCGCACCCTGCAGCGCATGGTGGATAACCCCAGCACTGCCGAAGACCTGTTGCAGGAGACTTACCTGCGGGTTACCCGTGCCCTTGGCGAACGCCCCATCGAGCACCTGGAACCCTTCGTTTTCCAGACTGCGCGCAACCTCGCCCTTGATCACTTGCGCGCGCGCCGGGCGCAGTCGCGCAACCTGGTCGAGGACGTGCCCGAGCAAATTCTGCACAACGTCGCCGCGCCCAGCAGCAGCGCCGAAGACGCCGCCCACGCCGAACAACTGCTCAAGCGCCTGAGCGTCAGCCTCGCCCAGTTGACCGAGCGCCAGCAACGCATCTTCATCCTCAGCCGCCTGCACGGCGCCAGTTACCTGGAAATCGCCGAACAGTTGAAAGTGTCGGCGAGCACGGTTCAGAAGGAACTGAAACTGATCATGGCCATCTGTGTAGGGGTAGCCGACCGGCTGAAGTAAACAGCCCGTCGTGGATCGCAGCTAAAACCTTGCCATCCCCATGGATACCCCGGATCATTCGCAAAAAGCGCCAGCCCCGCCAAGGACCCACCCGTGACCGACAGTCCCCCTCCTCGCCCCGCGCCGCCTGGCCAAGCTGCCAGTGACCAGGCCATGGACCAGGCCCTGGACTGGCTGATCCGCCTGCAATGTGCCAGCGCCGAAGACACCCAGGCCTTCGAAGCCTGGCTCGAGGCTGACCCGGCCAATGCCCGCGCCTATGTCGAGGCCGAGGCCATCTGGAACGGCGCGCCCTTGCGCCAGGCAGCCGGGCAACTGCACCAGGTGCAGCGTCGCAGCCTGCGCTCACGCATCCGCCCGCACTACAAGCCCCTGGCCGCAGCCGCTGTGCTGCTGGTGGGGATTTTCACCGTCGGCAACCTGCCGGTGCGCCTGCAGGCCGATCACCTGACCGTGGTCGGTGAACGCCAGCGCTTGCAACTGGACGACGGCTCCAAGGTGTTGCTCAACACCAATTCGGCCTTTGCCAGCGACCTGCGCGACAACCGCCAGGTTGCCCGGCTGCTGCAGGGCGAGGCCTATTTCGAGATTCCCGCTGGCGCCCAACCGCCCCTGGAGCTGCAAGCCGGCCCGTTGCGCGCCAGTGTGCGCGACACCGACTTTGCCGTGCGCTACCTCAACGGCGAAGCCCAGGTGCGGGTGCAACGCGGCGATGTCGACCTGCAGGCCAGCAGCGACCAGCGCATTCGCCTGTCGGCGGGCGACAGCATCAGCGTCGGCCCCAATGGCTTTGGCCAGCGCGGGCGTCTGGATGCGCAAAAAGACCTGGCCTGGGTCCAGGGCCGGCTGGTGTTCGAAAACTGCCCGCTGAACCAGGTACTGGCCGAATTGCGCCGCTACTACCCGGGGTGGATCATCAACGGCAACGAACAGCTGGCGAACGTCGCGGTCACCGGCAACTACCGCCTCGACCAGCCGCTGGAAACCCTGCGCGCCCTGGCCCACATCACCTCGGCGCAGTTGCACGAGTACCCGGCGCTGGTGATTCTCAACTGAGGCAAAAGTTTTTTTACGCGATCCCTGACGCTGTTACGTCTCGTTATAGCCAATGCAACTGATTCTTATTTTTGAATCAGCCAGCACCTATAACATTTGCGCGACAGGGAGCGCTTTCGATGTCCACTGGTTTCACTCGTCGATCTTCAGCCACTTCACGTACCCCCGGCCTGCAGCGTTGCACGCTCTCCCTGTTGACCCTGGCCATGCTCGCCAGCGGCGCCTGCAGCCTGCCGGCGCTGGCCGCGGAGCCGGCCCAGGCCAGTGCCCCGCGCATGGGCGACTATCGCTTCGCCATCGGCCAGCAGCCGCTGGTATCGGCGCTCAATGCCTTTACCTCGGTCACCGGCTGGCAAGTGGGCTTCTCTGCCGAACTGGCCGAAGGCGTCGCCTCACCGGGCGTGCATGGCTCACTGAAGCCTGAGGCCGCCCTGCAGCGCCTGCTGGCCGGCACCGGCCTGAGCTACCGCACCTTGAGCAGCGCCAACGTGGTGATCGAACGCAGCGCCGGCAAGGCCATCGCCCTGCAGCAGATCACCGTCAGCGCCACCCGCAGCGCCCAGGACGTCAGCCAGGTGCCGAGCACCGTCAGCGTGCAGACCCGCGAACAACTCGACCGCCAGAACGTCAACAACATCAAGGAACTGGTGCGTTACGAGCCTGGCGTTTCGGTCAGCGGCACCGGCCAGCGCAGCGGCCTGAACGGCTACAACATCCGCGGTATCGACGGCGAGCGGGTGCTGACCCAGATCGACGGCGTGTCGATCCCCGACAGCTTCTTCTTCGGCCCCTACGCCCAGACCCAGCGCAACTACGTCGACCCTGAAATCGTCAAGCGCGTGGAGATCCTCCGTGGCCCGGCCTCGGTGCTGTACGGCAGCAACGCCATTGGCGGCGCGGTCAGCTACTTCACCCTCGACCCCGACGACATCATCAAGCCCGGCCAGGACGTCGGCGCACGCCTGAAGACCGGCTACAGCTCGGCAGATGAGAGCTGGCTGAACTCGGCCACCGTTGCCGGCCGCCAGGGCGAGTTCGACGGCCTGCTGCACCTGAGCCAGCGCAACGGCCATGAAACCGAGTCCTACAGCAGCCACGGCGGCACCGGCCTGGCGCGCACCGCCGCCAACCCGGAAGATGTGCGCACCACCAACATCCTCGCCAAGGCCGGCTGGAACTACGCCGACGACGCACGCCTGGCCTTCACCTATGAAAACTACAAGGACGACCGCGACCTCAAACAGAAAAGCGCCGTGGGCGGGCCGTTCATTCCTGGCTTCGGCGCGATGAACTCGTACCGCGACCGCACCGGCAACGACACCGTGACCCGCGAGCGCTTCGGCATTAACCACGAATTCGCACTCGGTAGCGTGCTGGCCGACAACATGAAGTGGAGCCTGAACTACCAGATCGGCAAGACCGACCAGCGTACCGAAGAGCTCTACTTCGCCTCCGGTCGCCAGGTGTTCCGTGACCGCCAGACCACTTACAAGGACCGCCAGTGGGTGTTCGACGCCCAGCTGGACAAGGCCTTCAGCATCGGCGCCACCGAGCACCTGCTGACCTACGGCACCACCCTCAAGCACCAGAAGGTCACCGGCTCGCGCAGCGGCACTGGCACCTGCCTGAACGTCGGCGGCGCCTGCCGCTTCATCGGCCAGATCAGCGCCAGTGACAGCCAGGCACTGGTCAGCGACTTCCCTGACCCGACCGTCAACACCTACAGCCTGTTCGCCCAGGATGAAATCCGCTGGAACCAGTGGACCTTCCTGCCGGGCGCGCGCTACGACTACACCGAACTCAAGCCGCACATGACCGACGAGTTCTTGCGTGGGGTTGGCGCCAGCCCTACCGACCCGGTTGATGACGATGCGAAGAAATGGCATCGGGTTTCGCCCAAGTTCGGCCTGACCTACGCCTTCAACGACAACTACACCTGGTATGGCCAGTACGCCGAAGGCTTCCGCACGCCGACCGCCAAGGCGCTGTATGGCCGCTTCGAAAACCCGGGCCTGGGCTACAGCGTGCGCGGCAACTCCAACCTCGAACCGGAAAAGAGCAAGAGCTACGAGACCGGCCTGCGCGGTAACTTCGAAGCGGGTAACTTCGATGTCGCGGTGTTCTACAACAAGTACCGCGACTTCATCAACGAAGACGCCGTGCAGGGCAGCAACCTCGGCCAGACCTTCGAAGCCAACAACATCAAGCACGCCACCATCAAGGGTGCCGAGTTCAAGGGCCGCCTGAACCTCGACGCCTTCGGTGCGCCGCACGGCCTCTACACCCAGGGCTCGCTGGCCTACGCCCATGGCCGCAACGACGACACCGGCCAGCCGCTCAACAGCGTCAACCCGCTGACCGCCGTGATGGGCCTGGGTTACGAGCAAGAGCAATACGGCGCGCTGCTGAGCTGGACCCTGGTCAAGCGCAAGGATCGCGTCGACGACACCACCTTCTTCGCCCCCGACGGCACCAGCAAGCAGTTCCGCACCCCGGGTTACGGCGTACTCGACTTGACCGGGTTCTACAAGGTCAGCGATGACATCACCGTCAACGCCGGCCTCTACAACCTGACCGACAAGAAGTACTGGCAGTGGGATGACGTGCGCGGCTACGACGGCCTCGGTGAAGCGGCGGTGACCGCCCCCGCCAACCTCGACCGCCTGACCATGCCAGGCCGTAATTTCGCCATCAACCTGGTCTGGGACATCTGACCGCGAACCTGTGGGAGCGGGCTAGACCCGCGATGGGCTGCAAATGCGGCCCCCCCACAGGTGAGGTTTTTTTACTGTCCCGCGTCTTCTCATTCGTCTAGTCATCAGGCACGCCCATTTCGCAAGGAATCACCATGACCGCCGCTACCACCGCCGAACGCGCCAGCCTGCGCTCGCAACGCTTGAATCAGCTGACCCACGCCCCGCACACCGAGCTGGACGCCCTGGTCAAATCCCACGCGCCGTTCGAAACCCGCGAGAGCTTCGCCCGCTTCGTGGTTGCCCAGTACCTGTTCCAGTCCGAGCTCAAGGCGTTGTACACCGACCCGGCGCTGATCGCCATCGTCCCTGACCTCGCCGCACGCTGCCGCGCCGAACAGGCCGGCCTGGACCTGGCTGACCTGAACACCGAGATCCCCGCCGACTTCGCCGGCGCCCTGCAAAACCCCAGCCTGGGTGAAGCCATGGGCTGGATCTTCGTCTCCGAAGGCTCCAAGCTCGGCGCCGCCTTCCTGATCAAGCGTGCCGTCGGCCTGGGCCTGTCGGACAGCTTCGGTGCCCGTCACCTGGGCGAGCCGGCCGGTGGCCGCGCTGAAGGCTGGAAGCAGTTCACGCGCATCCTCGACGGCCTGGAACTGAGCGCCGAAGAAGAAGCCAAGGCCGAGCAAGGCGCCGTGGCCGCCTTCGAGCGTTTCACCGAGCTGCTCAAACACGCTTACGCAACTGCGCCTAAAGCCGAACTGGCCTGATGCGCCGTACCCGGTTACCCTCGTGGTAACCGGGCCTTGCCCGTGCACACCGACAAGCCCATGACCCGCCCAGCCGCTTCAAAACTCTCGCGCCTGCTCTTCGGCCTGCTGGCTTACGTAAGCCTGGGCATCGGCCTGGTAGCGATCGTGATTCCCGGCCTGCCCACCACCGAGTTCATCCTCCTCGCCGCCTGGGCCGCCACCCGCAGCTCGCCGCGCCTGAGCGCCTGGCTGGAAAACCACCGGCTGTTCGGGCCGATCCTCAGCAACTGGCGCAACGGCAAGGTAATCCAGCGCCGGGCCAAGGTCAGCGCCACTGTCAGCATGCTACTGTGCGCTGGCCTGATGCTGGTGTTTCTCGAGCACCGCTGGCCGGTGTTTCTCGCCATCGCCGGCATGAGCCTGGGTAACCTGTGGATCTGGTCGCGGCCAGAAACCGCGCCCTTGAGCCTTGCCGACCGTTCATCGGCGAGCACTCATGGCTAAGGCTATAAGGCCGATGAACTGTTATCGCTAAAAGGATGTAGCGAATCGAGCCCGCCCGTGGCTCGGTCCTCTACCGGCCTGCCTTTTAGCGAGTACGTCCATGTTCGACACGCTCTCGATCCGCCTGAAAATCGTCCTGCTCTCCGGCCTCTGCCTGCTTGGCGTGGTCGCACTCGTCGTCGGTATCAACCTGTATCAATCGCACCAGAGCGATGAGCTGGTCGGCGACGCCAGCACCACCATGCTCACCCGCAATGTCCAGGCCCTGCTGCAGGCCCGCGCCGGCGAAAAGGCCGAGATGCTGCGGCGTACTTTCAGCGACAGCCAGACCGTCATCACCGCCCTCGCCGACCAGGTCCAGGACTTACAGCAACTGGCTCGCGAGCGCGGCCTGAGCGCTGGCGACCTGCGTGAAGCGATCAACCAGAGCCTGGCCACCAGCTTCAAGCGCAACCCCGACGTGCTGGGCGTGTGGCTGGCCTTCGAGGCCGACGGCCTGGACGGCGGCGACAGTGCCTTTGCCAACGACGCCAAACGCCTGAGCAACGAGAGCGGGCGCTTTGCCAGCTACTGGAGCCGCGCCCAGGGTCAGGCGCTGAACACTGTGATCAGCGATGTCGACCTGAACAAGACCGAGATCAATCTCAGCGGCACGCCCTACAACGTCTGGTACACCTGCTCGCGCAACAGCGCGCGCTCCTGCCTGCTTGAGCCCTACTCCGACACCGTCGGCGGCAAGCAGATGCTGATGACCAGCATCACCATGCCGCTGCTGCACAACGGCAAAGTGATCGCCGTGGCCGGTGTGGATATCTCCCTCGATGCCCTGCAGGCGGCTGCCGCCAAGGCCCAGCAGGAGCTGTTCAACGGCGCCGGCCACCTGATGATCGTCGCCCCCAGCGGCTTGCTGGCGGCCAACAGCAATGATGCCGGCAAGGTCGGCAAGGCCATCGACCAGGACGGCCAGCAGGCGCTGCAGAAGCTCGCCGGCAACCAGCCACTGATCCTTGAACAAGGCGATACCATCCGCGCCGTCAATCCGGTGCAGCCGATTGCCGACAGTAAACCCTGGGGCATCCTTATCGACCTGCCCAAGCAGGTACTGCTGGCCGATGCCATCAGCCTGCAGGCGACCCTTGAAGAGGCCCGCACCAGCGGTACCCTCAAAGTGGTGCTGTTCGCCACCCTGGCCGGCCTCGGCGGCCTGCTGCTGATGTGGCTGACCGCCACCGGCGTGACCCGCCCGCTCAACAGCGTAGCGAGCATGCTCGAAGACATCGCCAGCGGCGACGGCGACCTCACCCAGCGCCTGCGCTATGCGCGCAAGGACGAGCTGGGGCGGCTGACCGGCGGCTTCAACCGCTTTCTCGACAAACTGCAGCCGACCATCGCCCAGATCAAACAGAGCATCACCCAGGCCCGGGCCACTGCCGACCAGTCTTCGGCAATTGCCCAGCGCACCAGCGAAGGCATGCAGGTGCAGTTTCGCGAGATCGACCAGGTGGCCACCGCCTCCAATGAGATGAGCGCCACCGCCCACGACGTCGCCAACAGCGCCGCCAGTGCCGCCGACGCCGCCCGCGGTGCCGACCGTTCGGCCAAGGACGGCATGGCGATCATCGAGCGCAGCACCCGCGACATCACTGTACTCGCCGAACAGGTCAGCAAAGCCGTTGGCGAAGTGGAAACCCTGGCGCAGAACAGCGAACAGATCGGCTCGGTATTGGAGGTGATCCGCAGCATTGCCGAGCAGACCAACCTGCTGGCGCTCAACGCCGCGATCGAAGCCGCCCGCGCCGGTGAAAGCGGCCGTGGTTTTGCCGTGGTTGCCGACGAAGTACGCAACCTGGCGCGCCGTACCCAGGACTCGGTCGAAGAAATCCGCCAGGTGATCGAGCGCATCCAGAGCAACACCCGCGAGGTGGTGGCGACCATGCATTCGAGCCACGGCAAGGCCCAGGAAAACGCCGGGCAGATCCACCAGGCGGTGCAGGCGCTGGACAAGATCAGCGAGGCGGTCACGGTGATCAGCGACATGAACCTGCAGATCGCCAGTGCCGCCGAACAGCAGAGCGCGGTGGCCGAAGAGGTCAACCGCAACGTCTCGGCGATCCGCGGGGTAACCGAAACCCTGACCGGCCAGGCCGCGGAATCGGCGCAGGTGAGCAGCCAGCTCAACACCCTGTCGTCGCAGCAGATGGCCTTGATGGATCAGTTCCGGGTTTGACCTGGCGCCGCTGATGGTCTGCAATGGCCCTTCTGCTGGAGGGCCATTGATGACCGCGCTACTCGACACCCTTGTCGCCGAACTGCAGCTGCCAACGGCACTGCGCAATAGCCTGCGCTTTCGCGGCAACGGCGCCCTGCCTTCGACTTTCGCCGTCACCGAGCTTGCCAGCAGCATTGCCGCCTGTGGCCTGGCAATCGCCGAACTGCTGCAGCGCCAGCTTGAGCAACAGCCTGGCGTTGAAGTTGACCGCCGCCTGAGCTCGTTCTGGTTCGCCACCAGCCTGCGCCCGCAAGGCTGGAGCACACCGCCCTTGTGGGACCCGATTGCCGGTGACTACCGCGCCGAGGATGGCTGGATTCGCCTGCATACCAACGCAGCTCATCATCGCGCCGCCGCCCAGAAGGTAGTGGGCCGTGCGGCTGACCGCGCACACATGGCTGATCTGGTTGCGCGCTGGCGCGCACGTGAGCTGGAAAGCGCGATAGTCACCGCTGGCGGTTGCGCCGCGCAAATGCGCAACTGGTCCGAATGGTCGGCCCATCCTCAGGGCCTGGCAGTGAATGCCGAGCCGTTGATTCATCACCAACGGGCTCCAGCCTTTACAAAAAGACGCTGGACCGGTAACGCCGTCCGACCTCTGGCCGGGGTCAAGGTGCTGGACCTGACCCGCATCCTCGCCGGCCCCACAGCCAGTCGCCTGCTGGCAGGCTTCGGCGCGCAGGTGCTGCGGATCGACCCGCCAGGCTGGGAGGAACCGGCGGTGGTTGCCGAGGTGACCCTGGGTAAACGTTGTGCGCGCCTGGACTTGCACGATGGGGATGATCGACGGGTGTTTGAACGCCTGCTCAGTGAAGCCGATATTCTCCTGCATGGTTACCGCGCCGATGCCCTCGAACGACTGGGGTATGCCAGCGAACAGCGCCGCCAGCTCAACCCCGGGCTGATCGATGTGAGCCTCAACGCCTACGGCTGGAGCGGCCCCTGGCAACAGCGCCGGGGCTTCGACAGCCTGGTACAGATGAGCTGCGGCATCGCTTGTGAAGGCATGCGCTGGCAACAGGCCGACAAGCCCGTGCCGTTGCCGGTGCAGGCATTGGACCATGGCACCGGGTACCTGATGGCGGCTGCGGCGATCAAGGCCTACAGCGAACGCCTGGGCAGCGGTTGCGGGGCAACCCTGCGCCTGTCGCTGGCGCGCACGGCAAAGCTGTTGATCGATCAGGGGACGCTGGCAGCGGATTTGCCGTTACAGGCTGAGACGGCAGCGGATCTGAACCCGCAGCTGGAGCAGACGCCCTGGGGGCTGGCGCAGCGGCTGAAGGCGCCGCTGCTGGTCGAAGGGGCACCGTTGGATTGGCAGCAGGGGGCTTGTGAGCTGGGTTCTGCTGCTGCCTGTTGGTGAATGTGCCGGCGATAGGCTGCGCCAGCCCTGATTAAAGGCTCAACATCCCGCTGTACAAGCCATAGGCCGCCAAACCCGCGCCCACCAGCACGGCGGCGAAGATCAGCTTCTCCCAGGTGGTAAACAGCGCCTGGCCCTGCTCGTGCTTGGCCCGGGCAAACAGGATCACCCCCGGCGCGTACAGCAGCGCCGACAGCAGCAGGTACTTCAGCCCACCGGCATACAGCAGCCAGATCGCATAGATCAGCGCGATACCGGCAATCAGCAGGTCCTTGCGCCGTGCGCCGGGGTGGCCTTCATACGACTCGCCGCGCACCGCCAGCAACACCGCATAGGCTGCCGACCACAGGTACGGCACGAGGATCATCGACGAGGCCAGGTAGATCAGGCTGGTGTAGGTCCCGGCGGAAAACAGGGTGATCAGCAAGAACAGCTGAATCATCACGTTGGTCAGCCACAGCGCATTGGCCGGCACGTGGTTGGCGTTTTCCCTGGCCAGAAAGCGCGGCATGGTCTGGTCGCGGGCGGTGGCGAAGAGGATCTCGGCGCACAGCAAGGCCCATGACAGCAGCGCCCCCAGCAGCGATACCGCCAGGCCGATACTGATCAGCAAGGCGCCCCAGGGCCCGACGATATGTTCGAGCACCGACGCCAGTGACGGGTTCTGCAAGGCCGCCAGCTCCGGCTGGGTCATCACCCCCAGCGACAGCACGTTGACCAGCACCAGCAAGGCCAGCACACCGATAAAGCCGATCACCGTGGCCTTGCCGACGTCCGAGCGCTTCGCCGCCCGCCCGGAGTAGACGCTGGCGCCCTCGATGCCGATGAACACGAACACCGTCACCAGCATCATGTTGCGCACCTGGTCGAGCACGCCGCCGAATTTCGGGTTGCTCAGGCCCCAGATGTCCCGGGTAAAAATGTCGGCGCGAAAGGCCACCGCGGCGATGACGATGAACATCACCAACGGCACGATCTTGGCCACGGTGGTCACCTGGTTGATGAACGCCGCCTCCTTGATGCCGCGCAGCACCAAAAAGTGTACGGCCCACAACAGCAGCGAGGCACAGGCGATGGCGATCGGCGTGTTGCCCTCGCCAAACACCGGGAAGTAGAAGCCCAGGGTGCTGAACAACAGCACGAAGTAGCCGACGTTGCCCAGCCAGGCGCTGATCCAGTAGCCCCAAGCCGAAGAAAAGCCCATGTACTCGCCAAACCCGGCCTTGGCATAGGCATACACGCCGGAGTCGAGCTCCGGCTTGCGGTTGGCCAGGGTCTGGAACACGAAGGCCAGGGCCAGCATGCCCACCGCGGTGATGCCCCAGCCGATCAGTACGGCGCCGACGTCGGCACGCGCAGCCATGTTTTGCGGCAGCGAAAAGATCCCGCCGCCGATCATCGAGCCGACCACCAAGGCGATCAACGCCCCCAGGCGTAATTTCTGTCCAGGTTCGGACATGCAGATCCCCTTCTGTCTCGTGTTTGTAACGCCAGTGGTACACCCTGAGTTAAATATAATCTGACTCTAAGCGTCTATATATATTAAACCACTAAGCGCTTTCTGCTCATAACTAGCGCGTCTATGCCTGACGAACTAAACGGTGAGTTTTGTGCACAATTCGCGCTTCTTCAAGCTAATAAGAAAAATTCTCAGGGAAAATTTGCGATTCGCCCAAAACGGACTAGCTTCAATTCTCGCAGCCCCGCAAGAGCGATTGCTCTAAAACGCCATGGAGGTGCCAGTTGACAAGGCTTGCAGTACTGCGATCGGCAGACTCCGGGAGGCTGTTTCAGTCATTGATCTGCAATGGAATGTCCTCATGAACTGACCTGAATCAGCTAATGACTTCGCCGCTGGATTTATTCTAGCGTCATCTCTTCTCCTGGTACGGAGTTATTCAATGTCAGACGCTCCCGGAAAACTACGACTTGGTGCGCTGGTTGCACTTGTTGTCGGCTCGATGATCGGCGGCGGGATCTTTTCGCTGCCGCAAAACATGGCCGCAAGTGCTGATGTAGGCGCTGTTCTGATCGGTTGGGGCATCACCGCCATCGGCATGCTGACCCTGGCTTTCGTGTTCCAGACCCTGGCCAATCGCAAGCCTGACCTGGACGGCGGGGTATACGCCTACGCCAAGGCCGGTTTCGGCGATTACATGGGCTTTTCTTCAGCCTGGGGCTACTGGATCAGTGCCTGGCTGGGCAACGTCGGTTACTTCGTGTTGCTGTTCAGCACCCTCGGCTATTTCTTCCCGATCTTTGGCGAGGGCAACACTCCGGCAGCCGTCATTGGCGCCTCGGTGCTGCTCTGGGCCGTGCACTTTCTGGTATTGCGCGGGATCAAGGAAGCGGCCTTCATCAACCTGGTCACCACCGTAGCCAAGGTCGTACCGCTGGCGCTGTTCGTGCTGATCGCCCTGTTCGCCTTCAAGCTGGATATCTTCACCGCTGACATCTGGGGCTCGATGAACCCGGACCTGGGCAGCGTGATGAACCAGGTGCGCAACATGATGCTGGTCACCGTCTGGGTGTTCATCGGCATCGAGGGCGCGAGCATCTTCTCGGCCCGGGCAGAAAAACGCTCGGACGTCGGCAAGGCCACGGTCATCGGCTTCATCACCGTGCTGCTGTTCCTGGTGCTGGTCAACGTGCTGTCGCTGGGCATCATGACCCAACCGGAGCTGGCCAAGCTGCAGAACCCGTCGATGGCCGCCGTGCTTGAGCACGTGGTTGGCCACTGGGGTGCGGTGCTGATCAGCGTCGGCCTGATCATCTCGCTGCTCGGGGCCCTGCTGTCGTGGGTACTGCTGTGCGCCGAGATCATGTTCGCCGCCGCCAAAGACCACACCATGCCGGAGTTCCTGCGCCGCGAGAACGCCAACCACGTGCCGGCCAACGCCCTGTGGCTGACCAACGCCATGGTGCAGATCTTCCTGGTCATCACCCTGTTCTCGGCCAGTACCTACCTGTCGCTGATCTACCTCGCCACCTCGATGATCCTGGTGCCTTACCTGTGGTCGGCGGCCTATGCCTTCCTGCTCGCGGTACGCAGCGAAACCTACGAACAGGCCCTGGCCGAACGCAAGAAAGACCTGGTCATCGGCGCCATCGCCCTGCTCTACGCGGTCTGGCTGCTGTATGCCGGCGGCGTCAAATACCTGCTGCTCTCGGCCCTGCTGTATGCCCCTGGCGTGATCCTGTTCGCCAAGGCCAAGCGCGAGGTCGGCCAACCGATTTTTACCAACGTGGAGAAGCTGATCTTCGCCGCCGTAGTCATTGGTGCCCTGGTGGCTGCCTATGGCCTGTACGACGGCTTCCTGACTCTGTAACCACCCGTTTTCGCAACTTGGAGGAAATGAACCATGTCCACGGATAAAGTTAAGTACGGCGTACATTCCGAAGCCGGCAAACTGCGCAAAGTGATGGTCTGCTCCCCTGGCCTGGCGCACCAGCGCCTGACCCCGAGCAACTGCGACGAACTGCTGTTCGATGACGTTATCTGGGTCAACCAGGCCAAACGCGACCACTTCGACTTCGTCACCAAAATGCGTGAGCGCGGCATCGAAGTGCTGGAAATGCACAACCTGCTGACCGAGACCATCCAGAACCCCGAAGCGCTGAAATGGATCCTCGACCGCAAGATCACCCCGGACACCGTCGGTGTCGGCCTGACCAACGAAGTGCGCAGCTGGCTCGAAGGCCTTGAGCCGCGCAAACTGGCCGAATTCCTGATCGGCGGCGTGGCCGGTGAAGACCTGCCGGAAAGTGAAGGCGCCGGCGTGATCAAGATGTACCGCGACTACCTGGGCCACTCAAGCTTCCTGCTCGACCCACTGCCCAACACCCAGTTCACTCGCGACACCACCTGCTGGATCTACGGCGGCGTGACCCTCAACCCGATGTACTGGCCGGCGCGACGTCAGGAAACCCTGCTGACCACCGCCATCTACAAGTTCCACCCCGAGTTCACCGCGGCCGACTTTGAAATCTGGTACGGCGATCCGGACCAGGACCACGGCAAGGCCACCCTCGAAGGCGGCGACGTCATGCCGATCGGCAATGGCGTGGTCCTGATCGGCATGGGCGAGCGCACCTCGCGCCAGGCCATCGGCCAACTGGCGCAATCGCTGTTTGCCAAAGGCGCGGTGGAAAAAGTGGTGGTCGCCGGCCTGCCGAAATCCCGTGCCGCGATGCACCTGGACACCGTGTTCAGCTTCTGCGACCGCGACCTGGTCACGGTCTTCCCGGAAGTGGTCAAGGAAATCGTGCCGTTCGTCATTCGCCCGGACAGCAGCAAGCCATACGGCCTGGACGTGCGCCGCGAGAACAAGACGTTCCTCGACGTGGTCGCCGAATCGCTGAACCTGAAGAAACTGCGCGTGGTCGAGACCGGTGGCAACAGCTTCGCCGCCGAACGCGAGCAGTGGGACGACGGCAACAACGTGGTGGCGGTTGAACCAGGTGTGGTCATCGGCTACGACCGCAACACCTACACCAACACCCTGCTGCGCAAGGCAGGCGTCGAAGTCATCACCATCAGCGCCGGCGAACTGGGCCGTGGCCGCGGCGGCGGTCACTGCATGACCTGCCCGATCGTGCGCGACCCTATCGACTACTAAACGACCATCAACCGCCTGCACCTGCCGGTGCAGGCGGGCCGATTACCGCTTTCCGTTCACAAGAACAGGAGAAACATCATGGCGTTCAACATCCACAACCGTAACCTGCTGAGCCTGGAACACCACACCCCTCGCGAGTTGCGCTACCTGCTGGACCTGTCCCGCGACCTGAAACGTGCCAAGTACACCGGCACCGAGCAGCAGCACCTCAAAGGCAACAACATTGCGCTGATCTTCGAGAAGACCTCGACCCGCACCCGTTGCGCCTTCGAAGTAGCTGCCTATGACCAGGGCGCCAACGTCACCTACATCGACCCGAACTCCTCGCAGATCGGCCACAAGGAAAGCATGAAGGACACCGCCCGGGTACTCGGGCGCATGTATGACGCCATCGAATACCGTGGCTTCAAGCAGGAAATCGTCGAAGAACTGGCGAAGTTCGCCGGCGTACCGGTGTTCAACGGCCTGACCGACGAATACCACCCGACCCAGATGATCGCCGACGTGCTGACCATGCGTGAGCACGCCGACAAGCCGATCCATGAGATCAGCTACGCCTACCTGGGCGATGCGCGCAACAACATGGGCAACTCGCTGCTGCTGGTCGGCTCCAAGCTTGGCATGGACGTGCGTATCTGCGCGCCAAAAGCGCTGTGGCCGCACGATGACCTGGTCGCCCGTTGCAAGAAATACGCGGAAGAAAGCGGCGCGCGCATCACCCTGACCGAAGACCCGAAAGCTGCGGTCAAAGGCGTCGACTTCATTCACACCGACGTCTGGGTATCGATGGGCGAGCCGGTTGAAGCCTGGGGCGAACGCATCCAGCAACTGCTGCCGTACCAGGTCAACGCCGAGCTGATGAAAGCCACCGGCAACCCGCGCACCAAGTTCATGCACTGCCTGCCGGCGTTCCACAACTCCGACACCAAGGTCGGCAAACAGATCGCCGAGCAGTACCCGAACCTGGCCAACGGCATTGAAGTGACCGACGACGTGTTCGAGTCGCCAGCCTGCATCGCCTTCGAGCAAGCGGAAAACCGCATGCACACCATCAAGGCGATCCTGGTGTCGACCCTGGCTGACCTGTAATCCAGCTGCCAGTCTCTGTGGGAGCGGGCTTGCCCCGCGATAGCGTCACCGCGGTGCAGCAGATGCACCGCCATCGCGGGGCAAGCCCGCTCCTACAGGGTGGCATCTCCCTTTCTAGAAGGACATCATCATGCGTATCGTTGTTGCATTGGGCGGCAACGCCCTGCTGCGCCGTGGCGAACCCATGACTGCAGACAATCAGCGCGCCAATATCCGCATTGCCGCCGAGCAGATCGCCAAGATCCATCCGGGCAACGAGCTGGTCATCGCCCACGGCAATGGCCCGCAAGTCGGCCTGCTGTCGTTGCAGGCGCAATCCTACAAACCTGATGAAGCCTACCCGCTGGACGTGCTCGGTGCCGAAACCGAAGGCATGATCGGCTACATCATCGAGCAGGAGCTGGGCAACCTGCTGGACTTCGAAGTACCGTTCGCCACCCTCCTGACCCAGGTCGAAGTGGACGCCAACGACCCGGCCTTCAAAGACCCGACCAAGTTCATCGGCCCGGTCTACAGCAAAGAAGACGCCGAGCGCCTGGCCAAAGAGAAAGGCTGGGTGGTCAAGGCCGACGGCGACAAATACCGCCGTGTGGTCGCCAGCCCGAAACCCAAGCGCATCTTCGAGATCCGCCCGATCAAATGGCTGCTGGAAAAGAGCAGCATCGTCATCTGCGCCGGCGGTGGCGGTATCCCGACCATGTATGACGCCGACCGCAAGCTCAAGGGCATCGAGGCGGTGATCGACAAAGACCTGTGCTCGGCGCTGCTGGCCGAACAGCTCGAAGCCGACCTGCTGGTGATCGCCACCGACGTCAACGCGGCGTTCATCGACTATGGCAAGCCGAGCCAGAAGGCGATTGCCCAGGCGCACCCGGACGAGCTCGAACGCCTCGGCTTTGCCGCAGGCTCCATGGGCCCGAAAGTCCAGGCCGCTTGCGACTTTGCACGCCACACCGGCAAAGTGGCGGTCATCGGTTCTCTGGCCGACATCGAGGATATCGTCAAGGGTACGGCCGGTACCCGGGTTTCCACCGCCAAGCCGGGAATCAGCTACCGTTGAATGCAGTTGGCGGGCCCAGGGCCCGCCGTTTTCACCTTTGCGGAGGATTCCATCATGGCCCAGTTCAAACCCGGTCACGTGCATATCGAGCGCACTGCGCTGAACAAGGCTGATCACAGCTACGACCTGAATATCGAGTACGCAGTAGTCCGGGAAGCCAACAAACACGGCATTGATTTCCACATGCATGGGAGCATCGAAGGCAAGACCGTGGAGGAAAAGTTCTTCCTGAGCAAGGAAGAGGTACTGCCAAGCTTCCTGAGTGTTGCCACGCGCAAGGCGCAGAGCTACATGCCGTCGCCGAAGAAATTCGAGAGCCTGGGCTCAGGGCACAAGATCTACGACCTGATGTTCGAGGACATTCGCGAGAAGCTGGAGGTGAAGTCGGGCGACCCGGTCAATCCCGAGCACTTCGAATAGCCCTACCGGCCTCATCGCCGGGCAAGTCGGTTCGCCGCACCGCCGCTCTCACCCAGGTAGGAGCGGCGGTGCGGCGAACCGACTTGCCCCGCGATTGCGCTGAACAGCATACTGGCCGCCTTCGGCAGCCTTGACCCCCTCCCCCATGCGCATCCACGTCAGTTTCATCGACCGTGTCGGTATCACCCAGGAAGTGCTGGCCCTGCTCGGCGCCCGCAACCTCAACCTGGACGCCGTGGAGATGGTGCCGCCGAACGTCTACATCGACGCCCCGACCCTCAGCCCCCACGTGCTCGAAGAGCTGCACGACGCGCTGTTCAACGTGCAGGGCGTGCAAACCGTACAAGTGGTCGACATCCTCCCCGGCCAGCGCCGTCACCTGCAGCTCGATGCCCTGCTCGCGGCCATGAGCGACCCGGTGCTGGCCCTGGACAGCGCCGGCCACGTGCTGCTGGCCAACCCGGCGCTGGTGGCGTTGTGCGGGCAGGAACCGTCCGACCGTTCGGTGGCCGATCTGTTTGGCGACCCGGGCTTGCTCGAAGCGCTGATCGAACAGGGCTTTCACCTGCCCCTGCGCGAAGTGACCCTCAACGGCCAGACCCTGCTGCTCGACGCCACGCCGATCACCAACGCCGGCGCCCTGCTGACCCTGTACCAGCCCAACCGCATCGGCGAACGGCTGTCGGCACTGCACCATGATCACGCCGAGGGCTTCGATGCCCTGCTCGGCGACTCCCCGCCGATCCGCACCCTCAAGGCCCGCGCCCTGCGCGTTGCAGCTCTGGACGCGCCGCTGCTGATCAACGGTGAAACCGGCACCGGCAAGGAGCTGGTGGCCCGCGCCTGTCACGCCATCAGCAGCCGTCACAGTGCGCCCTTCCTGGCCCTCAACTGTGCGGCGCTGCCGGAGAACCTGGCCGAAAGCGAGCTGTTCGGTTACGCCCCCGGTGCCTTTACCGGCGCGCAACGTGGCGGCAAGCCGGGGCTGATGGAACTGGCCAACCAGGGCACGGTATTCCTCGACGAGATCGGCGAGATGTCACCGTACCTGCAGGCCAAGCTGCTGCGTTTTCTCAACGATGGCAGCTTTCGCCGGGTCGGCGGTGATCGCGAGGTCAAGGTCAATGTACGGATCCTCAGCGCCACCCACCGCGACCTGGAAAAAATGGTCGCCGAGGGCACCTTTCGCGAAGACCTGTTCTACCGCCTGAACGTGCTCAACCTGCAGGTGCCACCGTTGCGCGAACGTGGCCAGGACATCCTCCTGCTGGCGCGCTACTTCATGCAGCAGGCCTGCACCCAGATCCAGCGCCCGCTGTGCCGCCTGGCCCCGGCCACTTACCCGGCGCTACTGGGCAACCGCTGGCCGGGCAACGTGCGCCAGCTGCAGAACGTGATCTTCCGCGCCGCGGCCATCAGCGAAAGCAGCCTGGTGGACATCGGCGACCTGGACATTGCCGGCACCTCGGTGGCTCGCGGCCATGACGCTGAAGTCGACAGCCTTGAACAGGCCGTGGAAGACTTCGAGCGCAACCTGCTGGAAAAGCTCTACAGCAGCTACCCCTCGACCCGCCAGCTAGCCAGCCGCCTGCAAACCTCGCACACCGCCATCGCCCATCGCCTGCGCAAGTACGGCATCCCGGCCAAGCCCTGAACAACTGTAGCGAAATCACTACATCGTAACGATATCGATACAGCACAGTTTCAGGGCCACAGTGCAAGGTTCTGATCCACTTGAGCTTTTTTTCTCACCCCTAGGTGTAGCGATTTCGCTACACCGGTTATGTATTCTCTTCCCGTAAATTATCTAACTATTTGTTTTAAAACGATATTTTAGATATGGCCGCAATATTGCTATGGCATTACCCATCCCTGGGCTCACCTGAGCCATGCCCACAGCCGTCCCCTGCGGCCCTTGAGGAGTTTCCATGAGCGAGTTGCGTTTTACCGAAGATCACGAATGGCTGCGTAGCGAAGCTGACGGCAGCGTCACCGTCGGGATCACCGCCTTCGCCCAGAACGCCCTGGGCGATGTGGTCTACGTGCAACTGCCAGAGCTGCAACGCTACGAGCAAGGCGCCGAAGCCTCGACCGTCGAATCGGTCAAGGCTGCCAGCGGCGTGTACATGCCGCTGACCGGCGAAGTGGTAGCGGTCAACGACCAGCTCGAAGGCAACCCCGAACGGGTCAACGAAGACCCGCTGGGTGAAGGCTGGTTCTTCCGTTTCATCCCCGCCGACGCCGGCGCCGTCGCGCAACTGCTCGACCAGGACGCCTACGACCGCCTGATCAAAGCCAACGCTGACGCCTGAGGAACCGCCATGACCATCAACCTCGGCACTGCCAACGAATTCATCGCCCGCCACATCGGCCCGCGCCAGCACGACGAGCAGCACATGCTCGCCACCCTCGGTTTTGACTCGCTGGAGGCCATGAGCGCCGCGGTCATCCCCGACAGCATCAAGGGCACCAGCGTCCTTGAGCTGGGCGCCGGGCAAAGCGAAGCCCAGGCGCTGGCCTCGCTCAAGGCCATCGCCGGCAACAACCAGCTGTTCAAGAGTTTCATCGGCCAGGGTTACTACAACTGCCACACGCCGGCGCCGATCCTGCGCAACCTGCTGGAAAACCCGGCCTGGTACACCGCCTACACCCCTTACCAGCCAGAGATTTCCCAGGGCCGCCTGGAAGCGCTGCTGAACTTCCAGACCCTGATCAGCGACCTCACCGGCCTGCCGATCGCCAACGCCTCCCTGCTCGACGAAGCCACTGCCGCTGCCGAAGCCATGACCTTCTGCAAACGCCTGAGCAAGAACAAGGGCAGCCACGCCTTCTTCGCCTCGGTGCATTGCCACCCGCAAACCCTGGACGTGCTGCGCACCCGTGCCGAACCGCTGGGTATCGAGGTTGTCGTCGGCGACGAGCGTGAGCTGAGCGATGTCAGCGCCTTCTTCGGCGCCCTGCTGCAATACCCGGCCAGCAGTGGTGAAGTCTTCGACTACCGCGAGCTGGTCGAGCGCTTCCACGCGGCCAATGCCCTGGTCGCCGTGGCGGCCGACCTGCTGGCCCTGACCCTGCTGACCCCGCCGGGCGAATTCGGCGCCGACGTGGCCATCGGCAGCGCCCAGCGCTTTGGTGTACCGCTGGGCTTCGGTGGCCCGCATGCCGCCTTCTTCTCGACCCGCGATGCATTCAAGCGCGACATGCCCGGCCGCCTGGTCGGCGTGTCGATCGACCGCTTCGGCAAGACCGCACTGCGCCTGGCCATGCAGACCCGCGAGCAACATATCCGCCGCGAGAAAGCCACCAGCAACATCTGCACTGCCCAGGTATTGCTGGCCAACATCGCCAGCATGTACGCCGTGTACCACGGCCCTCAGGGCCTGAAGCAGATCGCCGAGCGTACCCACGCGCTGACCGCGATCCTCAAGGCCGGCCTGCAACAGTTGGGTGTACAGGTCGAAGTGGAACACTTCTTCGACACCCTGACCCTGGCCACCGGCAGCAGCACCGCCGCTCTGCACGACCAGGCCCGCGGCCAACGCCTGAACCTGCGCCAGATCGACGCCCAGCGCCTGGGCCTGTCGCTGGATGAAACCAGCACCCAGGCCGACGTCGAAGCCCTGTGGCAGCTGTTCGCCGCGGGCAAGGCCAGCCCGGACTTCGCCGCTCTCGCCGCCAGCGTTCAGGCACAACTGCCACGCACGCTGCTGCGCCAGTCGGCGATTCTCGAGCACCCGGTGTTCAACCGTTACCACAGCGAAACCGAGCTGATGCGCTACTTGCGCCGCCTGGCTGACAAGGACCTGGCGCTGGACCGCACCATGATCCCGCTGGGCTCGTGCACCATGAAGCTCAACGCCGCCAGCGAAATGATCCCGGTGACCTGGGCCGAGTTCGGCAGCCTGCACCCGTTCGCCCCGGCCGCGCAGAGCCAGGGTTACCAGCAACTGACCAGCGAGCTGGAAGCCATGCTCTGCGCCGCCACCGGCTACGACGCCGTGTCGCTGCAGCCCAACGCCGGCTCCCAGGGCGAATACGCCGGCCTGCTGGCGATTCGCGCCTATCACCAGAGCCGTGGCGAAGCGCGCCGCGACATCTGCCTGATCCCGTCCTCGGCCCACGGCACCAACCCCGCTACCGCGCACATGGCCGGCATGCGCGTGGTGGTCACCGCCTGTGATGCCCGCGGCAACGTCGACATCGACGACCTGCGCGCCAAGGCCATCGAACACCGCGAGCACCTTGCCGCGCTGATGATCACCTACCCCTCGACCCATGGCGTGTTCGAAGAAGCCATTGGCGAGATCTGCGCGATCATCCATGACAACGGCGGCCAGGTGTACATCGACGGCGCCAACATGAACGCCATGGTCGGCCTCTGCGCCCCGGGCAAGTTCGGCGGCGACGTTTCGCACCTGAACCTGCACAAGACCTTCTGCATCCCCCACGGCGGTGGCGGCCCGGGCGTCGGCCCGATCGGCGTCAAATCGCACCTGGCGCCGTTCCTGCCGGGCCATGCGCACATGGACAACAAGCAGGGCGCGGTTTGCGCCGCACCGTTCGGCAGCGCCAGCATCCTGCCGATCACCTGGATGTACATCCGCATGATGGGGGGCGCCGGGCTCAAGCGTGCCTCGCAAATGGCCATCCTCAACGCCAACTACATCGCCCGCCGCCTGGAAGAGCACTATCCTGTGTTGTACACCGGCAGCAATGGCCTGGTGGCGCACGAGTGCATCCTCGACCTGCGCCCGATCAAGGACAGCAGCGGCATCAGTGTCGATGACGTGGCAAAACGCCTGATCGACTTCGGCTTCCACGCCCCGACCATGTCGTTCCCGGTGGCCGGCACGCTGATGATCGAACCGACCGAAAGCGAGTCTAAAGAAGAACTGGACCGCTTCTGCGAGGCGATGATCCGCATCCGCGAAGAGATTCGCGCAGTCGAAAGCGGCAGCCTGGACAAGGACGACAACCCGCTGAAGAACGCCCCGCACACTGCCGCCGAAATCGCCGGTGAGTGGAGCCACCCGTACAGCCGCGAGCAGGCGGTGTATCCGCTGGCGTCGCTGGTCGAAGGCAAGTACTGGCCCCCGGTCGGCCGCGTTGACAACGTGTTCGGCGACCGCAACCTGGTGTGTGCCTGCCCGTCGATCGAGAGCTATCAGGACGTCTGAGGCCTCTTCGCGGGGCAAGCCCGCTCCCACAGTGAGCCCCTCATTCCCTGTGGGAGCGGGCTTGCCCCGCGACAGCCTTCATCACAACGAGGGTACGACCATGTCACTAAGCGTCTTCGACCTGTTCAAGATCGGCATCGGCCCCTCCAGTTCCCATACCGTAGGCCCTATGCGCGCCGCTGCGCGTTTTGCTGAAGGCCTGCGTCGCGACGGCCTGCTGGCCGCTACAGTCAGCGTCAAGGCCGAGCTCTATGGCTCGCTCGGCGCCACCGGCAAAGGCCACGGCAGCGACAAGGCCGTACTGCTCGGCCTTGAAGGCGAACACCCGGACAGCGTCGACACCGAAAGCATCCCCGCACGCCTGCAGGCCATCCGCAGCAGCGGCCGGCTCAACCTGCTCGGCGAGCATGCAATCGACTTCGTTGAAAAGCAGCACCTGGCGATGATCCGCAAACCCCTGGCCTTCCATCCCAACGGCATGATCTTCCGTGCCTTTGACGCCGCCGGCTTGCAGATTCGCAGCCGCGAGTACTACTCGGTGGGCGGTGGTTTCGTGGTCGACGAGGACGCCGCCGGCGCCGATCGCATCGTCGAAGACAGCACCGTGCTGCCCTACCCGTTCAAGACCGCCAAGGAGCTGCTTGGCCACTGTACCGCGCAGCACCTGTCGATCAGCCAGGTCATGCTGGCCAACGAAGCCGCCTGGCGCCCGGAAAGCGACACCCGCAGCGGCCTGTTGCACATCTGGCAGGTCATGCAGGACTGCGTGTCTGCCGGTTGTCGCAACGAAGGTATCTTGCCTGGCGGGCTCAAGGTCAAACGCCGCGCCGCCGCACTGTACCGCCAGCTGTGCAGCAACCCGGAGGCGAGCCTGCGCGACGCGCTGTCGGTGCTCGACTGGGTCAACCTCTACGCCCTGGCCGTCAACGAAGAAAACGCCTTTGGCGGGCGCGTGGTCACCGCGCCGACCAACGGCGCCGCCGGTATCGTCCCGGCAGTGTTGCACTACTACATGCGTTTTATCCCGGGCGCCAATGACGACGGCGTGGTGCGTTTTCTGCTCACCGCCGCCGCCATCGGCATCCTCTATAAAGAGAACGCCTCGATCTCCGGTGCCGAAGTCGGCTGCCAGGGCGAAGTCGGCGTTGCCTGCTCGATGGCCGCCGGAGCCCTGTGCGAGGTGATGGGCGGCACGGTGCAGCAGGTCGAGAACGCCGCCGAAATCGGCATGGAACACAACCTGGGCCTGACCTGCGACCCGATCGGCGGGCTAGTCCAGGTGCCCTGCATCGAGCGTAACGCCATGGGTTCGGTCAAGGCCATCAACGCGGTGCGCATGGCCCTGCGCGGTGACGGGCAGCACTTCGTCTCGCTGGATAAGGTCATCCGCACCATGCGCCAGACCGGCGCCGACATGAAAAGCAAATACAAGGAGACCGCCCGCGGCGGTCTGGCCGTCAACATCATCGAATGCTGACACCCTCTCAAGCCCCAAGGAGTCATCAATGTCCACCGAAACACTGCTCAAGACCCCGCTGCACGCCCTGCACCTGGAACTGGGCGCCCGCATGGTGCCGTTCGCCGGATACGACATGCCGGTCCAGTACCCGCTGGGAGTGATGAAAGAACACCTGCACAGCCGCGAGCAGGCCGGCCTGTTCGATGTTTCGCACATGGGCCAGATCCGCCTGAGCGGCGCCGCTGCAGCCAAGGCCCTGGAAACCCTGGTGCCGGTCGACATCATTGACCTGCCGGTGGGCATGCAGCGCTATGCCATGTTCACCAACGAACACGGCGGCATCCTCGATGACCTGATGGTCGCCAACCTGGGCAACGACGAACTGTTCCTGGTGGTCAACGCGGCCTGCAAAGAGCAAGACCTGGCCCATTTGCGCAAACATATCGGCGATCAGTGCCAGATCCAGCCACTGTTCGAGGAGCGCGCCCTGCTGGCCCTGCAGGGGCCGGCGGCGGTGAAGGTGCTCGAGCGCCTGGCACCCGTCGTGACGAAGATGACTTTCATGCAGTTCCAGCCGGTACAACTGCTGGGCGCAGACTGTTTTGTCAGCCGCTCGGGCTACACCGGTGAGGACGGTTTCGAGATTTCGGTGCCGGCCGGGAAAGCCGAAGAGCTGGCGCGCCGCCTGCTGGCCGAACCCGAAGTCCAGGCTATCGGCCTGGGCGCACGCGACTCGCTGCGCCTGGAGGCCGGCCTGTGCCTGTATGGCCACGACATGAACACCCAGACCACGCCCATCGAAGCCAGCCTGCTCTGGGCCATCTCCAAGGTGCGCCGTGCCGATGGCCAGCGCGCCGGCGGCTTCCCCGGTGCCGAGGCGATCTTCGCCCAGCAGCAAAGCGGGGTTGCGCGCAAGCGCGTGGGCCTGTTGCCGCAGGAGCGCACACCGGTGCGCGAAGGCGCCGAGATCGTTGACCAGTCAGGCACGGTTATCGGCAGCATCTGCAGTGGCGGCTTTGGCCCGACATTGAATGCGCCGGTGGCGATGGGGTACCTCGATGCCGCGTACAGCGCACTGGAAACCCCAGTGTGGGCGATCGTGCGCGGCAAGCGCGTGGCGATGAAAGTGAGCAAGATGCCCTTCGTTGCCCAACGCTATTATCGCGGCTGAATCGATACTTGAAACAACGTGTCATGAAGCGTTCGGATTTTCGAATTCGAACGCTTTTTATAACTTTCGAAAAGCGTTGCGACAATGCTTGGAATGAGCCGGAAAAAATCGACCGAACGGCGGCTAAAAGGCACAGCGGCGGCGGTCTGCAGGGCTTGTTTTTGTCTTCAAAGTTAGCGTATTGTCTGTGCACTGTGTTTGCATGGGTCGCTATGGTTCGTGACCTGGGCAGTAGCTCTGATGTTTGCTACACCCGTTCGACGTCTCTTACTTTCCTGCAACCCAGCCCAGTACTCTTTCATTTGGAAGAAGCTGTTACTAATTCTAAGTTTCAAAGGAAATAAGACAATGTCCCAACGTCAGAGCGGTACCGTCAAGTGGTTTAACGACGAGAAAGGTTTTGGTTTCATCACTCCAGAAAGCGGTCCGGATCTGTTCGTACACTTCCGCGCTATTCAGGGTAACGGCTTCAAGAGCCTGAAAGAAGGTCAGAAAGTCACCTTCATCGCCGTGCAGGGCCAGAAAGGCATGCAGGCTGACGAAGTTCAAGCCGAAGGCTGATCTTCATCAACAAAGAAGCCTCTGCTGGCAACAGCAGGGGCTTTTTTGTGCGCGCAATTCCGTAGAATGGGCGTTTTGCGCAAGGAGGGCCTCGCCAGTGCCCAAGCAGCTGTTACAGCCCGAAGGTGAATTTCCCCCTGTCGACCTTGGCCGCCGCCTGGCCGCCATGTTCTATGACTTTTTGCTGTGCACCGCGTTGCTGATCGTCACCGCCGGTGCCTACAAGATGATCCAGATGGCTTTCATCGGGGAAGCGCGCATGCGCGAGTTGACCGAGGCCGGCGCCCTGGATGGCGACCCGTTGCTGTCGACCATCCTGCTGTTCGCCCTGTTCGGCTTTTTCGCCAAGTTCTGGACCCACGGCGGCCAGACCCTGGGTATGCAGGTATGGGGCATCCGTGTGCAAAATGCCGACGGCAGCGCCATCAGCCTGTGGCAGGCACTGCTGCGTTTTGTCGTATCGATCGGCTCGTGGTTGTGCCTGGGCCTGGGTTTTATCTGGGCGTTGTTCGACAAGCGCAAGCGCAGCTGGCACGACATCTACTCCGACACTCAACTGGTGCGAATTCCCAAGCGCAAAAAATAACCGCGCACAAAAAAGCCGACCCTGAGGTCGGCTTTTTCTTGTCTGCGGCAATTTATCCGGCGCGCCGCAACATCCACAACCCGGCCACCGCACAGATCGCCGCCGGCAGCACCACCGCCAGCAACGGCGGGAAGCCGAACACCTGGCTGGAAGGCCCGAGCAGGTCCTGGGCGATGCGGAACACAAAACCCACCAGCACCCCGGTGAACACCCGCTGACCAAGGGTCACCGAGCGCAGCGGACCGAAGATGAAGGAGATGGCCATCAGCACCAGCGCCGCAGTGACCATCGGCTGCAGCACCTTGGTCCAGAATGCCAGCCAGTACCGGGCGTTGTTCAGGCCCTGGTCGGACAGGTAGTGGATGTAATCCCAAAGACCGGTGATCGACAGTGATTCTGGTGCGACCACTACGGTATTGAGCAACTGCGGGGTGACCGACACGTCCCAGCGTTCTTCAGGCGTTTTGATGACTTCGGTGTGATCGCCGCGGAAATAGGTGGTGGTCACGTCGCTGAGCAGCCAGTGATCTTCCTTGTACTGGGCACGGCGGGCAAAGCTCGAGGTCTGCATGTGCCGCTCGTTGTCGAAGCGATAGCGGGTCACGCCGTAGAGCAAGCCGTTGGGCTGCACCGAGTTGATGTGCACGAACTCGTCACCCTGGCGGTGCCACATGCCGCGCTTGGAGCTCTGCGCCTCACCACCGCCCTGGGCCAGGGAACGGTCGGCCTGGGCCTTGTTCTCGGTGACCGGGGCCAGGTACTCGCCAATCAGGATACCGGCCAGCATCAGCACCAGCATCGGCTTCATCACCGCCCAGACGATCCGCCCGATCGACACGCCGGCGGCGCGCATGATGGTCAGCTCGCTGCTGCTGGCCAGGCTCCCCAGGCCGATCAGGCAGCCGATCAGGGCAGCCATCGGCAGCATGTCGTAGAGCCGCCGCGGTGCGGTGAGCAAGACGAAATTGCCGGCGTCCATCAGCGTGTAGGTGTCGGTGATATCGCCCATTTCATCGATGAAGGCGAACAGCGAAGCCAGGCCCAGAATGATGCCCAGTACGGCGAGGATCGCCATCAGCACGCTTTTGCCGATGTAACTGTCGAGCTTAACCATGGGCCACCTCCGCACGGCGAGCGGCGCGCTTGAGGCGCAACGGCTCCCAGTACATCAGCCCCAGGCCGATCAACAGAAACAGGCCATGGACCCACCAGATACCCAGGCCGATCGGCAGCTTGCCTTTCTCCAGGGCGCCACGCACGGCAATCAGCATTGTCAGGTACGCCATATACAGAAGAATCGCCGGCAGCAGTTTGAGGAAACGGCCCTGGCGCGGGTTGACCCGCGACAGTGGCACCGCCAGCAGGGTGACGATGAACACCAGCAACGGCAGCGACAGGCGCCACTGCAGCTCGGCACGCTCGCGCAGGCCCTTGCTGCCAATCAGTTGC
This sequence comes from Pseudomonas sp. SORT22, assembly GCF_018417635.1. Classification (NCBI taxonomy): domain Bacteria; kingdom Pseudomonadati; phylum Pseudomonadota; class Gammaproteobacteria; order Pseudomonadales; family Pseudomonadaceae; genus Pseudomonas; species Pseudomonas sp. SORT22. The sequence goes on from NZ_CP071007.1 coordinate 4,874,635, forward strand.
GAGGTCGGGATGGCTTCACGCTCGGTGATCTCTTCACTGACTTCAGGCTTGGGCAACAGCACGCCGTAGGTGTCGTACTTGATTGCGCGGTAATCAGCCTGGCCAGGGTTACCGTCATAGCGGTAGCCGTTTTCCAGGATCAGGTAGCGGTTGCCATCGGGGTTGACCTGCTGGTGGCCTTTTTCCGCCACCAGTACCGACGGACCGCGGTCCTTGGTCTTGTCCTGGTTGAAGCGCTTCTCGGAAATGAACACGCCGCCAAGGTTGACCCGATCTTCCGACAGTTGCTCGGTATAGGTAACCCGTGAACCATCGCGCAGGGTCTGGAAGCGGCCCGGCACCAGGGTGTCGAACTCGGTCAGGGCGTCCTGCTGGTTGATGATCTGTGCGACCTGGGTAACGCCCTGGGGCGCCAGGCTCAGGCTCAGCCAGGCTACCAGCAAGGCCACCAGTGCCGCCGGCGCCATGGTCATGCCCAGCAACCGCTGCTGGCTCATGCCGGTGGCCGAAAGCACGGTCATCTCGCTTTCCAGGTACAAACGGCCATAGGCCAGGAGGATACCGAGGAACAGCCCCAGAGGCAGGATCAACTGCAGGAAGCCCGGCAGGCGGTAGCCCATGATCAGGAACAGCACGCTCGGGTCGAGCACGCCCTGGGCCGCCTGGGCCAGGTATTTGATGAAGCGCCCACTCATGATGATGACCAGCAGCACAGCGCTGACGGCACTCAAGGTCACCAGGACCTCGCGGGACAGATAACGAAAGACGATCAAACCAGACACTCCTGGGTTGTCAGGCTCGGACAGCCGAACAAGAAATCCATAACAGCCAAGATAGTAGCCCGCTCGCCAGAGCGAACCCGGGTAAAAGTTGGCGCATTATCCTGTGATTGGCCGTGCCTGTCACTTGGCGCCGCACAATGCTTCATCTCGGGGTTGTCAGGGCGGGCGAAGCAGGCTCAAACTGGGGGCTTTAGCACTGGTACGCGACCACGCGGCCACGACCGCGCCTGCATAGACAACGCGCATCGACAGATCATTCGGGGAACCTGACATGGAACTGGTTGTAAAAAGCGTAGCCGCAGCATCCTTGAAAACCGCCACCCTGGTCCTGCCAGTGGCTGAAGGCGGCAAACTCGGCGCCATCGCCAAAACCATCGACGAAGCCACCGGCGGTGCCCTGGCCAGCGTGCTCAAGCGCGGCGACCTGGCCGGCAAGGTCGGCCAGACCCTGCTGCTGCACAGCCTGCCAAACCTCAAGGCCGAGCGCGTATTGCTGGTGGGTACCGGCAAGGATGCCGAGCTGGGTGATCGCAGCTGGCGCAAGGTCGTTGCCGCCGTGCTGGCAGTGCTCAAGGGGCTGAACGGCAGCGACGCAGCTCTGGCCCTGGACGACGTCAAGGTTGCCGGCCGCGATGCTTTCTATGGCAAGACCCGCCTGTTGGCCGAGAGCCTGCTCGATGGCCAGTACGTGTTCGACCAGTTCAAGAGCAAGAAAGCCGAACCTCGCGCCCTGAAAAAAATCACCCTGCTCAGCGCCAAGGCCGGTGCCAGCGATGTCGAGCGCGCGGTCAAGCATGCCGTTGCCATCGCCAACGGCATGGGCTTCACCCGCGACCTGGGCAACCTGCCACCGAACGTCTGCCACCCAAGCTACCTGGCCGAACAGGCCAAGGCCCTGGGCAAGGAATTCAAGGGCCTCAAGGTCGAGGTGCTGGACGAGAAGAAGATCAAGGACCTGGGCATGGGCGCTTTCTACGCCGTCGGCCAGGGCAGCGACCAGCCGCCACGCCTGATCGTGCTCAACTACCAGGGCGGCAAAAAGAGCGAGAAGCCTTTCGTGCTGGTGGGCAAGGGCATCACCTTCGACACCGGTGGCATCAGCCTCAAGCCCGGCGCCGGCATGGATGAAATGAAGTTCGACATGGGCGGCGCCGCCAGCGTCTTCGGCACCCTGCGCGCCGTGCTCGAGCTGCAACTGCCGATCAACCTGGTGTGCCTGCTGGCCTGCGCCGAGAACATGCCGAGCGGCGGCGCCACCCGTCCTGGCGACATCGTCACGACCATGAGCGGGCAGACCGTCGAGATCCTCAACACCGACGCCGAAGGCCGCCTGGTGCTGTGCGACACCCTGACCTACGCCGAGCGCTTCAAGCCTCAGGCAGTGATCGACATCGCCACCCTGACCGGCGCCTGCATCGTCGCCCTGGGCAGCCACACCTCGGGCCTGATGGGCAACAACGATGACCTGGTCGGGCAACTGCTCGACGCCGGCAAGCGCGCCGACGACCGCGCCTGGCAGCTACCGCTGTTCGACGAATACCAGGAACAGCTCGACAGCCCGTTCGCCGACATCGCCAACATCGGCGGGCCAAAAGCCGGCACCATCACCGCCGGTTGCTTCCTGTCGCGCTTTGCCAAGGCTTACAACTGGGCTCACCTGGACATCGCCGGCACCGCCTGGATCAGCGGCGGCAAGGACAAGGGTGCCACTGGCCGCCCGGTTCCACTGCTGACCCAGTACCTGCTCGATCGCGCCAACGCCTGAGGCGACGCTGGCCGTCTGCGCCTTGGGGCGTAGCCGGCCGGCAGGCAGACCATGAGCAAAGTCGATTTCTACATATTGCCCAGCGCCGCGCCCTCGGCGCGCCTGGATTTCGCCTGCAAACTGTGCGACAAGGCCTGGCGCCTGGGGCACCGGGTTTACCTGCATTGCAGCGACGCCGCCCAGCGCGATGAACTGGACGCGCGCCTGTGGGCGTTCAAGGGCGAGGCCTTCGTGCCCCACGACGCGGCTGAAGACAACCCGCAGGGCAGCGTCGCTCTGGGCCTTGGCGATGATGCCGGCAGCCACCAGGACCTGCTGATCAACCTTGACCTCAAGGTGCCAGCGTTCGCTTCCCGCTTTGCCCGGATCGCCGAGATCGTGGTCGAAGAGCCGGCGATTCGTCAGGCGGCCCGAGAGAGTTTCCGTTTCTACCGCGAACAGGGCTATGCTCTGCAAGATCACCGCTTACAGCGACTCTGAAGACGATGGACAAACCCACTCCCCTGCCCCAATCCGCGCACCTGCTGGACGACCTGGAGTCGATCCGCCAGCTGCTTGGCGATGCATCCCTTGAGCCGCCGCTGTTGACCGACACCGTCGAGGAGCAGATCCCGCTGCTGCTCGAAGAGGCCGAAGCAGCGCCGCAGCCGGCGCCTGAAGCGCCAGCCGACCCGCAGGCCAAGCGCCAGGAAACCCTGCTGCACCTGGACGCCGAGCTACGCGCGGCGGCCCAGTTGATCATGCAGGACGTGATCAACGATTTCGCCCCGCATATCGAAAGCGAAATCAAGCGCCGCCTCGATGCCAGGCTCGAGCGCCTGCTCAACCAATAAAAAGCAGTAACAAGCTTCAAGCGACAAGCTGCAAGAGCCGTGCGGCGCTCTGAGCTTGCAGCTTGTCGCTTGAAGCTTGCGGCTTCGTTATACTCTCCGGCTTTCCTGAATAAATGCCTAAGGGTCCCGCCGCGCATGGATAAGACCTACCAGCCGCACGCCATTGAAACTTCCTGGTACAACACCTGGGAGTCCGAGAATTATTTCGCTCCGCAAGGCGCGGGCGATTCCTACACCATCATGATCCCGCCGCCGAACGTCACCGGCAGCCTGCACATGGGTCATGGCTTCAACAACGCGATCATGGACGCCCTGATCCGTTTCCGCCGCATGCAGGGCCGCAACACCCTGTGGCAGCCAGGTACCGACCACGCCGGTATCGCCACGCAGATGCTGGTCGAGCGTCAACTCGAAGCCAAAGGCCAGAACCGTCACGACCTGGGCCGCGAGAAGTTCCTGGAAAAGGTCTGGGAATGGAAAGATCAGTCCGGTGGCAACATCAGCCGCCAGATTCGCCGCCTGGGCTCGTCGGTCGACTGGAGCCGCGAGCGTTTCACCATGGACGACGGCCTCTCGGAAGCAGTGAAAGAAGCCTTCGTGCGCCTGCATGAAGACGGCCTGATCTACCGCGGCAAGCGCCTGGTCAACTGGGACACCAAGCTGCACACGGCGATTTCCGACCTCGAAGTGGAAAACCACGACGAGAAGGGTCACCTGTGGAACCTGCGCTACCCGCTGGCTGACGGCGCCAAAACTGCCGACGGCAAGGACTACCTGATCGTCGCCACCACGCGCCCGGAAACCATGCTCGGCGACGCCGCCGTTGCCGTGAACCCGGAAGACGAGCGTTACAAGGCGCTGATCGGCAAGTTCGTCGAGCTGCCGCTGGTTGGCCGCCGTATCCCGATCATCGCCGACGACTATTGCGACCCTGAGTTCGGTACCGGCTGTGTGAAAATCACCCCGGCCCACGACTTCAACGACTATGAAGTCGGCAAGCGCCACAACCTGCCGCTGCTGAACATCTTCGACAAGAACGCCTTCGTCCTGCCGGCCGCCCAGGTGTTCAACCTCGACGGCAGCGTCAACGACAGTATCGACGCGACCCTGCCGGCCCAGTATGCAGGCCTCGACCGCTTCGTTGCGCGCAAGCAGATCGTTGCCGATTTCGACGCCGCCGGCCTGTTGGTCAGCGTCGACGACCACGCCCTGAAAGTGCCGAAAGGCGACCGCTCGGGTACCGTCATCGAGCCGTGGCTGACCGACCAGTGGTACGTGTCGACCAAGCCGCTGGCAGAGCCTGCGATTGCTGCCGTCGAAGACGGCCGCATTCAGTTCGTGCCCAAACAGTACGAAAACATGTACTTCTCCTGGATGCGCGACATCCAGGACTGGTGCATCAGCCGTCAGCTGTGGTGGGGTCACCGTATTCCGGCCTGGTACGACGAATCCGGCAAGGTCTATGTCGGCCGTAGCGAAGAAGAGGTGCGCAGCAAGCACAACCTCGGCGCCGACGTGGTCCTGAACCAGGACAACGACGTGCTCGACACCTGGTTCAGCTCGGGCCTGTGGACCTTCTCGACCCTGGGCTGGCCACAGCAGACCGAATTCCTCAAGAAGTTCCACTCCACCGACGTGCTGGTCACCGGCTTTGACATCATTTTCTTCTGGGTTGCCCGGATGATCATGCTGACCATGCACCTGGTGAAGAACGAGGACGGCACCCCGCAGGTACCGTTCAAGACCGTGTATGTGCACGGCCTGGTGCGCGATGGCCAGGGCCAGAAGATGTCCAAGTCCAAGGGCAACGTCCTTGACCCGCTGGACATCGTCGACGGCATCACCCTGGACGAACTGCTGGAAAAACGCACCAGCGGCATGATGCAGCCAAAGCTTGCCGAGAAGATCGCCAAGCAGACCAAGGCCGAGTTCCCGGAAGGCATCGCCAGCTACGGCACCGACGCCCTGCGCTTCACCTTCTGCTCGCTGGCCTCCACCGGTCGCGACATCAAGTTCGACATGGGCCGCGTCGAAGGCTACCGCAACTTCTGCAACAAGATCTGGAACGCTGCGCGCTATGTTCTGGACAAGGGCGAAGACTGCGGCCAGAACGGCGAAGCCTACGAGCTGTCGCTGGCTGATCGCTGGATCATCTCGCAGCTGCAGCGCACCGAAGCCGAAGTCACCCGCCAGCTCGACCAGTTCCGCTTCGACCTGGCCGCCCAGGCGCTCTACGAGTTCATCTGGAACCAGTATTGCGACTGGTACCTGGAGCTGTCCAAGCCGGTCCTGTGGGATGAGAACGCCCCGGTCGAACGCGCCCGTGGTACTCGCCGCACCCTGGTCCGGGTACTGGAAGTGGCACTGCGCCTGGCCCATCCGTTCATGCCGTTCATCACCGAAGAAATCTGGCAGCGCCTGGCGCCGCTGGCCGGCGCGCAAGGCAAGACCATCATGCTGCAGCCATGGCCAGTGGCCAATGAAAGCCGCATCGATGCCGCTGCCGAAGGCGATATCGAATGGCTCAAGGAGCTGATGCTCGGCGTGCGCAACATCCGCGGCGAAATGAACATCGGCCCGGGCAAGCCACTGCAACTGTTCCTGAAAAACGCCAGCGCCGAAGACCAGCGCCGCCTGCAGGAAAACGAAGCGCTGCTGAAGAAGCTGGCGAAGATCGAGTCCTTCACCGTGCTCGGCGAACAGGACGAGGCGCCGCTGAGCGCCACCGCCCTGGTCGGCGATCTGCAAGTACTGGTGCCGATGGCCGGGCTGATCGACAAGGACGCCGAGCTGGCTCGCCTGAGCAAGGAAATCCAGCGTCTGCAGGGCGAAGTCCAGCGCGTCGGCGGCAAGCTGTCCAACGCCGCCTTCGTCGACAAGGCACCGCCTGCGGTGATCGACAAGGAACGCGCCAAGCTGGCTGAAGCCGAACAGGCCCTGGCCAACTTCACCGAGCAGCATGCGCGGATTGCCGCCTTGTAACGATCGCTGACCTCAGTGATGCCATCGCGGGTCAAGCCCGCTCCCACAGAAGTCTCTGTAGGAGCGGGCTTGACCCGCGATGCTTTGCACCGGACCTCAACATGACCACAACCAACAAACCGACCCTGCACCCGCGCAACCGCCACCAGGGCCGCTACGACTTCCCCCAGTTGATCAAGAGCAGCCCGCAGCTGGGCCAGTTCATGATCACCAACCCCCACGGCAAGCCGAGCATCGACTTCGCCAACCCGGATGCCGTCAGGGTCTTCAACCGCGCCCTGCTCAAGGCCCAGTACGGTATCCAGCACTGGGACATCCCGGCTGACTACCTGTGCCCGCCAATCCCCGGCCGGGCCGACTACGTACACGTGCTGGCCGACTTGCTGGCAGACGAAAACGGCGGCGAAATACCCCGTGGCGCGCAGGTCCAGGCCCTGGACATCGGCGTCGGTGCCAATTGCATCTACCCGTTGCTGGGCAACAGCGATTACCGCTGGCGCTTTCTCGGTTCAGACATCGACGCCACGGCACTGGCTGCGGCCGGCGCCATCGTCCAGGCCAACGGCCTGGGCAAGGCCATCAGCCTGCGCCAGCAAGGCAACCGCAAGCACATCCTGCTGGGGCTGCTCAAAAGCGACGAGCGCTTCGACCTGACCCTGTGCAACCCGCCCTTCCACGCCTCACGCGAAGAAGCCACCCGCGGCAGCCAGCGCAAATGGCGGGCACTGGGCAAGGCCGATCCCAAGCGCAAGCTGCCGGTGCTGAACTTTGGCGGGCAGAACAACGAACTGTGGTGCGAAGGCGGCGAGATCCGCTTCGTCAGCCAGTTGGTGGCCGAGAGCGTCAGCCTGAGCCAGCAGGTGCTGTGGTTCACCAGCCTGGTATCGAAAGCCTCCAACCTGCCCGGCATCCAGGCCGCGCTGAAAAAGGCCGGGGCGGCCGAACAGCGGGTGGTGGAGATGGGCCAGGGGCAGAAACAGAGCCGCATGATCGCCTGGACCTTCCAGGACGCCGCAGCGCGCCAGGCTTGGCGCCAGCAGCGCTGGAGCAAAACCCAGTCATAAAAAAACCGCGTCCGGGCAACCCGGACGCGGCTTTTGTCGAGCTGTTTACAATTACTTGTTTACAGCGTCGGTCAGCACTTTGGCTGGTACGAACTTGACGACTTTCTTGGCAGCGATTTCGATGGCAGCGCCAGTCGAAGGGTTGCGGCCGGTACGGGCAGGACGCTCGGTGATTTTCAGTTTGCCGATGCCTGGCAGGGTGATTTCGCTGCCATTTTCCAGTTGATCAGCAACGATCTGGCCCAGTTGCTCCAGAGCGTTACGCGCGGTGGTTTTTGGCGCGTCGATAGCTTCAGCGATATCGGCGATCAGTTGGTCTTTGGTCAATGCCATGGTGGTGTTCCTTCCCTATCAAATTCAGTGAGTATGCAGAGTGCTACGTCAGTCATCGAGCCAGACCTGCGGGGGATCCGGCGGTCCGGTGTTACAGCCACGTCAATCGCGTATGTAGATACGTAAAACGACGTTTGGTTCGACGTGACGCGAGCGGTCTGCCAGCAATGCGCCACACACGGGGCGCAAGACCGGGCAAAACTACCACAGGAATAGATAAATATCCGCCTCCCACAGGGCAAATGTGCAGGTTTTTCGGGGGTTTGCGCGAAAAAACGCAAAAATTTGAACAAAAAATAAACAACCGACATATCTGCCAACATCTGGCCGCTGAATCACCCCTGTGCTGAGGTACACTTGGCGACTTTGCAACGCGGCCAGCACCGCCCATTTTCAACCGAGAATCCCATGCCGATCCGTCATTGCATCGTCCACCTGATCGACAAGAAACCCGATGGCAGCCCCGCCGTGCTGCACGCCCGCGACTCGGAACTGGCCGAGTCGGGTGCCATCGAAAACCTTCTGGCCGACCTCAACGATAGCTACAACGCCAAACAGGGCAAAGCCTGGGGCTTCTTCCACGCAGAATCCGGCGCCCACCCGTTCAGCGGCTGGCTCAAGGAATACCTCGACGAAGGCAGCACCTTCACGGCCTTCAGCCGCGTCGCCGTCGAGCACCTGCAAAAGCTGATGGAAGAGTCCAACCTGTCGGTCGGCGGCCACGTGTTGTTCGCCCACTATCAGCAAGGCATGACCGATTACCTGGTGATCGCCTTGCTGCACCACAGCGAAGGCGTGGCGGTAAACGCCGAGCTGGACGTGACCCCGTCGCGCCACCTGGACCTGGGCCAGCTGCACCTGGCCGCGCGCATCAACCTTTCCGAGTGGCAGAACAACAAGGCCTCCAAGCAGTACATCTCCTTCATCAAGGGCAAGAACGGCAAGAAGGTCTCGGAGTACTTCCGCGACTTCATCGGCTGCCAGGAAGGCGTCGACGGCCCGGGCGAGACCCGCACCCTGCTCAAGGCTTTCAGCGATTTTGTCGAAAGCGAAGACCTGCCCGAAGAAGCCGCCCGCGAGAAGACCCAGACCCTGGTCGACTACGCCACCAGCCAGACCAAGGCCGGCGAGCCAGTAACCCTCGAGGAGCTCTCAGGGCTGATCGATGAAGACCGCCCACGGGCCTTCTACGAACATATTCGCAACAAGGACTACGGCCTGTCGCCGGAAATCCCCGCCGATAAGCGCACGCTCAACCAGTTCCGCCGCTTCACCGGCCGTGCCGAAGGGCTGTCGATCAGCTTTGAAGCGCACTTGCTGGGCTCGAAGGTCGAGTACGACGAGGAAGCCGGCACCCTGATCATCAAAGGCCTGCCGACGCAACTGACCGATCAGCTCAAGCGTCGCAAGGACTGAGCCCCGCCCAGGAGGCCACCAGCGCCTCCTTGGCACTCTTGCGCAGCTTTTTCACCAGCCGCTCCTGTTGCAGCGCCTTGGTTTTGTCGGGCCAGGCCTCGACATAGACCAAAGCCACTGCCGGGCTGGTGCTGAAGTAGCGTGCCCCCTGGCCCTTCTGGTGGGCCTGGAAGCGCCGCTCCGGGTTGTCGCTGATCCCGCAGTACAGCGAGCCATTGGCGGCGCGTACCAGGTAGACGTACCAGGGTTTGTTCGGTGGTTGGGCAATGGGCTCGGACACGTTAGTGACTATCAACGGCAAAGCGCACAGCTTAGCGCCTCAGCGCCCCGCCTGAAACGCCCGCAGGCCTTTCTGCGCCTGGGCGCGCACCTTGCCCTGGACCAGCGGCGACCAGCCCAGCAGCACCCCCGTGGTGCCCAAGGCCTGACGTGCCCAGCGCCACAGGTCGAAACTGTCGTGGTGCTCGCAGATCTTGCCGTCCCGAAACACAAAGCGTGCCTGGATGTCGTTGACCACGGTGCGGCCGGTCTGGCTGAACAGGTAGCGGGCGACCCAGCGGGCGCTGCCAGCGCGCTCGTCGGCGCGTACCGTGTCGAAGGTCAGGGTAAAGTCCTTGGCGCGGGTGGTGAGCATGCGCCACATGTCACCGGCATCCTTGCCGCGCAAAGTACCGAAGACCGGGTCACTGAAAACGATATCGTCGCTGTAACAGGCGACCATGGCTTCGGCGTCCAGGCGCTGGAAAGCCTGGTAGAAGCGGGTGATCAGGGCAGTATTGGCGTCGCTCATGGTGCAGGTCCGGTTCATGGCAATAGACCTGCACCATAGTCCGCTGAAGTGGCAAAAAGCTATGGGCATTTGCCTGGCGAATGTCTGCTCAAACCCGCTCGCTGACCACCTGCACATGCAGGTTGCGCCCGGCCTTGAGGCCAAAGCCTATGGCGCCGATGCCCAGCACGGCAAAGATCCAGCCCACCGCGTTCCAGCCGCCGGTCAGGTCATGCACCAGGCCGACCGCGAATGGCCCCATCGATGCCAGGGTGTAACCGATGCCCTGGGCCATGCTCGACAGGTTGGCGGCGACGTGAGCGTCTTTGGAACGCAGCACGATCAGGGTCAATGCCAGGGCGAAGGTACCGCCCTGCCCCAGCCCCAGGACAATGGCCCAGCCCCACAGGCCTTCCAGCGGCGCATACAGGCAGCCGAACAAGCCGGCCAGGGCCATGAGCATGACCACCACAATGGCCAGGCGCTGGTCCTTGCCACGGGTCGCCAGCCACGGCGCGCTGAGCGAACTGAGCAACTGCACGATCACCGAGCCGGACAACACCAGCCCGGCCTGGGTCGGGCTCAGGCCGCGACCGATGAGGATCGACGGCAGCCAGCCGAAAACGATATAGGCCAGCGACGATTGCAGGCCCATGTACAGGGTGACCTGCCAGGCCAGCGGATCGCGCAGCAGGCCGCGTACACGGTAGGCCACATTGTGGGCGCCGTGGCCCTGGCGGGCCTGGGGCAGCCAGATCAGCGCCGCCAGCAAGGCCGGGATCAACCAGAAGCCCAGGCCCAGCGACCAGCTGTCGCCCAGGCGCTCGCTCAGGGGCACGGTGGCGCCCGCAGCCATTGCCGCGCCCAGGCACAAGGCCATGGTGTAGACGCCGGTCAGGGTCCCGGCATGCTTGGGGAAGTCGCGCTTGACGATGCCCGGCAACAGCACGCCGATCACACCGATGCTAGCCCCGGCCATGATACTGCCGACGAATACCCCGGTGCTGCCAAAGGCGCTGCGCACGGCAATCCCCGCAGCCAGTACCAGAAGGATGCCGAGAATGACCCGCTCACTGCCAAAACGTCGCGCCAACACCGGCGCCAGTGGCGCGAACAAGCCCCGGCAAAGCACCGGCAAGGTGGTCAGCAGGCCCGCCTGGGAAGCGCTCAAGCCGAGGTTGTCGCTGACCTGGCCCAGCAGCGGCGCCATGCTCGACAACGCCGGACGCAGGTTCAGCGCCACCAGCACCAGGCCGAGCAGCAACAGCCACGGGCGCTTGAGCAGCACCGGTTGCTGTTGCACTTGTTCGTCGTCGGCTTCGGCGTCGATCAGCAGTTCTTCCAGCTCCGGCCCGTTGGCCGGCGCCGCAGTTCGGGTTGTTTCATCGCCCATGGCAGTCTCGCAAGGTCAGGATTCGTTGATCAGGGTCCGGCTCAGGGCCTTGGCCTTGTCCGGATCGCGTTGTTCGATGGCATCGAGAATCTGCCCGTGCAGGTCGAACACAAGCTGGCAGCGGGGAGCGTGGCTCAGGTTGTGATGCAAGGTGGCCGCCACCACCCCGGAAAAGTAGCGATACAACTCGCTCAGCGCCGGGTTATGCGCGGCATCCACCAGGCGCTGGTGGAACACCAGGTCGCAACCGATGTATTGCTCCAGGTCGTCGTGAAAATGCGCACTGCTGTGCTTGAGGGCCTCTCGTAGCCCTTGCAGGTCTTCTTCGCTGCGGCGCAGCGCGGCCAGGCCAATGGCCTCGGCTTCAAGGATATGGCGGGTTTCCCGCGCCTGCTCCAGGTCGCAGCGTGACAGCGCCTGAAGGGCCTGCAACGGGTCGACGGCGGTACGCAGGTAACTACCATCGCCCTGGCGAACTTCGACCAGGCCACTGAAAGCCAGCACACGCATGGCTTCGCGCACCGTGTTGCGGCTGATGCCGAGCTCAGCAGCCAGTTCCGGCTCGGTGGGCAGGCGCTGGCCCACCGTCCAGGCGCCGCTGGCAACCCGTTGTCGCAGTTGCTCGACCGCTTGTTCGACCAGGGAGCGTTTGATCAGGAAGGTCATGACATCCAATCATCGGATGAATTTGAGAGAGGGAGGTTACCGGTAAAATCCATCGCGGGGCAAGTCGCGACGCCTCGACTTGCCCCGCGACAAGGACTGTGCTCTATCAGTTCAACGCATCGAGCAACGCCTGATTCTGCTCCGGGGTACCAATGGTGATGCGCAGGAACTGGGCGATCCGCGCCTGCTTGAAGTGACGCACGATCACCCCCTGCTCGCGCAGGCGCGCTGCCAGTTCGGCGGCATCCTGCTGCGGGTGCCGGGCAAAGATGAAGTTGGCTGCCGAGGGCAGTACTTCAAAGCCACGGGCAGTGAGTTCAGCGACCACCTTCTCGCGACTGTCGATCACCTTGCGGCAGGTTTCTTCAAAGTAGGCACGGTCCTCGAACGCCGCCGCCGCACCCACAATCGCCATACGGTCCAGTGGATAGGAGTTGAAGCTATTCTTGATCCGCTCCAGCGCCTCGATCAGGTCCGGATGGCCGACCGCCAGGCCTACCCGCAGGCCGGCCAGCGAACGCGACTTGGACAGGGTCTGGGTGACCAGCAGGTTGTCGTAGCGATCCACCAGGCTGATGGCGGTCTGGCCGCCAAAGTCGATGTAGGCTTCATCGACCACCACCACCGAGTCGGGGTTGGCCTCGAGCAGTTGCTCGATGGCCTCCAGGGCCAGCAGGCAACCGGTCGGCGCGTTGGGGTTGGGGAAGATGATCCCGCCGTTGGCCTTGCGGTAGTCAGCGACCCGGATCTGGAATTGCTCGTCCAGCGCCACCGCTTCAAACGGGATGCCGTACAGGCCGCAGTAGACCGGGTAGAAGCTGTAGCTGATGTCCGGAAACAGCAACGGCGCATCGTGCTGGAACAGGCCATGGAAGATGTGCGCCAGCACTTCATCCGAACCGTTGCCGAGGAACACCTGGTTGCCCTGCACACCGTAGTAGTCCGCTACCGCCTGCTTTAGCAGGTCGCTGTTGGGGTCCGGGTACAGGCGCAGGTTGTCGTTGAGTTCGCCGCGCATGGCTTCCAGCGCCTTGGGCGACGGGCCGTAGGGGTTCTCGTTGGTGTTGAGCTTGACCAGCCTGGCCAGCTTTGGCTGCTCGCCCGGCACGTAAGGCACCAGGTCCTTGACGAAGGGGCTCCAGAATTTACTCATGTTCAGTTCCCCTTCTTGTCGGCAAGGATGCGGTATTCGGCGCTGCGGGCGTGGGCGGTCAGCGACTCGCCACGGGCCAGTACCGAGGCAGTGTGGCCGAGCTCGGAAGCGCCCTGCTCGGAGCAGAAGATGATCGACGAACGCTTCTGGAAGTCATACACCCCCAGCGGCGACGAGAAGCGCGCGGTGCCGGAAGTCGGCAGTACGTGGTTGGGGCCTGCGCAGTAATCGCCCAGGGCTTCGCTGGTGTGGCGGCCCATGAAGATCGCGCCGGCGTGGCGAATCTGCGGCAGCCAGGCCTGCGGGTCGGCGACCGACAGCTCCAGGTGCTCAGGGGCAATGCGGTTGGCAACGTCCATGGCCTGCTGCATGTCGCGCACCTGGATCAGCGCACCACGGCCGTTGATCGAGGTCTTGATGATCTCGGCGCGCTCCATGGTCGGCAGCAACTTGTCGATGCTGGCTGCGACCTTGTCGAGGAATTCGGCGTCGGGGCTGACCAGAATCGCCTGGGCGTCTTCGTCGTGCTCGGCCTGGGAGAACAGGTCCATGGCGATCCAGTCCGGATCGGTCTGGCCGTCACAGACCACGAGAATCTCCGACGGGCCGGCAATCATGTCGATACCGACCTGACCGAACACATGGCGTTTGGCGGTGGCGACATAAATGTTGCCCGGGCCGACCACCTTGTCGACCTGCGGCACGCTTTCGGTGCCATAGGCCAGGGCGGCAACCGCCTGGGCGCCACCGATGGTGAAAACCCGGTCGACACCGGCGATGCAAGCGGCGGCCAGCACCAGCTCATTGACCTCGCCACGCGGGGTCGGCACCACCATGACCACTTCACCAACGCCGGCGACCTTGGCCGGAATCGCGTTCATCAGTACCGATGACGGGTACGACGCCTTGCCGCCCGGCACATACAGGCCGGCACGATCCAGCGGCGTGACCTTCTGGCCAAGCACAGTGCCGTCGGCTTCGGTGTAGCTCCAGGAGTCTTGCTTCTGTCGCTCGTGGTAGCTGCGCACGCGCTCGGCGGCTTTTTCCAGGGCTTCGCGCTGGGCCGGGGTGATGCGGGTCAGGGCCAGTTCCAGGCGCTCGCGACCGAGGATCAGGTCGTCGATCGAAGTCGCCTGCACGCCATCAAAGCGCTGGGTGAACTCCACCAGCGCCGCATCGCCACGCTCGCGCACGGCCTTGATGATGTCGAGTACGCGCTGGTTGACCGCGTCGTCAGAGACACTTTCCCAGCTCAGCAGATGATCCAGATGTCGGGCGAAATCCGGGTCAGCGGCATTGAGTCGGGCGATTGCAGTGGACGTGGTCATAGCGAGGGCCTCATAAATGGCGAATGCTCAGGCGCCCTAAGCTACCAGTCCATCCGCGCGGGCACCCGAGAAAATTGGCTATGACGCGGATAGACGGGCGCGACAGCGAAGGCCGCGCGCAGGAGGTAGAAAGTCTTAGCCGCGGTGTCGCGATTCGACAGCCTGGCGCAAGGTGTCGATCAGGCTCTGGATGCGGGCGTGCTGCATCTTCATCGAAGCCTTGTTGACCACCAGCCGGGAGCTGATGGTGGCAATCAGTTCCTGGGGTTCCAGGCCATTGGCACGCAGGGTGTTACCGGTGTCGACAACGTCGATGATCTTGTCGGCCAGGCCAATCAGCGGCGCCAGCTCCATCGAACCATACAGCTTGATGATATCGACCTGACGGCCTTGTTCGGCATAGTAGCGCTTGGCGACGTTGACGAACTTGGTGGCGATGCGCAGACGGCCCTTGGGCTCGGTAGCGCCGACTTTGCCGGCGGTCATCAGCTTGCACTGGGCAATCTGCAGGTCCAGCGGCTCGTACAAGCCCTGGCCACCGTACTCCATCAGCACGTCCTTGCCGGCCACGCCCAGGTCGGCGGCACCATGCTCGACGTAGGTCGGCACGTCGGTGGCGCGCACGATCAGCAGACGCACGTCTTCCTGAGTCGTCGGGATGATCAGCTTGCGGCTCTTGTCCGGGTTTTCGGTCGGCACAATACCGGCTTCCGCCAGCAGCGGCAGGGTATCGTCGAGAATCCGACCTTTGGATAGCGCGATGGTCAACATGGGAAACGTCGGTCCTTATGCGGCTACAGCCGGCCGGGCGCTAACAGGCCCGACCGCATTCAATTCGGTGCAGCAATTGGCTGGCGCGTCCCTGCGCCACTCACAGACTAGCCCGGCACGCGGCGGATCTTGGCGCCGAGCATCTGCAGTTTCTCTTCGATGCACTCATAACCACGGTCGATGTGGTAAATGCGGTCGATCAGGGTATCGCCTTCGGCAACCAGCGCCGACAGCACCAGGCTGGCCGAAGCCCGCAGGTCGGTGGCCATCACTGGAGCGCCTTTGAGGGTCTTGGTCCCGGTAACGATGGCAGTGTTGCCTTCGACCTGGATCAGGGCACCCATGCGGTGCATCTCGTAGACGTGCATGAAGCGGTTTTCGAAGATCGTCTCGATTACCGCGCCAGTGCCTTCGGCAATGGCGTTGAGCGAGATGAACTGCGCCTGCATGTCGGTCGGGAACGCCGGGTACGGAGCGGTACGCAGGTTGACGGCTTTCGGCCGCTTGCCATGCATGTCCAGCTCGATCCAGTCTTCACCGGTGGTAACTTCGGCGCCGGCCTCCTTGAGTTTTTCAAGGACGGCTTCGAGGATGGTCGGATCGGTGTCCTTGACCTTGACGCGACCGCCGGTCACGGCAGCGGCAACCAGGTAGGTACCGGTCTCGATACGGTCAGGCATGACCCGGTAGGTCGCCGAACCCAGGCGCTCGACGCCATCGATGGTGATGGTGTCGGTACCAGCGCCCTGGACTTTCGCGCCCATGGCGTTGAGGAAATTGGCAAGATCGACCACTTCCGGCTCGCGCGCGGCGTTTTGCAGCACACTGCGACCTTTGGCCAGGGCTGCAGCCATCATGATGTTCTCGGTACCGGTGACACTGACGGTATCGAAGAAGAAGTGCGCGCCACGCAGGCCGCCTTCTGGGGCCTTGGCCTTGATGTAGCCGCCTTCGACTTCGATCTTCGCGCCCATGGCCTCAAGGCCGCGGATGTGCAGGTCGACCGGACGCGAACCAATGGCGCAACCGCCAGGCAGGGCCACTTCGGCTTCGCCAAAACGGGCGACCATCGGGCCCAGTACCAGGATCGAGGCACGCATGGTTTTCACCAGCTCGTACGGCGCGACCAGGGTCTTGATGGTACGCGGGTCGATTTCGACCGAGAGCTTCTCGTCGATCACCGGCTCAATGCCCATGCGGCCGAACAGCTCGATCATCGTGGTGATGTCGTGCAGGTGCGGCAGGTTGCCAACGGTGACCGGGCCATCGCAGAGCAAGGTGGCCGCCAGGATCGGCAGGGCAGCGTTCTTTGCCCCGGAAATACGGATTTCGCCATCGAGGCGAACGCCGCCAGTAATAATCAGTTTGTCCATTAGAGTCTCGCCGCCAAGTTGGCTCAGGTGCGCTCAGCCCAGGCTGCGCTGCTGAAAAATTTCATGGTTACCGCATGGATGCTGCCATCGGTGATCCACGGGTTAAGGTGAGCATAGATCTGCTGCTGACGCTTGACCGGGCTCAGGGCCGCCAATTCGTCGCTGATCACGTTCAACTGGAAGTTGCAGCCTTCGCCTTCAACTTCGACCCGGGTTCCCGGCAACTTTTCTTCAAGGAAGTTCTTAACTTCTACGGCCTGCATGCTCAACCTCAATCGGCGCCCTTTGCGCGCGGGTCGGCCATCATACAAAAAAGCCCCTCGCCTGCGAACCCCGTAATCGGAGACTCTGACAGAGGGGCCAGTCACTGGCTGGCAGTCATTGACCGGCCAGCACCTCGTCAAGGTCATAAACCTCGGCAATTTCCCGCATGTCCTGGGGCATGGCGCGAACCTCGACGGCCTTGCCGGCCGCCTTGCCGTCGCGCATGAAGGCCAGCAGCAGGGACAGGCCGACGCTGCTGGACTTCTCCACGTGCGCGCAATCGAGCACCAGCCCGGGGGCCTTGCACGCCGCAATCAGGGCCTTGCCCTGCTTGCGCAAGGCCGGCCCGCTGCGGTAGTCGAGCACCCCGGCCAGGCTCAATACGCCTGGCTCGCTCATGGTCACGACACTGTCGCTCATTGCCCTTGCTTCTCGGCCGCTTGCTCGGTGCTTTCCTTGGCCTTGGCCACTTCGCCCGCCCAGCCGTCGATGGTCTTGTCCAGGTCGTTGCCGTTGCGGTTCATGGCGTCGGCGAACTGGTCACGGAACAGCTTGCCGATGTTGATGCCGTTGACGATGACGTTACGCACCTTCCACTCGCCGTCGAGCCTGGTCAGGGTGTAGGACACCGGATAGACAGCACCGTTGTTGCCCTTGACGCTCATGTCGACGCTGGCACGGTCGTCGCCGTCCTTCTTCTCGTTGCCGACGGTAATGCCCTGGTTGTTGTACTCGAGCAGGGCGTTGCCGTAGAACTGCATCAGGCTGCGCTTGAAGTTTTCCTGGAAGCGCTGCATCTGCGCCGGGGTAGCCTTGCGCGAATACTTGACGGTCATGATGCTTTTCGAGATGCCATCGGCATCGACGACCGGCCCCAGGTTGGCATTGAGCGCATCGTAGAAGGCGCTCGGGTTGGCCTTGTATTGCTCCTTGTTGGCTTTCAGGTCAGCCAGCAACTGGGTGGTGGTCTTCTCGATCACCTGCTTGGGTGACAGAGCAGCTGCACTGGCCATCAGCGGCAGTGCTGCCAGCAACACCAGCAAGCCGCGTCGCAGGATAGAAATCATGGAAACTCCTTATTTAGCTTCTTTGCCAACGGTATTGAGCAGGAACTTGCCAATCAGGTCTTCCAGTACCAGCGCCGACTGGGTGTCGTGGATGGTTGCACCATCCTTGAGCACCGCATCTTCTCCGCCCACGCTGATACCGATGTATTTCTCGCCGAGCAGCCCTGCGGTGAGGATAGATGCAGTGGAATCGACAGGCAGGTTATCGACCCGTTTTTCCAGCTGCAGCGTCACCCGACCGGTGAAGGTGTCACGATCCAGATCGATGGCAGTGACCTTGCCGATGGTCACACCGGCCATGGTCACTTTAGCTCTGACCGTCAAACCGGCGATATTGTCGAAGTTGGCATAAAGTTTATATGTGTCGCTGCTCGGGCTCGCCGACAGGCCGCTGACGCGCAGGGCCAGCAGGATCAGCGCCAGGATCCCGGCCAGGAGGAACAGGCCGACACCGATTTCCAGGGTGCGGTTTTGCATCAGAAATCTCCAAACATCAAGGCGGTCAGAATAAAGTCCAGACCCAGGACTGCCAATGAGGCATAGACCACGGTCTTGGTGGTGGCACGACTGATCCCTTCTGAAGTGGGCTCGCAGTCATAACCCTGGAATACGGCAATCCAGGTCACGACGAAGGCAAACACCAGGCTTTTGATCACCCCGTTGAGCACATCGTCGGTAAAGGAAACACTGTTCTGCATGTTGGCCCAGAACGAGCCCTCGTAAACACCCAGCCAGTCCACAGCCACCCACGAACCACCCCAGATACCGACCACGCTGAAGATCAAAGCCAGCAACGGCAGCGAGATGAAACCGGCCCACAGCCGCGGCGCGACGATGTACTTGAGCGGATCGACACCGATCATTTCCAGGCTGGACAGCTGCTCGGTGGACTTCATGTTGCCGATTTCGGCGGTCAGCGCCGAGCCTGCACGGCCGGCGAACAGCAGCGCGGTAACCACCGGGCCCAGTTCACGCAGCAGGGTCAGGGCGACCATCTGCCCCACCGCCTGCTCCGAACCGTACTTGGTGAGGATGCTGAAGCCCTGCAGGGCCAGGACCATGCCGATGAACACACCGGACACGACGATGATCGCCAGCGACAGCACGCCAACCGAATAGAGCTGGCGAACCAGCAACTGAAAGCCGCCGCCGGTGCCGCTGCGCCCGACCAGCGAATGCAGCAGGAACAGGAAGGAGCGGCCGAGAATGGCCAGCACGTCGATGGCCGATCGGCCAAAGCGACGAATACGTTCGAGTAAGGATTTTCTGCGCATCAACGCTTCCCCAGAAGATCGGCGCGGTAATCCGGCGCAGGAAAGTGAAAGGGCACCGGGCCATCCGGATCGCCTTTCATGAATTGACGAATGCGCGGGTTGTCGGAGCCCATCAGCTCTTGCGGCGTGCCCTGCCCCAATACCTGGCCGTCACCGACCACGTAGATGTAGTCGGCGATGCTGGCGGTTTCGGCCAGGTCGTGAGAAACCACGATGCTGGTGATGCCCAGGGCATCGTTGAGCAGGCGGATCAGCCGCACCAGCACGCCCATGGCAATCGGGTCCTGGCCGACGAACGGTTCATCGTACATGAGGATTTGCGGATCCAGAGCAATCGCCCGGGCCAGCGCCACACGACGTTTCATGCCACCGGATAGCTCGTCGGGCATCAGCTCGATGGCGCCACGCAGGCCAACAGCCTGGAGTTTCATCAGGACTATGTCGCGAATCATCTCGTCAGACAGCTGGGTATGCACGCGCAACGGGAAGGCGACGTTCTCGAACACATCGAGATCGGTGAACAGCGCGCCACTCTGGAACAGCACGCCCATCTGCTTGCGGGCATCGAACAGGTCACTGCGCGACAGGGTCGGCAGGTTCTGCCCGGCCACCCAGACCTCGCCACTGGCCGGGCGCAGTTGTGCACCCATCAGCCGCAGCAGCGTGGTTTTGCCGCACCCGGAAGGCCCCATGATGCCGGTAACCTTGCCACGGGGAATGCGTATGTCGACATTATTGAAGATGCTGCGCGAACCGCGCTTGAAGGAAACGCCCTTCAATTCGACCGCGTAGGCGTTATCAACGCTCATCTAGACTCCTTGCGATGCAGCCTTCTCACTCAGACGCGCGCCCCCTTCGTGGAGGCACGCACGCACCAAGCGGGCCGAACAGCGGCGAACTATAGCACCGCTGATAGGGCCGCCCCAAGGCCGCCGAAGTGCTTGTTCAGCTATGGTTAAGCCAACCGGGCGAATGTATGACAATCACAAGGTGAGGCTTTCGCCCATTACCGCTATAATCGCCGCCTTTTCATCAGGCAATCCGATTTTCGACATGAGCCAATCCAGCGACCTGATCCAATCCGCGCAGCGCACCATCCGTTTCGAACTCGAGGCGGTTGAGGGCCTGCTGGCCCACATCGACGCCGATTTCGTCAAGGCATGCGAGCTGATCCTGGCCAGCAAGGGCCGGGTGGTGGTGGTCGGCATGGGCAAGTCGGGGCACATCGGCAACAAGATCGCCGCGACCCTGGCCAGCACCGGTACGCCGGCGTTTTTCGTTCACCCGGCCGAAGCCAGCCATGGCGACATGGGCATGATCACCCGCGACGACGTGATCCTGGCCCTGTCCAACTCGGGCTCCACCGCCGAGATCGTCACCCTGCTGCCGCTGATCAAGCGACTGGGTATCCAGCTGATCAGCCTCACCGGCAACCCCGATTCGCCCCTGGCCAAGGCCGCCGAGGTCAACCTCGACGCCCGCGTTGCCCAGGAGGCCTGCCCGCTGAACCTGGCACCGACCTCCTCGACTACCGCCGCGCTGGTGCTGGGCGACGCCCTGTCCATCGCCCTGCTCGAGGCCCGCGGCTTTACCGCTGAAGATTTCGCCTTCTCGCACCCCGGCGGCGCCCTCGGCCGACGCCTGCTGCTGAAAGTCGAGAACGTCATGCACGCCGGCGACGAGCTACCGCAGGTGCAACGCGGCACCCTGCTCAAGGACGCGCTGCTTGAAATGTCTCGCAAGGGCCTGGGCATGACCGTGGTGCTCGAAGCCGACGGACGGTTGGCCGGGATCTTCACCGACGGCGACCTGCGCCGCAGCCTCGATCGCAATATCGACGTGCACAAGACCCTCATCGAAGAAGTCATGACCGCCCACGGCAAGACCGCCCGCGCCGAGATGCTCGCCGCCGAAGCCCTGAAGATCATGGAAGACCACAAGATCAGCGCCCTGGTGGTGATCGACAAGGACGAGCGCCCGGTCGGCGCCCTGAACATGCACGACCTGTTGCGTGCGGGAGTGATGTAAATGACCCAGGACCTGCTCCAGCGCGGCAAGGCCATCAAACTGGCGGTTTTTGACGTAGACGGCGTGCTCACCGACGGTCGCCTGTACTTCCTCGAAGATGGCAGCGAATTCAAGACCTTCAACACCCTCGACGGCCAGGGCATCAAGATGCTCATGAACTCGGGCGTGACCACGGCGATCATCAGCGGTCGCAAGACCCCGGTGGTCGAGCGCCGGGCAAAGAACCTCGGCATTCCTCACCTGTACCAGGGCCGGGAAGATAAACTGGTGGTATTGGACGAGCTTCTTGGCCAGCTCAACCTAAGCTATGAACAGGTCGCCTATCTGGGCGACGACCTGCCTGACCTGCCGGTAATCCGCCGGGTCGGCCTGGGCATGGCGGTGGCCAATGCTGCCGCGTTCGTCCGCGAGCACGCCCACGGGGTAACCCTGGCACGTGGCGGCGAAGGTGCAGCCCGCGAATTCTGCGAACTGATCCTGCAAGCCCAGGGCAACCTCGACGCGGCCAACGCCCATTACCTGTAGAGCGACACATGTTCAGTAAGAAAATCCGCAACATTGCGCTGTTCAGTGTGATCGCCGCCCTGCTGGTGGCGGTCGGCTACTGGAACATCAGCCCCGAGAGCTTCCTCGACAACAAGCCGGTTGCCGGGCCGGACCAGAGCGCCATCGACTATTACGCGGTGAACGCCCACAGCGTGCAGTTTTTGCCTGATGGCAAGATGCAGTACGAGATGACAGCCGACAAGGTCGAGCACCTCAAGGCCAGCGAAGTCACCCTGCTGACCAAGCCCGACCTGCAGATGTACCGCGGCACCACATATCCGTGGCACGTGCAGAGCGAGCGCGGCGAGGTCAACCCCGACGGCAGCGAAGTCGAACTGATCGATTCGGTAAGGGTCGCCCGCACCGACGAAAAGAACCGCACCATGATCATTACCAGCAGCCGCATGACGGTATTCCCGCAGAAGCAATATGCGCAAACCGAGCAAGCCGTTAGAATCGACGGCGCCGGTGGCGTCACTACGGGCAATGGAATGAAAGCGTATTTGAAAGACGGCAGGATGGACCTGCTGTCCAACGTAAGAGGACAGTATGAGGCTCGTTAAAACCCTCCCCTTTTTGCTCAGCCTGAGCGCAGCACTGGGAAGCGCGAGCGCCTGGGCCCTGCCGAACGACCGTGACCAGCCGATCCGCATCCAGGCCGACCACGCTCAACTGGACGACAAAAAAGGCATCGCCACCTACACCGGTGACGTGATCATCACCCAGGGTTCGATGATGATCAAAGGCAACACCGTGACCATCACCCGTACCGCCGGTGGCGACATCGACGTGGTGACCTCGGTGGGCAACCTGGCCTACTTCGAGCAGCAGCAGAGCGCCGCCAAGCCAGACAAGATGCAGGGCTACGGCAAGACCATCCAGTACAATGCGCCGCAAAACCGCATCGTCCTGATCGACCGCGCCAAGGTCATCAACGAAGGCAACACCACCGAGGGCGAGAAAATCGTCTACGACACGGTGAAACAGATCGCTACCGCCGGTCGCGGTGGCAAAGTCACCGAGTCGCGTCCGCGTATCGACATGGTGATCCAGCCGAAGAAGAAGGCCGAGTAAATGGCAACCCTCAAAGCCCAGCACCTGGCCAAGAGCTACAAGAGCCGGCAAGTGGTCCGCGACGTCAGCCTGTCGATCGACAGTGGCCAGATCGTCGGCCTGCTCGGCCCTAACGGCGCCGGCAAGACCACCTGCTTCTACATGATCGTCGGCCTGGTCCAGGCCGACCAGGGCCGCGTCCTGATCGACGACCTCGATGTCAGCCACCAGCCCATGCACGGCCGCGCCCGCGCCGGTATCGGCTACCTGCCGCAGGAAGCCTCGATCTTCCGCAAGCTGTCGGTGGCCGACAACATCATGGCGATCCTCGAAACCCGCAAGGACCTGGACCGCGATGGCCGGCGCAAAGAGCTGGAAAGCCTGCTGCAGGAGTTCCACATCAGCCACATCCGCGACAACCTCGGCATGAGCCTCTCCGGTGGTGAACGCCGCCGCGTCGAGATTGCCCGCGCCCTGGCCACCGCGCCCAAGTTCATCCTGCTCGACGAACCCTTTGCCGGTGTCGACCCGATTTCGGTCGGCGACATCAAGCAGATCATCCACCACCTGAAGGCCAAGGGTATTGGCGTTCTGATCACCGACCACAACGTCCGTGAAACCCTGGATATCTGCGAAACCGCTTACATCGTCAACGATGGCCAACTGATCGCCGAAGGCGATGCAGAGACCATCCTGGCCAACGACCTGGTCAAAGAGGTTTACCTCGGCCATGAGTTCCGCCTGTAGGCTCAAGGTGTAAGGCGCTGCCGGAGCGCTCGTAAACAAGCCAGATAATGGCTTAATTGTTACGGCGCTCTAGGCAAACGCTGCAATTTCAGGCATATAATTTGCTTAAAGTTGGCGCTTCGGTGCCCTTGTAGTGGATGGCGCATGTGCGCCGGCAAATAAGGTGTTAAGCCCCTGCCATGAAACCATCGCTCGTCCTAAGAATGGGCCAGCAACTGACGATGACCCCGCAGTTGCAACAGGCCATACGTCTGCTCCAGCTTTCTACCCTGGACCTCCAGCAGGAAATCCAGGAAGCGCTGGAATCAAACCCGATGCTCGAGCGCCAGGAAGAAGGCGACGACTTCGACAACAGCGACCCGATGGCCGACAACGCCGAGAGCAAACCCGTCGCCGACGTTCAGGAAACCAGCTTCCAGGAGACCGCCCCAACGGTGGACAACCTCGAAGAGGGCGAGTGGAACGAGCGCATCCCCAACGAGTTGCCGGTCGACACCGCCTGGGAAGACATCTACCAGACCAGCGCCAGCAGCCTGCCCAGCAACGACGATGACGAGTGGGACTTCACCACCCGCACTTCGGCTGGCGAAAGCTTGCAGAGCCACCTGCTCTGGCAGCTCAACCTGGCACCGATGTCCGACACCGACCGGCTGATCGCCGTGACCCTGATCGACTGCATCAACAACCAGGGTTATCTCGACGAAACCCTGGAAGAAGTCTGCGAATCCTTCGACCCCGAGCTCGACATCGAGCTGGATGAAGTCGAAGCCGTGCTGCACCGTATCCAGCAATTCGAACCCGCCGGCATCGGCGCGCGCAACCTCAGCGAGTGCCTGTTGCTGCAACTGCGCCAGCTGCCGCCGCGTACCCCGTGGATGGCCGAAGCCCAGCGTCTGGTCAGCGACTACATCGACCTGCTCGGCGGCCGCGACTACAGCCAGCTGATGCGCCGCATGAAGCTCAAGGAAGACGAGCTGCGCCAGGTCATCGAACTGGTACAGAGCCTCAACCCGCGCCCGGGCTCGCAAATCGAGTCCAGCGAAGCCGAATACGTGGTGCCCGACGTGATCGTGCGCAAGGACAACGAGCGCTGGCTGGTCGAACTCAACCAGGAAGCGGTCCCGCGCCTGCGGGTCAACCCGCAGTACGCCGGTTTCGTCCGTCGCGCCGACACCAGCGCCGACAACACCTTCATGCGCAACCAGTTGCAGGAGGCGCGCTGGTTCATCAAGAGCCTGCAAAGCCGCAACGAAACCCTGATGAAGGTCGCCACCCAGATCGTCGAGCACCAGCGCGGCTTCCTCGATCACGGTGACGAGGCGATGAAGCCGCTGGTGCTGCACGACATCGCCGAAGCGGTGGGCATGCACGAGTCGACCATTTCCCGGGTGACCACGCAGAAATACATGCACACGCCGCGCGGAATTTACGAGCTGAAGTACTTTTTCTCCAGCCACGTCAGCACCTCCGAAGGCGGCGAATGCTCGTCCACGGCGATCCGCGCGATCATCAAGAAACTGGTTGCAGCGGAAAATCAGAAAAAGCCATTGAGTGACAGCAAGATCGCTGGTTTACTGGAGGCACAAGGCATCCAGGTAGCACGTCGCACCGTCGCCAAGTACCGCGAGTCCCTCGGCATCGCACCGTCGAGCGAGCGCAAGCGATTGATGTAACGGCTCCTGAGGTGTGCCACCGCAGTTCAGTGGCAGGCGCAATACCTGCCTCTTATGCACCGGCAACAAAGGAGAAGCTGTATGCAAGTCAATATCAGTGGACAGCATGTAGAAGTTACTCAGCCCCTGCGTGAGTACGTCGAGCAGAAATTGAAACGACTGGAGGGGCATTTCGACAAGATTACCAATGTGACGGTAATCATGAAGGTCGAGAAGCTGCAGCAGAAGATTGAAGCGACGCTGTTCATTCCCGGCGGCGAAGTGGTTGCAAATGCCGAACACCAAGACATGTATGCAGCGATCGATGCCTTGACCGACAAGCTCGACCGCCAACTGAAAAAACACAAGGAAAAACAGCAAAGCCTGCTGCAAGGTGCAGCGGCCCGCTGATCCCCCTCATCCATGATCCGACTTGAAACCATCCTGACCCCCGGCCGTTCCCTTGTGAACGTGCCGGGCGGCAGTAAAAAGCGTGCGCTCGAACAGATCGCCAATCTGATCGGCAGAGAAGTGCCCGAGCTGGACACCCAGATCGTGTACGAAGCCTTGATCGCCCGGGAGAAACTGGGCTCCACCGGCTTCGGCAACGGCATTGCCATTCCCCACTGCCGCCTCAAGGGCTGTGAGTCGCCGGTCAGCGCGCTGCTGCACCTTGACGCCCCTATCGATTTCGACGCCATCGATGGCGCCCCGGTCGACCTGCTGTTCGTACTGCTGGTCCCGGAAGCGGCTACCGATGCGCACCTGGAGCTGCTGCGCCAGATCGCCAGCATGCTCGATAGCAAGGACGTACGCGAAAAACTGCGTGCGGCCACCAGTAACGAAGCCTTGTACCAGGTCGTACTGGACGTACAGAACGGGCATTGAACATGCGCTTGATCATCGTTAGCGGCCGGTCTGGCTCCGGCAAGAGTACCGCCCTCGATGTACTTGAGGACAACGGCTACTACTGCATCGACAACCTGCCTGCTGGCTTGCTGCCGCAACTGGCCGAAAGCGCCCTGATCAACACGGAATTGATGCAGCCCAAGGTGGCCGTTTCGATTGACGCGCGCAACTTGCCCAGCCACTTGTCGCGCTTTCCCGAGCTGCTTGAGGACGCCCGTAGCCGGCACATCCAGTGTGATGTGCTGTACCTGGATGCCGATGAAGAAACATTGCTCAAGCGCTTCTCGGAAACCCGCCGCCGCCACCCGCTGACCAACAACGAACGCTCGCTGGCCGAAGCGATCGAAGTCGAAAGCGAGCTGCTCGGGCCGATTGCCGACCTCGCCGACCTGAAGATCGATACCACCAACCTGAACCTGTATCAGTTGCGTGACTCGATCAAATTGCGCCTGCTCAACCAGCCGGAGCCCGGTACGGCCTTCCTGGTCGAATCCTTCGGTTTCAAACGCGGCATGCCGGTCGATGCCGACCTGGTGTTCGATGTGCGCTGCCTGCCCAACCCTTACTGGAAGCCGGAACTGCGCGACCATTCGGGCCTGGAGCAACCGGTGATCGATTACCTGGCTGCGCAGCCGGATGTCGAGGACATGTTCCAGGACATCTCCAGCTACCTGCTCAAGTGGTTACCGCGCTTTGCCGCCAGCAACCGTGCCTATGTCACCATTGCCATTGGCTGCACGGGTGGCCACCACCGTTCGGTGTACCTGACCGAGCGTCTGGGCCAGTTACTGCAACAATCGTTAAAGAATGTCCAGGTTCGCCACCGCGACCTCTAGCCCACAGGACCAGCGCCTCGATGCCCGCAAAAGAAATCACCATCATCAACAAGCTGGGGCTGCACGCCCGGGCAGCGGCAAAGTTCGTTGGCGTTGCGGGCAAGTTTCCCTGCCAGGTTCGCGTTGGGCGTAATCCGCAATCCCTGGTTGATGGCAAGAGCATCATGGCGGTCATGATGCTGGCGGCCGGCAAGGGCACCGCCATTCATCTGCACACCGAGGGCGAGCAGGACGATGATGCACTCAACGCCCTGATCGAACTGATCAACAATTACTTCGACGAGGGCGAGTAACCGCCCCCGTTTTCTCACGAAAGCGCCGTATCCATCACCATCATCAGGCAGAAGCCGATGCACAGGCCCAGGCTGGCTAGCCGGTGATGGCCATTGCTGCGCGACTCGGGAATGATTTCCTGGGTCACGACCAGCAACATCGCCCCGGCAGCACACGCCAAGCCCAGTGGCAGCAACAACTCTGCCACGGTCACCAGCCAGGCACACACCACCGCTGCCAGCGGCTCGACCAGACCAGAAGCCGCACCAATCAGAAACGCCTTGAAGCGGGCCATCCCCGCCCCTGCCAACACCAGGGCGATCACCAGGCCTTCCGGCACATCCTGCAGGGCAATGCCCATGGCAAGGCTGTCGGCATCGGGCATGCCACCACCGGCAGACACGCCAATGGCCATGCCTTCGGGGATGTTATGGGCAATGATGGCAATGACGAACACCCAGATCCGCGCGGCGATCACCGGTTGCTGCGGCGTGCCGACCAGGGCCTCGGGCGATGCACCGGACACCTTGAGGTCGACCAGGTACAGGCAGAAGGCCCCGAACAGCAAGCCGAAGCTGACCAAACCACCGGCGCCCCATTTACCCAGGCCAATGGCCTGGGCGGCATCCAGCCCGGGAATGATCAGCGAAAAGGCCGTGGCCGCCAGCATCACCCCGGCACCAAAGCCCAGCAAGGTATCGGCCAACGCCACTGGCATGTTGCGGATCACCAGCACCGGCACCGCGCCCAAGGCCGTACCCAGGGCGCACAGCGCACCGCCTTCGAGCGCCCGTAACATGCGCGGCTCCAGGTCCAGCCAGGCGATACCCTGGGCCACCAGCAGGGCGAAGCCGACCAGCAGCAACAGGGTACCGAGCGCCAGGCGAAACAGCCGCACGCCGGCAATCGACATTACATCCGAACGCATTGCGCTGCGACTCACACAAGCGCAGCTGCGTAACGACGCTCTACCTCGGACCAGTCGATCACGTTGTAGAAGGCGTTGATGTATTCCGGACGACGGTTCTGGTACAGCAGATAGTAAGCATGCTCCCAGACGTCCAGGCCGAGGATTGGCGTATTGCCGGTCATCAGCGGGCTGTCCTGATTACCACTGCTTTCAACCACCAGGGTCTTGGCCGGGGTCACGCTCAGCCAGGCCCAGCCGCTGCCAAAGCGAGTCAGCGCAGCCTTGGTGAAGGCGTCCTTGAACGCCTCGAAGCCACCCAATTGCTCATCAATGGCCTTGGCCACAGCGCCTTGTGGCAGGCCACCGCCCTGGGGCGACATCACGGTCCAGAACAGCGAATGGTTGGCGTGACCGCCGCCCTGGTTGATTACCGCGTTGTGCAATTTTTCCGGAAGTTGCTTGACGCTGGCCACCAGTTTTTCCACCGGCCACTCGGCATACTCGCTGCCTTCGACCGCCGCGTTGAGGTTGTTGATGTAAGTCTGGTGGTGCTTGCTGTGGTGAATCTGCATGGTCTGGGTATCGATGTGCGGTTCCAGCGCATCGTAGGCGTAAGGCAATGCAGGCAAGGTATAAGGCATATCACTGGATTCCATATTGTAGGACTGAAGGCGCGGCGCTTTCCTGGCCGGCATGCAGGGCCGGCTGCGGCTCGTGCCGGTAGAGCAGACGTTCGGTACGGGGGTACTGGCCGTACTCGCTGATGAAGCTCAGCAACTCGGTGTAGGTCTTGCTGCTGTGGCGCAACGCAGCTTCGCGCAGTATCGGCGCCATGCGCGGGTCCTGGGCGGTCTGCAACAACCGCTGGTGAATGGCGCACAGGTACTCGGCGCTTTCCTGCGGCTGATTCAGCCGCAGGTGCAGGTCAGCCAGGTTGTGGTGGGCGATGACGCACACGGCCACCGCTTCGTCGGCGTCATGCCAGCGTTCGAACAACACCTGGGCAAGCGCCAGGGCTTGCAGATACAACTCGCGGGCATCGACCAACTCGCCCTGTTCGAACAGGCGGTTGGCAATTTCGGTGGTGCGTTTCCAGTGCTGCATGACAAACCTCCAGAGCGGTGGGCCGGCTCAGATCCCGCCGGCGGTGAGCTTTTCCGGATCGAGCAGCGCTTCAAGCTGGCTGCGCGGCAGGTCGGTGTTTTCGAGGGCTACGTCGATAATCGGGCGGGCTTGCTTGTAAGCGGTCTTGGCGATTTCGGCAGCCTTCTGGTAGCCGATGATCGGGTTCAGGGCAGTGACCAGAATCGGGTTGCGCGCCAGGGCTTCCTTGAGCTTGGGTTCATTGACCGTGAAGCTGGCAATCGCCTTGTCGGCCAGCAAGCGGCTGGCATTGGCCATCAGCTCGATGCTGCTGAGCAGGTTCTGGGCAATAATCGGCAGCATCACGTTGAGTTCGAAGTTGCCCGACTGCCCGGCCACGGCGATGGTCGCGTCGTTGCCGATCACCTGCGCGGCGACCATGGCAGTCGCTTCCGGGATTACCGGGTTGACCTTGCCTGGCATGATCGAAGAGCCCGGCTGCAAGCCTTCGAGCTCGATTTCGCCCAGGCCGGCCAGCGGCCCGGAGTTCATCCAGCGCAGGTCGTTGGCGATTTTCATCAGTGCCACAGCGGTGGTCTTGAGCTGGCCGGATACCGCCACAGCGGTGTCTTGCGAACCAATCAAGGCGAACAGGTTGTGCCCCGGAACAAATTCGACGCCGGTAAGCGCTGTCAGTTGCTGGCTGAAGCGCGCAGCGAACTCAGGATGGGCATTGATGCCAGTGCCCACGGCGGTGCCGCCCTGGGCCAGGGCTTGCAGGCTTGGCAAGGTGGCTTGCAGATGAGCAATGGCCGCCTTGACTTGCGCCGACCATCCACCCAGCACCTGGCTCATGCGCACCGGCATGGCATCCATCAGGTGGGTGCGGCCGGTCTTGATGAACGGATGCACCTGCTCGGCCTTGGCGTCGATCACCTTGACCAGATGCTGCAGCGCCGGCAGCAACTGCTCGTGCAGGGCCAGCGCGGCACTGACATGAATGGTGGTGGGGATAATGTCGTTGCTGCTTTGCCCGCAGTTGACGTGATCGTTGGGGTTGACCGTATCGCCCAGCACGCGGCTGGCCAGGGTCGCGATCACCTCGTTGGCGTTCATGTTCGAACTGGTACCGGAGCCGGTCTGGAAGATATCCACCGGGAAATGCTGCATGAAGTCAGCGGCCAGCAACTGCTCCACGGCTTTGACGATCGCCTCGCCGCGGGCCTGCTCCAGTTGCTTGAGCTCGATATTGGCCTTGGCCGCAGCAGCCTTGGCCAGCAGTAGTGCGCGAATGAACTGGGTCGGCATGCGTTGCTGGCTGATCGGGAAGTTGTTTACCGCGCGCTGGGTCTGGGCGCCATACAGGGCCTCGGCTGGCACCAGCAGTTCACCCATGCTGTCGCGCTCGATACGGGTATTACTCATCATCAAGTCCTTGCATCAGTTCATCGTAGGAAATCGAAGGCAGCAGTACGCAGTTCGCCAGTTGCAGGGCGAAGGGCTGCCAGCGCTGGTTGTTTTCGCGCCGATCGAGGTTGCGCAGCTCCAGCAGCGGCCGCCAGGCCTGGTCCAGGCACAGGCAGCGCCAATGCCAGGGCAGCGCGCGATCGCAGGCGGTGTCCAGCAGCAGGCGGAATGAAGTCAAGGCGATGGTCCAGGCGCTGGTATCGGTGCAACACACCAGGTAACGGCCTTCGGTGAGGTAGTGCTCGATCAGGCGCGGCTCGTCCGGATCGAGTGCACAGCGAATGCGCCGGCTCAGCCAGCGCCAGTTTTCCAGGTAGGGCAATTCGTGGAGGACTGGTTTCATGAACATCATCGCCTAGATAATGATATTCATTATTAAGTGATAATCAGAATCAGTTCAACAAAATGAAAAAAGAAAAACAAAAAGCCCGACACATGGCCGGGCTTCGAAGGGGGAGCAACACCGGGCGTTAACTGCCCGCGACGGTCATCCGCTCGATCAGCACCGAGCCTGTGTGAATATTGCTGCGGGTTTCCAGATCATTACCAATCGCGACAATTTGCTGGAACATATCCTTCATATTACCGGCGATCGTCACTTCCTGAACGGCGAACTGAATCTCGCCGTTTTCTACCCAGTAGCCTGCAGCACCGCGCGAGTAGTCGCCGGTGACCATGTTCAGACCATGGCCCATCAGCTCGGTAACCAGCAGTCCACGACCCATGCGCCGCAGCAGGGCAGCCTGGTCTTCGACCCCATGGGTGACGAACAGGTTGTGCACGCCGCCGGCGTTGGCGGTGCTCGGCAAGCCCAGCTTGCGCCCGGAATAGGTACCCAGCACGTAGGACACCAGTTGGCCGTTTTCAACGAATGGCTTGGCATAGGTGGCCAGGCCGTCACCATCGAACGCGGCGCTGCCCAGGGCACGCTGCAGGTGCGGGCGCTCGTCCAGGGTCAGCCAGGTCGGGAACAGCCGTTGGCCCATGGCACCATCGAGGAACGAAGACTTGCGGTACAGGTTGCCGCCGGAAATCGCCGAAAGGAAGCTGCCGAACAGCCCCCCTGCCAGCTCGGCCGAGAACAGTACCGGCACTTCACAGGTGGGTACCGGACGCGCGCCCAGGCGGCTGGCTGCCCGTTGCGCAGCGCGGATACCGATGCTGCGCGGGTCGGCGAGCAATTCGCCCTGGCGATTGACGTCATACCAGTAGTCGCGCTGCATCTGCCCGTCGGCTTCGGCAATCATCACGCAGCTCAGGCTGTGCCGGGTCGAAGCGTAGCCGCCGATAAAGCCATGGCTGTTGCCATACACGCGACAGCCCTGGTGGGTGTTGAGGGTGGTGCCGTCGGCGTTCTTGATCCGCGCATCGGCATCGAAAGCTGCGGCTTCGCACTCCAGGGCCTTTTCGATGGCCTGCTCAGGGGTGATGTCCCAGGCATGATAGAGGTCGAAATCCGCCTGCTCGCGGGCCATCAGCGCCGGATCGGCAAGCCCGGCGCACTCGTCTTCGGAAGTGTGCTTGGCAATTGCCAGGGCGGCGGCGACGGTTTCCCGGATCGCCTCGCTGCCGCTGGCCGAGGTGCTCGCCGAGCCTTTGCGCTGGCCCACGTACAAGGTGATGCCAAAACCCTGGTCACGGTTGAATTCGACGGTCTCGACTTCACGCTGGCGCACCGAAGTCGACAACCCCTGCTCCAGCGATACCGCCACTTCGCAGGCGCTGGCACCCTGGCGCCGGGCTTCGGCAATGATCTGTTCGACCTGTTCCTGCAACGCCGGCAGGGCCTGCGGACCTACGCTCTGGACTGCACTCATGGTTTTCTCCACTCAAATTCTGCGTTCGGCGCGGGTCAATCTACGACCGGACCGGACAAGCGGCCCCCGACTGGTTATCATGGCGGCGATTCTCAGCGGACTGCCCCCATGGTTGATTCTTACGACACCGCCTTTGACGGCGAAAAAAGCAAAACCCAGGTCAAGCGCGAAATGCAGGCGCTGGTCGAGATGGGCGAGCGCCTTACCTTGCTCAAGCCCGATACCCTGGCCAAACTGCCGTTGACCGACGAGTTGCGCGCGGCCCTGGAAGAGCACAAGCGGCACACCGCGAACGAGGCCAAACGGCGTCACAAGTCGTTCATCGGCAAGCTGATGCGCGACCAGGACATCGACGCGATCAATGCCCTGCTTGACCAGCTCGACGCCTCCTCGCGCCAATACAACGAGCGCTTCCACAACCTTGAGCGCTGGCGTGACCGGCTGATCGATGGTACCGACGAGGTCCTGGAGAAGTTCGTCCAGGAATACCCCGATGCCGATCGCCAGCAACTGCGCTCGCTGATCCGCCAGGCCCAGCACGAGCTGGCGCGCAACAAGCCGCCAAGCGCGAGCCGCAAGATCTTCAAGTACATCCGCGAACTCGACGAGGTCCAACGCGGCCTGCGTTGAACCCCGCACACGGGCAGGCGCCCTGCCTGCCCGGTTTCATCTTCAAGCGCCGGTGCCACCGACGGTGATCGCATCGATCTTCAGGGTCGGCTGGCCAACGCCTACCGGCACCGACTGACCATCCTTGCCGCATGTACCGACACCGCTGTCCAGCGACAGGTCGTTGCCGACCATCGATACCCGGCTCATGGCTTCCGGCCCGTTGCCGATCAGGGTTGCGCCTTTGACCGGCGCGGTAATCTTGCCGTCTTCGATCAGGTACGCCTCACTGGTGGAGAACACGAACTTGCCGCTGGTGATGTCCACCTGGCCACCGCCGAGGTTGGCGCAGTAAATACCCCTTTTCACCGAGGCAATGATTTCTGCCGGGTCGCTTTCGCCGGCACGCATGTAGGTGTTGGTCATGCGCGGCATCGGCAGGTGCGCGTAGGATTCGCGTCGGCCGTTGCCGGTGCGGGCCATGCCCATCAGGCGGGCGTTGAGCTTGTCCTGCATGTAGCCCTTGAGGATGCCGTTCTCGATCAGCGTGGTGCACTCGGTCGGGGTACCTTCGTCATCGACGCTCAGTGATCCGCGACGACCTTCCAGGGTGCCGTCATCGACAATGGTGCACAGGCTCGAAGCCACCTTCTCGCCCATGTGGCCGCTGTAGGCCGAACTGCCCTTGCGGTTGAAATCACCCTCCAGGCCATGGCCGACCGCTTCGTGCAGCAATACGCCCGACCAGCCGGAGCCGAGCACCACCGGCAGGGTACCGGCCGGCGCCGGGATGGCTTCGAGGTTGACCAGCGCCTGGCGCAGGGCCTCACGGGCATAGCCCATGACCCGTTCGTCGGTGAAATAGCGGTAGTCGGTACGCCCGCCGCCACCGTGACCGCCGCGCTCGCGACGGCCGTTCTGCTCGACGATGACACTGACGTTGAAACGCACCAGCGGGCGAATGTCGGCGGCCAGGCTGCCATCGGCGGCGGCGACCAGGATGCGCTCCCAGACCCCGGCCATGCTCACGGTGACTTGCTGGATACGCGGATCGAGCTTGCGCGTGGCGGCGTCGACACGCTTGAGCAGCTCGACCTTGTCGGCTCGGCTGATGACCTCAAGCGGATTGTCGGTGCCATACAGCTGGGTAACGTCCTGGCTGTTGAACGCCTGCACGCTGCCGTTCTGCCCGGCACGGGAAATCGAGCGCGCGGCGCGGGCCGCCGAGGTCAGGGCTTCGAGGTTGATGGCGTTGCTGTAGGCAAAACCGGTCTTCTCGCCGGACTGGGCACGTACGCCCACGCCCTGGTCGAGGTTGAAACTGCCTTCTTTGACGATGCCGTCTTCCAGCGCCCAGGATTCGGAAATCTGCCCCTGGAAGTACAGGTCGGCGGCATCGATGCCTGGCCCGGCCAGCTCGCCCAGCACTGACTGCAGGCTGTCGAGGGTCAGGCCGCCCGGCGCCAGCAGGTGTTCGCTGACAGTGGATAACATCTCGCTCATAGTCACTCCGAGGTGTGCGCAGGCCGCAAGGCGTCCTGCGAGAAAAAGCGCCGGTGCAAGGTCACCGGCATCCGCGCCCGGATGGACGCCTGTTCGCTGCTGTCACGTTCGCCCAGCAGCACGGCTTCGCCGCTGGCCTGTTCGGCGACGATGCGCCCCCAGGGGTCGACGATCGCCGCATGGCCATAGGTTTCCCGGGGCCCCGGGTGAGTTCCGCCCTGGGCCGCGGCCAGGACATAACACTGGGTTTCAATCGCCCGCGCGCGAATCAACACTTCCCAGTGCGCGGCACCGGTCACGGCGGTGAAGGCCGACGGCGCACTGATCAGCTCAGCCCCGGCCTCGCGCAGCGCGCTGTACAGCTCGGGGAAGCGCAGGTCATAGCAGACGCTCAGGCCCAGGCGCCCGACCGGGGTATCGGCGACCACTACCTGGCCGCCATGGGCGTAGTCATCGGATTCGCGATAGCGGCCACGGTTATCGGCGACATCGACATCGAACAGGTGCAGCTTGTCGTAGCGCGCCACCTGCTCACCGTGCTCATCGATCAGCAACGAGCAGGCATGGGCCTTGGCTTCGGCCTGGCCGACCGGCGGCAGCGGCAAGGTCCCGGCCACTATCCATAACTTGAGGTCACGGGCGGTCTGTTTCAACCAGGGCAGGATCGGGCCTTCGCCCAGCGCTTCGGCGCGGCCGATTGCGGCGCTGTCGCGCCGGCCCATGGCAGCGAAGTTCTCCGGCAGCACGGCAAGCCGTGCACCGCCTGCGGCTGCCTGCTCAAGCAGTTGCCGGGCGCGCACCAGGTTGGCCAGAACGTCGCTCTGGCTGACCATCTGGATAACCGCTGACTTCATCCCGGCTCCTAGCGTGATTTTTCGAAAGGTTTGATAAAGCTTATCTTAGGCTCTTTCCACGGACCCTCGACGCGATAATGCACGCTGGCGTAGCGCGCCACCCGGTCGCCGAGCAGGCGATCAACCAGGAACAGCGCCCCGCCGATGGCCGGCGCACCGACGATCAGCGCGGCAATCGGCAGGTTGTTGGTCACCGGCAGGGTCACCAGCAGGTTGGCGTCGACCCGGTCACGGACCATATCCAGGGTGCCGTCCAGCTCAAGGTTGCTGGAGGGGCCGGTGACGGTGATCGGTTCGCGGGTCACATACACCCCTTCACTGGCCACCAGCAGGCCTTTGACCCGGTCGTAGCTCAGGCCCTTGTCGAGCAGGTCGGAGAAGTCCAGACGCAGGCGCCGGCCAATCGAGTTGAAGTTGAGCAGACCGAACACGCGCAGGGCCTGGGCGCCACCTTCGACTTCGACGAACTGGCCTTTGCGCAAGGCGGCATCGAGGCTGCCGGAGAAGCGCTTGAGGCCGACCCAGGCTGGCGAGCCGGGCCAGCGGCCGTCGACATCCAGGCGAAAGTCCCGGCTGGTGACGGTTGGCGCAAAATTGAAAGCCTTGAGGATGTCCGCCAGGTTCTTGCCTTCCAGACGGCCCTTGTACCAACTGCTGCTCGCCCCTGGCGCCCCTTCCCAACCGCCATTACCGTCGATCTGCAGGCCTTTGACACTGACATCGAGGTCATTGAGGGCGATGCCCTTGGCAGTCGGACGAACTTTGACCGCCCAACTGCCGAGCAGGTCATCGCCACGGAACAGCTTGTCGATGGAAAGATCAACGGCCGGAATCTTGCGCGGATCAATACTGGCCATCGGGTCCGGGCCGTCATCGGAAGACGCTTCGGCGGGGTCGGCGGCCGGCAGGTGAATGGTCTGCAGGTTAATCACCATTGGCGCGCCCTTGGCATCCGGGATCCGCGCATTACCGATGACTTCCTTGCTGTCCAGGCGCACGACCCAGAGGTTGCCACCGCGATCGACACGCACCACCGCCTGCGCCAGGTTCAGGCCAAAGCCCTTGAGCTGGCCAATACTCAGGTCGACGCCACGCAGCGTCTGCTTGGCACTGCCACCCGGGTCGTTGCCGGCAAAGCGCTCGAACTGCTTCTGCCAGGGCTCCAGGTCCAGCTCGGCCAGGCGACCGCGCACACGCAGGCCCTGGCCAGGCGGCAACTGTGCGGTACCGGCGCCGAACAGCAGTTCACCGCGGCCCTGGTCGAGCTTGTCCATGGGCGCGGCGTAGATGGCCTTGGCAACGTCGGCATAAGTGACATTAAAGCGCCGCTCCGGCCCCTGCAGGCCCATGCTGAACTGGCTGTTGCGGGTCTCGTTGGCGGCCTTGCCGAACGGCGCGGGCAAATCCACCGCCAGGCCCTTGAGGCTGGAATCGACAGTCAAGGTGTTGTCGCGGCTGCCCAGGCTGACCTGCAACTGGTAAGGCAGCTCCCCGGAAAGCGGCAGGGCCTGTTTGACCTGCAGCCAGTCGGTCAGTGACTTGAGCGGCATCTGCCCTTTGGCGTTGATGCGGGTCTGCATCTGCCCGGGCTTGCCTTCGGCAAAGATCTGCGCGGTGATCGGCTTGTCGAAAGCCCGCGCACTGATGTTCTCGCCGCTCAAGCCTTTGTCGAAGTCAAAGCGCAAGTCACCCTTGAGCTGATGGAGTTCCAGGGCAGGTGAAGCGATCTTCAGCCGTGCATCGCGAACATTGAAGTCAACGACCACCTTGGGTTGCTGGCCTTTGGCCAGGGGAATATCCAGCTTGAGCTTGCCCTTGAGATCGCCCTCGCCCTCCCAGCCGGCAAACATCGGCCCGGTGCCGATAGGCGCGTCCTGGAGGATCTTCAGGCCGTCGCCAAGCCCGCCGTCAAATTCGCCGTCCAGGTACAGGTGATTGTGTTCACCGGCGGCAACATGGGGAATGTTGACCTCGACGTTGCGTACCTGAGTATTGAGTAACTGTCCGCTTTGCGCCTTGATGCGCACACCATCGTCGTCGATAAACACGTCACCGGCGACTTTCTGCACCTGAGGCCAGCCGGGCTGAAAATCCAGGGCGGCGTCATGGACTTTGAAGAACAGGCTGATACTGCGGGCCTGCTCCGAGGCGCCGTGGTTGAGCGAGCCCTGGTACTGGAAGTAACCCTCATCGACCGCGCCCTTGAGGATCGCCGTGCGCAGCCATTCATCCAGCGCCGGGCTTAGTACTTCGGGCAGGTACTTGGCGGTGTAGCGGCCATCGCCGTCGACCAGGCCGACGCGCAGGTCCATGTAGTCTTCACGGGTTTCATCGAACAGCAGGCGAATGAGGAAGTCGCCGGCAATCTTGCCCTCCTCGCCCAGCACCTTCAGGTACGGCGCGATCAGGGTGAAGCCTTCCTGGTCCAGGCGCCAGGTCAGGCGTGCGTTGGCTTTCTGGTAATGCCAGGGTTTCTCGAAGATCGGGTACAGGTGCAGCATGAAGGCATCGGTATCCAGGCGCAGTTCGCCCTGGCCGAGGTCACCGCTGATACTGCCGCTGACATTACCGGCAGCCGGTGCACCGTGATAGGCGTCAAAGCCAACCCGCTCAAGGTTGGCAGCAAAACTCAGGCGCTGGTCGCCGGTGGCTTTAGGCCGCACATCCAGGCGCACGTTACGCAAGGCCCCGGTGACCTTGAGGCCATCGACCACGGCCATGAGTTTTTCCGGCAGCGGCGCCAGGGCGTCGATCAGCGGCGTAACCGGGGTCAGGTCGAGACGGTCGGCCTGGATCGCCCAGGTTTCCTCGCTCGACTCGGTCGCGGCCGTCTGCTTGAGCTGCACATGGGATTCCCAGCGGGTCTTGCCCAGGCTCATGGCCAGCGAGTCGACCAGCACCTCCAGGCCCTTGTCGCCGCGCTGGAACCAGGCATTGAGGGCCAGGTTGTCAATCTGCACGGGCTTGCGTTCGGCATGATTGCCGCGCAGCTCTGGCGCATTCAGGCGCACCACCGCGCTTTGCAACTGGCCCTTGCCCCAGTTCAGCCACAGCTCGCCACCGGCGCGCAGCTCAGTGGCCTGCCACTGGCCCAGCAGGCGTGGCGGCAGCCAGCGCGCCCAGTCGCTTTGCGGCAGGCTCAGGTAGGCATCGATTTCACCGTCGCGCCACTGGCTGGGGCGAATCCGGCTGCGCAGGCTCATCGCCAGTGGCTGGCCATCGGGCAGGGTCAGCCGCGCGTCCAGGCGCTGGCGCACACTGCCGGTCTGCAGGCCGAGGCTGACGTAGGTGAGGGTCATGGGTTCGCGCTGGAACGGCTCCAGAGTCACCTGGCTGTCGACCACGGTGACTTTCGACACCACCTGGATCTGCTTGAGCAGTTGCTCGGGGTCGAGTGGTTTGTCGTCTTTTTTCGGCAGGCCTTCCAGGGCCCAGGCGCCGTTCTGGTCCTCGCGCAGGCTCAGTTGCAGGCCGCCAACTTCGAGGTTGGCCAGGCGCACCTGGCGCTCGACCAGGCTGGCCCACAGGTCCGGCACCAGCCTGACGCCGTCCAGGCGCAGGGCACTGGGCCCTTCGCCGACCTGGATATCGCGTACCCGCACGATCGGCGCCAGGCCGCTCCAGTGCCCTTCCAGGGCACCGATATGCACCGGCAGGCCCAAGGCTTGCTCGGCCTTGTCCTCGACCTCGGCACGGTACTCGGCCACCAGCGGGATGAACTGCCGGCCGAGACTGACATAAAGCGCCACCAACACCGCCAGCAAGGCACTGATGCCCAACCCCCAGCGGGTCAAGGCGCCGAGAACGCGCATCAGTCGTTCCATGCCTGTGGCCCTCCAGATCGTGCCTTAACTATGGCCGCAACCCGGCGGTTTGCCAGCCGGCGCACTGCGCAATGTTGTTCAGACCGAGTCAGAGGAGCACCACATCATATTGTTCCTGGGAATACATGGACTCGACCTGGAAGCGAATGGTTCGACCAATGAAGGCTTCAAGTTCGGCAACGTTACCCGATTCTTCATCCAGCAGGCGGTCGACCACTTTCTGGTTGGCCAGCACCCGGTAGCCTTCAGCCTGGTAGGCGCGGGCTTCGCGGAGGATCTCGCGGAAAATTTCGTAACAGACGGTCTCGGGGGTTTTCAGCTTGCCCCGGCCCTGGCAGCAATAGCAGGGCTCACAGAGTACCTGCTCGAGGCTTTCGCGGGTGCGCTTGCGGGTCATCTGCACCAGGCCCAGCTCGGTGATGCCGATGATGTTGGTCTTGGCGTGGTCGCGCTCCAGCTGTTTTTCCAGGGTCCGCAGTACCTGGCGCTGGTGCTCTTCATCTTCCATGTCGATGAAGTCAATGATGATGATCCCGCCGATATTGCGCAGGCGCAGTTGCCGGGCAATGGCGGTGGCCGCCTCGAGGTTGGTTTTGAAGATGGTCTCTTCAAGATTGCGGTGGCCGACAAAAGCCCCGGTATTGACGTCGATGGTGGTCATCGCCTCGGCCGGGTCGACTACCAGGTAACCGCCGGATTTGAGCGGCACCTTGCGGTCCAGGGCGCGCTGGATCTCGTCTTCGACGCCGTAGAGGTCGAAGATCGGTCGCTCGCCCGGGTAGTGTTCCAGACGATCGGCGATTTCCGGCATCAATTCGGCGACAAACTGCGTGGTTTTCTGAAATGTTTCCCGCGAATCGATGCGGATCTTCTCGATTTTCGGGTTAACCAGATCGCGCAGAGTGCGCAGGGCCAGGCCGAGGTCTTCGTAGATTTCGGTCGGCGCGCCAACGGTCTTGATCTGCGCGCCGATCTGCTCCCAGAGCCTGCGCAGGTAGCGGATGTCCATGAGGATTTCATCGGCCCCGGCGCCTTCGGCGGCGGTACGCAGGATGAAACCACCGGCATCCTGGATATTTTCCTGGGCGATGCAGTCAGTCACCACCTGCTTGAGGCGCTCGCGTTCGGCTTCGTCTTCGATCTTCAGCGAAATACCGACATGACTGGTGCGCGGCATGTACACCAGGTACCGCGACGGGATCGACAGCTGGGTGGTCAGGCGCGCGCCCTTGGAGCCGATCGGGTCCTTGGTCACCTGCACCACCAGGCTCTGGCCTTCGTGCACCAGGGCGCTGATGCTCTCGACCGACGAGCCTTCGCGCAGGGAGATTTCCGAGGCGTGGATGAACGCCGCACGGTCCAGGCCGATGTCGACGAAGGCCGCCTGCATGCCCGGCAGTACCCGCACCACCTTGCCTTTGTAGATGTTGCCGACGATGCCACGGCGCTGGGTGCGCTCGACATGCACCTCCTGCAGTACACCGTTCTCCACCACCGCCACGCGTGATTCCATCGGTGTGATGTTGATCAGAATCTCTTCACTCATGGCAGGCTCTCGTCAAAGGACTTCAGTAATCATGGATCGCTCGCGGGCGACTGGCTAGGGCAGTTCTGGCTAATCCTCGCTCAACAGGCCGGCAGACGCTGCCAGCAGGGGATGGCGAATTGACCGAGCAGTTCGGCGGTTTCGTTCAAGGGCAGGCCGACCACGGCCGAATAGCTGCCTTCAAGGCGCTGCACGAACACCGCCCCCAGGCCCTGAATGGCGTAGCTTCCGGCCTTGTCGGCAGGTTCGCCGCTGGCCCAGTAGGCCTCGGCTTCCTCGGCACTGATGGGGCGAAACCGCACACGGCTTGTGACATTGACGCTCAGGCAACGCTGATGATCGGCCACGGCCACCGCCGTCATTACCTGGTGCTCGTGCCCGGACAGGGCTGCCAGCATGGCCAGGGCATCTTCGCGGTTTTGCGGTTTACCGAGAATTCGACCTTCGAGCACCACGGCGGTATCGGCGCCCAGCACTGCTACCGGGCCCTCGCTACCTTCGGGTAGTGACGCAAGGCCAGCGCACGCTTTCTCCCGCGCCAGACGCTCGACGTAAGCTGCTGCAGCCTCTGCGGGCAGCGGCGTCTCGTCGATCGCGGCACTGAGCGAAGTAAAGGGAACACCGATCTGGGTCAGCAACTCACGGCGGCGTGGCGAGCCAGAGGCCAGGTACAGCAGGGTCATCTTGACGTCTCCCTGTCAGCGTTGAATGTGAGTGCTCAGTTGATGCTCAGGCGTCGGCGCAGACCACGCAGGCCATAGCTGATCCACGGCCAGAGCAAGGCGCTGATGACCGCCGACCAGATCAGCGCCAGGGTCGGCAAGCGGTTGCCGGTCAGGGCGCTGAGCCACAGCTGGATCAACTGGGCCAGGCCGAAAATCACCAGGATCACCAGGCTCTGCTGCCACATCGGGAACATCCGCAGGCGCTGTTGCAACGACAGCACCAGGAAAGTGATCAGGGTCAGCACCAGGGCGTTCTGCCCCAGCAAGGTGCCATACAGCACATCCTCAGCCAGGCCGAGGACGAATGCAGTGGTCATCCCGACCCGGTGCGGCACGGCCAGGGTCCAGAAGGCCAGCAACAGGGCCAGCCACATCGGCCGGAACACTTCGGCGAACTGCGGCATGGGCGACACGCTGAGCAGCATGCCGATCAGAAAGCTCAGCCAGATGACCCAGCCATTACGGCTGCGGGTGCTTACCATCAGTGTCTCTCCCGGGTAATGACTGGCGCGCCGGGAACCGCAGCAGGGGCTGCGGGGGCTGCCGTGGCGGGCGGATGGGCACTGGTTGCCGGTGCGGCTGGCGTCGTGGCAGCCGGCGCCGGGGTGGCCGCAGCCGGTGCAGCCGGGGCGCTGCCAGGCGCAGGCGCGGCCGCCGAAGCGGGCAGGCCCTGGCGATCAGCCTCTTCCTGGGCAATCGCGGCATCGCTGGCACGTTGCTCGGGCGAGCGGCTATCGGTGAACACCAGCAGCAAGTAACGGCTGCGGTTGAGCGCAGCGGTCGGAATCGCCCGGACAATGGCAAACGGCTGGCCTGAGTCGTGGATCACTTCCTTGACCGTGGCCACCGGGTAACCGGCCGGGAAGCGCTGGCCGAGGCCGGAGCTGACCAGCAGGTCGCCTTCCTTGATGTCGGCGGTGTCGGCTACATGGCGCAGTTCGAGGCGCTCGGGGTTGCCGGTACCGCTGGCAATTGCCCGCAAGCCGTTGCGGTTGACCTGCACCGGAATGCTATGAGTGGTGTCGGTCAGCAGCAGTACCCGCGAGGTGTAGGGCATCAGTTCGACCACCTGGCCCATCAGGCCACGCGCGTCGAGCACCGGCTGACCGAGGACCACGCCATCGCGCTCGCCCTTGTTGATCAGGATCCGGTGAGTGAAAGGATTGGGATCGACGCCGATCAGCTCAGCAACTTCGACCTTCTCGTTGACCAGCGCCGAGGAGTTGAGCAACTCGCGCAGGCGCACGTTCTGCTCGGTCAGGGCCGCCAGCTTCTGCAGGCGACCTTGCAGGAGCAAGGCTTCGGTCTTGAGTTTTTCGTTTTCAGCGGCGAGTTCGGTACGGCTGCCAAACTGGCTGGCAACCCCCTGCCACACGCGCTGGGGCAGATCGGTAACCAGGTAGGACGGCATCAGCACCAGGCCCATCTGGCTACGCATTGGCTTGAGCAGGGTGAAGCGCGCGTCGACCACCATCAGGGTGATCGACAGCACAACCAGCACGAGCAGGCGTACGCCCAGCGAAGGGCCCTTGGCGAAAAGCGGTTTAATGGGCCGCTCCTCGTGGACGACGATTCAAGAGGTCATTCATACGGCAACGCACCGGCCTGCTTGCGGATTGACGGAAAACGACGCCCACACGGACGTCAGCCCAGCACATACAGGTAGCACTGTGGGCACTACCTGTAAACCGGGCGGCGTGAACTGCGGGCTCCGGCTTATTCGCTGGAGAGCAGGTCCATGGTGTGTTTGTCCATCATTTCCAGGGCACGGCCACCACCGCGAGCTACGCAGGTCAGCGGGTCTTCGGCGACGATTACCGGCAGGCCGGTTTCCTGTGCCAGCAGCTTGTCGAGGTCGCGCAGCAGGGCGCCACCACCGGTCAGCACCAGGCCACGCTCGGCGATGTCCGAAGCCAGCTCCGGCGGCGACTGCTCCAGGGCGCTCTTGACCGCCTGGACGATGGTCGCCAGGGATTCCTGCAACGCTTCCAGCACTTCGTTGGAGTTCAGGGTGAAGGCACGTGGCACGCCCTCGGCCAGGTTGCGGCCGCGGACATCGACTTCACGAACTTCGCCACCCGGATAGGCGGTACCGATTTCCTGCTTGATGCGCTCGGCGGTGGACTCACCGATCAGGCTGCCGTAGTTGCGGCGCACGTAGGTGACGATGGCTTCGTCGAAACGGTCGCCACCGACTCGTACGGATTCGGCGTAGACCACACCGTTCAAGGAGATCAGCGCGATTTCAGTGGTACCACCACCGATATCGACGACCATCGAACCGCGGGCTTCCTCGACCGGCAGGCCGGCACCGATGGCGGCGGCCATTGGCTCTTCGATCAGGAACACTTCACGGGCACCGGCGCCCAGCGCCGACTCACGAAT
Organism: Pseudomonas sp. SORT22; assembly: GCF_018417635.1. NCBI lineage: Bacteria > Pseudomonadati > Pseudomonadota > Gammaproteobacteria > Pseudomonadales > Pseudomonadaceae > Pseudomonas > Pseudomonas sp. SORT22. The sequence continues at coordinate 4,918,635 of NZ_CP071007.1, forward strand.
GGCCCGGCGCTCGACCTGGGTCGATTTGCACGGCACGCAGATCAGTACCCGCGGGCTTGGCTGCAGGAAGCTGTTTTCGTGAACCTTGTTGATGAAGTACTGCAGCATTTTTTCGCAAACGCTGAAATCGGCGATCACGCCGTCTTTCATCGGACGAATGGCAGCAATGTTGCCAGGCGTACGGCCCAGCATGCGCTTTGCCTCGGTACCGACAGCGACGACACTTTTCTGGTTGCCGTGAGTACGAATGGCCACAACCGATGGCTCATTCAGGACGATACCGCGCTCACGCACGTAAATAAGGGTGTTGGCAGTGCCCAGGTCGATGGAAAGATCGCTGGAAAACATGCCACGCAGTTTCTTGAACATGGGAAAGTGACCCTAGGCAACGCGTGGGTAAAAAAGTGCGGCAAACTCTAACAACGGCGGGGATTTTGGGCAAGGCACCAATATGTTAAATTGGCGGTTTTTCCGAGCAAGCCTGCACATGATCGCGGCCTTATGACCGTAATACTGCCAGCATGTTCCTCATCGCGGAGCAAATCCGTTTCTGTTTTCCCAGGAGATCCCCATGGCGCTTGAACGCTGCGACGTGGAAAAGATCGCTCATTTGGCCCGACTGGGCCTGAATGAAGCCGATCTGCCACGCACTACCGATGCCCTGAACAGTATTCTGGGACTGGTCGACCAGATGCAAGCGGTCGACACCACTGGCATCGAGCCACTGGCCCACCCTCTGGAAGCCACCCAGCGCCTGCGCGCCGACGTGGTAACAGAAAGTAACCATCGCGACAGCTACCAGGCCATCGCCCCGGCGACGGAAAACGGCCTGTACCTGGTTCCGAAAGTCATCGAGTAAGGGAATAGAGCCTGCCATGCATCAACTGACCCTGGCCGAGATCGCCCGCGGACTCGCCGACAAGAAGTTTTCTTCCGAAGAGCTGACCCGCGCCCTGTTGGCGCGCATCAACCTGCTCGACCCGCAAATCAACAGCTTCATCAGCGTCACCGAAGACCTGGCCATCAGCCAGGCCCGGGCCGCCGACGCCCGCCGCGCCGCCGGCGAGAGCGGCGCCCTGCTCGGTGCACCGATCGGCCACAAGGACCTGTTCTGCACCCAGGGCATCCGCACCAGTTGCGGCTCGAAGATGCTCGACAACTTCAAGGCGCCGTACGACGCCACCGTGGTCAGCAAGCTGGCCGAAGCTGGCGCCGTGACCCTGGGCAAGACCAACATGGACGAATTCGCCATGGGTTCGGCCAACGAGAGCAGCTACTACGGCGCGGTGAAAAACCCGTGGAACCTCGAACACGTGCCGGGCGGTTCGTCTGGTGGCTCGGCGGCCGCGGTTGCCGCGCGCCTGCTGCCTGGCGCCACCGCTACCGACACCGGTGGTTCGATCCGACAGCCGGCAGCGCTGACCAGCCTGACCGGGCTGAAACCGACCTACGGTCGGGTTTCGCGCTGGGGCATGATTGCCTACGCCTCAAGCCTCGACCAGGCCGGCCCGCTGGCCCGCACTGCCGAAGACTGCGCGCTGCTGCTGCAAGGCATGGCCGGTTTCGACGCCAAGGACTCCACCAGCATCGACGAACCGGTGCCGGACTACAGCGCCAGCCTCAACGCCTCGCTCCAGGGCCTGCGCATCGGCCTGCCGAAGGAATACTTCGGTGCCGGCCTCGACCCGCGCATCGCCGACCTGGTCCAGGCCAGCGTCAAGGAGCTGGAAAAGCTCGGCGCGGTGGTCAAGGAAATCAGCCTGCCGAACATGCAGCACGCCATCCCGGCCTACTACGTGATCGCCCCGGCGGAGGCCTCGTCCAACCTGTCGCGTTTCGACGGTGTACGTTTCGGCTACCGCTGCGAGAGCCCGGTCGACCTCACCGACCTGTACAAGCGCTCCCGCGGCGAAGGCTTCGGCCCTGAAGTACAGCGCCGGATCATGGTCGGGGCCTACGCCCTGTCAGCCGGTTACTACGATGCCTACTACCTGCAGGCACAGAAAATCCGCCGCCTGATCAAGAACGACTTCATGGCGGCGTTCAACGACGTCGACGTGATCCTCGGCCCGACCACGCCAAACCCGGCCTGGAAGATCGGCGCCAAGAACAACGACCCGGTCGCCGAGTACCTGGAAGACTTCTACACCATCACCGCCAACCTCGCCGGCGTGCCAGGTCTGTCGATGCCGGCCGGTTTCGTCGATGGTCTGCCGGTTGGCGTGCAGCTGCTGGCACCGTATTTCCACGAAGGCCGCCTGCTCAACGTCGCGCACCGCTACCAGCAAGTGACTGACTGGCACACTCGCGCACCTAACGGCTTCTGAGGGATCACCACATGCAATGGGAAGTTGTCATCGGGCTGGAGATTCACACCCAGCTCGCCACCCAGTCGAAGATTTTCTCCGGCAGCGCCACCACTTTCGGCTCCGAGCCGAACACCCAGGCCAGCCTGATCGATCTGGGCATGCCCGGCGTACTGCCGGTGCTCAACCAGGAAGCGGTGCGCATGGCCTGCATGTTCGGCCTGGCCATCGATGCCGAGATCGGCCAGCACAACGTGTTCGCGCGCAAGAACTACTTCTACCCCGACCTGCCCAAGGGCTACCAGATCAGCCAGATGGAACTGCCGATCGTCGGCAAGGGCCACCTGGACATCGCCCTCGAAGACGGCACGGTCAAGCGCGTCGGCATCACCCGTGCGCACCTTGAAGAAGACGCCGGCAAGAGCCTGCACGAAGACTTCAGCGGCTCCACCGGCATCGACCTCAACCGCGCCGGCACCCCGCTGCTGGAGATCGTCTCCGAGCCGGACATGCGCAACGCCAAGGAGGCCGTGGCCTACGTCAAGGCCATCCACGCCCTGGTGCGCTACCTGGGCATCTGCGACGGCAACATGGCCGAAGGCTCGCTGCGTTGCGACTGCAACGTCTCGGTACGCCCCAAGGGCCAGGCCGAGTTCGGTACCCGCTGCGAGATCAAGAACGTCAACTCGTTCCGCTTCATCGAGCGCGCGATCAACACCGAAGTGCAGCGCCAGATCGAGCTGATCGAAGACGGCGGCCGGGTCATCCAGGAAACCCGCCTGTACGATCCGAACAAGGACGAGACCCGCTCCATGCGCAGCAAGGAGGAAGCCAACGACTACCGTTACTTCCCCGACCCGGACCTGCTGCCGGTGGTCATCGAAAGCGCCTTCCTTGAAGAGGTGCGCGCCACCTTGCCGGAACTGCCACCGCAAAAGCGTGAGCGCTTCCAGAGCCAGTTCGGCCTTTCGGCCTATGACGCCAACGTCCTGGCGACCAGCCGCGAACAGGCCGACTACTTTGAACAAGTGGTCGGTGTGTGCGGCGACGCCAAGCTTGCCGCCAACTGGGTCATGGTCGAGCTGGGCAGCCTGCTGAACAAGCTGGGCCTGGAAATCGACCAGTCGCCGGTCACTGCCGAGCACCTGGGCGGCATGCTCAAGCGCATCCTCGACAACACCATCAGCGGCAAGATTGCCAAGGTGGTGTTCGAGAAGATGGCCGCCGGCGACGGCGATGCCGACCAGATCATCGAAGCCGAGGGCCTCAAGCAGGTCACCGACAGCGGTGCGATCGAGAAGGTCCTGGACGAAGTGCTGGCCGCCAACGCCGAGCAGGTCGAGCAATACCGCGCTGCGGATGAAGCCAAGCGCGGCAAGATGTTCGGCTTCTTCGTCGGCCAGGCCATGAAAGCCTCCAAAGGCAAGGCCAACCCGCAGCAAGTGAACCAATTGCTCAAGAGCAAGCTCGAAGGGTAATCGCGTCGCCTGCTAAATCGCGGGTCAAGTCGGGGCGCCGCACCGACTTGACCCGCGATGGCCACCCTACGGAGCATCTGCATACATGTGGCGTCCCCTCAGCGCACTCGCGCTTTTCACCCTGCTGGCCGGCTGCGCCAGCCACGATATCGACCCCCGCGGTTACGACAAGACCGGCACCGCCTCCTATTACGGCTCCCGTCACCACGGTAAGCGCACCGCCAGTGGCGAGCCTTTCAACCAGCACGGCATGACCGCCGCCCACCGCAGCCTGCCCTTCGGCACGCGGGTCAAGGTCACCAACCTCAACAACGAACGCAGCGTCGTGGTGCGCATCAACGACCGCGGCCCGCATACCCGTGGCCGGCTGATCGACCTGTCGCGCGCCGCCGCGGATAAACTCGGGATGATCCGTAGCGGAACCGCGCGCGTACGGGTACAAAGTCTCAGCGATTGACCTGACCCCGGAGCCCGACCATTTTCGACCTGGCCGCTTTACCCACTTTCAGCCTGCTGCAGTTGAGCATCGGCCTGCTGTTGCTGATCGCCGGCGCCGAACTGCTGGTGCGCGCCGCCCTGCGCCTGGCCGCCAGCCTGCAAGTGCGGCCATTGATCATCGGCCTGAGCCTAGTGGCATTCGGCAGCAGCGCGCCGCAACTGACCGTCAGCCTGCAGGCGGCCTACACCGGCGCGCCGGATGTCGCGGTCGGCAGCGTGATCGGCAGTAACATCTTCAACATTCTCGTGACCCTGGGCCTGGCCGCGCTGATCATCCCGCTGCGGGTCTCGCGCCAGCTGGTTCGCCTGGATATCCCGCTGATGATCGCCGCGAGCCTGGCGGTGTACCTGCTGGCCTTCAACGAACTGCTCGGGCGCCTGGAAGGAGCCCTGCTGCTGTGTGGCCTGTTCGGCTACCTGGCGATCCTCTGGCACCAGTCCCGCCACCACGCGCGCACCTACCCGTCCCCCGGACCGCGCCCGCAGCGTGGCGGCCGGTTCTGGCTCGGTAGTGTGCTGCTGATGCTGGCCGGGCTTGGCCTGCTCAGCCTGGCCGGTCATCTGCTGCTGGAGGCAGCGGTAGAGGTGGCGCAAGACCTGGGCCTGTCAGAGCGGGTCATCGGCCTGACTGTGGTCGCGGTCTGCACCTCGCTACCGGAACTGGCCACCTCGCTGATCGCCGCCCTGCGTGGCGAGCGGGAGATCGCCGTGGGCAACGTGATCGGCAGCAACCTGTTCAACCTGCTGGCGGTGCTCGGCCTGACCGCGTTGGTCGCCCCCGAGCCGCTGTCGATCTCGCCCAATGCCCTGGCCTTCGACCTGCCGGTGATGCTCGGGGTCGCGGTGCTGGCGCTGCCGGTGTTCTACTCCGGTTACCGGGTGACCCGCGCCGAAGGGCTGGTGTTCCTCTGCCTGTATCTGGCTTATGGTCTGCATGTGGTGGCCTTCACCACCGGCATGCCGCTGGCCAGCCGACTTGAAAAACTGATGCTGTTCTACGCATTGCCAGCACTGGGGGCGTTGCTGCTGTACACCACCCTGCGTGCCTGGCGCCGCCAACACTAAGGAAAACAACATGGGCGACAACAACAAATCCGGCGAACAGGTTCGCCGCCAGGTCATGGGCGATGCCTTCGTCGATCGCGCTTTGAGCAATGCCACCGACTTCAGCCAGCCGCTGCAGGACTTCGTCAACGAACATGCCTGGGGCAGCGTCTGGAGCCGCGAAGGCCTGCCGCTGAAAACCCGCAGCCTGATCACCCTCGCCGCCCTCACCGCACTCAAATGCCCGCAGGAGCTCAAGGGCCACGTGCGTGGCGCCCTGAACAACGGTTGTACGGTCGAGGAAATTCGCGAGGCGCTGCTGCACTGCGCGGTGTACGCCGGCGTGCCGGCAGCGGTCGATGCCTTTCGCGCCGCCCAGGAAGTGATCGACAGCTACCCGCAGAGCTGATCGATCACTTGCGCCAAGGCCGTCAGTTGCTGACGACGACGGCCTTCTGACTTTTCTTCTTCAGCCAGAACGCCACACCCAGGGTGGCGATCCAGGCCGGGATCAACATCACCGAAATGCGGATCGGCGGGGTCAGGTACATCACCACCAGAATCAGCCCGATGAACGCCAGGCACAGGTAGTTGGTCACCGGGTGGCCCCAGCTCTTGTAGAAGGTCGACTCGCCCGACGCCTGCTTGGCGCGGCGGAATTTAAGGTGGGTAATGCTGATGCTGGCCCAGTTGATCACCAGCGCCGAAACCGCCAGGGCCATCAGCAGGCCGAAGGCTTCGCCCGGCATCAGGTAGTTGATCAGCACGCACAAGCCGGTGGCCAGGGCAGAAACACCGAGGGCCGTCAGCGGCACGCCACGGCGGTTGACCTTGAGCAGCGCACGCGGCGCGTCACCCTGGCTGGCCAGACCGAACAGCATGCGGCTGTTGCAGTACACGCAGCTGTTGTACACCGACAGCGCGGCGGTCAGTACCACCACGTTGAGGATGGTCGCTACCAGGTTGCTGTCCAGGTTGTGGAAGATCATCACGAACGGGCTGCCGCCCTGCACCACCTTCTGCCACGGGTACAGCGACAGCAGCACCGCCAGGGCGCCGATGTAGAAAATCAGGATGCGATAGACCACCTGGTTGGTGGCACGCGGAATGCTGTGGCGCGGGTTGTCGGCTTCGGCAGCGGTGATACCGACCAATTCCAGGCCGCCGAAGGAGAACATGATCACCGCCATGGCCATCAGCAAACCGCTGAAGCCATTGGGGAAGAAGCCGCCGTACTGCCAGAGGTTGGCGACACTGGCGTCCGGCCCGCCATTGCCGCTGGCCAGCAGCCAGGCGCCAAAGCCGATCATGCTGACGATGGCGATGACCTTGACCAGGGCGAACCAGAACTCCATTTCGCCGTAGACCTTCACCTGGGTGAGGTTGATCAGGTTGATCACCACGAAGAAGATCGCCGCCGTCGCCCAGGTCGGGAAGTCCGGCCACCAGTACTGCACGTAGATACCCACGGCCGTCAGCTCGGCCATGCCGACCAGCACATAGACCACCCAGTAGTTCCAGCCGGAAACAAAACCGGCGAACTCGTTCCAGTAGCGGTGGGCAAAGTGGCTGAAGCTGCCGGCTACCGGCTCGTCGACCACCATCTCGCCCAGCTGGCGCATGATAAAGAACGCCATCAGGCCGGCAATCGCATACCCCAGCAGCACGGCCGGACCGGCCATCTGGATGGTCTGGGCAATACCCAGGAACAGGCCGGTACCGATGGCGCCACCCAGGGCAATCAACTGGATATGGCGATTCTTCAACCCGCGCTGTAATCGCTCTGGGGGGTTCTGTTCTTGCATGAAATGTCCTTGAAGGTGGAAGGCAGTGTTGGCTTTATTGTCGGCACAGAATCTAGATCCAGCCGCCCCACTGCAAGAGGAAAATGCCGATATTCGTGGTTATGGCGGCCATCAGCGTAGTAATTACGATGATCGAGGCGGCCAGTTCATGGTTACCGTTGGCCGCGCGGGCCATCACATAACTGGCCGCGGCGGTCGGGCTGCCGATGTACAGGAACAGGATACCCAGCTCCGCGCCGCGAAAGCCGCAAAGCCAGGCCGCCAGGGTGCCGATCACCGGCAACCAGATCATCTTCACCAGGCTGGCGCTGACCGCCAGGCCACCGCTTTCGCGCAGTGACGCCAGCGACAGGGTACCGCCAATGCAGATCAATGCCAGCGGCAGGGTCATCTGCGCCAGGTAATCACCGGAGGTCAGCAACCAGTTGGGCAGCGGCACTTGCCCGTAGGCCATGGGCGTGGCGAGCAGCACGCTGATGATCAGCGGGTTGCGCAGGATACTCTTGCAGATGCTCCAGGGGTCGGACTTCATGCTCGGGCTGTACACCGCCAGCACCACCGACGACAGCGAGTTGTACAGCAGTATCACCAGGCCGGCGAGGATCGCCCCCAGCGAAATGCCGTAATCGCCATACATGCTTGCCGCCAGTGCCAGGCCGATAACCCCGTTGTTGCCGCGAAAGCCGCCCTGGGTGTAGATGCCGCGGTCTTCACGCGGGCAGCGCCACAGGGCGAAGCCCCAGGCCAGGGCAAAACTGCCCAGGGTGGCGACCACGAAGAACACCAGCAGCCCGGGCTTGACCGCCGCCGTCAGGTCGGCGTGGTAGATCCCCAAAAACAGCAGAGCCGGCATGCACACGTTGAACACCAGCGACGAGGCGGTGTGGATGAAGCCATCGTTGATGGCCTTGATGCGTTTGAGCAGCACGCCCATGAACAGCATGGCGAACACCGGCGCCGTGATGTTCAGCGTCTGGATAAAGAGGGCGAGCATGCAGGGTGGTCCCGATGGCTGTCGTTAGGGGGCTAATGATACGTCAGCCACCGATTGATGAATCGTATTCCTGTGTAAGAAAAAAGAGTTGTTGACGTAGGAAATGGTTTGGATATGATCGAAACAACTGTACATACATACAGTTATTCAGGTAAATCCATGACATCTCAAAGGAGTTGAATATGTCAGGTATGCAAACTGGACTGCACGCCCAAAAGGCGCTCGCCACCACCGTGGTCGCCGACCTCGACGCCCTGTTCAGCGTCAGCGGCATCAACATTCCCGGCCCTGACGCCCGCCTGGTGCTGGTGCTCGACGGCCATCACACGATCAAATACCACCGCCTTGGCCTGGCGGCCAAACCGCCTGCCAGTGGCAAGCCGGTACTGCGCTTCGAAGGCGGCGAACACACCGCCATCGGCGACAACACCCTGCTGCGCTTCAGCCACGACAGCGCGCCGATCCCGGCCTGGAAAGTCGCCCTGCACCTGGCCAATGGCCTGAGCCTAAGCTACGGCCAGATCGTCGCCCTGGGTGGTGATTTCTATGGCATTCCCGAGCGGCCGATTGCCGATGGCGCCACAGCCGAAGAACGCGTTGAACGTTTTGCCGCCGCCTTTGATTCGCTGGCCGTGCTTCCCGCCTCCCGGGAAGAAGCCGGCAAGATCCTCGCGGTCATGCAGCGGGAAATCGCCGCCGCCAACCAGGCGATCAAAGACGGTCGCCAGCCTCATGAAGCCTACGACCAGTTGGGCGACACCCTCTCGGAAGAGTGGAACAAGATCACCGGCGGCGGCAGTTTCGTCTCGCCGATGTTCCCCCTGGGTCGCTATCTCAAGCTGGCCGCCAGCAACTGGGACCACTTCGGTGAATGGGCGCTGCTGGCGTATGTCGCCGGCCATACCGCCGCCTTGCGCCAGGCCGTGAAAGCTCGCGCCAGCGGCGATGACGGGCAGCTGGAACTGGCCTACGCGATGAACGCCTTCGCCGACCACTTCCTCACTGACCTGTTCTCCGCCGGCCACGTGCGGGTACCGCGCAAGGCGATCAAGGACAACGTCACCCCGGCCGATCTCGGCTCGCTGATCTCGCGCTTCATGCACGATGAAGACAGCAAGTACGGCCTGGTGCTGCGCAATGCCCAGGGCGATACCTGGCGCGGCTATGGCGACAAGCGCTACTTCGACAGCATCGACGTCGCCAACCGCAAACAGGTGGGCCTGGCGGTGCAGAAGTCTGCCGATGAGATCTTCCAGGCATTCGACACCGGCAACCTGCCGGCGCCGACAGCCTATGGTGCGCTGCGCATCGCCGCTGACTTGCAAGCTGCCGTGGAAGGACAGGTGCCAGGCAACTTCGCCCCACTGTTTACCCTGCGCAACGGCAAGCTGATGCGCCGCGCCGACGTCAACAACCTCAATGACCCGGCGCAGATCGACAACTGGTGGGGCTGGAGTACCTACCTGCTGCTCAAGGACTACAGCCCGAACAAACCCACCGGCTACCTCGATGCCCCTGCCAGCGCCCCGAGCATTCACGCCGACGGCTGGCAAACCCAGGTACCGAGCCAGCCCAACTGGCTGCCCGGCCATGCCGTGCGTTATGCGGTGAGCGTGGTCAACGGTTTCAACGAGTCCTACATTGGCCCGTGGAGCGACTACGCCGAACTGACCGAGCGTTTCCAACCGACCCTGACGGTGCCGCTGGATACCTCCGGCAAGTCGGTATCGCGCAATCTGTTCCGCCAGTTCCGCGGCGGCTCGCCGGAACTGATCGCCTCGCTGGATGCGGGCACCACGACCTATATCGATCAACAGCCGTGATAAGGAAATCACTCATGAGCATTACCCTGAACATTGAGCTGGCGTCGGGCCAGTCCCTCAAGGATGTACCCCTGGAGCTGCTGCGCGATGGCGTGGTGGTGGGTCGGGCCAAGCTGGCTGAAAGCGGCAAGGTGGTATTCGATGCCGCGCCCGGGGCCGGGCAACTGGCAGTGCGGGTGGATCGAACGATCCTCGGCGGCAAATAAATTGATCGCGGGGCAAGCCCGCTCCTACAGTAGGAGCGGGCTTGCCCCGCGATAGTCAATCAGCGCCGAACCGGGCGCTTTTGCAGCTTGCGCTGCAAGGTCCGCCGGTGCATGCCCAGGGCCCGGGCGGTGGCGGAGATATTGCCTTCATGTTCAGTCAGCACGCGCTGGATGTGTTCCCACTGCAGGCGGTCCACCGACATCGGGTTTTCCGGCACCAGGCTGTCGAGGTCGGCGTGCTCGGAAAGTAGCGCGGCCAGCACATCGTCGGCGTCGGCCGGCTTGCACAGGTAGTTGCAGGCACCGCGCTTGATCGCCTCGACCGCGGTGGCGATGCTCGAGTAACCGGTGAGGATCACCACGCGCATTTCCGGGTCCAGCTCCAGCAGCTTGGGCAACAGTACCAGGCCCGAATCGCCATCCATCTTCAGGTCCAGCGTGGCATAGTCCGGCACGTCGTCCTGGGCGATTTTCAGGCCCTCTTCGGCAGAACCTGCGGTGCTCACGCGAAAGCCGCGGCGACTCATGGCCCGGGCCATTACCCGGGTAAAGGTAGCGTCGTCGTCAACCAGCAGCAGGTGCGGCAGCTCTTCGCCTTCAACCTGGATTTCATCACTCATCACACATCTCCTCGCGCGTCACGCGGCAGGCGCAGCTCGGTGAGCGTACCGCCTTCTTCATGACTATAGAGTTTTACCGAGCCGCCAGCACGGGTCACGCTGGCCTTGCTCAAGAACAGGCCCAGGCCGAAGCCTTTGCCCTTGGTGGTAAAGAAGGGTTTGCCGATCGATTCGGCAATCGCTGCCGGCACGCCCGGGCCGTGGTCGCGGATACTGATCACCATGTCCTGAGCGTCCCAGTCCAGGCGCACTTCCAGGTCGTCCGGGCAAGCATCGGCGGCATTGTTCAACAGGTTCAGCAAGGCCTGGGTGAGGTCCGGCGGCGGCGCCAGGCGCGGCACATTGCCCTGGCCCAGGCGCTGGAAGCGGTAACTGGCCTCGGGGCGCATCAGGTGCCAGCGGTTGAGCGCTTCGTCGAGCCAGAAGGTCACTTCCTGGTTCTCGACCGCCAGGCGCCGGTTGGCTTCAGCAGCACGCACCAGGTTCTGCAGGGTCTCCTTGCACAGCTTGACCTGGTCCTGCAGCACCGCCAGGTCTTCCTGCAGCAGCGGGTCGCTGTGATCCTGGCGCATTTCCTTGATCAATACGCTCATGGTCGCCAGGGGCGTGCCCAGCTCATGGGCAGCACCAGCGGCCTGGGTAGCCACGGCCAGCAGTTGCTGGTCGCGCAGGCCCTCCTCTCGGCGTTCGGCGCGCAGTTGCTCCTGGCGGCGCAACTCTTCGGCCATCTTCGCGGCGAAGAAGGTAATCACCGCAGCTGCCAGGGCGATACTCAGCCACATGCCGTAGACCTGCATCTTCTCCCGGGCCATGGGGAAGGTCTCGAGCGGATAGAACTGCACCAGCAGCAAGCTGTAGGCGGCCAGGGCAATACCGGAGAGGATCAGCGAATAGACCCAGGGCAAGGTCACCGCGGCAATGGCCAGCGGCACCAGGTAATAGGACACGAAGGGGTTGGTCGAACCGCCCGAGTAATACAGCAAGGCACTGTGGATCAGCAGGTCACAGGCCAGCTGGAAGGCATATTCCAGCTCGGTGACCGGCAGGGTCAGGCGCAGGCGCAGGGCCGTGAACGCGCACAGCAGCATCGACAGGCCGAGGGTGATGACCAGCGACAGCCACGGCAGCGGCAGCAGTTCGGTCCAGTAAGCGACACCGACCGAGCCGGCCTGGGCGGCAAGCACCAGGATGCGGATGAAGGTCAGGCGCCAGAGGTTCTGACGGGTTGCAGACAGCATTTGTACGGGGGCGAGCATGAGCTCTCCTGATGAGTGCTCCAGGCGAATCGTCGCGAGTATACCGAAGCTGCGGCCTGGTCTGCAGTGATGCGGCAAAGCGCCACACTTTTTTACATAACAATGATGGCCATTTTGAACCTCACTACACTGTTGCCAGTCTCATGGGCCAGCGTGCACTGCTTGTGTTCAGTGCCCGCGCCACACTTTCAAGGAGTCATACATGTCGATCACCCGCAGCAGCGCCGCCCTGGCGATGGCCACCAGCTTGCTAGCCAGCCTTCCGGCCCTGGCCGATGAGGCCCCGCGCTACAACCAGATTTCGCTGCGCGCCGAAGTCAGCAAGGAAGTGGCCCGCGACCTGATGGTCGTGACCCTGTACAGCGAAGCGCAGAATACCGACCCGGGCAAGCTGGCCACTGAAATCACCGAGACCATGAACAAGGCGGTGAAACAGGCGCGCGAAGTCAAGGATGTGAAGATCAGCCAGGGCAGCCGCAACAGCTACCCGATCTACGACAACAAGGGCCAGAAGATCACCGGCTGGCGCGAACGCGCCGAGCTGCGCCTGGAAAGCGCCAACTTCCCGGCCCTGTCGCAACTCACCGGCACCCTGCTGCAGGACCTGAAAATGGGCGGCATGGACTTCTCCATCGCCCCGGCCACGCGCAAAACCAGCGAAGACGACCTGCTCAAGGATGCCGTCAACGCCTTCAAGGCCCGTGCCCAACTGGCCACCGAAGCCCTGGGCGGCAAAGGCTACAAAGTGGTCAACCTGAACCTCAACAGCAGCGGTTACCCGCATCCTTATGCCCGTAGCGCACCGATGATGATGAAAGCCGCCGGCATGGCCGCAGACGCAGCGCCCGCTCCGGAAATCGAAGCCGGCACCACCGACGTGACCATGAGTGCCGATGGCACCATTGAAGTCCAGATGCAGTAAGCCGCGTTACTTTTCTGCTGGTTCGCGGCAGTTTCGGCTGTCGCGAACCCTGTTACTTGTAGCACCTCGCGCCCCAAATTAGTGCAAAGACTGACTCGATAGTGAGACAACGTCTTCGAAACAACCTGAAACACCCCCTCGCAAACGATCAACTCCGTAAAAAATTATACGGATGCGACATTCCTGTACGTTCGTCCCACTGTTTACCGTCACCCATCCCTTTGAGTGTTGCATTGGGTATGGGGCCTGCATAAGTATCCGCAGGTCGGCTCACAAGGCCCCCTCAAATCAAAAATGACAACAATGAGGCCACCATGCTCAAACACGCGGTCATTCCGTTTCTGGTCGGCGCAGGCTTGCTAGCCGGCGCACCCTCCGCCCTTGCGGCGACTAACCTGGTGTTTTGCTCCGAAGGCAGCCCCGCGGGCTTCGACCCGGGCCAGTACACCACCGGAACCGACTTCGATGCCTCAGCCGAGACCGTCTTCAACCGCCTGAGCCAGTTCGAGCGTGGCGGCACCGCAGTGATCCCGGGCCTGGCGACCAGCTGGGACATTTCCGACGATGGCCTGACCTACACCTTCCACCTTCGCGAAGGGGTCAAGTTCCATACCACCGAATTCTTCAAGCCGACGCGCGCCTTCAATGCCGACGACGTGCTGTTCACCTTCAATCGGATGCTCGACAAGGACATGCCGTTTCGCAAGGCCTACCCTACCGAGTTCCCGTACTTCACCGACATGGGCATGGACAAGAACATCGCCAAGGTCGAAAAGCTCGACGAGCACACGGTCAAGTTCACCCTCAACGGCGTCGACGCTGCGTTCATCCAGAACCTGGCCATGAGCTTCGCCTCGATCCAGTCCGCCGAATACGCCGACCAGTTGCTCAAGCAGGGCAAGCCCGCCGACATCAACCAAAAGCCGATCGGCACCGGCCCGTTCGTGTTCAGCAAGTACCAGAAAGACGCGCAGATCCGCTTCAAGGGCAACAAGGACTACTGGAAGCCTGAGGATGTGAAGATCGACAACCTGATCTTCGCCATCACCACCGACGCCTCGGTGCGCATGCAGAAGCTGAAAAAGAACGAGTGCCAGGTCACCCTGTTCCCGCGCCCGGCCGACATCGAGCCACTGAAAAACGACCCGAACCTGAAGATGCCTGACCAGGCCGGCTTCAACCTCGGCTACATCGCCTACAACGTGATGGACAAGATCAAGGGCAGCAACGAGCCCAACCCGATGGCCCAGCTCAAGGTTCGCGAAGCGCTGGACATGGCGGTAAACAAGCAGCAGATCATCGACTCGGTGTACCAGGGCGCCGGCCAGCTGGCGGTCAACGCCATGCCGCCGACCCAGTGGTCCTACGACACCACCATCAAGGACGCCAAGTACGATCCCGAGAAGGCCAAGCAGCTGCTCAAGGAAGCCGGCATCAAGGAAGGCACCGAGATCAACCTCTGGGCCATGCCGGTGCAACGCCCGTACAACCCCAATGCCAAGCTGATGGCCGAGATGCTGCAATCGGACTGGGCCAAGATCGGCATCAAGGCCAAGATCGTCAGCTACGAGTGGGGCGAGTACATCAAGCGCTCCAAGGGCGGCGAGAACGGCGCCATGCTGATTGGCTGGAGCGGTGACAACGGTGACCCGGACAACTGGCTGGGCACCCTGTTTGGCTGCGATGCCCTGGAAGGCAACAACTTCTCCAAGTGGTGCTACAAGCCGTACGACGACCTGGTCAAGCAAGCCAAGGCCACCTCCGACCAGGCCAAGCGCACCGAGCTGTACAAGCAAGCGCAACACATCCTCAAAGAACAGGTTCCGATGACACCCATCGCTCACTCGACGGTGTATCAACCTATGCGTTCAACCGTACAGGACTTCAAGATCAGCCCGTTTGGCTTGAACTCCTTCTATGGGGTCAGCGTGACCAAATAGCAGCCATCTGGCTCGGCCCCGCGACGCCACACGGCAGCCGGGGCCGCAGCCTGATGGCCTGGCAGGTCAGCCGCTAGCGCATCGACACGGAACCGTCGCACGCCCTATCGGATACCTCCTACACACCTCTGCGTAATCGCACCTATCTGCAGCGCTTTGATGGCTCTACCGTCAAGGGTGCAGCAGAGTCGGCGCGATTCGTATGGCTGTGCGCCATGGACCGCGAAAAAAACAACAAGAGAGAAGGGATCGTCATGCGCCACACTCCAATCTATGCAGCGCTGCTGGGCTTCGGCCTGCTCGCCCAGGCCCCTGCGGGCCTGGCCAAGAACCTGGTGTTCTGCTCCGAAGGCAGCCCCGGCGGTTTTGATACCGCCCAATACACCAGCGCCACCGACAACGACGCCGCCGAGCCGATCTACAACCGCCTGGTGGAATTCGAACGCGGCGCGACCGCCGTCAAACCGGCCCTGGCAAAAAGCTGGGAGGTGTCCGACGGCGGCCTGACCTACACCTTCCACCTGCGAGAAGGGGTCAAGTTCCACAGCAACAAGGATTTCACCCCCAGTCGCGACTTCAACGCCGACGATGTGCTGTTCACCTTCAATCGCATGCTCGACCGCGAACACCCGTTTCGCAAGGCCTACCCCACCGAATTTCCCTACTTCGTCGGCATGAGCCTGGACAAGAACATCGCCCGCATCGAAAAGACCGCGCCGATGACTGTGGTCTTCACCCTCAACAGCATTGATGCCGCCTTCGTGCAGAATCTGGCAATGAGTTTTGCCGCCGTACTCTCGGCCGAATACGCCGAGCAACTGATGACCTCCGGGCGCCCCAGCGACATCAACCAGAAGCCGATCGGCACTGGCCCGTTCGTGTTCCAGCGCTACCAGAAGGACTCGCAGATCCGCTACCGCGGCAACAAGGACTACTGGGACCCGAGCCAGGTGAAGATCGAGCAGTTGATCTTCTCGATCAACACCGACCCCTCGGTGCGCATCCAGAAACTGCGCAAGAACGAATGCCAGGTCACCCTGCATCCACGCCCGGCCGATCTCGATGCACTCAAGAGCGACCCCAAGCTGCAGGTCATCGAAAAACCCGGCTTCAACCTCGGCTACATCGCCTACAACGTTCAGCACAAACCCTTCGACCAGCTCGAAGTACGCCAGGCCATGGACATGGCGGTGAACAAGCCGGCCATCGTCAAGGCGGTGTACCAGGAGGCCGGGCAACTGGCGGTGGGCAGCATGCCGCCGACCCAGTGGTCCTACGACGACAGCATCAAGGATGCCGGCTACAACCCGCAAAAGGCCCGCGAACTGCTCAAGGCCGCCGGGGTCAAGGAAGGCACTGAAATCACCCTCTGGGCCATGCCCGTGCAACGCCCGTACAACCCCAACGCCAAGCTGATGGCCGAAATGCTCCAGGCCGACTGGGGCAAGGTCGGCCTCAAAGTGAAAATCGTCAGCTACGAGTGGGGCGAATATCTCAAGCGCACCAAGGACGGTGAACACGACATCTCGCTGATCGGCTGGACCGGCGACAACGGCGACCCGGACAACTGGCTGGGCACCCTGTACAGCTGTGACGCGATAGGCAGCAACAACTACTCCATGTGGTGCGACCCGCAGTACGACGCGCTGGTCAAGAAAGCCAAGACCATCACCGACCGCGAGCAACGCACCCTGCTCTACCAGCAGGCGCAGCAGCGCCTCAGGCAACAGTTGCCCATCACCCCGATCGCCCACTCGACGGTCAACCAGCCGCTCAGTGCCAAGGTCGTGGATTTCAAGGTAAGCCCTTTCGGGCGCAACAACTTCTCAGGCGTCAGTACCGAATAAAAAACCGCTTTCTCCCTCGGGGGCGTGCAGCGCCTTCGCGGGCGAACTCAGCCTGAATATGCCCGATTGCCTTGCAGCAAACGATTGCAAACCCTTGTTCCAACCGGCAAGACGCCCAGCTCACAATGCCAGGCGGTAACTAAAAAGAAGAAAAGAAAAGGGAGCTTTACCTTGAGACGAACCCAAACCGCAGTACTGGCACTGTCCCTCAGTGGTCTGTCAGCCATGGCCCAGGCCGAACCCGCCAGCCAGGACTATGTTCCGGTCAGCGTCAAAGCCACCAGCGCCCAGAGTGAAGCCAAGGGCTTCATCGAAGGCCAGAGCCTGTCCGGCTCGACCCGCAACTGGTATGGCCGCGAACGCGCCACCCGCGCACCGCTGTTCAAGTACTACAAGAGCGACGGCAGCCAGCACGACACCCACAGCCGTGACAACTGGGTGCAGGGCACCATCCTCAACTACACCTCGGGCTTTACCGAAGGTACCTTCGGCTTCAGCACCGAGGTCGCCGTCTACAACGCCATCGCCCTGGAGCGTGGCCGCGCGGCGGTGGCCGGGCCGAACAACCGCACCCTGACCCACAGCGACGGCGATGTCATCGGCCAGTGGAGCAAGATGGGCCTGGCCAACGTCAAGGCGCGGGTGTCCAACACCACCCTGACCGCCGGCCGCCAATCGATGGACACCCCGGTACTGGCCTACATCGGCAACCGCGCCTTGCCGTCGAGCTTCGAAGGTGTGAGCCTGCACAGCGAAGAATTCGACAACCTGTCGTTTGATGTCGGCACCTTCGACCGGCTCTCGAACCGGACCGAACAGGGCACCAGCAAATTCGTTGCCGAGTACGGTGATCGCGCCTTTTCAGCCGATCACGTCAACATTGCCGGTGTGAACTACCAGCCGCTGAAAAGCCTGAAAACCAGCTTCTACGTGTCCAACGTCGAAGACCTGTGGAACCAGTACTACTTCGGCGCCAGCCATGAGCTGGGCGACAGCGCGGTGCTGAGCCTGACCACCGGCCTGAACTACTACAAGACCAAGGATGAAGGCCAAAGCAAGCTTGGCGACATCGACAACGACACCTACAGCCTGTCGTTCGGCCTGACCCACCAGGCCCACAACCTGACCTTCTCCTACCAGCAGGTCAACGGTAACGAGTACTTCGACTACCTGCACGACACCAACGCGATCTTCCTGGCCAACTCCCTGCTTTCGGACTTCAACGGCCCGAACGAAAAATCGATGCAGATCGCCTACGTGCTGAACATGGCCCAGTACGGCGTGCCGGGCCTCAAGTTCAACCTCTATAACGCGCGCGGCTGGGGCATCGACGGCACCCACTACACCGGCAGCGGCTACGACGTGCGTGGCCTGGACGGCGAGAACCACTACGAGTGGGGCATCGGCACCACCTATGCGGTGCAGAGCGGCTCGCTCAAGGACACCACCATTCGTGCCACCTACACCGCGCACCGGGCCAGCAAGGCCCAGATCGACGGTAGCCTGGACGAGCTGCGGATTGTCACCACCATTCCCTTCAACTTCCTCTAGAACGCGGTTTCCCGGTCGGTTCGCCGAATCGGCCGGGACGGCTACTCTGGTTAATCGATTGCAGGAGGTTTCATGAAACTGCTACCGCTACAGGCTGCCCTGGCAGCCGTCCTGTTGAGTACTGCGGCGGGCCTCTCAGCCAAGCCGCTGGTGGTGTGTACCGAGGCCAGCCCGGAAGGCTTCGATATCGTCCAGTACACCACCGCCGTAACCGCCGACGCCTCGGCCGAGGCCATCTTCAACCGCCTGGTCGACTTCCGCCCGGGCACCACCGATATCCAGCCGGCCCTGGCCGAGCGCTGGGACATCAGCGATGACGGCCTGACCTACACCTTCCACTTGCGCGAAGGGGTCAAGTTCCACACCACCGACTATTTCACCCCTACCCGCGAGATGAATGCCGACGACGTGCTGTGGAGTTTCCGACGACAGCTGGACCCTAATCACCCGTGGCACAACAAGACCAGCATCGGTTTCCCCTACTTCGAGAGCATGGGTTTCAAGGACCTGCTCAAAAGCGTCGAGAAGACCGACGAGCACACTGTGGTCTTCACCCTGACCCGGCCCGAAGCGCCTTTTTTGCGTGACCTGGCCATGGCCTTCACCTCGATCTACTCCGCCGAATACGGCGACCAGTTGCTCAAGGCCAACAAGACCGGCGACCTCAACAACAAGCCGATCGGCACCGGCCCGTTCATCTTCCAGCGCTACAACAAGGACGCCCAGGTGCGCTACAAGGCCAACCCGGACTACTTCCGTGGCAAGCCACCGGCCGACGCGCTGATCTTCGCCATTGCCAACGACAACAACGTGCGCCTGCAAAAGCTCAAGGCCAACGAGTGCCAGGTGGCGCTGTACCCCAAGCCCGATGACATCCCCAGCATCAAGGCCGACCCCAAATTGAAAGTGGCCGAGATGGAAGCGCTGACCACCGGCTACATCTCGCTCAACACCGAACACAAGTACCTGAGCGATGTGCGCGTGCGCAAAGCCATCAACATCGCCTTCGACCGCCAGACCCACGTCGACCAGCTGTTCGGCAAGGGCAACGCACTGGTCGCGGTCAACCCTTACCCGCCGAGCATGATCGGCTACAACACCGACAACCAGAACCCGCCCCGTGACCTCGACAAGGCCCGCGCCCTGCTCAAGGAAGCCGGCGTGCCCGAAGGCACGGTGCTGACCCTGTTCACCCGCAACGGCGGCGGCCCGACCAACCCCAACCCGCGCCTGAGCGCTGAAATGCTTCAGGCGGACCTGGCCAGGATCGGCCTGACCGTCGATATCCGCGTGATGGAATGGGCCGAGATGCTGCGCCGGGCCAAGAAGGGCGAAGCCGACATGGTCTCGACCGGCTGGGCCAGCGACAACGGCGACCCGGACAACTTCCTCAGCCCGCTGCTTAGTTGCGACGCGGTGAAAAGCGGCGAGAACTATGCGCGCTGGTGCAATCAAACCTTCCAGCAGTTGATCACCAAGGCCCGCGAGGTTACCGACAACAATGAGCGTGCAGCGCTCTATGTAAAGGCCCTGGCGGTGTACGATGAAGATCAACCGTGGATCAGCATGGCCCATCCGCAAATGTTTACCGCCATGCGCAACAACGTTGAGGGGTACCACATCAACCCCCTCACCAATAACAACTTCGCCACTACCCAGGTGAAGTAGAACAAGAACGACCGCCGGCGCCCCACGCGGGTGCCGGCGGGCATGCCTGACCGGCTGATGAGGTACTCCAGAAGATGTTTAGTTTTATTGCCCGGCGACTGGGATTGCTGATCCCGACCTTCTTCGGCATCACCTTGCTGACGTTTGCGCTCATACGGCTGATACCCGGCGATCCGGTTGAAGTCATGATGGGTGAACGGCGGGTCGACCCGGAAATGCACGCCCAGGCCATGGAGCGACTGGGCCTGAACAAACCGCTGCCCGAACAGTACCTGGACTACGTCAGCAAGCTCGCCCAGGGTGACCTCGGCGAAT
This sequence comes from Pseudomonas sp. SORT22, assembly GCF_018417635.1. Lineage (NCBI taxonomy): Bacteria > Pseudomonadati > Pseudomonadota > Gammaproteobacteria > Pseudomonadales > Pseudomonadaceae > Pseudomonas > Pseudomonas sp. SORT22. The sequence continues at coordinate 4,938,908 of NZ_CP071007.1, forward strand.
CGCTGCGCACCCGCGAAAGCGTCTGGACCGAGTTCCTCGCACTGTTCCCGGCAACCCTGGAACTGGCCATGGCGGCGCTGTTTTTTGCCGGGGTGATCGGCCTGCTGGCCGGGGTCATCGCCGCGCTCAAGCGTGGCTCATTATTCGATCATGGGGTCATGGGTATCTCCCTTGCCGGCTACTCGATGCCGATCTTCTGGTGGGGCCTGATCCTGATCATGTTCTTCTCCGTGAGCCTGGGCTGGACCCCGGTGTCCGGGCGCATCGACCTGCTCTACGACATCGAGCCGAAAACCGGCTTCATGCTCATCGACACCCTGCTCAGCGACGAAGAAGGCGCCTTCAAGGATGCACTGATGCACCTGATCCTGCCGGCCATTGTCCTGGGCACCATTCCGCTGGCGGTGATCGCGCGCATGACCCGCTCCTCGATGCTCGAAGTGCTGCGCGAAGACTACATCCGCACCGCCCGCGCCAAGGGCCTGTCGCCGGCCCGGGTGGTGTTCGTGCACGGCCTGCGCAACGCGCTGATCCCGGTACTGACGGTGTTCGGCCTGCAGGTCGGCACCCTGCTCGCCGGTGCGGTACTGACTGAAACCATTTTTTCCTGGCCGGGCATCGGCAAGTGGCTGATCGAAGCCATCGGCGCCCGTGATTACCCCGTGGTACAGAACGGCATCCTGTTGATTGCCTGCCTGGTGATCCTGGTCAACTTCGTCGTGGACATCCTCTACGGCCTGGCCAACCCACGCATCCGTCATCAGCGCTGAGGGCCTCGTCATGACTACCCCACTTGCAAAATCTGTCACCACCCCGGCCACCGCTGTCGACCAGAGCCTGCTTTACCCCTCGCCGTACAAGGAGTTCTGGCAGGCCTTTTCACGCAACAAGGGCGCGGTCGCCGGGCTGATGTTCATGAGCCTGATCGTGTTCTGCGCACTGTTCGCCCCCTGGGTGGCGCCGCACAGCCCCAGCGAGCAGTACCGTGATTTTCTGCTGACCCCGCCGGTGTGGCTGGAAGGCGGCAACTGGCAGTTCATCCTCGGCACCGACGAGCTCGGCCGCGACCTGCTTTCGCGGCTGATCCAGGGCTCGCGGCTGTCGCTGCTGATCGGCCTGTCATCGGTGGTGATCTCGCTGATTCCGGGGATCTTCCTCGGCCTGTTGGCCGGGTTCTTTCCGCGCATCCTCGGCCCGTCGATCATGCGCCTGATGGACGTGATGCTGGCCCTGCCCTCGCTGCTGCTGGCCGTGGCGATTGTCGCCATCCTCGGCCCTGGCCTGATCAACACCGTGATCGCCATCGCCATCGTCTCGCTGCCGTCCTATGTGCGCCTGACCCGCGCCGCGGTGATGGGCGAACTGAACCGCGACTACGTCACCGCCGCGCGCCTGGCCGGTGCCAGCCTGCCCCGGCTGATGTTCGTCACCGTGCTGCCCAACTGCATGGCGCCGCTGATCGTGCAGGCCACCCTGAGTTTCTCCTCGGCAATCCTCGACGCCGCCGCCCTGGGCTTTCTCGGCCTTGGCGTGCAGCCGCCAACCCCCGAGTGGGGCACCATGCTGGCCTCGGCCCGCGACTACATCGAACGCGCCTGGTGGGTAGTGAGCCTGCCTGGCCTGACCATTTTGCTCAGCGTGCTGGCAATCAACCTGATGGGTGACGGACTGCGCGACGCGCTGGACCCGAAACTCAAGAATGCCGCCTGAGGAGATCGCCATGTCACTTCTGCAAATCAACAATCTGAACGTGCGCTTTGGCGACGCCAATGCGGTACCGGTGGTCGATGGACTGGACCTGACGGTCGATGAAGGTGAGGTCCTGGCCATCGTCGGCGAGTCGGGCTCCGGTAAATCGGTGACCATGATGGCGCTGATGGGCCTGATCGACGCCCCCGGGCGCATCACCGCCGATGCCCTGACCTTCGATGGCACCAACATGCTCAAGCTCAGCGGCCGGCAACGGCGCAAGGTGGTTGGCAAGGATATGGCCATGGTCTTCCAGGACCCGATGACCGCCCTCAACCCCAGCTACACCGTAGGCTTCCAGATCGAGGAAGTGCTGCGCCAGCACCTTGGCCTGCGCGGCAAGGCGGCCCGCCAGCGTGCCCTGGAGCTGCTCAAGAAGGTTGAAATCCCCGGCGCCGAAAGCCGCCTGGACGCCTACCCGCACCAGCTTTCCGGTGGCATGAGCCAGCGGGTGGCGATCGCCATGGCGATTGCCGGCGAACCCAAGCTGCTGATCGCCGACGAACCGACCACCGCCCTCGACGTGACCATCCAGGCGCAGATCATGGAGCTGCTGCTGAACCTGCAAAAAGAGCAGAACATGGCGCTGATCCTGATCACCCACGACCTCGCCGTGGTCGCCGAAACCGCCAAGCGGGTGTGCGTGATGTACGCCGGCCAAGCGGTGGAAGTCGGCCAGGTGCCGGAACTGTTCGACGTCCCCGCCCACCCCTACAGCGAAGCACTGCTGGCGGCGATTCCCGAGCACAGCGAAGGCGCCGAGCGCCTGGCGACCCTGCCGGGCATCGTCCCCGGCCGCTATGACCGCCCTCAAGGTTGCCTGCTGTCGCCGCGCTGCCCATACGTGCAGGAAAACTGCCGCCGGCAACGACCTACCCTCGATCCCCAGGCCCATAGCCAGGTGCGTTGTTTCTACCCGCTGAACCAGGAGGTGGCGTAATGACCGTCGTCCTTACCGCCCGTGAACTGACCCGTCACTATGAAGTTTCCCGTGGCCTGTTCAAGGGCCATGCCCTGGTGCGCGCACTCAACGGCGTGTCGTTCGAACTGGAAGCCGGCAAGACCCTGGCCGTGGTCGGCGAGTCCGGCTGTGGCAAGTCGACCCTGGCCCGGGCCCTGACCCTGATCGAAGAGCCCTCGTCCGGCTCGCTGAAGATCGCCGGCCAGGAAGTCGCCGGCGCCAACAAGGCCGAGCGCAAGCAATTGCGCAAGGACGTGCAGATGGTCTTCCAGAGCCCGTACGCCTCGCTAAACCCGCGACAGAAGATCGGCGACCAGCTGGGTGAGCCGCTGCTGATCAACACCAACCTGACCCGCGCCGAGCGGCGCGAGAAGGTCCAGGCGATGATGCAACAGGTCGGCCTGCGCCCCGAGCATTACCAGCGCTACCCGCACATGTTTTCCGGTGGCCAGCGCCAGCGAATCGCCCTGGCCCGGGCGATGATGCTGCAACCGAAAGTACTGGTGGCCGATGAGCCGACGTCGGCCCTCGACGTATCGATCCAGGCCCAGGTGCTGAACCTGTTCATGGACCTGCAGAAGGAGTTCAACACTGCCTACGTGTTCATCTCCCACAACCTCGCGGTAGTGCGCCACGTGGCAGACCAGGTGCTGGTGATGTACCTGGGCCGGCCGGCGGAAATGGGCCCCAAGGAGGACATCTACAGCAAGCCGCTGCACCCTTACACCCAGGCTTTGCTGTCGGCCACGCCGACCATTCATCCGGACCCGCTGAAGCCGAAGATCAAGATTTCCGGCGAGCTGCCCAACCCGCTGAACCCGCCGCCTGGCTGTGCCTTCCACAAACGCTGCCCGTATGCCACCGAGCGCTGTGCTGCCGAGGAACCGGCGTTCAGGCAGGTGGGGACGCGGCAGGTGGCGTGCCATTACGCCGAGCAGTTCCTGTAACCGCATCGCGGGTCGAGCCCGCTCCCACAGCGCACGCGGGTCAAGTCGAGGCGTCGCACCGCCGCTCCCACAGCGCACTGTGTGGGAGCGGCGGTGCGACGCCTCGACTTGACCCGCGATTGGCCCCTCCATCACTATCCAGCAATGACCCCAGACCCTATCCCCGACGGCCCGGAGCAAACCCCGGAAACCGCCGCCACCGTCCTGCGCTACCACCTGTGCTGGAAGCATCGCGACCTCGACGGGGTCATGGCCTTGTATCACCCCGATATCCAGTACAACGACTATTTCCAGAACCGCGTCCTGCACCTCGATGAGCTGCGCGAATACGTGCGTGTGAGCATGCCCCGCGAAGCCGGTGAAGACATCGTCCACAGCGACCGCATCCGCGTCGATGGCTGCACCGCCTTCATCCAGTACCAGGTCACCCTGCGCGGTGGCGAAGGCCTGGTGGCGTTCCAGGCCAGCGAAGCGATCACCGTGCGCGACGGCCTGATCTGGCGGGTCAACGAGTACGCCTCGCTGGTCCGCGCGCCCAGCCAGGACACTGGCCACAATGACCTGCGCCCGGCCGCCAGCCGCCTGGGCCTGTCACCACGCCAACTGAGCTTCATGGCCCAGGACCTGGAGCAGTACTTCCAGCGCCAGCAGCCCTACCTCGACCCGGAGCTCGACCTGCAACGGGTGGCCCGCGAAAGCGGCTACAGCCGCAACCAGATCTCCTACCTGCTCAACCAGGTGCTCGGCCAGAGCTTCTACCGCTACGTCAACCAGGCACGCCTGCAGCACCTGCTCACCAGCCTCGGCGCCACCGCCACGGTTGCACGCATCGACGAGCTGGCCTTTGCTGCCGGTTTCAATTCGCTGTCGGCGTTCTACAAAAGTTTCCGCCAGCACACCGGCCTGTCGCCCAAGGCCTACGTGAAGCAGAATTCTCTGCGTGCACGCACGTAAGACACAGCGCCCCGCAAGCTTCTAGGATCGCCACAGACCGTTACCGATGTGGAGCCGAACAATGCTGGCATGGCGCAGTATCAGCCTGTGGATGGACCAACTCGATGAGCCGTTGAGCGCACGCCCGGCGCTGCAACAGGACCTGGACGTCGACGTCTGCATCATCGGCGCTGGCTACACCGGGCTGTGGACCGCCTACTACCTCAAGCGCCTGGCACCACAGCTGAACATCGCCATCGTCGAAGCGCAGATTGCGGGCTTCGGCGCCTCCGGACGCAATGGCGGCTGGCTGATGGGCAACCTGCTCGGTGAAGACCGCCTGCTCGCCGGCAGCACGCCCGAGCAGCGGCGCGCCGCCTATGACCTGTTGCACGGCATTCCCGATGAAGTGGCCCAGGTGCTCGAACGCGAAGGCATCGACTGCGACTACCGCAAGGGCGGCGTGCTGTACTGCGCCGCGCGCTACCCCGAGCAGGAAACCAGCCTGCGCGCGTATCTGAACAAGCTCTACAAGCAGGGCCTGAACGAAGCCGACTACCGCTGGCTAAGCCCCGATGAGCTGGCATCGCAGTTGCGTATCAGCCGCCCCTATGGCGCGATCTTCAACCCCAATGTCGCCACAATCCAGCCGGCCAAACTGGTGCGCGGCCTGGCCCGCACGGTAGAGGCCATGGGTGTGAAGCTCTATGAGAACAGCCCCGTAACCCAGTGGCGCGCCGGTGAAGCACGCACCTTGCAGGCACGGATCAAATGCCAGTGGCTGGTGCCAGCAGTCGAAGGCTACTCGGTCAACCTGCCGCCGCTGGGGCGCTACCAGATGCCGGTGCAAAGCCTGCTGGTGGCCACCGAGCCACTGCCCGAACAGGTCTGGGAGCAGATCGGCCTCAACCATGGCCGGGCCTTCAGCGAGAACAGCCGCCAGGTCACCTATGGCCAGCGCAGCCTGGACAACCGCCTGGTGTTCGGCGCCCGCGGCGGCTATCGCTTTGCCGGCCGCCTGCGCGACAACTTCGACCTCACCGACAGCGAAATCGAACTGCGCCGCTACCTGTTCGGCGAGTTGTTCCCGCAGTTGCAGAAGGTCAGGATCACCCACGCCTGGGGCGGCAACCTGGGCATGGCCCGGCGCTTCCAGCCGCACATGTTCTGCGACCGCAAACAGGGCATCGCCCTGGCCGGCGGCTATGGCGGCGAAGGCGTTGGCGCCAGCAACCTCGGCGGGCGGACCCTGGCCGAGCTGATCCTCGAGCGGCGCAGCCCGCTCACCGAGCAGCCCTGGGCCAGCCACGACCGCGCCCTGCACAGCCTGCCCGGCTGGGAGCCGGAACCCTGCCGCTGGCTGGGCTACAACGCGATCATCAAGAGTTTCGTCCATGAAGACCAGACCCTCGCCAACCCGGCCAGCGCCCCCTGGCGCCGACGCCTGGCCAGCGGCGTAGCGGACTTCATGGAAGGTTTCATGCGCTGACTTTTTGAACCCCTGCACAGGATCCACCGCTATGAGCATTACCCAGTTCAAGAACACCGACAGTGTCACCCTGGTCGAATCCAACCCGGTGGCGGTGCCACTCGGCGAGCCGGTCTCGATCGCCTCGGTCACCAGCGTCGAGCGCAGCGACGGCGTCGAAACCGGCATCTGGGAATGCACCCCGGGGCGCTGGCGCCGGCAGATCGTCCAGCAGGAGTTCTGCCACTTCATCAAGGGCCGCTGCACCTTCACCCCGGATGGCGGCGAGCCGCTGACCATCGAAGCCGGCGACGCGATCATGCTGCCGGCCAACAGCACCGGCACCTGGGACATCCAGGAGACCGTGCGCAAAACCTATGTGCTGATTTTCTGATCATTTGATCGCCTGCCTCCTTCGATAAAAAACAGACCAAGCAAGGAATCCAGACATGCGCCCATTGCTCTTCGCACCTGTGTTGCTGGCCGCCTCCGTCGCCCAGGCGGCCGACTCGGTAAAGATCTACAACTGGTCCAGCTACATCGCCCCCGACACCCTGAAGAACTTCCAGCAGGCCAGCGGCATCGTGCCGACCTACGACGTGTTCGACAGCAACGAAACCCTCGACGGCAAGCTGATGACCGGCAACTCCGGCTACGACGTGGTGTTCCCCTCCAACCACTTCATGGCCCGGCAGATCCAGGGCAAGGCGCTCAAGCAACTGGACAAGACCCAGCTGCCCAACTGGAAGAACCTCAACCCGGTGCTGCTCAAGGCCCTGGAGGTCAACGACCCGGGCAACCAGTACGGCTTCCCTTACCTGTGGGGCAGCACCGGGATCGGCTACAACATCGACAAGGTCAAGGCGGTGCTCGGCGACAACGCCCCGCTGGATTCCTGGGACCTGATCTTCAAGCCCGAGTACATCAGCAAGCTGAAAGGCTGCGGCGTGGCGCTGCTCGACAACGGCCCGGAACTGTTACCTATCGCCCTCAATTACCTGGGCCTGCCACACCACAGCCAGAAGCCCGAGGATTACGACAAGGCCAAGGAGCTGCTGATGAAGGTGCGCCCGTTCATCAGCTACTTCCACTCCTCCAAGTACACCGGCGACCTGGCCAATGGCGATATCTGCGTGGTGGTGGGCTTCTCCGGCGACGTGCTGCAAGCCAGGAACCGCGCCGAAGAAGCCAACAACGGCGTGAAGGTCGGCTACTCGATTCCCAAGGAAGGCGCGCCGATGTGGTTCGACATGGTCGCCATGCCGGCTGATGCCCCGGACGAAAAAGCCGGTTACGCCTACATGAACTACCTGTTGCAGCCCGAGGTGATGGCCAACATCAGCAACCATGTGCAGTACGCCAACGGCAACCTCAAGGCCGACACCCTGGTCGACCCGGCGCTCAAGGCCAATACCATGATTTACCCGAGCGACGAGATGCTTGGCAAGCTCTACGCCCTGGAGGCGATGCCGGCCAAGATCGACCGCATCCGCACGCGCATCTGGACCAGCATCAAGGCCGGCAATTGATATAAGTAACGCCCCGGCCCTGCTTACCCGCGGCAATCTCCAGTGATTGCCGCGGGGATCGGCCCCCGGCTGCCTTGTACCGCCGGGACACTTTCATGCCGTTGGCCAACCTGCCCTACTTTCATCCTGATGCCCTGCGCGCAGGTTATCTGCGTCACCTCGAGCACCTCGACGCCAGGCAACCGCTGAGCGCCGCGCAACGACAATCCCTGCAACGACTGGGCGACGACCCGGCGCTGCGCGTCGACCGCCTGGATGCGGTGACTGGCGATGGCCAGGCCATAGCCCTGGACACCACCTTTCTGCTCAGCCGCGCCGACTGGCCCGAAGTGTTCATCTACAACCCCGACATCGGCCTGCAACGCTTTGCCGATCGGCGCCAGGCCAAGCAGACGCTGCTGGGCCTGCAGGATCAACCTGCGCTGATGGCAACAGTGCTGCGTTACGCACCACAGGCGCAACAGCAGTTACTGCAGCGCCAACCTGCTGTGGATTTTCAGGTCAATCTGCTGGCTGCGCCGCTGTTCGACAGCCTGATGTTGACGATCAATGATCGCCTTGCCGACCAGGCCGCCCCCCTGCACACCCAGCAAGCAGCGCCCTCGACCGCCACATTGCAGCAACTTGCCCGCACCCTCGGCAACGCCAGCCTGGATGCGCAATCGATGCAAACCCAGGTCGGACAATTGGCCCAGGAATACCAGGCCATGCTCGCCCAGCGCCCGAGCCTCAGCTCAGTCACCCGGGCACTGCTCAAGCACGAACTGTCCAGCTTTCTGCACAAAGCCCCTCCCCTGCACGCCATCAGCGTGCAACCGGAGGGCCGCAGTACCCCGGTCCTGTCGCTGCTCGAACTGATCTGGCACCCCGCCGATAACAGCCAATGGCGTGCCAGCGCCACCACCGCGGCTGAACTGCCGACCCCCTTACCGTTGCTCCCGCCGGCCTTGCTCGGCCATAGCGCCAGACGCTTGCGCCAGCACCTTCGCGGGCAACTGCAAGCAGTATTGGTGCGCGACGGGCAACTGAGCCAAGACTACCAGGAGCAACTGCTGGCCCTGCTCAGCACGCTGGCCGAACGCCTGGGCGTTGCCTTTGCGCCTGCTGCGCTGCCCTCTCGGCGGGCGCGGATTCTGGCCCTGTACGACCGGGCCATCGCTGCGCGCCTGCCGGGCAACGTGGTCAAGGCCTTCAACCGCTATATCAGCGAAACCGATGCCATTGGCGCAACCCTGCGCGACCTGCAGGATCGCGCCAGGGCAGAGGCTGTTGCAGCCCATGCACCCGAGTGGCTGCGCCAGGCCTCGGCAGAAGATCAACATGCCTACTTACGCGTGTTGGCCAGCAACCTGCTGGGCGCAAACGATGATTACCTGTTCGATATCCCCGAAATCGACACCTATGCCCGCGAACAACTGCAGCAGCGCCTGGACCAGGATTTCGGCCCCGGCCACTACCGGCCTGAAGATATCCAGGTCACCACCAACCGCTGGATCACTGCGCCGCCACTGCCCGGGGAAATCCCCTTGTCACTGCCGGCCAGCTACGTGCGCCATCGCCAGTCCCTGGTTGACTATGCGCTCGATCATTACCGCGACTGGGACAACGCAATCACCCTGGTGACCGACCAGAAGGGTGAGCTGCTGCCACCCACCTTGCGCAGCCAATACGTTCGTAAGGTGGCCAAGGCGCTGGATATTGGCGGCCACTACCAGCGCCTGCTGCAGCAGAAATTCGCCGAACACGACCCCGACTATGCCCGGCGCCTGGCAACCTTCTGCCGGCAACTGCCCGGGCAAATGCTCGAAGCGGCCTGGCGTGCCCGCCTCAAGGGCGAGCTCGATGGCGCAGCGCTACAGACGGTTACCCAGGTACTGGAACTGCCAGAAGACCGCACACAGCACATGACACCACTGCTGTTGGTGGCCGATAGCGGGCTTGAACCGGACCAGGTGCCTGGCCTGTACCTGATCGGCAATCAGCAGGCGGGCCCGCTGGTGCTGTACAGCCCTTACGACAGCCGCCAGGCCTATCGGCAATTTGCCGATAGCCGTGACCTGCTGAAAAAGATCAGGACCACGCCAGCGTTGCAGGCCTTGCTGCTCGGGCGTATGCCAGCGCAGATGCGCAAACGCTATGGGCGCGGCGGCTTTGAAGAGCCACACCTGCCATTTAGTGTGGAATCGGATTTCGACCTGCCGTTTTCTCGCCCCGGCCCCATCACCCTGGCCTGGCGTCCGATCGCGGGCAACCTGTTCAAGCAACTGTTCGTGGATAACGCCCAGATGCTCCAGGACATGGCCCACGCCCAGCTGGTGACCCTCGAAGAGGCGCGCTGGCAAACCTTGAAGAACCTGCTCGGTCAGCTGTGGTTGCAAGCCAGCCTGTTTCTGCCGGGCAGGCTGGGCACGCTGCTGGGTATTTTCCAGACCGAAACCAGTGTGCTGCAAACCCTGGAAAAAGCCGACCGCAGCAACTGGAGCCAGTCACTGGCCGAACTCTGCGCGGCGCTGGTGCAGGGCCTGCTGGTTGGCAAAGACGCCGTCGGGGTCGAATCGCTGGAGAAGTTCTGGAAAAATCAGGAGAGCAGCCCGGCGCCCGAACGCCCGCAACCGGTCGAAGCCGGCGGTGTGCTGAGCGACCTCAGCGGCCGCCATACCCGTCGGGTCGTCTCCCGGGAACAGATCGCGATACTCGCAGTTGGCATGCCACAGATCCAGCGCGTAAACCCTTATCGCGGCAACCTGATCCGCGAAGCGCACGATACTGCAGTAACCTACCTGGTGAACTGCCACTTCAACATCAGCCGCACCACAGCCCGCCAGCTACCCCTACAAACGGCCAGGGTCCTCAGGGACTTCTTCAACGTCGCGGATGTATCCGACACACTTCTGCTGCAAGTCAGCAGGCCGATAGAAAAACTGCTGACGCTGCTGTTGTCGCGTAATTACTCACCCGCCCATTCGACTCGCTATGTCATGGGCAGCAGAGTCGGTGCGCCTATCGATGCCAGCGCCTTCGTCAACCCGGCCGACCGCAGCCGGCAGATCTTTCTGCTCGACGCCTTCTTCGACAACCCGACCATCAACCAGTTGCCGCTACAACGCCGATACGCCCAGCCGGCAGCCGCCAACCTCACCCGCGCCTTTACCTTGCTGCATGAACTGTCTCACCTGGCCTGCCAGACCCGCGACATCACCTACACCCTGGGTGTTGCCCCGTACGCCGACTGGCTGATCCCCGGCCCCGAGCGCGCCTGGCTGGAACGCGCCCACGAAAGCGGCTTCAGCGCCATGACGCCGATGAACAAGTTGTTCACGTTGTACGATGAAGACACTGGCAGGCTGCGCGACTTGCGTCGCAGCGATCGCAAAGGCAAGAAACTGATCCTGAAGATCACCGGCGCGCAGGATCTGCAGCAAGCTCGTCAGGTGTTCCTGAGTGACAGCGAAAAACGCGCGCAGATCATGCTGTTCAATGCCGACAGCCTGGCATTGCTGATCTACCGGTTGGGCGCAGAAATGCACCCTTGAAAGGAGGCGACCCCGCCACCCAGAAGCGGCGGGGTCGGGCAATCAATGATGCTCGCGGGTAGCGCGGAACTTCACATCCGGCCAGCGCTCTTCCATCAGCGCCAGGTTGACCCGGGTCGGGGCCAGGTAGGTCAGGTGACCACCGCCGTCGATGGCCAGGTTCTCCACGGCCTTGTTCTTGAATTCCTCAAGCTTCTTCTTGTCCTCGCAGCTGATCCAGCGCGCCGACCAGACGGTGATCGGCTCGTAGGCACACTCGACCTTGTACTCTTCCTTCAGGCGGCTGGCGACCACATCGAACTGCAGCACACCGACGGCGCCGAGGATGATGTCGTTGCTGCGCTCGGGGAAGAACACCTGGGTCGCGCCTTCTTCGGCCAGCTGCTGCAGGCCCTGGCGCAGTTGCTTGGACTTGAGCGGGTCTTTCAGGCGCACGCGGCGGAACAGCTCCGGGGCGAAGTGCGGAATACCGGTGAAGCCCAGGGCCTCGCCTTCGGTGAAGGTGTCACCGATCTGGATCGTGCCGTGGTTGTGCAAGCCAATGATGTCGCCGGCCCAGGCCTCTTCCAGTTGCTCACGCTCGGAGGAGAAGAAGGTCAGCGCATCGCCGATACGCAGGTCCTTGCCGGTGCGCACATGGCGCATCTTCATGCCTTTTTCGTAACGGCCGGAGCAGATACGCATGAAGGCGATACGGTCGCGGTGCTTGGGGTCCATGTTCGCCTGGATCTTGAACACGAAACCGCTGAACTTCTCTTCGGTCGGCTCGACAGCGCGCTCGTTGGCCTCGCGCGGCAGCGGGCGTGGCGCCCAGTCGACGACGGCATCGAGCACATGGTCGACACCGAAGTTGCCCAGCGCGGTACCGAAGAACACAGGGGTCAGCTCGCCGCGCATGAACTCGTCCTGGTCGAATTCGTGGCAGGCGCCCTGTACCAGCTCCAGCTGCTCGAGGAAGCGCTCGTATTCGTCGCCCAGGTGGGTACGGGCTTCATCGGAGTCGAGCTTCTCGATGATCTTCACCTCGGTGCGCTCGTGGCCATGGCCCGGGGTGTAGACAATGATGTAGTCGCCGGCCAGGTGATACACGCCCTTGAAGTCGCGGTAGCAACCGATCGGCCAGGTGATCGGCGCTGCCTTGATCTTCAATACCGCTTCGATTTCGTCGAGCAGTTCGATCGGGTCGCGGATGTCACGGTCGAGTTTGTTGATGAAGCTGACGATCGGCGTGTCGCGCAGCCGGCAGACGTCCATCAGGGCGATGGTCCGCGGCTCGACGCCCTTACCGCCGTCGAGCACCATCAGCGCCGAGTCGACGGCGGTCAGGGTGCGGTAGGTATCTTCCGAGAAGTCTTCGTGGCCCGGGGTGTCGAGCAGGTTGATCATGTGCTCGCGATAGGGGAACTGCATCACCGAGGTGGTGATGGAGATACCACGCTGCTTCTCCATTTCCATCCAGTCGGAGGTGGCATGGCGGTCGGACTTTCGCGATTTCACCGTACCGGCAACGGCAATCGCCTTGCCCATCAGCAACAGCTTCTCGGTGATGGTGGTCTTACCCGCATCGGGGTGGGAAATAATGGCGAAGGTGCGGCGTTTCGCGACTTCGGCGGCCTGGTTGGTCATGGGAAATCGCCTGGCAGGTGATTCAAAAAGGGCCAGTATCATACCCGAAGTCGAACGGGGACCAAAGCCTGAGACCTCCGCCTGTCGCGCGAAACGAAGTGTAGGCTACTTGTGTCCAGGCAAATTTTCAGTGAAGCCCTCAAGAGTGACAGGCCCGCGGTCTGGCATGTGTGCAACCAGCTCGAGTGTTCCACCCATTGCCTCGACATAGCTACGCAGAGTCGAGATCAACATATCGCTACGTTTTTCAATCTTGGAAATATTCGCCTGACCTACCTCCAGCCGCTTGGACATTCCTTCCTGAGTCAACTCCAGCTGTTTGCGCAACGCCTGCAGGGTCATTTCCTCGCGGATCAACTCACGCCCGCGTTGTTCGACACGCGCCCTTCGTTCGGGCGCAAGGCTGTTGATGACATCATCAAGTGTTTTGGACATGCTCCTCACCTCCTGACAGATACCTGTCGAAGCGCTCATCGGCGCGCCGAATAAAATTTCGATAAAACCGTTTCTGGCTGACTCCAGCCTTGTCACCCGCAACCAGGATAACGGCGCGACGCTTGGGATCGAACGCAAAAGCCACCCGCCGAAACTCGGCACAAAAGCTGATTGACCATGACAACAAAATACCTCCAGAGGAATATTCCCTCAAGCGACTATCATGAACTTTTCCACGGCAATGCTGAGCTTCATGACAGACGGCTGGATAGCAGACGTATCACTGGTGCCAGGGAGGAAATGACCAGTTTTCTGGTGCGAAGCGCCTCGCGTCTCAGGGATTAACGCTGGCCAAATGCCGCTTCAGATGGGAACCTTTACGGCTGTGGAGGCGTCCACTGCCCTGATACGCAATCGGTCATGACCGTTCGTCAGGGTTGGTTTCACCGGCACTACGAGCCTGACGAGGCTTCGCTTATGGCGTGTTCCGCTCCGTTTCCGGACAACGCGCTGCTTATCGCGATCACACTGCCTGCCGCCTGGAATGGTGGCCGCCACGGGAGTGTGTTCGCCGACAACAAAAGGAGTCCGCCTGTGGCTAAAAGCTATGGCAAGGGGCTGATGGGATGTGCCTTCGTGCTCGTCATCCTGGCCCTGCTGATCCACTGGATCGGCATCGATACGATCGCGCACTACCGCGCCGATTTGTGGTTCTACCTGCAAGCGCACCTGATGCTGGTGTTGCTGTCGATGGTGGCGGCGTTAGCCGTGGGCATACCCGCCGGGATTGCCTTGAGTCGACCGCACCGGGTCGACCGCGCCGAACGCTTCATGCAGTTTTTCAACATTGGCAACACCATTCCCCCTCTGGCCGTTCTGGCCATTGCCCTGAGTTTCCTGGGCATTGGCGCCGGTCCCGCGATCTTCGCGCTGTTCCTCGCTTCCCTCCTGCCAATCGTGCGTAACACTTACGAAGGCCTGAAAAACGTACCCGCCTCGCTCAAGGAAGCCGCCACCGGCATCGGCATGACCCCGGGCCAGACCCTCTGGCGTGTCGAGTTGCCCAACGCCGTGCCGATCATCGTCGGCGGTGTGCGGGTGGCCCTGGCGATCAACGTCGGTACCGCACCGCTGTCGTTCCTGATCGGCGCCAACAGCCTGGGCAGCCTGATTTTCCCCGGCATTGCCCTGAACAATCAGCCGCAACTGCTGCTTGGCGCTGCCTGCACCGCCCTGCTCGCCCTGCTGCTCGACGCCCTGGTGGCGCAGTCCAGCCGCCGTTGGCTTGAACGCGGCCTGGCCCACTAAGCGAAGGAACTGTCATGAAAAGAATCGCCTTGTTGTTGGGCGCGGCCCTGCTGTTCGCAGGATTTGCCCAGGCCGCGAACAAACCTGTGATCCGCCTCGGTGCGCGGGTCTTCACCGAGCAAACGGTACTGGCTGAAATCACCGCCCAGTACCTCAACCAGCATGGTTTTGACGTGCGCATCACCGGCGGCCTGGGCAGCAACCTGGCCCGCAGCGCCCACGAAACCGGGCAGCTGGACATGGTCTGGGAATACACCGGTGTTTCGCTGGTATCCTACAACCATATCGACGAACGCATGCCCAGCGCAGCGGCCACCTACGCCAGGGTCAAGGAGCTGGATGCGCAAAAAGACCTGATCTGGCTGACACCGTCGAAGTTCAGCAACACCTACGCCCTGGCGCTGCCGCGCAAGGTTGCCGACCAGTACCCGCAGGTCAACAGCATCAGTGAGCTGAACCAGGTGCTGCGCGACGAGAAGGACCGCACCCACGTGGTGGCCCTGGACACCGAGTTCGCCAACCGCCCCGACGGCCTGGTGGGCCTGACCGAAACCTACGACCTGCAACTGACCCGCCGCGACATCCGCCAGATGGACGCCGGCCTGGTCTACACCGCGCTGCGCAACGGCCAGGTGTTCAGTGGCCTGGTGTACACCACCGACGGGCGCCTGAGCGCCTTCGACCTCAAGCTGCTGGAAGACGACAAGCACTACTTCCCCGACTACACCGCAGCCCCGGTAGTGCGCAAGGCCGTGCTCGACGCCAACCCGCAACTGGCCAGCCTGCTCAAACCGCTGGCCGAGCAGCTCGACGACGAGACCATGCGCCAGCTCAACGCCAAGGTCGATGTCGAACACCAGAGCCCGGGCAAAGTCGCCGCCGAGTACCTGCGCCAGCATCCACCTGCACAGGAGCAGCCATAACATGCTCGATACCTTTACCCACCTCGACTGGGCCCAGGTACTGCACCTGACCTGGCAGCACATCACCCTGGTCGGCATCGCCGTCAGCCTGGCGATTGTCTTCGGCGTACCGCTGGGCATCCTCATGACCCGCTTCCCGGCCCTCGCCGGCCCCCTGCAGGCCAGCGCCACGGTGCTGCTGACCATCCCCTCGATCGCCCTGTTCGGCCTGTTGCTGCCGTTCTACTCCAAGTTCGGCCAGGGCCTGGGGCCGCTGCCGGCGATCACCGCGGTGTTCCTCTATTCGCTGTTGCCGATCCTGCGCAACACCTACCTGGCCCTGACCAATGTCGAACCGGGTATTCGTGAAGCCGCCCGCGGCATCGGCATGACCTTCGGCCAGCGCCTGCGCATGGTCGAGCTGCCCATCGCCGTACCGGTAATCCTTGCCGGGGTGCGCACCGCCGTGGTCATGAACATCGGCGTCATGACCATCGCCGCGACCATCGGCGCTGGTGGCCTGGGCGTGCTCATCCTCACCTCCATCAGCCGCAGCGACATGTCGATGCTGCTGGTCGGCGCCGTGCTGGTGAGCCTCCTGGCCATCTTCGCCGACCTGCTGCTGCAAGCCCTGCAACGCTCCCTGACTCCAAAAGGACTGCGCCCATGATCGAACTTCAGAACCTCAGCAAGACCTTCCACGCCAACGGCAAAGACGTCAAAGCCGTCGACTCGGTCAGCCTGACCGTCAACGAAGGCGAGATCTGCGTGTTCCTCGGCCCCTCCGGTTGCGGCAAGAGCACCACGCTGAAAATGATCAACCGCTTGATTGCGCCGACCTCGGGCAAGGTGCTGATCAACGGCGAAGACACCACCGGCCTTGATGAAGTGACCCTGCGCCGGCGCATCGGCTACGTTATCCAGCAAATCGGTCTGTTCCCCAACATGACCATCGAGGAGAACATCACCGTGGTCCCGCGCCTGCTCGGCTGGGACAAGCAAAAATGCCACGAGCGCGCCCGCGAGTTGATGAGCATGATCAAGCTCGAGCCCAAGCAATACCTGCAACGCTACCCGCGTGAGTTGTCCGGTGGCCAGCAACAGCGTATCGGCGTGATCCGCGCCCTGGCCGCCGAAGCGCCCTTGCTGCTGATGGACGAGCCGTTCGGTGCGGTCGACCCGATCAACCGCGAGATGATCCAGAACGAGTTCTTCGAGATGCAGCGGGCGCTGAACAAGACCGTGATCATGGTCAGCCACGACATCGACGAGGCGATCAAGCTGGGTGACAAAATTGCGATTTTCCGTGCCGGCAAGCTGATCCAGATCGACCACCCGGACACCCTGCTGGCGCACCCTGCCGACGACTTCGTCAGCAACTTCGTTGGCCAGGACAGCACCCTCAAGCGCCTGTTGCTGGTGCGTGCCGAAGACGCCGCCGACAACGCGCCGTCGGTCAGCCCGGAAACGCCAGTGGCCGACGCCCTGGAGCTGATGGACGAACATGACCGCCGCTACGTGGTGGTCACCGATGGGCAGAACAAGGCCATGGGTTACGTGCGTCGTCGCGACCTGCATCGCCAGCAAGGCAGCTGCGTTGATTTTCTGCGCACCTTCAACGCCACCGCCTCGCACGATGAGCACCTGCGCATCCTGCTGTCGCGGATGTACGAGTTCAATCGCTCATGGTTGCCGGTGCTGGACGCCGAGCAGGTGTTCCTCGG
The DNA here is from genome assembly GCF_018417635.1 of Pseudomonas sp. SORT22. Classification (NCBI taxonomy): domain Bacteria; kingdom Pseudomonadati; phylum Pseudomonadota; class Gammaproteobacteria; order Pseudomonadales; family Pseudomonadaceae; genus Pseudomonas; species Pseudomonas sp. SORT22. The sequence continues at coordinate 4,956,023 of NZ_CP071007.1, forward strand.
CGAAGTGACCCAGGAATCGATCGCCGCTTACCTGAGCTCGGGGCGGTCGCGGGGGGGCAAGACCAGCATTGTGTCGCCGGCTGAAGCGGTCGCGTAACGCTGAAAAGCATCGCGGCGACCCGACTTGCCCCGGGATCAGGCCTCAGAAACCTACACTGGCCTGCACATAGAAGGTGCGCGGCTCGCCCAGGTAGATCCCCGAGTTGTTGTCGCTGGAGCGGGTGTAGTACTGCTTGTCGAAGATGTTCTTCACCCCGGCCGCGAGCTTGAGGTTCGACAGCTCCTTGCCGAAGTCATAACCACCGCGCGCCGCCCAGGTCACGTAACCAGGAATGTCGCCGTACTGGCCATCGGCACTCGGTTCGGTGATGTAATTGCCGTTGAAGCTGCCGTCGGCATTCATGCCGGTGCCCGGTGCGCGTTGTTTCGATTGAGCGTAGGCATCGAGGTTCCAGGTCCAGCGATTGATCTCATAGCGCAGCCCGGCATTGACGATTTGCCGCGAATAAAACGGCAAGTCACGGCCCTTGAAGCCGGGGATCTCGCCTTCATAGGTGGCCCGGGTGTAGGTGAACCCGGCATTGGCACTCAGGCCCTGCAGACGCGGGTCGAGCCCCGACAGGTCGTAGTGCATGGAGGCTTCGATACCCTGGTGCTTGGTGGCGCCAAGGTTGGTCCAGCCGATGTCGTTGCTGATGTACTGCAACTCGTCATCGAAGTCGATGTAGAACGCGGTCAGCTCACCACCCCAGGTACCGTTGTTGTAGCGGGTGCCGACTTCATAGGTCTTGGCTTTCTCGGCCTGCAGGCCGTTGGCGGTCTGGTCGCCACTGCCACCCTGGCCGAGCTGGAAGTACTGCAGGCTGCCGAACGAGGTCTCGTAGTTGGCGAACAGCTTCCATTCATCCGACAGGTGATACATCACGCTCAGCGCCGGTAGCGGCTCGTTGCTGGTCACGCTGCGGTTCTTTTCCTGCACCGGCACGCCGTTGGTACCACGCACCGGGCGCTCATGCCAGTCGGTGTTGATGTGCTCGAAACGGATCCCCGGGGTGATGGTCCAGTTGCCGACATCGATCTTGTCATCGATGTAGTAGGCGCTGGCTTCGGTGCCACCGGTGCGGTCCTGGAAGACATGGCCGTCGGAGCCTGGGGTCACGGTCGGGACATTGTTGATCAGCGCCAGGCGGGTCGACTGCTCGTGCATCGCTTCTTTCAGGTAGCGGTAACCAACGCTGACTTCCTGAGTGGTCGGGCCTGCGAAGAAGATCCGCGACAGCCGCGGCTCGATGGCGAAGGTGTGGTAGCTGCGCGGGTACGACGACAGGGTCTTCTGGTCACGGGCAGCGATGCTGCTGCCGCGGAAGCTGTCGGTGTAGTAGGTCTGCACTTCGAACTGGGTGACGTCGTCGATCTGGCGCAGGTACTTGAACGACACGTCCTTGCGCCGGCCGCTGAAGGTGTCGTAGTCGCGGTCGGACTGGTACGGATCATCGTCGAACTGGGCCTGGGTCAGGCCGCCGGGCATGTCGGCCTTGGCGTCGTAGTAATGAAAGTTGAGCCAGAATTCGTCACTGTCGGTCACCGCCCAATGGGTCTTGAGCAACACGTCATCGATATCGTTGTCGTTGTTGCTGCTGCGATAACCGTTGCCGTTGACCCCGGAGTACAGCAGCGCCGCACCCAGGCCATTGTCGGCAGTGCCGCCGAGGAAGGCCGATTCGATGTGCTTCCAGCCGCCATGACGGGAGGTTTCCATCGTCGTCGACAGCTCGCCGGTGGCTTTCTCGGGAATGGCCCGGGTGACGAAGTTGATCACCCCGCCGACGTTCTGCGGGCCGTAGCGCACGGACCCAGCACCGCGCACCACGTCGATGCTGTCGAGGTTGCCGGACGAGATCGGCGCCATCGACAGTTGTGGCTGGCCGTAAGGCGCAAAGGCTGCCGGAATGCCATCGATCAATACCGTGGAGCGTGGCGACAGCCGTGAGGTCAGGCCGCGTACACCAACGTTCAGGGCGATGTCGCTGCCGCCGGTACCGTTGGAGTCCTGCACCTGCACACCCGGCACGCCGCGCAGCACATCGCGTACGTTCAAGGCGCCCTGCTCGATCATCGCCTCGCGGCGCACCACGGTACGCGCACCGGGATGGTTGTGGACCACGGTTTCTTCGGCGCTGCCCAGCCAGTCACCGACGACTTTGACGTCGGTGGGTGCCAGCTCGAGGCTGCCGGTGGTCAGGGTGCCGGCGCTTTGCGCCGGGTGCAGGACCACGGTGCCCTGAGAAATTTCATAAGTCAGGCCGCTGCCCTCAAGCAACGCCCGCAGCGCCTCTTCCGGTTGCAGGTTGCCGGAGACCGCTGGTGCCTGCTTGCCGGCCACCAGCTCGGGGCTGAAGAACAGTTGCAGCGACGTCTGCTGGCCCAGTTGGCTCAAGGCCGAAGCCAGCGGTTGGGCCTGGATCTGGATGCTGGCTGGTGCCGGGGCGGCATAAGTGCTGGCGATACCGCCACTGACAGCCAGTGCCAGGGCCAGGGGCAACCAGCGGGAAGAACGCGGGGAAACGTTGTTGTTGTTCACGTCGTCGAGAGGTCCTGAGGGTCCATATAAATGTCAATGCCATGCAAATGGAAATGCTTGGCAGTTGCAGTTGGCCAGGAAGACGAACAACTGGAAAAAAACCTGAATTTATTTTGCGATTATTTCGCGGGAGCCGTCGGCATGGGCCTTGATCGCCACCGGCAGGATGCTCGGCAGCGCCCGCAGCAAGGCGTCGGTGTCGTCGGCGTTGAAGGTACTGCTCAGGCGCAGCGCGGCAATTTTGCCAGGGGCGACACGCAGGGGCTGCTCGCGGTAGCGCGAGACTTCCTTGACCACCTCGCTGAGCGGCGCGTCGTTGAACACCAGCTTGCCCTTGCGCCAGGCGGTCACAGCTGCGGTATCTACCGCATAGGGTGCCGCCACCTGGCCGCGAGCATCGATATGCGCCCCCAGGCCTGCGCTCAGCAAAGCCTTGGAAGCATCGCGACCTTCAACCCGCACCGAGCCGTTTTCGACCGCCACACGGGTTTGCTCCGGGTCCTGGCGCACATCGAAACGAGTGCCGGTCACGGTTACCGTGCCGTTGTCGGTGCTGACCACGAAGGGCCGCGCGCTGTCGTGGGCGACGCTGAACATCACCTCGCCCTGGCGCAACTGGATATGCCGCTGACCGGCGCTGAATTGCACGACCAGTTGCGTACGACCGTTGACCTCCAGCTGTGAGCCATCCGGCAGGTCGAGTTGGCGCCGCTCGCCCAGGGCGGTTTGCAGCTGGCCCTGGTAATTAAGTTGATGCTGCTGCCAGCCAAACCAGCCCAACCCCAGCGCCAGGGTCGCGACGCCGGCCGCCAGCGCCTGGCGAATAAAGCGTCGACGCGGCAACTGGCTGACCGGATCGGCCTGGCACAGCGCTTCGAGCCGCGCACGCGGGACCTGCCCGGCAGCGCCCCAGAGCGTGCCCAGCAGATCGAATTCAGCTTGATGCTGCGAGTGCTCGGCCAGCCAGCGCTGCAACTCGCCCTGTTGCGCCGGCGCCAGCGCGCCATCGCGGCTGCGGGCAAACCACTGGGCTGCCTGCTCGCGCACGGTCTCGTTGCCGCACGGGCACGCCTGCTGATTCATGAAAACATTCGCCTGACTCATCTCGTCGACACATCCAGGTGCTCACGCAGATGCCGGAGCGTGCGGATCATATACTTTTCGACCATGTTCTTGGTCAAGCCCATGCGCTCGGCGATCTCGGCCTGGGTCAGGCCTTCGAGCTTCTGCCAGATGAACACCCGCCGGCAGTTGAGCGGCAGTTCGGCCAAGGCCCGTTCGACGCTGTCGGCCAGTTCCACGGCATTCATGTAGGCCTCGGGATCGCCGCTGGCGTCGATGCCCGGCTCGAAGGCGTCCTGCTCCAGGGCCTGGCGGCGGTCTTCACGGCGGTAACCGTCCACGGCAATGTTGCGTGCGGTCTGGTGCAAATAGGCGCGCGGTTGTTCGACCCCCGCCTGGTCATTTTCCAGTACCCGCACAAACGCATCATGCGCCAGGTCCTCGGCCTGCTGACGACTGCGCAATTTGCGCGTCCAGGTGCCGATCAGCTCATGGTAGTGGTCGAGAAAGCCTTTGTGTCGCGACACGATGCACAGCTCTTCGCAGGCGATGAGGAATGGCGCGAATAGTAATGTTTCTTATTAAGGCCGGCAATCGAAGATCACCACTGCCGACGAAGCGTTCGAGCGGAAAAAAAATCACGAAAATGTGTGTAGATAATCGGCTGCCAGAGCGGAAAAAAATATGAACGGCCAGCCTTCGATTCATGGTTACGCCGTCACCTCATTGCCCGCCAAAGTTACCGCCTTTTCCCGTACTTTCGCCACCAACTTTGACTATTGCATCCATTTGCGTGTTCTACGATAGATCCCGGCGTATACCGGTATTTTTAACGCTTTTGTCATCAAATTGAACATCTACTGTTTACCTGAGTCGGTTAGAAAGTGGCTGGCCAGCCCGGGGCGACGGACGTGTGCAAAAACGCGACATTTTTTGTTGATCTCGAGCCCCTCAGGTCCTAAAGTTCGCGCCGAACGTCCATGCTGGAAACGATCCATCCGGCTCAAGTACTGACGACGAGACAGCAAGGTCACCCGTAGCTCGCTTCATCACGCACGGTTGACCTTTTTGCTTTCGGCGACATGCCTTGGGAAGTAGGCGAACCAAAGTGGGGATACGGAGGACGTTCAGTTGCAGCCACTTATTTTTTCAGTTTGCCCATGGAGTCCCTAAGCATGTCGATTCAGGTCGAAGACTACTTCGCGCGCGATACCTTCCAGAAAATGAAGGCCTTCGCCGACAAGCAAGAAACCCCGTTCGTGCTCATCGACACGCAGATGATCAGCCAGGCCTACGACGACCTGCGCGCCGGTTTCGAATTCGCCAAGGTCTACTACGCGGTCAAGGCCAACCCGGCCGTTGAGATCATCGACCTGCTCAAGGAAAAAGGCTCGAGCTTCGACATCGCCTCGATCTACGAGCTGGACAAAGTGATGGGCCGCGGTGTCAGCGCCGATCGCATCAGCTACGGCAACACCATCAAGAAGTCCAAGGACATCCGCTACTTCTACGAGAAGGGCGTGCGCCTGTACGCCACCGACTCCGAAGCCGACCTGCGCAACATCGCCAAGGCCGCCCCGGGCTCGAAAGTCTACGTACGCATCCTCACCGAAGGCTCGACCACCGCCGACTGGCCACTGTCGCGCAAGTTCGGCTGCCAGACCGACATGGCCATGGACCTGTTGATCCTCGCCCGCGACCTGGGCCTGGTGCCTTACGGCGTGTCGTTCCATGTGGGCTCGCAACAGCGCGACATCAGCGTCTGGGATGCAGCCATCGCCAAAGTGAAGGTGATCTTCGAGCGCCTGAAAGAAGAAGACGGCATCGAGCTCAAGCTGATCAACATGGGTGGCGGCTTCCCGGCCAACTACATCACCCGCACCAACAGCCTGGAAACCTACGCCGAGGAAATCATCCGCTTCCTCAAGGAAGACTTCGGTGACGACCTGCCAGAAATCATCCTCGAGCCAGGCCGTTCGCTGATCGCCAACGCCGGCATCCTGGTCAGTGAAGTAGTGCTGGTGGCGCGTAAATCGCGTACCGCCGTCGAGCGCTGGGTGTACACCGATGTCGGCAAGTTCTCCGGCCTGATCGAAACCATGGACGAGTCGATCAAGTTCCCGATCTGGACCGAGAAGAAAGGCGAGATGGAAGAAGTAGTGATCGCCGGCCCCACCTGCGACAGCGCCGACATCATGTACGAGCACTACAAATACGGCCTGCCGCTGAACCTGGCCATCGGCGACCGCCTGTACTGGCTGTCGACCGGCGCCTACACCACCAGCTACAGCGCGGTGGAGTTCAACGGCTTCCCGCCGCTGAAAGCCTACTACCTGTAACACAAAAAACCGGGGGCATCATTGCCCCCGGGCTCCCCTGGTCATCATCTGCGTGATCGGGGTTATCAATGCGTGAGCACGGTCTACAGGACTTCCTTAATCCTGACCGCGAAGCTCAATGGCGCACCTTCATATGCATTCAAATACCTGTCGCCATCCCGATTCCTGTCGTAGCTCTTTATCTCGTGACCCTCATAGTCACGCAGGATGAAGTGGCGTTCTTGCTGACCGTACCACTCTGCGTGCGGCTGAACTTTCCAGAAGAAGGTAATTTCGTTTTTACCGTACAAGCCGAGATAGCCCCCACTACTTCTGCCCAGCTTCTTCCCCAGGTAACCATCGACCCTGGATGCGCAGGTAATGTCGTAATGAATCCGGTCACCTTGATCTTCAACGAACTGAAAATGAAAATCGATCGGCCGTACCCGCAGCCCATGCCCCACTATCTGTAGCCAGCCACTTTCTGCAAAATCAAACTCGGTACGTTGTGCACTGATGCCAACCTGTCCTGAACGGCCGGCTTTGGTTGAATACAGGGTAGCGATAAACGATTTATCAACAAGATCCACCATTCTCAAGTCCTTTAAAATATCGGGCAGGCACATTGAGCTTAGGCGTTCCGTCGTGAGCAGGGCAGGCTGCATTGATTCCCTGGAAAGTCGTCGAAGGCTTTGCTAAGGGTGAAGTTGCATGAACGTCAGCCGTTGCTCATAGGCTCGCAGGACAGGCAGCAAACGCTCATCCTGAACCTGCCGCAGGGTGCAGACGCTACTGCGCAGGAAATTCAGATTGCCGCCTCGCAGCGCGGTGTCGAACCAGGCTAATGCTGCATCAAGCTGATTGCTCTCGACCAACACCGTGGCATAGCTGAATTGCCCGCGAAAATCACCTGCCTCGGCAGAGCGGCGATACCATTCTTGCGCCTGGCCAACGTCCCGCTCACAGGCCAGCCCCTGCTCCAGATAACGCCCATAAAGGTTCATCGACTTGGCATGGCCCAGGTGTGCGGCCTGTCGATAGCAGAGCAATGCCAAGGGATGGTTCTGAGCCACCCCACGGCCAGTAGCCAGCAAGTTGGCGTAGTTGTACAGGCCCCAGTCCAGCCCCATTTCAGCAGCCTGACAATAGGCCCTGGCCGCAGCCGACACATCAGCCTGCCCTCCCCAGCCATGCTCCTGGCAGCGCCCGAGCATGTTGTGCGCCATAGCGCTGCCACGGCTGGCGGCAATCGCGAACCAGCGCCGGGCCAGAACCGGGTCTTGCTCGATGCCGCGACCGTCAAGAAGGATCTGCCCCAGCAGCACCTGCGCCTCGACAATGTCCTGCCCGGCTGCAGCCAGCAGTGCCTGGGCCGCCTTGGCCGGGCTGTGTTCGAGCATCTGGGCGAACTGTTCGCTGTCCAGTTCCTGGCGATTACGCAAGGCGAAGGTCATGGCTCAGACCTCGACCCAGCGGCGCAACAGGTTGTGGTAGGTGCCGGTCAACTGGATCAGCGCCGGGTGATCCGGCACATCGGCGCCCAGCTGCTGGATAGCCTGGTCCATTTCGTACAGCAGCGCGCGCTGGCTGTCTTCGCGCACCAGGCTCTGGGTCCAGAAGAACGCCGCGTAACGCGCGCCGCGGGTCACCGGGTTGACCTTGTGCAGGCTGGTGCCTGGATACAGCACCAGGTCCCCTGCCGCCAGCTTCACCTGCTGTACGCCAAAAGTATCCTGAATCACCAGCTCACCACCGTCGTAGTCCTCGGGATTGCTCAAAAACAGTGTCGAGGACAGATCGGTGCGCACCCGCTCGTGGCTTCCACGGGGCTGGCGCAGGGCGTTGTCGATATGAAAGCCAAAATTGCCGCCTTCGCGATAGCAGTTGATCAGCGGCGGGAACACCTTGTGCGGCAAAGCCGCCGACATGAATTGCGGGTGCTGCCACAGGCGTTCGATCAGCGCCGTACCGATTTCCTTGGCCAGTGGATGGCCTTCGGGCAGTTGCAGGTTGTGCTTGGCCTTGGCCGACTGGTAGCCCGCGGTAATCTTGCCATCGGCCCATTCAGTCTGCTCCAGCGCCTGGCGAATACGCTGGACCTCCTCGGTGGAAAACAGGCCGGAAATATGTAGCAGCATGGCGCGGGCACCTGAAGGTGAAAGACGTCAATGGTATTGATTCCCATTGACTCTCTACAAGCCCTTTCGGCAGGTGGGACGTTTCAGCACGGAAAAACCGCCAGTCACAAATTGTAAAGATTGTAAATTCCGCACAAATAGCAATTCTTCTCAATTGTTACTCATATTTGTTTACATTATATTTCGCGGCCTAAAAACCTGGGGAAGGGGACCACCATGCCGCGTCACTACGTGCCAACCGCTGTCAGTTCACCACGCTTGCTCACCTGCGCCATTGGTGTAGCGCTCACCGCGACCTCCGCCGGGCACCTGGCATTTGCCGCCGATGCCGAGCCTGCCAAGGACGGTGCCATCGCCCTGGATGCCACCAGCGTCACCGGCCAGGCCGAAACCGCCAGCACTGACTACAAGGTCGAACGCGCGTCTTCGCAGAAGTACACCGCGCCGCTGGTAGATATTCCGCGCACAGTGACGGTGGTCCCCCAGCAAGTGATCAAGGACACCAACGCCCTTAACCTGCAGGACGCCCTGCGTACCGTGCCGGGCATCACCATGGGTGCCGGCGAAGGTGGCAACCCGTCCGGCGACCGTCCGTTCATTCGCGGTTTCGACTCGCAGAGCTCGATGTACCTGGATGGCGTTCGCGACACCGGCTCGCAAACCCGGGAAATCTTCGCCATCGAATCGGTCGAAGTGGCCAAGGGCCCCAACTCGGCCATCGGTGGCCGCGGCGCAGCAGGCGGCACCATCAACCTGGTGAGCAAGCGCGCGCACTTGGGCAACTCCACCGATGGTGCCTTCACCTGGGGATCGGACCAGACCAAACGCTACACCTTCGATGGCAACTATCAGTTCCTCGACACCGCCGCGTTCCGCCTTAACCTGATGAGCCACGAAAGCAACGTCGCCGGCCGCGACGAGGTCAACTACGACCGTTGGGGCGTGGCACCGTCGCTGGTCTTCGGCCTGGGTACCGACACCCGCCTGAGCCTGGACTACTACCACATGGAGAGCGATGACCTGCCTGACTCGGGCATCCCCTACAGCCTGAAATCCGGCAGCTCCGCCAACCGCACTTCGGCCAACCCGGACAAACCGACCGATGGCGGTGACAGCGACAACTTCTATGGCCTGGTCGGCCGCGACTTCTACAAGAGCCGCGCCGACATCACCACCATCGCCCTCGAGCACGACCTGAGCGATGCGCTGACGATCAAGAACACCCTGCGCCATGGCAACACCCTGCAGGACTACATCTTTAGCCAGCCGGACGACAGCAAGGGCAACATCCTCAACGGTGAAGTCTGGCGCCGTCCGAACAACCGCGTGGCCAACACCCGCACCACCACCAACCAGACCGACCTGTTCGGCGAGGTCTACATCGGCGGCTTCAAGAACAACTTCTCGACCGGTATCGAACTGAGCCGCGAAGCCTCGGTCAAGACCGGCTACAACGTCACCGGCTTTGCCTCGGGCAACTGCAGCAGCGCCACCGGACAGATCTCTGGAGTCTGCACCTCGTTCACCGATCCGAACCCGAACGAAGCCTGGGATGGCACCGTTAGCCGCACTCTGGCTGGCGCCGATACCACCAGCAACACCCGCGCCATCTACCTGACCGACACCCTGGAACTGGACCCGGCCTGGTTGCTGACCATGGGCCTGCGTTACGACCACTTCGATACCAAGGCCAAAACCAAAATCGCCAGCGGCGCAACCAGCTTCAAGACCGAAGACACCAGCGAGTTCGTCACCGGCCAGTTGGGCCTGACCTGGAAGCCGGCCGAGAATGGTAGCGTGTACATTTCCTACGCGACTTCGGCGACCCCCGCCGGTGCATCGCTCGGTGAAGGCAGCGACGGCAATCCATTGCTGACCGCCACCACCACCAGTGACCTGAAGCCGGAAGAAACCACCAACTACGAAATCGGCACCAAGTGGAACCTGCTGGACGAACGCCTGGCCCTCACCGCAGCAATCTTCCGTACCGAAAAAGAGAACGCTCGTGTTCTGGTCAGCACCAACACTTACGAGAACGTCGGCAAGAGCCGGGTTGACGGTCTGGAACTGACCGCCACCGGCAAGCTGACCAACGACTGGCAGGTCTTCGCCGGCTACACCTACATGGATGCCAAGCTGATCGATGGGGGCAAGCAGAACGTCGGCGGCGTGTTTGTCGACAGCCCGAACAACGACAACCAGATGCCCAACACGCCGAACAACAGCCTGACCTTGTGGACTACCTACAACGTCACGCCGAAACTGACCGTCGGCGGCGGTGCCTTCTACGTCGATGACGTGTTCGGCAACGTCAACAACACCGTGATGGTCGATTCCTACTGGCGTTACGACGCTATGGCCAGCTACAAGCTGACCAAGAACGTCGACCTGCAGTTGAACGTACAAAACCTCACCAACGAGGTGTACTACGACAAAGCCTACGCTGCCCACTACGCCAACCAGGCCGCCGGGCGCACTGCCCTGCTGACCACCAGCTTCCACTTCTGAGTGAGCTGACTGGCAAGCCCCGTTCATTTAGGTGAACGGGGCTTTTGTGTATCAAGGCATAATGTGCGTCGCATTCGCATTTGCGACACGACAAGGTGATTGATGTGGTGAAGAAATCCCTGTTTCAACTGCACTGGTTCTTCGGTATTACCGCAGGCCTGGTGCTGGCACTGATGGGCATTACCGGTGCCATCTGGTCGTTCCAGGATGAGCTGCTGGAGCTGTTCAACCCTGATGTGCTCACCGTCGAAGTACGCCAGGAAGGCGTGCTGCCAATGCCCGAGCTGGTGCGCAGGATCGAGGCCGAACAGGGTGACAAGGTCGCCATGCTCTGGGTCCAGGCCGACAACGACAAGGCGGCGCGGGTCTTCTTCACCCCTCCCCCGGGCGAACGCCGGGGCTTGATGCGCTATGCCGACCCTTACACCGGCAAGCTGCAGGGCGACGTCGCCGGCCAGGGCTTTTTCGACCTGATGCTGCAACTGCACCGTTTTCTGGCCATGGGCGACACCGGCCGGCAGATCACCGGCGCCTGTACCTTGATGCTGATTTTCTTCTGCCTGTCCGGCCTGTATCTGCGCTGGCCGCGCAAGGCGCTGAATTGGCGGACCTGGCTGACCCTGGACTGGGCCAAGAAAGGCCGCGCCTTCAACTGGGACCTGCACGCCGTGGCCGGTACCTGGTGCCTGCTGTTCTACCTGCTGTTTGCCCTCACCGGTCTGTTCTGGAGCTACGAGTGGTACCGCGAAGGCCTGAACAAGCTGCTCGCCGACAGCCCGGCCGCTGGCCAGCAACACAAGCGCGGCGAAGGCCGCGGCGGACGTGCTGGTGGTGGCGCAGGTAAAGACGCCAAGCCGCTGGTGGTCGACTACGACGCCGTCTGGGCCAGCCTGCAAGCTGCCGCCGGCCCCGGTATGAGCAGCTACAACCTGCGCCTGCCGCCAGCTGGCGGGCAACCGGCGATGATCTTTTATCTGCTTGAAGGCGCCGAACACGAGCGCGCCCTCAACACCCTCAACCTGGACCCGGCCACAGGCCAGGTGAAGAGCAACGAGCGCTATGCCGACAAGTCGTTCAAGGCGCAACTGCTGGCCAGCGTCTACGCCCTGCACGTGGGCAGCTACTTTGGCCTGACCGGGCGCATTGTGGTGACCATCGCCAGTCTGACCATGCCGCTGTTCTTCGTCACCGGCTGGCTGTTGTACCTCGATCGCCGCCGTAAAAAGCGCCAGGTGCGTGCCGCGCGAGGTAACTTCGCGCCGTCGAACGGGCAGGACCACGGCTGGCTGGTGGGCTTTGCCAGCCAGAGCGGCTTCGCCGAGCAACTGGCTTGGCAAAGCGCCGGGCAACTGCAGGCTGCCGGCGTCGCGGTACAGGTCCGCCCCCTGGCTGAGCTGACCGAACAGGACCTCAACCAGGCTCGGCAAGCGCTGTTCGTCGTCAGTACCTTCGGCGACGGCGAAGCCCCCGACAGCGCTCGCGCTTTCGAGCGCAAGGTGCTTGGACAGCCTTGGGCGCTGGGCAACCTCAACTATGCCCTGCTGGCCCTGGGCGACCGCCAGTACCCGCACTTCTGTGGCTTTGCCCGGCGCTTGCAGGCCTGGCTCGGCGAACGCGGCGCCACCAGCGCCTTCGCCCCGGTTGAAGTCGACAGCGCTGACCCTGCGGCCCTGCAACACTGGCAACAACAGCTCGCACAACTGACTGGCAGCACGCCACCAGCGGCCTGGCAGGCACCCGAATTTGCCAACTGGACCTTGATCAGTCGCGAACTGATGAACCCGGGCAGTCAGGGTTCGGCGGTGTATCTGCTCGGCCTCAGGCCTGAGCAACCTGCGCAGTGGGAAGCTGGAGACCTGGTGGAGATCCTGCCGCGTAACAGCGCCCACAGTCTTGAGCAGTTTCTCAAGGGCCTGGGCCTTGATGGCGAAACACCCGTGCAGGTCGATGGCCTGCAAGAGAGTCTGTTGCAAGCCCTGGCCAGCCGGCAGTTGCCCAAGAGCCGTGAGCACCTGGTCGGCCTGCATGCGCAGGCATTGGTCGATGCATTGATCCCGCTGGCAGCACGGGAATACTCGATTGCCTCGATCGCCAGTGACGGCGTGCTGGAGCTGATCGTGCGCCAGGAACGCCACCCTGACGGCAGCCTCGGCCTGGGTTCAGGCTGGCTGACCGAGCATCTGTCTGTGGATAACAGTGTCAGCCTGCGCCTGCGCCGCAACAGTGGTTTCCACCTGCCGGCGCCGGCCACGCCGATGATCCTGATCGGCAACGGAACCGGGCTAGCCGGGCTGCGCAGCCTGCTCAAGGGCCGCATTGTGGCCGGCGAGCGCAGCAACTGGCTGCTGTTCGGTGAACGCAACCAGGCCTATGACTTCCTCTGTGGGGATGAACTGCAAGGCTGGCAGCGCAGCGGCGATCTGGCCCGGCTGGAGCTGGCCTTTTCCCGCGATCAGAGCCACAAGGTCTACGTGCAGGACCGCTTGCGCGAGCAGGCGACAGAACTGCGACGCTGGCTCGACCAGGGTGCATCGATCTATATCTGCGGCAGTTTGCAGGGCATGGCCAGTGGCGTTGATGAGGTACTTAACGAGGTGCTCGGGGCTGTCGAGGTTGAGCGGTTGATCGAGCTGGGGCGGTATCGGCGGGATGTGTACTAAGCCTTGAGGGCCTCATCGCGGGTCAAGCCCGCTCCTACAGGTTTGGTGTGGGAGCGGTTTGACCTGCGATGAGGGTCAATGCAGCTCGAAGGTATCGGCATCCAGGTTGGCCGGGAACCGCGTGCGATAGGCCGCCAGGTCTGCCGCACTGAGCACCACGGTAAACACCCCGTCCGCCTCGCCTGCACTGAGCAGGCTCTCGCCCTGAAAATCCAGCACCTGGCTGTCGCCGGTATAGGCAAAGCCCTTGCCGTCGGTGCCCACGCGGTTCACCGCGGCGACATAACACAGGTTCTCGATGCCCCGCGCCGGCAACAAGCGGTTCCAGTGCTGGCGGCGGGCGGCCGGCCAGTTGGCGGTGTACAGCAGCAGGTCAGTGTCCTGGGCATCGCGGCTCCACACCGGGAAGCGCAGGTCGTAGCAGATCAGCGGCCGTACCCGCCAGCCCTTGAGCTCGAACTGCACCTGGCGTTCGCCCGGGGTGTAGTGCTTGTGCTCGCCGGCCATGCGAAACAGGTGGCGCTTGTCGTAGTACAGGATCTCGCCATCGGGCCGCGCCCACAGCAAGCGGTTGCGGTGGCTGCCGTCGGCAGCCTGGATGATCACGCTGCCGGTAACCACTGCATCAAGCTTCTTGGCCTGGCTCTTGAGCCACTTGTAGGTCGGGCCGTTCTCGGGCTCGGCGAGGCTTTCGGAGTCCATGGAAAAACCAGTGGTGAACATCTCCGGGAGGATGATCAGGTCGGCGCCACGAGCCTGTTCCAGCAGGCCTTCGAAATGCTCGTAGTTGGCCAGGCGGTCGTGCCAGGCCAGGCTGGTCTGCACCAACGCAATGTTCAGGTTGGGCAGGCTACTCAGATCGCGCATAGTTTTTCCGCTGCCTGACGCAGCGTCTCCTCGCGTTTGGCAAAGCACAGGCGCACCAGGCGCTGCGCGGGGATGGGTTGCTGGTAGAACACCGACACCGGAATGGTCGCCACGCCATGCTCGCGGGTCAGCCACAGCGACATCTCGACGTCGTTCAAATCCGGGCGAATGTGCGAATAATCCACCAACTGGAAGTACGTACCCGGGGTGGGCTTGAACTGAAATCGCGAAGGCGTGAGCAATTCGCAGAACAGGTCGCGCTTGGCCTGGTAAAAGGCCGGCAGCTCTTCGACATGCTCGGGGTGCGCGGCCATGAAATCGGCCAGCGCCCATTGCAGCGGGGTCACGCCGCAGAAGTTGACGTACTGGTGGACCTTGCGCAGCTCGGTGCTGAGTGCTGCTGGCGCCACCACATAACCGGTTTTCCAGCCAGTGACGTGGTAGGTCTTGCCGAACGAGCTGACCACGAATGCACGCTGATACAGCGCCTCGTGGGCCAATACGCTGGCGTGCTGTACACCGTCGAACACCAGGTGCTCGTAGACTTCGTCGCTGATCAGGTAGATATCGCGGTCGGCGATCAACAGCGCCAGCTTGTCCAGATCATCTCGGCTGATCAAGGCGCCGCTAGGATTGTGCGGCGAGTTGAGGATGATCATCCGCGTACGCGGGCTGAGGGCGTCGGTGAGCTTCTGCCAGTCGATGGCAAACTCGCCATCGCTCAGTTGCACATGCACGCAACGCCCGCCGGCCAGCTCTACCGAGGGCTCATAGCTGTCGTAACTGGGATCGAAGACGATGACCTCGTCGCCTGCGCGGATCACTGCATGGATGGCGCAGAAGATCGCTTCGGTGGCACCCGGGGTGATGGTCACTTCATGCTCGGCATCGACGCTGACGCCATAGCTGCGGGCGATCTTGTTCGCCACCTGCTGGCGCAAGGCCGGCAAGCCGGTCATGGGGCTGTACTGGTTGTGCCCGGCACTGACATGCCGGCCGACCGCATCGAGCAATGCTTGCGGGCCGTTGAAATCGGGGAAACCCTGGGACAGGTTCAAGGCGCCGGTTTGCGCGGCGAGCTGGGACATGGTGGTAAAGATGGTAGTGCCGACGTTCGGCAACTTGCTACTGATCATGGAGCCCTCTTTCCTGCAGCACTATCCGGCTCGAGGCGGCGCGGTCTGGGACCGAGCATAGCGGATTGATCAGTCAGGAAAAAGGTTGTTACGGTCGCAGGCCAATCGCCGGTCAAACCCGCTCCCGTAGGAGCGGGCTTGCCCCGCGATGCTTCTAGCGCTTGTCTTTACGCTTCTTCTCGGCTTTCTTGTGGTGCGACATCAAGCGACGCTTCTTGTTGACCTGGCGGTCGGTCAGCGTGTTCTTGTTGCCTTCGTACGGGTTGTCACTGCCCTTGTACTCGATGCGGATCGGCGTACCGACCAGCTTGAGCACGCGGCGGTAGGTGTTTTCCAGGTAGCGCGAGTAGGACTTGGGTACCTTCTCGACCTGGTTGCCGTGGATCACGATGATCGGCGGGTTGGCGCCACCGAGGTGGGCATAGCGCAGCTTGATCCGGCGGCTGTTGACCATCGGCGGCTGGTGCTCGCTGACCGCATCTTCGAGGATCTGGGTCAGGCGGCTGGTCGGCCAGCGGGTCACCGCCGACTTGAACGAGTTCTGCACCGACTGGTACAGGTTACCCACGCCAGTGCCGTGCAGCGCCGAGATGAAGTGGATGTCGGCGAAGTCGACGAAGAACAGCCGGCGTTCCAGCTCGGTCTTCACGTAGTCGCGCTCGCTCGGCTGCATGCCGTCCCACTTGTTCAGGGCGATAACGATGGCGCGACCGGCTTCCAGGGCAAAGCCCAGCAGGTTCAGGTCATGGTCGACCACGCCTTCGCGGGCGTCCATGACGAAGATCACCACGTTGGCGTCCTTGATCGCCTGCAGGGTCTTGACCACGGAGAACTTCTCGACTTCTTCGTGGATCTTGCCGCGCTTGCGCACCCCGGCGGTGTCGATCAGGGTGTATTTCTCTTCGTTACGCTCGAAGGGAATGTAGATACTGTCGCGGGTGGTGCCGGGCTGGTCATAGACGATGACCCGTTCTTCACCGAGCATGCGGTTGACCAGGGTCGACTTGCCGACGTTAGGCCGGCCGATGATGGCGATCTTGATCCCGTCTTTTTCGCTCGGGCCAGGGATACGCACCGCTTCCTCGCCTTCAGCGACGTCGGTGTCGATCTCTTCCTCGTCCTTGTCCCGCGGGAAGTCGCTCAGCACCGCTTCCAGCAGGTTGTTGACGCCACGGCCCTGGGCGCCGGCAACACCAATGGCGTTACCCATGCCCAGTGGCGAAAATTCGGCGATGGCGGCCAGCGGATCGATGTTGTCGATCTTGTTGGCAACCAGGAACGAGCGTTTGTTGCGCTTGCGCAGGTGCTCGGAAATCATCTGGTCGGCGGCGGTCAGACCGGCGCGGGCATCGACCAGGAACAAGACCACATCGGCTTCTTCAATGGCCAGCAGCGACTGCTCGGCCATTTTCTCGTCCATGCCTTCCTCGTCACCGGAAATACCACCGGTGTCGACCAGGATGTACGAACGGCCTTGCCAGCACGCTTCACCGTACTGGCGGTCTCGGGTCAGCCCGGACAGGTCGCCGACGATAGCGTCGCGGGTCCTGGTCAGGCGGTTGAACATGGTGGATTTACCGACGTTCGGTCGGCCCACCAGGGCGATTACGGGAACCATTCGGCTCTCCACTTCATAAATTCGAAAAATACAAAGGCCGCTGCACTGCAGCGGCCGGAGTTCGAGCGGCACCCGAAGTGCCGCAGCCCGAGGCCGGCATGGCCTCAAGCATAGCCTCAGCGGATGGTCAGCGCCTCGAGCTTGCCGCTGTTGCCGTACACATAGATGGTGTCACCCACCACCAGCGGACGGGCGCGCAGGCCATCGCTGTCGATACGCTCACGACCGACGAAACGACCATCGACCTGGCTGAGCAGGTGCAGGTAGCCTTCCAGGTCACCCACCGCTACGTAGCTGGAGAACACTTCCGGCGCCGACAGCTGGCGGCGTGCCAGCGAATCGTTGCTCCACAGGGCGCTGGACGAGCGCTCGTCGATGCCTTCCACAGTGCCCGAAGCCAGGCTCACGTAGACGTTACCGAAGCCCTGGGCCACACCGGTGTAGCTGGAAGCATCACGCTGCCACAGCAACCGGCCGCTCTCCAGGTCCAGGCCGGCAACGCGGCCCTGGTAGCTGGAAACGTACAGGGTACCGCCGGACAGCAGCAGGCCGCCGTCGATATCCACAACCCGGTCAAGCTCCGAGCGACCTTGCGGGATGGCCACACGCTGCTCCCAGACCGGCGCGCCGTTCTGGGTGTCGAGGGCAACCACTTTACCGGTCGAAAGGCCAGCAACGGCCAGACGGTTGGTCACGATTGGTGCGCCAGTACCGCGCAGGGTCAGTACCGCCGGAGTGCTTTCGTAGATCCAGCGACGGTCGCCGGTGCTGGCGTCCAGGCCAATGACGCGGTCGTCCTGGGTCTGTACTACCACCACGTCACCGTTGGTCGCTGGTGGCGCCAGCACTTCACTGGTAACGCGCGAGCGCCAGCGTTCCTCACCGGTGCTGGCATCCAGGGCAATCACTTCGCCCTTGAGGGTGCCGAGCATGACCATGCCGTAACCGACGCCAACGGCACCGGACACTGGCAGTTCGAGGTCCTTCTTCCAGGCCACGTCGCCGTTGCTGCGATCCAGCGCCATCACCACGCCGGTAACATCGGCGGCGTAGATGCGGTCGTTTTCGATCGCCGGCACCAGCATGTTGAAGGTTTCGCCCTGACCGTCACCGATCGAACGGCTCCACTGCTTCTTCAGGACCACTTCTTCGGTGAACTTGGTGAGTTCGGCCGGTGGCAATTCCTTTTTGCTGTTGCTGCTGCAACCCACGGCCAGAAGGGCCAGGGTCAGCACTGCTGCATGTTTCCAACCGATCACGTCACGCATCCCCTTTGGCCAGGTCGTCGAGCTTGAGTTGCAGGCCACCGATCGCGGCGTCGTCAGACAGCGCAGCCTTGGCTTTTTCGTAAGCGGCATGGGCGTCGCCAGCGCGGCCCAGTTGCACCAGCAGGTCGCCCTTGAGCTCTTCGCGGCTGGCCAGGAACGCCTTGTCGGCATCGCCTTCGAGCAGCTTCAGCGCTTCGTCGACCTTTTTCTGCGCGGCCAGCACACGGGCCAGGCGCTGACGGGCGATCTCACCCAGGGTCGCGTCGGCCGGCTTGTCCATCACCAGCTTGAGCTCGGCCGCGGCGTCATCGAGCTTGCCGCTCTCGACGGCTACCTTGGCGACGAACAGGCTGGCGTACTGGGCATAGGCCGAGCCGCCGAATTCGTTCTTGAGTTTGCCGGACAGCTCGGCAACCTTGGCCGCGTCGGGCTCGCCGCTTGGCGTCAGGGTAGTCTCCAGCAGGGCCTGGTAAAGGTTCGAGGCGCCTTGCGACTGGTTGGTCTGGTATTTCTGCCAGGCTTGCCAGCCGAACACCACGACCAGCGCCAGCAGGCCACCGGTTACCAGCGGCTTGCCATTGCGGTCCCACCAGTCCTTCATCGCGACCAGTTGTTCATCATCGGTACTCGACACCCCAATACTCCTTTTCACCAAATCGGCTGTTGACTCGCCTCACGCCTGCGCGAGCGAGGCTTCCAGGTGCTCTGCCAGAGCATCCCAGGCAATGTTTTGTTGTTCGCCCTGACCGCGCAGGGGTTTGAAACCTACCACTTGTTGCGCCAGCTCGTCGTCCCCCAGGATCAAGGCGAACAGCGCGTTGCTCTTGTCGGCCTTCTTGAACTGGCTCTTGAAGCTGCCAGCACCGGCGTTGACCTGCAGGCGCAGGTTCGGCAGACGGTCACGCAGGCGCTCGCTAAGGGCCAGGCCGGCAAGCTCGGCCTGCTCGCCGAAGGCGCACAGGTAGACGTCGACCTGACGCTTGATCGACTCGGGTACCTGCTCGAGGGTTTCCAGCAGCAGGATCAGGCGCTCGATACCCATGGCGAAACCAACGCCCGGGGTCGGCTTGCCGCCCATCTGCTCGACCAGGCCGTCGTAGCGACCACCGGCACATACGGTGCCCTGGGAGCCGAGCTTGTCGGTGACCCATTCGAAAACGGTCTTGCTGTAGTAGTCCAGGCCGCGCACCAGTTTGGTGTTGATCACGAACGGAATGCCGGCGGCATCCAGGCGTGCCTTGAGGCCCTCGAAGTGCACGCGGGACTCTTCGTCCAGGTAGTCTTCGAGCTTCGGCGCATCGACCAGCACCGCCTGGGTATTGGCGTCCTTGCTGTCGAGGATGCGCAGCGGGTTGCTTTTCAGGCGGCGCTGACTGTCTTCGTCCAGGTGCTCCAGGCGCGCCGAGAGGAACTCGACCAGCGCGTCACGGTAGCGGGCCCGGGCTTCGCTGGTACCCAGGCTGTTGAGTTCGAGCTTGACCGCGTCGCGAATGCCCAACTGGCCCCAGAGGCGCCAGGTGAGCATGATCAGCTCGGCGTCGATATCCGGGCCGTCGAGGTTGAAGACTTCAACGCCAATCTGGTTGAACTGGCGATAACGGCCTTTCTGCGGGCGCTCGTGACGGAACATCTGGCCGATGTACCAGAGTTTCTGCACCTGGCCGCTGCCGGTGATGCCGTGCTCGAGCACGGCGCGCACGCAGGCGGCGGTGCCTTCCGGGCGCAAGGTCAGGGAGTCGCCGTTACGATCGTCGAAGGTGTACATCTCTTTTTCGACGATGTCGGTGACTTCGCCGATCGAGCGCTTGAACAGCTCGGTGAACTCGACGATCGGCGTGCGGATCTGGCGATAGCCATAGGTATCCAGCAGGCCGGCCACGGTGTTCTCGAAATAACGCCACAGCGGCGTCTGCTCGGGCAGGATGTCGTTCATGCCACGAATGGCTTGCAGCGATTTGCTCACGGAAAATCCCTTAACAATTCTGTGTCAGTCAGCCACGGGCGATCAGCGCCGCGTCGGCCTCGGCTTTTTCAGCCGCTTTCTGGCGGATGAGCTTTTCCAGCTCATCGACCAGGTTGTCATTGGTCAGCTTCTGCGCAGGCTTGCCGTCGATGTAGATCAGGTTCGGCGTGCCACCGGTGAGCCCCACGTGGGCTTCCTTGGCCTCGCCCGGGCCATTGACCACGCAACCGATCACGGCGACGTCCAGCGGTACCAGCAGGTCTTCCAGGCGCCCTTCCAGCTCGTTCATGGTCTTGACCACATCGAAGTTCTGCCGCGAGCAGCTCGGGCAGGCGATGAAGTTGATGCCACGCGAACGCAGGTGCAGGGACTTGAGGATGTCGTAGCCGACCTTGACCTCTTCGACCGGGTCGGCGGCCAGCGAAATGCGAATAGTATCGCCAATCCCGTCGGCAAGCAGCATACCGAGGCCCACCGCGGATTTCACCGTGCCCGAGCGCAGGCCGCCGGCTTCGGTGATACCCAGGTGCAGCGGCTGGATGATCTGCTTGGCCAGCAGGCGGTAGGCTTCGACGGCCATGAACACGTCAGAGGCTTTAACGCTGACCTTGAAGTCCTGGAAATCCAGGCGGTCGAGGTGCTCGACATGACGCATGGCGGACTCGACCAGCGCCGCCGGGGTCGGCTCGCCGTACTTTTTCTGCAGGTCTTTTTCCAGGGAACCGGCGTTGACGCCGATACGGATCGGAATACCGCGATCGCGGGCGGCATCGACCACCGCCCGAACGCGGTCTTCGCGACCGATGTTGCCCGGGTTGATGCGCAGGCAGTCAACGCCCAGTTCGGCCACGCGCAAGGCGATGCGATAGTCGAAATGGATGTCGGCAACCAGCGGTACGCTGACCTGCTGCTTGATCTTGCCGAAGGCCTCGGCAGCGTCCATGTCCGGTACCGAGACGCGCACGATGTCGACGCCGGCATCGATCAGGCGGTTGATCTGCGCCACGGTCGCGGCCACGTCATTGGTGTCGGTGTTGGTCATGCTCTGGACCGCGATGGGAGCATCGCCGCCAACAGGCACATTACCTACCCAGATTTTCCGGGATTCGCGACGTTTGATCGGAGATTCGCCGTGCATGACTTATTGTCCCAACTTCAGGCGAGCGGTCTCGCCACTGGTGAACGGCGCAACGTCGACAGGCTGGCCGTTGTAGCTGACCTGCACGCCGCGGGCAAAGCCCAGGCGTACCGAAAACGGCGGCTTGCCGGTCAGGTCCAGGCTGTCGCCCTTGCGCTTGATGGCGCTGAACAGCAGCTTGCCGTTGCCGTCGGTGACCGAGGTCCAGCAATCGGCGTTGAATTGCATGTGCAGCTGGCCGCTACCGGCCGGGGCTGGAGCGGCGACAGCAGGTGCTGCTGGCGCTGCGGCAACCACTGCACTGTTGACCACGGGCGCCACCGGGGCTGGCGCTGGAGCCGGTACAACCGGCGTGGTCGCGGTGCTGGCGGCAGGCGCAGCAGGCGTGGCAGCAGGGCTGGCCGGTGCTTGTTCGACAGGTGCAGCGCCAGCCGGTTCTGTCGGGGCCTGCTCAAGGCTCAAGGCAGTGCTTTGCGGTTGCTGGCCAGCGCTCACAGCCTGGTCTTCAGGCTCGTCCAGCGGGTGAATCTGGGTGGTGCCGTCGGCGCTCTCGACTTCGACGTGCTCCAGGGCCATGTTGGCCAGGTCCTTGCCACGCAGGCTGGTCTGGTCCTGCCACCAGAAGAAGCCACCACCGATCACCACCACCAGCAGCACCAGGCTGACGATACGCAGGATGTTGTGGGACAGGCGCACCGGCTCTTCGATGCGGCCAAGGGCGTGAACGTCGCTGCCCTGGGCGTGGGTGCCGGTGCACTGGTCGAAAGCCTGCACCAGGGCAGCCTGGTCCATGTCCAGCAGCTTGGCATAGGCGCGTATGTAGCCACGGGCAAAGGTATGCCCCGGCAGCTTGTCGAAGGCGCCGGCTTCTAGATTGTTCAGGGAACTCACGGTGAGGTTGAGCTTGCGGGCCACTTCGGCCTGGGACCAGTCCCTGCTCTCGCGGGCCTGACGCAGGATTTCACCGGGATTTTCGCGAGTCGCTGCTGCTGCTTCGGGATGCGCCGCTTTCATCATTGCTCCGACAGGTATTGCTGATATTCCGGCGTACCGGGATAAAGTCGTTGTAATTGCAGGCCCAGTTCGCTGGCCTTGTTCCGTTCTTCGAAGACGCTGGCCAGGCGGCTGCCCAGCAGCAGGCTGCGGGCACTGTGGTCGCTCAGCTGGCTGAAACGATCGTAGTAGTCACGGGCCGGCACATAATGCCTGTCTTCGTAAGACAACTCAGCCATTTCCAGCAACGCGCGCGGCTGCTGCTGGTTGAGTCGCAAAGCTTTTACCAGGTATTCCTGCGCTTCGGCGCGCTGCCCCAGCCTGAGCGCGGTCAGGCCAAGGTTCTCGAACACCCGGGAGCGTTCAGGATACAGGGTATCGGCCGCCGCTTGGGCAAACATCTGCTGCGCCTGGGCGTATTGCCCACGAGCATAAAGGAAACTGCCGTAATTGTTGCGAATTCGGGTGTCGTCCGGGCGCCGGGCCAGGGCCTTGCGAAAGTGCGCCTCGGCCAGTTCCGGCTCGTCTTCGGCCTGAAACACCAAAGCCAGGGCCGCATGGGCTGCGGCATCCTGGCTATCGAGGTCGAGGGCTTTTTTCAGCGGCGCCTTGGCCTGCTCGGTCAAACCTTGTTGCAAATAACCCAGGCCCAACTGCACATAGGCTTGGCGTGCCTGCTCGCGACCTTCACGACTGCCCAGCGCGTCCGAACTCCCGCCGGACACGCAACCTGCAAGCAGGGCGAGCGCCAGGATCGACAGCGCGAAGCGCAGGGTCATGGAGGTCCTCTCTTCAGTTGCGCGCAGCGCTTTCTTGCACGTCACCGTCGGCATTCAACTGACGTACGGCGATATAGCGCTCGCTGCGGCGGGTGCGGTCCATCACCTGGCCGACCAGCTGGCCGCACGCCGCGTCGATGTCTTCACCACGGGTGGTGCGCACGGTAACGTTGTAGCCGGCGTGATGCAGGTGGTCCTGGAAACGACGGATGGCGTTGTTGCTCGGCCGCTCGTAACCGGAATGCGGGAACGGGTTGAACGGAATCAGGTTGATCTTGCACGGCACGTTCTTGAGCAACTCGGCCATTTCCACGGCGTGTTCGAGCTTGTCGTTGACGTCCTTGAGCAGGGTGTACTCAATGGTCAGCACGCGCTTTTCGCCCAGCTGCGACATGTAGTTCATGCAGGCTTCGAGCAGGACCTTGAGCGGGTACTTCTTGTTGAGCGGTACCAGCTCGTTGCGCAGGGCATCGTTCGGCGCGTGCAGCGAGAGGGCCAGGGAGACGTCGATGTGCTTGGCCAGCTCTTCGATCATCGGTACCACGCCGGAAGTGGACAGGGTCACCCGGCGCTTGGAAATGCCGTAGCCGAGGTCGTCCATCATCAGGTGCATGGCGGCGACCACGTTGTCGAAGTTCAGCAGTGGCTCACCCATGCCCATCATCACCACGTTGGTGATGGCACGGTCGATGGTGGCCGGCACGCTGCCGAACGACTTGTTGGCAATCCACACCTGGCCGATCACTTCGGCGGCGGTGAGGTTGCTGTTGAATCCTTGCTTGCCGGTGGAGCAGAAACTGCAGTCCAGGGCGCAACCGGCCTGGGACGAGACACACAGGGTGCCACGCTTGCCCTGGGGGATGTACACGGTCTCGACGCAGCTGCCGGACGCCACGCGCACCACCCATTTACGGGTGCCGTCGCTGGAGATGTCCTCGCTGACCACTTCCGGACCGCAAATCTCGGCAACAGCCTTGAGCTTTTCGCGCAAGGCCTTGCCGACATTCGTCATGGCGTCGAAATCATCGACGCCAAAGTGGTGAATCCATTTCATTACCTGACCGGCACGGAAACGCTTCTCCCCGATAGAGTCGAAGAATTTTTCCATTTCCGGCTGGGTAAGTCCCAACAGGTTAGTTTTGCCAGTCGATGTCGTCATGGATTCACCCTCACCCGTAAGCTTTCGCTTAGCGAGTGGTTACCTCGGTAGCTGCGAAGAAGTACGAGATTTCGCGAGCAGCGGCGGCTTCGGAGTCCGAACCGTGAACGGCGTTGGCGTCGATGGACTCGGCGAAGTCAGCACGGATGGTGCCGGCAGCAGCTTCTTTAGGGTTGGTAGCGCCCATCAGCTCACGGTTCAGAGCGATGGCGTTTTCGCCTTCCAGAACCTGGACAACAACAGGACCGGAGATCATGAAGGCAACCAGGTCGCCGAAGAAGCCGCGCTCTTTGTGCTCAGCGTAGAAGCCTTCGGCTTCGGCTTTGGACAGTTGCTTGAGTTTCGAGGCAACGACGCGCAGGCCGGCTTTTTCGAAACGGGTGGTGATCTCGCCGATCACGTTTTTAGCAACGGCGTCAGGCTTGATGATCGAGAAAGTACGTTGAACAGCCATGGTGAAACTCCAGAAACGTTGAGTGAAGCGAAAAATTAAACCCGCGAATTATACGCGGGTTCCGGGGGATTGCCTAACCTGCCGAGCGCGCTCAGTCGGCTTCTTCGATCCAGGCCGCCTGGATGGCTTCGAGAACCTTCTCGCCGCCACGGGTCGGATCGTCACTGAATTCCGGCAATGCCAGCACCCAACGGTGCAGATCGACGAAGTTCACATAACGAGGATCAACTTCCGGCTTGCTTTCGGCAAGCTGGATTGCAATTTCAAGTACATCAACCCATTTCAGGCTCATGTCGGCTCCAGGATCAATGCGGCGCTTCGGCAGCGTGGTTGAGCGAGTATTTCGGAATCTCGACAGTTACATCCTCGGTACCGACCACGGCCTGACAGGTCAGGCGCGACGTAGGCTCAAGGCCCCATGCGCGATCCAGGAAGTCCTCTTCCAGCTCGTCAGCCTCATTGAGCGAATTGAAACCTTCGCGAATGACGCAGTGGCACGTGGTACAGGCGCAGACGCCACCACAAGCGCTTTCGATCTCAATGTGGTTGTCATGGGCCACCTCGAGAATGGATTTCCCGGTCTCGGCCTCCACGACCATGCCATCCGGGCAGAATCTCTCGTGGGGCAGAAAAATCACCTGCGGCATCAGTTATTCCTCGATCTCATTCAGGTTGCGCCCGGCCAAAGCGGCTTTTACCGTCGAATCAAGGCGACGGGCGGCAAAGGCATCGGTCACCTGCGACAGACGCTTGGTCTGTTGCTCGATGGCCGCGCCATCGGTGCCGTTGATCAAATCACGCAAGTCTTGCATCTGTTGCTCGATTGCCAGGCGCTCTTCGGCGTCCAGCAGGCGTTCGCCATCGGCGTCCAGGGCGCCCTGTACCGCTTCGAGCAGGCGCTCGGCGTCGACCTGGTGCTCGCGCAGCTGGCGCGCCACCTTGTCGAAACCGGCATGCTCGAAGGAGTCCTTGAGCATACGGGCGATTTCGCCGTCGGTCAGGCCGTAGGACGGCTTGACCTGGATGCTCGATTCGACGCCCGAGCCCAGCTCGCGCGCCGAAACGCTGAGCAGGCCGTCGGCATCGACCTGGAAGGTCACGCGGATCTTCGCCGCACCGGCAACCATCGCCGGGATGCCACGCAGTTCGAAGCGCGCCAGGGAGCGGCAGTCACTGATCAGTTCGCGCTCGCCCTGCAGCACATGAATCATCATGGCCGACTGGCCATCTTTGTAGGTGGTGAACTCCTGGGCGCGGGCAACCGGGATGGTGGTGTTGCGCGGAATCACCTTCTCCATCAGCCCACCCATGGTTTCCAGACCCAGGGACAACGGAATCACGTCCAGCAGCAGCAATTCGCCACCATCACGGCGGTTGCCAGCCAGGGTATCGGCCTGGATGGCGGCGCCGATGGCGACTACCTGGTCCGGGTCGATTTCGGTCAGCGGGGTACGCCCAAACAATGTGCCGACGGCCTCGCGCACACGCGGCACGCGGGTCGAACCACCGACCATGACCACTGCAGCAACTTCTTCGAGCTCGACGCCGCTGTCACGCACGGCGCGGCGGCAGGCCTTGAGGCTGCGGGCGACCATGGGCTCGATCAGGGCATCGAAGGCACTGCGGGTCAGCTCGGCCTGCCAGTTGCCATAGGCGACCGTGACCACATCAGCATTGGTCAGGGCCTCTTTGGCTGCGCAGGCGGTCTGCAGCAGCTGGCGCTGGGCACCCGGATCGAGGTCCGAGGACAGGCCGGCCTGCTCGACAATCCAGCTGGCGATGGCGTGGTCGAAGTCGTCGCCGCCCAGGGCGCTGTCGCCACCGGTGGCCAGCACTTCAAAGACACCGCCGGTCAGGCGCAGGATCGAGATATCGAAGGTACCGCCACCCAGGTCATAGATGGCCACCAGGCCTTCGGCATTCTGGTCCAGGCCATAGGCCACGGCCGCCGCGGTCGGCTCGTTGAGCAGGCGCAACACGTTCAGGCCGGCCAGACGCGCGGCGTCCTTGGTGGCCTGGCGCTGGGCGTCGTCGAAATACGCCGGCACGGTGATCACCGCGCCAACCAGTTCGCCGCCGAGGGTCTCTTCGGCGCGCTGGCGCAGCACCTTGAGGATGTCGGCCGAGACTTCCACCGGGCTTTTCGGGCCCTGGACGGTGTCGATGAACGGCATGTGCGACTCGCCACCGACAAAGCGGTACGGCAGTTGCTCACCCAATTGCTTGACGTCTGCCAGGCCACGGCCCATCAGGCGCTTGACCGACAGCACGGTGTTGAGCGGGTCGCTGGAGGCGGCGTCGCGGGCGCTCTGGCCGACATCGATGTGGTCAGCGTGATAGCGCACTGCGGACGGCAGGATCACCCGGCCTTGGGCATCGGGCAGGGGCTCGCTGCGGCCGCTGCGCAGGGCAGCAACCAGGGAATTGGTGGTACCAAGGTCAATACCCACCGCCAGGCGACGCTGGTGCGGCTGGGGGCTCTGACCGGGTTCGGCGATCTGCAGTAGGGCCATGCTTATCTGAATACCAGGGGCGCCGCCAGAAGCAGCGCCGGGTTAATCGTCGAGGCGCTCTTCCAGCTGGCGCACTTCGTAGGCGAGCTTGTCGAGAAACTGCATGCGGCGCATCAGGCGCTCGGCCTGTTCACGCTGCGCAGGATCATCCCAGCAGGCGGCGAAGTCCTCGTTGAGTGCTTCCTGGGCGGCTTTCAAGCGACGCTTGAAGACGGCCACGCCATCGAGGTCGGCACTGTCCTGGAGGTCTTCGAGCTCTTCACGCAGCTGCATCTGCTGCAGCAGGAACTCGGGATCATGGACGGTGACTTCCTGCGGCACTTCATGGCCGCCGATCGCCAACAGGTAGCGGGCACGCCGGGGCGCGCTCTTGAGAGTCTGGTAGGCCTCGTTCAGCGCAGCCGAACGCTCCAGCGCAATGCGCTGTTCACGTTCGGAGGCATCGGCGAAGCGATCCGGATGGACCTCGCGGGCCAGCTCGCGATAGCGAACAGCCAGCTTGTCGAGGTCCAGACGGAAGCCAGGTTGCAGGTCAAACAGGGCGAAATGACAAGGAGTACCCACGCGCAGCCTCAGACGTTGAAGCTTTCGCCGCAGCCACACTCACCGCGCACGTTGGGGTTGTTGAACTTGAAGCCTTCGTTCAACCCTTCCTTGACGAAATCCAGCTCGGTACCGTCGAGGTACGTCAGGCTTTTCGGATCGATGATGACCTTTTCGCCATGGCTTTCGAAGACCTGGTCATCGGAGGTTACTTCATCGACGAACTCCAGCACATAGGCCAGGCCCGAGCAGCCAGTGGTGCGCACGCCAAGGCGAATACCTTCACCCTTGCCGCGTCCGTCGAGGGAGCGCCGCACATGTTTGGCGGCGGCTTCTGTCATGCTGATAGCCATCGAGACTCCTTACCTGCAACAGGCGACCTTAGAGCAAACCTTTCTTCTGCTTGTAATCGCGCACGGCCGCCTTGATGGCGTCCTCGGCGAGTACCGAGCAGTGGATTTTAACCGGCGGCAGCGCCAGTTCTTCGGCCAGCTGGGTGTTCTTGATGGTTTCCGCTTCGTCCAGGGTCTTGCCCTTCATCCACTCGGTAGCGAGGGAGCTGGAAGCGATGGCCGAACCGCAGCCGTAGGTCTTGAACTTGGCGTCTTCGATAACGCCCTGCTCGTTGACCTTGATCTGCAGGCGCATGACGTCGCCGCACGCCGGAGCGCCGACCATGCCGGTGCCGACATCCGGGTCCTCGGCATTCATCTTGCCGACGTTACGCGGGTTTTCGTAGTGGTCGATGACCTTTTCACTGTATGCCATGGTGCAATTCCTTCCTCATCAGAGAGCCGCTCTTGTCGGCGACTACTTAGTGCGCAGCCCACTCGATCTTGGAGATGTCGACGCCGTCTTTGTACATATCCCACAGCGGCGACAATTCGCGCAGCTTGGTTACGGCCTCGCAAACCTTCTGCGCGGCGTAGTCGATTTCTTCTTCGGTGGTGAAGCGACCGAAGGTAAAGCGGATCGAGCTGTGTGCCAGTTCGTCGTTGCGGCCCAGGGCACGCAGCACGTAGGACGGCTCGAGCGAAGCCGAAGTACAGGCCGAGCCGGACGAAACGGCCAGGTCCTTGAGCGCCATGATCAGCGACTCGCCTTCGACGTAGTTGAAGCTCAGGTTCAGGTTGTGCGGAATGCGCGCGGTCATGCTGCCGTTGATGTACAGCTCTTCGAGGCCTTCAACCTGCTTGTAGAAGCGGTCGCTCAGGGCCTTGATGCGCAGGTTCTCGCTGGCCATCAGCTCTTTGGCGATGGCGAAGGCTTCGCCCATGCCGACGATCTGGTGGGTGGCCAGGGTGCCCGAACGCATGCCGCGCTCGTGACCGCCGCCGTGCATGGTGGCTTCCAGGCGCACGCGAGGCTTGCGGCTGACGTACAGCGCGCCAATGCCTTTAGGGCCATAGGTCTTGTGCGCCGAGAACGACATCAGGTCGACCTTGAGCTTTTGCAGGTCGATCTCGACCTTGCCGGTGGACTGCGCGGCATCGACGTGGAACATGACGCCGCGGGCGCGGGTCAGCTCGCCAATGGCGGCGATGTCGTTGATGGTGCCGATTTCGTTGTTCACGTGCATGATCGACACCAGAATGGTGTCTTCACGCAGGGCAGCTTCAACCATGGCCGGGGTGATCAGGCCATCGGCGCCTGGCTCGATGTAGGTCACTTCAAAGCCTTCACGCTCCAGCTGACGAGTGCTGTCCAGGACAGCCTTGTGCTCGATCTTGGAGGTGATCAGGTGCTTGCCCTTGGTGCTGTAGAAGTGCGCGACGCCCTTGATTGCCAGGTTGTCGGACTCGGTGGCACCGCTGGTCCAGACAATTTCACGCGGGTCGGCATTGACCAGGTCGGCGACCTGGCGACGGGCGTTCTCGACCGCTTCTTCGGCTTTCCAGCCAAAGACGTGGGAGCGCGACGCCGGGTTACCGAAGTTCCCGTCGACCAGCAGGCAGTCGCTCATCTTCTGGGCAACGCGTGGATCGACCGGGGTGGTCGCGGAGTAATCGAGGTAGATCGGCAACTTCATTGAATATCTCCTATCAGGCGGTCGCGCCGCGCGTCGAAACGGTCATTCGACGGCGGACGTCTCAATCTTGTCCAGCTGCGGTGCCCGGCCTGCGATACGACGCAGATCCTGGCGCTGGGCGACTTCTTGTACCTCACGGCGAGTGACAAGGTCAGCCAGGCTGATGCCGCTGAGGAATTCGTGAATCTGCTGGCTGAGGTCGCACCACAGGTGGTGGGTCAGGCAGGTGTCGCCGGCGTGGCAATCACCCAGCCCCTGGCAGCGCGTGGCATCGACCGATTCGTTGACCGCATCGATGACCTGGGCGACCTGAATGCTCTCCATGCTTCGCGACAGCTGGTAGCCGCCGCCAGGGCCGCGCACACTGGAAACCAGGCTGCTGCGGCGCAGCTTTGCAAACAGCTGCTCCAGATAAGAGAGGGAAATGCCTTGGCGCTCGGAAATGTCGGCCAGAGACACCGGCCCATTCTGCGCGTGCAACGCCAGGTCGAGCATGGCGGTCACGGCGTATCGGCCTTTTGTAGTCAGTCGCATGGCTAGTAGGTACCACGGGGTTACGGGATGGGAGCGAGTATGCTATTCCCGAGCATTTAAGTCAACTATAAGACCTAGTGCTTTAGTCGGGTTTACCGCAAGAGGGCGGCGGAATGATAGCAAACTAAGGGGCGCTTGCGCACGCCCCTTCTGTCAATGCGTCGACGCGTCGCTGCGGGCCTCATCCTTGATCTCGGCGAAGTCCTCTTCACGCAGTGCCGGCAGCTCCTTGGCGCAGTAGTCGCTGCCAAGATTCTTAAGCGCGCCGCACATGTCTTCCAGGCGCCCGTCGACCGCCTGCAGGTGGTCAAGCAACTGACCAATGGCGCGGGCCACCGGGTCGGGCATGTCTTCGCTGACGCCATAGGCATCGAAGCCGATCTTCTCGGCCATGGCCTTGCGCCGGGCCTCGACCTCGGCATCGGTCTTGACGATGATCCGCCCGGGGATACCCACCGCAGTCGCGCCGGCCGGTACCGCCTTGGTGACCACCGCGTTGGAACCGATCTTGGCTCCGGCGCCGACGGTGAACGGCCCCAGCACCTTGGCCCCGGCACCAACGACCACGCCGTCTTCCAGGGTCGGGTGACGCTTGCCCTTGTTCCAGGTGGTACCGCCCAGGGTCACGCCCTGGTACAGAGTGACGTCGTCGCCGATCTCGGCGGTTTCGCCGATGACGATGCCCATGCCGTGGTCAATGAAGAAGCGCCGCCCCACCTTGGCACCAGGGTGAATCTCGATCCCGGTCAGCCAGCGGCCGAAGTTCGACACCAGCCGCGCCAGCCACTTCCAGTCCCGCCGCCACAAGGCGTGCGCCGCGCGATGCAGCCAGATCGCGTGCATGCCGGGGTAGCAGGTCAGCACTTCAAAGGCATTGCGCGCCGCCGGGTCGCGGTGGAAAACGCTCTGGATATCTTCACGCAGACGCTCGAACATCTATTGATCCTTGCGCTTATGCGGCTCGCCACGGGCCGCTTTCTGGGTTTCGGTGAGAATGCCGCGCAAAATACTCATTTCCGAACGATCCACCGAGCTGCGCCCGTACAGGCGACGCAGGCGCGGCATCAGGTGCCTGGGCTTGAGCGGGTCGAGAAAGCCGATATCGACCAGGGTCTTTTCCAGGTGCTGGTAGAACAGTTCCATTTCATCCATGGTCGCCAGCTCGCTGCTGTCGACTACTTCCACCGGCGACGCCTGCCCTTCCTGCGCCAGCCAGGCCATGCGCACCTCATAGGCCAGCACCTGCACTGCGGCGCCGAGGTTCAGCGAACTGAAGTCCGGGTTCGAGGGGATGTGCACATGGAAATGGCAACGCTGCAGTTCTTCGTTGGTCAGGCCGGCGTGCTCACGGCCAAACACCAGGGCAATCTCTTCGCCCTGAACGGCATGCTCGATGACCTTGCTGGCGCACTCGCGCGGGTCGACCAGCGGCCAGGGGATGCGGCGCTCGCGGGCACTGGTACCGAACACCAGGTTGCAGCCGACCAGCGCCTCTTCAAGGGTGGCGACCACTTGTGCGCCGCCCAGCACATCATCGGCACCCGACGCACGGGCATCCGCCTCGGGCGAGGGAAAATGCTGCGGATCGACCAGCACCAAGCGCGACAAGCCCATGTTTTTCATGGCACGCGCAGCGCCGCCGATATTGCCGGGGTGGCTGGTATTGACCAGAACAACACGAATATTTTGCAGCAAGGCGAGCGCTCACAGACGTTGCGAAGGGGGAGCAAATCTTACAGAAGCGACCGACTTTACGCTACGAAAGCAAATGTCACCCTTCTTCGCGCAAAGTTTTCTGCTAGAATGTTCGGCTTTCTTTAACGACCCAGGTGAAACGTCCATGCAGCCCATGCTGAATATCGCGCTGCGCGCCGCCCGCAGCGCCAGTGAATTGATTTTCCGCTCCATCGAGCGCCTGGATAGCATCAAGGTTGATGAAAAAGACGCCAAGGATTACGTCTCCGAAGTCGATCGCGCCGCAGAGCAGAAAATCATCGATGCCCTGCGCAAGGCCTACCCGAACCACTCCATCTACGGCGAAGAGACCGGCCTGCATGCCGGTAGCGGCGAAGAAGGCAAAGACTACCTGTGGATCATCGACCCACTGGATGGCACCACCAACTTCCTGCGTGGCGTTCCGCACTTTGCTGTCAGCATTGCCTGCAAATACCGTGGCCGCCTTGAGCACGCCGTGGTGCTGGACCCTGTCCGCCAGGAAGAATTCACCGCCAGCCGTGGCCGTGGCGCCCAGCTGAACGGCCGCCGCCTGCGCGTCAGCCCTCGCACCAGCCTGGAAGGTGCCCTGCTGGGTACCGGCTTCCCGTTCCGCGACAACCAGATGGCTGACCTGGACAACTACCTGGGCATGTTCCGCGCCCTGGTTGGCCAGACCGCCGGCATCCGCCGCGCCGGTGCTGCCAGCCTGGACCTGGCCTACGTTGCCGCCGGTCGTTTCGATGCCTTCTGGGAATCGGGCCTGTCGGAATGGGACATGGCTGCAGGCGCCCTGCTGATCCAGGAAGCGGGCGGCCTGGTGAGCGACTTCACCGGTGGCCACGACTTCCTCGAGAAGGGTCACATCGTTGCCGGTAACACCAAGTGCTTCAAGGCCGTTCTGACTGCCATCCAGCCGCACCTGCCTGCTTCGATCAAACGCTAAGTACGATCGAGCACAAAAAAAGCACCCTTCGGGGTGCTTTTTTTTGGCCTGTAGGAGCGGGCTTGCCCCGCGATAGCGATCTAACCGTTACACCGCATCGCGGGGCAAGCCCGCTCCTACAGTAGATTACTGGCCAGCCTGGGCCTGGCTCAGTACCAGCTTGCCTTCTTTATCCAGCGGAATTTGCGAACCCGGGTCACGGTCCATGCGCACTTGACCGACCTTGTCGCCGATCGAGTACTTCACGTCATAGCCGACCACCTTCTCGCTCAGGTCGTTGACCGTGTTGCAGCGGGTTTGCGTGGTGGTGTAGGTATCACGCTCCTGCATGCCTTCCTGCACCTTGTTGCCGGCATAGCCGCCACCGACCGCACCGGCCACGGTAGCGATCTTCTTGCCGGTACCGCCACCGATCTGGTTGCCCAGCAGGCCACCTGCCAGCGCACCGACCACGGTACCGGCAATCTGGTGTTGATCCTTGACCGGCGCCTGACGCGTCACAGTGACGTCCTTGCACACTTCACGGGGTGTCTT
Source organism: Pseudomonas sp. SORT22 (assembly GCF_018417635.1). NCBI lineage: Bacteria > Pseudomonadati > Pseudomonadota > Gammaproteobacteria > Pseudomonadales > Pseudomonadaceae > Pseudomonas > Pseudomonas sp. SORT22. Next base: position 4,989,477 of record NZ_CP071007.1, read on the forward strand.
GACCGTCTGCTTGACCGGCTGCACCGCCAAAACTTCGGCATATTCCGGCCCGCCCTTGACCAGGCTGTAGGTGGCAACAGCACCTCCGGCTGTTACACCGACAGCACCCAGAACCGCACCCACCAGCATCGATTTGTTCACCTGAACCTCCTGATCATACCTGCGGAACATTGCCCGCCTTCTCCCTGCCTTGGAGCATAAAAAAAGGCGCGAGTTCAACACTCGCGCCCTTTTGTACGACCAACAGTGCGGGAAATTCCCTTATGGACGGTCGTCCACACCTTCGGCTTTCACCGTCGGGATCAGGTCTTCACTGTTCAGGTTCAGCCAGATCAGCACCACGTTGGCGATGTAGATCGACGAGTAGGTACCGGCCATGACACCGATGAACAGCGCCAAGGAGAAGCCCCACAGGTTGTCGCCACCGAAGAACAGCAGCGCGGCAATCGCCAGCAAGGTCGACACCGAGGTCGCCACGGTCCGCAGCAGGGTCTGGGTGGTCGAAATGTTGATGTTCTCGATCAGCGAAGCCTTGCGCAGAACCCGGAAGTTCTCACGTACCCGGTCGAATACGACGATGGTGTCGTTGAGCGAGTAGCCAATGATCGCCAGCACCGCCGCCAGCACCGTCAGGTCGAAGGTGATCTGGAAGAACGAGAGGATACCCATGGTCACGACCACGTCGTGGATCAGCGACAGGATCGCACCCAGGGCGAACTTCCACTGAAAGCGGAAGGCCAGGTAGATCATGATGCCGCCCAGGGCCAGAAGCATGCCCAGGCCACCCTGGTCGCGCAGCTCTTCACCGACCTGCGGGCCGACGAACTCGACACGCTTGACCACTGCCGGGTTGTCGGTGCTGACCTTTTGCAGCGCCTCGGACACGCGGTTACCCAGTTGCGGATCATCGCCCGGCATACGCACCAGCAGGTCGGTGGTAGCACCGAAACTCTGCACCACGGCGTCCTGGAAGCCGGCCTTGACCAGCTCTTCACGGACCTCGCCAAGGTTGGCCGGACGCTCGTAGGTCAGCTCGATGAGCGTACCGCCGGTGAAGTCCAGACCAAAGTTGAGGCCTTTGTAGAACCAGCTGAACAGCGCCAGCACGGTCAGAAGCAGGGTGATGCCGAACGCAAGGTTGCGCACACCCATGAAGTTGATTGTACGTAACATGGCAGCCCCTTATACCCACAGCTTCTTGATATCACGCCCGCCGCAGGTCAGGTTGACCATTGCACGGGTGACCATGACGGCCGTGAACATCGAGGTGAAAATCCCGAGGGACATGGTAACCGCGAAGCCCTTGACCGGGCCGGTACCCATGGCGAAGAGGATGCCGCCGACCAGCAAGGTGGTCAGGTTGGCGTCGACAATCGCCGTGTAGGCACGGTTGAAACCTTCGTGGATGGCGCGTTGCACCGACATGCCATTGGCCAGCTCTTCGCGGATCCGCGAGAAGATCAGCACGTTGGCGTCAACCGCCATACCCATGGTCAGGACGATACCGGCGATACCCGGCAGGGTCAGCGTTGCCCCCAGCAGCGACATCAGCGCCAGCAGCATGACCATGTTACCGGCCAGGGCGATGGTCGCGATCAGGCCGAAGAAGCGGTAGATGGCCATGATGAACAGCGAGACGAACAGCATGCCCCACAGGGATGCGTCGATACCCTTGGTGATGTTGTCGGCACCCAGGCTCGGGCCAATGGTGCGCTCTTCAGCAAAGTACATCGGCGCCGCCAGGCCACCAGCGCGCAGCAGCAGGGCCAGTTCCGACGACTCGCCCTGACCGTTCAGGCCAGTGATGCGGAACTGGCTGCCCAGTGGCGACTGGATGGTCGCCAGGCTGATGATCTTCTTCTCTTCGGTGAAAGTCTGCACGGCAACGTCTTTCTCGACGCCGTCGACCATCTGCTTGACGTAGCGCGTGGTTGGACGCTGCTCGATGAAGATCACCGCCATGCTGCGGCCGACGTTGCTACGGGTAGCACGGCTCATCAGCTCGCCACCATGACCATCCAGACGGATGTTCACCTGCGGACGGCCCTGCTCGTCGAAGCTGGCCTGGGCGTCGGTCACCTGGTCACCGGTGATGATCAGGCCACGCTCGACCGCAGCCGAACGACCGCCTTCACGGAACTCGAAAGTTTCGGTGGTGGCTTTCGAGGCACCAGGCTCAGCACCCAGGCGGAATTCGAGGTTGGCGGTCTTGCCAAGAATACGCTTGGCTTCGGCGGTGTCCTGCACGCCTGGCAGCTCGACCACGATGCGGTTGGCACCCTGGCGCTGAACCAGTGGCTCGGCTACACCCAGCTCGTTGACGCGGTTACGTACCGTGGTCAGGTTCTGCTTGATCGAGTATTCACGGATTTCCGCGACCTTGGCCGGGGTAATCGCCAGGCGCAGCACCGACAGACCGTTGCGCTCGGTGGTGGTCAGCTCGAAATCGTTGAAATTCTTGCGGATCAGGCTGCGGGCCTGTTCGCGGGATTCGTCATCGGAGAAGCCCAGCTGGATGCCGCCATCTTGTTGCGGCAGGCTGCGATAGCGCACGCGCTCTTTGCGCAGCAGGCTCTTGACTTCGCCTTCGTAGACTTTCAGGCGCGCCGACATGGCTTTGTCCATGTCCACTTCAAGCAGGAAGTGCACACCACCGGAAAGGTCCAGGCCCAGCTTCATCGGGCTTGCGCCCAGGTTGCGCAGCCATTGCGGGGTAGTCGGGGCCAGGTTGAGCGCTACTACATAGTCGTCGCCCAGTGCCTTGCGCACTACATCCTTGGCTGGCAGTTGGTCTTCCTGTTTGCTCAGGCGCACCAGGCCAACCTTGCCCTTCTCGCCCAGGCTCGCGGCCTTGACCTGGATACCGGACTCGTTGAGCGCCTTGCTCACGCGGTCCAGATCGGCCTGAGTGACCTGCAGTGCAGTACTGGCACCGCTGACCTGAACGGCCGGATCATCAGGGTAGAGGTTGGGAGCGGAATAAATAAAACCGATCGCCAGTACCACCAGGATCAGTGCGTATTTCCACAGAGGGTATTTGTTCAGCATCACGCCGCCCGTTCAAGACGCGGGGCGCCTTGCGCGCCCCGTCGATTGGTAAAAAACTGAAACTTAGATCGCTTTGAGCGTGCCTTTAGGCAGGGTCGCGGCTACGGCGCCCTTCTGGAACTTCAGCTCGACGTTGTCGGACACTTCCAGAACCACGAAGTCGTCGGCAACTTTGACGATCTTGCCGGCGATACCGCCGTTGGTGACAACTTCGTCACCTTTTTGCAGGTTGCTCAGCAGGTTTTTCTGCTCTTTGGCACGTTTGGCCTGCGGGCGCCAGATCATCAGGTAGAAGATGACCAGGAAACCGACCAGGAAAATCCACTCGAAGCCAGTACCGGCTGGGCCGGCGGCTGGGGCAGCTGCGTCCGCGTATGCGGCAGGGATCAGAAAGCTCATTTAGCACTCCAGTTGCAAATCAGTACTTGTTAGGGATCGACAGAACATCAGTCCAAGGGCGGCACAGGCAGCCCGCGCTTGGCGTAAAAGGCATCGACAAAGACGGCCAATGTACCTTGTTGAATAGCCTCGCGTAAACCAGCCATCAAGCGCTGGTAATGACGCAAGTTATGGATCGTATTCAACATACTGCCCAACATTTCGCCGCATTTATCCAGATGATGCAGATACGCGCGGGAGAAGTTCTGGCAGGTATAGCAATCGCAGGTCGCGTCCAGGGGCGAATCATCGTGGCGATGGAACGCGTTACGGATTTTCAGCACGCCGGTATCGACAAACAGATGGCCGTTGCGCGCGTTGCGCGTGGGCATCACGCAATCGAACATGTCGACGCCGCGGCGCACACCCTCAACGAGATCTTCCGGCTTGCCTACCCCCATAAGGTAACGAGGTTTGTCAGCCGGCATCCGCCCTGGCAGGTAGTCCAGGACCTTGATCATTTCGTGCTTGGGCTCGCCCACCGACAGGCCGCCGATGGCCAGGCCGTCGAAGCCGATCTTTTCCAGGCCTTCGAGCGAGCGCATGCGCAGGTTCTCGTGCATGCCACCCTGAACAATGCCGAACAGCGCCGCAGTGCTGTCGCCATGGGCGTTCTTCGAGCGCTGGGCCCAGCGCAGGGACAACTCCATGGACACCCGGGCGACGTCTTCATCGGCCGGGTACGGGGTGCATTCGTCGAAGATCATCACCACGTCCGAGCCCAGGTCACGCTGGACCTGCATCGACTCTTCCGGGCCCATGAACACCTTGGAGCCGTCGACCGGCGAGGCGAAGGTCACGCCCTCTTCGCGGATCTTGCGCATGGCGCCCAGGCTGAACACCTGGAAACCGCCGGAGTCGGTGAGGATCGGGCCCTGCCACTTCATGAAGTCGTGCAGGTCGCCGTGGGCCTTGATCACCTCGGTGCCCGGGCGCAGCCACAGGTGGAAGGTGTTGCCGAGGATCATGTGCGCGCCGATCGCCTCGATGTCGCGCGGCAGCATGCCCTTGACCGTGCCATAGGTGCCCACCGGCATGAACGCCGGGGTCTCGACCACGCCACGCGGGAAAGTCAGGCGGCCGCGACGGGCCTTGCCGTCAGTGGCGAGCAATTCGAAGGACATACGACAGGTGCGACTCATGCTTGATCCTCGGGGCCGCGTGGCGCCGGATTGCGGGTGATGAACATGGCATCACCGTAACTGAAGAAGCGGTACCCGTGTTCGACCGCCGCCGCGTAGGCAGCCATGGTCTCGGGGTAACCGGCGAAGGCCGAAACCAGCATCAGCAGCGTGGATTCAGGCAAATGGAAGTTGGTCACCAGGGCATCGACCACATGGAACGGCCGGCCCGGGAAGATGAAGATATCGGTATCGCCACTGAAGGCCTTGAGCTCGCCATCACGGGCGGCGCTTTCCAGCGAACGCACGCTGGTGGTGCCCACGGCAACCACGCGCCCGCCACGGGCCCGGCAGGCAGCCACGGCGTCAACCACATCCTGGCTGACCTCCAGCCACTCTTTATGCATGTGGTGATCTTCGATGCGCTCGACCCGCACCGGCTGGAAGGTACCAGCACCTACATGCAGAGTGACAAAGGCGGTTTCCACACCCTTGGCGGCGATTTTGGCCAGCAGTTCTTCGTCGAAGTGCAGGCCGGCGGTTGGCGCGGCCACGGCGCCAGCGCGCTCGGCGTACACCGTCTGGTAGCGCTCGCGGTCGGCGCCCTCATCCGCACGGTCGATATACGGCGGCAGCGGCATGTGGCCAACGCGATCAAGCAGCGGCAGTACCTCTTCGGCAAAACGCAGCTCGAACAGCGCATCGTGACGGGCGAACATCTCGGCCTCGCCACCGCCATCGATGAGAATCTGCGTGCCAGGCTTGGGCGCCTTGCTCGAACGCACGTGGGCCAGTACCCGGTGGCTGTCGAGCACGCGCTCGACGAGGATTTCCAGCTTGCCGCCGCTGGCCTTCTGGCCGAACAGACGCGCCGGAATCACCCGGGTATTGTTGAACACCATCAGATCGCCCGGGCGCAGATGCTCGAGCAGGTCGGTGAACTGGCGATGCGCCAGTGCCCCGCTCGGCCCGTCCAGGGTCAACAGCCGGCTGCTATGGCGCTGCGCCAGCGGATGGCGAGCGATCAGGGAATCAGGAAGCTCAAAGGAGAAATCGGCGACGCGCATGATGGTGTTCGGTTCGACAGGGCCGGAAAGTTTAGCCGAAACCGTGAAAATTGACCATGAAAGCTGATTGACCAACGGTAGGCGCCTCTCTATACTTCGCCGCCACAAGCCCTGATGGCGGAATTGGTAGACGCGGCGGATTCAAAATCCGTTTTCGAAAGGAGTGGGAGTTCGAGTCTCCCTCGGGGCACCAAACGCAAAAAGAAACCGACCCCAGGGTCGGTTTTTTTGTGCCCGGCAATTCAAGCACAAGCCACCAGGCGCCGCACTTGCCGGTGGATCTCATCGCCGTGATTCAACTCGGCGGTGCGCAGGTCAAACGCCGTCTGCAGGTTGAGCCAGAACTCCGGCGTAGTGTCCAGGCAAGTGGCGAGGCGCAAGGCCATGTCTGCCGAAACGCCGCGACGCCGAGAAAGAACCGCATTTATCGCAGAGGCAGACACGCCCAACGCGCGAGCCAAAGCGGCGACACTAACACCCAACTCACTCTGAAAATCTTCGCGCAGGACTTCCCCTGGGTGTACCGGACGCATGGCGTTTTTGCAGATCATGATGCACCTCAGTGAAAGTCCATTATTGCAACACGTGCAGGCCTAGCGCATTGCGCAGTGGATAGCCCTTTATTGCACCACCCCACACGCAATCCGCGCCCCACCACCACCCAACGCCTGCGGGTGATCGCTGTGGTTATCGCCGCCGCCATGCACCATCAGCGCATGGCCCTTGGACTCGTCGGCCTTCAGGCGTGGGGCCAGGACCGGGTAGCGGGCGGTGCCGTCGGCGCTGACATACAGGGCGGGCAAGTCGCCCTTGTGCCCGGCATCGTCGTACGGGCCCAGGTGTTTTTTACTCTGCTGCGGGTCCCAATGCCCGCCCGCAGAACCTGCCGGCGTGGTCTTGCCGTCGGCGGTGGCCGGTGCGCAGGAGGGGTTTTCGTGCAGGTGAAAGCCGTGTACGCCTGGCGGCAAGTCGCGCAGGTCAGGCGTGAGCAAAGTGCCGTACTTATTCTGCTCAAGGGTAATGGTACCGACCGGTTTGGCGCTGCCGTCGGCGCCCACCAGGGCCATTTCCACGGTCTGGGCCTGAGCCAGGCCCGCTGTTGCCAGGGCGGCGGTGAACAGAAGTGCTTTCATGATGTTGCTCCTTGTGGGTCGATGCAGCCGAAGGGCACCTTATCAAGGTGGACCCTGGCGCAGCGTGGGGATTCCATTACCAGCTTTGTCGAAGTGTGTAGGATCACTGTTCCCTCATTTGCTGATCGAGTCGCGCCATGCAATTGACCCACCGCCCCGTCCAGCCTCAGGACATCGCTGCCATCTGCTGCTTCCCCCAAGGCCCGGACGAGCTGTTCTACATGTTCCCCAAAGCTGCGTACCCGCTGACACCCGCGCAATTGAGCGAGGCCATCGCCCAGCGCAGCGGCTCCACTGTGGTCGAGGGTGACGGTACGCTGCTGGCCTTTGCCAACTTCTACAAGGCCGAGCACGGCGGCGTGTGCGCCCTCGGCAATGTGGTGGTGGCCCCCGCCGCGCGCGGTCATGGCGTGGCACGTTATCTGGTGCAGAGCATGATCGAGCTGGCTCGCAGCCAGTTCGAAGCGCGCGAGGTGCAGGTGTCGTGTTTCAACAGCAATGCCGCCGGGCTGCTGCTTTATCCACAGCTGGGCTTTGAGCCTTTTGCCATCGAGGAGCGCCAGGGCCCTGGCAATACCCGGGTGGCGCTGGTGCAGATGAAGCAGGCGCTGTAATCGATCGAGCACCAGATTCAGATGGATGCGATTTGTGAAACCATCGAGCGCTGACCTGCGTCCGGATAGCCCACTAATAGCGAGCGCTTCGCGCTCGATCGCTGGCAGGGCCAGCTCCCACAGGATTGGGCGAACACAGGTCCACTGTAGGAGCCGGCCTTGCAAGCCTTACCTGGTTGTCCGTGGGACTGGGTTTGCAACAAGCCGAGAACACATCCGCCAAAACCCAGTGATGATTTCCCCGGCGCGGCCGTTATCCTCCAGGTAAGCCCCTGCCCATGAGGTAACGATGTTTCAACAATGGAGCGAAATGCTGCAGCTCTACAAACGCAGCCGCCCGAACTATTGGCACGCCATCCGCAACAATCCGCTGGCCCCGCACCTGTTGCCGACCTGGCTGGTGGTGCTGGCAACCGTCCTGGTGGTCAGCGCCTCGTTCAGCGTGCAACAGCACCCCCTAGGCCCGGTCACGGTGATGCTCAGCACCAGCCTGTGCATGTGGGCGATGTTGCTGGCCCGTGAGTACTTTGTCGCCGAGCAGTTCAAAAGCCTGTATCAACGCCACGCCATCGCCAGCCAGCCGCTGCTGCAGCGCGACAGCTACCTGCGCTACGCGCATTTCCTGCAGATGCTTGAGCAAAATGCTGTCCGTGCGGCCCAGGCTGGCGAGATCGCGGCGTTTGCAAAGATCTCCGAAAACCCGCCAAAGTCGTTGAACCTGACCCAGAACGCGATGTTCGTGGCGATCATCACCTTCCTCGCCACCATCGCCGCCGAGAAGGCCAAGTTCACCGAGCTGTGGGCGTTCGGCAACGGCAACCTGGTCATCCTGTTGACCTTCGCCGTGTTGCTGGTGCTGTGGTTCGGCTTGATGGTGGTGCGTGATCACCTGCACTACAAGGAGCGGATCATCCGCTACCTGGAATGGGCCAGCCATGATCTGCCCAAGCCCTGATCATCCTGCGGCTTTCAAGCCCGCACAAAGCGCTGCCGGAGCACATCGCTCAAGGCATCGACCAGCAACACCAGCACCAGCATGGCGATGATCACCGTGCTGGCCCGGGCTTCCTGGAACAGACTCAGGGTGGTGTAGAGCATCTGCCCCAGGCCGCCGGCACCGACAAAACCCAGCACGCTGGCCATGCGGATGTTGTTTTCCCAGCGGTACAGGCTGTAGGCAAGCATCTGCGGCCAGAGGTTAGGCAAGGTGCCGAAGCAGAATGCAGTGACCTGGCTGCCGCCTTGCAGACGAATGGCCGCAGCCGGCTCTGGCGGGGCGTTTTCCAGTGCCTCGGCGAACAGCCGGCCGAGTACGCCTGAGGTGTGCAATGCCAGGGCCAGGGTCCCGGCATTGGGCCCAAGGCCCGCGGCCAGGACGGTCAAGGCCGCCCACACAAGCTCTGGTATCGCGCGCAGGGCGTTAAGCAGCAGGCGCGCAACGCCTTGCAGCGGCCAGCCGAACCGCCCGGCGGCAGGCAAGGCCAGCATCAGCCCGAGCACCACCGCTAGCAAAGTACCCAGGCCCGACATGGCCAGGGTTTCCAGGGCGCCCTTGGCGACCGCCCGCAGGTGCTCGGGGCTCAGCTCGGGGCTGAGGAAGCGCAGCGCATAAGCGCCCATCTGCCCTAACCCGCCGTTGCCAAACAGCGCCTGCAGATCAAGGCTCAAGTAAGCGAACGAAGCTGCCACCGCCGCCACCAGTGCCAGCACCAGCGCGGTATTGATCAGCACTCTCATGCCAACCTCCCGCGCAGCAGGCGGCTGAGCTGGTCGGCCAGCCATACCAGCAACAGAAATGTCAGCAGCATGCTCGCCACCTCGGCGCCGGCGAACATGCGCATGGAGAGGTCGATCTGCTGGCCGAGCCCCCCTGCACCGACAAAACCCATCACCACCGAGGCACGGATCGCACACTCCCAGCGGTACACCGTATAAGACACCAGCTCCGCCGCCGCAGTCGGCAGGATGCCGTAGCAGAACGCGCTCAAGCGGCTGCTGCCGGTCTGCAACAAGGCATGCGCCGGGCGCTGGTCGACCGATTCGAAAATCTCGGCATAGACCTTGCCAAGCATGCCGCTGTAGGTGATGGCGATGGCCAGCACCCCGGCGGTCGGGCCCAGGCCCACGGCACGCACGAACAGCAGCGCCCAAACGATCTCCGGCACGCTGCGCAAAAAGATCAACAGGCCGCGCACCGGCAGACGCAGGGTGCGCGACCAGAAGCCCAGGCGACCGCCACGGGAAGCGGCGCGCAACGACAGCGCCCGGCTGGCCAGCAGGCTGGCCGGGATCGCCAGCAGCAACGCCAGGGTCATGCCGGCGGTGGCTACGGCCAGGGTTTGCAAGGTGGCCTCAAGCAGCAGCCGAAGAAAGTCCGCTTCATGGGCTGGCGGCCAGAAGGCGCTGACAAAATTACCCATCTCCCGGCGGTTATCGGCCTGCAGAAGCACCCCAGGGTTGAGCTCGCTGAGGCGGATACCCGGCCACAGCAAGGCTATCGCCAGCAGCGCCAGCAGCAGCCTGGGCAACGCCGCCGGGTCACGGCGATCGGCCTTCAGCATCGGGGAATCTGCAGGTTCAAGGCCGGCAGCGGTAACGCCGGCGGCAGCAGTTGCTCGTTGGCATACAAGGCATCGAGCATGGCGCTGGACACCTCGCTCGCCGGGCGGTCAAAGACGATGCGCCCCTCGCGAATACCGATAACCCGCGCAAAATGCGCCAGCGCCAGCTCTACCGCATGCAGGCTGGCGATCAGGGTCACGCGGCGTTCGCTGGCATGCTGGTTGAGGGTTTTCAGGCTGTGTTCGGCGAGCACCGGGTCCATCGCCGAGACCGGTTCGTCAGCCAGCAACATCTGCGGTTGCTGGTACAACGCGCGGGCAATGCCGACCCGCTGCAACTGGCCACCGGACAATTGCCCGCACTGGACAAAAATCTTCTCGGCCATGCCAAGGGTCGTCAGCACCTCACGCACACCGGCGACATCCGTCGGGTGCAGCAGGTTGAGCAGCCCGCGCAAGGTGCTCCACTGTCCCAGGCGCCCGGCCAGCACTGCAGTTACCACCCGCTGGCGTGGTGGCAACGGCGGCGTCTGGTGGATCAGGGCGATACGCGCGCGCAGGCGCTGAAGCGCAGCGGCGGACAAGCGCCAGGGTGTCACGCCGAGCAGCTCTACGTTGCCGGTACTGGGCGCGATGGCCGTGCCCAGCAGTTGCAGCAAGCTCGACTTGCCCGCGCCCGACGGGCCGATGATCGCCACCCGCTCGCCGACGCCAACCTGCAGGTCGATACCGTGCAGCGCCTGGACCTGGCCGTGGCGCAGGCTGGCGCCGCGCAAACGGATGGTCATTTCAGCAAGTCGGCGGCGCGCGCGGCCTCTTCGATGCCCTTGTAGTTATCCGGGCTGGTTTCGATGAAGCGGCTCGCAGCCTGCAGGTCGAGGATGGCTTTGTCGCCAGGTTTGGCCGGATCAAGGTCGAGGAAGGCTTGCTTGATCCTGGCTTTGAGTGCCGGCTCGAGGCTGCCGCGCACGGTCCAGTTGTAGTCGTAGTAGCTTGGGGTGGTGGCGAACACCTTGACCTTGTTGGTATCGACCTTGCCTGCGGCCACCAGTTTGTCCCAGACGCTGGCGTTGAGCACGCCGGCGTCGACCTTGCCGGCCTGGACCCAGGCGGCAGTGGCGTCGTGGGCACCGGAATAGGCAACACGGCTGAAGTAACTCTCCGGCTTGATGTTGTCATTCTTGAGCATGAAGTAGCGCGGCATCAGGCTGCCCGAGGTGGACGAAACAGAACCGAAGGCAAAGGTCTTGCCCTTGAGGTCGGCAAGGCTCTTCACATCAGGATTGGCAGTGATGAATTTGCTGGTGAACTTGGCATCCTGTTCGCGCTGCACCAAAGGCGTGGCGGTCGGGTCCTTGAGATGTACCTGGACGAACGTAAAGCCGCCGAGCCAGGCCAGATCCAGGCGATCGGTGGCCAGCGCCTCGACCACCGCCGGGTAGTCGGCCACCGGCACAAACTGGACCTTCATCCCCAGCTTCTGCTCCAGGTACTCGCCCAATGGCTTGAACTTGCGCAGCAGTTCGGTCGGCGCTTCGTCAGGGATGGCACTGACTCGCAGTGTGTCGGCCGCCATGGCCAGGTAGGACGAGCACGACAATACCAGGCCGGCAAACAGCGCCAGGGGACGTTTGAGCATGGGGATTCTCCGGTTCAATAGCGGGGAAAGGGCCACACGGGCCACCCCGGAAATTATAAGAGGCATCGGCGTAAAGACCAGCTTTGCTACACTCGGGCCTTCACGAATTTTCGAGGTGCGTATGAGCGAGCCGATTCGCCTGACCCAGTACAGCCATGGCGCCGGCTGTGGCTGCAAGATCTCTCCGAAGATGCTCGAGGTGATCCTCGCCGAAAGCGGCACCCAGGCCCTGGACCCCAAGCTCTGGGTCGGCAACGCCTCGCGCGACGACGCAGCCGTCTACGCCCTCGATGACGAACGCGGTGTGGTCTCGACCACTGACTTTTTCATGCCCATCGTCGATGACCCCTATGACTTCGGCCGCATCGCCGCCACCAACGCCATCAGCGACATCTACGCCATGGGCGGTGACCCGCTGATGGCCATCGCCATTCTTGGCTGGCCAGTCAATGTGCTGGCCCCGGAAGTGGCCCGTGAAGTGATCCGTGGCGGCCGCGCCGTCTGCGCCGAGGCCGGTATTCCACTCGCCGGGGGCCACTCCATCGATGCCCCCGAGCCGATCTTCGGCCTGGCCGTGACCGGCGTGGTGCAAAAGCGCCATATGAAGCGCAACGATACCGCCACCGTCGGTTGTCGCCTGTACCTGACCAAGCCGCTGGGCATCGGTATCCTCACCACCGCCGAGAAAAAAGCCAAGCTGCGCGACCAGGACAAGGGCCTGGCCCGCGACTGGATGTGCACCTTGAACACCCCGGGCAGCCGCTTCGGCAAGCTGGCCGGGGTCAAGGCCATGACCGACGTCACCGGCTTCGGCCTGCTCGGCCACCTGGTGGAACTGGCCGACGGCAGCGGCCTCAGCGCCCGCCTGAACTACAGAGCGGTGCCCCGCCTGCCGAGCGTTGAGCACTACCTGAGTGAGGGCTGCGTTCCGGGCGGCACCCTGCGCAACTTCGACAGCTATGGCGAAAAAATCGCCGCGCTGAGCGACGAGCAAAAGCACCTACTGTGCGACCCGCAAACCAGCGGCGGTCTGCTGGTGGCGGTGGCGCCAGAGGGTGAAGCGGAGTTTCTCGCCGTGGCCGGCGAACTGGGCCTGAACCTGGCGCCAATCGGCGAGCTGGTCGAGCGACAGAGCCATGCAGTTGAGGTGCTTTGATGCGCGACAACTGCACCGACTACCGCCAGCTGTTTCTTAACGATGTAGCCATGATGGACATGCGCGCCCCGGTCGAATTCAGCAAGGGCGCCTTCCCCCACGTGATCAACCTGCCGCTGATGAACGACCTTGAACGGCAGAAGGTCGGCACCTGCTACAAGCAGCAGGGCCAGCAGGCCGCCATCGACCTCGGCCATCAACTGGTCAGCGGCCCGCTCAAGGACCAACGCATTGCCGCCTGGGCGGCCTTCGCCCGGGCCAACCCCGAGGGTTACCTCTACTGCTTTCGCGGCGGCCTGCGCTCGCAGATCGCCCAGCAGTGGCTCAAGGCCGAAGCCGGCATCCACTACCCCAAGGTGGTCGGCGGCTACAAGGCGATGCGCAACTTCCTGCTGCATACCACCCAGCAAGCGGTAACCGACTGTGACTTCGTGCTGATCGGCGGCCTCACCGGCACCGGCAAGACCGAGGTGCTGCAAACGCTGGACAATGCGCTTGATCTGGAAGGCCACGCCAATCACCGCGGCTCAAGCTTCGGCAAACGCGCTACCGGCCAGCCGGCACAGATCGACTTCGAGAACCAGCTGGCCATCGACGTACTGAAAAAACGCGCACGCGGCGTCGAGCAATTTGTACTCGAAGATGAGGGCCGCATCGTCGGCAGTTGCACCCTGCCGCTGGAGCTTTACCAGGGCATGCAGCACTACCCGCTGGTGTGGCTGGAAGACAGCTTTGACAACCGGGTCGAGCGGATTCTGCGCGATTACGTGATCGACCTGAGTGCCGAGTTCGTTGCCTTGCACGGGGATGAAAACGGCCTGCCGCGGTTTGCCGAACGCCTGACCCAAAGCATGGCCAACATCCTCAAGCGCCTCGGCGGCGAGCGTTACCAGCGGCTCTCGGCGTTACTCGGGCAAGCGTTGCAAGAGCAGCTGCGAACGGGTGCGGTGGACCTGCATCGGGCCTGGATCAGCGGTTTGCTCAACGAATACTACGACCCGATGTATGCCTACCAGCGCCAGAGCAAGGCTGAGCGTATCGAGTTTGCCGGCGACCAGCGCGAAGTGCGCGAGTACCTGCGCGCCCGCGCCGCCCGGCGCTGACCTCAAGGCTGCAGCAAAGCCTGCAGTTCGTCGGCCCGGTCGCGGGTGCTGCCGAGGATGCAACCGGCGCCATTGAGCTGGTCCATGGTGCCGCCGGTGAGGCTGTAATACAGGTTGCAGTTGGCGTCGCGGTACTTGATCCATGCGCGCTGGGCTTCACGCAACTGGGTTTGCTGGGGCCCTTCGAGGCTGGCCATGGCCTTTTTGTAGGCACTGTTGAGGCGGCTGTCCTGACGTTTGATCTCGGCGCCGTTGCAGTTGTTCATGGCCAGGGTGGATTCGGCGGTTTTCATGCAGGCGCTGTAGGCCTGTGAGTATTCGTCCTGGGCCTGGGCTATTGAAGAACAACAGACCAACAGGCCGACAAGCAAAAATGGATGTTTCATTCTGCGGACTCCTTCTTGGGTGGGAGCGGCGGTGCGACGCCTCGACTTGCCCCGCGATCAGGCCGGCCATATTGACACACCTGCATCACCTTCTCGCGCAACCAGCGGTGCCCCGCCTCCCCTTCGCGGCGCTGATGCCAGGCCTGCTGGAAGGCAAAGGGTTTGATTGCCAGCGGTGGCTCAAACCTGCGCAGGCGTGAATCCAGCGCACCGCTGTCCAGGCTGCGGCGGGCCACGGTCAGGATCAGGTCGGTGCCGGCAATCACTTCCTGGGCCGCGGTCCAATGGGGCAAGGCCAGCGCCACCCGGCGCCGGGCACCGATGCCCTGGAGCGCCAGGTCAATCTCGTTGTCGATACCCGGACGCACTGCCACCAGCACATGCGGCCGTGCCAGCCACGCATCCAGGCTCAGGCCGCCCCGCACAGGCAAACTGCTGCGATCGGCGATGCAGGTGAAGGACTCTTCAAACAGCGTCTGCGCCCGCAGCTCCTCGGCCATTTGCGGAAACACCGCCAGAGCCAGGTCGGCCTCGCCGTCGAACAGCTGGCCGAGCATGGCCTCACGGCTGCCCTGGGAGACAATCAGATCGATCCCCGGTGCCTCTTCGCGCAACATGCGCATCAAGCCGGGCAACACTACCCGCGCGCCGTAATCAGACATCGCCAGACGAAAACTGCGTTGCGCCCGACGCGGGTCGAAACCGGGGCTGCCGAGCAAGCCGTCGAGCTGCTCCAGCGCCTGCTGCAAAGGCTCGATCAGGGCCTGGGCGCGCGCCGTGGCGTGCAGACGACCACCGCGACGCACCAGCAACGGATCACCGAACAGCTCACGCAGTTGCGCCAGGGCATGGCTGACCGCCGGCTGGCTACGATGCAGGCGCAAGGCCGCGCGCGAGACATGCTGCTCGGCCAGCAGCGCGTGCAGGGTCAACAGCAGGTTGAGGTCGATCCGGCGCAGATCATCCACCAGACGAATAACTCCTGTGCAGCATTCGAATTTCCATTATTGGGATGGATAGCAAAGACTTTGGCAAGCCACTTTTGAGAGCCATGCCATGAACCTGCCCGCTATCACCGCCACCTTGCTGCCCCTGACCATCGCCCTGCTGGCCGGCGCCGCCGTGCCCTTCCAGGCCGGCAGCAACGCAGCGCTCGGCCGCCTGCTCGGGCACCCGTTGTGGGCGTCGCTGGTGTCGCTGGCGGTGAGTGTGCTGATGGTGATCCCGGCATTGCTGGTTTTGCGGGCGCCGCTGCCACAACTCAATGCCTTGGCCCAAGCGCCCTGGTGGGCCTGGTTGGGCGGCGTTGCCGGGGTTGCCTACATCACCGCCGCGCTGGTGCTGACGCCAAGGCTGGGCGCCGCCGGCTTCATCGTTTGCGTAATTGCCGGGCAGGTGCTGTCGTCGTTGATCATCGACCAATGGGGCCTGATGGGTTTGCCCGAACGCCCGGTCAACGGCCTGCGCCTGGCCGGGGTCGGGCTTATCGTGGTCGGCATGCTGGTAGTGCAGTGGGGAACCTCGGCGTCCGCCCGCTAGATGGCGTCCTTGTCGATCTCGATCGGTGGTGGCGGCGGTTCGATCACTTTCTTTATCTGAAAGTGCAGGCTGGGGGTCTGGATGGCGTAGACGATGACAATGTTCAATACGATTGCCAGGCCGCCATCCAGCCAATTCCAACCGGGTAGCTGCGCGCCCTTGAGCCCCTGCCGACACCACCAGGCCTGCATGACGCAGAAGAAGCTGATCGACAGCAACCAGAGGTAATAACCCGGGCCAAAACCGGTAACGTCGAGAAAGCTGTAACTGTGATTGTCGGGCAAGCGCTCCACCATCAAGGCACTGAGGCCCAGGTACAGGGCGCCGAGGCCAAGCACCAGGGCCAGCCAGCGCCAACGCCGGTGCACAAGGATCGCCAGCCCCAGCAACGGGTTGGCAAACCAGCCGTAGATCTGCATGACGATGCCCCAAGGCCCGAGCAACAGCACCTGCAGGGCATGCAAAGAGCCATCGGCCGACAGGTGAATGGCCTTGCAACTCAGACTCAGCAGGTACAGCGCCAGGGTGATCGCAACGTAAAAGCGGGCCATCAATTGCCTCCACATTCAATGCACGAGGTTGGCTCGGGGGCCGAGCGGAACGGCACTTTACTCCAGGGCGTGAAGGCCAGCGGCACGGTCAACACGATGCCGGCGACCAGCCCCCAGGCCGGCCAGCCCAGCAGCGGCACCTTGCTGCTGTCCGCAGGTTCGTGGCGGTAACGCCACTGGCCGAGAATGAACACCAGCATCGCCAGCAGCCACACGTAGTAACCGATCAGCAGCCCCGGTCCGTTGGCCGAATCAGGCACCGGGGTCAAGCCGAGCCAGCCCAGCGGCACCATCAGGCCACTGAGCGCCAACGCCGCGCAGCCCAGGTACAGGGCTACCTGCGGCTTGGTCCGGTGCATCACCAGGGCGGCGAAATACAGTGGGTTGGCAAACCAGAAGGACCCGTTCAACACCCCCAGGGCCAGGGCGTGCATGCCGCGCATTACGTCGTGCTCACGGGCGCAGGCCTGGAGGAACAGGCTGGTGAGGTAGCAGGCCAGGCTTAAGGTCAGATAATTGAACGGCACCAGGCAATCCTTGCTGGTAAAAGAGCGCGCGACAATAGCGCAGACCGGTGGCCTGCGCAAAGTCGCCCGGCGCTTAGTAGGTGCCGCGCAGGGTCAGCATGAAGTTGCGGGGGTCGCCGTAGTAGTTGCCATAGGTGGAGGTTCCCACGGTCTGGTAGTACTTCTTGTCGAACAGGTTGTTGCCGTTGAGGGTCAGGTCCCAGTGCTCGTCGACCTTGTACTCGACCAGTGCACTCCAGGTCGCATACCCCCCTTGGGTGAAGTCGAACGGCACATCACGCTCGGCGATCGAACCATCGCCATTGAAACGGTTGGTGGTGCCGGATACGTAAGTCGCGCTCTGCGCCTGCACGCCGCCACCAACCTTGAAGTCCTGCAACACACCCGGCAGCCGGTAAGTGGTGTAGAGCTTGAACAGGTGCTTGGGCATCACCGTGCTCAGCGAGGTATTGGCACTGCGGTTGCGATTGAGGTTGAAGGTATAGCCACCGATCAGCATCCAGTCCGGCAGCAGTTCCCCCGACGCTTCGATATCGATGCCCTTGCTGACCACTTCACCGTTGTCCAGGTAGCAGCAGCTGCCGGCAAACAGATTGCTCGCCGAGGTGAAGCGCGGGTCACGCACCGCTTCGTTTTCACGGGTGGTGTAGTACAAGGCAATGTTGGTGTTCAACGCGCCGTCGAACAGCTCGCCCTTGAGGCCGGTCTCGTAGGTCTTGCCGGTCATCGGCTGCAACGGGCTGCCCGGTTGCGGGCCGGCCAGCTTGTTGGCCTGTGGCTTGTAGATCTGCGAGTAGCTGGCGTAGGCCGACCACTGGTCATCAAGGTCATAGACCACGCCACCAAACGGCGTGAGCTTGGTGCCGATGCGCTGGTCGACTTGCGAAGCCACGTTCCATTGCTCGCCGGTGCGGGTCTGGTACATCTGCTCGAAGTGGTAACGCTGGGCGCGGGCACCGAGGATCAGGTGCAGCGGTTCGGCCAGTTGCAGGCGCAGGCTGGAGTAAAGGCCGTACTGACGCTGGGCGTTGGGGTTGTAGTCGCGGCTGTAGTCGGTGTGGTTGGCAGGCTCCGGCCAGGGCGTGGCGTCGGGGTCGAAGACATTCACCGGCCCGCCAAAGCCGGGATGTGGCGCGGTGCCCAGCCAGCGGCTGTCGATGCGCTGGTAGTCAGCCCCCAGTATCAGCTGGTGATCCAGGCCAAAGGCCTGGAAATTGCCGGCCAGGTTGACGTCGTACAGGTGCTGTTCGTTTTCCTGGCGGCTCTGGGTACCGTACCAGGTCACGCCGCTGCCGCTGATCGGGTCAACCGCATTGAGGGTCGACGCGGTCTTGAACCAGGACACATCCCAGATGTTGGTGTACGACAGGTTGAGTATCCAGTCGTCGTTGAAGCGATGGTCGACCTTGGCGAAATACTCGCGCGCCGTGGTGTCGGTGAATGCCCAGGACTGGGTCAGGCCGGTGTGCCGTGGCAGGCCCAGATCGGCGCCATTGCTGTAGCGCGGCACAGCGGCGTTGGTGCCGTTCTCATGGGACTTGTTGTAGCGCACGCCGAAGGTGAGCATGGTGTCATCGCTCACGTCGGCTTCCATCACGCCGTACACCAGCGGCTTTTCCGTGCTGCGCTTGTCGATGAAGTACTGGCGGTCGGTGTTGGCCACCACCAGGCGCCCACGCAAGCGGCCGTCCCAGCCCATGGGCCCGGTGATGTCGAGTTCCTGGCGATAGTTGTCCCAGCTGCCGGCCGACAGGCTCAGTTTGAGCTGGTTCTCGGACATCGGCCGCTTGCGCACCATGTTGATGATCCCGCCCGGGTCGCCCGAGCCGCCGAACAAGGCCCCGCTACCACGCAGCACCTCGACGTGGTCGAACTCGGCCAGGTCGAAGATGTTCGACGAATAGAACGAGCCCATGGCCGTGCCCAGCGCCTGCGGGGCGGCGCCATCGATCTGCAGGTTCTGGATGGAAAAACCGCGCGAGATGAAATCCTGGATGCGGAAAGTCGTGCTCTGGGTAATCACTCCCGGTGTCGCCTTCATCGCTTCGTTGATGTCGGTGAGCTGCTGGTCTTCGATCAGCTGACGGGTGATCACCGCCACCGACTGCGGCGTTTCGCGCAGGCTGGTCGGTGACTTGGAGCCTACGCTGATCAGCCCCGGGGCATAGGAGCCGGTATTTTCCGTACTTTCGCCCATGCCCTGGCCGGCCACCGTGGTGACCCCCAGCTCCAGCACCTGGGCTGCCGGTGCAGCGGCTTGCGGTAGCAACACATAACCGTTGTCACCCTGGGCAATACGGTAGCCGCTGCCCTCGAGCAAGCGGGCAAAACCGTCTTCAAGGGCGAAGCTGCCCTGCAGGCCGGCTGTGTTACGCCCCGCCAAATCAGCCGGATCGAAGGCCAGGGCGACGCCGGCTTGCTGGGCGAAGCGGTTGAGCGCTGTGCTCAGCGCACCGGCAGGCACGTCGAAGCGCTGTTGTTGACCCTGGGCCATTGCTGGCACAGCGACTGCAGTCAGCAGCAGGCCGCTGCAGGCCAGCTGTACACAGAGCGCCAGAGGGCTCAAAACGGGGCGGCCAGTAAATCGGCGCATGGTGAAAAGGCTCCTTGTTTAATCATGTTGGCTTCTAGAAGGACGGGCCAAGATGAGAATGAGGAACCAGTCGTGAACAATTACTTATCAGCACTGCGGCGCTCGATACGCGTCCACCAGGCCGTATGCGAATGAATCGATATCGGCAGCACTTCAGCCAGCAGCTGCAGGGCCCGCTCGCTGTCGTCCAGCGGCAGCACTGCCGACACCCGCAGATCAGCCAGCGCCTTGCGGTCAAAGCTCAGATGGCCGCGGCGCTGGCGGGCCAGGGCATCGAGGACATCCACCAGCGGCGATTGCTCAACCACCAGTTGATGACGCTGCCAGGCCTGGTCAACACTGGCCGGATCAATACTGGCCAGCAGCCCCAGGTCATCCCGGCGAACCCAGGCCCGCCCGCCTTTGGCCACCGCCAGCGACTTGTCCTGCTCGGCACTGCGCACCATCACCTGGGATTCGAGCATGGTCAGTTCGCTGCCGGCACCGCCACGGGCAACCACGAAGCGCGTGCCCAGGGCCTGGAACGTGCCGTCGGCGGTGGCCACCACGAAAGGCCGGCTGCTGTCGTGCGCGACATCCACCAGCACCTTGCCGCGCAACAGTTCGATACGTCGCTCGTGGGCGCTGAAGCGCAAGTCCAGGGCCGAGTTGCCTTCGAGGATGACCCGCGTGCCGTCGCTCAGCGTGTGGCTCTGCCATTGCGCTGGCGCGGTGTGCAGGTCGGCCAGCAGGTTTTGCGGATGCCAGCCGGACAGGCTCAGGGGCACGCCCAGTGCTGCCAGCAAAGCCAGGCCCAACAGCACCCGTCGTGGGTACTGCGCGCGCCGCTGGGCATTTGCAGGCGTGCGCAGTGCGGCGCGCACCGGCTGGCGTTGCGGGCGCAGGCTGTGCATCTGTTCGAGGATCGCCTGCATGCGAGTGAAGGTGGCTTCATGGCGAGCGTCCTGCCGACGCCAGGCCTCCAGCGCCTGGCGCTCTGCCTCACTCAGCTCACCCTCGCCCAAGCGCAAAATCCATTCGGCGGCGTGCTGTTCGATTGACGCTTGGGCCGTCATCGGCAATCAAACATTAACGGCCTGGTGGCAATGCACCAGGGCCTGCATCAGGTACTTGCGCACCATGCGTGGCGAAACCTGCAGGCGCTCGGCGATCTGCACCTGGCTCAGCTCGTCCAGGTAATAGTCGACAAAGGCCTGGCGGGCCTTTTCATGCAAGCCCTCGAGCATGAAGGTAATCTGCTCCAGCGCCTCCAGGGTCAGGAGGATCTGCTCGGGCGACTGATGGCCCTCCATGACCTCGACAGTCAGGGCCAGTTCGCGCAGGTAGGCGTCTTCGATCTGCTGGCGACGTGCCCGATCGATGATCAGGCGCCGCGCCGTGGTACTGAGGAAGGCACGCGGCTCGCGAATACCCAGGAGCGTGTCGCGCGAGCCGAGAATGCGTACAAAGGTGTCCTGTGCCAGGTCCGCCGCATGCTGTGAACAGCGCAACTTGCGCCGCAGCCAGTTGAACAACCAGCCATGGTGCTCGCAATACAGCGTGTGGATCGCGCGTTGCAGCGGCGGCTCGGCGACGGACATGGCGCACTCGCAAGTGTGTAAGTGAGAATTGTTCCGAATAATATCCAGATGCCCGACCGCAACGCAACCGCCAGGCAGCAGCCAGGATTCAACCGTCCAGCGGCGCCTGATCGAGCAGCAGCCCGTACAGCCCCGAGTCCGAAAGCTCTCCGGCCACGCACCAGCGCTGGCGCAACAGCCCTTCAAGGACGAAACCCTGGCGCTCCAGGGTACGCGCCGACCCCTGGTTGCGCGGGTCGATCTCGGCCTCCAGCCGGCGCAGGTGCAGGCCATGGGCCAGGTAATCGATGAAACAGGTCAGTGCCTCGTCCATGTAGCCACGGCCCTGCGCGCAGCTGGCCAGGCAATAGCCGATTTCGCCACGGCGCGAGGTGGGCTCCAGGTTGAACAGCTGGGTCATGCCGATCAGCTCGCCATTGTCGCGCCGATAGATTCCCAGCTTGAGCATCTGCCCGGCGGCGTATGCGTCGCGGTCTTCGGCCAGTGCTGCCTGGGCCTCTGCCAGCACTTGCCAGGGGCCGTGGTTCCAGTAACGCATGACCTGCGGATCGGCCATGATGGCAAACCACGCCGCAGCATCCTCGGCCACCATCGGGCGCAGTTGCAGGCGCGGGCTTTCGAGGCACAGGTCAGCGGGAAAACTGTACATGCGGGTCACGCGGGACCTCCTGTCCGATTCATCAACCCGGCAGTGTAACCCTCAAGTCACGCCTCAGGCGACTTCGGCGCCCTCGTCCGGCCAGATCGGCTCGTTGGCCTCCAGCGGTGGCAGGCCATAGGCGGCACGGGCGGCATCGCAGCTGGGGTTGGCTTCGCCATTGACCCAGGCCGCATCGAACTCGCGACAAGGGGTTGAGCGCTGTTCATACAGGCTGCAGCTGACCCCTTTGCCGATCTCGCCCTCAAGCCCGATGCAGCGACAGGGCTTGCTGTCGGTGCCGATCATCGCAACGCGGCTGGGGCTGATCTGGACCACCAGATCGTCGGGCACGACACCACCCGCCGACGTGCACTCACCCCAGAAGAAAGACACACGGAAATACCCGCAGCAGGCGCCGCAGTTCAAACAAGGATTATGTTCGGACATGATGAGAAGGGGGGGAGGTTGATTATCGTTATAGGGAGAAACCCGCCGCCATTCTATGCTTTGCCGGGTGTTTGAGAAGGGGGGTAATGCAGAAATAAATCGCCGCTGACGGACGGTTGTTTCGCGGGAAAAACCTGCTCCAGCTGTAGGAACAGGTTTGACCCGCGCCCGGGTCAGTGCTTACTTCTGGGCCGGCTTGCTGCCGATGCCATCAGCCCGGAACATCTGGCGAATACCGCGTACCGCCTGGCGGATACGGTCCTGGTTCTCGATCAGGGCAAAGCGCACATGATCATCGCCATAGTCACCAAAGCCGATGCCCGGCGACACACAGACCTTGGCCTCGGCCAGCAGCTTCTTGGCGAACTCCAGCGAGCCCAGGTGTGCATACTCTTCGGGAATCTTCGCCCAGACGTACATCGACGCCTTGGGGTTCTCGACCATCCAGCCCAGCTCGTGCAGGCCCTTGACCAGCACGTTGCGGCGCTGGCGATACTGCTCGGCGATATCGCGCACGCACTGCTGATCGCCTTCCAGGGCAGCAATGGCCGCGACCTGCAGCGGGGTGAAGGTGCCGTAGTCGTGGTAGCTCTTGATGCGGGCCAGGGCGCTGACCAGCTCGGGGTTGCCGACCATGAAGCCGATTCGCCAGCCGGCCATGTTGTAGCTCTTGGACAGGGTGAAGAACTCCACGGCAATGTCCTTGGCCCCCGGCACCTGCATGATCGACGGCGCCTTCCAGCCGTCGTAGACGATGTCGGCATAGGCCAGGTCGTGGATCACCAGCACGTCGTACTGCTTGGCCAGGGCCACCACCCGCTCGAAGAAGTCCAGCTCGACGCACTGCGCGGTCGGGTTGGACGGGAAGCCGAGGATCATCATCTTCGGTTTCGGAATGGATTCGCGGATCGCCCGCTCCAGCTCGTTAAAGAAGTCCACGCCCGGAATCAACGGCACCGAACGCACCTGGGCACCGGCAATCACTGCGCCGTAGATGTGAATCGGGTAGCTGGGGTTGGGTACCAGCACGGTGTCGCCATGGTCGAGGGTGGCGAGCATCAGGTGCGCCAGACCCTCTTTGGAGCCGATGGTGACGATGGCTTCGCTTTCCGGGTCGATCTCGACCTCGTAGCGGTCCTTGTACCAGCGCGAAATCGCCCGGCGCAGGCGCGGGATGCCGCGGGACGTCGAATAGCCGTGGGTGTCTTCGCGCTGGGCGACCTGCACCAGTTTCTCAACGATGTGCGGCGGCGTGGCCCCGTCGGGGTTGCCCATGCTCAGGTCGATGATGTCTTCGCCACGACGGCGTGCAGCCATCTTGAGCTCGGCGGTAATGTTGAAGACGTAGGGGGGGAGACGATCAATGCGCGCAAAGCGGCGCGGCGAACCTTGGTCAGCCATGGCTTCCTCGAAGACGTAAGCGCCCGGAACCGTCCGAGCGACGTTGGCCACTGCGGTGGCCGAAGCAGAAGATAGGGCCTCGACCGCCGCGCTGTCCAGCACAAAAACAGGCGTTAACGGATTTCCTTGTAGGACGATGCCTGCCATTTCACGGCTGCAGCCAGGCCCTCGGTAGGCATAAGACCGCTGCCTTTCACCGCTGAAAAACCCGTACCCTGGTTGCCCAGCGAAACGGCGCGCTCACCCTTTTCAGCTTCGGTCAGCAAGGTATAGGAATGTTTGCGCATTGCCTGGTACTTGCTTTCATCACGCTCAAGCACCTGATGATAGGCCTGCAAGTCACGTTCGTTGAGGTTAAGCATCTTCTGCAATTTGACGCCCCAGCGGGTCAGGCAGACTTCGGCAAAATGGCGAACGATCAGCCCGGGCTCGGCCAGTACCTTGCCGCCAGCGGCGCCGTCGGCGGCCGCGTTGCCCACCAGTGTGGCGTGGCGCCCCGGCATCGGGTAGACATGGCAACGGGTGGCGTCATGGGTTTTGGGAATTACGCAGGCAAAGCCCTTGGAGCGCTCGTCGCGGGAGAAGAAACCTACGTACTGTTTGACGTTCTCGCCCAGTTGCACGCGATGGCGGTCGAAGTTACCAATGCCCGGCACCGGATCGATGGCGAATATATTCACTGGAAGCTTTTTCAGCTCACTGTCGCCAAGCATGGCATTGGCCAGCATGTGGCAGCTGACGGCGCCCCTGCTCCACCCCACCAGGTTGACCTGGGTGGGAATGACGCCTTCCTTGCGAAACTGCTTGATGATCTGCTCCTGGAGCAACTGCGGGGTAATCTTGCGATTGCCGTAGTTGTAGGTGCGCCAGAACCAGGACGCCGTAGCGGTCGAGTTGGGGATAGGGATGCCAGCAGCCTTCAGGCGCTGATACTCCTCCTCGCTCAGTTCCGTGCGCTGCCAGTTGCTCTGCCCCTTGATGATCTGCAGTGCGTGCTGGACGTTCTCCTCCCAGCCTTTGCCGAACAAGGTCTGGTTCCAGTTGTAATAACCACCGGGTTCGACGAACAGTTCATCGGCTTGCAGGTTGCCACTGCCCGGGCCATCGACGGCGATCCAGTGGGCATACTCCTTGCCCTGGTCGTTTGAAGCGAGGGTCGAAACCAGCTCGCCATTCCAGAAGTTGGGGTTGTTGTCGTCGAATCGGTGCGACCCGGTGCCGCAAAAATACACGGTCAAAACACTCATGCCATGATCCTGTCAGGTTGAAGATCACGACACGCTACCGCCGGCACAGCACCCGCGGCAGGCGGAAAGCCTCCCGGGCAGCGGGCACCGAGCCGCTGCCAGGGAGTGTTCGGCTCAGTACACCTGAACCCGCCACAGCTCACGGGAGGCCGAGGCCGGCGACATAGGCAAGCGGCCATGCAGGGTCTGGTAGTTGTCGATCAGCACCAGATCACCTTCGACCCAATCATGGGCGATCAGGCATTCATCGTCGTAGACCAGGGCATTGAGCTGCTCAAGCAGGGCCTGCTGGGCCTGCGCCTCGAAGCCTTGCACCTCCTGGCTCAAGGTCTGCAGGCTGGAGTCGGTGCCTTCCTGATAGCGCAGAATGCGTTCGCCGGTGCGCGGGTGCAGGTCGACCAGGCTGTAGTGACGCGGCGACCCACCAAAGTAAGTCATGCGCGTGTAATAGGTGATATCAACCGCCTGCCACAACCGCGCCACCTGGTTGCCAACCTTGCGCAAGGCATTGCGGCTGTCGACGATGGTGGTCTGCCCTTCCCCCGGTTGCGGCGCAGTCTTGCAATAGAGCATGAACTTGCTTGCGCAGAACTTCGGATCGCGCTGAACCTGAGCATCGCTGTCCGGCAGCATGTTCAGGTCCCAATGCAATGGAGTCTTTTCCAGCGAGTGCACCACGCCTTCGGGTTTGTCCGCCGGCTTGACCACATGCACCTTGCCGAACGCCCACTGGTAGATGGTGCCAAAGCGCTCGCAGTCGCGGGCAAAGCTGTCGCGGTCTTCGAAGCGGCAGCCACGCAGGCAGACAAAGCCGAAGGTCTCCACCAGCGCTTCGAGCAGCTGCGTCGAAAAACGTTCGAAGCCCAGCCCCAACGGGTCACGTACCACCAAGCCGAACAACGGACGCTTCTGCAGCTCGAACTCGAAGCCCTGCAGCGCTTCGCCGGTGCTCTCGTGGTACAGCCACGGGCGCCCCTGGTACTGCACCAGCACATGCTTGTCGATGTCCACCTCGGCACGGCCGCGCAGAGTCTGGCTGCCATCCAGGTAGCGCACCGGCACCGCATGCCAGGGGCTGGACACCCGGGTCAGGCCGTCGGCCAGGGCCACGGTGAATTTTGGCCCGGCATTGTCGTACTGATGCACCGACAGGCGGATGTCGTCGGGGAAGAAGCGATTGACCGCGGCATTCAACGCCTGGCCGCGGAACATCATCTGGTAGGCCTTGTAGCCGATCTGCTGCAGGTGCTCGTCTTCGCTCTGCCCAGCTTCGCGGCACAGGCGCAAGTCGTTGTAGAGGTGGCTGCAGAGCTTGTCGTGGGCGTGGCTGAGGGTTTCATCATGGCGGCTCTGCTCGATCAGTGCCTCGACGTTCTTCCACGGCAAACGTGCCTGTTTGACCAGGGTCGCGCGTACGGCATCGGCACTGCTGGCCTGGGGGAACAGGTCTTCCATGCTCACCCAGTTGATCGTGTGGGTGGTGCACAACTCGCGCAGGGCCTGGTTGTAGGCTTTGCGCAGGTCATCAGGTACACCAACGATGTCGTTGAAGGTGGTGCCATCGCTGAGGATCGACACCACGCAGCCCGGCGCGTGCAGCGCGGCGATGTCCTGGCCGAGTTGGTCGAGGCGCTCGATGGCCATGGCTTCGCCGTAATCCGGCATCGTGCCGAAGGTCTGGTCGCGGGCGTTCGGCGACTTGCACGGGAAGCCCGGCAGCACCAGACGCACCGGCGCCTGCTGATCGTAGAAGCGGGCCAGGCTGACGGCCAGATTGGCCCTGCCCGCCGCGTCAAAGCGATCGTCATTGTCCTTGAGCAGATAACCCGCCAGCACGTCGCTGACCGCCTTGATCCAGGTGTCCTTGTGTTGCATGACCTTTCTTCCTTGAGAGGTGGTGTTTCAACGTTGGCTGGCGAGAGTGCCAGCCATGCAAGAAGTGAGTGCCTGTTGCAGGGCCCGCAACAGCTCTGCCGGCTGCTCGCAGTAAAGATCCGCCGCCTGTGCTTGCAGGGCATAGACCGGGCCATAGCCCCAGGTCACGGCGGCGCAGTGCATGCCGGCCGCCCGCGCGGTCATCAGATCGATGACGGTATCGCCGACAAACAGGCAACGCGCGGGCTCGACGGCCAGGTAGCGGGCCGCCTCCAGAGCCGCGTCAGGCTGCGGCTTGAGCGGGTGGCCGCGGCGCTGGCCAAGGACAAGCTCGAAGGTACCCGACGGGAACAGCTGCGCAGCCACCTGCAGCGCCATGTCATGGGCCTTGTTGGTGACGATGGCCATCGGCAGTTGCAGCCGGCGACAGCCTTCAAGCAGCTCCGGCACGCCATCGAACGGTCGCGAGAACTGCACCAGGTGCTGCTGGTAGCAGGCGATGTAGTGCTCATGCAGAGCCTTGTCGTCGACAATCCCCAGGCGCGCGGCAACCCGCTCGAGCATCGCCCCGGTACCGCCGCCTACGTAGGCACTGATGGTCTCCAGTGACAGCGGCGGGTAGCCCTGCTCTTGCAGCACGTGGTTCAGGCACCAGACGATATCGGGCAAGGTGTCGACCAGGGTGCCGTCGAGGTCGAAGATCACCGCATCAGCCGCCAGCGCTACCGGCATCATTGCGCACTGGCGTAGTGGCAAGGACGGCCCTGGCGGAACACCAGGCGGCTGTAGCGCTCATCGATGTTGCTGCGCTTGTCGAGCATCACCACCCCGCTACGCTTGATCGCCACCGAGTGCCAGGGCGTACGCCAGAGGTCGCTGGTAGGCACCAGGCGAATGCCGATTTTCGCCGATACCGCCAACTGCGGGTGGATCGACAGGCGCAGGCACTGTGGATAACGCGCCTGCAGCAAGGCACTCCAGGCTTCACTGCGCTGGATCACCCGTTGCGAGGCCGGCTTGGCGATCTTCTTCACCGCGTTCAGGCTCATGCCGGCGAACTCGCCAAGGCCTGAGTAATCCTCGGACAGAAAGCGGTGGATGCCGCAGTACATCAGCATCATGTGTGGCTCGTCCTGAAAGCGCTGGCCCAGCGCAATCAGCGACTGGCCGTACTCGATCATCAGCTCTTCGCGCATGGAGTCCAGGCAACCCAGTTGCGGATAGGCATCCTTGAGATCGAACAGGGCGAAGCTGTTCGGGTAGTGCTGCTCGGCGTAGCGCTGGATCTCGTCGGTGTAGGCTTTGACGTGCTCATCCGGCACGCGCACCAGGTCGGAGAACACATAGCCGTCGGAGCAGATGTGAATCAACGCACCCGGTGCGTACAGGGCCTGGATTTCCGCGCACAGCTGCTGCAGCTCGTCGATAGCGTGGCGCTCGGCAAGGTCTGGCAGGTGGCTGAGGGTTTTCTGCCGGTTCGGCGATTTGCCCGGGAAGGCTGGCAGAACCATCTCGATGCGCTGGCCGGCTTCGATGGCGGTGAGGACTTTATCCAGATGCGGTTCGAGCACCTCGGCCGACAGCTCGTCATCCTGCCCGGGCGCCAGGCTGCGACGACGGAACAGGCAATCGAGCACCTGCAAGGCGGTGTCGAAATGAGCGGAAGTGTGGCGTTCGCGCAACAGCGCGAGGCACGCCCGTTGAGCAACGGCGTTTGGCTCGGTCATGAACAGTCCCTTGTGTGATGAATCACGGCCAGCATCCTCTGGCCCTGCGCAGATACTCCTTACCTGCGCGGCGATAAAATCCGGCAAACACGGGGTACTTGTCAACAGCAGTTTCGGTCGTTTGTAGAAACGCCGCACAAACAAAAACGCCCCAGGCTTCGCAGCCTGGGGCGTTTTCATTACACGCTGATGAATCAGTGCGCGTAAGTCAGCAGCAGCTCGGTCGGCACTTTGGTGTCCAGCGACATCATCACGCTCAGGGCAGTGATGGTGAAGATCGAGAACACGAACAGCTTGCGTGCCCACAGGCGGTCATCGACAGCCTTGTAGCCGGTCCAGGCCATGTACAGCCAGTACATGCCCATGGCCGCGGCTACGGCCATGTAGCTCATGCCGGCGTAGCCACCCAGGGTCAGCATCAGGGTCGCTACCAGGAACGCCACGATGTACCAGAGGATGTGCTTCTTGGCCACCAGGATCCCGCGCTTGACCGGCAGCACCGGAATCGATGCGGCCAGGTAGTCGTTGAAGCGGAAAATCGCAATGGCGTAGGAATGCGGCATTTGCCACAGGCTGAACATCACCAGCAGGGTCAGTGCAGCCAGGTCGAAGCTATTGCTTACCGCGCAATAGCCGATCACCGGAGGCATGGCACCGGACAGGCTGCCCACCAGGGTGCCGTGCACCGATTTGCGCTTGAGGTACAGGCTGTAGAACCCGACGTAGATGACAAAGCCGATCAGGCCGAACAACGCTGCCAGAGCATTGGCCTGCACATACAGCAGGCCAAGGCCGGCCACCCCGAGCAGGGTGGCGTAGGCCAGCGCGACTTTCAGCGAGATCTGGCCCTGGACCATCGCCCGGTTCTTGGTGCGCTCCATCTTGATGTCGATGTCACGGTCGATGCAGTTGTTGAACACGCAACCAGACGCCACCACCAACGAAGTGCCAATCACCGTGGCCAGGAACAGCATGAAGTCGACATGCCCTTGCGCGGCAAGGAAGAAACCGCCTGCCACAGAAAGCACGTTACCGAAAATGATCCCCGGTTTGGTGATTTGGATAAAGTGCTTAACGGACATGTCGTCTTACCTCACTTCGCCATCATGCTGGTGTGGATGCTGAACATGATCCACAGCGACAGGCCGACCAACAGTGCAATGACCATCACGGTAAACATGAAGGTCGACACGTTGGAGCGCTGCTCGGCGGAACGGTCCATGTGCAGGAAGTACACCAGGTGAACCACGACCTGGATGACCGCCAGGGCCACCACGACCATGATCGTGATGTCCTTCGGCATGCTCGGGAACATCACCAGGCCGAACGGAATCGCTGTCAGGATGACCGACAGGATGAAACCGATCACATAGGACTTGACGCTACCGTGGTTGCCCTCGGCGTGGCTGTTATGTGCGTTAGCCATTTACAGAACCCCCAGCAGATACACGACGGTGAACACGCAGATCCAGACCACGTCCAGGAAGTGCCAGAACAGGCTCAGGCAGCTCATGCGGGTCTTGGCGGTGCCAGTGATACCGTGCTTGTTGATCTGGTACATCATCACCGCCATCCAGATCAGACCTGCGGTTACGTGCAGACCGTGGGTACCGACCAGCGCGAAGAACGCCGACAGGAAGCCACTGCGCTGCGGGCCGAAGCCCTCGGCGATCAGGTGATGGAACTCATAGACTTCCATCGCGATGAAGCCGGCACCGAACAGGAAGGTGACAGCCAGCCAGCCCAGCACGCCGCCCTTGTTGCCTTTGAACATCTGCAACATGGCGAAGCCGAAGGTGATACTCGAGAACAGCAGCAGTGCGGTTTCGACCGCGACAAAGTCCAGCTGGAAAATGTCGTGACCCGACGGGCCGCCGGCAAAACTGCCGGACAGCACCGCGTAGGTGGCGAAGAGCGACGCAAACAGGATGCAGTCGGTCATCAGGTACAGCCAGAAACCGAATACGGTCATCTGGCCCGAGTCGTGGTGGTGGTCGTCATGCCCATGGTCGTGACCATGAGCATGAGTATCAGCGTTAATTACATGACTGGACATTGATTAAACCCGTTCAAACGATTCGACACGTGCGCCAACCGGGGTACCGGTAGCCAGGCCCAGGGACTTCATGCGCTCACCTTCGATGCGCGCCACTTCCTCGGCTGGAACCATGTAACCCTGGTCGTCACGAGCAGCGTGGGCGACGAAGACCGCGATGGTACCGATCAGGCTTGCGCCGACCAGCCACCAGATGTGCCAGATGAAGGCGAAACCGAACACGGTCAGCAAGGCACCCATGAACACACCGGTAGAGGTGTTGTTCGGCATGTGGATCGCTTCGTACTTGGCTGGAACCTTGTAGGCAACACCGGCTTCCTTGGCTTCGTGCCAGGCATCCAGGCCGACTTTCTCAGGCATGGTGGCGAAGTTGTAGAACGGTGGTGGCGACGAAGTCGACCATTCCAGGGTACGGCCGCCCCATGGGTCGCCGGTCACGTCCATGTTGTCCTTGCGGTCGCGGATCGACACGTACAGCTGGATCAGCTGGCAAGCGATACCGAACAGGATCAGCACGGCGCCGACAACGGCTACGTACAGGTAGGGTTCCCACAGTGGGTTGTCGGAGTGGTTCAGACGACGGGTCATACCCATGAAGCCCAGTGCGTACAGCGGCATGAAGGCCACGTAGAAACCGGAGATCCAGAACCAGAAGGCAGCTTTGCCCCACTTCTCGTTCAGGGTGAAACCGAAGGCTTTCGGGAACCAGAAGGCGAAGCCGGCGATGTAGCCGAATACCGCACCACCGATGATCACGTTGTGGAAGTGAGCGATTACGAACAGGCTGTTGTGCAGAACGAAGTCAGCACCTGGAACAGCCAGCAGTACGCCGGTCATACCACCGATCGAGAAGGTCACCATGAAGCCCAGGGTCCACATGATCGGCGCGGTGAAGCGCAGACGGCCCTGGTAGATCGTGAACAGCCAGTTGAACAGCTTCACCCCGGTTGGGATCGAGATCAGCATGGTCGCCAGACCGAAGAAGGTGTTGACGCTGGCGCCCGAACCCATGGTGAAGAAGTGGTGGAGCCATACCGCAAAGCCCAGTACCGCGATCGCGCCCGAAGCGTAGATCATCGACTTGTGGCCGAACAGGCGTTTGCCGGCGAAGGTCGAGGTGACTTCCGAGAACACGCCGAAGGCCGGCAGGATCAGGATGTAAACCTCAGGGTGACCCCAGGCCCAGAACAGGTTGACGTACATCATCGGGTTCCCACCAAGCTCGTTGGTGAAAATGTGGAAGTCCAGATAACGGTCAACGGTCAGCAGAGCCAGTGCAGCGGTCAGGATCGGGAACGAAGCGACGATCAGCACGTTGGCCCAGGTGCAGGTCCAGGTGAAGATCGGCATGTCCATCAGCTTCATGCCAGGCGCGCGCATTTTCAGCACGGTGGCGAGGAAGTTGACACCCGTTAGCGTCGTACCCAGGCCCGATAGCTGTAGCGCCCAGATGTAGTAGTCGACACCCACGCCAGGACTGTACTGGATACCCGCCAACGGTGGATATGCGACCCAGCCGGTCTTGGCGAACTCACCAACACCCAGCGAGACGTTGACCAGCACGACGCCGGACACCAGCAGCCAGAAGCTCAGGGAGTTGAGGAACGGGAAGGCAACGTCACGCGCACCGATCTGCAGAGGCAGGGCCAGGTTCATCAGGCCGGTGAAGAATGGCATTGCCATGAAGATGATCATGATCACACCGTGAGCGGTGAAGATCTGGTCATAGTGTTCGGGCGGCAGGTAGCCCTCGGATCCGCCGGTGGCCATGGCCAGCTGCGTGCGCATCATGATGGCGTCGGCAAAGCCGCGCAGCAGCATGATCATCGCGACGATGATGTACATCACCCCGATCTTCTTGTGGTCGACCGAAGTCAGCCACTCGGACCACAGGTAGGTCCACTTCTTGAAATAGGTGATAGCACCAACGAGCGCGAGACCGCCGAGCGCGATCATGGCAAGCGTCACCATGACTATCGGCTCGTGATACGGAATCGCATCCAGACTTAGTTTACCGAACATCTCTTACTCCTCTGCCCCAGCAGCTGAATGCATACTCACGTCCATCCCTTCGGTACCGGCCGCTTCTTTGCTCTGCTCTTGTTCGTGGACCGGCCGGCCGCGGTTCATGCCTTCGTACTTGTCGACGATGGACTGGAACTGCTCAGGCGAGGCCACGCTGTACAGCGCGACTGGATTGTTTTCGCTTGTTTTGGCCAATGCTGCGTATTCAGCGGCATCCAGCTTTTTAGGCGATTGCTTGACTTCGTTCACCCATGCTTCGAAATCGGCCTGGGAGGTGGCGGTTGCCTTGAACTTCATACCGGTGAAACCAGCACCGCTGTAGTTGGCGGAGATACCGTCGAACTCACCGTTCTCGTTGGCGATCAGGTGCAGTTTGGTGGTCATGCCCGCCATTGCGTAGATCTGCCCGCCCAGGCCCGGGATGAAGAAGGAGTTCATCACCGAATCCGAGGTCACGCGGAAGTTGACCGGGGTGTTGGCCGGGAAGACGATCTTGTTGACCGTGGCAATGCCTTGTTCCGGGTAGATGAACAGCCATTTCCAGTCCAGGGCGACCACGTCGATCTGCACCGGCTTCACGTCGGAAACCAGCGGACGATACGGGTCCAGCTCATGGGTGGTCTTGTAGGTCACGTAACCCAGGGCAATGATGATCAGCACCGGGATGGTCCAGACCGCCACTTCGATCTTGGTCGAGTGCGACCAGTCCGGGGTGTAGGTGGCTGCCTTGTTGGAAGCGCGGTACTTCCAGGCAAACGCCAGGGTCATGAAAATGACAGGAATCACCACCAGCAACATCAAGCCGGTAGCGATCAGGATAAGGTTCTTTTGCTCAATGCCGACCTGGCCCTTCGGGTCGAGCAGGGTCCAGTTGCACCCACTGAGTAAAAGCATGCCTAAAAAGGGCAGAATGCCAAACAGTCTGGGGTAACGCTTTTTACTCATCTCACGACCTCTAGAGCAGCTTGCTTCAATGCAATTTGTGTTTTGGTCGCCAACACTTCGTCCTGCCAAGCGTCAGCATTTATGGGATCGAATACGGTCATACCTTGAGGCCAGCTGCGGCGGCTCGGCATAAACCGGGTATTGCGGTGTTTATTATTTTGACTTCAGTAGGCAACAGGCCTGTGTTCAGACCAATTCCATTTGGTGCGGGAAATCACGGAGGGGGGTCAGCCCGGCATCGCCGCAGGCGATGCTCGTCAGAGTCAGCGAAAAGAGCCCTGGAGCTCCTTTAATCCTGCGACTCGCAAGCGGTGCCGAACGGAAATTGGGGGCGATTGTAGATAGGTAACCTATCGTTGACTATGACTTATTGAGCAACAGTCCTTTACCAATTGTGTAACAATCGCGCCCGAAAAATCAGTTTCGCGACAGTTTGTCGCACCCCTTTCAATACCCCTGGAACGCCCGTTCTACAAGGGTTAGAACTTGATCAGGATCAAGTTTGGTGCGACAAACTTTGCAAACCTGATTGCACAACAGGCTTGCGTCAATACATGACTTTTGTCTAAGCCTGACGGCGGTTGCGGTAGATGCCCAGGGGTACCAGTACGGCGGTCAGTATAAAGGCTACCAGTGCCCATTGCGCCAGGGACAGACCCATGACCGGCGGGTACGGCGTGGAACAGAAGCCATCGACCTGGAACACCAGCGGCAGCACCGAGGCCAGCGGCAGGCCGTCGACGATCGGTTGCAAGGTGTCGATGCCGCAGCTGACCGCCGGATTGGCGAGGATGTACACGTGGTTACCGGCAGCGGCGATGCCACCAATGGCGCTGAGCACCACCAGGCCTTCGAGCAGGGTCAGGCTGCGCTTGCCGGGCATGGCTGCGCCAATGAAGGCAAACACGGCGATCAGCAGCAACGCATAGCGCTGCAGGATGCACAGCGGGCATGGCGCCTCGCCGAGCACGATCTGCATGTACAGCGCACCGCCGATCAGCGCCAGGCAGATCACCCCCAGCAGTACCAGAAAGCGCCGTTCCCGATTCAGGCGCGATGTTTGCTCGTTCATTGCTGTTCCTTCGTAGACTGGATGGCTCGACTGCCGATGCGCAATTCTACACGCTGAAGCAGACCATAGAGAGCGGCAAAAGTGCCGTCCCAGGCCCTGGTGAAGAATGGGCAACAGCAGAATACTGATTTGCCACTATCTTAGTCCTGTGGATTACCCTATCATTAACACTGTACAAATAAACAGTATCGAATACATCGATTACCAAAGGCATGTGAGGTGATGAATGGCCGTCGAAGTGGTATACCGCAGCAGCCGCGACCTGGAGCGCTTGTTCATGGATAAAGCCGAAGCAGACCGTCACGACAAGATGCTGGAGCTGGCCGAGCTGCTGGCCGAGGTCCTGAAAAAAGCCGTGCCGTCGCTGAGCGAACAGCAGGTCGAGGATGCCGGTATCTATATGGCGAAAAACCGTGACGTGTTCGCCAAGGCCTTCAAGAGCCAGCCCGACGCCCTGTCCGAGCTGCTCGCCGAGGGCGCCGCCGAGTAGGCGCCGTTCAGTTGTAGATCATCTGCTCGGCGAGCATCTGCGCCACTCGCGCCGGCGAGCGTTTTTCCGCCTGGGCGTGGGCGAACACTTCGGTCAGGCGCGAGGGAATGCGCGCCAGGTGCGCGGTAATGGTGCCCAGGTCCTCGCCACGGTGCTTGAGCGCCACATAGATCAACCCGCCGGCATTGATCACGTAATCGGGCGCATACAAAATGCCGCGGCTTTCCAGCTGGTCGGCCACCTGCAGGGTGGTCAGCTGATTGTTCGCCGCCCCCGCCACCGCCGCACAGCGCAACTGCATCACGCTCTGGCCGGTGAGTATCGGCCCTACCCCGCACGGGGCAAAAATGTCGCAGGGCGTGCTGATCAACATCTCGTTGGCCACCGGCCGGGCATTGAACTGCTCGATTGCCAGTTGCACCCGGCCCGGGTCATGGTCACTGACCAATAGCTCGGCGCCCGCGGCATGCAGCTGCTCGGCCAGGGCGTAGCCGACATTGCCCAAGCCCTGCACGGCGATGCGCAAGCCTTCGAGGTTGTCACTGCCCAGGCGCGCCATCGAGGTGGCGCGAATGCCGGCGAACACGCCCATGGCCGCATGGGGTGACGGATCACCGGCAGCGGTGGTGCTGGTGACGTGTTGGGTGGTCTGGGCGATGCAGTCCATGTCCAGGGTCGAGGTGCCGCTGTCCACGGCCGTGATGAAGCGCCCCTGCAGGGTTTCGACGAAGCGCCCGAACGCCTCGAACAAGGCCGCGCGGTTTTCCACATGGGGGTTGCGAATGATCACCGCCTTGCCGCCACCCAACGGCAACCCGGCCAGGGCGGCCTTGTAGCTCATGCCCTGGGCCAGGCGAATGGCGTCGACCATGGCGCTGTCGTCGTCCGGGTAAGCCAGGTAGCGACAGCCTCCCATGGCCGGGCCCAGGTGTTCGCTATGAATGGCGACCACTGCTTTGAGGCCGGTCGGCGGGTCGATGCACAGGTGCAGCGACTGCGTGCGAGTGCTTTGCATGAGAGCGAACATCGGCAGGCTCCTCGATGAGGTGCTGATCCCAGTATAGGTCGCGCTTTACACCCCGATGACAACACTCGGACCACTGGACGAAAGGCCGCGCCAGCGCTACAACAGAAGCTTGAGCGGAGGTTGTGATGAACCCACGTAGTGCCTGTCTGGCTTGCCTTGAACGTGACCCGGTCGCCTTGCTGGAGGCGGCGCTGTGGATCGCTGCCGAGCACGATGACAGCGTGGTGCCTGCGCGCGTCATGGCCGAGGTTCAGGCCTTGCAGCAGGAAGTCAGCGCCGGGCTGCCGATGCTGCCGCTCAGCGAACTGGCCCAGCCGTTGTTACGCCGCCTCAACGCCCTGGGCTTCCAGCAGGACGAATACCACCCGCTGCGGCCCCAGGCGGCGCTACTCGACAAAGTCATGCAACGCCGCCGCGGCCAGCCCCTGGCCTTGGCCTTGCTGAGCCTGGAACTGGCTCGCGGCCTGTCGATCCCTCTTGAGGGAGTGAACTTCCCCGGGCACTTTCTCTTGCGCGTGCCCGGTGCCGACCATCTGCTCGACCCCTGTGGCGGCCGACGCCTGTACCCGGCCGATTGCCGCGAGCTGCTTGGCCGTCAGTTCGGCCCGCAACTGGCCTTGAGCGCCGACCACCTGCTGACCGCCAGCCCGCTGCAGATGCTCCAGCGCCTGTCACGCAACCTGCGCCAGCTGCACGCCAGCCACGACGATCATCTCGAAGCCCTGAAGGACGCTGAACGGGTGTTGCAGCTAGGCCCTGGCACTGCCGCCGACTACATGGCCCGCGCCACCCTGTATCAGCACCTGGAGTGCCCCCAGGCCGAACGCTTCGACCTGGAGCACGCCTTGCTGCTCAGCGACGATCCAATCCAGCGCTTGCGCCTGACGGAACGCCTGAGCCATCTGCCGCCAGCGTCGCAATCGGTGCACTGACATTCTGCTCCGGGCTGAGCAGCATGATTTATGGTGCGTCGGGCTGCCTCGACGGATGAGCCTGGGCAAACGCCGAATGCGCCTCGGCCAGGGCCGCGACCCGGCGAATGCGCGGGAAGCCACTGAGGTCGATATTGAAGCGCTCGGCGGCGTACAACTGCGGAACAAGGTAGACGTCGGCCAGCCCCGGCTCGTCGCCAAAGCAGAAGCCCTGGTCACCGATCAACTGCTCGACCGCGGCAAGGCCCTGGCTGATCCAGTGGCCGATCCACTGGTTGACCTGGGCGTCGTCATGACCCAGGCCGCGCAGCTGATTGAGCACGCTGACGTTGTGCAGGGGGTGGATGTCGCAGCCGATCAGCGCCGCCACGCCACGCACCTGGGCCCGGCGCAGCGGGTCCTGGGGCAACAGCGCGGGTTGTGGATAAACTTCTTCCAGGTACTCGATGATCGCCGGCGACTGCACCAGCAGCTCACCGGAGTCGATCTTCAGCGCCGGCACTCGCCCTTGCGGGTTGAGGGCCAGGAACTGTGCTTCGCGCTGTTCGCCCTTGAGCAGGTTGACCGGCACCTGCTGGACCTCCAGCTGCTTGAGCGCCAGGGCAATGCGCACCCGGTAGGATGAGGTCGAGCGGTAGTAACCAAAGAGTTCCATGGCCCTGCCCTCTCAGTGCGCCGGCAGGATCTTGCCGCGGCACTCGCCGAAGCCGATCGAGGCCACGCCGTCGCGCTTGCAACGGGCACGCAGGATGATTTCGTCGCCGTCCTCGAGGAACTTGCGCACCTCGCCCGAGGCCAGTTCGACCGGTTCCTTGCCGCCCTGGGTGATTTCCAGCAGGCTGCCGAACTGGCCAGGCTGGGCACCGGACAGGGTGCCGGAGCCGAACAGGTCGCCCGGCTGCAACTGGCAACCGTTGACGCTGTGGTGGGCAACCATCTGCGCCACGGTCCAGTACATGCTCAAGGTGTTGCTCAGGGTCAGGCGATGGGCTGGCAGGTTCTGCTCGCGCATGCGCTCGGTCAGCAGCAGCACTTCCAGCTCGATATCAAAAGCGCCATTGGCCTGGTCGCGTTTGTCCAGCAGGTACGACAGCGGCTGCGGATCACCTTCCGGGCGCGCCGGCTGGGCGCAGCGGAACGGCTCCAGGGCTTCGGCAGTGACTACCCACGGCGAAACGGTGGAGATGAAGCTCTTGGACAGGAACGGCCCCAGCGGCTGGTATTCCCAGGCCTGGATGTCACGCGCCGACCAGTCGTTGAGCAGGCAGAAACCGGCGATGTGCTCGGCGGCTTCGGCCACCGGAATCGAATCGCCCATGTCGTTGCCCTGGCCGATCCAGATACCCAGTTCCAGCTCGTAGTCCAGACGCGCGCACGGGCCGAAGCTTGGTTCGCTCTGGCCAGCGGGCAGGGTCTGGCCTTTTGGCCGGCGCACGTCGGTGCCCGAGGGGCGGATGGTCGAGGCGCGGCCGTGGTAACCGATCGGCACATATTTATAGTTGGGCAGCAGCGGGTTGTCGGGGCGGAACAGCTTGCCAACGTTCTTGGCGTGCTCGATGCCGACATAGAAGTCGGTGTAGTCGCCGATGCGCGCCGGCAGGTGCAGCTGGCACTCGCTGGCCGCATACAACAGCGGTTTGAGCGCGGCCTGGTGCTCGCTGTGCTCGCCGAGCAGTTGCAGCAGGCGCTCGCGCAGGGCCACCCGGGCGCCACGACCAAGGGCGAAGAAAGCGTTCAGCGCACCACCACGGGTGGCCTCGACTGCGGCGCGGGCCTGGCCGTCGAACAGGCCGGCGGCCAGCACTGCTTCGAGGTCGAGGATGGCATCACCGATGGCCACGCCACAGCGCGGCGCCTGGTCCTTGCGGCTGAAGATGCCCAGCGGCAGGTTCTGCAGCGGGAAGTCGCCGTGGCCGTTGGCGTGTTCTACCCAACTGCGGGCAAGGGCGGACTGATTCATGGGTTATCTCCGATTCGGGGTAAAGGTGCTCGGCAACGAGGCCCAGCAACTATCGTAGTCGGCCTGCAATTGCGGGCATTCGAGCGCATGACGGCTCGGGCGCAGCACCTGGCTGGTCTCGAACATGAAGGCCATG
Source organism: Pseudomonas sp. SORT22 (assembly GCF_018417635.1). Lineage (NCBI taxonomy): Bacteria > Pseudomonadati > Pseudomonadota > Gammaproteobacteria > Pseudomonadales > Pseudomonadaceae > Pseudomonas > Pseudomonas sp. SORT22. The sequence goes on from NZ_CP071007.1 coordinate 5,028,513, forward strand.
GTGTTGTCGATCTTGTTCGGTGCCAGCTCTACGGCGATAGCCTTGCTGCAGGTCTCGGCATCCGGGCCGTGGGCGCTCATGCAGCTGTGCAGCGAGGCACCGCCGGGCAGGAAGCCTTCGGCCTTGGCGTCGTACTCGCCCTTGATCAGGCCCATGAACTCGTTCATCAGGTTGCGATGGAACCACGGTGGACGGAAGGTGTTCTCGGCCACCATCCAGCGCGGCGGGAAGATCACGAAGTCGAGGTTGGCCATGCCCGGTACGCTGGTCGGCGAGGTCAGCACGGTGAAGATCGAAGGGTCCGGGTGGTCGAAGCTGACCGTGCCGATGGTGTTGAAGCGGCGCAGGTCATATTTGTACGGCACGTTGTTGCCGTGCCAGGCGACTACGTCCAGGGGCGAATGATTGAGCTGGCAGCCCCACAGTTCGCCGAGGAACTTCTGCACCAGCTGCACCGGGGCGTCGGTTTCTTCGTAATGGGCCACCGGCGCGAGGAAATCGCGCGGGTTGGCCAGGCCATTGCTGCCAATCGGCCCCAGGTCCGGGATGCGCAGCGGCGCACCGTGGTTCTCGGCCAGATAGCCACGGGCCTTGCCGTCGAGCAGTTCGACGCGAAACTTCAGGCCACGGGGCAACACGGCGATCTCCAGCGGCTCGACTTCCAGCACGCCCAGCTCGGTGACGATGCGCAGGCGACCTTGCTCAGGCACCAGCAGCAGTTCGCCATCAGCGTTGAAGAACACCCGCTCCATGGAGCGATTGGCGCAGTAGGTATAGATGCTGATGCCGGCCGGTTTCTCGCCTGCCGAGTTGGCCGCCATGGCCACCCAGCCGTCGATGAAGTCGGTGGCCTCGCTCGGCATCGGTTGCGGGCTCCAGCGCAGGCGGTTGGGCGTCACCGGGCCCAGCGGGCCACCGGCCAGTTGACGCTGCAGGCGCTCGAAGCGCGGGTGCAGGGCCGAAGGGCGAATGCGGTACAGCCAGGTGCGGCGCTGTTCGTTGCGGGCCATGGTGAAGGCAGTGCCGGAAAACAGTTCGGCATACAGGCCATACGGGGCTTTTTGCGGCGAGTTCTGCCCGACCGGCAGCGCGCCAGGCAAGGCTTCGCTGGCGAATTCGTTGCCGAAACCGCTCTGGTAGCCAAGGACGGGGGTGTTATCGAGGTTCATCGAGCCTCCGGGCCCAGTGCAGGCCGGTCAATGGCAGTTGGCTGCGGGCCTTGAAGGAATGGCAGCGCTTCTGCGTTATTTTTATCGTAATTACATTACGCATAACGTAATTTGATTGGTGAAGACCGTCAAGCTATAAAGACGCCCATCTAACTCCCCGGATCGACTCCCCCATGGCCAAAGCCAGCTCCCCCGCCGACAGCTCCGGCAAACAGAAGGTCCGCTCGGCCGAGGTCGGCACCGACATCCTCAAGGCTCTGGCCCAGTTATCGCCGTCCACCTCGCTGTCGCGCCTGGCCGAGCACGTCGACATGCCGGCGAGCAAGGTCCACCGCTACCTGCAGGCCTTGATCGCCAGCGGCTTTGCCGAGCAGAACCCGGCCACCAACCATTACGGCCTCGGTCGCGAAGCCCTGCGCGTGGGCCTGGCCGCGCTTGGCGGGATGGATGTATTGAAAGAGGCGGCGCTGCCGCTGTCGCAACTGCGCGACGAGCTCAACGAAAGCTGCTTCATCGCCGTGTGGGGCAACCAGGGCGCCACCGTGGTCAACATCGAGCCGGCGGTGCGCGCGGTTACCGTGGTCACCCAGATCGGTTCGGTGCTGCCCTTGCTGACGTCCTCCACTGGCCTGGTGTTCGGCGCTTACCTGCCAGAACGTGAAACCATCGAGCTGCGCGAGCAAGAGCTGGCCGCATCAGGTCACAGTGCCGACGAATACCAGGCATTGTTTGCGACCATCCGCCAACGCGGCCTGCATCATGTGCATGGCCTGCTGATGCCCGGAGTCGATGCGCTTTCCGCTCCTGTGTTCAACGCCGTGGGCAAGATTGCCGCAGTACTGACCGTGGTCGGCCCGACCTCGATTTTCCACGCGGATGAACAGGGCCCCGCTGCGCAACAACTGCTGGCCACCGCCAGGACCATCAGTTGGCGCATGGGGTATGAGGCCTGAGCCCATCTCGTCAGGCAGGAACCGTTCGCTCCAGGTACTTGAGGAACAAGGTGAGTTCATCGTCCAACGCCTCACCGACGCTGGAGACTGTTTCCGAACCCGCCTGGCCAAAGTCGGCGACCAGCTTTTTCAGTAGCTCGGTGGTCGGCGAGCCGGGGCCCTTGGACAGCTTCGATAGCGCTTTGGCGAAGCGCCCTGCCAAGCCGGAGATCGACACGACCCCCACAGCCGTGACAACAAACCACTTCAAGGCTGAAGCCCGATCGCCATCCTCGTAGGCCAGCGCACCTTGCACGAACGAGCGCAGGGTCAGCACCACGTTCAGCGCCAGGGTGGCCGGTGGAAAGGGAATCGAAAGAATCGCCGCAACGCCGATGGCGACCTCGAAGAGGATGCCCCAGATTCGTTCGGCCACACTGGTGGTGTCGGCGTCCACATCGGCAATGATCCGCTCGACCATCACGTCGAATTCATGGGCAAGATCGGTCACGCGCTTATAGTCGCTGATCGCCTTGAGGACCATTGCCTGACCATCAGCGGCACGTTCAACGCTTTCGATCAAGCTGCCGATAGCCGGCTGATCATCGATGCTCACGCGCCGGTAGAAATAGTCCTGCAGCGCTTCCCATTGAAGCGCCAACGCTTGCGGCGTACGGAAGATCAGGTCATCCGGCGCATCGGGGGTGTAGACAAGATCTTCGACAACGCTTTGCGATACGTTCCTGAACAGGTACACACCCTCGACCCTTCGGCCCCTCAGGGCCAGCTGGAACAGACCGTTCTTGCCAGAGGTCCGCTCACCGCCAACGACCGCAGGCTCCAGATCAACCAGCTTGTCGACAGCAATGCCCAGCCACCCGCTCTGCTCGGACGTCAGGCGCCCCGCCATGCTTTCACTCAGCCAGGCGCGGCGGATCTGCAAACGCAGCAACTCGCGGTGAAGCAGGCGACGGCGCTTGTACTGTGGCTCAACGGGGTCGAGCAGGCGCCGGCGAATCATCTGGATGTAGCGCTCACCCAGCCTGGCAGATCGAATGTAGCCATCGACAGAGGGACGATCGAGTCGCGACAGGTCCTGGCCGATGGTGGAGGTGATTCTGGCAAAGTCGGCGAAGTTGAAACTGCTGTCGTAACCTTCAATGACCGTGCGGGTGAGCGTCTTTATGCCACCGTCCTCAAGCTCCACCAGTACGGTATCAGGGTCTATATCAGACGCAGGTAGAAGCTTCTTGATCCAGTCCTGCACCTGGCGATGGGCGTATTTGGCAAAGGGCTCGATAGTGTTGAGCTGTTGGTAGGCGTCCTGGATCGCACCTAGTTGAGCATCAACATGGCTCAGTTGCTGGCGTTGAACTCGGGATGCATCGATGAACCACTGAGGCGTGGCCAATTGCTGTTGGTCAAGTAACGCCGAGACCTTCCTGAAAGCAACTTGCGACAACACCCTCGGCCAACTCGCATCGGGCCAGCGCTCCAGTGCCACTGTTTGTCGGGACCAGGTGCCCGGCAATTTTTGCGTCTGCTTGAGAAACCGACTGAAGCTCATCCTGGCGTTGACCGGCACTTGGCCAAGCAGATAGGTTTGCCCCTGGTCGGTCAGAGCCCAACGGGCAATTTCCAGGCTGAGCTGCCCCACATTGCTGAACACCCGCAGATCCGCTTCCGGCGCGCCAGGGGCATAGAGCAGGAAACGATGATCGTCCTGCGAGCCAAAACTCAGGTAGAGCATATCCTTGAACGCCAACTGCAAGGGCTCAAGGATCACCGCACCCGCGTCGATCCCAAGCGCAGCCAGGGCGCCGGTATGGTTGCGAGCAGCTTCCAGAGCGTCGCAAGCCTCCCGGTCGAACCCTTGGTAGCGCGCGGCCAGGGCGCTCAAGGCCAACCGTGCATTGACCACATCGCTCATCAGTTGAGGGCCAGAGCCTTCAAGGTAGGAAGACTGCAGCGCTTGCGGATAACTCTGGCGCACCTCAAGTTCATCAATCATTCGTTGAATGACATCCGGTGTCAGGCGCGCCGCCAACGTGTCATCGATGACGTGGGCCTGAAACTCACTGCCGGAGTAACCACCGCACAACACCCACTGCACCAGCGACATCTCGCGCTCACCCTGTATCGTTTCACCCTCGACGCCCAGTGCATGCCTGACTCGAACGCGCAGTTGCCCGGCATCTGTCTCGACACCCAAGGCCTGCAACAGGTAAGCGGCGATCTGCGCAGCGGCATAGTCCTCAACGCTGGCCCTACCTTGCAGGTGTTCATCGACCCGTTGCTGGCACAAAGCAACAGCGCCTTCGCGCAATTCGAAGGCGGTACGTTGTTCACCCTCAAGAACACGCAACCATTCAGGCAATTGTGCGTGGCGGTGCTGCCTGAGCCGGGTTGCGAGACGTTGTTGCAGCAGATCGTGGGCAGGAACCCCGCGCAGGGCTTGGCGGACATCGTCTACCTGTTGTCGAAACGGACTATCGCTCAGCGATACCAGGCTCAATAGCGGCGTGTGGCCTTGCGCAAGTAGTTGTTTTACTCCGTGCGGCAACGGCTGCACCAAGGGATCCTTGGCAGCCGGTGCGCACAGGCGCAGCGTCATTCTGTCGATGAATCGCCGCGCATCCCCCTGCGCTTGCAACCCCTCCTGCAGGCTGTAAAACCAGAGTTTGCTGGTGGATGACGGGTCGAACGACTCGCTGATGACAAACGCCAACGGCAACATCGCCGTCTGTCCCTGAATATCGAGGGTCAGAATGCGAACGTGCTCATCGGGATCGAAAATCTGCTCCTCCAGCGCTGCCATTTCCGGCTGCTGCCAGGGATGGCGCAAAGCAAAGTAGCGCAGATCGAAAAAAAACAATTTCGACAGGTGCACAAACAGGCTCAACGGCTTTGTACCCGGCTTGCGTGCCCTCTCCCAGAAACTGATCAGCGCCGCATCCTGCAGCGTTGCCACCGACTCAAGCTGGCGCTGGATTTCAAAAGTGCTACTGGTCATTTCCAGCAGCAGTGTCTCCAGAGTACTGTCGTCGTAGCTCAACGCGGGTGTGTCAAGCGAACGGGTCGATTCCATATGCTGATGTCCGTTGGTGGTTGATAGTCATAACGCGACTAATTGACTTGCCCACCTTCAGGGAAATTTCAGCGAAACCCGTCCCGGTTGCTATCTCTGGAAAGTGCCCAGGCTCCCGTTTTTTCAAACCCAATGAATTGCCCTACAGCTAACTAAAGCAACAGCCCATTTCCATATAAGAATAAAAGGACAGTGTGCACAGTTGCTTACACTCGCTTACTGACTTTCGTGAAACAGCGGGTTACTGTCTTGGGGGCTGACTGTTACCTGAGTTGTAACAGTGAATGTCAGAAATACCTATTTTTCCGATTCTGACAGGCGCCTATTCTGGTTACACCAAGACGGTGCAGACGCCAAATCAAAGCGTCAGCCCATTCCATCAACCGGCGTGCACACCCCGCCTGATGGCGTCTTCTCCAGGTTCATCGACGTTGATTTTGAAGCTCCTTGATCTGCGTCTTACTTGGCCGCTGCACTGCAGCGGCCTTTTTTATGCCTGCAACTCAGTCGTCGTCGGCGTCATCAAAGTGGAATCGGTGCAACAATCGGTGAGCGATGGGCGCCAGGATCAGACCGATGCTGGCGACGAACACCAGGCCGACATACAGGCCGTAACCTGCAAAAAACAGCTTGCCGCCAATAGACTCGGGGAGGATCACCGGCCCTACCCCGCCCAGCAGCAAGGTGGCGTTGAACACGGCATCGTGCCAGGGCACTTGCGGCTCGAAGTACAGATGGCCAACCACGCCAAACAGGATCGAGCCGATCAGCAACAGGCAGGCCGCGATCCCGTGCCACATCAGGCGATAGCCGAACTGTCGGGTAGAGATGACAGCGTCCGTTCTGGATTCGTACATCCTCTGTGCTCCTGCAACCAAGGTGGCCGTCCAGCATAGGCAACTTCAGCCGGCGACCACAACCTTGGGCAAGGTTCAGCCCTGTGGATACTTCTGCAGGTTGGCCATCATCTGTTGCAGGGCTTCGAGGCTGTCCTTGGGATGTACGGCGTTGTCAAAGCTGCCGATCTGCTGCCAGTTGGCAGCGATGTCTTCAGGCGAAAAGCCCTCGCGCGGGTCGAAGCCAACACCCAGGCTACGCTCCCAGCGCACCTTGCCGACCCAGCCGCCGCCAACTTCATACAAGCCGCCGCTGTCCTGGCAGGCGTCACTGCCCAGGTACACCACCAGCGGGCTGACCAGCTCGGGCTTGAGTTGTTCGAACACCTGTGGCGGAATCAGCCCTTCGGTCATGCGCGTGCCACCCGTGGGGGCGATGGCGTTGACCAGGACGCCATGCTTGCGCCCTTCGATGGCCAGGGTGCGGGTCAGGCCATACAGGCCGAGCTTGGCCGCGCCATAGTTGGCCTGGCCGAAGTTGCCATAGATGCCCGAGGTCGAGGCGGTGAAGATCACCCGCCCCCAGTTCTGCTCGCGCAAGTGCGGCCAGGCGGCGCGGGTGACTTTGTAGGCCCCTTCGAGGTGTACCTGGTAGACCTGCTCCCAATCGCTGTCGTCCATTTTGTGGAAGGTCTTGTCGCGCAGGATACCGGCATTGTTGATGACGATATCGACGCGGCCGAAGCTGTCCAGGGCCTGTTCGACAATGCGCTGGCCATCGGTGACCGAGTCATGGTTGGCCACGGCCATGCCGCCCGCTTCACAAATCTGCGCCACCACCCGGTCGGCAGCCGAGGCGCTGGCGCCTTCGCCGTGGGTCGAGCCGCCCAGATCGTTGACCACCACTCGCGCGCCATGGCGGGCAAACAGCAGGGCATGGGCGCGACCCAGGCCACCGCCAGCGCCGGTGACAATCACCACTTTATCGTCCAAGCGAATCGTCATGCTCAGTTCTCCAGCAGAACAAGGGAGGGATGCCCGAGTGTCGACCAGCCGCGGCTGGCACACAATCAAGCGGGCAGGCGCTGAATGGCAGGCGATAAGGCCAGGCGATGATTGCGCACGCCGGGTCGCTCAGGACCAGGCGACTTTCTGCGGCACACTCACCAAGGGTTGTTCACGAAACGCCAGGTAATGGCGCAGCACCTGTACCGGTGCTTCGGTATGGGGGTAATGACCGATGCCCTGGAGCATCACCGTATCGGCATTGGGCACCAGCTCCTGATAACGCTCGAGCATATGCGCTCCGGACACCGGATCGACCGCGCCGTTGATCAGCCGCAGCGGCACCCCTTCGGCCTGCATCGCGCCAACCCAGCGCTCGCGGTGGGCGACCCGCTCGGGCAGGTAGGCAATGAGCTTGTGCAGGATGCGCGTGCCACGGTTGGAAGCAATCAGGCTCCAGTAATCGTCCAGCGCACTCTCGCTGGGATGGGTGCAGGGGCCGTAGATCTGGGTAACGTGGCGCACCAGGTCATCACGCCCGAACGAGCGCCCGACCAGCCAGCCCAGGCGGCTGAGCAGCAGTTTCTGGATCATCAGCGGCCGATGACGCTCGGGGAACAGGCCGCCATTGAGGAACACGCAACTGGCGATCTGCACCCGGCCCTCATGGTGGCGGGCGAGCAACTCCTGAGCGACGCTGCCGCCATAGTCATGGCCGAGCACATGCACCGGCTGCTCGACCTGCAGATGCGCCAGCAGCGCCTGTTGCAGGTCGGCCTGTTCCAGCAGGCTGTAGTCATGATGCAGCGGTTTGGCCGAATCGCCAAAGCCGAGCATGTCACAGGCAATCACCCGGAAACGCTGGGCCAACGGCGCCCACAGGTAGTGCCAGTCCCAACTGGCGGTGGGAAAGCCATGAATGAGCAGTAGCGGTTCGCCCTGCCCTGCGCTCCAGTAACGAATGGTCTGGCCACGGAACGAGAAATTCAGGCCCCGGGTCCGCCAGACGCACAATGGAATCTCGGCCAAAGGCATCACAGTGGTCCCGGTAAGTTACAGGTAGTCGTGTTGGGCAAGGCATCGGCTGCGATCATTGCAATCACCTCGGCACATACGTGTGCTCTATTGATCGTCAGTCTAGTCAGGCAGGCCCTGGCCGAGAGTTGCGTTGGCAGCCAGCTTATTGACCTTGGGAGTCAGGGCGCAAAATAGCGAGGTGAATCACAGCAGCAAGGTCAGCAACGGCGCGGCAAACAGATTGAGCAGGCCGGTGAGAACCATCACCAGGCCGGCCACCGAACCCTCTTCACCGCCCACTTCATGTGCGCGGCTGACGCCCGCTCCATGGGCGCCGACGCCGAACAGCGCGCCACGGGCCAACGGCGTGCGCAGCGGCAGGTACTTGAGCAGCACGCCACCAAACATCGCCCCGAGCACTCCGGTGAACATCACGAACACCGCGGTCAGCTCCGGCACGCCGCCCAGGTCTTTGGCCAGCGGCATGGCAAAGGGCGTGGTGATCGAGCGCGGCACCAGCGACAGGCTCACCGAGCTGTCCAGTGCCAACAGCTGCGCCAGGCCCCAGGAACTGCCAATCGAGGCCGCACTGCCGACCAGCATGCCGAGGGTCAGGGCCGGCCAGTGGCGGGCGAGCAAGGCGCGCTGTTGCCAGATCGGTACGGCAAAGGCCACCGTGACCGGGCCCAGCACCGACATCAGCCAGTGAGTGTTGCGCGCGTACTCGGCATAGGCGGTGTGCAGCGGCACGGCGATCGCCAGCAGCACGGCCGGCACCAGGATCAACGGTGACAGCAGGTAACGCCCGGTGCGCCGGTACAACCAGCGGCTGCCAAGATAGGCCAGCAGGGTCAGGGCCAGCCAGAACAGCGGCATCGGCTCAAGCGTCATGGCGCAACCTCCAGCGGCAGATCCACTCCACCGTCACCGCCGTCACCACCATCACCAACAGGGTACTCACGCCGATCACCAGCAAAATCCGCCAGCCCTCATCGCGCAGCAGGCTGCCGTAATCAAGCAGGCTCATCAGCGCCGGAATAAAGAACAGCAGCATCTCGGCCATCAACAACCCGGCACCGAGCTGCAACATGGCCGGCTTGAGCACACCCAAAGCAAACAGCAGCAGCAACAGCGCAAGGCCCATGACCCCGCCGGGAATCGGCCAGGCCAACCAGGCGGCCAGCAGGCCACCGACCTTATAAAGAGCAAGCAACACCGCAAGCTCGGCGAGCAGGCGGACAAATCGGTTTAACGCAGGGGGTTTCATCGCGGGGGTCCTCTCAGGCCTGTATTTTAAAAGCCTGCTCACCACGCCAAAAGCGAATTGTTAGACTGCTAGCTATTCCAGATTGGAATTCAGGCTATGGAATTCAAACAGCTACGCAGTTTTCTTGAAGTGGTGCACCGTGGCGGCTTTACCCAGGCCGGGCAAACCCTGCACATCAGCCAGTCGGCGGTGAGCAAGCAGGTTGCGCAACTGGAGCAGGACCTGGGCGTGCCGCTGCTGGAGCGCCAGGGCTCGCAGTTGCACCTGACCGCTGCCGGCAAGATCGTGCTTGAACGCGGCGAGGCCATGCTGCGCCTGCGCCAGGAACTGCTCAGCGAGCTCGATGACCTGAGCCAGCTGGCCCGCGGCGAACTGCGCCTGGGCTTGCCACTGCTGGGCAGTGATGCGCTGTTCGCACGGTTGTTCGCCGAATACCGGCGGCGCTACCCGAACATCAGCATTCAACTGTTCGAAGGCGGCAGTCGCAGCGTCGAGCAGGCCGTACTGAGCGGGGAACTGGAACTGGGCGGCAGCCTCACCCCCAGCGACCCGGCCTTTGCCTTCCAGCCATTTTGCAACGAGCCCCTCGATGCGCTGCTGCCCACCGAGCACCCTTTAGCCGCTGCCGGCCAGGTCAGCCTGGCGCAACTGGCCGACACGCCGTTCCTGCTTTATCAGCGCAGCTTCGTGCTCAATGACCGATTGCTCGGCGCTTGCCAGCAGTTGGGCTTCACCCCCAGGGAGGGTGGCCGTAGCGGCCAGGCCGACTTTCTCGCCGCGCTGGTGGCGGCCGGCCAGGGGGTGGTGCTGTTGCCCAGTGTGGTGGCCCGCGGCCTGGAACGACCGGGGGTAGTGCGCCTGGCACTGAGCGCGCCGACCGACCTGCGCTGGGACATCGCCTTCATCTGGCGCCAGGGCGCCTACCTGTCGCGCGCCGCCCAGGCCTGGCTGCAGCTGCTGCGCGAGCAGCCACAGTCGTAATGATCAGCCGCGCAGCTTGTTGGCCAGCTCGGCAAGCCACGGCTCGGCGTCGGTTTCCGGGGTAACGGTTTCGCTGGCATCCAGGCGCAGCATCGGCTGAACCTCTACCAGGCCCATCTCGGCGAACAGCTCGCGCAGTTGCTCGCCGCCACCGCAGAAGGTATCGCCATAGCTGGAATCGCCCAGGCCGATCACCGCGCCCTTGAAGCCGCGCCACTCGGCCGGCAGCGCATCGCGAATGGTACTGAACAGCGGCATGAGGTTGTCCGGCAGCTCGCCCATGCCGGTGGTCGAGGTCACGGCCAAAAATGCCTGCGGGGCAAAGCCCTGGATGTCCTGCAGGGTAGCCCGGTGGGCGTGCCAGGCCTCGAAACCCGCTTGTTTGAGCAACTTCTCGGCATGCCGAGCGACTTCTTCGGCGGTGCCATAGACCGAACCGGAAAGGATCACGACTTTCATAGAGGTTTCCGAAACTGAGTAAAAACGTAGGATACTAGCATCAGGCACTGGCAAAAGGCCTTAATCTGCCGCTGTACAGCGACGGCCAATCCACTAGAATCAGCCAGCATGCCCGATCTACAGCCCTTGCGGACCTAACAAGATGATCAATGCCACACTGCTGCAGCGCATGATTGACGCCTCTAACGACGGGATCGTGGTGGCCGAACAGGAAGGCGACGACGACACCATCCTGATCTACGTCAACCCGGCCTTCGAGCGCCTGACCGGCTATGACGCCAACGACATCCTCTATCGCGACTGCCGCTTCCTGCAGAACGACGATCGCGACCAGGGCGCCCGGGTATTGATCCGCCAGGCGATCAAGGATGGCCTGCCAAGCCGGGAAATCTTGCGCAACTACCGCAAGGACGGCAGCGCGTTCTGGAATGAACTGTCGATTACCCCGGTGCTCAATGAGGCTGACAAGCGCAAGTATTTCATCGGCATCCAGAAGGATGTCAGCCGCCAGGTCGAAGCCGAACAGAGGGTAGTCGAGCTTGAGCGCCAACTGGCCGACGCCCGCGCGCGCATCGCGGCGCTGGAAGCCGACCAACGGTCTTAACAAACACGCCGTTTGGTTGTCCATGACGGTGAAGAAACGCATTCACGATTGTCACTTCGAGTTCGACCATGCAAGCAGATGCCCTTCTGACCCAGGATGAGCTGGACTTCATCCGCTCCATGCAGCACGCGGCCCAGCCCATCCCGGCTGAACCGGCGTCGCGCCTGATGGTCAATGGCGGCAGCGCAATCAAAAACCTGCTGACCCGACTGATCGCCGACGAGCAGGTAACCCTGCAGGCCCAGTTCAATAACCAGCAGATGACCTTTCCGATGCAGTTGGTTGAAGACGAGTTCCATGCCCTGCACCTGCAACTGGGTGCACCGAACATCTATGAAGAAGGCGCCGTGGTTCGCCCCTGGCGCCTGACCCTGGAGCAACCGGTGGCACTGGAAGACGAGCTGGGCCTGAGTACCGGCTTGTGGGTGCGGGAAATCTCGTTCAAGGGTGTGTTGCTGGAAGTGCGCGAGCTGCCCGAACCACCAAAACACTTCGACCTCTGGTTCAGCCCCGACGGCGATGCCCCGATTGCCTTGCACGGCACCCTGCAGCGGCGCACCGGCGAACGCCTGGCCGCCTATAACCTGGGCCAGAGCTTGCCGGCTGAAATCGAGCGGCTACGCGAATACATTCTCCAGGCACACCGCCGCGCCCATCCGGAGCTGCACCCTCAAGAATCCAGGTGACCGGCCAGGTACTGCTGCAGCCGCCGGCGCATCAAGCGTCCTTCGCTGCCCAAACACGCGACTTGCGAGCCGATCAGGCTGTCCTGAGCCAGGTCCGCCGCCTCTCCCGCCAGCAACAACGGACACTCCAGTGCCAGCGCCAGGCGCGCCAGGCGCTTAGGTAAATCACTGGCCGGCGGATGATTGGAAAACAGCACCAGAGCATGCGGGGTCATGCGCTCGCAGACCAGGCCAAGCTCTTCCAGCGGCTGACCGAGGCCGAGCACGCTGATGGCGATTTCGCTGGTGCCGAGCAACAGCGCCGCCACTAGCAACTCAAGTTCCCGGCACTGGCCGGGGATCGCCGCCAGCAGCACGCGCACTTCCTGCTGCTCACGCGCCAGCTGCAAACGTTGCAACACCCGCCCGCGCAGGAAGCTGTCGAGAAACAGCCATTCACTGGCCTGGCCGAAAGCTTCGTGGGTACTGCGCAGCTCCTGCCAGACCGGCATAAGGATGTCCTGGAACACCACCAGCTGTGGATAACTACTGAACACCTGGCCGTATACCCGCTCCAGGCGGCGCTCGTCGAAAGCCCTCACGGCCTGGCGCAGCTGGGTTTGCCATTGGTTGAAATCGGCCTGGGATTCGTCGCTACGCGGTGACTGGCTTTCGCTCTTCAGATTCTGGCTTTTGGCCAAAATGCGCCCGACCTTGCTGACGGCAACCCCGCGCTCGATCCAGCCGAGGATGCTACGTACCTCGTCGATGTCCGCTTGCGAGTACAAACGGTGCCCACTTTCGGTGCGCGTGGGCTGAATCAGCCCATAACGGCGCTCCCAGGCACGCAGGGTGACCGGATTGATACCGGTCAGGCGGGATACTTCGCGGATCGGGAACAGTTCTTCGTGGTCAAACTCACGGGAATTCAATGAAGGCTGGTCTGGTTCGATCATTGCCGGGAAACCGCGGGTTTATGGGCCAATTGTCATTCTACTCCGCCAATCACCAGCACCACCATTGGCATTTCTAACAGGTGGGCGAGTACCAGCACTGACGAGTCAGCTTATTTAAGGAATAATCCGCGCCCGATTCTTGCATCGATTCTTGCACAGAAGCGAATACCGCCCAGCACCCCGGGCGGCGTTCAAGGGGCAGGCCTACCCGCCACGCCCAGTTGCCAGGAGATATACCATGTCTACCCCACCCGTAACCCTGATGGTTACCCGCCGCGTCGCCGATGGTCGCTACCAGGACCTGATGGCCTGGCTGCACGAAGGCGAACAGCTGGCCACCGACTTTCCCGGCTACCTGGGCTCGGGCGTGCTCGCGCCGCCGCCGCAAGGCGACGAATTCCAGATTATCTTCCGCTTTGCCAACGAGCAGACCATGCATGCCTGGGAGCATTCGGCCTCGCGCAAGGCCTGGCTGGCCCGTGGCAATGGCCTGTTCGCCGAGCCATCGGAACAGCGGGTCAGCGGCCTGGAAGGCTGGTTCGGCAATAACCCGGTGCAGCGCCCGCCGCGCTGGAAGCAGGCGGTGGCGATCTGGCTGGCGTTCTTTCCGGTGTCACTGCTGTTCAACCTGATCTTCGGCCACTGGCTGGGCGCGCTGGAGCTGGTGCCGCGCATCCTTCTCAGTACCCTGGGGCTGACGCCGTTGATGGTGTATTTCTTTATTCCATTGTCGACCCGCCTGCTGGCCAACTGGCTGAACGCCAGCCCCGCCCGCCCGGGGCCGCAGGGCGCGCGCAATCCCGCTTAGTTCGGGTATGCTGGGGGTTATCCAAGCGAACCAGTAAAAGTTGACCGCCCCCACCATGAACAGCCCAATTCTTGTCACCGGAGCCAGCCAGCGAGTCGGGCTGGCGCTGGCCCTGAACCTGGCGCAGGCCGGCCATACCGTGGTCAGCGCCAGCCGCAGCAAAAGCCCCGAGGCCGCGCACCCGAACATCATCCAGTTCCAGGCCGACCTGTGCCAGGAAGCCGACCGCCTGGCCCTGATCGAGCACCTGCAAAGCAATTACGACGGCTTGCGGGCGATCGTGCACAACGCCTCGTTGTGGCTCGACGATGACCTGGCCAACCTCAACACCATGTTCAAGCTGCACGTCGAGGCGCCCTACCACCTGAACCTGGCCCTCGGCGCGCAACTGGCCAAAGTCGACAAAGCCGACATCATCCATATCTGCGACGAGACCTCCTCGCGCGGCAGCGGCAGCCATATCGGCTATGCCGCCACCAAGGCCGCGCTGCAGAACATGGTGCTGTCGTTCGCTGCCAAGTACGCGCCGAGCATTCGCGTCAACGCGATCCTCCCGGGCTTGCTGATCCTCAAGGAAAACAGCGACGAGGCCTACCGCCAGCAGACCCTGAGAAAGGCCCTGCTGGAATTCGAGCCCGGCGCCCAGCCGCTGATCGATGCCGTGCGTTTTCTGCTCGACAGCCAGTACAGCACCGGCAGCAACCTGGTCATCAACGGTGGCCGCCACCTGAAAAACCGCATCGCGGTAGACTGAACTACCGCTGTCACGAGAACGTCCATGAACGATCAACAGAAACTCGAACTTGAAGCCGCCGCCTTCCGCCGCCTGGTTGCCCATCTGGACAGCCGCAAGGACGTGCAGAACATCGACCTGATGAACCTCGCCGGCTTCTGCCGCAACTGCCTGTCCAAATGGTACAAGGCCGCCGCCGACGAAAAGCAGATCGAGCTGAGCATGGATGAGGCCCGCGAAGTGGTTTACGGCATGCCTTACGCCGAATGGAAATCCCTTTACCAGCAAGAAGCCAGCGCCGAACAACAAGCGGCGTTCGCCAAAGGAAAACCCAATGACTGACCTGAGTACCCTGCGCGCCAGCCTGAAATCCGGCGAACATGCCTTCGCCGACACCCTGGCCTTCATCGCCGCCAACTACAGCTACCAGCCACAAGCCTTCAACAACGGCGGCGTCGACAACGCAGCCGGGCAAAACGAAGGTTCGTGCAAGACCCTGGGCCTGGCCCTGCTTGAGGGCCTGAGCGATGACGAAGCCCTGCTGGCGTTCGGCGAGCACTACCGCTCGGTGCTGGCCACCCCGCAAGGCAGCGACCACAGCAACATTCGCGCGTTGATCGAGCATGGCCTGGCGGGCGTCAAGTTCGCCGCCCAGCCGCTCAAGCGCCTGGGCTGATCAAGCGCCCTGGCGTGCCTTCGGCCAGTTGCCCGTGCTGCAACCAGTGCAGGGCAATTGGCCACAGCCGGTCCTGGAAGCGGCTGTGGAAAAAGGCGAAATGACCGATCCGGCTTTCATCGATATCCCCCGGGGCGATGCGCAGATGGCTGCGCTCACTGGCCTCGAAGTACGCCAGTAAGCGCTCGATCGCCGCCACCGTGCCAAACGGGTCGTCACTCAGGCTGATGGCCAGGGTTTGCGCCCTGACCCGGGCGAAGGGCAATTCACCCAGCGCCCGGCCACTGGGGCGCTGCTCATACGCCGCCGTGCGCGTACTCCAGTCGCGCACCACCCCGGCCGGGGTGTCCTCCAGCCAGCCCAGGCGCTTGCCGGGAAAGTAACCGAACACGCGGGTCAGCAACGGCATCAGCACGTGCCATTTGCCGAACAGTTGCCAGCGGCTGTCGGCGGCATAGTCGCGCCAGTAGGCAAACTGCGCGCCCACTGTGACCAGCCGGCGCAATTGCCCCGCCGAAGGCGCCAGCCCCGCCGCGCAACCGCCAAAACTGTGGCCGACCACATCGATGGGCTGGCCGCGGAACTCGCGCTGGGCACGTTGCAGGATGGCTTCGAAATCCAGCACGCCCCAGTCGCTCCAGGACGCCTGGAAATGGCGCATGGACGCCGGACGCGACTCACCGATGCCACGATAGTCATAGGTGATGACATCCAGGCCATGGCCGAACAGGTACTGGGCAAAACGGGCGTAGTAGCTGCAGCGCACTGACGTGGCGGCATTGATGATCACCAGCGGGCGCGTGGCGTCCGGCACCTGCTGGCGCCAACAGAAACCGCCGAGGGCATAGCCATCGGCGGTGATCTCACGAAAGGCCTCGCCGCAGTTGCTGGCAACGGGCAAAGCCGGGAATGCTTCGAGACTGCTCATCGACCTCTGTCATGCCGAAGCCGCTACCCGCGGTGCAGGGACCTTGCGCAAACCGCTTAGTCGCGAGCCATCGTAGCGGGTTTCACGGAACAGGCGCCAGCGTCCGAACAGGCCATACACGTGCATCACCCGCCCCTGCTCGTGATAGCCCATGCGCAGATGCAGCTTGAGCGCCGGAATGTTGTGGGTTTCGCAGACGTCCACCACCTTGTGGCAGCCCTTTTCCCGCATGGCTTCCCACAAATTGACCTGGGCATCCACCGACAGCCGGGTGCCAAAGAAGGCACGGGTCATCTCGCCGCCGAACTCAAAGAACTCGCCGGGCTTCACCGGGAAGGTGCAGCCGTAGTAATGACGGTCGTGATAGTCGCGCATGCTGGCAAAAATAAACGCCACGGCGTCGCCCTGCTCGTCCAGGTACATGTGCCCGGTGTGACCTTCGGCGGCCAGTTCGCGCATGGTCTGCACGCGGTCGCCAAAATAGCGGGCGAAGGCATCGGCGTTGTCCGTGGTGATTTGCACCAGGCGCACCGCAGGATGCTCACGCAGATTGTGCGGCGGTACCGGGCTGATCAGGTCGCGCTCCATCCACAGCAACTCCCAATGGAAGAAGATGTAGCGCTCACACAGGGTTTTGAGGACCTTTTGCAGACCCTTTTGCCTGATCCGCTCTTTTAGTTTTTGCAGTCCACTCATGGTGCCTCCTGTCGAAACCTTGACGGTTTAAAGGGCATTTGAATGAGTGGTATAGATCAGTGCCGAGGAGGGGGTAGCAAAAGGCCACTGACATACTTGTTTCAAATTGTGTTTCGAGTTTGAAACTGTTGCCGCACCCGAGGAAAAACAGGTGCGACAACAAAGAGTTAGCAACGCCTAATTACAGCTCGACGCAGTCGAACCGTACGTCGGTCGCCACATCGGCGTCGTAGTCAACATCCTGACGCTCGAAACCGAACAGGTTGAGGAACTGCTTCTTGTAACCGGCGTAGTCGGTCATTTCGAACAGGTTCTCGGTGGTCACCTGCGGCCACAGGGCCTTGCAGGCATCCTGTACGTCGTCACGCAGTTCCCAGTCGTCCAGGCGCAGGCGGCCTTTCTCGTCCAGCTGCGCCGGGGCACCGTCCGCACGGTACATACGGTCACGGAACATGCGATCCAGTTGATCCTGGGTCCCTTCGTGAACGCCCTTTTCCTGCATGATCTTGAAGACCATCGACAGGTACAGCGGCATTACCGGAATGGCCGAGCTGGCCTGGGTAACCACCGACTTGAGCACCGCCACGTTGGCGCTGCCACCGACCTTTTTGCTCAGGCGCAGGGCAGTTTCGTCCAGGTCCTGCTTGGCCTTGCCCAGGGCACCGTGCCAGTAGATCGGCCAGGTGATCTCGGTGCCGATGTAGCTGAAGGCCACGGTGCGCGCTTGCGGCGCCAGAACACCGGCGGCGTTCAGGGCGTCGATCCACAGCTCCCAGTCCTGGCCGCCCATGACGGTGACGGTGTCGGCAATTTCCTGTTCGCTAGCCGGCTCGATGGACGCCTCAATGATGGTGTCCTTGTTGGTGTCGATGGCGGTCGACTTGTACGGCTGGCCGATTGGCTTGAGCGCCGAGCGAACCAGCTCGCCTGCGCGCTCACCGGCCGAGGCAGGCAGTTTGCGCACTGGCGAGGCCAGCGAGTAGATCACCAGGTCGACCTGGCCGCCCATTTCGTTCTTGATCAGCTCGATGACCTTGGCCCGCGCTTCGTCAGAGAAGGCATCGCCATTGATCGACTTGCTGTACAGGCCTTCGGCCTTGGCGAACTTGTCGAAGGCGGCAGCGTTGTACCAGCCCGCGGTGCCGGCCTTGGTTTCAGTACCCGGTTTTTCGAAGAACACGCCCAGGGTGTCGGCCTTGAAACCGAACGCTGCGGTGATGCGCGCTGCCAGGCCGTAGCCGCTGGATGCACCGATCACCAGTACTTTTTTCGGACCATCCTCGCGCACGCCCAGCTTGCGGGTGGCTTCGATCTGATCACGTACGTTCAGCTCGCAACCGGTCGGGTGCGTAGTGGTGCAGATAAAACCGCGGACTTTGGGATGGATGATGGCCAATGTCTGTACCTCGTCAGTGAATTTGCTGAGGGAGCCGAATCGCGTGGACTCGAGGTTCCGTTTGCTGTGAGGGTGAGACTACACCCGCAGCGTTGCCGACACATCCGGCTCCCTGGAATCCTGCAGGGCGCTACTTTGTCACAGCGCGGAAAACTTCAGCAACCGCTGATCTCAGACCCGGAACGCACCGATCAGACGCTTGAGTTCCAGCACCTGGGTCGACAGCTGGCGGCTGGCGTCCTCGGTCTGGTGCGCGCCCTGGGTGGTGTTTTCCGCCGCCCGGTTGATCTCGACGATGTTCTGGTCGATGTCATGGGCCACCGCCGTCTGCTGCTCCACTGCGGCGGCGATCTGCTGGTTCTGGTCGACGATACTGCCGATGGCGCCAAGGATGTTCTCCAGCGCCTGCTGCACCTGTTGCGACTCGCCGACGGTGCCCGAGGCCATCTGATGGCTGCTGTCCATGGCCTTGACGGCAGCCCCTACCCCGCCTTGCAGGCGCGAGATCATCTGCTCGATCTCCTCGGTGGAGTGCTGGGTGCGCTTGGCCAGGGTCCGCACTTCATCGGCGACCACGGCAAAGCCACGGCCCTGCTCACCCGCCCGGGCCGCTTCGATAGCAGCGTTGAGGGCCAGCAGGTTGGTCTGCTCGGCGATGCTCTTGATCACCTCCAGCACCCGGCTGATGGCCTTGCTGTCGCTGGCCAGCTGGTTGATCACCGCCACCGACTGGTCGATTTCGCCGGCCAGGCGGGCGATATTGCCCTGCTGAGTTTGCACCAGGCCGCGGCCGCTGACGGTTTCGCGGTTGACGCCGTGGGCGCTGCTGACTGCCGCCGCGGCGCTGCGCGCTACCTCCTGGGCGGTGGCCGACATCTGGTTCATGGCCGTGGCCACCTGTTCGATCTGCCCACGCTGGCCGCTGACCGCCTGGTTGCTGCGCGCCGACACCGCGTGCACCTGCTCGGCCTGGCGCTCGACCTCGGCGACGGTGTGGCCGACCTGTTCGATCAGGTCATGAATGCGCCGCACGGTGCCGTTGAATAACTGGCCCAACTCGCCCAGCTCATCGCGGCTGCTGGCCTGGAAGTTCACCGTCATGTCACCGGCAGCGACCTTGTCCATCACCGCGCCGAGGCTTTTGAGGGTGTTGCGGGTCGAGGCGTAGAAGCCGCTGTAGAGGTAGACAATCAGCAGGAACACCGCGGCCAGCGCGCAGACCTGCAGGATCATGTGCGAGCGGTGTTCCGCCAGGCGTTGCTCGAGCTGGTGGCCGAGGAACTCGCCGACGGCGCTGTTGAGCGTGTAGGTCTGCTCGATCAAACCGCTGAACTGCTTGTAGAACCCCGGCCAGGGCGCGTCGAGGGTGTCGGCGACCACGACCTGCTCCTCGATCAGTTCACTGGCCTGCTTGAGCGACGCCTGGCTGCTGCTGGCCAGGCTGCCCAGCCGCGCTTGCGCGCCGGGCTCGATAGCCAGCGCTTCATCCAGGCGGATAGCGTAGTCGGCGCCGAGTTTTTCCAGTTTCTGCAGCAGGTCATCGAAGCGTGCGCTGGACGCCGAATTGACAAAGCCCTGGCCCAGCGAATACGAGCCGATCGCCCGTCCCTCGCCGAGGGTCTGGGTCACCTGCGCAGTGACCGTGGTCATCAGTTCACTGAGCTGGCGAATCGCCGAGTCACTGTCCTGGCTGAGCCCGGCCTGGCTGGCAACCACTTTGCTGAGCACCTGGGCCTGGCCCAGCAGCTTGTCGAAAAACGCCACCTTGCTGGACAGCGAAGACTCGCCCTGGGCCGCCTTGAGGGTCTCGAGCATCTCGCTGCGCTTGTCATCAAAAGCCTTGACCTGTGCTTCATCGCCGCTCATTGCCGCCAAGGCGGACAGGCGCCGCTGCACCTGTTGCTCGACGCCGGCTATCTGCGTCTCGAGATCCGCGGCCTTGCCCGATTGGCCGAGCACGGCATTGATCTGCACCAGGTTGCCGAGGGCTTCCACCTCGCCGCGCAGGGCCAGGCTGCTGGCCAGCAACTCCAGGCTCTGCAGCTCGGTGCGGGTGGCGTGGAACTGCGCATAGGAATCGCGGACCAGGTAATAGTTGGTCACCAGCATGGGCAGGAAAAACAGAATACTGATCAGGCTGAACTTCATCCCGAAGCTCAGTCGGTTCATCAACGCGATGGCCGGATACAACAGGCTGTTCACAGGTGGCGCCCTCCGATTCTTATTGTTCTGCGCACAGTGGCACAAGGCCACTGAGTGTATTCAGCAGCACCTGTATAGCGCATATCGGATCGGGGGTTTGTAACTTAAGGTTAACCGGCTGCGGAGCGACCAACGGCCGCTCCGTCACGACTCTTAGCCAAGCACGGTCCACAGGGCGAAACAGGCGTACCAGAGCACTGCCGAGCGCAGCAGCAACTCCCACAGGTTATCCAGCCCGAGCAGACCATCGGGGCCTGCCGACGTGCTGGCCGGCAAATCACCGGCTACACGGCCAACTGTGCTGATCAAGCCGGCGGCACTGATGTGCCAGTTGAGCAGTTCGTGCAGCATCACCCGGCTGACCGCGACGAAGTTGCCAACCAGGGCAAAACTCACGCCCAACACCCGGACCGGCGCCCAGTCAAAGGCGTGGCGCAGTTGCAAGGCATGCTCGCGCAACGCAGGGGTGCGCCCATGTTCGGCGGTCAGCGCCAATAGTCGATAGGCCAGGGCAGCCGCCGGGCCGAGCAGGAAGTACCAGAAAATCACCGCGAAAAAGCTCTGGTAGGCCTGCCACAACAGGTTGCCCTGCACCCGCTCCAGCAATGCCTGGGCATCGTCGGCGGTCAGGCCCAGGTCGCGCTCGGCGACATGCACCGCCGCTTGCTCGTCACCACGGCGCCAGGCATCGCGAAACGGTCCTTGCGCGGCCTTGATGTCGCCACGACCGAGGCTGTAGATCAGCACCAGCAAGTGCACCGGCAAGGCCAGCAAACCGTAGGCCACCGGCTCCAGCACGTGCAGCAGCAAGGCCAGCAGGCCCACCGGCAGCAACACCAGGATGCCCAACACCCACCAGGGGTGGCGTCTGCCGTCACGCTCCAGGCGCGCAAGCTCGGTGACGAAAAAACCGTCGCGTTGCAGGCGCTGGCGCAGGGCCGAGAACTTCTCGAACCACAGCACCAGCAACAGCACCAGAAAACTCATGGGTGTTCCTCCTTGTCCTTGAGGCCGGCGCGGTAGCGCGGCCAGTCAAATGCATCACCAGGGTCGGTCTTGCGTCCCGGGGCAATGTCGCTGTGGCCCTGAATCCGTTCAGTGCCAATGGCTGGCCAGGCAGCCTGGATCTGCCGGGTCAATGTTTGTAGCGCCTGATACTGGGCATCGGTGAAAGGCAATTCATCAGTGCCTTCAAGCTCGATACCGATGGAAAAGTCGTTGCATGCCTCACGCCCGTCGAAACAGGACACTCCGGCATGCCAGGCGCGGTCCAGACAAGAGACAAACTGAGTGACCTTGCCGTCACGTTCGATGAGAAAGTGCGCCGACACGCGCAGGTGCTGGATACCTTCGAAATACGGGTGTTCGCTGGCATCCAGGCGGTTCTGGAAAAATTCCTGGACCTTGCCGGTACCGAACTGTGCTGGCGGCAGGCTGATGTTGTGGATAACCAGCAGGGAGATGACTTCGCCCTCGGCGCGGGCATTGCAGTTGGGCGAGGGACAGTGGCAAACGCCGGCGAACCAGCCAGTAGCGCGGTCCAGTTGCATAGAAAATCCTGAGACACGGGGGCACTGGCTCAGTATGCCCCGTGGTGACGCGGGATGCATCGTTAAAACGCGCAGGAAACTAGCGTGCCTGCGCCTGGCGTAACTGGCTGAGCACAGAGTCCAGGGCCCGGTCGAACAGCAGGGTGTCGTCCAGCTGGCGCACATGCCCGCGGCGCAAGGCCACGGCCAGGGCCATGCGCGACCATTCGCGGACCTTGAGGCCGGTACGGTTGACGAAGATGAAACGGTCGGTGCTGTCGATCTGGGCAATCAGCTTGCAGCGCTGCACCTCGTCTTCATCGAGCAGCTCGACCCAGGCACCGATGCGCAGGCGCTCGACCTGCAGCAATGCCGGGTCGTCATCGGCCAGGCGTACCTGGGCTGCTTGCGGCTCGCCGGCCTCAGGCGCGCGCAGGACGATTTCATCAAGCACCAGCACCCGCTCGCTGACGTCGTTGGGCACCACCCGCCCACCGACCACCGGCGTATCGAACATTTGCACATGGAGAATTTCAAGCTGGGCAAAGAATTCGCTGGTGGCAAACGGATCGAACGCGGCGCTGGCCAGGCCATCGCGCAAGGCCTTGAGCAGGCCCGGCACCAGCTCCAGCAGGCGCAGGCGCGCTACGTCTTCAGTGTGCGGTTGCACGCTCCAGATCAGCTCATCCATGGTCTCCAGGGCTTCGAGCCACTGGCTGGAGGTGTCGCCATGCTTGAGGCAGGCCAGCAACAGCACCTGGCTCCAGGCCTCTTCAAGCAAGCGCACAACCACCCGCGGCAGCGAGCGGCCGAGCAGGCGCCGGTTGAGCTCCTGCTGCACCCGCTGACGGGCCAAGGCGGTACGTGCGCGGCCTTCTTCAGCGTCGCGGGTGCGTTGTTCGAGCAGCTCATTGCGACGTCGCTCATCACTGCTGAAGGCGAGAAATTCGGCGAGCAGTTCGGAAAATATCGCCGGGTCGTCGACAAAGTCGCTGAGCAGGCGCTGGACGATTTTTTCTACCCGCAGGTACAGGCTGTCGCGCTGGCAATCATCGCTGGCGCCCCAGCCCATGGCCGCCGTGGCGATTTCGTTGAGCAGGCGCCGGGCCGGATGGCTGCTGCGGCTGAAAAAACTCTTGTCGAGGACCGCGACCTTGAGCATCGGGATTTGCATGCGGCCGATCAGGGCGCGCAGTGAACGCGGCAGGTTGCGATCGGCGAGGATGAACTCGAAGAGCATGGCGATCAGGTTGATGACATCTTCGTCGACCACCTCGATCTTGCGGTAGGTGCCGCTCTTTACGCTGACCCGGGTCAGCAACTGTTCAAGCTGCTGGTGCAGGTCGAAGTCATCGGTCTGCGCTGTCGGCGGCACGTAATGCTGCAGGTGCGAAAGCAGGCGCAACAGGTCACGGGTGCTGATCGCCTGGACCTGCTCACAGGCCTCCAGGCGCGGGGCAACTCGCCCGCGCACCGGCGACAGCAGCGCCTGCAACGAGGCAAATACCGCCTGGCCGTTGGCATCCAGCGGATCACTGGGCGATTGCTGGTCGGTTGTGCTGGCCGCAGCCTCGCGCTCAGCCGGCGGGCGGTCCTGGGCGCGGCGTCGCGGCACGGCCTTGAGTTCGGGCAACACGCCGGTGGCAATCAGCAACTGGTTGGCCTCGCCGTACAACTGGTCGGCATCGTGCAGCACATAGCGCTCAAACAATTTGAGGATGATCAGCTTGACCTTGATGCCCACGCCCAGGCTGCGCCCGGCGCGCAAAAAATAATCGCACAGCATCGCCGGGCCCAGCGGGTTGCGCGGATCGTCCAGGGCCTGGCCGACCAGGGCGCTGAAGCGCAAGGTCAACTGGTTGAGGGCGATACCGTCGCGGGCCAGCACCCGCGCGACCATGGCATCCAGGGCCACGGTACGTTCCAGCTCGTCATTGGCCACCAGCGCCAGGCGGTCGTAGCCATGGCTGTGCAGGGCCGGCAGGGCCTCGGGCTGGCCGATCTGCACGAACGCTTCATAGAAATGGTCGAGGTAACCGCGCTCGATGTTCTTGCGCTTGAGGCGCAGGTCGCGCATGGCTTCGAAAAGGATGTTCTGTTCAACGTTGCTCGCGGCCTTGTCGGCCATCTCGAACAGGGTGTCGTCGGCGTTGTCGAACAACGCCTGCAGGCCCTGGCGCAGTTGCAGCGCGGCCTTGTCACGTACCTGCAGAAGCACCACCGGCAGACGAGCGAGGGGCGCTGTGTGCGCCTGATCGGTGATGGCCTTGATCGGCACCACCTTCCCGTCGTTGTGCATCCTGGTCTCCTTGCAGGTTCGATTTTGAGCTTTTTAGCGGTCGTCAAAGCTATGACGCCAAATACAAGGCGCATTATCGAGTAAAAACCTCCTGCTCGCCAGTGCGCACATGCCGCTGCTGATAGACCGGTGCCCGGACAAAAAGCTCAGTTGGCCTGACCAAAGGTCAAGCTTTGGCCGCCACTACAGTGTTTGCTGCAAGCGCGGGCTGCCCTGCCCTATAATCGCCAGCACTTAGCTTGTGGAGCCCGCCATGCCGAATTTACGCCTCGCCGACCTGACCGCCGAAATCGAAGCCAACGTGCGCCGTGCGTTGCTTGAAGACATCGGCAGTGGCGACATCACCGCCCAGTTGATCCCGGCCGAGCGCCTGGCCAAGGCCACCATCATTACCCGCGATGACTGCGTGATTGCCGGCACGGCCTGGGTCGACGCGGTGTTCCGCCAACTCGACCCACGGGTTGCGGTGCACTGGCAGGTCGCTGATGGCGAGCGCGCCAGCGCCAACCAGGTACTGTTCCACCTCGAAGGCCCGGCCCGATCCTTGCTCAGTGGCGAGCGCTCGGCGCTTAACTTCCTGCAGATGCTCTCAGGCGTCGCCAGCCACGCGCAGTTCCTCGCCGACAAGGTCGCCGACACCCAGGTCAAACTGCTCGACACCCGCAAGACCCTGCCCGGCCTGCGCCTGGCGCAAAAGTACGCGGTCACCTGCGGCGGCTGCCATAACCACCGCATCGGCCTCTACGACGCCTTCCTGATCAAGGAAAACCACATCGCCGCCAGCGGTGGCATCGCCCAGGCGATCAGCGCCGCGCACCGCATTGCCCCGGGCAAGCCGGTAGAAATCGAGGTCGAAAGCCTGGATGAGCTCAAAGAAGCGCTGGAAGCGGGCGCCGACATCATCATGCTCGATGAACTGAGCCTGGACGACATGCGCGAAGCGGTGCGCCTGAATGCCGGCAAGGCCAAGCTGGAAGCCAGCGGCGGGGTGACGGAAAGCACCTTGCGGGTGATCGCTGAAACGGGTGTCGACTACATCTCCATCGGAGCGATGACCAAGGATGTGAAGGCGGTGGACCTGTCCATGCGCCTGAGCCTCTGAGGCAGAATGCAGAGACAAAAAAACCGGCCATCAGGCCGGTTTTTTTGTTCACCATCAAACCTGTCAGAGCGCTGCGTTCTGCAGCCCATCCAGGTAACGCTCGACATCCAGCGCGGCCATGCAGCCGGCACCGGCCGAGGTGATGGCCTGGCGGTACACGTGGTCAGCCACGTCACCGGCAGCGAACACACCTTCAACGTTGGTCGCGGTGGCGTTGCCGTCACGGCCACCGTTGACTACCAGGTAGCCGTCTTTCAAGGTCAATTGGCCTTCGAACAGCGAGGTGTTCGGGGTGTGACCAATGGCGATGAACACGCCGTCGACCTTGATTTCGTCGAAGCTGCCGTCGTTGTTCTTCAGGCGCGCACCGGTGACGCCCATGTCGTCGCCCAGCACTTCGTCCAGGGTGGCATTGAGTTTCAGCTCGATCTTGCCTTCGGCCACGCGGGCGTTGAGCTTGTCGATGAGGATCTTCTCGGCACGGAAGGTCTCGCGGCGGTGAACCAGGGTGACCTTGCTGGCGATGTTGGCCAGGTACAGGGCTTCCTCGACGGCGGTGTTGCCACCACCGACCACGGCGACCGGCTTGTTGCGGTAGAAGAAACCGTCGCAGGTCGCGCAGGCGGAAACGCCTTTGCCCATGAACGCTTCTTCCGATGGCAGGCCCAGGTAGCGAGCGCTGGCGCCGGTGGCGATGATCAGTGCGTCGCAGGTGTAGGTGGCGCTGTCGCCCTTGAGGGTGTACGGCTTGCTGGCCAGGTCAACGGCGTTGATGTGGTCGAACACCACTTCGGTTTCGAAACGCTCGGCGTGTTCCTGCATGCGTTGCATCAGCGCCGGGCCGGTCAGGCCGTGGGCGTCGCCCGGCCAGTTGTCGACTTCGGTGGTGGTGGTCAGCTGGCCGCCGGCCTGCATGCCGGTGATCAGCAGCGGCTTGAGGTTGGCGCGCGCGGCATAGACGGCGGCGCTGTAACCGGCAGGGCCGGAACCGAGGATGATCACTCGCGAATGGCGTACTTCAGACATGTCACACTCCTGTCGAGCTGGCACTTGCTGGCCAGCATCGTTTTGCCGGGATCGCCGGCTGGAATAAAAAAGAACCTGCGAAGCACTTGGGGAAGGCTTTGGGTCGCAGGTCCTGAAAAGCGTTAAGCCACAGCCTTACAGGCTGGCAGCGTTTTCGGCCAGGTAGTCGGCAACGCCCTTGGCGTCGGCCTTCATGCCTTTCTGGCCCTTGCGCCAGCCGGCCGGGCAGACCTCACCGTGCTGTTCGGTGAACTGCAGGGCTTCGACCAGGCGGATCATCTCGTCGACTTCACGGCCCAGCGGCAGGTTGTTGACCACCTGGTGCTGGACAACGCCTTGCTGGTCGATCAGGAACGAGGCACGCAGGGCCACGCCGTCATCGTGCTCGATACCGTAGGCACGGGTGATCTCGTGCTTGACGTCGGCGACCATGGTGAACTCGACCGCGCCGATACCGCCCTTCTCCACCGGCGTGCTGCGCCAGGCGTGGTGGGTGAACTGCGAGTCGATGGAAACACCGACCACTTCCACACCCAGCTCGCGGAACTTGTCCATGCGGTTGTTGTGAGCAATGATTTCCGACGGGCAGACAAAGGTGAAGTCCAGCGGCCAGAAGAACAGCACGACGTACTTGCCGCGCAGGGAAGAAAGCTTGAAGCTGTCGACGATCGAACCGTCGCCCAACACTGCCGCCGCGTCGAAATCAGGGGCTTGCTTGTTGACCAGAATGCTCATGGAAACTCCTTGAAAGTCAGAATTCGAAGGCGTTGAAAAGATGTGCGCACTTTAGCGAGGTGGCAGAGATTAAGGAAATATCCTTAGACAATCCACCTTATAGGCCGGCTCTATTCATCAGCAAAGGCGCGCGCGGTTTATCTATGAGCCCTGGCCGAAGATGCTGCCGAGGTTTTGTTACAGCCCGTTTCTCGCTCTGCGCCGCGCTTTCGCCCGTCGCGCAAACTCGGTAAGGTCAGCGCGTTTGCCTTTACCCGGAGCCTTCCCTTATATGCAAGCCCCTGTCCTCTCTGGCCCACAGTACCTGCGTGAAGGGCTGAAACTGGTCCTGAGCCCGAGCCTGCGCCTGTTCGTGTTGCTGCCGCTGGCAGTCAACCTGCTGCTGTTCGTTGGCCTGATCTACCTGGCCGGCCACCAGTTCAGCCTCTGGGTCGACTCGCTGATGCCCAGCCTGCCGAGCTGGCTGAGCTTTCTCAACTACGTGCTGTGGCCGCTGTTCGTGGTGCTGGTGGGGCTGATGGTGTTCTTCACCTTCACCATGCTGGCCAACATCATTGCCGCGCCGTTCAATGGTTTCCTGGCGGAAAAGGTCGAAGTGGTGGTGCGCGGTACCGATGACTTTCCGGCCTTCAGCTGGGCCGAACTCACCGCCATGGTGCCCCGTACCCTGGGCCGCGAAGCGCGCAAGCTGGGCTACTTCCTGCCACGGGCGATCGGTCTGTTCATCCTCTCGCTGATCCCGGTGGTGAACATCATCGCCGCGCCGCTGTGGCTGCTGTTCGGGATCTGGATGATGGCCATCCAGTACATCGACTACCCGGCCGACAACCACAAGATGAGCTGGCAGGACATGCTCGCCTGGCTGCGCGAAAAGCGCTGGCAGAGCCTGGGTTTTGGTGGCTCGGTGTACCTGGTGCTGCTGGTGCCGTTTCTCAACATCCTGATGATGCCGGCAGCAGTGGCTGGCGCCACGCTGTTCTGGGTCCGCGAGCGTACCTGAAGCAGCGCCGCGTAGCCGCCCGGCTACGCGGCACTACCATCAGCTCGACAGCTGGTTGGAAAACTGCCCTACCGCGTTGACCACCTTCTGTGCACCGTCCTGAATCTCGACGATCACCGTGCCGGTCTGCCCGGCCAGTGACAGGCCCTGCTCGGCCTGGCGCTTGCTGCTGTCGATGATGTCCACCGCCGCCTTGGCCAGTTGTTCGTTCTGCTGCACCACCCGGGCGATTTCCTCGGTGGCGGTGCTGGTGCGCGAGGCCAGTTGCCGGACCTCGTCGGCGACCACGGCAAAGCCGCGGCCCTGCTCACCGGCACGTGCGGCCTCGATGGCGGCGTTGAGGGCCAGCAGGTTGGTCTGCCCGGCAATGTCGCTGATGGTCTTGATGATCGAGCCGATCACCTGCGACTGCTTGTCCAGCGCCTCGATGCCTTCGGCAGCCTCCTGCATGTAAGTTTCCAGGCCGCGCATGACGTCAACGGTCTGGGTCACCACTTCGGTGGCCTTGCGCGCACAGGCGTCGGTTTCCAGCGAGGTGGTGTAGGCAATGTCGGCGGCCTGGGCCACGGCCGTTTCCTGGTTGACCTGATCGGTGATCACGGTGGCGAACTTGACCACTTTGTAGAGCACGTCGTGGGCATCGATGATCGGGTTGTAAGACGCCTCCAGCCACACCACGCGGCCATGGGCATCAATGCGCTTGAAGCGTTCGGCGACGAATTCACCACGGCGCAGCTTGTCCCAGAACGCGTGATAGCCCACCGAGTTGTACTCTTCCGGCTCGCAGAACAGACGGTGATGCTTGCCCACCACCTGGTCGAGCTTGTAGCCCATGGTCTGCAGGAAGCGCTCGTTGGCGGCCAGCACCTCACCGTTGAGGTTGAACTCGATCACCGCCGTGGAGCGCATCAGCGCCTTGATCAGGCTCTCGTGCTCGCGGGAGGTTTCGATGGTGCGGGTCAGGTCGCTGGAGTGCAGGGTGAAATACTTGATGCGCCCTTCGCTGTTTTTCACCGGCTGCAGGATCGAGCGCAGCCAGGCCTCTTCGCCATTGCCCCGCAGCAGGCGGAAAGCACCATTGAGATGCTCGCTACGGGCAATGGCGTGCTTCATGCGCTGGTAAAAGTCGAGTTGCTTGACGTGCGCCGGGACGATTTCCTCGATGTTGCGGCCAATCAGTTGATGGCTGCTGTAGAGCATCTCTTTTTCGAAATTGCTGTTGACCGATTCGATGCGCCCCTGCGGATCGAGCTGCAGCACCAGCATCTCACTGTCGAGGCTGCACTTTACTTGCTCCACTGATTGCAGTTCTTCGCGCAGCCGGAGGATTTCTTGCTTGAGTTTGCTGTTGAACATGACGCTCTCCCGGAGCGAAATCAGTCATTCGAATGCTTCTGCATCGGCTGGCGGACCTGCAATCTTGAGTCACTTGCTGGGAAATATTTGCGCACCTGTAATCGCCAGTAATCAGGCGTCATCGATCTGTCATTTTGCGGTCATAGAGCGGCAATCGGCACGGTCGAAACTGGCTTCATGAGCACACCGCCCCTGCATGTCACCCTGATCAGCGAAACCTTCCCACCCGAGATCAACGGCGTGGCCAACACCCTTGGCCGCCTCAGCGATGGCTTGCGATCGCGCGGCCATCGGGTCGAGTTGGTGCGCCCGCGGCAAGCGGCCGAACTGCCCTCGGCCAGCGACGACAACCTGCTGCTGTGCCGCGGCTGGCCGTTGCCGGGGTACCCGGGTTTGCAATGGGGCCAGGTGTCGATGCACAAGCTGCTGCGCCGCTGGCGCCGGCAGCGCCCGGACGTACTGTACATTGCCACCGAAGGCCCGCTGGGCCTGAGCGCCCTGCGCGCGGCGCGGCGCCTGGGGATCGCCGTGGTCAGCGGTTTTCACACCAATTTCCAGCAGTACTCCAGCGAATACGGCCTGGGCCTGCTGGCGCGCCTGCTGACCCACTACTTGCGCTGGTTCCATCGACACACCCACAGCACCCTGGTGCCCAGCCCAAGCCAGCGCCTGGAGCTGGAACGGCGAGGCTTCGACAACCTCAGCCTGATGGCCCGGGGAGTCGATAGCCAGTTGTTCAACCCGGCGCGGCGCAGCCAGGCGCTGCGTGAGCAATGGGGGGTGGGCGCCGATGATATTGCCCTGTTGCATGTCGGACGCCTGGCCGCCGAGAAGAACCTAGGTTTGCTGCAACCTTGCCTGGACGCCCTGCAACAGCAGTATCCGCAACGGCGCATCAAATTGATCGTGGTCGGTGACGGGCCGCAACGCAGCGTGCTCGAACAACGCCTGCCGGGCGCAATATTCTGCGGCGCCCAGCGCGGCGAAAGCCTGGCTGAACACTATGCATCAGGGGATATTTTTGTGTTTCCCAGCCTGACCGAAACCTTCGGCAACGTCGTGCTAGAAGCCTTGGCCTCAGGCCTGGGTGTGGTTGCCTACGATCAAGCCGCGGCAGCCCAGCACATTCGCCACGGGCATAGCGGTGCGCTGGCCATGCCGGGGGATGCAGCAGCCTTTATCGATGCCGCCTGCTGGTTGCTGGAAGAGCCGGAAACTCTGCGCCGGGTGCGCCTCAATGCCCGCCAGCACGCCAGCCGCCAAGGCTGGCCGGCGATTGTCGAACAGTTCGAAGCGCACCTGCAGGCAGCCTGTCGCCAGGACCAGGGCAGCATTGCGCGCCCAGGCCCGGCGACGCTTGCGATCAAACCAGGGTCGTCAACGCCTCACGGCTGAACGGCAGGATGTCTTGCTCGCGGCCATCGCGCACCTTGGCGGCCCACTCCGGGTCGACCAGCAGCGCCCGGCCCACCGCCACCAGGTCGAACTCATCGTTGTTCAGGCGCTTGAGCAGGTTCTCAAGGCTGGCCGGTTGCGCCACCTTGTCGGTCGCCACCATGAACTGCAGGAACTCGCCATCCAGGCCAACGCTGCCGACGGTGATGGTCGGCTTGCCGGTGAGCTGGCGGGTCCAGCCGGCCAGGTTGAGGTCCGAACCTTCGAACTCCGGCTCCCAGAAGCGCCGGGTCGAGCAGTGGAAGATATCCACACCGGCGTCTACCAATGGCTGCAGGAAGGCGCCGAGGGCCTCGGCGCTCTGTACCAGGCGGGCGCTGTAGTCCTGCTGCTTCCACTGCGAAAAGCGGAAAATGATCGGGAATTCCGGGCCCACCGCCGCACGCACCGCCTGGATCAGTTCGATGGCAAAACGCGAACGGCCAGCCAGGTCGCCGCCGTACTCATCCGTGCGCTGGTTGCTGGCCTCCCAGAAGAACTGGTCGATCAGGTAGCCGTGGGCACCGTGGATCTCGACGCCATCCATGCCGATGGCCTGGGCATCGCGAGCGGCCTGGGCAAACGCCTCGATCACTTCGCGGATATCGGCCTTGCTCATGCCGTGCACCACAACCTGGCCATCCTTGAGCTTCTCGCTCGGGCCATAACCCGGCACGCTGGCGTCCGGCTCGGTGCCCAGGCGGCGCACGCTGCCCACGTGCCAGAGCTGCGGCACGATGCGCCCGCCTTCGGCGTGCACGGCATCGACGACATTCTTCCAGCCAGCCAGGGCGTCGTCGCCGTAAAAACGCGGCACATTCGGGTAGCCGTTGGCAGCCTGGTGACCGACGGTGGTGCCTTCGGTGATGATCAGCCCAACGCCGGCAGCGGAGCGGCGGCGGTAGTACTCGACCACTTGTGCGTGGGGCACGCCGCCGGGGCAGAAGGTGCGGGTCATCGGTGCCATGACCACGCGGCTTGGCAGCTCGAGGGCGCCCAATTGGAAGGGTTTGAACAGTGCGGTGGCGGACATGCGGCGCTCCTGGGAAGAGGGAATGCGCCTGAGGATAGGGTGAGCCGTTCGGGTGGCCCAGTACTATTGATCTGGGTGATTAAACAGCATCGCGGGGCTAGCCCCGCGATCAACCGATCAGGCCAAGGCCTTCTCGATCGCCTGCACCACCACCGGATCATCCGGCGCGGTACGCGGCGAGAAGCGCGCCAATACCCGGCCGTCCTTGCCAACCAGAAACTTCTCGAAATTCCAGGTGATATCGCCAGGGAACTCGGCACCTTCACCGGCCAGCAAACGGTACAACTGATGGCGGTCATGACCATTGACCTCCAGCTTGCTGCCCAACGGAAAGGTCACGCCGTAATTCAGGCTGCAGAACTTCTGGATTTCTTCTTCAGTGCCCGGCTCCTGCCCGGCAAACTGGTTGCACGGCAGGCCCAGTACGCTGAAGCCTTTGCCCTTGTACTGCTGATAGAGGTTTTCCAGTGCCGCGTACTGCGGGGTCAGGCCACACTTGGAGGCGACATTGACCACCAGCACCACCTGGCCCTTGAACGGCGCCAGAGGCAACTCCTGGCCATCCAGTGCCTGCAACTTCAGGTCGTGAAATGCACTCATGACGTACTCCCCTTTCCAGATCCCGGTTGTCGCTGCGGGCTGCAATCAATAAAACCAGCCCATTAAAAAGGCGCCCTGCCAAGCCGTCTTCCCCTGCTGGAGTGCGACGGACTTGCCCGGGCGCCTTCGCGACTCTCTGAGCTTAGCGCAGAAAATCAGTGGTGATGGCCACCTTCGCCATGGATGTGGCGATGAGCGATTTCTTCTTCGCTGGCATCACGAACATCGACGACCTTGACCTTGAAGTTCAGGCGCTGGCCAGCCAGTGGGTGGTTGCCATCAACGGTGACGTCCTCGCCGTCCAGGTCGCGAATGGTGACGATCTGCATCTGGCCATCCGGCGCCGAAGCGTGGAACTGCATGCCCACTTCCAGCTCGTCGACACCTTCGAACATGCTGCGGTTCAGGGTGCTGACCAGCTCGGCCAGGTATTCGCCGTAGGCGTCTTCCGGCTCGACGGCAACGTCCAGCTCGTCACCGGTGGTTTTGCCTTCCAGGGCTTTTTCCAGGCCCGGGATGATGTTGCCTGCGCCATGCAGGTAGACCAGCGGAGCGCCGCCGGCGGAGCTGTCGATGACCTCACCAGCGTCGTTGGTGAGGGTATAGTCGATGGAGACAGCCTTGTTGGCGGCGATCAGCATGGGGCGAGACCTTTTGCATAAGAATGTAGAACGAACAAGTGTAACCAAGGCATCGCCTGAAAGCGAACGCAACCCGGACAAACGGGTTGCCGGATACTTCAGCCAGGTGCTGGGTTTCCATCAGGACGAGGACGGCCACTGGGTGGTCGAGCTGTCGTGCGGACACACCCAGCACCTGCGCCATCAACCGCCCTGGCAATCACGCAGCTGGGTGCTCGACCCCGAGCAACGCCAGCAACGCATCGGCCAGGCATTTGCCTGTGGCTGGTGCGCTCAGGGGGCCGATAGCGCTACCCTTGGCAATTGATTCTTTGCACAGCTCATTTCGAGAAGCTCGCATGCAGACATTTTTTATCGCGCCGACCGACTTTGGGGTCGGCCTGACTTCGATCAGCCTGGGCCTGGTGCGCACCCTGGAGCGCGCCGGCCTCAAGGTCGGCTTCTTCAAGCCGATCGCCCAGCCGCACCCGGGCGATACCGGCCCGGAACGCTCCACCGAACTGGTTGCCCGCACCCATGGCCTGAAGCCGCCCCAGCCGCTGAGCCTGGCCCATGTCGAGCGCATGCTCGGCGATGGCCAGCTGGATGAACTGCTCGAGGAGATCATCACCCTGTACCAGCAGGCCTGCGTCGGCAAGGACGTGGTAGTGGTCGAAGGCATGGTCCCGACCCGCCACGCCAGCTACGCCGCGCGGGTCAACCTGCACCTGGCCAAGAGCCTGGATGCCGAGGTGATCCTGGTCTCGGCGCCGGAAAACGAAGTGCTCACCGAGCTGTCCGGGCGCGTCGAGCTGCAGGCCCAGTTGTTCGGCGGCCCGCGCGACCCGAAAGTGCTTGGGGTGATCCTCAACAAGGTGCGCACCGACGAAGACATGAACGCCTTCGCCGCGCGCCTGACCGAGCATTCGCCGCTGCTGCGTGGCGGCGACTTCCGCCTGCTCGGCTGCATCCCGTTCCAGGCCGGCCTCAACGACCCGCGCACCCGCGACGTCGCCGAGCTGCTCGGTGCCCAGGTGCTCAACGCCGGTGACTACGAAACCCGGCGCATGAACAAGATCATCATCTGTGCCCGGACCGTGGCCAACACCGTGCCGCTGCTCAAGCCCGGCACCCTGGTGGTGACCCCGGGTGATCGCGACGACATCATCCTCGCCGTGAGCCTGGCGGCGATCAACGGCGTACCGCTGGCCGGCCTGCTGCTGACCAGCGACAGCAAGCCCGACCCGCGCATCCTCGAACTGTGCCAGGGCGCGCTGCTGGCCGGCTTGCCGATCCTTTCGGTGAGCACCGGCTCCTACGACACCGCCAACCAGCTCAATGGCCTGAACAAGGAAATCCCGGTGGATGACCGTGAGCGCGCCGAGCTGATCACCGATTTCGTCGCCAGCTACCTGGACGCCGACTGGCTGCACCAGCGCTGCGGCACCCCGCGCGAACTGCGCCTGTCACCAGCGGTGTTTCGCTACCAGTTGATCCAGCGCGCCCAGCAGGCCAACAAACGCATCGTCCTGCCCGAAGGCGCAGAACCGATGACCGTGCAGGCCGCCGCCATCTGCCAGGCTCGCGGCATCGCCCGCTGCGTGTTACTGGCCAAGCCCGACGACGTCCAGGCCGTGGCCCGCGCCCAGGGCATCACCTTGCCCGAGGGCCTGGAGATTCTTGACCCGGACCTGATCCGCGAGCGCTACGTCGAGCCAATGGTCAGCCTGCGCAAGAGCAAAAGCCTCAATGCACCGATGGCCGAGCAACAACTGGAAGACCCGGTGGTGATCGGCACCATGATGCTCGCCCTGGACGAGGTCGACGGCCTGGTCTCGGGCCTGGTGCACTCCACCGCCAACACCATCCGCCCGGCCCTGCAACTGATCAAGACCGCCCCCGGCTGCAGCCTGGTGTCATCGGTGTTCTTCATGCTTTTTCCCGAGCAGGTGCTGGTGTACGGCGACTGCGTGATGAACCCGCACCCGACGGCCAATGAACTGGCGGAAATCGCCCTGCAGAGCGCCGATTCCGCCGCAGCCTTCGGCATTGCCCCGCGGGTGGCGATGATCAGCTACTCCAGCGGTGATTCGGCCACTGGCGAAGAGGTCGAGAAGGTCCGCGAAGCCACCCTGCTGGCCCAGGAAACCCAGCGCGGCCTGCTGATCGACGGCCCGTTGCAATACGATGCCGCCGCCAACCTGGAGATCGCCCGGCAACTGGCGCCCAACAGCCAGGTGGCTGGCCGCGCCACGGTATTCGTGTTCCCCGACCTGAACACCGGCAACACCACCCACAAGGCCGTCCAGCGCAGTGCCGATTGCGTCAGCCTGGGGCCGATGCTGCAAGGCCTGCGCAAGCCGGTCAACGACCTGCCGCGCGGCGCCCAGGTCGACGACATCGTCTACACCATCGCCCTGACCGCCATTCAGGCCAACCGCTCACTGGATAGTTGAACATGCTCGGATTGCTACCCGCGCCACTGCGCGGGGTTATCGCCTCGCTGCTGCTGGGGCTCAACACCATCGTCTGCTGCACCCCGCTGTTCATCGTCAGCCTGTTCAAGCTGTTGCTGCCGTTCGCCGCGGCGCAGCGCCTCACCGATGAACTGATGCGCCACATTCACGAGGCCTGGATCAGCAACAACAATGCCTGGATCAACCTGCTGGGCAAGGCCCGCTGGCAGGTCGAGGGCCTGGCCGGGCTGGACTACCAGCACAGCTACCTGGTCACCAGTAACCACCAGAGCTGGGTCGATATCCTGGTGCTGCAATACGTGCTCAATCGGCGTATCCGCCCGCTGAAGTTCTTCCTCAAGCAGGTGCTGATCTGGGTACCGGTGATTGGCCTGGCCTGGTGGGCGCTGGGCTTCCCGTTCATGAAGCGCTATTCCAAGGCGTACCTGGCCAAGCACCCGGAAAAGGCCGGCAAGGACCTGGAAACCACTCGCCGCACCTGCGCCAAATTCCGCGGCAAGCCGACGGCGATCTTCAACTTCGCCGAAGGCACGCGCTTCACCGCAGCCAAGCATCGCCAGCAGCAGTCACCGTTCAAGCACCTGCTCAAGCCCAAGGCCGGCGGCATTGCCTTTGTGCTTGATGCCATGGGCGAGCAATTGCAGTCGATCGTCAATGTCACCATTCATTATCCGAACGGTGCGCCAGGGTTCTGGGACTTGTTGTGCGGGCGGGTCAGGCACATTGTCGTGCACTTCGAGGAGCTGGCGATTCCGGCCGAGTTCCTGGGCAGGAACTACG
Organism: Pseudomonas sp. SORT22; assembly: GCF_018417635.1. NCBI lineage: Bacteria > Pseudomonadati > Pseudomonadota > Gammaproteobacteria > Pseudomonadales > Pseudomonadaceae > Pseudomonas > Pseudomonas sp. SORT22. Next base: position 5,064,922 of record NZ_CP071007.1, read on the forward strand.
ACCAGGATGAAACCTACCGCCTGGCTTTCCAGCAATGGATCAACCAGCTGTGGAGCGACAAGGACGCCTTGCTGGAACGGCTGCGACAAAACGCCGACGGGTAATTTGCCAGACAGCATCTATGCTCACTTCCTACGATGATTTCACTAGCAATCACAAGGAACGTAAGCCTATGAAACCGCTGCGCCGCTTCGCCCATGCTGTTGCTGTCGTTTCGCTTCTGTCTGCAGCCAGTTTCACGGTGCAGGCAGAAGACATCCTGATCGACGCTGTCGCTACACAAGATATGGTGGATACCAAAGTCCTTGCCATCGACCAGACCAAGCGCATCGTTACAGTGGCTGGCCCTAAGAACTCCGAGGTGCCGATCCAGCTGAGCGAACAGGCCAAGGACCTGCATAACCTCAAGGTCGGCGACCTGGTCAACATCACCGTCAACCGCTCGGTTGCTACCGTGCTGGAAACCGACCTTAGCAAGGCCCCGGGCATCAGCAAGGACGCTGGCGTCATCCGTGCCACCAAGGACAACCCCAACCCGGGTGGTGAGGCATTCCGGCAGATCAAGGTCACCTCGAAGATCACCAAGATCGACCTGAAAACCCACGAAGTCACGCTGATGCCGCCTGAAGGCCCGCAAAGGGTCGTGAAAGTCGAAGACCCTGAACTTCAGGAGCGCATGAAGAATCTCGAGGTCGGCCAGTCTGTGGTCATCGTGTTTACCGATGTGCTGAAAGTCACCACCAAAAGCCCAAGCTGAGAAATTCGCAGGCACAAAAAAGGGGAGCCAGGCTCCCCTTCTTCACATCTTGCGACTTACTGGTACTGCTGCCCGGGAATCGGCTTGAGGTTGACCTCTACCCGACGGTTCTGCGCGCGGCCGTTGGCGTCGGCGTTGCTGGCGATCGGCTGGTCCGGGCCCAGGCCGCGGGCGCTGACGCGGCTGCCATCGACGCCCTGGGAAGTCAGGTAGGTAACCACCGATTGTGCACGACGCTGGGACAGGTCCATGTTGTGCTGGCGGCTGCCGGTGCTGTCGGTGTAGCCGACCACTTCAATGGTGTTCTGGTTGAACTGCTTGAAGGAGTTTGCCAGGTTGTTCAGCGGCGAGTAGAAGCTCGGCGCGATGTTGGCCGAGTCGGTGGCAAAGGTGATGTTACCCGGCATGATCAGTTTGATCTGGTCGCCCTGGCGCTGCACCTCGACACCGGTGTTGGCCATGCTTGCACGCAATTCGGCTTCCTGTTTGTCGGCGTAGTAGCCATAACCTGCTGCGGCAGCACCGACGGCGGCAGCGCCGATCAGCGCACCCTTGCCGCGGTTGTTATGGTCGATGGCGGCGCCCGCGATGGCACCGGCCAGCGCACCCAGGCCGCCATACTTGGCGGTTTTGCTCATCCCTGTGGAACCCTGCTGCGCCTGACCCTGGCTGTCATACGGGTTGGGGCTGGCGCACCCGGACATCAACGCGGCAGCGGTAGCGACGATAATCAAACGACGCATGGTGAACATGGACAAGCTCCTACTGTAATTCGAAAGTGCAGCGGATCTGATTCGGATCTATGCCAGCCTTGGATTGCAGCAAAGCAGAAAAATTCCCTGGAATCTCAGGCGCGCACAAACGGGTTCTGGCGCATCTCATCCCCCAGGCGGGTGTCCGGGCCATGGCCGGTGACCACCGTAGCCTCTTCATCCAGGCTGTACAGGCGCTGCTTGATGGAACGAACGATAGTCGCCTGATCGCCACCCCACAAATCGGTGCGACCAATCCCACGACGAAAAAGCGTATCGCCTGCAATCAACAGCTTGGCCTCGGCGAACCAGAAGCTCATCGAGCCCGGTGTGTGCCCCGGCGTGTGCAAGGCCACGCCACAGCCGCAGGCCAGCTCTTCGTCGTCGGCCAGCCAGCGGTCCGGCGGCGGAACCGGGGTGTAGGGCACGCCGAACATCTGGCACTGCATTTCCAGGTTGTCCCAGAGGAACTGGTCGTCCTTGTGCAGGTGCAAGGTGGCGCCGGTCATCTCCTTCAACTGCCCGGAGGCGAGGAAGTGATCCAGGTGCGCGTGGGTATGGATGATGCTCACCACCTTGAGGCCATGGGCATCAAGGCGGGCGAGGATCTGCTCAGGGTTGCCGCCCGGGTCGACGACGATGGCCTTTTTGCTGATCGGGTCGCCGATGATCGTGCAATTGCACTGCAGCGGGCCGACGGGGAAGGTTTCGCGGATTAGCTGGGGTTGAGCAACGTGCATGGGGTTACCGGAAAATAGTGGGGGCACTGAAGCGATGCCACTTCTTAACCTCATTTCTGCCTGTTGGCCAGCCCCGGCCATCGACCTGGCAGACGCACAGGTGCCTTGCAGTTCACCAGACATTGATCTTGCACAAAGCAATCTCTGAATAGCCACCTAGACTTGCCGGGGTCAACCTGCCTGCGCGCGTCAGCGCAAAGTGCAGCATTACAACAAAAAAAGGAAGAATCAGGATGTTCACTCCCTCACTCAAGGTACTGGTTTGTGCGCTGACCCTTTCGGCCGCTGGCTGGGCCCAGGCCGCTGACCCGATTACCATCAAGTTTTCCCATGTTGTTGCCGACTCAACGCCCAAGGGCCAGGGCGCAATCATGTTCAAGAAGCTGGTGGAAGAGCGCCTGCCAGGCAAGGTCAAGGTCGATGTCTACCCCAACTCGTCGCTGTTCGGTGATGGCAAGGAAATGGAGGCACTGCTGCTGGGCGATGTACAGATCATTGCGCCGTCGCTGGCCAAATTCGAGCAGTACACCAAGAAGGTTCAACTGTTTGACCTGCCCTTCCTGTTCAACGACATCCACGCCGTGGACCGCTTTCAGATGAGCCCCGCCGGCCAGGGCCTGCTCAAGTCCATGGAGGACAAGAACATCACCGGCCTGGCTTATTGGCACAACGGTATGAAGCAATTGTCGGCCAACAAGGCCTTGCACGTTCCCGCAGATGCCCGCGGTCTGAAATTCCGCGTGCAGGCTTCGGCAGTGCTGGAAGAACAGTTCAAGGCGGTGCGTGCCAACCCGCGCAAAATGAGTTTTGCCGAGGTCTACCAGGGCTTGCAGACCGGTGTGGTCAATGGTGCGGAAAACCCCTACTCGAACATCTACAGCCAGAAAATGCACGAAGTGCAAAAGTACATCACCGAGTCCAATCATGGCGTGCTCGACTACATGCTGATCACCAACACCAAGTTCTGGAACGGCCTGCCAGCCGATGTGAAGCCAGAGCTTGAGAAAATCATCAGCGAAGTCACCCAGCACGTGAACAAAGAAGCCGAGGCGCTCAACCAGGGCGACAAGGAACGCATCATTGCGGCCAAGACCACCGAGATCATTACGCTCACGCCTGAGCAACGCGAGCAATGGCGAACGGCGATGAAGCCGGTGTGGAAAAAATTCGAAGGTGAAATCGGTGCCGAGCTGATCCAGGCAGCCGAGGCGGCCAACCAGGCGCAGTAAGCCCGCAGACAGTTGCCGCCGCCACGGCGGCAGCTGTGTCCGCTACACATCGGAGAATACGCATGAATGCCTTACGGCGTATCTGGGAGCATTTCGAGGAGGGCTTTATCGTCTTCCTCCTGGCCGCCATGACCTTGGTGACCTTCGTCTACGTCATCCTCAACAACCTCTACACCCTGTTCTACAGCCTTGCCGAGCGCTGGCCCGGTGCGGCCGACCTGTTCAACGGCATAGGCGACCATGTGATGGACGCCGCCCAGTCGATGACCTGGAGCAATGCCCTGACCAAGGCGCTGTTCGGCTGGCTGATTTTTTTCGGCCTGTCCTATGGCGTTCGCGTGGCCGGGCACATTGGTGTCGACGCCTTGGTAAAACTGGCCAGCAAGCCGGTTCAACGGCTACTCGGCATGCTTGCCTGTCTGTGCTGCCTCGGTTATGCCGGCTTGCTGAGCATCGCCAGTTTCGAGTGGATTCAAACCCTGTTCAATGCCGGTATTGGCGCCGAGGACCTGGGTCACTTCGGCATCATGCAGTGGCAAGTTGGCCTGATCGTACCGGTGGGCTTTGCCCTGGTGTTCATCCGTTTCACCGAAATCCTGGTACGAATACTCCAGCACCGCCAGACCGGTTTGGGGTTGGCCGACGAAGCGGCGGATGCGCTGAAACTGGCCGAGCATGAGGACGACAAGCGATGACCATCCTCTTTCTCTTCGTCACCCTCTTCGCCCTGATGTTCATCGGCGTCCCCATTGCCATTTCCCTGGGGCTCTCCGGCTCGCTGACTATCATGCTGTTCAGCCAGGACTCGGTTCGCTCGCTGGCGATCAAGTTGTTCGAGACCTCGGAACACTACACCTTGCTGGCAATTCCGTTCTTTCTCCTGGCCGGGGCGTTCATGACCACCGGTGGCGTGGCTCGGCGCCTGATTGACTTTGCCAATACCTGTGTCGGACACATTCGCGGAGGTCTGGCGATTGCCGCCGTATTGGCCTGCGTACTGTTCGCCGCACTGTCAGGTTCTAGCCCGGCAACCGTGGCTGCAGTCGGCTCGATTGCGATTGCCGGGATGGTTCGGTCCGGTTATCCACAAGCCTTCGGCGCCGGCATCATCTGCAACGCCGGCACCCTGGGTATCCTCATCCCACCGTCGATCGTGATGGTGGTGTATGCCGCCGCCACCGAAACCTCGGTAGGCAAACTGTTCATGGCCGGCGTAGTACCAGGCTTGATGCTGGGCTTGATCCTGATGATCGCCATCTACATCGTGGCGGTGAAAAAGAACCTGCCAGCCCTGCCCCGTGCCACTTTCAGGGAATGGCTCAGTGCCGCCCGCAAGGCCGTCTGGGGTCTGTTGCTGATGGTGATCATCCTCGGCGGCATCTACAGCGGTATGTTCACCCCGACTGAGGCGGCGGCGGTCGCTGCGGTGTACTCGGCCTTCATCGCCTTGTTCGTGTACCGTGACATGTCGTTCAAGGAAGCGCCCAAGGTGCTGCTGGAGTCGGCAAAACTGAGCATCATGCTGATGTTCATCATTGCCAACGCGATGCTCTTCGCCCACGTCCTGACCACCGAACAGCTACCGCAACAAATCACCACCTGGGTAATCGAAGCCGGGCTGACGCCGGTGACGTTCTTGCTGGTGGTGAACATCGTGCTGCTGGTGGCCGGTGCCTTCATGGAGCCATCGGCGATCATCCTGATCCTGGCCCCGATCCTGTTCCCGATCGCTATGAAACTGGGCATCGACCCGATTCACCTGGGCATCATCATGGTGGTCAATCTGGAGATCGGCTTGATCACCCCGCCGGTCGGCCTGAACCTGTTCGTCACCTCGGCGGTAACCGGAATGCCGCTGACGGCAACCGTGCGCGCGGCAATGCCTTGGCTGACGTTATTGGTCGGCTTCCTGATTCTGGTCACCTATGTGCCCTGGATCTCGCTGGTGCTTCCTGATCTGCTTGGTATGTGAGCATCAGGGCTGTGACCGCCAAATGGCGGTCGCAGCTCATTGCCTCAGGTTTGCCCAGGCACTGTTGATCAAGGCAGGTAAAGCCTGAACAGTCCGCCGCCCAGGACCCCGCCGTTGGCAATCTCGATCCGCCCTTTGACCCCGTTGCGCTCATGCAGGCCGGCAATCCGTGCGGCAAAGTACAAACCCAGGCCGGTACTGCCGCTCTGGCCATCGATACCCTGCACATATTCCTGCTGGCGCTCGAGCATGCGCGCCGGGAAGCCCGGGCCGTCATCGTTGATGCTCAGTACCAGTTGCTCGCCCTCGTCATTGACGCTGATCAGCAAGGTATGGCCAGCGTAGCGAATGGCGTTGTTGAGGATGTTGGCGACCACCGAGCCGACCAGTTCACGGTCGAAAAAGCCCAGCGGGCTGGCGGTTTCGATGCGCCAGCTGGCGAGGATGTCGCGATGCTGCAGCAGGTTCTGCTGGGCCGCCAGCTGGGCTTCGATGAAGTCGTCGAGCTCGTGGTAGTCGGGGCACATGGGCAATTGGTTGACGCCCAGTTTGTACAGCCCCAGCAACTGCACCAGCATGCCGTTGAGGTGGCTGAACTCGTGCTCCATCACCCCCTGCTCGCTGCCGCTGCGCAGGGCCTCGGGCAGGCGCGCCAGCCACTGGCTGTGGGCCTGGGTCAAGGCGGCGAGGGAGTTTTTCATGTCGTGCACGGTGGAGGCGATCACCGTCGAGAAATCCAGCCCCTGATTGTCCTGGTTCATGCGCCGAAAGCCCGGATGTGCAGTTTGCGGTAGCGATCATAACGGTTATCGCTTTTCGGGATGCCGGTGACGCTGCCCAGGCACGCGCGGCATTCGTCCATGATCGCCGGTGGCGGTGTCTCGCCACCGATGCGCAACAGCGCCTGGGCGGTGTTGAGGGCGATACTGATGTTCTTAGGCTGCAGCGTCAGTGCCCGGCGGAACTGCGCCAGGGCTTCGCTGAGCTGGCCGGCCTGGTAGCTGCGCACGCCCTGGCGGTTGAGGTCGACCGCTTCGGTCACCGCGCCGAGCACGCTCGGGTCATCGGTCAGTTGCGCCACGCTCTGCATGACTTTAGGGTCGTCACCGTAGGTTTCCACGCAGCCCTTGAGAATCGCGGTACCGGCAGATTCCTGGCCGAGTTTCTGCAATTGCGTAGCCACCACCAGCGCCGCCTCGACCGAGAAAAACTGATCCATCTTCTCCAGCCGGGCCATGGCCTGCTCGGTCAGCTTGGCAGCCGTTTCGGCGTCGCCGGCCTGCTGCAGGCTGGCGGCTTTCATCAGCCGCGCACGCACCTGCAGGCCCTGGTCTTCGACGTTCTCCTTGGCCACTTCGCTGAGCACCGTGTTGATCTCGACCCGGGTGCGCGCATCCAGGCCGTTGCCGGCGTTCTTGTTCATCAATGCCTGGACCAGCCCGAGGTTGCTTTCCGGGTCTTTGTAGCGCGAGCTCTGGCCCTGGTTGACCGCATGCCGATAGGCCTTGGACGAAGTGTCGTAGTCATCGTTGCTCAGGGCCAGCTTGCCCAGCATCATCTGCCGGCGCACGGCCAGGGGCGAGAGGCGCACGGCCTCTTCCAGCACACCCTGGGCACGCTTGCTTTCGCCCTGGGCCACCAGCACTTCGGCCAGGCCGTCGTACAGGCCGGGCATCATCGGGAAGGCCTTGAGCGCCTGCTCGTACACACCCTGGGCCTGGGCCAGCTGGTTGCGCTTGTACAGCAGGCCGCCAAGGGCGGCATAGGCCCAGGGCGTGGCCCGGCTGGCGATGATGGTGGTGAGGAATTTTTCCAGCTCATCGAAGCGGTTCAGGTCGCGCAGAGCATCGGCGCGGTAGCGCAGGCACAGCGGGGCGAAGCGCGGGTCCTTCTTGCACAGCTCGGCGCAGGCCGCCAGCACCTCGGCCGGGCGGCCGCGGTCCAGGGCCTGGAGGATCGGCTTGAGCAGGGTCTTGCGCTGCACCAGTTTTTCCAGGCGCTGGGCCAGGCCGATGCGGTTGAACGGCTTGGTCAGGTAAGCGTCGGGCTCATGCTCCAGGGCACTGAGGACAATCGCCTGGCTGCTTTCGGCGGTGACCATGAGGAACACGCACTCATGGCTGATCAGCTTGTCGAGGATCAGGTCTTCGAGCACCTGCTGGCCATTCTTCTTGCCATCACCCAGGTGGAAATCCTGAAGAATGAAGTCATAGCGTTTTTGCGCACACATGCGCAGCGCCTGTTCGCCGCTGTCGGCGGTATCGACATCACGCACGCCAAGCTCGCGCAGCATCGAGCGGGCCGAACTGCGAAAATCGGAGAAATCATCGACGATCAGAAAGCTTTTTTGGCTGTAGACCTGCATCCACGAAACCTGTCATGGCAAATAAAAAAATAGACGCAGAGACACCTTCACGGACAGGCTCGGCTTCGCGGGTAGATTCGCTGCGGCGCTTAATCGGGCCGCACTCGCAGAGTATCGGCCACACAGGGCGATAGCTTGAGGCGTACAGAGCGCATATTTGCTGGACGCAAGTACCAGCAACGGAACAAATAATGGCATTGCGCCATCATCGAGGATGTTCACCGCCGAGTCAAAACTAGTGCAGCATGCCTAATGCCTTGGCCCGGGCCACCGCCTGGGTGCGTCGCTCGACGCCGAGCTTGCTGTTGATATGGCTGGCGTGGGTTTTCACCGTGTGCAGGGAGATGAACAGGCGCTCGCTGATTTCCTGGTTCGAGCAGCCCTGGGCGATCAGTTCGAGCACAGCCATTTCCCGGGCGCTCAAGGCCTCGCCGCTACCGCCCGCTTCAGTCGATTCAAGCGCGGGCAACAGCGCCAGCAAGCTGCTTTGCGCAGGCCCCTGGGGTTGCAGCAGCAACTGCTCGCGCAGCCATTGCGGGTGATCCTGCAACAGCCGCTGGAACGGCTGCAGGACGCCGCCGCGCGCGGAATCGAGCGCCAGCGCCAGCAGGCCGCGCGCCTGGGCTTCGTTGTTGTTGGCCAGCAGCAGCAACGTCCACTGGCACAGCGCAGTAACGCAAAGCATCTGCCCGCCACTGGCCTGGCCGCGCTCCACCAGTGCCTGCAAGCGCCTTGCGGCCTGTTCCAGGCGGCCCTGGGTGCGTTCGAGCAAGGCCTGCTGCAATTCGATATGCAGCGGCAGCAACGGGTGGAACTCCGGGGCGGCCGCCGCCTGCTCGCCCCCGTAGGTCTGGCCCAGGCGCAGCAGCCAGGACTCGGCCAGGTCGGTGCGCCCCTGGGCCAGCCACAGCTCGCATTTGACCAGGGTGATCATCGCCAGATAGAAAATCGGCGGCACGTCCCAGATGTGCATCAGCCGTTCGGCTTCGGCGAGCTCGGCAAAGGCTTCGGCAAAGCGCCCTTCACGGCCATCGAGCGAAGCGATCACGCAGTGGCCGATCAGTACGCTGATATCGCGACAGGCGCGCGCCTCGATCAACCCGGCCCGCAGGCGACTGCGGCCGGCCTCCGGTTGCAGCCGGGCCGCCAGCAGGTAGCCTTCGTACAGGGTCAGGCGTGCCCGCGCCGCGTACAACCGTTGCGCCGACAAACCCTGCAGGCGCTGCAGGCCCTGGCGCACTTCATCGAGGGCGCGCAACACCTCGCCACGGGCGTGCAGCACCCGTGCCCGGTCGTAATGGGCCAGGGCTTCGAACAACGGGTTGCCGACCCGCTGGGCCAGCTCCAGTGCTTCGCGATTCCAGCCACGGGCACGCCAGAAATCGGCATCGGCGATGGCCAGGTTGGACAACGTCGAGAGGCACACCAGGCGCTGCCCGTAACGCTTGAACGGCAAGCTGTGCAGCGCTTCGGAGCAATATTCGAGGGTACGCTGGCGGTCGCCGCGACCACGGGCGATCACCCCGCTGAGCGCCAGCCACTGAGCGAGCATGGATTTCTGTGCGGTGGCCGAAGGCGCCGGCAAGAAGCGGCTCAGGTGGCTGGCCAGTTCTTCGGCGGCATCCAGCTGCCCGGCCAGGCCCAGGGCCCAGCTGTACAGCACGATCAGCCGCGGTGTGCTGATCAGCAGGCTGTCGGGCAGGTCCATCTTCCAGCGCAGCAGCATGCCGACGTTCTGCTCGGCCAGCAGTTGCTCTTCGGAGAGGTTCTGCACCAGGTTGGCGGCCACGTCCAGGTGGCCGGCGCGCAAGGCCTGCTCAACGGCTTCATCGAGCAGGCCCTGGCCATGGAACCAGCGACAGGCGCGCAAATGCAGGCTCGACAGCGGCAGGCTGGCCTGGCGGGTGCGCAGCAGGTCGGAGAACAAATGGTGATAGCGAAACCACCGCCCATGTTCGTCCAGCGGCACCAGGAACACCTGGTGAGCCTGCAGGTAACGGAGAATCTCGGCGCTGTCATGGCTTTCGCGCAGGGCATCGCAAAGCTCGGCGCAAAAGCGCTCCTGGCAGGCGGTGTCGTAGAGAAAGCCTTGCACTTCGGCGGGCAGCATCTCGATGACTTCTTCGAGCAGGTAGTCGCGAATCAGCCCCTCGCCACCGTGCAGGGCCTGGGGCAAGGCGCTGTCGGCACCGGCCTCGTTGGCCGCCAGCAGCCAGAAACGCAAGCCGGCGACCCAGCCATCGCTGCGCTGGATCAGGTTGTCCAGCGCCTGGCCGCGCAACACCGTCGGTTGCTGGCCCAGCACGGCGAGGGACTCATCGGTGGTCAGGCGCAGGTCCTGCTCGTTGAGCTCAAGCAACTGGCGCGACAGACGCAGGCGCGCCAGGTGCCAGTCCGGCCGCTGGCGGCTGGTGACCAGCAACACCAGGCCGGGCGGAAGGTGATTGAGGAAAAACTGCAGGCAGCGGTCAAGCACCGGCCCCTGGGCCAGGTGGTAGTCGTCCAGCACCAGTAGCAAGGGGTTGTGTGGCTGCAGGTGACGGGCCAGTTCATCGAGCAGGCCGTCGAGCCATTCTTCGAAGGCAAACGGCTGGTGCCGCTGGCGCATCTTCAGCAGGCCCAGGGCCTGGCCGCCGAGGGCCGGGCAGTATTGCTGCAAGCCTTCGAGCAGGCGCTCGAGGAAGCGCCCGGGGTCGTTGTCGCGCCGGCTCAAACCCAGCCAGAGGCTGCTCCAGTGGTTGGGCAGGCCCTGGCAGAACTCCACCGCCAACGAACTTTTACCGAAACCCGCCGGTGCATTGACCAGCAGCAAGCGCCCGCCGAGCCCCGCCTGCAAACGCTGACACAAGCGCGCCCGCGGCACATGGCCTTCGGGCAGCGGCGGGCGAAAGAAACGGCCCTCCAGGACGCTCATGGCCTGGCTGGCGAACCCTTGCGTACGGGACAGATCAGTCATGGCCGGCTCGTTTTTAGTTAGGGAATCGTCGGCAGTACGGATCAGCGCAGACTAGCGGGTTAAACAGCACATTTGAAGACAATTGCCGCGCTTTGCGGAAAAAAGACTACAACAAAAAACGACAAGGCTCAGCCGACACGCATGCGCAAACAGAAACGCCCCGGCAAGCCGGGGCGTTCTGGGAGATCACACGGAGGTTTGAAACTTAGCGCACACCTTCCTGGCGAAGCGCTGCAGGCTGGAAGTCAGCCTTGGAGGCAGTGAACCCGAAGTCGTAGGCTCGCTTTTCCTCGTTCTTCATGCCCAGGGCCAGGTAGCGACCGGACTGCAGGTCGTAGATGGCTTCCAGGGTGTACCACGGCACCTGGACGTTGTAGTAGTCCTGGGAGTGGGCTTCGGACACGCGCCACAGCTGGTTGCGACCGTCGTACTGGTCGATCACCGCCGCTTGCCAGGTGTCTTCGTCGATGTAGAAGTCACGCTTGGCGTAGATGTGGCGCTGGCCCGGTTTCAGGGTTGCGACCACATGCCATACCCGGCGCAGTTCGTATCGGGCGAGGTCCTGGTTGATGTGCCCGGCCTTGATGATGTCGGCGTACTTGAGCTTGGGATCGTCAAGCTTGTAGCTGTTGGAGGCAATGAACAGCTCTTTCTTGCCTTCCAGCTTCCAGTCGTAACGGTCCGGCGCGCCGTTGTACATGTCCAGGTTGTCGGAGGTGCGCAGGCCGTCGGCGGCGGTACCCGGGCCGTCGTAGGACACTTGTGGCGCTGCCCGTACCCGGCGCTGGCCGGCGTTGTAGACCCACGCCTTGCGCGGCTCCTTGACCTGGTCGAGGGTCTCGTGCACCAGCAGTACGGTACCGGCCAGGCGCGCTGGCGCCGTCACCTTCTGCTTGAAGTAGAACAGCACGTTGCCCGGGTTGGCCGGATCGTAATCTTTCATCCGGTCGCGGAAGACGAACTGGTCCTGGAAGTACACCAGGCTGAACGAGCCGTTCTGCTGCGGCGTGGCCTGGGTCACCAGGCGAGTCACGCTGCCGCCACGGTAGCGGGTGATGTGGTTCCAGATCACCTCGACGCCGCTTTTCGGAATCGGGAACGGCACGGCGGTGTCGAAGTTTTCCAGACCGTTGCCGCCGCCAACCAGGTTGGTGCTGGTGGCGTTCTTCTTGATCGCCGCGAACACCGCGTCCGGTACGGTAGCGCCCCGGTGGGTCGGGTACACCGGCATCTTGAAGGTGTCCGGATAGCGCTTGAACATGGCGACCTGGCCAGGGGACAGTTTGTCCTTGTACTGGTCGACGTTCTGCGCGGTGATGGTGAACTTCGGTTGTTCGCTGCCATAAGGGTCGGCAAGGAAACCCTTGCTATCGACGCTACCGGCACTTTTGGCAAGCGGCTTCCAGGCCGTGATCGAGCCGTCGGCGTTACCGGCCTTTTCAGCACCCATCGGCGTCAGGCTGGCGCCCAGCTTGGCCGCCTCGTCGGCGGAAACCGCCGCCATGACACTGGTCGCCAACAGGGACAGGCCCAGTACACCGGCTTGCAGCAGAGTCTTGGTTGTTTTCATCTTCATGGTCGTCCTGAATCCGAATTCTTAGAAGTTCACGCCGAAGCTGAGGGCGATGAAATCGCGGTCATCCACGGTGGTGTACTTGCCGTCGAAGAAGTTGGTGTACGACAGGCTGGTGGTGTAGGTGTTCTGGTACTCGGCATCCAGGCCCAGGCTGATCGCCTTGCGCCCTTCCTCGAAGTTGCTGCCAGGGCCTGGCGAGTAGCCAGACACGTCATGGGACCAGGCCACGCTCGGCTTGAGGTTGACCCCGGCGAATACATCCGGGTAGTCCCAGATGGCGCGCGCGCGGTAGCCCCAGGAAGTACTGGTGGTGTAACCGTCGTTCTCGCAGTTGCGGCTGCGGTTGGCGTCCGAAGCGCCAGGGCCTGCGCCGTTGATGGTGCCGGTGTTGATGATCGCCGAGCAGGTATCGAGATTGCCTGCCCCTGGGGTTGCCGGCAGCGGGCCTGGGCCGTAGACCGGGTCGCGGCCGTAACGCACATCGTGGGCGCTTTCCAGGCCGCCGACATGGGTCACGCCGACTTCACCCACCACGGTCAGGCGGCTGGCGCCCATGACCTGGTCGAAGAAGTGCGTCAGGGTGGTCTGGAACTGGGTGATTTCCTTGCGCCGGTAGCCGTTCAGGTCCTGGCCCGGCACCCCGTTGAGCAGCGAGGCGTTGGCCAGGGTGCCGCCAATCGGACGCACGCCGGCATACAGGATATCGGTGGTGTTGAGCTGCACCGGGGCGTTTGGCCGGTAGCTGATTTCACCGCTCCACGCCGTGCCGGTAGGCAGGGTGGTGGAGAAGCTCAGGCCGTACAGGCGGATGTCTTCCGGGTACTCGACAAAGTAGCTGGAGTTGCCGGCGACGATCAGCGGTGCCAACGGACGCAAGGCTGCAGGCAGCCCGGCCAGGCCGGCGTAGACCCGCGGATCGGCACCGTGGGCGCTGAAGATCGGCGCACGGCTGTGGTAGTTCATGAAGTAGGCGCCGAACTCGGTGCCCAGCGGGTCGTACATGTAACGCAAGGCCACGCCGAACTGGCCGCTGTCTCGCGCATCGCGGTCAGGGCCACGGGCGACCCGCACACCTTCGCCATTGACGTCCACACCCTGGCTTGCGAGGAAGCCGCGGGCGGCCGCTGGCAACGCGTTGGCACTGTTGAGTACGCGCAGGTTATCGGTACAGCCGTCGGCAATGATGTCCGGCTGGGAGAAGAAGGTGCCGCAGTTGTCGACGACGGTCTGGTCCCATTCGAGCTGGTAGAAGGCTTCGCCCGAGAGGTTGTCGGTCAGGCTCTGGGACACATAGAACATGTTGACCGGAATCAGGCCTTCCTTGATTTCGGCACCCGGACGGCGGAAGGCCGCCACGTCGATCGGGTTGATCGAGTTGATACCGTTACCGATGAAGGTACTTTCACCCCAGCTGACCACCTGCTTGCCCAGGCGCACCGAGCCCGGCTGATCGGCGATCGAGTAGTTGTGGTAGACGAAGGCGTCGAGGATCTGCCCGCCGGACGACTTGGCGCCCTCTTTGCGGTTGGTGTCGCTGATGTCCTTGAACTCGCGATGCTCATCCTTGAGTTCGAAGTCGTACCAGTACTTGCCACGGACGAATACTCCGGTATCGCCGTACTTGAGTTCCAGGTCGTGGATACCCTTGAAGATTTTCGAGAAGGTCTCACCGCGCTTGAAGTTCAGGTGGCCGTCATCGGAGGTCTGCGACAACCCCTTGCCGCCGTTGTTGACGCCGATCAGGTTCTTGTTCGGGCTGGCTGTCGACCAGCTCGCCCCCACCGACAGCGACGAGTCGAACGAGCCTTCGATTTCACCGATGTTGAAACTGACGCCGAATGCAGGACCGGCGAGCGTAGAAGCGAGGCTGACGGCCAGGGGCAGTTTCGCCCGGCGCCAGAACAGATTTGCTGATGTCATCGACGCTACTCCATGTACTTTATTTTTATGGCAGTGAGTCCTTTGCAGAAACGCATCGCTCGAGCGGTGTGAGCGCACCTTTTTGCTCGAACGAGTGGCTGGGCACATGCATGTGCGATCCCCCGTTCCTGAAAATCCCCTGAACCGACTATAGCCAGCAGGTTGAACTGCTTGATCCCTCTAAAGTGTGATTTGCATCCCAACCCCTCAGGCAGGGTCTGCATGACCGGCCACTACGCTGGCTGGGGGAAGAATGGCTTAATTTCGTCATTTGACAAGGCGCCCATGCGTCTGGCGTGCGGGTCGCGCCGCTTCAGGCGCGACCCGCCCGGCATTACAGGGTCGAGAGGAAGGTGCTGTTACTGGCTTGCCACTGGCTGATGTCCAGGCGAATGCGCTTCTTGTCGAGCTTGCCGACACTGGTCTTGGGAATTTCAGTAACAAGGGCGATCTGGCTGGGGATCGCCCACTTGTTGATGTGCCCCAGCTCCACGAATGGCTTGAGGTGTTCCTTGAGGACCTTGGCGTCGATGCTCTGGCCTTCGTGGATCACCAGCAGGGCAAACGGCCGCTCGCCCCACTGCGGGTCGGCGACACCGACCACCGCCACTTCGCGGATCGCCGGGTGGCGGCTGATCAGGTCTTCGAGCTCCAGTGACGAGATCCACTCGCCGCCGGTCTTGATCACGTCCTTGATGCGGTCACGGATATCGATCACGCCCATGCTGTCGAGGGTGGCGACGTCACCGGTGTGCAGCCAGCCGCCCTGCCAGAGTTCGGCGCCCTTCTCGGGCTCGCGGAAGTACCCCATGGTCAGCCACGGCGCGCGCAGCACCAGTTCGCCCTGGGTCTCGCCATCGGCCGCCAGGAAGTTGCCGTTGCCATCGACAATCGCAGTTTCCACCAACGGCACCGGCACCCCGGCCTTGATCCGGTAGGTGATGCATTCGTCTTCGCTGCCAGCCAGCAGCTCGTCGTTGAGGTGAGCGCAGGACACCAGCGGGCAGGTCTCGGACATACCGTAAGCGGCGGTCAGCTGAATTCCGTGGGCCTTGGCCGCCTCGTACAGGGCGCGGTTCAGGGCACTGCCGCCAATGATGATTTTCCAGCCGCCGAAGTCCTGTTGCTGGGCACCCTTGGCATTGAGCAGCATCTGCAAGATGGTCGGTACGCAATGCGAGAAGGTCACCTTCTCGTTGCGCCACAGTTCGCAAAGCATCTCCGGCTCGTAGCGCCCGGGGTAGACCTGCTTGATGCCGAGCATGGTCGCCACGTAGGGAATGCCCCAGGCATGGACATGGAACATCGGCGTGATGGGCATGTACACATCATTGCTGCCGAGCAGGCGCACGCTGTCGATACTGCCGGTGACCGTCGCGGCCGCCAGAGTGTGCAGCACCAGTTGCCGGTGGGTGAAATACACCCCCTTGGGGTTACCGGTGGTACCGGTGGTGTAGAACGTGGTGGCAACCGAGTTCTCGTCGAAATCAGGGAAGTCATAGACCGGGCTGGCCGCCGCCAGCAATTGCTCGTACTCGCCGACCAGGTTCGGTAGGTCGGCGGTTTTCTGCTCGCCATCGGTCAGCAGCAGGGTTTTCTCCACCGTGGTCAGTTGCCCGGCGATGGCCTGGTAGAGGCCGACAAAGTCGCTGTTGACCAGCACGAAGCGGTCATCGGCGTGGTTCATGGTGTAAAGGATCTGCTCCGGCGACAGGCGCACGTTGATGGTGTGCACCACCGCGCCAATCATCGGAATGGCGAACATGCATTCGAGGTAGCGATGGCTGTCCCAGTCCATCACCGCCACGGTGTCACCCGCCTTGACCCCCGCTTCGGTGAGCACATTGGCCAGCCGCGCGATGCGCTCGTTGAGGGTCAGGTAGCTGTAGCGCAGCTGATCGCGGTAGACGATCTCGCGGGTTTTCTCGTAACGGCTGCCGGACAGCAGCAGGCGCTTGATCAACAGCGGAAACTGGTAAGCGTCCTCGGCAGGAGGAATGACGCGAGTCTGCAACATAGGAGTCCCTTTTCTAGAGTGCACAGGCTGGGCAAGACATGCCTTACTCTAGAACGCCTCCACAGCGGCCAAATCAGCCAAAGGAATGATTTGACCGCTGCAGGGATTAGTGGCGTTTGAACATCATTGTCAGTGCATTTCGGTGAAAGCGATCTTCACCCCCAGGGCAATCAGCACCGCGCCCATGGTGCGATCGAACCAGTGACCCATGCGCGCAAAGCCGGCGCGCACCCGCTGCTGGCTGAACAGCATGGCCACCAGGCAGAACCACAGGCCGGTGGCCACGGCCAGGTACAACCCGTAACCGGCCTGGATCGCCAGCGGCGTGTGCGGGTTGATGACCACGGTGAACAGCGACAGGAAAAACAGCGTCGCCTTGGGGTTCAGGCCATTGGTCATGAAGCCGGCGACAAAGGCCGCCCGCGGTCTGCGCTCGACCGTGGAGGCCTGCACGGCGTCGCTGCCAGGCGCGGCCGGGCGGGCGCGCAGGGCCTTGAAGCCGATGTACAGCAAGTAGGCGGCAGCCAGCCATTTCAGCGCATTGAACAGCATGATCGACTGCGACACGATCAGGCCGATACCCAGCAGCGAATAGCCGACATGCAGGAAAATCGCGGTACCGACGCCAAAGGCCGTCCAGGTACCGGCGCGCCGGCCGTGGGTAACACTCTCGCGCACCACCACGGCAAAGTCCGGGCCGGGGCTGGCTACAGCCAGCAGGTGGATCAAGGCGACAGTCAGAAATTCGGCCCAGTACATGGGGGCTCCTTGCGGCAAAAGGTCAAACGGGGGCAACACACTACGCCCTCGCAGACCTTTGAAACAATCCCTGTGGGTGCTGGCGCCTTGACTCTCCCCCTTGGGGCAGGCGTTAGCCTCAGCGCTTTGCCCCTGGAACTGCCTTCGATGAGCAAACGAATCCTGGTGATACTCGGCCACCCTTCGCGTAACAGTTTCTGCGCAGCACTGAGCGACAGCTACATCAGCAGTGCCCGCGACAAAGGCCACGAAGTCTGCCTGCTGGAGCTCGGCGAGCTGGCCTTCGACCCGATCCTGCGCGAGGGTTATCAACAGGTACAAGCTTTGGAGCCCGACCTGCTGCACGCCCAGCAGCTGATCAGCTGGGCCGAGCACCTGGTGCTGGTCTTCCCGGTCTGGTGGGGCGGGATTCCGGCGCTGCTCAAGGGCTTTCTCGATCGCATCCTGCTGCCCGGCTTTGCCTTCAAGTACCGCAACAACTCGCCCTTCCCCGAACAGTTGCTCAAAGGCCGCAGCGCCGACCTGCTGGTGAGCATGGACACCCCGCCCTGGTACTACCGCTGGGTCTACCGCATGCCGGCGCTGCAGCAGATGCGCCGCACGACCCTGGGCTTCTGTGGAATCAGGACGCAAAAGACGTTAACGTTTGGCCCCATCATCAGCTCGAGCGCAGGCCAGCGCGATGCCTGGCTGCAGCAGGCGCGCAGGCTGGCTCACCGGCACTAACAAGGACGTTCGATGTATATCGGCAAAGCCGCGCAGCTGTCCGGGGCAACCATCAAAAGCATTCGCCATTATGAGCGCATCGGCCTGCTGCCGGCGCCCAGGCGCCAGGGCCGTTATCGCCTGTATGACCAACACAGCGTCGCCCTGCTGAGCCTGATCAAGTGCGCGCAAAAGCTCGGCTTCAGCCTCAAGGAGATGCAAGCGCTGGTGAGTGATGATCAGGCCGGCTTGCCGATCGAGCGGGTGCGCCAGGCGATTGCCGGCAAAAGCGCCCAGCTGCAGGCGCAGATCCAGGCACTGCAGCAGCAACAGCAAGGCCTGCTTGAACTGCAAAGCAGCCTTGAGCACAGCCATTACGATTGCTTCGCCTACAACGCTTGAGCCCTTACTGGAGCCACCCTATGTCCATCTCCCGTCGCGCCGTGTTTCTCGACCATAGCTCCCTGGACCTCGGTGACCTGGCGCTGGATCGCCTCAAGGCCTGTTTCGATGAGCTGCAGCTCTATCCGGCCAGCGCCCCCGGGCAGGTCGCCGAACGCCTGCAGGGCGCCAGCGTGGCGATCAGTAACAAGGTCATGATCGACGCCGCCACCCTCGCCGCCTGCCCCGAGCTGAAGCTGATTCTGGTGGCCGCCACCGGCACCAACAATGTCGACCTGCAGGCCGCCCGCGCCCAGGGCGTGGTGGTCAGCAACTGCCAGGGCTACGGCACGCCGTCGGTGGCCCAGCACACCCTGGCTTTGCTGTTGGCCCTGGCCACGCGCCTGAGCGACTATCAAAAGGCTGTCGCCAACGGCCAGTGGGGCCAGGCCAAACAGTTCTGCCTGCTGGACTTCCCCATCGTCGAGCTGGAAGGCAAGACCCTCGGCCTGCTCGGCCATGGCGAGCTGGGTGGCGCCGTAGCACGCCTGGCCGAAGCCTTCGGCATGCGCGTACTGCTTGGCCAGTTGCCCGGACGCCCGCCCCGCGAAGACCGAATTGCGCTGGATGAGCTGCTGCCGCAGGTCGACGCGCTGACCCTGCACTGCCCGCTCAACGAGCACACCCGCAACCTGATCGGCGCCCGTCAACTGGCCCTGCTCAAGCCCGGCGCCTTTGTGATCAACACCGCCCGCGGCGGCCTGATCGACGAGCAGGCCCTGGCCGATGCCCTGCGCGCCGGCCACCTGGGCGGCGCGGCTACCGACGTGCTGAGTGTCGAACCACCGGTCAACGGCAACCCGCTGCTGGCAGCCGATATCCCGCGGCTGATCGTCACCCCGCACAGCGCCTGGGGCGCGGTCGAGTCACGCCAGCGTATCGTCGAGCAATTGAGCGAGAACGCCGAGGCGTTTTTTGCCGGCAGCCCGCGCCGCCAGGTCTAAGCCCGGCCAGGCTCTGGTAAACTGCGCCACTTTTTTCAGGAGTCGCCGTCCATGGACCCGCGCAGTGAAGTGTTGCTTCGTCAGGCCGATCTTTTCCAGGGCTCGCTGTTGCTGGCCGGTTTGCCTGCCGACGACCTGCTCGGCAAGTTGCCTGCGGCCCATGGCTGGAGCTGGCACGCCGGCGACCAGGCGGCGCTCGAGGCACGCTTCGCCGGGCGCAGCCACTTCGATGTAAACGCACCGGCCCAGGCTTTCGACGCCGCCGTGCTGTTCTTGCCCAAATCCCGGGACCTGGCCAATTACCTGCTCAACGCCCTGGCCTCGCGCCTGGCCGGTCGCCAGCTGTACCTGGTCGGCGAGAAACGCGGCGGCATCGAAGGCGCGGCCAAACAACTGCACGCCTTCGGCAAGCCGCGCAAACTCGACAGCGCCCGCCATTGCCAGCTGTGGCAGGTCACCGTCGAGCACGCCCCTGAAGCCAGGCCGCTGGAAAGCCTGGCCGAGCATTTCCAGCTGGAGCTGGCCGATGGCCCGCTGCAGATCGTCAGCCTGCCGGGCGTATTCAGCCATGGGCGCCTGGATCGCGGCAGCGCCCTGCTGCTGGAAAACCTCGACCAGCTGCCAACCGGCCACGTGCTGGATTTTGGCTGTGGCGCGGGTGTTCTCGGGGCGGCGATCAAACGCCGTTATCCGCAAAACCGCATCACCCTGCTTGATGTCGACGCCTTTGCCGTGGCCAGCAGCCGCCTGACCCTGGCCGCCAATGGTCTGGAAGGCGAGGTGATCTGCGGCGACGGCATCGATGCCGCGCCGCGCGAGCTGGACGTGATCATCAGCAACCCGCCGTTCCACACAGGTGTTCACACCAATTACCAGGCCTCGGAAAACCTGCTGCGAAAATCGGCCGATCATCTGAAAAAAGGTGGCGAAATGCGCTTGGTGGCAAATAGCTTCCTGCGCTACCAGCCGCTGATCGAAGAGGCCCTGGGCAACTGCCGGATCCGCGACGAGGGCCAAGGCTTTCGCATCTACCAGGCAACACGCGGTTAAAAAGAGCGCTTGCCGAAACGGATTTGCCTAGGCAGAATCCGCTCCGTCCTAGGGGAGTAGTCTCCCGCGAGCACCCAGCTCGCCCGGTACGCGTCAACATACTTGGTCCACAGACCATGGCGCGTGCGACCCACGGTCCGCACAGACGGACCCAGGGTTTGACAAGACCTATGACACGAACACCTTACCCGGGGCGGGAAGGCTGTACGTGTCATAGCCGTGTCGACCCGCCCCCGTAGGAATCCTGATGCTGGAATCATTGCTCGTCCCCACCGCGATCGTGGCCCTCGCCGAAATTGGCGACAAAACCCAATTGCTCGCGCTGATCCTTGCCGCGCGCTTTCGCAAGCCCTGGCCGATCATCGCCGGTATCATTGCCGCTACCCTGGCCAACCATGCCGCGGCCGGTGCCGTCGGCGCCTGGTTCAGCACCTTCTTCTCCGCCGCCACCCTGCACTGGATTCTCGCCGCAAGCTTTGCCGCCACGGCACTGTGGACGCTGATCCCGGACAAGATGGACGATGACGAAGCCAGCACCGCACGGCGCTTCGGCCCGTTCCTGACCACCCTGATCGCGTTCTTCATCGCGGAAATTGGCGACAAGACCCAGGTCGCCACGGTGATGCTGGCGGCGCAGTATCCGCACCTGATCATGGTCATTATCGGTACCACCCTGGGCATGCTGATTGCCAACGTGCCGGTGGTATTGGCGGGTAATTTTGCTGCAGAGAAACTGCCACTGACCCTGATCCGCCGCCTGGCGTCGGCTGCATTCTTCGTCCTGGCCGCGGTGGCGGTGTATTCGGCGATGCAGGTCAGTGGCTGGATCGGCTGAATACAATCGCAGGTCAAGCCCGCTCCTACAGTGGCCTGTGGGAGCGGGCATGACCTGCGATTTTTACTTGCGGGCCTGCTCGTACAACGGCATCACCTTCGGAATCGCCGCCTGCAACGAAGCCTGACGGCTGGCCGACGCCGGGTGAGTGCTCATGAACTCCGGCTGCGAGCCACCCGAGGCCTGGGCCATCTTGTCCCACAGGCTGATCGCCGCATTCGGGTTGTAGCCGGCGCGGGCGGCCAGCTCCAGGCCGATCAAATCGGCTTCGTTCTCGTTGGCGCGGCTGTTGGGCAGGGTCATGCTGTACTGCACCACCGTGTCGGCGATCGCCATGCTGTCCTGGCCCAGGCCCAGCAGGGCACCGGCGCCCTGGCGAGCCATCTGCACGCCATAGGCCTTGGACATCGCCTCACGACCATGCTCACGCAGGGCGTGGGCGATTTCATGGCCCATGACCGCAGCGAGCTCGTCGTCGGTCAGCTTGAGTTTTTCGATCAGGCCGCTGTAGACGAAGATCTTGCCACCCGGGCCGCAGTTGGCGTTGAGCTCGTCGCTCTTGATCAGGTTGACTTCCCAGTTCCACTGCGCCGAGTCCGGGCGGAACTGCGGGGCCTGGGCAATCAGGCGGTCAGCGATCAATTGCACGCGCTTGGCGTTGTTGCTGGTCTTGTCGAGCACACCCTTGCTGGATGCCTCGCCCAGGGTTTGCTGGTAGGACTGGGCATACATCTGGTTGACCTCATCGGTCGACAGCATGCTGAACATGTATTGCTTACGCTCGACACCCACGGCGCCGCCGCTGGTGGTGTTCACCGCCTGGCAGCCAGCGAGCAGGACGCTGGCGCTCAATGCACCGATTACAAATGACTTACGCATGAAAACACTCCCTTCGAACATGCCGCGTATCCTAGGCCGACTCCGTTGAGCCCGCCATATCCCTGACGAAGAATTCTCCAGACGGTGCTCATGCTTTCGCCCGGCCGGGCCGATAACGCAAGGCAGACGCCTTTCCTTGCGCTTGGAGCCCCCTCATGAAGTTCCGGTCGATCCAGTTTTCCGTCGCCGCCCTGGCCGGCGCCATTGTCCTGAGCATTGTCGCCGCCCTGGTGCTGTACGCCGTGTATTCCGGCGAACGTACCCAGGAGCTGGTGCAAAGCCGCACCCAGCAGCAATTCGAGGCGGTGATCGAGCAGCGCCTGACCGCCCTGGCGCGGACCCAGGTCAGCGAGATCCAGCGCGGCCTGGAAGCACCGCTACTGATTGCCAGGGGCCTGGCTACCAGCAACGCCATGCTCGGCATGCAGGACGCCAGCGGCAATCCGCTGCTGAAGATCGAGCGCCAGCAAATGATCGCCCTGCTCAAGCAGACAGCACTGACCAACCCACTGATCCTCGGCACCTACCTGGGCTGGGAAAGTAACGCCCTGGACCACGACGACGCGCGCTTCGTCGGCACCTCGATCACCGGTATCGACAGCGCCAGCGGGCGCTTTCTGCCCTGGTGGTTCCGCAACGAAGACGGCAGCCTGGGCCTGGACAAACTGGCCGACGTCAACGACCAGACCGTCCTCGCCACCGGCGTGCGCGCCAGTGAGTACTACCTGTGCCCGCGGGAATCAAAGAAAGCCTGCGTGATCGACCCGGCACCTTACAAGGTAGGCGACAAAGTAGTGATGCTCGCCTCGTTCGTCGAGCCGATCATGATCGACGGCACGTTCCAGGGCATTGCCGGCGCCGACCTGTCGGTGAACTTCATCCAGGAACTGCTCAATACCGCCGATCGCCAGCTCTATGACGGTGCCGGCGAGCTGGCACTGGTGTCCGGCAACGGCCGCCTGGTGGCCTTTACCAAAGACCCGGGCAAATTCGGCGAGAAAGCCAGCGACGTCCTCGACGCCAATGCCGCCGCCACCCTGGCGCAACTGAGCGGCGAGAACCTGCACTACGAAGTCGACCAGGGCGCAGGCCGCATCGAGCTGTACTTGCCGTTCAAGATCGCCAATACCGACGCGCGCTGGACCCTGCTGCTGGAACTGCCGATCAGCGCGGTGATGGCCGATGTGCAGAAGTTGCAAAGCGACCTCAGCGACCAGCGCCGCACCGACATCACCGGCATGACCGTGGTCGGCCTGGGTATCGCCGCCCTTGGCCTGCTGGTGATCTGGCTGCTGGCCCACGGCATTGCCCGGCCACTGCGGCAAATGGTGGCGATGCTCGATGACATCGCCCAGGGCGAAGGCGACCTGACCCGCCGCTTGAGCAGCGACCGCGCCGACGAACTGGGCTCGATCGCCAAGGGCTTCAACACCTTCCTGAGCAAGTTGCAGGCGATGATCAGCCAGGTGGTGGCCTCGGTGCAGAAGGTCAGCGACTCCTCCGAACACACCGCCGACATCGCCATTCGCACCAACCAGGGCGTACACAAACAAATGGCCGAGATCGACCTGGTGGCCACCGCCGTGCACGAAATGACTGCTACCGCCCAGGACGTCGCGCGCAACGCCACCCATGCCGCCCAGGCCGCCAGCAATGCCGACCAGGCCGCACACCAGGGCCTGGCGATCGTGCGCGATACTTCCAGTTCGATCAGCGCCCTGGCCGAGGAAATCGGTCGAGCAGTGGGTGTGGTGCAGAACCTGGCGCGCGACAGCGAAAACATCAACGCCATCCTCACCGCCATCCGCGCGATTGCCGAGCAGACCAACCTGCTGGCGCTTAACGCTGCCATCGAAGCCGCTCGCGCCGGTGAGCAGGGCCGTGGTTTTGCCGTGGTCGCTGATGAAGTGCGCAACCTGGCGCAGAAAACCCAGCAGGCCACCGAAGAAATCCAGCAGATGATCCAGCAACTGCAGCAAGGTACCCGCGATGTGGTGCGGGTCATGGAAGACAGCCAGGGCAAGACCGACGACAGCGTGCAGCAAGCCGCGCGCGCTGCCCAGGCGCTGGAAAGCATTACCCAGGCAGTGTCGGTGATCAACGACATGAACACGCAGATTGCCAGTGCTGCCGAAGAGCAGAGCGCGGTGGCCGAAGACATCAACCGTAACGTGATCAATATTGGCCAGGTGGCCAACGAGGTGGCTGGCGGGGCGGATGAGTCGAGTACCGCCAGCGCCGAGCTGACCAAGCTGGCCGAGCAACAGCGGCGCTTGATCAATCAGTTCAGGGTGTAAAGCCAGCCCCCACAGAGCAAAGGGTCAGCTGAGGGAGCAGGCTTGACCCGCGGTGCTTTTAAGCCGGGGTCAGACACTCCGGCCCATTGAGCTTGGGATCATTGACCATATTGGCCAGCACCCGCTCACGCAGCGGCGCCTGGCCGCCCGCCAGCAGCTCGTACAAGCGCGCCGGCGGGGTTTCGGGATCGAGCCAGGCAGCCTGCCCGGCCTCATCGAGAATCAGCGGCCGGCGCTGGTTCAGCGCCGCCTGGGTTACCACCGCGGTACTCAGCCAGACCTGATCCTGCACCGGATATGCCTCCCAGATCGCTGCAAAAAACAACGACGAGCCCTCCCCCGGCGTCAGCCAGTACGGCCGCTTGCGCTGGGTGCCGCGCCATTCGTAAAAGCCGTTGGCCGGTAGCAGACAGCGACGCAGGCGAAACGCCTCACGGAACATCGGCTGTTCGGCCAGGGTTTCGGCGCGGGCGTGGGCCGGGGTGCGCGACAAGTCGGTGAGCCAGGCCGGGGTCAGCCCCCAGCGTGCCCGCGCCAGCTCCAGCTGGCCACCCTCGAGGCGGCGCTGGATCAGCACCGAGGCGCCGGGGGAGATATTCCATTGCGCCTGCTGGTCACTGGGAAATCCCGGCAGGGCAGCAAAGGCGGGAGACCAGCGAAACAGCGCATAACGTCCACACATGAGGGCAAAAACCTAGCAAATCAGGGTTCCGGGGATGTTCTCCGGTTCGTCGCCGGCAAGTGGCTGGGCGCTATTGTACGCGGCGATCAGCTCGCGTGCGCAGGCAGCCTGCTCATCGGCCACCGCCAAACCGAGCAAACCGTGCATCGGCAGGTCGCCCATGGCGCCCATCAGGTCGCGGCCGACCAGGTGCACTGTGATGCCTTCGCTGGCGAGCATGCCGATGAGCATTTGTGCTTCGAGCAGGCTTTCAGGGTCGTAGATTCGCTGCATCAGTCATTCTCACCATAAACGTCCAGCATCCATTCCTCGCCATGCACCTGCAGCACGAAACGGATCGGCTTGCAGCACACCTGACAGTCTTCGATGTACTCCTGATCACCGCCCGACAGGTCCACTGTCGTCTCGACTTCTTCACCACAATAAGGACAATCGTAAAGCGCTGTCTCCAGCATCGCGGCCTCCCGAGTGACTTGTGCGTATAATTGCCGGTCTATTTACAGGCCCTGAGTGTGTCTGAGCCGTTTTTCAGACCCCGGCCCTACCTATTACCCTAGCCGTTTCCAACAAGAGAGCATGATGGGCGAATTCGATGCCATCCGACCGTACGACGACGCTGAAGTCCCTGCCGTTCTGGCACGGCTGCTCAGCGACCCGGCATTCCTCGATATCCTCACCCACTTCCGCTTCCCGCGCATGGCCGGGGCCTTCGGCTGGCTGCTCAAGCCGCTGATCGCCCGGCGCCTGCGCAAAGAGTTTGCCGGGGTCACCTGCGTTTCGACCCTGCAGGACAAAGTCGAGTACTACGTCGACCATACCATCGAGCGGGCAACCGACGGCGTGACCTACACCGGCGTCGAGCAGCTCAAGGCCGGTACCGCCTACCTGTTCCTGGCCAACCACCGCGACATCGTCATGGACCCGGCCTTCGTCAACTATGCCGTGTACCACGCCGGCCTGCCGACCCCGCGCATCGCCATCGGCGACAACCTGCTGCAAAAACCGTTCGTCAGCGACATGATGCGCCTGAACAAGAGCTTCATCGTGCACCGCTCGATCACCGGCCGGCGGGAAAAGCTCGCGGCTTACCAGCTGCTGTCGGCCTACATCAACCATTCGATCCGTAACGACGGCCAGTCGATCTGGATCGCCCAGGCCGAAGGCCGGGCCAAGGATGGTGATGACCGTACCGATTCGGCAATCCTGAAAATGTTCCACATGAGCCGCAAGGACGAGCCGTTTGGCGCCGTGATCCAGTCGCTGAACCTGAGCCCGGTGTCGATCAGCTACGAGTACGACCCCTGCGACCAGGCCAAGGCCCGCGAGCTGTATATCCGCGCCACCACCGGCACCTACAGCAAGGCGCCGGGTGAAGACGACATCAGCATCGCCCAGGGCATCACCGGCTACAAAGGCCGCGTGCACATCAACTTCGCCCCGCCGGTGACGGAGTTCGTCGAGGACACCAAGCAACTGGCAGCAGAGATTGACCGGCAGATTCTGGCCGGCTACCGGTTGTTCCCGGTGCATTACCTGGCCTATGCGCAGTGGGCCGATGCCGACCCGGCGCTGGAGGTGCCAGCAGCGGCCAAGGTGTTTGCGGCCGATGAACTGGCCCGCGCCCAGGCCGAATGGCAGCGCCGCCTGGACGCCTGCCCGGCCGAACAGCGGCCGTACCTGGTGCAGCAGTATGCGATGCCGGTACGCAATCAGTACCGGGTCAAGGCGGGGTTGGCGTTGTAAATTTATCGCGGGTCAAGCCCGCTCCCACAATTAACTTGGGAGCAGGCTTCACACCCAGGTGCTGAACCAGGACAACAGCAAGGCCAGCGCCAGGAAGGCAAAGCCAAGAATGTAGTAGAAGCGGTTGATGCGCAGGCTCATGCCATCGATCACCGCTTCATCACCAGCCAGGCCCGCCAGGGTTTGCGCCGCGCGGCGGCGGGCACTGTGCAGCAGCAGGCCGCCCGGGCAGGTCAGCAGCAGGGCCAGCAGATTGATCAGCTTGGCCGGATGGGCGGCGAACAGCCCCCAGATCACTTGCAACGACATCGCAAAACCTCAAAAGAAGTACATCGATACTTTCGACTCGGCGGGCATTCTACCCAAGCGCCGTGCCCTTGCCTGTGCTTTGCGACAAATGACGATTAATTCCCGGCGTCACACGCTCGTCATCAAGACACGCCACTCTGTTGGCCGTCGCCACTTACCGGAGCTTGTCATGCTGCACGCCGAAAACCAGGACCGCCTCTACCTGATCGCCCAGAGCGATGAGCAGCAGGCGTTGATCGACGGCCTGGCGTTCAACGTCCAGGACCGCCAATGGCTGGTGTACTGCGCCCTGGGCGGGCATGCCCATGAAGACCTGCCCGAGGTCGACGGCCCTACCGGCATCAGCGTGCTGGACTTCTACGTCGAAGCCGCCTGAACCTGCAAAAACACAAAAGCCCGATGCCTGCCATGCAGACATCGGGCTTTTTGCTGGTGAGGCTTATTCGCCGAGGATCTGGCCGATGGCCTGGTCCTTGAACAGGCGGGTCAGCGCATCGCTGAGCACATCACCCACCAGCTTGGTGTTGGTTTCCTGGTTCGGCGCCATGCCGAAGCGCTGGTCCAGCGACGCGCCGTAGCGGCCGCTGTAGCGACGGTTGGCGTTGGCCACGTCAGCCTTGAAGGTAGCGCCGATGGTGGCTTCGGTCACGTACATGCCTTCTTTGGGCGACTGGTACTTGAGCTCGGCCAGGGTCACGGTCAGCTGCGGCGCGTTGTAGGCGTTCGGCGTCGGGGTAAAGCCCAGCAGGCGCACAGCTGCTTCGGCCTGGGCCTGCAGTTTTGGCAGGATGTCGTTGCCGGTCACGGTGATGGCGCTGGTTTCAGGGTACAGGCCGCCACGGGTGCCGAGGGTTTGCGAAGCGCGACCATCGACCACCTTGACCACCACTGGCTGGCCATGACCGACCGGCGCCAGCTGGGCGTTGAGTTTCGGTTGCGGGCTGAGTTGTTGCGGGCTGTGGGCACAACCGGCCAGGGTCAGACTGGTCACCGCGATCAAACCGAACAACAAACGTTGCAACATGCTCATCTCTCCAGAATAGGCAGCAAAGGCCGCCAGTATAACCAGCACGGGGCAGCCCAGCTATCGGCGTGCCATTAGTGAATAAGACAGGCATCCCCGGGCCCGGTTCGCTGTCACAATCGTTTCATCACTGCCCGGTTATCCTAGGCTCAGTTCTTCACAGGGATACCCGCCATGTCCTCGCTCCTGGCCCTGCTGTTCAAACGCAACCCGCAACGCTGCTTCGCCCGCCTCGACGCCCACGGCCTTTGCCAGGCCTTCAAGCAGTGCGCGCAGGCCCCGGCGACCAGTGGCTGGGTGGAAATCAGCGAAATTCGCCTGGCCTGGCTCAACCGTCCGCTGCCCGCCAGCGCCCGTGTTTCAAAGCGTGTCAGTGGAAACTGGCTGCAACGCAGCCTCGCCGCCTGAGTTTTGCCTCAATAAAAGTCGCTAATAAAGAGCTTTTCTGCCCGCGACATCGCTATAATCTCCCCCCGATTATAAGGACGTCTCCTGATCGGGCCTCGCAGTACCGCCAATGCCCAGCATTGCGCATCCCCCGCACCGCCCACAGAGAGCCTTCCACACAGGTCTTGCACCAGCCAGTGTGCCTGCGTCATCCGGCCATCTGCTCTGCCTGAACCTGCCGGGTCTGCCATCGCGCAGCCCATTTTGAGGTTCACGTCTCCAAAAGAGCGTGAAAAAACGGGTTTTCACAACTTCACGAGAGTGTGGCGAGCAATGAACAGTCTGGCATGTGCAAAAGCACCTAAAGTGTCCCGAACAGCCCTGAACAGCTGGCAACAGCACTCATTTGCAATGGGTGCCTGAAACCGGTCCATAACGCACGACGGATACCTTGACCATAAGTCGAATTGCCGCACCGGCTGTAAAATGCGTTCATAGGCAACGCAAAGCCCGGTTGGTGGTGTCCGCTGAAGTTGCAAAAACTGCGAATAATCGGACATGGCGATCCTGGCAAGCCAGGGATCCTATGCTGTCAATTTGGTGCTGAAGATTTTGGAGACGCGTTAATGGCGCAGAACGAAGCAGTCGATGTAGTACTGGTAGGGGCAGGCATCATGAGTGCCACCCTGGCCGTACTGCTCAAGGAACTCAACCCGGCGATCAAGCTGGAAGTCGTCGAGTTGATGGATTCGGGTGCCGCGGAAAGTTCCAACCCGTGGAACAACGCCGGGACCGGCCATGCCGGGCTGTGTGAACTGAACTACACGCCACAGGCCGCCGACGGCAGCATCGATATCAAGAAAGCGGTGCATATCAATACCCAGTTCGAGGTGTCCCGGCAGTTCTGGGCCTACCTGAGCAAAAAGGGTGCGTTCAGCTCGCCGCGGGCGTTCATCAACCCCGTGCCGCACCTGAGCTACGTCGAGGGCGAGAAGGGCATCAGCTTCCTCAAGAAGCGTTTCGAGATGCTCAAGCAGCACCACGCCTTCAGCGAAATGGAGTACACCGAAGACAAGGCGGTGATGAACGAGTGGATGCCGCTGATGATGCCGGGTCGCCCTGCCGACCAGCAGATCGCCGCCACCCGCGTCATGAAAGGCACCGACGTCAACTTCGGCGCGCTGACCAACAAGCTGCTCAAGCACCTGGCCAACGCCCCCGAAGCACAGGTCAAGTACTGCAAGAAAGTCACCGGCCTGCGCCGTAACGGCAGCGGCTGGACCGTCAGCATCAAGGACGTCAACAGCGGCAGCAGCCGTGAAGTCGATGCCCGCTTCGTGTTCCTCGGCGCCGGTGGCGCGGCCCTGCCGCTGCTGCAACTGTCGGGTATCGAAGAGAGCAAGGGCTTTGGCGGCTTCCCGGTCAGCGGCCAGTGGCTGCGTTGCGACAACCCGGAAGTGGTCAAGCGCCACCAGGCCAAGGTCTACAGCCAGGCCGCGGTAGGTTCGCCACCGATGTCGGTGCCGCACCTGGATACCCGCGTGGTCGACGGCAAGACCTCGCTGCTGTTCGGCCCGTACGCAGGCTTCACCACCAAGTTCCTCAAGCACGGCTCGTTCCTCGACCTGCCGCTGTCGGTACGCATGGGCAACATCGGCCCGATGCTGGCCGTGGCCCGCGACAACATGGACCTGACCAAGTACCTGGTCAGCGAAGTGATGCAGTCGATGGAGCAGCGCCTGGATTCACTGCGCCGCTTCTACCCCGAGGCCAAGGCCGAGGACTGGCGTCTGGAAGTGGCTGGCCAGCGCGTGCAGATCATCAAGAAAGACCCGAAAAAAGGCGGCATCCTGCAGTTCGGTACCGAACTGGTTGCAGCCAAGGACGGCTCCCTGGCCGCCCTGCTCGGTGCTTCCCCTGGTGCTTCGGTAACCGTGTCGATCATGCTGGATCTGATCGAGCGCTGCTTCCCCGAGCAAGCCAAGGGCGCCTGGGCGGCCAAGCTCAAGGAAATTTTCCCGGCCCGGGAAAAGGTCCTGGCCACCGACGCTGCCCTGTACCACAAGATCAGTGCGTACAACGACGAGGCCCTGGGCCTGGTCGAAAGCAGCCCGGCGCAGAGCTACGCATAATCTGCCGGCATAAAAAAACGCCCTTCGGGGCGTTTTTTTATGGGCGCTGGTATCAGCCGCGAGCCTTGTCGATGATCTCGGTGTACTCGGGCGCATTGCGCTGATCCGCGATGGCTTCGACGAAGGTCTTACCGTGCTCGTCCTTGCCGTCCAGGTCATAACCAGCCTCGACGAAGAAGCCGACATAGCGCTCGAAGTCATCGACGCGCAGGCCGCGGTAGCCCTTGATCAGCTTGTGATGCGAAGGCGAAGTTACGCCATCGGCCGGCTCGTATTGCAGGAACGACTTAATGTAGTCATCACTGATCTCATCACCAATCACTTGCTTCTTGTCTTTACGCATTGCCGACTCCAACTGAACCATCACGGACATTTTCACGGGCCGGCAGTTTACCCCCGGGCAACGCCGGCACTCAACGCGCGCGTACGCTTCCGGTATGCAGATCGGCCCAGATGTGACCGTTGGGGTAGCTGAGGAACTGCACATAGACGGTATCGTTGCGCAGCAGATCGAGCATCACCCGGTACTGGGCCAGCGGGTAGTTGAGTGTGAGGGTTTTGCTTTTGTCGTCGAACACCGGCTTTTTCAGGCTTTTGCTTTCGGCATCGAAGCTGACCAGTACCTGGCTGATGGTCGCGCCCTTGCTCAGCGGCTTGCCCTTGAGGCGCAGAATCAACGGTGAGGTGACCGGAATCGGTTGCTGGTTGGACTGGCGCTGGTTGCCCACTACCACCGAATAGCTGGTGACCTGCAGCAACTGCTGCGAATCGGCAACTTCCTTACGCAGCCCGAGGTCGTCGGGCGGCAGGAACTGGCTGTGCAGGGGCGCCGCGGCCAGCGGCATGCTCAGCAGGAACAGCAGGGGGAAAATCGCACGCATGTCAGGCTCCTTGGGGGCAGCCTGGCACTCTAGCATGGGGTAAGGCAAACGGGGCAAGCCGGGTCGACCGGCCCCGCCTGTGGACCTCAGAGACCCTTTACAGCGTAGATACCGTTAGCGTTGCGCCAGTAGCCTTTGTAGTCCATGCCATAACCGAACACATAGCGGTCAACACAGCTCAAGCCGCAGAAGTCGGCCTTGAGGTCGGCGCTGGCCTTGCGGTCGTGGTCCTTGTCGATCAGCACGGCAGTGTGCACGGCGCGGGCACCGGCATGCTTGCAGAAATCGATGATTGCGCTGAGGGTATGACCTTCGTCAAGAATGTCGTCGATGATCAGCACGTCACGATCGATAAACGAGACTTCCGGCTTGGCCTTCCAGAACAGGTCGCCGCCGCTGGTCTGGTTGCGGTAGCGGGTGGCGTGCAGGTAGGACGATTCCAGCGGGAATTGCAGATGGGTCAGCAGTTTGCCGGCGAAGATCAGGCCGCCGTTCATCACACAGAACACTACCGGGTTGCTGTCGGCCAGCACCTCGGTGATTTGCGCGCCCACGCGGGCGATGGCGGCCTCGACTTCGGCTTCGGTGTGCAGGCAGTCAGCCTCGCGCATGACTTGACGGATGTGCTCGAGATCGGCGGACATGGCGCTCTCCAAGGGGCGGCAATTGAGAAAAGCGGGCAAAGGTACGCATCCCGTCGCATCAGATCAAGCATTTCTGGACTAACGTCCAGTAAGTCTGAGGACATGCATGGCTGAATAGATTAATCTAGCGCGGTTTTTTTGCCCGCCCCCCGGAGCTTTTCCCTATGCCTACCCGTGAGATCCGCCATCCGCTGATCCGCCACAAGCTCGGCCTGATGCGCCGCGCCGACATCAGCACCAAGAACTTTCGCGAGCTCGCCCAGGAAGTCGGCACGCTCCTGACCTACGAAGCAACCAAAGACCTGCCGCTGGAAAGCTACGAAATCGACGGCTGGTGCGGCAAGGTCCAGGTCGAGAAGATCGCCGGCAAGAAGATTACTGTAGTACCGATCCTGCGCGCCGGCATCGGCATGCTCGACGGCGTGCTCAGCCTGATCCCGGGCGCCAAGGTCAGCGCCGTGGGCGTGGCCCGCAACGAGGAGACCCTCGAGGCGCACACCTACCTGGAAAAACTCGCCCCGGAGATCAACGAGCGCCTGGCGCTGATCATCGACCCGATGCTGGCCACCGGCGCCTCGATGGTCGCCACCATCGACCTGCTGAAAAAGGCCGGTTGCAAGGACATCCGCGCGATGGTCCTGGTTGCCGCCCCCGAAGGCATCGCCGTGGTCGAGAAAGCCCACCCGGATGTGCAGATCTACACTGCCTCGATCGACCAGTGCCTGAACGAGCACGGCTACATCATCCCGGGCCTGGGCGATGCCGGTGACAAGATCTTCGGTACCAAGCAGAAGGACGCCTGAACATGCAGGATGAGTTCAACGACCCGCTCTGGCGCCAGGTCGTCTCCGGCGCGCAGATGCTCTTCGTCGCCTTTGGCGCGCTGGTATTGATGCCGCTGATTACCGGCCTCGACCCCAACGTCGCGCTGTTCACGGCGGGTTTGGGAACTCTGCTGTTTCAGATAGTGACCGGCCGTCAGGTGCCGGTATTCCTGGCCTCGAGTTTCGCTTTCATCACTCCGATCATCCTCGCCAAGGGCCAGTTCGGCCTGGCCGAGACCATGGGCGGGGTCATGGCGGCGGGCTTCGTCTACACCTTCCTCGGCCTTGCGGTAAAAATCAAAGGCACCGGCTTTATCGACCGCCTGCTGCCACCGGTGGTGATCGGCCCGGTGATCATCTCGATCGGCCTGGCAATGGCGCCGATTGCCGCCAACATGGCCATGGGCAAGGCCGGTGACGGCGCCGAGCTGCTGCCGTACGGCACCGCGATGATGATCTCCATGCCGGCGCTGCTGACCACCCTGATCGTCGCGGTGTTCGGCAAGGGTATCTTCCGCCTGGTGCCGATCATTGCCGGGGTGCTGGTGGGCTTTGCCCTGTCGTTCTACTTTGGCGTGGTCGACACCGCCAAGATCGCCGCCGCGCCCTGGCTGGCGCTGCCGCACTTCACCGCGCCAGCGTTCAACTGGCAGGCGATCCTGTTCATCGTACCGGTGGCCCTGGCGCCGGCGATCGAGCACATCGGCGGGGTGATTGCGGTGGGCAGCGTGACCGGCCGCGACTACCTGAAAAAGCCTGGCCTGCACCGCACCCTGCTCGGTGACGGCATCGCCACCACCACTGCCGGCCTGTTCGGCGGGCCGCCCAACACCACCTACGCCGAAGTGACCGGCGCGGTGATGCTGACCAAGAACTACAACCCGAAGATCATGACCTGGGCGGCAATCTTTGCCATCACCCTGGCCTTCATCGGCAAGTTCGGCGCGCTGCTGCAGAGCATTCCGGTGCCGGTAATGGGCGGCATCCTCTGCCTGCTGTTCGGCTCGATCGCGGCGGTGGGCATGAACACCATGATCCGCCACAAGATCGATCTCAGCGAAGCGCGCAACCTGGTGATCGTGTCGGTAACCCTGGTGTTCGGTATCGGCGGCGTGCTGATCGGTAGCGGCACAGGCCCCGATGACTGGGGCCTGAAGGGCATCGCCCTGTGCGCGGTGGTGGCTATTGCCTTGAACCTGCTGCTGCCGGGTAACGACAGCTGGAAGAACAAGGCGCTGGACGATCAGTTGCCTTGATCTGAAGGTCTAGCCCCCTCCCAAGCAGTCTGTGGGAGCGGGCTAGACCCGCGATGAGGCCCTCAAGCCTCTTCGCACATCCCCTTCAACGCCTGCACCCACTGCGGGTGATCATTCAGGCACGGCACCAGCACCAGCTCTTCGCCGCCGGCCTCGACAAACTGCTCGCGCCCGCGGTCACCGATCTCTTCCAGGGTCTCGATGCAATCGGCGACAAACGCCGGGCACATTACCAGCAGCTTTTTCACCCCTGACTTGCCCAGCTCGTCCAACCGCGTTTCGGTGTACGGCTCGATCCACTTCGCCCGCCCCAGCCTTGACTGGAACGACACCGACCACTTGCCGTCGGGGATGCCCATCTTCTGCGCGAACGCCTGGGCGGTGCGCAGGCACTGGCCGCGATAGCAGACCGCAAGCACCTCGGGCGAAGCGGTGCGGCAGCAATCGGCGTCCTGGAAACAATGCTTGCCGGTGGGGTCGAGTTTTTTCAGGTGTCGCTCGGGCAGGCCATGGAAGCTGAGCAGCAGGTGATCGTAATCCTCCTGCAAGTATGGCTGCGCGCTGGCTACCAGGGCGTCGATGTATTCCGGCTTGTCGTAGAACGGCTGCAGAATCGCCATCTCGAGCGGCAGCTTGTGCTCGCCAATCACCTGTTTCGCCTGCTCGATGACCGTGGTCACGGTGCTGTCGGCAAACTGCGGGTACAGCGGCGCCAAGGTGACCTTCTTCACGCCCTGGCTGGCCAGGCGCGTCAGCACCGTCGGCAACGAAGGCTCGCCGTAGCGCATGGCGATTTCCACCGGGCCGTGGCTCCACTGCTCGCGCATTGCGGCCTGCAGGCGGCGGGTCAGCACCACCAGCGGCGAACCCTCGTCCCACCAGATCGAGGCATAGGCATGGGCCGATTGCTCCGGGCGCTTGATCAGGATCAGCGACACCAGCAGCCGCCGCACCGGCCACGGCAGGTCGATGACATAGGGGTCCATGAGAAACTGATTGAGGTACCGGCGCACGTCGGCGACAGAGGTGGAGGCCGGTGAACCCAGGTTGACCAGCAGCAAAGCGTGATCGGTCATGCAACGTCCTATTTCAGAGGCGCCTGGACAGTTCATCCAGGGCCGATTGCAGATCATTGAAGCGGAAGGTAAAACCGGCCGCCAGCAAACGTACCGGCCGCGCCCGTTGCCCGCCCAGTAGCAAGGTCGACAATTCGCCCAGCCCGGCCTTGAGCAGCAGCGCCGGCATCGGCATCAATGCCGGGCGGTGCAGGGCCCGGCCCAGACGCCTGGCGAACTCGCGGTTGCGCACCGGCTCCGGGGCGCAGGCATTATAAGGACCGCTGGCATCCTTGTGCTGCAAGAGAAAATCAATCAGGGCGATCTGGTCGTGTATATGGATCCACGGCATCCACTGCCGACCGTCGCCGATAGGCCCGCCCAGCCCGAGTTTGAACGGCAGGCGCAGGCGCGACAAAAAGCCGCCCTCGCTCGCCAGCACCAGCCCGGTACGCACCAGCACCACGCGAATCCCCAGCGGTTGCGCGGCCATGGCGGTTTCTTCCCAGGCGATGCACAGCTGGCTGGCGAAATCCTCCTTGACCGGCTGCGAAGCCTCGGTGAGTTCGCGCTCGCCACCATCGCCATACCAGCCTACCGCCGAACCCGAGATCAGTACCTCGGGGCGCTGCTGACGCTTCTCCAACCAGGCCAGCAATTGCTCGGTCAAAGTGATACGACTGGCCCAGAGCAAGGCGCGACGGCTGGAGCTCCAGGGCCGGTCGGCAATCGGTGCGCCGGCCAGATTGATCACCGCGTCCACGCCGTCGTCATCGGCCAGCTCATCGAGCCGGGCTATGCCACGCACCCCGGAGCCACACAACTTGCCCACCTGTTCAGGGCGCCGACTCCATACCGTCAGCCGATGTCCCTGGGCCAGCCAGTGCTGACACAGGTGTTGGCCGATCAACCCGGTACCGCC
Source organism: Pseudomonas sp. SORT22 (assembly GCF_018417635.1). Classification (NCBI taxonomy): domain Bacteria; kingdom Pseudomonadati; phylum Pseudomonadota; class Gammaproteobacteria; order Pseudomonadales; family Pseudomonadaceae; genus Pseudomonas; species Pseudomonas sp. SORT22. The sequence continues at coordinate 5,100,975 of NZ_CP071007.1, forward strand.
GGTCAGCAATATATGCATGGCTGTGTCCTCGCATGGCGCGCCAGTGGTCTATTTTTAACAACAAGGCACTTTTTTGACCGATCGCTCTCGGATAAACATAGGCCAACCTGTGGTAACGAGCGGAATCATCTTATACAGGATTCGTGCATTGTACAGGTTTGCCGGGCAGCGTAGTCTGCAACCATTAGGTTCGAAGAGGCCATCATGACTGTACCTATTGCCATCATCGGGGCCGGTATCGCCGGCCTGTCCGCCGCCCAGGCGTTGCAAAAGGCCGGGCAGACCGTTCATTTGTTCGACAAGGGCCACGGCAGCGGCGGACGCATGGCCAGCAAACGCAGCGATGCCGGCGCCCTTGATCTCGGCGCCCAGTACTTCACGGCCCGCGACCGGCGCTTTGTCGACCAGTTGCAGCAATGGGTAGCGGCCGGTTGGGCGGCCGAATGGAAGCCGCAGCTGTATCACTATCAGGATGGCGTACTGAGCCCCTCCCCCGACGAGCAGACGCGCTGGGTTGGCGTGCCGCGCATGAGCGCCATCACCCGCGGCCTGCTCAAGGATGTCACGGTAAACTTCAGCTGCCGTATTGCCGAAGTCTATCGCGGCCAGAAGTACTGGCACCTGCAGGACACCGACGGCTGCAGCCACGGGCCGTTCAGCCGGGTGGTAGTCGCCGTGCCGGCGCCTCAGGCCACCCAGTTGCTCAGTGCTGCGCCCAAGCTGGCCGCCACTGCCGCCGGCGTGCAGATGGACCCGACCTGGGCCATCGCCCTGGCGTTCGACACCCCGCTCGACACCCCGATGCAAGGCTGCTTCGTACAAGGCAGCGCCCTCGACTGGCTGGCGCGCAACCGGAGCAAACCCGGGCGCGACGAACACATGGACACCTGGGTGTTGCATGCCACTTCCAGCTGGAGCAAGCAGCACATCGACCTGCCCAAGGAGGCGGTGATCGAGCAACTGTGGGGCGATTTCGCCGAGCTGGTCGGCTGCGTGGTGCCCGCCCCGAACTTCTCCCTCGCCCACCGCTGGCTGTATGCCCGCCCGGCCAGCAATCACGAATGGGGCGCCCTGGCCGACGCTGACCTGGGCCTGTATGCCTGTGGCGACTGGTGCCTGTCGGGCCGGGTCGAAGGCGCTTGGCTCAGCGGCCAGGAAGCGGCCCGTCGGCTGCTTGAGCATCTGGAGTAACAGCTGCCGGGGCTGCTCCTGTTCAGCCCCGCCTGACATTTTCGACATCCTGCACAAAAATTGTACAAGTGGTTTGACTTGCACAGGTTTGCCCCTATGATGGGATTTACCTGTACATAAAACTTTATTTGTACAATATTTTTCAGGATCTGTTCATGAACGCTCGTGACCTGCCGCGCAAGCCCCGCATTGCTGTCAGCGCCTGTCTGATCGGCCAGGAAGTGCGTTTCAACGGCGGCCACAAAGCCTCGCGCCTGTGCAACGAGGTCCTCAGCGAACACTTCGATTTGGTCCCGGTTTGCCCAGAAGTCGCCATCGGCCTGGGCGTGCCACGTGCCCCCATCCGCCTGGTAGGTGATCCTGCCGACCCGCAGGCCGTGTGCAGCCGCGACCCCGGCCTGGATCTGTCCGGCCCGTTGCGCGCTTACGGGCAGCAGATGGCCAAGGATCTCGACGATATTTGCGGCTACATCTTCATGCACAAATCCCCCTCCTGCGGCCTGGAGCGAGTCAAGGTCTATCAGGCCAATGGCTATCCAGCGCCCGAGGGCGGCCGCGGGTTGTTCGCCGCCGCCTTCTGTGAGCAGCGTCCCGATTTACCGGTGGAAGAAGATGGCAGGCTCTGCGATCCGGTGCTGCGCGAGAACTTCATCACCCGGGTATATGCCTACGCCGACTGGCAGCAGCTGATCGCCGCTGGCGTCAGCCGCGGCGCCCTGATCGCGTTTCATTCCCGCTACAAGTACCAGCTGATGGCGCACAACCCGCAGCAGTACAAAGTCCTGGGCAAGCTGTTGGGCAGCATGGGCCGCGACGACGATCCCGAGTTGCTCGCCCCGCGTTACTTCAGCCAGTTGATCCAGGCCCTGAGCCGCTGCGCCAGCCGTGGCACCCACAGCAATGTACTGTTGCACCTGAGCGGTTACCTGCGCGATGCCTTGAGCCGCGCCGACAAGCAGGAAATCCAGCAACTGATCAGCCAGTACCATGCCGGCGTGGTGCCGCTGGTGGTGCCGCTGACCCTGCTCAAGCATCATTTGCGCAACCATCCCGACCCCTACCTGGCGCAGCAGGTGTACTTGCAACCGCACCCGGAAAACCTGAGCCTGCGCAATGCCATCTGAAGCCTTGTTGCCGATCCGCGAGGTGACGCGCCTGACCGGTATCAACCCGGTCACCCTGCGTGCGTGGGAGCGTCGTTACGGCTTGATCGTGCCGCAACGCACCGGCAAGGGGCATCGCCTCTACAGCCAGGAAGACGTCCAGCGTATTCAGCAGATCCTCACCTGGCTTGACCGGGGCGCAGCGGTCAGCCAGGTCAAAGCCTTGCTGCAAGCCAACCCGGGGGAGTCACCGGCGCCGGCCGGCAGCGACTGGCAGGCCCTGCGCGAGCAACTCAAGGAAGCCATCGCCGCCCTCGCCGAGCGCCGGCTTGAGCAGCAGCTGAACCAGGCCATGGCCCTGTACCCGGCGGCAACCCTCTGTGAACAGCTGTTGATGCCGCTGCTTGCCGACCTCGAACTGCGCTGGCAGGGCCAATTCGCCACTGGCCTTGAGCAGGTGTTCTTTTTCTCGTGGCTACGCAGCAAGCTCGGGGCGCGGGTCTATCACAACAACCATCAGCTCGGCGGCGCCCCCTTGCTGCTGGTAAACGGCTCTGACCTGGCCTTCGACCCACGGCTGTGGCTGACGGCCTGGCTGGCCAGCAATGCCGGTTACCCGGTGCAGGTCTTCGACTGGCCACCACCGGGCAACGAGCTGAGCCTGGCGGTCGCCCAGTTGCGGCCATGGGCGTTGCTGCTGAGCATCGACAAGTCGCTGGACATCGCCCGCTTACAAAGAAACCTGGCCGACATCGAAATTCCGAAACTCCTGTGCGGCCGCGCAGTCAGCATTCATAAGCATGCCCTGCAAGCCTGGACGGACGAGACGCTGTTTGTCCTCGATTCGCCCCAGGCGGCGCTTCAGTGCCTGCGCCAACTCAGGGGCGAACAGCCTGAATTTCACCTTCAAGGGTAACCAAACAGCATGCAACTGATCTGGCTGCGCAGCGACCTGCGCGTAATTGACAACACTGCACTGGCAGCAGCCTGCGAACGCGGCCCGACCCTGGCGGTATGGCTGCTCAGCCCTGGGCAGTGGCAGGCCCATGACGATGCACCGTGCAAGGTCGACTTCTGGTTGCGCAATCTGCAAAGCCTGCGTGCGGCACTGGCGCAGTTGAACATCCCCCTGCTGATCCGCTACGCCGACACCTGGCAGCAGGCACCGCAGGTCTTGCTGCAGCTGTGCCAGGAGCATCAGGTGCAGGCGCTGCACTTCAACGAGGAATATGGCGTCAATGAAAGCGCCCGCGACCAGGCGGTGCAGGCTGCCTTGGGCGAGCACGGTATTGCCGCGCACGGCTATCTTGACCAGTTACTGTTCCGCCCAGGCAGCATCCTGACCCGCAGCGCCAGCTACTTTCAGGTCTTCAGCCAGTTTCGCAAAGTTTGTTACGAACGCCTGCACCTGGGCGTGCCACCCTTGGTCAACCCAATCAGGGCGCAAGCGCCGACGGCTGTTGCCAGCGATCCGGTTCCCGTTGAGGTAGCCGGTTTCCCACACCCTGCGCAGGCCTTGCGCGAGCTCTGGCCTGCCGGTGAAGAAGAAGCACAGCAGCGCCTGCAACGCTTTATCGACGAATGCGCCGAGGACTACCAGAATCAGCGCGACCTCCCCGCCGTCGCCGGCACCAGCCAGCTGTCAGCCTACCTGGCCGCCGGGGTGATATCGCCGCGTCAGTGCCTGCATGCCGCGCTGAACCACAACTTCGGCGAGTTCGACAGTGGCAACCGCGGCCTGGTGACCTGGATCAACGAGCTGCTCTGGCGCGAGTTCTACAAACACATCCTGGTGGGCTATCCACGGGTCTCGATGCACCGTGCCTTCCGCCCGGAAACCGAGGCCCTGCCCTGGCGCCATGCACCGGAGGAACTCAAGGCCTGGCAGCAAGGACAGACCGGCATCCCGATCATCGATGCGGCCATGCGCCAATTGCTTGCCACCGGCTGGATGCACAACCGCCTGCGCATGATCGTTGCCATGTTCCTGACCAAGAACCTGCTGATCGACTGGCGCGAGGGCGAGCGCTTTTTCATGCGCCACCTGATTGATGGCGACCTGGCCGCCAACAACGGCGGCTGGCAGTGGAGTGCTTCGACCGGCACCGACGCAGCGCCCTATTTCCGCATTTTCAACCCTGTGAGCCAGTCTCAGCGTTTCGATAGCGCAGGGCATTTCATTCGGCAATGGCTGCCTGAGCTTGCCGACCTGGATGAAAAAAAAATCCACAATCCCGTGCCAGCTGGCGATCTTTTTGCTACTAATCATTATCCACAGCCTATTGTGGACCTCGGTAGCAGTCGCCAACGTGCGTTGAATGCATTCAGGAATTTACCCACGCGGCAGGAAGAGAGGGCAGTCATGTGAGCGAACCCATCGCGCGCAAGGTGTGGGTCACCGGCGCAAGCAGCGGCCTGGGCCTGGCGCTGGTGCAACAACTGCTTGAGCAGGGCTGGAAAGTCGCTGCCAGCGGACGTCCTTCGCCCGAGCTCAAGGGCCTTTCGCAGCTCAACCCCGAGCAGTTGCTTTTGCTTGACGGCAATCTCGATGATCGCACGCAGGCCGCACACGCTGGCCAGCAACTCCAGGCCCACTGGGGCGCCCTCGATTGCCTGCTGGTGAATGCCGGCACCTGCGATTACCTGGACCCTGGCCTGCCGCCGACGGCCATTTTCGAAGCCATCGCCAGCAGCAACCTGAGCGCTTCGGTTCATTGCTTGAACGTGGCAGTGCCGCTGCTGGAAAAAGGCCAGGCGCCACAGGTGCTGGCTGTGCTCAGCCGCTATTCGGCGCTGCAACTCTACGAGCCCAGCCAGCCGGCAACCCCGGACAACAACCTGACACAAGTGTTTCGCGCTGAGCGTCAGAAGCTCGAGAGCAAAGGCATCGCCTTGACCGTGGTCGCACCGCAGGCGTTGAAAACGCCACTGCTGGCGGTTCAGGTCCGACCTGAACAATGGACGCCGGAAACTGCTGCCGATGTGATCATCCAGCGTTTGCCAGAGCGCGCCCCCGAGCTACTGCTCGAAGCCCTCAACCTCAACAGCCTCTGGCCACTGCCCGAACTACCTGCAAGCCCTGTGTAAAACACAGGGCTGTGCTCTTTCAGGTCAGAGCGGCATGCGATAGTGCAACGCGTAACTTTCTACCCCATCGTTGGGCGTTTGCAGCCCGGCGTTGGAGTAGTGGATCGCCCGCACGCCGACTTCATGCCCGCCGGCAAAGCGCAAACCAAAGCCGATGCGATCTTCGAACTGGAACGAAGAGCCGAGTTTGTTGCTTTCAACTTCGGTACTGGAGAATGCGGCCACACCAATACCGGCTTCGATATAGGGTTTGACCGACTCACCGGCGAACTCGTAAACGAACACCGGCGCAAACGACAGGCTGTGGTTACTCGACTTCTCGTCGCCATCCCAATAGGTGTAGGCACCGTCCCAATAGCCGGTGATACGGCCTACGCTGGTTTGCCACCAACTGACATCCCAGTTCGATTGCAGGCCGAGGCGATAGGTCATGGTCGAGTCGCCGGTCTGCCCGACCGAGAACGACACGTCCGCTGCTTGAGTTGTGAAAGATTGCCCCAGGGTAACGGCTGCAAGAGCAGCCAAGCAAAGCAGTTTCTTCATGAGAAACGTCCTTTTTCCTAATGCTGTTGTTGGTTTTTCTGTCTCACCAGACAATAAATAGAAATCGGCAGCGTTGCGTTAGTTCAGTCAATGTTGAGTGCTTTTCACACTTTTTTTACATTGGAAAGCTTCGCACACTGTCAGATTTATTCCACAACATTGGAAGGATCTTTCGCAAATGTTCAGGGCTGGCACTGGTCCAGAATTGCGCATCGCGCGCCGGTCCTGCAGCCAGCAATTCACCCTCGCCCAACAGGCGCTGCAATTGCCGGGCAACGGCGGCGCCAGTATCGATGATCGCCACCGAGGCGGGGATCATTTGCGCCAGCAGAGGCTTGAGGAAGGGGTAATGGGTGCAGCCCAGGATCAGGGTATCGCAGCCGGCGTCGAGCAAGGGCTTTACATACCCCTGGAGCATCTCACGCACCACCGGGCTGCTCAGGTCGCCAGCCTCGATGCACTCCACCAGGCCCGGGCAAGGCTGGGTGACGACGCGAATGTCGTTGGCAAAGCGATCGAGCAAGGCAACGAACTTGGCGCTTTGCAGGGTGCCGGTGGTGGCCAGCACGCCGACCACACCGCTGCGGGTCGCGGCAGCGGCGGGTTTGACCGCAGGCTCCATACCGACGATCGGCCAGTGCGGATACTGTTCGCGTAAATCTGCCACCGCCGCCACGGTGGCGGTGTTGCAAGCCAGGACCATGGCCTTGGCGCCTTGCTCGCGGAAGAACTCGGCGACCATGCGACAGCGCTGGCGGATGAACGCCGGCGACTTCTCGCCATAGGGGATGTAGCCGCAGTCGCCGACGTACAGCAGCGACTCGTCGGGCAGCAGGCGCTGGATCTCGGCCAGTACCGACAGGCCGCCGACTCCGGAATCGAAAACGCCGACCGGCGCCGCCGCAGCGTCAGCCATGATGCTCGCCACACACGCTGCAGCCCGGGTCGCGCTTGACCCGCAGCTCACGGAAGCGGCTGCCAAGGGCGTCGATCAACAGCAAGCGCCCCACCAGCGGCTCGCCGAAACCGGCCAGCAGCTTCAGCGCCTCAAGTGCTTGCAGGCTGCCAACCAGCCCCACCAGCGGGCCCAACACGCCGGCTTCGCTGCAGGTCAGTTCGGCTTCGCTGCCGTGCCCGTACAGGCAGTGGTAGCAGGGGCTTAGCGGGTTACGCGGGTCGAACACCGACAACTGCCCTTCCAGGCGAATCGCCGCGCCGCTGACCAGCGGTTTGCCGTGGGCGACGCAGGCAGCATTGACCGCTTCGCGGGTAGTGAAGTTGTCCGAGCAATCGAGCACCAGGTCCACGGCCTTGACCGCTTCAGCCAGGGAGTCCTCATCCAGCGCGCGGCGATGCGCTTTGAGGGTGATTTGCGGGTTGATCGCGGTGAGCCGGGCAAGCGCCGAATCAACCTTGCTCAGGCCTACCGACGCACTGTCGTGCAAGACCTGGCGCTGCAGGTTGGTGACATCCACCGTATCGAAGTCGGCCAGGTGCAATTCGCCAACCCCGGCGGCCGCCAGGTACAGCGCCACTGGCGAGCCGAGACCGCCGAGGCCGACGATCAGCGCCTTGCTGTTTTTCAGCCGCAGCTGACCGTCGATATCCACCTGCGCCAGGAGGATCTGCCGGCTGTAGCGCAACAGCTCCTGGTCGCTCAGCACGACAGCCGCCCCAGGGTGATGCGCTCGTGGCCGTTGAGGTCGAGGCGGCTTTCGATCTGCTCGAAATCATGCCTGGCCAGCAGCTCGCGCACGGCGGCGGCCTGGTCGTAACCGTGTTCGAGCAGCAGCCAGCCAGCCGGCGCCAGGTGCGCCGGCGCCTGGCTGACGATGCAGCGCAGGTCGTCCAGGCCGTCTTCGCCGGAGACCAGCGCGCTGCTGGGCTCAAAGCGCACGTCACCGGCCACCAGGTGCGGGTCGGCGGCGGCAATGTACGGCGGGTTGCTGATGATCAGGTCAAAGCGCTCGCCAGCCAAGGCATCGAACCAGTGGCTGCTGCGCACGTTGACGTTGTTCAGTTGCAGGCGCTGGCGGTTGCGCTCGGCCAGGGCCACGGCTTCGAGCACGCGGTCGACCGCGGTGACCTGCCACAACGGGCGCTCACTGGCCAGGGCCAGGGCAATCGCCCCGGTGCCGGTGCCCAGGTCGAGCAGCTTGACCGCACTACCCGGCAGCAACTGCAGGGCGGTTTCCACCAGCAGCTCGGTTTCCGGACGCGGGATCAAGGTATGCGGGGCCACTTCCAGGTCGAGGTTCCAGAACCCCTGCTGACCCAGAATGTAGGCCACCGGCTCACCGGCGCGGCGGCGCTGCAGGTAGTCGGCAAAGGTCAACGCCGCTTCGCTGCTGACAATCCGCTCCGGCCAGGTGTGCAGGTAGCTGCGCGACTTGCCGATGGCCGCCGCCAACAGCAGTTCGATATCCAGACGCGCGGTCGGCGAATCCGGCAGCTCCGCACCGCGGAGCAAGCTGGCAATAATCGTCATTTACTCACCCAGTGCCGCCAGTTGATCCGCCTGGTACTCGGCCAGCAACGGCTCGATTACCGCGTCGACCCCACCGGCCAGAACGTCATCCAGGGAATACAGGGTCAGGTTGATGCGGTGATCGGTCACCCGCCCCTGTGGATAGTTGTAGGTACGAATTCGTTCGGAACGGTCACCCGAGCCGACCAGCAGCTTGCGCTCGCTGGCCATGGCATTCTGCGCCGCGCTGGTCTGGATGTCGTTGAGCTTGGCCGACAGCCAGGACATCGCCCGGGCACGGTTCTTGTGCTGGGAACGTTCTTCCTGGCACTCGACGACAATGCCGGTGGGCAAGTGGGTGATGCGGATTGCCGAGTCAGTCTTGTTAATGTGCTGACCACCGGCACCGGAGGCACGGTAGGTGTCGACACGCAGGTCCGCCGGGTTGATCTCGATCGCCACCTGCTCGTCCGGCTCCGGCAGCACCGCCACGGTGCAGGCCGAGGTGTGAATGCGGCCCTGGGATTCGGTCTCGGGTACACGCTGGACGCGGTGGGCACCGGACTCGAATTTCAACTTGCCGTAGACGCTGTCGCCTTCGACCCGGGCAATGATTTCCTTGTAGCCGCCGTGTTCGCCCTCGTTCTCCGAGAGAATTTCCAGGCGCCAGCCGCGCTTTTCGGCATAGCGCGAATACATGCGGAACAGGTCGCCGGAAAAGATCGCCGCCTCGTCACCACCGGTACCGGCGCGGATTTCCAGGAACACGTTGCGCCCGTCGTTGGGGTCCTTGGGCAGCAACATGCGCTGCAGCTGGTTTTCCAGCTGCGCCAGTTGCTCCTTGGCTTCGCGCACTTCTTCCACGGCCATTTCGCGCAGGTCCGGGTCGCTGTCCTTGAGCAGCGCCTGGGCGCCGGCCAGATCATCCTGGACCTTGCGCCACTGGGCGTAGGCGACGGCGACCGGCTCGACTTCAGCGTATTCACGGGAATAGGCGCGAAAGCGCGTCTGGTCGCAAATGACCTCGGCATCGCCCAGCAGGGCGGTCAGTTCCTCGAAACGGTCCTGGAGCGTGTCCAGTTTATTCAGCAGCGACGCTTTCATTGCGGGGTTTTATCCGTCGAACCCTCGGAGAGGGCAAAGAGTTCCTGGGCCATGGCCAGCGCATCGAGGCGGCCTTCGGCAGAGAGCTTTTTCAGTTGCACGCTGGGCGCATGCAACAGCTTGTTGGTCAGGCCACGGGCCAGTTGCACCAGCACCTCATCGGCACTGGCGCCATTGGCCAGCAGGCGCTGGGCCTTTTGCAGCTCTTCGTCGCGCAGGCGCTCGCTCTGCTGACGGTAAGCCTTGAGTACATCCACCGCGGCCAGCTCGCGCAGGCGCAGCATGAAATCTTCGGCGCCCACCGAGACCAGCTCTTCAGCGGCCTGGGCAGCACCCTGGCGGCTCTTGAGATTCTCGGCGACCACTTCGTGCAGGTCATCGACGGTGTACAGGTAAACGTCATCGAGCTCGCCCACCTGTGGCTCGATATCGCGCGGCACGGCGATGTCGACCATGAAGATCGGCTTGTGCCGGCGCTGCTTCAGGGCGCTTTCCACCGCACCCTTGCCGAGGATCGGCAACTGGCTGGCGGTGGAGCTGATGACGATATCGCTGTTGACCAGCTCCTGGGGAATGTCGGCCAGCAGCACCGCATGGGCGCCGAACTGCTCGGCCAGGGTGCTGGCGCGCTCCAGGGTGCGGTTGGCGACGACGATGCGCCGCACGCCCTGCTCGTGCAGATGGCGGGCGACCAGGGTGATGGTTTCACCGGCGCCGATCAGTAGCGCCTGGCTGCGGCCCAGGTCGCTGAAGATCTGCTTGGCCAGGCTCACGGCGGCAAAGGCCACCGACACCGGGTTTTCGCCGATGGCGGTATCGGTACGCACCTGCTTGGCAGCGCTGAAGGTCGCCTGGAACAGCCGCCCGAGCAGCGGGCCGATGGTTCCGGCTTCGCGCGCCACGGCATAGGCCGACTTCATCTGGCCGAGGATCTGCGGCTCGCCCAGCACCAGCGAGTCGAGCCCGGAGGCCACCCGCATCATGTGCCGCACGGCATCGTGATCTTCATGGATGTAGGCGCTGGCGCGCAGTTCATCCAGGCTCAGTTGATGATATTCGGCCAGCCAGCGCAGGATGCTCTCCGCAGCCAGGTGGTCCTGCTCTATATAAAGCTCGCTGCGGTTGCAGGTCGAAAGGATCGCGGCTTCGCGGCTGGCGGTCAGTCGGCAGAGCTGCTGCAAGGCGTCCACCAGCTGCTCAGGGGTAAACGCCACGCGCTCGCGTACGTCTACCGAGGCAGTCTTATGGTTGATACCGAGGGCAAGAAAGGCCATGCAAGGTCGCTGATTGTGACGAGAAGCCGATAATTGTCCTACTTCGCAGAGCGCAGAACAACCACCGCTCGCTATTGTCTCTATAGTCTACCCCTACCGAGACCTTCGCTTATGGGTTTGCCCCGGCGCTTGTGTCATGATGATCCGACCGCTGGTAAGCCGCCCAAATCCCGATTATGAATAGATCCTACGCGTTGCTCCTTGCCCTTGCCTTGCTCCAGGGCTGCCAGACCCTGGCTCCGGATTCCCCGGATGCCAAGGCGCCTGCAGATGCCGCCCCGGTGCAACCGGCCAAGCCCACCGTCTACGGATCGTTCAGCCAGGACACCGTGTACAGCCTGCTGACCGCAGAACTTGCCGGCCAGCGCGATCGTTTCGATATCGCCCTGGACAATTACGTCAGCCAGGCAATCAAGACTCAGGACCCGGGTATTTCCGAACGCGCCTACCGCATCGCCGAATACCTGGGCGCCGACCAGGCCGCGCTCGACACCTCGCTGATCTGGGCGAAAAACGACCCCGGCAACCTCGACTCCCAGCGCGCCGCCGCCATCCAGCTGGCTCGCAGCGGTCGCTATGACGAGTCCATGGTCTACATGGAAAAGGTCCTTCAGGGCCAGGGCGACACCCACTTCGACTTCCTCGCCCTGTCGGCACTGGAAACCGACCCGGACACCCGCACCGGCCTGCAAAACAGTTTCGATCGTCTGTTGGTGAAGTACCCTGACAACGGTCAGCTGGTGTTCGGCAAGGCCCTGCTGCTGCAACAGGATGGCAAGGCCCAGGCGGCCCTCGACCTGCTCGAAGAACACCCGCCCGAAGCCGGCGAGATTGCCCCGGTGCTGCTGCGCGCGCGCCTGCTGCAAGGCCTGGACCGCGGCAAAGAGGCCCTGCCGCTGCTGCAGAAAACCATTCGCCAGTACCCGGACGACAAACGCCTGCGCCTGACCTACGCGCGCATGCTGGTCGAGCAGGATCGCCTGGCCGATGCCAAGGCCGAGTTTGTCAGCCTGGTCCAGCAATACCCGGACGACGATGAACTGCGTTACTCGCTGGCCCTGGTCAGCCTGGAAACCAAGGACTGGGACGAAGGCGCCGGCTACCTCGAAGAGCTGATCGCCCGCGACAGCCATGTCGATGCCGCGCACCTGAACCTGGGGCGCATCCATGAAGAACGCAACGACCCCGAAAGCGCCCTCAACGAGTACGCCCTGGTCGGCCCCGGCAACGACTATCTGCCAGCGCAACTGCGCCAGGCCGACATCCTCATTGCCAACGGCCGCAGCGCCGAGGCCTCGCGGCGCCTGGCCGCAGCCCGCGAAGCCCAGCCCGACTACGCCATCCAGCTGTACCTGATCGAAGCCGAAGCCCTGGGCAACAACGACAAGGACGCCCAGGCCGAGCAGGTGCTGCAGCAAGCGATCAAGCAATACCCGGACGACCTTAACCTGCTGTACACCCGGGCCATGCTGGCGGAAAAACGCAACGACCTGGCGCAGATGGAAAAAGACCTGCGCAGCATCATCAGCCGCGAGCCGGAAAACGCCATGGCCCTCAACGCCCTGGGCTACACCCTGGCTGACCGCACCAGCCGTTATGCCGAAGCCAAGACCCTGATCGACAAGGCGCACCAGATCACCCCGGACGATCCGGCGGTGCTCGACAGCCTCGGCTGGGTCAACTACCGCATGGGCAACCTCGACGAAGCCGAGCGCCTGCTGCGCCAGGCCATCGAGCGTTTCCCCGATCACGAAGTCGCTGCCCACCTGGGTGAAGTGCTCTGGGCCAACGGCAAGCGCCGCGAAGCCCGCCAGGTCTGGGCCAAAGGTTTCGAAGCCCAGCCCGACAGCCCTATCCTGCGCAAGACCGTCCTGCGCCTGACCGGATCCGAGACTCTATAAGCCTATGTTTTTGCGCCACTGCATCACCTTCTGCCTGATTGCCCTGCTTGCCGGTTGTGCCGGCTTCGGCTCCCGTGAGGCCCTGCGGGGCGAAGGCAACCCCCAGCTGTGGCGCGAGCACAAGCAACAGCTGAGCACCCTCGATGGCTGGCAGATCAACGGCAAGGTCGGCATCCGCGCGCCGAAAGACTCCGGCAGCGGCACGCTGTTCTGGCTGCAGCGCCAGGACTACTACGACATCCGCCTGTCCGGCCCGCTCGGCCGCGGCGCTGCACGCCTGACCGGGCGCCCCGGCGGCGTCACCCTCGAGGTCGCCAACCAGGGCCGCTTCGAGGCGCAAAGCCCGGAAGCCCTGCTGGCCGAACAACTGGGCTGGGAGCTGCCGGTGTCGCACCTGGTCTGGTGGATTCGCGGCCTGCCCGCCCCCGACAGCAAGAGCCAGCTGACCCTCGACGGCGACAGCCGCCTGGCCAGCCTCAAGCAGGACGGCTGGGACGTGCAATACCTGAGCTACGCCGAACAGAACGGCTACTGGCTGCCCGAGCGGATCAAGCTGCACGGGCAAAACCTCGACGTGACCCTGGTGGTCAAAGACTGGCAACCACGGCAACTGGGCCACTGATCAATGAACACTGCAACCCTGACCCTGCCGGCCCCGGCCAAGCTCAACCTGATGCTGCACATTCTTGGCCGCCGCGCCGATGGCTACCATGAGCTGGAAACCCTGTTCCAGTTTCTCGAGCATGCCGACGAGCTGTCTTTCGCCCTGCGCGAAGACGGTGAAGTGCGCCTGCACAGCGAGATCGACAACGTCCCCCATGAAAGCAACCTGATCGTCAAGGCCGCGCGCAAGCTCAAGGCCCTGACCGGCTGCGACAAGGGCGTGGATATCTGGCTGAAAAAAATCCTGCCCATGGGCGGCGGCATTGGCGGCGGCAGCTCCGACGCCGCCACTACCCTGCTCGGCCTCAACCATTTATGGCAACTGGGCTTGAGCGAAGACCAGCTGGCTGAACTGGGCCTGACCCTGGGCGCCGACGTGCCGGTTTTCGTCCGCGGCCATGCGGCGTTCGCCGAGGGCGTGGGCGAGAAGCTGACCCCGGTCGACCCCGAAGAGCCCTGGTATGTCGTGCTGGTCCCGCAAGTATTTGTTAGCACAGCAGAAATTTTTTCAGATCCGCTGTTGACACGTGATTCCTTGCCCCTTAAGATGCGCCCCGTTCCCAAGGGAAACAGTCGAAATGACTGCCAACCGGTGGTAGAGCAGCGTTACCCAGAGGTACGCAATTCATTGAATTTGTTAAACGAATTCACTGAGGCTCGGCTTACCGGAACTGGAAGTTGTGTGTTTGGGGCCTTCCCAAACAAAGCTGAAGCTGATAAAGTTTTGGCCCTTCTTGCAGAGACCCAAACAGGGTTTGTAGCTAAGGGAAGCAACGTTTCGATGTTGCATCGCACGCTGCAGAGTCTGCTCTAGGAATCGAGCACCAGGTGCTCGCAGCAACAGATACAGGGGCGTCGCCAAGCGGTAAGGCAGCAGGTTTTGATCCTGCCATGCGTTGGTTCGAATCCAGCCGCCCCTGCCATTTTCCTTATACTCATCCAGGTATACCCTCAGCCTTCAGGTACTGCGCGTGTCCAAGATGATGGTCTTTACGGGGAACGCTAACCCCGATCTGGCTCGGCGTGTCGTACGTCAGCTGCATATCCCACTGGGTGATGTTTCTGTCGGCAAATTCTCCGACGGCGAAATCAGCACTGAGATTAATGAAAATGTTCGTGGTAAGGACGTTTTCATCATTCAGCCGACTTGCGCGCCAACCAACGATAACCTGATGGAACTGGTAGTGATGGCCGATGCCTTCCGCCGCTCCTCAGCTTCCCGAATCACTGCCGTGATTCCTTACTTCGGATATGCCCGCCAGGATCGCCGTCCGCGTTCGGCGCGTGTTGCTATCAGCGCCAAAGTCGTCGCTGACATGCTCACCGTCGTCGGTATCGACCGTGTTCTCACTGTCGACCTGCACGCTGACCAGATCCAGGGTTTCTTCGATATTCCGGTAGATAACATCTACGGCTCCCCCGTTCTGGTGGATGACATCGAAGACCAGCGTTTCGAGAACCTCATGATCGTGTCCCCGGACATCGGCGGCGTCGTGCGTGCACGTGCTGTTGCCAAGTCCCTGGGTGTCGATCTGGGTATCATCGACAAACGCCGTGAAAAGGCCAATCACTCCGAAGTGATGCATATCATCGGCGACGTCGAAGGACGTACCTGTATTCTCGTCGACGACATGGTCGACACCGCCGGCACCCTGTGCCACGCGGCCAAGGCCCTGAAAGAACACGGCGCTGCCAAGGTTTACGCCTACTGCACGCACCCTGTCCTCTCGGGTCGGGCGATCGAGAATATCGAGAACTCCGTGCTGGACGCACTGGTGGTGACCAACACCATCCCGCTGTCCGCTGCAGCACAAGCCTGTGACCGTATCCGCCAACTGGATATTGCACCGGTTGTTGCCGAGGCGGTTCGCCGCATCAGCAATGAAGAATCGATCAGCGCGATGTTCCGCTGAGGGTTTTCCCTCGCGAACCTCTCGTTGACGAAAAGCGCCCCGCCCCAACACCTGTTGTTGGGGCGGGGCTTTTTTGCCCACCCCGTTTGGCGCTGGTCGCAAACGCCTGCGGGAGATGGCTATTTTGGAGATACAAAATGACTGATTTCACTCTGAACGCCCAAGCGCGTACCGACCTGGGGAAAGGTGCGAGCCGCCGCCTGCGTCGTCTCGCCGCCCAGATCCCTGCCGTTGTTTACGGTGGTGACAAAGAAGCTCAATCCCTGACCATCGTGGCCAAGGAAATCGCCAAACTGTTCGAAAACGAAGCTGCCTACAGCCACGTTATCGAGCTGAACATCGACGGCAAGAAAGAAAACGTCGTTGTCAAAGCGATGCAGCGTCACCCAGCCAAGCAGTTCATCCTGCACGCTGACTTCGTCCGCGTTGTTGCTGGCCAGAAACTGACCGCCAAAGTACCTGTGCACTTCGTCAACGAAGAAGCTCCGGTCAAGAAAGGCGGCGAGATCTCCCACGTTGTCAACGAGATCGAAGTTTCCTGCGAAGCCAAAGACCTGCCTGAGTTCATCGAAGTCGACCTGGCCAACGCCGAAGTCGGCGCGATCATCCACCTGTCGGACCTCAAAGCTCCGAAAGGCGTCGAGTTCGTCGCTCTGGCTCACGGTAACGACCTGGCTGTTGCCAACGTTCACGCTCCGCGTGTTGCGCCTGAAGCTGCAGAAGGCGCTGCCGAGTAATCTACTCAGCACGCCGGCGTTGACCGGGTTACAGTGCCCCGCACTGTAACCCACAACTCCAAGGAAGAGCCCCTGACGTGACCGCCATCCAACTGATCGTCGGCCTGGGAAACCCCGGCCCCGAATACGAACAGACCCGGCATAACGCAGGGGCTCTTTTCGTAGAACGCATTGCCAGCGCCCAGCGCGTCAACCTGACCGCTGACCGCAAGTATTTCGGCCTGACGGCTAAATTCAGCCATCAGGGCAACGACGTTCGTCTGCTGATCCCGACCACCTACATGAACCGCAGCGGCCAGGCCGTTGCTGCACTGGCGAACTTTTTCCGCATCCCGCCAGATGCCATCCTGGTGGCCCACGACGAACTCGACCTGCCTCCCGGCGTCGCCAAGCTCAAAAAGGGCGGCGGCCATGGCGGGCACAACGGGCTGCGCGACATCATCGCCCAGCTCGGCAACCAGAATGACTTTCACCGTCTGCGGCTTGGCATCGGCCACCCGGGTGACAGCAGCAGGGTCTCCGGTTTCGTCCTCGGCAAGGCGCCACGCGCCGAGCAGGAGAAGCTGGACGCCAGTATCGATTTTGCCCTCGGCGTGCTGCCGGACATCCTCGCCGGCGACTGGACGCGTGCGATGAGAGAGCTGCACAGCCAAAAGGCCTGACTCCACGAAGAGGGATTCACCATGGGTTTCAATTGCGGCATCGTCGGCCTGCCCAACGTCGGCAAGTCCACCCTGTTCAACGCCCTGACCAAATCCGGCATCGCCGCCGAGAACTTCCCGTTCTGCACCATCGAGCCGAACAGCGGCATCGTGCCGATGCCCGATGCACGCCTGGACGCGCTGGCGGCCATCGTCAAGCCGAACCGCGTGCTGCCGACCACCATGGAATTCGTCGACATCGCCGGCCTGGTTGCCGGTGCCTCGAAAGGTGAAGGCCTGGGCAACAAGTTCCTCGCCAACATCCGCGAGACCGACGCCATCGCCCACGTGGTGCGCTGCTTCGAAGACGAGAACGTGATTCACGTCTCCAACAGCGTCAACCCCAAGCGCGACATCGAGATCATCGACCTGGAACTGATCTTCGCCGACCTCGACAGCTGCGAGAAGCAACTGCAGAAGGTTGCGCGCAACGCCAAGGGTGGTGACAAGGACGCCCTGGCGCAGAAAGCCATCCTCGAAAAACTGATCCCGCACTTCACCGAAGGCAAGCCTGCGCGCAGCCTGATGAAGAACATGGCAGACGACGAGAAGGCCCTGATCCGCGGCTTCCACCTGCTGACCAGCAAGCCTGTGATGTACATCGCCAACGTTGCCGAAGACGGTTTCGACAACAACCCGCACCTGGACGTGGTCAAGGCCATTGCCGAAGAAGAAGGTGCGATCGTGGTGCCGGTGTGCAACAAGATCGAAGCCGAGATCGCCGAGCTCGACGACGGTGAAGAGAAGGACATGTTCCTCGAAGCCCTGGGCCTCGAAGAGCCAGGCCTGAACCGCGTGATCCGCGCCGGTTACTCGCTGCTCAACCTGCAGACCTACTTCACTGCCGGCGTGCAGGAAGTCCGCGCCTGGACCGTGCGCGTCGGCGCCACCGCCCCGCAGGCGGCCGGCGTGATCCACACCGACTTCGAGAAAGGCTTCATCCGTGCCGAAGTGGTCGCCTACGACGACTTCATCCAGTACAAGGGTGAAAGCGGCGCGAAAGAAGCCGGTAAATGGCGTCTGGAAGGCAAGGACTACATCGTCAAGGACGGTGACGTGATGCACTTCCGCTTCAACGTCTGACCCGCTGCCAGCAGCCCGAAGCCCCTTGAGGTCATGCCTCAAGGGGTTTTTCTTTGCCTGCGCCATGAGCAAACGCGGGCCAATACCTGGATCTATACTCAAAGCCGCATTCAAACGGCTCTTGTCCACAGATCAGGTATCGGCGCATGGCTAAGAAAAAGGAAAAGCAAGACAGCAGCGAACGCCTCCCCCGTAAAGAATACGAGCAAGCCCTCAAGGCCCTGCACATCGAGCTGGTCAAGTTGCAGCAGTGGGTGGTGGCCAAGGGTTTGAAGGTCTGTATTGTCTTCGAAGGCCGCGACGGCGCCGGCAAGGGCGGCACCATCAAGGCCATCACCGAGCGCGTCAGCCCGCGGGTGTTTCGCGTGGTGGCGCTGCCAGCACCGACCGAACGGGAAAAAAGCCAGATGTACGCCCAGCGCTACATACAGCACATGCCCTCGGCCGGCGAAGTGGTGATCTTCGACCGCAGCTGGTACAACCGCGCCGGCGTCGAGCGGGTGATGGGCTTTTGTACCGAAGAGCAGTCCGGCAAGTTCCTGTCAGTGGTGCCATCGTTCGAGAAGATGCTGGTCGAGTCCGGCATCGTGCTGGTCAAGTACTGGCTGGAAGTCAGTCCTCAAGAGCAGGAGCGGCGCCTTAAGGAGCGCATTACCGACGGGCGCAAGATCTGGAAGCTGACGCCGATGGACCTCAAGTCCTTCACCCGCTGGGACGACTACACCCGCGCACGGGATGACATGTTCGCCGCCTCCGATACCTCCTGGGCCCCCTGGTATGTGGCGGTTTCCGAAGACAAGCGGCGGGTGCGCCTGAACATCATCAGCCACTTTCTCAAGCAGGTGCCCTACGAGGACATCACCCACAAACAGAAGATCGAGCTGCCCAAGCGCGGCAAGATCGGCCGCTACAAAAGCACCCGCTACACCTCGCGCATGGTGCCTGAGCGCTTCTGAAGCGCCATGCGTGCTAGGCAGCACCCTGCCCGGCACGCTGGGCGCGGAAGGCCCGGCGCCGGGCGCTGCGGGCGAATACCACGAACAGCGCGGCCATGGCCGTCAGCGCCATCGGCAGGCCATGGGGAGCGACGTCCATGGCCGCACCACTGAGCAGCGGCCCGAGCAGGCTGCCGACACCCCAGAGCAGGCCGACGCTGGCGTTGGCAGTGACCAGGTCCTGGCCCTTGAACTGCTGGCCGATCAGCACCAACGCCAGGGTATAGACCCCACCGGCCACCGCGCCGAGCACCACCAAGGCCGGCCACAGCAGCCATTGCATACCGATCAGCCATGGCAGCGCCAGGCCGATCAGCATCGCCACCACACCGCACACCAGGTGTACGGTGGTGCGCTCGCAGCGGTCGGCCAACCAGCCGATCGGCAACTGGAAGAGCATGTCGCCGGTAAGAATCACTGTCACCATCAACGCTGCGACGCCCACGGCGTAGGCATGGTTGGTGGCATACACCGGCAGCAGCGAAAGGATCACCGCATCGAAGAACGAGAAGAACAGCACGCCCATGCACAAGGCCGGCGCCACGCGGAAAAAGCCCGCCAGTGAAAAGCTCTTGCCGCCCTCCTCGCCATGCTCGACGTGGTCATTGGGCACCGTCAGCACGATGCACAGCAGCGCCAGGCCATAGCAACCTGTCACCACCGTGGTCACCCAGGTGCTCTGCGCGCCGAGCAGCGCCAGCATCGCCGGGCCGAGCATCTGGAAGCCGGTAAAGGCGGTGGCGTACAGGGCCATGATCTTGCCGCGGTTGTGTTCCGGGCTCAGCTCGTTGACCCACGACTCGCCGAGAATGATGGCAATGCCCATGCCGATCCCCAGCGCCAGGCGCAACAGGGCAAGCAGGTAGAGCGAGGAGAAGCCCCATTCGAGCAGGCCGATGCTCAAGGTGCACAGGCCGAAACACAGCAGGTAGATGGTGCGCCGGGTCAGGTGCCGGCAGCAGGCATCGACCATGAACGCCGAGAGCATCATCCCCGCCGCCGGAATGGCCGAGACGATACCGATCTGCAAGGTACTGGCACCTGCGTCGAGCAAACGCAGCGACACCAATGGCAAACTCGCCCCGAGGCTGAAACCGACTACCGAAACCGCAAACAACAAGCCCAGCAACAAACGCGTATTCATCACCACTCCGAACTCACCGGCGCAAAGCACCACATCGCACCTGCGCAGGCGCATACATGACCGTAATAAGATTTGCATACAGGCGCGCCAGCCACGGCAGAACGCCGGGCATGCAGCTGCCAGGTCAGGAGGTGGGGCGGTGAGGCGAGAAGGTAAAGGCGAACAGCACACTGCGCCGACGCTTGAGGACGGTATCGCTCGGCCAGTCGCAGCAGCGGGTCAGGACGACCGGCTGGCGATGCGCGAATGTGTGGCTGAAGCGGCTCATACGTCGGTTACACCGTAAAGGATGGGCGGCACTCTAGGAGAACCCGTGCCACCCGTCAATAGCCCGTCCTTGAGCCTTCAGCGCTTGCCGGTGGACGGCAGCAGGATCGCCAGCAGGCCGAACAGCGGCAGGAACGAGCACAGGCTGTAGACGTACTCGATGCCCTTGAGGTCGGCCAGATAACCCAGCGCCGCCGCGCCGATGCCGCCAAAACCGAACATCAGGCCGAAGAAGATCCCGGCGATCATGCCGACGTTACCCGGCACCAGCTCCTGGGCGTAGACGACGATGGCCGAGAATGCCGAGGCGAGAATGAAGCCGATGATCACGCTGAGCACGCTGGTCCAGAACAGGTCGGCATAAGGCAGCATCAGGGTGAACGGCGCAACGCCGAGGATCGAGAACCAGATCACCGCCTTGCGCCCGATGCGGTCACCGATCGGGCCGCCAACGAAGGTCCCGGCCGCTACCGCGCCGAGGAACAGGAACAGGTACAGCTGCGAGCTGGCCACCGACAGGTCGAACTTCTCGATCAGGTAGAAGGTGAAGTAGCTGGTGAGGCTGGACATGTAGAAGTACTTGGAGAACACCAGCAGCCCCAGTACAACCAGGGCGCCGATCACCCGCTGGCGGGAAAGGCCATGGGTGGCGCGCTGGCCCTGCTTGGCCTTGAACAGGTTGAGGTGTTCCTTGTACCAGCGGCTCAGGCCGTAGGTGACCAGCACGGCGCAGACCGCGAACAGGCCGAACCAGGCCACATTGCCCTGGCCGAAGGGAATGATGATCGCCGCCGCCAGTAACGGGCCGAAAGCGGAGCCGGCGTTGCCGCCGACCTGGAAGGTCGACTGCGCCAGGCCAAAGCGCCCACCGGAGGCCAGCCGGGCGATACGCGAGGTTTCCGGGTGGAAGGTCGACGAACCGATGCCCACCAGCGCCGCCGCCAGCAGAATCATCGGGAAGCTGCCGACAAACGCAAGCATGACGATCCCCACCAGGGTGCACAGGGTGCCCAGCGGCAACAGGTTCGGCATCGGCTTGCGGTCGGTGTAAAAGCCGACCCACGGCTGCAGCAGCGACGCGGTGATCTGGAAGGTCAGGGTGATCAGCCCGATCTGGGTAAAGGTCAGGCCGTAGTTGGCCTTGAGCAGCGGATAGATCGACGGCAGCACGGCCTGGATCAGGTCGTTGATCAGGTGCGCCAGGGCACAGGCGGCGATGATACGCATCACCAGCGGGCTGCTCTGGGCAGTTGCGGTGCTGGCGGGTGACGTTGACGAGGCAGTGCTCACAGCCATGACAAAAGCTTCCATCCGGGGGGCGGGATCCAATTATCCAGAAATCGTTAGCAAGCGCACTATTCTTTTCGACCAACGTGCTTTTGACGTGCTTGTTAATAATTCTCAATAACGTTAGCATCGGCTGCGTTTTTACAGACTCCACTGCCTGCCTATTCGAGGCCCGCATACGCCATGTCCGACGACCAGGACAACCGCAGCCTGTCGCTGCTCTATCAGCATCACCGCAGTGAACTGCTGGCCTTCCTGACCCGCCGCGTGCGCTGCCGGGAAACCGCCCGCGACCTGCTCCAGGATGCCTTTGTGCGGCTGATGCACAGCGAGCGGGGCGAGGTTGGCAACCTGCGGGCCTTTCTGTACCGCATCGCCAACAACCTGAGCATCGACCATGCTCGGCGCAACCAGGTACGTGGGGTCAATGACGAGCAGGCGCTGGAGCATCTGCTCAACGAAACCTCACCCGAGCGCAGTGCCGTGGCCGGAAATACCCTTGACCATCTTGAACGCCTGATCGACGGCCTGCCCTCGCCGACCCGCGAGGTATTTTTACTCGCCCGGGTCGAGCAATTGAGCTACAAGGACATCGGCGCGCGCCTGGGACTCGACCCTCGTGCGGTCGAGCGTCATTTGAACAAAGCCCTGAGCCATTGCGCCGCGGCTGCCCTGCATAACCGAAACAAGACTGACCAGCCATGAACCCATCGCCAAATTCTGCCCATCCGAACGAGCCTGGCGACCGCGAACAGCAAGCCCTGGACTGGTTTACCCGGCTGCGCGCCCACGATGTTCCGCGGGAGGAACGCCAGGCCTTTGAACGCTGGCGCCTGGACCCCGAGAATGCCCGCACCTTTGCCGAGGTCGAGCTGTTCTGGCAACAACTGGAGATGCCCGCGCGTCGCCTGCACAAGGTCAAACGGGGTACGGCCCCACGCTCCTGGGGGGGCTGGGCGGTGGCGGCGAGCATCCTGCTGATCAGCGGCCTGGTGATGTTGCAGTTGCCATTGCTGCAGCGCTTGAACAGCGATGTCGCCACCGCGGTTGGCGAACGCCGGCAGATCCAGCTGGCCGATGGCTCACGGCTGACCCTCGACAGCGCCAGCGCCGTCGATATCGACCTGCGCGGGCCGGTGCGCACGCTGCGCCTGGTGCAAGGGCAGATGTTCATTGAAGTGACCCACGATGGCCGGCCCTTCGTGGTCGATGTCGACGAGGCCCAGGTACAGGTGCTGGGTACGCGCTTCTCGGTCAGCCGCGGCCGCGATCACGATGAAGTGGTGCTGCTCAAAGGCAAGGTCGAGGTCAGCAGCGCCGGCGACAAACGCATGCTCGCCCCTGGTGAACGTGTGACGCTCAGCGGCAGCCGCCTGGACCAGGTCGAGAAGGTCGATGCCGAACGCCTGCTGGCCTGGCGCGAGGGGCAGTTGCGGGTGCGTGAGGTGCCCTTGCGCCGGGTGCTCGAACAGCTTGCCGAGTACCAGGGCAGCCGCCTGCTGTACATCGATGAACAGGTCGGCCGGCGCCCGGTCAGTGGCAGCTTTAACCTCGACCAGGCCGCCACTGCCATCGATGCCCTGGCGCGCACTCAGAACCTCAACGTGAGCAACCTGGCCGGGCAATGGATCATCGTCCGCTAAGCCGGTGAAAATATATTTCCCAGGCATTCGGTAATTGTCTTTGCTGCTGCGTCACACCTCCACATAAGAAGCATTATCGTTTGTATTCTCTGGGGGAGGACACATGCAGTACCCACGCGATTTCCGATTCAGCCGTCAGCCACTGGCCCGCGCCATCCTTGCCGCCAGCCTGTTTTCCACAACCCTGGGCCTGCCGCTGCAGGCCGCCGAGTCTGCCCAGACCCAGGCCCAGGCGCTAGATTTCAACATCCCCGCGCAAGCCTTGGCCGATGCCCTGGACCAGTTCAGCGCCCAAAGCGGGCTGCAGGTGATCTACGACGCCAACCAGCTGGCCGGGCGCTCGTCGCCGGGGGTCAAGGGCCGCATGAGCCCGACCCAGGCACTGCAGGCCCTGACTGCCGGCAGCAGCGCACGCCTGAGCCAACCCAACGCCAGCAGCTTTGTCATCGATTTACCGATGGAACTGGGCAGCGCCCTGCAACTGGATGCCATGAGCATTTCCGGCAAGGCCCCGGGCTCGACCACTGAAGGCACCGGGCTTTACACCACCTACTCGTCCAGTAGCTCGACGCGGCTCAACCTCACCCCACAGGAAACCCCGCAGTCGCTGACCGTCATGACTCGCCAGCGCCTGGATGACCAGCGCCTGACCAATCTCAGCGATGCCCTCGAAGCGACCCCCGGGGTGATCGTCGTGCGCGACGGCCTGGGCGCCGAGACCGACAGCTACTACTCGCGCGGCTTCGTCATCCAGAACTACGAGATCGACGGCGTGCCGACCGTCACGCGGATGGACAACTACACCCAGAGCATGGCGATGTACGACCGCATCGAGATCGTCCGCGGCGCCAGCGGCCTGATCAGCGGCATGGGCAACCCGTCGGCGACCATCAACCTGATCCGCAAGCGCCCGACCGCCGAGGGCCAGGCCAGCGTCACCGGCTCGGCCGGCACCTGGGACCGCTATGGCACCGGCTTCGATGTTTCCGGGCCGCTGACCGAAAGCGGCAATGTGCGCGGCCGCCTGGTTGCCGACTACAAGACTGAAGGCGCCTGGGTCGACCGTTACAAGCTGGAGAGCCAGCTGCTGTATGGCATCACCGAGTTCGACCTGAGCGAAGATACCCTGCTGACCATGGGCTTCAGCTACCAGCGCACCGACGTCGACTCGCCGCTGCGCACCGGCCTGCCAACCCGCTTCAGCACGGGTGAGCGCAGCAATCTCAAGCGCTCGATCAACATGGCTCCGGACTGGTCGTACAACGACCACGAACAGACCAGCTATTTCGCCTCGGTGGAGCAGCAACTGGGCAACGGCTGGAGCGGCAAGATCGAGTACAGCCATTCCGAAAACAAGTTCGACGAAGTGTTCGGCTTTCTCATGGGCGAGCTGCAGCCCGACGGCAGCGGCCTGAGCCAGTTGCCGGTGCGCTTTTCCGGCACCCCACGCCAGGACAACCTGGACCTGTACCTGACCGGCCCGTTCAGCCTGTTCGGCCGCGAACACGAACTGATCGGCGGCGTAACCCTGTCCAAGTACAACGAAAACGTACCGAGCTGGGGCGGCTGGCGCTACGACTACAACGCAACGCCAGGTGCGTCGGTGGAGAACATCTTCGACTGGGACGGCAAGCAGCCCAAGCCGGACTGGAGCATCAGTGGCAAATCGTCAATGGAAGAAACCCAGTATGCCGCCTACCTCACCTCGCGCCTGCACCTGACCGACGACCTCAACCTGATTCTCGGCAGCCGGGTCATCGACTGGAAGCGTGACACCGAGGACCGCCCGTACGGCGGTGAGAAGACCGAGGTCAACCGTAAAGAGACCGGTGTGTTCATCCCTTATGCCGGGGTGGTCTACGACCTTGATGAAACCTGGGCGCTGTACGCCAGCTACACCAAAATCTTCAACCCGCAAGCCTCCTGGGTCACCGACGAGAACAACAAGCCCCTCGACCCGATGCAAGGCGTCGGCTACGAGCTGGGCGTCAAGGGCAGTCATTTTGATGGCAGGCTGAACTCCAGCCTGGCGCTGTTCAAGCTCGAACAGGACAACCTGGCGATCTGGGTGCACGACAACGTCTACGACGCCAAGCAGGACACCACCTCCAAAGGCCTGGAAATGGAGCTCAATGGCGAGCTGGCCGAAGGCTGGCAGGCGTCGGCGGGCTACACCTACACCCTGACCACCGACAACCAGGATGAGCGCATTGCCACCGTGTATCCGCGCCACAGCCTCAAGACCTTCACCAGCTACCGCCTGCCGGGCATGCTCGACAAAGTCACCGTGGGTGGCGGGGTCAACTGGCAAAGCAAGGTCGGCACCGACCTGCACAGCTTCGACCAGGGCAGCTACGCGCTGGTCAACCTGATGGCGCGCTACAACATCAGCGAAAACCTCAGCGCCACGGTCAACCTCAACAACGTCTTCGACCGCGAGTACTACTCGATGGCGTCGTCGTACGGCAACTACGGGGCGCCGCGTAACCTGATGACCACGTTCAAATACGACTTCTGAGCCGGTTTACGGCTAAGCGGTTGATCGCGCGTTAATTTTTTTGAAAAAGAGTGTTGACACAAATCCGTTTCAGGCGAATAATGCGCGCCACTTGGCTACATAGCTCAGTTGGTTAGAGCATAGCATTCATAATGCTGGGGTCCGGGGTTCAAGTCCCTGTGTAGCCACCAAGTACTAAAAAGGGCTTACCGCAAGGTAAGCCCTTTTTTCTTGCCTGCGATTTTTACCCTGCCTGCTTAGCGCACATTGGCGAACACTACCGCCAGCCCCAAGCCGATCAAGGCCACACCAATCACCCGGTCAACCAGACGCTGGCGCTCGAGCATGGCCTGGCGCAACACGGCGCTTGAGAAAAACACCGCTACCAGGCTGAACCACAACCAGTGGGCGAGCGACATGAACGCGCCATAGCCGAAGTTGACCGCCAGCGAACTGCCCGGCTGCACCACCTGGGTATAGGCACTGACCACAAAGAGCATGGTCTTGGGGTTCAGGGCGTTGGTCAGAAAGCCCGAACGAAATGCCGCCAGCACGCCGAGCTGACTGGCGCTGGTGCCATCTAGGGAAATCCGCGTAGTGTTGGTCAGCGACTTGTAGCCCAGATAAATCAGGTACCCCGCCCCCAGCACCTTCATCGCCAAAAACAGCGCCGGGCTCTGGCTGATGATCACCGCGATGCCCAGCACCGTGTACAGCACATGCACCTGCACCCCCAGGGCGATGCCCATTGCCGCCGCCAGGCCGGCGCGGCGGCCAAAGGCGTAGCTGCTGCGGGTCACCATGGCAAAGTCGGCGCCCGGGCTGATCACCGCCAGCACGGTAAACAGGGCAACGGCTATGAGTTCATTCACGTAAAGCTCCTCGATCTGCTAGGCCAATGCACAGATAGCTCTGCACGCCGCCATTATCGAAAGCTTCGAGTAAGGCCAAAAGCGATTTATAGTGAGGCAAATCCGCTAGTTTTTCTCACAGATATGAAACTGCCTGCGCTGTCCGCCTTTCGCTATTTCGACGTTGCCGCGCAAACCCAGAGCTTTGTGCGCGCCGCCGAGCTGCTCAATGTCACCCACGGCGCGGTGAGCCGACAGGTGCGCCTGCTGGAAGAAACGCTGGGCGTGCAACTGTTCGAGCGGCGCAACCGGGCGATCTTTCTCACCGCCGCCGGCCGCGCCCTGCACGGCACCACGCTGTCGGTGTTCGAGCAGCTTGAAGGCGCGGTGTACCGCCTGCAGCAACAGGCGCGGGAGAACGTGCTGGTGCTGTCGTGCGAGCCAACCATCGCCATGCGCTGGCTGATCCCACGGCTGCCGGCCTTTCATGCCGCCCACCCGGACATTCACCTGCACCTGGTGGCGGCTGGCGGGCCGATCGATTTTGCCCGCAGCGGCGTCGATCTGGCCCTGCGCCGCGATGACTTTCGCTGGGACGCCAATCTGTACGCACTGAAGATCTGCGACGAATGGGTTGGCCCGGTGTGCAGTGCCACCCATAACTTTCCCGAACACGGCCTGGCCGGCCAACGCCTGCTGCACAGCGCTTCGCGCCCCAACGCCTGGGCTACCTGGTTGCGTCACAGCGGTGAGTCGGCCAAGGGCAGTAGCCGCGCTGACTACGAGCACTTCTATCTGTGCATTCAGGCGGCGGCAGCCGGGCTGGGCGTGGCCATGGCCTCGCGCCTGATGGTCCAGGATGAAATCGACAGCGGCCAGTTGCAGGCGCCGCGCGGCTTTATCCAGGACCAGTCGGCCTACTACCTGCTCAGCCCCCAGACGCTGCTCGACGACGACAAAAGCCGCTGCTTCGCCGAGTGGGTGATCGGCCAGTCACAGGCCTGCCTCGCTCACCTTGACTGAGCCTTGCTGGCGGTAGCCGGCGCACAGAAGGAGGAGCCGGCACTGAAGTCGCCACCCCAGGTGCGGTAGCCGGCCGTGTCGATGTGAATGCGCCCCGACGGGTAACGCCCCAGGCCCATGTTCCAGTCCTTGCCATGGGCCTGCCAGAAGCTGCACAGCGGGTTCGGGTCGGCCCAGGCCGGTAGCAGCAGGTCGACCGCAAAGGCGCGGGTATGGGCGCTGGCCACGGCGCCACCGGCGCAGCGGTTGAGCACCGGGTCGCGGTAGGCCGAAACCACTTCATAGCGCTTGAGCACGCCCTGCTCGCCCAGGGTCTTGAGCAGCAGTAGGGTCGAGCGCACCGCCGGCCACTGCGCCGCGGGCGCAAGCGCAAACGGCTCGGCCTTGCACAAACGCCAGTCACTGGCCGAGCGCAGCAATTGGTGGATAGGCACCACGCCATACAGGCGTGCATCCACCAGCATTTCACGAAAGGGCCGGGTCTGATGATCGCCCGCCCACTGAGCAAACAGGTACAGGTCACGCTCGTCAGCCTGCGCCTGCTGGGCAGCGAGCGCTGTCAGTAAAAGTCCTGCACCGATACCAGCCTTGCACCACGTTTTCATCAGCCTGCTCCCCCTTCCCAACCCCCGGGAAATTCCTCCAGTATGGCAACCCTCCCGACTGCGGGGAGGAACTAACAAGGAGTTAAGCATGCACACGACTGCTCCACTGACCTTCGCCCTGGCCGCCATGACCCTGAGCAGCGCCGCCCTGGCTGATGCCCGCATCGACCTGGGCAGCCAGGAACGGGTGACCCGGCTGTTTGCCTACCCCAACAACTGCAACGTCATCTGCTTTCGCAACTGGACCCTTGAGCAAACCGTGGAGCACTACCTGACCCAGAGCGTGCAACGCGACGGTTACGCCGCGGCGACGGTAAAGGTCAAGCGCGACAACGACACACTACATGCCGACATCCAGGGCGTACCGAGCGACTACAGCAAGCCCCTGCAAGCGCTGCTCGACACCGGCGAGCTGGCCTACCAGGGCGCCACCCGGCTCAACCGCGAAGGCAAGTGGGCCTACAACTGGAACCTGTTCCTGCCCCTGGGCATGGCCCTGGAAAAGCGCCGCAGCATCGAGCTGCTGCATTTTCCACCGGACTACTCGCTGACCCAGGCCCAGGACTACCTGCGTTCCAACACCACCGACCGCTGGGCCACGCTGCTGACCTTCAACGGCATTCCTGCCGAGCAGACCCCGGCCTACCAGACCATCGTCGACATCGCCCCGATCGCCGCGCCAGCCAGCGCCGGCAAAGACCTGGAGGGCGTGTATGGCTACTTCAAGGATTATCAGCTGCAAATGGTCAAAGAGATGACCCGAACCGGCAACGGCGCCGCCTTGCCGATGGTTGCCTTCGGCTCGCCGGTGCGCAGCTGGATCGAGCAGCAGTACGGACCCAGGCTCTATGTACTGGGCCTGGCCAGCATCAGCCCGACGCCTGGGCAAAAGGTGCCGGTGCTGGGCGCCAATCACCCGAGCGCAATCTGGTATGCGGCAGATAAAACCAACTATGGCGGCGACCAGGACAAGGCCGATCAGGCCGGCCTGAAGATGATGGGCCAGGATTTGAGCGCTGCCTGCTGGCAGGCGGGCATGGGCCGCAACCCGGCGGCGGATGCCAAGGCAACGCTGGGGGCCTGTACCCAGAAGTGGCAGGTGACGGCGAAGAAGCAGACCTGCGAGCTGTATTTTCGCAGCATTCGCAACATGACCCCGGAGCAGGCTGGGGCCAAGTGCAATACCGGGGCGGTGACGCGGACGTTGCGTGACTTGCAGAAGTCTTGAGGTGAAGCCAATCGCGGCGACCCGACTTGCCCCGCGATTGGCTCAGTCCTGCGGACGCAAGCGGTACTGCGGCGGCAACTGGTCGAGGCCGCTGATGGTCGCGTTCAGGCTCTTCCAGCGGCCATCCTTGATGCCGTAGATGCAACCATGCACCGACAGGCTCTGGCCACGGTGCCAGGCATTCTGGACGATGGTGGTATGGCCGACATTGGCCACCTGCTGGATCACGTTCAGCTCGCACAGGCGGTCCACCCGCTCTTCCTCGGTCGCAAGCTTGGCCAGCTCCACGCGGTTCTCGTAGTACAGGTCGCGAATCGAACGCAGCCAGCCGTCGATCAGGCCCAATTGGCGATCCTGCATCGAGGCCCGTACCCCGCCGCAACCGTAGTGGCCGGTGACCAGGATATGCTTGACCTTGAGCACGTCCACCGCGTACTGGATCACCGACAGGCAGTTGAGGTCGGTGTGCAGCACCACGTTGGCGACATTGCGATGAACGAACAGATCGCCCGGCAACATGCCGACGATCTCGTTGGCCGGAACCCGGGCGTCCGAGCAGCCGATCCAGAGGAATTCCGGAGTCTGCTGACGCGCGAGCTTGGCGAAGAAATCCGGATCTTCCTGCTTGATCGCATCGGCCCAGCGCGCGTTGTTATCAATCAGTTCTTGTAGATCGTGCATGTTCAAGCCTCATGGTTGGTGCGCATCTTGTGACAGGCGCCGGCCCGTTCAGGTCACGCCTTTGAATCTTCGGCCAACCGTCAGGTCCACCGCATACGCCCACCCGCAGGAGGATCGACCATGAGCCAGGAACACCGCCCGCTGCACGCCCCGCAACCCGCCCCGATCGACACCGACGAAGACCGCATGGGCTCGGTTGAAGAACTGCACTTTGACAAGGATACCCCCAATGTCGATGCCGGTTTCGACCCAACCGACGACGACCTCGAGCCAGAAACCCTGATCCCTGAAGACGGCGCCCGCTCGCCCGGCGAAGCCGGTGCGGATCACCCGGCAGACTGGGATTTGAGCGTAGTCGACGAAGATGACATCGGCGGCGGCAACGGCCTGGATGAAGCGGAACTGGCCCGGCGCGATCCGCTGGACGGCAAGCGCGAACCCTGAGCCGTTACTCGAACAGGGTGCAGGCCATGACCAGGGCGTCTTCGCGACCGCCGGCAACCGGGTAGTAGTCACGCCGGCGGCCGATTTCATTGAAGCCGTAGCGCTCGTACAGGCGGTAGGCCGACTGGTTGCTGGCGCGCACTTCGAGGAAGCACTCGCGACCGTTGCTCGCGTAGGCGCGCTTCATCAGCTCTTCCAGCAGGCGCAGGCCCAGGCCCCTGCCCTGGCTTTCCGGCTTGACGGTAATGTTGAGCAGGTGCGCCTCGTCGATGATCACGTTGATCACGCCGTGGCCGACCTGTTGCTCGCCTTCGAACATCAGCCAGATTTCATAGGACTTGAGCCCGTCGAGGAAAATCCCGCGGGTCCAGGGGTGGCTGAAGGCGGCGTATTCGATCTTCAGTACGGCATCCAGATCCGCCTCGGTCATCCGGCGAAAGCTGATTGTGTCACTCATTGCTTGGTTTCCAGCGCGCCATCAGCCGGCGCATGGCTTGCCAGACGTGCGCCTTGCGCTGCGGCTCGTCCATCAACAGTTCGAGCCCCGGCAAGGCCCAGGCAGCGCCCAGGCCTTCAACCGGCAACTCGCGGTAATAAGCTTCGGCGTCGGCCTCACCGGCAAAGCGCACGGCAGGCAGGCCAATCAGCCACAGACAGACGCACGGCGCCTCTTCAAGCCGGGCCTGAATAAAGCCCTGGACGAAATCGGTCGCGGCCTGCGGGCCCTGGTCAAGGTTGCCGCGCACCAGCAACGGCCAGCGCACCGGCTCGCCGATGATCTGCGGGCTGTCCGGCAGGCCGGCGGCGCGCAGCATGTCCTTGAGCAGCAGGTAGGACGGGTCGCGGCTCTGGAACGGCTCGCCGGTGGCAAGCTCGACCAGCAGCAGGCAGTTGCCGGCACGCAGCAGTTGCAGGGCAAAGCGTGGCGGTGGTACCGGCGCAGGCCTGGCAACCACGGGCTTTTCGGCTTCGTCCACCGCCTTGGCCGTCACTTTCGGCGTACTGCCGGGGCGCGGGATCTCGATCTTCGGGCGCTCGCCAGAACGCACCAGCGGCGCGCTCGGCGCAACGCTGGCGGGGGCAGGTGCCTGCTCCTGCGGCTCGAACGCCGGTTCCTCGAGTGCCGCCACCGGCAACAACAGCTGCGGGCGCGACGGCGCGGCGAACGGCAGTTCGGCACGCGGCAGCCAGTGCACCACTTGCATGGCGTTGAGATAAGCGCGGCGGCGGGACTCGATTAACAAGAAGGATCGGCCATCTGTGGATAAGTCAGGGCCGATATTCTAACGTTGTTCGCCGCTCGGCGCCGCTGTTGATCGGCAGAAAACCGCCCGACAGCAGCTTGAAGCGATCAAGGGGGTGAATCGACAGGCGTCTGATGCAGTACAATCAGCGCTTTTATTTGGCAACGAGTCGACCCGCCAATGATCGAACCCAAGCGCGTCCTGCGCGCCCTAGCCGAACACTGGGCCCTGCTCGAGCCGTTGTGCGAGCGCTTCGACGGGGGCACCCTGAGCCTGGCCGAACTGCGCCAGCAACTGGCCACCCAGCAGCTGGAGAGCACGCCCCAGGACATCACCAGCCTGCTCGACGTGTGGATCCGCCTGGATATCCTGGTGCCGGTGGCAAAAAGCCCGAACCGTTTCGAGCTCAACGCCCAGATCCACGACTTTCTCGCTTACCTGCGTCGCGAGCACCGCCTGGGCCTGTGCCTGGAGATCGAAGCCTACCTGCGCCACCTCGAGCGCCTGGCCGGGCACATCCAGGACGCCTTCGAGATTCGCGACGGCAATGACCTGGCGCGCCAGCTGCGCCTGCTCGACATGCGCGTGCGCGATGTACTGAAGAAGCTCGACAACGACGAACAGGCGCTGGTCGCCGTGGCCGAACGCGCCAAGACCAGCGACCGGCAAATCCCCCTGCGCCAGCGTTACGCCGAAGTCCTGGCGACCTGGGACGAATATGTCGAGCCGATGATCCAGCTGGTCAACGCCGATGGCGCCTTCGAGCAAGGCGTGCGCAAGGTCGAGACCGTGCTGCTGCGCTTGCTCGGCGAGCAGGCCCGTCTGGGCCACCTGGTCGACGACGACATGCTCCTGCGCACCCACGCGCGCATCCTCGAGATGCAGACCAGCGCCCAGCTGACCCTGCGCCACGCTCGTGAACTGCTGCTGCCGCTGCGTGAAGAAGCGCGCCGGCACAACGCCGTGACCCGTGGCGCCGCCCTGGCCCTGTCGGTGATCCGCCGCAAAGGCCTGGACGCCGTGCCGCAGGCGGCCATGCCGCTGTTCACCCGCCCGCAGAGCACCTTCCTCGGCAGCGCCAGCCAGGTCGAAGCCTACGTCTATGCCCTGGCCCGCTTCGAGCCCAAGCCTGCGCAGTTTCCCAAGGCCCACAAGAGCCACAAGGGCGATGCCCCGCGTGCGCCGCGTACGGTCAAGGAAATGCTCGAGCGCTGCGAAGACGCCCTGCCGCTGCCGGACCTGATGGTCTGGCTGCTCGACCAGGAGCCCGAAGGCGCCACCGACGAGCTGCTGTACTGGTTCTCGCGCCTGTCGCGGGAAAAACGCTTTACCCGCGCGCGCCTCGAGCGCCGCGAATACACCACCCGCGAACACCTGGTCAGCCTGCGTTCCTTCGCTCTGACATCGAGCCGCGAACCATCGCCTGAGCCAACTGCGAGCCCTGCCCATGCATCTTGATCTTTCCGAACTGTCCCAGCTCGCACCGATCTTCCGCGAGCTGTTCAAGGGCTTTCACATCAGCCGCCGCGACCCGGAGCTGTACGCCCAACTGTCGAACTTCCAGGACCAGTACCGCGGCCTGTTCAAGGCCCTGGGCTTTGAACTGGTGTGCGACACCCGCGGCTTCTACTACTTCGTCCCGGACCTGGCCGCGGCCCAGGTCAACAAGACTGCCCAGCGCCTGTCGCTGTTCACCTTCATCCTGGTCGAGCACCTGGCTGACCAGGGCCGCGACCCGATGTCGGTGCTCGACGGCGGCAGCCTGGGCCGCGACGAGCTGCCTTCGCTGCTGGAAAAATACCGCGACCTGTTCATCCAGGCCGAAGTACAGACCCCCGACGAGCTGGAAGAGAAGATCATGCGCCGCATGACCCAGCTCGGCTTTGCCCACGAAGAGAACGGCATCTACCGCTTCCTGCCGCCGATGCACCGTTTCCTCGACGTCTGCCTGTCGGTCCAGCAGGACCGCGACCTGGCTGCCAGCCTGCACAGCGCCCTGCCGCTGCCAACGCCGGTGCTGGTCGAGGAAGAGAGCCCGGAAGAACTCAACCGTACCGACGACCCGCTGGACCTCAGCCCGTTCGAAGAAAGCGAAGAAGACGCCCTGGCCCGAGCCATAGCGCAAGAGCAACAGGAGATTGACGCATGAGCCAGGAACGCTACGGCATTCGCCGCTTCGCACTGCTCAACACCGCCGGCTACAGCCTCGGCCTGTTCCCCCTGGAACACCCGCTGTCGGTCTACGGTGCCAACAACCTGGGCAAGAGTGCCTCGATCAACGCCTTGCAGTTCCCGATCCTGGCACGCATGTCGGACATGAGCTTCGGCAAGTACAGCCTTGAGCAGTCGCGCCGCTTCTACTTTGCCACCGACACCAGCTACATCCTCTGCGAAGTCAACCTGCCCCACGGCCCGCACGTGATCGGCGTGGTCGGCCGCGGCCCGGGTGGCGGTTTCGGTCACCAGTTCTTCGCCTATGCCGGCGAACTGGACCTGGCCCACTACCAGAAGAACGACACCTGCCTGCGCCAGAAAGAGCTGTTCAGCAACCTTGAGCGCAACGGCCTCAAAGCCTACGAGCTCAAGCCTGACGAGCTGCGCCGCCTGCTGGTCGGCGGCCACACCTCGATCCCGCTGGACCTGACCCTGATCCCGCTGCGCTCCACCAGCGAGCAGAGCCTGAAGACCTTCCGCGCACTGTTCATCAACCTGCTGCACATGCGCGAGATCACCGCGGCCAAGCTCAAGCAGCTGTTCCTCGACGCCTTCGAGCACAGCCTGCGTTCGGGCAGCGTCGACTACATCGCCGCCTGCGAAGAAGCCTTCCGCGACGTACGGCGCATGGAGCAGGACTACAACTCGCTGGTCGCCGCCGGCCCGCTGGTCGAGGCCCTGGCCAATGGCGTAGCCCAGCGCGACGTCCTGCGCGGCAAGCTGCATCGCCTGTCGCCACTGCTCGACTCGCTGCTCGGCACCTGGCAGGACTACGCCAGCGCGCGCAAAGAAGAGCTGGTGATCCAGGCCGAGCACTACAAGAACGAACAGGACAGCCTGCAGAACGACCAGCGTGGCGGCACCCAGGAACTGATGCGCCTGGAGCGCGAGATCACTGGCGTGCAGCGCTGGCTCGGCGAGTTGTCGGTGCTCAAGCATCGCTTCGCCTTGGTCGATGACGTCAAGGTCCTGGAACAGCAACTGCTGGCCGCCAAGGACGCCCACGACGAACTGGCCGGTGCCCTGGCGCAGTCGCGCCAGTTCAGCGCCGAAGACCTCGAAGAGCGTCTGCGCGAGCTGGAAAAACGCCTGAAGTCAGTCAAACAGCAGCTCGACCACGCCGACAACAACAGCTACGCGCGCCTGCGCGAAGAGTTCTCGCAGCAGGACGTCGAACGCCTGATGCGCCTGTTCAATGGTGCGCTGTTCAGCCTGCCGCTGGGCGAGCGCGGCATCGAGCTGGACGACAGCGATGTCTGGGTCAAATCCCTGGAAGCGGTACTCGACGGCTTCAAGGGCGAACGCTTCGAAGCCCCGGGGCTGTCCATCGACCTCTCGCACATCGAGCCGCCTGCCCTGCAGGCCCTGGCCGACCGCGCCGCCCTGCGCGACCAGAAAGAACGCCTGGAAAAAGAACTCAAGCAGCTCAAGACCCAGCAGGCGGTAGCCGCCGACCGCGCCGCGAGCAAGACCCAGACCGAAGCCCTGTACCAACAGGTGCTGGATGCACAAAAGGCCCTGGAAGACTTCCGCCGCAGCGAGACACTGTCCGCCGAGGAAGGCGACAAGCTCGAGCAACTGGCGCAGATGGAAGCGGCCCAGGACGAGCTCAAGCGCTCCAGCGACGCCTTCACCGAACGCGTCCAGCAGCTGTCGGCCAAGCTGCAACTGGTCGGCCGGCAGATCGCCGACATGGAAGCCAAGCAGCGCACCCTCGACGACGCCCTGCGTCGCCGCCAGTTGCTACCCGCCGACC
This sequence comes from Pseudomonas sp. SORT22, assembly GCF_018417635.1. Lineage (NCBI taxonomy): Bacteria > Pseudomonadati > Pseudomonadota > Gammaproteobacteria > Pseudomonadales > Pseudomonadaceae > Pseudomonas > Pseudomonas sp. SORT22. Next base: position 5,136,621 of record NZ_CP071007.1, read on the forward strand.
TGCCGTTCGGCACGCCGTTCATGGAACCGGTCGACGACAGCATGGACAACTTGCTGCCGCTGCTCAACGACTACCAGGACAGCTGGCAGGGCCTGCTGCGGGTCGATGGCCAGATCGAGGCGCTGTACGCCCAAGTCCGCCTCAAGGGCGTAGCCAAGTTCGACAGCGAAGACGACATGGAGCGCCGCCTGCAACTGCTGATCAACGCCTACTCGCACCGCACCGAAGAAGCCCTGACCCTGGGCAAGGCGCGCCGCGCTGCAGTCACCGACATCGCCCGGACCCTGCGCAACATCCGCAGCGACTACGACAGCCTCGAGCACCAGCTGGCGCTGTTCAACCGCGAGATCAACAAGCGCCAGGTCTCCAACCTGCAGAGCTTCCGCATCGTTTTGGCACCAAACAAGGAAGCGCTCAAGCACATCGACCAGATCATCCACAGCGCCGGCCAGTACGAGGAAGGCGAGACCCTGTCGGTGTTCGACCTCAGCGCCAGCGCCGAGCAGGACAACAAGAACGAAGAGGCCAAGGAATACCTGGCGCGCCTGGTCGCGGCCAACCACAACCAGCTGGGCCTCAAGGACCTGTTCGAACTGGCCTTCGAGATCACCAAGGTCGGTGGCCAGCCGGTGATCCACACCGACATCGACGGTGCGGCGTCCAACGGCACCACCATGACCATCAAGGCGCTGACCAACATGTACTTGTTGCTGCACCTGATGGACCGCGACCTGGCCGGTCGCGTGCGCCTGCCGTACTACCTGGACGAAGCGGCCGACATCGACGAACGCAACCAGGCAGCGCTGCTGGAAACCAGCTTGCAGCTGGGCTTCGTACCGATTCTGGCGAGCGTCAAGCCGCAGGTTTCGGCGCATGTCGCCATCGACCTGGAAGGCGGCAGCGGGCCGAACGGCATCTATATCGACGAGGCAGACTGGAAGTACATCAGCCGCCGGGATGTGGAGAAGGCGGTAGTGCGCAAAGAAGAAGAGGAAGAAGCTTCAGCCTGAAACTAATCGCGGGGCAAGTCGGGTCGCCGCACCGCCGCTCCCACTGGACCGGTGGGAGCGGCGGTGCGGCGACCCGACTTGCCCCGCGATGAACTCAACCCGGTGTTACTGCTGGGCCCACGGCAGGATCGGAATCGCCGTCACCGCATTCTGCGGGCTGCCTTCGATGATCCGGTCGGAGTACACCAGGTAGACCAGCGTATTGCGCTTCTTGTCGAGGAAACGCACCACCTGCATGGTCTTGAACACCAGCGAGGTGCGCTCCTTGAACACCTCGTCACCGTCCTTGAGCTGCTCCTTGAAGCGAATCGGCCCGACCTGACGGCAGGCGATCGACGCTTCGGCGCGGTCTTCAGCCAGGCCCAGGCCACCTTTCAGTCCGCCAGTCTTGGCCCGTGACAGATAGCAGGTCACGCCCTCGACCTTGGGGTCATCAAACGCCTCGACAACGATGCGGTCATTCGGCCCGACGATCTTGAACACCGTCGATACCTGGCCAATCTCCTCGGCCGATGCCATTACCGGCAACGCCAGCAGCGCCGCTGCAATCATCCCTTTGAACACAGGTAGTTCCTCAGACCAGAATCAGGTTGTCGCGGTGCACCAGCTCCGGCTCGGCGATGTAGCCCAGCAGGCCCTCGATCGCGTCAGACGGCTGGCCAATGATTTTCTGTGCTTCCAGGGCGCTGTAGTTGGCCAGGCCGCGGGCGACCTCAAGGCCATCCGGGCCGACGCAAACCACCATCTCGCCACGGCGGAAGCTGCCCTGCACGGTCTTCACACCGACCGGCAGCAGGCTCTTGTTGTCCTTGCGCAAAGCCTTCGCCGCGCCCTCGTCGAGCACCAGGGTGCCGCGAGTCTGCAGGTGCCCGGCCAGCCACTGCTTGCGCGCGGCGAGCATGCCGCGCTCAGGCGACAGCAAGGTGCCCAGGCGCTCGCCCGCCTTGAGGCGGTCGAGCACGCGCTCAAGGCGCCCACCGACGATGATCGTGTGGGCACCGGAACGCGCCGCCAGGCGCGCGGCACGCAGCTTGGTCTGCATGCCGCCACGGCCCAGGGCGCCGCCGGTGCCGCCGGCCACGGCGTCGAGGCTCGGATCGTCGGCACGGGCTTCGTAAATCAGCTGCGCATCAGGGTTGTTGCGCGGGTCGGCGTCGAACATGCCGTCGCGGTCGGTGAGGATCACCAGCAGGTCGGCTTCGACCAGGTTGGCCACCAGCGCCGCCAGGGTGTCGTTGTCGCCGAAGCGGATCTCGTCGGTGACCACCGTGTCGTTTTCGTTGATCACCGGCACCACGCCCAGCTCCACCAGGGTGCGCAGGGTGCTGCGGGCATTGAGGTAACGCTTGCGGTCCGACAGGTCGTCGTGGGTCAGGAGGATCTGCGCGGTGTGCCGGCCATGCTCGGCAAAGCTCGACTCCCAGGCCTGTACCAGGCCCATCTGGCCGATCGAGGCCGCCGCCTGCAGCTCGTTCATCGCACTCGGTCGCTTGGCCCAGCCCAAGCGGCTCATCCCGGCGGCAACCGCCCCGGACGACACCAGCACCAACTCGACACCTGCCTCATGCAACGCCACCATCTGCTCGACCCAGACACCCATGGCCGCGCGATCCAGGCCCTTGCCATCTGCTGTCAGCAGGGCACTGCCGATTTTCACAACCCAGCGCTGCGCACCCGTCACCTTGCTCCGCATCTTCTTCCAACCTATTCAGATCTTTAGATACCAAAACGCCGCTCCTGAGAGCGGCGTTTAGTGTACTGCAACGAATCAGTCGCGCACGTAAATGATTTCCGGGCCGTCTTCGTCGTCCTCGTCCCAATCATCGTCATCGTCGTCGCCGATGTCGTGCACGCTCTTGACCCCGCTGCGGCGCAGGGCGCGAGCGTCGTCCAGGGCCTGCAGCTGGGCACGGGCTTCGTCTTCGATGCGCTGGTCGAGCTCGGTCAGCTCTTCGGCGTAGGCCGGGTCGTTGGCCAGACGGTCGGCGCGGTCTTCGAGGTAGCGCATGATGTCGCGGCTGAGCTGCTCGGTGCCCTGCTTGGAGATGGCCGAGATCACATAGACCGGGCCTTCCCACTGCAGGCGCTCGACCACTTCCTTGACCCGCTCGTCACGCTCGTCGTCCATCAGCATGTCGGTCTTGTTCAGCACCAGCCAGCGATCACGCTCGGCCAGCGACGGGCTGAAGCGGGTCAGCTCGTTGACGATGACTTCGGCGGCATCGGCGCTGCTGCTTTCATCCAGCGGCGCGAGGTCGACGAGGTGCAGCAGCAGGCGGGTACGCGCTAGGTGCTTGAGGAAGCGGATACCCAGGCCGGCACCGTCGGAGGCACCTTCGATCAGACCGGGGATGTCGGCGATGACAAAGCTCTTCCAGCGGTCGACGCTGACCACACCCAGGTTCGGCACCAGGGTGGTGAACGGGTAGTCGGCGACTTTCGGCTTGGCGGCCGATACCGAGCGGATGAAGGTACTCTTGCCAGCGTTCGGCAGGCCCAGCAGGCCGACGTCGGCCAGTACTTTCATTTCCAGTTTCAGGTCACGCTGCTCACCCGGCTTGCCCGGAGTGGTCTGGCGTGGCGCGCGGTTGGTACTGGATTTGAAACGGGTGTTGCCCAGGCCGTGCCAGCCGCCCTGGACCACCATCAGCTTCTGGCCTGGTTTGACCAGGTCGCCGATGACTTCCTGGGTGGCCGAGTCGATCACCGTGGTGCCGACCGGCACGCGCAGGATCAGGTCGTCGCCCTTCTTGCCGGTGCAGTCGGTGCTGCCGCCGTTGGAGCCGCGCTGGGCTTCGAAGTGACGGGTGTAACGGTAGTCGACCAGGGTGTTGAGGTTATCGTCGGCAACCATGTATACCGAGCCGCCGTCGCCACCGTCACCGCCGTTGGGACCACCGTTCTCGATGAATTTTTCGCGGCGGAAGCTCATGCAACCGTTACCGCCGTCACCGGCTTTGACCCGGATCGATACTTCGTCAACAAACTTCATAAAAACCGCCTCTCGTCAGCTGGACGAGCTGAGTGACACAAAGACATAAGGCTCTTGCAAAAGTGAGCGCGGCGGCCCCGTCACGACAGTAACAACCCACGCCGGCAGCCCATACAAACAGCTTTGCAAGAGACTCACCCCACAAACGAAAAAGCCCCGTCGCGAGACAGGGCTTTTCCAGCGTTCGCGCGATTACTCGGCGACAACGCTCACGTAACGACGACCGAAGGCGCCTTTAACTTCGAACTTGATCTTACCCGCGATCTTGGCGAACAGGGTGTGATCTTTACCCATGCCAACGCCGTAGCCAGCGTGGAATTGGGTGCCGCGCTGACGCACGATGATGTTGCCAGGGATGATAGCCTGGCCGCCATACATCTTCACGCCAAGGCGTTTGGCTTCTGAGTCGCGACCGTTACGGGTACTACCACCAGCTTTTTTGTGTGCCATGGTTCAAATTCTCCAGAAATGGATTCAGGCGATTAAGCCGAAATACCGGTGATCTTGATTTCGGTGAACCACTGGCGGTGGCCCATACGCTTCATGTGGTGCTTACGGCGGCGGAACTTGATGATGCGCACTTTGTCGTGACGACCTTGGGAGATCACTTCAGCAACAACCTTGGCACCAGCAACGACTGGAGCGCCGATGTTCACGTCGTCGCCATTGGCAACCAACAGAACGCGGTCGAAAGTCACGGATTCGCCAGTGGCGATTTCCAGTTTTTCGATTTTCAGGTATTCACCTTCGGCGACTTTGTACTGCTTGCCACCGGTAACAATTACTGCGTACATGGGTATTTCTCCGATAATCCTGCTCACCCAGCTCTTTATAGGAAGAGTATTGGCTGGCATGGCTGCATAGGGCTGGAACGGCCCAGTGCAATTGCGTAAGGCAGGTGCTGCCCAGGAAGTTCAGGGTGCGCGATTGTACGCAAGCCCCGCTTTGCTTGCAAGTCCCACCCCCGGCCCGCGGGCAGCGCGCCTTGACACGCCGGGACCCGCGACCTAGCATGCCGCGCAACCTTTATGGAGCACCTGTGGCCGATGCAACCCCAAGCTTTCTACCGTGCGGTAGCGGACGACTTCAGCGCCGTTGACGAGATTATCAAGAAACAGCTGACTTCGCGTGTACCGCTGGTATCGAAAATCGGCGACTACATTACCTCGGCCGGCGGCAAGCGCCTGCGCCCGCTGCTGGTGCTGCTGTGCGGCAAGGCCCTGGGCCGCGAAGGCGACGACCTGCGCCTGCTGGCCGCCACCATCGAGTTCCTGCACACCGCCACCCTGCTGCATGACGACGTCGTCGACATGTCCGGCATGCGCCGTGGCCGCTCCACCGCCAACGCCCTGTGGGGCAACGCGCCGAGCGTGCTGGTCGGTGACTTCCTGTACTCGCGCTCGTTCGAGATGATGGTCGAACTGGGCTCGATGCCGGTCATGCAGATCCTCTCCAAGGCCACCCGGGTCATTGCCGAAGGCGAAGTCCTGCAGTTGTCCAAAGTGCGCGACGCCAGCACCACCGAAGAAGTCTACATGGACGTCATCCGCGGCAAGACCGCGATGCTGTTCGAGGCCTCGACCCACAGCGCCGCAGCCCTGGCCCAGGCCACCGAGGAGCAGAGCGAAGCCCTGCGCACCTTCGGCGACCACCTGGGCGTGGCCTTCCAGCTGGTCGACGACCTGCTCGACTACAAGGGCGATGCGCAAACCCTGGGCAAGAACGTCGGTGACGACCTGGCCGAAGGCAAGCCGACCCTGCCGCTGATCTACACCATGCGCGAAGGCACCGCCGAACAGGCTGCGCTGGTCCGCCAGGCCATCCAGAAAGGCGGCATCGAAGACCTCGAGAGCATCCGCGCGGCCGTTGAAGCCTCGGGCTCGCTGGACTACACCGCCAAGCTGGCCCGCGACTACGTGGCCCGCGCCATCGCCTGCCTGGACGTGCTGCCGGCCAGCGAATACCGCGATGCACTGGTCGAACTCAGCGAATTCGCCGTCGCCCGCACACACTGATTCGCCACCTCCCTAATCGCGGGGCAAGCCCGCTCCCACACGGTGGGAGCGGCCGTGCGACGCCTCGACTTGCCCCGCGATTGCATTCGCCCCACGACAACAAAACCCTATACAATGTAGGTTTTGTACCTGTACGTCTTGAGGAACCTTAGTGAGCACTTTGCCACCCTGCCCCAAATGCAACTCCGAATACACCTACGAAGACGGCGCCCAGCTGATCTGCCCCGAGTGCGCCCACGAGTGGTCGGCTGCCGGTGAAGCCGAAGCGGCCAGCGACGAAGCGGTGAAAAAGGATGCAGTGGGCAACGTCCTGCAGGACGGCGACACCATCACCGTGATCAAGGACCTCAAGGTCAAGGGCACCTCGCTGGTGGTCAAGGTCGGCACCAAGGTCAAGAACATCCGCCTGTGCGATGGCGACCACGACATCGACTGCAAGATCGACGGCATCGGCCCGATGAAGCTGAAATCGGAATTCGTCCGCAAGGTCTGATTCTGCCGGGTTTCGGGGTCGCGCTGCGGCCTCGACAACCCACCGGCGGGAAAAAACCGCCAATAGGCACTTGCTATTTTGATAATAAGAATTATTCTCATTGAACGCTTTCAAGGAGAATAGCCATGACTTATCTGATAGACGCCTGGCTTGACCGCCCCCATCCTTACCTGCGCATCCTGCACCGGGAAACCGGCGAGGTGTGTGCCGTGCTTGAAGAAGAAGCACTGGACGAACTGCGCGACCAGGGCGACCTGGATCTCAATGGTTTGAATTCAAGTGAGCCGAGTGTGCTCAAGGAGCTGGTGAGGAACCTGTTCCTGTTTTGCTATGCCCGGGCGTTGCGCCCTGGCGGTGGAACCGATTGGAACTGAACAGCATCGCGGGGCAAGCCCGCTCCTACCCGAATTGTGTAGGAGCGGGCTTGCCCCGCGATAGGTCTTACAGAACGTCCAGCAGCTCGACGTCGAACACCAGCACGCTGTGCGGCGGGATGCTGCCAACGCCCTGAGCGCCGTAAGCCAGCTCGCTCGGCACGTACAGGCGCCATTTGCTGCCGGCGTTCATCAGTTGCAGGGCTTCGGTCCAGCCGGCGATCACACCGCTGACCGGGAACTCTGCTGGCTGGCCGCGCTCGTAGGAGCTGTCGAACACGGTGCCGTCGATCAGGGTGCCGTGGTAGTGGGTACGCACGCTGTCGTCGCGGCTTGGCTTGGCGCCTTCGCCAGCAGTCAGTACTTCGAACTGCAGGCCCGAAGCCAGGGTGGTGATGCCGTCACGCTTGGCGTTTTCAGCCAGGAAAGCCTTGCCTTCGCCAGCGGCAGCTTCGGCCTTGGCCGCAGCTTCGGCTTGCATGATTTCGCGGATAACCTTGAAGCTGGCCGACAGGTCGGCTTCGCTGACGCGGCTGTCCTGGCCGTTGAAGGCGTCGGTCAGGCCGGCCAGGATGGCGTCCAGGTTCACACCTGGTGGCGGGTTGTCACGCAGTTGGCCACCCAGCTGACGGCCGATGCCGTAGCTGACGCGAGTTTCGTCGGTAGACAGGTTGAGTTCGGACATTTGCTTGCTCCGCTGCAGGGCGCACGACAGCCGCGCCCTTTATGAAAAGGGCGAGCAGCCTAGCACACTGCGCTTGCGCAGATCAGCTACCAGGCCGAACGTCGTGGCATCGGGATTTTCAGGTCGCCATCACCGGCGTCGGCGCCACCGCACATCTCGTCGTCCATCGACCAGTGCACCAGGTGCAGCGGCACAGCGGGCAAACCGTCGAGCAGGCGCTGCGCGTCGACCACCGAATGCACTTGCACACGCTTGCCGTGCTTATCAACCAGCGGATGGGCATGGCCTCTTACCCGGGCCTCGATAACGAACTCACCGCCTTCGAGGGCAATCAGGTTGAACTCATCGACATGACCGGCCCTGGCCTCGGTGTTCAGTTGTTGAAGGTTCATTGCGATACCTCGTTACTGGAACTTCGAGTGACCGTTCATTTTTTGTACAGCGGCAGGCAAAGCACAAGGCAAAAACGCAACCGCCCGTCCGTTTTGCAACGGACGGGCGGTATTTGTCTGGCACAACGCCTGATCAGTGCTTGGTGACCTTGTCCAGGTAACCCATGGCAAAGGCCGAGACCACGAAGGTCATGTGAATGATCACGTACCACATCAGGTACTGGGGTTCGATGTTGCGCGCGTCCATGAACACCCGCAGCAGGTGGATCGAGGAAATCGCCACGATCGAGGCTGCGACTTTCATCTTCAGCGAAGACGAGTCCATCTTGCCCAGCCAGCTGAGTTTTTCCTTGTCTTCGTCGATATCCAGCTGCGAGACGAAGTTCTCGTAACCGGAAATCATCACCATCACCAGCAGGCCGCCGACCAGGGCCATGTCGATCAGCGACAGCAGCACCAGGATCAGGTCGGCTTCAGCCAGGGCGAAGACGTTGGGCAGGACGTGGAAGATCTCCTGGAAGAACTTCAGTGCCAGCGCCAACAGGCCCAACGACAGACCAAAGTAGATGGGCGCGAGCAGCCAGCGCGAGGCATACATCGCATTTTCGATAATACGTTCCATTGAAAACTCGTCAGGTTGGCAAAAAAGCGAGCGCGAGTATAACAGCCACCCATGACAGAAAAAGCCCGTGGCACGCTGCCACAGGCGCGGCGCAGGCGTCTCAGGTTTCCGGATGGAACTGGAAGTCGCCGACGTGATGCACGCGTTCGCCGTTGATCCGGCGCAGTTGCGCTTGCAGGTGCACGCACCAGATCTGCGGATCGTCAGCCAGTTGGTAACCGTGCAGGGTCAGGCTGTCGACAATGGCGTTGAGCACCGATTCGGCCACGAATGGCCCGTGAAACGGCCCCTGGGCCTTGATCGCAGAGGGCTGCTCGCCAGCCATGCCGGCGGCAAACAGCAGGGTCCACATGCCGTTGTCACCGGCCAATGGGCGGATGCTGCATTCAATGCGGGTCACCAGGCCCAGGCATTGACGGGTGAGGCTGAGGCTGCGCGGCATGGCGGAGGTCCTCGGTAAACCCTTGTTCAGCCTTCAGGTGAAGGCTGTCTCTTCCTGTACCTACCACTGTCCCTGAACTGAAGAATAGAAGAATTCCGCCCATGCGTGGAAAAACCGGCGCCGAATGGTCATGTTCCATTTAGCGCCGTTTTTTTGACTCGTACCACTCAGATCAGGACGGTTTGACCTGGGCCAGGGCCTGCTCGGCCTGCTCCTTTTCTGCCTCCTTGAGGTCCTCTTCGCTGATCATCTCGGCAATTACCCGCAAGCGCTCGACGACCCGGGCGTTGACACTGCCTTCCGGGAACTGGCCTTCTTCATCCGGCTCACCGGCAGGTTCACCGACCAAAAGGCTCAGGGCCTCGTCGGCCTGGCTTACGGCATAGACGTGGAACATGCCGGCGCGTACCGCCTGCAGCACCCGCTCGTCGAGCATCAACGTGGCAACGTTGGCACGCGGGATGATCGCGCCCTGCTCGCCAGTCAGGCCACGGGCTTCACAAAGGCGGAAGAAGCCCTCGATCTTCTCGTTGACCCCACCGACCGCCTGCACTTCACCGAACTGGTTGATCGAGCCGGTGATGGCGAAGCACTGCTTGAGCGGGGTTTTCGACAAGGCCGAGATCAGCGTGCAGGCCTCGCCCAGCGAGGCGCTGTCGCCGTCGACATAACCGTAGGACTGCTCCAGGGCGATACTCGCGGAGATCGCCAGGGGGAATTCCTGGGCATAACGGCTGCCCAGGTAACCGGTGAGGATCATCACCCCCTTGGAGTGGATCGGCTGGCCGAGGTTGACCTCGCGCTCGATGTCGACGATACCGCTGCCGCCGGGGTAGACCGTGGCGGAGATCCGCGCCGGCACACCGAAGGCTGAATCGCCGACTTCCAGTACGGTCAGGCCGTTGCACTTGCCCACCGCGGCGCCGTCGGTATCGATGAGGATGATGCCGGCCAGCATGTCGTCGAGAATCCGCGCCGACACACGGCCGGTGCGCGTGGCCTTGGCCTTGAGCGCACGTTCGATGTGCCCGGCGTCGGTCATTTCGTCATTGGCCAGGTGGCGGATGAAATCCGCCTCGCTGACCAGCTGGAACAAATCACCAATACGCGCCGACAAACGCCCCTGGTGCTCGGCCAGGCGCGCGCTGTAGGTCGCCAGGCGCGCCACCGCGTCGGCGCTCAGCGGCGCCATGCCCTCCTCGCTGGTGCGGGTCTTGAGCAACTGGGCGAACTGCTCCAGGCTCTCGTCGACCATGGGGATGTCTTCGTCGAAGTCGACCAGCACCCGGAACATCTCCTGGAAGTCCGGATCGTGATCCTGCAGGGCGTAGTACAGCTGGCGCGCACCGATGATCACCACCTTGATGTTCAGCGGGATCATCTGCGGGTTGAGGGTCACGGTGGCCAGGCGGCCGAACTCGCCCAACGGCGATTCCATCTTCAGCTTGCGCGACTGCAGGGCGCGCTTGAGCGCGTCCCAGACAAACGGCTCGCTGAGCATCTTCTCGGCTTCCAGAATCAGGAAGCCGCCGTTGGCCCGGTGCAGGGCCCCCGGGCGCAGTTGCCGATAGGTGGTGTACAACGCGCCCTGGTCGGTGCTGTATTCGATACGGCCGAACAGGTTGTCGTAGGTCGGGTGCGGCTCGAACACCACCGGCGCCCCGCCGCTGGCGTGATGGCCGACCACCAGGCTCGGTGCGTACTGCTCTTCGAGCAGCTTGCGCGCCTGGGCGTCGGTCTTGCTGTCATCAACCAGTTGCTCGACCACGGTGCGCAGCAGGTAGACCTGCATGGCTTGCAGGTAGGCACAGACGGCGGCGTTCTCGGCGTACTTCTCAGACAGCGGCGCCAGCAATGGCTGCAAGGCCAGGGTGATGGTTTCTTCGTTGAGCTGACGCAGCTGGTTGCTCGATTCACGCTTCCATTGCGGCAGGCTCGCCAGTTCTTCGTTGAGGCGTTCTTCCAGCGCGGCGATATCGTCGTGGAAACGCTCGCGCTCGGCTTCCGGCAGCTGCGCAAATTCCGCTTCGTCCAGCGCCTTGCCGTCGGCCATCGGGGTGAAGGCAACGTTGCTGCTGTCGCGGTACAGGGCCACGTCCTTTTCCAGCGAGGCGCGCTCGATCACATCCAGGGCACGGTCGTATCGCTGGTTGAAGGCGCGGTCGATGGCGCTTTTCTTCTGCTGGTAGGACGGGTGCTCGAACACTGCCGGAAAGGTTGCCAACAGGTTGTCGATCAGGCCACCGATGTCGCTGATGAACGCACCGGCGCTGCCCGGTGGCAACTCCAGCGCGCGCGGCTCGCGTGGCTCGTCGTAGTTGTTGACATAGACCCAGTCCGAGGGCGTTTGCAGGCGCTTGCCTTCGGCCTTGAGGTAGCGTTTGACGAACGAGAAACGACCAGTGCCGGGCTCGCCCATGACGAAGACGTTATACCCGGGACGCGGCATGGCGACGCCGAACTGCAAGGCTTCGACTGCACGCTCCTGGCCAAGCACACCGCGAAAAGGCTCCAGATCATTGGTGGTGGAAAAAGCGAACTGTTCAGCGGAAAACGGCCGGGTCAGGGCTTCGGGCGCAAGACGCAGGCTCGCAGCGACAGGATCGGGCATCGGGCTTCCTTACTTCGGCGGGGCGGATGTCAGCATTCTGGCGCCGTGCGCGTGCACGTTGCAAGGCTCATCGCTGCTAATTGTCGCAGGGGCGAAAAGCCGATCTACGTCAATATTTTCAGGCAATCTTTCGCAATAAATCACGGAACCCTTAGATCGTGCCTAAACTCCAAACTGCGCGGCTGGGTAAATAACCGACCCGCCCTGGCAACTGGTCCTACAGATATGCCAGACAACCCTGACCTTTGGTATGTAATTCTAGAAAGAGAACAATGCTATGAAACGGATTCTTCTGGGTACTCTGTTCACCGCGGTCTCCCTCAATGCCATGGCCCAGGCCCCTGGCGGACCGGATTGCGGCTGGGGCAACATGCTGTTCGAGGGCCAACGCGGCACACCGGCCCACTTCCTTGCATCCACCACCAACGGCACCTCCGGCAACGCCACTTTCGGCATGACCTCGGGCACCAACGGCTGCTCGACCAACGCTGCGCTGACCTATGGCGGTAAATCATGGTTCGCCATGAACGGCATGATGAACGAACTCTCCGAAGACATGGCCAAGGGTCAAGGTGAAGCACTGACCACCTATGCCGTGGTGCTCGGTGTCGCACCGGAAGATCGCGCGCACTTCGCCGCGGTTACCCATCAACACTTCCAGGACATCTTCAAGACCGCCGATGTCACGGCTGAAGATGTACACAGCAACACCCTCGCAGTGCTGAAAAGCGATCCACGCCTGGCCAAGTACGTCACCCAGGCTTAAGCTCGGCCCACCCGCCCCTTCACCGGGGCGGGTTGTTGTCCGCCTCTATCGGCATCATTCAGACTTAGTTGCCCGACATGCTCAAACGCCTTGCCTACCTGGCGCTCTGTGCCTGCGCCCCGCTGCATGCTGCCCCTTCATTCGATGAAGCACGCCTTAAGCAACTGGCGGCCGACCGCTACTGGATCGCCCTCGGCCATTACGAGACGGCCAAGCTGGGCGGCTGGCGCAGCTATGTCGATGACCAACGCTTCTTTCTTGCCCAGGACGGTGCCCATCACCCCGACCAGGAGCTGCGCGCCACCGTCAAGGCGCTGTACGCACCGGCGAGCCTGGGCGACAAACATGCCCAGTGCGTGTTCCCGGCACGTACCCGCTGGCTGCGCGAGCAGTTGCAACTGGACGACCTGCCGAGCCCGGACTGCAAGGACTACACCCAGTGGTTCAAGGACGTCTCGCCGCACAGTGCGGTGATGATCTTCCCGGCCGCCTACCTCAACAGCCCCTCGTCGATGTTCGGCCATACCCTGCTACGCATCGACCAGGCCGACGTGCAGAGCAACGAAACCGCCCTGCTCAGCTACGCGATCAACTTCGGCGCCTATATCGAAGGCAGCGACAACAGCATCCTCTATGCCTGGAAGGGCCTGATGGGCGGCTACCCGGGCCTGTTCGCCCTGGTGCCCTACCAAGAGAAACTCTCCGAGTACCGTAGCCTGGAAAACCGCGACCTGTGGGAATACCGGCTGAACCTGACCCCGGAAGAAACCGGGCGCATGGTCGAGCACGTCTGGGAACTCAAGCAGATCCAGTTCGACTACTTCTTCTTCGACGAAAACTGCTCCTACCGCCTGCTCGAGCTGCTGCAGGTGGCGCGCCCGAGCCTGGACCTGACTTCGCAGTTCCCGCTGACCGCGATCCCCACCGACACGGTCAAGGCGGTCAAGCAGGCCGGCCTGGTCGAGCGTATCGACTACCGGCCGTCGCGCGAGCGCGAACTGCTGGAGCGCGCCAAGCCGCTGGAGGCCGAGGAACAGCAACAGGTGCTGGCCGTCAGTGCCGACACCGCGCAGCTACAGAGCCCCGCGTTCACCGCCCTGCCCCGCGAGCGCCAGGCCCTGGTGCAGGACGCCGCCTACCGCCTGGAGCGTTACCGCGCCAACGGTCAGGAGCGCGACCCGGCGCGGACCAAGCGCAGCTTCGAGCTGCTGCGGGCAATCAACCGCAACCCGCCGCCGGAGCTTGAGATCGAGCGCCCCGGCTTGCCTGAGGACGGCCACCAGTCACGTACCTGGCAATTGGGCCTGGGCAGCCGCGATGATCGCGCCTACGCCGAATATGGCCTGCGCATGGCCTATCACGACCTCAACGACAACGCCTACGGCTTCCCCCTCGGCGCACAGATCGAGATCCTCCAGCTCAAGCTGCGCCAGTACGAAGGCAACGACTGGCAGGTGCAGCGTCTGGACCTGGCGACCATCCGCTCGCTGACCCCGCGCAACGCCCTGCTGCAACCCTGGTCCTGGCAGGTCGCCGGGGGGCTTGAGCGAGTGCTGGGCAAGCACGGCGACGAGGTGCTGGTCAGCCACGTCAACGGCGGCGCCGGCGCTACCTGGCAGTTGGCCGATGACGTACTGGGCTTTGCCCTGGGCACGGTGCGCGTCGAGCACAACAATGACTTCGCCGGCTTCATTGCGCCGGCTGCAGGCTTCAATACCGGGATGCTGTGGCGCAACCCGCTGGGCAACCTGAGCGTCGAGGCCAAGGCCGACTACTTCACCAATGGCGAGGTGCGCCGTAGCCTGAGTCTGAATCAGCAGTGGGAGCTGTCCCGCGATCTGGGTGTACGTTTGAGTGCCAGCCGCGACTTCAGCAAGCTTGCGTCAGCGCAGAACGAGGTGATGCTGGAGCTCAAGTGGTATCACTATTAGCAAGGCCCCAATACCTTGATCACATCCTTTTGACACGCCGCCGACAATTGCCCGCCTAGACTTTCCCTGGCAAGCGGAGAGTCTGAATATGCGGCGGTACTGGCTGGTAATGGTGGTAATGGGTGTGCTCACAGGTTGCCAGACAACCCATGAGCAATTGATCAATCAAGGTTACCCACCGGCCTATGCCGATGGCTTCCAGGACGGTTGCAGCAGCGGTCGCCAGGCCGCCGGGGTGATGGCCGGGGACTTTCGCAAAGACGTGCCGCGCTACCTGCACAACCGCCAGTACGAGTCCGGCTGGGACGACGGCTTTCGCCAGTGCCACGCCATGCAGGAGAACCAGGACCTGCAGGAGTATCGCGCCCGTCATTGGGATGAGCGCGATGAGCAGTGGCAGGAAGAAAAGGATCGCGACGCCGCGCGCGCCTATCGACACAAATAGGCCGCAAGCACCCGAGGTCGTCGCCGTCGAGCCCGAGACTTAAACCACGCCCTGGGCCAGCATGGCATCGGCAACCTTGACGAAGCCGGCGATGTTGGCGCCTTTGACGTAGTTGATGCGGCCGTTCTCTTCGCCGTAGTGCACGCAGGCATGGTGGATCGACTGCATGATGTTGTGCAGCTTGCTGTCCACTTCACCGGCGGTCCACAGCAGGCGCATGGCGTTCTGCGACATCTCCAGGCCACTGACGGCCACACCGCCGGCGTTGGAGGCCTTGCCCGGGGCGAAGAGAATGCCGGCCTCGATGAAGATATCCACAGCCTCGAGGGTGGTCGGCATGTTGGCGCCTTCGGCCACGCAGAGGCAGCCGTTGCGCAGCAGGGTGCGGGCGTCTTCGGCGTCCAGTTCGTTCTGCGTCGCGCATGGCAGGGCAATGTCGCAGGCCAGGTTCCAGGGGCGCTGGCCCTTGCGGAACTCCAGGCCGAAACGTTCGGCCAGCTCGCTGATACGGCCGCGCTTGACGTTTTTCAGCTCCATCAGCGCATCCCACTGCTCGTCGCTCATGCCGGCTTCGCAGTACAGGGTGCCTTCGGAGTCGGACAGCGAGATCACCTTGCCGCCCAGGTCCATGACCTTGCGCGCCGCATACTGGGCAACGTTGCCGGAGCCGGAGATGGCCACCCGGCGACCGTCGATGCGCAGGTCCTGGCGCTTGAGCATTTCTTCGGCGAAGTACACGCAGCCGTAGCCGGTGGCTTCCGGGCGGATCAGGCTGCCGCCGTAAGTCATGCCTTTGCCGGTCAGCACCGAGGTGAACTGGTTGGCCAGGCGCTTGTACTGGCCGAACAGGAAGCCGATCTCGCGGGCGCCAACGCCGATATCGCCGGCCGGCACATCGAGGTCGGCACCGATGTGGCGGTACAGCTCGCTCATGAATGCCTGGCAGAAGCGCATGACTTCGGCATCGCTCTTGCCCTTCGGATCGAAGTCCGAGCCGCCCTTGCCGCCGCCCATGGGCAGCGAGGTCAGGGAGTTCTTGAATACCTGTTCGAAGGCTAGGAATTTGAGCACGCCAAGGTTCACCGAGCGGTGGAAGCGCAGGCCGCCCTTGTACGGGCCGATGGCACTGCTCATCTGGATGCGGTAGCCGCGGTTGACCTGGACCTTGCCCTGGTCATCGACCCACGACACGCGAAACAGGATCGCCCGCTCAGGCTCGACCATACGCTCGAGGATACCGGCCTGCAGGTAGTGTGGATTGGCTTCGAGGAACGGCCAGAGGCTGCGCAGCACCTCTTCGACCGCCTGATGGAATTCAGGCTGGGCCGGGTCGCGTTGCTTGAGGCGCGCGAGGAAATCTTCGACAGATTCGATCATGTAGACATTCACCAGATGGAGTTGGACTTATGTTTTTTCCTCGACTTTACCAAGAAGCCACGGCACCGCAACAGGGCGCAATGTCGTTTTTATGAAATTAAATGGTGCATTTGTATAAGTGTATACATGTTAAGCCGTATCGCGAGGCAAGCCCGCTCCTACAGGGCCGGGGTAAATTTCGGGCAAAAAAAACGGGACCCGAAGGCCCCGTTTCAGTGCAAACCCCTGAGGGTCATGCCAGTTTTTTGTGCCGTACGCGGTGCGGCTGGGCAGCCGCTTCGCCCAGGCGTTTCTTGCGATCGGCTTCGTACTCGGTGTAGTTGCCTTCGAAGAACACCGCCTGCGAATCGTCTTCGTAGGCCAGGATGTGGGTCGCCACGCGGTCCAGGAACCAGCGATCGTGAGAAATCACGATAGCGGCGCCCGGGAAGTCCAGCAGGGCTTCCTCCAGCGAACGCAGGGTTTCGACGTCGAGGTCGTTGGACGGTTCGTCGAGCAGCAGGACGTTGGCGCCCTCTTTCAGGGTCAGGGCCAGGTGCAGACGGCCGCGCTCACCACCGGAGAGGTCCTTGACGAACTTCTGCTGGTCGCCGCCCTTGAAGTTGAAACGGCCAACGTAGGTGCGCGACGGAATCTCGTAGGTGCCGATGCGCAGCTGGTCGGAGCCGTCGGAGATCTGCTGGAACACGGTCTTGTTGCCGTCGAGGTCTTCACGGCTCTGGTCGACGCAGGCCAGTTGCACGGTTTCACCGATCTCGATGCTGCCCGAGTCCGGTTGTTCCTTGCCCATCAGCATGCGGAACAGAGTCGATTTACCGGCACCGTTACCGCCGATCACGCCGACGATCGCGCCTTTTGGCATGGAGAACGACAGGTTGTCGATCAGCACGCGATCGCCATAGCCCTTGCTGACGTTCTTGAACTCGATGACCTTGTCACCCAGGCGCGGACCGGCCGGGATGTAGATCTCGTTGGTCTCGCTGCGCTTCTGGAATTCCTGCGACTGCATTTCTTCGAAGCGTTGCAGGCGGGCCTTGGACTTGGACTGACGTGCCTTGGCGCCTTTGCGCACCCACTCCAGTTCTTCCTTCATGGCCTTTTCATGGGCCGACTGCTGCTTGGATTCCTGGGCCAGACGCTCGGACTTGGCTTCCAGCCAACCCGAATAGTTGCCTTCATACGGAATACCGGCGCCGCGGTCGAGCTCGAGGATCCAGCCGGCAACGTTGTCGAGGAAGTACCGGTCGTGGGTAATCGCGACCACGGTGCCCGGGAAGTCGTGAAGGAAGTGTTCCAGCCAGGCGACGGAATCGGCGTCCAGGTGGTTGGTCGGTTCGTCGAGCAGGAGCATGTCGGGGGCCGACAGCAGCAGGCGGCACAGGGCCACACGGCGCTTCTCACCACCGGACAGGTGCTCGACCTTGGCTTCCCACGCTGGCAGGCGCAGGGCGTCGGCGGCCACTTCCAGCTGGCGCTCGAGGTTGTGACCGTCGCTGGCCTGGAGGATGGCTTCGAGTTTGGCCTGTTCGGCGGCCAGCTTGTCGAAGTCGGCATCCGGCTCGGCGTAGGCGGCGTAGACTTCGTCCAGGCGGGCCTGGGCGTCCTTGATCACGCTGACCGCTTCCTCGACCACTTCACGCACGGTCTTGGACGGGTCCAGCTGTGGCTCCTGCGGCAGGTAGCCGATGTTCAGGTCCGGCATCGGACGGGCTTCGCCGTCGAACTCGGTATCGACACCCGCCATGATTTTCAGCAGGGTGGATTTACCCGAGCCGTTGAGGCCGAGCACGCCGATCTTGGCGCCGGGGAAGAAGGACAGCGAAATGTTCTTGAGGATTTCCCGCTTCGGCGGGACAACCTTGCCCAGCCGATGCATGGTATAGACGTATTGAGCCATGGAAAAACCTAGCGTCAGAGACGAAAAAATAGAAACGAAACAGATGAAGGGCGCCGTGGCGCCCAGGAAAGGGCCAAAGCTACCGTAATGCGCCGGGTTGGGCAAACCGCCGACGAACAGGGCTGGCACTTTGCCACGTTTGCGGGCATGCTAGCCGCCCTTCGGGCGTCCGGCTTATAGTGCGCAACCGGAGCCGTCGCCAGGAACGCGGCACTTGCCAACCAGCAGCTCTAAACCTGCCATCCAGCCATACCGCAGGATCAACGTTTGACCAATCTCACTCAGCCGTCATCCCTGCGCAAGCCGGCCACTGCGTCAGGCTCGCCGCTGCGCGGCTCATTGAAAGGCGCGCTGGCCCTGTTGGTGCTGTTGCTGCTGGGCCTGCTGCTGTGGCAGTTGATCGCCCAGTTCCGTCATACCCAGGCTGACCAGTACCAGCACAGCCTGAACGCCAGCGCCGAGCTCGCCGACCACATGAGCCTGAACATGGCGCTCAAGGCCCAGGTGGCGCTCAACCAGATCCAGCCCTACCGCTCATCGCCTGCCCCTGAGCAACTGGCGCAGGTCATCGCGCAACTGCGCCAGCAGCAGCCCAAGCTGCTCAGCGTCGCCTGGATTGGTGCCGATGGCAGCCTGCAGGCCGACAGCCTGAAGGATACACCCGATTACCAGGCACTGGACGAACTGCTGCGACTCAACCAGGGCCGCGACTTCTATTACAGCAACAGTGCCGACAACCAGCAGGTCTACCTGTTGCTGCGCCAGCCGGGCGAGGCGCCCAGCGGCTACTGGTTCCTGCGCCTGGCCCCGGGTTACTACAGCGACCTGACCAACCACCTGGACCGCCCCAATCACCCGTTGTGGCTGCTGGAAAACAGCCGCACCGGCGAGATCATCAACCGCCATCAGCCGACCCCCGGCAGCGACGAGCCGCTGCAAAGCGTGATGCTGGCGTTCCTCGACAACAGTACCTGGCAACTGCGCGGCCTGTTCGATGCCGGCCTTGCCCGCCAGCAACTGCTGCCGGCGCTGATCGGCAAATGCATGCTCGGGCTGTTCTGCGCGCTGATCCCGCTGCTGGCGCTGATCAACATGCGCCGCCGCCATCGCCTGCTGCAGGAAAGCCGCCGACGCTATCACGATATCTTCGAAGGCACCGGGGTCGCCCTGTGCGTGCTAGATCTCTCGGGCCTGCCCGGCCAGCTCGAGCGCTATCGCCTGCGCAGCCGCCCGGCGCTGGAACAGCGCCTGGCTTTCGACCAGCCATTGCGGCGGATTTTGCTCCAGGAGCTGAAAGTCACCGAGGTCAACCAGGTGGCCTTGCAACTGCTGGGCGTCAACTGTTGCGACAGTGCCTGGCAACGCCTGGTCGAAGGCTCGCAGACCGGCAACGAAGGCATCGGCATCCAGCTCCTCGGGGCGATCCTCGACAACCAGCAGCAGCTGGAGCTGGAAGTGCGCCTGCCGGTGCCCGGTGGCGACGACCTGCACCTGTGGCTGATGGTGCGTTTCCCGCAGCAGCGCCGCGATTACCAGGCAGTGATCCTCAGCATCAGCGACATCACCAGCCGCAAGCAGGTCGAGCTGTCGTTGCTCGAGCGCGAAAGCTTCTGGTCGGATGTGGTGCGCACCGTGCCCGACCAGTTGTACGTCCAGGACGTGCATAGCCAGCTGATGATCTTCAGCAACCGCAACCTCGGCCAGACCCTGGGTTACAGCCGCACCGAGCTTGCGCAGATGGGCGACCATTTCTGGGAGGTGCTGCTGCACCCGGACGACGCCCAGCTCTATCACCAGTTGCGCCAGCAGCAACGCGATTCGGGCTACGTCGAGCAACTGCATTGCCAGCTGCGCTTCCGTCACCACGACCAGCGCTGGCTGCGTTTCGACATCCGCGAGCAGGCCCTGACCCGCGACAGCGCAGGTTGCGTGACGCGGATCATCGGCGTCGGCAAGGACGTTACCGAGCAGATCGAGGCCAGCGAGTCTCTGCGCGACAGCGAACAGCGCTACCGCATGCTCGCCGAAAGTATCAGCGACGTGATCTTCTCCACCGACAGCCAGTTGCAACTGAACTACGTCAGCCCGTCGATCCAGGCGGTGCTGGGCTTTGAAGTGGAGTGGATTTTCGAGAACGGCTGGCACTCGACCATCGCCAACCCGGCCCAGCTCAACGGTATCTACAGCCTGGTCGAGCGGGTCAACAAGGCCCTGGGCGACCCCGAACAGATGGAACTGCTGCGCACCCAGTTGCCAACCCAGCTGTTCCTGTTCGATTGCCTGCGCGCCGACGGCCGCAAGATCCCGATCGAGCTGCGCCTGGTGCTGGTCTGGGATGACCAGGAGCGCTTCGAGGGCATCCTTGGCGTGGGCCGCGACATCAGCCAGCAACGCCGCGCCGAGAAAGACCTGCGCATGGCCGCCACGGTGTTCGAGCACTCGACCTCGGCGATCCTCATTACCGACCCGGCCGGCTACATCGTCCAGGCCAACGAAGCCTTCAGCCGCGTCAGCGGCTATGCCGTGGCCGACGTGCTGGACCAGTTGCCGAGCCTGCTGACCGTCGATGAGCACCAGGATGCACACCTGCGCTACGTGCTCAAACAGCTGCACCAGCGCGGCACCTGGGAAGGTGAAGTGTGGCTCAAGCGCCGCAGCGGCGAACATTACCCGGCCTGGGTCGGCATTACCGCGGTGCTCGACGATGAAGGCGACCTGGCCAGCTACGTGTGCTTCTTTACCGACATCAGCGAGCGCAAGGCCAGCGAACAGCGCATCCATCGCCTGGCCTACTACGACGCCCTGACCCACTTGCCCAACCGCACCCTGTTCCAGGACCGCCTGCACACTGCCCTGCAGCAAGCCGAGCGACAAAAGGCCTGGGTGGTGCTGATGTTCCTCGACCTCGACCGCTTCAAGCCGATCAACGACTCTCTCGGCCATGCCGCGGGCGACCGCATGCTCAAGGACATGGCCGAGCGCCTGCTCGACTGCGTCGATGACGACGACACCGTGGCGCGCATGGGCGGCGACGAGTTCACCTTGCTGCTGCAACCGCGCGCCACCCGCGAAATGGCCCTGAACCGGGCCATTCACGTGGCCGAGCAGATCCTTGGCAGCCTGGTGCGGCCATTCGTGCTGGAGAACCGCGAGTTCTTCGTCACCGCCAGTATCGGCATCGCCCTGAGCCCGCAGGACGGCAGCGAACTCAGCCAGTTGATGAAGAACGCCGACACCGCCATGTACCACGCCAAGGAGCGCGGCAAGAACAACTTCCAGTTCTACCAGGCCGACATGAACGCCAGTGCCCTGGAGCGCCTGGAGCTGGAAAGCGACCTGCGCCATGCCCTGGAGCAGAACGAATTCATCCTCTATTACCAGCCGCAGTTCAGCGGCGACGGCAAGCGCCTGACCGGTGCCGAGGCGTTGCTGCGCTGGCGTCATCCACGGCGCGGGCTGGTACCGCCGGGGGATTTCATCCCGGTGATCGAGGAGTTGGGCCTGGTGGTCGATGTCGGCGACTGGGTACTCAAGGAAGCCAGCCGCCAGCTCAAGGCCTGGCACCAGGCCAAGGTGCGGGTGCCGAAGGTGTCGGTGAACATTTCGGCGCGGCAATTCTCCGACGGTCAACTGGGCGAGCGCATCGCCACCATCCTCAAGGAAACCGGCCTGCCGCCGGCATGCCTGGAGCTGGAGCTGACCGAAAGTATCCTGATGCGCGAGGTCAACGAGGCCATGGTGATCCTCGACAGCCTGAAGAACCTCGGCCTGAGCATCGCCGTTGACGACTTCGGCACCGGCTATTCGTCGCTCAACTACCTCAAGCAGTTCCCCATCGACGTGCTGAAGATCGACCGCACCTTCGTCGACGGTCTGCCTGAGGGCGAGCAGGATGCACAGATCGCCCGGGCGATCATCGCCATGGCCCACAGCCTGAACCTGGCGGTGATCGCCGAGGGCGTCGAGACCCACGAACAGCTGGAGTTCCTCCGTGAACACGGCTGTGACGAAGTGCAGGGCTACCTGTTCGGACGACCGATGCCGGCGCATCAGTTCGAGGCGCAGTTCAGCAACGAAACCCTGTTCATGTTCGAATAGGCAGGAAGCTGCAAGCCTTAAGCTACAAGCGGCAAGTTAGAAGCGTTACGCGTCCGGCCTTTGACTTGCCGCTTGAAGCTTGCAGCTTGTCGCTCATGAGCCCCATTTGTCTGCGACATGATGCCCTTTCATATGCCAGACAAAAGCTGATGAGGTAGAATGCCCGCCTATTTCAGCACGATCCTTGAGGACCGCCATGTTCAGCCGTGATTTGACCATTGCCAAGTACGACGCCGATCTCTTTGCCGCCATGGAGCAAGAAGCTCAGCGCCAGGAAGAACATATCGAGCTGATCGCCTCGGAAAACTACACAAGCCCCGCTGTCATGGAAGCCCAGGGCTCGGTGCTGACCAACAAGTACGCCGAAGGCTACCCGGGCAAGCGCTACTACGGCGGTTGCGAATACGTCGACGTGGTCGAGCAACTGGCCATCGACCGTGCCAAGGAGCTGTTCGGCGCCGATTACGCCAACGTCCAGCCGCACGCTGGCTCGCAAGCCAACAGCGCCGTCTACCTGGCCCTGCTGTCGGCCGGCGACACCATCCTGGGCATGAGCCTGGCCCACGGCGGTCACCTGACCCACGGCGCCAACGTCAGCTCCTCGGGCAAGCTGTACAACGCCATCCAGTACGGCATCGACGCCAACGGCCTGATCGACTACGACGAAGTCGAGCGCCTGGCGGTCGAGCACAAGCCGAAAATGATCGTTGCCGGTTTCTCGGCCTACTCGCAGATCCTCGACTTCCCACGCTTCCGTGAAATCGCCGACAAGGTCGGTGCCTACCTGTTCGTCGACATGGCCCACGTTGCCGGCCTGGTCGCTGCAGGCGTGTACCCGAACCCGGTGCCATTCGCCGACGTGGTCACCACCACTACCCACAAGACCCTGCGCGGTCCACGTGGCGGCCTGATCCTCGCGCGTGCCAACGCCGAGATCGAGAAGAAGCTCAACTCCGCAGTATTCCCGGGCGCCCAGGGCGGCCCGCTGGAGCACGTGATCGCCGCCAAGGCCATCTGCTTCAAAGAAGCGCTGCAGCCTGAGTTCAAGACCTACCAGCAACAAGTGGTGAAGAACGCCCAGGCCATGGCCGGTGTGTTCATCGAGCGCGGTTTTGACGTGGTCTCCGGCGGTACCCAGAACCACCTGTTCCTGCTGTCGCTGATCAAGCAGGAAATCTCCGGTAAAGACGCCGACGCCGCCCTGGGTCGCGCCTTCATCACCGTCAACAAGAACTCGGTACCGAACGACCCACGTTCGCCGTTCGTCACCTCCGGCCTGCGCTTCGGCACCCCGGCTGTGACCACTCGTGGCTTCAAAGAGGCCGAGTGTAAAGAACTGGCAGGCTGGATCTGCGACATCCTCGCCGACCTGAACAACGAAGCGGTGATCGACGCCGTTCGCGAGAAGGTCAAGGCCATCTGCGCCAAGCTGCCGGTATACGGCAACTAAGCTCAGTTGTGATGTGAAAAAGCCCGGCTCTAGAGCCGGGCTTTTTTGTACCTGTAGGAGCGGGCTTGCTCCGCGATGCAATAGTGATCGCACCATCGCATCGCGGGGCAAGCCCGCTCCTACAGAGTCAAAGCCTCAAACCCTTCGCGAATCTTCGCCTCCGGCAAATCGTCGGCAATGAACACCATCACACTCTCGCGCACTTCCCCCTCTGCCCACTCGGTATCCCAATCAAAGCCATAAAGCTTGAGCACCCCCTGGAACACCAGGCGCCGATCCTCGCCGGCAATGTTCAGCACGCCTTTGTAGCGAAGCAGTTGCTTGCCGTGCTCTTCAAGCAACTGGTTCATGAACTCGCTGAGGCGGTCGATATCCAGCGGCAGGTCGGTGCGCAGGACCATGCTGGAGATCCGGTCGACACTCGGCGCCGCTACTACCGGGCGCACGTTCAGACTGGCATTGAGGTTGAAACCCCGCACATCGAGCAACTCGGCCAGATCGATCTTGCCGTGTTCCACCACCCGGATCGGCGCACGGCGGTTGATCCGCCCCAGGCGCTCGCTCAGGGCCTGGAAGCTGGCGGCGTCGACCAGATCGGTCTTGCTCACCAGCAGGCGGTCGGCAAAACCGACCTGGGCCTGGGCAATGGCCTGGGTCAGGTGCTGATCGGCGTGCGCGGCATCCACCAGGGTGATGATGCCGTCGAGGATGTAGCGCTCGCGCAGCTCTTCATCGATGAAGAAGGTTTGCGCCACCGGCGCCGGGTCGGCCAGGCCCGTGCATTCGATCACCAGCCGGTCGAAGGCGATCTCGCCGCTGTCCAGGCGCTCGAGCAGCAGGAACAGCGCCTTGGTCAGGTCGGTGTGGATACTGCAGCACACGCAGCCGTTGGCCAGGGTCATGACCTGCACCGGCTCGTCGCCGAGCAGTTGGGTATCGATGCCGGCATCGCTGAATTCGTTTTCGATCACGGCAATCTTCAGGCCGTGCTCGGCCTTGAGCAGGTGGCGCAGCAAGGTGGTCTTGCCGGCGCCGAGAAAGCCGCTGAGCACGGTAACGGGAATTGGAGGTAACAAACCGAATACTCCTGAACGCTGAAAATGACTGTGGGAGCCCGGCGCGAACCGGGCTCCCACAGCTTTGTCACTGGCCTTGCATGCCGCTTTTCAACAGCACTTTGGCCCACCCTTGCCGCCGTAACGTGCCTCCTGGCGTTCGCGGAAGAACTCCTCGTAGGTCATTACCGGCTTGTCCGGGTGCTTGGTCTGCATATGCTCGACGTAGTTGTCGTAGTCGGGCATGCCGACCATCAGGCGGGCTGCCTGCCCCAGGTACTTACCCAGTCGACCGAGATCGTTGAACATCACTGCATTCCTCTTGGGTTACGCATCCGGCAGGGCCTGGAACGGGGACTCTTTGTCAGTCCGCTCTTTTTTGCCCAGGGCAGCGATGCCGACCTTGAGGGCGAAGAACAGAATGCTGAAGACCACGAACAGGAACAGGCCGGTCAGGGCCGCGTTGGTGTAGGCGTTGAAAATCACGTGCTGCATCTGCCCGATGTCCTTGGCCGGGGCCAGCACCTGGCCGGCGTCGAGCGCGGCGCTGTACTTGTTGGCCAGGGCCAGGAAGCCAACCGCCGGGTTCGGGTCGAACAGCTTGATGAAACCGGCGGTGGTGGTGCAGATCAGCAGCCATACCGCAGGCAGCAAGGTGACCCAGATGTAGCGCTGGCGCTTCATTTTGATCAGCACCACCGTGCCGAGCATCAGGGCGATACCGGCGAGCATCTGGTTGGAGATGCCGAACAGCGGCCACAAGGTGTTGATACCACCTAGCGGATCGATCACGCCCTGGTACAGCAGGTAACCCCAGAGCGCCACGCAACCGGCGGTGGCGAGCAGGTTGGCGCCCCACGATTCGGTGCGTTTGAGCGCAGGCACGAAGCTGCCCAGCAGGTCCTGGAGCATGAAGCGCCCGGCACGGGTACCGGCGTCCACCGCTGTGAGGATGAACAGCGCCTCGAACAGGATCGCGAAGTGGTACCAGAAGGCCATGGTGTTTTCACCCGGCAGCACCTGGTGAAGGATCTGCGCGATACCCACTGCCAGGGTCGGCGCACCGCCGGCACGGGCCAGGATGGTGTGCTCGCCGATGTCCTTGGCGACCGCTTCGAGGGCATCAGGGGTGATGGCAAAGCCCCAGCTGCTGACGGTTTGCGCTACCGAGACGACATCAGAGCCGACCACCGCGGCCGGGCTGTTCATGGCGAAGTACACGCCTGGCTCGATCACCGAAGCGGCAACCATGGCCATGATCGCCACGAACGACTCCATGAGCATGCCGCCGTAGCCGATGTAGCGGGCGTTGACTTCGTTATCCAGCAGCTTGGGCGTGGTCCCCGAGGAAATCAGCGCATGGAAGCCCGATACCGCGCCGCAGGCAATGGTGATGAACAGGAACGGGAACAGGGTGCCCTTCCACACCGGGCCGGTACCGTCGGTGAACTGGGTCAGCGCCGGCATTTTAAGCTCCGGGGCGATGATCAGGATACCGATGGCCAGGCCAACGATGGTGCCGATCTTGAGGAAGGTCGACAGGTAGTCACGCGGCGCCAGCACCAGCCAGACCGGCAGCACGGCGGCGACGAAACCGTAGCCCACCAGCATCCAGGTGATCTGCACGCCGGTAAAGGTGAACGCCGGGCCCCAGACCGGGTCGGCGGCAACCTGGCCCCCCAGCCAGATCGACAGCAACAGCAGCACCACGCCGATCAGCGAGATCTCGCCGATATGGCCCGGGCGGATGTAGCGCATGTAGATGCCCATGAACATCGCGATCGGGATGGTCGCCATCACCGTGAACATGCCCCACGGGCTCTCGGCCAGGGCCTTGACCACGATCAGCGCCAGCACCGCGAGGATGATGATCATGATCAGGAAGCAGCCGAACAGGGCGATGGTGCCCGGGATCCGGCCCATTTCTTCACGGACCATGTCACCCAGCGAGCGGCCGTTGCGGCGGGTGGAGAGGAACAGGATCATGAAGTCCTGTACCGCACCGGCCAGCACCACCCCGGCAATCAGCCAGAGCGTACCGGGCAGGTAGCCCATCTGCGCCGCCAGCACAGGACCGACCAACGGGCCGGCGCCGGCAATCGCGGCGAAGTGGTGGCCGAAAAGAATGTGTTTGTTGGTCGGCACGTAGTCCAGACCGTCGTTGTTGACCACCGCCGGGGTGGCCCGACGCGGGTCCAGCTGCATCACCTTGGTGGCGATGAACAGGCTGTAGTAGCGGTAGGCGACCAGGTAGATGGCCACCGAGGCGACGACGATCCACAAGGCGTTGATGGCCTCGCCACGACGCAGGGCAACCACACCCAGCGCACAGGCTCCTATGACTGCCAGCGCCAGCCACGGAATGTGGCGTAGCAGGCTATTATTGTTGTTCATGGTTTGCTTCCAGCTAGTGGATAAAAGACAGCCTTTCGAGTCTAGCGATACTGGCAGGAAAGGCCAGCCCCCACGTTGGTCTAGAGCCCTCCAGCGTGGTTGAACAAATCTCGTTATGCGCCCTTGCGCGGGCCTTGGCAAGTGCTGAGCTATAGTCAGGAAGAACCCCGGAGTGCCTGAACATGAGCGACCACCTAGAACGTCGACGTTTCAAACGCATTGCCTTCGACGCCCCCACCGAACTGGTGCAAGGCGAACACCGTTGGCAGGTCAGCCTGCTGGACATCTCCCTCAAGGGCATATTGATCGAATACCCCGAACCCTGGGACGCCGACCTCGAAGAGCTGTTCGATGCGGTGATTCACCTGGGTGAAGGCGCGCAGGTCGAGATGCAGGTGCAACTGCGCCATATCGATGAACAGCAGCTCGGCTTTATCTGCCTGCACATCGACCTGCCTTCGCTGGAGCATCTGTGCCGCCTGATCGAGCTTAATCTGGCCGATCGCACCGAACTGGAGCGCGAGTTCCACCAACTGATCGAAGTTTAGAAACTCTTAGCTTCCTACCTACCTTCCCCCAAATACCTTTCTTGTCCGTTTGGACAGCTTTATAGCCAGCCCCACGGTGCCCGCACGAGGCCCTGTGGCGCTGGCCTGTGGCTCTTGGAACAGAATCTGCATCCAGCCCTGAAGCCAAACCATGGGTAGGACTGTTCCTACGCAAATCTAAAAATTGTATACAATTGTTCTGGCATTACCG
This sequence comes from Pseudomonas sp. SORT22, assembly GCF_018417635.1. NCBI lineage: Bacteria > Pseudomonadati > Pseudomonadota > Gammaproteobacteria > Pseudomonadales > Pseudomonadaceae > Pseudomonas > Pseudomonas sp. SORT22. The sequence goes on from NZ_CP071007.1 coordinate 5,164,429, forward strand.
TGTAGGACTTGTCTACAGTAGCGCCACAACAATAAAACTGAGAACTTGCCCCATGAATACGTCCTCCCCTAGCACGTCTTCAGCCCAGCGTCCCGAAGACGAGAACCTGGGCCTTGGCGCCAACCTGGCTTATGGCCTGCAGCATGTTCTGACCATGTACGGCGGTATCGTCGCCGTGCCGTTGATCCTCGGCCAGGCGGCCGGCCTGGGCCCTGCCGACATCGGCCTGCTGATCGCCGCCTCGCTGTTTGCCGGTGGCCTCGCCACCCTGCTGCAAACCCTCGGCCTGCCGTGGTTCGGTTGCCAGCTGCCGCTGGTGCAGGGCGTGTCGTTCGCCGGTGTAGCAACCATGGGCGCAATTCTCAGCAGTGAAGGTGGCGGTGGCTTGCCCGGGGTACTGGGCGCGGTCATGGCGGCGTCGCTGATCGGTTTTCTGATTACCCCGGTGTTCTCGCGGATCACCAAGTTCTTCCCGCCGCTGGTGACCGGCATCGTCATCACCACCATCGGTCTGACCCTGATGCCAGTAGCCGCGCGCTGGGTCATGGGCGGCAACAGCAAGGCCCCGGATTTCGGCAGCATGGCCAACATCGGCCTGGCCGGGCTGACTTTTGTCATCGTCCTGGTGCTGAGCAAGCTGGGCAGCGCGACCATCTCGCGGCTGTCAATCCTCCTGGCCATGGTCATCGGTACCCTGATTGCCTGGTCGCTGGGCATGGCTGACTTCAGCAAGGTCCTCGACGGCCCGCTGGTGGCGATGCCGACGCCGTTCCACTTCGGCATGCCGACCTTCCACATCGCCGCCATCCTGTCGATGTGCATCGTGATCATGGTGACCCTGGTGGAAACCTCGGCGGACATCCTCGCAGTCGGTGAAATCATCGACACCAAGGTCGACTCCAAACGCCTGGGCAACGGCCTGCGCGCCGACATGGCCTCGAGCATCCTGGCGCCGATCTTCGGCTCCTTCACCCAGAGCGCCTTCGCCCAGAACGTCGGCCTGGTGGCCGTGACCGGGGTCAAGAGCCGCTACGTGGTGGCCACCGGCGGGGTGATCCTGGTAGTGCTCGGCCTGCTGCCGATCATGGGCCGGGTGATTGCCGCGGTGCCGACCTCGGTACTCGGTGGCGCCGGCATCGTGCTGTTCGGCACCGTTGCCGCCAGCGGTATCCGCACCCTGTCCAAGGTCAGCTACAAGAACAACGTCAACCTGATCATCGTCGCCGCCTCCCTGGGCTTTGGCATGATCCCGATCGCTGCGCCGAACTTCTACGCGCAGTTCCCCAACTGGTTCGAGACCATCTTCCACTCCGGCATCAGCTCGGCAGCGATCATGGCGATCGTCCTCAACCTGGTGTTCAACCACTTCACCACCGGCAACTCCGACCAGCAGTCGGTGTTCGCTGCCGCTTACGAACGCACCATCCACTACTCGGACATCTCCGCCCTGCGCGATGGTGACTACTTCGAAGATGGCAAGCTGTTCAACGCCGAGGGCATAGAAGTGCCGGTGATGAGCGAGGGCGAGCATGGAGAACCGCCGGCGCGACGAGAGACGGTTTCGGAACACTGAATGAGTTAGCGGTTGAATCTTCGGGGCCGGTGCATATGCACCGGCCTTTTTGTTTCAGCGCGAAGCAAAGTAGCCATTCAATTGCTGCAAATCCTGCGGCTCCAGCACCCCGGCCAGATAACGTAACTGCAGCCAGGCGCGCAGGTAGTCGTAGCGCGCCTGGGCCAGGTCGCGGCGGGCGCTGTAGAGCTGCTGCTCGGCATCGAGCACGTCGAGGTTGACCCGCTCACCGCCGGCCACGCTTCTGCGCGTAGCGCTAATCAAACCGCGGGCGGATTTGACTGCCAGTTCATAGGCACGGATCTTCGCCGTGCTGCTGGCGCAGAGATTGAATTGCTTGCGCAGCTGGTTGACGGTATCGGCGATCTGCCCGTCGAGGCTGAAACGCGCACTGTCACGCTCGGCAGCTGCCTGGCGGGTCGCGGCCGACACCCCGCCGCCGGCGAACAGCGGCAGGCTGATCTGGATGCCGATGCTGTCGGTGTCATAGCGCTGGTCGTAGCTGCTTTCCGAGCTTGAGCTGGATTTGCCGCTGCTGGCGTAGGCGCTCAACGTTGGCAGGTGACCGGCGCGCTGGCGCTCGACGGCGTAGTCGGCGGCAACCAGGGCGTGTCGTTGGGAGGCCAGCTCGGCGTTGTGGGCAACCGCCAGGTCGCGCCAGCTTTCAAAACCCAGGGGCTGCAAAGGTTGAACGCGAAATTCGCCACTCAAGGGCGCCAGGTCGGCGACTTCCAGCGGTTCGCCGATGATCGCCTGCAGGCTCCGCAAGGCCGCATCGAGATTGTCGCTGGCTTCGATTTCCTGGGCCTGGGCCAGCTCGTAACGGGCCTGGGTTTCCAGCAGGTCGGTGCGGGTGCCCTCGCCGCCCTTGAGCAGGCGCCGGTTCAATTGCAGTTGCTCGGCATAAGCGCGCCGCTGGGCCTGGGCCAGGGCGATCTGTTCGTTGGCGAACAGTGCTTCGCTGTAGGCGGCGAACACCCGCACCGCCAGTTCCTGGCTGCGGCTGCGAAAGCGCTCGTCGGCCAACAGCGCCTTGGCCACGCCCTGGCGGTACTCGGCCCAGGCGCCATAGTCGAACAGCGGCTGTTGCAAGGTCAGGGTCGAGGAATAGCTGCGGTAATCACGCTGGCTGGTGACGTTGCCGCGGGCGTTGGTCTGGGTCACTTCGGAGTCGTTGCGGGCATTGTTGTAGCGGTAGGACAGGTTCGGCAGCAGCGCCGCGCGGCCAATGGCGCGGCTCTCAAGGCCGGCATCGCGTTCGGCGATGGCGGCATGGAAGACCGGATCGTTACGCACCGCCAGGGCATAGGCATCGCCCAGGTCGACGGCGGCGGCCGAAAGGCTGGCACCCAGCAACAGCAGGCAGCACATCGCACGCATCGACATCATTCCTCCGCCAGGGCGACATGCACCCGGTCGGTCAACGGCTTGAACAGATAATTGAGCATCGAGCGCTCGCCGGTACGCACGAAGGCTTGCACCGGCATGCCGGGGCGAATGTCCTGGCCGGCCAGTTGCTGCAAGCCGGCATCGCTGACCTTGGCGCGCACCTGGTAGTAAGGTTGCTGGGTTTGCTCATCGACCAGGCGATCGGCCGAGACCAGGGTCAGTTCGCCATCGACCCGCGGAGTTTTGCTCTGGTTGAAGGCGACGAACATGATCTCTACCGGCAGGCCCGGATGCAGGCGATCGACCAGCTCCACCGGGGCGCGAGCATCGATCAGCAAGGGCGCGTCCATCGGGACGATCTCCATCAGTTGCTGACCACGGGCAATCACCCCGCCATTGGTGAACACGCTCAGGCCCACCACCGTGCCGCTGGCCGGGGCGCGCAGCTGGGTGTTGGCCAGTTCGAAGGCGGCGCTGCGCAGGCGGTTGCCGAGGTCTTCAGCACTGGACTGCATGTCGCTCAACTGCTGGCCGACTTCGCGCTGGTATTCCTGCTGACGTTGGGCCATGCGCAGTTTCAGCTCCAGGACCTGGCGGCGGCTGCGGCCGATATTGCCCAGGTCTTCGGAAATCGCGCCGTTGATCTGCGCGTACAGGCGTTCGCTGTCGAGCAGGCGGTTGCGCGGGATATAGCCGTCACGGGCCAGTTCGCGCAGGCCCTGCAATTGCTCGGCAAGCGCGGCGCGCTGTTCCTGCTTGTGGCTCATCGAGCCCTGCACGCCAGCCAGCATGGCCTCGGCGCCGGCGATGTTTTCGCGCAGGCCGGCCAGTTCCATGTCCAGCGACTGGCGTCGGCTGCTGCGCAACTGGCGTTGCAGTTCCAGGGCGGTGGCGACCCATGGCTCGCTGACCAGTGCCTGCAACTCGGCCGGGAAAGTGATGCTTTCCAAGCCGTCACGCTCAGCTTGCAGGCGCGCCTCGCTGGCCCGGGCGTTGACGTATTGCACCCGCAACGAATCATGCTGGGCCTGGGCCTGGGTGGCGTCCATCTGCACCAGCACCTGGCCGGCGCTGACGCTGTCGCCATCGTGCACCAGCAGGCGTTCGATAGTGCCGCCGGTGGGATGCTGCACCGCCTGGCGGCTGCCGGCGACCACCACGTTGCCCGACACCGGCACGCCCTTGTCCAGCGGCGCCAGGGCTGCCCAGAGGATGAAACCGCCAAAGCCGCCGATCACCAGCCAGCGGCCCAGGCGGCTGTGACGACGGGCATCGAGGCTCAGCAGGTTGTCGGGAATGGCTTGAGCGTGAAGCGACTGAGGGGCGGTCATGATCAGGATCTCGGGGTGCCATAGCTCATGCTGACGCTGGCCGCGCTGCGCAGCGCCGGAGTCGGAGCAGGCGTGGGAATGCCGGCTGGTTTGTGGCTGCGCTGCAAATCCTGCAGCACCCGCGCGGTCGGGCCGAAGGCCTGCATCTGGCCGTTCTGCAGCACCAGCAGCTTGTCTACTGCGGCCAGCAGGCTGGATTTGTGGGTAATCAGGATCAGCGTGCGCTGTTGCGCCTTGACCTGGCGGATCGCCTCGAGCAAGGCGCGTTCGCCGAAGTCATCGAGGTTGGAGTTGGGTTCATCGAGCACGATCAGTGCGGGTAGACCGTATAGCGCCCGGGCCAGGCCGATGCGCTGGCGCTGGCCACCGGAGAGCCCCGCCCCGCCTTCACCAAGCTGGGTGTCATAGCCATTGGGCAGTTTCAGGATCAGCTCCTGGACACCGGCCAGTTGCGCAGCAGCCACCACCTGGTGCGAATCGACTTCACCCAAGCGGGCGATGTTCTCGGCAATGCTGCCGGCGAACAACTGCACGTCCTGGGGCAGGTAACCGATGTGCGCGCCGAGCAGGCCCTTGTCCCATTGCTGTAGCTCGGCGCCATCCAGACGCACCTTGCCGGCAGCCGGAGTCGCCGCGCCAACCAGCAAGCGCGCCAGGGTCGACTTGCCCGAGCCCGACGCACCAATGATGCCCAGGCTGTCGCCGGCCGCCAGTTCGAAGCCGAGGTTGGCCAGGCACGGCTTGCGCGTGCCCGGCTGCAGGGCGCTGAGTTGCTCCACCAGCAAGCGCCCGCTGGGTGCCGGCAACGGCATGCCGAGTGCACGCGGCGGTTGCTCGCTGAGCAAGCTGTGCAAGCGCTCATAGGCCTGGCGGGCCGAACCCCACTGGCGCCACACGGCAATCAATTGGTCGATTGGCGCCAGCACCCGGGCCATAAGGATGGAGCCGGCGATCATCATCCCCGGGGTAATCAGTTGCTCGATCGCCAGCCACGCGCCCAGGCCCAGCACCAGCGATTGCAGGGTCAGGCGCAGGCTCTTGGACACCGCAGTCACCGCCGCCGTGCGCTCGCTGCCCAGGTTCTGGCGCAGGAGAAAACCATGGTGCAAGCTGGCCCAGCGCTGGCGCACCGCCGCCAGCATGCCCATGGCTTCCATCACTTCGGCATTGCGCAGGTTGGCGCCAGCCTGTTGCCCGGCCTGCTGCGCCAACTGCCCGGCTTCGGCGAACGGCGCCTGAGTCAGGCGCTCGTTGACCCAGGCGAGGATAGTCAGCAGCACGGCGCCCACCAGCGCCATCAAGCCCAGCCACGGGCTGAACAGGAACATCACCAGCAAGTAAACCGGGAACCACGGTGCATCGAAAAAGGCGAACAGCGCCTGGCCGGTGGCGAACTGGCGCAAGGTGGTCAGGTCGCTCAGCACCTGGTTCGCTGCACCCTTGTGGCCGGCCAGACTGGCTTGGTAAGCGGCCTCGAACACCCGCGGGTTCAAGCGCATGTCCATTTGCGTGCCAAGGCGGATCACCACCAGGCTGCGTACCCATTCCAGCAGGCCCATGAAGGCGAACAAGCCCAGCACCATCAGGCTGAGCATCAGCAGGGTCATCTCGTTGCCCGAGGACAGCACCCGGTCGTAGACCTGCAGCATGTACAGCGCCGGCGCCAGCATCAGCAGGTTGATCACCGCAGTGAACAGGCCGATGTTGGCAAAGCCGGCGCGGCAGGCCTTGAGCGCCTGCAACACTTCGTTGGCAGGGCGGGAGCGGGTGGCTTTCATGAACGTCCTCGACAGGGCAAGCCTGCGGGCGATTGACCTCGCCGGCGCAGGCTCGCAGAATTCGCACCACCGCCACCTGGGCCCGGCAAAGACGCAGGCGGCGGGGTAAGCAAGCAGCGAATGGAGGAGTGATCTTCCATTCGCTTTTTTTTTGCCCGGGGTCAGGCGGCCAGGGCGAAGTCTTCAGCCAGGGCCTGGACACCCACGACATCGGCCGAGGCCACGCTCAGCGGGCCGGCAGCCAACGCAGCACTGACCACGTCGAAGCTGTCGTCGGTAGACACGCCGTAGCCGGCCAGCAGGTTGTCCAGCACGCCTTCCAGGGCCGAGGTGTTGCCCTGCATCAAGCCGTAGATCACGCTCTGTACTTCGTTGCCGGCACGACCGGCGCCCAGCGCGGCGTCCAGGTCCAGGCCGTTGAAGCTGACCACGTAGTTGCTCAGAGTGAAGTCGCTACCGCTACCGCCGCCCAGCACCTGGCCCAGGGAAACGTTGTCCAGTTCGCCCCACAGGTAGTGGTTGAGGTTGTCACCGGCTGGCAGGCCGCGGTCGAACACATAGTGCAGACCATTGGCAGTGTTGCTGTCGGCGATGAATGCGTAGTCGGAGCCCTGGCTACCATGGGTAGCGTACTGGTCGCCGCTCAGGCTGCCGTTGCTGAAGCCGCCGGTATTGCTTTGTCCATGACCTGCAGTGACGAAGCCCGAAGTCCAGAACGCCAGGTAGTCATCGATCGACGAGCTGGAGAAGGCGGCATCGTAAGTAACGGAAAGAGTCATAACGGTTCCTCGTTGCATTGCATGATTGCGAAGGCGTATTCCCTGCCTTCGTGTCGCCCGACATGGGCAAACCCGGTGTGGATCAGAATTTGTATTCGAGCATCCCGCTCAAGGTCCGGCCGCGGGCCAGCGACAGGTTGTCGGTGTCGCCCATGGCCACGAAGTAGGCTTCGTCGGTGGCGTTCTCCAGCGACAGCGCGAGGTTCAGGCTCGGCGTCATCCAGTAGCTGGCGTACAGGTCGTAGACCTTGTATTTGGGCCACTGCGCCTGGTCGATCAGGCGGTAGCCGTGGTCGTTGAGGTTCTCACCATTGCCCTTGCTGTAACGCAGGCGGGCGCCGACATCGAGGGTGCGGTCCAGAAAGCGCATGCCGACCGTCAGCGAGCCGCGATCTGCCGGCATGTAGCTGGCGTTGCCCATGATGTGACCGCAGCTGACTGTCTGATCGAGGTCGGCAGCGTCCTCGGCCCGCGAAACGCGCACTGGCAACATGATCACGCGGCTGCCGACCCGCACCGGGCGCAGCACCGTCCCGGCGCTGACCAGGCGCTGCCCTCCCCCCATGTACAACTGCTTGGAGCAGAAATCGTTGCTGCCAATCATGTGGGTATAACTGAGCTGGCTGTAGTAACGCCCGGCGTCGTAGTCGAGGCTGTATTCGACCCCGCGAAAACGCGTCTGCTCCAGGTTGTTCTGATAGGCCGAGCGCCCGAGTGAAGTCCCCAGTGCAGAGGCGCCGGGCACATCGGCGTTGACATCCATGAACGAGAAATTGTCGATGCGGGTGTCGAAATAGGCGACCTTGGCGCCAAAGCGATCACCTTCCTGCAGCAGCGACTCCTTGAACAGGTTCACCCCCAGTTCCCAGTTGTGCGACTCCTCGGGCTTGAGGAAGGGGTTGGGATAGAGCATCTCGCTACCGCCACCATGGGGACGGCCGCTCATGAATACTTCAGTCACTGACGGCGGACGCCAGCCACGTCCCCAGCGGGTGTAGACCTGCATCCAGTCGACACCGGGCTTCAGCGCAATGCCGAAGGTGGGCGAGAAACGGCCCTGCTCGTGTTCTTCGTCAAAGATCAGGTGAGTCTGCACGCGCTGAAGGTTTTCACCCGTGACACCCCTTGGGTACATCCAGGTGGTGATGCCGGTTTCGCCGGTGAGGCGGTAACGGTCGTAGCGCAATCCGGCATCGACCGTCAGCCAGTCGCCATGCTCGTACTGCACATCGCCGAACAGGCTGGCCATGATGCGCTTGCCTTCAGGCGTGGCCCCCTGAACGTAAGGCAAAGCCTGTTCGTTGAGTGCCGGGACCCGATCGGTTTTCGGTTTGAAGCGATCCTGGAAGAGTTCGGTGCCGTAGTTAAAGGTGAGCTTGTCGGCGTCCCCCAAATAGAAGCGCGAAGTATTTTCCAGTTGCAGGCCCCAGGTATCGGTCTGAAAACGATCGTCATACGCCTCGACGCGGTTGTTGCTGCTGGCCGAGGCGTCATTACCGGCGTTCCAGCGATCCTGGCGGGTCGAAACGAAATACAGCTTGGCCTTCAGATCGACCAGGTCGTTGTCCGGGCTGTAGCTGTAGTCGAGCGAGGCGTTGCGGGCGTTGAAATCACTGCTGCCGGTGCGCTTGTAATAGAACTGCCGAGTCTGATTGTCGTAATAGGTCCAGGCGTCTTTGCTGTCCGTGTCGGTTTCCATGTAGTTGAGCTGCAGGCGCTGGTCGTTGGGCAGGTTCAGGCCCAGCTTGAGCAGTTGCGAGCGCGTGACGCTACCGGTCTCGCCGACCTCGGAGTGCAGCCAGTCCTTCCAGGCTTCGGGGTAGCTGGTCTTGCCGCGGATCTGGGTGCCGAGGTTGTCAGCGTTGTTGGTGCCGGCGCGGTAATCACCGAAGTGCCGCTCACTGACGCCCAGCAGTACATCGCCTAGCTCATTGCCGAAGGCAAACAATGCGCTGCCATTGAAGTTTGTGCCATTGCCCAGCTCACCGATGCCGTTGCCGGCGCGCAGGCGGCCACCGTACTCCTTGTCGGGGCCGAGAAAATCACGGGCCTGGACCGTGTTGAAGCTGGCAATACCGCCAATAACACCAGCACCGCCCATGCCCGCCTGGGTACCTTTTTCGATCTCGATGGAGCTGATGAACTCCGGGTCGATGAACATCACCCCGTTGCGCTGCTGATGGCCGTTGACGTTGAAGTTCTGGCGCATGCCGTCGATGTTCATGTTGACCCGGCCATAGTCCTGCACGCCGCGAATGTTCACCGACAGCCCCGGATCGCGCTGGTTGACCGCGGTGTAGACGCCGGCGGTTTCTTCGAGCATGTCAGCGGCGTGGCGCGGTGGGCGCTTGTCGATCTGCTCGCGGGTGATGACGCTGACCGAACGCGGCGTCTGGTAGACCCAGTCGGCATCGCTGTTGGAGTCGACATGGGTGGTACCCAGCTCGAGGGTCTGGCCATCATCACTGACCCGCTCCAGGCCGACCCGGTCAGTGCCGCTGAAGCGATAGCGCACGGGCGAACCGCGCAACAACAGGCCAAGCCCTTGCTGAGCCGAGTGCTCGCCGCGCAAACCCTCACTGCGCAGGCCAGCCAGTTTGCGGCTGTCGAAAAACACCTGGACCCCAGCCTGTTCGGCGAAGGCCAGCACGGCGCTGTCCAGCGCCTGGGCGGGAATGTCAAAGCGGATCAGGGCAGTAGTTTGGCTCGGGTGAGCGGGCTCGGCGGCCTGCACGCTACCGATCCCCATCGGCAAGGTCCAGGCCGCCAGCATCAGGCTGCTGGCAAGGGCTACCCGACCGAACGGCCGGGTGCGTCGTTGTTGTTGATTGCTCACGTCTGTTGCTCGCTGTGTTGGCGTTTTCTAGTAATGAAAATCAATCTCAACAAACAGACGTGCAACGCGGGAAAAGTCAGTAACGAAAATTCAAAAGAATTTCAGGGTGCTTGTTTCAGACGCCGCAGGTGAGCGCCGACAGCCCTTGTTGGCGGGCCTTGTCGCTGGTTTCGATGATCGATGCGGTGACCGCGACCTCATCACCACTGGCCGACATGTCACCGTCTTCGGCCACGCGGTAGCCCAGTTGGCGAAACAGCGAACGCACCTGCTCGGGCGGCGCATCGAAGTAGATCCCGTGCCATTCATAGCCGATGAACACCGCTGTGACCTTGATGCCGTGGAAGGGCAGATCGACCGGGTAGCTCACCTCCTCTTCCTGCGCCTCGGCAGACAACGCCTGACGTTTGGCGATGGCCTTGTCGTAGTACGGCTCAAGCTTTGCGCCGAACTCGCACGTAGCGGGATCGAATTGCACCAGGTCGTCGGCCGCCAGCACGTGAGTGCTGGACACTCCGAGCAGCAAGGCGCCACAGATGGATGAAGCAACACACGCGAGAAAACCACTGGCCATATCCCTGCCTTGAGATCGTTGTCAAAACGCCAGTTTCGTAGAAAACAGCGCGACCGACAATCGCCGGCGCAGCGATCAATAGATCAGCGTCAGCCCGGGCAGGTCGAGGCGGCTGGCCTTGAGCTCTTCAGTCAGCATGGCCAGCGCGGCATCGAGGTTATCCAGGCGAAACATGCCGCTGACCTCACGCCGGGCCAGGGCCTTGTCAGTGATCAGCACATGGCCGTCACGGTAGCGATTGAGCTGTGCGGCCACCTCGGCCAGCGGTTCGCGCTCGAACACCAGCACGCCGCGCTGCCAGGCGCTGGCGCGACGCACGTCCTGCTCAGGCCATGGGCGAATGCCATGGGCGGCGTCGTAGCGCAGGCTTTGGCCTTCCTTGAGCACCTGCTCGGAACTGCCCGCGTGCGGGCTGGCCTGCAAGGTCACGGCAACACTGTGTTCGAGCATGCCGACCCAGGTGCCGCCGTCAGGCTCGGGGCCCACCACGAAACGCGTGCCCAGGGCGCGACTGCTGCCCCCTGCCCGCTCGACCACAAAGGGCCGTTGTTCAGCGCCAGAAACCGCTGCAACGGTGAACACTGCTTCACCGGCCAACAGGCGCACGCGGCGCTCGCTGTCGTTATAAGCCAGCTCGATGCCACTCTGGCTGTCGAGGTCGACCTGGCTGCCATCGGGCAGCGTCACCTGGCGAACCTCACCCTTGGCCGTGGCGTAGTCGGCGCGCAATGCCAGCGCCAAGTTCGGCGCCTGCTCCACGCCCACTACCGCCAGCACCAGCAGCGCCGCCGTACTCAGCGCCCAGCGCAGGCGTGAACGGCGCCGACGCCCGGCCAGTGGCCGAGCCAGCGCCGGGGCTGCCATTGGCGCGGACTGGTGCATGCGCCCAAGACGGCCGAGATCAGCCCAGGTCGCCTGGGCAAAATCCAGCGCCTGGGCATGGCGCGGATCACAGGCCAGCCAGCGCGCCAGCGCCTGCGTCTGTTCGGGGTTCAACGGGCCGGCGCAGCGCAGCACCGCCCACTCGGCGGCCTGCTCGCGAATGGCTTGCTCTGGCGAGTTCTGGCTGGTCACACGGTTCTCTCGAATTCTGGTTATGTGAGTGCTGACGTCTGAAGGCGCATTTCCCAGTAAACCGTTCGTCATCCTGGTTCCTGCAGACACTGCATCACATAGGCCAGGGCCTTGGCCAGATGCTTCTGTACCGAGCTGTCGGAAATATCCAGCGCCCGCGCCACCTCGGCGTGGGTCATGCCCTCAAGGCGGTTCAGACGAAACACTTCCTGGGTGCGTGGCGGCAAGTCGGCCAGGGCCCGGCGCAGGCGGCGCATGTGCTGCTCGGTGGCGGCGTTTTCGTCCAGGCCCGGGCTGTCTTCGACGATGGTTTCCAGTGCTTCGTGGGGCACCGAATCGGTCTTTCGCCGTTGCTGCTGGCGCACATGATCGATCATCAGGTTGTGCGCGGTGCGATACAGGTAGGCCGGGGTGTTGTCGATTCGTTCGCGGCCCTGTTGCTCGGCCAGGCGCAGGAAACTTTCCTGCACCAGGTCGGCAGCCAGCTGCGGGTCACGCACCTTGCGCGTCAGCAACCCCTGCAAGGTTTTCGCGTGCTTGAGGAACAGCCGCTTCAAGTCGGACTCCGCCACGCGAACTCCCTGTGGATGGCCGGAAAGAAGGCGGTATGCTACTCGTTAGTGAGAATCAGTTGCAACTTCACCCCGGCACGCCTTGCACGTGCCGGGATGCGAAGATCACTCGAACAGCGCGTCCAGCGCCTGTTCAAGGCGGGTCACGGCAATCACCTGCAGCCCGGGCGGCGCTTCCTTCGGGGCGTTGCCCTTGGGCACGATGGCGCGCTTGAAGCCATGCTTGGCCGCTTCCTTCAAACGCTCCTGGCCGCTCGGCACCGGGCGCACTTCGCCAGACAAGCCAACCTCGCCAAACACCAGCAGGCCGTTGTCCAGCGGGCGGTTGCGCAGGCTGGACATGATCGCCGCCATCAGCGCCAGGTCGGAGGCCGTCTCCAGCACCTTGACCCCGCCGACCACGTTGAGGAACACGTCCTGGTCATGGGTAGGGATGCCGCCATGGCGATGCAGCACCGCCAGCAGCATGGCCAGGCGGTTCTGGTCCAGGCCCAGGGTGACCCGCCGCGGGTTGGACAGGTGGCTGTCGTCGACCAGGGCCTGAACCTCCACCAGCATCGGCCGGGTACCTTCCCAGGTGGCCATGACCACGCTGCCCGGTACTTCTTCCTGGGCACGCGTAAGAAAGATCGCCGAGGGGTTGGAGACTTCCTTCAGGCCACGGTCGGTCATGCCGAACACGCCCAGCTCGTTGACCGCGCCAAAACGGTTTTTCACCGCGCGCAGCAAACGCAAGCGGCCGTCGGATTCGCCCTCGAAATACAGCACGGTATCGACCATGTGCTCGAGCACCCGTGGCCCGGCCAGCGCGCCTTCCTTGGTCACGTGACCGACGAGGAAGATCGCCGTGCCGCTCTGCTTGGCATAACGCACCAGCAAGGCTGCGCTTTCGCGCACCTGGGAAACACCGCCAGGCGCCGACTGCAACTGCTCGGTGAAGATGGTCTGGATCGAGTCGATGACCATCACCTTGGGCTTCTCCAGCCGGGCGGTGGCGATGATGGTCTCGATACAGGTTTCGGTCATCACCCGCAGCTTGTCCTGGGGCAGGCCCAGGCGCCGGGCGCGCATCGCCACCTGCTGCTGGGACTCTTCGCCGGTGACGTACAGCGCCGGCATGCGCGTAGCGATGTTGCACAGGGTCTGCAGGAGGATGGTCGACTTGCCGATGCCCGGATCACCACCGATCAGCACCACCGAACCGTCGACCAGGCCGCCGCCGAGTACCCGGTCGAGTTCGGCACTGGCGGTAGTGAAGCGCGGGATTTCCTCGACACTGACTTCGGCCAGGGTCTTGATCTGCGCCTGCTGCCCGGCCCAGCCGGTGCGCCCGCTCGGTGCGGCGGCCGCGCCACTCTCGAGCACGGTCTCGACCAGGGTGTTCCAGGCACCGCATTCAGCGCATTGCCCGGCCCATTTCGGAAAGGTCGCGCCGCACTCGGTGCAGCCGTACATGCGCTTGGCCTTGGCCATGGGGACGGTCCTCTGGAAAAAGGCACCATCATAGCCGACCTCAGGCGCCCCGGCGGGCAGAGAAAACGACAAAACTATTCGGTATAACCGCAGTCTGTTGCAGCAGCGCGGAGCATGAAGCGCATAGCTGAATTACACTGCGTTTACCCAACTCATCTGTTACAAGGAATAAACCATGGGCGTGCTCAATGAATTCAAGGCCTTCGCGGTCAAAGGGAATGTCGTCGATATGGCTGTCGGTATCATTATCGGCGCCGCCTTTGGCAAAATCGTTTCATCTTTTGTAGGTGACGTGATCATGCCACCGATCGGTTTGCTGATCGGCGGCGTCGATTTCAGCGACCTGGCGGTCACCCTCAAGGCCGCCGAAGGCGACATACCGGCGGTGGTGCTGGCCTACGGCAAATTCATCCAGACCATCCTCGACTTCATCATCGTCGCCTTCGCGATTTTCATGGGCGTCAAGGTCATCAACCGCCTGAAACGCGAAGAAGCCGCCGCGCCTACCCTGCCGCCGGTGCCGACCAAAGAAGAAGAGCTGCTCACCGAAATTCGCGACCTGCTCAAGTCGCAGAATCGGCAACCCTGAACCCAGGGCTAAAAAAACGGCGCCTGCGGGCGCCGTTTTTGTTGACGCTTACCAGTAGGTCTCGACCGCGACCTGACCGGGGCGGCGGCTGAGGCTGAGGTTCATGTCGCGCTGCTTGAGCACTTTGCGGGTGTCGTCGATCATCTGCGGGTTGCCACAGAGCATTACCCGCGAATGTTCCGGAGTCAGCGCCAGGCCCGCCGCGCGTTCAAGCTCGCCGTTCTCGATCAGGGTGGTAATGCGCTGGTTCAGCGCTCCTGGATGCCGCTCGCGGGTGACGATCGGGATGAACTGCAGCTTGCCGGCGTACTCGGCCAGGTAGTCGCGCTGCTCCAGGCCGGCGATCAAATCCAGGTAGGCCAGCTCGCGGGCCTCACGCACCGAATAAACCAGTTTGATCGACTCGAATCGCTCCCACACTTCGAAGTCCTGGAGGATCGACAGGAATGGCGCGATACCGGTGCCGGTCGCCAGCAGCCAGAGGTCGCGGCCATCAACGAAGCGGTCGAGGGTCAGGTAACCGAAGGCCTGGCGATCGATCAACAGGCTGTCGCCGGCGCCCAGGCGGCTCAGCTCACTGGTGAATTCGCCGCCCGGCACTACGATGGAAAAGAAATCCAGATGCTCGTCGAACGGTGAGGACACCATCGAATAGGCGCGCCAGACCACACTACCGTCTGCCTTGGTCACCCCAAGACGGGCGAACTGCCCGGCACGAAAACGAAAGCCCTGGTCGCGGCTGGTCCGCAGGCTGAACAGGCTGGGGGTCAGCGGCTGGACGTCGAGCAGCGTCTGGCGGGTGAACTTTTCAGCACTGGCTGTCATGGCTTGCTCCAAAAAACAGATGCCCCAGTGTCGCGCAAACGTCGTGGGATAAACACCGTTGGTTTGTAGTGGCATCAACCGCGGGCGCGGTAACAGCCGCACAAGCGACGCCGAAGGGAGAAAAACCCCTTGTCACAACACTTCAACAGCGACAGGAGAAAATCACTGCACGATACCGGTAATAGCCCAATGATTTCGAACTGATATCAAGAAGATCGCTAAAGAACAGGCCTGCCAAAATGTTCACATTTCTATAGCCAAAAAACCCAACAAAACCGTGGGACATTTCCTACACTACTTTGCACCCTGCCAGATCTTGGATCCACCCCCTTGAGATCTCCCCCATGCCGCACTGGAAAGAACAGCAACTCGAGCAGTTGCTAGCCGAAACCGATGAACAACGGATGTTTGACCTGGCGGTTTCCCTGGCCCAGCAACTGGACATGGAGTACCTGTGTTTCGGCATGCGCGTGCAGATCGCCACTTTCGCGCCGCAAATGCGATTCTTCAACAACTATCCCGACGCCTGGAACGAACGCTACCAACGTTGCAACTACGTGGACATCGATCCCACCGTCGCCCATTGCCACCACTCCCTGATGCCGTTGCTGTGGTGCGATGATGTGTTCCGAGAGACACCTGAACTGCGCGAAGAGGCAAAATCCTTCGGCTTGCGCCACGGCTGGAGCCAGTCGGCCCACGACATGCGTCACAACGAAAGCATCCTCAGCATCGCCCGCAGCCAGGGCGCAATCAATCTAGACGAACTCTATGACAAGGCCGGCCAGACCATCTGGCTGTGCAACCTGCTGCACACGCTGATGATTGACCGCCAACCCGGGCAAGCAACCCCGGCGTACAACCTTTCGGAGCGGGAAACCGAAGTGCTCAAATGGTCGGCCGCCGGCAAGACCGCCGCCGACATCGCCTGCATCCTCTCGCTGTCGCAGAGCACGGTGAACTTTCACATCCGCAGCATCATCACCAAAACCAACGCCAGCAACAAAGCCGGCGCAATCGCCATTGCGGCGATGCGTGGCCTGATCTGAGCCAACGCCCCCGTACCTTCGCAAAGCACGGTAGAATCACGGCCCTGTAGAGCGCGCCGCACGCACGCACATCAATGCCCCAGAGCCTTACACCATGCCCCTGCTGACCAGCCCCTTCGCCGAACTCGACCTGCTTCGCCAGCCCGAACAAGCCAACGATCCCCTGCAAGCCTTCGATGCTGCCGACGAGTACCTGCTGGAGCACCTGGCCGAACAGGCACCTACCGCGACCAGCCGGGTTTTGGTGCTCAACGACAGTTTCGGCGCCCTGGCCATCAGCCTGGCAGCGCATGTGTCGGTGCTCAGCAGCGGCGATTCGCACCTGGCGCATCTGGCCCTGGAAAAGAACCTGGTGCGCAATGGCCTGGCCTTCGACGCGGTGCCCTTCGTGGCGGCCAGCAATACCTGGCAAGGCCCGTTCGACCGGGTACTGGTACGCGTGCCAAAGACTCTTGCCCTGCTCGAAGAGCAACTGATTCGCCTGCAGGGCCAGCTGGCGCCCGGCGCACAGGTGGTGGCTGGGGCCATGATCAAACACTTGCCGCGCGCCGCCGGTGACTTGCTGGAGAAATACATCGGCCCGGTGCAGGCATCGCTGGCGAAGAAAAAGGCCCGGCTGTTGATTGCTACCTTCGAGCCGAAGCCGGCGTTCGATTCGCCCTACCCGACCCGCTACCAACTCGACGCGCCACCCCTGGTGCTGCTCAACCACGCCAACGTGTTCTGCCGCGAAGGCCTGGACATCGGCACCCGGGCGTTCCTGCCGCACCTGCCCAAGGACCTCGGCGATGCACGTGTCGCGGACCTCGGTTGCGGCAATGGCGTGCTGGCCATCGCCAGCGCCCTGGCTAACCCGCAGGCGCAGTACACCCTGGTCGACGAGTCATACATGGCCGTGCAGTCGGCACTGGAAAACTGGCAGGCGGCGTTGGGCCCGCGTGAAGTCACGGTGCGCGCCGACGACGGCCTGGCCGGGCAGCCAGCGCAGTCGCTGGATGTGGTGCTGTGCAATCCGCCGTTCCATCAACAGCAGGTAGTCGGTGACTTCCTCGCCTGGCGGATGTTCCAGCAAGCGCGCGAGGCGCTAGTGGTCGGTGGTGCGCTGTACATCGTCGGCAATCGCCACCTGGGTTATCACAGCAAGCTGGCGCGCTTGTTCCGTGGGGTCGAGCAGGTGGCGGCGACGCCCAAGTTCGTGGTGCTCAAGGCGCGTAAATAGGCCAGTACCGCGTCGCCTGAATCACGGGTCAAGCCGCCCCCACAGGGCAAAAAAAAACCCTCCGCAGCTGATGCTGCGAAGGGCTGTAAATCCGCCGCAAGGCGGGATGGGAAATTTCGTTTCAGTGCGTGCTCAGTCCGGCCGCACTCATGAACAGGCGCATCAGCCAGGCGACCAGGGCCAGGCTCACCACGCTGCCGACCCAGATCGCTACCAACCAGCCCAGGCGCTGCCAGAGCGGTTTCTTCTCTTCGTCCATCGTGCCTTTGCCAGTCATTGCCATGCTCCCCTAGTGGTAGCCATCTTCGTGGGTCACCTTGCCGCGGAACACGTAATAGCTCCAGAAGGTGTAACCGAGGATGAACGGGATGATGAACAAGGTCCCGACCAGCATGAAGCCCTGGCTTTGCGGCGGCGCGGCAGCGTCCCAGATCGAGATCGACGGCGGAATGATGTTCGGCCACAAGCTGATGCCCAGGCCGCTGTAGCCGAGGAAGATCAGCACCAGGGTCAGCAGGAACGGGGTGTAGTGTGCGTTACGTGCCACCGCCCGGAGCAAACCGTAAAGAGTTACCAGGACCAGGATCGGTACCGGCAGGAACCAGAACAGGTTGGGCAGGCTGAACCAGCGCTCGGCAATGTCCGGGTGGGCCAGCGGCGTCCAGATACTGACGATGCCGGTCACCGCCAGCAGCACCAGGGCCAGCGGCCGCGCCAGGTCGTGCATCTGCAGTTGCAGCTTGCCTTCGGTCTTCATGATCAGCCAGGTGCAGCCGAGCAAGGCGTAAGCCACGATCAGGCCCAGGCCGCAGAACAGGCTGAACGGGGTCAGCCAGTCGAGGCTGCCGCCAGCGTAGCTGCGATCGACCACCTCAAAGCCTTCGATGAAGGCGCCCAGGGCCACGCCCTGGAAGAAGGTAGCCGCCAGCGAGCCGCCGATGAAGGCCTTGTCCCACAGGTGACGCTTGGCTGCAGTGGCCTTGAAGCGGAACTCGAAGGCCACGCCGCGAAAGATCAGCCCGATCAGCATCAGCATCAACGGCAGGTACAGCGCTGAAAGCACCACGGCGTAGGCCAGCGGGAAGGCGCCGAACAGCGCCGCGCCACCGAGCACCAGCCAGGTTTCGTTACCGTCCCAGACCGGGGCGACAGTGTTCATCATCACATCGCGGTCTTGCTCGCCCTTGACGAACGGGAAGAGGATGCCGATGCCAAGGTCAAAGCCGTCCATGACCACATACATCATGATGCCGAAGATGATGATGATGGCCCAGATAAGCGGAAGATCAACACCCATGGTTCAGTTCCCCTTGTTCAGGCTGGCGTGCTCGCCATTGTCATGATCGTCATCGGCGGCAGACAGCGGCCGTGCCGGGGTGCGTTGCTGGCCGGGGCCACCCGGGTTGGTCTCGTCGCCTTCACCGGTTTTCGGCCCTTTGCGCACCAGGCGCATCATGTAGCCAAGGCCGGTACCGAACAGCGCGAAGTAGACCACCACGAACATCACCAGGGTCAGGCCGAGCTGGCCGTAACTGTGGTTCGAGGCACCATCGGCGGTACGCATCAGGCCGTAGACCACCCAGGGCTGGCGGCCGATCTCGGTGGTGAACCAGCCGGCGAGGATCGCGATCAGGCCGGAGGGGCCCATCCACAAGGTCAGGTACAGGAACGGCCGCGAGCTGTAGAGCTTGTCGCTCTTGCGCAGCCACAGGCTCCAGAGGCCGACGAAGATCATCAGCATGCCAAGGCCGACCATGACCCGGAACGACCAGAAGACGATGGTCGAGTTAGGCCGGTCTTCTTTCGGAAACTCCTTCATCGCCGGCACTTGCTTGTCCAGGCTGTGGGTCAGGATCAGGCTGCCCAGCGCCGGGATTTCCACCTTGAAGCGGGTGGTCTCGGCTTCCATGTCGGGGATACCGAAGAGGATCAGCGGGGTCGGTTCGCCTGGCTTGTTTTCCCAGTGGCCTTCGATAGCAGCGATTTTCACCGGCTGGTGCTTGAGGGTATTGAGGCCGTGGAAGTCGCCGATCACCGCTTGTACCGGGGCGACGATCAGGGCCATCCACATGGCCATCGAAAGCATCTTGCGAATCGCCGGGTTATCGCGGCCGCGCAGCAAGTGCCAGGCGGCCGAGGCGCCGACAAAGAACGCTGTAGCAACAAAGGCGGCAGTCGCCATGTGCGCCAGGCGGTAAGGGAACGACGGGTTGAAGATCACCGCGAACCAGTCCACCGGCACGACTACGCCGTTGACGATTTCGTAGCCCTGGGGGGTCTGCATCCAGCTGTTGGAGGCGAGGATCCAGAAGGTCGAGATCAAAGTGCCGATGGCCACCATGACCGTGGCGAAAAAGTGCAGGCCACGGCCGACGCGGTTCCAGCCAAAGAGCATGACGCCAAGGAAACCGGCTTCAAGGAAGAAGGCGGTGAGAACTTCGTAAGTGAGCAGCGGCCCGGTAACGGACCCGGCGAAATCGGAGAACTTGCTCCAGTTGGTACCGAACTGGTAGGCCATGACCAGGCCGGAGACCACCCCCATGCCGAAGTTGACGGCAAAGATTTTCGACCAGAAATGGTAAAGGTCACGGTAGACGCTGTTGTTGCTCTTCAGCCACAGCCCTTCGAGAACAGCCAGGTAGCTCGCCAGGCCAATGGTGATGGCCGGGAACAGGATGTGAAAGGACACGGTAAACGCGAACTGAATTCGGGCGAGATCTAGAGCCTCTAATCCGAACATAGTGCTTCCTCTGTCAGGTAATCCGGCGTCAGGCGGTGGCCTTGGCGCCAACTGCCCCCACGGTAGTTGAGTGCGGCAAGTTGGAATTGTTCTGTAAACATCACATCGCAGGGAATTCGGCCGTCTGGCCATGCCGTTGCAAATGAAACAATTGATCCAGATCAACGGATGCCTGAAAGGATAGTCCTGAACGGGCTGTGCGCTTGTGTGGTTGATTGCCGCGTGACCGGTTGTCTCACCCCCTTTACCGCGCCCCAAAACAGTGCGTTTACCGCACACAGGTGCCATTCCTCGCAACCTGCTGTTACAAAGTGGTGATAACCTGCAGCGTCGATCCCTGCGCCGAGGCTCTGTTTCGCCGATGTCAGACCCCGTTTTGCTGCTGCGTCATCACCGTCCCTTCCTGGCCTTCTGGCTGGCCCGGGTATTTACCGCCAGCGGCTTTCAGATGCTTACCGTGGCGATCGGCTGGCACCTCTACCAATTGACCGGCAATGTCCTCGACCTGGGCCTGGTGGGCCTGGTGGAATTCGCCCCGCGGGTGCTGTTCATGCTGCACACCGGACACGTCGCCGACCGCTATGACCGGCGCCGGGTCGCCGCCCTGTGCCAGAGTGCCCAGGCCATGATCGCCCTGGTGCTGGTGGTCGCCAGCAGCACCCACAGCGTCAGCCGCGAACTGATCTTCCTGCTGGCGTTCTTGCTCGGTAGCGCACGCTCCTTTGAAATGCCGGCGACCCAGGCGCTGCTGCCCAATGTGGTGCCCTCCGAGCTGTTTCCACGTGCCGTGGCTGCTTCTGCCTCGGCGATGCAGGCGGCGACCATCGTCGCGCCGGCGGTGGGCGGTTTTCTCTATGCCTTTGGCAGCGTCTGGGTGTACGGGCCGACGGTAGCGTTGTACCTGATTGCCTGCGTGTTGACCCTGGGCCTGGTGTCGCGCCAGCAACCAGGCAACCAGGGCCGCGCCAGCCTCGAATCGCTGATGGCCGGCATTCGCTTTATCCGCAGCCGCCCGGACATCCTCGGGGCGATCTCCCTGGACCTGTTCGCCGTGCTGCTGGGCGGCGCCACCGCGCTGTTGCCGGTGTTTGCCAAGGACATCCTGCTGACCGGCCCCTGGGGCCTGGGCCTGCTGCGCTCGGCGCCGGCGGTGGGCGCCCTGCTGATGTCGCTGTGGCTGGCGCGCTTTCCGGTGGAGCGCAAGGTCGGGCGGGTGATGTTTACCGCTGTCGGCGTGTTCGGGGTGGCGACCATTGCCTTTGGCCTGTCCACTTCGTTCTGGTTTTCCCTCGCCGTGCTGGCGGTGCTGGGCGCCGCCGACATGATCAGCATGGTAATACGCGGTGCCTTCGTGCAGCTGGAGACACCGGATGAAATGCGCGGCCGGGTCAGCGCGGTGAACGGGCTGTTCATCGGCGCCTCGAACCAGCTCGGTGAGTTCGAGTCAGGAGTGACTGCGCACTGGTTCGGCACGGTACCGGCGGTAGTGCTGGGCGGGGTCGGCACGCTGCTGGTGACCGGGGTGTGGATCAAGCTGTTTCCGACCCTGGCTGGGCGCGATTATATGCATAAGCAGTGAGGGCCTGTGGGAGCGGGCTTGCCCCGCGATAGTCACACCCGCAGCTCAGCCGCCACCCGCTTGCGCAGCACCCTGCCCGCCAGTTGCTCGACCAACACCAAGGCAAATTCCAGCGCCGCCGCCGACCCCTGGGCGGTGATGCAATTACCGTCCACCACCACCGGCTGATCGACAAAGCTGCACCCGGACAACCCCTGGCTGACAGCCGGGTCACAGGTCATGCGTCGCTGGCGCAACACACCATAGGCCTGCAGCGCCAACGGCGCTTCGCCGATCGCGGCAAAAAACTTGCCGGCCCTGGCCTGATCCTTGACCTGCTGCGCCAGTGGTTGGTGC
Organism: Pseudomonas sp. SORT22; assembly: GCF_018417635.1. Taxonomy (NCBI): domain Bacteria; kingdom Pseudomonadati; phylum Pseudomonadota; class Gammaproteobacteria; order Pseudomonadales; family Pseudomonadaceae; genus Pseudomonas; species Pseudomonas sp. SORT22. The sequence continues at coordinate 5,186,145 of NZ_CP071007.1, forward strand.
GCGGCCATGTGCTGTGCGCCTTTTTCGCCCCCGGGCAAGACCATCAGGTCGAACGGCTGGGCCAGCAGGTCGACCAGCATGCCGTCGGCGGTCAAGCGCGTGCCGCGGGCACAGGTGAGCATCCGCCGGCCTTCGATACTGGCCACCACCACTTCGATCTCGGCGCGGCGCAGCACGTCGATCAGGGTCACGCTCTGCAGGTCATCCGCGCCTTCGGCGACTACGATCAGGGCTCTGTGGGTCATCAACTGCTCTCCGCCGGGGTATCCCACAAGCTTAGTCGCTCACAGCAACAGGGTCAGTTGACGCTCGTGGCCCTGGCGCGCGCGGTAGCCATCGCCGCTGTCGACCCAGCCGCTGGCCAGGTACAGCGCCAGGGCGGCGTGGTTGTCCCGGTCTACAGAAAGCTGCAGGCAACGCACCTCGGGCCACGCCTCGCACACCAGGCCCGGCAACGCCTGCATGAAAAATCGCCCCAGGCCCTGGCCCTGCAAGCGCTGATCGACTTGCAAGGCATTGATCGTCGCCGCATCGGCCCGGGCCCAGGGCGCCAGGAACACCCCGCGCTGAAGCAGCAAGAAGGCCCGCGGCAGGTTGTCCAGCAGCAGCGCCACGCCACGCCGGTCGGGACTGTCGCCACTTTGCAGGGTGTACAAGGCGCTAGCCATATCGCCGGCAAAGCGCAGTTGCTCAGGCCGCACCTGGATGTCGAGCAGTTGCTCGCGCTGGGCCGGGTTAAGGTCGCGGTAGTCGGTCAAGTGCACAGCATGGTCAACTCGGGATGGGGGGAACGGCGCAGAACCTGCAGATATCTGCAGTGTATCGCGACATTAATTACCGCTGCCCGAGCATGCTGGTATGATGCGCGGCTTTTTTCCGACCCAGGGAAAAACCACAGTCTCCCGGTACAGTCTGTGCTTTGCTAACTGGGTCGATACATTCACGGCGCCGGGAGCGCCACGGGGAGCAGGCATGCTGGAAAGGCTGTTTCAACTAAAAGCACACGACACCAATGTCCGCACCGAGATTCTCGCGGGCGTGACCACCTTCCTGGCCATGGCCTACATCCTGTTCGTCAACCCGAGCATTCTCGGCGAGACCGGCATGGACAAGGGCGCGCTGTTCGTCGCCACCTGCCTGGCAGCGGCGATCGGCTCGACCACCATGGGCCTGATCGCCAACTACCCGATCGCTCTGGCACCGGGCATGGGCCTGAACGCCTTCTTCACCTACACCGTGGTCCTGCACATGGGCCACACCTGGCAGGTGGCATTGGGCGCGGTGTTCATCTCGGCGGTGTGCTTCTTCCTGCTGTCGATCTTTCGCATCCGCGAATGGATCGTCAACAGCATCCCGTTGCCGCTGCGTTCGGCAATTGCCGCCGGTATTGGCCTGTTCCTGGCGCTGATCGCCCTGCATAACGCCGGCATCGTCGTCGATAACCAGGCCACCCTGGTGGGCCTCGGTGACCTCAAGAAACCGGCGCCGATCCTCGCCACCCTGGGTTTCTTCCTGATCGTCGCGCTGGAGGCCATGAAGGTCCGCGGCGCGGTGCTGATCGGCATCCTGGCGGTGACCGTGGCCTCGATCGCCCTGGGCGTGACTCCATTCAACGGCGTGGTGTCGATGCCGCCGTCGCTGGCGCCGACCTTCCTGCAGCTGGACATCAAGGGCGCGCTGGACGTCGGCCTGATCAGCGTGATTTTCGCCTTCCTGTTCGTCGACCTGTTCGACAACTCCGGCACCCTGATCGGCGTCGCCAAGCGCGCCGGCCTGATGCGCAAGGACGGCCACATGCCGAAAATGGGCCGGGCGCTGATCGCCGACAGCACCGCGGCGATGGCCGGTTCCCTGCTGGGTACCTCGACCACCACCAGCTACATCGAATCTGCAGCCGGCGTCAGCGCCGGTGGCCGCACCGGCCTGACCGCCATCGTGGTGGCTATTCTGTTCCTGCTGGCGCTGTTCTTCGCACCGCTGGCCGGCAGCGTGCCAGCCTTCGCCACGGCACCGGCGCTGTTGTTCGTCGCCGTGTTGATGGCTTCGGGCCTGGCTGAAATAAACTGGGACGACATTACCGAAGCCGCGCCGGTGGTGGTCACTGCCCTGGCCATGCCGCTGACCTACTCGATCGCCAACGGCATCGCCTTCGGTTTCATTGCCTGGACCGCGATCAAGCTGCTTTCCGGCCGCGCCCGTGACCTCAACGCGGCACTGGTGATCCTCTCGGTCCTGTTCGTCATCAAACTGGGCTGGTTCAACGCATGAGTGCTGTCTTCGACCCTTCGACCTACACCCAGCAGCTCGACGCCAAGGTCGCGCGCCTGCGCGAGCTGCTGGCGCCGTTCGCGGCGCCCGAGCCTGCGGTATTCGACTCGCCGCGCGAGCACTATCGCCTGCGCGCCGAGTTCCGCCTGTGGCGCGAAAACGAGCAGCGCTTCTACGCGATGTTCGCCCCGGGCGAGAAACACACGCCGATTCTGATTGAAGACTTCCCGATTGCCAGTCTGCAGATCAACGACCTGATGCCACGGCTCAAGGCCGCCTGGCAAGCCAGCTCGGCGTTGAGCTTCAAGCTGTTCCAGGTGGAGTTCCTCACCACCCTGGCAGGCGATGCAATGATCACCCTGTGCTATCACCGTCCGCTGGACGAGCACTGGGAGCGCGCCGCGCAGCAACTGGCCAGCGACCTGGGCGTGAGCATCATCGGCCGCTCCAAGGGCAAGCGCGTGGTGATCGGCCGCGATTACGCAGTCGAAGAGCTGCAGATTGCCGGGCGCACCTTCCGCTACCGCCAGCCTGAAGGCGCCTTCACCCAGCCTAACGGCGCGGTCAACCAGAAGATGCTCAACTGGGCCTATGAAGCCCTGGGCGAGCGCCAGGACGATCTGCTCGAGCTGTACTGCGGCAACGGCAACTTCACCCTGCCGCTGGCCACCCGGGTGCGCAAGGTACTGGCCACCGAGATCAGCAAGACCTCGGTCAATGCCGCCCTGCACAACCTCGACGACAACGCTGTGGATAACGTGCGCCTGGTGCGTCTGTCGGCTGAAGAGCTGACCGAAGCGCTGAACGAAGTGCGTCCGTTCCGCCGCCTCGAAGGCATTGACCTCAAGAGCTACCAGTTCGCCAGTGTGTTCGTCGACCCGCCGCGCGCCGGCATGGACCCGGATACCTGCGAGCTGACCCGGCGCTTCGACAACATCCTGTACATCTCCTGCAACCCGCAAACCCTGGCGGCCAACATCGCCCAGTTGCACGACACCCATCGCATCGAGCGCTGTGCGTTGTTTGACCAGTTTCCGTATACCCATCACATGGAGAGCGGGGTGTTGCTGGTTCGCCGTTGAAGCTACCGCGGGTCAAGCCCGCTCCTGCAGGAGCGGGCCCTTCAGCCGAGCCCCGAACACATCAACAGCGGCACCAGCTGATCCTCATCGGTCAACGCCCCATGGTGCCCGCGCCATTGGCTGGCGTACTTTTCCACCTCGCTGCGAATGATCCCGCCCGCCCCGCGCGGGACCACGATCAGATCGCCAATCCGCGCCTCCGCCTGGCTTAGCAGCACATCGCCGAACAGCCCCTTGGCAATCGCCTGGGCCTTGCTCAACACGTGATAGCCCTCCCCCAGGCGATTCTGCCAGCGCTCGTGCACGCGGTCCTGCTGGTGCGCGTGGGTGTACAGGTAGCGCGCGCGAATATCTCCGGCCATCGCCCGCACGCCCTCCTGCAGCGCCGGGTCCAGATCAAAGTCGCGCACCTGTTCGCTGTCCAGCGCCAGCATGCCGTGGTCGGCAATCACCATCAGCCGCGCCTGCTCAGGCAAGGATTGGGCGATGGCCCGGGCCAGCTGGTCGGCAATCTGCAGTTGCTTGAGCCAGCCCTCGGAGCCTGGGCCGAACAGGTGCCCGGCAAAATCCAGGTCGCCGAAATAGGCGAAGCAGAACGCCGGCCCCGGCACGGCCAGGGCGGCATTGACCAGTTCCGGATAGGCATCATAGGCCGGCGCAGGGAGGATCTTGCCGGCCCTGTAAATCGCCCGGGTGAAGTCGGAACTGGCATAGCGCCCGAGCATCACCGTGCTGATGGCGATGCCCTGGGCCGCGGCCTGGCCCCAGGCATCGGCGGGCACGATAAAAGTCTCCGGCGGCGGCGCGCCACTGGCCTGCGCCTCGACCTGCAAGGGCGAGGTGGTCCAGGTCAGTGGCGACAGTTCAGTGTGCTCATCCAGGGCAAAGCCGCAGCCGACGATACCGTGGGCGCCGCTGCCCAGCCCGCAAGCCACCGAGGCCAGGCTGGTCGCCGTGGTGGCTGGAAAGCCTACCTTGAAGTGGCTGTCCGGCTGCATCAGCGAGGCAAGAAACGGCGCATGCCGGGCGTGGGCCTGCAGCAGGTTCCAGCCCAGGCCGTCGATCAGCAGCAGGCAGGTGCTGCGCGAATGGTCGAGGCGAAAGGCATTGCGAAAACCGTGGCCACCCAGGGCCGCGAAAATCGACTGGGTGAGGTTGGCCAGGCCCGGCCAGGTTTCACCCAGCGACTGCAGGTCGTTGATCGGCGTTGCCATGTTGCCCTCCGTGGTCAGGTGCAAAGCAACAGGTGTAGCACAGGCTGTGCGATCAGCGCACAGAAAACACCCCTGCGGCCTTGCGCCCGATTGACCAAATTAACCATTCGGTACATTTTTAAGCGAAGGCACTCCCGCTTCATCACCAAGAATAACAACGGAGTTTTCAACATGGCTTTGGCCTCTTCTTCCGGCATTCTTGCCGGCCTTATCGGCGCGGGCATCCAGGCTTCGCGCACCCCGGCGCTGCACGAGCACGAAGGCGCCGCGCAAGGCCTGAACTACCTGTACCGGCTGATCGACCTGGACCAGCTCAAGCTCGACAGCAGCGCCCTCGAAGAGCTGCTGACCGCGGCCGAGCACATGGGCTTCACCGGCCTGAACATCACCTTCCCGTGCAAGCAGGCGATCCTGCCGCTGCTCAACGAACTGTCACCGCAAGCGCGCGGTATCGGCGCGGTGAACACCGTGGTATTCAAGGACGGCAAACGCATCGGCCACAACACCGACTGCCTGGGTTTTGCCGAGGGCTTTCGCCGTGGCCTGAGCGACGCGCCGCGCCGCCAGGTGGTGCAGATGGGCGCCGGTGGCGCCGGCGCTGCGGTAGCTCATGCGCTGCTGGAAGAAGCGGTCGGGCAACTGAGCGTGTTCGATGTCGAACCGGCCCGTGCCCAGGCCCTTGTGGACAACCTCAACCAGCACTTTGCCGGCAGCCGCGCCAGGGTCGGTCATGACCTGCAAAGCGCCATGGCCAGCGCCGACGGCCTGGTCAACACCACGCCCATGGGCATGGCCAAGCTGCCGGGCATGCCGGTGCCCAAGGCGCTGCTACGGGCGGATCTGTGGGTGGCGGAGATTGTTTACTTTCCGCTGCAAACCGAACTGCTGCGCGAAGCCCGGGCCCTGGGCTGCCGCACCCTGAGCGGGGCGAACATGGCGGTGTTCCAGGCGGTGAAGGCGTTTGAACTGTTCAGCGGGGTGAAGCCTGATGCGGCGCGGATGATCGAGCACTTCAACAGTCTGGGTGACTGAAAAGCATCGCGGGGCAAGCCCGCTCCTACGGTAGGAACGGGCTTGCCCGGCGAAAATACTCAGGCTTGCAAAAATCTAAGCACCGACTCGCAAATCATCTGCCGATGCCGGTCCTTGACCGCCTTGTCCTCGAAGTCCACCTGGAAGATCTCGCCAAAGGTGTGCCGGTTCGACACCCGGTAGAAGCAGAACGAGCTGATCAGCAGGTGCACATCCAGCGCCTCCAGCCCCTGGCGGAATACCCCCTCGCCAGCGCCGCGCTTGAGCACTTCATCCAGCGCCGTGAGTACGGTCTTGTTCATCGAGCGAATCGCCGCCGAGCGCTTCACGTACTCGCCGTGGTGCATGTTCTCGTTGCAGACGATGCGCACGAAATCGACGTTGCGATCATGGTGATCGAAGGTGAATTCCACCAGCCGGCGGATGCCCAGGCGCGGCTCGAGTTCGGCCAGGTGCAGGTTGCTTTCAGTGCTGCGAATATCGCCGTAGAGCTTCTCCAGCACTTCTACGTACAACTGCTCCTTGCTGTTGAAGTAGTAGTAGATCATGCGCTTGGAGGTTTGCGTGCGCTCGGCGATCGCATCGACCCGGGCGCCAGCCAGCCCCTGCTGGACGAACTCGCTGATCGCCGCCTGGAGAATGTTCTCGCGGGTCTTTTCCGGATTGTTCTTGCGGCCCTTGCGCGGCGCTTGTTCGGGGGCTGCGCAGAGTGCTGGGGTAGTCGTCATACGGGACTCATGGCCATCGGTTAACCCGGCAATTATGAGCCCCGGGTGCTGAGTAAGGAAGCCTCGGCGCCTGCGCCCTACAACTTGGCCTGGGCCGGCGCGCCGGCGCGGGCCTTGGCCATGGCGGCCAGGCGCACGGCGACGTTGGCTGCGCCATAGCCGCTGTAGCCGTTACGCCGCTGCAGCACCTCGAAGAAGAAGCGCTCCTCAAACGGCTCGGTGTACACATGAAACAGCTCACCGCCCTGGGCATCGCGGTCGTAGAGCACGTTGTAGTAAGCCAGTTCGCTGAGGAACTCGTCGTCGAAATCAAAGCGTGCGGCAAGGTCGTCGTAGTAGTTAAGCGGAATGTCGAGCAAAGCCACCCCCGACTCCTTGGCCTGTTTGACCGCAGTAAAAATGTCCTCGCAGTCAAAGGCAATGTGGTGCACGCCGGAACCGCGGTAGTGCGACAAGGCATGGGCAATCGCCGTATTACGGTTTTCCGAAATATTCAGCGGCAGGCGGATCGAGCTGCAACGGCTGCGCAAGGCGCGACTCTTGACCAGACCATAAGGGTCGGGCAACACCACTTCGTCGTCGGCAGTAAAGTCCAGCACGCTCTTGTAGAACAGCGCCCAGCTGTCCAGGCCGTCGGCCGGCAAGGCCAGGGCCATATGGTCGATGCGGGTCAGGCCCAGGCTGCTGCCCGCTTGTGGCTGCAGGCTGAAGTCGGTGTCATAGATAGTCCGGCCCTGGGCATCCTGGTCGACCAGGTAGATCAAGCTGCCGTCCGGCGCACGCACCGCCGCCAGCTCGCGCTCGTTGGGGCCGACCAGGCCGCGATAGGGCTGGCCATGGTAGGCCACGGCACGGGCCAGGGCCTGGGCGCTGTCCTTGACCCGGATCGCCGTGGCGCACAGCGACGGGCCATGACTCTCAAAGAAGTTATGGGCGAAGGAATAAGGCTCGGCGTTGAGGATCAGGTTGATATCGCCCTGGCGCAGCAGGCTGACATTCTTCGAACGGTGCACGCCGGCGCGGGTAAAGCCCAGGCGCTCCAGACAGTTGCCGAGCTTGGCCCCCAGGGCGTCGTCGACGGCGAACTCGAGAAACTCGACGCCATCGTAGGCGCTGGCACGTGGTGGGGCGAACAGCAGGTCGTCGCTGGCCGGCGCTACGCGGTCTTGCTCAAGGCGCTGGCGGGTCTTTTCTTCCAGGTACAGCAGCGAGCGCAGGCCATCGGCGGCATTGGCCCGAGGCGGTGCGGCGCGAAAGCCATCGTTGAAGATCTCCAGCGACAGCGGGCCGCTGTAACCGCTGGCCAGGATCGGCGCGAGAAAACCCGCCAGGTCAAACTCGCCCTGCCCCGGAAAGCAGCGAAAGTGCCGGCTCCACTCCAGCACGTCCATGGCCAGGAGCGGCGCGTCGGCCATCTGCACAAAAAAAATCTTGTCCCCCGGCACCTGGGCGATAGCCCGTGGGTCGCCCTTGAGCGACAAGGTGTGGAAGCTGTCGAGGATCATCCCCAGGCTTGCGTGGTCAGCCGTTTTGACGATGTCCCAGACCTGCTCCCAGGTGTTCACGTGGCGGCCCCAGGCCAGGGCTTCGTAGCCGATGCGCAGGCCACGGGCCCCAGCGCGCTCGGCCAGCAGGCGCAGGTCGTCGATCAGCACCTGGCGCTCACCCAGGGAATCGGCGGCGACATTGCTGCACACCAGCACCAGATCGGTGCCCAGTTCCTGCATCAAATCGAATTTGCGTTCCGCGCGTTCCAGGTTGCGCGCCAGGCGATCGCGGCGGCAGCCCTCGAAATCGCGAAACGGCTGGAACAGGGTAATCGCCAGGCCCAGATCGGCGCAGCGCTGGCGAATTTCGCGCGGGCTGCCGGCGTAGTACAGCAGGTCATTCTCGAAGATCTCGACCCCATCGAAGCCCGCGGCGGCGATGGCTTCGAGTTTTTCTGGCAAAGTACCGCTCAAGGATACGGTGGCGATCGAACGCTGCATTATTCTGGCTCCGATGGGCAGGCAAAAACCGGTGGAGGAATTATTGGTGTTGAGCAAATTTTGCTCAATGCAAAAGGTACGAACTAGTTAGTTTTGTGTTCGATTATCGCCCAATATAGCGTTCAGTCAATTGACCCTTTTTTGACCACAGGCGCACCATTTCGACACCAAGGCTTGACCCATAAACATAAAAATACGGGTAACCCGCGATGATCCACTCTCAATCCACCCGCATGGCCCAGCCCCTGGGTACTACTGCGCACGCCGGCATCGGCGACAAGCTGCGTGGCGCCATGGCCGTCGGCAAGACCCGCTGGGTCATGCTCGCGCTGGTGTTCTTCGCCACCACCTTGAACTACATCGACCGCGCCGCCCTCGGGGTGATGCAGCCGATTCTGGCCAAGGAGATGAGCTGGACGGCGATGGACTACGCCAACATCAACTTCTGGTTCCAGGTCGGTTACGCCATCGGCTTCGTACTGCAAGGCCGGCTGATCGACCGGGTCGGCGTCAAGCGCGTGTTCTTCTGCGCCGTGCTGCTCTGGAGCCTGGCTACCGGCGCCCATGGCCTGGCCACCTCGGCGGTGGGCTTCATGGTCTGCCGGTTCATTCTCGGCCTGACCGAAGCGGCCAACTACCCCGCCTGCGTCAAGACCACCCGCTTATGGTTCCCGGCCGGTGAGCGCGCCGTGGCCACCGGCATTTTCAACGCCGGCACCAACGTCGGCGCCATGTTCACGCCGATGCTGTTGCCGTTGATCCTCACCGTCTGGGGCTGGCAAGCGGCGTTCATCGGCATGGGCGCCCTGGGCCTGGTCTGGGTAGTGTTCTGGGGCCTGAAATACTTCAACCCGGAAGATCACCCGAGCGTCAGCAAAGAAGAACTGGCCTACGTGCAAAGCGAAGTGGAACCGGAACAAGCCCGCGTGCCGTTCTCACGAATCCTGCGCATGCGCGGCACCTGGGCCTTCGCCCTGGCTTACTCGATGACCGCGCCGGTGTTCTGGTTCTACCTGTACTGGCTGCCACCGTTCCTCAACCAGCAATACAGCCTGGGCATCAGCGTCACGCAGATGGGCATCCCGCTGATCGTCATCTACCTGAGCGCGGATTTCGGCAGTGTCGGCGGTGGCATTCTTTCGTCGTTCCTGATCGGCCGCGGCATGGCCCCGGTCAAGGCGCGGCTGCTGTCGATGCTGCTGTTCGCCACCACCATCATCGGCGTGATCTTCGCCGCCGGCGCCAGCAGCCTGTGGGTCGCGGTGCTGGCGATTTCCCTGGCCATCGCCGCGCACCAGGCCTGGACTGCCAACATCTGGAGCCTGGTCATGGACTACACGCCCAAGCACATGATGAGCACGGTGTTCGGTTTCGGCGGCATGTGCGCGGCCATCGGCGGCATGTTCATGACCCAGCTGGTCGGCTACATCCTGACCACCACCAACAACAATTACACCCTGCTGTTCACCATGATCCCGGCCATGTACTTCATCGCCCTGACCTGGATGTACTTCATGGCCCCGCGCAAGGTGCCGAAGGTCGAGGCCTAACGCCGCCGTTGCAACCAGGCGGCGCCCAGGCCGCTGAGGCAGATCAAGGCAATCCCCACCAGCCCGGCCATGTCCGGGCTGTGTCCGAACAACACCAGGCCGAGAACACCGGCGAACACGATCTGACAGTAACTGAACGGCGCCAGCATGGCCGGTGGCGCATGCCGGAACGCCTGGGTCAGGAACAGGTGCGCGGTCATCCCGCAGGTGCCCAGGGCCACGGCCATCAGGCCATGGATGAAGCTCGGGGTCTGCCAGAACATCGGCACCACGGCGCTCATCACCAAGGTGTTGAGCAGGCCGGTGAAGAAGTTGCTGGTGGTCGGGCTGTCGGTGCCGCTGAGCTTGCGCGTCAGCAACTGGTAGAAGCAGAAGCACAAGGCCGAGCCAAATGGCAGCAACACCGCCGGGGTAAACAAGGCCCCGCCCGGATGGATGATCACCGTCACCCCGACAAAACTCACCAGCACCGCCACCCATTGCCCGCGCGTGACCTTCTCGCCCAGCAGCGGCAGCGACAGCGCCGTGACCAGCAACGGCGCGAGGAAGTTGACCGCCGTCGCCTCGGCCAGCGGTATGTACTGCAGGGCGGTGGTGAACAACAGGCTGGTGCCCAGCAGGCACAGCGCGCGCAAGGTCTGCAGCCCCGGTCGCCGGGTGCGCAACACGCGCAGGCCCGACTGCGGCAGGAAGATCACCATCATCAGCAGGGTGTGCACCAGGTAGCGCGCCCACACCACCCAGAGAATCGGATAGAACCCCGCCAGGTACTTCGACAAGGCGTCGTGGCTGGCGAACAGAAAGGTCGCCAGCACCACCAGGGCAATGCCCTTGAGCGGTTGGCTGACAGCGTCGAGCGCAGTAGGACGGGGCATCGATAAAAGCTCGCAGGTTCAGAGTTGACGGAGCAACTGACAGGTCTTGTCCAGGGCCATCTGTGCCCGCTGCAAGGCGCTCAGGCCCTGGTCGCGAACGGGAATTTCCAGGCTCAGCGCAATGTTCTGCGGCAGGCTACGCAACAAGCCGGGCAAATCGCAATTGCCATCGCCGGGAAACCGCCGCTCGTTGCGCGCCTGACGCAAGATCTCGGCCATATCGTGCGGACGCGGCCCGGCCACGTCGCACAACTGTGCATAGCGTAGCCGCGAGGCCGGCACCTGGCGCAACTCATCCAGCGACGAGCCGGAGCGGTCAAAGTGAAAGGCATCGACCAGCACCCCGCCATTGTCGCGCCCGGCCTGCTCGACGATGCGCCAGGCCTGGGTGAGGTTCTTGGCGTCGGTCCAGGGCATGAACTCCAGGTGCGGATGCAGGCCGTAATCTGCGGCCAGGTCGCAGAGGGCCGCAAAATTGTCGCTCTGGCGTTGCTCGTCAGGATCGTTGCCGGCCACCAGCAGCTCGCTGGCGCCGAACTCGGCGCCGACCGCCAGCAGGGCTTCGAAGTCGGCCACGCAGGTCTCGGGCTTGAGCCGCAAAATCTCCACATCCAGCACCTGGATGTCGGTATCGCGCAGGCGCGCGGCGGTCTGCCGGCGCAGGCCGGCGTCGGCCACCAGCGGGAAGTGATGCTCCTCGGCCGTGGCCGGTTCCAGGCGCAGGCCGACATGGCTGTAGCCTGCGCGGGCAGCAACCTCGACCATGTCGACAGGCGACAGCTCGAGTACCGTCAGGGCGGCAAGGGACATCACGCGTTGGCTCATTGTTGTTTTCTCGGCGAATTGAATTTGGAAATATTTAGAACTTAGTTCCAATTTCAATGCAAGCGAAAAAACGGATCGCGAGTGCAGGAGCGGGCTTGACCCGTGATGCTTCTAGACAAACAACTCAGAAGCAGGACTTGCCGCCGACAACTCCGCCACCGCCGCCAGCAACACCGGCGCCAGCTCGTGCATGCGTGCCTCGCTCATCCGCGCACTGGGCCCGGCAACGCTGAGCACGCCAACCGCATGGCCATCCAGCGGGTGCCGCACCACCGCCGCCAGCGCCGACATCCCCACTGCCGAACTCTCCACCACCCAGGCATAGCCATGCTCGCGGGCAACGCGCAGGCGTTCGAGCAGCTCGGCATTGGACTTCGGTGCGTTGGGGCCGAACTGCGCCGGGTCGGCGATGCCCTGGCGCTCCACCAGCAACAAGGCCTGGGCATCGCTCAGGCTCGACAGCCACGCATGCCCGGAGGCGGTGTAGAACAACGGCGCATCACGGCCCATGTCCGGGTCGTAGCGCAAGCCGGAGCGGGCGCCTTGGGCCTTGGCGATCCAGGTCTGGCGTTCGCCGTCGATCACCCCCAGGCGCACCAGCTCGCCGGTCTGCTGGGCCAGTTGATCAAGAATCGGCTGGACGATATCGGCGCCACTGCTGGCCAGATAGCGAAAACCCATGGCCACCAGGCGGGTGCTCAGGTGATAGCGGCTGCTCTCGGCGTTCTGGCGCACATAGCCCAGGCGCATCAGCTCGGCGAGCATGCGATGGGTGGCGCTCTTGGGGATGTCCAGCTCTTCGGCCAGGGTCTGCAGGGGCAGCCCGCGCGGGTCGCTGGTGAGGCGTTCGAGAAGGCTGAACGCGCGTTCGATCTGACTGCCGGCCATGGTCATGGTCCCTAAAATTTGTGCCGATTCTAAAGAGCCCCGGCGAAAGCGCAAATCACTGTCCGATCTTCGCCCACTTTGTCGTGGCACGCCTTGGCTGGGCGACAGATCAAACCATAAAATATGGAATACAGTTCCAAAATATAACAAAACTGCCTGGAGGATACTGCTCATGCCCGTCGATACCCCGCTGGTCGAATGCGATGTACTGGTTATCGGCTCCGGCGCCGCCGGGCTGGCCGCCGCCGTGACCGCCGCCTGGCATGGCCAGAAGGTCATCGTGGTCGAAAAGGACCCGGTGTTCGGCGGCGCCACGGCCTGGTCCGGTGGCTGGATGTGGGTACCGTGCAACCCGCTGGCGCAGCGCGCCGGGATCATCGAGCAGCGCTCGCAGCCGCGCACTTACCTGGAGCATGAACTGGGCGAACGTTTCGATGGGCCGATGATCGATGCGTTTCTCGACGCGGCGCCCAACATGGTGTCGTTCTTCGAGCGCCATACCGCCCTGCAATTTGCCGACGGCAATGGCATCGCCGACATTCACGGCAATACTCCTGGCGCCGGCACCGGCGGGCGTTCGGTAATTGCCGCCCCCTACGATGGCCGCCAGCTGGGCAAAAAGCTGCTCAAGCGCCTGCGCAAAACCATGCGCGAAACCTCGTTCATGGGCATGCCGATCATGGCCGGCAAGGACCTCGGCGCCTTCCTCAGCCTCACCCGTTCCTGGCGCTCGCTGCTGTATGTGAGCAAGCGTTTGAGCCGCCACCTGTTCGATCTGGCAACCCACGGCCGGGCCCTGCAACTGGTCAACGGCGTAGCCCTGGTCGCTCGGCTGGCCAAGTCGGCTGAAGACCTTGGCGTGTTGCTCTGGGAATCGGCAGCGGCTCGGCAGTTGCTCCGCGAGCATGGCCGGGTCAGCGGTGCGCTGATTGAAACCGCGCGCGGGCCGATCCAAATAAATGCGCGCAAGGCCGTGGTGCTGGCCGCCGGCGGCTTTGCCAACGACATCGAACGGCGCAAGGCGCTGTTCCCGCGTACACCCACCGGCCACGAACACCTGGCGCTGCCGCCGCTGGGCGCCAATGGTGACGGCCTGCGCCTGGGCGAAAGCGTTGGCGGCCAGGTGGCTGACGACCTGCACAGCCCGGTGGCCTGGGCGCCGGTATCGCGGGTGCCTTACAAGGACGGCAGCAGCGGGCATTTCCCGCACATCATCGAACGGGCCAAGCCCGGCATCATCGGCGTGCTCGCCGACGGCAAGCGCTTCGTCAACGAGGCCGACGGCTACTACGACTATGTCAGCGCCATGGTCGCCAAGGCGCCGGGGGACAAGGTCGAATCGTGGCTGATCTGCAGCCATGCCTTCCAGCGCCGTTATGGCCTGGGCATTTCACGGCCGTTTCCGTTGCCGCTGCAGCCGTTGATCAAATCCGGCTACCTGAAGACCGGCGACAGTATCGAAGCCCTGGCGCGGGCCTGCGGCATTGACCCTCAAGGCCTGGTGGCAACGGTCGCCGAGTACAACCGGCATGCCCGCAACGGCGAAGACCCGCACTTCGGCCGCGGCTCCACCCCTTACAACCGCAAACAGGGCGATGCCCTGCACGGACCAAATCCGTGCGTGGCGCCGATCGAGAACGGGCCGTTCTATGCGGTAAAGGTCGAACCGGGCTGTTTCGGCACCTTCGCCGGGCTCAGGACCAACACCCACGCGCAGGTGCTGGATGAAAAGCGTGAGGTGATTGCCGGGTTGTATGCGGTGGGCACCGACATGGCCAGCATCATGGGCGGGCACTATCCGGCGGGCGGGATCAACCTGGGGCCGGCGGCGACGTTCGGCTATATCGCCGGGCGGCATATTGCCGGGGTGACAGACTACGAGTAAGGCGTACCTTGCAGCATTGCATCACAGGGAAAGCAGACAGGCTGCTCACGATTATCCGCAACGCGAATACTTCACGGCTCCGGCGACCGTTCAAAAGGAATTGAACCGTGAACAACCTGACCCTGCCCGATGGCGACGCAAAGCCAATCGATCAACTGTTTTCCTGTACCACTGCCCGCGTTGACTTGTGGCGTGAACTCAACGCCCTGTGTCGCCGCTGGCGCAACTGCAAAGATCAGCCCGCTAGCGCGAAGGTCCAGCAGCAATGCCTTGCCCAACTCGAGCAGCTTGCGCAATTGGAGGCTTATCAGGCTTACCCGGGCCCTCGCCTGCTGGCCCTGCTGGTCGAACGCGTAGCAGCGGGCAATGGCATCGGAGCCCTGCATCTGGCTCAGCGCATCAGCAGTTCGCTGCTCGACCGCAGTTACAAGCAAGACGCAAACGACTGGGAGGCCAGCGAGGACCTGCCCGACGCACCCGCGCCCCGTAGTTTCGCCGCTGCGTCCGCACATCGTCCGTATTTCGAAACTCTGATTGTCAGCCCCGCGCCAATCTCGACATGGCCGCAGCACCGTCAGGCCATTCGCCAGTTGCGCCGCCACCAGGACCCCTTCATCTACGAGCCCGTCATGACCGGCTCCTTTGAGGATGCGTTGCTCGCGGTGATACTCAACGTCAACCTGCAAGCGGTGGTGATCTACGAAGGTTTCGCTTTTACATCGAGCTGTCGCGCCGCCTGGGTGCGTGAGCTGCTGGCGCCACACCTGGGCAACAGCCCGGACGGCGAAGACTCCACGAACCTGGCCTTGCCACTGGCCCGAGCGATCAAGTCCATCAGGCCAGAGCTCGATATCCTGCTGCTCAGCGATCGTCAGGTTGAGCGAATTGCCGGTGATGAAGACTACGCGTTCATCAGCCGGGTGTTCTACAAAGTCGAGGAGCCGCTGGAGATCCACCTGAGCCTGCTGCAAGGCGTTGCAAAGCGCTATGAAACGCCGTTTTTCAACAACCTGAAACACTATGCTCAACGTCCTATCGGCACCTTCCATGCGCTGCCCATTGCCCGCGGAAAATCGATATTCAAGTCGAACTGGATCCGCGACATGGGCGAATTCTATGGCATCAACCTGTTTCTGGCCGAAAGCTCTGCCACCACGGGCGGGCTCGACAGCCTGCTAGAGCCCACCGGCAACATCAAAAAGGCCCAGGACCGGGCAGCCCATGCGTTCGGCGCACAGCAGGCGTTTTTCGTCACCAATGGCACCTCGACCTCGAACAAGATCGTTGAACAAGCCCTGCTTGCGCCCAGTGACATTGTCATTGTCGATCGTAACTGCCACAAGTCACACCACTACGCCATGGTGCTGACCGGCGCCTATCCGCTGTATGTCGAAGCCTACCCGCTGCCCCGATACTCGATGTACGGCGCAGTGCCACTGAGCGCTATCAAGCAAGCGCTACTCGACCTGAAAAAAGAAGGAAAACTGCATCGGGTCAAACTGCTGGTGTTGACCAACTGCACCTTCGATGGGCACGTCTACAACACCTTCCGGGTCATGGAAGAATGCCTGGCAATCAAACCGGACCTGGCCTTTCTCTGGGATGAAGCCTGGTTTGGTTTTGCACGCTTTTCACCCCTGCTGCGTCGTCGAACCGGCATGGGCGCCGCCGCACAACTCAAGCAGGCGCTCAGTTGCCCGCAGTACCGGCACGCCTTCGAATGCCAGCGCGAACGGCTGCAAGCGCTTGCTGCCGATGACCCTGCGCTGCTGCAGGAACACCTGCTGATGGACCCGGACACCACCCGCGTGCGCGTCTACCAGACCAACTCCACCCATAAGTCTATGTCGGCGCTGCGCCAGGGCTCGATGATCCTGGTCGACGATCAGGACTTCCATCACGTCGAAGCATCGTTCCGCGAGGCGGTATTTACCCACACGTCCACCTCCCCCAATCAGCAAATCATTGCGTCCCTGGATGTTGCCCGCCGGCAAATGGAGCTGGAAGGCTATGAACTGGTGATGTCGGCAACCCAGTTGGCCTTCGACATCCGTCGGGAGGTCGGCCGCCACCCGCTGATATCCAAGTATTTCAAGATACTCACGATCGAGGACCTGGTGCCAACGGTCTATCGGGCTTCAGGGCTGCAGGATTACCTGGCCAAGGGCACTGCGTGGTCCACCGTCGTCGATGCCCTGAACACCGATGAAGTCGCCCTGGACCCTACCCGCCTGACGCTGGTCTGTGGCCATGCAGGCTTTGACGGCACCACGTTCAAGAATTTGCTGACCAACCGCTACGATGTTCAGTTGAACAAAACCTCTCGCAACAGCGTGCTGCTGCAAACCAACATCAACAACACTCGCAGTGACGTGGCACACCTGATCCGGGTGCTGGTACGTATCAGCCGCGAACTGGAGGATCGCCTGGGCACCAGTGACGACAACCTGCGTGAAGCCTTTAATGCACGCGTCACGTCACTTATGGAAGATGTGCCGGACCTGCCCGACTTCAGCCATTTCTACCCCGCTTTTCGTGAGTCGGCGAACAGCAGTACGGCAGAAGGAGACATTCGCAGTGCTTACTACAAAGCCTATGACAGTGCAGCGTGCGAGCATATTCGCCTGTTCGACAAAACCATCGACGAACGCCTGGAAAACGGCCCGCCGTTGATTTCAGCAAACTTCGTGATCCCTTATCCGCCGGGGTTTCCGATCCTGGTACCAGGCCAGGTAATCACTGCTGAAACGCTCTCGTTCATGCGCAAGCTCGACGTGAAAGAGATTCATGGCTACAACGCCGATGAAGGCTTGAAACTGCTGAAGTCCGAATCCATTGGCGTTACGACACCACGCTGATCCGAACAAAAAGCCCGCCAATGGCGGGCTTTGCTCATGCCACTCGCTTCGACATTCAAAAATCGAAGAACACCGTCTCGCCTTCACCCTGAATGCGGATATCAAAGCGATACGCCAGCTTGCCGTCCACTTCACAGCGGGTCGCCACCAAGGTCTCGCGCCGCTGCGGCTGCTCGATCAGGTTGAGCACCGGGCACTGGGCATTGGCCTGGGCTTCGTCATCGAAGTACAGGCGCGTCTGCAGGTGGATATTGATACCCCGGGCAAACAGGCTGACGTTGATGTGCGGCGCCATCGGCACGCCGGCGGCGTTCTTGGCCACGCCCGGCTTGATGGTGTGCAGGGTCCACTCACCGGCATCGAAGGTGGTGGCGGTACGGCCAAAGCTGTTGAAGGGTTTTTCCAGGTTGAAATCGCCCTGGTAATTGCCGTTGTGGTCGGCCTGCCAGAACTCCAGGAACGAGTCGCGCACCAGATGGCCGTTGCCGTCATAGACGTTGCCAAACACCAGGATGTGTTCGCCCGGCGCGTCGGCTTGCGCCATGCAGTTCCAGATTTCCTGGTCGCGGGTCGGGTTGCCGGCGGCCTCCAGGGCCAGGCCGATATGCACGTAGGGGCCGGCGGTCTGCGAAGGGGTTTCCGGCAGCAGTTCGATAGGCATGGGGCGCCTCCTCAGCAGTTTTCGAAGTGGGTCTTGCGCTGTCCGCGCAACACGATGTCAAAGCGATAGGCCAGGCAATCCATGGGGTTGGCATTGCTCATGTCCAGCCGGGCGATCAGGCTCTGCACCGCGTCAGGGTTGGCAATCGACTTGACGATCGGGCACATCGGGATCAACGGATCGCCTTCGAAATACAGCTGGGTGATCAGCCGCGTGGCAATCGACGGACCGCTGATCGACACATGGATATGCGCCGGGCGCCAGTCGTTGGGACCATTGCGCCATGGGTACGGGCCCGGCTTGATGGTGCGGAAGCTGTAATAACCTTCACTGTCGGTCAGCGCACGGCCGACACCGCCGAAGTTGGGGTCCAGCGGCGCCAGGTAGCGGTCGTTCTTGTGCCGGTAGCGGCCACCGGCGTTGGCCTGCCAGATCTCTACCAGGGTGTGCGGGATTGGTTTGCCGTGCTGGTCGCAGACGCGCCCGGCAAGGACGATGCGCTCACCGATCGGCAGGCCGCCGTTATTGAAGTTGAGCAGCAGGTCATGATCGTTAGGGCCGAATTTCAGGTGGGAGAAATCCGGACCGGTGCTTTCGCTGATCGACTGCGGGATGCTCACCAGGGCCTGGCGCGGCGAGCGCGCGACGGAGGTCTTGTAATCTGGGGTCAAGGCTTTCGGGTGCCAGTTGCGATCACGGATAGCGAAGCGACTGTTGTCTTGTGCAGACATGCCGTTCTCCTGTCTTGGAATTATTGGAGGGCCTGGGCGTGGCAGGCGAGCTTGCAGTTTCCGGTATGCAGGGTCCGGCGAATACTGAAAAGAACAGCGCCATTCATAACCAAATGGTTATGTATAAATCAGGAATCTGACAGAGCCCCGCGCCGTGAACTAATCTTTGTCCTCATGTTTCCAAGCTCCGGAGAGCACTCATGCAATGGCGAAAAGGCAGGCGTAGCGACAATGTGGTCGATGCCCGTGGCGAGGGCGGTGGCGGCATGCGCTTCGGCGGTGGCAAGGGCCTGAGCATCGGCGCGATCCTGTTGATTGTCGGGATTGGCTGGATCACCGGCCAGGACCCGCTGCAGATCCTCGGCCAGCTGGCCGGGCAGATGGGCCAGCAACAGACCGCGCCAGTGACCACCGGCACCGGCAAGGCACCACCGGCCAATGACGAGCAGGCGGAATTCGTAAGGTCGGTGCTGGGCGACACCGAAGACACCTGGAAGGCCATCTTTGCCCAGGCCGGCCGCCAGTATAAAGACCCCAACCTGATCCTCTTCAGCGGCCAGATCAACTCAGCCTGCGGCTTTGCCTCTTCGGCAGTCGGGCCGTTCTATTGCCCGGCCGACCAGAAGGTCTACCTGGACATGAGCTTTTTCCGTGAAATGGAACAGCGCTTCTCGGCCGCCGGCGATTTTGCCCAGGCTTACGTGATCGCCCACGAAGTCGGCCACCATGTGCAAACCCTGCTGGGCGTTTCGGCCAAGGTCCAGGCCGCACGCCAGCGCGGTGAGCGCATGGAAGGCGACAACGGTTTGCTGGTACGCCAGGAACTGCAGGCCGACTGCCTGGCCGGGGTCTGGGCCTACCAGGCGCAAAAACGCCTGAACTGGCTGGAACCGGGCGATATCGAAGAAGCCCTGAACGCCGCCAACGCCATCGGTGACGACCGCCTGCAGCAGCAGGGCCAGGGCCGCGTAGTACCGGATTCGTTCACCCACGGCACCTCGCAACAGCGCCAGCGCTGGTTCAAGACCGGCTTCGCCAAGGGCGATATCAACCAGTGCGACACCTTCGGCGCACGCTCGCTCTGAGCCATTTTGCGGCCGCCTGAAGCCTCGGGCTGGCCGCAGAAATCCCCTGTTACCTACCGCTGATCATTTTTGCTGAAAAAGCGTTTCAGCTCCGGCGCAAGCCGCCGATAAACCCTGCTCAGAACATCGGCTGGCCATCAATAACAACAACCTTCCACCGATTCGGATCAAGAAGCACAACGTTCCTGGAGGGATTGCATGAATAGCTGGTTTGCCAACATCAGCGTCAACCTGAAACTCGGCCTGGGCTTTGGCCTGGTGCTGTTGCTGACCGGCCTGCTGGCCCTGACCGGCTGGAATAGCCTGGGCAGCCTGATCGATCGCAGCAACTGGATGAGCGACATTACCCAGCTCAACAGTGACCTGACCAACCTGCGCATCACCCGCCTGCAGTACATGCTGACCAATGGCGACGACGCCGCGGCCGGCAACGTCCAGGTCAAGCTCAATGCCTTCAGCGAGCAGCAGCAAAAACTGCTCAAGAGCTTCAAGAGCCCGGAGAACATCAAGCTGCTCCAGGAGCTGGGCCAGACCATCAGCGAATACCAGGTGTCGATCAACAAGATGCGCGCCGGTTACAAGACCAGCCTGGCCGCACGCGACTCGATGAACCAGGCCGCAGCCCGCGCTATCGAACTGATCGAAGCGATCAACCGCGACGTGCTGGCCCTGCCCGAGGGTGACGCCAGCCGCCTGGAGCAGTTCCGCACCATCACCCAGGCCAAGGAGCAACTGCTGCTGGTTCGCCTGGCCGTGCGCAGCTACATCGCCGACATCAGCAGCGAGACCGAGCAACTGGCCCTGCGTCAGCTCGATACCGCCCTGGCCGAAATCGCCGGCCTGAACCGCCAGATGCCAGGCGAAGTGACGCGCATCAAGCAGTTTGAATCCGCAGTGATGGCCTACCGTGACGCTGTACGCCAGTTCCGCGACGCCACTGCCGATATCGCCGTAGCGCGTCAGGAAATGACCGTTCAAGGCGCCGATATCGTCAAGACCAGCGACGCCCTGTACCAGATCCAGCTGGACCGCCGCGACAGCGAGAGCACCCAGGCCCGCTCCCTGCAGCTGACGGCCACCTTGCTGGCACTGCTGGTCGGCGTCCTGGCTGCGGTAATCATCACCCGTCAGATCACTCGCCCGTTGCGTGAAACCCTGGCCGTGGTCGAGAAGATCGCCGCCGGCGACCTGACCCATAACATGCGCGTCACCCGCCGTGACGAACTGGGCGTGTTGCAGCAAGGCATCCAGCGCATGGGCTCGACCCTGCGTGACCTGATCACCGGCATCCGCGACGGCGTCACGCAGATCGCCAGCGCTGCCGAAGAACTCTCGGCTGTTACCGAAGAGACCAGCGCCGGGGTCAACAGCCAGAAAGTTGAAACCGACCAGGTCGCCACCGCCATGCACGAAATGGCCGCCACCGTGCAGGAAGTTGCGCGCAATGCCGAGCATGCTTCCGAGGCTGCCACCGAAGCTGATGGTCAGGCCCGTGCCGGTGACCAGGTTGTCGCCGAAGCGATCAGCCAGATCGAACGCCTGGCCGAAGAAGTGCACCGCTCCACCGAGGCCATGGGCCTGCTGCAACAGGAAAGCCAGAAGATCGGCAGCGTCATGGACGTGATCAAGTCGGTGGCCGAGCAAACCAACCTGCTGGCACTCAACGCTGCCATCGAAGCGGCCCGCGCCGGTGAAGCAGGGCGTGGTTTTGCCGTGGTCGCCGACGAAGTTCGCGGCCTGGCCCAGCGTACGCAGAAGTCCACCGAAGAGATCGAAGAGCTGGTCGCCGGCCTGCAGAGCGGTACCCAGCAGGTGGCCAATGTCATGCTTGGCAGCCGCAACCTGACCGACAGCAGCGTCGAGCTGACCCGCAAGGCCGGTGCTTCGCTGGAAAGCATCACGCGTACGGTGTCGAACATTCAGTCGATGAACCAGCAGATTGCGGCGGCGGCGGAGCAACAGAGCGCAGTGGCCGAACAGATCAGCCGCAGCATTCTCAATGTTCGCGATGTGTCCGAGCAGACCGCCGCGGCCAGTGACGAGACCGCGGCGTCGAGTGTTGAACTGGCGCGGCTGGGCAACCAGTTGCAGACCATGGTCAGCCACTTCCGCGTTTAAACGCATCGCGGGTCAAGCCCGCTCCTACAGGTTTGTAGGAGCGGGCTTGACCCGCGATCAACTCAACACCTATTTAACGATCTGCCCCACCCCCCGCCCACGCGGATCGGAAGCGGTTTCCAGCGCCGTGCCATTAACCCGGATCGCCTGGATGTCGCCCATCTCCCAACCCTGATCTTCCAGGGTGTAGCCCATCGTCTTCAGCTCTTCAGCAACCTTGCCGTTAAGCGGTGCAAAAGCATCGAAGTAAATCGTGTCCTTGGGCAGCAACTGGTGATGCACGCGCTGCGCAGCCACGGCTTTTTCCAGCGGCAGGTTGTAGTCATAGAGGTTGTTCAACACCTGGAAGATCGAGGTAAAAATCCGCGAACCACCGGGGGTACCCAGTACCAGGGTGACATTGCCATCGCGGGTCACCAGGCTCGGGCTCATCGACGACAGCATGCGCTTGCCCGGCTCGATCGCGTTGGCGTCGCCACCGACCACCCCAAAGGCGTTGGCCACGCCCGGCTTGGAGCTGAAGTCGTCCATTTCGTCGTTGAGCAAAAAGCCTGCGCCCTTGACCACCACACCGCTGCCGTAGTCCCAGTTCAGGGTGTAGGTGTTGCTGACCGCATTACCGTCCTTGTCGACGATGGAGAAGTGCGTGGTCTGGTGTGGTTCAAGGCCAGGGCGGACTTTCTCGGTGTCCGAGATGGCCGTCGGGTTGACCTCCTGGGCGCGCTTGGCGATGTAGTCCTTGGCGATCAGTTGCTCGACCGGCACCTTGGAGAACGCCGGGTCGCCAAGGTAGTCGGCGCGGTCGGCGAACACGCGTTTTTCGATCTCGGCCAGCAGGTGGATGTAGCGCGCCGAGTTCAGCTCGACGCCCTTGAAGTCGGCGGCGCGCGCTTCCTTGATGCCCAGCAGCTGGGCCAGGGCGATGCCGCCCGAACTTGGCAGCGGCGCGGTATAGACCGTGTTGCCGCGCCAGTCGATCTTCATTGGCTCGCGCCAGACGGCTTTGTAGTCCTTGAGGTCGTCCTTGCTGATCAGGCCCTTGTCGGCCTGCATCTGCGCCACCAGCAGGTCGGCGGTCTTGCCCTGGTAGAACTCGCTGACACCCTTGTCGGCAATGCGCTCCAGGGTTTGCGCCAGCTCCGGCTGCTTGAAAGTCTCGCCGACTTTCATGCTGCCGAAATAGTCGTTGAAGTTGGTGCTGTCCTTGAACAGGCCCAGGGCGTCTTCGCGGTACTGGTACTGTTTGGAGGCGACCTTGAAGCCGTTCTTGGCATAACCGACCGCCGGGGTCAGCAGTTCGGCCCACGGCAGCTTGCCGAATTTCTGATGCGCCTCCCACAGCCCCATCACCGTACCGGGCACGCCGGCAGCGCGGGAACCGACCAGGCTGAGGTTCTCGATGATCTCGCCCTTGTCGTCCAGGTACATGTTGCGGCTGGCGGCCTTCGGCGCGGTTTCGCGGTAGTCGAGGAAGTAGGCCTTGCCGTCGACATACAGGGTCATGAAACCACCACCACCGATGTTGCCCGCCTCGGGGTAGGTGACCGCCAGGGTGAAGGCGGTGGCCACGGCCGCATCCACCGCGTTGCCGCCTTTTTTCAGGATATCGGCGGCGACCTGTGCACCATATTGATCGGGTGCCGCAACTGCACCGCCCTCCAGGGTAACCGCGTAAGCCGCGTTACTGGCGAGGATCGCGGCGCCGAGGGCCAGGGATCGGAACATCACAACGCGCATGAGAGCTTCCTTAGTGTTGTTTTCGTTGAACAGCCATTAAGGCTGATGTCAGACGAGTTATCAAACACCGTAGGAGTTTTCGCCGCGCATAGGCAGAAGCTGTCGCAGATGGACGCTTCAGCAGGCGTAGATCGCCAGCTTGTTCTGAATGAAATCGAGAAAGCACTGGATGCGCAGCGCCAGCTGGGTGTTGCGGTAGTACACCGCATTGATCGGCTGGCGATAGCCGCTGTTGTGCTCAGCCAGGAGCACCTGCAGGCGCCCGCTGCGGATGTCTTCATGGGTCATGAAGTGCGACAGGCAGACGATGCCCTCACCGGCCAAGGCCAGTTCGCGCAGGGTTTCACCGCTGGAGGCCGACAGCGCCGGGCGGATCAGCAGGCGGTCGCCTTCGGCATGGCGCAGCGGCCAGTGGTTGAGGGTTTCGGTCTGGGTAAAGCCAAGCAGCGCGTGGCCTTGCAGGTCTTCAACCCGCTCGGGCGTGCCATGCCGGGCCAGGTACTCGGGGCTGGCCAGCAGGTTCAACGGGCTGCAACCGAGGGCGCGGGCATGCAGGCTGGAGTCGGCCAGCTCGCCGATGCGAATGGCGACGTCGGTGCTCTGCTCGATCAGGTCGATGATCAGGTCGCTGGTGTTGAGCTCCAGTTGGATCTGCGGGTACAGCGCGCGAAACTCACCGACCCAGGGCACGATGGCGTGGAGCATGAACGGCAGCGCGGCGTTGATGCGCAAGCGCCCGGACGGCGTCTGGTGGTGCACCGACAGGTGCTCTTCGAGCTCGTCCATCTGCTGCAGGATCGACTTGGCCCGCTCGAAGAAAAACCGCCCTTCTTCGGTCAGGTCCATGCGCCGGGTGGTGCGGTTGATCAGGGTGGTGCCGAGCTTGGTTTCCAGGCGCGACAGGGTGCGGCTGATCGCCGACGGCGTCTGCCCGCCCTGCTCGGCGGCCGCGGAAATCGAGCCGCACTCGATCACCGAGACGAACACCTGCAATTCATCGGACCTGGCTTTCACGGCTGTACCCCGGGGTTGGCAACAGCCGTGATAGATAGCCGCTTGGCGCGGCTTGCGCAAGGCTTCATCAGGCCTGGGTCTGGAAAACCTCGGCCAGGTGCTGCTCGTAGGCGGCCACAGCGGCCTCGACGTTGGGGCGCTTCATCACATCCACCGCAAGGTAAGTCGGCAGGCCGCTCATGCCGAGGAACTGGTTGGCCTTGTGGAACGGGAAGTACACCGCGTCCACGCCCTTGCCTTCGAAGAAGTCGGCCGGGTCGTCAAACGCCTGCTGCGGTGCGTTCCAGGTCAGCGACAGCATGTACTGTTTGCCCTGGATCAGGCCACCGCTGCCGTACTTTTGCGACGCATCGGAACGGGTACGGCCGTCGTTGGCGTAGAGGCTGCCATGGCCAGCAGTGAAGACTTCGTCCAGGTACTGCTTGACGGTCCAGGGGGCGCCCATCCACCAGCCGGGCATCTGATAGATGATGACGTCGGCCCAGAGAAATTTCTGCACTTCTTCGGCGTTGTCGTAGCCGCCATCGATGTAGGTGGTTTTCACATCGAACCCTGCGCGGTCCAGGAAGGCCAGCGCGGCTTCGTGCAGGGTTTCGTTCAGGCGGCCATCGGAGTGGGCGAACTTCTTGCCACCGTTGAGCAACAGGACTTTTTTCATGGGGTGCCTCATCTATGTTCGATCAGGGGCAAAGAAGCCTGTGACCGAGTGAATTTGATGGCGGCAGATTAGAGGCAGGCCTCGCGGGGAAACAGCCGTGCCGGGGCAAAATACATTTGCCTAAAAAGCACGAATCAAACGCTTATTGTTGCCATAGAATCGTTTCACTTCTTCCATTCAGAGGCATCTCCATGAGCGAGCAGTACGGTTTCATCCTCAAAGCCAAGACCCGACCGCAAATGTCCGAAGCCTTCGAAACGCTGTTTCGCGCCTACGTCGAACCCAGCCGCCAGGAGCCGGGCTGCATCGAATACCACATGCTGCGCGACCAGCAGGACCCAAGCCTGTTTGTGTTCTACGAGATCTGGGCCAGCAAGGCCGCACTGGATGTGCACTCGGCCCTGCCGCACATGGCGGCGTTCTTCGAAAAACGCATGGACTACCTGGAGCGCGACTTCGATATCCAGCTGATCGAAATGCTCAGCCCCTCCTCGGCTAGCCGTTGAGCAACAGGTGCGTGCCAAGCAGCGCCAGGCCGATAAAGAAGCAGCGCTTGAACAGCACCGCGCTGATGCGCTGACGCAGCCACTGGCCGCCGAGCATGCCCAGCAGCGCCGGCGCCAGCACCAGCATTGACGCGCCCAGGGCCTGGGCGCCGAGCGCATCCTGGCCGGCCAGGCCGATTGCCAGGGCCACGGTCGAGACGCTGAATGACAGGCCCAGGGCCTGGACCATTTCCTCGCGACTCAGGCCCAGGCTTTGCAGATAAGGCACTGCGGGAATCACAAAGACTCCGGTGGCCGCCGTGATCACCCCGGTGATCAGCCCGCAAAACGGCCCGATCCAGGACTCATGCGCAGGCGCAAGCCTCATCCCGCGGCCGAGCAGGCCGTACAACGCATACACCAGCAACGCCCCTCCCAAGGCATGTGCCGCCCAGGCGCCACTGTTGATGCCCAGCCAGGCGCTACCGAGCAAGGTGCCGATAAAGATCAGCGCCAGCATCGGCCACAGCCGTTTCAGCAAGGCGCGCAGGTGCCCGCCAAAGGCCAGTTGCCAGAGGTTGGTCAGGGTCGAAGGCACAATCAGCAAGGCCGCTGCCTGCGCCGGAGACATAGCCATGCCGAGCAGGCCCATGGCGATGGTCGGCAGGCCAAGGCCGATCACACCCTTGACCGCACCGGCCAGTACGAAGGTGACAATGACCAGCAGCGACAGCGCTGGACCGATATCCTGATAGAAGCCAAAGAAGGTAGTCATGGCACTATCCTGCACCCTGCCACCCAGGCTGAAAATCTGCCATATACTCAGTCAGACTATTGACCAGGAAGAGGCTGATGCATTTCGACCTGATTGACCTGCGCCTGTTCCAGCACACCCTGGAGTGCGGCAACATCACCGCCGGCGCCCAGCGCAGCCACCTGTCGCTGCCCGCCGCCAGCGCGCGCATCCGCGCCATGGAAAGTTCGCTGGGTACGCCGCTGCTTGAACGCAACCGTCGCGGGGTGCAGGCCACGCCTGCCGGGCAGGCGCTGCTGCAGCATGCGCGGCTGATCGCCCAGCAGGTCGAGCGCCTGCAGTTCGACCTCGGGCAATACGCCCAGGGCCTGCAGGGCCAGGTGCGGCTGTTGTGCAATACCGCAGCGCTGACCGAATACCTGCCGGAATTGCTCGCCGGGTTTCTCCGGCAATACCCGGCCATCGATATCGACATCCACGAACTGCCGAGCCTGCGCATCGTCCAGGCCATCACCCAGGGCGTGGCCGATATCGGCATCATCTCCAGCGCGGTGGCCAGCGAACACCTGCAAACCCTGGCGTTTCGCGACGACCCGCTGATGCTGATCATGCCGCCCGCCCACCCGCTGGCCGTCAACCCCAACCTGCGCTTTGCCGACACCCTCGGCCACGGCTACGTTGGCCTGCAGGCCGACTGCGCCCTGGCCCTGCACCTTGAAGAACAAGCCCTGCATCTGGGCCGGCGCCTGCAGGTGCGGGTGCGCGCCGAAGGGTTTGACGGGGTGATCCGCATGGTCGCCCACGGCGCTGGCCTGGGCATCGTGCCGATGGCCGCGGTGCAGCGCTGGCAGGGGCTATTGCCGTTGCACAGCCTGGCGCTGAACGAGCCCTGGGCAAAACGCCAGCTGCGCCTGTGCAGCCGGGATTTTGCCAGCCTGCCCGGGCATGCCCAGGCTTTGATCGACTGCCTGAGTGCCAGCGCTATTGCTCCGGCAGGGGCAATCCACCGACAATCGCCCCCGCGGACCTAGCTGTTGCTGCACTGATCGCCAACCGAGTCGTAAAAGGGAGTTTCACCGTGCCGTCGATCTACCAGCTCAAACCCCGCTTCCAGGCGCTGTTGCGCCCGACGGTCGAGCGCCTGTACCAACGCGGCGTCACTGCCAACCAGGTAACCCTGAGCGCCGCCGTGGTTTCCGTTCTGCTCGGCCTGTTGCTGGCCTGGCTGCCACACCTCACCTGGCTGTTCGCCCTGGTGCCGGTATGGATGCTGCTGCGCATGGCCCTCAATGCCATCGACGGCATGCTCGCCCGCGAATTCGGCCAGCAATCGAAGCTCGGCGCCTACTACAACGAACTCTGCGACCTGGTCGCCGACAGCGCCCTGTACCTGCCCTTCGCGCTGCTGCCGGGGGTGTCGTCGGCGCTGGTGGTGATCGTCGTGCTGGCGGCGCTGATCAGCGAATACGCCGGGGTCATGGGCCCGTTGGTCGGCGCTGAACGCCGCTACGACGGCCCGATGGGCAAAAGCGACCGGGCCTTTGCCTTCGGCGTGCTCGGCGCCGGCGTTGCCAGCGGCCTGTTGCCGGCCAGCTGGCTCAACGGCGTGCTGCTGGTGATCTTGCTGCTCTCGCTCTATACCCTCTACAACCGGGTCAGCCGCGGTCTGGCGCAAACCCGCTGAAGCACTTTGTGCCAGATAAGGATATTTGCCATGCGCAACGCGCAATCGCTGCACTTCACCACCCACGACGGCGTCGAACTGCATTACCGCCACTGGCCCGCCGAGGTCGCTGACGACCAGCCACGGCGTGCCGTGGTGTTGTTCCACCGCGGCCACGAACACGGCGGGCGCATGGCCCATCTGGCCGATGAGCTGCAACTGCCCGACCACGACTTCTTCGCCTGGGACGCCCGTGGCCACGGCCAGTCGCCCGGCGCCCGTGGCGACAGCCCAAGCTTTGCCTGCAGCGTGCGCGACGTGCAGACTTTCATCGAGCACATCGCCCGCGAGCACGGCATCGCCGAAGAGGACATGGCGGTGCTGGCGCAAAGCGTCGGCGCCGTACTGATCGCCACCTGGGCCCACGACTACGCGCCCAAGGTACGCTGCCTGGTACTGGCCTCGCCGGCCTTCAAGGTCAAGCTCTACGTGCCTTTCGCCCGCCCGGGGCTGAAGCTGATGCGCGCCTGGCGCGGCAACTTCTTCGTCAACAGCTACGTCAAGCCGCGCCTGCTCAGCCACGACCCCGAGCGCATCGCCTCGTACGAAAGCGACCCGCTGATCAGCCGGCCGATTTCGGTGACCATGCTGCTTGGCCTGTATGAAGCCGCCGACCGCGTGGTGGCCGATGCCCAGGCGATTCAGGTGCCGACCCAGCTGTTGATTTCCGGCGCCGATTTCGTGGTCAAGCGCAAACCCCAGGAGCAGTTCTTCGAACGCCTGGGCAGCGTGCACAAAGAGAAACACATCCTCCCCGGATTCTTCCACGACACCCTTGGCGAGCGTGACCGCAGCCATGCCCTGGCGCGGATCCGGCGGTTTATCGAGCACTGCTTCAGCCTGGCGCCGCAGCGCCCTTCTCTGCTCGCTGCCGACCAACTGGGCGCCAGCTGCGCCGAAGCCGAAAGCCTGGCCGCGCCGCTGCTGCGCAACTCGCCGGCCGATCTTTACTGGCGCGCCACCCGCGCCGGCCTGCGGCTGGGCAAGGGTTTGTCGGACGGGGTCAAGCTGGGCTTTGACACCGGCTTCGACTCGGGCAGCACGCTGGACTACATCTACCGCAACCAGCCCACCGGCAAGGGCGCGATCGGGCGCATGATCGACCAGAACTACCTCAACGCCATCGGCTGGCGCGGCATCCGCCAGCGCAAACTGCATGTCGAAGAGCTGCTGCGCCTGGCCATCGAACGCCTGCGCGAACAGGGCAAGCCGGTGGATATCGTCGATATCGCTGCCGGCCATGGCCGCTACATCCTCGAAGCATTGCAGGGCCTGGAACGCAAGCCGGAGTCGATCCTGCTGCGCGACTACAGCGAGCTCAATGTCCAGCAGGGCAGCGCGCTGATCGCCGAAAAGGGCCTGGCCGACATTGCCCGCTTCGTCCAGGGTGATGCCTTCGATGCCCAGAGCCTGGCCAGCCTCGATCCACGCCCGACCCTGGCGGTGGTTTCGGGCCTGTATGAGCTGTTCGCCAGCAACCAGATGGTTGGCGACTCCCTGAGCGGCCTGGCCCAGGCGGTGGAGCCGGGTGGTTACCTGGTGTACACCGGCCAGCCCTGGCACCCGCAGCTGGAGATGATCGCCCGCGCCCTGACCAGCCACCGCGCCGGCCAGGCCTGGGTGATGCGCCGGCGCAGCCAGGTGGAAATGGACCAACTGATCGAGGCGGCCGGCTTTCGCAAGGTCTGCCAGCGTATTGATGAGTGGGGCATCTTCAGCGTCAGCCTGGCCCAGCGGGTCGTTTGATGAGCACGGCACGCGAGCCAGGCTTGATCAAGCGCGGGGTGCTCTGGCTGCTGTTGCTGGGGCCGTTGTTCTTTCTCAGCTACGGCCTGACCAACACCTACACCGCCGGGCGCAGCGACGTCGGCAGCCTGGTGTTCGCCTGGGAAGGCCATATCCCGCTGTGGCCCTGGACCATCATCCCCTACTGGTCGATCGACCTGCTTTACGGGCTGTCGTTCCTGTTGCCGCTAAGTCGCCTGGAGATGGACCGCCACGCCCTGCGCCTGCTCAGTGCGCAAGTCATCTGCATCCTCGGGTTTCTGCTCTGGCCGTTGCGTTTTACCGTCGAGCGGCCCGCGCTGGATGGCCTGTTCGGCTGGCTGTTCGATGTGCTGATGGGCTTTGACAAACCCTTCAACCAGGCGCCATCACTGCACATCGCCTTGCTGGTGATCATCTGGGCGATGTTTGCCCGGCATATCCACGCCAGGCTGCCGCGCTTGCTGGTGCATGGCTGGATGGCGTTGATCGGCGTGTCGGTGCTGACCACCTGGCAACACCACTTTATCGACCTGCCCAGCGGCGCGCTGGTGGGGGTGCTGTGTTGCTGGCTGTGGCCGGTTGCGGGTCAGCCGGTACTGCGCCCTATGCAACTTGCCCGTGATCCGCAGCGCTGGCGCCTGGCCTTGCGTTACTTCGCCGGCGCCGCCCTGCTGGGTGGTCTGGCGTTGTACCTTGCAGGCGTTGCCCTGTGGTTGTTGTGGCCGGCGGTGGCGCTGCTGGTGGTGGCACTCAACTACGCGCAACTGGGCGCCGAAGGTTTTCAGAAAGGCGCCGACGGCCAGCTGTCGTACGCCACGCGCTGGCTGCTGGCGCCCTACCTGATCGGCGCCTGGCTCAATTCGCGCTGGTGGACCCGGCGACATCCGCAAGCGGATGAAGTTTGCGACGGCGTGTACCTGGGGCGGATTCCGGGCAAGGGGCAAGCGGCGCAGTTCGCCGCCATCGTCGACCTGTGCGCCGAACTACCCGCCTCGGTTGCCCCGGGCCAGGCTTATCGTGCGCTGCCCAGCCTCGACCTGGTGGTGCCCACGGCCGAGCGCTGCCGGGAAGCGGCGGCGGCCATCGAACAGCTGCGTGCCCAGGGCCCGGTGCTGGTCTGTTGCGCGCTCGGTTATTCGCGAAGCGCCAGCGCCGTAGCCGCCTGGCTGGTGCTCAGCGGCCGTTGCGCCGATGCCGGGCAAGCGCAACAGCGCATCAGCCAGGCTCGCCCTGGGGTGGTCCTGCACCCGCAGCACCTGCGGGTAATCGAACGCCTGCAAACGGAGCCTTGCCTGTGAGCGATGAAATCCACCTGGCCGTGGTTGCCAGCCTGCTCAAGCGCGGCCGCCAGGTCGAGCGCCTGGCCGACGGCATCAGCCTGCTGGCGGTGCTGCTTGGCCTGGCGGCGCTGCTGATCGGCTCGCCTGCCCCGGGATACTGCGCAGTACTGAGCGGCCTGTTGTTGCTGGCAGGCTTGCTGCAAAAGTTCTTTGCCATGCGCGTCGCGCTGGACGCCGACCTGTTTGCGCACCTGGCCACGCGCAGCGATCAGCTTGGGCAACACACCCAGGCGCTGGACCAGTCGTTGTTCAGCCTGGGCCTGAAAGCCAACCCGGCCGATAACCGCGACTGGCAGGCACGCGGCCTGGCGACGCTGGGCCTGCTGCGCAAACAACTGCTGTGCTTTGCCGTACAGGCCGTGCTGGCGCTGGTCGGCATTTTGCTTTTGCCCTTGCTTCATTTCGCCGGATAAGGACCTTGCCCATGCTTGCTGCCCTCACCGCCTTTGCCATCACCTCGGTCGCCCGCCTGATCACCGGCGCCCGCGCCTTGTGGCTGGGCTGCACGCCGCAACCGGTGCAACGGCTGTACTACGCCAACCACAGCAGCCACGGCGACTTCGTGCTGATCTGGGCCTCGCTGCCCCAGCCGCTGCGCCAGCACACGCGGCCGGTGGCCGGTGCCGATTACTGGCAAAAACCCGGCATTCGTCAATTCCTGATCAAGCGGGTGTTCAATGGCGTGCTGATCGATCGCCAGCACAACGACGCCCAAAGCAATCCCCTGCAACCTATCCAGGATGCGCTGGCCCAGGGCGATTCGCTGATCTTCTTCCCCGAAGGCACGCGCAACCTCAGCGACGAACCGTTGCTGGCGTTCAAGAGCGGCCTGTTCCACCTGGCCAGCGCCCACCCGCAGGTCGAGGTGATCCCGGTGTGGATCGCCAACCTCAACCGGGTCATGCCCAAGGGCCGCGCCCTGCCGCTGCCCTTGCTGTGCACCCTGAGCTTTGGTGAGCCGCTGCACCTGCAAGCGGACGAAAGCAAGCACGCGTTTCTCGACCGGGCCCGCCAGGCCCTGTTGGCCCTGGCCCCGAAGGAATCCTGAGATGGACAACAACACTCTTTCGCTGTTCGCCGGCATCGGCGGCCTGCTGCTGCTCGCCAGCCTGATCGGCCGCCTGCTCAAATGGCGCGCCGGCCCCGCCCCCCACGCGGTAATCGACAACCTCAACGCGCGGATCAACGCCTGGTGGGTGATGGTCCTGGTCATCGGCCTGGCGTTTCTGTTCGGCAAGCTGGGCGTGATCCTGCTGTTCTATTGCGTGTCGTTTTACGCCTTGCGTGAATTCCTCACCCTGACACCCACCCGGCGCAGCGACTACCCGGCACTGGTCGCGGCCTTTTACGTCGCCCTGCCGGTGCAGTACCTGTTGATCGCCATGGACTGGTACGGGCTGTTCAGCATTTTCATCCCGGTCTACCTGTTCCTGCTGCTGCCGATTCTCGCCAGCTTCGGCGGCGACACCACGCGTTTTCTCGAGCGTGCCTCGAAGGTGCAGTGGGGCTTGATGATCGCGGTCTACTGCCTGTCTTCGGTACCGGCCTTGATGACCCTGGACATCCCCGGATACGAAGGCCGCAACCTGCTGATGATCGCCTGGCTGATCCTCGTGGTGCAGATCTCCGATGTGCTGCAGTACGTCTGCGGCAAGCTGTTCGGCAAGCACAAGGTGGCGCCGAAGCTGTCGCCGTCAAAGACCGTCGAAGGCCTGGTTGGCGGCGTGGCCCTGGCCACCCTGATTGGCGCCACCCTGTGCTGGATCACGCCGTTCAGCTTCTGGCAAGCGGCGCTGATGGCCTTGACCGTCAACCTCATGGGCTTTGCCGGCGGCCTGGTGATGTCGGCGATCAAGCGCGATCGCGGCGTCAAGGACTGGGGCCACATGATCGAAGGCCACGGCGGCATGCTCGACCGCATGGACTCGGTATGCTTCGCCGCGCCGGTGTTCTTCCACTTCGTGCGTTACTGGTGGGCGTAAGCGTTATACCAACAGATCGTAGGACAGCTTGCCGATCAGTATCAGCAGCAACACCAGGAACAGCGCGCGCACGAAGGGTACGCCCTTGCGCACTGCCAGCCAGGTGCCAGTCAGCGCGCCAAGGATGTTGAAGGCGGCCATGGGAATGGCGATCAGGTAGAGCACGTTGCCGGTGGGAATGAAGAACATCAGTGCGGCGACGTTGGTGGCGATGTTCACCAGTTTCGCCGACGCCGAGGCATGCAGGAAGTCGAAGGCGAAGCAGCGAATGAACAGGAAGATCAGAAAGCTGCCGGTGCCCGGTCCGAACAGGCCATCGTAAAAACCGATGGCGCCGCCGATGACGATCGCCAGCAATTTTTCGCGGGTGCCGATGCGCATCGGTTTGTGCAGGGCACCGAAGTCCTTTTTCCAGAAGGTGTAGATCGCCATCAGCACGATCAACACCAGTACCGCCGGGCGCATCAGCCCTTGCGGCACCAGCGATACCGTGGCGGCGCCGACGAAGGCCATGGCAAAGGCCGCACAGGCCGCCGGAACCACCAGCCCCCAGTCGATCACCACCTTGCGCACGAACGAGCGGGCGGCAAACGCCGTGCCGCAGGCCGAGGCAACCTTGTTGGTGCCCAGCAAGGCAGCCGGGGGCGATGCTGGCAGCACGTTGAACAGCGCCGGAATCTGGATCAACCCGCCACCACCGACTGCCGCATCGATCAGCCCGGCGGCAAAGGCAAACACGCAAAGCACAACGATATCGACCATGGGTTTCAGGCTCTGGCAGTCAAAGAAGGGCGCGCCAAGGTTAACCAACGGCCGGGTTTTGTGTTGCAATGCCATATTGCAAAAACTGCAACGAGGTAGTGCATGGCCCTGGATATGCTCGCGGAGCTGGAAGCCTTCGCAATGGTTGCCCGCAAGCGCAGCTTCGTCGCTGCGGCACGCGCTCTGGGGCGCTCGCCCAGTGCTGTAACCCGCGCTGTGCAGGCCCTTGAGGAAAACGCCGGGGCCAAGCTGTTCAACCGCTCGGCCAATGCCGTGAGCCTTACCGAGGCCGGCGAGCGCCTGCTGCCCTATGCCGACAAAATGCTTGATCTGCAACGTGAGGCCGATGAGGAGCTGGCCGGGCTCAGCGGCCTGGCCTCCGGCTGGGTGCGGTTCTGCGCCCCCGAATCACTGGCGCCGGTATTGCCTGGTCTGATTGCGCGATATGGCGAACGCTACCCGCAGGTGAACGTCGATGTGATCTTCAGCGACGAGCCGATCGACCCGGCCAAGAGCAAACTGGACTTCGCCATTCGTGGCGCCTTTGCCCAGGACAGCGAACTGATCGGTTATCCGCTGTGGCGCTACTCGCGCTCCTTGTATGCCAGCCCTGCCTACCTGCAAAAACACGGCATGCCCGCCTCAATCGAGGCGCTGGAAGCACACGCGCTGATCCTGCATACCGCGCCGCGGATCCTCAAGGAATGGCAGTTTCGCAGCGCCGACCAGGCCGTCAGCCTGCGGGTGCATCCGAGGTTTCGCTTCAGCTCCGGGATCGCGGTATTCCAGGCCGCCCTGGCCGGCGTCGGCATCGCCCGCCTGGCCGACTGGCTGGCCGAACCCGAAGTGCAGGCCGGGCGCTTGCAGCGGGTTTGTGCCGAGTACCGGCTGACCGCCAGCAACGGCGACAGCCCACAAATGCACGCGGTGTACCCGGCCGGCAGCTTGCCGCAGCGAGTCAAGGCGTTGCTGGAAGTGATCCGCGGTTTTGGTGACAGCCTCGAGCGCTAATCGAAGGTTTGCGCTCCCAGACAGCCAAAGGTCGAGACCAGACATCTGCCCGGCGCCGATCGCGCCTATGGTAATGGACCTTTGAGTCATCCTCTGGAGCCTGGAATGTCCGATTTCATCACCGTGCTGCGCGAGACCTGCCCTACCCCCGTGCTGGATGCGACCAAGTGGCAACGCATCGGCGGCGACCCGCACACCGTCAACCTCAACGCCTATGTGTCGGCCGATGGCAGCAAGATCATGGGCACCTGGATCTGTACGCCGGGCAAGTTCCAGGTCCATTACGAGAAGTGGGAGTATTGCCACTTCCTCGACGGCTACTGCGTGATCACCCCGGAAGGTGAGCAGCCGGTACATTTGAAGGCCGGTGACGTGTTCGTCATCGAACCTGGGATGAAAGGCACCTGGGAGGTGGTGGAGACGGTGCGCAAGTACTTCGTTTTTGCCTGACCGTTGGGGCCGCCTTGGCAGCCCATCGCTGGCAAGGCCAGCCCCCACAGAATGATGTGTGCGCAGTACCTGTGGGAGCCAGCCTTGCTGGCGATGCTCTTTTACTCGGGCTTGCGATAGCCTTCGACAATCGCCGAGAAATCCTTGCCACCCTCGCCGCGCAAACTCATGGCCTGGTACAGCTGCTGGGCCACCGCGCCGAGAATCACCGGCTGGTGTGCCTGACGTGCGGCTTCTGTCGCCAGGCCCAGGTCCTTGAGCATCAGCTCGGCACCAAAGCCACCGGTATAGCCGCGCGATGCCGGGGCCGTGTCGATGATGCCCGGCCACGGGTTGTAGGTGTCCGAACTCCAGCAACGGCCGGTCGAGCTGTTGATGATCCCGGCCAGGACTTTGGTGTCGATCCCCAACGCGTTGCCCAACGCCATGGCTTCGGACACGCCGATCATCGAGATACCCAGTAGCAGGTTGTTGCAGATCTTGGCGATCTGCCCGGTGCCGACTTCGCCGCAGTGGACGATGTTGCGGCCCATCTGCGCCAGCACCGGCTGCAAGGTGGCGAACAGCGTGTCGCTGGCGCCGACCATGAAGGTCAGGGTGCCGGCTGCGGCACCGCCGGTACCACCGGACACCGGCGCATCGGCAAGGTCAACGCCCTGTTTGGCCGCTGCGGCCGCTACGTCACGGGCGGTCTGCGGGTCGATGGTGCTGCAGTCGACCACCGGGGTCCCGGCCTTTACCCCGGCCAGCACGCCATCTTCGTTGAGGTACACGCCGCGCACATGGGCGGCGGCCGGCAGCATGGTGATCACCAGTTCGCTCTGCTGCGCGGCATCGCGCGGCGAGCTGCTGATCTGCCCGCCGAGCTCGGCAAGCTCTGCCAGCACGGTCTTGTTCAGGTCGAACAGGTTCAGCTGATGCCCGGCCTTGATCAGGTTGCGGGCCATGGGCGCGCCCATGTTGCCAAGGCCGATGAATGCAATACGCATGATGAGCTCCTTAGCGCAGGCTGATGGTGGTGTTCACGCCATCGTTGACGCTGTCATCATCAAACCAGCGGCTGGTGACGGTCTTGGTCTGAGTGTAGAACTGCACCACTTGTTTGCCGTACGGGCCCAGATCGCCGAGCTTGGAGCCGCGCGAGCCGGTGAAGCTGAAGAACGGTACCGGCACCGGGATCGGGATGTTGATGCCGACCTGGCCGACGTCGATCTCGTTCTGGAACTTGCGCGCCGCCGCGCCGCTCTGGGTGAACAGGCCGGTGCCGTTGCCGAAGGGGTTGCGGTTGACCAGGGCGATGGCTTCGTCGAGGGTGTCGACTTCCAGCACCACCAGCACCGGGCCGAAGATTTCCTGGGTGTAGATCTGCATGTCGGTGTTCACCCCGGAGAACAGGGTCGGGCCGACGAAGTTGCCCTGCTCGTAGCCCGGCACGCTGACCTCGCGGCCGTCGAGCTCGAGCGTGGCGCCTTCCTTGATACCGCTTTCGATCAGGCCCAGCACCCGCTCCTTGGCGCGCTTGGAAATCAGCGGGCCGACATCGGTGCCCGGCTCGCTGCCAGCGTTGACCTTGAGTTTGCAAGCCAGCTCCTTGAGCTCCGGCAGCCACTCGCGGGCCTTGCCCACCAGCACCGCCACCGAGGTGGCCATGCAGCGCTGGCCGGCCGCGCCGAAACCGGCACCAACCAGGGCATTGAGGGTTTGCGTGCGATTGGCGTCCGGCAGCACCACGGCGTGGTTCTTGGCGCCCATCATCGATTGCACGCGCTTGCCGTGCTGCCCCGCCAGGTTATAGACGTGGGTGCCAACCTCGGTGGAGCCAACGAAAGAGATCGCCTTGATATCGGTATGGGTGCACAGCGCATCGACCACCTGCTTGCCACCATGGACGACGTTGAGCACGCCGGCCGGCACACCGGCTTCGACCGCCAGCTCCACCAGCAGCATGGTCGACAGCGGGTCCTGTTCGGACGGTTTGAGCACGAAGGTGTTGCCGCAGACGATGGCCATCGGGAACATCCACAGCGGGATCATCGCCGGGAAGTTGAACGGGGTGATACCGGCGCAGACGCCGATCGGCTGGCGCAGGGTGTAGGTGTCGACGCCACCGGCAACGTTTTCGGCGAACTCGCCCATCTGCAAGGTGCCGATGCTGCAGGCATGCTCGACCACTTCCAGGCCGCGGAAGATATCGCCTTCGGCGTCGGCAATGGTCTTACCCTGTTCAGCGCTGAGGACTACGGCGATGCGCTTGGAGTGTTCGCGGATCAGCGCCTGCAGCTTGAGCATGATGCGCATGCGCGCGCCGATCGGGGTGTCGCGCCAGGTCTTGAACGCACGCTGGCCGGCGGCGATGGCGGCGTCGACTTCTTCGGCGGTGGCGAAGGGGACGCGGGCCAGCACTTGCTGGGTGGCCGGGTTGACCACGTCGCGCCATTCGCTGGTTTTCGATTCGACCCATTGGCCGTCGATCAGCAGCTTGACCTGCTCGACCTTGGTCTGGCCGGGAGTAAGGGATGCGTTCATGTGCGTTCTCCTGAAATTGTTGTTAGGGAGAGATCGACGCCACCGGGTCAGCCACGGCGAGCGCTTGGGTCCAGGGCTTTTTTGGAGTATAGATGTGCAAACATCTAATAAGAACGCACATAAAAGCCGGACCAACATGCAAAAAAACATCACCTCCCTGGGGTCGCTGAACTGGGATGACCTGAAGTTTTTCCTTGAAGTGGCGCGTACCCGCAAGGCCAGTAGCGCGGCCAAACGCCTGGGCGTCGACTACACCACGGTGTCGCGGCGGATCAGTTCGCTGGAAGTGGCGCTGGGCACTCTGTTGTTCGAAAAGTCGCGGACCAACGGCTTTGTCCTCACCGCCGAAGGCCAGCGCCTGCTCAGCTATGCCGAATCCATCGAAAGCACCCTGCACATGGCTTGCGAGCAGGTTTCCGGCTCCGGCGTGGCGTTGTCGGGGCATGTACGCATGGGCTGCACCGAAGGATTTGGCAGCTTCTTCGTCACCCCGCAACTGAGCCATTTCGTTGATGCCTACCCGGCGATCTCGGTGGACATCCTGCCGCTGCCGCACTTCATCAGCCTGTCCAAGCGCGAGGCCGACATCGTCATCGCCCTCGAGCGCCCGGAACACGGGCCCTACGTGTGCTGCAAGCTGTGCGATTACCGCCTGCGCCTGTACGCCACCCAGGAATATCTGGACAGCCACGAGCCGATCACCCGCAGCAGCGACCTGGCCCGCCATCAGTTCATCAGTTATGTCGACGACCTGGCCTTCAGTTCCGAGCTCCTGTACCTGGCCAACCTGATTCCGGCCGCCAGCGCCAACCTGCGCAGTACCAGCGTGATCGCCCAGTATGTAGCGGCGCAGCAGGGCCGTGGCCTGGCGATCCTGCCGTGTTTTCTGGCCGCACAAGACCCGCGCCTGGTGGCGATTCTGCCGGAGGAGGTAGAGATTACCCGGCAGTTCTGGATGTACTGCCGGGAGGATTTGAGGAAGTTGAAGCGGATCACCCTGTTGTGGGATTACATCCGCGATGTCACCGAGCGCAACACCCCGCTGCTGATGGGAGAGTCGCGCGCGATGAGCTTTGCCGACTGATCAGTCGGAGGCGACCACGATCGACACCCGGCGGTTTTCCAGGCGTCCGGCGCGGGTGTCGTTGCTGGCCACCGGCTCGCTGCTGCCCAGGCCGCGGGTTTCGACGTTTTCCGGGCGCATGCCGACGCCGACCAGCACATTGGCCACGCTCTGTGCGCGGCGCTTGGACAGTTGTTCGTTGTAGGCCGCGCGGCCCGAGGCATCGGTATGGCCGTCGACCCGCACGCGCTGGATATTCACCGACAGCAGCGACTTGCCGATGCGCTCGACAATCGTCCGGCTCTGGGCGTTGAGGGTGTCGACATCGCTGCCGAACAGCACTTTGCTCGACAGGCCGAACTCCCAGCCTTCATCGGTGAGCTGAAAGCCCTCCTGCTTGAGCAGGGCAATCTGTTCGGCGGTCAACCCTTTGGGTGGCACGCTCTGGCAGCCGCCCAGGGCGAACAAGGCCAGGGCCAGGCAGATAAAATGAAAACGTAGTCGTTGGCTCAAGTGAATCACGGTTCAGCTCCTGTTTTTTACATGATGAGCAGAGCGCTCCGGCTCTGCCATTTGCCCCTGGCCACGCAAGTTGCGCTTGGCCTGATACATCGCCGCATCAGCGGCATTGAGGAGGTCGGAAGGATTACCGCCGTCGTCGGGAAAATAGGCAATACCGATGCTCAGCGACGTGACGATGATCTGCCCTTCGCTCAGGCGGATTGGCAGTTTCATGCTGGCGGCAATCTTCTCGGCGATGCGCCGGGCGTCTTCGTGCGCGTGCAGTGGCGCCAGCAGCACGGCGAATTCGTCACCGCCCAGGCGAGCCACCAGATCATTTTCACGAAGCTGCGCACGCACCCGGGTGGCCACGCTGATCAGCACTTCATCGCCAGCGGCGTGGCCAAAGTTGTCGTTGACCTCCTTGAAGTTGTCGCTGTCGAGAAACAGCAAGGCCAGGTGTTCATTGTGCTTTTGCGCATTGCGCAGAGTGCGGCTCAGGCGGCCTTCGAAAAACGCCCGGTTCGGCAAGCCGGTGAGGCTGTCGTGGCTGGCCTGGTGGGCCAGGCTTTCGTTCTCGCTCTGCAAGTGGCTCTGCCACGACTCCAGCTCGTCAAGCAAGGCGTTGAAGTCGTTGCCCAGCTCGTTGAGCTCGGCGATCTGCGCCGGTGGCACGCGGCGGTCGAAACTGCGCTCGCGGCGCGCGGCGTGGGCGACATTGGCCAGGCTGCGCAGCGGCCCGACGATGTCGCCGAACATGCGCCGCGACAGGTACAGCGCGCTGAAAGCGCTAAGCGCCGTGCACAACAGGATCCCGGCCAGGCCGCTGAGCAGGAAGCGCACCAGGCTGCCGCCCTGCCCCACCAGTTCGATACGCCCGACCTGCTGGCCCTGGTGCAGCACCGGCAGAATGATCGGCTCTTCCAGCAGGCTGCGGGCGATCAGTTGCTCGGTCTGCGCCAGCAGGCCGCTGTCATTGCGCTGCCAGCGCGCCAGCAGCTCGCCATTGTCGTCGAACACCTTGACGTCGGCGACTTCTTCCGTGGTGGCAATCAACGCCAGCGCTTCGTTGGCCGCTCCGGCGTCGTTGAATACCACTGCCGCTTCCACGGTGTAATTGATCGAACGGGCAATCAGGTGCAGGTTGTGATTGGCGTAAACGCGCAAGGCCAGCACGCCGAGCAGGGTCAGCGAGACCCCGGCAAGGCCGACGGCAAGCAGCGCCACGCTCAGGTGGCGGCGACCAAGCACGGCACGCAGGGTCGGGCGCTCGCGCCCCTTGCCAAAGCCGATCATGGTTGCGCCGCCCGCCGCCGCGAGAGCTGCAGCACGCTGGGGTGGATGCGCACGCCGCTGCGCGCCACCGAGTCGAGGTTGACATCGAACGCTACCTGGCGATCGCCGACCCGCAGGCAGAACAGGCTGCCGACCGTGCACGGGTCATCGGCCTCGCTCATGCTCAGCACCGGATGACCGCTCAACGCCGTGAACAACCGGCTACGTTCGTCCTGGCTGAGCTTGCCGATATAGATCGCATCGCACTCATTGGCGATGCGCGGGTCGCTGGCCAGCAAGCGGCGCACCAGCACCGGGCGACCGGTGGCCTGGGTGGTGCCTTTGACCAGATCGTCGGCATATTCGGTCGGGCCGATCAGGCACAGGCGCAGTTGTGCCGGCTCAACCGGCCAGCGTGCGTAACTGAGGATACCCAGCACAACCTGGGTGACTGCCTTGGCTCGCTGCTCGGCCAGGTTCGACGTGACCTCAGCCTCGGCACCGGCCTGCGCGGCGAACAGCAACAGCATCGCGGCCAGCAGCGAACGCGTCAGGCTCGTCACACGTCCCGATGTCGGGGCGGCCACATTCATGAGGGAAATCTCTTAAAACCACGCAGGATGATGCCGCAACGATAGCACAGAGGCCGATTTTCCAGCGAGGGAGCACCTCCCCGGCGATCCGGTAATAGGCCGAATCGCCGTGCTTAAACCTGCTCCAGCATCAGCCCCGAGATACGTTTGACCTTACGCCGCACCGCGTCTTCAAACACGCCCTGGCGTGGCTCGATCAAACTAAAGCAGGTCTTGGCCCGGGTGATACCGGTGTAGATCAACTCCTTGGTCAAAACCGGGTTCAGGGCGTCTGGAAGCACCAGCGCGGTGTGGGTGAACTCCGAGCCCTGGGACTTGTGCACGGTCATGGCGAACACGGTTTCGACTTCATTGAGCCGGCTCGGCAAGACGAAACGCACGCCGCCGT
Organism: Pseudomonas sp. SORT22; assembly: GCF_018417635.1. Taxonomy (NCBI): domain Bacteria; kingdom Pseudomonadati; phylum Pseudomonadota; class Gammaproteobacteria; order Pseudomonadales; family Pseudomonadaceae; genus Pseudomonas; species Pseudomonas sp. SORT22. The sequence goes on from NZ_CP071007.1 coordinate 5,227,962, forward strand.
GCCCGTCGTTGCGGGCAAAAGCCACGCGCAGTACCTGTTGCCCCTCATGCTGCTCATCGGGCAGGCGCAGGGCGATGCCGATATCACCGTTCATCAAACCCAGGCTGTAGTCGTTGCGGGTCATCAGTACCGGGCGGCCTTCATACCAGGGCTGCTCACTGTCGATCAGCCCCGCCGCGCCGAGCACCCGGCTGACCCGCTGGTTCAGGCCTTCGACACCCCAGGCCCCCTTGCGCACGGCACACAGCAACTGAAAGGTCTCGAAGCCCTGCAACACCTGCATGGCCCAGGTTTCCCAGCGTGGATCATCCACCGGCGTACCAGGTTGCGGGCGCCGCTGGCGAAGGGTCTGCAGGTAGCTGCGATAACCCTGGGGGCCATCACTGCCACGGCCCAGGCCTTCGAGCAGCAAGCGATCGAAGTTGCGGTCCTGCTCACCGCGCAGGGTCAGGGCAAACACATCGTCCTGTTTCTGGTTGAGCAGGGCCCGGGCCTGATCGGCCTCCTGGCGGTTGACCAGGCGTGCCAGCTGGCCAATGCCGCTGCCTTCGCCAAAGCGCCGCGAGTAGCGCAGCATCACCACTTGCTGCGCCAGCGGATACTGCCCGGCGCTGCCCGGCAGCAGTTCGCTGCCCGCCAGGGTTTCACCACTGACCTGCTCCAGCCAGGCCTGGGTCTCGGGGCTGTAGCGCCCGGCCTCGGCATCGCGGCACAGGTCACCGAGTACCGCGCCGGCTTCCACCGAAGCAAGCTGGTCCTTGTCGCCCAGCAGCACCAGGCGCGCATGGGGCGGCAAGGCGCCAAGCAGGTTGGCCATCATCTCCAGGTCGATCATCGAGGCTTCGTCGACCACCAGCACATCCAGCGGCAGCGGGTTGCCGGCATGGTGCCGGAAATGCCGTGAGCCCGGGCGGCTGCCGAGCAGTCGGTGAACAGTGGAGACGTCGGTGGGAATGTTGTCTCGGACCTCGGCAGCCACCGCCAGGCGCTCGACCTGCTGGCCGATGGACTCGGTCAGACGCGCGGCGGCCTTGCCGGTGGGTGCCGCCAGGCGAATGCGCAGCGGTCGCCCCGCCTCCACCGCAGGCGCCTGCAACAGGGCCAGCAAACGCACCACCGTGGTGGTTTTACCGGTACCCGGGCCGCCGGTAATGATGCTGAAGGCGCTGCGGGTGGCCAGGGCACAGGCCAGCTTTTGCCAGTCCACCTGAGCGCCAGGAACGCCACCCTCGAACAGTTGCGCCAGCCGCGCCGAGAGGTCCGCCGGGGTTGGCTCGACCTGCTGCAGGCGCTCGCGCAAGGCGTTGTCGATACGCCGCTCGTAGGCCCAGTAACGGCGCAGGTACAGGCGCTGGCCATTGAGCACCAGCGGGCGGGCGCTGTCTTCGCTGTTGCTGCCATGGGCCACCAACCGGCTGCGGCCCAGTTGCTGCAGCCAGGTGTCGAGGGTCAGGCGCTCGAGCAGTTGCGAGGGCAACAGCAATGGCCCGGCCAGGGCGTCCCCCTCCGGCGGCAGCGACAGGGCAAAATCCGGCTCGGCCAAAGTTTCACCCAGGTCGAGGCAGACATGCCCGTGGCCCAGCTGATGACTGGCCAGGGCCGCCGCCAGCAGCACCAAGGGCTCGCCGCCAGGGTCGCGCTCACCGAGGAAACTCACAAAGGCCCGGTCCAGGGCACGCAACCAGCCACGCTCGACCCAGCGATCAAGCAAGGCCAGCAGGTCTGCGCCCTTGCTCAGCGGCTGCAGTGCCGCCAGGTGGCCGGCATCCAGCGGCGTCGGCAACAGGTCGTCGAGGCTACGGCTCATGGGGCGTCTCCGAAAAACAGGTCGTGTTGCTGCGGGGCGCTGACGCCGCGGAACAGCGCATCGAGCTGCTCGATCAGCTCACGCGGTGGCTTGACGAAATACAGGCCGCGAGAAGCCGAATCGACGCCACGCAGGAAGATGAACAGTGCCCCGCCGACATGCAGGTCGTAGTCATAACCCGGCAGCCGCGCGCGCAACTGGCGATGCAGGGCCAGCAGGTAGAGCACGTATTGCAGGTCATAGCGGTGGCTGAGGATCGCGCCTTCCATGGCCAGTTCGCTGTAGGCCAGGTCATCAGGCCCCAGCCAGTTGGATTTGTAGTCCGCCACGTAATAACGGCCGTCGTGTTCGAAGGCCAGGTCGATAAAACCCTTGAACATGCCATTGAGCAGCGCCGGTTGCGCAGCCAGGCGCGCGACGCCCTGATGGGTGTATTCGCACACCAGCTGGTCGAGCCGGCCGACATCGACCTTGTGGCTGGCGAACCAGAACTCCATTTCGATCTGGTACTGGCTTAGCTGGCTCAAGGACAACGGTGAGCTATCAGGTGCCAGGGCCATGGGCTGTGCGAGCAGTTGCTGCAACCACTGGCTGAGGGTCGGGATCCAGCCGGTCCAGTCGCGGCGGTTGCAGCGCTGGCCGACGGTGCGGGTCAATTGCTCGGGGTCGGCGCTGACCTGGGCGAACCCTTCGTGCCCGGCCCACTCAAGCAAGCCGTGGAGGAAGGTGCCGGGGTTCGGCCCGCGCGGGAAGCGGTGGATGTCGCCACTACCGGGCATCACTTCACGCAGCTGCTGCGCGTCAGGCCGCTCGTCATCGAGCAGTTGTTGCGCCTGAGAGCTGTCGGCTGCCAGGGTCATGGCCTCTTCGCCGATGCGCAAAGCACTGTAGGAGGCGATCCACCAGTTCTCCGCAGCCCGGCGTTTGGGCTGGCGTGCAGGCAGCAGTTCGGCCTGGTTGCGCGGGGCGCTGTAGGCCTGTTCATCCGGCGCTGGCAATTCGATGCTGGCGATGGCCGGGCAGCCGGACTGCAAGGCCTGCAGCCAATCACCCAGTTGGGTCGAAGCCGCCAGGGGCGTGCCGCCACCCAACAGGTAACCCAGGGCCGAGCGATGCAGGGTCGAGGCCTTGCCGGTGCCACGCTTGAGGTCGGCAACACCGAGCCAGCAAGCATGCTGGGCGCGGGTCAAGGCCACGTACAGCAGGCGCAGGTCTTCGGCCAGGCGCTCGTCGTCAGCCAGGGCGATCTGTTCGGCATCCGGGGTCAGGGTCAGGTGCGCCTGGCCTTCGCCGTCGTGCCAGGCCAGGGGCAAGCGCGAGCCATCGACCGGCTTGCTGGTGCAGATGAAGGGCAGGAACACCAGGGGGTATTCAAGGCCTTTGGATTTGTGGATGGTTACCACCTTGACCAGTTGTTCGTCGCTTTCCAGGCGCAGGATCTGCTCTTCGCCAGCCTGACCCGAGCTGGCCAGGTGCTCGCCCAGGTGGCGAATCAACGCCTGCTCGCCATCCAGCTCGGTGGCCGCCTGTTGCAGCAGTTCGGCCAGGTGCAGCAGGTTGGTCAGCACCCGCTCGCCATCACTGCGGGCCATCAACACTTGAGGCAAGTCGAAATCGTGCAGCAGGCGCCGCAGCATCGGCAGCACACCCTGGCTACGCCAGATCAGCCGGTACTGGCGAAACTGCATGACCCAGCGCTCCCATACCCGCTCATCCTGGTTCAATTGCGCCAGGGCGCTGAGCGGCAGGTTGAGGGTGATGCTGGCAAGTGCCGCCTTGAGCAGGCGCTCGGCATCCGGCTCGGCGCAGGCCTTGAGCCAGGCCAGCAAGTCATGGGCCTCCTGGGCGGCGAATACCGAATCCTTGTCAGAGAGGTACACACTGCGCACATCGCGAGCCGCCAGTTCGCCGCGAATCAGCTGCGCCTCACGGCCATCGCGCACCAGGATGGCGATATCCGAAGGCAGGCAGCCACGCAGCGACTGATCGGCTTGCATGAAACCGCTGCGCCCCTGCTGTCCGCCATTGAGCAAGGCGACGATCTGGCTGGCACAGCTGGCAGCCTGCTGCTGCCGGTAAACGGCGCCGGAAACCGGTTCTTCACTGCTCAGTTGCCAGAGGTTGAGTGCTGGCACCGGCACGCCATCGACCTGCAGCTGCTCGCTGCGGCCCTTGGCCTTGACCTCGAGAAACGGCACCGGGTTGTCATTGCCGTCACGGAACAAGAAAGCGCCACGGCCCGACTCACGCACTTCAGCCTGCATGAACACATGGTTGACCGCCGTGACCATGGCCTGGCTGGAGCGGTAGTTGGTATCCAGGCTGTGCAGGCGCCCGGCCGTGGCCCGGCGTGCCCCCAGGTAAGTGAAGATGTCGGCGCCGCGGAAGGCATAGATCGCCTGCTTGGGGTCGCCGATCAGGAACAGGCCGGTGTCGCGGACGTTCTCTTCAATCCGGTAGATGCGCTGGAAGATCCGGTACTGCACCGGGTCGGTGTCCTGGAATTCGTCGATCAGCGCCACCGGGAACTGCTCGCGAATCAGCCCGGCCAGGCGCTCGCCGGCGTCACCGTGCAGCGCATGGTCGAGGCGCAGGAGCATGTCGTCGAAGCCCATTTCGGCGCGGCGGCGCTTTTCCTGCTCGAAGCGGGCGCCAACCCAGGCCGCAGCGTGCTCAAGCAGACAGGCATCAGGCGTGGGCAGGCCCTGAAGCTGGTCGCGCAGCGCCTCCATTGCCTGCAATGCCGGGTGCGCTGGCGGTTCGCCCTTCCAGGCTTCGGCCATACCGGCGCGGGTAAAGCGGCTGAAGCCGGTGCCCAGGTCCAGCTCCAGTGCCTGGTGGTCTTCGGCCCAGGCCTTGAGCTTCTCGCACCAGGGCTCGAAATAGCGTGCCTGCATCTTGCGCCCATCGACCTGCTTGGCGGCCAGGCCGTCCCGGCAGATCTGCAGCAACTCGTCGGACCATTGCGCCCAGGGTGCCTTGAGCGTTTGCAGCAACTCGGTACGCTGTTGCAGCACCGCTTCTATCAGGGCCTGGGGCTCTTCTTCGTCGCTCTCGATGCGCTGGCGGCCGAACAGCGCGCGCACCCGTGGCAACAATGCTTCGGGGCTGACCCAATGGGCCCGCACCCAGGCCAGCGCATCGCCTTGCATGCTGTAGCAGAAGCGCCGCCAGTAATCACGCATGACCTGGCCGAGCAGGTCGCTGTGGTCGGTTTCCAGGGTCTGGGTAAACAGGCTGCTGCTGTCGAAAGCGTGCTCGCGCAGCATGCGTTGGCACCAACTGTGGATGGTCGACACCGCGGCTTCGTCCATCCATTGCGCGGCCACGTCCAGGCGATTGGCGCACGCTGCCCACAGCGACGGCTCATAGTCATCGCGCAGTTGCTCAAGCAAAGGGTCGGCTTCACTCAACTCGCCACGGAAATAGCGCGCAGCTTCTGCCAGGCGAGTACGAATGCGTTCGCGCAACTCCTTGGTGGCGGCGTCGGTGAAGGTCACCACCAGAATCTGCGGCGGCAACAGCTCGCGGCCAAAGCCCTGCTCGCCGCCATGGCCGAGCACCAGGCGCAGGTACAGCGCCGAGATAGTGAAAGTCTTGCCGGTACCGGCGCTGGCTTCGATAAGCTGGCTGCCGTGCAGGGGAAAGGTCAGGGCCAGGGGGGCAGGGGCAACTCCAAGGCTCATCGAGCACTCTCCTCTTTGCCCAGCGTCTGCCAGGGCGCTTCGAACATGGGGCGGTACAGGGCCTCGCACCAGCCTTCGAATTCTTCACTGGCACTGAGTGCAGCAAAATCGCTGAACTGCCGGGCCAGCGCGGTGCTTTCGCTGCGCTCGCCAAAGCTGTTCTGGCCATCGCCGTCGTAGGCCTTGGCCGCTGCGGCCAGGGCTTTGTCGGCATCGCTCTGGGCTAGCCAGGCAAAGGCCGTTTTCACCGCCACCGGCAGCGGTGCGTTCATGCCCGTTTGCCGGGCCAGTAACAGGTCGCCCAGCAGTTCAGCGGCACGGGCTTGTTCGAGCGGCGCCAACAATAGCGTAACGTCGGTGGCGACCACGGCGCTGTGCAGCTTCAGGTCCACCGCACAGGCGGCCAGGTGCATGACCCAGGTTGGCGTCAGCCGGTGCCACTTGAGGGTGCGGCCACTGCTGATGCCATTGGGCAAGGTGGTGATGCTTAGCAAGGACTCGTCTTCGCGCTGGTAGACCCGGCCCAACCAGCCTTCAAGCTTGAGCTGGCGATACTCGAAGCGGATCGGCACGGCGTTATCCACAGGCAACGGCCACTGCTGCAGCAGCTGTTGATAACGCTGCAGCAGGTCGGGCAACGGCTCGATCAGTTCGGCCTGCAGGCATTCACCGAAACCTGCCAGCGGCAGCAGCCCGTAGCCCTGCAGGCGCCTGGCCTGGGTGGTCAACGCCCGCTCGCTGTCTTGCGGGTCGGCCAGGGCTGCTGCCAGCAGGCTTTCACTCAGGCTGTAGCGCTGCAGGGCATCGAGCACGAATGGCTCTTCATCGGCCAGGGGCGCTTCCACCGACTCGAAGAACACCTTCAAACGCTGGCTGAAGAAGTGTCGTACCGGATGGCGGAGGAAGTCTTGCAGCAAGGTCAGGGTCAGCGGTTCATCGCTGCTGTAAGCCGGCAGCTCATCCTCAGGCTTGAGCTGTTGTTCGCCAGGCAGATGCAGGGAGCGCCACTCACGGGCATAGCTGAACAGGCTGCTGCCCTTGTGAAAGTAGCGGGCGCTGAACGGCTGCAACGGATGCTCCACGGTCAGCGCATGCAACAACTGCTCACCGGCGTTGAGCTTGCCGCCCACCTCGGCACCGGCCAGGCGCCAACCTGCCGCCAGATGATCGCGTAGCTGGCCGATCAGCACCGAGGCCGGGCGTTCGCTGTTGTCGCGAATGCTGCGCCCGACCCAACTGACGTACAACTGATCACGGGCCGACAGCAGCGCTTCGAGCAACAGGTAGCGATCGTCCTCGCGCCGCGAGCGATCACCTGGACGGTAGTCACTGCCCATCAGGTCGAAGTCCAGCGGCGGCTGCGCACGCGGATAGTCGCCATCGTTCATACCCAGCAGGCAGACCACCTTGAACGGGATCGCGCGCATGGGCATCAAGGTGCAGAAGTTCACCGAACCTGCGAGAAAGCGCTGGGACAGCCGACCCTGGTCGAGCCCGGCCAACCAGGCTTCACGGACCACGGTGAGCGGCAGCAAGTCTTGCAGGCCGACCGACTCACAGGTCTGCAACCAGGTTTCGCGCAGGGTCTGCAGTTGCACCAGCAGGTAGTCGTCATGCTCGGTTTCGGCGAGGAAGAACACTTGCAGCAAGGCATGCAGGCGCTCGCCCCACTCGGCAGCCGTCGCCGCCTGGGAGAGCTGCTCGTGGGCAATTTCCAGGGCATCGAGCAGGGCCACCAACGGGCCGATCAAGGCGGCATCCAGGCCGCCAATCTCATCGAACGGCTCGATCCCGTCGCAGCCTTCGCCGACACCGACGGCGTAACCCAGCAGCATGCGTCGCAAGCCGAATCGCCAGCTGTTCTGTTCAAGGTCCGCCGGCAAACCGAGACCGGCGCGTTGCTCGGCGTTCAGCCCCCAGCGAATGCCCGCGCCTTCGATCCAACGGTGCAAGGTCGGCAGGTCGCTTTCCTTGATCGCGAAGCGCGCGCGCAAGGCCGGCACATCGAGCAGATCGAGGATCTCGCTGACGGCGAAACGGCTGTCGGGCAACTTCAGCAGGTGCTCCAGGGCGATCAGCAACGGGTCGCGGCCACGCTGGCCCTGGTCGGTCAGGGTGAAGGGGATGAAACGCGGGTCGTTGCGGTCGAGCTGGCCGAACACGGCGCGGATGTGCGGCGCGTAGGTGTTGATGTCCGGGAGCATGACGATGATGTCGCGGGGGCGCAGCGCCGGATCGGCGCTGAAGCGGGCGAGCAACTGATCGTGGAGGATTTCCACTTCACGTTGCGGGCTGTGGCCGATATGAAAACGCACCGAGCGATCTTTGCCGGGGTCGACGTCAGGCCACAGCTCGCGGGTTTCGGCCAGCGGGCGCAACTCGAGAATGTCGTCCTGCAACTGGTTGAGCAGGGTCTTGGGCTCGCTTTCGCTGAACAGGTCGATACGCCCGTCGCTGAAGGCTGCGCGGTAACTGCCAGGGTCGTCGTAGCTGTCGAGCAGGTTGATGTAGTCGCGGCCCTGCTTGCCCCAGGCAGCCAGCAAGGGGTGGGCGTGCTGGTGCAGGGTTTCGGCGTCGATCAGGCTGGGCATGCCCTGCTTGCGTTGCTGGCGCTTGTACTGATGGCGCAACAGGTCCTTGTCGGCGACGATGTCGGCCCAATGGTGACGGCAGGGGTTGTGCACGCAGAGCAGCACCTGGCTGAAACGCGCCAGGCCGGCGAGGGCTTCCAGCGCCTGGGCAGGCAACGACGAAATACCAAAAACGATAACCCGGGACGGCAGGCCAGCGGGCGCCTGCTCCAGGCTGTTGATCCGTTCGATGAAGCGCTGGTGCACACCGGCGCGGCTCTGGGCCATGCCCTCTTCGCCGACATCCAGCAACAAGGCGCGCCACAGCTCGGCCTGCCAGCAGTTGGCGGGCGGCAGCGGCCTGGATTCGCCACGGGCGGTATTGAGCACATGACGGCCAGCGGCCCAGTCCTTGAGCCAGTCGGCGCGATACACCTGGTACTGGTCGAACAGGTCGGCCAGGCGCTCGGCCAGCTGGTAGCGCTTGCGCAGGTCGCTGTCGTCGGTGAGAAAGCGCTGCAAGGGCTCGAAGTGCGGCTTGTCGATGACCTCTGGTAGCAGGCGCATCAAGCGCCAGGTCAGCGGCGCCTTGTCGAGCAGCGACACCTCGGGGATTTCTTCGCGGCCCAGCACCTTGCGGTACAGCTGCCACATGAAACTGCCGGGCAGCTGCACCTCGACCGCCGCAGCGATGCCGCAGCCGCCCTGGTCGTCATCTTCAGGATCTTCGGCCAGGGCCAGCTTCAACCACTGGGCGATGCCGTTGCTCTGCACCAGGGCGATTTCGTTTTCCAACGGTGCCAGCGGGTAACGCCGCATCCAGCTCACCACCAGGCTGCGCAGTTCATCCAGGCGGTTGCCGTGAACCACCATGAAACCTGGTAGGAGTGGGTTTGTGTGCGGCATTGGGCATCCTTGAGGCTGTGCGGGCAGAGGGAAACCTTATCATGCTCGGCGAGCCTGACTGTGTTGTGCAACAGCCAGAAAGACAAAACCCCTACCTGCATGCGCAGATAGGGGTTTCGGAATTTAATCTTGACGATGACCTACTCTCACATGGGGAAACCCCACACTACCATCGGCGATGCATCGTTTCACTGCTGAGTTCGGGATGGGATCAGGTGGTTCCAATGCTCTATGGTCGTCAAGAAATTCTGTTGCCAGAAGGTCTTGTTAGACACTCCAGCGAATCGGGTATGTGATGTTTGTGAGTTACAAATCTTCGGCTGTGCAGTCTTCACAACACCGCAATCTGGCTTTCGCTCAAATTGCTTGGGTGTTATATGGTCAAGCCTCACGGGCAATTAGTATTGGTTAGCTCAACGCCTCACAGCGCTTACACACCCAACCTATCAACGTCGTAGTCTTCGACGGCCCTTCAGGGAGCTCAAGGCTCCAGTGAGATCTCATCTTGAGGCAAGTTTCCCGCTTAGATGCTTTCAGCGGTTATCTCTTCCGAACATAGCTACCCGGCAATGCCACTGGCGTGACAACCGGAACACCAGAGGTTCGTCCACTCCGGTCCTCTCGTACTAGGAGCAGCCCCTCTCAAATCTCAAACGTCCACGGCAGATAGGGACCGAACTGTCTCACGACGTTCTAAACCCAGCTCGCGTACCACTTTAAATGGCGAACAGCCATACCCTTGGGACCGGCTTCAGCCCCAGGATGTGATGAGCCGACATCGAGGTGCCAAACACCGCCGTCGATATGAACTCTTGGGCGGTATCAGCCTGTTATCCCCGGAGTACCTTTTATCCGTTGAGCGATGGCCCTTCCATACAGAACCACCGGATCACTAAGACCTACTTTCGTACCTGCTCGACGTGTCTGTCTCGCAGTCAAGCGCGCTTTTGCCTTTATACTCTACGACCGATTTCCGACCGGTCTGAGCGCACCTTCGTACTCCTCCGTTACTCTTTAGGAGGAGACCGCCCCAGTCAAACTACCCACCATACACTGTCCTCGATCCGGATAACGGACCTGAGTTAGAACCTCAAAGTTGCCAGGGTGGTATTTCAAGGATGGCTCCACGCGAACTGGCGTCCACGCTTCAAAGCCTCCCACCTATCCTACACAAGCAAATTCAAAGTCCAGTGCAAAGCTATAGTAAAGGTTCACGGGGTCTTTCCGTCTAGCCGCGGATACACTGCATCTTCACAGCGATTTCAATTTCACTGAGTCTCGGGTGGAGACAGCGCCGCCATCGTTACGCCATTCGTGCAGGTCGGAACTTACCCGACAAGGAATTTCGCTACCTTAGGACCGTTATAGTTACGGCCGCCGTTTACCGGGGCTTCGATCAAGAGCTTCGCGTTAGCTAACCCCATCAATTAACCTTCCGGCACCGGGCAGGCGTCACACCCTATACGTCCACTTTCGTGTTTGCAGAGTGCTGTGTTTTTAATAAACAGTCGCAGCGGCCTGGTATCTTCGACCGGCATGGGCTTACGGAGCAAGTCCTTCACCCTCACCGGCGCACCTTCTCCCGAAGTTACGGTGCCATTTTGCCTAGTTCCTTCACCCGAGTTCTCTCAAGCGCCTTGGTATTCTCTACCCAACCACCTGTGTCGGTTTGGGGTACGGTTCCTGGTTATCTGAAGCTTAGAAGCTTTTCTTGGAAGCATGGCATCAACCACTTCGTCGCCTAATGGCAACTCGTCATCAGCTCTCGGCCTTAAGATCCCGGATTTACCTAAGATCTCAGCCTACCACCTTAAACTTGGACAACCAACGCCAAGCTGGCCTAGCCTTCTCCGTCCCTCCATCGCAATAACCAGAAGTACAGGAATATTAACCTGTTTTCCATCGACTACGCTTTTCAGCCTCGCCTTAGGGACCGACTAACCCTGCGTCGATTAACGTTGCGCAGGAAACCTTGGTCTTTCGGCGTGGGAGTTTTTCACTCCCATTGTCGTTACTCATGTCAGCATTCGCACTTCTGATACCTCCAGCAAGCTTCTCAACTCACCTTCACAGGCTTACAGAACGCTCCTCTACCGCATCACCTAAGTGATACCCGTAGCTTCGGTGTATGGTTTGAGCCCCGTTACATCTTCCGCGCAGGCCGACTCGACTAGTGAGCTATTACGCTTTCTTTAAAGGGTGGCTGCTTCTAAGCCAACCTCCTAGCTGTCTAAGCCTTCCCACATCGTTTCCCACTTAACCATAACTTTGGGACCTTAGCTGACGGTCTGGGTTGTTTCCCTTTTCACGACGGACGTTAGCACCCGCCGTGTGTCTCCCATGCTCGGCACTTGTAGGTATTCGGAGTTTGCATCGGTTTGGTAAGTCGGGATGACCCCCTAGCCGAAACAGTGCTCTACCCCCTACAGTGATACATGAGGCGCTACCTAAATAGCTTTCGAGGAGAACCAGCTATCTCCGAGCTTGATTAGCCTTTCACTCCGATCCACAGGTCATCCGCTAACTTTTCAACGGTAGTCGGTTCGGTCCTCCAGTCAGTGTTACCTAACCTTCAACCTGCCCATGGATAGATCGCCCGGTTTCGGGTCTATACCCAGCGACTAAACGCCCTATTAAGACTCGCTTTCGCTACGCCTCCCCTATTCGGTTAAGCTCGCCACTGAATATAAGTCGCTGACCCATTATACAAAAGGTACGCAGTCACCTAACAAGTAGGCTCCCACTGCTTGTACGCATACGGTTTCAGGATCTATTTCACTCCCCTCTCCGGGGTTCTTTTCGCCTTTCCCTCACGGTACTGGTTCACTATCGGTCAGTCAGTAGTATTTAGCCTTGGAGGATGGTCCCCCCATATTCAGACAAAGTTTCTCGTGCTCCGTCCTACTCGATTTCATGACTAAGAGATTTTCGCGTACAGGGCTATCACCCACTATGGCCGCACTTTCCAGAGCGTTCCGCTAATCTCAAAGCCACTTAAGGGCTAGTCCCCGTTCGCTCGCCACTACTAAGGGAATCTCGGTTGATTTCTTTTCCTCAGGGTACTTAGATGTTTCAGTTCCCCTGGTTCGCCTCTTGCACCTATGTATTCAGTACAAGATACTCAGCTTATGCTGAGTGGGTTCCCCCATTCAGAGATCTCCGGATCAAAGTCTGTTTGCCGACTCCCCGAAGCTTATCGCAGGCTACCACGTCTTTCATCGCCTCTGACTGCCAAGGCATCCACCGTATGCGCTTCTTCACTTGACCATATAACCCCAAGCAATCTGGTTATACTGTGAAGACAACATTCGCCGAAAACTTGTAATTACTCACAAATTTTACCTTAGCCTGAACACACACCAGTGAAAGTGCTGTCCAGTCTATCTTTCTATCACATACCCAAATTTTTAAAGAACGATTCTGAAAAAGTTCAGAAATCAATATTCGAGGCGAATATTCATTTCTAAGCTTTGACACGGTAGCAAGGGGTGGTGGAGCCAAGCGGGATCGAACCGCTGACCTCCTGCGTGCAAGGCAGGCGCTCTCCCAGCTGAGCTATGGCCCCAACAAGAAACTGGTGGGTCTGGGCAGATTCGAACTGCCGACCTCACCCTTATCAGGGGTGCGCTCTAACCAACTGAGCTACAGACCCAGTTAAGAGCTGTTACCGATATCGTCTTCTTCAATGAATCAAGCAATTCGTGTGGGAGCTCATAAGACAGCTGATGTCTGTCGATTAAGGAGGTGATCCAGCCGCAGGTTCCCCTACGGCTACCTTGTTACGACTTCACCCCAGTCATGAATCACACCGTGGTAACCGTCCTCCCGAAGGTTAGACTAGCTACTTCTGGTGCAACCCACTCCCATGGTGTGACGGGCGGTGTGTACAAGGCCCGGGAACGTATTCACCGCGACATTCTGATTCGCGATTACTAGCGATTCCGACTTCACGCAGTCGAGTTGCAGACTGCGATCCGGACTACGATCGGTTTTGTGAGATTAGCTCCACCTCGCGGCTTGGCAACCCTCTGTACCGACCATTGTAGCACGTGTGTAGCCCAGGCCGTAAGGGCCATGATGACTTGACGTCATCCCCACCTTCCTCCGGTTTGTCACCGGCAGTCTCCTTAGAGTGCCCACCATAACGTGCTGGTAACTAAGGACAAGGGTTGCGCTCGTTACGGGACTTAACCCAACATCTCACGACACGAGCTGACGACAGCCATGCAGCACCTGTGTCAGAGTTCCCGAAGGCACCAATCCATCTCTGGAAAGTTCTCTGCATGTCAAGGCCTGGTAAGGTTCTTCGCGTTGCTTCGAATTAAACCACATGCTCCACCGCTTGTGCGGGCCCCCGTCAATTCATTTGAGTTTTAACCTTGCGGCCGTACTCCCCAGGCGGTCAACTTAATGCGTTAGCTGCGCCACTAAAATCTCAAGGATTCCAACGGCTAGTTGACATCGTTTACGGCGTGGACTACCAGGGTATCTAATCCTGTTTGCTCCCCACGCTTTCGCACCTCAGTGTCAGTATGAGCCCAGGTGGTCGCCTTCGCCACTGGTGTTCCTTCCTATATCTACGCATTTCACCGCTACACAGGAAATTCCACCACCCTCTGCCCTACTCTAGCTTGCCAGTTTTGGATGCAGTTCCCAGGTTGAGCCCGGGGATTTCACATCCAACTTAACAAACCACCTACGCGCGCTTTACGCCCAGTAATTCCGATTAACGCTTGCACCCTCTGTATTACCGCGGCTGCTGGCACAGAGTTAGCCGGTGCTTATTCTGTCGGTAACGTCAAAATACTCACGTATTAGGTAAGTACCCTTCCTCCCAACTTAAAGTGCTTTACAATCCGAAGACCTTCTTCACACACGCGGCATGGCTGGATCAGGCTTTCGCCCATTGTCCAATATTCCCCACTGCTGCCTCCCGTAGGAGTCTGGACCGTGTCTCAGTTCCAGTGTGACTGATCATCCTCTCAGACCAGTTACGGATCGTCGCCTTGGTGAGCCATTACCTCACCAACTAGCTAATCCGACCTAGGCTCATCTGATAGCGCAAGGCCCGAAGGTCCCCTGCTTTCTCCCGTAGGACGTATGCGGTATTAGCGTTCCTTTCGAAACGTTGTCCCCCACTACCAGGCAGATTCCTAGGTATTACTCACCCGTCCGCCGCTGAATCGAAGAGCAAGCTCTTCTCATCCGCTCGACTTGCATGTGTTAGGCCTGCCGCCAGCGTTCAATCTGAGCCATGATCAAACTCTTCAGTTCAATACTGCTTGGGTTTTGAGAAAACCCTAAACTTGGCTCAGCAATCTCAAATGACTTACTTTCAAATCTTTCGATTTTCGTGTAGCCACTTGTGATGCTGATAATCTTTTTGACTATCAGTCTGAGCTCACAAGCACCCACACGAATTGCTTGATTCAGTTGTTAAAGAGCGGTTGGTTAAGAACTTTTCGTCTCAACCGAGGCGCGCATTCTACGCTTTCCTCAGAGCCTGTCAAGCGTTTATTTTGAAGTTTTTCAGTTGCTTTCGATTAAAAAGCCTTTCAACTTCAACCACTTGACTCGCTGCGATCTCTCGTCAGCGGGAGGCGAATTCTACAGCGTTTCAAACCGCTGTCAACTGCCTTTTTCACCGCTGCCGATCTTTCGATCGAAGCACCTCCGGATGACCCTGGAACCGCTAACTCTTTGAAACTCAAGGAGTTTTCAGTTCCGACTGCGCCGGAAGTGGGGCGAATTATAGACACATCCGCGGGGGCGTCAAGGACTTATTTCAACTTTGTTTCAGCGGGGGCGTTTTGGCTATTAGCCACAAGCTGCAAGCTGCAAGTAAAAGCGGCAGCACCGCTTTCAACTTGCAGCTTGCAGCTTGCAGCTAGTCGCTGCTAAAGCCTTAAAGGCTCGGGAAGGCAAACTGCGACGCTTCATGGCTGGCACGTTGCGGCCAGCGCTGGGTAATGGCTTTGCGGCGGGTGTAGAAACGCACGCCATCCGGGCCATAGGCATGCAGGTCGCCGAACAGCGAACGCTTCCAGCCGCCGAAGCTGTGGTAAGCCACCGGCACCGGCAGCGGGACGTTGACGCCGACCATGCCCACTTCGATCTCGTCGCAGAACAGGCGCGCCGCTTCACCGTCACGGGTAAAGATGCAGGTGCCGTTGCCGTATTCGTGTTCGTTGATCAGGCGCATGGCCTCTTCCAGGCTGTCGACGCGTACCACGCAGAGTACCGGCCCGAAGATCTCTTCTTTATAGATGCTCATCTCGGTCGTCACGCGGTCGAACAGGGTACCGCCGACAAAGTAGCCGTCTTCATTACCGGCAACCCGGTAGCCACGGCCGTCGACCACCAGCTGCGCACCAGCAGCCACACCTTGGTCGATGTAGCCAACCACCTTGTCACGGGCTGCGGCGGTAACCAGCGGGCCCATGTCCAGGCCGCAGGAGGTACCGGCACCAATCTTCAACGCCTTGATCTGTGGTTCGAGTTTGGCGATCAGCGCATCGGCCACCTGGTCGCCAACGCAAACGGCCACCGAGATCGCCATGCAGCGCTCGCCGCAAGAACCGTAGGCTGCGCCCATCAGCGCGCTGACCGCGTTGTCCAGGTCGGCATCAGGCATCAGCACCGCGTGGTTCTTCGCCCCGCCCAGGGCCTGAACGCGCTTGCCGCGCTTGGTGCCTTCGGCATAGATGTACTCGGCGATCGGCGTCGAGCCAACGAAGCTCAGGGCCTTGACCTCTGGCGCCTCGATCAGCGCATCCACCGCTTCCTTGTCACCGTGCACAACGTTGAGCACGCCTTTAGGCAGGCCGGCTTCATGCAGCAGTTGGGCAATCAGCAGGGTCGAGCTCGGATCACGTTCCGATGGCTTGAGGATGAAGCAGTTACCGCAGGCGATTGCCAGTGGGTACATCCACAGCGGCACCATGGCCGGGAAGTTGAACGGGGTAATACCGGCCACTACGCCCAGCGGCTGGAAGTCGGACCAGGCATCGATGTTCGGGCCAACGTTGCGGCTGTACTCGCCCTTGAGCACTTCCGGCGCGGCGCAGGCAAACTCGACGTTCTCGATACCGCGCTTGAGTTCACCGGCGGCGTCTTCCACGGTTTTGCCGTGCTCTTCGCTGATCAGCTGGGAGATACGCGCTTCATTCTGCTCCAGCAGTTGCTTGAAGCGGAACATTACCTGGGCGCGTTTGGCCGGCGGCGTGTTGCGCCAAGCCGGGAAGGCGGCCTTGGCCGAGTCGATGGCCTGCTGCACGGTTTGCTTGCTGGCCAGGGCAACCTTGTGGATAGTCTGGCCAGTGGACGGGTTGAAGACATCGGCGGTGCGCGTGTCGGCAGCAACCAGTTCGCCGTTGATCAGGTGTTGAACAGTGCTCATGCAGAACTCCAGAAAGAGGGTATGCCTGGGCGCGAGATCACTCGCGCCCGCTGCTTATATATAGAGGGACAATCAATCGACCTGGTTGATGGCCTCGCCGACCGCATCGAACAGGCGGTCCAGTTCCTGCGGCTGGCTGTTGAAGGTTGGGCCGAACTGCAGGGTGTCGCCGCCGAAGCGTACATAGAAGCCGGCTTTCCACAGCTTCATGGCGATCTCGTATGGACGCACGATGGCGTCACCGTCGCGGGCGGCAATCTGGATGGCGCCGGCCAGGCCGTAGTTACGGATGTCGATGATGTTCTTCGCGCCCTTGACCCCGTGCAGCACCTTCTCGAAGTGCGGCGACAGTTCGGCGGCCGATTGCACCAGGTTTTCTTTCTCCAGCAGGTCCAGCGCGGCGAGACCGGCGGCGCAGGCGACCGGGTGCGCCGAGTAGGTGTAGCCGTGGGGGAATTCCACCGCGTATTCCGGGGTCGGCTGGTTCATGAAGGTCTGGTAGATCTCGCTGCTGGCGATCACCGCGCCCATCGGGATGGCGCCGTTGGTGACTTGCTTGGCGATGCACATCAGATCCGGGGTGACGCCGAAGGCATCGGCACCGAACATCGAGCCCATGCGGCCAAAGCCGGTGATGACTTCGTCGAAGATCAGCAGGATGTTGTGCTGGTCGCAGATTTCCCGCAGACGCTTCAGGTAGCCCTTCGGCGGTGGCAGTACACCTGCGGAACCGGCCAGCGGCTCGACAATCAGCGCGGCGATGTTCGAAGCATCGTGCAGCTCAATCAGCTTGAGCATTTCATCGGCCAGGGCGATACCGCCCTCCTCCGGCATGCCTTTGGTGAAGGCATTGCCCGGCAGCAGGGTGTGCGGAATGTGATCGACGTCGAGCAACTGGCCGAACAGCTTGCGGTTGCCGTTGACGCCACCCAGGCTGGTACCGGCGATATTCACCCCGTGATAGCCACGGGCACGGCCGATCAGCTTGGTCTTGGTGGCCTGGCCTTTCAGGCGCCAGTAGGCACGGACCATCTTCACCGCGGTGTCGGCGCACTCGGAACCGGAGTTGGTATAGAAGACGTGATTGAGGTTGCCCGGGGTCAGGTCGGTGATTTTCTCGGCCAGCTGGAACGACAGCGGGTGGCCGAACTGGAAAGCCGGCGAGTAATCGAGCACGCCCAATTGGCGCGATACTGCTTCCTGGATCTGCTTACGGGTGTGACCGGCGCCGCAAGTCCACAAGCCGGACAGGGCGTCATAAATCTTGCGGCCCTTGTCGTCGGTCAGGTAGCTGCCTTCGGCGGCGACGATCAGCCGTGGATCGCGCTGAAAATTGCGGTTGGCGGTGTAGGGCATCCAGTGGGCGTCCAGCTTGAGCTGGCTGGCCAGACCGACAGGAGCGTTTTCAGGCAGATTCATCGGACAAGTCCTCGCAAGGCAATTGGGCAGCGACAAGTGTTGTTGTGCCTAAATTGGCATGGGCTTAAGGTTTGGAAAATCTGGCTTTTCTAATCTTCAGATCACCACCGGCTAAACATTAATTCACAACATCCAGCCGCAACGATGTTACAAAGTGTTTCCATGCACCCCGGCAAGGCGCATGATGCGGGCGGCCCCTTCAGGAGACTTGGCGCAGGACGCGCAAGCACACTCACCATGAAAACCATCCTGTGTTTACTGATCTGCGCCCTGGTTGGCGCCGCCGTACAGTTTGCCGGTGTGCCTCACGGGCTGTTGCTGGGCGCCATCGTCGCCAGCGCCATGTTGGTCAGCCGGCTGCGCTTTACCCCCGACCTGCGCTTTGGTCTGGAATACGTGCAACTGGTCATGGGTATCGCCACCGGCTTGATGTTCGAAGCCTGGGACAGCGACACGGTGGCCAGCATCCTGCCGAGCCTGGGTTTTCTGCTGCTGTGCCTGAGTGCGCAGATTGCCATCGCCGGCCTGTGGCTGTTCAGGGGGTGCGGCTGGAACCTCAAGGATTCACTGCTGGCGGTGTACCCCGGCGCCCTGGCTGCGGTGTTCGACTTGCTCGAGTCGGAACGGGCTTCGAGCAAGGTGATCGTTGTGCACCTGATGCGCCTGGTGTCGATTACCCTGCTGGTCAGCCTGAGCATTCGCGCCGGTAGCGATGTCCCTGCAAGCGCGAGCACCGCGCTTAATCCAGGCCTGTTGCTGACCCTGGCGTCGCTGCTTGCCCTGTGCATCCTGCTCGGGCGCCTGCTGCTCAAGCTTGGTGTTCCTGCGCCCTTCATGCTCACGGCGATCATCGCCACGGCGGCCTATGTAAAGATGGGCTTGCTCCAGGCGTTTCATCTGCCCGGCTGGAGCGTCGATTTTGCCGCGCTGATCCTCGGTGTGCTGATCGGCGCCAGGTTCAGGGAAATCAGCCTCAAGGAGCTGGTCCGTCACGGCGGCGCCGGGCTGATGTCGGTGGGCCTGATGCTGCTGGTCGCTGCCGTCTTTGCCGGGGTGGCCGCCAAGGTGCTAGGCAGTGATCCATTCACTTTGTGGCTGGCCTACATGCCCGGGGCCATCGAAACCATTGCCATCGTCGCCTTCAGCGGTGGGCTGAACGTGGTGCTGGTGCTGTCGCACCACCTGGTGCGCATGCTGCTGTTGCACTTTGCCCCGGCCCTGCTCGTCCAGGCGCGCCGCTGGCGCGAGAATGTCTGATCAGCGTATGTTGTCTGCCTTTCATGTTCCTCAACGCAAAGGCATCGCGTGAAACGTCCACAACCCCTGGCCCAGGTCAGCGATTTCGATATCCGCCTGCTGAAGATCTACCGCAGCGTGGTGGAGTGCGGCGGCTTTTCGGCCGCCGAGAACGTCCTGGGCATCGGCCGCTCGGCCATCAGCCAGCAGATGAGCGACCTTGAGCAGCGCCTGGGCCTGCGCCTGTGCCAGCGCGGGCGCGCCGGTTTTTCGCTGACCGAGGAGGGCCGCGAGGTGTATCAATCGGCGTTGCAATTGCTCAGCGCCCTGGAAAGCTTTCGCACCGAGGTCAACGGCCTGCACCAGCATTTGCGTGGCGAACTGAACATCGGCCTGACCGACAACCTGGTGACCCTGCCGCACATGCGCATCACCCACGCCCTGGCCCAGCTCAAGGACCGCGGCCCGGACGTGCGGATCCAGATCCGCATGATCGCCCCCAGCCAGGTCGAGCAAGGCGTGCTCGATGGCAGCCTGCACGTTGGCGTGGTGCCGCAGACCAGCCCGCTGTCGGGCCTTGAGTACCAGCCGCTGTACAGCGAACGTTCGCTGCTGTACTGCGCGGTCGGTCATCCGTTGTTTTACGCCGACGACCGGCAACTGGACGATGAGCGCCTCAACAGCCAGGACGCCATCGCCCCGACCTTCCGCCTGCCCGCCGATGTCCAGGCCCATTACCAGGCGCTCAACTGCACCGCCAGTGCCTCGGACCGCGAAGGCATGGCCTTCCTGATTCTGACCGGGCGCTACATCGGCTACCTGCCCGACCACTACGCGACCTTCTGGGTACAACAAGGCCGGCTGCGGGCACTCAAGCCCGCCGAGCGCTTTTATGACCTGAGCCTGTGCTGGGTAACGCGCAAGGGCCGGCGCCCGCACCTGGTCCTGGAAAGCTTCCTCGAAAGCCTGGCGGCTACTCGCTGAGGGCTAATGCTGGTAGGTTAGCCAGTCATAAGAGATACCCATTGCCTTGTCTGGAATCGTTCATGACCTTTGAAGTCCCTGCGCATCGCCTCCAAGCCTCGGGCAAGCCCGCCGGCCGCATTCGCCAGAAGAACGAGCAGGCCATCATCCAGGCCGCCGAGGACGAATTCGCCCGCCACGGTTTCAAGGGCACCAGCATGAACACCATCGCCCTCAAGGCCGGGCTGCCCAAGGCCAACCTGCATTACTACTTCACCAACAAGCTCGGCCTGTATGTGGCGGTGCTGAGCAACATCATCGAGTTGTGGGACAGCACCTTCAACGCCCTGACCGTCGACGACGACCCGGCCCTGGCCTTGAGCAGCTACATTCGCACCAAGATGGAATTCTCCCGGCGCAACCCGCAAGCCTCGCGGATCTTCGCCATGGAGATCATCAGCGGCGGTCAGTGCCTGAGCGACTATTTCAGCGAAGACTACCGTGCCTGGTTCAAGGGCCGTGCCGCGGTGTTCCAGGCCTGGATCGACGCCGGCAAGATGGACCCGGTCGACCCGGTGCACCTGATCTTCCTGCTCTGGGGCAGCACCCAGCACTATGCCGACTTCGCCACCCAGATCTGCCAGGTCACCGGCCGCAGCCGCCTGACCAAGCAGGACATGGAAGATGCCAGCAACAATCTTATCCAAATCATTCTTAAAGGCTGTGGCCTGACACCTCGCGACTGAACCTGCCTTATGCCTTTTACCCTGCTCGACACCTGCGAGTTTCGCGAAGAGATTCGCAAGAGCCGTTTCATCACCCTGGCTGCGCCAATCAGCAGCCCGGCCGAAGCCATGAGCTTCATCGAACGCCACAGCGACCTCGCCGCCACCCACAATTGCTGGGCCTGGAAACTGGGCGGGCAATACCGCAGCAGCGACGACGGCGAACCCGGCGGCACCGCCGGGCGGCCAATCCTGGCGGCCATCGAGGCGCAGGACTGCGACCAGGTGGTAGTCTTGGTGATCCGCTGGTACGGCGGCATTCAACTGGGCACCGGCGGCCTGGCCCGCGCTTACGGCGGCGGCGCCAACAAGTGCCTGCAGCAGGCAGAAAAGCGCTTGCTGGTCAGCCGCAGCGAACTGACCTGCAGTTGCAGCTTCAGCGAATTGGCACTGCTCAAATTGCGCGTGGCCGAGGCTGATGGCCTGGTGCTGGACGAACAGTTCACCGCCAATGGCGTCGACCTGCGTCTGGCCCTGGGCGAGGAACAGATCGAGGCGCTGCAACGCCAGCTGGCCGACCTCAGCCGTGGCCGCATCCTGCTGGAACGGGCCTGAACATTTGCCCACATTCACTGTGGGCCCGGCTGTGGATAAGCTCTGGGCATTCGCCTGCGAGCCTTTAACCACGGGGCCTGCAGAAGAACGATCATATTTTGATCAAGATTTCATGACAGCGCTTGAACTGGCGAAAAATCAGTAAGTTATCCCCAGTTATTGCGCATGCAAGCCACCACTACACGGCTTGTACCCAGCCTGCATGCTTGCACACAAATACTGTGGAGCAAGCTGTGGATAAGCCGTGCACCCCTGCGCCAACGGCTTGCCGGGCCACGGCTTGGCTAGACTGGTTATTCTTTGATCAACGTTTGATAACCCTCGAAAGGAGTTCTCCATGTCCACGAATAAAATCGCCCTGATCATCGGCGCCTCGCGCGGCCTGGGCCTTGGCCTGGTGCAACGCCTGGTGGAAGACGGCTGGAACGTGATCGCTACCGTGCGCGACCCGGCCAAGGCCGATATCCTCAGCGCCCTGCCCGGCGTGCAGGTCGAAACCCTGGAAATGAACAGTGGCAGCCAACTGGATGCCCTCCAGCAACGTTTGCAGGGGCAGGTGTTTGACCTGCTGTTCGTCAATGCCGGGGTCATGGGCCCGGGTGACCAGAACCCTGAGCGCGCACAACTGGCCGATGTGGGCGAGCTGTTCCTGACCAATGCCGTATCGCCCATTCGCGTGGCCCAGCGCCTGGCCCCGCGACTGCGCGAAGACGGCGTGCTGGCGTTCATGAGTTCGATCCTTGGCAGCGTCGCCATTCCCGACGGCAGCGAGATGTGCCTGTACAAGGCCAGCAAGGCGGCCTTGAACTCGATGATCAACAGCTTCGTTACTCTGCAACAGCCACAGCAAACCGTCCTGGCCATGCACCCGGGCTGGGTGAAAACCGACATGGGTGGGGAAAACGCCGAGATCGACGTGCTCACCAGCACCCGCGGCATGCTTGAGCAGATCAAGGCCAATGCCGGCAAAGGCGGCCTGCAATTCATCAACTACAAAGGCGAAAACCTGATCTGGTGAAACCTTGCGCGGTGGGTGTAGACTCGACACCTCGCCCACCGCGGCGGACCTGGATCAGCAGACAGGGCAACACTGAGCTGGCTAACCTGAACCCACTTTCAGAGGAGCCGGCACCATGCCTGCGACCCGTATCTGGTTGAAAAACCCCCTGGCCATCTTCACCGCCAACACCCTCGACGCCCGTGGCGGCCTGGTCATCGAAGACGGCCGTATCAACGAAGTTCTCGGCCTAGGGCAAGCCCCGGCCCGCCCCTGTGGACAAGTCTTCGACGCCCGCGAACACGTGGTGCTGCCGGGGCTTATCAACACCCACCACCACTTCTACCAGACCCTGACCCGCGCCTGGGCGCCGGTGGTCAATCAGCCTTTGTTCCCCTGGCTGAAAACCCTCTACCCGGTCTGGGCCCGGCTGACCCCGGCCAAGCTTGAACTGGCGACCCGCGTGGCCCTGGCCGAGCTGTTACTGTCGGGCTGCACCACTGCCGCCGACCACCATTACCTGTTCCCCGATGGCCTGGAAAACGCCATCGACGTGCAGGTCGAAGCGGTGCGCAAACTGGGCATGCGCGCCATGCTCACCCGTGGCTCCATGAGCCTGGGCGAAGCCGACGGCGGCCTGCCGCCGCAACAGACAGTGCAACAGGGCGAAGTGATCCTGGCCGACAGCCAGCGACTTATCCACAGCTACCACGAGCGTGGCGACGGTGCGCAGATCCAGATCGCCCTGGCCCCCTGCTCGCCGTTCTCGGTCACCCCTGAGATCATGCGCGCCAGCGCTGACCTCGCCGCAGAGCTGGACGTGCGCCTGCACACCCACCTGGCTGAAACCCTCGACGAAGAAGACTTCTGCCTGCAGCGTTTCGGCCTGCGCACGGTCGATTACCTCGACAGCGTCGGCTGGCTCGGGCCGCGCACCTGGCTGGCCCATGGCATCCATTTCAATCCGGACGAGATCGCCCGCCTGGGCGCCGCCGGCACCGGCATCTGCCATTGCCCGAGTTCAAACATGCGCCTGGCTTCGGGCATCTGCCCGACCCTGGAACTGACCGGCGCCGGCGCGCCAGTGGGCTTGGGCGTGGACGGTTCGGCCTCCAACGACGCGTCGAACATGATCCTCGAAGCGCGCCAGGCCCTGTACCTGCAACGGCTTCGCTATGGCGCCGAGGCGATCACCCCGGAGCTGGTGCTGGGCTGGGCCACCCGCGGCTCGGCGCAGTTGCTCGGGCGTACCGACATCGGCGAACTGGCGGTGGGCAAACAGGCTGACCTGGCCTTGTTCAAACTCGATGAACTGCGCTTCTCCGGTAGCCACGATCCACTCTCGGCGCTGCTGCTATGCGGCGCCGACCGCGCTGACCGGGTCATGGTCGGCGGCCAGTGGCGGGTGACCGATGGCCAGATCGAAGGCCTCGACGTGCAGAAACTGATCGCCGATCACCGTCAGGCCGCCGCCCAGTTGATCGCTGGCTGAAGGCTCAAAGGCCGAGCAATGCCAGCATGATGAAGGTGGCGAACAGCACGAAGTGGGTCATGCCCTCGATCGCGTTGGTTTCGCCATCGTTCAGGTTGATCGCGCTGACAATCAGGGTGATGAAGATCATCACCGTTTGCACCGGTGTCATGGCCATCTGGAACGGCTGGCCAGTGTAGAGCGCCATCGCCTCCATCAGCGGAACGGTCAATATCACCGTGGACAGCGACGCGCCCAGGGCGATATTGACCACCGACTGCATGCGGTTGGCCAATGCTGCGCGCAAGGCAGTGAGAATCTCCGGGGCGGCAGAAATGGCCGCCACCACAATAGCCATCAGCACCGGCGGCGCGCCGCTGCCTTCGAGGCCGTAGTCCAGGGTGTGCGACATGACTTCGGCAAGCAGGCCGATGATCACCACGCCGCTGACCAGAATCGCGATCGAGCGGACTTTATTCACCGGCGCCGGTGTACCGCCCTGCGGGTCGCGGCGCTTTTTCTGTGGATAGCTGTAACTGAAGAAGTAACTGTGCGGCCCGACCTGCATGCGCAGGAACAAGGCATAGAGCACCACCATCGCGGCGATGGTGAACCCCGAATAGAGCTTCCAGTCGGCCCGCGGAATGAACTCCGGCACCACCATCGACACGCCCATGGCAGTCATGATCATCACGCTATAGGTGCGCGCCGAATCATCGTTGTACGACTGCTCGCCATGCTTGAGCCCGCCCATCAGCGCGGCCAGGCCGAGGATGCCATTGATGTCGAGCATCACCGCCGAATAGATGGTGTCCCGCACCAGGGTCGGCGACGCCTGGTTGCTCATCATGATCGCCAGGATCAACACCTCGACCAGCACCGCCGACAGGGTCAGGATCATGGTGCCGTAAGGGTCGCCGACTTTTTCCGCAAGCAGCTCGGCGTGCTGGGCCACGCGCATCGAGGCACAGATGATCGCCGCCACCAGCACCGCGCCGGCAAACAGCGCCACGCCATGGCCATGTCCGAGCAGTTGGCCCTGCAGCGGCCAGGCCAGCGCGGCCAGCAGCACTGCGAGCAGCAGCGGCTTTTCCTGATTAAGAAGTGCAAGCATCGGCGGCCCTGCGCAGGTGGGTACTGGCTAGTGACTGTAGTCACTGTAGAAGGTTTCCCCGGCCAACCGCCTGGTCAGCTTTCTCCGCGCGGGCAGCGCAAGCTCTGTAGAATGGCGGCAACCGCACCTGATGAGATTTCACCACTATGTACGACTGGCTTAACGCTCTGCCCAAGGCAGAATTGCACCTGCACCTGGAAGGATCGCTGGAGCCCGAGTTGCTGTTCGCCCTGGCCGAGCGCAACAAGATCGCCCTGCCCTGGAATGATGTCGAAGCCCTGCGCGACGCCTACGCGTTCAACAACCTGCAAGAATTTCTCGACCTCTACTATCAGGGTGCCGACGTATTGCGCACCGAGCAGGACTTCTACGACCTGACCTGGGCCTATCTGCAGCGCTGCAAGGCGCAGAACGTGATTCACACCGAGCCGTTCTTCGACCCGCAGACCCACACCGATCGCGGTATCCCTTTCGAAGTGGTGCTCAACGGCATCAGCGGCGCACTCAAGGATGGCCAGCAACAACTGGGCATCAGCAGCGGCCTGATCCTCAGCTTCCTGCGCCACCTCAGTGAAGAAGAAGCGCACAAGACCCTCGACCAGGCCCTGCCGTTTCGCGATGCCTTCATCGCCGTCGGCCTCGACAGCTCGGAAATGGGCCATCCGCCGAGCAAGTTCCAGCGCGTGTTCGACCGTGCCCGCAGTGAAGGCTTCCTGACCGTTGCCCACGCCGGTGAAGAAGGCCCGCCCGAGTACATCTGGGAAGCGATCGACCTGCTCAAGATCCAGCGGATCGACCACGGCGTGCGCGCCATCGAGGACGAGCGGCTGATGCAGCGGATCATCGACGAGCAAATCCCGCTGACCGTCTGCCCACTGTCCAACACCAAGTTGTGCGTGTTCGACCATATGAGCCAGCACAACATCCTCGACATGCTCGAGCGTGGCGTGAAGGTCACGGTCAATTCCGATGACCCGGCGTACTTCGGTGGCTACGTCACCGAGAACTTCCAAGCCCTGCATGAACACCTGGGCATGACCCAGGAACAGGCACGGCGCCTGGCGCAGAACAGCCTGGATGCGCGGTTGGTCAAACCCTGACGGGCGGAAGGTGGGAACGGATTCGCCACGAAGGGTCGCACAGCGGCCCCACAGACCGGACTGCGATGCAGTCCTTCGCGGCGATCCGACGTACCGGTGAATCTGCTCCCACTCCGCCCCCCGGAAGTTGTGCCAACCCCGAGTGTCACGGCATCTGCCTTCGGGCGCATTGTCAGCAGCGACCTCGCCAGACACCGTACCTCCTGGGTTCAGCCAGCAGTCTTCAACACGGCAACCTGGGCCATACGGTTGATGTGAGCCAGACCTGCGGCACTGATCTGCAGCATGCGCGAGGTTTCACTCTCGCGGATCCAGCCAGACTGCAAGAACAGCTTGAGCAGGCTACTGCCCAGCGCGCCGCCCAGATGCGGGCGATGATCACTCCACTCACTGCAACAGCGGCAACTGCTGAAGCTTCGACGTTGATGCTGGGCCAGCGCCTCGATGAAAATGCCGTAGGTGGCGAACTGGCTACGTCCATACTGGGTGACTTCGATGTGCTGCTCGCTGCCCTCCAGCCAGCCAGCATCGAACAGGCGCTGATAAAGGTCCGCCGCCAGCTCGCCCCCCAGGTGATCACCGCACAGCCTCGCCCGGCGCATGGACAACGGGATGCCGCCCACCTCTTGTTCGCGGCTGTCTTCGGGGGTTTTGACCTGAACACTGGCCAGCGCTTCGACAGCCGCGCCGACCTCCGGCGCGGCCAGCCTGAAATAACGTTTGCGCCCCCGCGGCTCCAGCTTCAACAAGCCACTGGCCGACAACCTGGCCAGGTGGGCACAGGCCGAAGAAGGCGTCAGCCCGGCCATGCTGGCAAGCTCATCGGAAGGACGGGCCATACCATCGATCAAGGCCCATAGCATTGCACTGCGTTTCGGGTCGGCCAACAAGCTGGCGATCTGGCTGATACTTGTTACTGGCTTCATATCTCAAACTCCCTGCGAGATCATGTCTGATATCGATTGATTAACCATGTCGGCAGCATTTACTGCGAGGTGTCCGATGCCAGAAAAGCAGGAAGTGGAAGTTATCAGAACGTCGTGTGAGAGGCGTCAGTTGCCGCCCTGGACATGGAAGTATCTCTCGCTGGAAATGACTGCTGGATCCATTATAAGCCGCGTTGCGCGAACTTAATCCGGCGGATCTCCATGGTATGGGCAACCTTGGCAGGGGCCGTCTTCAAAGGCTCTGCAGAGACGTTTGCACATCTGCAGCCCAAGCCCCACGTTACATATCTTGCCCGCAACTGGCGGATTATTCTTGACGTTATATCGCCAGATAAAACCTACAATAAATTTTACTGTAACTCACAAATGCTACCTGCTAACCACGTAGGAATGTGGGAAATTCAAATTACTTTAGCCTGTAATACCAGGCAACTTCTCAAACAATGCCTGACAACGAGCTCGAAGCATATTTCGCAACAACTGCACCGGCTTGCCCAGTTGCGCCCGGTGCGTGCACATCAGGTTCAACGGCGCGGCTTCACCATGCACGTGAGGCAACAGTAACCTCAAGCGCCCGGCCTGCACGTCATAGGCCACATCCAGCCAGGACTTGTAAGCGATGCCGACACCCGCCAGCGCCCAGCGCCGAACCACATCGGCATCGTCACAAAAGCGATCGCCGCTGACGCTCACGCCCACCTCATTGGCGCCCTCGCCAAAGCGCCAATGGTCATGCACGCGGTTGCCAAGCTGGTACAGCAGGCAATTGTGCTGGGCCAGATGCGCGACTTCCATCGGCGCGCCGTACCGGGCCAGGTAGGCGGGTGAGGCACACAGCACCCGACGGTTGTCCGCGCACACTGGCAAGGCCACCAGGCTTGAGTCTTCCGGGGCGCCATAGCGCAGGGCGATATCGGCCGGCTGGCGAAACAGGTCGGCATTGCGGTCGCCCAGCAACAGGCGCAGGTTCAGTTGCGGATGTTCGTGCTGCAGTTCATCGAGCCACGGCAACAGTACGTTGCGACCAAAATCGGACGGTGCCGACAACAGCAAGGTACCGCTGACTTGATCCTGCCCATGGGCCAGGATTCGCCGGCCCTCCTCCAGGCTCGCCAGGGCGGAACGGGCATGCTGCAAAAATCCCTCGCCCTCGGCGGTCAACCGCAGGTTGCGGGTCGAACGCGCCAGCAGGCGCACGCCCAATTGCTGCTCCAGACGCTTGAGCGAGGCGCTGGCCACCGCCGGTGACAAGTCGAGCAGGCGCGCCGCCGCCGACAGGCTGCCCAGTTCGGCGGCACGAACGAACAACTGCAGATCATCGATACGCACCCAACACACCCGCCATTATCAAAATAATATTGAAAGTATCTGTAGTTTTAGCGGCTTTTAACCGCAAGTGAAAGCACCAATCATGGCCCGCATTGACCACCCCACCGAGGAATCTCCATGAAAGCCATTGCCTACTATCACTCCCTGCCCATCAGCGATGCAGCAGCCCTGCAGGACATCGAACTGCCAGCCCCGGAGCCTGGCCCACGCGACTTGCTGGTGGAGGTGCGGGCGATCTCGGTGAACCCGGTGGATACCAAGGTGCGCCAGAACGTGCAGCCAGAGGCTGGCGCCGCCAAGGTGCTGGGCTGGGACGTGGCCGGGGTGGTCAAGGCGGTGGGCAGCGAGGTCAGCCTGTTCCAGCCGGGTGACAAGGTCTACTACGCAGGCTCCATCGCCCGTGCCGGCGGCAACAGCGAGCTGCACGTGGTGGATGAGCGCATCGTCGGCCACATGCCGAAAACCCTCGGCTTTGCCGAAGCGGCGGCGCTGCCGTTGACCGCCATCACGGCCTGGGAGCTGCTGTTCGAACGCCTGCAAATCGCTGAAGGCCAGCAGGACCTGGGCCAGAGCCTGTTGATCGTCGGTGCCGCCGGCGGGGTCGGCTCGATCCTCACGCAACTGGCCAGCAAACTCACCGGCCTCAGCGTGATTGGCAGCGCCTCGCGCCCGCAAACCCAGGACTGGGTCCGTGAGCTAGGTGCCGATAACGTCGTCGATCACAGCCAGCCGCTGGCCGCCGCACTCAAGGCCCAGGGCATCGAGCAGGTCACCCACGTGGCCAGCCTGACCCAGACCGACCAGCACCTTGATCAACTGGTCGAAGCCCTGGCACCGCAAGGCAAACTGGCGCTGATCGATGATCCCAAACAGCTGGACGTGACCAAACTCAAGCGCAAGAGCCTGTCGCTGCACTGGGAGTTCATGTACACCCGCTCGCTGTTCGAAACCGCCGACATGCTCGAACAGCACAAGCTGCTCAACCGGGTGGCCGAACTGATCGACAGCGGCACGCTGAAAACCACCCTCGGCGAGCACTTCGGCACCATCAATGCCGCCAACCTGCGCCGCGCCCATGCCCTGCTGGAAAGCGGTGCGGCCAAGGGCAAGATCGTCCTCGAAGGCTTCTGAAAAGGCGCGCCCACCTCGTTTACGGGGTGGGCGCGACCGTCAGTCCGACAACTGACCCAGGTCATTCCGCTGCCCGTGGCCGGCGCTACAATGCATCAGCCAACGCCAACCTCAGGTATGCAGATATGAATATCCAGGTCAGTGCATCAGCAAAAAAGCCCGGCTGCCCCTGGCAGGTCCAGCTCGACCAGCACGTGGTCAGCTTTCGCAGCGAGGCCGAGGCCCGCGCCTTCGTCAACACCCTGCAAACCCGTCTCCAGGCACCCCACCCGCTCAAACGGAGCGGCTGAGGTTCAGCCTGCGGGTCAGCATCGCCACGCTCACCACCGCCAGGCCACACAGGCTGATGACGATGGCCATCGGCACCGCCGTGCCGTCGTGCAGCACCCCCACCAGCGCCGCCGCCGCGGCCGCCACACTGAACTGCAGGCAACCGAGCAGGGCTGAAGCGCTGCCGGCACGGGCGCCCTGCCCGCTCATGGCGCAGGCCGAGGCATTGGGGATGATGCAGCCGAGGCTGGCGATACAAATGAACAACGGAATCAGCAATGGCCACAGCGCTGCCGGGTGCAGGGCGCTGATGCCCAGCAAGGTCAGGCCCGCCGCCAGGTAAACCCACACCGCCCGGGCCAGCAAGAAGGCCGGGCCACGCTTGGCCAGCAGCCGTGCGTTGACCTGCGCCACCAGAATGAACCCCGCTGCGTTACTGCCGAACAGCCAGCCATAGTGCTCGGCCGGCACCCCATAGAGCTTGATGAAGACGAACGGCGAGCCGGCGATGTAGGCAAACATGCCAGCGATGGCGATGCCGCCGGTCAAGGCGTGGCCGAGGAAGATACGGTCCTTGAACAGCCGGCCGTACTGGCGCAGCGAACCGGACAACGGCGGGCGTGGCTGGTTGGCCGGCAGGCTTTCCGGCAGGCCCAGGGCCACGGCCAGGGTGCACAGGGCACTGAACAGGGTCAGGGCAATGAAGATCGACTGCCAGCCGTACAGGTTGACCATCAGGCCACCGAGCATAGGCGCCAGGATCGGCGCCAGGCCCATGACCAACATCAGCTGCGAGAAGACCTTGGCCGATCCCACCGCATCGCACTTGTCGCTGACGATTGCCCGCGACAGCACCATCCCGGCGCAACCGCCGAGGGCCTGGACGAAACGCGCCAGAATCAATGCATCAAGGCTCGGGGCGAAAGCGCAGGCCAGCGACGCCAGGGTGAACAGGGTCACCCCGACCAGCAGCGGAATGCGCCGGCCAAAGCGGTCGGCCACCGGCCCATAAGCCAGTTGGCCCAGCGACAGGCCAAGGAAGTATGCCGCGAGGGTGGTCTGGATGTGCTTCTCGTCGGTGCCAAAGGCCAGTGCCATGGCCGGGAAACCGGGCAGGTAGAAGTCGATCGCCAGGGGCCCGAACGCACTCAAGGCGCCGAGAATCAGGATGGTTCGCAGGTTCATCGGAAATCCGTAGCAGGCTAAGCAAGTCCGCTAGTCTAACCGCCCTGCCGGGGTTTCGCTGACAGAGTTACGCCTGCGCGATGAATCTTTTATCCATCGCGCGGGCGTCGGCGGTCAGGCTGGCTCGGCGCCGTAGCCCTCGGCACGAATTGCCTTGAGAATATTGTCTGCCGGTAAATCGCTCTGCACTTTGACCTGCTTGCGCGCCAGATCGATCTCGACCACAGCCTCATCATCATGCTCGCGAACGGCACGCGTGATAGCTTTGGCGCAATGGCCGCAGGTCATTCCTTGAACAGTGAATACTTGCATTGCAACAGCCTCCTGTGGGGTTTGAGCGCAGTTTCAAGCTTGCCATCGGGGCAAGGTCAAGTGCGAGGATTGCCTGCCGGGCTGGAAATCAGCGCGCCGCTCCGCCAAGCTGCAAGCCTGAGAATCGATTTGCAGGAGTTTGAATTCATGCGCAGGGCAGCTTTGGGCCTTTTCGGCCTGCTGGGAGTAATGGGCCTGGTGCCCGCGGCCAGTGCCGAGGGCAACGCCGACTACAGCATTCTGACCATTTCCCGCGAGCGCCTGGAAGTGGCGACCTCGTGCGAGATCGGCGTGTACCTTAATGACCAGCTTTCGGCGCGGCTGTTCCAGGAACAGTCGACCTCGTTCAACCTGCCGCCGGGCAAGGTCGCGGTGCGCCTGCGCCTGCTGCCGGCACAGATGCCGGGCTGCCAGAACGGCCTGGAGAACCAGCGCAACCAGAAGCTCACGCTTAAGGCCGGCGAGATCAATAAATACCGCATCGCCGTGGACCAGAATGGCCTCAAGCTGATCAGGGCCGGCCTGGGCTATTGACCTTCCCCGCATGGCAAGGTTGATGCTTGAGGCCTGTCCAAGGAGGAGTGCCCCATGTCCGCATCTACCACGTTCGACCTGCCGATTGCCGGCATGACCTGCGCCAGCTGTGCTGGCCGGGTCGAGCGCGCCCTGCGCAAGGTCGTCGGTGCCGAACAGGTCAGTGTCAACCTGGCCACCGAGCAGGCCCGCATCCAGGCCCCGGCCGACAGCTTGCCGGCGCTGGTCGAAGCCGTCGAACAAGCCGGCTACAGCGTGCCCGCGCAAACCCTCGAACTGCAGATCGGCGGCATGACCTGCGCCTCCTGCGCCGGGCGCGTCGAGCGCGCCCTGGCCAAGGTCGCGGGCGTGCAGCAAGTCACCGTCAACCTGGCCAACGAGCGCGCCCACCTGCAGCTGCGGGGCCAGGTCGACAGCAACGTGCTGATCGATGCCGTCAGCCAGGCCGGCTACAGCGCCAGCCTGCCGCAGAGCGCCAAGGTCAACCAGGCCGACGCCGAACGCCGCCTGCGCAAGGAGCGCTGGTCGGTGGCCCTGGCGGTGCTGCTGGCCCTGCCGCTGGTGCTGCCAATGGTCCTGCAACCCTTCGGCATCCACTGGATGCTGCCGGCCTGGGCGCAGTTCGTGCTGGCCACCCCGGTGCAGTTCATCCTCGGTGCGCGTTTTTATGTCGCGGCCTGGAAAGCCGTGCGCGCCGGGGCCGGCAATATGGACCTGCTGGTGGCCATCGGCACCAGCGCCGGTTACGGCCTGAGTCTCTACGAATGGGCCACAGCCAGCGCCGGGGTCATGCCGCACCTGTACTTTGAAGCATCGGCGGTGGTGATTGCCCTGATTCTGCTGGGCAAGTACCTGGAAAGCCGCGCCAAGCGCCAGACCGCCAGTGCCATCCGCGCCCTGGAGGCCCTGCGCCCGGAGCGCGCGCTGTTGCTGGTCGACGGCCAGGAACGCGATGTCGCCATCAGCGAGCTGCGCCTGCATGACCTGGTGCTGGTCAAGCCCGGCGAGCGCTTTCCGGTCGATGGTGAAGTCGTCGAGGGCCAGAGCCACGCCGACGAAGCACTGATCAGCGGCGAAAGCCTGCCGGTACCGAAGCAACCGGGCGACAAGGTCACCGGTGGCGCGATCAACGGCGAAGGCCGCCTGCTGGTCCGCACCCTGGCGCTGGGCACGGAAACCGTGCTGGCACGCATCATTCGCCTGGTCGAAGACGCCCAGGCGGCCAAAGCACCGATCCAGAAACTGGTCGACCGGGTCAGCCAGGTGTTCGTCCCCGCCGTGCTGGTGCTGGCGCTGATTACCCTGGTGGGCTGGTGGCTGAGCGGCGCGCCGATTGAAACCGCGCTGATCAACGCCGTCGCCGTGCTGGTAATTGCCTGCCCGTGCGCCTTGGGCCTGGCCACACCGACGGCAATCATGGCCGGCACCGGCGTCGCGGCCCGCCACGGCATCCTGATCAAGGACGCCGAAGCTCTGGAACGCGCCCATGCAGTGAATCGCGTGGTGTTCGACAAGACCGGCACCCTGACTTCCGGCAGCCCGCGCATCGTCCACAGCCGTGCGCTGGTCGGTGACCAGGCACAGCTGCTGCAACTGGCCGGCGCCCTGCAGCGCGGCAGCGAGCACCCGCTGGCCAAGGCGGTGCTCGATGCCTGTGAAGAGCAAGGCCTGCGGGTCGCTGATATCAGCAACAGCCAGTCGCTGACCGGCCGGGGTATCGCCGGTAGCCTCGACGGTCGCGAGCTGGCCCTGGGCAACCGCCGCCTGCTGGATGAAAGCGGCTTGCAGCCTGGTGAGCTGGCCGTCGATGCCCTGGCCTGGGAAGCCGAAGGCCGGACCCTGTCGTGGCTGCTCGAGCGCAGCCCGCAGCCGCAGGTGCTGGGCCTGTTCGCCTTCGGCGACAGCCTCAAGCCTGGCGCCGGGCAAGCGGTTCGCCAATTGGCCGGGCAAGGCATCAGCAGCCACCTGCTGACCGGCGACAACCGCGGCAGTGCCAAGGTGGTCGGCGAAGCCTTAGGCATCACTGACGTGTATGCCGAGGTCCTGCCTGCCGACAAGGCCGCCACGGTTGCCACGCTCAAGCAGTCCGGGGTGGTGGCCATGGTCGGCGACGGTATCAACGACGCCCCGGCCCTGGCCGCTGCGGACATCGGCATCGCCATGGGCGGCGGCACCGACGTGGCCATGCAGGCGGCAGGCATCACCCTGATGCGCGGTGACCCGCGCCTGGTACCGGCGGCCCTGGAGATCAGCCGCAAGACGTACGCCAAGATCCGCCAGAACCTGTTCTGGGCGTTCATCTACAACCTGATCGGCATTCCCCTGGCCGCCTTCGGCATGCTCAACCCGGTGCTCGCCGGCGCCGCCATGGCGCTGTCGAGCGTCAGCGTGGTGAGTAACGCGCTATTGCTGAAAACCTGGAAGCCGACCACCCCGCCTGAGGACGATGCCCAATGAATATCGGCCAAGCCGCCCGCCGCTCGGGCCTGAGCGCGAAGATGATCCGCTACTACGAGTCGATCGGCCTGCTCAAGCCGGCCCTGCGCAGCGACAGCGGCTATCGCCTGTACCAGCAGGAAGACCTGCACCAACTGGCATTCATCAAGCGCTCGCGGGACCTGGGGTTTTCATTAGAAGAAGTCGCCCGCCTGCTGACCCTGTGGCAGGACCGCCAGCGCGCCAGCGCCGACGTCAAGGCCCTGGCCAGCCAGCATATCGATGACCTCAACCGGCGCATCGAGGAACTGGTGAGCTTGCGTGACACCTTGAGCGAACTGGTTGCCCACTGCCAGGGCGACGACCGCCCGGACTGCCCGATCCTCAAGGACCTGGCAGCCGGCGGCAGTTGCTGTCACTGACGCGTTTACTGGAGCCAGGGCGGCGCCGGTTCTTCGTCCTTGACCGTACCCCGCTCGGCGTCGGCCTTGGCCGCACGCCGGCGGGCTTCATCGATGCGCGCCGCGTCGATCTCGCGCATGACACCGTCAACGTCGGCACTGTGCTCGTCATCGGCGAACACCCCGGTCAACGGGCTTTCCGGCAACAGCTTGCCGGCCTGGTACAGGGCCCACATTTCACGGGCATAGCGCGTCTGCTTGAGCTCCGGGGCAAAACGGCCGAAGTAGGCGGCCATGTTGCCGACATCGCGCTCGAGCATGCTGAACGCGTGGTTGTTGCCAGCAGCGTCGACCGCTTGCGGCAGGTCGATGATCACCGGGCCGTCTGGCCCGAGCAGCACGTTGAACTCCGAAAGGTCACCATGGACCAGGCCGGTGCAAAGCATCAGCACGATCTGGCGAATCACGAAGGCGTGGTATTCGCGGGCCTGTTCAGGCTCCAGGTGTACGTCGTTCAGGCGTGGCGCGGCGTCGCCATGTTCATCGGCGACCAGCTCCATGAGCAGCACGCCATCGAGAAAATCATACGGCTTGGGTACCCGCACACCGGCGTTGGCCAGGCGGAACAGCGCCGCCACTTCGGCGTTCTGCCAGGCGTCTTCTGCCTCTTTGCGGCCGAACTTGGAGCCCTTGGCCATGGCCCGGGCCTGGCGGCTGTTGCGTACCTTGCGGCCTTCCTGGTACTCGGCGGCCTGGCGGAAACTGCGCTTGTTGGCTTCTTTGTAGACCTTGGCGCACCGTAGCTCCCGACCGCAGCGGACCACATACACCGCAGCCTCCTTGCCACTCATCAGCGGTCGTAGTACTTCGTCGACCAGTCCATCTTCAACCAGCGGTTCAATGCGTTTTGGAGTCTTCATCGGTTTCTGTCGGGGGTCCTGTCTGGCCAAACACGGGATTGTTATAGGTCACAGGTTCTGCAACCTGCTTGTCGCTGAAGCAAGACCGCACTGCGTTGTAACGGCAATCAGCCTGACTTGCCATTCTTTTTCTGCCCGAAGGCGACCAAACGGTCACAAAATTCGGCAATTACCAATAAACACGGGGGATTTCCCCCAAGTAACACTTTATTTCCAGAGCACACGGCCGATGTAGTCTGCAGCAGCCTCGTACGTTTACAAGAAAAATTCTGGAGCGCGGATGAACATAAAACAAAAACTGACCTGGGCCTTCGCCGTAATCGCCGGCTTGCCGGTGATTCTGGTCGCCACCCTGGTGGTCCTCAACCTGCGCAGTGAAGCCCGCGAAGGCTTCGTCGACGGCAGCAGCCGCGAGATCCGCCAGGTGGCCAACGCCATGCAACTGTTCTTCGAAGGCATCAGCCAGAACGTCGACTACCTGGCCGCCCAGCCACTGGTCAGCGCTACCGGCGGCGAGGTGAAAAAGTACCTGGGCGCCGATGCCGCGCAAATCGCCCTGGGCGAGCATGACAAGAAACTCTACGACTTCTTTGCCAGCCTCGCCGCCAGTCATCCGGCCTACTCCTACGTGTCCTACGGTCTGAGCGATGGCGGTTACGCGTTCTGGCCGGGCGATGCGAAAATGGCCAACTACGACCCGCGCCAACGCCCCTGGTACCAGGCGGCCATGGCCACCCCGGGCAAGACCCTGCGCACCGACGCCTATTACTGGGCCGGCGATGACGCCGTGCTGGTGAGCACCGTGCGCGCTGTCGCCAACCAGCTCGGCAACCCCGGCGGCGTGGTCAATATCGACGTCTCGCTCAAGCAGCTGACCGAGATCGTCAAGCAGATCAAGCTCGGTGAAAGCGGCTACCTGATGCTGCTCGAAGACAACGGCAACGTGCTGGTCGACCCACGCGATCCGGGGCACAACTTCAAGCAGCTGGGCAGCCTCGGCGAGGGTTACGCGCAATTGGCCAAGGCCGGCAAGGGCCTGGTCGAAGTCGAGCTGGACGGCGAACGCTACATGGCCAACATCTGGCCTTCGGAGCAACTGGGCTGGAATTTCATCGGCCTGATCCGCCATGACGAAGTGATGCACACCGCCACCCAGCTGACCTGGCTGGTCGCCGCTATCGCCATCGTGCTGGCGGCGGTGTTCGCCCTGGTCGGTGCGACTTTTGCCAAGCTCATCGTGCGCCCGATCCACAGCGTCACCAGCGGCCTGGAAGGCATCGCCCAGGGTGAAGGCGACCTGACCCGCAGCCTGGAGGTGCGCGGGCGCGACGAAACCGCGCAACTGGCCAACTGGTTCAACCAGTTCCTGGCCGCGATCCGCAACCTGATCCAGAGCATCGGCCAGGCGGCGAACAAAATCCTCGCCACCTCCAGCAGCTCGACCCAGGTTTCCCATGACATGGCCGAAGCCGCCGGGCGCCAGCGCGAAGCGGTGGACATGGTCTCGACCGCCTTCCACGAAATGGTCGCCACCGCCAACGAAGTCGCCCGCTCCTGCAGCCAGGCCGCCGATTCCGCCGACAGCGGCCAGCAGCAGGCCCGCGAAGGCCAACAGCAGATCGACGCGGCAGTGCAAAGCGTTGATCGCCTGAGTCAGGAGATCGAACAGTCGGCGCAGTCGATGCAGCAACTGGAGCGCGACAGCAATGCCATTCAGTCGATCCTCGGCACCATCCGCTCGATTGCCGAGCAAACCAACCTGCTGGCCCTTAACGCCGCCATCGAAGCTGCGCGCGCCGGTGAACAGGGCCGCGGCTTTGCCGTGGTCGCCGACGAAGTGCGGGCGCTGGCCAAGCGCACCGCCGACTCCACGGCCGAGATCGACCACCTGCTCGGCAACCTGGCCAACCGCACCAGTGAAGTGGCCCAGCAGATGCACGCCAGCCTGGAAGTGTCGCAACAGTCGGTCAGCCGTATCGGCCAGGCGCGCAACAGCTTCGGGCAGATCCGCGAGTCGGTGGACATCATCCGCGACATGAACACGCAGATCGCCACCGCCGCCGAAGAGCAGCACCAGGTGGCTGAGGACATCAACCGCCATATCAGCCAGATCCATGGTGATGCACAGCTGGTGGCGGAGCTGGCCAATTCGGCGCGCCAGGACTCGCAGAGCCTGGCCGGCTTGTCCAACGAACTGGATGCGCTGGTACGGCGCTTTCGCACCTGAGGGCTACAGGCGCAGCTCGCCCGGGGTAAAGCCGAACAGGCCCTTGAAGGCGGCGATGTAGGCCGAAGTGGAGTCGTAACCGCAGCCCAGCGCGGCTTCGGTGACGCTCTGCCCGGCCTCCAGCGCAGTCAGCGATGACAACAGGCGCATGCGCTGGCGCCAGCCGCGAAAGCTCAGGCCGGTTTCGCGCTGGAACAGGCGCGTCAGGGTTTTTTCCGAGGTGTTCAGGCGCTGCGCCCACTGCGCGAGCGTCTGGCCCTGCTCGGGCTGTTCGAGCAGTTCGTTACACAGCTCGAGCAAGCGCGGGTGCTGCGGCAACGGCAGCGAAAAGCCCACCTCCGGCAGCGCCCGCAACTGGTCGAGCAACACCGCGACCAGCCGTGCCTCGGCGCTGTCGCCCTCGGCATAGTCCACCGGCAACAGGCAGAACTGCTTGATCAGCTCGCGGGCCAGCGGTGTCACCTCCAGCACCCGGCACTGCCCCGGGGCCCAGCTGGCTTCTTCGCGGCGAACATACAGGCTGCGCATCTCGGCCTGCATCGAGGTCAGCACCTCATGCTCGACTCCGGCCGGAATCCATACCCCCCACTGCGGTGGGGCAAAGTAGCTGCCGTCAGCGGTATAGACCCCGAGCACGCCGCTGATCGCATACGAGAACTGCACCCAGTCATGCCGGTGGCGTGGCGTCCACGAGCCGGCACCGAGGCTTTCGGCGCGGGCATACAGGGGCCGGGGCAAGCGCTCCAATTGGGGAATCGCCCGAGCGTTGAGTTTTTGTCCGTTACTCGGCATCAGTTGGCCTTATGTCGCAAGACGGTAAGCACTTGCCGAGCGTAGCCTCTGGGCTCGATGAATACAAAATGATTCGCAGGCCCGCCTATGCAAGCGCTCAAACACCTCAAACGCGTAGTAACCGACTGGTTCCTCTGCGGCATGTTCCTCGCCACCTTCCTCGCCTGGCTGTTCCCGCAGTTCGGCCGTAGCGGCGGAGCGCTGCATGCCGAGGTGGTGATCAATGTCGGCGTGTTCCTGGTGTTCTTCCTGCACGGCACCAACCTGTCCAGTGAACAGATCCGCCACGGCCTGAAGAACTGGCGCCTGCACCTGATGGTCCAGGGCTTTACCTTCCTGGTCTTCCCGCTGCTGTGGTGGCTGGGCAATAAAGTGCTCGGCAGCCAGTTGCCGGCGCTGCTGATGCTGGGTTTCTTCTATCTGTGTGCCCTGCCCTCAACCATTTCCTCGTCGGTGGCACTGACCGGCAGTGCCGGCGGCAACGTGCCGGCGGCGATCCTCAATGCCAGCCTGTCTAGCGTGCTAGGCATCTTCCTCACCCCCTGGCTGGTGAGCCTGGTGCTCGGCAGCGGCAGCGACGGCATTGATCTGGGCGCAACCCTGCTCGACCTGTGCGCACTCCTGTTGCTGCCGCTGCTGCTCGGCCAGTTGCTGCGGCCCTGGTTCGGGCGCTTTTTCGCCCGGCACAAGCGCTACACCAATGTCATGGACAAGCTGGTGATCCTGCTGCTGGTGTATGCGGCGTTCTGCAACTCGATGGTTTCGGGCATGTGGCAGCAGCAAGGCGCCTCGGTAATCGCCATGGCCCTGGTGGGCAGCGCCGTGCTGCTGGGGTTGATTCTGCTGCTGACCACCCGCACCGCGCGGGCCCTGAACTTCAGCCCGGCGGACGAGATTGCGGCGGTGTTCTGTGCCAGCAAAAAATCCCTCGCTGCTGGCGCACCGATGGCCGCGCTGATTTTCGCCGGGCACCCGGGGCTGGGGCTGATCCTGTTGCCGATCATGATCTACCACCCGTTGCAGCTGATCGTCTGCTCGATCATGGCCGAGCACTACGCCAGTCGCCCGGCCCGGCAAGCCAGCCCGGCGGCGCTGGTCAACGCTCGATGATCGCCGTTACCCCCTGACCGCCGGCGGCGCAGATCGAGATCAGGCCACGGCCCTTGCCGGCATTGGCCAGCAGCTTGGCCATGTTGGCCAGAATGCGCCCGCCGGTGGCGGCGAAGGGATGCCCGGCAGCCAGCGAACTGCCCTTGACGTTGAGCTTGCTGCGGTCGATTGAGCCCAGTGCGGCATCCAGGCCCAGACGGGTCTTGCAGTACTCGGGGTCTTCCCAGGCCTTGAGGGTGCACAGCACCTGCGCGGCAAAGGCTTCGTGGATTTCGTAGTAGTCGAAATCCTGCAGGCTCAGGCCGTTGCGCGCCAGCAAGCGGGGCACGGCATAGGCCGGGGCCATCAGCAGCCCTTCATGGCCTTTGACGAAATCCACTGCGGCGGTTTCGCCATCGACCAGATAGGCCAGCACCGGCAAGCCGCGCTCGCGGGCCCAGTCTTCACTGCCCAGCAGCACCACCGAGGCGCCGTCGGTCAGCGGTGTGGCGTTGCCGGGTGTCAGCGTGCCCTTGTCACTGCGCTCGAACACCGGCTTGAGGCTGGCGAGTTTCTCCAGGGTCAGGTCCGGGCGCAGGTTGTTGTCGCGGGTCAGGCCCAGGAACGGGGTCAGCAGGTCGTCGTGCCAGCCTTCGGCAAACGACGCGGCCAGGTTGTGGTGGCTGCGCAGGGCCAGTTCGTCCTGATCCTGGCGGGGGATGTGCCAGGTCTGCGCCATCAGCTCGCAGTGCTGGCCCATGGACAGGCCGGTGCGCGCTTCGCCATTGCGCGGTAACTCGGGCTTCAGATGCCCGGGGCGCAGGTGCAAGAAGGCCTTGAGCTTGTCGGCGGTGCTGCGCGCGCGGTTGGCTTGCAGCAGTATCTGGCGCAGCCCTTCATTGACCGCAATCGGTGCATCGGAGGTGGTGTCGACGCCACCGGCAATGGCGCTGTCAATCTGCCCCAGGGCAATCTTGTTGGCCACCAGCAGCGCCGTTTCCAGCCCCGTGCCACAGGCCAGTTGCACGTCGTAGGCCGGTGTCTGCGGCGATAGCCGCGAGCCGAGCACGCTTTCGCGGCTGATGTTCATGTCACGCGAATGCTTGAGCACCGCGCCGCCCACCACCTCGCCCAAACGCAGGCCATGCAGGCTGTAGCGCTCGATCAGCCCTTCGAGGGCAGCGGTGAACATTGCCTGGTTGCTGGCCTTGGCATAAGGGCCGTTGGAGCGGGAGAACGGAATTCGATTGCCGCCAATGATCGCGACCCGGCGCAATGAGCGCATACGTAACATCCTCTTTTACGAAACGGTCCGCTACAGCGTAGGTGTTTTTTTCCCAGTCGAACGACCAATGGCCAATCATGGTCCACACTTTGAAGCTATTTCAGGGAGAACCGCACATGAGCGACCGCTATATCGACTTCGCCAACTCCGACCTTGGCCGCCGTCTGGTAGGTGCCGTCGGCCTGCCCAGCCCGGCGCGCCTGGAACGTTGGCAAGCCGGCCGCCTGCGGCCGATCGAGGGCGCCCTGCTGCTCGGTGGCGGGTCGCTGGCAAAGACCGTCGAAACCTTCGCCAAGCGCCTGACCGATGAGTTGTACAGCTTTGCCAGCCCCGACCTTGAGGCCAGCGAATGGGTGGCGGGCTTGGGGCCCAAGCTCAAGGCGGTGGTGTTCGATTCCAGCGAACTGGACGATATCGACCAGCTCAAGCAATTGCGCGAATTCTTCCAGCCGCTGCTGCGCAGCCTGGCGCCCAGCGCCCATATCGTCATTCTCGGCCGCGCCCCGGAACAACTCGATGACCCGCTGGCGCAGGTTGCCCAGCGTGCCCTCGAAGGCTTCAGCCGCTCGCTGGCCAAGGAACTGCGCGCCGGCGGCACCCTGCAACTGTTGTATGTGAACGAAGCGGCCGAAGATCAACTCGAAGGCGCCCTGCGATTCTTTCTTTCGCCCAAAAGCGCGTTCATCTCTGGCCAGGTCCTGCGCCTGGAGGCCTGCGGCACAGCGGTCCAGGACTGGAGCCGGCCGCTGGCCGGGCGCAAGGCGCTGATCACCGGCGCCGCCCGTGGCATCGGTGCGGCGATTGCCGAAACCCTGGCCCGCGATGGCGCCGAAGTGATCCTGCTCGATGTACCGCCGGCCAAGGCCGACCTTGAGGCCCTGGCCGCGCGCCTGGGCGGGCGTAGCCTGGCCCTGGACATCTGCGCTGCCGACGCCGCGGCACAGTTGCTTGAAGGACTGCCCGACGGCATCGACATCGTCGTGCACAACGCCGGCATTACCCGCGACAAGACCCTGGCCAACATGACCCCGGAATTCTGGGACTCAGTGCTGGCGGTCAACCTCAAGGCTCCGCAACTGCTGACCCAGGCGCTGTTCGACAGCGGCGCCCTGCACGACAACGCACGTATCGTGCTGCTCGCTTCAATCAGCGGCATCGCCGGCAACCGTGGCCAGGCCAATTACGCCGCCAGCAAAGCCGGGCTGATCGGCCTGGCCCAGGCCTGGGCACCGAAGCTGGCCGAGCGCGGCGCCAGCATCAACGCCGTGGCCCCCGGGTTTATCGAAACACGCATGACCGCGGCAATTCCCTTCGCCCTGCGCGAAGCGGGGCGACGCATGAGTTCGCTGGGCCAGGGCGGCCTGCCCGAGGATGTCGCCGAAGCGGTGGCGTGGCTGGCGCAACCGGGCAGCGGCGCGGTCAATGGCCAGGTGCTGCGGGTTTGCGGCCAAGCCGTGATGGGGGCCTGAACATGAGCCGCACATGGATCGAGTTGGGCAGCACGGCGGCGCTTTCCGGGCTGTACCTGCGCGCCGCGCGCAAGCGCAAGATCAGCGGCGACCGCCTGCCCGGCACTGGCTTGCGCTGCCACTTGAGCGTCGACCCGCAGCAGCTTGAGGCTTACCGCAAACTCTGCCATTTCAGCGACGACGGGCGCCTGCCGCCGACCTTCCCGCATGTCATGGCCTTCGCCCTGCAGATGCAGTTGCTGACCGCAAAGGACTTTCCCTTGCCGCTGCTGGGGCTGGTGCACCTGCACAACAGCATTCGTGTGCTGCGCCCGCTGGGCGGCATCAGTCGCCTGCGTTTTAGCGTGCATGTAGAGAACCTGCAGCCCCATGAAAAAGGCGCCACCTGCGACCTGATCACCGAAGCCGAAGACGGCCTCGGCCTGATCTGGTCCGAAACCAGCCGCATGCTCTGCCGAGGGCTGAAACTGAGCGGCGACGCGCCTGCGGTAGACGAGCCCGAAACCCTGCCCTTGAGCGAACTGACCCGCTGGTACGCCGACAGCGATATCGGCCGGCGTTACGCCAAAGTCTGCGGCGACTACAACCCGATCCACCTCAGTGCCGCCAGCGCCAGGCTATTCGGCTTTCCTACCGCCATTGCCCATGGCATGTGGAGCAAGGCCATGGCCCTGGCCGCCTTGCGCGGGCACCTGCCGGTCAGTGGCTATGAGATAGGGGTGGGCTTCGTTAAACCGGTGCGCCTGCCCAGCGAGGTGATCCTCAATGCCAGCCCGGCCGCGGCCGAGGGCCAGTTGCAGCTCGACGGCCATGGCGAGCTGGTGCACATGCGCGGCGCCTGGCAGCCACTGAGCTGACAGCATCCTCTTGCGTTGCGACGGCGCCCGCCTGAAGCTATGCCGCTTGAGGAGAGCCCCGATGAATTTGCAAGAACTGACCGAACGCCTGCACCGCATCCGCGACAACAACGACTGGCGCGGCTTTCACAGCCCGAAGAACCTGGCCATGGCCGCCAGCGTCGAGATGGCCGAGCTGGTGGAAATATTCCAGTGGCTGACTGAAGACCAGTCGCGCCAGTTACCGCCCGAGCAGCTGGAACACGCCGGCCAGGAAGTCGGCGATATCGTCCTCTACCTGTTGCTGCTGTGCAGCGAGCTGGGCCTGGACATGGAGCAGGTGGTCAGAAGCAAACTGGCCGACAGCGAAAGGCGTTTTGCCAAATGAACGACCGTCACTTCGATGAGCTGGCGACCCGTTTTGCCGAAAAAATCTATGGCGGTGCCAAAGGCGCGATCCGCCTGGCAGTACTCCAGGCGGACCTCGCCGAAGCGCTCCCTGATCGCCCGCTGCGGGTACTGGATATCGGCGCGGGCCTGGGTCATATGTCGCTATGGCTGGCCCAGCGCGGGCACCAGGTGACTCTGGCCGAACCCGCCGCGCCGATGCTCGACGGCGCCCGAGAGCGCTTTGCCGAAGCCGGCCAGCAAGCCACCTTCATCCAGGCACCGTGGC
The DNA here is from genome assembly GCF_018417635.1 of Pseudomonas sp. SORT22. Lineage (NCBI taxonomy): Bacteria > Pseudomonadati > Pseudomonadota > Gammaproteobacteria > Pseudomonadales > Pseudomonadaceae > Pseudomonas > Pseudomonas sp. SORT22. The sequence goes on from NZ_CP071007.1 coordinate 5,271,809, forward strand.
AGGACCTGCTCGGCCAGTTGACCGAGCCCTATGACCTGGTGCTGTGCCACGCGGTACTGGAATGGCTGGCCGAACCTGAGGCCATCCTGCCGGTGCTGCATCAATTGACCCGCACCGATGGCCTGCTGTCGTTGGCGTTCTACAACCGCGACGCGCTGGTGTACCGCAACCTGCTCAAGGGCCATTTCCGCAAGTTGCGCAGCAACGAGCTGGCCGGTGAAAAGCAGAGCCTGACCCCGCAAAAACCACTTGATCCACGCACGCTCAAGGCGCAACTTGAAGGCTTGTGGCAGGTCGAAAGTGAAAGTGGCGTGCGGGTTTTCCACGACTACATGCCCCGCGATTTCCAGGCCAAGGCCGAGCTGCTCGACCTGCTGGAAATGGAGCTGGCGCATCGTCGTCACCCGGCCTTCGCCGGCCTGGGCCGCTACCTGCACTGGATCTGCCGACCGCGCTGAAGCGCACCCGCCGGGAGGGTGACATGCCGTACCGTTTGACCCTGGGCCTGCTGTGCCTGGCCTTGGCCGCCTGCCAGGGCAGCAACCCGTATGTGGCCAGCTCCCGCCCGTTGCCCCCGGCCCCCGCACAGGCCGCCACGACCTTCGATGCCAGCGCCTACCCGGCCGCGCCGCGCGACTACGCCCGCTACCACAGCTGGGCCTGGCTCAACGGCCAGTTGCCGGCGGGCAGCACCTATGCAGAGCCTGCACAGCTGGCCGATGCGGTCAGCAACGCCCTCGACCAGCGCGGCCTGCGCCCGGCGCGCAATGGCCAGGCAGGCGACCTGCTGGTGAGCGCCGACCTGCGCCTGGAACGGCGCCTGCGCCAGGTGCGCGAAGACTACTACCCCTACGACAACTACCCCTATGGTGGTTACGGCGGCTACGGCAGTTTTGGCCGCTATCACAATGGCTACGGGGCCTACGCCAGCGTGCCGCTGGTGCGCACATACGAGGTCGAAGTGATGGTGGTGCACGTCGAGCTGTATGACGCCCGCGACGGCCAGCCAGTCTGGAGCGCCAGCGCCGAGACCGCCAGCCAGGACTCCCAGGGCAAGCGCGCGGACGCGGTGCGCGAATCGGTGCAAAAGGCCCTGGCCAGCTATCCTCCCAGTTAAAGGTAATCGGAGAACCATCATGTTGCGCCGTCTCGCTTTACTCTCGCTCGCGCTGCTGCTCGGCGCCTGCCAGAGCAACAATGTCACCCAGGATTTCGACGCCAGCCGCGACTTCGCCGCTTACCGCAGCTGGGCCTGGCAGGAGCCGGGGCTGCAATACCGCCCGGATGACCCGCGGATCAAGAGCGACCTCACCGAACAACGCATCCGCCAGGCGGTGGCCGGCCAGCTTGACCAGCGTGGCCTGCGCCCGGCCCAGGGCAACAGCCGCCCGGACCTCAGGGTGCAGTCCTACCTGATCGTCGAGAACCGCCAGCAACAAGTCACGACCAATTATGGCGGCGCCTGGGGTGGCTACTGGGGCGGCTACTGGGGTGGGCCGATGTACAACGAAACCCGCAGCGTCGACTACAAGGTGGCAACCATCCAGGTCGACCTGTTCGACGCCCGCGACGGCAAGCTGGTGTGGCGCGGCAGTGCCGAGCAGATCATGAACAACTACCCGCCAAGCCCGCAAGAGCGCAACTCGGCAATCCAGAACACCGTCGCCAAGCTGATGGGCAACTACCCGCCACGCTGAACCCCACCCGCCAGTCGCCATGCAGGCGACTGGCCATTATCTTGTCTACACTCCTTTGCACTGCTGCTGCCCCGCGCGGCCTTGGGCCGGCAAAGGAGTGCTCGTGTCTACTCGCTTTCCAGCACGGCAACGTGGCGCCATCGGCTTGATCGCCGCCCTGACCCTGGGCATGGCCTTATTGTTCGGGCTGTTGGTGGTCGACAGCGGGCGGCTCTACCTGGAGCAGCGCAAGTTGCAGCGGGTGGTCGATATGGCGGCACTGGAGGCAGCCGGGCAAAGCGCCGTGTGCAGCGGCCCCGGGCCCCAGGCCGCGGCCCTGGCCCAAACCAGCGCCAGCCGCAATGGTTTTACCCTGGCCGAAGGGCGAACCCTGGCCACCGCTTGCGGCACCCTGCAGACCGGCGTCGACAGCCTGCGCCGTTTTACCGTCAACCCCGCACGCAACGATGCGATCAGGGTTATCGCCCAGAACAGCGTGCCCACCAGCATCGCCGCCGGGGTGCAGGCGCTGGTTCGCGGCAATACCCTGCCTACCACCACCAACCTCACGGCCCAGGCCGTGGCGGCGACGCCGAAGCCACCCTTGGCCGTATTGCGCATCCGTACAACCCTGGCCGACATCGACTCACGCAAATCGGCATTGCTCAATGCCCTGCTCGATCCGTTGGGTGGGCGGGTGCAACTGGATGCCCTGGGCTGGCAAGGCCTGGCCAACACGGATATCAACCTGCTCAAGTACCTGGACCAACTGGCAATTAACGTCAGTGTACAAGCCGGCAACTACGACGAGCTGCTGGGTAAGCAGCTGTCGGCCACGCAACTGATCCAGGCGGCAATCGACGTATTCAAACAAGGCAGCAACACCGCCATCGACGTCGCCACCAACCTGGGCAAGCTCACCGTCGCCACCGATGACAACCGCGTGCTCAAGCTCAACGAAATCCTCGATATCCAGGCCGGCACCGCCAAGGCCGGGCTGGACACCAGCCTGCAATTGCTGCAACTGGTGCAAGGGGTGATCCTGCTGGCCGACAAGTACAATGCCGCTTCGGTCGAGTTGCCCTTCAATGCCCTGGGGCTGGTCAGCGGCAAGGTGCAGATCAAGGTCATCGAGCCGCCGCGAATTTCCGCCATCGGCAATCCGCAGACCGACGACATCAGCGTGCAGACTGCACAGATCCGCACCCTGGTGTCGCTGAATACGCCGGTAGTCGATACCCTCGGCGGTATCGTCACGGAGGTGCTGAAGCTGGCCGCACCGCTGACCAATATCCTTAACAACCTGCTGCACCTGAACCTGCTGGGCACCGTACAGTCCCTGACCTGCGCACTCGGCGTGCCGTGCAAGGTCAGTGACATCGAAGCCCTGAGCAAAGCTGCGCGCATTGATATCAGCATCGACACGGTCAAGGCGACCAGCCGTGTCAGCGCCTACCGCTGCAGCCCCGACAAGCAATTGACTGCGTCAACCGACAGCGCGGCAGCCACGGTCACCATCGGCAAGATCGACAACCCGGCGACCTTCTTCAGCACCGGTAGCGGCACGGTCACCCCGATCCCGCTGATCGATATCGGTACCAACATCTGCACCAGTGTGCTCGGGCTGTTTCCCAAATGCGCAACCCGGGTGCCCTGGGTAGGCGGGGGCGTGGGCATCAAGCCGGATCCGCTGCAGGTACTGTCACGCCACGAGAACCTGCTGTTCAGTGGCGCCAACCTGCCGGAGATCGGCAAGCCTGCGCCTTACCTGAGCATGCAACCGATCAACGTGGTGCAAAGCCTGAGCACCACCATCGATACCCTTCCTTTGCAGGTCTACAAACCACAGAACGGTGATGTGCTGGGCGAGATCCTCAGTGTTGCCAGCAGCGTGCTGACCGGGGTGACGAATATCCTCAAACCGATGATCAAGAACCTGCTCAGCCCGCTGGTCGATCCCCTGCTCAACGCCTTGCTCAAGGTCCTCGGCATCGACTTGAACACGGTCGAGGTCAGTGCCAACCTGACCTGCTCCAGCTCCCGCGCTCAACTGGTGCTGTAGACCGGCAACTCGATACAGAACCGCGCCCCCAGCTCGGCGTTCTCGACACTCAGGCTGCCGCCCATGGTGTCGATGATGCCGTAGCTCACCGACAGCCCCAGGCCAGTGCCAACGCCCACCGGCTTGGTGGTGAAGAACGGCTCGAAGATGCGTTCGAGCAAACGCGGCTCGATGCCGCCGCCGTTGTCCTCGACCAGCAACCGCACCTGCCGGGCATCCTGCTCTAGCCTCACGGCAATCCACGGCTGTAGCTCGCGGTGCTGCTCGCGTCGGGCCAACAGGGCATCGCGGGCGTTGACCAGCAGGTTGATCAGCACCTGTTCCAGCTGATCCTGATGACCACTGACCTGCACCTGCTGCCCAGGTGCCTGCACATGCAATTCCACGCCCTTGCCGCGCAAGCCGTCGGCCAGCAACGACAGGGCGCCCTCCACCGCCTGCCAGGGCACGAACGGTTGCTGCTCAAGCTCCGAACGCCGACCGAACACGCGCATGTGGTCGACTACTTTGGAGGCGCGCAGCACCTGGGCATCGATACGTTTTAGTTTGTCTTGCAGGTAGTCGACCTCGGCATTGCCGTTTTCCAGACGCTTGAGCGCGTTGACCACGGCCATGCGCATGACGTTGAGCGGCTGGTTGATCTCATGGGCAAGGCCGGTGGCCATTTCGCCGAGGGTGGCCATTTTCGCGCTTTGCAGCAGTTGCTGCTGGGTGCGCCGCACTTGCGTGTTGTCGCGGCCCACCGCCTGGATTTCTTGCAACTGGCCGTGCTCGTCGAATAACCCACGATCAGACCACAACCACCAGGCATGCTCGCGCCCTGGCAGTTGCAGGCAGATCTCGGCGCTGCTCACCGGCTGCTCCGGGGTCAAGCCCGCCAGGCGTTCGACAAAGGCCTGGCGCTGGGTCGCGGACAGCCACTGGCCGAGGTTCACGCCGGCCAGTTGCGCGGGCGGGCATTCCAGGTAATCCGCCAAAGGCTGATTGCCGAACACCAGGCTCAGGTCCGGCCGGTAGCGGCAGATCATCGCCGGTGAATCCTCGACCAGCACCCGGTAGCGCTCCTCGCTCTGGCGCATTTTTTCCGTAGCCTCGGTGGCCTCGCTGACGTCCAGCCAGATGCCCACCACCTCCACCGGCAAACCGAGGTCATCGCGCAGCAGGCGCGCTTCATCCAGTACCCAGTGATAACCGCCATGCTGATCACGCAGGCGATAGCGGCTGCGGCTCTGGCCGTGCTGCAAGAGCATGCGCGTGCGCTCCAGCCACAGCAGCTGATCATCGGCGTGCAGCCACTGCCCCGGTTGCAGGGGCTCGCCGGCCAGCGGCTGCCAGCCGAGCATCGGCGTCAGGCTGGCGCTGCAGAACTCGGTGAGCAATGCGCCCTCGGCGTAGCGCTGGATGTAGATCACCGCTGGCGAGCTGGCGATCAGGTTTTCCAGGCGCGCCTGGGCAGCGCTGGCCTGCAGCTGTTGCGCCTTGATGTCGCTGATGTCGAGCATAAAACCCTGCACCCGGCGATTGCCGCCGCTGCCGTGCACCTGGCCGCACAAGCGATACCAGCGCGGCTGCGCCTGGGTGCTGTGATCAAGCAGGCGCAGGCTCAGTTGCAAGGCGCAGCCCTGGCGCTGCAGCTCGGCAAACGCCAGCTGGACCGCCTCGCGGTCTGCCGGGTGCACGCGGCTCAGCCATTGGTTAAGGGTAAGCGCCGCCGGAACGCCCAGGCTCTGGGCCAGTGCCGGGTCCAGATGCAACTGCGGCTCGTCCAGACGCCATTGCCACCAGCCGGCCCCCAACTGCAGCTGCAGGCTGTCCAGGCGCTCGCTCTGCTGGTGCAACTGGTGCGCAGCCAGGCGAGCGAGCAGCGGTTCGACAAAGGCGGCGGCGACCAGCAGGGCATCCTCGGCCTGCAGCACCTCTTGCGGCTCGATGCAGATCAGCCAGGCCTGATTGACCTGGCCCTGGGCAAACGCCAACAGGTAAGTCGCCAGCCCTGGAAACAGGGCCTGTAGCGCGGGCTCACTGGCACTGCTGAGCATGCTCGCCGGCAACTGCCGATCGAGCAACGGCGCAAGCTGTTCGTCACGCAGCCAGTGCAGCGCATCGCCACTGCAGGCGTAGATCTGCCAGCCCTGCTCGGTTTGCACCAGCACCCCCGCGCCACGGGCCCGCCAGTGGCGTACCAGCCAGTTGAGCTGTTCTTCGGCCACCGCTTGCAGGCGTTCGATGCTGCAGGCGCGCAAGGCGCAGGCCAGGTGCGCAGTCAGGTGTTGCTGGCGCTCGGCAGCCAGGGCTTGCTGGCGGTGCAGCAACAGGTCGCCGATATCGAATAGTTGCAACAACCAGCCATCGCCCTGGGCTTGCAACCAGCCGCGGGTGTGCAAGGTGTGGCCACCGGCCGCCTTGAAGTCCAGTTCCAGAAGCTGCCCCTGCCAGTCTGCCGGCTCGCCTTCGAGCACCAGCAGGCTGTAGGGCTGTACGTAGTCGTGCAGACGTACCCCGGCCTGGGTCGGCAGCGCCAGCGCCGCGCGCAGCGGGCCGGCCTGGCGCAACACCCTGGCCGCGCCATCGAGCCACAGTTGCAGGCCCACCGCCGGCACCTCGGGGGCTTGCGCCACGGGCTCTTCGACTGGCGCCGCGCGCCCGCGCCAGCGCTCGAACAGGCTTTGCCCGCCACTCACAGCTGCAGGCTCGCTTCGGCCTTGAGGCTGTCGGGCAGGCGCGGCACCTCACCGATGCCCGGCAGTTTCAGTACCGGCAATACCGCGGTCAGTTTGCTCTTGGCGTAGTTGATCTTCACCGTCAGCAGCTTGCCCGGGGTAAGGACAACCGTGGCATCGCTGTTGACCTTGAAAGCCAACGGCGCTGGCATCCACGCCAGTTGCTCGCCGAGCACGCGCTTGGCCAGCGCCTCGACATCAGCGCCGTAAGTGGCGCTGGCAGGATCCAGCGCCACACAGCGGCGTACCGCTTCACTGCTGGCCTGGTTGAACGATTGCAGCATCAGCATCGGCAGACCGTAGCTGACCACCCCGTAGAAGACCGCGAAGAAGATCACGAATACCGCGACAAACTCGAGGGCTGCCGCGCCTTTTTGCCGCTTGCACAGGCTTGCTTGCATGATCGCGTCTACCCTGACAGTGACACCTGAAAGACAGCATAGAATCATTCACCACAAAGGGATGGCCTTTCGCCAATGCAAAGCATTGTTCTGCTGCTGTGGCTTGCCTTGTGCTCTGAACAAGATCTGCGCGAACGCCAGATCGCCAATACCCTGACCCTCGGCGCCGCCGCCTGCGCCCTGGGCTACCTGTTCGTTACCGGACACACCTGGATTGGCGCCGACGCCAGTGAAGGCGGCCTGGCGCTGGCCATCGTCATGCTGCTGACCCTGCCCGGCTACATGCTTGGCCGCCTCGGCGCCGGCGACGTGAAATTGCTCGGTGCCCTGGCCCTGGCCACTGATCGCATGCACCTGTTGGGGACATTTATCGGTGCCGGGGTCGCAGTTGTCGCCTGGCTGCTCAGCCGCCGTTGGCTGTGGTCCCTTTTAAGTCAGAAGGTTAAGAACCGTCTGAAGCAATTGAGCGAAGAATCGTCAAAAAAACAGCCGTTCGCGCCATTCCTGCTGGTCGGTTTTCTACTGGCGGCGGTCTGGATCAATTAGCCGAATACCGCACGCAAAAGGATGTACAAACCTTGTACATAGTCAAAAAGTGCGACTACTTTCTAGTGTGTGCCAGGAATGGATCCAGGCTCGACCTGGCCGCGGGAACACCAAGGCGAATAGCGCAGGGAGTTGCATGTGAGCAAGCCAGTCAGTGAGTTGAAGGTGCTGGTCGTGGACGACCAGCCACTGATAGTCGAAGAGTTGTGCGAATTTCTCCAGGGCAGCGGCTACCGTTGCCTGCCCTGTCATTCCAGTACCCAGGCCATCGAGCAGTTCAGTGTCGATCAGGAGATTGCCCTGGTGGTGTGCGACCTGCACATGCCCGACTGCGATGGCCTCGAACTGATGCGCGCGCTCAAGGCCATTGCCGGGCCGCAGCGTCAGTTCGAAGCGATCATGCTCACCGGGCGCGCGGCCAAGCAGGACGTGATCAAGGCGCTGCGCGAAGGCTTTGCCGACTACTATCAAAAACCGGTCGACCTCAACGAGCTGCTTGAAGGGGTACAACGCCAGGAGGCCGCCGTGCTGGAGCGGCGCCGCAGCTACCAGCACCTGGGTGACCTGAACCAGAAACTGCAGTTTCTCGCCGAGTCGATCGACGATCTCTACCAGGACCTGGACAAGGCCCGCGGGCTCGGTGCGCACCGGCGCGCCAGCGATATCGAGCCGGAAGCTGAAAGCGACAACCTGCCAGCGCTGTTCGACAAGTTGTCACCGCGCCAGCTGGACGTGGCCAAACTGGTCAGCAAGGGCAAGACCAACTACCAGATCGCCTGCGAACTGGGCATCACCGAGAACACCGTGAAACTCTACGTGTCGCAGGTGCTGCGCCTGACCCACATGCACAACCGCACCCAGCTGGCGCTGGCGTTGTCACCCGGCTCCTCGCCCCTGCATCAGCGAGTCACGGCGCACTGAGTGCGCTTTGGCGGCTGAGTCACTTGTCGGACGCGCCGGTACTTTCCCAGCGGTAGAAGTCCGGGATCACATATTTGTAGCTGTCGAGCCAGCGCTGCATGCTCTGGTCGCGCTCCTTGGGCGTGGCCGTCTGCGGGATCTTCGAGGCTTCAAGGTTGCGTGCCTGCAGCTGCAGCCAGGCTTCGGTGGTTTGCTGGGCCTTGGACGAAGGCCCGCCCTCCAGCGCCAGGGCGGCCAGGGGCAGTGCGCTGAGGGCAAGCAGGAGCAATGACCTGTTCATCACGACCTCACTGTTGGGTGACGCTTGAGGCTTCTGGGGTTATCACCGCGACCTGGTCGGTCCGCGCCGCGGGTTTCTTCAGTTGCTCGGCGCGCGCCCGGGCTTCACTGAATTGCGCCGGCGTCAGGTGCAGGCGACTGACCAGGTCGGCGGCCTGCTGGAACTTGTCCTGGTACAGCAGCAGGCTCACCAGGTTGACCGCCGCCAGGGCGTTGTTGTCTTTGAGCTCGATGGCGGTAAGGAACTCGAAACGCGCTTGCTCGACATTGCCCTGGTTCAGGTAAACCACGCCGAGGTCGTTGCGCACCTTTTCGTCGGTCGGCGCCAGGCGCACTGCACGCAGCAAATGGCGCTGGGCCTGGAGGTTGTCACCCCGGGCCGAGGCCAGTTGCCCCAGGCCATGCTCGCCTTCTGCTGCCAGGCAGCCACCGAGCAGGCTACGGTACAACGGCTCGGCTTCGCTGCGCCCGAGCAGGCGCGACACCCGGGCCTTGCGCAAGCGCACCTGGGCCATGTCCGCCGGCAACGCCTCAAGGTGCGCCAGGCTGGCATGCGGGCGGCCCTCGGCGAGCATCTCGTCGGCCATGCTCAAGGCCAGCTCCTGGGCCGAATCCGGCTTGCTGCAACTGACCGGCATACCCGGCAAGGCCAGCCACTGCGCGCCGTCCTGAGTGGTACAGCCAGCGAGCAGCGCCAGGCTCATGATCACCATGACTGCTTTCATGCACATCCCTCCGCTCATGAACCCAAGGCCTTGGCCAACGCCGTAAAACCGGGCCCGGCCAACACAATTAGCAAGGCCGGAAACAGGAACACCATCATCACTATCGACATCTTCCCGGACATCTTCGAAATTCGCTCCTGCATGCGCGTCAGGCGCCGGTCATCGAGCAGTTGCTTGAGTGCCAGCAACGACTTCATCGCCCCGCCGCCCTGGCTCAGCAACTGCTGGAGGATCACGCAGCTGTCGCTGAACTCATCGACGCTGAGCAATTGCGCGGTTTTTTCCAGCTCCGGGGCCAGGGCCAGGCCGGAGTCGACCCGCAGCAGAATCGCCCGCAGCTCCTCACTCAGCACCGGCAACAGTTGCCGTGATTCCTGGCTCAGCACGCGCAAGGCCTGCTCCACCGCCAGGCCCGATTCGAACAGGATCCGCAGCAGCGGAATAAAGGTCGACACCTCCCGGGCCACCTGCTGCTGACGGCGCGCCGCCGCCCAGGCCAGCAAGCGCTTGGGCAACAGGTAACCGGCGCCCATGGCGCACAGCGGCAGTACCAGCCACGGGGTCTGGCTGGTGTGGTACAGGGTTTCCTGCGCGATCACCCCCACTCCCAGCGCCAGAAGCGGCGCCCCCACCTGGCAGGCAGCGAACAGCGCCCGTTGCCGGCTACGCCGCCAGCCGATGCGATCAAGCAGCAAACGTGTCTCGCCGTCCAGACTCAACGAACGCTGGCCCAGGCGGCTGGCGCCGAGCTGCTGCAGCCAGTTGCCCAAGCGGTTGTCCGCGCCCAGCTGGCCCTGCAAGCGCTGGGCGACCAGGCGCTGACGATGCCGCTGGCGCAGGAACTGAGCCAGCAGCAAGGCAAAGGCGGCAAACAGCATCAGGGCACTGAGCAACAGGGCCATTTCAGATACTCCGCAACATGCGCCACAGCGCCAGGCAGCCCAAGGCCTGCAGGAGGAAGGCCCCGAGCAGGAGGAACTGGCCGTTGCTGTCGCGCCACATGGTCAGCAGATAGTTGGGATTGCTGATCAGGAAGTAACCGGCCATGCCCACCGGCAACAGGCCCAGGACCATAGCCGTCATGCGCGTTTCGCCGGTCATGGCGCGCAACTGCCGCGCGCCCTGCTCGCGTTCGCGAATCAGTTTGATCAGGTTCTCCAGCAGCTCGCTGGCGTTGCCGCCATAGCGATGGTTGATACGCAGGCCCAGGGCAAACAGGCGCAGTTCGTCCTGGTCATACAACTCGGCCAGTTCAGCCATGGCATCGTCGAGGCTGACGCCCATCTGCACATTGCGCCGCACCCGTTGCAAGGCGCCGTGCAACGGCTCGCGGGAAGCATCGATGGCACCGAGCACGGCATCGCTGAGGGTGCGCCCGGCCTTGAGGCTGCGCACGCTGTGATCGAGCAGCACCGGCAGTTGCTCGATCATCCGTTGCAGCCGCTGCCGATAGCGCCAGCCCAGGTACAACCAGGCCAGCAGCGGGCCGATGAGCAACAGGCCAAGGCCTGCCACCCAGCCCACGACCCGCCCGGTCAACAGCGCGGCCAGCAGCCAGAGGGCCAGCCAAAGCCACAACAGCTCGTTACGCCGCTCGATACCGGCACGCTGCAGCAGGCGGTCCAGCCAGTCGTGCCCGACCGGCGCCAGCGCAGCGGCTTGCTCGACCTGACCCAGACGCCGGAGGATGCGCTCCTGGGCAGACTTGCGCATGCCGCGGTAGAACAGGTGCACCGACAAGCCGAGCAAGGCCAGGCAAATCAGCCCGAGGAGCGCGGCGATCACGGCTGGAGCTCCGAGTAATCGCGGCGCAGCTTGTCGCCGGCCGGGTTCGGCGCTTCGCGCAAAAAGCCTTCGCCCGTGCGCCGATCGAGCCGGAACAGGGTATTGGTGACGTACACGTCATCACGCACCCCGACCACCTCCAGCACCTCGCTGACGCAGCGGCGGCCATCGGCCAGGCGGGTCAGCTGGATGACCACATCCAGCGCCGCGCAGATCATCTGCCGCAGGGTTTTCTCGGCCACCTGGCGACCGGTCAGGCCGACCAGGGTTTCCAGGCGCAGCAAGGCATCCTGGGCAGTGTTGGCATGCACGGTACTCATCGAACCATCGTGGCCGGTGTTCATCGCCGTCAGCACATCGAGCACTTCGACGCCGCGAATCTCGCCAAGCAGAATACGGTCGGGGCGCATCCGCAAGGCGTTGCGAATCAGCTCGCTGGCCTTGATCTCGCCATGCCCTTCGGCATTCGGCGGACGGGTTTCCAGGCGCACCACGTGCGGGTGATCGAGCTGCAGTTCGGCCACGTCCTCGATGGTCACCAGGCGTTCGTGGGGGCTGATCAGCTGACTGAGGATATTGAGCAGGGTGGTCTTGCCGGTGCCGGTACCGCCGCTGACCAGGATGTTGCAGCGCCGCGCCACCGCCAGCTGGATGAAGTCGAGCATGCCCTGGTCGATGGTGCGGGTGGCCAGCAGGTCGGCGCTCTTGAGCATGTCCTTGCGAAACTTGCGGATCGACAGGCACGGGCCGTCGAGCGCCACCGGCGGGATGATGGCGTTGACCCGGCTGCCATCGGGCATGCGCGCGTCGACCATCGGCGAGGACTCGTCCAGGCGCCGCCCCAGGGGCGCAAGAATCCGTTGCATGACCCGCTCGACATGATGGGCATCGATAAAACGCAGGTCGGTCTGTTGCAGCACCCCGGCCCGCTCGATGAACACCCGGTGCGGGCCGTTGACCAGGATTTCGGTGACGCTGGCATCGCGCAGCAGCACTTCCAGCGGGCCGAAACCAGTCAGCTCGTCGACGATTTCCTCGGCCAGGCGTTCCATCTCGTAGCGCGACAACGCCAGGTGCAGGCGGGCAATGTAATCGCCGACCTGTTCCACCACGAACTGCGCCAGGGCCGGGCGCGAACCTTCGAGCAGGTTGCGGCCGCTGTCCTCGATGGCGTCGATGATGTAACGGTGCAGGGCGCGTTTGAGCGCCTGTGGGTCGGCCCCCAGGTTATGCCGTGGGCCACCGAACAACTCGTCGCCGCTCACTTGTGCCCCCACAGCCGATTGAGCCAGGTGGCGACCACCGGCGGGTTGTTTTCCGAGCGCCGCGCCAGGCGTTCACCGAGGCTTTTCAGCTGTTGCGTAAGCGGCTCGCGCGGCGCCAGCTCGAACAGGGTCAGGCCCTGGTTCTTGGCGTTCAGGCGCACCTCCGGGCTATAGGGCAAGACCCGCAGAACCGGCAGGCCGTAGCGCTTGCCCAAGGCTTCGGAATCCGGCGCGACACCGCGCAGGTAGCGGTCGACCAACAGGCTTGCGTGTTCGAGCTTCATGCCCTTCTCGCGCCACTGGGTCAGCACTTCGAGGTTGCGCCGGCAATCGAGGACGTTCTGGTCGGTGTACCAGATCAGCTTGTCACAGTGGCTGACGAAGGTGCGCAGGGCTTCGCTGTCAGCCTGGCCGGTGAGGTTCACGACAATGTGCTGGAAGTGCTGGCGCAAGGCGCTGAGCAGCATGTACAGCTCTGCCGCGCTGGTGCGCTCCAGCGGCTCGTCGGTCTCGGCATAAGCCAGCAGGCGCAGGCCCGAGCTTTCGCGGGTGAAGGCACTGTCGATCAAGGTGTTGTCGAGCCGGCGCAGGTGGCGCAGGGCATCGCCGAAATGAAACGAGGCTTCCAGGCCGAGCAGCGCCAGGCTGTCACCCCGCGGCAGGCCAAGGTCGAGCAGCAGGGTCTGCTGGCCGCTGGTCTGCACCACCCGCGCCATGTGCGTGGTCAGCAAGGCGCCGTCGGCGGCACACTGGGCCCCATAGAGCACGGTCAGCCCGCCCAGGCTGGGGTTGCTGGTCACCGGCGGCAGGCGTTTGCTCAAGCGCCGCACCAAGCCTGCGACTTCACTGGAACGCGAGCCGTAGGCGACAAAATCCCGCGCCCCGGCACGCATGGCGTTGAGCACCAGTTGATTGTCCATGCCATCGCCGAGGGCGACGATCGCCAGCATCGGCTTGGCTTCCAGCACGCCCTCGATCAGCGCGCACTGGTGGACCACCTGCTCGCGGTCGAGGCCGACGAACACCAGGCTGGCGAAGGTGACATCGACCAGCGCCAGCAACTCGTCAAGGCTGCCACTGCCGGCACCCACCACCTGCCCCAGCGGCGCCAATGCGCCCTGCAACCACTGCAGGTCACCATCGTTGCGGGTGATGGCAAGGAAGGTCTGGCTCAGGCTTTCACTCATTGGGATAACCCGCTGCGACGTTCAAAGTCGCCGTTTTCCAGAAAGAACAGCCGGCCCCAGCTCGGGTCGTAGTTACGCAGGCCCTCACCCGGCAGCGACGGCAACTGGGCATCGGCCGCCAGCGGCTGGACCAGGTGCGGGGTAACGATCATCAGCAGTTCGGTCTCGTCGCGCTGCACCGAGGACTGGCGAAACAGCGCGCCAATGATCGGCAGGTTGCCAAGGCCTGGAAACTTGTCGACGGTCGAGCGCGACTGGCTGCTGATCAAGCCACTGATGACGAAGCTCTCGCCATCGGCCAGGGAGATGCTGGTGTCGGTACGCCTGACGGTCAGGCCGGGCACCTGGGTACCGGCGATATTCACCGCCTTGTTGTAGTCCAGTTCGCTGACTTCCGGCGCGACTTTCAGCAGGATGCGATTGCGGCTGACCACGGTGGGCGACAGGGTCAGGCGGATACCGAACTCCTTGTATTCGATCGAGACACTGTCGCTGCCGCTGCTGGGCACCGGGATGGGGATCTCGCCGCCGGCCAGAAAGCTTGCGGTCAGGCCGCTGAGCACCACCAGGCTGGGGCGCGCCAGGGTGTAGGCGAAACCGCTGGTTTCCAGGGCATTGATCGCGGCCAGGAAGCGACTGCTGCCACCGCCCCAGATGATGTTGAACACGCCGTTGTCCAGGGGAATGTTTGGCGTGCCGGGCACGGTGGGCACCTGCCCCGGGCTTACGGTGGTGTTCGGCACAGTGCTCGGTGAGCCGATCAGGGTGTTGTTGGAGCCCTTGAAGAACAGCCGCGCGCCGGCCTCCTTGTACTTGGTGCGGTTGACTTCGACAAAGCGGATATCGGCCTGCACCTGGCTGGGCAGCAGCGGATCTTCGGACGGCGGCAGCGCACTGGCAGCCATCTCGCTGCTGGCAATGCCCTTGACGAACACCATGGCCTGGCGCGGTGTCTTGGCGCAGGCAGTCCACAGCATCAGGCTGGTGGCGCCGGGGCCGACCGCCGTCAGCAGCACCGCGTCAGTGCCACTGGCATGTACGTCGGCAATCTTCGGCTCGCCAATCGCCGCGCGGGTGATTGCCACCGGCAGGCGCACCTCCTGCTGCAGGCCCTGATCGATCTCGATGACGCCCGGCACCTGCTCCAGCGCCGCGCAGCCGGACGCCGCCATCGCCGTTGGGGCGAGCGGCACGGCGCACAACAGGGCGCAGAGCATCTGCTTGATTACCCGCTCGGAACGACTGCTCATTGAAGGGCATCCTTGCTTGGTCAGGGGGTTGGCGTGTTGGCTTGATTACCGCGGATGATTTCCATGCCGCGTGGCGGCGCTGCGCTGGCCACAGGTCGGGCGGCCGGTACCTGGGCGAGCTGGCTGAAGCGATAGAGTTCACGGTTGGCGTTGTCGACGGCCTTGGCGCTGGCATTCGGGTCAGTCCAGTACTGGGCCAGGCGCTTCTCCTCGGCGCTGCGTACCGCCAGGCGCAGACTGCCGGCCTGAGCGGCCAGCAGCAGGCGGCTGGCCAATGCTTCGGGGACCGCCAGCACCACAGTGCGCACCGGGTTGCGCTGTTGTTCCTGACGGGCCTTGTCATCCATGGGCGCCTCGGCAGGCTGGCCATCGTTGGCCAGGCCCAGCTGCGCACCGACACTGAGCAGGCGCAAGGCCGGCAACACTACCTGGGCCGAGGCTTGCGGGTTGCTGTTGTCTTCACGCAGGAACACCAGCACATCGACATAGTCACCCGGGCGCAGTTGCCCGGCGGCGCCGACCACTTCGTCCACCGCCACCGCCAGCGCCCGCTCACTGGGGTGAATCATCCGTGCCAGCGGGCCACCGGCCTCGAAGCTGCCCTGCTCCAGCCAGGTGCCGGCGCTCAAGGCGCGCCAACTGCTGCGCCCGAGCACTTGTTCAAGGGTCTGGAAACTACCCGGCGGCGCCACCTGCAGGCGTTCGATCAGCAGGTCTTCGGCCACCAGCGGGGTATATGCACTGACATCGCGACGCAGCACGACAACCGGCTTGCGCAGTTCGTCTGTTGCTTCCGTGACCACCCGGGTCACCGGAGCCTGCGCGGGTTCGACGGCGGCTGCCGGCGCCGGCTCGCTTGGCGGCTGGCTGAGCATCAGCCCCCAGTAGCCGGCCAGCAGCGCACCGATCAAAAAGAGGCCTGCAAGGATGATGGTAATGCGACTGCTCATGCTGGCCCTCCTTCTCCCCAAGCTGTCCTTCAGGCTCACTTTTGTGAAATGGCCCACAGCACTGCAGTCGGAAACAACTATTTCGCTATTTGACGGTAGCGCAGCTAGGACAAAATGCCATTACCCGTCAGATTTTTTTCCGTCGCAAAGCCGACACCCCCATAAAACAACAGCTTATTGGCGTCGGTATTTGGTTATAACTTTAGTATTAATACCTTCTTACATTTGCCGAGATTTGGCCCGTTGACGATGCTGTGGTGGCAAAGGGGAATCACTGAATACCCCTGCCATCTGCGCCTCCGGCGCAAGGAGAAATGCCATGCGTCTTTCCCGAGTCCTCAAGAGCTGCAAAGAATTCTTCTACCGCAAGGATGGTGCCTCGGGCATCGAGTACGCGATTGTCGCGGCCATGGTTGCTGTAGCGCTGACAGCGTTCATTACGCCCATTTCTACCAATGTGTCTGGGGTCATGACCAAGATTGAAAACGCGCTAAAAGCGCCGCCTGCTTCGGGCGGTGGCAGTGGTGGCAGTGGTAGCTGACGAGTGGCTTCATCGGTTCACGCCAATGCACTGATCAACTCCCCCATCACAGGACCGCCCCATGCCGACCTCTTCCCCCCGTCAACAGCTACTCCTGGTGGATGACGAAGAGGACGCCTTGCTGGAACTTGCCGAATTGCTGGAGGGCGAGGGTTTTTGCTGCTACACCGCCACCTCGGTGAAACTCGCCCTGCAACAACTCACCCGCCACCCGGACGTGGCCCTGGTCATCACCGACCTGCGCATGCCGGAGGAGAGCGGCATATCACTGATCAGGCGCCTGCGCGAGCACACCTCGCGCCAGCACTTGCCGGTGATCGTCACCTCCGGGCATGCCGACATGGACGACATCAGCGACCTGCTGCGCCTGCAGGTGCTGGACCTGTTCCGCAAGCCGATCTACCACAACCGCCTGCTGGAAACCCTCGACAACCTGTTCCCCAAACCGCGGATGCAACTGGTGCAATGAACCTGCGGGGGCTACGGCCCCTGTAGGAGCCGGTTCACAGCTGCACGCTGAAACTCACACTCAGCCGTGGCTCGCGGTCAAAGCTGTCGAGGGCAACATCCGACAGCGGCTTGGCCAGCTCCAGTGCCAGGTTGTAGAAACGCCCGTCACCGATGCGCAGCCCCAAAGCCACTGAACTCAAGTGTGCATCGCGCAGGTCCACCTCGTTGAACCAGGTGCGCGCGGTGTCCAGTACGGCATAAGGTTGCAGCAACTTTACCCAGCGGCCATCGCCGTTGAAACTGTAATTGAGCTCATAGGCCAGGCCCCAGCCCTTGTCGCCCAGGGCCTGGTCGGCGGGGTAACCGCGGGCAAAGCTCTGCCCGCCGAACACCACCCGCTCGCTGTCGGGCAGGCTGTCGCGGCTCCAGTACAAGGCCGCCGACGCCACCCCCTGCCAATTGCCGAACAGGCGATCGCTCTGCAAACCGGACAAACGCAGGCGGAGGAAATCCAGGTCGAAATCGCTGTTGCTTTTCGCCCCCAGGTAATCCAGGCCCTGATAGGCGCCACCACTGACAATCCGCAGTTGGTCGGCATCGGCCTTGCGCCACTCGCCTTCAAAGCCCAGGGCACGCACATCGGTGCGATTGCTCAGCCGCAAGGGCGCGTCGACCGCGCGATACTCAACATCGTCATTGACCATGTAGAAACGCGCAGCAACGTTGAGCGACTCACCGGGCGCGGCCAGCAGCACCTGGCTGAGGCCCGCCGAAAAGCGGTCGTTCTCGCGATGGGCCTTGAGCTGGGTGCCATCGCCGAGCAGCACCTGGGCACTGGGGTCGCTGTCGTAACGCGAGGCCGACAGGTGCAACTGGCTGCCCTGATCGTCCAGGTACTGGGAGTAGTCCAGGCGAAAATAGCTTTCGTGATCTTCCCCGCGCGGCGCCAGAGCGGTGACGCTGAACTGTTCGGCCAGCGCCGTCTGCGCGTTGCTGCTCACGCTGAGCAAGGCCTGGGGGTCATCGCGGGTGCCATCGGTGACGGTCAGGTTGCCGCTGAACGGCCGGCGCCTGGCCTCGACGATCAGCCGGCTGGTACCACTGACAGGGTTGGCAGGCGCTAGGCTTGCCTGCACGCTGAAGCCGGGCAGGCGGCTCATCAGCGCGACGTAGCGCTCGAAGGTGTCGCGGGTCAGCGGCCGTTCGGCCTTGAGCCGGCCCACCAGTTGCTCAACGTAGGCCGCCGCCGGGCCCACCTCGCCGTGCAGCTCGAGTTCATCGATGTAGCCTTCGACCAGCACCACCCGCACCCGGCCATCGGCGAAGTCCTGCTCGGGCAGGTAGGCATGCGACAACAGGTAGCCGTCCTGCTGGTAGCGCTGGGTCAGGCGCTGGGTGGCGTCGATCAGCTCGCCGAGGCTGACCTCGCGGCCGACCAGGCTCTGGTAGTTGTCGCGCAGGTCACTCAAGGGGTAGATGCTGCCGCCTTCGAAGCGCACTTTGCGCAGAAAGATCCGCGTGTCGCGCAGCAACGGCCGGGCCTGGGTTACCGGCACCGGCACCAGCACTCCCGGGTTGCTTGGCCGGTAGGCATCGGCCGGCAGATTGGGGGCCGGCAGGTTGCGTTCGATTTCGTGGCTGTCGAGAAAACGCGGCAGGGGTTCGCTGCTGGCAACGCTCACCCAGGACAACCCCACTATCGCGACGGCCAACGCACGCATCGGACACTCCATGATCCCGAACAGTACAAGGCCGCCAGGGCGGCGGCCTCGTCAATCCAAGCGTAGGTGCTGGCCCTGTCATCGTCTAATAGAGAGCGTCAGTCATTGACCTGGAATTCGACCCGGGCGGTTTCGCCGCTTTCATCCAGGGCGCTCAGCTCGAAGCGCCCGGCCTGCTCGAAGCTTGCCGTGAGGTTCTCCTGACCGCTGGTTTCGCCCAGCGGCGCACCGTTGAGGAACCACCAGTGGCGTCCGTTACCGCCAAGGGCCGAGACCTTGAAACGCAATGGTTCGCTGCTGGTGGCCGGGCGGCGTAGCTGATCGCCCTGGCGCACGCCGACGATTGACAGCGGCGGCGCACTGGCCGGCACCTGCGGCGGGCATTGCGGGTCGACCTTGGGCAAGCGCGCCTCGCGGCGTTCCACCCTTGGCAGCCACGGTTCAAGTGGCGACGGCCAGAGGGCGATTTCCCGGGCCTGGGCGCCGGCGCAGGTAGCGTCGACACGCAAGCCCTGATCGTTGACCCAGACCGTCTCGCGCAAGCCGACACTCAAGGGCTGGTCCTGGGCCAGCAGGGTTGGCGGCGTGGTACCGTCCAGGGTCCAGGCAAAACGCTGGCGCCGGCAATTGGGGTCCTGGCGGGCCATGGGTTGGCCGAGCGGCCAGCAGATCGCCGCAACCCCGACGTTGGCCGGCACCGCCGCCACGGGTGTGGCAATCCCGCGCTGGCTGTCGCGGTTGCTCAGCACATCATGCACCTGCAGCATCAACGGCGCCGCCGAGGCCAGGCCGAACTGGCCGGGCACCGGCGTGCCATCCGGGCGGCCGATCCAGATCCCGATCAGGTAACGCGGGCCGACGCCAATCGACCAGGCATCGCGAAAGCCATAGCTGGTGCCGGTCTTCCACGCCAGTTGCGGGCGCTGCACTAGCTCTGCGTGAGGGTCGCGGTCCGGGCGCGCCTGGCCGCTGAGAATCCGCCGGATAATCCAGGCACTGCCGGGCGACAGCAGGCGTCGCTCAAGCAGCGGGTCATTGGGTTGCAAGCGGATCGGCGCACTCAGGCCATCGCGGGCAAACGCGGCGTAGCCGCCCACCAGGTCTTCCAGGCGGCTACCGGCGCCGCCGAGAATCAGCGACAGGTTAGGCTCGGCCAGCGGCGGCAAGATCAACGGCACGCCGCCACTGCGCATCTGCGCGGCAAAGCGTTTCGGCCCGTAGGCTTCAAGCAGTTGCACCGCCGGCAGGTTCAACGACAGGGCCAGGGCGGAACTGGCGGCAACCGGCCCGCTGAAGCCCATGGAGAAATTGCCCGGGCGATAGTCGCCGTAGCGGCGCGGCACGTCCTGCAGCAATGACTCGGAATGGATCAGGCCATCGTCCATGGCCATGCCATAGAGGAACGGCTTGAGGGTCGAGCCGGGGGAACGCAGGGCGCTGATCATGTCGACGTGGCCAAAGCGGCGCTCGTCATTCAGGTCCACCGACCCCAGGTAGGCGCGCACTGCCATGTTCTGCGCCTCGACCACCAGAATCGCCGCCGAGGTCCGCTCGGGCAGGCGCGCACGCCAGCCCAGCAGCAAGTCTTCCAGGCGCCGTTGCAACGAGGCATCGAGGGTGGTGCGAATCAACGGCGGGCTGTGCGGGCGGTTCAGCCGTCGCGCCAATAATGGCGCCAGCGCCGGCTCCTGACGTGGTGCCAGCAACAGCGGTTCCTCTTCTGCTTCGGCGACCCGTTGCTGCGGCCACACCTGGTACTCGGCCAGGCGCTGCAAGACCTTGTCCCGCGCCGCTTGGGCGCGCTCCGGGTGCCGATCCGGGCGCAGGCGGCTGGGCGCCTGGGGCAACACCGCGAGCAAGGCCGCCTCTGAAGGCGTCAGGTGCAGCGGCGACTTGCCAAGATAGGCCCAGCTGGCCGCGGCGACACCCTGCAAGGTGCCGCCGAACGGCGCACGGTTGAGGTAGATTTCGAGGATCTGCGCCTTCGACAGGTGCCATTCCAGTTGCGCGGTACGCCACAGCTGGCGCAGCTTGCCAGGCAGCGTGCGCGAGTGTGGGTCGAGCAGGCGCGCGACCTGCATCGACAGGGTGCTACCACCAGACAGCACCCGGCCACCGCGCAGGTTCTGCCAGGCCGCGCGGCCCAGGGCCAGCGGGTTGACACCGGGGTGATGGTAGAACCAGCGGTCCTCGTAGGTCAGCAACGCCTCCAGGTAATAAGGCGAAACCTGCTCGGCAGTGACCGGGTAGCGCCACACCCCGTCGGCATCGGCAAAGCGCCACAGCGGCGTGCCGTCTTCGGCCAGGACTACCCGGGCGAGGTCATCGGCCGGCATCGGCAACGGCCAGATGCGGTCGGCAAGCCATAGCAAGGCAATCAGCAGCAAGGGGATGGCGAGCAGCAAACCCAGGGGTTTGCCGATGACGCCACGCAGGCGAGCTAAGATGTGCATCAGGCCCTCCTGGCGTAGCAGCTACGCAGGGAACCGACCCGGCCCTGGCATGGCCAAAGGCTTGGCAACGGCGCATTCGCCGAATTGATCATCAGGAAGCAACTATGCATGTAGAAGGTTTTTTCGAGTGGCTCGGCCAGGCGCTGGGGGCGGTGATCCGGTTTATCGTCGACGGCCTGAGCGGGTTGTTCAACCTGCTGGCCAACGCCGGTGGCAATTTCATCGAGGGCCTGTCACGCACCCTGGGCATGGACACTTCGCTGGTCAGCATCCTCGCCCTGATCATCGGCCTGATGTTGCTGTACTCGGCGATCCGCGCCTTCATGCGCGCCTCGATCATACTCGGCATCATCTGGCTGGTGCTGGGTTTGTGGGTGCTGAGCTGGATCATTCACTGACTAAATAGAAGGTGTGGGAGCGGATGAGCCCGCTCCCACAACGCCCTGTGTCAGCGGCCTTTAACCACCAGCTCGGCAGGCGATTCGCCCACCGCGTTGTAGTTCGGCCGGTACATCGACTCGACCTGCGGCGGCGGTACCTTGTAGGTCCCCGGGGTTACCGCGCGGGCCAGGTACAGCAGGTGGGTGGTGGAGTACTGGTCGATACTCAGCGCCGCCACGTAGCGGTCATCACGAAACTCCTGATGCACGACCGCGGCGTTCTGCATCGACTCGCGCCATTGCTTCACTGCACTGCTGGCGTTCTCAAGGCTTGCCGCGCTTTGCGCCAGGTTCTGGTTTTCCAGCTCCAGGCCCGCCGGCAGCAGGTCGACCACCAGCGCGTCCGGCACCTGGGTATTGGCCGTCACCGCCAGGTGCACCAGCACCAGGTCACCGCTCTTGAGCGCCTTGATGTCCAGGGCCTGGCCATTCATGCCGAGGAACTCGCGGCGGATGGTCATGCCGCTGCCGCGGGCAACCGGGGCCTGGCGCGGATAACCGGACAGGGTCAGTTGCTGGAACAGCGTCTCGCTGCCTTCGTTCTGGATGGTCAGCGGCGAGGCCAGCAGCGGGCCTTCGAGTTTCATCCCCGATTGCTCGTTGTTGAATTCGCGCACTTCACCGGCGCTGTCCAGGCGTGCCGACCAGTTGCCTTCAGGCTTGCGCAGCAGGCCACGACCGGCAAGGTACAGCGCGTTGCGCTCCTGGGTCGACAGCCAGCGGTTACCCGCCATCTGGTCGGAAAGCTCGAACAGCCGTGCATCGAGCTTGTCGCTGGCCAGGTTGTTCTCGGTCAGCAACGACAGGATCAGCGCCTGGTCACGCACCGGGCTGCCGTAGTCGGCCAGCCAGCTGTTCTCGCTACGGGTGACCGCCAGGCCAGCCTGCAGCGCCTGTTGCGCACGCGGCTTGTCGCCCATCTTGTCGAGGGCGATGGCCAGTTGTACCAGCGGCAAGCCGGAACGCGCATCGCTGCGCCGCTCGAACAGGCTGCGCAGGGCGCCCAGCGGCGCTTGCTGGGTACGCGCCAGCACCAGGGCAGCATAGGACTGCACGGCAAAGCGGCTGTGCTCGGCGTTCTGGCTGTAGCTGATCTCGATCAGGTTGCGCTCCTGCAGGTAGCGCAGCAGGCGCTCGCTGGCTTTTTTCAGGGCCTCGGGCGGCACGGCATAACCTTGCTCGCGTGCACGCAGGAGGAAGTCGGTGACATAGGCGGTCAGCCAGTACTCTTCCTCGTCATCAGCGCTCCACAGGCCAAAGCTGCCGTTGTAGCGCTGCATGCCCAGCAGGTGCTCGATGCCCATCTCGATCTTGCGCTTGCGCACGTCCGCCGGCTCACCCTTGATGCCCAGGCGCTTGAGCGTCGCGGCATCGGCGTACAGCGACGGGTACAGGCCACTGGTGGTCTGTTCCAGGCAGCCGTACGGGTAGGCTTCGAGGGCGCGGATCTGCTCGGCCAGGTTCAGCGGCGGACGGCTCGACAGCGCCAGTGAGGCCTCAAGACCCACCGGCTCGAACAGCGCCAGGTCAGCTTCCGGCAGGGTCCAGGGCTGGTCTTTGAGAGCGACGCGATAGTGCTGCAGCATTGCCGGGTAGGCCGGGCGAATGCCCAGGGTCCAGTCGCGGCTGAAGGCCGTGGCCGACTCGCCTGGCAGTTGCAGCCCTTGCACCTCGACCTTGACCTTGCCCTGGCCCAGGCCACCGCTGGCCTGCACCGGCACCAGCAGGGTGACGCGCTTGCCTTCGGTGAGGCTCAGGGTTTGTTCGGCGGCGCCGAGCAGATTCAGCTGGCCTTCGGTGCTCAGGCGCACGGTCAGGTTCTGTGCCTTGCCCGACAGGTTGGAGAGGTCCAGGGCCAGGGTCGTGCGGTCGCCGCCGGCGAGGAAGCGCGGCGCCGAAAGCTCGGCAATCAATGGCGCGGCGACCACGGTCTTGCCTTCGGCCATGCCGTAGCGCTCGTCGGTCCAGGCCTGGGCCATCAGCCGCAGCTCACCGTTGAAGTCAGGGATATCGACCGTCGCTTCACCTTCACCCTTGTCATTGAGGGTTACCGGGGCGCTTTGCTTGGCAACGATGGTCACCGTGGTGTTCGGGCGCTTGCCGCCCTTGGCCATGGCCGCATCACCACCGAAGGCCAGGCTGGCCAGACGGCCCTGCCCGGCTTCGATCAACTGGCCATAGATATCCAGTTGGTCAGCACCATAGGCCTTGCGGCCAAACATGCCGGTAAACGGGTCGGGGGTTTCGAACTCGGTGATGTTGAGGATGCCCACGTCCACTGCTGCCAGCAGTACATGCACCTGTTTGGGCACGCTGCCGTCGGCGTTGCGCGCTTGCACCTTGACGGTCAGCGGCTGCTTGGGACGCATTTTTTCCGGGGCATTGAGGGTTACCGCCAGCTTGCGCTCGTGGCGATCCAGCGGCAGGTGCAGCACACCCACGGCACGTTTCGGCGTGGCATTGACCTTGCGCTCGCCCGGGCGAATCACCAGGGCGCTGACATACAGGTCATGGCGCGCCCACTTCGGATCGAGCTTGACGGCAAAGCTCTTGCCTTCGGCCGGTACATCGATTTCTTCCCACCACAGCGGGCCTTCGCTGGACTCGACCATCAAGTAGCCGGTGCCTGCGGCAGGCGGAGTGACGGTGATATTGGCGGTAGCGCCATCGGCATACGACGGTTTGTCCAGGGCCAGTTTGACCTGGTCCGGACGTACGGCGCCGCCGTCGGCGTTGTCCTGGGCACGGTAGCCGGCCCAGAAACGCCCGCTCGACACCAGGCCGGTCTGCGGGTCTTCGACCTCGACGCGGTACGGGCCCCAATCAACCAGGAAGTTGACCCGGGCGGTGGAGCCGGCCTTGACGTTGACCGTCTCTTCGCTCTGGATGAGGAATTTCTCGTTGTAGTTGTAGCTCCAGCCGTCGCTCTGCGAGTAGTTCCAGTAGTAGTCGCGACGCTCGCGGACCAGGCGCACCTTGAGGTTGTTGACCGCCAGCTTGTTGCCTTGCGGATCGGCCACCAGCACTTCGAACTCCACCGGGCCTTCGCCATCGGTTTCTTCACCCTCGAACAGACCGCGCAAGCCAGGCAGGCGCCCGGCCGGCCAGATCGGTTGCTCAAGGCGGCGGGTGATCGGCCGGCCACCGGACTCCTGCAGGCTGGCCTGCACGGTCAGTTGCAGCGGCGAACGGGCTTCGGACCATTTGCTTTCGATGTTCAGGGTG
The DNA here is from genome assembly GCF_018417635.1 of Pseudomonas sp. SORT22. Lineage (NCBI taxonomy): Bacteria > Pseudomonadati > Pseudomonadota > Gammaproteobacteria > Pseudomonadales > Pseudomonadaceae > Pseudomonas > Pseudomonas sp. SORT22. The sequence continues at coordinate 5,296,406 of NZ_CP071007.1, forward strand.
GTCTTGCCGTTGCTGTCCAGGGTGACTTCGTCCAGCTCCAGGTCCTGGCTCAGTTCCTCTTCAGTGATCGAACCGAACTGATAGCCCGGCAGTGCCGGCACCGCTTCACGCAGCGGGCGCACATAGGCCTGGCCGCTCAGGCGATTGCCCGAAGCCGGGGCGCCGTACAGGTAGCGACCGTTGACCTTGATCTGCGCAGTCTGGTCCGGGCTCAGCGGCTTGTCGCTGCCCTTGAGCTCCAGGGCCAGACGCTCGGGCAGGAAATCTTCGACAAGGAACTCGAACACCTGCTTCTTGCCGCCGCCGAGGTCGAACAGCAACTGCCAGCGCCCGGTCGGCGCTTCATCGGCCAGTTGCAGCTGATACTGATAGAAGCCATTGGCATCGGCTTCCCAGACGAACTTGCGGCTGATCTGCTCATCCGGACGGCGCACTTCCACGGTCACCGGTTGCGGCTTGAGCGGGCGGCCATCCTGGTCACGCAACAGGCCGTTGAGCAGCACGGTTTCACCCGGGCGATAAAGGTCGCGCGGGCCGAACACGAAGAACTGCAGCGGGTTGGCCTGGGGGCCGGTGATGTCGAATTCGGCCAGGTCCAGGGCAGCGCTATTGAGGCGCAGCATGGTGGTGTGCACGCCCTGGTGGGCCAGCAGGGTTTCGGCCTTGGGTGGCGTCGGCAACTGGGCATGGCCGTCGCTGTCGGTCTTGGCCTGGGCCAGCACGCGGCCTTCGCCGTCGAGCAGTTCCAGCTCGACACCGCTCAGCGCCTTGCCACCTTCCAGGCCTTGGGTGAAGACATCCAGGCGGTTCTGGTAACGGTGCGCCGAGACGCCGATGTCACTGAGGGTGAACAGCGTCGCCGGTTGCGTGTAGTCGTAGGTTCCGGAGGCGCGCATTACCGCCAGGTACACGCCTGGCTCTTGCAGCGGCTTGATGCCGGCAATCGGCAGCAGCACGGTTTCGCGGGTGTTCTTCGCCGGGTTGAGGTCGAAGCGGCCGCTGTAAACCAGCTCGGTCATGTCCAGGATTTCTTTGGACGTGTAGTAGTACAGGCTGCTGTTGCGGCCCCAGGTAGCAAGGAACGGCGACAGTTTGTCCGACTTGATGCGGAAGAACTCGACATCGACCTTGTTGACGTTCAAGGCGATCACCGGCAGGCCTTCGGCCAGTCGCGTCGGCAGCAGCGAGCCACGGCTGGCGAAGCCGATGGTCGATTGCATGTCGCGGGTTTCCAGGCGGCTGATCGACTCGGCGGGCAGGCGCTTGCCATTGACCGCGAGCAGCCCGGCGTCGATGGTCAGCACCAGCTTGCGCTGGGGCTCCAGGTGGCGCAGACGCAGCTCCATCTTGTTGGCAGAAAGCTCCCAGGCGCCGTCGACCTTGCCTTTGACGGTATCGACCAGGTGCACCTTGTCAGCGAAGTTCTGCTGGTCATCCAGCGGCACCGAGAAGGTCAGGGCCAGGGCGCTGGCGCCATCGACCTGCACTTCCGAGACATCCACCACGCTCAGCTCGCGACCGGCATAACGCTTGGCCAGGGTCGCGGCATCGTCCTTGGCCGCAGCGGGCTTGGTCGCGTCTGCGGGTGCAGCCGGAGCGGCCGGGGCCGGGGCTGCGGGTTGGTCCTGGGTCTGCGCAGGCGGGGCCGCGGGGGCCGGTTTGTCCGGGGCAGACGAATCGCAGGCACTGAGCAAGGCCAGCGCGCAGGCCAGCAACAATCCTTTGTTGAGCATGGGAGTAGTAACTCTCGGGCAGCGGAATCTTAGGGGTGCACTATATATCAACCGCGCCGCAACAGTGATGCGGCGAGCGGATGTGAGACCGCCTTCGCACGATTTGGTGCCCGCAGCGGCTACAATGCCGGCTTGCCAGGAGCTTTCATGTCCCGTTTGCTGACCGACTGGCGCGACCGCCCGACCCATATCAAGGTCTGGGCGCTGGCCGCGCCGATGATACTTTCGAACATTTCCGTACCGCTGGTGGCCCTGGTCGACAGCGCCGTGATTGGCCACCTGCCCCATGCTCATCAGCTCGGTGCGGTGGCGGTGGGCGCCAGCCTGTACACCTTCCTGGCCTGGGTGATGGGCTTTCTGCGCATGGGCTCGACCGGTTTCGCCGCCCAGGCGGCGGGTCGTGCCGACGGCGCAGCACTGCGCCAGGTGTTGCTCCAGGGCCTGTTGCTGGCGCTGTTTTTCGCCCTGCTGCTGGGTGTTCTGGCCCTGCCGTTCAGCCACCTGGCGCTGCAACTTATGCAGCCCTCGGCAGCGCTGGAGCAGTCGACCCACGACTTCTTCCAGACCCGCCTGCTTGGCCTGCCGGCGGCGCTGGCCAGCTTCGCCCTGGTCGGCTGGTTCCTCGGCACCCAGAACGCCAGGGCGCCGCTGGCGATCCTGCTGACCACCAACCTGCTCAACATCGCCCTCAACCTGTGGTTCGTGCTCGGCCTGGACTGGGGCGTGATCGGTTCGGCGCGGGCCTCTGTGATTGCCGAATGGAGCGCCGCCCTGCTCGGCCTGGCCCTGACCCGCCCGGCCCTGCGCGCTTACCCCGGGCAGATCGCCTGGGCACTGCTGGCACGCTGGCAGAGCTGGCGGCCGCTGCTGAGCGTCAACCGCGACATCTTCATCCGCAGCCTGGCGCTGCAAGCGGTGTTCTTCCTGATTACCGTGCAAGGCGCACGCCTGGGTGAAGCGACCGTGGCAGCCAACGCCTTGCTGCTCAATGGCCTGCTGCTCACCGCCTACGCCCTTGATGGCCTGGCCCATGCGGTCGAAGCGCTGTGCGGGCACGCCATCGGCGCTGGCGATCGCCAGGCGCTGCGCCGCTCGCTGACCGTCGCCTGCGGCTGGTCGCTGCTGGCCAGCAGCGGCTTTGCCGTGTTGTTTTTGCTCGGTGGGCATCTGTTCATCAACATGCAGACCGACATCGCCAACGTGCGCGAAACCGCCTACCAGTACTTGCCGTACCTGGCCTTGCTGCCGTTAATCGCGGTGTGGAGCTATCTGCTCGATGGCTTGTTCATCGGCGCCACGCGGGCGCGGGAGATGCGCAACGGCATGCTGCTCAGCGTGCTCATCGCCCTGCCGGTTGCCTATCTGGCTCGCGATCTGGGCAACCACGGCCTGTGGCTGGGCTTTCTGCTGTTCATGGCCTTGCGCGGGGTAACGCTGGGGGTGATGGGCTGGCGGTTGCAGCGGCGGGATGGGTGGTTTGTGCGTCGGTAGTTGAAAGCATCGCGACCCGACTTGACCCGCGATAGGGTCGACGCGCAGCCAGCGACTGCACGCGACCCGCACCACTGATCAGCTCGACAGGTACGACGAACGGGTCAGGCCCAGACGCAGGGCGTCGAGGAACTGGGTCTTCTCACGGGCGGTGATCTTGGCGCTGGCGCACTTGTCGCGGTAGTGAGTCATCAACTCCTCCGGCGACAGGTGCACGTAGCGCAGCATGTCTTCGATGGTGTCATGGGTCTCGATACCGGCGTGGTACACGCTGCCGTTCGGGTTCTGGTAGATGTTCACCGAGTCGGTATCACCGAACAGGTTGTGCATGTCACCGAGGATTTCCTGGTAGGCACCGACCAGGAAGATACCCAGCAGGTAGTCTTCACCTTCGTTGATCGCGTGCACCGGCAGGCTGGTCTCGATGCTCTGCTCGTCGACGTACTGGTTGATCTTGCCGTCCGAGTCGCAGGTCAGGTCTTGCAGCACGGCGCGGCGCAGCGGCTCTTCGTCGAGGCGATGCAGCGGCAGGATCGGCAGGACCTGGCCAATGGCCCAGGTGTCCGGCAGGCTCTGGAACACCGAGAAGTTGCAGATGTACTTGTCGGCCAGCTTGTCGTTGAGTTCGTCGAGCACCTGGCGGTGCGAGCGTTGGCGGGCCTTGAGCGAGTTGTGCAGGCGCCGGCAGACGGCAAAGTAGCACTGCTCGGCCAGGGCTTTCTCGGCCAGGGTGATCTTGCCGTCGGCATACTGGGCGGCCACATCGCTCATGTAGTGAGTGGCGCGCCAGTAGGTTTCGGTGACCATCTCGATATCGGTCGGGCCGAGCAGGTCGGCCAGCCACTGCACGGTCTCGGGCAGGCTTTCCTTGTTCTCGATCAGCGGCACTTCGTCGTTGTGCTTCTCGACGTCGGTCACCTGCACCACCAGCACGGCGTGGTGCGCGGTCAGCGAGCGGCCGCTCTCCGAGAAGATATGCGGATGCGGCAAGCCCTGGGCATCGCAGAACTCCTTGAGCATGCCGACCACGACACCGGCGTAGTCATCCATGTCGTAGTTGATCGAACTGGCGTTGCGCGAGTGGGTGCCGTCGTAGTCCACACCCAGGCCGCCGCCGACGTCGATGTGATCGACCGGCAGGCCCAGCGCGCGCAGCTCGCCGTAGTAACGGATGGCTTCCTTGAAACCGTGCTGGTAGTCGGCCAGGTTGGCGATCTGCGAGCCCATGTGAAAGTGCAGCAGGCGGATGCCCTGGTCCAGGCCGGCATCGCGAAAACGCTGCACCACCGAGATCAGTTGCGCCGCCGACAGGCCGAACTTGGACTTCTCGCCACCGGTATCGGCCCACTTGCTCGAGGCCAGCGACGACAGGCGAACGCGCAGGCCAACTTGCGGCTTGACCTTGAGCTCGGCGGCTTCTTCGATCACCAGGGCCACTTCCGACTCTTTCTCGATGACGATAAAGACGTTGTGGCCGAGTTTCTGGCCCATCAGTGCCAGGCGGATGAACTCGCGGTCCTTGTAACCGTTGCAGACGATGGTGCCGCCTTTCGGTGCCAGCGCCAGCACGGCCAGCAGCTCAGGCTTGGAGCCGGCTTCAAGGCCAATGGAAACGTTCTGGGTGGCGATGATGTTTTCCACCACCGCTTCTTGCTGGTTGACCTTGATCGGGTACAGCGCGGTGTACTGGCTCTGGTATTCCAGGCGCGCGATGTTGGCGTCAAAAGCGCCAGTCAGCTGGCGCACGCGGTCCTGGAGAATGTCCGGGAAACGTACCAGCAGCGGCAGCGACAGGCCGCTCTTGCGCAGTTCGTCGACCTGTTCGAACAGGTCGATCGGCGCGCTGCCAGGCCCGTTCGGGCGGACTTCGACGCGCCCGGCCTCGTTGATTGCGAAGTAGCCGGCCCCCCAATGGCGAATGCCGTAAACACTGCGGCTGTCCGCAACTGTCCATTGGCTGCCATCGTCTTTGCGTGTGCGTCGTACGGACATTGAAGTCCCCTATATAGAAAGTCGAAAAACACCGGCCTGCATGGGGCGGGCGCAGTGTAAAACCTGAAAGTGACGATTATCCGTGTTCAGGGATAGACCCTTCCTACGGGAACGAGTTTAGAAAGCGAATTGCAAAAAATCGCGATGCAGTCTTCAGCCGCCGGACTTTTTCGCTTTGAAGCCCTGTTTGATCAGTTCGGCCAGCAGCAGCTCGACATGATCGCCCTGGATTTCGATGACCCCGTCTTTCAACGCGCCGCCGGTTCCGCAGCGGCGCTTGAGCGTGCTGGCCAGATCCTTGAGCTGTTCCAGGGGCAGCGGCACGCCGCTGATGGTCGTCACCGTCTTGCCGCCACGGCCCTTGCTTTCGCGACGCACGCGAGCAATGCCATCGCCTTCGGGGATGAGCGTCTGTTTGCAGATGCAGGCATCTATGGGTTTGCTGCAGTCCGGGCAATGCCGGCCTGCATCAGTGGAGAACACCAGGCCACCGAGGGCGGCGAATGATGCGGCTTTCTTGGCCACTTTTGATCCTCTACGGTGAGGATAAAAACTGGTCGACGCCCCTGGCGGGGCACCGACCGCGAAGCCCCACTCTGGCAGGGGCAGCGCAACTGCCGCATGAAGCGTGCGGCAGCCTTTAAAGGCCGCGCAGTGTAACGATAAAAGTCGCGAATGCTAAGTACAAAACTGCGCCATTTTGCATGTGTTTAGCGACGTCAGGCTCGACGGTCGAGGTAGCGCCGCAAGGCAGCCAGTGAATCGGGGCAATATGGCTGTTGCTGGCTGTCGGCCAGGGCCTGCTCGACGGCGATGAAGCGTGCCTCGCTGACCTCTTCGGGCTGCAGGCACAAAGGCCCGTCCCAGACCGCCGAGAACACCGCGCACCAGAGCCGGTTGCCGGTCTGGTCGAAGAAAAAACATTCATGCGCGGTGAGTTCGACCCCACCGACCCCCAGCTCTTCTTCCAGTTCGCGGGCCGCCGATTCGGCATAGCTCTCATCGGCCTGGACCATGCCACCGGCGGCGACATCCCAGTACCCGGGGTAAATCGCCTTGCTCTGGGTGCGTCGGTGCACGCACAGCTGGCCAGCGGAATTAAACAAGAGGATGTAGGTGCCGCGGCCAATCAGCCCGCGCTCGCGCAGCTCGGCGCGGGCCACGGCGCCGAGCAGGCGGTCGCTTTCGTCGACCCAGGCAATCAGTTCGCGGTCGGAGGCGGCGCGGTGCGCTGCCTCCTGCTCGGAGATCGACACCGATCAGCCCTGAGTCAGCAGTTGACGCAGGTCGATGACGGCAGCGTTGGCCCGCGAGATGTAGTTGGCCATGACCAGCGAGTGGTTGGCCCACATGCCAAAGCCGCTGCCATTGAGCACCATCGGGCTCCACAGCGGCTCCTGCGAGGCTTCCAGCTCACGGATGATCTGCCGTACGCTGACCGTGGCGTTCTTCTTCGCCAGCACATCGGCGAAGTCGACCTCAATGGCGCGCAGCAGGTGCGACAGCGCCCAGGCCTGGCCGCGGGCTTCGTAGAACACGTTGTCGATCTGCAGCCACGGGGTTTCGACCACTTCTTCGTCAAGCTGCGGCACCTGGCCCGGCAGCACCGACTCGGTCTTCAGGGTGCTGTTGAGCTTGACCCGGCCGACACTTGCCGACAGGCGCTGCGACAGCGAACCCAGGCGGGTGGCGACGTCGCCCAGCCAGTTGTTGAGGTTGTCGGCGCGGGTGTAGAACAGCGCGCCCTGCTGATCCGGCGAGGCCAGGCGGTTCTGGTAACGGGTCAGCGAGTTGATGCCTTCCTGGAACTCCGATTCGCTCGACGGCAGGATCCAGCTCTTGTTGTCGAAGTTGAAGCGCGGCTCGGCCTTGGCCAGGTCAGCGTCTTCGGTGGACTGCGACTGTGAGCGGGCAAAGTCCTTGCGCAGGGCGCGGCTCAGGTCACGCACCTGGACCAGCACGCCGTACTCCCAGCTGGGCATGTTGTCCATCCACAGGCCAGGCGGGAAGCGGTCGTTGGAAATATAGCCGCCGGGCTTGTTGAGCAGGGTGCCGGCCACGGTCTTGAGGGTTTCGATGGTGGTGTAGCCGACGACCATCTGCTTGCCGGTTTTCTCGGCGGCCGCCTGGGCGTTCTGCTGCACCGGGAACAGGTCGGGCTCGGCGCTCCAGTACCAGCCCAGGCCCACGCACACCAGCAGGTACAGGCCGATCAGCGAGCCCAGGGCGCGGCTGAAGAACAACCCGCCAAAATAACTGCGGGTGGCAGCGGTGCGCGGTTCGACCCGCTCACGCGCCTCGGCTTTGCCTGTACGGTTTTTCCAGTCCAGCATGGCGTTGTCCTTTCAGTCACGTCGGTTCAAGGGGTTCGACCGCAACCCCCGGGCTTCGTGCCAGCGCGATGGGCTTTTAATGCCGCGCGCCACCTGCCGGGGTCGGCAAGTATCGCTGCACTATAAATCAAGCACGGCGCTTCGCATAAGCGACTATTGGGTCAGCAAATGAATAAACGGACTTGTACAGTTAATTGATACAAGGCACTCGATTGCCGGGAAAGTGGTGCTAGCATAGAGCCATCACTCGAACTCAGCCTCACCCCTTATAAGTAGTCAGGACATGACCGAGCCAGAAGACCCCAATCGTGAGCGCCTCAAGCAACACTTTGCCCAGCGGGTCATTCATCAGGCCCGGCAAATCCTCGAGATCTGGCAGCGCCTGCAGCGCAGCGAGTGGTCGACTGGCGACCTGGGTGAGCTGTGCGAAGCCAACCTGCGCCTGCAACGCTATGCCGAGCGCTTCGAGCAGCCCGAGCACAGCCAGCTGGCCGAGGCCATCGGCCATGCCCTGGAGGCGGTCGAAGCCAACAGCGCGCGCCTGAGCAGCCAGCTGATCAGCGACCTCAACCGGCTGATGCAACGTTTGTCGCGCACCGGCCTGCGCCAGGGCGACCAACTTGAGCAAGTGCCGCTGCCGCCGCTGCGCAAGCCGGTGTACATCATGCTCCAGGACCACGACCGCGCCGAGCGTCTGGCCCAGCAACTGGAATTCTTCGGCCTCGGTGTACAGGCCTTGTACAGCGCCGCCGCGTTCCAGGCGACCATGAGCGAACGGCTGCCCTCGGCAATCGTCATGGACGTCGACTTCACCGGCCCCGGTGTCGGCCTGCAACTGGCCGCCCAGGCCCAGCAGGGCCTGGAGCAGCGGGTGCCGTTGCTGTTCTTCAGCCTGCACGAAACCGACACGCCGACGCGCCTGGCCGCCGTGCGCGCCGGTGGCCAGGAGTTCCTTACCGGCACCCTGGAAGCCTCGAGCCTGCTGGAAAAGGTCGAGCTGCTGACCAGCGTCACCCAGTACGAACCGTTCAAGGTGCTGATCATCGACGACTCGCGGGCCCAGGCCCTGCACACCGAGCGCCTGCTCAACAGCGCCGGGATCGTCACCCGCACCCTGATCGACCCGATCCAGACCATGGCCGAGCTTGCCGACTTCCAGCCCGACCTGATCATCCTCGACATGTACATGCCGGCCTGCACCGGCACCGAGCTTGCCAAGGTGATCCGCCACAACGACCGTTATGTCAGCGTGCCGATCATCTACCTGTCGGCCGAGGACGATCTGGACAAACAGCTCGACGCCATGAGCGAGGGCGGTGATGACTTTTTGACCAAGCCGATCCGCTCGCGGCACCTGATCACCACCGTGCGCAACCGCGCGGCCCGGGCGCGCAACCTCAAGGCGCGGATGGTGCGCGACAGCCTCACCGGGCTGTACAACCACACCCATATCCTGCAATTGCTCGAAGACTGCAGCTTCCGTGCGCGCCGCGAAGCGCAGCCACTGAGCTTCGCCATGCTCGACATCGACCACTTCAAGAAGGTCAACGACAGCCACGGCCACCCCATGGGCGACCGGGTGATCAAGAGCCTGGCGCTGTTCCTCAAGCAGCGCCTGCGCAAGACCGACTTCATTGGCCGCTACGGCGGTGAAGAATTTGCCATCGTCATGCCCAACACCGACCTGGGCTCGGCGCACAAGGTGCTCGACGAAATTCGCCGGCGCTTTGCCGAGATCCATTACCCGGCCCAGCCGCGCGACTTGTCCTGCACCTTCAGTGCCGGCGTGGTGCAACTGAGCGAAGGCCTGGACGCCCTGAGCATGGCCACCTCCGCCGACGAGGCGCTGTACCGCGCCAAGGGTGCCGGGCGCAACTGCGTGCAACGGGTCGAAGCATAAAGGCAAAGTGCCAGTTTTTTTCACCGAACCGTCCGCCCCGTCATAACCCGGTCATAAAAACGCAATAACTTCAGGCGCTTACCATTCGGCCGTTGGTAGACACCGGACATGCGCCTGAAGCTGCTCACCAATTTCAATACCCTGTTGCTGGTTACCGTGTGCATCGCCCTGGGCGCGACCCTGTGGTGGTCGCAGCGCGCCCTGGAGCGCCCCTATTTATTAATGGAGCGCTATCTGTCGCTGTCGCAGCAATTCCAGAACCAGGCGGCGCGCAATATCCAGGACTACCTGAGCAGCGGCGACGCCCTGCGCCACGCCACGGCGCTGCAGACCACCGCCGCCCTGCAGGGTGAACTGGAGCAACTGCCGGCAGAGCTTGCCGAGCGCCTGCGCCCGAGCCTGGACAACCTGCAGCGCTTCACCGCCAACGAGTTGCTGGGCGCCGGCAAGCTGGCCGGCGACCCGCAGGCCCTGTTGCTGCAGGCCGAACGCGAACTGGGTGCGAGCCTCGAGCAACTGGCCAACTATGCCCAGAGCAGCACCAGCAGCGATGCCGGGCGCTATTCGCCGCTGCTGTTCAACGCCTCCCTGCACCTGTCGCGGCTATCCCTGGCGCGGGACAAAATGGTCAGCAGCGGCCGCAGCGAACTGGCCGATGAAGTCGAGCGCGAACTTGCGCAGATCGCCGCCCAGGCGCAGTTACTCGAACAATTGCCGCTGCTGGGGGTGACCGCCAGCAGCGCTTCGAGCGCCGACGACTTTGCCGCGCTGATGGGCCTGGAGACCCAGGCCAGCACAGCGACCGAAGACACCGGGGTGACGCTCAAACGCGAACTCAACAGCCTGATCAAGCGCTACCCCGGCGAGCTGCAGCGCACCCGCGAGCAGATCCAGCAACGCAGCGCCCTGGCCAGCAGCACCTTCGAGCGCATCGGCGCCGTGCAGCAGGCCATCGCCGAGCTCGAACCCAGTGTGCGTAGCCAGCATGCCGCCATCCAGGGCGAAGTGCGGGTGATCCAGGGCCTGATGATCGGTTTGATCCTGCTGATCGCACTGCTTATCGACACCCTGCAGCGGCGCCTGGCGCGGGTGCTGACCAACCTCGCGCCGGCACTCTCGCGCTGGGCCGAGGGCGACTTCAGCCAGGCCATTGCCCTGGGCCGCAGCAACCGTGAAATGCATGATATCCAGGACTCGCTCAACCGCCTGCGGGTCTACCTGGTCGAGCTGGTCGGCACCCTCCGCCACAACGCCGAGCAGGTCGCTGGCAGCAGCCACGCCCTGGCCGGCATGAGCAGCGCCCTGCACGATGGCGCCGAACGCCAGGCCGGCGACACCGCGCAAATCCGTGATGCCCTCGGCGAGCTGGAGGCGACCATCCTCCAGGTCGCCGGCGACGCCAGCCAGGCGGCCGACGCCAGCCACGACGCCGGGCGTGCGGTCGAGCAAGGCCAGGCAGTGATAGGCCAGAGCCTGACCGGGCTGCGGGCGCTGGTCGACGAGGTGCAGGGCAACGCGCAGATGATCGAACAGCTGGCCGAGGAATCGGCGACCATCGGCGGCGTGCTGACGGTGATCCGCTCGATTGCCGAACAGACCAACCTGCTGGCCCTCAATGCCGCGATCGAAGCGGCGCGGGCCGGGGAAATGGGCCGTGGCTTTGCCGTGGTTGCCGAAGAAGTACGCTCCCTGGCCCTGCGCACTACCGGCGCTACCGGTGAGATCCAGACCTTGATCGGGCGCCTGCAGCAGGCGGCCCGCGAATCGGTTGAAGGCATGCGCGCGCAACTCGAACATGCCGAGGCCACCGCTGACCAGGCCCAGGCGGCGGATGGCGCGCTGGATGAAATTGTCGCGGCAATCCAGACCATCTCGGCCACAGCGGTACGGATTGCCGATGTCACCGCCCAGCAGAGCGGCGCGGTGAGCGAGATTCGTGACCACAGCGAGCGGATTCATGGCTTGGGTGAAGACAACTTGCAACGTATTGGTGAAGGGCGTGAGCAGGGTGAGCAGTTGCTTCGCCTGGGTGGCGAGTTGAATACGGCGGTGCGGGCCTTTCGCCTGTGAGGATGTGTCGCGGCGATCCGACTTGACCCGCGATGAAGGCAACAGGGCTGCAAAGTCCGTTATCATGCAGGCACTTTTGTACTGCGAGACCGCCATGCGCCGCCTGCTTTGCCTCCTGTTTCTGCTCCTGGCCTTGCCCGCCGTCGGCGCCGGCCTGCTCGACAATCGCCCCAGCGCCACCCTCGGCGCCGCGTCGCTGAACAACAGCAGCGACTTTCTGCCAGTGCACGAAGCCTTCAAGCTGAGCCTGGTCGAGGATCAAGGGCAAAGCCTGAAACTGCGCTTCGTCGCCGCCGACGGTTACTACCTGTACCGCCACCGCTTCCAGTTTCGCAGCGAGCCTGCCGACATAGCCCTGGGCACGGCGCAGATCCCCCCGGGTGAAGCCAAGCACGATGAGTTCTTCGGTGACGTCGAGGTCTATCACGGCATCCTCGACATCGAAATCCCCCGCCCGGCCAACGAACAACACCCCTTCACCTTGCTGGTGGGCTACCAGGGCTGCGCCGACAAGGGCCTGTGCTACCCGCCGGAAACCGCACGCCTGAGCATCGATGGCATCACCAGCAGTGCGCCGCCAGCTACCACCACGGTCGCCAAGGCCGGCTGGGACTGGCAAGGCCTGCTGCTGTTCTTCCTCGCCGGCGTCGGCCTGACCTTCACCCCGTGTGTGCTGCCGATGCTGCCGATCCTCTCTGGCGTGGTGTTGCGCGGCCAGATCGGCGGCGTACGCGGTTTTGCCCTGTCGCTGGCCTATGTGCTGCCGATGGCTGCCTGCTTTGCCCTGCTCGGCGCGCTGATGGGCCTGTTCGGTGCCGGCCTCAACCTGCAGGCACGCTTGCAGTCGGCCTGGGTGCTGGTGCCGTTTGCGCTGTTCTTCGTGCTGTTTGCCCTGGCCATGTTCGGCCTGTTCGAGCTCAAATTGCCGCATGCCATCAGTAGTCGCCTGGAACGTCTGGTCGGCCAGACCAAGGGCGGATCGCTGATGGGTGCGGCGATCCTCGGGGTGTTCTCCAGCCTGCTGGTATCGCCGTGCGTGTCGGCGCCACTGGCCGGCGCGCTGCTGTATATCAGCGCCAGCGGCGATGCCCTGGGGGGTGCATTGAAGCTGTTCGCCCTGGGCCTGGGCATGGGCGCGCCACTGCTGCTGATCGCTACCGGCGGTGCGGCCTGGCTGCCGAAAAGCGGGCCATGGCTGGTAACGGTGAAAAACGCCATCGGCGTGCTGTTGCTGGGCCTGGCCATTGGCCTGCTCAGCCGCGTGCTGCCGGGGCAGGTCACGCTGCTGCTGGTCGGCCTGCTGGCCGCCGGTACCGCGGTGTTCCTTGGCGCCCTGGAGTTCACGGTGAAAACCACCCGGCAGCGCCTGGCGCAGCTGCTCGGCCTGGCCCTGCTGTTCTATGGGTTGACCTGCTGGTACGGCGCCTTGAGCGGGCAGACCGACCCGCTGCGCCCGCTGCCTCAAGCCAGTAACGCCAGTACTGGTGCAAGCGCCCAGGCCAGCAGCGCCAGCGCCTGGCAGACCCTCACCACCCCGGCGGCGCTGGACAGCGCCCTGGCCGCCGCCAAGGCCGCCGGCCAGCCGGTGCTGCTGGACTGGTACGCCGACTGGTGCATCAGTTGCAAGGTGATCGAGCACGAGGTGCTCAATGCACCCGCAGTGCTAGCACAACTGAAGGACTATCAGTTGCTGCGCTTCGATATCACAGAAAGCAACGCTGAACAGCGCGCCCTGCTCGACCGCTACCAGCTGTTCGGCCCGCCAGCGCTGTTGTTCTTTGCCGCGAACGGCAGCGAAATCACCGCCGATCGTGTGGTTGGCGAGATAAACGCCGGCGAATTTGCCGAGCATCTGACGCGCATTCGCGCCGATCTGGGTCTATAACTTCTTCGGGCCGCTAAAAAGCCGCTTTCGATGACCGAAATTAATAAATTAGTCACATATTTAGCGTGAATATCGGTCATCGTGCTGGCTATTGCTGGTAACTGGACAGTGCCCGCCGGTTTACGGCATAGTCGCCGCGCAAAGTTTCCTAACGATAAAAAGGAACCACAGATGGCAACGCTACTGGTGCTGCACGGCCCCAACCTGAACCTGCTCGGCACCCGCGAACCGGGCGTCTATGGCGCCGTGACCCTGGCCCAGATCAACCAGGACCTGGAGCAGCGCGCCCGCGCCGCCGGCCATCATCTGCAATACCTGCAAAGCAACGCCGAGTACGAATTGATCGACCGCATTCATGCCGCGCGCAGCGAAGGTGTGGACTTCATCCTGATCAATCCGGCGGCTTTCACACATACAAGTGTCGCATTACGTGACGCGTTGCTGGCGGTGAGCATCCCATTCATCGAAGTGCATCTGTCCAACGTGCACAAACGCGAACCTTTTCGCCATCACTCCTACTTCTCTGATGTCGCCGTAGGAGTGATTTGCGGCCTGGGTGCCAGCGGTTATCGCCTGGCCCTGGAGTCTGCCCTGGAACACCTGGCTGCTAACGCAAAGCCCTGATGACGAGAACCTGGCCTATGGGCCGGGGCTCACAAGAAACGTTTGCTAACACGTTTTTATATTTACGCCCCTGACCGAACCTTGGGAGTTGATGATTAATGGATATCCGTAAAGTCAAGAAACTGATCGAACTGCTGGAAGAATCTGGCATCGACGAGCTGGAGATCAAGGAAGGCGAGGAATCCGTACGGATCAGCCGCCACAGCAAGACTCCAGCCCAGCAGTACTACGCTCCGGCTCCAGTCGCCGCTCCTGTTGCCGCACCAGCCGCCGCCCCGGCCGCTGCCGCCGCTCCAGCCGAAGCTGCCGCACCAAAACTGAACGGCACCGTTGCCCGTTCGCCAATGGTCGGTACCTTCTACCGCAAAGCCTCGCCTGCCTCGCCAGCCTTCGTTGAAGTCGGCCAGACCGTGAAGAAAGGCGACACCCTGTGCATCGTCGAAGCCATGAAGATGATGAACCACATCGAAGCTGAAACCAGCGGTGTGATCGAATCCATCCTGGTAGAAGACGGTCAGCCGGTTGAGTTCGACCAGCCGCTGTTCACCATCGTTTGAACCGCGGAGAGCCAACGATGTCTGCGAAGCTGGAAAAAGTCCTGATTGCCAACCGCGGGGAAATTGCCCTGCGGATCCTGCGTGCCTGCAAAGAGCTGGGCATCAAGACCGTCGCCGTACACTCCACGGCTGACCGCGAACTGATGCACCTGGGCCTGGCAGACGAGTCGGTCTGCATCGGTCCTGCTTCGGCCAGCCAGTCCTACCTGCACATTCCGGCCATCATCGCCGCGGCTGAAGTGACCGGCGCTACCGCCATTCACCCAGGCTACGGTTTCCTCGCGGAAAACGCCGATTTCGCCGAGCAGGTCGAGAACTCCGGTTTTGCCTTCATTGGCCCCAAAGCCGACACCATTCGCCTGATGGGCGACAAGGTTTCGGCCAAGGACGCGATGATCAAGACTGGCGTTCCGACCGTGCCAGGTTCCGACGGCCCGCTGCCGGAAGACGAAGAAGAAGCCCTGCGCATCGGCCGTGAAGTCGGCTACCCGGTGATCATCAAGGCCGCCGGTGGCGGTGGTGGTCGCGGCATGCGCGTGGTGCACAAGGAAGAGGACCTGATCGCCTCGGCCAAGCTGACCCGCACCGAAGCTGGCGCAGCCTTCGGCAACCCGATGGTCTACCTCGAGAAGTTCCTGACCAACCCACGTCACGTGGAAGTCCAGGTCCTGTCCGACGGCCAGGGTAACGCCGTGCACCTGGGTGACCGCGACTGCTCGCTGCAGCGCCGCCACCAGAAGGTACTGGAAGAAGCGCCGGCACCGGGCATCGATGAAAAAGCCCGCCAGGAAGTCTACAAGCGCTGTGTCGATGCCTGCATCGAGATCGGCTACCGTGGCGCCGGCACCTTCGAGTTCCTCTACGAGAACGGTCGTTTCTACTTCATCGAAATGAACACCCGTGTTCAGGTGGAGCACCCGGTTTCGGAGATGGTCACCGGTATCGACATCGTCAAGGAGATGCTCAGCATCGCCGCTGGCAACAAGCTGTCGTTCACCCAGGATGACGTGGTGATTCGCGGTCACTCGCTGGAGTGCCGGATCAACGCCGAAGACCCGAAGAAGTTCATCCCGAGCCCAGGCACGGTCAAGCATTTCCACGCCCCGGGTGGCAACGGCGTTCGCGTCGATTCGCACCTGTACAGCGGTTACGCAGTTCCACCGAACTACGACTCGCTGATCGGCAAGCTGATCACCTACGGCAAGGACCGCGACGAAGCCATGGCACGCATGCGCAATGCCCTGGACGAGATCGTCGTCGACGGCATCAAGACCAACATCCCGCTGCACCGCGACCTGGTGCGTGATGAAGGTTTCTGCAAAGGCGGCGTCAACATTCACTACCTGGAACACAAACTGGCTAGCCAGGAGTGATTCGCCAGTGATGTAAAAAAGACCCCGGTCCCGTGACCGGGGTCTTTTTTTGGGGCTCCCACAGGGTTCCCACAAACCCCTCGCACTCAAGTAAACTGGCGGGCTTCTCGCAGCCTCGGGCTGCCCCTGTAGATTTTTCCAAAGGTGCCCGCCATGCCTTGGCTGCAAGTACGTCTGGCCATCAGCCCGGAACAAGCCGAAACCTATGAAGATGCCCTGCTCGAAGTAGGCGCCGTTTCGGTCACCTTCATGGATGCCGAAGATCAGCCGATCTTCGAACCGGACCTCAACACCACCCCGCTGTGGTCGCATACCCACCTGCTGGCACTGTTCGAAGCCGATACCGACGCCAGCGCGGTGTTCGCCCACCTGCAGTTGCTGACCAGCGCCGAACTGCCGGAGCACCAGGCCGAAGTCATCGAAGACCAGGATTGGGAACGCAGCTGGATGGACAACTTCCAGCCGATGCGTTTCGGCCAGCGCCTGTGGATCGTGCCAAGCTGGCACGCGGCACCGGAGCCTGAGGCGGTCAACCTGCTGCTCGACCCGGGCCTGGCCTTCGGCACCGGCACCCACCCGACCACCGCACTGTGCCTGGAATGGCTCGACGGCCAGGACCTGAAAGACACCCAGGTGCTCGACTTCGGTTGCGGCTCGGGCATCCTCGCCATCGCCGCGCTGCTGCTCGGTGCCCGTGAAGCGGTCGGTACCGACATCGACGTGCAGGCCCTGGAAGCCTCGCGCGACAACGCCGGACGCAATGGCATCGCCGACGAGAAATTCGCCCTGTACCTGCCCGAGCACATGCCGGCCATGCAGGCCGACGTACTGGTCGCCAACATCCTCGCCGGCCCGCTGGTCTCGCTGGCCCCGCAACTGTCCGGGCTGGTACGTCCGGGTGGCCTGCTGGCGCTGTCGGGGATTCTCGCCGAGCAGGGTGATGAAGTTGCCGCGGCCTACGCCAAGGACTTCGACCTCGACCCGATCGCCGTACGCGATGGCTGGGTACGCATCAGTGGTCGCCGCCGCTAAGTGCGCCTAGAATAACCTTCTGCATAACCCGGACCGCCGCATGACCGACAGTTTCGTCACCCAGTGCCCGCATTGCCAGACCAGCTTTCGCGTCAGCCACAATCAGTTGAGCGTGGCCCGCGGCATGGTGCGTTGCGGCGCCTGCCTGCAAGTGTTCAACGCCGCCCGGCAACTGCTGGAGCAAAGCGCGGCGCAGAACCCGCCTGCAGCGCCGGTGCCGGTCGAGCCAGTGGCGGAGCCCGCAAAAGCACCGAACCAGCACGAGTGGAGCGCCGCCGAGCTGGACCTCGACCAGCTCGACCTCGATCAGGAGCTGGCGCGCCTGGAACAGCGCGAAATCCAGCCGACCACCGAGTTCAAGGCCGCTGCACCACGCGAAGAGAGCCTCAGCGCGCACCGCGACAGCCCCGAGCAAGACGACCAGCACTGGCCCGACAGCCTGTTCAGCAGCCCGGCCGCCGAGCGCGAGCAACTCAGTGCCGAGCTCGACGCGCCGCAACCGCCGCTGATCGAGCAGGAAGCCCTGGACCTCGCGCCGGCACCCGGCGAGCGTACCGAGCCGTCGCTGTCGCTGGATGCCATCGATGACGACCTCGACGCCCCGCTGGCACCTGCCGCTGCGCTACGCGCCGATGATGACGAACTGCCCGGCGAGCGTCTGTCGGCGCGCGAGCCTGAGGACCCTCTGGACAGCCCCGAACCCGAGTTCGACGAGCGCCGCGAACCGGGCCTGGGCCCGGTCAGCAACCGCCCGGCGCGCAAGGAGCCGCTGCTCGACCTGGTCGACGATCCGATCCAGCTCGACTGGCAGAAGCCCAAGGTCAACTGGGCCCGGCGCCTGCTGTGGATCCTGTTGATTTTGCTGGCCGCTGCGGCTCTGGCCGGCCAATACATCTGGTACCAGTTCGACGAACTGGCCCGCCAGGACCGCTACCGCCCGTGGTTCCAGGCGGTCTGTCCGACCGTCGGTTGCCAGGTGCCGTCGCGGGTCGATATCGCCCGGATCAAGAGCAGTAACCTGGTGGTGCGCAGCCACCCGGACTTCAACGGCGCCTTGATCGTCGATGCGATCATCTACAACCGGGCGCCCTTCGCCCAGCCGTTCCCGCTGTTGGAGCTGCGCTTTGCCGACCTCAATGGCCAGTTGATCGCCAGCCGCCGCTTCAAGCCCACCGAGTACCTCAGCGGTGAACTGGCCGGCAAGGGCGAAATGCCCAGCCAGACGCCGATCCACATCGCCCTGGACATCCTCGATCCGGGCCCCAAGGCGGTCAACTACAGCCTGTCGTTCCGGTCGCCGGAATAGTCGGCGAGCGGCAAGCTGCAAGCGTCAAGCCACAAGGAACAGCAGCCCCATGCGCTGATCCGTTTTTGCTTGCGGCTTGAAGCTTGCAGCTTGAAGCTCAAAGCCAACTGTTCAGATTTTATCCAAATCGATCTTTATCCGGTCACCGAGAGCGGGTATCATGCCAACCCTTTTTCGAACTCTAAGATCGGCCCCCACAACAGGGAACTCCTATGTCGGCGGTACGCATCGGCCCATACACACTGCAGAACGCCCTGATCCTCGCGCCCATGGCCGGGGTCACGGACCAGCCCTTTCGTCAGTTGTGCCGACGAATGGGTGCAGGCCTGGTGGTGTCGGAGATGGTCAGCAGCGACATGAGCCTGTGGAACAGCCGCAAGTCGCGCCTGCGCATGATTCACGAAGGTGATCCCGAGCCGCGCTCGGTACAGATCGCCGGCGGTGACGCGCAGATGCTCGCAGCGGCGGCCCGGGCCAACGTCGAGGCCGGCGCGCAGATTATCGACATCAACATGGGCTGCCCGGCAAAAAAAGTCTGCAACAAGGCCGCAGGCTCTGCTTTATTGAAAGATGAAGCCCTGGTCAGCGAAATCCTCCACGCGGTGGTTGCCGCCGTGGACGTGCCGGTCACGCTGAAGATCCGCACTGGCTGGGACAGGGCCAACAAGAACGGCCTGACTGTGGCGAGGATCGCCGAGCAGGCCGGGATCCAGGCACTGGCGGTACATGGACGCACACGCGCCGACCTCTACACCGGTGAAGCCGAATACGACACCATCGCGGCGATCAAGCAGGCGGTGTCGATCCCGGTTTTTGCCAATGGCGATATCACTTCGCCAGAAAAAGCCCGGGCGGTGCTGGATGCCACCGGTGCCGACGGTCTGCTGATTGGCCGGGCTGCCCAAGGGCGGCCATGGATCTTTCGCGAGATCGAGCATTACCTGCGTACCGGCGAAAAACTGCCGGCACCGCAGCTGGACGAAGTGGAACGAATTCTGCTGGAGCACCTGACCGCGTTGCACGCCTTCTATGGCGATGTGATGGGCGTACGTATCGCCCGCAAGCACGTTGGTTGGTACCTGGCAACGCTACCGGGCGCCAAGGAGTTTCGCGCCCAGTTCAACCGTTTGGAAGACACGCAAGCGCAGTGCGCCAACGTTCGCGGCTTCTTCAGCGAGCGTGAACAGAGCCTTGAGACAGAGGACGGACAAGGGGTGGCCGCATGACGATGATGACCGAGACTTTAGTGAGTGGAACAACGCCCGTGAGCGACAACGTCAACCTGAAACAGCACCTGAATACGCCGAGCGAAGAGGGTCAGACCCTTCGCGGCAGTGTGGAAAAGGCGCTGCACAACTATTTCGCCCATCTGGAGGGCGCGGCCGTCACGGACGTGTACAACCTGGTGCTCTCGGAAGTCGAAGCGCCGTTGCTCGAAAGCGTAATGAACTACGTCAAGGGCAACCAGACCAAGGCCAGCGAGCTGCTCGGGCTCAACCGCGGCACCTTGCGCAAGAAACTCAAGCAGTACGATTTGTTGTAAGCAAGCATCCAAACCAGAAAAGGCGGCTCCCATTCGATGAGGTCGCCTTTTTTGCTGACTCCACCGCGTTATGGAATCTGAAATGACCGACCAGACTACCCGCCTGCCGATCCGCCGCGCCTTGATCAGCGTCTCCGACAAGACCGGGATCCTTGAATTCGCCCGTGAGCTGCAACAGCTCGGCGTCGAGATCCTGTCCACCGGCGGCACCTTCAAGTTGCTCCAGGACAATGGCGTTGCCGCGGTGGAAGTTGCCGATTACACCGGCTTCGCCGAAATGATGGACGGCCGGGTCAAAACCCTGCACCCGAAAATCCACGGCGGCATCCTCGGCCGTCGCGGTACCGACGACGCCATCATGGCCGAGCACGGGATCAAGCCGATCGATCTGGTCGCGGTCAACCTCTACCCGTTCGAAGCCACTATCTCCAAGCCGGGCTGTGACCTGCCGACCGCCATCGAGAACATCGACATCGGCGGCCCGACCATGGTCCGCTCGGCGGCCAAGAACCACAAGGACGTCGCCATCGTGGTCAACGCCAGCGACTACGGCCAGGTCCTGGAAAGCCTCAAGGCCGGTGGCCTGACCTACGCCCAGCGCTTCGACCTGATGCTCAAGGCATTCGAGCACACTGCAGCCTACGACGGCATGATCGCCAACTACATGGGCACCGTGAACCAGGCCGCTGAAACCCTCAGCACCGAAGGTCGCAGCGAATTCCCGCGGACCTTCAACAGCCAGTTCACCAAGGCCCAGGAAATGCGCTACGGCGAGAACCCGCACCAGAGCGCGGCGTTCTATGTCGAGGCCAAGCCGGCCGAAGCCGGCATCGCCACCGCGGTGCAGTTGCAGGGCAAGGAGCTGTCGTACAACAACGTGGCCGATACCGACGCCGCGCTGGAATGCGTGAAGAGCTTCGTCAAGCCGGCCTGCGTCATCGTCAAGCACGCCAACCCGTGCGGCGTGGCGGTCAGCCCCGACGCTGAAGGCGGTATCCGCCAAGCTTACGAGCTGGCGTACGCCACCGATACCGAATCGGCGTTCGGCGGCATCATCGCCTTCAACCGCGAACTGGACGCCGAAACCGCCAAAGCCATCGTCGAGCGCCAGTTCGTCGAAGTGATCATCGCCCCGAGCGTCAGCGACGAAGCCCGCGCCGTGGTGGCGGCCAAGGCCAACGTGCGCCTGCTGGCCTGCGGCGAGTGGTCGGCAGAACGTGCCGCTGCCTGGGACTTCAAGCGCGTCACCGGCGGCCTGCTGGTACAAAGCCGCGACATCGGCATGATCACCGAGGGCGACCTGAAAGTGGTCACCAAGCGTGCGCCGAGCGAGCAAGAAATCCACGACCTGATCTTCGCCTGGAAAGTGGCCAAGTACGTCAAGTCCAACGCCATCGTCTACGCCAAGAACCGCCAGACCATTGGTGTCGGCGCCGGCCAGATGAGCCGCGTCAACTCCGCCCGTATCGCTGCGATCAAGGCCGAGCACGCCGGCCTGCAGGTGCAGGGCGCGGTCATGGCATCGGACGCGTTCTTCCCGTTCCGTGATGGCATCGACAACGCTGCCAAGGTCGGCATCACCGCGGTGATCCAGCCAGGTGGCTCGATGCGCGATGCCGAAGTCATCGCCGCCGCTGACGAAGCCGGCATTGCCATGGTCTTCACCGGCATGCGTCACTTCCGTCACTGATACCAGGACCTGGTGCCAGGCTCTGTGGGAGCGGGCTTGACCCGCGATTGCGATCTGTCAGTTACAGCGCATCGCGGGTCAAGCCCGCTCCCACAAGAGTCCCGCCAACCAGCATTATCCGAATTAGCTTCATAGAGGTTTTGACATGAACGTTTTGATTATCGGTAGCGGCGGTCGTGAACACGCCCTGGCCTGGAAAGTCGCTCAGGACCCACGGGTCGAAAAAGTCTTCGTTGCCCCGGGCAACGCTGGCACCGCCACTGAAGCCAAGTGCGAGAACGTCGACATCGACGTCAGCGCTTTGGAGCAACTGGCCGATTTCGCCGAAAAAAATGTCGCCCTGACCATCGTCGGCCCTGAGGGCCCGCTGGTTGCCGGTGTCGTCGACCTGTTCCGCAGCCGCGGCCTGGACTGCTTTGGTCCAACCAAGGGCGCGGCCCAGCTGGAAGGTTCCAAGGCCTTCACCAAGGACTTCCTGGCGCGCCACAAGATCCCGACTGCCGACTACCAGAACTTCACCGAGATCGAGCCGGCCCTGGCCTACCTGCGGGAAAAAGGCGCACCGATCGTGATCAAGGCCGACGGCCTGGCCGCCGGTAAAGGCGTGATCGTCGCCATGACCCTGGGCGAGGCCGAAGACGCCGTACGCGACATGCTCGCCGGCAACGCCTTTGGTGACGCAGGTTCGCGCGTGGTGATCGAAGAGTTCCTCG
Organism: Pseudomonas sp. SORT22; assembly: GCF_018417635.1. NCBI lineage: Bacteria > Pseudomonadati > Pseudomonadota > Gammaproteobacteria > Pseudomonadales > Pseudomonadaceae > Pseudomonas > Pseudomonas sp. SORT22. The sequence continues at coordinate 5,318,648 of NZ_CP071007.1, forward strand.
ACGGCGAGGAAGCCAGCTTCATCGTCATGGTCGACGGCCACAACGTGCTGCCAATGGCTACCAGCCAGGACCACAAGCGCGTCGGCGACGGCGACACCGGCCCCAACACCGGCGGCATGGGCGCCTACTCGCCAGCGCCAGTGGTCACCGCCGACGTGCACCAGCGCGTCATGGACCAGGTGATCTGGCCGACCGTGCGCGGCATGGCCGAGGAAGGCAACGTCTACACCGGCTTCCTCTATGCCGGCCTGATGATCGATAAAGCCGGTAACCCGAAAGTCATCGAGTTCAACTGCCGCTTCGGCGACCCGGAAACCCAGCCGGTCATGCTGCGCCTGGAGTCGAGCCTGGTGCTGCTGATCGAAGCCGCTTTCGCCAAGGCCCTGGACAAGGTCGAAGCGCAGTGGGATCCGCGTCCGAGCCTGGGCGTGGTGCTGGCTGCTGGCGGCTACCCTGGCGACTACAGCAAAGGCGCGGTCATCCACGGCCTGGATGCTGCAGCGCAGATTGAAGGCAAGGTGTTCCACGCCGGTACCGCGCTCAAGGACGGCCAGGTAGTTGCCACTGGCGGCCGCGTACTGTGCGCCACCGCCATGGGCAGCAGCGTCGAGTCGGCCCAGCAACAAGCCTACCGCCTGGCAGCCGAGATCAACTGGGATGGCAGCTTCTACCGCAAGGACATCGGCTACCGTGCCATTGCCCGCGAACGCGGTGAACACCAGGAGTAAACCGGTGCCTGGTGGCAGCGGCGCGACGAGCGCCCTGCCCCCGGCTCGTCGACAGGGCCCGCCATGGGCCTTGCCTTCGGCTTGGCGCGCCGCGCATAGTTACCATCCGGCATTTGGCTAAGAAGGGATTTCGTCTTGCGTTGGCTCAGGATTGCCATTGGTCTCACCGTCAGCTTGCTGACCCTGCTCTGCCTGTTCCCGGCCGTGGCCGAACAGGGCAGTGGTTGGGCGGTATTGCTTGACGACCAGGCCAGCCTGCAATTGAGCGATGTACGTTCCGAACGCTACCGCAACCAGTTCAGTCCCCTCGAACTCAACGAACTCAACGCTGCCACGCCCGACCAGGCGTTGTGGCTGCACTATCGGCTGGAACCCGGACAGCAGGAAAAACTGCTGCGGGTGTTCGCCCCCGACCTGTCACGGCTGGACCTCTACGCCCTGCAAGGCGACCGGCTGATCAAGCAGATCCACAACGGTCGCCAGAGCGACAGCGGCGACCCTTACCTGCGCAGCAGCGACCATGTCCTGGCCCTGCCCAACAGCACGCAACCGCTGGATGTGTACCTGCGCCTGGTGTCGGAACACCAGCTGCGTCCGGCCATCAGCCTCGAGCCTGCCGCCCAGGCCGCCGCCGACCAGCGCCAGCCGCTGTTCTTCGGCCTGTTGTTCGGCTGCCTGCTGATGCTGATGCTGCACAACCTGATCCGCTTCGCTTACTCACGCTCCAGTACCAGCCTGGCCCTGGCGGTCTACCACGCGCTGATGCTGCTCAGCGCACTGATTCTGCTCAACCTCAGCGGCCCCTGGTGGAGCCTCTGGCATTCGGCACAAACACCGGCGGCCTACCTTACTGCCCTGCTGGCATCGCTGGCCGGCCTGACCTTTACCCTGCGCTTCTTCACGCCTTGCGAGCAACCGCGCCTGAGCCGCCTGCTGCAGGGCGAGATGCTGCTGATCGCGCTGTGCGGCCTGTTGCTGTTGTTCGTCGATACCTTGCCGCTGAACCTGATGACCTATGCGCTGATGGCCGTCGGTAGCCTGAGCATGCTGCTGGTGGCCAGCTACCACTGGTACAAGGGGTATGCCCCGGCGCGGCTGTTCGCCCTGGCCATGCTGGCGTTCAACATCGGTTGCCTGGTGGTGTTGCCGGCCCTGCTCGGCCTGACCCGCACGCCGACCCAATGGCTGCTGTTCATTCTCCTCGGGCTCACCAGTTTCAGCGGCCTGCTGCTCAACCTGGCCGTCAGCGAGCGCTTGCGGCGCATCAGCGAAGAGCGCTTCAGCGCCAGCCGCGAACTGGCCGCCAGCAACGCCGAGATCAACGCCAAGGCCGAGTTCCTGGCCAAGATCAGCCATGAGATCCGCACGCCCATGAACGGCGTGCTGGGCATGACCGAGCTGCTGCTCGGCACCCCGCTGTCGGTCAAGCAACGCGACTACGTGCAGACCATCCACAGCGCCGGCAACGAGCTGCTGACCCTGATCAACGAGATTCTCGACATCTCCAAGCTCGAATCCGGGCAGATCGAGCTGGATGACGTGCAGTTCGACCTCAATGCCCTGATCGAGGATTGCCTGAGTATCTTCCGGGCCAAGGCCGAGCAGCAGAACATCGAACTGATCAGCTTCACCCAGCCGCAGGTACCGCGGGTCATCAGTGGCGACCCGACGCGTCTGCGCCAGGCCTTGCTGAGCCTTTTGGAAAACGCCCTGAAGAAAACCGACCAGGGCGAGATCCTGCTGGTGGTCGCCCTCGACCAGCGCGGCGACAGCCCGCGCCTGCGCATTGCCGTGCAGGACAGCGGCGAACCGATCCCGCCGGGCGAGCGCGAAGCGCTGCTGCAGGCAGAGCTGCACAGCAAGCACTTCCTCTCCAGCAACAAGCTCGGCGGCCACCTGGGGCTGGTCATCGCCAAGCAACTGATCACTCTGATGCAGGGCGAGTTCGGCATCAAGACCAGCCACAACATGGGCAACACCCTGTGGATGACCCTGCCGCTCGACCCGCACCGCCTCGAACAGCCACCCACCGACCTCGACGGCCCGCTGCGCGGCGCCCGGGTGCTGGTGGTGGACGACAACGACACCTGCCGCAAGGTCCTGGTCCAGCAGTGCAGCGCCTGGGGCATGAACGTCAGCGCCGTGCCGTCGGGCAAGGAAGCCCTGGCCCTGTTGCGCACCAAGGCGCACCTGCGCGATTACTTCGATGCGGTGCTGCTCGATCAGAACATGCCGGGCATGACCGGCATGCAACTGGCGGCGAAGATCAAGGAAGACCCGAGCCTGAACCACGACATCCTGCTGGTGATGCTCACCGGTATCAGCAACGCGCCAAGCAAGGTCATCGCCCGCAATGCCGGGGTCAAGCGCATCCTTGCCAAGCCGGTGGCCGGCTACACCCTCAAGACCACCCTGGCCGAAGAGCTGTCCCAGCGCAGCAAGGGCCAGCCGAGTATCCCGGTGCAGACCGGGCTGTCGGCGCCACTGAACCTGCCCAGCGATTTCCGCATCCTGGTGGCCGAGGACAACAACATCTCGACCAAGGTGATCCGTGGCATGCTCGGCAAGTTGAGCCTGGAGCCGGACACCGCCAGCAATGGCGAGGAAGCCCTGCAGGCGATGAAGGCCAACCATTACGACCTGGTGTTGATGGACTGCGAAATGCCAGTGCTCGATGGCTTCTCGGCCACCCAGCAACTGCGCATCTGGGAAGTCAGCAACCAGCGCCGGCGCACACCGGTGGTAGCCCTGACCGCGCACATCCTCGCCGAGCACAAGGAACGCGCACGCCTGGCCGGCATGGACGGGCACATGTCCAAACCGGTGGAACTGTCGCAGTTGCGCGAGCTGATCGAGCATTGGGTGGCGCATCGCGAAGCCGAATCAAGTCAGATTCCAACCCCGTAATTCGCATACACTTGCTCCACATCACCCTTGCCGCGAGCCTCGACCATGCTCCATGAGTTGTTCAGCGTCTACCTGAAAATGCTCGTGCTCTACAGCCCGTTCTTCGTGCTCTCGTGCTTTATCAGCCTGACCCGCGGCTACTCCAGCAAGGAGCGCAAGCAACTGGCCTGGCGCGTGGCAATCGCCGTGCTGATCGCCAGCGTATTGCTATACCTGTTCGGCAGGGTGATCTTCGGCATATTCGGCATCACCGTGGATGCATTTCGCATCGGTGCCGGCAGCGTGCTGTTCATTTCCGCGCTGGGCATGGCCCAGGGCAAGTCGGCGGTGCAGACCGACAACGTGCAGCAGGATGTAACCATCGTGCCGCTGACCATCCCCCTGACCGTCGGCCCTGGCACCATCGGTGCACTGCTGGTAATGGGGATTGGCCAGCCGCACTGGGACGACAAGCTGCTGGCCATCGTCAGTATTGCCATGGCCAGCTTCACCGTCGGCCTGGTGTTGTACCTGTCGAACCGTATCGAGCGGATTCTCGGCGACCAGGGCCTGCAGATTGTCAGCCGTTTGATGGGGTTGTTTGTCTGCGCCCTGGCGGCGCAGATCATCTTTACCGGAATCAAGGGTTACCTGGTGCCCTAAAGCTCCAGTTCAAGAATTTCCCGCAGGGCGATAGTCGCCAGGCTCCGCTCCACCTTGCTTCTGAACTGTTGATCGAACAGACGGGTGTTAAAGCGCACCAGCTCGGCCCTGACCTGCTGGTGCCGGCGTTTACGAAACAGAAAGCCGGCGGTGATTTGCGATTGCTCAAGCTCTTCGTAATACAGCACCATATCCACCGAGCCATTTCGGCCCGGCGCACACGGCAACAACTGAAACACGCCCTGCTCACGCGTACGCCGCTCAAACTGTACCAAGGCCCTGGCGTCCTGCTTGAGCCCCCGCATGGCCAATTCCGTCGAACTTGCATACTGGCTGCCGGCGACGGCCGAGATGGCCTTTAGCGCGCTATCGACAACATCCGAGCGCTCGTTGCCCGGCCAATGGACCTCGCTAGGCGGCACCGCGTCCCAGCCGTAGAACTTCAGTTTGTTCTTGTAATAGCTGAACCAGTCCTGAACCTGGCCCTGCTCGTGGACAAAGCGCGTTTCCTGCTCGGCCTGCAGTATTGCCAGCTGTACCGAGCTGCGCTGCCCCGGCGACAGGCCGGGCATGAACGACATCAGGCTTGCGCCCACTACGGCTACCTGTTGTTCACTCATGGATGCCTCCTGGCAGATTCCTGGTCAACGAAGGATGCTCTTGTTGCTTACGCTCGATCAAAGCTCGCAACTGAACACGCTGCGGCTCGTACTGCTGACCATCCAGATGCGCCACCAGCCCTTTGACCAACACCTCCCCCTGAAACCCCTTGGCAAGCAACGGCCCCTCGATACTGACCTGCTCTACCGGCTCCGACGCATGCAAGGCGATGCTGCACAGGCTGATGACAGGCCCTGGATGAACCAGGCCAATCTCAAGGGCAATACGCGTGCCACACTCGCGCCCCTCGAAAGTGAAGTCGCGAAATTCATCCAGGCTGCTCTGCGTGCCGTTGAGCCTGCCCAAGGCCGCTTCAATGATGCCGTCCGCCGTCTCGTACTGGCTGTCCAGCCACAGGCGCAACGGCTGAATGGGCGCCAGCAACGAGCCGGCGCTTGCAGACTGCGTATCGTGGTAGAACTGGGTGATGATCCACCCCCGCGCCGAGAGTTCCTTTCGGTAACTTCCAAACCAGGCTTGATAGTGCTCGAAGCGCGACCCGGCCAGCTTGTTGGCCCGTAACTGCGAATACAGCAGCGAGTCGAACACCGCCTGGCGCTGGGCAGGCGCCACTTGCGGGGCAATCAACAGCAAGGTGCCGCCCGCCGTGCATACCGAATAGTCATCCGTTTCCATGGTCTTTGCTCCTGCAAAGGCAGGATGGCCCGCCTGACGAGCCATCCCGAACAATCAGATCTCGTAGTCCAGTACGTTATTGATGCTGCGCTCGCCGAGTCTCCCTTCAATGGTGGCGCGTACGCCCTCATACACTGACTTGTTGAACGACAGTGCTGCAGAGCCGGTGTAGAACTCGGCAGAGCTGCTGTTCCATTCCAGAACGAAGACATCCAGGTCCTTGGCAGAGGTGTCCGAATGTAGGCAGCTCATGGCCAGGACCACTTCACCCTCAGAGGTTTCGATACAGGAGGCCAGACCGATGGTGGCGGTTTTTTTGTTTTTGACGTTGCGATCAAACAGCTTCTGCGCCTGCTCGACCTGCCCCAGCTTTGCCAGCGCATCGCCAGTCAGCTTGTTCAGCGCCACACCGACGGGGCCGCCCATCACCGCAGTGCCTATCGCGCCCAGCGCCTTGGAGGCGACGGCACCGACAGTCAACGTCTTGGAGGAAGTAAATTCGCGCTCATAGCTACGACGTGCGGTGACCCAGCCACAGTCCTGCAGAACTTTAAGAAACTGCTTGAACCAGGCTTCACCCTGGCCTTCCTGGTCATACAGCTTGCTGGCCACCAGCGATGCGAACTGGTAAGAGTTTTTCACGTCGGTGCGGCTTTGCACGGACATGCCGGCACCAAACGCCATCAGCGATTGTTCCAGAACTGCAGCGGTATTGGTGCTCAGAATTTCGGCGGTGTCGTTCATCTCGAATAGTCCTTTTCATGAAGCCCCGGTCGCTATCGACGGGGGGCTTCACGCTATTCGAGACGGCCGCTTCAATCAGGATCGAAAGCCTTCCACGGCAGCATCAATGCTGCGGTGGATACCAACGCGGGGTATAGACCCACTGACCACCGTCTGCGCGGGCAAACTCGCAGGTCGTCGAGGATCCGACCAGCACCATGGTGCGCATATCGACCATGTCCGTTTGCAGCTCACCGAGACTGACCACCCTCAGTGTCTGACCCGGCCTACCGATGTCGCGGCCAAGGACTACAGGAGTCAGCTCGGCTCGATGCTGGCGGACAATTTCCAGGGCCCGCCCGAGCTGCCACGGCCGCGAGCGCGAGATCGGGTTGTAGAAGGCCAGCGCCAGGTCGGCCTGGCAGGCCAGGTCCAGGCGCTTCTCGATGATCGACCAGGGCTTGAGGTTGTCCGACAGCGACAGCACGCAGAAGTCGTGGCCCAAGGGAGCGCCGGCCTGCGCTGCAGTTGCCAGGGAAGCGGAAACGCCGGGCAGCATTTCCAGCTCCACTGCGTGCCAATCCGGATCGTTCGACTCGTGCAGCGCTTCGAGCACCGCCGCGGCCATGGCGAACACACCAGGGTCGCCCGAAGACACCACCACTACCGAACGCCCTTGCGCCGCCAGCTCGAAGGCATGCCGGGCACGCTGCATCTCTTCGCGGTTGTCGGTGCAATGCAGCACCTGATCGGCACGGAACGGCCCGGCCATGCGCACATAGGTTTCATAGCCGAGCACATCGTTGGCTCGAGCAAGCTCGGCCTTGACCGCAGGCACCATCAAGTCGGCAGCGCCAGGGCCGAGACCGATCACCGCCAGGCGACCGCGGGCGCGACCGATCTGCTGCGGGTCGATCGGCTGGTTCGAGACCACGATGGCCAGGCCGTCAGTCACTGGCTGCGGTGGCAGCAATTGCGGCATTACCTGAGCCGCCAGGGCACTGGCATCGCCGGCACCCGGGGCAAAGCGCAAGTCCACGCCCAGCTCGGCAGCAGCCGCGTGCAGGGCCGGGTTGGCCATGTGCGGCTCTGCGGCCAGCAGGCAAGCCAGCGCCGGCTCGGCAATCCGCGCCGCCTGCAGGGCATCGCGAATGGCCTGGGCCAGTTCCGGCAGCACTTCGCTGACCGCGACCATGACACAACGCGGGTAGATCACCAGCTCATTGGCCGAGGCTGCACGGGCATCACAACCAACATGAATCGCCAGGTGCGCCTGCTCGCTTTGCGGCAGCTGCGCCTGTTCAAGCCAGGGCGCAGCGCCGTCGATACGCACGCTTTCGCCGGCCAGCAGGTCGGAGACGAAACGCTTGCCCAGCTCAAGGTCGGCCAGGGCATAACCGCTGGGCGGGTTGAGCAGGCAGGTACCGAAACGTAGCTCGCCACTGGTGGTGATCGCCGCCGCCACACCCAGGCCGGCGCCGATTTCCCGGGCCATGCGATTGACCCCGCCGAGCCCGCCGAGCAGCGGCACCACAGCGCTGCCATCCTCGGCCACCGCCAGCACCGGCGGCTCGGCGCCCTTCTCCAGCAACAGGCCGGCCAGGGTGCGGATGACGATACCGGCAGCGCACAGGGCGATGATCGGCGTGTCTTGCTGATAGAGCTGGCGCACGGTGGCGCCGAATTCCTGGTAACTGCGGTCGGCGCCTTCGACCCGGCCCTCAAGGCCATGGATCAATGCGTCCGGGTACAACTGCTGGATCTTGCGGGCAGTGGCCAGGCTGCCGTTGCCAAGGATGACAATGGCCGGGGCTTTACGGGTCATCAACCTTGCCACCTTTCACCGGGCACGATGATCAGCGAGAAGTACGGCGAGGACTGCGGATCGACCTGGTCCAGGGCGACGATCTTCTGGTTGGCCATGGTTGCCCGCTCCACATACAGGGCACGCTCGGCCAGGCCGAGCTCGGCCAGCACATCGCGAACCTTGGGGAAGTTACGCCCAAGTTTCATGATCACCGCGGCATCGGCATCGGCCAGGCGGCGCTTGAGTTCGTCATACGCCAGCACGCCGGAGAGTACCGACAGGCTCTGGTTGCGATACACCAGCGGCGCACCGAGCACCGAGGCGCCGCCGAGCATCGAGCAGACCCCCGGGATCACTTGCGCATCGTAGCGCTCGGCGAGGCGGTCGTGCAGGTACATGTAGGAGCCGTAGAAGAACGGATCGCCTTCGCAGATCACCGCCACATCGCGGCCGGCATCCAGGTGCGCGGCAACCTCAAGGCTGGCGGCATCGTAAAAGTCGCTGATGACCTGTTCATAAGACAACGGCGCCGGCAGCACCTCGGTGGTCACCGGGTACACCAGCGGCAGCAAGGTCTGGGCTTCCTGCAGATGGCTTTCGATGATGCCGAAGGCGTTGCCGCGCTTGCCCTTGGCGACAAAGTAGGCCACCACCGGCGACTCGCGCAGCAAACGCAGCGCCTTGACGGTAATCAGTTCTGGATCGCCGGGGCCAACGCCCAGGCCCAGCAAACGTCCACGAGCCTGCATCATTCGACCTCCGTGGCCAGGGCATTGACCGCGGCGGCGGCCATGGCGCTGCCGCCCAGGCGCCCTTGCATGATCACGAACGGCACGCCACGGCTGTCGGCAGCGAGCATCGCCTTGGACTCGGCGGCGCCAACAAAGCCCACCGGGAAGCCGAGAATCAACGCCGGTTTAGGCGCGCCAGCGTCGAGCATTTCCAGCAGGTAGAACAGCGCAGTCGGCGCGTTGCCGATAACTACCACGCTGCCTTCCAGGTGCGGCCGCCACAGCTCCAGGGCCACCGCCGAGCGGGTGTTGCCCAATTCTCGGGCAAGTTCCGGCACCTGCTCGTCGCGCAGGGTGCAGATCACCGGGTTGTTGGCTGGCAGGCGTGCACGGGTAATACCCTCGGACACCATCCGCGCATCGCAGAGGATCGGCGCGCCGGCGGCCAGGGCATCACGCCCGGCCTTGCCGGCACCCGGGGAGAACTGCAGGCCATCGATTGCATCGACCATGCCGCAGGCGTGTATCACGCGGACCGCAAGCTTTTCCAGATCGGCCGGGATGCGATCGAGCCGGGCTTCCTCTCGAATGATCGCGAAGGAATTGCGATAGATCTCCTGACCATCGCGGATGTAATCAATCATCAAGGGTGCTCCGTGAGCAGGCGTCTAGCAGTGCGCCGGCTTCTTTTAGTGTGAGGTTGCGTGCGCGCAGGCGGCCGAAGCCCGGCTCGGTTGCGTCACGCAGGTACAAGTCGTAGTGGCCGGGGCTTTGCGCCAGCAAGGTGGCGGGCGCCACGTGGGCCATGGCGCACGAGCGCAGGCAGCCGCTCAAGTGCACGCTGGCCGGTGCTCCGGGTGCCAGCATGGTGGCCAGCAGGCGCGCATCGCCCTTGGTTTCGGCCTGGCCTTTGGCGCAGCCGGCGCAACCGGTGCAGGCGACCAGGCGCGCCAGTCGATCATGGGTCGAGACCAGCAGCCCCAATCGGGCCAGGCCGTCGACCACTTGCCCGGCATGATGGTGGCCAATGTTGGGCAGCAGCACGCCCTGCCAAGGGGTCATGCGCAAGGTGCCGTCGCCCTGCTCCCGTGCCAGCCGGGCCGCAGCGCGCAGCATCGAAGGGTTCAGACGCCCCAGGGGCGCTGCCGAACCGACGGCGCTCAGGCCGTGTTGCAGCTGTGGATAAATCCCCAGATAGCCCGCCGTTACCGGCGAGCGACGCCACTGGCAAACCGCCGCATCCGCCCGCACCGGCAAAACCAGCCCGGCGATAAACGCCTCGGGCGTATGTTCGCTGAGCAACTGGCGCATCCGCGTCTGCTCTGGCCGGGCCAGATCGAGAAAGCGCTTGAGTACCGCCAGTACCAGTTCGTGCCCGCGTGTCAGGGGTACAGCACCCAACGGCGCATCCGCGGCCGGGCAACCGGCAAGGCCGAATGCCAGCCACAGTTCGTCGTCAAGCTTCAGCGGGCTGAGCCACAGGTCATGGGGGTGTTCAAGCATCGCCAGGGCCTCGCCGCCATCCAGCTGCACGGCGAACTTGGCCGAGAGCTGATGAAAACGCGGGGTGGTTTCCAGCGACTGCAGCACCTGCTGCGCCAAAGGCCGGGTATCGAACAGCATCTGCCGATCAAGGCCGGCGACGGGGCTGAGCATCAGGTTGCGCACATCGTCGCCGGCGGCCTCGCGCGGGCCCAGGCCTGCGGCCAGCAGCCCTTCGATCAGCCCGGCGTGGTCGCCGCCGATGCCGCGAATCTGCAGGTTGCCACGGTTGGTGACTTCGATTTCACCACCGGCATAACGCTCGGCCGCAGCGGCCACGGCCTCGGCCTGAGCCGCCGTCAGCGCCCCGCCGGCCAGCTTGATCCGGCAGATGCCGCCGTCCAGCGCCTGGACGATGCGCCACAACCCCGGACAGGCCGAGGGACGCAGCGAAGCTTGGGGCTGGTGGGCCGATACAGGCTGGTTCAAAAGGTCACCCGGCAATCGTGAAAAGGCACTTCAGTGTAGAAGGCGCGGTATTATGCCTGCTTTGTCCGAAGGCATGAAAAGCCTGCCGGTCGGATTGCGTTGAATTGAGGAAATCCATGTCGCCCTGGCTGACAATAGTAGGTATCGGTGAAGACGGCTTCAGTGGCCTGGGCAAGCAGGCCCGGCGCGCGCTGCTGGGCGCTTCACGGGTGTTTGGCGGCCAGCGCCAGCTGGACCTGCTGCCGCACTGCATCAGCGGCGAACGCCTGCTGTGGCCCAGCCCGTTTTCCCTGGCGCCGGTACTGGCCCTGCGCGGCGAGCCGGTGTGCGTGCTGGCCAGCGGCGACCCGATGTTCTATGGCGTAGGCGCAAGCCTTGCGCGCCAGCTCGACGTCAGCGAAATGAACGTGTTGCCGATGCCCTCTTCCTGCGCCCTGGCCGCCGCCCGCCTGGGTTGGCCACTGCAGGAGGTGCTGACGCTCTCGCTGGTGGCGCGGCCGATCGCTGCGCTCAACGCCCACCTGTACAGCGGCGTGCGCCTGCTGGTGCTGAGCAACGATGGCAGCAGCCCGGCCGCGATCGCCGCCCTGCTGCGCGAACGCGGTTTCGCGCTGAGCCGCCTGCAGGTCTTCGAGCACCTGGGCGGCAGCGCCGAGCGGCGCCTCGAGGGCACTGCCGCGCACTGGCCGCACCCGCAAGTTGCCGACTTGAACCTGGTCGCCATCGAATGCCTGGCCACGCCCGATGCACCGCGCCTGTCGCCGCTTGCCGGTCTGCCAGACAGCGCCTTCAGACACGACGGCCAGCTGACCAAGCGCGATGTGCGCGCCATCACTCTGGCGCGCCTGGCCCCGCAGCCGGGCGAACTGCTCTGGGATGTCGGCGCCGGCAGCGGCTCGATCGGTATCGAGTGGATGCGCGCCCACCCCAGTTGCCGGGCGTTGGCGATCGAGTCCGACGAGGGCCGCCAGCAACTGATCGAACACAACCGCGATGCCCTTGGCGTGCCTGGCCTGCAGTTGATTCGAGGTCGTGCGCCGATGGCCCTGCAGGGCCTGGAACGCCCGGATGCGATCTTCATCGGTGGCGGCGTGACCCGCGAAGGCGTGCTGCAACACTGCTGGCAGCAACTGCGCCCGGGTGGCCGCCTGGTGGCCAATGCCGTGACCCTGCAAAGTGAACTGGCGCTGGTCAACTGGCGCGAGCAGCATGGCGGCGAGCTGACCCGCATCCATATCGCCCAGGCGCAACCCCTGGGCGAGTTCGACACCTGGCGCCAGGCCCTGCCGATCACCCTGCTAGACGCGGTCAAGCCTGCCGATGCGTGACGAAACCCGCGAACAACCCGCGCCACTGCGCAGCGGCCTGACCACTGGCAGTTGCGCCACCGCCACTAGCCTGGCGGCGGCGCGGCTGCTGCTGGGCGGCCAGAGCAACGATGCGGTGCAGATCACCTTGCCCAAGGGCAAGGTGGTGCAGATGCGCCTGGAGTTTTGTCGCCTGCACGAGGACGGCGCCGAAGCCGGCACCCTCAAGGATGCCGGCGATGACCCGGACGTGACCCACGGCGCCCTGCTCTACAGCCGCGTGCGCCTGCAGGCCGAACCCGGTGTGCGCTTTGTTGCCGGCCACGGCGTCGGCACGGTGACCCGCCCAGGCCTGGTGCTCGGCGTGGGTGAACCGGCGATCAACCCGGTACCACGCAGGATGATGACCGAGCACCTGCTGCGCCTGGCCGCCGAATTCGCCTACAGCGGCGGCTTCGAGGTCACGGTAAACGTGCAGGACGGCGAAAGCCTGGCGCTGAAGACCATGAACCCGCGTCTGGGCATTCTTGGCGGCCTGTCGATCCTCGGCACCAGCGGCATTGTCCGGCCGTTCTCCTGCTCGGCCTATATCGCCTCGATCCACCAGGGCATCGACGTGGCCAAGACCAACGGCTACCAGCACATCGCCGCCTGCACCGGCAATGCCAGCGAAGACACCATGCGCCGGGTCTACAACCTGCCAGAAATCGCCCTGATCGAAATGGGCGACTTTGTCGGCGCGGTGCTCAAGCACCTGCGCAAGGTGCCTGTGGATAAACTCAGCCTGTGCGGCGGCTTCGGCAAGATCAGCAAGCTGGCCGCCGGGCACATGGACCTGCACAGCCGCCATTCGAGCATCGACCTGCCGCAACTGGCCGACTGGGCTGCAGCCATTGGTGCCGACCCGGCGTTGCAAGACGCTATTCGCCAGGCCAACACCAGCCAGCAGGCCCTGGCCCTGGCCAGTGCCGCCGGCGTTGCCCTGGGCGATGCGGTCTGCGCCCACGCCCTGGCCTTTGCCCGTAGCGTGGTGCCGGCGCAGGTGCAGGTGGAAGTGTTCGCCATTGATCGTCAGGGCGGCATCGTAGGCCATGCGGGGGGCTTTGCATGACGCGCATCCTGTTGCTCGGCGGCGTCACCGAGGCGCTGGCCATTGCCCGCACCCTGGGCCCACAGCACGTCTACAGCCTGGCCGGGATCGGCCGGGTGCCTACTGACCTGGACTGTCAGGTACGGGTCGGCGGGTTTGGCGGCGCCGAGGGCCTGGCCGCTTACCTGCGCGCAGAACGCATCGACCTGCTGATCGACGCCACCCACCCCTATGCCGCCCGCATCAGCGCCAACGCCGCCCACGCCGCGCAACTCACCGGTGTGCCGTGCTGGGCGTTGCGCCGCCCGGCCTGGCAAGCCCAGGCCGGCGATGACTGGCGCGAGGTGAGCGACTGGGCCGAACTGATCGACGCCCTGCGCCCGTTCCAGCGCCCGCTGTTCACCCTCGGCCGTGAGCCGTTGCAGCATCTGCACGAAATTCCCGCCCATCAATTCTGGACCTTGCGCGCCCTCGAAGCCTGCCCCGGCAATGCACGCTGCGAAGTGATCGGCGCCCGCGGGCCGTTCCACCTGGAAGACGAACGAGCGCTGTTCGAGCGTCGGCAGATCGATGTGCTGATCAGCAAGAACAGCGGCAGCGGGGCGACCGAGCCTAAATTGCAAGTGGCACGTGAGCGCAGCCTACCGGTACTGGTGCTTCGCAGGCCTGACCTCCCTCCCGCCACTCGCAGTTTCTCGACGGTTCAAGCACTGCTGCAAGCACTTCAGTGAGTATTTTCCAAGGGCAAAGGCATATCCCGTTGACAGATGTCGGCGCTCTTTTAAACTTGGATATACATTTGGCATATACAACGAGGTGGATCATGGAGCAAGGTGCCGTCTTCAAGAGCAACCGCAGCCAAGCTGTGCGCCTGCCCAAGTCCGTAGCCCTGCCAGAGGATGTCAAACGCGTGGATATAGTCGCAGTGGGGCGAACCCGAATTATTTCTCCCTCCGGTGAAGCCTGGGACAGCTGGTTCGAAGGTCAGGATGTCAGCCCGGACTTCATGGCCGAACGTGAGCAAGACACCGATCAGGAGCGTGAGGGGTTCTGATGCTCAAGTACATGCTCGATACCAACATCTGCATCTTCACCCTCAAGAACAAGCCTCTGGTCGTACGTGAAGCATTCAATCGCCATTACGGCCAACTGTGCATCAGCACAGTGACGCTGATGGAATTGATGTATGGCGCTGAAAAATCCGCTGCACCTGAACGCAATCTTGCCGTAGTCGAAGGATTCGCCGCACGCCTGGAGGTCCTCAGTTACGATGACCGTGCTGCGGCTCACAGCGGTCAGTTGCGTGCAGAGTTGGCCCGAGCCGGAACACCGATTGGCCCCTATGACCAGATGATTGCCGGACATGCGCGTTCATTGGGGTTGCTACTGGTAACCAACAACATCCGCGAATTCCAGCGTGTTCCTGGGCTGCGCGTGGAAGACTGGCTCAACCCCGCTCAATAGCCCATCGCCCTCTGAGTGCCTTAAACTACCCCCTCCTCCCCCCGGAAGACCTCACCCATATGGAAATGCAATGGTGGATCTGGCTGGTATTCGGTTTCGGCCTCGTAGTGCTCGAACTGGTCCTGCCAACCTTCTTCATCCTCTGGTTCGGCATTGGTGCCGTGCTGGTTTCGTTCATTGCCTTCCTGGCGCCGAGCCTGCAGCTCGATATGCAGGTGCTGCTGTGGGTGGTGTTCTCGTCGATCACCACGCTGCTGTGGTTCAAGGTGTTTCGCAGGAAGCAGCCGGACACCCGCTGGACTGCCGATAGCGTGATCGGCGAAGTCGGCCTGCTCACTGCCACGGTTTCCGAATTTCACAAGGGCCGCGTGCGCTTTCAAAAGCCGATTCTCGGCAATGAAGAATGGGTGTGCGTCGCCGATGCCGAGATCCCGGCCGGCGAGCGCGTGCGCCTCACTGCCATCGAAGGCAATACCGCCCGGGTTGCCCGGGCCTGATCAGTAAAAGGAAGCATTGACTCATGACCAGCCTTATCGTCGTCGGCACCATCGCCGCATTCGCCCTCATCACCCTGTTCAAGGGCGTGCGCATCGTGCCCCAGGGCGAGGAGTGGATCGTCGAGCGCCTGGGCCGCTACCACAGCACCCTCAAGCCGGGCCTGAACCTGCTGATCCCGTACATGGACGTGGTCGCCTATCGCCTGCCGACCAAGGACATCATCCTCGACGTGCAGCAGCAGGAAATCATCACCCGCGACAACGCGGTGATCGTCGCCAACGCGCTGTGTTTCGCCAAGGTCGTCGACCCGCAAAAAGCCGCCTACGGCGTGCAGGACTTCAGCTTCGCGGTCACCAGCCTGACCATGACCTCGCTGCGCGCCATCGTTGGCGCCATGGACCTCGACGAAGCGCTGTCGAGCCGCGAGCAGATCAAGGCGCGCCTGCGCGAAGCGATGTCCGAGCAGACCGAAGACTGGGGCGTGACCGTGCGCTCGGTAGAGATCCAGGACATCAAGCCGTCGCAGAACATGCAGGCGGCCATGGAGCGCCAGGCCGCCGCCGAGCGTGAGCGCAAAGCCGACGTCACCCGCGCCGAGGGCGCCAAGCAGGCCGCCATTCTCGAAGCCGAAGCGCGCCAGCAGGCGGCCAAGCTCGACGCCGAGGCGCAGATCAACCTCGCCGAAGCCTCGGCGCGTTCCATCACCCTGGTTCGGGACGCGGTCGGCACCGAAATCACCCCGGCCATGTACCTGCTCGGCGAGCGATACATCGGCGCCATGGAAAGCCTTGCCAGCAGCGACAACGCCAAGGTGGTGGTGCTGCCGGCCGACCTGCAGGAAACCGTGCGCGGCCTGATGGGCCGCAACAAACAGGCCTGATGCGAACCGGGAGTGCGGCACTTCACCGCACCCCCGGTAATTTTTCCTATACTGGGCGCTACAATAGCCACCTCTGATTCCTGACCGGATCTTTCCATGTCCCCATATCGGCCCGCCATCGCCTGGATTGCCTGCTTCGCAGTGCTGTTCAATCTGCTGGCCATGCCGTTGGCGTCCGCAGCCCCCAAGGGCCCGGCCGAACAACTGCTGTGGGGGGCCTTCTGTTCGAGCGTCGGGGCCAAGGCCAATCCGGCAATCATGGCCCTGGGCAAGATCGACCTCGGCCAGCAAGGCGATGACCATTCGAACATGCAGCACTGCTGGTGCTGCTCGGGCGCCGCGCCGTTGCTGGCGCTTCCCGGGCATGCGCCGCAACTGAGCAAACCGCTGGCCCTGTCGATCGGGCTCGAACCGCTGCTCACCGCCTATCAACCCACGCCACGCCAACAGTGGCCGGCCCTCAACCCCCGCGCCTCCCCTCTGGTCTGAGTTCACTACGCTACCTGTTGCGAACCTGAATCGACTGGAGAATCACCATGTTCAAGAACGCCCTGCTGCTGGCCGCGCTGATGCTGCCGGCGACCTTTGCCACTGCCCATGAATACACCGTCGGCGAGCTGCATATCGCTCACCCGTGGTCGCAGGAGTTGCCGCCGAACGCGCCCAACGTTGCCGCCTATTTTGTCGTGCATAACAACGGCAAGAGCGCCGACACCCTGACCGGCGTCGACAGCCCGATCAGCGACGATGCCCAGCTGCACGAGCATGTGCACAAAGATGGCCTGATGAAAATGCAGCAGGTAATGAGCGTCGAAGTGCCTGCAGGCGGCGAGCTGAAATTCGCCCCCGGCGCCTACCATGTGATGCTGATGCAGCCCAAGGACCGCAGCCTGCTGGCTGACGGCAAGCGCTTCCCGCTGACCCTGCATTTCAAGCACGCCGGTGACATCACCGTCGAGGTCGCGGTGCAAAAACAGGCACCCGACGAGGCAGCCGCTCACAATCACTGATCGCTGAAGGCTGCCCGGCGTGACTAGCGCCCGCAGCAGGTTCACCCGCCCCGCACGTCCTGGTTCCAGGACGCTTCGCGGCAGCTGGCTGAGCCTGTTTGCCATGTTGATGATCTTTATCGGCCCACTGGTTTCCCAGTCGATGCCGATGGATCACCGTGCCATGCCGCCAGGCATGAACATGAGCATGGCCATGGACAGCGCCGCCGATTGCCATGCCGACAACCATCACGGCGGCAGCCCGGCGCTGAAGGTGATCTGGGAGAAGTGCGGTTACTGCAGCCTGTTCTTCCATTGCCCGGCGCTGCCCCAGGCCCTGAGCCTGCTCAACACCGAAGCCGTACCCGCCAGCAACCGGCTGATCGTCTACCCGCGCCAGGGCCATGCCCGGCAGACGGTATTCCCCGGCGCCCGCAGCCGCGCGCCGCCACCCTTCATCGTCGTCTGAGTTCACTCCCTGCGCCCGAAGTCCGGCATCAGCCGTCGACTGCGCGCACCCTTATGACTGATCGATGTTGGAATCATTATGTCCGGCTGCACCGCTGTTTTTCGTCTGTCCCTGCAAGGGACCATCGCCGTGATCTACGGCACCCTGCTCAGCCCTCTGGCCCTGGCCGCAAGCCAGGCCGAAGACGCACATGTCCATGACCAGGCCGAGCTGAGCCCGACGGTGATCACCGCCGTGGCCCCGAGCTCGCCGCTGACTATCGTCACCAACCCCAAGGACCCACGCCAGCCGGTGCCGGCCAGCGATGGCGCCGACTACCTGAAAACCATCCCCGGCTTCTCGGCCATCCGCGCCGGCGGCACCAATGGTGACCCGGTGCTGCGCGGCATGTTCGGCTCGCGCCTGAACATCCTCACCAACGGCGGCGTAATGCTTGGCGCCTGCCCCAACCGCATGGACGCCCCGACCTCGTACATCTCGCCGGAGACCTACGACCGCCTGACCGTGATCAAGGGCCCGCAAAGCGTGATCTGGGGCCCGGGCGCATCGGCCGGGACCATCCTTTTCGACCGCGAGCCGGAAAAATTCGGCGAGCTGGGCAGCCGCGTCAACGCCAGCCTGCTGGGCGGTTCCAACGGCCGCTTCGACAAGGTTCTGGATGCCGCCGCCGGCAATCGCTACGGCTATGCGCGCTTCGTCGGCAACCAGTCGCGCTCGGACGACTATGAGGACGGCAATGGCGACACCGTGCCGTCGCGCTGGGACAAGTGGAACGGTGACGTCGCCCTGGGCTGGACCCCGGACGCCGACACCCTGGTGGAACTGACCGCCGGCAAGGGCGACGGTGAAGCGCGTTATGCCGGGCGCGGCATGGACGGCTCGCAGTTCAAGCGCGAAAGCCTTGGCCTGCGCTTGGAGAAGTCCAACATCGGCGAAGTCTTCGACAAGCTCGAAGCCCAGGTCTACTACAACTACGCCGACCACGTGATGGACAACTACAGCCTGCGCACGCCCTCGGGCATGGGCATGATGGGCATGCCGATGGTCAGCAACGTCGACCGCCGCACCCTTGGCGGGCGCGTCAAGGGCACCTGGCGCTGGGATGACCTGCAACTGATCAGCGGCATCGACGCGCAAACCAACGAACACCGCCAGCGCAGCGGCATGGGCGTCGATGTGCACAAGCACATGGCCTGGACCAAGGACGCCGACTTCCACAACTACGGGGTGTTCGGCGAGCTGACCTGGTACGCCGCCGAACAGGAACGGCTGATCACCGGTGCGCGCCTGGACCGCGCCTCGGCCAAGGATTACCGCGCCACTAGCGCCACCGGTGGCGACACCCGCGCCGATACCCTGCCCAGCGGCTTTATCCGCTACGAGCATGACCTGGTGGATATCCCCGCCACCACTTACCTCGGCCTCGGCCACGCCCAGCGCTTCCCCGACTACTGGGAGCTGTTCTCGCCCAAGTCCGGCCCGGCAGGTTCGGTCAATGCCTTCGACAGTATCAAGCCGGAGAAAACCACCCAGCTCGACTTCGGCATCCAGTACCAGACCGACACCGTCGACGCCTGGGCCTCGGGCTATGTCGGGCAGATCCGCGACTACATCCTCTTCGACTACCGGCCGGGGATGATGGGCATGCCAAGCTCCCAGGCGCAGAACATCGACGCGCGGATCATGGGCGGCGAACTGGGCGCGGCGTACAAATTGACCAGCAACTGGAAAGCCGACGCTACCCTGGCCTACGCTTGGGGCAAGAACAGCAGCGACGGCAAGGCACTGCCGCAGATGCCACCGCTTGAAAGCCGCCTGGGCCTGACCTACAGCCGTGATGTGTGGAGCGCCGGGGCCTTGTGGCGCCTGGTGGCGGCGCAGAACCGCATCGCCGAAAACTCCGGCAACGTGGTAGGCAAGGACTACGAGAAGAGCGGCGGTTTCGGCGTGTTCTCGCTGAACGGCGCCTACAAGGTCAGCAACAACCTCAAGCTCAGCGCCGGGGTCGACAACCTGTTCGACAAAGCCTACGCCGAGCACCTGAACCTTGCGGGCAACGCCGGCTTCGGCTACCCGGCCACCGACCCGCAGCCGATCAACGAGCCGGGGCGTACGTTCTGGACCAAGGTCGACCTGAGTTTCTGATCCAACCCGGGCGCGATCGTTGATCGCGCCTTACCCAGGCAACACGGGAGCGCTGCATGAGCAAACCGCACATATCCTTCTACAACCTGGCGTGGCGCTGGCATTTTTACGCCGGGTTGTTCGTCGCGCCGTTCATGATCCTGCTGGCGATCACCGGGATCATCTACCTGTTCAAGCCGCAGCTCGACCCATTGCTGTATCGCGACTTGATGGTGGTCGAGGCCGGGCATCACCGGCACAACGCCGACAGCCTGCTGCAAACGGTGCAGCAGGCTTACCCCAAGGGCCAGGTCAGCCAGTACCTGCCGGCAACCGCCAGTGATCGCAGTGCCCAGTTCGTGGTGCACAACGCTGGCCGTGAATTGAATGTGTTCGTCGACCCCTACAGCGGCCAGCTGCTCGGCGAACAGGACGCGAAAAACAACCTGCAGGCCGTGGCCCGTGCGCTGCACGGTGAACTGATGATCGGCACCACTGGCGATCGCCTGGTGGAACTGGCCGCCGGCTGGGGCGTGGTGCTGGTGGTCTCGGGACTGTACCTGTGGTGGCCGCGCGGCAAGCGCAGCGCCGGTGTGCTGTGGCCTCGCCTGAACGCCCGAGGACGCTTGCTGTGGCGCGACCTGCATGCGGTCACAGGCTTCTGGGGCGCGGCGCTGTTGTTGTTGATGCTGCTCAGCGGCATGACCTGGACCGGCTTCTGGGGCAAGCAGTACGCCGACCTGTGGAACCGTTTTCCGGCAGCAATGTGGAACGACGTGCCGCAGTCCGACCAGCAAGCCCGGGCGCTCAACAGCGCCAGCCGCCAGACCGTGCCCTGGGCCATGGAAAACACACCGATGCCGCAATCCGCCGCCCACGCCGAGCATGCCGGCCACAGCATGGGCTCCAGCGCCCCGGCGGCGCCGCAGGTCAGCCTGCAACAGATCGAAGAGCTGGCCACTACCCGCCGCGTCGAACCTGGCTACAGCATTACCCTGCCAACCAGTGCCGAAGGCGTGTACACCATTGCCGTGTTCGCCGACGACCCGCGCAACGACGCCACCTTGCATGTCGACCAGTACACCGGCCAGGTGCTGGTGGACGTACGCTGGCAGGATTACAGCAACGTCGCCCGGGCCACCGAGCTTGGGGTGATGCTCCACGAAGGCAAGATGTTCGGCACGCTGAACCAGCTTATGGTCCTGCTGATCTGCCTGATGATCCTGCTCGGCTCGGTCAGCGGCCTGGTGATGTGGTGGAAACGCCGCCCCGAAGGTGGCCTCGGTGTACCGCCGCTGCGCCATGACCTGCCGCGCTGGAAGACCGCGACCGTGATCATGCTGATTCTGGGGGCGGCCTTCCCGCTGGTGGGCGGCTCGATGCTGCTGGTGTGGCTGGTGGATCGTTATGCACAACCGCTGGCGCGGACAAATCCGCTAACATGAGCGCCCGTTTTCGATACGGGCCTGTTTTTGGCGTCATCGCCCACAGGCCCGCAGGACCTTGATGAGCACCCTGAGTATCAGCGACCTGCACTGGTCGCCCCTGGGCCACGGCCATTGCCACCACCAGTTCCAGCTGCGCGACGTCGAGTTGCAGGTCGGCGCCGGCGAGTTCGTCGGCCTGATCGGCCCCAATGGCAGCGGCAAGACCAGCCTGCTGCGCTGCGCCTACCGTTTCAACAAGCCGGAACGCGGCCAGGTGCGCCTGGGCGAGCATGACCTGTGGCAGCAGTCGCCGCGCTGGTGCGCCCAGCGTATCGCCGTGGTGCTGCAGGAGTTTCCCGATGCCTTCGGCCTGAATGTCGAGGAAGTCGTGGCCATGGGCCGCACGCCGCACAAAGGCCTGTTCGACGGCGACAGCCCAGCCGATCGCCAACGGGTCCAGGACGCCTTGCAGGCAGTCGGCCTGCAGGGCTTTGACGACCACACCTTCGCCAGCCTGTCCGGTGGCGAGAAACAGCGGGTGATCCTCGCCCGGGCTCTGGTCCAGCAACCGCAGGTGCTGATCCTCGACGAGCCGACCAATCACCTTGACCCGCGTTACCAGCTGGAGCTGCTGCAGCAGGTGCGGCGCCTGGGCATCGGCACCCTGGCGAGCATCCATGACCTGAACCTGGCGGCGGCCTTTTGCGATCGCCTGTACGTGCTCGACCACGGCCGCATCGTCGCCAGCGGCACGCCAGACCAGGTGCTGACCGCCGAATTGCTGCAGGCGGTGTTCGGCGTACAAGCGCTGATCGACCGCCACCCTCTGGCTGACCACCCTCGCCTTACCTGGATAACCCAGCGATGATTCGATCCATCCTGTTGCTCGGCCTGGCCTTGCTGCTGGCCAGCCCCGGCGCTTTCGCCGAGGCCACCCAATACCCGTTGACGGTGCAAAGCTGCAACCGCCAGGTGACTTTCACCAAGGCCCCGGAGCATGCCCTGAGCCACGACATCAACATGACCCAGATGATGCTCGCCCTCGGCCTGCGTTCGCGCATGGTCGGCTATAGCGGTGTCAGCGGCTGGAAGGCGGTCACCCCGCAGCTGCGCAAGCAACTCGACGGCCTACCGGAACTGGCGGCCAAGTACCCGTCGGTGGAAACCCTGCTCAACGCCAATGTCGACTTCCTGTTCGCCGGCTGGGACTACGGCATGCGCGTCGGCGGCGACCTCACCCCGCAAAGCCTGGCGCCGCTGGGCATCCCGGTGTACGAGCTGACTGAATCCTGCGCCTTTGTCATGAAGCGCCCGGCAGCCAGCCTCGACGACACCTACACCGACCTGCGCAACCTGGGCAGGATCTTCGACGTGCAGGCGCGTGCCGAGCAGTTGATCGGCGACATGCAAGCGCGCGTTGCCGTGGTCCAGCAGCAGTTGCCGGCCGAGCGTCCACGGGTGTTCCTCTACGACAGCGGTGAAGACCGGGCCATGACCTCCGGGCGCCTGGGCATGCCCGAGGCGCTGATCACCGCCGCCGGCGGGCGCAATGTGCTCAATGACATCGAAGCCAGCTGGACCCGGGTCAACTGGGAGAGCGTGGTCGAGCGCAACCCCGAGGTCATCGTCATCGTCGACTACGGCGAAGTCAGCGCCGCGCAGAAACAGGCATTCCTCGAACAGCATCCGGCCCTGCAATCGGTGGAGGCGATCCGCAACAAGCGCTTCGTGGTCATTCCCTACGTGGCGGCCACGCCGAGCCTTGAGAACGTCGAAGCCATCGAGACCATCGCCAAGAGCCTGCACGGCGCATGAGGTCGGCAAACTCCCGGCAGCGGTTGTTGCTGCTCGCGCTGTTGGCCCTGCTGCTGGTGTCCTGCGTGGTGTCCCTGGGCTTCGGCTCGGCACCGGTGCCGGTCGAGGTGGTGTGGCGCGTGCTGCTGTTCAAGCTGTTCGGCGTTACCCCCGAGACACCGGCGTGGACCACGGGCCAGGAACATATCGTCTGGCTGATCCGCGTGCCGCGCATGCTTCTGGCGGCGCTGGTGGGCGGAGGGCTGGCGATGATCGGCGCGGTGCTGCAGGCGGTGACGCGCAACCCGCTGGCCGACCCGCACTTGCTCGGCGTCACTTCCGGGGCAACCCTGGGTGCGGTACTGGTGGTGCTGCATATCGGCGAGCTGCTCGGCGTGCTGACCTTGCCCCTGGCCGCCTTTATCGGCGCGCTGTGCAGCATGCTGCTGGTGCTGGCCATTGCCAGCCGCCACGGCCGCCTGGACAGCGACCGCCTGCTGCTGTGCGGCGTGGCCGTGGCCTTTGTGATGATGGCGGCGGCCAACCTGCTGCTGTTTCTCGGTGACCACCGGGCAAGCTCGGCGGTGATGTTCTGGATGCTCGGCGGCCTGGGCCTGGCGCGCTGGGAGCTGCTGCCGATTCCGGCGATCAGCGTATTGCTCGGCCTGGCCTTGTTGCTGGGCATGGCCCGCTCGCTGAATGCGTTGATGGCCGGCGAGCAGACCGCCGTGACCCTCGGCCTGAACGCGCGCAAGGTGCGCCTGCTGGCGTTTCTGATCTGCTCGCTGCTGACCGGCGTGCTGGTGGCGATCAGCGGCTCGATCGGCTTTGTCGGCCTGATGGTGCCGCACATCGCCCGGCGCCTGGTCGGCGCCGAGCATAGCCGCCTGCTGCCGGTGTGCCTGCTGCTGGGCAGCCTGTTCCTGATCTGGGTCGACGTCGCCGCACGTACGCTGATTTCGCCCGAGGACCTGCCGATCGGCATCGCCACTGCCGCCATTGGCGGTCTGTTCTTTATCGGCCTGATGCGCCGACGTTGACCACGGTCAACACCGCCCCCGCGTTGAGACGTATTGTCGCGCTAGCGCCAGGAAGGCGCGTGTTAGCCTAGCGGCGCACAACAAGACTGAACTCAACGGAATGCCTGCCTATGACCGCGAACCTGCCCCCGCAACAACCCACGCCGGAAAACCATGACCACCTGCAACGCAGCCTGTCCAACCGCCATATCCAGCTGATCGCCATCGGTGGCGCCATCGGTACCGGGCTGTTCATGGGCTCGGGCAAGACCATCAGCCTTGCCGGCCCGTCGATCATCTTCGTCTACATGATCATCGGCTTCATGCTGTTCTTCGTCATGCGCGCCATGGGCGAGTTGCTGCTATCGAACCTCAACTACAAGTCGTTCATCGATTTTTCGGCCGACCTGCTCGGGCCCTGGGCCGGCTACTTCACCGGCTGGACCTACTGGTTCTGCTGGATCATCACCGGCATCGCCGACGTCATCGCGATATCGGCCTATTCGCAGTTCTGGTTCCCCGACCTGCCGCAGTGGGCGCCGGCGATTGCCTGTGTCGGCCTGCTGCTGTCGCTGAACCTGATCACGGTGAAGATGTTCGGCGAGATCGAATTCTGGTTCGCCATGATCAAGATCATCGCCATCGTCGCCCTGGTCGGCACCGGCCTGTACATGGTCATGGCCGGCTTCCAGTCGCCGGCCGGACGCACCGCGGACCTTGCCAACCTGTGGAACGACCAGGGCATGTTCCCCCATGGCCTGATGGGCTTCTTTGCCGGTTTCCAGATTGCCGTGTTCGCCTTTGTCGGCATCGAACTGGTGGGCACCACCGCCGCCGAAGCGAAGAACCCGGAGCGCAACCTGCCACGGGCAATCAACTCGATCCCGATCCGCATCATCGTCTTCTACGTGCTGGCGCTGATCACCATCATGGCGGTGACGCCGTGGCGTGACGTGGTGCCGGGCAAGAGCCCGTTCGTGGAGCTGTTCGTGCTCGCCGGCCTGCCGGCGGCGGCCAGCATCATCAACTTCGTGGTGCTGACCTCGGCGGCCTCGTCGGCCAACAGCGGCGTATTCTCCACCAGCCGCATGCTCTTCGGCCTGGCCCAGCAGGGGGATGCACCCAAGCGTTTCGAGCAGTTGTCCAAGCGCAGCGTGCCGGCCAGCGGCCTGCTGTTCTCGTGCACCTGCCTGTTGGCCGGGGCGCTGCTGATGTACGTGATTCCGGACCTGGTCGAAGCCTTCACCCTGGTGACCACGGTGTCGGCGATCCTGTTCATGTTCGTCTGGTCGCTGATCCTGCTGTCGTACCTGAACTACCGCAAACAGCGCGCCGCGCTGCACCAAGCCTCGAAGTACAAGATGCCTGGCGGGCGCCTGATGTGCTGGGTGTGCCTGGCGTTCTTCGCCTTCATCCTGGTGCTGCTGAGCCTCGAGCACGACACCCGCCAGGCGCTGATCGTCACGCCGTTGTGGTTCGTGCTGCTGACCGTCACTTACCAGTTTGTGCGGCGCAATCGTCAGGCCCAGCCCGAAGGCCTCGGCTCGCGCCAGGGCTGATCAGCCCTCGCTGGCCTCAAGTAACTTGGCCAGTACCGCGTCGGCCTCCTTGCGTTGGGCCGGCGTCGGTGCCTGGGCAAACTGGCTGCGGCCGTTGAGGGTCAGGTAGGCATTGTCGCCGTCACCCCAGATGTACGAATAGACCAGCATGAAGCTGTCGGAGTCGGCGGCGCAGTACGGCGCGACACTGCGCAGTGGCGCCAGCATGGAGATCATCGCCCCGTAGTTTTCGCTGAACTGCAGCAGGGCGAAGCGCCACACGCCGGTTTTTTCGTCGTACTCCGATAGCGAGCCGTAACGGCTGCCGCCGGCGATCTGGCTAAGGGTCTCGGCCGGCATCGGCCGCAGGTCGTCTGTATCGACCTTGCCGCCACCGTACATTTCCTTGCTATCGAACCATTGCTGCCAGTCAGTGAATGCCGCGGCCTCGCCCGGCCGGGCGGCCATGACCGTGGCGTACTGCGCCTTGGTCATGCTGCAGCGAAAATACAGCGAGGACGGCTCACTGGCCTGTACCTGCCCCATCGCGGCCCACACGCCGGCCATCACCATCCCTGCACGGGCGAATCTGTTCACTGTCGTCATCCCTGAACTGCGTTCAAAGGCGGCGATGATACCTGCGCGAACCAAAGCTGTGCAGACTTGTTTGCCGCGCACCGGGCACAGCGCCATCACGGTGCAAGCATGCTCGCCCGCCATCGCCAATCGCCGTGCAAACCCCGCCCCAGACAGCTGCGCGCCACTCGGCACAACCCTTGCTAACGCTCTTGGGCGAAGTCGCCATCTGCCCAACAGAACATCCGATTCCATGGAGAGAGCACTATGAAGCGTCGCAGTCTGATCAAGGCCTTTACCCTCAGCGCGTCCATCGCGGCGATGGGCCTGAGCTGGAGCATCCAGGCCGCCGAGACCATCAAGGTCGGCATCCTGCATTCGCTGTCGGGGACCATGGCGATTTCCGAGACTTCGCTCAAGGACATGGCCCTGATGACCATCGAGCAGATCAACGCCAAGGGCGGGGTCAACGGCAAGCTGCTGGAACCGGTGGTGGTCGACCCGGCGTCGAACTGGCCGCTGTTCGCCGAAAAGGGCCGCCAGTTGCTGACCCAGGACAAGGTCGCGGTGGTGTTCGGCTGCTGGACCTCGGTGTCGCGCAAGTCGGTGCTGCCGGTGTTCGAAGAGCTCAACGGTCTGCTGTTCTACCCGGTGCAGTACGAAGGCGAAGAGATGTCGCCGAACGTCTTCTACACCGGTGCCGCGCCCAACCAGCAGGCGATCCCGGCAGTGGAGTACCTGATGAGCGAAGACGGCGGCGCCGCCAAGCGCTACTTCCTGCTCGGTACCGACTACGTCTACCCGCGCACCACCAACAAGATTTTGCGCGCCTTCCTGCACAGCAAGGGCGTGGCCGACAAGGACATCGAAGAGCTGTACACGCCGTTCGGCCACAGCGACTACCAGACCATCGTCGCCAACATCAAGAAGTTCTCTGCTGGCGGCAAGACCGCAGTGATCTCCACGGTCAACGGCGACTCCAACGTGCCGTTCTACAAGGAGCTGGCCAACCAGGGCCTCAAAGCCACCGACGTGCCGGTGGTGGCCTTCTCGGTAGGCGAGGAAGAACTGCGTGGCATCGACACCAAGCCGCTGGTGGGACACCTGGCGGCGTGGAACTACTTCGAATCGGTGGATAACCCGGTCAACAGCCAGTTCGTCGCCGACTGGAAAGCCTACGCCAAGGCCAAAAACCTGCCGGGCGCCGACAAGGCGGTGACCAACGACCCGATGGAGGCCACCTACGTCGGCATCCACATGTGGGCCCAGGCGGTCGAGAAAGCCAAGTCCACCGATGTCGACAAAGTCCGCGAAGCCCTGGCCGGGCAGACCTTCAAGGCGCCATCGGGCTACACCCTGACCATGGACAAGAGCAACCACCACCTGCACAAGCCGGTAATGATCGGCGAGATCCAGGATGACGGCCAGTTCAGTGTGGTCTGGGAAACCGAGCAACCGCTGCGAGCGCAGCCGTGGAGCCCGTTCATTCCAGGTAACGACAAGCGGCCGGATTATGCGGTGAAGGGCAACTGAGCTCATCGCGGGTCAAGTCGGGGCGTCGCACCGCCGCTCCCACTGTAGGAGCGGCGGTGCGACGCCCCGACTTGACCCGCGATGCGGCCGTACAGCACACCACAAGGAAACCGTCATGTCCAAGGCCCTCCTGTGCCTTTTCCTCAGCCTCCTGCTGTTGCCCCTGACTGCCCAGGCCAGCGACGCAAACTACTTCATCGCCGCCAAGGCCAATGAGCAGGCGCGCCTGCTCCAGGACTGGGCGGCGCAACCGGACCCGGCCCGTCTTGAGCTGCTAAGCGCCCTGCAACAAGGCCGCATCGCCGCCGGCGACACCCGCAAGCTGCGCCTGAACAACCGCCTGCGCGGGCTTGTGGATAACGCCCTGGCCAGCCATCAGTTGCTCAGCGCAGATAGCACAGTGCGCCTGGCGGCTGCCCAGCAACTGCAAAAAAGTGCGCAGCCGGCCCAGGTCGCCTTCCTCGACCGGCGCTTCGCCAGCGAAGCAGACGCCGCCGTGCATGCCGCCCTCGGCCTGGCCCTGGCCAACCTGCAACTGGTCGACAGCGACCCGGCGGTACGCCTGGCCGCGGTGCGCCTGCTCGGCGAAACCGGCGATCCCATGGCCCGCACGCGCCTGGAGGCCTTGCTCACACCCGGTGTCGAAAACAACGCCGGGGTGCGCACCGCCGCCGAAACCAGCCTGGCCCAGGTCAAGCGCAAGCTGTTGTTCGGCGAGTTGCTCGGCCAGGCCTTCAGCGGCCTGTCGCTAGGCTCGATTCTGCTGCTCGCGGCCTTGGGCCTGGCGATCACCTTCGGCCTGCTCGGGGTGATCAACATGGCCCACGGCGAGATGCTCATGCTCGGCGCCTACGCCACTTACGTGGTGCAGATACTGGTGCAGCGCTACGCCCCCGGGGCCATCGAGTTCTACCCGCTGATCGCCCTGCCGGTGGCCTTCGCTGTCAGCGCCGGGGTCGGCATGCTGCTGGAGCGCACGGTGATCCGCCACCTGTACGGGCGGCCGCTGGAAACCCTGCTGGCGACCTGGGGCATCAGCCTGATCCTGATCCAGGCCATCCGCCTGCTGTTCGGCGCGCAGAACGTCGAAGTGGCCAACCCGGCCTGGCTTTCCGGTGGCCTTCAGGTGCTGCCTAACCTGGTGCTGCCCTACAGCCGCCTGGTGATCATCGCCTTCGCCCTGTTCGTGGTGCTGCTGACCTGGTTGCTGCTCAACCGCACGCGCCTGGGCCTGAACGTGCGCGCGGTCACCCAGAACCGCAACATGGCCGCCTGCTGCGGGGTGCCCACCGGGCGGGTGGACATGCTCGCCTTTGGTCTCGGCTCGGGGATCGCCGGGCTCGGCGGCGTGGCCCTGAGCCAGATCGGCAACGTCGGTCCGGACCTGGGCCAGAGCTACATCATCGACTCGTTCCTGGTGGTGGTGCTCGGCGGCGTCGGCCAGTTGGCCGGCAGCCTCTGGGCGGCCTTCGGCCTGGGCATCGCCAACAAGCTGCTGGAGCCGCAGATTGGTGCGGTGCTCGGCAAGATCCTCATCCTTGCGCTGATCATTCTGTTCATCCAGAAACGCCCGCAAGGCCTCTTCGCGCTCAAGGGACGGGTAATCGACTGATGAACCAGCCTCTGCTTGTATCCGCCAGCCAGAAGGCCGGCCCGCGCTGGACCCTGGCCATCGGCGCCGCTGTGCTGCTGGTGCTGCTGGCCCTGCCCGTGTTGTCGCTGCTGCCCGCCGGGCACAGCCTGCAGGTCTCGGCCTACACACTGACCCTGGTCGGCAAGATCCTCTGCTACGCCATCGTCGCCCTGGCCCTGGACCTGGTCTGGGGCTACGCCGGGCTGCTGTCGCTGGGCCATGGCCTGTTCTTCGCCCTCGGCGGCTATGCCATGGGCATGTACCTGATGCGCGAAGCGGCCGCTGATGGCTTGCCGGCGTTCATGACCTTCCTGTCGTGGAGCGAGCTGCCCTGGTACTGGGCCGGCACCCAGCACTTTGCCTGGGCCCTGTGCCTGGTGGTGCTGGCGCCCGGCTTGCTGGCGCTGGTGTTCGGCTTTTTCGCCTTCCGCTCGCGGATCAAGGGCGTGTACTTCTCGATCATGACCCAGGCCCTGACCTTCGCCGGCATGCTGCTGTTCTTTCGCAACGAAACCGGCTTTGGCGGCAACAACGGCTTCACCAACTTTCGCAGCATCCTCGGCTTTGAAATCACTGCGCAAAGCACCCGCGCAGTATTGTTCCTGCTTACCGTCGCCTTGCTGGTGGCCAGCCTGTACCTGGGCTGGCGCCTGGCCCGGAGCAAGTTCGGCCGGGTATTGACCGCGCTGCGCGATGCCGAGAACCGGCTGATGTTCTGCGGCTACGACCCGCGTGGTTTCAAGCTGTTCGTCTGGGTCTTGAGTGCGGTGCTGTGCGGCCTGGCCGGGGCCCTGTACGTGCCGCAAGTAGGCATCATCAACCCCAGCGAAATGTCGCCGACCAACTCCATCGAAGCTGCGGTGTGGGTGGCCCTCGGCGGGCGCGGCACGCTGATCGGGCCGCTGCTGGGCGCCGGGCTGGTCAACGGCATGAAAAGCTGGTTCACCGTGGCCTTTCCCGAGTACTGGCTGTTCTGCCTGGGTGCGCTGTTCATCCTGGTGACCCTGTACCTGCCACGGGGCGTGGTCGGTCTGCTGAAGAAAAGGGGCGAACAATGAGAGCCATCCCGCTAGCGCCGGTGCACCCGGAATTCATGCTTGAACCGATCCTCGACGCCGGCAGCGGCCGCGATGCCATCGGCCTTGGCCAGCGCCGCGGCGAAGGCCTGGACGTGCGTCACGGCACGGTGCTGACCCTGGAAGACATCAACGTCAGCTTCGACGGCTTCAAGGCGCTCAACAGCCTCAACCTGTACATCGGCGTCGGTGAACTGCGCTGCATCATCGGCCCCAACGGCGCTGGCAAGACCACGCTGATGGACGTGATCACCGGCAAGACCCGCCCCACCAGCGGCAAGGCCTGGTTCGGCGACACCCTGGACCTGACGCGCATGAGCGAAGTGCAGATCGCCCAGGCCGGGATCGGCCGCAAGTTCCAGAAGCCGACAGTGTTCGAGGCGCTGAGCGTGTTCGAGAACCTGGAGCTGGCGCAGAAGGCCGACAAGTCGGTGCTGGCCAGCCTGGTTGCGCGCTTGAGCGGCGAGCAGCGCGACCGTATCGACGAGATCCTGCAGACCATTCGCCTGAGCGGCTCGGCCCAGCGCCAGGCCGGGTTGCTCTCCCATGGCCAGAAGCAGTTCCTCGAGATCGGCATGCTGCTCATGCAAGACCCGCAATTGCTGCTGCTCGATGAGCCGGTGGCGGGCATGACCGATGCTGAAACCGAGTTCACCGCCGAACTGTTCAAGCGCCTGGCCGGCAAGCATTCGCTGATGGTGGTCGAGCACGACATGGGCTTTGTCGGCAGCATCGCCGACCACGTCACCGTGCTGCACCAGGGCAGTGTGCTGGCCGAAGGCTCGCTGGAGCAGGTACAGGCGGATGACCGGGTAATCGAGGTTTATCTGGGGCGATGAGGCCAACACAGGACGACAACATGCTGAAAATCGATTCCCTGCACCAATACTACGGCGGCAGCCACATCCTGCGTGGCTTGTCGTTCGAGGCCAAAGTTGGCGAGGTCACCTGCCTGCTCGGGCGCAACGGCGTCGGCAAGACCACCCTGCTGCGCTGCCTGATGGGCCTGCTGCCCATCCGCGAAGGCAGCGTGCACTGGGAAGGCCAGGCGATCACCACGCTCAAGCCGCACCAGCGGGTGCACGCCGGGATCGCCTACGTGCCCCAGGGCCGGGAGATCTTCCCGCGTCTGACGGTCGAGGAGAACCTGCTGATGGGCCTGTCGCGCTTCGGCGCCGGCCAGGCCAAGAGCGTGCCGGCGTTCATCTACGAGCTGTTCCCGGTACTGGAGCAGATGAAGCAGCGCCGTGGCGGCGACCTCTCCGGCGGCCAGCAACAACAACTGGCCATCGGCCGTGCCCTGGCCAGCCAGCCGCGGCTGCTGATCCTCGACGAACCCACCGAGGGCATCCAGCCTTCAGTGATCAAGGAGATCGGCGCGGTGATCGCCAAGCTGGCTGCCCGTGGCGACATGGCGATCCTGCTGGTCGAGCAGTTCTACGACTTTGCCGCCGAGCTTGCCGACCAGTATCTGGTGATGTCACGCGGCGAAATCATCCAGGCCGGGCGTGGCGAAAATATGCAAGCCGAGGGTGTGCGCGGCCTGGTAACCATTTAACCTGAGCCGATCACTGTGCCCCTGTTCGAGACCCTGCCATGACCTACCTGCTGCGCGATGCTGTGCCTGCCGACCTGCCGGGCATTCGCGAGATCTACAATGATGCCGTGCTCAACACCACGGCGATCTGGAACGAGCAAGCGGTCGACCTCGCCAACCGCCAGGCCTGGTTCGACGCCCGCCAGGCCCAGGGCTACCCGATCCTGGTGGCGGTCGACGCTGGCGGGCAGGTACTGGGCTATGCTTCGTTTGGCGACTGGCGGCCGTTCGAAGGCTTTCGCCATACCGTCGAGCACTCGGTGTACATCCGCAGCGACCAGCGCGGCAACGGCCTGGGCCCCAGGCTGATGCAAGCGCTGATCGAACGGGCCCGCGCCTGCAACAAGCACGTGATGGTCGCCGCCATCGAAAGCGGCAACAGCGCCTCGATTCGCCTGCACCAGCGCCTGGGCTTCACCCTCAACGGGCAGATGCCCCAGGTCGGGGTGAAGTTTGGCCGCTGGCTGGACCTGACCTTCATGCAGTTGATCCTCAACCCCGATGCCCCGCCGCCGACAATGGAGTGACGCCTGTGAATGCTGCGCAGCTCAACCGTGTAACCCATGAAAGCCTTGTCTATTACCGCGACGGCCTGGTGGCGTTGCTGCTCGATGCCGTGCAACACGGGGCTTCGGTGGGGTTTCTGGCGGATATCGATGCGCAGCAGGCCGAGCACTACTTCGAAGAGGTGCGCCAGCGCCTGGTCAGCGGCGAGCTGTTGCTGTGGGTGGTGGGCAAGGACAAGGAAGTGCTCGGCAGTGTGCAGCTCGGGTTATGTCTGAAACCCAACGGCTTGAACCGCGCCGAAGTGCAAAAGCTGCTGGTGCACAGTGCCGCGCGGCGTCGCGGCCTCGGCCAGCAACTGATCCAGGCGCTGGAACTGACGGCGCGGCAAAAGCAGCGCGGCATGCTTTACCTGGATACCGAGGCCGGCTCCGGGGCCGAGGACTTTTACCGCTCGCTGGGGTACAGCAAGGCCGGCGAGCTTCCCGACTACGCCTGTGGGCCGGATGGGGTTTATCGGGCGACGGCGTTGTACTACAAATTGCTTTAGGGACTCATCGCGGGGCAAGCCCGCTCCCACAGAGATTGTGTGATCCTGTAGAAGCGCCCCGCGATCAGCCCTGCACAAACCGCCCCAGGCGCTGCCTGAGCATGCTGTTCTCGCTGCGCAGCTGCTGCACTTCCTCCAGCAGCTCCAGCGCCAGCGCCACCCCTTCCCACTCCAGTTGCAAATCGTGATGCAGTTTGGCCGCGCGCTTGGCCAGCACCGGCGCCTGATCGTCAAACAGCCAGTCTTCCGGCGTTCGCCCGGAAGGCTCGACAATGCCGTGTTCGACGATTTCGATCACGTAGGCCGCCGGCAGATCGGCTTCCTGACAGAGGGTCTGCATGTCCAGTTGAACGATCAGGGTACTGCTCATGATCAGCTACTCCATTGTGTCCTCGGGTTGAACGCAGCCTTTTCCGACAACTTGCTCCACAGCTCACGGGCAGCGGCATCGGACTGGCTCGGCATCACCACCTTCAATTGCGCATACAGGTCGCCACGCTGGCCCTGCTTGTTGCTCAGGCCCATGCCCTTGATCCGCAGGCGCTGGCCGTTCTGGCTGTCCGGACGGATGGTCAGGTTGACCTTGCCGGTCAGGGTCGGCATCTCGACCTTGGTGCCCAATGCGGCTTCCCACGGTGCCAGCGGCACGGTGATGATCAGGTCATGACCTTCGACATCGAACAGCGGGTGCGGTGCCATGCGAATGGTCAGGAACAGGTCGCCATTGGCGCCGCCACCAACGCCCGGGGCACCCTGGCCCTTGAGGCGGATCTTCTCGCCGTCGCTGACGCCGGCCGGGATCTTCACGTTCAAGGTCTTGGTGGTGAAGCCGGTGCGCTGGCCGCTGGCGTTGTGCTGCGGCACCTGGAAGCTGATCTGCTTGGATTCGCTGGACAGGGTTTCCTCAAGGAAAATCGCCAGTTCCATTTCCACGTCCTGCCCCCGCCGTCCGGCACTGCGTTGCTGGCCGCGGCCAAAAGGATTGCCGTTGCCACCGCGCGAACCGAAGATCGAGCTGAAGAAATCGGAAAAATCGCCACCGTCGCCGAAGCCCTCGGCACCTGCCGAACCACGGCTTTGCCAGCCCGGCGGGCCCTGGAACGGCCGGCCATGCTGGCCGTACTTGCGCAGCTCGTCGTACTCGGCGCGTTTTTCCGGGCTGCTCAGGGCTTCATAGGCCTCGTTGGCCTCCTTGAATTTCTCCTCGGCGTCACGCTCTTTGCTGACGTCGGGGTGATACTTGCGCGCAAGCTTGCGGTAGGCGGTCTTGATCGCCTTGTCATCCGCAGTGGGCTCAACGCCAAGAATCTTGTAATAGTCTTTGAAGTCCATCTAAGGAATCACCATGGGTTAATCGAATGCTTGTGTAGATTGGGGTCAAGCATAGCCTTTCAAGGTGCCCATGGGTTTGCCGCAAAGCAGATAATCGGTCTTGATTCTGCTGCCAGCTGGCATAAACTGCGCGGCCGTTTTTCCCCGGAAGTACAATCCATGAGTCAAGCATCCCCGGCCCGTGCCTGCGGCATCGACTTCGGCACCTCCAACTCCACCGTCGGCTGGCACCGCCCGGGCGTGGAGTCGTTGATCGCCCTGGAAGACGGCAAGATCACCCTGCCGTCGGTGGTGTTCTTCAACATCGAGGAGCGCCGCCCGGTGTACGGCCGCCTGGCCCTGCACGAATACCTCGAAGGCTATGAAGGCCGCCTGATGCGCTCGCTCAAGAGCCTGCTGGGCTCCAAGCTGATCAAGCACGACACCAGCGTGCTGGGCACCGCGCTGCCGTTCAAGGACCTGCTGGGCATGTTCATCGGCGAGCTGAAAAAGCGCGCCGAGGCCAATGCCGGCCGCGCCTTCGACGAGGTAGTGCTGGGCCGCCCGGTGCATTTCGTCGATGACGACCAGGCCGCCGACCAGGAAGCCGAGGACACCCTGGCAGAAGTGGCGAAGAAAATCGGCTTCAAGGACGTCTCGTTCCAGTACGAACCGATTGCCGCCGCATTCGACTACGAGTCGAGCATCCAGGGCGAAGAGCTGGTGCTGATCGTCGACATCGGCGGTGGTACCTCGGACTTCTCCCTGGTACGCCTGGCCCCGGAGCGGCACATGCTCGACGACCGCCAGCAGGACATCCTCGCCACCGGCGGCGTGCACATCGGCGGTACCGACTTCGACAAGCAGCTGAGCCTGCAGGGCGTGATGCCGCTGTTCGGCTACGGCAGCCGGATGAAAAGCGGCGCCTTCATGCCCACCAGCCACCACATGAACCTGGCCACCTGGCACACCATCAACTCGGTGTACTCGCAAAAATCCCAGCTGGCCTTGGGCAGCATGCGCTACGACATCGAAGACACCGACGGCATCGACCGCCTGTTCAAGCTGATCGAACAGCGCGCCGGGCACTGGCTGGCGATGGAAGTGGAAGAGACCAAGATCGAACTGACCCACAACGACCGCCGCCTGGTCGACCTCAAGCGGGTGCAGCCGGGGCTCAGCGTCGATCTGACCCGGGCGCTGTTCGAAGAGTCGATCGACAATCTGCTCGAGCGCGTGCGCGGCAGTGTCAGCGAGCTGCTGGCCAAGGCCAGCGTGGGTGTGGCGCAGGTCGATACGGTGTTCTTCACCGGCGGCTCCAGCGGCATTCCGGCGCTGCGCCAGAGCGTGGCGGCGATGCTGCCCAATGCCCGGCATGTCGAAGGCAACATCTTTGGCAGCATTGGCAGCGGCTTGGCAATCGAGGCGCGCAAGCGGTACGGCTGAAAAACTATCGCGGGGCGGTGCGACGCCTCGACTTGCCCCGCGATCAGGCTTCACACCAGCTCTTGCTGGCGCAACTCACTCTTCAGGTAGGCGTAGTAAATCGGCCCGGCCACCACCCCCGGCAGCCCGAACGCCGCCTCACACACCAGCATCGCCAGCAGCAACTCCCACGACTTGGCACTGATCTGCCCGCCAACGATCCGCGCATTGAGGAAGTACTCGACCTTGTGGATAACGATCAGATAACCCAGCGCCGCCATCGCCACCCAGATCGACAACGACAGGCCGACGATGGT
This sequence comes from Pseudomonas sp. SORT22, assembly GCF_018417635.1. NCBI lineage: Bacteria > Pseudomonadati > Pseudomonadota > Gammaproteobacteria > Pseudomonadales > Pseudomonadaceae > Pseudomonas > Pseudomonas sp. SORT22. The sequence continues at coordinate 5,354,574 of NZ_CP071007.1, forward strand.
GATCAGGGTGTTGGACATCAGGTTGCCGATCACCGGCAGCAGGCCGAGCAGGAAGGTCAGCACGATCAGGGTCTTGGTCAGCGGCAGGTGCACACCGAACAGCGGCAGCACCACGGCGAGGAAGATGCCGGTGAAGAAGGTGTTGAGCAGGGAAATCTTGATCTGCGCAAAGACGATGTTGCGAAACGCCTGCACCAAAAGCGCCAGGCGGTTGAACAGCGCCGCCGCCAGGGGCTTGCGCTTGGAGATGTCGGGAATGCGCTGCAAGGCGACGATGGCGCCGAGGATCATGCCGATCAGCAAGGTGACGAACATGTGCGCCGCGCCCTTGCCCACCAGTTGCAGCTCGCCCAGGTGGGTCTTGAGCCATTCGCCGATGGCCACCTTGAACTCCGAGGCACTGGCCGGCAGGTAGGCGTCGATGAACGGCGGCAGTTGCCCGCGCGCCTGGTCGACCAGGAGCATGAACTTGTCCAGCGATGCCCCGGGGTTTTCAGCCTCGTGCAGCAAAAAACTGATGGCGCCGGCAAACAGCAAGGTCAGGGTGCTGACCACCAGAGTGCCGAGCAGCGCGACCGCCAGCCAGCGCGCCCGTTGCCCGGCAATCAGGTGCTGCAGCTTGGGTGTGAGCATGTTGACCAGTTCGAACACCAGCAGCCCGGCCAACAGGCTTGGCAGCAACTTGAGCGGCAACACCAGCAACAGGCCGGTGAAGACGATGATCCAACTGGCCAGGGTGATCTGGCGCTGAGTAAAGGTCATACAACCTCGAAAGGCGACGGCATGGAAAACCGGCAGTCTGCCAGCCTTCGCCCGGCAGGCATAGTGGCACGCAGCGGCGTTGCGGCTGGTAATGCCGCCCTGATGTTTCTATGATTGCCGCCCCCAATGGAATGGCGGCGCCGCGCTGGCGCATTCGCAGGCAGGCGAAACAGGAATCCCTCTGTGCCTTCCCACCTTCAAGGCACAGAGTTCAAAACCATGCGCAAACTGCTTGTCCTGCTTCCCCTGTTGCTGCTTGGCGGCTGTTCGGAAGATTTCGCCACCCTGCATTTCGCCCAGCCGGTAAGCGCCTACTATGGCGACCTCAAACAGCAGTACGGCGATGACCTGTACCAGGCCATCCTGAAACTGGGTATCGACCCGAAGGACATCGAGGTCGAACTCGACAATGACCACCGCCAGGACTTGCTCATCAGCGTCTCGCGCTCGCTCGATGACGGTAAGCGTCAGGCCCTGCGCGAGTTGTTCGACGAAATCCCCCGGGCCCGAGCGGCCACGTCCTGGGAAGTCGACGTCACCCTTGAACCGCAGTCACTGGAGCCCCAGTACCAGGTCTGGCGCGAGGCGCTGGAAAAGATCAAGGGCCCGGTCACCCTCGAGATCAAGCTTGGCAGCCGTATCGAAGCGCTTTCCACCGCCACCCTCATGGACAGCATCCAGGCCGCCGAGAAAAAAAGCGAAGTGTCGAGCATCATCACCTGCCACGTGCTGGCCGAAGTCTCGCGCGGGCCATTCAAGCTCAGGTCGATCGTGCAGCTCGAGGAAGGTCCGTCGGAACGTGCGCAGGTGGTCATCGAGTACGGTCAGATGCGTTATGCCACGGTGCCTGCACAGTTCGACTTCAAGGACCCGGTCCTGAAGGAACGAATCCGCAACGGGCAGATCAAGGCCTGGCAAGCCGAACGGACGCTGCAGCGCAATCCGTACGGCCCGTTCGAGATGGCCTTCGAAATCGGCTCGCTGGGCAAGCAGAGCGTTAACCTCTACTCAGGCACCGACCAGCGCATCAGCATGCTCCAGAGTGACTGCCGGGAGCTGGCCGACCACGCCGGCCGGCCGTTCTCGCTGTTTATCGGCCAGGGCCTGGACCGGCTGGAGTCGGTGACTTACGCCAACTGACGCAGGTTACTTTTTCTTCAGGCAGTCGCTCATGTACGCCTTGCGCTCATCACCCTTGAGCGCTTTGGTGGTGGCGTCGGCGTTGCAGGTTTTCATTTTGTCCTGCTGGGTCGCAGGCTTGGCTTTCAGGCAGGTGCTCATGAACGCCTTGCGCTCGTCGCCCTTGAGCGCCTTGGTGGTGGCATCGGCGTTACAGGTTTTCATTTTCTCCTGTTGCGCCGTGGCGGCAAATCCTTGGGAACACATCAGCAAACCGAGCAACAGCAACGGCACACGCACCATCTTCATGGCGTTTTCTCCTGGTCGCTGCGCACCACGCGCAGCCTTGGCCGAAGTGTAGACAAATATTCTTACAAACCTCCAGCGCGAGCCTGCCGCCGGTACTGCTCCGGGGTGCAATGGGCCTGGCGCTGGAACATGGCGATAAATGCCGAGGCGCTGCTGTAGCCCAGGTCGAAAGCAATCTGCTGGGTCGGCAGGTTCTGCTCCAGGGCCTCGATGGCACGCAAAAAGCGCAGGCGCAGGCGCCATTCGCCAAAGCTCATGCCCAGCTCGCGAATGAACTGCCGGGCCAGGGTGCGTTCACTGACATGCACGCTGGCCGCCCAATGGCCGAGCGGGCGATTGTCGCCAGGCTCGGCGTGCAGCGCCTGCAATACTTCAGCCAAACCGGCGCTGCGGGCGTAGGGCAGGTAACAGGTCTGGGCCGGGGCGCGGCGCAGTTGGTCAACCAGCACCTGGGCCAGGCGCCGGTCGGCTTCATCTTCAGGCACCTTGACGTCACGGGCGGCAAAATCGCCGAGTATGGCTTTGAGTATGTCGCTGATCACCAAGGTGCAAGGCTCGCCTGGCAGCCCTTTGCACACCTCGCGACCCAGGTACACCGAGCGATAGACAATGGCCTGGGGGTTGTAGCAGCTGTGCTCGGTATCGGGCGGCACCCACACCGCATAGTGCGGCGGCGAGATGAAGCGCTGGCCGGCGATCTCCAGGTGCATGATGCCGTGGGCCGCATAGTTGAGCTGGCCCCAGGCGTGCCGGTGGGCGACGCTGTGGGTGTCGGCGCCGAATTCGTCATAGCGAAAGTACACCGGGGCCGGCAAGGTCTCGAATTGCGGGATGTTCAGGTACTTTATCGGCATGCTGTCTGGATCTATGCGCAGGTTGTCTGGATACAAGTATAAGCAACGGGACAGACAAGTGGATAATTGCCGCCTGTATCCTCAAGAGTTCCCGTTTCATGAATTATGCGTTTCCGTTGCTGGCAATCTTCATCTGGGCCGGCAATACCGTGGTCACCAAGATGTCCGCCGGGGCGATCTTCCCGGCCGAGATCGGTTTCTATCGCTGGCTGCTGGCCGGCCTGCTGTTCACCCCCTTCCTGCTGCGCCCGGTGTTGCGCAACTGGGCAGCCATCGGCCCGAACCTGGGCAAGATCTTCATCCTCGGCGTGCTCGGCATGGCGGTGTACCAGAGCCTGGCCTACTTCGCCGCCGCCATCACCAGCGCCACCAACATGGGCATCATCCTCTCGCTGATGCCGTTGATGTCCCTGGCCCTGGCGATCATCAGCCTCGGCCAGCGGCTGACCATCGGCGCGCTGATTGGCGCCGTGGTGTCGTTCGTCGGTGTGCTGGTGGTGGTCTCGGCCGGTGATCTGGCGGCGTTGGTGCAACACGGCGTAAACAGTGGCGATGCGCTGATGCTGATTGCCACCCTGGCCTATGCGGTGTACAGCACCCTGCTGAAAAAGTGGCAGTTGCGCATCGCGCCGCTGCAACTGCTGTACCTGCAGGTGCTGGTGGCGATCATCGTGCTGTTTCCGCTGTTCGTGTTTTCACCGAAGACCGGCCTGGGCGCTGGCAATATCGGCCTGGTGATCTATGCCTGCGTACTGGCCTCGATGATCGCGCCGCTGGCCTGGATGCAGGCGGTCAGCCGCCTCGGCCCGAGCCGCACGACGCTGTTCTTCAACCTGCTACCGGCAGTCACGGCAGTGATCGCCGCCATGGTGCTGGGCGAGCAACTGGCGCTCTATCACCTGGTCGGCGGGGTGATGACCCTGGTCGGGGTGATCCTCGCCGAACGCTGGAAAACACCCCTGCGCCGCCGCGCTACAGCCCCGCAGCCTTGAGCCTGGCGGCATGCTCGGTGAACAGCCGCACCGGCTCCGCGCCCTTGCCTACCGCCCCTAGCGACTGGTTGACGATGTCCAGGTGATCGAGCGGATAGTCATCGCCGATCACCTGGCCCAGGTGCGAACTGAAGCGCCCGACCATGCCGTCGCACTGGCCCTTTTCCCGTACGAAGGTGCGGGCGAACAGGCGGCAGAAGCGGTTGCTGCCATCCAGGCGGTTGAGACCGCGATCGGTCAGGCCCGGCTGCAAGGTGCCGGACCAGGAGTAGTAACGCACACCATTGACCTGGGCCGGGCCCTCGCCGCCCCAGGTCGTCGGCAGACCCTGTGGATAAGCCTGGTTGAAGCGCGCCACGCCGGCACTGGTGAGCGACTGGTGCGAGGCGTGCACGTCGATCGGCAGTTTCGGTCCGCGCCAGCCGGTTTCCAGCCAACCCATCAATACCGCCAACCCGTGCAGCAAAGCCTTGAGCACACGGCCGCGGGCAGAGTGGGCGGGGTAATAGTCATGCAGGTGATCGGCCAGCTCCGAGCCGTGATTGGGCCCGGCAATCGAGGTGACCGAGGCCACCCATTCCGGCCGTTTGGCCGCCGCATAACGCGCGGTCAGGGCGCCCTGGCTGTGGCCGAGCAGGTTGACCTTGTCGGCGCCGGTACGCTGGCGGATATCGGCGATGATCAGCAGCAACTGCTCGCCGCGCACTTCGCAGGAGTTCAGCGGCGAAACCTGCACGGCAAACACCTGGGCACCGCCCCGGCGCAACGCCGAAACGATCCCGAACCAGTAGGGATACAGCAGCAAGCGGACAAACCCGAGCATGCCCGGCACCAGCAGCAGTGGATAACGCGTGGCGAGCCCTTGGGCCATGGCTGCATTCCCCGTTCCGTGGACAGTCGGCCAACCCTACAGGCAATTCGATGGCAATCGCAATCGAACTCCCGCCGCTCGCTGGGGTTCCAAGCCAATAGACCCTCAGCAAGGAGCTCAACCATGTACAAGCATACCCTGGCCATTCTGCTGACCACCGCCACCCTGGCCGCCTGTGGCAGCCGGCCGGAGAACCCGGTGGACTACGTCACCTACCACGAGGAACCGCTGGTCAAGCAGGTCGAGAACGGCATGACCATGCAGCGGGTGATTGCCATTGGCGGCAGCCCCTCGACGGTGATCGACCTGCCCCATGGCGGTACCTGCAACAACTACATCCTCAACCGTGACGGCAAGCAGCAGGCCTACTACGTGCGCTTCGACGCCACCGGCCATGTCGACGCCAAGGGCTTCAAGACCTGCGAACAACGCCAGGTCGACGACGATGCCGTCGACAAGGCCAAGGCCAAGCTATAAAACTTTTCCGCGTGCCGGGGACTCACAGCTTAAGTAACCAGCGCGCCGACAGAGCGTGAAGATCGATCCGTTTTCAGCCTGGAGATGATGATGAGCAACGTTGAACTGACCGATGTTAAAACCTTGCGCGAACGCGCCCGCCAGCATGTCGAGCAGGGCGCGGTGACCGAGGGTTACAGCGCCGACCGGGAGAAAATCCTGCGCCTGCTCAACGAGTCGCTGGCCACCGAGTGGGTCTGCGCCCTGCGCTACAAGCGCCACTACTACATGGCCAGCGGGATCAAGGCCAGTGTCGCCGCCGACGAATTCCTCGAACATGCCACCCAGGAGCTGCAGCATGCCGACAAGCTGGCCGAGCGCATTGTCCAGCTGGGCGGCGAGCCGGACCTGAACCCCGACAACCTGAGCAAGAACTCCCATGCCCAGTACGTCGCTGGCAACAACCTCAAGGAAATGGTCCTGGAAGACCTGATCGCCGAGCGGATCGCCATCGATAGCTACCGCGAGATCATCCAGTACATCGGCGAAAGCGACCCGACCACCCGGCGCATCTTCGAAGATATCCTGGCCCAGGAAGAAGAGCACGCCGACGACATGGCGGATTTACTGCAAGGTCTGTAGACCTTATCGCGGGTCAAGTCGGGCCGCCGCACCGCCGCTTGTGTCTTGAGGTTGGAATAGAATCAGAAGTGAGAGCGGTGAATGGCAAGCTGTACGCCGGTAGTGCTTAAAGCACGTGTGGGAGCAAAGCTGCCATTCACCTCTCCACTCTGGCCCGAGCCCGAACAGTTGATTGAGCGCCTCTCGAATCACAAGCGTGGGCCAAGCCAGAGCGCTCTCACAACTGAGTGTAAGAGGGTTCAGCCATGTTGTCTTCTGTTGGAATCGACACTGCCAAAGCCACGTTGGAAATCTGCATCAAACCTCAGAAAATCCGCTTCGAAGTAATCAATGAGCGCCCGGGCTTTGATGTGCTGATCGGGCGACTGAAGGACTTCAAGATCAGCAGAGTGTTGATTGAAGCGACCGGCGGCTACGAGAAAGAAGTGCTGATTGCATTGCGCTCGGCGGGTTTCGAAACCATCTGCATCAACCCAGCCCGTGCGCGGAAATTCGCCGAGGCGATGGGTAAAAAAGCCAAAACCGACAAGATCGACGCCGAGGTCCTTGCGGACTTCGCAGCACACCTCAGCGCTCCTCAAGGCCAACCGATCAGCCCGGAACGCGAAGAACTGCGCGAGTTGGTGAAGCAGCGCGCCCAATTTGTGCAGAGCCGTGATGACTACAAACGGCGTCGCCTGCAATGCCGTTCGGCAATGGTGATGGCCCACTTTGATGAGCACATCGAGCAGCTGAAAGTGCTGATCAAACGCCTCGACGAAGAAATTGACCAGGCGATGGTGCAACTGGACGACACCAGGGCGCGTCAGTTGTTGGCGGTGAGCGGAATTGGTCGGGTAACCGCCGCAAATCTGCTCGCCTCACTGCCAGAGCTGGGGCAATTGGACCGCCGTCAGATCGCCGCGCTAGTGGGCGTAGCGCCTTACAACAACGATAGCGGTAGCCATCAAGGGCACCGCCAGATATGGGGTGGCCGGGCGCATGTAAGGCGAGTCCTGTACATGTCGAGCTGGATCATCATCCGCCACAATACGGAATTTAAAGCACGCTACGAAGCACTTCGGGAGCGTGGCAAGTGTGCCAAGGTAGCCCTCGTAGCCTGTATGCGGGTGCTGATAGTCAGGCTTAATGCAATGCTGCGGGACAATACCCCTTGGCGAGTGCAAACAGCCTGATCAAGACAGTTGCTCCCACAATGGAACTGAGTGCACCAGACCTGTGGGAGCGGCGGTGCGACGACTCGACTTGACCCGCGATTGCTTCCCCTCAACCCGCCTTCACCGCCCGCGGCGCCTTGCCAGCCTTCATCTGCTCCAGCAATGGCGTGCACTGGTTGGGCACATCACCACTCGGCGCAATCAACGCCAGCAACCCCGCTGCCGGCCCGGCAACCACGCCCAACGCCACCATCCCCGCACCCCGCAGCGCCAGCGGCAGCGCCTGCACGCCGGCACTCGGCTTGGCAAACGGCCCGCGCACATACAGCGGCGAGCGCAACGAGAACAGGCGCACGCCCTTGGATTCGGGGTTGATCTTCAGGTCCAGTTGCTCGCTGGCAAAGTTGGCCGTGCCATCGATGTAGATGATCGCGTTCTCGGTATCGAAGACGAACACCCGGGTCGTGGCCAAACCGTCCTTTATACCGAAATCGGCTGCCGCGCAGTTGATCTTCACTTCCTTGTCGCCAAACAGCTTGCCGACCACGTAGTTGCCGACGTTGAGCCCGGCGATTTCCATCAAGCCACGACTGATCGCACCGTCATTGATGAGCATCTTCAGGTCGCCATTGGCGGTGGCCAGCAAGGCTGCGACCGAGTTGCCGCGCCCACTGATGTCGGCGTCGCCATTGAGCTCGCCGAAGCTGGTCTTCATCGGCTCGAAGGTCGGGAACAGTTGCTTGAGCTTGAAGTTGCGCGCACTCAATTGCGCCCTGCCCTGCAACGGCACGCTACGGCCATCGAGGCGTACCTGGGCGTCGAGTTTGCCGCCGGCGATGCCAAAGCGCAGTGGCTCCAGGCGCAGCACACCGTCATCGAGGACCGAGTGGCTGGACAGGTCAGTGAACGGCAGCTCGGCACTGTGCACGATGCGCTTGCCGCTGAAGGTCACGTCGGCGTCCATGGTCCGCCAGCGTTCGGTACGAAACTCCTCGACCGGCAAGACCTTGCCTGCCGGTTGCTTGCTGGCACCGCCGCGGGCTTTCTGCTGGGCATTGGAGTCGGCGCCGATCAGCGGTGCCAGGTCTTTGAACAGCAACTGGTTGGAAACCAGCTTGCCGCTCAGCTTCGGTCGTGGCTGGCTGGCAACGAATGCCAGGTCGCCATGGATATCGCTGTCGCCGATCTTGCCGTTGAAGCCTTCATAGCGAAACACCGCGCCACCGGGTTCATGCAGCTTGGCGGTCAGATGACCGTCGGTGGCGTAGGGCGGCGAATCGGGCAGGGTCACGCCAGTCAGCGGATACAGGTTAGCGAGGCTTGCGCCCGACAGGCGCAGGCGCAGGTCGAGGGCACCGAGGTTGCGTGGTTCGGTGAGGGTGCCGGCCACGGCGATGCGGGTACCGCCAATGGCCATGTCGGCCTGCAGCGGGAACGGTTGCGAGGCGTCCTGCAAGGCCAGCAAACCGCCGATCTTGCCGGTACCGGCCAATGCCTGGCCTTTGTAACGACCCTTGAGTTTGAGGCCGAAGGCGTAGTCCTGGGCGGCACCGGCCTTTTGTGCCGAAGCCTTGCCGACGATATCGCTGAAAGGGATCGGCTTGCCCAGCGGGTCGATGAGCACGTCCAGCCGGGTCTTCAGGGTCTGGTCATCGAGGCTGACCTGGCCCTTGTCAAAGCCGATGGCGCCGATGTCCAGCACCCACTTCGACGGCTCTGCCTGCTCATCCTTGGGGCCAAAGTCGAAGGTCCAGTTGGCGCGACCATCGGCCAGGCGCTTGAGGCTGGCGGTCGGCTGGTTGAGGTCGATGCGCGCAATGACGATCTGCTGCAGCAGCAGCGGCAGCGGCGCCAGGCGGAACTCGACGCGCTTGAGGCCGACCATCTGCGGCTCTTTGAGCCAGTCGGGGTTGCCCAGGGTCAGGTCTTCGGCGATGAAGTGCGGCCATGGCAGCCAGGCGCGCCAACCACCCTGCTCCGGCTCGCGCTGCCAGCGCACCGCCAGGTTACCGTTGATGGCGAAGGGCCGGTGCAGCGCTTCGGACACCTTGGCATTAAGGGTGGGCTTGACCCGGTTCCAGTCGAAGGTGGCGATGACGACCACCAGCACCGCCAGCACCAGCAGCAGGCTGGCGAGGGTCCAGGTGATGATTTTGGCGGGGCGCGTCATTGCACGATTCTCCTGATGACTGCATGGCAAAAAGCGGGCGCGTTGAGGGCACTTATCTGTTCGGACTGATGAAACGCCGAGGGGTTTAATCGATTGGCCATGATAACCAGGTTTTTTCTGACCTTTTTCTCAACTTTTGTCGATTGTTAGCGTGTTCGCCGACCTCGGTAACGGCTCCGCCGCAGTTGCTCATGGCGCCACAAACCACGTTCTAGAGCGGCTGGCGCGAAGCATCAATTGCGTTGATTGTTACCATTATCTTTATGAACTTTTATCTGGCGTTTCCCGGCGTAGCATTGGCTCCGTACCCACTTTCCAGCCCCGCCGAGGAGCACCGAATCATGAAACGCCAATTACTGCTGAGCCTGTCCCTGTCCATCCTGGCCGCCAACGCCTTTGCCGTACCTGCCGCTGACCAGGCGCTGACCGCCGAAGCGCGTTCGAGCTCGACGGTCATTTCGCAACCGCTGAACCCGCTGGCCGAAGGTGGTTCCGATCGCCTGATCGACCGTAACAACCGCGTTGCCGAAGGCGGTGCTGATCGCCTGAACGACCGGGTCAAAGTCGCCGAGGGTGGTGCTGATCGCCTGAAACAGTATTACAAAGTAGCCGAAGGTGGTTCTGACCGTCTGAAAGCACGCTTCGAGGTCGCAGAAGGTGGCTCTGATCGCCTGATCGAAAACCAACGCGCGAGCTGAAGCCTATGCCAGACAACAAGACACACCAGCGCTGTAGCAGCTCCCCTCCCAGCCCGGTCCATTGACCGGGCTTTGTTTTTCTGGCGCCAGGCTATTAGAGTGCAGGGCTGTTTCACTGCCTGCCGATACTTGCCATGCTGCCGCGCGCCGAACAAAAGCAACAGACCCGCCACGCCCTGCTGGATGCCGCCCGCAACCTGATGGAGAGCGGTCGAGGCTTCGGCAGCATCAGCCTGCGCGAAGTGGCAAAAACCGCAGGCATCGTCCCTACCGGTTTTTACCGGCACTTTACCGACATGGACCAACTGGGCCTGGCCCTGGTCAATGAAGTGGGCGAAACCTTCCGCCAGACCATCCGCCTGGTGCGCCAGAACGAATTCGAGCTGGGCGGCATCACCGACGCCTCGGTGCGGATCTTTCTCGATGTGGTGGCGGCCAACCGTGCCCAGTTCCTGTTTCTCGCCCGCGAGCAATATGGCGGTTCGCAACCGGTGCGCCAAGCCATCGGTACCCTGCGCCAGGGCATCAGCTCGGACCTGGCCACCGACCTTGCGCGCATGCCGCGCTGGCAGCATCTGGACGCCGCGGCCCTGGCGGTGATGGCTGACCTGGTGGTGAAAACCGTGTTCGCCACCCTGCCGGAGCTGATCGACGAGCCAAGCGACAACGCCGGTGAACCGATCAGCGCCCAGGAGAAGATCACCCAGCAGCTGCGCTTCATCTTTGTCGGTGCCAAGCACTGGCAGGGGCTCAGTGCGCTGTAGGCAGTCTGCTGTGCTGGCTGTACTGGCCTCATCGCGGGGCAAGCCCGCTCCTAGCCCGCGATGAGGCCGGCAAAGTCAGCGCCTTTTCCTGCTACCATTGCGCGCAAACGCACCGACCGCGACGAAATTTTCCATGCCCGACCTTCGTACTGCCCAGCCTGAACTGCCCGCCCTGCTCGCCGAGGTCCAGGCGCACTTTGACCAGCGCATCGTGCCGCTGTGGCAAGGCCCGGGCTGGAATGCAGAGATGGCCCTGCCCTTCGAAGCCCTCGACCCGCAGCAGCAACCCATGCCGGTGCAACGCTACCGGGCCATGGCCTGCGCGCGCCAGCTGTACCTGTTCAGCAGCCGCATCGAGCAACCCGGCGCCAGCGAGCGCGCCGCCGCGCTGTTTCGCTCGTTGCAGCGGCATTTCCATGATGCCGAGCACGGCGGCTGGTTCTACAGCATCGACGCCCAGGGCAAGCCGCTGGACCGGCGCAAAGACCTCTACACCCATGCCTTCATCGTCTTTGCCTGCGCGCATTACTGGGGCAAGGTGCATGAGCCACTGGTCGAATCGGCCCTCAATGCCGCGCTGGAAGTGGTAACCGAGCAGTTCGCCCGTGATGACGGCCTGTACGAGGCGAGCCTTGGCGAAGACTGGTCGGACCTGGCCAGCGGTCCGCTGCAGAACCCGCTGATGCATCTGGCCGAAGCCTTCCTCGCCACCCTCTCGGTGCGTGACGACAAGGCTGTCGAACAAGCCCTGCAAAGCCTGGCTGCGGCGATGCAGACACACTTCATCGACCCCGTACACGGGGTGATGCTGGAGAAACCACGCGGGGCTGTGGATAACTGGTTCGAACCCGGTCACCAGTTCGAATGGTTCTACTTGCTGGAGTCTTCACCGCTGCTACGCGGTAGCGAGCTGCATGCCTCGCTCAGCCGCGCATTTGCCTATGCCGAACAGTGCGGTGTGAAGGACAGCGCCGTGCTGGCCATGCTCAGCGCCGAGGGCCAGGTGCGCGACGCCACCCAGCGCATCTGGGCCCAGGCCGAATACCTGCGCGCCCTGACCTTGCGCCCGGCCAGCGCCGCCACGGTGCTGGCCCAGCTCAAGGCGCTGCAGCAGAACTTCCTGCATGACGGTGGCTGGCATGAGTGCCGCGATGCCAGTGGCAAGGTCAGCCGCGCCGATATGCCGTCGACTACGCCTTACCACCTGGCGACTTGCCTGGAAGGGCTGCAGCGTCAGGTTTGACGCTGTCGCGGGTCAAGCCTTGCCTGAACGATCGATCGAGAACCCTGCCCACGCCTGGCTCACCGGCATCAGCTCAAGGCTGTTGATGTTGATGTGCGCCGGCTGGTTCATGATCCAGAAGATGGTCTCGGCGATATCCTGCGGCTGGATCGCCTCAGCGCCGGCATAGGTGGCATCGTAACGCGCCTGGTCGCCAGCGAAACGCACCAGCGAGAACTCGCTCTCGCACAGGCCCGGCTCGATGTTGCTGACCCGCACGCCAGTGCCCTGCAGGTCGCAGCGCAGGCTCAGCGAGAACTGCCCGACGAACGCCTTGGTGCCGCCATACACATGGCTACCCGGATAGGGGTAGTTGCCGGCTACCGAGCCGACGTTGAGGATGGTCGCGCCACGGCCGTGGGCGATCAGCCGCGGCAGCAGCAGGCGGGTGCTGTACATCAGGCCCTTGATGTTGGTGTCGACCATGGTTTCCCAGTCGTCCAGATCGCACTTGGGCGCCGGGTCGGCGCCCAGGGCCAGGCCTGCATTGTTGATCAGCCCGCGCAGCTTGGCGAACGACGGTGGCAGGTTGTTGATGGCTTCTTCCATGGCCTTGCGGTCACGCACGTCGAGTACCAGGCCGTGCACTTCGGTTTGTTGCGACAGCTCGGCACACAGCGCTTCCAGGCGCTCCTGACGGCGACCGGTCAGCACCAGCGACCAACCGGCTTGCGCAAAACGACGGGCGCAGGCTTCGCCGAAGCCGGAAGTTGCGCCAGTGATGAATACGGTAGAGGTCATGCGGGTCTCCTTGATGAGGCTGATCACAGGGGTTGCAGCATGCCCGCGGCCGCGTTCGGCAGCAAGCAATTCGCATCACTGTACAAAAAACGATCAAAGCTGTGAAAGCCCCGGTATAGAAGGCCTGCGGCAAGCTTTACGCATGTTATCCACAAGCCCTTCCACAAAATCCGGGGGCAACTCGAAAACCCTGCAAGCCGCGTAATCCGGGGCTTGCGCAAGTATTTCCCTTGACCTCTGGCGCAGGCCTTGACCTAAGGCCGGCAACAGGCGTCGAAGGCGTGGATTTCCATGATGGCTCCAGGCCTGTAACGACGCTGTCTTCGCCGATCTTTCCAAGGCTTGCCCACAGAGTTATCCACAGGCCGGAAGCGCGCTTTAATCGCCATTTGCGCTAAGGACAAAACACTTGACAAACCCCGATGCGAAAGCCGCGAAAAAACCTGATCAAAAAACAACCACAACCCTGTAAGCCTTGTAAACAAAGGGCTTCAGCAAGCTGCACCCAAGTTACCCACAGTCGGTTCCACACCAATGGTGGACAACTCAAACCTCTATGAAAACGCCCGCTGAAGCGACGTTCTGTCGCGCCCAAAAGAATGTCTGGACAATGTTTTCCACAAAACTGTGGACAAAAAAACGCCCCGTCAGCCGGGGCGCTTTTTTTCACCAACGATCAGTGCCCGCCCAAGTAAGCGTTGCGCACCTCCTCGTTGACCAACAGCTCCTGGCCAGTACCGGTCATGCGGATATGACCGTTGACCATTACATAGGCGCGGTCCGAGAGCTTCAGCGCATGGTTGGCGTTCTGCTCCACCAGGAAGATGGTCATGCCGGTCTGCGCCAGCTCGCGCAAGGTGGCGAAGATCTGCTTGACCACGATCGGCGCCAGGCCCAGCGACGGCTCATCGAGCAGCAGCAATTTGGGCCGGCTCATCAAAGCCCGGGCGATGGCGAGCATCTGCTGCTCGCCGCCGGACATGGTCATGGCGCGCTGGTTGCGCCGCTCCTTGAGCCGCGGGAACAGTTCGAACATGCGCTGCATGTCCTCGCTGGCGAACTTGTCGCCGATCGGGATGGTGCCCATCATCAGGTTCTCTTCCACCGACATGTCGGGGAACACCCGGCGACCTTCCGGCGACTGGGCAATGCCGTTGGAAGCGATGTAGTGCGACGATTTGTGAGTAATGTCGGTGCCACGGTAGATGATCTGCCCGGCTGCCGCCCGCGGCTGGCCGAAGATCGACATAAGCAGGGTCGACTTGCCGGCGCCGTTGGAGCCGATCAGGCTCACCGTTTCGCCTTCATCGATGTGCAGCGAGACTTTCTTCAGGGCCTGGATCGGCCCGTAGAACACGTCGATCTCTTTCAGTTCGAGGATCGGTGTACTCATACCAGTTCCTCTTCATCGGCGCCCAGGTAGGCAGCAATCACCGTCGGGTTGTGACGGATGTCCTGTGGCGCGCCTTCGGCGATCACGTTGCCGTGGTCAAGCACCACGATATGGTCGGAGATGCTCATGACCATGCCCATGTCGTGCTCGATCAGCACCACGGTCAGGTCATGTTCGTCGCGCAGCACGCGGATCATTTTGCTCAGCGCTTCGGTTTCCTGCGGGTTGAGGCCGGCAGCCGGTTCGTCGAGGCAGATGATCTGCGGCCGCGTGCACATGGCCCGGGCAATCTCCAGGCGCCGTTGCTGGCCGTACGACAGCTCACCGGCCAGGCGGTTGGCGCAGTCGACCAGGTCGACCACTTCCAGCCAGTAGAAGGCATGGTCGAGGGCATCGCTTTCGGCCTTGCGGTAGCCCTTGGTGTTGAGCACGCCGGCCAGCAGGTTGCGGTTGACCCACATGTGCTGGGCCACCAGCAGGTTCTCGACCACCGACATTTCCCGGAACAGGCGAATGTTCTGGAAGGTCCGCGCCAGCCCTGCGCGGTTGACCAGGTGAGTACCGCCAAACATCTTGTAGTGCAGGCGGTTGATGAAGCGCTTGGGCGAGACGAAATCGCCCAGCTGAAAGCGTTCGCCCAACAGCTGGATGACATTGGTGCGGGTGCCGCGCAGGTTCAGTTCGATCTTGCCGCCACTGGCCTTGTAGAAGCCGGTCAGGCAGTTGAACACCGTGGTCTTGCCGGCACCGTTGGGGCCGATCAGGGCGAAGATCTGGTTGCGTCTGACCTTGAGGCTGACATCGCTGAGCGCCTTGATGCCGCCAAACTGCATCATCAGGTTTTCAACCGAGAGAATCACGTCATCGCTCATGGCGCCACTCCTTTACGCGGGACTACACCGGTACGGCTGATACGAATCAGGCCGCGCGGTCTCCAGATCATCATCAACACCATCAGCACGCCGAACAGCAGCACCCGGTACTCGGAGAAGCTGCGCAATAGCTCCGGCGCCACGGTCAGCACGAACGCAGCAATCACCACGCCGACGGTCGAGCCCATGCCGCCGAGCACGACGATGGCAAGGATCAGCGCCGACTCGAAGAAGGTGAACGACGACGGGTTGACGAAGCCCTGGTAGCTGGCAAAGAACACCCCGGCAAGGCCGGCGGTAGAGGCGCCGAGGGTGAAGGCCGAGAGCTTCACCAGCACATGGTTCAGGCCCATGGACCGGCAGGCGATCTCGTCTTCGCGCAGCGCTTCCCAGGCGCGGCCGACCGGCATGCGGGTCAACCGGTGCTTGATGTACAGCACCGCCAGCACCACCAGGAACAGCACGATGTAGATGAACAGGAATTTCACGTTGGGGTTGTAGGCAATGCCGAAGAACTCGTGGAACGGCACCCCGCCGTCCTTGGCCCGACGGCCGAACTCCAGGCCCATGAAGGTTGGCGACGGCACCGGCATGCCGTTGGGACCGCCGGTGAACGACAGCCAGTTGTTGAGCACCAGACGGATGATCTCACCAAAGCCGAGGGTAACGATGGCCAGGTAGTCGCCATGCATCCTCAGCACCGGAAAGCCCAATATGCACCCGGCCAGCGCCGCAGCGATTGCCGCCAGGGGCAACACCGTCCAGAAGCCCAGGCCCAGGTACTGGTAACCCAGGGCCAGGCCGTAGGCGCCGATGGCGTAGAAGGCCACGTAACCCAGGTCGAGCAGGCCGGCAAGACCTACCACGATGTTCAGGCCCAGACCCAGCAGTACGTAGATCAGGCCGAGGATGACCACGGTCAGCAGGTACTTGTTGGCGAAGAACGGGAAGACGATGGCAATCACGATCAGTGCCGGAATGATCCAGCGCAGCCGCGACTTGTAGTCCGGCGCCAGCACGTGCACGCCGGAACCACTGCCCTCGAAGCCCTGGAGAATCGACTGGCCCTTGGGCGTCTGCAGGAACAGGCTGAGGAAAAACCGCCCGACCATCACCCCGGCCACCAGCCAGGCGACACGGGTCGGTTCAAGGTTGAAGCTGTAGCCGTCGAGCACCACGCCGACGATGGGCCCGAAAACGATCAGGGAAATCAGCCCGGCGAGGACCGTATCGATCAGGCTGCGCTTGATATCGAATGTAGTTGTTTTGGCAGCAGACATACTTACACCTTCGCCACGAGTGGGCGACCCAGCAGGCCTTGGGGACGGAAGATCAGGATCAGCACCAGTAGCGAGAAACTGAACACGTCTTTGTAGTCGGAGTTGATCAGCCCGGAGAACAGCGACTCGGAAATCCCGAGGATGATCCCGCCGAGCATGGCGCCCGGCAGCGAGCCAATGCCACCGAGCACCGCGGCGGTGAAGGCCTTGATGCCGATGATAAAGCCCGCATAGAAGTCGAAGGTGCCGTAGTTCATGGTGATCAGCACGCCGGCCAGGGCCGCCATGACAGCACCGATGACAAACACATAGGAGATCACCCGGTCGGTGTTGATACCGAGGATCGAAGCCATCTTGCGATCCTGCTGGGTGGCCCGGCACATGCGCCCGAGCTTGGTGAACTTGATGATGTAGGTAAGCGCCGCCATGCCGACGAAGGCCGCCACCAGGATGAAGATCTTGGTGTAGGTCAGTTGCACGAAACCGGTGCCCACTTCGACGCGCCAGGCGCCTTCAAGCAGGGTCGGTACGCCTTGCTGGCGTGCGCCCTGGCTGATCTGCGCGTAGTTCTGCAGGATCAGCGAGATGCCGATGGCACTGATCAGCGGCGCCAGGCGGGTGGAGTTGCGCAGGGGTTTGTAGGCGATGCGTTCGATGGTCCAGCCGTAGACTCCGGTGACCACCACCGTGAAGATCAGCGTCCCGAGCATCAGCAAGGGGAAGGATTCGATACCGAAATACGCCAGCAATGCCAGGCTGATTGCCGCCAGGTACGCGGAAATCATATACACCTCGCCGTGCGCGAAGTTGATCATGCCGATAATGCCATAGACCATTGTGTAGCCGATGGCGATCAGGCCATAGACGGACCCGAGGGTCAGCCCGTTGACCAGTTGCTGCAGGAAAATACCATCCATAACGCAATCTCACGTATTTGAGATTGCACAAGCGCCGACTACGGTGAGCCCCGGATGAAGCGGCCCTCGCAGCGCAGGGTTGTGCAGATCTACGAGAAAAGACAGGTACGGCGCAAAACCGGGTAGCGACCCGGGCTCAGGCCCGGGTCGCCTACCGTTGTTATTTTTGTTTTTCCAGTTGGTGGTACTTGCCGTCCTTGTCCCACTGGTAGACCACATAGTCAGAGACCGTCAGGTCGCCCTTGCTGTCCCACTTTTTCTCGCCCATCACGGTTTGCACCGGGTTGGCCTTGAGCCACTTGGCAGCGTCTTCGCCCTTGTTCGACTTGGCGCCGTTGAAGGCTGCAGCCAGGGCCTGGACCGAAGCGTAGGCATACAGGGTGTAGCCTTCTGGCTCGGTGCCGCCTTTGCGGAACTCCTCGACCACCGCCTTGCTGTCTGGCAGCAGGCGCGGGTCGGCGCCGAAGGTCATGTACACGCCATCGACGTATTGCGCGCCACCGGCAGTGGCCACCAGTTCGTCGGTTACGATGCCGTCGTCGGACATGAACTTGACGTCTTTCAGGCCCGCTTCACGCAGTTGTCGCACCAGTGGACCGGCTTCCGGGTGCAGGCCACCGAAGTAGACGACGTCGGCACCGGCACCACGAATCTTGGTGACCACGGCGCTGAAGTCTTTCTCGCCACGGGTCAGGCCTTCGTACAGCACCGGTGTCACGCCGCGTTTGACCAGTTGAGCCTTGGTCGCATCGGCCAGGCCCTGGCCGTAGGTGTCCTTGTCATGCAGGACGACAACCTTCTTGCCCTTGAGCACGTCGACGATGTAGTCGCCGGCGACGATGCCCTGCTGGTCGTCACGTCCGCACATGCGAAACATGCCAGTCAGGCCGCGTTCGGTAACCGCCGGGTTGGTCGAGCCCGGGGTGATGGCGATGACACCGGCTTCGTCATACACCTCAGACGCCGGAATGGTGTTGGACGAGCAGAAGTGCCCGACCACACCGATCACCTTGTCCTGGTCGACCAGGCGGTTGGCCACCGCCACGGCCTGCTTCGGCTCGCAGGCATCGTCGCCCTTGACCAGCACGATCTTCTCGCCGTTGACGCCGCCCGCGGCATTGACCTTGTCAGCCGCTGCCTGTGCACCTTTCATGTACTGCTCGCCAAACGCTGCGTTGGCACCGGTCATCGGGCCTGCTACGCCGATCTTGATGTCGGCCTGAACATACGAAGAAACGCCCAGCGCCGTAGCTACGGCGAGGGCCAGAAAGCCTTTCTTGTAAAACGTCTGCGACATGAGGTGGTGCTCCTGGAGTTTTTTTTGGTTGGCACTACAACTTTCAGCAATTGCTCTGAGCAAGGGCCGTGCCATTGGTTTTTTATTCTGGAAAAACTCGTGAACAAGTTGCGCAGCCAGGATTCACGGCCTTTTTTTACTGGTCGTGCAACCGTCTGCCTCACGACAAGCACCACCGGACACGAGAAAAAAGAGCAACCGCGAAGTGCCATCATTGCAACCCTGGGTTGTGGTTACGTGCAACCAGCCTGTAACAGGATGCGTAACCGAACTGCACATCCTTGGTGCGCGACTGCTACAGCGGGCACCATTACAGGCTAGCCGCTGCCCGACAAAAGCGCCGCTACCTGTAGCCTGCTACCGAATTACCCCGGCCTCGGCCTGCCCGCGTGGCGGCAAAGGCTGGCACAATGCGCAGGTCTGTGCGCCGTCGCTGGCGGTGATGGCGCGCGCCCCCTTTGGAGCCCCCTATGAGCGAGAGTGCATTTGCCGATCGCATCGTGCAGAACCTGCTCGACACCGATTTCTACAAGCTGACCATGATGCAGGCCGTGCTGCACAACTACCCCAACGTCGACGTGGAATGGGAGTTCCGCTGCCGCAATGGTGAAGACCTGCGCCCTTATCTGGCGCAGATCCGCGAGCAGATCGAGCAGTTGTGCGAACTGAGCCTGGGTAATGGCCAGTTGGGCTTCCTCGAGCAGATCAGCTTCATGAAGCCGGACTTCCTGCGCTTTCTCGGCCTGTTCCGCTTCAACCTGCGCTACCTGCAACTGGGGGTCGAGAACGACCAGCTGTACTTGCGCCTGCGCGGCCCCTGGCTGCACGTGATCCTGTTTGAAGTACCTTTGCTTGCGATCATCAGTGAGGTGCGCAACCGCCATCGCCACCCCCAGGCCAAACTCAGCGACGCCCGCGACCAGCTGTACCGTAAGTTCGACTGGCTCAAGGCCAATGCCAGCAGTGAGGAGCTGGCCGAATTGCAGGTCGCCGACTTCGGCACCCGCCGACGCTTCTCCTACAAGGTTCAGGAAGAAGTGGTACGGGTGCTCAAGGAAGATTTCCCCGCGCGTTTCGTCGGCACCAGCAACGTGCACCTGGCACGGAAACTGGATATCAAGCCACTGGGGACCATGGCCCACGAGTGGATCATGGCCCACCAGCAACTGGGGCCGCGGCTGATCGACAGCCAGATTGCCGCGCTCGATTGTTGGGTGCGCGAGTACCGCGGGCTGCTGGGCATCGCCCTGACCGATTGCATCACCATGGATGCTTTCCTGACCGATTTCGACCTGTACTTCGCCAAGCTGTTCGACGGCCTGCGCCATGACTCGGGCGATCCGGTGCAGTGGGCGGAAAAGGCCATCAGCCACTATCGCAAGCTGGGGATCGACCCGATGACCAAGACCCTGGTGTTCTCCGACGGCCTGAACCTGACCAAATCGCTGGAGATCTTCCGGGCCCTGCGCGGGCGCATCAATGTCAGCTTCGGCATCGGCACCAACCTCACCTGCGATCTGCCCGGGGTGGCGCCGATGAGCATCGTGCTTAAAATGACCGACTGTAACGGCCAGCCCGTCGCCAAGATTTCCGATGAGGCGGCCAAGACCCAATGCCGCGACGAAAACTTCGTCGCCTACCTGCGCCACGTCTTCAAAGTGTCCAAGGAGTAATTCATGCAAGCCGTCCAGCGAGAGATTGCGCAAGCGCTCAAGGTCCAGCCGCCGTTCGCCGACAGCGCCGCGCTCGAAGCCGAAGTGGCCCGGCGCGTGGCCTTCATCAAGACCTGCCTGCACAACGCACGGCTCAAGACCCTGGTGCTGGGTATCAGTGGTGGTGTTGACTCGCTGACCGCCGCGCTGATGGCGCAACGGGCGATCAATGAACTGCGCAGCGAGACGGCTGATGAGCAGTACCGCTTCATTGCCGTGCGCCTGCCGTACCAGGTGCAGCACGACGAACACGACGCCCAGGCCTGCCTGGAAGTGATCAAGGCCGACGAGGTGCACACTGTCGACATCGCCCCGGCCGTGCGTGCCCTGGCGACCGAGGTCAAGGCCCTGGAAAACGGCGCGCCGGCGATGGTCGATTTCGTCGTCGGCAACACCAAGGCGCGCATGCGCATGGTTGCCCAGTACACCATCGCCGGCGCCCGCCAGGGCCTGGTAATCGGCACCGACCATGCCGCCGAAGCGGTGATGGGCTTCTTTACCAAGTTTGGTGATGGTTCCTGCGACCTGGCACCGCTCAGTGGCCTGGTGAAAAACCAGGTGCGGGCCATCGCGCGCAGCTTTGGCGCGCCGGAGTCACTGGTGGAGAAGGTGCCGACTGCAGACCTTGAGGACCTGGCGCCAGGCAAGCCGGACGAAGCGTCCCACGGCGTCACCTATGCGCAGATCGATGCGTTCCTGCATGGCGAGGCGGTGAGCCAGGAAGCGTTCGACATCATCAGCGCCACCTACCGCAAGACCCAGCACAAACGCGAGATGCCGTTCGCGCCTTGAACGCATCGCGGGGCAAGCCCGCTCCTGTGGGAGCGGGCTTGCCCCGCGATCAGGTACCCGAATTACTTCAGGGTAACAGTGCCTTTCATCATCGAGATGTGGCCAGGGAACGAGCAGAAGAAGCCGTACTTCTCGTCAGCTTTCAGCTTGGACACGTCGATGGTCAGCGAATCCTTCTCGCCAGCGCCGATGATCTTGGTGTGGGCGATCACGCGCTCGTCGCCTTCTTTCAGGTAGCTCTTGTCGATGCCGGCAGCCAGGCCGTCGGTGGCGATCGGCTGCATGTCAGCTTCTTTGCTGATGACCAGGTTGTGGCCCATGACGTTCTTCGGCAACGAACCGGAGTGGGTCAGTTCGACAGTGAAGGTCTTGCAGCTCTTGTCGATTTCGATGGCCTTGGTGTTGAAGGACATCTGGTCGGTGGAATCGACCGTGACCTTGCACTCAGCGGCAAATACCTGAGTGCTGGCGAGGGTCAGCAAGGATACTGCGACAACTTTGGCAAACATCGTGAATCTCCATGGCAGGGGTTTTTTATCAGTTTGCAGACTGCCTGAAACCGCAAGGCCGGCCCATGATGTGGGTCAAGCACTGGCCGAAGAGCCAGGCAGTGAATTTGTTCTATGGATTGTATACAGGAAATCTAAGTGCCCATCATGCACCTTTGAGGGAGGATGAGACAACCTCTCATTTAGGAGTAAACGATCATGTCCTTTGGTACTTTCTTCAATGGCCTGCTGGCCGCCTACGCCTGCGGCGCTGCGGGCGCCTCATGCGAATTCGCCCGGCCAGAGTAACGACTGCGGGCTTGGAAGCAAGCGGCCAGCGCCTTACTCTGTGTGCGCTTGTAACCGGAGAGAAGCAATGCCCGTACGTTCCGTTTGTGTGTTCTGTGGCGCCAGCACCGGCGTCAACCCGGCCTACCGCGAGGCGGCCATCGCCCTCGGCCAGGCCATCGCCGCGCGCGGCCTGACCCTGGTGTACGGCGGTGGCGCCGTGGGCCTGATGGGTATCGTTGCCGATGCGGCCATGGCCGCCGGTGGCGAAGTCATCGGCATCATCCCTGAAGCGCTGAAAAACGCCGAGATCGGCCACACCGGCCTGACCCGCCTGGAAGTGGTCGACGGCATGCACGCGCGCAAGGCACGCATGGCCGAACTGAGCGACGCATTCGTGGCCCTGCCCGGTGGCCTGGGCACCCTGGAAGAGCTGTTCGAAGTCTGGACCTGGGGCCAGTTGGGTTACCACGCCAAGCCCCTGGGCCTGCTCGACGTCAACGGCTTCTACAGCAAGCTGGGCAGCTTCCTTGACCATGTGGTGGAAGAAGGCTTCGTGCGCCCGCAACACCGCGCCATGCTGCAACTGGCCGACTCGCCAGCCGAGCTGCTCGAGGCCATGGACAACTTTGAAGCCCCGGTGCTGCCCAAGTGGGTCGACAAGAAGCCTGATTGACCCGCCTCATCGCGGGGCAAGCCCGCTCCTACAAGGCTGTGGCCTCATCCAGCGGCATCACCGTGACCTGCACCTGCGGGTCATGGCTGCCGCCACCGAGGATCACCCCACGCAGCGGCGAGACATCGGAAAAATCCCGGCCCCAGGCCAGGGTGATGTGTTCCAGCGCCGGGCGCAGGTTGTTGGTGGGATCGAAATCGATCCAGCCCTGCCCCGGGCAAAACACTGAAATCCACGCATGCGAGGCATCGGCGCCGATCAGCCGTGGCTGGCCGGGTGGCGGCCGGGTCAGCAGGTAGCCGCTGACATAACGCGCCGCCAGGCCGCGCGAGCGCAGGCAGGCGAGCATCAGGTGGGCAAAGTCCTGGCACACGCCGCGGCGGCGCTCCAGCACCTCCACCAACGGCGTGGCGACCTGGGTCGCCTCGGCATCGAAGGTGAACTCGCTGAAGATCTTCTCCATCAACGCCTGCACGCCTTCCAGCAATGCCCGGCCAGGCTCGAAAGAGGATTCGCTGAAGGCCACGAAGCGCTGCTTGAGGCGTACATAAGGCGACTCGAATCGATAACGGCAGGCTTCCAGAAGCGCCGCTGCCATCGGCTGACTGGCATAGGTCAGGGCCTCGCGCACCTGCTCCCAGGCCGGCGAGGCGGCAAAGTCCGGCGCCGCCCGCTCGAGCACTTCAACCTGCAAGCGCGCCACCACCCGCAACTGCTCATGCTGGCGCTCGAACGCCAGGCGCGTCAGCGGGTTGCCGAACACGTCCCACTCATCGCGCCGCTGGGTCGGCTGCGGGCTGACCTGCAGGGCCTGGGCCGTGCAGCGTTGCCAGGCGCAAGGCCGTGGCCACAGGTGCGCCAGCTGCTGGGCCAGGGACACCGGGCTGTCGTAGCGGTAATGGGTGTCGTGGATAATCTGGTAGCGCGCACTCATCACAGCGACACCGTCTGCTGGCTGACATCCTCGACGTGAGCGAAATGGCGCAGGGCCAGGCGCTCGGAAATCTCGCCACTGGCCAGGGCCACCCCTTGCAGCAGGTCGGCAAGCCCCGACAGCACCGCTTGTACACTGGCGCTGCCGAACAACGGGTCTTCCAGGCTGCGCAGGTCGAAGTGACGCAATTGCTCGGCCAGTAGCGCCAGAGCCGGGTCGCGCGGGCTGTCGAATTCCTCGCTCAAGCGTTGGTTGGCACGCACCAGCAGTTTGAGCTGGAACAGCACGGCGTGGGGGTTCTGTTCATCGAGCAGGAGCAGATCGAGCACCGGGATCAACTGCGCCACCGCCAGGTAGCGCGAGCGGTAGGTGATGCTGCTATTGCCCAGCTCCAGCAACCATTCAAGCCCGGCCTGGTCGTACACCGCCGGCCCGCGCAGAAACGCCGCCAGGCTGCTGCACAGTGACTGCAATCGCTCGATACGCCGGCCAATCATCAGGAAGCGCCAGCCTTCGTCGCGGGTCATGTCGTCGAGGGCAAAACCCGACAGCGCCGCCAGCGACATCACCAGGCGGTTGAGAAAATCCACCCGCTCGCCAAAGTCCGCCTCGGCATCTTCCAGGCATTGCGCCTCCCGCTGCAGCTCGACCAGCGCCTGCCAGTTCTCCCGCGAGAGCTTGCCGCGCACCTGCGACGCCGCCCAGTGCAGACGCTGCAAATTGGCCCGCAGGCTGAAGGCCCAGTCGCCATCGTCCAGCGCCGCGCGCAGGCGCTCGGGCAACTCGCCCTCCTCCGGCAGCAGCGACAATTCATCGGCCAGTTCCACCGCCGCCTGCAGGGCCAGCGGATCGTCGCCGTCCAGGTAGCGGGTGAGGATGATCCGCAGCAGGCGCGCACTGGCATCGCAGCGCTCGCAGTAGCGCCCGAACCAGAACAGGTTCTCCACCACCCGCGACGGCAGGTAAGGGTCCTGGCGGATCAGTTCGGCCACGCCGATGGTGCGCTGGGCCCGCCATTGCTCGCCCGCTGGCGCCGCTTCGCCGAGCACCCAGGTGTCCTTGCTGGCGCCACCGCGCTGCATCGACACCACCTCGGCGTCAGCTTGCGCAGCAACCCGGGTCAGGCCACCGGGCAGCACCCGATAACCGTCCGCCGAGGCCACCGCGTACACACGCATGCCAATGGCCCGCGGCTGCACCTGGCCCTTGTCGGCCTGCCACACCGGCGCCTGGGACAACTGCGCCAACTCCTGGGCGACATAGGCGTAGGGCCGTGCCTGGATGCGTTCGGCCAGGGCCTGGCGCTGGGCCGGGTCGAGGTCACGGCCGAACACCGGGCTGAAACTCTGTGACGGGAACGCCGGCTTGACCAATAGCTTCGGCAACTGCTCCAGTGCCCGCGCCATCACCGGTGGCTCACCGCACCACCAGGTGGCGATCGACGGCAGGCTCAGTTCTTCAGCAAACAAGCGCTGGTTGATCGCCGGCAAGAAACCGAGCAGGCCCGGCGACTCAAGCACGCCGCTGCCCAGCGCATTGGCCACCAGCACCCGGCCCTGGCGCACGGCATCGAGCAAGCCGGGCACGCCCAGGGCCGAGTCGGTGCGCAGCTCCAGCGGGTCGCAGAAATCATCGTCCAGGCGCCGCATGATTGCGTGCACCCGACGCAGGCCGCTCAGGGTCTTGAGGTATACGGTGGCATCGCGCACGGTCAGGTCGCTGCCCTCGACCAGTGGATAACCCAGCTGCCGCGCCAGGTACAGGTGCTCGAAATAGCTCTCGTTGAAGCGCCCTGGGGTCAGCAGCACCACCAGTGGCGCCTCCTGGTCACTGGGTGCCAGGCGCGCCAGGGTCTGTTGCAGGGTGCGGAAGAAACCGGCCAGGTGTTGCACCTGCAAGTCGCGGTATAGCTCGGGCAACGCCCGCGAAACGATGGTGCGATTCTCCAGCGCGAAGCCTGCGCCCGACGGCGCCTGGGTGCGGTCTGCCGTCACCCACCAGCGCCCGTCCGGGGCACGGGCCAGGTCCACCGCGTAGACATGCAGGTAGGTGCCTTCAGGTGGCGCTATACCCTGGCAGGGCCAGAGGAAATTGTTATGGCCATAGACCAGCTCGGCGGGCAGCAGGCCTTCGCTGATCAACTGCTGCGGCCCGTAGATATCGGCCAGTACCGCATTGAGCAAGCGCGCGCGCTGTTCGACACCGGCGGCCAGTTGCTGCCATTCGGCGGCGGGCAGCAGGTGCGGCAACAGGTCCAGCTCCCAGGGCCGGTCGGCGCCCTTGGGGTCGGCGTAAACGTTGTAGGTGACGCCGTTCTCGCGCAACTGGCGGGTCAACGAGGCCTGGCGCTGGGCCAGTTGCGCCGGCCCGCTGCGCTGCAGGTAGGCGCACAACGGCTGCCAGTGCGCACGCACCGCACCCTGGCTTTCGAGCATCTCGTGATAAGTCCCCGCACTCAGCGGGTAAGCATCCAACAGGTCAGGCATGGCAATGCTCGAAGGCCACAGGTCAGTTCAGAGTAGCGCTCAGCCGCGGCGCAAATCCAGGGTAAAGGGTAGTTCCGGGTTCACCTGCGCCGATGGTATGTCCACTACACCCGGGCTGTGTCCGAGGCGGAAGAAGCGCGCCTGGCGCCGGCTCTGGGCTTCGTTGGCATTGACCGGCAGGGTCTGGTAGTTGCGCCCGCCCGGATGCGCCACGTGGTACTGGCAACCGCCCAGCGAGCGGCCCATCCAGGTATCGAGCAAGTCGAACACCAGCGGCGCCTGCACCGCAATGGTTGGCTGCAGGCAATTGGCCGGCTGCCAGGCGCGATAGCGCACCGCCGCGACGAACTCACCGACGCGCCCGGTGGCTTGCAAGGGTAGCGCCCGACCATTACAGGTCAGTTGATAACGCTCCGGCGGCAGGCCGCTGACCTTGACCTGCAGGCGCTCCAGCGACGAGTCGACATAACGCACCGTGGCACCGCCAGCACCCTCCTCGCCCAGTACATGCCAGGGTTCCAGGGCCTGGCGCAGTTCCAGCTCGATGCCGTTGACGGCATAGTCGCCGACCTTGGGGAAGCGAAACTCCAGGTGTGCGGCAAACCACTCGGCACGCAGCGGGTAGCCTGCGGCGTTGAGCTCGACCAGCACATCGGCAAAGTCCTGCTCGATAAAGTGCCCCAGCATGAACCGGTCATGCAGCTCGGTGCCCCAGCGGGCCAGGCGCTTGGGCGCATAGGGCTCACGCCAGAAACGCGCGACCAGGGCGCGCAGCAGCAGTTGCTGGACCAGGCTCATGCGCGCATGCGGCGGCATCTCGAAGGCGCGCAGTTCCAACAACCCCAAACGCCCGGCCGGGCCGTCCGGGGAGTACAGCTTGTCGATGCAGAACTCGGCGCGGTGGGTATTGCCGGTAACGTCGATCAGCAAGTTGCGCAGCAGCCGGTCGACCAGCCACGGCGGGCCTTCCTCGCCCGCTGCCGGCATCTGCGCGAAAGCGATCTCCAGCTCATACAGCGCATCGTTACGCGCTTCATCCACCCGCGGCGCCTGGGAAGTTGGACCAATGAACAGGCCGGAAAACAGGTAGGAAAGCGACGGGTGATTGTGCCAGTAGCTGATCAGGCTACGTAGCAAGTCAGGGCGGCGCAGGAACGGCGAGTCGGCCGGGGTGGCGCCACCGAGGACGAAATGGTTACCGCCACCGGTGCCGGTGTGTCGGCCGTCGATCATGAATTTTTCGCTGCTCAAGCGCGTCAGGCGCGCCTGCTCGTATAGGAACTCGGTGCGCTCCACCAGTTCGTCCCAACTGGCCGAAGGCTGCACGTTGACCTCGATGACGCCGGGGTCGGGAGTCACCTTGAAGTTGGCTAGGCGCGGATCGGCCGGCGGCTCGTAGCCTTCGAGGATGACCGGGCAATGCAGCTCGGCCGCGGTGGCTTCGATCACCGCAACCAGTTCGAGGTAATCCTGCAAGCGAGACAGCGGTGGCATGAACAGGTACAGGCGCCCTTCTCGCGGCTCTGCACACAGCGCGGTACGGGTCAGCCAGTCGGCCGAGGCATCGACCTCGGGGGCTGCGTGCTCCTGCTCATCGAGCGCCTGCCCGGCGCTGGCCTTGAGCAGTTGGTCACGATCAGGCAGATCGCCGAGCACCTGGTTGGGATCGGTCGGATGCACGTAGGGATATTCCGCGGCCTTGACCCAGGGCTGCGCCGCCAGCGGCAAGCGGTAACCCAGCGGCGAGTCGCCCGGCACCAGGCGGCAATGCTCATCGCGCAAGTACCAGCGTCCGCTCTGCCAGCGTTGCTCGTCGGCGCTGCGGGCCAGCGGCAGCACCTGGCCGATGACCTTGTCCAGGCCCTGGCTGAACACCTTGCGCAGCCTTGCACGCTCCATCTCGTCGTCCAGGCGCGCAGCGTCGGGGCGCACGTTGGACGGCAGGCCGCCCTCGCGCCACAGGTAATAGAGTGAGTCTTCGTAGGCGCCGAAGACATAACGCGCAGGCAGCCTCAGCCGTTCGGCAACGCTGGCCAGGAAGCGCGCGGCCAGCGCGCTGTCGGCGCCGAGATCCTGGTGTTGGTCGGCGATCAACGCCGGATTGTTCCACAGCGGCACACCATCACGCCGCCAAAAGCAGTTGAGCGACCAACGCGGCAGTTGCTCGCCCGGGTACCATTTGCCCTGGCCGAAGTGCACCAGGCCATGGGGCGCGTAATGCTTGTACAGGCGCTGGAACAGCTCACCGGCCAGGCGCCGTTTGTTCGCGCCCAGCGCTGCGGTGTTCCACTCGGCGCCGTCAGGGTCGTCAATGGCCACGAAGGTTGGTTCACCGCCCATGGTCAGGCGCACGTCCGCTGCTTTCAGGTCGCTGTCCACCTGGCGCCCGAGGGCGACGATGGCCTGCCATTGTTCGTCGCTGTAGGGCAGCGTCACCCGCGGCGATTCCCACAGGCGCTCGACACTCATTTCATGCTCGAAAGTGCATTCGCAGGGCTCGACCAGGCCGCTGATAGGTGCCGCTGAAGTCGGATCGGGGCTACAAGCCAATGGGATATGCCCTTCCCCGGCAAACAGCCCGGAGGTGGCGTCCAGGCCGATCCAGCCGGCGCCGGGCAGGTACACCTCGCACCAGGCGTGCAGGTCGGTGAAGTCCTCTTCGGTGCCCGACGGGCCGTCCAGTGCCTTGATGTCGGCTGTCAGCTGAATCAGATAACCGGAGACGAACCGCGCCGCCAGGCCCAGGTGGCGCAACAACTGCACCAGTAGCCAGGCCGAGTCGCGGCAGGAGCCGGAACCCAGTTCCAGGGTCTGCTCCGGGGTTTGCACACCGGGCTCGAGGCGGATGAGGTAGCTGATGTCCTCGCTCAGGCGCTGATTGAGCGCCACCAGGAAATCGACACTGGCCTGGGGCGTGCGCTCGATGCTGTCCAGGTAGGTGGCGAACTTCGGCGTCAGCGGCAGTTGCTCCAGGTAGGGCAGCAGTTCGTGGCGTTCATCTCGGCCATAACTGAAGGGAATCTGCTCGGCGTAGGGTTCGAGAAAGAAGTCGAACGGATTGAACACCGCCATCTCGGCGACCAGGTCGACTTCCACGCGCAGGCTGTCAGTCTTTTCCGGGAATACCAGGCGCGCCAGGTAGTTGCCCTGTGGGTCCTGCTGCCAATTGATGAAATGTCCGTCCGGCTGCACCTTCAGCCCGTAGGAGAGGATCCTCGTGCGGCTGTGAGCAGCCGGGCGCAGGCGAACAATTTGCGGGCCCAGTTCAACTGCACGGTCGTAGCGGTACTCGGTGACATGGTGCAAGGCGACATGAATCGACACGGCGGGCCTCCTGCGAGCCTGGGCGGTAGTGGAACCGCGCAAGACTTGTGCCATGGGCCCAGGCCTGCGATTCCCTGCATGCAGCCGGTACAGTCGCACCAAAAGCGCACCGTAGCGAGGCCGCCGTGCAAGCCTTGCACAGATTTGAGGCTTTGCCAGCGACGCAAACAAAAACGCCAGCCCGAAGGCTGGCGTTTCAGTTAGCGCGGCAGAACCGGCTGGCGGGCGGGCTTTTTCTTGCCCTTGCCGCCCTTGGCGGCATCCTTGCGCGCCTTGGCCGCTTCCTGGTTGCGGGCAAACGCCGCCGCCTTGGCCTGTTCACGCTTGTCCCACGGCTTGGAGCCATCGCTGGCACGCGGCGGCAAGCCGTTGTGCTGGGTGAGGATCTTCTGCTCTTTGGCCACCTTGTGGCTGCCGGCCGGGGTCGAGTTCTTGCGCCGAGCGCTCTGGTAGCTGTCGGTCGCCGGCTGGTGCAGCGGGATCAACTGGTGCTTGCCCGGGCCGATCAGGTCGGCGCGGCCCATGCGCTCCAGGGCTTCACGCAGCATCGGCCAGCCCTTCGGATCGTGGTAGCGCAAAAAGGCCTTGTGCAAGCGGCGCTGCTGCTCGCTCTTGACGATGGTCACCGGGTCGCTCTTGTAAGTGACCTTGCGCAGCGGGTTCTTGCCCGAGTGGTACATGGCCGTGGCCGAGGCCATTGGCGACGGGTAGAACGCCTGCACCTGGTCGGCACGGAAGCCGTTGCCCTTGAGCCACAGGGCCAGGTTCATCATGTCTTCGTCGGTGGTGCCCGGGTGCGCGGCGATGAAGTACGGGATCAGGTACTGCTCTTTGCCCGCCTCTTTCGAGTACTTCTCGAACATGCGCTTGAAGCGGTCATAGCTACCGATGCCCGGCTTCATCATCTGGTTCAGCGGGCCTTCCTCGGTGTGCTCCGGGGCAATCTTCAGGTAGCCGCCGACGTGGTGGGTCACCAGCTCCTTGACGTACTCCGGCGACTCTACCGCCAGGTCGTAACGCAGGCCCGAGGCGATGAGGATCTTCTTCACCCCTGGCAGGTCACGGGCGCTGCGGTACAGCTTGATCAGCGCCGAGTGGTCGGTGTTGAGGTTCGGGCAGATGCCCGGGAACACGCACGACGGCTTGCGGCACGCCGATTCGATCTCGGGGCTCTTGCAGGCGATGCGGTACATGTTCGCAGTCGGGCCGCCGAGGTCGGAGATGACCCCGGTAAAGCCGGGCACCTTGTCGCGAATCTCTTCGATCTCGCGAATGATCGACTCGTGCGAGCGGTTCTGGATGATGCGCCCTTCGTGCTCGGTGATCGAGCAGAAGGTGCAGCCGCCGAAGCAGCCGCGCATGATGTTCACCGAGAAGCGGATCATGTCGTAGGCAGGGATTTTTTCCTTGCCGTACGCCGGGTGCGGGATGCGCGCATAGGGCATGCCGAACACGTAGTCCATTTCTTCGGTGGTCATCGGAATGGGTGGCGGGTTGAACCACACGTCCACTTCGCCATGCTTCTGCACCAGGGCACGGGCGTTACCCGGGTTGGTCTCCAGGTGCAGCACGCGGTTGGCGTGGGCATAGAGCACCGGGTCGTTGCGGACCTTCTCGAACGACGGCAGGCGGATGACCGTCTTGTCACGGGTCATGCGCGGGCTGGCGAGGATCTGCACAACCTTGGCTTCGTTGGGGTCTTCGACCTCGCCCTTTTCCTGCTCGATGGCGCAGGCCTGGGTGTCCTGGGTGTTGACGTACGGGTTGATGATCTTGTCGACCTTGCCCGGACGGTCGATACGGGTCGAGTCGACCTCGTACCAGCCTTGCGGGGTATCACGGCGTACGAAGGCGGTGCCGCGAATGTCGGTGATGCTCTCGATCGACTCGCCGAACGACAGGCGCTGGGCCACTTCGACGATGGCCCGCTCGGCGTTGCCGTACAGCAGGATGTCGGCGCAGGCGTCGATCAGGATCGAATGACGGACCTTGTCCTGCCAGTAGTCGTAGTGAGCGATGCGGCGCAGGGAGGCTTCGATGCCGCCGAGGACGATCGGCACATGCTTGTAGGCTTCCTTGCAGCGCTGGCTGTACACCAGGCTGGCGCGGTCCGGACGCTTGCCGGCCATGCCGCCCGGGGTATAGGCGTCGTCGGAGCGGATCTTCTTGTCAGCGGTGTAGCGGTTGATCATCGAATCCATGTTGCCGGCCGCGACGCCGAAGAACAGGTTCGGCTCGCCGAGCTTCATGAAGTCGTCTTTGGACTGCCAGTCCGGCTGGGCAATGATGCCCACGCGAAAGCCCTGGGCTTCCAGCAGGCGGCCAATGATGGCCATGCCGAACGACGGATGGTCGACGTAGGCATCACCGGTCACGATGATGATGTCGCAGGAATCCCAGCCGAGCTGATCCATCTCCTCCCTGCTCATCGGCAGGAACGGTGCTGGCCCGAAGCATTCGGCCCAGTACTTGGGATAGTCGAAAAGTGGTTTGGCTGCTTGCATGTCAGTGACCGGTGGCTAATCGATGAAAAATCGCGGGCGCGGAATATAGCACAAAAATTGACCAATTCCGACGCTCAAGGTCGGAATTGTCCAAATTGCCCTTACTCGTCGTCGTCGAAGTTGTAACTGCCCGGCGCGAGGTTTTCGAAGCGTGTGTACTTGCCGATGAAGGCCAGGCGGATAAAGCCGATCGGGCCGTTGCGCTGCTTGCCGATGATGATTTCGGCAATGCCCTTGTGCTCGGTCTCCGGGTGGTACACCTCGTCGCGGTAAACGAACATGATCACGTCGGCGTCCTGCTCGATCGCACCCGATTCGCGCAAGTCGGAGTTCACCGGGCGCTTGTTCGGCCGCTGTTCGAGGGAGCGGTTGAGCTGCGACAGGGCAACTACCGGGCAGTTGAACTCTTTGGCCAAGGCCTTGAGCGAGCGAGAGATCTCGGAAATCTCGTTGGTACGGTTGTCGCCGCTGGAGCCCGGGATCTGCATCAGCTGCAGGTAGTCGATCATGATCAGGGCGATGTCGCCGTGCTCGCGCACCAGGCGGCGGGTTCGGGCGCGCATTTCCGACGGGCTGATGCCGGCGGTGTCATCGATGAACAGCTTGCGGTCGTTGAGCAGGTTGACCGCCGATGTCAGCCGCGGCCAGTCGTCGTCTTCAAGCTGGCCGGAGCGCACCTTGGTCTGGTCGATGCGCCCGAGCGACGACAGCATACGCATGATCAGCGATTCGCCTGGCATCTCCAGCGAGTACACCAGCACCGCCTTGTCGCTACGCAGTACCGCGTTCTCGACCAGGTTCATGGCGAAGGTGGTCTTACCCATCGACGGCCGGCCGGCGACGATGATCAGGTCGGCCGGCTGCAGGCCGCTGGTCTTCTCGTCGAGGTCGGTGTAGCCGGTGGACAGGCCGGTGATCGCGCTGTCGGTATTGAACAGCGTGTCGATGCGGTCTATGGCCTTGGTCAGCAGGTCGTTGACGCCCACCGGGCCACCGGTCTTCGGCCGCGCTTCGGCGATCTGGAAGATCTGCCGTTCGGCTTCGTCGAGGATCTCGGCAGCATTGCGCCCTTGCGGGTTGAAGGCGCTGTCGGCGATCTCGTTGCTGATGCTGATCAGCTGACGCAGGGTTGCCCGCTCGCGGATGATCGCGGCATAGGCCTTGATGTTGGCCACCGACGGGGTGTTCTTGGCCAGTTCGCCCAGGTAACCCAGGCCGCCAACCTGCGAACTCAGGCCTTCCTTGTCCAGCTGCTCGTGCAGGGTCACCACGTCGAACGGGGCGTTCTGGTCGGCGAGCTTGTGGATGGCGCGGAAGATCAGGCGGTGGTCATGCCGATAGAAGTCGCCGTCGGAGACTTGATCGAGCACGCGCTCCCAGGCGTTGTTGTCCAGCATCAAGCCACCGAGCACGGCCTGTTCGGCCTCGATGGAATGCGGCGGCACCTTCAGGGCAGCGGTTTGCAGATCATATTGCTCGGGGGCGGTTATCTCGTTCATGGCCACGCAGGAATCAGGGTGATGAAAAAGACAAAGGGCACGACCTGCAAAGCAGGATCGTGCCCGATGTTAACCGGCTGACACCCAAGGTGCCAGCCGATCGGTACAGCTTAGGCTGCGACAACAACCACGCGAACGGTGGCTTCAACGTCGCTGTGCAGGTGCACGGCAACGTCGTATTCGCCGACGTTACGGATGGTGCCGTTCGGCAGACGAACTTCAGCTTTAGCCACTTCAACGCCGGAGGCGGTCAGGGCATCAGCGATGTCGTGGGTGCCGATCGAACCGAACAGCTTGCCTTCGTCACCGGCGGTGGCAGTGATGGTCACTTCCAGCTCAGCCAGTTGGGCAGCGCGAGTTTCGGCCGAAGCTTTTTTCTCTGCAGCGATTTTTTCCAGCTCAGCACGACGCTCTTCGAACGCAGCCAGGTTGGCAGCGGTCGCAGCGGTGGCTTTGCCGAATGGCAGCAGGTAGTTACGACCGTAACCGGACTTAACTTTTACCTTGTCGCCCAGGTTGCCCAGGTTGGCGACTTTTTCCAGCAGGATCAGTTCCATTTGGTAATAACCTCTTAACTTTTAACCTTCACCGTTCGCGGAATCGTTATCGGCACCTTTTGGGGGCGCCTTGCGACCGCGAAAATCAATCAGGCTGTCGACAATGGCCAGGACCACGAGCAACGGATAAGTCAGCTGCATAAACAGCACCAGCGTCACGTACAACCCGACCAGCCAGAACTTGGCCAGTCGTCCTTGCGCCACCAGCCCATGCAGCAGGGCGAGCCCTGCAAACATCAGTGGAATGCTGCACAGGGGTGTCAACATCGCCAGCTCAGGACCGAAATTCGGCCCCACCAGCATGAGCACCACCAGCACCAGCGCCGGCACCAGGGGGAGCCTGACCGCTTGAAACTCGCGACCAAAACCACCCGGGTTATACAACAACGCCTGCCAGTAACGGCCCAACATCAGGGCCAGCACACTGACGGCTTGCAACAACGCCGCAATCAGGCCGACGAGCACCGGTGCAATAAGGCTTCCAAGGCGGCCCCGCTCCTCTACCGATAACTGTTGGTAGAGACCGTCGAGCATCTGCGGCAGGGCTTTTTCAAGCGCTCCAGCCAGAGCTTCAATCGGTTCGCGGAACTCCGAACCCAGTACAACCCCGTACACCAGGCCCATGCCGATGCTGAACAACAGCACCCGGTTCCAGGACTGCCCGGCGCGCAACAGCGCCGCCAGACCCAGCGTACCCAGCAACACCATCAAGGTGCGCGGCTCGCCGAAGAACCACCAGGCCATCGCCGGCAACAAAGCCCAGGCGAGGACACCGGAAGCGTCCTTGAAACCGCGCCGCAGGAACACCAGGCTCCCGGCGGCGGCACTCAACCAGAACAACAGCGGCAAAGCCGCACAACCCACCACCACGAGGGTGGCTTGCACGCGACCGCGCATGATGAAATCAGCCAAGGCGCGCATGCATTTTATCCTTTGCTACTTGTCGACGACCCGGTCTCAGCGGCCGTGGCTGTCGGTGTAGGGCAGCAGGGCCAGGAAGCGGGCGCGCTTGATAGCGGTAGCCAGCTGACGCTGATAACGAGCTTTGGTACCGGTGATACGGCTTGGAACGATTTTGCCGGTTTCGGATACATAAGCTTTCAGGGTGTTGAGATCTTTGTAATCGATCTCTTTCACGTCTTCAGCAGTGAAGCGGCAGAATTTACGACGACGGAAGAAACGTGCCATGTAATAGGCTCCTCAAAAGGTCCGTGGATTACTCGTCAGCGTTATCGCTGTTGTCGCTGTCATCACTATCAGCGCTTTCGGCGCTTTCGTGCTCAGGACGGTCGCGACGCTCACGGCGCTCACTGCGGTTCTCTTCAGCCTTGAGCATCTCGGACTGGCCGGTAACGGCTTCGTCGCGACGGATGACCAGGTTACGGATCACGGCATCGTTGTAGCGGAAGTTGTCTTCCAGCTCGGCCAGGGCCTTGCCGGTGCACTCAACGTTCAGCATCACGTAGTGAGCCTTGTGAACATTGTTGATTGCATAGGCCAGTTGACGACGGCCCCAGTCTTCCAGACGGTGGATTTTACCGCCGTCTTCTTCGATCAGCTTGGTGTAACGCTCAACCATGCCGCCGACTTGCTCGCTCTGGTCAGGGTGGACCAGAAAGATGATTTCGTAATGACGCATGAATGCTCCTTACGGGTTGTAGTCTGCCACCAGAGTGGTCAGACAAGGAGTGAAGGACACTTGTATGTCTTGCCCTGGGAAGAGGCGCGTGAACGCCTGCCAACATGGCAAGGGGCGCAATTGTAGAGAAGCGCCGGGGGACAAGCAAGGTCATTGGTGATTATTTGAACAGCCTTAAAAGCATCGCGGGTCCAGCCCGCTCCCACAAGGACCTGTGGGAGCGGGCTGGACCCGCGATAGATGCAACGCCGAAATCAAGCCTGGCGCTTTGCCTGGCGCTGACGAACGGCCTCGAACAGGCACACGCCCGTCGCCACCGACACGTTCAGGCTGCTGACGCTGCCTGCCATCGGCAGCTTGACCAGAAAATCACAGTGCTCGCGGGTCAAGCGGCGCATGCCCTTGCCCTCGGCGCCCATGATCAGGATGGTCGGGCCGGTCAGGTCCTGCTGATACAGCTCTTGCTCGGCCTCGCCCGCAGTACCGACCACCCACAGGCCACGTTGCTGGAGCTTCTCCAGAGTCCGCGCAAGGTTGGTGACCGCCACCAGCGGAATGACTTCTGCCGCACCGCAGGCCACTTTCCGAACCGCTGGGGTCAAGGTCGCCGACTTGTCTTTGGGCACCACCACCGCCAGCGCGCCGGCGGCATCGGCGGTGCGCAGGCAGGCGCCGAGGTTGTGCGGGTCGGTGACACCGTCGAGTACCAGGATCAACGGCGCGCCTTCAGTGCGGTCGAGCAGTTCTTCAAGCATCGCCTCGCCCCAGACCTGGCTCGGGCTGACTTCAGCCACCACGCCCTGGTGCACGCCTTCAACCCAGACATCCATCTCGCGGCGTTCAGCCTGGCCGACCGCCACGCGGTTTTGCCCGGCCAGCTCCAGCAGCGCCTGCAGGCGCGGCTCGCTACGGCCTTCGGACAACCAGATCTGCTTGACCCGCTTGGGGTGGTGACGCAACAGGGCTTCCACGGCATGCACGCCGTAGATTTTTTCCAACTGACTCATGACTTGGCCTTGGGTTTACGTGACGCGGAGCCGGCTTTCGGCGGCCCTTTACGATGCTTGCTCGGTTTTTCCGATTTACCCGACTTCGACGCAGGCTTGCCGCCTGCGTGCTTGGCATCGGACATCAAGGCCTTTTTCATTTCCCGGCTCTTGCGCACTTCGGCGTTGTTGGCCACGGCATTGGCTGGAAAATAGGCTTCGGCAGTTTCGTTCTTGCGGCTGCGACGGGCAGGCTCTGCAGCCTTGGCCGGCGCCTCGGCCTTCTTGTCGAGCACCGGCACCGGCTTGCCGTCTTGCGGGCGCACACCTTCACCACGCTGCTTGCGGCCAATCGGCGCCTTGAGGGTGTTCTCGGCCATCTCGAAGTCGATCTTGCGCTGCTCGAGATCGACGCGCATCACCCGCACTTCGACGGTATCGCCCAGGCGGAAGCTGCGCCCGGTACGCTCACCGGCCAGGCGGTGGTGCACAGGGTCGAAGTGGTAGTAGTCGCCCGGCAGGGCACTGACATGGACCATGCCTTCGACGTAGATGTCGGTCAGCTCGACGAACAGGCCAAAGCCGGTCACCGCGGTGATCACACCCGGGAAGCTCTCGCCGACGCGGTCTTTCATGTACTCGCACTTGAGCCAGTTGACCACGTCACGGGTGGCCTCGTCGGCACGCCGCTCGCTCATCGAGCACTGCTCGCCGAGCTGCTCCAGGGTCGCCTCGTCGTACGGGTAGATACGCGCCTTGGGGATGCTCATGGCACCGGCACGCTTGACGTGCGGGGTTTCCTGACGCGAACGGATCACGCTGCGGATCGCCCGGTGGGTCAGCAGGTCCGGGTAGCGGCGGATCGGCGAGGTGAAGTGGGTGTACGCCTCGTAGTTCAGGCCGAAGTGGCCGTTGTTGTCGGCGCTGTACACCGCCTGGCTCAGCGAGCGCAGCATCACGGTCTGGATCAGGTGGAAATCCGGGCGGTCGGCGATGCTCGCCAACAATGCCTGGTAATCCTTGGGCGACGGACCGTCCTTGCCCTTGTGCAGGGACAAGCCCAGCTCGCCGAGGAAGGCGCGCAGTTTTTCCAGGCGCTCCGGTGGCGGGCCGTCGTGAACACGGTACAGGGCCGGAATTTCGTGCTTCTTGAGGAACTCGGCGGTGGCCACGTTGGCCGCCAGCATGCACTCTTCGATCAGCTTGTGAGCGTCGTTGCGCACGGTCGGGCGAATTTCGGCGATCTTGCGCTCGGAACCGAAGATGATCCGGGTTTCCTGGGTTTCGAAGTCGATCGCGCCACGGGTATGACGGGCCGCCAGCAGCACCTTGTACAGCGCATAGAGCTGCTTGAGGTCCGGCACCACTTCGCTGTACTGCTCGCGCAGGGCCTTGCCTTCGCGGGTACGAGCGTGTTCGAGCATGCTGCTGACCTTGTTGTAGGTCAGGCGTGCATGGGAGTGGATCACCGCTTCATAGAACTGGTAATCGACCATCTGCCCGGACTTGTTGATGGTCATTTCACAGACCATCGCCAGCCGGTCGACGTGCGGATTCAGCGAGCACAGGCCGTTGGACAGCTCTTCAGGCAGCATCGGTACCACGCGCTCGGGGAAGTACACCGAGTTGCCGCGCACCTGGGCTTCGGCATCCAGGGCAGAGCCCAGGCGCACGTAGCTGGAAACGTCGGCAATCGCCACGTACAGGCGCCAGCCACCGGAGAACAGGCGCAACTTGCCCAGGCTCTCGCAGTACACCGCATCGTCGAAGTCGCGGGCGTCTTCGCCGTCAATGGTGACGAACGGCAGGTGACGCAGGTCGACGCGGTGCTCTTTGTCTTTCTCTTCGACTTCCGGCTTGAGCTTGCGCGCTTCCTTGATCACCGCTTCGGGCCAGACGTGCGGAATGTCGTAGCTGCGCAGGGCAACGTCGATTTCCATGCCCGGGGCCATGTAGTTGCCGATCACTTCGGTAACGTCGCCCTGGGGCTGGAAGCGCGGGGTCGGCCAGTGGGTGATCTTGACTTCGACGAACTGGCCGATCTTGGCACCGCCGTTACGCCCCGGGGTGATCAGCACTTCTTGCTGGACCTTGGGGTTGTCGGGGGTGACAAAGCCGATACCGCCTTCTTCGAAGTAGCGGCCAACGATGCTTTCGTGGGCGCGGGAGATCACTTCGACCACCACGCCTTCGCGGCGGCCACGGCGATCCAGGCCGGAAACCCGGGCCAGGGCGCGGTCGCCATCGAACACCAGGCGCATTTGCGCAGGGCTCAGGAACAGGTCGTCGCTGCCGTCATCCGGGATCAGGAAGCCAAAGCCGTCACGGTGGCCGGCGATGCGGCCGAGGATCAGGTCGAGCTTGTCTACCGGGGCATAAGTGCCGCGCCGGGTATAGATCAGCTGGCCGTCACGCTCCATCGCGCGCAGACGGCGGCGCAGGGCTTCGATCTGGTCTTCGGTGGTCAGGCCGAACTCTTCGACCAGCTGCTCACGGGCTGCCGGCGAGCCGCGCTCGTCCAGACGCTGGAGGATCAGCTCACGGCTAGGAATAGGGTTTTCGTATTTTTCCGCTTCACGAGCGGCCTCGGGATCGAGGGTCTGCCAATCGGCCATTAGGAGGGGTTCACCTTGTCTATATAAGGGTTAGTTTGGCATAGGCGTATTGAAACCGGAAATTTCAGGCTTGGACAGCCCTGTCAGAGCCCCCTGGATGCTGCCAAAACCATCATAAGGAACAACGACTTGAATTTTTTAAGATTTTTTCTGAACGGGGGTTTACAGCTCTCAGGAGCATCCGTATAGTGCGCACCACAACGACGGACACCGTCGTTATAGTTGAGAAGCAGCACGATGTGAAGCATCATGTTCCTCAGCGAAATGCCCAGATGGTGAAATTGGTAGACACGCCAGCTTCAGGTGCTGGTGACCTTACGGTCGTGGAAGTTCGAGTCTTCTTCTGGGCACCAATTTCAAATCTTAGAACTGCCGCTGGCTTCTGAGATTTACTGCAACACGCTACACTGTTTTCGTTACAAGCTACACCGCTTCATTTTGCCCAGATGGTGAAATTGGTAGACACGCCAGCTTCAGGTGCTGGTGACCTTACGGTCGTGGAAGTTCGAGTCTTCTTCTGGGCACCAATTCAGATCAAACCCGCGAAAGCGGGTTTTTTCGTTTCTGCCCTACCCTTTTCCTCGCCTGCAATCCCGAAACGACCGATAGCCTGCTCATGAATTTTCCCTCACAAGGGCATTTGAGAAGCGATATCGATTATCATTGTTTCCAGATATGTAGCCGCAAGCGAGGAAGTACCCGCATGACGTTCCGCAATAACCCCCTGTTGCGCGGCCTGGCCGTCTCTGTTTTCGCCATGCTGCTCGGCACCCCAGCCGCCATGGCCGCCGACCCGGTGTCGCTGACCCTGTACAACGGCCAGCACAAGGAAATCGGTGAAGCCATCGCCAAGGCCTACGAGGCCAAGACCGGCATCCACATCAATATCCGCAAGGGCAGCAGCAACCAGCTGGCCAGCCAGATCATCGAAGAAGGTGATCGCTCCCCCGCCGACGTCATCTACACCGAAGAATCGCCACCGCTGAACAACCTCGGCGAACTGGGCCTGCTGGCCAAGATCGATGATTCGACCCTGCAGGTCCTGCCCAAGGAATACGTCGCCGCCAACGGTACCTGGATGGGCGTTACCGCACGCACCCGCGTGGTCGCCTTCAACCCCAAGGTAATCGACGAGAAAGACCTGCCACCTTCAGTGATGGACTTTGCCGACCCCGAGTGGGACGGCAAGATCGGTTTCGTGCCGACCAGCGGCGCCTTCCAGGAACAGGCCGTGGCCATCCTCAAGCTGCACGGTCGCGAGGCCGCCGAAGAATGGCTGACCGGCCTCAAAGCCTTCGGCAAGACCTACACCAACAACATGGTTGCGCTCAAAGCCGTGGAGAATGGCGAAGTGGCGGCCGTGCTGGTCAACAATTACTACTGGTACGCCCTGAAGAAAGAGCGCGGCCAGCTGGATTCGAAACTCTATTACCTGGCCGACGGCGACGTCGGTGGCCTGGTGACCATCTCCAGCGCCGCGGCGGTAAAAGCCAGCAAGCACCCGAAAGAAGCCCAGGCCCTGCTGGCCTGGATGGCCAGCGAAGAAGGCCAGCGGGTAATCACCCAGACCACCGCCGAGTATCCGCTGCATAAAGGCATGGTCTCGGACCAGGGCCTGAAGCCCTTCGAAGACCTGCGTCCGCCAAAAATCACCCCGGCCGACCTGGGTAACGCTGAAGAAGCCCTGGAACTCGAACGCGAAGTTGGCCTGCTGTAATGAGCGCAGCCCTGCCCGCGGCCGCACTGGCCAGCCGTTATATTCCCAAGCGCAAGCGCCCGTCGATCTGGGTGGTGCTGCCGGTGCTGCTGCTGGTCGGGCTGAGCCTGCTGCCGCTGCTGTACGTAGCGCTGAAAACCTGGGAAGCCGGCTGGCGCGAAGCCTTGCACTTGCTCTGGCGCCCGTTCGTCTGGGGCCTGATGCGCAACACCCTGATGCTGATGGCCGGCGTCACCCTGGCCTGCATGGCCTTGGGTGTATCCCTGGCCTGGTTGCTGGAGCGCAGTGACCTGCCCGGACGGCGCCTGTGGGGCGTGATCCTGTGCCTGCCGTTTGCCGTGCCAGCCTTTGTCAGCGGCTTTACCTGGGTGTCGCTGAGCCCGCGCTTCGAAGGCCTGGGCGGTGCCATCCTGGTGATGAGCCTGTCCAAGTACCCACTGGTGTTCCTGCCGGTTGCAGCGACCCTGCGCAACCTCGATACCTCACTGGAAGAGTCGGCACGGACCCTGGGGCAGACGCGCTGGGGGGTGTTCTGGTGCATCACCCTGCCACTGCTGTGGCCGTCGATCATTGGTGGCAGCCTGCTGATTGCCCTGCACATGCTGGTGGAGTTCGGCGCCCTGTCGATCCTCGGCCTGCAGACCTTTACCACGGCGATCTACCAGCAATTTGAGCTGGAGTTCAGCAACGCCAACGCCGCGATGCTCTCGGCAGTGCTGTTGTTCATGTGCCTGCTGATGCTCTGGCTGGAGCTGCGTGTGCGCGGCAAGGCCCGCCATGTGCGCATCGGCCAGGGCGTGGCGCGTCGCGGTGCGCCGATTCGCCTGCGCGGGTGGATGCCGG
The DNA here is from genome assembly GCF_018417635.1 of Pseudomonas sp. SORT22. Classification (NCBI taxonomy): domain Bacteria; kingdom Pseudomonadati; phylum Pseudomonadota; class Gammaproteobacteria; order Pseudomonadales; family Pseudomonadaceae; genus Pseudomonas; species Pseudomonas sp. SORT22. Next base: position 5,396,210 of record NZ_CP071007.1, read on the forward strand.
TCGGGCAGCTGTACTGCCTGGTCCTGGCGCTGCTGGGCAGCGGTATTCCACTGGGCATGCTCGGTTACTGGCTGAGCGTTGGTTCGTCGGCGGCCTTTCCGGTGGCCGATATCAGTCGCGCGCTGTTCTCATCGTTGTCGCTATCGCTGGGTGGTGCCGGATTGAGCTTGCTGCTGGCACTGCCGGTGAGTTTCCTGGTGGTGCGCTACAAGGGCCGCCTGGCGATCTGGGCCGAACGCCTGCCGTACCTGCTGCACGCCCTGCCCGGCCTGGTGATCGCCCTGACCCTGGTGTACTTCGCCCTGCACTATGTGCCGGCGCTATACCAGACCACTGGCTTGTTGCTGCTGGCCTACGCGTTGCTGTTCCTGCCCCTGGCCCAGGCGCCGGTGCGCACGGCCTTGAACAAGGCGGCGCCGCAGCTCGAAGAAGCCGCCCGCACCTTGGGCGCAACCCAGTTCACGGCGTTTTGCCGGGTGACCCTGCCGATCATCTTCCCGGCCCTGGCGGCGGCGTTCGCACTGGTGTTCCTGGATGCCATGAAGGAGCTGACCGCAACCCTGCTGCTCAGCCCGACCGGCATGACCACCCTGGCCACCGAAGTGTGGGCGCATACCGCCAACGTCGAGTTCGCGGCGGCAGCGCCCTATGCGGCGTTGCTGATCCTGGTGTCGGGGCTGCCGGTGTACCTGCTGACCACGCGGATGTATCTGAACCGCGCGTGATACCTGAAAAGCATCGCGGGTCAAGTCGGGTCGCCGCACCGCCGCTCCCACCGTGGGAGCGGCGGTGCGACGACTCGACTTGCCCCGCGATTACTCTCACGCGCGGAACTGCCCCAGGCTGGCCTTGAGCTGCGCCGCCAGGTCATCGAGCACCTTGCTGCTGGCGGTGGTTTGCAGCACTACCTCGGCAGCCCGCTCGGCCTGGGCGTGAATGGTCTGCACCCGACCACGCACGGCCTGCGCGCCATGAGCCTGCTGCTCGGCCGCACGGGTAGCCAGGCCAATCGCCGCATGCACCTGCTCAACCGATGCCTGCACCGATTGCTGCAAGCGCGCGTTGTCGCGCAGCACCAGCAGGCCTTCGCTAGCCTGGCGCCCGGCCTGGCTGATCGCCGCCACTGCCTCTTTGGCGCCCTGCTGCAATGCGCCGATGTGCGCCTGGATATCGCCGGTCGAGCTTTGGGTCTTGCTCGCCAGTGCTCGCACCTCATCGGCCACCACGGCAAAACCGCGCCCGGTTTCCCCGGCGCGCGCCGCTTCGATGGCAGCGTTGAGCGCCAGCAGGTTGGTCTGTTCGGCAATGCCGTGAATTACCGTCAGCACCACCTCGATCTGCTCACTTTGCTGGGCCAGGCGCTCGATGACCTTGGAGCCGGTCTCGACCTGCCCGGCCAGGTCTTCGATAAGCTTGGCCACTTGGGTGGAAGTGCGGCTGTTCTCGTCGGTGGCCTGGCGAATATCCACCACCTGCTGCAGGGCCGATTGCATCGCCTGGCTTTCGGCCTGGGCCTCATCGGCCATACTCGACAGGTCGCGCAGGCTGGCGGCAACTTCATCACGCTGCAGCTCGGCAGCAGCATCGGCGCCGGCATTGCGCTGGGTCATGGCGCCGATCTCGATGCCGGTACGCTGGGCCACTTCGCCAGCCTCACGCACAATAGGCTGCAGCTTGGCGACGAACTGGTTGACCGCCGCCGCCATGTCGCCGATCTCGTCGCGACTGTCGATGGAAACACGCTTGGTCAGATCACCCTCACCCGCCGCCAGGTCGTTCAGTGCCGCAATCAGCAGGCGCAGCTTGTTGACCACGCGCCGCCCCAGCACCACGGCGACCACCAGCAGCACGCCCAGGCCGACCAGGGCCAGCCCCACGCCGATGTTCCAGCGCAGGGTCGCGGCCGCGTCCTGAACGCTTTGCGAGGTGTTGGCCTGCATACCGGCAGCACTGCCCTGCGCTGCCTCCAGGCGCGCGCGCAAAGCCTTGTTGCTGTCGGCGGCGGCACCCACCAGGCTGTCGCCGACCAACTGATCACCGCTGGCGATCAACGCCGAGAAACGCTTGTCCAGCGCCACCAGCTCGTGGTCGACCACGGCCGTGGAAATGCCCATCAATACCTTGCCGATCTCGACCCCGTTAGGGTTGATCGAGGCCTCGACGAAGTACACCGAAGGGTCGTTGCGCGCGGCGTCCAGTACCTTGTCCAGCGCCCGCTCGCCCTGGCCCTTTTCCAGCAGCGCCTGGTTGATCGGGTTCTGCCGGTTGAGGTAGCGGGTCAAGTGCTGACCCTGGGCGTCGTCGTACACCACGAACAGCACGCTAGGGTTGCGCTGGGCCCGGCGGGAGAACTCCGACAGGGTCGGCACGTCGTTGTCCCACATGGCCCGTGGCGCCACCGAGGCGAGCAGTTCGGCCATGTCGTTGGCCGAATCCTTGAGGTTCTTTTCCAGGGTCGCGCGCAACTGCGCCTGCTCATCCTGCAAACGCGTGGACAAACCTGCGGTCAGGCGCTGGCGGGTACTGGCGGAGAGGCTGTCGAGCCCGGAGCTGACTTCGCGCCCGGCCTGCTCAAGCTCGGCGGAAAGTTGCTGGCTGTCGGCGGCCAGACGCTTGCCCAGATCGGCCTCAAGGGCTGTGACCGTGCTCCGGGTCAGCGCGACCGCGACCAGCACTTGCACCAAAAGAGCGATACCGAGGGCAACAAAGACAGGCCGCAACAGGCGGCTTCGTAACAGTGAGAGAACGGCGGACACGAAAGAACCCTCTACTTCTGGGGCCATTAAAGTGATGGCACCACTGGAGTGATTCTTACAGCAAAGGTTGTGCCGATCAGCCGACAGAAACGACAAAGACCCCTATCAAGGGGCCTTTGTCTTTACATCAGTCGCGAATCAGGCGAACGGATGACGCAGCACGATGGTCTCGTTGCGGTCCGGGCCGGTGGAGATGATGTCGATCGGCGCGCCGACCAGCTCTTCCACACGCTTGATGTAGGCACGGGCGTTGGCCGGCAGTTCTTCCAGGGTCTTGGCACCCAGGGTCGACTCGCTCCAGCCCGGCATTTCTTCGTACACCGGCTCCAGGCCGATGTAGCTGTCGGCGTCGGTCGGGGCATCGATGACCGCACCGTTCTCGTTCTTGTAGCCAACGCAGATACGGATGGTTTCCAGGCCGTCGAGCACGTCCAGCTTGGTCAGGCACAGGCCGGAGATGCTGTTGACGTCGATGGCGCGACGCAGGATCACGGCATCGAACCAGCCGCAACGGCGGGCGCGACCGGTGGTGGCGCCGAACTCGTGACCACGCTTGGCCAGGAAGGCACCGACGTCATCGAACAGTTCGGTCGGGAACGGGCCCGAGCCAACGCGGGTGGTGTAGGCCTTGGTGATACCGAGGATGTAGTCCAGGTACATAGGGCCAACGCCCGAACCGGTAGCGATGCCGCCAGCGGTGGTGTTGGAACTGGTCACGAACGGGTAGGTACCGTGGTCGATGTCCAGCAGCGAGCCCTGGGCGCCTTCGAACATGATGTCCTTGCCGGCGCGACGCAGGTTGTGCAGCTCGGCGGTGACGTCGAGCATCATCGGCTTGAGCAGCTCGGCGTATTCCATGCACTCGTCCAGGGTCTTCTGGAAATCGATTGCAGGTTCTTTGTAGTAATTGACCAGCACGAAGTTGTGGTAGTCCAGCAGCTCGCCGAGCTTGGCAGCGAAACGCTCGCGGTGGAACAGGTCACCGATGCGCAGGCCGCGACGGGCAACCTTGTCTTCGTAGGCCGGGCCGATGCCGCGACCGGTGGTGCCGATCTTCTGCTCGCCACGGGCTTTTTCACGAGCCTGGTCGAGGGCCACGTGGTAGGACAGGATCAGCGGGCAGGAAGGGCTGATGCGCAGGCGCTCGCGCACCGGTACGCCTTTCTCTTCGAGCTTGTTGATTTCACGCAGCAGGGCGTCCGGTGCTACCACCACGCCGTTGCCGATCAGGCACTGCACGCCTTCGCGCAGCACGCCCGACGGGATCAGGTGCAGCACGGTCTTCTCACCGTCGATCACCAGGGTGTGGCCTGCGTTGTGGCCACCCTGGTAGCGCACTACGGCGGCAGCATGTTCGGTCAGCAGATCAACGATCTTGCCTTTGCCCTCATCACCCCACTGGGTGCCCAGGACTACGACATTCTTACCCATAACACTTGTCCTCATTCGCGCAAACTTGGCGCCGGCTCGTGCCGGCGGGGAATCTCAAATGGCCAGCGGCAGAACCTGCCAAAGCCCGTTTTGCTGAATCAATTGCCGATCGCAATCCGCCTCTACGGCGGCAGTCAATGGCTGCCCAGGCAAGGCCTGAACCACCCGCTGACCTTCACTGCGCAATTGGCAGACCAACTGCCAGAGTGCCGCATCGCTGCTGTCGGGCATCCAGATCCCGCCAGACGGCAATACCACCTCGGCTCGCCCCAGTGTGACCAGGGTCTTCAAATCCGTGGAGAAACCGGTGGCCGGGCGTGCCCGGCCAAAGTCCGCTCCGATGTCGTCGTAACGACCGCCCTGGGCGATCGACTGACCGACACCCGGGACGAACGCGGCAAACACCACACCGGTGTGGTAGTGGTAGCCGCGCAACTCGCCCAGGTCAAAATACAGCGGCAGCCCGGGATAACGCGTGGCCAGCCGCTCGGCGATCGCCATCAGGTCATCCAGTGCCGCCAGTACCGCAGCCGGTGCACGGCCCAGGCGCACGCGCGCCTCGGCCAGCACTTCACGGCCACCGCACAGCTCGGTGAGCGAGCGCAACATAGCGGCGAGGTCCGCTGGCAGCTTGGCAGTCAGCTCGATCACTTCGTCGACGGCCTTGCGCTGCAGGGCATCGAACAACTGCTGCTCGATTGCTCCGGACAGACCGGCGGCGCGGGCCAGGCCACGGTAGATACCGACATGACCGAGGTCCATGTGCACGTCCGGCACATCGGCCAGTTGCAGCATGGCCAGCATCAGGCTGATCACCTCGACGTCGCTGACCGGGCTGGCGTCGCCGTACAGCTCGGCACCGAGCTGGATCGGGCTGCGCGACGTCGACAGCGCCCGCGGCAAGGCGTGCAGCACGCTGCCGGCATAGCACAGGCGGCTCGGGCCTTCACGACGCAGGGTATGCGCATCGATGCGCGCAACCTGTGGAGTGATGTCGGCACGGAAACCCATCTGCCGGCCCGATTGCGGGTCGATGACCTTGAAGGTCCGCAGGTCCAGGTCCTGGCCGGCACCGGTGAGCAGCGATTCCAGGTACTCGATATGCGGGGTCACGACAAAGTCATAACCCCAGCTCTGGAACAGATCCAACACCTGCCGACGCGCGATCTCGATGCGCGCCGCCTCAGGTGGCAGTACTTCTTCGATGCCATCTGGCAGCAGCCAGCGGTCTACCGTTGCCATTACGCCATTTCCCCTATGGTCCGGGCGGCTTGCCCGCGGGCGAGCCTTGAGTGAAGCAGGTATCGGCAAACAATGGCGCGCAGCACCGATTCCAGCGCTACCGCCGTGCCTATACCCTCGAATACCTTGGGCTGCTCTGTAGACCCGAACCGGGTTTGAACCGTTCGATCTTGCAGACGCAAAAAAGCCGGGAATTTCCCGGCTGCCGCATCATACACCCGTTTTCTCGCGGGATCACCCCGCCAGGCGTTTTAGCCGCCCGGCGGGGTAGATGCTTATGGCTTGGACTTGCCCATGAAGCGGAAGAAGTCGCTGCTCGGATCGAGCACCAGCACATCGCTCTTGTCGGCAAAGCTCTCGCGGTAAGCCTTGAGGCTGCGATAGAACGCGTAGAAGTCCTGGTCCTGACCGTAAGCCTTGGCGTAGATCGACGCCGCCTGGGCATCACCGTCACCGCGGGTTTCTTCCGATTCCCGGTAGGCTTCGGCCAGCAGAACCCGGCGCTGACGATCGGCGTCGGCACGAATGCCTTCAGCCAGCTCGTTACCCTTGGCACGGTGCTCGCGGGCTTCACGCTCACGCTCGGTGCTCATGCGCTCGAACACGCTGCGGTTGACTTCCTTGGGCAGGTCGATGGCCTTGACGCGAACGTCGACCACTTCAATACCCAGCTCCTTGCTGGCCATGCGGTTCAACGAGGCAGTGATGTCAGCCATCAGCGCGTCACGTTCACCGGAGACCACTTCGTGCAGGGTGCGTTTACCGAACTGGTCACGCAGGCCGCTTTCCAGACGGCGCGACAGACGTTCGTCGGCAATCTGCTTGAGGCCCGAGGTTGCAGTGTAGAAACGCTCGGCATCCTTGACCCGCCACTTGGCGTAGGCATCGACCATCACCGCTTTCTTTTCCAGGGTCAGGAAGCGCTGGGTCGGGGCGTCCAGGGTCATCAGGCGGGCGTCGAACTTGCGCACCTGGTTGACGTAAGGAACCTTCACATGCAGGCCGGGCTGGACATCAGCCTGGACCACACGACCAAATTGCAGGAGTACCGCACGCTCGGTCTGGGCCACGATGTAGAAGCTGTTCCAGGCCACGATCCCCAGCACCACGGCCACGATCAGGGCGATCAGCGATTTATTGCTCATCAGCGGCTCTCCCTAGTACGCAACTGTGTTTGCTGCTGTTGCAGTTCCGCCGCACGGGCCGCATCAGCGTTGGCCGAAGGCGCAGCGCTGGTGGTCGGCGCAATACGCGAACCACTGTTCTGGATCATCTTGTCGAGCGGCAGGTACAGCAGGTTGCTCTGACCGTCCTTGCCGGAGACCAGGACCTTGCTGGTGTTGCTGTAGACTTCCTGCATGGTGTCCAGGTACAAGCGCTGACGGGTCACTTCAGGGGCCTTGCGGTACTCGGCGACCAGCTTGGTGAAGCGGTCGGCCTCACCCTTGGCGCGCGAGACGACTTCGTCGCGGTAACCGTTGGCGTCCTCGATGATCCGCTGGGCCTGACCACGGGCTTCTGGCACCACGCCATTGGCGTAGGACTCGGCCTGGTTGCGGGCACGCTGCTCGTCTTCACGGGCACGGATCACGTCGTCGAAGGCTTCCTGCACTTCACGCGGGGCTGCCGCGCTCTGTACGTTGACCTGGGTGACGGTGATACCGGTACGGTAGGTATCGAGGAAACGCTGCAGGCGCTCCTTGATTTCCACGGCCATCTGCTCACGACCTTCGGTCAGTACCTTGTCCATTGCGGTGGAACCCACCACATGACGCAGGGCGCTGTCGGTCGCGTGCTGCAGGCTGACTTCAGGCTGATCGACGTTCAGCACGAAATCCTGCAGGTTGGTGATCTTGTACTGCACGGTCAGCGGCACCTCGACGATGTTCTCGTCTTCGGTCAGCATCTGCCCCTGCTTGGTATAGGCACGTTCGCGGGTAACGTTCTCCATGTACTTGCGATCGATCGGCGGGAAGTAGATGTTCAGGCCCGGCCCTACGGTTTCGTAGTATTTGCCGAAGCGCAGCACGACTGCCTGCTCCTGTTCGTCGACCACGTACACGGCGCTGTACAGCCAGATAGCTGCAAGCACGGCGAGACCGATACCGAGCAGGCCGAAGCCACCGCCCTTGCCGATGCCGCCATCACCACCGCGTTTCTTGCCACTGCCGAACATGCCGTTCAGGCTGTCCTGCAGCTTGCGGAAGGCCTCGTCGAGATCCGGTGGCCCTTTCTTGTCGCCACCACGGCGCCCGCCCCACGGATCCTGATTGTTCGAGTTGCCACCCGGCTCATTCCAAGCCATAGCGCTCTCCATCTGATAAAGCAAAGACGCGCCCACGGCGCGCCGTCCAATGCTACAGAATGCCTGTCACGGCTGCCCGACCGCGTCGCCGGGCATTTATTGCAAAGTATGTTGCTCGATGAACTCCAGCGGCTGCAAACCTTCGCGGCTGACCAGGCGGTTCAACTCCACCCGCGGCAGTCGCACAGCCAGCAGGCTGCTGCCTTCATCGTCGTGCTCTTCGCTCTGCACCGCACCCAGTTCAAAGAACTGCGCGCGCAGCCGGGCAAAACGCTGCTCAAGGCGCAAGGTACCGACAAACAGGTCATCCCCCAGCAATTCGGCGACCGCCTGCCCCACCAGCTCCAGCCCCCGACCATCGCGGGCCGAGACCCAGACCCGTTGCGGCTTGCCATCGGCATCGCGCTGAATCTGCGGCTCGACGCCTTCAAGCAGGTCGAGTTTGTTATAGACCTCGAGGATCGGCAAGCCTTCTGCACCGATCTCTCCCAGTACCGCCATGACCTGCTCGATCTGCGCCATGCGCTCAGGCTCATGGGCGTCGATCACGTGCAGCAGCAGGTCGGAGTTGCTCGACTCTTCGAGCGTAGCCCGAAATGCCTCGACCAGCTTGTGCGGCAGGTGACGAATGAAGCCCACGGTGTCGGCCAGCACGATCGGCCCGAGGTCGTCGAGCTCGAGCCGGCGCAAGGTCGGGTCGAGGGTCGCGAACAACTGGTCGGCAGCGTAGACCTCGGACTGGGTCAGGGCGTTGAACAGCGTGGATTTGCCGGCGTTGGTGTAGCCGACCAGGGAAACCGAAGGGATATCCGCCCGTTTACGGCCACGACGAGCCTGCTCACGCTGGCTGCGGACCTTCTCCAGGCGCGCCTTGATCTGGCGCAGGCGTACCCGCAGCAGGCGGCGGTCGGTTTCCAGTTGGGTTTCACCCGGGCCGCGCAGGCCGATACCGCCTTTTTGCCGCTCAAGGTGAGTCCAGCCACGTACCAGCCGCGTGCTCATGTGCTCGAGCTGGGCCAGTTCGACCTGCAGCTTGCCTTCATGGGTACGCGCCCGCTGGGCGAAGATATCGAGAATCAGACCGGTGCGGTCAAGCACGCGACACTCGAAGACTCGTTCGAGGTTACGTTCCTGACTGGGGGTGAGGGTGTGATTGAAAATCACCAAATCTACCTGTTCGGCGTTGACCAGGTCGCGCAATTCTTCGACCTTGCCGCTGCCAATCAGGTATTTGGCGGTGGGCTGATGTCGCGCCACATTGGCGAACGCGACAATATCGGCCCCAGCCGACAGTGCCAGCTCCTGAAACTCCTGCGGATCTTCGCGCGCCTCAGGGTTCTGACCTTCCAAGTGAACGAGGACTGCCCGTTCACCACCACCGTGGCGCTCAAAGAACAAAGCAGACTCCTATCAGGCGTTACCTGGCTCAGCGTCGCCTTGCTCGGATTCGGTTGCGCTAGGCAGACGGATCGGACGCACAGGGACAACTGTCGAGATGGCGTGTTTGTAAACCATCTGGCTGACGGTGTTCTTCAGCAGAATCACGAACTGGTCGAAGGATTCGATCGTGCCTTGCAGCTTGATGCCGTTAACCAGATAGATCGAAACCCCAACTTTTTCTTTTCTCAAAGTATTCAAGTAAGGGTCTTGTAGCGAATGCCCTTTTGACATATGCCGCACTCCTGTAAGGATCAATAGTAAAAAAATCAAAGAAAAACTGATGGCTCAAGCCGCCCCACCCCAAGGATAGACGGCAATTGCAAGGACTCAGCTCAATATGGAGACCGATCCAAGGTATTTCAAGGTGCGAGACAGATTGTCGCAGTCCAGGCTGTCCAGCCAGTGCAGGTCAGCCCAACTACGCAACCAGGTGAACTGCCGCTTCGCCAGTTGGCGAGTGGCAATAATGCCGCGCTCCTGCATTTCAACTGAAGTCAACTTGCCATCAAGGTGATCCCAGACCTGGCGATAACCAACCGCCCGTATAGACGGCAGCCCCGCGTGCAAGTCACTTCTGGCTCGCAGCAATCGGACCTCGTCAACGAAGCCCTGTTCCAGCATTTGCCCGAATCGTAGCGCAATCCGCTCGTGCAGTATGTGCCGATCGGTTGGCGCAATGGCCAGGCTGGCGACAGTATAGGGCAATTGTCCCGCTGCGGACGCGCCTGCGGCGCTACTTTGCGCGGATTGACGCTGACGATGTTCGGTCATTGTCAGGCCGCTGACCCGGTAAACCTCCAGCGCGCGGATCAGCCGCTGCGGGTCATTGGGATGAATACGCGCCGCCGACTCAGGGTCGACCGCCGCCAGTTGCTGGTGCAGGGCGTGCAAACCCAGGCGCTGAACCTGCTCTTCGAGCTCGGCACGCACGTGCGGGTCGGCCGCCGGCATGTCCGCCAGGCCTTCGAGCAATGCCTTGTAATAAAGCATGGTACCGCCGACCAGCAGCGGAATCTTGCCGCGCGCGGTGATCTCGGCCATGGCCTCCAGGGCATCACGACGAAAATCGGCGGCCGAATAGCTTTCGGCCGGGTCGAGGATGTCGATCAGCCGGTGCGGATGGGCGGCGAGGATCTCTTTCGACGGCTTGGCGCTGCCGATGTCCATGCCACGGTAGACCAGCGCCGAATCGACACTGATCAGCTCGCACGGCAACACCTTGGTCAGTTCGATGGCAAGGTCGGTCTTGCCCGCCGCAGTCGGGCCCATCAGGAATATCGCGGGGGGTTTGGCGCTCATGTCATCGACCGCGCAAGAACAGTTTGTCCAGATCGTCCAGGCCCATCTGGGTCCAGGTCGGCCTGCCATGGTTACATTGACCGCTACGCTCGGTGTTTTCCATATCGCGCAGCAGGCCGTTCATTTCAGCGATGGCCAGGCGCCGGTTGGCGCGGATGGCGCCGTGGCAGGCCATGGTTCCGAGCAGTTCGTTCAGGTGTGCCTGAATGCGGTCGCTGGTGCCGTACTCCATCAGGTCGGCCAGTACGTCCTGGACCAGGCGGTTGGCCTCGGCCTGCTTGAGCAGCGCCGGAATCTGCCGGATCGCCAGGCTTTCCGGGCCCAGGCGCTGCAACTCGAAGCCCAGGCGCTGGAACCACTCGGCGTGCTCTTCGGCGCAATCGGCTTCGCGCTGGCTCAAGGCCAGGGATTCGGGCACCAGCAGCGGCTGGCCGCTGAGGCCTTCGCTGGCCATGGCCACCTTGAGGCGCTCGTACATGATCCGCTCATGGGCGGCATGCATGTCCACCAGCACCAGGCCGACGGCGTTTTCAGCCAGGATATAGATGCCCTTGAGCTGGGCCAGGGCATAGCCCAGCGGCGGGATGTCGCCCTGGCCTTCGGGCAAGGCTGGCGGTGCTGCCTCGGCCAGCGGCGCGAAAAATTCCCGGTACACACCCTGGGCCTCGGCCGCAGGCAAGGCCTGGGTCGGCCTTGGCGTGTACTGGTATTGATAACCGGCGCCACTGCCATTGCTGCCCACGGACGGGCGCAGGCCCGGTTCAGCGGGCGGCTGCTCCAGCAGATTGGCGGCCAGGCGCATCTCGCCCTGGGGGCCGAATTCACCGGCCTGAATACCGCTCGGGCGGACGATCTCGCTGCTGGCAGCGGGCGCGGCCAGTTGGTCTTCCGGGCGTACATCGGCGAGGGCGCGGTGCAGGGTGCCGTACAGAAAGTCATGGACCATGCGCCCGTCACGAAAGCGTACTTCGTGCTTGGTCGGGTGCACGTTGACGTCGACACCGGTAGGGTCGACCTCGAAAAACAGCACGAAAGTCGGGTGCCGGCCGTTGAACAGCACATCACGGTAGGCCTGGCGCACGGCGTGGGCGACCAGCTTGTCGCGCACCGCGCGGCCGTTGACGAAGAAGTACTGCAGATCAGCCTGGCTGCGCGAGAAGGTCGGCAACCCGACCCAGCCCCACAGGTGCAGGCCGTTGCGCTCGACCTCGATCGGCAGTGCCTGCTCGAGGAAACCCGGGCCGCAGATCGCCGCGACACGGCGAGCGCGCGCGGTATCGTCATGGGCTTCATGCAGGCTGAGGATGCTCTTGCCGTTGTGGCGCAGGTGAAAGCCGACGTCGAAGCGCGCCAGCGCCAGGCGGCGGATCACTTCCTGCAGGTGATCGAACTCGGTTTTCTCGGTCTTGAGGAACTTGCGCCGTGCCGGGGTATTGAAGAACAGGTCACGCACTTCCACCGAGGTACCGACCGGATGCGCCGCCGGCTGCACCCGCGGGGCCATGTCGCGGCCTTCGGTTTCCACCTGCCAGGCCTGTTCGGCGTCGCGGGTACGCGAAGTCAGGGTCAGGCGAGCGACCGAGCTGATCGACGCCAGCGCTTCACCGCGAAAACCCAGGCTCATGACCCGCTCAAGGTCTTCCAGGTCGCGGATCTTGCTGGTGGCGTGGCGGGCAAGGGCCAGCGGCAGGTCGTCAGCGGCGATACCACCACCGTCGTCGCGAACGCGCAGCAGCTTGACGCCGCCCTGCTCGACTTCGACGTCGATGCGCTTGGCGCCGGAGTCCAGGCTGTTTTCCAGCAGTTCCTTGATCACCGAGGCCGGGCGTTCGACCACCTCACCGGCGGCAATCTGGTTAGCCAGCCGCGGGCTGAGCAGCTCGATCCGGGCACTGCTGCTCATTGCTGGGCCGCCAGTGCCGTGGTCGGGATGTTCAGGTGCTGGCCGACTTTCAGTTCATCGGTCTTCAGGCTGTTGGCACTGCGCAGGCTGGCGACGCTGACCTGATAACGCACGGCGATCATCGCCAGGGTCTCGCCCGGGCGCACCGAATGCTCGCGCGGGCCCTGGGCGATCTTGCCGCTGTCACGCAACCAGGCCACATAGGTGCCCGGCGGCGGGTTCTGCTGGAAGAACTGGCGTACGCCACTGTGAATCGAACGCGCCAGCGACTGCTGGTGGCTTGGGGTGGCCAGCTTGGCCGCCTCGTTGGCGTTGGAGATAAAGCCGGTTTCCACCAGGATCGACGGGATGTCCGGCGATTTCAGCACCATGAACCCGGCCTGCTCGACGCGCTGCTTGTGCAGCGGGGTGATGCGGCCCATGTTGCCCAAAACCTTCTGGCCGACGTTGAGGCTGGAGCTCAACGAAGCGGTCATCGACAGATCAAGCAGCACGCCGGCGAGCATGCGGTCCTTGTCATCGAGGCTGACGTTGCCGGCCCCCCCGATCAAGTCGGAGCGGTTTTCGCTATCGGCCAGCCAGCGTGCGGTTTCCGAGGTAGCGCCGCGATCGGACAGGGCGAACACCGAGGCACCGAACGCGGCCTTGGACGGCGCGGCGTCGGCGTGGATCGAGATGAACAGGTCAGCGCCCTTCTTGCGGGCAATCTCGGTGCGTTTGCGCAGCGGGATGAAGTAATCGCCGGTACGGGTCAGCTCGGCGCGAAAGCCCTTCTCGGTGTTGATCTGGCGCTGCAGCTCCTTGGCGATGGCCAGGACGATGTCTTTTTCATGCTGGCCGCGCGAACCGGAGGCACCCGGGTCTTCACCGCCGTGACCGGCATCGATGGCGATGACGATGTCACGTTTGCCATTGGGCACCGGGGTCAGCTTGATCGCCGGTTGCGCCGGCGTGACCGGTACCGCAGGGGTGGTTGCCACCGGCGGTGTGGGCGGTGGCGGCGCGGCATCGGCTTCCTGGTCGAACAAGTCGACTACCAGGCGGTTACCGTACTGGGCATTGGGCGCCAGGGTGAAGCTCTTGGGCGTCACCGACTTTTTCAGGTCGACCACCACGCGCAGGTCGGTCGGCGTACGCTGGGCCGAGCGCACGCTGGTAATCGGGGTATTGGAGGTGGACACCGACAACGGCGCAGCCAGGGTCGCGCCATTGATGTCGATCACCAGGCGGTCCGGGGCGGTCAAGGTAAACACGCTGTGCTGCACAGGGCCCGAGAGGTCGAAGACCAGCCGTGTGTTATCGGGCGCTCGCCATAAACGCACACTTTTGACTTGCGTGACGGCCAGAGCGTTAACGGTCACTACCGTAAGCAGCAGTCCTACGACAGAAACCAGTGCGCGAATGCGCATACCTATCCCCATTTTCTATTTGAATTCCAAGGCCAGAGCGGCACACCAGGCTTCGCCACGTGCCCCCTGCGGCGACAGGTTGAGCGAACGACCGCCCGCCTGGGGGCTTATGGTAATGGTCAGGTCGGGCTTTGGCAAAATGCCTGCCCCTTTTTGCGGCCACTCGAACAGGCACAAGGCGTCACCTTCGAAATAATCGCGGATGCCCATGAATTCCAGCTCCTCCGGATCGACCAGGCGATAAAGGTCGAAGTGGAAGGCACGAACATCACCAATCTCGTACGGTTCAACCACAGTAAAGGTAGGACTTTTTACCGCACCTTGGTGCCCAAGGCCGCGAATAATGCCCCGCGACAGGGTGGTCTTGCCGGCCCCCAGGTCCCCTTCAAGAAAAATCACGCCGTGGCCTTTGGTCACTTCGGCAATACGCTTGCCCAAATTCACCATGGCCTCTTCATCGGCCAAAAACAGGGTTATGCCAGACACGCTGAATGCTCCTCCAATAACTGACGAATTGCCGGGACCATGTCGCTGGCGGCCAGGCCACGGCCCTGCGCGCCCAGGCGCTCGCCGGCGCAGGCATGCAGCCAGACGCCCAGACAGGCCGCGTCCCAGGCCGACATGCCCTGGGCCAGCAAAGCGCCGAGCACGCCGCTGAGCACATCGCCCAGACCGGCGCCGGCCATGGCCGGATGACCACGCGAGCACAGCGCCAACTGCCCGGCCGGATCGGCGACCAGGGTGCCGGCGCCTTTGAGCACGCATACGACCGCGTATTTGCGTGCGAGTTTGCGCGCCGCCCCGGGCCGGTCGGCCTGTACCGCTTCGGTCGATACACCGAGCAGGCGCGCAGCCTCGCCCGGGTGCGGGGTAATGATGCTGCCCTTGGGCAGCGGCAAGGGTTGGCGCGCCAGCAGGTTGAGGGCATCGGCGTCCCACACTTGAGGCAGTGGGCTGCTGGCCACCGCCGACAACAGGCTGCGCCCCCAGGCCGCCTGGCCCAGGCCTGGACCTGCCACCAGCACCGAGGCCCGCTCGATCGGCGCCATCAGCTGGTTGGCCGAATGCACGCCCAGGCTCATCACCTCGGGCAGGCGGGCCATGGCCGCAGGCACATGCTCAGGCCGGCTGACCAGCGATACCAGGCCGGCGCCGCAGCGCAACGCCGCTTCGGCGCTGAGCAGCACCGCGCCGCCAGTGCCGCGATCACCACCGACCACCAGCACATGGCCGAAGTCGCCCTTATGGGCGTCAGCAGGACGTGGCGCCAGGGGCGCAAGGGTGACGCTGGTGAGCCGATGGGGCTCGTTTGCGGGGTGTTTGGTCTGAGGCATGGGTCAAAGGCTCTGATGTCTGGCAGAATTATACGCACCTGAGTCCGTATTGCCTTATTCCCATGTCTGCTTCTGCCCCCGATCTACCTGCGCTGGCCCAATCGATCAAGGATTGGGGCCGAGAGCTCGGTTTTGCCCATGTCGGCATCACCGGGGTGGACCTGGGCGAGCATGAAAAACATCTGGAACGCTGGCTCGAGGCGGGCTACCACGGCGAAATGGATTACATGGGCGCCCACGGCAGCAAGCGCTCGCACCCCGATGAGCTGGTGCCCGGCACCTTGCGCGTGGTGTCGCTGCGCATGGACTACCTGCCGGGCGACACGCGCATGGCCCAGCAGCTGGCGCATCCAGAAAAAGCCTACATCTCCCGCTACGCCCTGGGTCGCGACTACCACAAGCTGGTGCGCAAACGCGTGCAGCACCTGGCCGAGCGCATCCAGAAGGATATCGGCCCGTTCGGCTTCCGGGCCTTTGTCGACAGCGCCCCGGTGCTGGAAAAGGCCATTGCCGAGCAGGCTGGCCTGGGCTGGATCGGCAAGAACACCCTGCTGCTCAACCGCAAGGCCGGCAGTTACTTCTTTCTTGCCGAGCTGTTTGTCGACATGCCGCTGCCGGTCGACCCGCCGCAGGCCAGCGAACACTGCGGCCGCTGCAGCGCCTGCCTGGACATCTGCCCGACCCAGGCCTTTGTCGGCCCCTATGTGCTGGATGCCCGGCGCTGTATCTCGTACCTGACCATCGAACTGAAAAGCGCGATCCCGGAAGATCTGCGACCGTTGATCGGCAATCGGGTATTTGGCTGCGATGACTGCCAGATCGTCTGCCCATGGAACCGCTTCGCCCGACCGAGCGGTGAAAACGACTTCAAGCCCCGGCACAACCTCGACAGCGCCGGGCTTGCCGAGCTGTTCATGTGGGATGAACAGACCTTCCTCGACAGCACTGAAGGCTCGCCGCTGCGCCGTGCCGGCTATGAGCGCTGGTTGCGCAACCTGGCGGTGGGGCTTGGCAATGCGCCGTCGACCATCCAGGTACTGGAGGCGCTCAAGGCGCGGCAGGATTTTCCGTCGGAGCTGGTGCGTGAGCATGTGCAGTGGGCACTGGGGCAACATGCCATGAAAACAGCGGCGAGCACCAAGCCACAAGCGTCAAGCTGATCGCCTCAACTTGCAGCTTGTGGCTTGGCACTTGCCGCTTAAGCCTTCAATGCTCGTCGTTGTAATGAAACTTGGGCATTTCCCAGTGGAAGCGAATCGCCAGCAGGCGTAGCAGGAAGCCGCCGAACAGGGTCAGCAGAATCGCCTGCTCGCCTGGCACATTGAAGTACACGCAGCCCAGGTAAAACCAGGCCGCGGCGAACGACACACTGGCATACAGCTCCCGACGGAAGATCAGCGGAATATCGTTACAGAAGATATCCCGGAGGATCCCGCCGAACACCCCGGTGATTACCCCGCTGATCGACGCCACCAGCATGCCCTGGCCCATTTCCAGCGCGGTCATGCAGCCAATCAGGGTAAAGGCCACCAGCCCCAGGGCATCGAGCACCAGGAATAGCGAGCGCAAGTGACGCATCAACGGCGCGATAAAGATCGTCATCAGCGCTGCGAAACTGGTCAGCACCAAGTATTCCGGGTGCTTGACCCAGGTCAGCGGGTAATGCCCCAGCAGCACGTCGCGCACCGAACCACCGCCCAGGGCGGTGATGCAGGCGATCAGCACCACGCCGAACCAGTCCATGCCGCGGCGCCCGGCAGACAGCGCGCCAGTCATGGCTTCGGCAGTGATAGCAATGAGGTAGAGCATCAACAACATGGCGCAGATCCGTGCAAAGGGGCGCGCAGTCTAACCAGTTGCCACAGGCACCAAAAGGGGGCGCCGCGCGGATTGTCTGTACAAGCCGGCGGCGTTGCGATCAGAACTTGATGAAGTGCTGGCGATAGTGGCGCAGTTCGTTGATCGACTCGCGAATATCGTCCAGCGCCAGGTGGGTGCCGCCCTTCTTGAAGCTGTCACGCACTTCAGGGGCCCAGCGTGCTGCCAGCTCCTTGAGGGTCGAGACGTCGAGGTTGCGGTAGTGGAAGTAGTTTTCCAGGCTGCGCATGTGGCGATAGAGGAAGCGGCGGTCCTGGCAGATGCTGTTGCCGCAGATCGGCGACTTGCCCTTTGGCACCCACTGTTCCAGGAAGGCGATGGTCTGCGCCTCGGCTTCGGCCATGCTGACGCGGCTGTCCTTGACCCGCTGGGTCAGGCCGGAGGCGCCGTGGGTGCGGGTGTTCCACTCGTCCATGCGCGCCAGCACCTCGTCACTGTGGTGAATGGCGATCACCGGGCCTTCGGCCAGGGTATTGAGGTCGCTGTCGGTGACGATGGTGGCCATTTCGATAATGACGTCTTGATCCGGATCCAGACCGGTCATTTCCAGGTCGATCCAGATCAGGTTCTGTGGGTTCTGCATGATTCTGCTCCTCGGTAGGTGCGCAGTTTAGCCTAGTGGAGCGTGCTAAACTCCCCGCGGTTAAATATTGCCTCCCGAACACGGAACCTTCATGGCCAAACGCCAGCTCAATCGACGCCAGAACTGGCGCATCGAAAAAATCCAGGGTGAACGCGCTGCCCGCGCCGCCAAACGCGAACAACAGACCCTGAAGGAGCTCGAAGGCGGTGACCTCGGCCCGGAGCAAATGGGCCTGGTCATCGCTCACTTTGGCGTGCAGGTCGAAGTCGAAGCCCAGGACGGCGACGTTGCCGGCCAGGTGTTCCGTTGCCACCTGCGGGCCAACCTGCCGGCGCTGGTCACCGGCGACAAGGTAGTCTGGCGCGCCGGCAACCAGGGCATTGGCGTGATTGTCGCGCAGATGCCGCGCCATACCGAGCTGTGCCGCCCGGACAGCCGTGGCCAGCTCAAACCGGTAGCGGCCAACGTCGACCTGATCGTGATCGTCTTCGCCCCGGCGCCGGAACCCCATGCCAACCTGATTGACCGCTACCTGGTCGCGGCCGAGCATGCCGGCATCCGCCCCTTGCTGCTGCTGAACAAGGCCGACCTGATCGACGAGCAGAACGCTCCGGCGCTCAATGCATTGCTGGCAGTTTACCGCCAGCTTGGCTACCCGTTGCTGGAAGTGTCGGCGCACCACGGCAACGGCATGGAGCAACTGCAGGCCCAGCTTGACGGCCATATCAGCGTGTTCGTCGGTCAGTCCGGGGTTGGCAAGTCGTCGCTGGTCAACAGCCTGCTGCCCGAGGTTCAGACCCGCGTCGGCGATCTGTCGGAATGGTCCGGCCAGGGTACTCACACCACCACCACCGCCCGTCTTTACCACTTCCCCGGTGGTGGCGAGCTTATCGACTCCCCGGGCATCCGCGAATTTGGCCTGGGCCACGTCAGCCGTGCCGATGTCGAAGCCGGCTTTATCGAGTTCACCGACCTGCTCGGCACCTGCCGCTTTCGCGACTGCAAACACGACCGCGAGCCGGGTTGTGCACTGCTCAAGGCCCTCGAAGACGGCCGCGTGCAACAGCAACGGATGAACAGCTACCGCTCGATCATCGCCAGCCTGCCGCAAGACACTTACTGAAACATCTGAGGCCCGGAAACGGGCCTCAAACGGTTCAAAGTAGGACTCATCCGTAGGATTTATTACCCAGCAAAGCAGGAAGCATCTGCTTTGCTGGTCGTACCTTGCTGTGCGAAAGACTTTCGCTGATTGTCACCTTTCAAGATTCGCCGCCATGAAGCGAATCGACCCCATGCCCTGCGTATGAAAGGAATCAACCATGACAATTCAGCTATTGCGCATCAACGCCACTCCCTCCAGCGTGGGAGGGCACTTCTGATGCCAGTCTTTATCAGTTATCGCCACAGCGAACGCCTGGACGCCTTCATCATCAATGAGCGGCTCAAGCTTGAAGGCATCAATACCCAGCTGGACCTGTTCGACAGCGAGGCCCAGCAGACCACCGACGACATCAGCGGAATCATCCGCCGCAACATCAGCCAGTGCACCCACCTGATTGCCGTGCTCGCACCGGAAACCGCCGAGGCCTGGTGGGTGCCCTTCCAGCTTGGCGCCGCCACCCTGGTCAATCGCCGGGTAGCCTTTTACCAGTGCGGCGAGGCCACGCTGCCGGGGTATCTGGAGAAGTGGCCAACCATGACCAACCGCGAACACATCGACCTCTACGTGCGCGCCTACCATGACGAGCAAACCTTCAAGCGCTCGATCGACAGCGAAGCCTGCGAGGCCAATGCCACCAACCGCTCCAACGCCGACTTCTTCCATGCCGACCTCAAGGCCAAGATCCGCCGCGGCTTTTAGCCTGTAGCGCCAAGCAAAACGCCCGTGGGCATCGCTGCGCACGGGCGTTTTTTTTCAGCCAGCAGGCTTACTGCTTGTTTTCGTCCATCTTCAACACACCGTCTTCGAAGATGTTCAGCTTCTGGCGCAACTCCCGTGGCTGCATCGGCTCGGGCTCGGCCGCCGGGGCTGGCTCCGGGGTCGCCCCTGGAGCCTGCGTCGCGGCGCCTGGCTGGCCGGCTTCGGGGGCGGCAGGCTGGGTCTGCTCGCCTTCGATGGTGCGCTGGGCCTTCTTGGTCAGGACGATGATGTCGATCCGACGGTTGACCGGGTTGAGCGGGTTTTGCCGGTCGAACAGCGACGACGAGGCATAGCCGACCACCCGCGCCACCTGGGTATCCGGGTAGCCACCGGCGACCAGCGCGCGGCGTGCGGCATTGGCGCGGTTGGCCGACAGTTCCCAGTTGCCGAAGTCGCCGGTGCCGGCGTATGGCTTGGCATCGGTATGGCCACTGATGCTGATCTTGTTCGGCACCGCCTTGATGGTGTCGGCCATGGCCAGCAGGATGTCCTCGAAGTACGGCTGCAGGCGCGCGCTGCCAAGGTCGAACATTGGCCGGTTCTCGGCATCCATGATCTGGATGCGCAGCCCGTCCTGGGTGATCTCAAAGAGGATCTGGTCCTTGAACTTCTGCAGTTGCGGGTTCTCTTCAACCTTGTTCTGCAGCTCCTGCAGGAGCAACTCGAGGCGCTCGCGCTCAACCTGCTCGGCCATGTTCTCGACCGTATTCTGGTCGATCGGGATGCTGGACTCAGGCGTTGGCTCGGACTTTTCTTCCGGGTTGATGGTTTTTTCCGGGGCGAGCTGGGGCGAACCGCCCAGGTCGATGATGTACGGCGTGCCGCTTTCGGAAAAGCCGATCGGGTCCTTGAAGTAGCCGGCAATGGCGATCTTCTGCTCCGGTGTGGCCGTCGACAGCAGCCACAGCACCAGGAAGAACGCCATCATCGCCGTAGCGAAGTCGGCGAAGGCAATCTTCCAGGCGCCACCGTGGTGGCCGTCGCCAAAGCGCTTGATGCGCTTGACGATAATGGGCTGATTGTTCTCCATGGCTTAGCGACCGCGAACTGCTTGTTCCAGCTCGGCGAAGCTCGGGCGGTGGGCCGGGAACAGCACCTTGCGCCCGAATTCCACGGCCAGCGATGGCGGCATGCCCGAGGCCGAAGCCACCAGCGAGGCCTTGATCGCCTCGTAGACGTTCAGCTCTTCCTTGGCGTCATGGCGCAGGGAAGTGGCCAGCGGGCCGAAGAAGCCGTAGGCGGCGAGAATACCGAAGAAGGTACCGACCAACGCCGCACCGACGTGCAGGCCGATCGACTTCTGGTCGCCATCGCCCAGCGAGGCCATGGTCACTACGATACCCAGTACCGCGGCAACGATACCGAAGCCGGGCATGCCGTCGGCGATGCCGGTCACGGCATGGGACGGGTGCTCGAGCTCTTCCTTCATGCTCAGCAGTTCCATGTCGAACAGGCCCTCAAGCTCGTGCGGGGCCATGTTGCCAGTGGACATGATGCGCAGGTAGTCACAGATGAACGCAGTCATGCGTTCATCACCCAGTACCGCCGGGTACTTGGCGAAAATCGGGCTGGCAGCGGCGTCTTCGATATCGGCTTCGATCGCCATCATGCCTTCGCGACGGGATTTGTTGAGAATCTCGTAGACCAGGCCCAGCACCTCGATATAGAAGGTGTGGGTAAAGCGCGTGCCGAACATCTTCAGCGACTTCTTGATTACATGCATGGTCATGTAACCAGGGTTGGCCTGGAGGAACGCACCGAAAGCAGCACCACCGATGATCAGCACTTCGAAAGGCTGGATCAGGGCCGCAATCTTGCCGTGGGAAAGTACATATCCGCCGAGCACACTCGCGAATACGACGATGATGCCGATAATTTTAGCCATAGATAGAAAGCACTTACTGTCGTGGTCAGGGTCGTGAGCGGAAGTTAAAAAAACTCTTCTTCTACTTATCGGCAGAACTGCGCCAGACTATAGTCAGTCAAGGCGAAAAGCCAGTTCGGCCTACCTCCAGCATGCCTATTGAAACCATCGTGCCAAGTCAAACACCAAAAACACTCGATGCCTGGGTCAAGCTCCTCGATAGCGTGCGCCTGCCGGTTCCGCTGGCCAGCTACGAACGGGTCAAAGCCGCCATTGGCGACAGCCGCCGCTCGTTGCGCGACATCGCCGAACTGATGCAGGACAGCCCGGCGCTGGTGCTCAGCGTCATGCGCGAGGCCAACCACCACAGCAATACCGGCCTGGGCGAACCGGCCGAGAGCCTGGAGATCGCCCTCAACCGCCTGGGGCTGGCGCGTACCGCAGAACTGCTGGAGCGCCTGCCGGCGCTGCCCGAAGCCGAAATTGCCCCGACCCTGCGTCAGTTGCAGCTGGTCAGCCAGCACGCCAGCCAGCAGGCCAACGGCCTGTTCGCCAGCCGCCTGGCGCGGCTGTGGCAGGAAATCCATTGGGGCAGCCTGCTGTTTCTGTCACCGCTGTGGCCCCTGGCGCTGACTCACCCCAAGCTCCTCGATGAGTGGGAGCTGCGTGTGGTGCACAAAGGCGAATCGGCACTGCGGGTGGAACAAGAGCTGTTCGGCGTGCGGGTCATGAGCCTGTGCAAGGCCCTGGCCGAACACTGGCGCCTGCCGGACTGGGTAACGCGCGGTTACCATTTACTTCAGGAGGAGCGCCGGCTACTGGCCCAGGCAATCCTCATCGCCCGTGACCAGGACAGCCTGCACCAGCAGCAGCGCCTGGACGATCAACCAAGCCTGCGCCGCTGGTTCAACCAGCCGGCCAATACCGTGCTGCTGGCCAACGGCCTGGCCCTGGCCTCGCAGGTTGGCTGGACCAATGCCCATGTGCAGCGCTGGCAACTGCTCACCAGCCTTTACCTGCAAACGCCGCTGGATGATGTCCAGCAACTGGTGCACCAACAAGCGGCAATCAGCGCCCGTCATCACGCCTGCCCTGGCCTGTTCCACCCGGCCGAGGCGCTGCTCTGGCCATGGCACCAGCAACGCCTGCATCAGGGCCAGATCGCCCCGCCAACGCCTTCGGCCCAGGCCCTGGGCACCTGGCGCAAACTCTGCGGGGAGCTGCTGACCGAGCCCAGCCCGTTCAGCAATGCTATCCACCTGACGACGTTGGCTCGCGACGCGCTGGTCGCCTGCGGCATGCAGCGGGTGATGCTGCTGATGACCGACAAGACCCTGAGCCAGCTGCGCGTCCACCAGATTGCCGGCCTGCCGGCGGAAGCCGCCAGCCTGGTGCTGCCGATTGAACAAAGCAAACTGCTGCAACGGTTGCTGAGCAAAGCGGCGCAACTGCGCCTGACCCCGGAAAACCACGCGCAGTTCTCAGCCCTGCTGCCGCCCAGCCTGCGCGCCCTGTTTCGCAGCGAACACGTGCTGCTGCGCTCGCTGTCGAGCAATAGCCGGGTGGTGATGCTGCTGGTCGCCGACCAGGGCGGCAAGCCGTTGGCGGACGTCAGCGTGCAAGCCTTCGGCAAAACCGCGCAATGCATCGAGCGGGCCCTGACCGCCTTCAGCAACCGCAGCGCCTGAGCCATGCGCTACAATCGCCCCCTCTGTTCCGCCCTGGAGACTCTGGATGACTGACTTTTCTGGCCTGCCCCTGGTTATCGAGCCGGCAGACCTGCTAACCCGCCTGGATGCGCCAGAGTTGATCCTGGTCGACCTGACCAGCCCCAACCGCTATGCCAGCGGGCATATTCCGGGGGCGCGCTTCGTCGACTTCAAGCGCACCCAGCTAGGCCAGCCTCCTGCGCCGGGCCTGTTGCCGGCCAAGGCCGACCTGGAAAAACTCTTCGCCGAGCTCGGCCATAACGCCAATGCGGTCTATGTGGTCTATGACGACGAGGGCGGCGGCTGGGCCGGGCGTTTCATCTGGTTGCTGGATGTAATCGGTCACTCCCGTTACCACTACCTCAACGGCGGTGTCCACGCGTGGCCAGCGAGCAACCTCAACACTGAAGTACCCGACGCTGCCAGCGGCACGGTCAACCTGACCCTGCACGAAGAGCCTACGGCCACCCGCGAATACCTGCAAAGCCGCCTCAACGCTGCCGACCTGGTGATCTGGGACGCGCGCAGCCCGGCCGAATACCGCGGCGAGAAAGTTCTCGCAGCCAAGGGCGGGCACATTCCCGGCGCAGTCAATTTCGAATGGACCGCCGGCATGGACCTGAACGATCACCAGCGCATCCGCAAGGACATGCCCGAGATCCTCGAGCAGCTGGGCATCAGCAAAGACAAGGAAGTGGTCACCCACTGCCAGACCCACCACCGATCCGGCTTTACCTACCTGGTGGCCAAGCATCTGGGCTACCCTCGGGTCAAAGCCTACGCCGGATCCTGGGGCGAATGGGGCAACCACCCCGACACCCCTGTCGAAGTTTAAGGAAACCCAATGAAATCCCGCTTGTTTATCATCAGCCAGTACCTGCTGCCCCACCACCTGCTCTCGCGCCTGGCCGGCTGCGTTGCCGAATGCCGCGTGCGCTGGTTCAAGAACGCCTTCACCAGCTGGTTCGCCAAGCGCTACCAGGTGGACATGTCCCAGGCCCTGGTCGAAGACGTTACTGCCTACGAGCACTTCAACGCCTTCTTCACCCGCGCCCTCAAGCCCGGTGCACGTCCGCTGGATGAAACCCCGGGGGCAATCCTCTGCCCGGCCGACGGCGCCGTCAGCCAGCTCGGCCCGATCGAGCACGGCCGCATCTTCCAGGCCAAGGGCCACAGCTTCAGCGCCCTCGAGCTGCTGGGCGGCGATCCGGCCAATGCCGCGCCGTTCATGGGCGGCCAGTTCGCGACCATCTACCTGTCGCCCAAGGACTACCACCGCGTGCACATGCCGCTGGCCGGCACCTTGCGCGAGATGATCTACGTACCGGGCCGGTTGTTCTCGGTCAACCAGACCACTGCCGAAAACGTTCCGGAGCTGTTCGCCCGCAACGAGCGCGTTGTCTGCCTGTTCGACACCGAGCGCGGGCCGATGGCCGTGGTACTGGTGGGCGCGATGATCGTCGCCTCGATCGAAACCGTCTGGGCCGGCCTGGTAACACCACCCAAGCGTGAGCTGAAGACGGTGCGCTACGACGAAGCCAGCCGCGCGCCGATCCACCTGGAAAAAGGCGCGGAACTGGGCCGTTTCAAACTCGGCTCGACAGCTGTCGTACTGTTCGGGCCAGAGCAGGTGAAATGGGCCGAAGAGCTCGGCGCCGGCTCTGCCGTGAGCATGGGCGAGCGCCTGGCACTGCCAGCACAGGCCTGAAACTGAAAAAGCCCGCAGCGATGCGGGCTTTTTTGTACTTGTGGAAGCCAGGTCCGTCAGGCGCGACCGTCGCGATCGCGAAAACCCAGCAGGTAAAGCACACCATCGAGACCCAGGGTCGAGATCGCCTGCTTGGCCGACTGCTTGACCAGCGGCTTGGCCCGGAACGCCACGCCCAGGCCGGCAATCGCCAGCATCGGCAGGTCGTTGGCGCCATCGCCGACGGCAATGGTCTGCTCCATCTGCAGGCCTTCTTTGCGCGCCAGCTCACCCAGCAGATCAGCCTTGCGCTGGGCGTCGACGATCGGCTCGACCGCCACGCCGGTCACCTTGCCATCGACCACTTCCAGCTCGTTGGCGAATACGTAGTCGATGCCCAGCTTGGCTTGCAGCTGCTTGGCAAAGTAGGTGAAGCCACCGGAGAGGATGGCGGTCTTGTAACCCAGGCGCTTGAGTTCGGCGAACAGCGTCTCGGCGCCTTCAGTCAGGCGCAGCGACGCACCGATCTGGTCCAGCACGCCAACGTCCAGGCCCTTGAGCAGCGCCAGGCGCTCCTTGAAGCTGGCACGAAAATCCAGCTCGCCACGCATGGCCCTCTCGGTGATTTCCGATACCTGCTCACCGACCCCGGCAGCCTTGGCCAGCTCGTCGATCACTTCGGCTTCGATCAGCGTCGAGTCCATGTCGAACACCGCCAGGCGGCGGTTGCGACGGAACAACGAATCCTGCTGGAAGGCGATGTCGACGTTCAGCTCCTGGGCGACGCTGAGGAACTCGGCGCGCAGGGCTTGCGGATCAGCCGGCTCGCCACGTACCGAGAACTCGATGCAGCCTTTGCTCTGCTCGGCCGGGGTGTCCAGCGCGACACGGCCCGAGAGGCGATCGATATGGTCGATGTTCAGCCCGTACTTGGCGGTGATCGAGCTGACCCGCTGCAGTTGCTCGGCAGTCACCCGCCGGGTCAGCAGGGTGACGATGTGCCGGGCTTTGCCCTGGCCTTCGACCCAATTCTGGTAGTCGGCCTCGGAAACCGGGGTAAACCGCACCTGCTGGTCGAGTTCGTTACCCGCAAACTGGATGTTCTTGAGCACCGATGAGGCCTTCTCGGTATCCGGAATTTCGACCAGGATGCCAAAGGACAGGGTGTCGTGAATCACCGCCTGACCGATGTCGAGGATGTTCACTCCACCCTGGGCCAGAACACCGGTGATGGCGGCGGTAAGACCCGGGCGGTCTTCACCGGTGATGTTAATCAGAACGATTTCGCGCAAGACGGGCTCCGACTCGTTGAAAAAAAGCGCATTCTACCGATTTTCGCTGACCATCGGGCGCAGTCGATACTTTGCCCGCCCCTGAGCGCTCGCTATACTGCGCAGCAACTTCTCCGACATAAAGAGCCGCGCTCTGTGAACCGGCCCACGCCCGTTAAGACCGACAACTTCTTCCTGCTGATCTTCCACGCCCTGCGCCAACGCCGAATACCGCTGGCGCTGCGTATCGCCTGCCATAACGTGTTTCTGGTGGCACTGGCGCTGGTGATCTACGCCTGCGTGATGGGCCTGCAGTTCAAGGAAGCCATGCATGAGCAGGCCGATGCCCTCGGGCAGAGCCTGACCACCCAGACCGCCACCTCGGCCACCGAGCTGCTGGTGTCCAACGACATCCTCAGCCTCAACGTGCTGCTGGGCAACCTGGTGAAGAACCCGCTGGTGGCCCATGCGGCGATCTACAGCGTCGACAACCGGATCCTCGCCGAAGCCGGCCAGCGCCCGAAAAACGGCCTGCTGGGTGAAGCCGAAGGCCTGTACCAGACCAAGATCACCTTCCAGGACGTGACCGCCGGGCAACTGCGCATCAGCCTGGACATGAGCCAGTTCCAGCAGCCGCTGACCATCAGCCTGCAGAGCATGGGCATCCTTGCCGGTATCCTGCTGGCCCTGGCGCTAGCCATGAGCCTGCGCCTGGGCCGCTACATCTCCACGCCGCTGTTGCAGCTGCGGGTCTGGCTGCGCGACATCAACGAGTTCACCCCGGCCATCGAGCGCCAGGATGAAATCGGCGACCTGGCGCGTCAGCTGCACACCCGCCTGGCCCCGCCACCACGGGAAATCGAGCCGGAAGAAGAAGAGTCCTTCGATGAGGATGAGGATGAGCCGGAGTTCGAAGTGCGCAACCTGCGCGACCCGAGCTTCGACGAACAACCGGCTGTGGCCAAGGCCGCCAAACCGGTCAAGCCTGTAACGGACGACGACAGCGATGACGCCTTCGCCGACCTGCTCGACGAGGACCACAGCCCCGCCCCTGCCCCGGCAGCCCCGGTCAACCGCGAGCCACAGGCCAGCGCCGTGCTGGCGGTGCAACTGGGCTCCCAGGAGCAACTGCGACGCCTGCCGCGCACGCGCCTGACCGAGCTGCTGGAACGCTACCGCGACTGCCTCGACCAGGCAGCCTCACTGTATGAAAGCGAAGTGCATACCCTCAACGACGGCAGCACCCTGCTGTTGTTCCACAGCCAGGATAGCGGCGAGGACTACCTCACCAATGCCATCTGCTGTGGCGAGCTGCTGCGTGCCCTGGGCCATGAGCTGCAAATCGAAGTGGCCGACAGCGGCATCACCCTGCAACTGCAGCTGGGCCTGGCCCTGGGTGAAGACCTGCACGGCCTGAGCCAGATCGACCTGCTGCTGACCGAAAAAGCCCAGGACGCCCTGGCCCTGTCGCAGCACAGCCGCAACCTGCTGCTGGTCGAGCGCAAGATCAGCGACGACGCCCTGGTTCGTCAGCGTGCGCGGATTCGTCCGATCGCCAGCCCCGAAGGCGCCTGCTGTGTCGAGCGTCTGATGGAGCCGTACCCATCGATGCTGGAGCGGCAACTGGCGCGGATGCATGAGCGCCGGGTCAAGAGCTGACCCCTTGGCAAACCAAAAGCCCGCAGTGATGCGGGCTTTTTTATTGCCCTGTAGGAGCGGGCTTGCCCCGCGAAAACGCTAGCAACCCGATGTGAAGCCTGCGCCGGCCGCATCGCGGGTCAAGTCGGATCGCCGCACCGTCGCTCCCACACGGGCACAAAAAAGCCCGCATCGCTGCGGGCTTCTTGTTGGCACTCGACTTAGAAGCGGAACACTTCAAGGTCGGTACGAATCGGCGTAGCCAACGGGATCTTCGGCTTTTCCGGCTCTTTGCGCACTTGTACCGGTGCAGCTTTCTTCGGTTGTTGTTCTTCCACCACTGCCGGCTGGTTGGCCAGCGGCTTCAAGGCAATGCTCAACTGCTCGGCGAGCTTTTGCAGCAACTGGCCCTGGGCTTGTACCTGGGCGCTCTCGCTACCCTGGTGCTGCTGCTCCAGGTGCACGATGCGGTTGTCACGGACCTGGCCACGGCGATCGAGCAGGCGCCACTGGGCGTCGAGAATCGCTGGCTGGTTGGTGCCGGAGTCCAGGCGGGTAATCGACAGCAGCACTTGTACATCCGGGGTGAAACCGGTGCTGGCCGGGGCCAGGACCACACGTTGGCTGTCCAGACGCCAGGCCAGCTGACGGACCAGCAACTGGTCGATGTCGGCCGACAGGCTACCGGCCCAGCGGCCATCGGTGGCAGCAGTCAGGCTGCCATCGGCCTGGCGTTGCAGCAGGGTTTCGCGTTGCAGGTAGTCGGCAATCGACACTGGGCCGAGAACCACTGCCATACCCGCGCTTTGCTTGGGTTGGCCAGGCTCACCGCTGTCGAGCTGATACAGGGATACCGGTTGGTGCATGCTGCAACCAGCCAGTCCGAGCACGCCACACAGCAGAACCAACGGAAGGCGCAGAAATTTCATCATCCCATCCAGGCGGTCGCCACAAGGCAAACCGCAGTGATACTCATATAGATTCGTTCGGATACACAGCCACGCTGGTACCGCAAGGGGCCTATCATCCGCGAAATAGCGGCTCGACTCCAGTGTTTCAACCGCGAACGGGCACGAAAATACCCGTTCAGGCTGTCTAACCCGGCTTATCCGGGAATTTCGACCAACAGCGCGTCAACCCGCTGGAAGCCACGGGGCAATTTGTTGCCCCGGCGCCCACGTTCGCCCTTGTAATGCTCAAGGTCGTCGGCCTTCAGAGACAGGGTACGCTTGCCGGCCTGCAATACAAGGGTCGCGCCGTCGGGAATGACCGCCAGATCAGTGACAAATTCTTCACGCGAGGCCACCCGGTCGCCCGGGATGCCGATGATCTTGTTGCCCTTGCCCTTGCCCAGTTGCGGCAGGTCGCTGACCTTGAAGATCAGCAGGCGGCCTTCGGTGGTCACCGCCGCCAGCCAGTTGTGCTCGCGATCGGCGACCGGGCGCGGGGCAATGACCTTGGCACCGTTGGGCAGGCTGAGCAGGGCTTTACCGGCCTTGTTCTTGGCCTGCAGGTCCTCGCCCTTGACCACGAAGCCGTAACCGGCGTCGGAGGCGATCACATACAGGGCGTCATCTTCGGGCAGCAGCACGCAGTCGAAGCTTGCGCCCGGTGGCGGCGTCAGACGGCCGGTCAACGGCTCGCCCTGGCCCCGGGCCGATGGCAAGGTGTGGGCGGCCAGCGAGTAGCTGCGGCCGGTGGAGTCGATCAGCACGGCAAACTGGTTCGAGCGCCCGGCAGCGGCGGCCTTGAAGCCATCGCCAGCCTTGTAGGAAAGGCCCGTGGCGTCGATATCGTGGCCCTTGGCGCAACGCACCCAGCCCTTCTCCGAGAGCACCACGGTGACCGGTTCGGTCGGCATCAGCTCGTTTTCCGACAGGGCCTTGGCTTCGGCACGGGCGACGATTGGCGAGCGGCGGTCGTCGCCGTAGGTTTCGGCATCCTTGATCAGCTCGGCACGCACCAGCTTGCGCAGCTTGGTTTCGCTGCCCAGCAGGGCAATCAGCTTGGCTTGTTCCTTGGCCAGTTCGTCCTGCTCGTTGCGGATCTTCATCTCTTCCAGGCGCGCCAGTTGGCGCAGGCGGGTCTCGAGGATGTACTCGGCCTGGGTTTCAGTAAGGTCGAAGCGGGCAATCAGCGCAGCTTTCGGCTGGTCCTCGGTGCGGATGATGTGGATAACTTCATCCAGGTTGAGGAAGGCTACCAACAGGCCTTCGAGCAGGTGCAGGCGGCGCTCGACCTTGTCGAGGCGGAACTTCAGCCGGCGGCGCACCGTCTGCACGCGGAATTCCAGCCATTCGACCAGCAGCGCCCGCAGGTTTTTCAGCTGCGGGCGGCCATCCAGGCCGATGATGTTGACGTTGACCCGGTAGCTGGACTCAAGATCGGTGGTAGCGAACAGGTGCTGCATCAGCTCGTCGAGGTCAACCCGGTTGGAGCGGGCGATGATGACGATGCGGCACGGGTTCTCGTGGTCCGACTCGTCGCGCAGGTCGGCGACCATCGGCAGCTTCTTGGCCTGCATCTGCGCGGCGATCTGCTCCAGCACCTTGGCCCCGGAGACCTGGTGCGGCAACGCGGTAACGACGATATCGCCGTCCTCAATGCGGTAAACCGCGCGCATGCGCACCGAACCACGGCCACTTTCGTAGATTTTCAGCAGTTCGGCACGCGGGGTGATGATCTCGGCTTCGGTCGGGTAGTCCGGGCCCTGGATATGCTCGCAGAGCTGCTCGACCGTGGCCTTGGGCTCATCGAGCAGGCGTACGCAGGCCGAGGCGACTTCGCGCAGGTTGTGTGGCGGCACGTCGGTGGCCATGCCCACGGCGATACCGGTGGTGCCGTTGAGCAGGATGTTCGGCAGGCGCGCCGGCAGCACCGCAGGCTCATCGAGGGTGCCGTCGAAGTTCGGCACCCAGTCCGCAGTGCCCTGGCCCAGCTCGCTGAGCAGTACTTCGGAGTAGCGCGACAGGCGCGCCTCGGTGTAGCGCATGGCGGCGAAGGACTTCGGATCGTCCGGCGCA
The DNA here is from genome assembly GCF_018417635.1 of Pseudomonas sp. SORT22. Taxonomy (NCBI): domain Bacteria; kingdom Pseudomonadati; phylum Pseudomonadota; class Gammaproteobacteria; order Pseudomonadales; family Pseudomonadaceae; genus Pseudomonas; species Pseudomonas sp. SORT22. The sequence goes on from NZ_CP071007.1 coordinate 5,426,906, forward strand.
CCCCAGTTGCCCTGGCCATCGACCAGGGTGTAGCGGTAGCTGAACGGCTGCGCCATCAGCACCATGGCTTCATAGCAGGCCGAGTCGCCATGGGGGTGGAACTTGCCGAGCACGTCACCGACGGTACGCGCCGACTTCTTGTGCTTGGAGTCGGCGTCCAGGCCCAGTTCGCTCATGGCATAGACGATGCGCCGTTGCACCGGCTTCAGGCCGTCGCCGATATGCGGCAAGGCGCGGTCCATGATCACGTACATGGAGTAGTTGAGGTAGGCCTGTTCGGTGAAGTCAGCCAGTGACCGGCGCTCTACGCCATCGAGGCTGAGATCAAGGGAGTCGCTCATGCGGGCCTCATCATTTCAGGTTCTGGCGCAGCAGCAAGGTGCCGCCACGCTGGGTAAATTCAAGTTGTTTCAGGGCACTCATGCCCAGTAAAACCTGTTCGCCATCGAGCCCCGGCACCACCAGCGCGCGCACATTGCGCAGGAGGATATCGCCCAGCTGCAGCTGGTCCAGGCGCGTGCGGTAGCCCTGGGTGCGGCCATTGGCGGTGCTCAACATCACCGGCGCGCCGCGCTCCAGGCCTAGCTTGCCAGCCAGGGCTTCGGGGATCGCCACGTCGGTCGCCCCGGTATCGAGCAGAAAATGTACCGTCTGGCCGTTGATCCGGCCATCGGCGACGAAATGCCCCTGGCCGTTGCCGGCCAGTTGCACTTCGATGTAACCCTCGCCGTGTTGCGAGGTGACCACGGCATTGGGGTTGGCCTGACGCTGCTCCCACTCGCCGAAAAAGCGCGTGGCCAGGAACAATCCAGCCGCCCAGGCCAGAATCAGCAGTACCCGGCCAGCACGCTTGCCCGGTGGCTGGCTCACGATTTGCCACTCCAGCCGCCGGCCGGCGCGGCAAAGCGCCAGACGATCGGTCGCGATTCGCCGTCCTGGCGGGTCGCACCGTTGTTGTCCAGGCCAATCCAGGCGCCCTTGTCATCGATCACCAGCGCCTCGGCCAGGCCGAATGGCTGCGAGTAACGCCGGGGCTCGGCCAGGGCATCGGCGGCAAACGACCAGCATCGCTCGACCTTGGCTGTCTGCGCATCACGCCGGCAAATGCGATAGGCGTTGCGCTCCAGGGTAAAGAGCTTGTCGTTGAACAGGGCCAGGTCGGCAAAGTCGCGCGACACCGGGCGCGGCCTGGGCATCTGCGGCGGCTGCATCTCGACCCCGGCTTCGCTGAGCAGCACGCAGCCGTTGCCACAGTTCCAGGTGGTCTGCTGGCGGTTGATCAGCAGCAGGCCGCGGCGCTCGCGCTCGGCCGCCAGCCAGATACGGTCGCCGGCCGGGCTCACCGCCAGGCCTTCGAACAATGCATTGAAGTGCAGCAACATGCCGCTGGCCCGCGCCTGGCGGACCATGCTCGGGTCGATTTTCAGCCAGTTGGGCGCGCCTTCCATTGGTACCTGCAGCACGGCCGCATGGGCTTCACTGACCAGGTAATGGTTGCCGGCGGCATCACAGCTGATGCCTTCGAAGTCCAGCTCGCCGCCGCGCACCTGCGCGGCAGCCCAGGTGCGCGAGCGCAAGCCCCAGGGCAAACCGCTGTCCGGTACCGGCGGTACCTCCATGTGCAGCGCTTCGGCTTGCCAGACGGCAGCCGAGGTATCCAGGCGGTAAAGCAGCTCGTCATCGCGGTCGGAAACCGCCCACAGCCCGCCTCGGCATTCGCTCAGGCCAGACAGATTGCCGCCACGCATGCCCTCGACCGGGTGTTCGGCGACCAGCTTGAGCTCCGGCCACGGCGCGGCCAGTGCCGGAAGCGTCAACAGCGCCAGAGCCGCAGTCAGGGCCACACGTATCAAGCCAGGACCTCGGCCAGGTTGCCTTTGGATTCCAGCCAGCTCTTGCGATCGCCGGCGCGCTTCTTGGCCAGCAGCATGTCCATGATTTCGCGGGTGCCGTCCAGGTCGTCGAGGGTCAGCTGGACCAGGCGTCGGGTGTTCGGGTCCATGGTGGTTTCCCGCAGTTGCGGCGGGTTCATCTCACCCAGGCCCTTGAATCGGGTGACCTGCGGCTTGCCGCGCTTCTTCTCGGCCACCAGGCGGTCGAGGATGCCGTCGCGTTCGGCTTCGTCGAGGGCGTAGTAGATTTCCTTGCCCAGGTCGATGCGGTACAGCGGTGGCATGGCCACATAGACGTGGCCGGCTTCGACCAGCGGGCGGAAATGCTGGACGAACAGCGCGCAGAGCAAGGTGGCGATGTGCAGGCCGTCGGAGTCGGCGTCGGCAAGGATGCAGATCTTGCCGTAGCGCAACTGGCTCATGTCGGCAGCGCCGGGATCGACGCCAATGGCCACGGCAATGTTATGCACTTCCTGGCTGGCCAGGACTTCGCCGCCATCGACTTCCCAGGTGTTGAGGATCTTGCCGCGCAGCGGCAGGATGGCCTGGAACTCCTTGTCCCGCGCCTGCTTGGCCGAACCGCCGGCCGAGTCACCCTCGACCAGGAACAGCTCGGCACGCATCGGGTCCTGGCCGGCGCAGTCGGCCAGCTTGCCCGGCAGTGCCGGCCCCTGGGTGACGCGCTTGCGCTCGACCTTCTTGCTCGCCTTCAGGCGCCGGCCGGCGTTGTTGATCGCCAGCTCCGCCAGCTGCATGCCCACCTCCGGGTGAGCGTTGAGCCACAGGCTGAAGGCATCCTTGACCACGCCAGAAACGAACGCGGCAGCCTCGCGCGAGGACAGGCGCTCTTTGGTCTGCCCGGAGAACTGCGGCTCCTGCATTTTCATCGAAAGCACGAAGCTGATGCGCTCCCAGACGTCTTCCGGCGCCAGCTTGACGCCGCGCGGCAGCAGGTTGCGGAACTCGCAGAACTCGCGCATGGCATCGAGCAGGCCCTGGCGCAGACCGTTGACGTGGGTACCGCCCTGGGCCGTGGGGATCAGGTTGACGTAGCTTTCCTGGACACTGTCGCCGCCTTCGGGCAGCCACAGCAGGGCCCAGTCGACCGCCTCCTTGTTACCGGCCAGGCTGCCGCAGAATGGCTCGTCGGGCAGGCGCAGGAACTCGCTGACCGAGTCGACCAGATAGGAGCGCAGGCCGTCTTCGTAGTGCCACTCGACCTTCTCGCCGGTGCCTTTGTCTTCGAAGCTGACCAGCAGCCCCGGGCACAACACGGCCTTGGCCTTGAGCACGTGCTTGAGGCGGCTGATGGAGAATTTCGGCGAATCGAAATACTTGGGGTCCGGGGCGAAGTACACGCTGGTGCCGGTGTTGCGCTTGCCAACGCTGCCGACTACTTCAAGCTCGGTGGCCTTGTAGCCATCGGCGAAGGTCATCTGGTACTCGTTGCCGTCGCGCTTGACCTTGACCCGCACCTGGCTGGACAAGGCGTTGACCACCGAAATACCCACCCCGTGCAGGCCGCCGGAGAACTGGTAGTTCTTGTTCGAGAACTTGCCACCCGCGTGCAGCTTGGTGAGGATCAGCTCGACCCCGGACACGCCCTCTTCAGGGTGGATGTCCACCGGCATGCCGCGACCATCGTCGGACACTTCCAGGGAATGGTCGGCGTGGAGGATCACCTGCACCGACTTGGCGTGCCCGGCCAGGGCTTCGTCGACACTGTTGTCGATCACTTCCTGGGCCAGGTGGTTCGGCCGGCTGGTGTCGGTGTACATGCCCGGGCGCTTGCGCACCGGGTCAAGGCCGGAGAGGACTTCGATGGCGTCTGCGTTATAGGCACTAGCGCTGGGAATGGCCATGGGTTCTCGTCGTCAGTCGTGGGTGAAAATAGGTTATCAAAATACAGAAAAATCGAGTGTTTGATACTGCTGCGGGGCAATGCCGGCAAAGCTCAGCAGGGCTGGCAGGCGTTCGGCAAAGCCCTGGAAGCTGTGATCGCCACCGGCCTGGATGCGCAGTGCACAGGCACGGTAGAACTGCTCGGCCTGGCGGTAGTCCAGGGTTTCATCGGCGGTCTGCAGCCACACTTGAAAGCGCCCGGCATCGGTCGGCGCCGGCACTTCCAGCTCGGCCAGAGCCTGCACGTGGTCCAGGGTCAGTTCCCAGGTTTCGCCGGTATAGAGGTTCTGCTGCGGCCCCAGGTAGCCGTCGAACAGCCGGTGCGGGTTGATCGCCGGGTTGACCAGCAGGGCCTTGAGCCCGTGGCGCTCGGCCAGATGGGTGGCATAGTAGCCGCCGAGCGAGCTGCCGACCAGTAATGGCGATTCGAGCTCGGCAATCGCCGCCTCAAGCTGGGCGATGGCCTGGCGCGGGTGATGATGCAGGGCCGGCACGCGCAGGCGCTCGGCCAGCCCCAGCTGGGCCATGACTGCTACCAGCTGGCTGGCCTTCTTCGACGACGGCGCGCTGTTGAACCCGTGAATATAGAGAATCGAACCCGACATGCCGCCCCCGATGCGCCTTGAATGCCTGGATCGCCAGGCAGGAAAGCGCGCATTTTAGCCTGTTAGACGGCAGATGCAGCAGTTTCAGCGATTTGGCAACACTTAATAGCCGTCGCCTTCGTAGTCGACGGTGAATTCGAAGTCGCTGACCCGCGACACGCCGGTGTCGATCGAGCCGTCCGCCTGCAGGCGCAGCCAGCGGTAGCCGGGGGCCTGCTCGCCGACTTTGAAGTCTTCGCTGCGCGGCTCGAACTGGATGCAGGTCGAGGGTGAGGCCAATAGCCGCACGCCGTCGCGAACCTGGTCCCACTCCTGGTGAATATGGCCCCAGAGCAAGGCCCGTACCTGTGGATAACCTTGCAGCACAGCAAACAGTGCGTCGGCGTTGCGCAAGCCGATCGGCGCCATCCAGGCGCAGTCGATAGATACCGGTTGGTGATGGAAACAGATCAGGTGATGGCGCTCGGGCGCTTCGTCCAAGGCGCTCTTTAGCAACCTGAGCTGGCCGTCATCGAGCAAGCCCGGCACCGAACCGGCCACCGCCGAGTTGAGCATGAGGATTCGCCAATTGCCGATATCCACCTGCGGATCAAGCAAATCAGTGCCCTGCGCCGCCTGTTCCATTGGCAGCGGCTCGTCATGGTTGCCGGCGAGCCAGCGCGCGGGGGCCTCAAGGCTCGCGGTCAGGTCACGAAAACAGCGGTAGGACTCGACCGAACCATCCTGGGATAAATCGCCGGTGGCCAGCAGCAGGTCGATCCGCGGCTGCTCGTCGCGTACCCGCTCGATCACCCGCTGCAGGCTGTCGCGGGTATTCATGCCCAGCAGCGTGCCTTGCGCGTCGGCAAACAAATGACTGTCGGTCAGTTGCACCAGATACACCGGCGCGTCGCTAGGGGGGATCGATGGTTGCGGCAAGGGCCGACTCCTTGAACGGATTCAGCGCGATTATGGCGGCTGGCGGGCGTTGAGCAAATACTCGAAAACGACCGTCATCACATTTCAGCGAACGACGGCCAACTCATGGCCACAGGCCAGGCAATGGCTCAGCCATTCACCGAGGAACAGATTGAGCTGGGCCTTTTCGTCCGGCTGGTGCATGGCCGCATTGGGGTACGGATAGATACTGCGAAAACGCCGGGCGTGCTCGGCGCTGACCACTTCGGCCATGCGCGCGTCGTGGTAGACCTGCACCTCCAGCTGCGGCACCGGCAGCCAGGGCAGGCTGTGCTCCTGGCGCACGCGCAAGGTGGTGGTGTAGGGACAGGCGAGCACTACATCGAGGACCAGCACGCCAAGCATCTGGTCGCCCTGGGTCATGCCGATCCGGCGCGAGCTCTGGGTGCTGCGCATGTCGGGCAGCAGGCGCATCAGGCGCGCATAGTTGGCCTCGCAGGCAGCCTGCAACCCGACCAGATCTACCCGGTAGCGCTCGCGCAGCAGATTCACGACCATAGCCCCCTGACTTCAGCGCGGTTCAAGGCCAGCCATTGCAAGGCAATGATGGTTGCCGCGTTGGCAATTTTGCCGTCGCGCACGGCCTGCAGCGCATCCTCGAACGCCCAGACCTTCACGCGAATATCCTCGCCTTCTTCTTCCAGCCCGTGCAGGCCACCGGCCCCAACGCTGCTGCAACGGCCCAGGTAAAGATGCACAAACTCGTCGCTGCCGCCCGGTGACGGGAAATACCGGGTCATCGGCCACAACGTACTGAACACCAGCCCAGCTTCCTCCTCGGCCTCACGGTGTGCAACTTCTTCCGGTTGTTCGTCCTTGTCGATCAGACCGGCGACCAGTTCGATCAGCCAGGGGTTGTCGACCTTGCCGATGGCGCCGACGCGAAACTGCTCGATCAGCACCACTTCGTCGCGCTGGGCATCGTAAGGCAGCACACACACCGCATCATGGCGCACGAACAGCTCGCGGCTGATCTCACGACCCATGCCACCGGCGAACAGCTCGTGGCGCAGGCGCACCTTGTCGAGGCGGTAGAAGCCCTTGTAGCAAGTGGCCCGATCGACGATCTCGACCTGGCTGGGCACAGCGTTGTTGAACGTGTCAGACATGGGAATCCTCATTACCTCATTTACCGCATCGCGCCATCCTAACCTGCGTACCGCTGCGTTTCACCTCTTTAAAGATACCGTCCAGGCTGCGAGGATAAGCACCCCGCTGGTCTATTCAGCTTAGTGGCGAACTGAAGGCCTTGCCGACGGTCCAAGTCCGATCACCTTTGCCTTACAAGGATCATCATGACGCTTGTGAAACTGACTTCCGTGGCCGTGCTGGCCCTGGCCCTTGGCGCTTGTCAGAGCCTGTTCCAGCCCAACATGCGCACGCCGCTGGAGGTCAAGCGCGACCGTTGGGAGCACATCAAGCCCGGTTGCAGCAATGCCGATTGCCCGCTGGTCAACATCGACACCATCCACTTCCCGGCCAACCCCAAGCTGGACGGGATCGTCGAGAAACGCCTGCTGCAACTGACCCAGGACAACGAGCGCAGCGCCCTGCCCAGCTCGCTCAAAGCCTACGAAGAGCAGTTCATGGCCAGCGCACAAAGCCGCAACAGCAGCTACCTGCAAGCCAAGGTACGCGAGCAGCATGACGGACTGGTGATCATCGAACTGTCCAGCTACCTGGACACCGGCGGCGCCCACGGCATGCCCGGACGCGGCTTCATCAACTATTCGCGCCAGCAGGACAAGGTGCTGAGCCTGCAGGACATGCTGGTGCCGGGCCAGGAAGCGACCTTCTGGAAGACCGCCGAAGAAGCCCACAAAGGCTGGCTGATCAGCACCGGCATGGACAAGGACGCCGAGTTCGTCAAGACCTGGCCGTTCCGCCAGACCCCGCACATCGCCCTGACCTACGGCGCGGTGGTGCTGAAGTACGAGGTCTATGCCATCGCCCCGTACTCCATGGGCCATATCGAGCTGAAAATCCCCTACCCGCGCCTGAACGGCGTGATCAGGCCGGAGTTGTTTCCCGGTCGCGGCTGACTGCCGGCGCGGCGGCCCAATAGACCACCCCTGCCAGCAGCAAGGCCGGCAGGGTCGAGCCGACGTTCGGCGCGTAGTGCGCCAGCAAATGGTAAGCCGCTACGCCAATCGCCCAGGCCAGCAATGCCGGCCAGTGCAGGCTGTGGATCGGGCTTGAGTCGCTGCGCCGGCGGCGGACGATGAAGTGATCGACCAGCACCACGCCGAACAGCGGCGCGAACACCGAGCCGATCAGCAACAGGAAGTTCTGGTACTGCGCCAGCGGCGCCAAGCTGGCGATCAGGGTGCACAGCACGCCAATGGCCAAGGCCAGGTGCTCGACCTTCAAGCGCAGCAGAAAACCTGTGGAGACCGCCGCCGAGTGAATATCGGCAAAAGCTTTTTCCGACTCATCGAGCAGGATCAGCAGCAACGGAATGCCCAGGCCGGCGCCAGCCAGGGCCAGCAGCAAGGTATTGACCTCGCCCGCCGGGGCAAAGGCCAGGGTGTAGGCCACGCCCAGGCTCATCATCCACACGTTGCCGATGAAATAGCCCAGCGCCGTGCCGGCAAACACCCGGCTGGCGCGCTGGCTGAAGCGTGAGTAGTCGGCAATCAATGGCAGCCACGACAGCGGCATGGCAATGGCGATATCAATGCCAATCGCCAGCGGCATCGAACCATCGCCGGCGCGCGCCCACAGCGCGGCCAGATCGGCCTTGGCAAACAGGTTCCAGGTCAGCCACAGGCAGGCGCCGATCAGCAGCCAGATGCCCCACTTGCGCAAAATCTTGCGCACGAAGGTCAACGGCCCGCTGACCGCCAGCAAGGTGGCCAGCGCGCCGAAGCACAAGGTCCACAGCAACGGATTGGTCAGCACGCTGCCTTCGCCGAAGGCGCGCTCGCCAAGCAGGCTGGCGGCATCGCGCATGACGATGATTTCGAACGAGCCCCAGCCGATCAGTTGCAGGAGGTTGAGCATGGCTGGCAGACGCGCGCCATTGCTGCCCAGGCTGCGGCGCAGGGCGGCCATCGACGACAGGCCGGTATCACTGCCGATGACCGCGACCGCGGCGAGCAGCAGCACGCCGACGCTGGTGCCGACGATGATCGCCAGCACAGCATTGGCCAGGCCCAGGCCGGGGCCGAGCAAAGCACCGGTCTGCAGCACCATCAGGCCGATGCCGAGGGAAAACCACAAGGAACAGAGGTCGCGGCCGCTGAGCACGCGTTGCTCGGCGCTGACCGGGTGATCGGGGGAAAACTGGCTGGGTGTGCTCACGAGTGTGGTCTCGACAGGAGGGAAGTAGTTGTTCTTTAAGGCCCTATCGCGGGTCGAGCCCGCTCCCACAGGGGGAGCAGGTTTTACCCGTTAATCGGGTCAGACTTTTTTGTACAACTGGCTGCCTTCCTGGCGGAACCGCTCGGCCTGCTCGCGCATGCCATCCTCGAGCGCCACGTCCACCGCTTCGATGCGCTGGTTGGCAGCGTATTCACGCACTTCCTGGGTGATCTTCATCGAGCAGAACTTCGGCCCGCACATCGAGCAGAAGTGCGCGACCTTGGCCGAATCCTTGGGCAGGGTTTCGTCATGGAAGCTGCGTGCGGTGTCCGGGTCCAGGCCGAGGTTGAACTGGTCTTCCCAGCGGAATTCGAAGCGCGCCTTGGACAGTGCGTTGTCGCGGATCTGCGCGCCGGGATGGCCCTTGGCGAGGTCGGCGGCATGGGCGGCGATCTTGTAGGTGATGATGCCGGTCTTGACGTCATCCTTGTTCGGCAGGCCCAGGTGTTCCTTGGGCGTGACGTAGCAGAGCATGGCGCAACCGAACCAGCCGATCATCGCCGCACCGATGCCCGAGGTAATGTGATCGTAGCCCGGGGCAATGTCGGTGGTCAGCGGGCCAAGGGTGTAGAACGGCGCTTCGTCGCAGCATTCGAGCTGCTTGTCCATGTTCTCCTTGATCAGCTGCATCGGCACGTGGCCCGGGCCTTCGATCATGCACTGGACGTCATGCTTCCAGGCGATCTTGGTCAGCTCGCCGAGGGTTTCCAGCTCGCCGAACTGCGCTTCGTCGTTGGCGTCGGCAATCGAGCCCGGACGCAGGCCATCGCCGAGCGAGAAGCTGACGTCGTAGGCCTTCATGATTTCGCAGATTTCGTCGAAGTGGGTGTAGAGGAAGTTCTCCTTGTGGTGCGCCAGGCACCACTTGGCCATGATCGAGCCACCGCGACTGACGATGCCGGTGACGCGCTTGGCGGTCAGCGGCACATAGCGCAGCAGTACGCCGGCGTGGATGGTGAAGTAGTCAACGCCTTGCTCGGCCTGTTCGATCAGGGTGTCGCGAAACAGCTCCCAGGTCAGGTCTTCGGCCACGCCATTGACCTTCTCAAGGGCCTGGTAGATCGGTACGGTACCGATTGGCACTGGCGAGTTGCGGATGATCCACTCGCGGGTTTCGTGGATGTGCTTGCCGGTGGACAGGTCCATCACCGTGTCCGAGCCCCAGCGGATGCCCCAGGTCAGCTTGGCCACTTCTTCTTCGATGGACGAGCCCAGGGCGCTGTTACCGATGTTGCCGTTGATCTTCACCAGGAAGTTGCGGCCGATGATCATCGGCTCCAGCTCCACGTGGTTGATGTTGGCCGGGATGATCGCGCGGCCGCGGGCGATTTCTTCGCGGACGAATTCGGCGGTGATTTCTTTCGGGATGCTCGCGCCGAAGCTGTGCCCGGCATGCTGTTGGTCAAGCAGGCCGGCGGCACGGGCTTCTTGCAGCTTCATGTTTTCGCGGATGGCAACGTATTCCATCTCGGCGGTGATGATGCCCTGGCGGGCGTAGTGCATCTGGCTGACGTTGGCGCCGGCCTTGGCCCGGCGCGGATTGCGCACGTGGGCAAAACGCAGCTTGGTCAGCTCGGCATCGGCCAGGCGCTGCTGGCCGAAGTCCGACGACAGGCCGGCCAGGCGCTCGGTATCGCCACGGGCGTCGATCCAGGCCGAGCGTACGTCGCCCAGGCCCTTGCGCACGTCGATGATAACGCTAGGGTCGGTGTAGGGGCCGGAAGTGTCGTAGACCAGTACCGGGGCGTTGGCTTCGCCGCCGAAGTCGGTCGGGGTGTCGTCGAGGCTGATTTCACGCATGGGCACGCGGATGTCCGGGCGCGAGCCTTCGACATAGATTTTGCGCGAGCGGGTGAATGGCTGTACGGATTGTTGATCGACCCGGGCCGATTCACTCAGATTGGTATATTTTTCTTGTTTACTCATCACAGGCTCTCCAGACGGCTTCCTAGCAGTGGAATGTCGGGGAGAACCTGAAAGGCACGGACGCACCATGGGTGGTGCTGTGCCAAATGCGCGGTGATGCCTGCAGCTGTGGTGGCTGACTCGACATTCCCGGACCTGGCACAAGAGACTCGCCGGGAAAGCGAGAAATCTTGTTCCCTACGCAGGCGCTAACCTGATCAGGTTCAACGGGATCCGGATTATCCGATCTCAGCCTCAACACAAGGCACCCCGACAAGAACGCGGCCAGTCTAAGCTGGAGTGGCATACAAAGCCAAGCACCTGGACATGGACACGATAAATGGCGCAAATAGCGGATTGTTGCAAAATGGCTGCGCAACTACACTCACCAGTTCAGAAATTCTCACCGTTCAAGGATTGCCCTATGCTGCGCAAACTTTCACTGGCCCTTGCCGTGTCTTGTGCTACCAACGGAATGGCCTGGGCAGCGGACGTGCCCCTGTCGGCGAAGACCGACCTGGTCAGCGTCTATCAGGAAGCCGTGAACAATAACGCCGACCTGGCGGCCGCCCGCGCCAACTACGGCGCCCAGAAGGAAGTGGTGCCCCAGGCCCGTGCCGGCCTGCTGCCGAACCTTTCGGCCGGCGCCGAAATGATGAACAACCGCACCAAGATCGACAGCCCTTCGATTACCGCCAACCGCAGCGGCAACTCCTGGTCCGCGACCCTGGCCCAGCCGGTCTTTCGCGCTGATCGCTGGTTCCAGTTGCAGGCGGCCGAAGCGGTCAACGAACAGGCGGCACTGGAGCTGTCGGCCACCGAGCAGAACCTGATCCTGCAAAGCGCCGAAAACTATTTCGCCGTGCTGCGCGCCCAGGACACCCTGGCCTCGACCAAGGCCGAGGAAGCAGCGTTCAAGCGCCAGCTCGACCAGTCCAACGAGCGTTTTGACGTTGGCCTGTCGGACAAGACCGACGTGCTGCAGTCCCAGGCCAGCTACGACACCGCCCGGGCCAACCGCATCGTTGCCCAGCGCCAGGTCGACGACGCCTTCGAGGCGCTGATCACCCTGACCAACCGCGACTACAACTCGGTGCAGGGCATCGTCCACACCTTGCCGGTGCAACTGCCGGTGCCGAACGACGCCAAAGCCTGGGTCGAGACTGCCGGCAAGCAGAACCTCAACCTGCTGGCCACCAACTACGCGGTGAGCGCCGCCGAAGAGACCCTGCGCCAGCGCAAGGCCGGGCACGCGCCGACCGTCGATGCGGTAGCGCGCTACCAGAAGGGCGACAACGACAGCCTGGGCTTTTCCAACCCCAACCTCACCGGGCAGAACTACAGCGGCGATGTCGAGCAGACCAGCATCGGCCTGCAGTTGAACATTCCGATCTACAGCGGCGGCCTGACCAGCTCGCAGGTACGCGAGGCTTACCAGCGCCTGAACCAGAGCGAGCAGCAGCGCGAGAGCCTGCGCCGCCAGGTGGTGGAAAACACCCGCAACCTGCACCGCGCGGTGAACACCGACGTCGAGCAGGTGCAAGCGCGCAAGCAGTCGATCATCTCCAACCAGAGCGCCCTGGAAGCCACCGAAATCGGCTACCAGGTCGGTACCCGCAACATCGTCGACGTGCTCGATGCCCAGCGCCAGCTGTACACCTCGGTGCGTGACTACAACAACACCCGCTACGACTACATCCTCGACAACCTGCGCCTGAAGCAAGCCGCCGGCACCTTGAGCCCGCAGGACCTGAGCGATTTGAGCCGCTACCTGAAACCGGACTACAACCCGGACAAGGACTTCCTGCCGCCAGACCTGGCAGCAGCGGCCAAGGCCAACTTCGAAGCCCGGCCCTGAAACGCATCGCGGGTCAAGTCGAGGCGTCGCACCGCCGCTCCTACTGTGGGAGCGGCGGTGCGACGCCTCGACTTGACCCGCGATGACGTCAGAGCAAGCGCCCCAAGCCTTCAAGCAAGCGCTGCAAGGCGCCCTGGTTGGCCTTCATCACCGCCAACCCCGCCGCGCCCATGCGCTGCGCATCCCGCGGCAACTCAATCAGGCGGCGAACTTCGGCCGCCAGCCCCTGGGCATCATCGACTTCCTGCAAGGCACCGGCCTCGCGCAGCATCGCCGCAATTTCCAGGAAGTTGAACAGATGCGGGCCACTGAGCACCGGCAGCGCCAGCGCCGCCGGCTCCAGCAGGTTGTGCCCGCCATTGGCCACCAGGCTGCCGCCTACGAAGGCGATATCGGCCAGGGCATAGAGAAACAGCAGCTCGCCCATGGTGTCGCCAAGCAACACTGCGGTATCAGCCGCGACCGCTTCACCACTGGAACGGCGCACCGTCGGCAACTGCCCGCGGCACAGCTCGAACACGCTGTTAAAGCGCTCCGGGTGACGCGGCACAAGGATCAGCAAGGCGTCGGCATGGTGTTCGCGCAACTGCCGGTGGGCGGCGAGAATGATCGGGTCCTCGCCTTCATGGGTACTGGCCGCGATCCATACCGGTCGCTGGCCGGCCTGCCACTGCTCACGCAGGGCACGGGCGCGCGGCAACAGTTGCTCGTCAATGCTCAGGTCGAACTTGATCGAGCCGGTTACCTGCACGCATTCCGGTCGCGCGCCCAACTGGCGAAAGCGCTGGGCTTCGGTTTCGGTCTGTACCGCGATCAGGCTCATCTCGGCCAGCATCGGTCGGGTCAGGCCAGCAAAGCGCGCATAGCCCCGCGCCGAACGCTCGGACAACCGCGCATTGGCCAGGGCCACCGGAATACCGCGCTTGGCGCACTGATGAATGTGGTTAGGCCACAGCTCGGTCTCCATGATCACCGCAAGCCTGGGCTGCACGTGATCGAGAAAGCGCCCGGCGGCCCAGGGCAAGTCGTAGGGCAGGTAGCAGTGCTGGATGCGCGGCTCGTCGGCGAACATCGCCCGCACCCGCTCAGAACCGGTCGGGGTCATGCAGGTGATGGTGATCGGCAGCTGTGGATAAGCCTGCAGCAAGGCGCGAATCATCGGCGCGGCGGCAATGCTCTCGCCCACCGACACCGCGTGCACCCAGATGCCGCCCCTGGCCATGGCCGGCAGCTTGCAGGCAAAACGCTCGGCGATGCGCTGCCCATAGGCCGGCGCCTTGCGCGAACGCAGGAACAGGCGCAGCGCAACCAGCGGCAGGCCCAGGTGAAACAGCAAGGTATAGAGGGTTCTGTTCATGGCGCCGAAGTGTACTAGCCAATGGCGCGCAAGTGCACTGCGAAGCGTTCGGCCAACCACTGCGCGGCGGGCCCCAGTGGCTCGTCACGGCGCCACACCAGCTCGACCACCAGTGCTGGCGGTGTCCATTCGCTGGCAAGCTCGACCATCTGCGCCTGGTAGGTGGGGTACTGCACCACATGCCGCGGCAACCAGGCCCAGCCCAGGCCACGCATCAGCAATTCGGCCATGGCGTAGAAGCTGTCGGCGCGCCAGATCTGCGGGCTGATCGGCTCGCCACCGGGGTAGCCGCTTTCCTGCGGGGTGATCAGCAACTGGCGGTGGCGGGCCAGGTCCTGACGACTGACGCGCTCAAGACGGGTCAAGGGATGATCCACGGCGCAGGCAGTAACCATCTCGATCCGCCCCACCGCCCGGCGCTCGAGGGATACCGGCATCTGGTCATGGTGGAACAGCAGGCCAAGATCGGCGCGCCGCTCGATCAGCTTGCGCGCCACGTCGCCCTGGGCGCCGCTGGCCATCTGTACTTCGAGCAAGGGAAACTGCCGGGCCAGCTCATCGAGGCTGTCGATCACCGGTTGATAGGGCATGGCCTCATCCTGGGCCACCCGCAATTGCGCCTCTTGCCCGCGCATCAGCGCCAGGGCCCGGCCATCCAGGCGCTCGCACTGGCGCAGCAGCTCGCGGGCATCTTCCAGCAAGGTTGCGCCGGCTTCGCTCAGGCGCGGCTGGCGGCCGCTGCTACGCTCGAACAGGGTCACCCCCAGGTCAGCCTCAAGCAAAGCGATGCCGTTGCTCACCGCCGATTGCGCCTTGCGCTGTTCACGGGCTACTGCCGAGAACGAGCGCAGCTCGGCGACCCGCACGAACATGCGCAACTGCTCCAGATTCCACTGCTCGGCCATCAACCTATCTCCAGAAAAGATAGGTAATGACTTTACCCCATTCAGGCTTGCTCTAGAATGCCCAGCCAGAACAGAGGATCACCGTCATGAATGCCTACACCTACCTGGCTATCGCCATCTGCGCAGAAGTCATCGCCACCGCCTCAATGAAAGCCGTCAAGGGCCTGAGCACGCCCCTGCCGCTGCTGCTGATGGTCTGTGGCTATGCCGTGGCGTTCTGGATGCTGACCCTGGTGGTGCGCAGCATTCCGGTGGGCATTGCCTATGCCATCTGGTCGGGCCTGGGCATCGTCCTGATCAGCATCGCCGCGCTGGTGATCTACGGCCAGAAGCTGGACCTGCCGGCAATGCTCGGCATGGCCATGATCGTCGGCGGCGTGGTGGTGATCCAGGTCTTCTCGAAAACCGCCGGGCATTGATCGGCAACAGGTGCAATGGCTCACAGGCTGTATACTGGGCGTCTGTCCACGCTTGTGAGGTTCATGCATGCCAACCGTAATTTCCACCGATGTGCTGATCGTCGGCGCCGGGGTCGCAGGCCTCTGGCTCAATGCCCGCCTGCGCCGGCTCGGCTATTCGACAGTTCTGGTGGAACGCGCCAGCCTCGGTGGCGAGCAGACCCTCAAATCCCAGGGGATCATCCACGGTGGCGCCAAGTACGCGCTGCACGGTGCCCTGACCGGCGCCTCGGAAGCCATCGCCGACATGCCCCGGCGCTGGCGCGAGGCCCTGGCCGGCAATGGCGAGCTGGACCTGTCCGGCGTGCGCCTGCTGTCCGAAGCCCACTACCTGTGGTCACCTGGCACCCTGGCCGGCAACCTCACCAGCTTCTTTGCCAGCAAGGCCGTGCGCGGCCGGGTCGATCAGGTCAAGGGCGAGCAGTTGCCACCCGCCCTGCAGGACCGTGCCTTCAAGGGCAAGGTCTATCGCCTGGCCGAATTGGTCGTCGATGTGCCAAGCCTGCTCAACAAGCTTGCGGAACTGGCCGGTGACAGCCTGCTTGCCGGGCAAAGCATCGAACCGTTTGAAGAGAATGGCGAACTGGCCGGCCTGCGCGTCGATGGCCGCGAAATTCGCGCCCAGCGCGTGGTGCTCAGCGCCGGTGCCGGCAACGCCGCCTTGCTCGAAGCCTTGGGCCTGAGCCAGCCAGCCATGCAGCGCCGGCCGCTGCACATGGTCATGGCCAAGGGCGCCAGCCTCAAGCCGCTGTACGCCCATTGCCTGGGCGGCGGGCCGAAGCCGCGCATCACCGTCACCAGCCACCCGGGCGCCGATGGCCAGTGGGTCTGGTACCTGGGCGGCGACCTGGCCGAAGCCGACGGCGTAGCCCGCGAGCCTGAAGCGCAGATTGCCGCGGCGAAAAAAGAAGTCAGCAACCTGCTGCCCTGGATCGACCTCAGCCAGGTGCGCTGGGCCACCGTGCGCATCGACCGCGCCGAGCCTGCGCAATCGGGCCTGGTGCGCCCCGACAACGCCTTCCTCGCCGAGCAGCAACGCCTGCTGGTGGGCTGGCCGACGAAGCTGGCCCTGGCGCCGGACTTCAGTGACCGGGTGCTGGCCAACCTTGAGCGCGACGGCATCAAGCCAGGCGGCCAGCCGGCCCTGCCCGAATTGCCGCGACCGCCCATGGCCCTGCCGGTGTGGGAGCAACTGCTGCCATGAGCCTGCCGAGCCTGCACGATTTGCATCGGCCCCTCGGCAGTACCGGTCTGACGGTTTCGCCACTGGGCCTGGGCACGGTCAAGCTTGGCCGCGACCAGGGCGTCAAATATCCCAGCGGCTTCACTATTCCCGACGACCACGAAGCACGGATGCTGCTGGCCCAGGCTCGCGAGTTGGGCATCAACCTGATCGATACCGCACCCGCTTATGGCCGCAGCGAAGAACGCCTCGGCCCGCTATTACGCGGCCAGCGTGACCAGTGGGTGATCGTCAGCAAGGTCGGCGAGGAGTTCGAGGGCGGCCAGTCGCGATTCGACTTCAGCGCAGCGCACACGCGCTTTTCCATCGAGCGTAGCCTCAAGCGCCTGGAAACCGACTGCATCGACCTGGTACTGGTGCATTCCGACGGCAACGACTTGCACATCCTTGAGCACGAGGAGGTTTACCAAACCCTCGAAGCCCTCAAGCAGGAGGGCAAGATCCGTGGTTTCGGGCTGTCTGGCAAAACCGCAGCGGGCGGTCTCAAGGCGCTCGAACGCGGCGATTGCGCCATGGTCACCTACAATCTGAACGAGCAGGCCGAACGGCCGGTGATTGATTACGCCGCCAAGCACGGCAAGGCGATCCTGGTGAAAAAGGCCCTGGCCAGCGGCCATGTGTGCCTTAGCCCGGGTGTCGACCCGGTGCGCGCCAGCTTCGAACTGCTGTTCGCCCACCCCGGGGTCAGCAGTGCTATTGTCGGCACCATCAATCCGCTGCACCTGACCCATAACGTGGCAACCGTTGCCAAGGTGCTGCGCCGCTGACACTCACGCCGCCGCCGCGGCCGACCCCAACGCAAGACGGAGCCGACATGCCGCGAACGCTGATCCGCAAGAACCCGAGCAACTTCAAGACCCTGCCCTTGCACGTCGAGGCCAGCCCCGAAGGCCTGGTGTACCAGAGCATCGGCATGCCGCTGAACTTCGCCCAGACCCTGCAACGGCGCAAGCCGATCCAGGTTGCCGACAGCCAGCACTTTGCTGTCGAACTGGCCAACCTCGGCGTCTCGGTGCGCCTGACCCTGCGCTGGCAGAACCGCGATTACTGGGTGCTGGTACGCCAGCGCCGCCAGGACCGTGGCGATGTCGTGCTGAAACTGATTTCAGGCTATGTGCCGGCCCAGGAGCTGAACCTGCCGCTGCATACGGCAATTCAGGAGGTGGCCGAGGAATGCCTGCTGGAAACCCCGGAAGGCTGGCTGGGCGGGCGCTTCAACGAAACCTGGCTGCCGGCGCCCTACGCCGACGCCCTGCACTACCGCGAAGCCCTGCCCTTTGTGCTGACGCCGCAGTCCGGCGCCGCACGCCCGGTACGCTGCGCCAACCTGCAATTGCTGGAACGGCCACGGGCATATGTGCACTTGCCAACCGCCTCGCTGCAACTGATCTACGACCTGTGCCTGCAAGTACCACGCGAGGCCAAGTCACTGAGCCTGTTCCACGTCGACGAACGCCTTGAAGGCGACCAACTGGTCGCGCGCCTCAACCGTAAACGCCCCGACCTGTACCTGATGCCGCTGGAAGACGGCCAGCCACGCGCCGAGCTCTACACCCTGAGCAAGGATCGCCTGGTGCCGGCCAGCACCCGCGGGCTGTACCTGGCAGAAAGCTTTGCCCAACAGGATGGCTGGCTGGTCAGGGATGAGCGGATTCGCTGGAAGGATTGGGTCAGGCAGCAAGGCCTGACACCCGCAAAACCGGACAGCGGCTTGAAGCGGCTGACCGGCAGGGCGAGGGAGTTGTTGCAGATGGCGCGTGGCGGGCTGCGCAAGTAGAACCGAGTGCGGGGCGACTTGCCCCGCGATGCTTCAGTTCTTGCGGATCTTCTCGACGATGGCGGTGGTCGAGCTGTTTTCCACCAGCCCCAGCACCTTCACGGTACCGCCGTAGGCCTTGACGATGTCGGCGCCGACCACCTGGTCGATGCCATAGTCACCACCCTTGACCAGCACATCCGGCTTGACCTGGCTCAGCAGGTTTTCCGGGGTGCCCTCAGGGAAGCTGATCACCCAGTCCACGGCGCCGAGGCCAGCGAGTACGGCCATGCGCCGGTCAACGCTGTTGATCGGCCGGCCCGGGCCTTTAAGGCGGCTGACCGAGGCGTCGTCGTTGACCGCGACGATCAGGCGATCGCCCTGGGCCCGGGCCTGCTCCAGGTAGGTCACGTGGCCGGCATGGAGAATGTCGAAGCAGCCGTTGGTGAAGACGATCTTCTCGTTGTGCGCGCGGGCATCGTCGATGGCCAGCAGCAACTGGTCGAGGCTCAGTACGCCACGCTCGGAACCCTCTTCGCGCTGGATCGCGCGGCGCAGCTCGGGGGCACTGATAGCTGCAGTACCCAGCTTGCCCACCACGATACCGGCGGCAAGGTTTGCCAGGCCGACCGCATGAGGCAGCTCTTCACCGGCAGCGATGGCGGCGGCGAGGGTCGAGATCACAGTGTCACCGGCACCGGTCACGTCGAACACTTCACGGGCCCGGGCCGGCAAGTGCAAGGCCGGGTGATCGGGGCGCAGCAGGGTCATGCCGTGCTCGCCACGGGTCACCAGCAAGGCACCCAGTTCCAGCTCGCTCATCAACTGGGCGCCCTTGGCCACCAGCTCGGCCTCGTCGGCACAACGGCCAACGATGGTTTCGAACTCGCTGAGGTTCGGGGTGATCAGGCTGGCGCCTCGGTAGATCGAGAAATCCTTGCCCTTGGGGTCGGCCAGCACCGGAATGCCTTTGGCGCGGGCGGCCTGGATCAGGCTCTGGTGGTTTTTCAACGCGCCCTTGCCGTAGTCCGACAACACCAGCACCTTGACGCCGTCGAGCAAGGTATCGACCTCGGCGCCCAGGGACAGCGGGTCGGTGGCGAAGGGTTCTTCGAAATCGATACGCAGCAACTGCTGGTGGCGGCTCATGACCCGCAGCTTGACGATGGTCGGCTGATGGGCGATACGCTGGAAGATCGAGCGCACACCGGCAGCCTGCAGGCTGTTGGCCAGGCTGTCGGCAGCCTCGTCCTGGCCGGTCACCCCGACCAGCGCCGCCGGCGCGCCAAGGGCAGCGATGTTCAAGGCGACGTTGGCGGCACCGCCCGGACGGTCCTCGATCTGTTCGACCTTGACCACCGGCACCGGCGCTTCAGGTGAAATCCGTGAGGTACCGCCATGCCAGTAGCGGTCGAGCATGACATCGCCCACCACCAGTACCGGGGCTTGATCGAAACGCGGCATGGACAACTTCATGGGCAACCCATATACAAAATAATTAACAGGGGCAGGATATTAGCACAGGCAAAGCGACGGCTTGTTTACCGCCTTGTTGCCAGGCATTCCAGGGAAACGCTGCCGGGGCACAAGGCCCCGGCGCGGTTGACTCAGGTGATATCGACCTTGGCCGGCTCGTCCAGGCCCATGGCGTGCAGCCTGGCATAAAAGCCGTTGGCTGCCAGCAGCTCGGTATGGGTGCCACGCTCGACCAGCTTGCCCTGGTCCATGACCAGGATCATGTCGGCCTTCTCGATGGTCGACAGCCGGTGGGCGATCACCAGGGTGGTGCGGCCTTTCATCACATGATCCAGGGCGGCCTGGATGTGTCGCTCGGACTCGGTATCCAGGGCCGACGTGGCCTCGTCGAGAATCAGCAATGGCGCATTCTTGAGCAACGCCCGGGCAATCGCCAGGCGCTGGCGCTGGCCACCGGAGAGCAGCACGCCGTTTTCACCGACCTGGGTGTCGAAGCCTTGCGGCAACTGCTCGACGAACTCCTTGGCATAGGCATCGGCGGCAGCGGCTTCGATCTCGGCCCGCGGCGCCCCGGCCAAGTCGCCATAGGCGATGTTGTTGGCCACGGTGTCGTTGAACAGGGTCACGTGCTGGGTCACCTGGGCGACGTGCTTGCGCAGGTTGCGCAGGCGGTAGTTCTCGATCTCCACGCCGTCGAGGAGGATCTGTCCGTCATCGTGGTGATAGAAGCGTGGTATCAGTGCCGCCAGGGTCGACTTGCCGCTACCTGAACGCCCCACCAGGGCGATCATCTGCCCGGGCTCTGCGGTAAAGGAAATATCGGTCAGCACCTGGCGGTCAGTACCCGGATAGGTAAAGTTCAGGTTGCGCACCTCGAGACGCCCGACCACACGGTCCAGCTCGACGGTGCCGCTGTCGACCTCCGGCGCCTCGTCCAGTTGCTCGAAGATGCTTTCGGCACCGGCCAGGCCTTTCTGGATGGTCGAGCTAACCTCCGACAACTGCCGAATCGGCTTGGGCAACAGGCCCGCTGCGGTAATGTAGGCTACCAGGTCACCGGCAGTAGCCTCGCCGCGCAGGAACAGCACCAGGAACATCAATGCCGCCATGGCGGTGTAGATCACCAGTTGCAGCATCGGCGTGTACACCGCGCCGGTCTTGGTCATGCGCAGCTGCTTGTCGGTGTTGCTCTGGCTGGCGTTGGCAAAGCGTTGCTGCTCGTAGCTCTCGCCACCGAAGCTGCGCACCACGCGGTAGCCCTGGATGGTTTCCGAGGCGACATGGGTGACATCGCCCATGGCCACCTGGATCTTCTTGCTCTGCTTGCGGAATTTCTTGCTCGCGGTACCGACCATCACGGCGATGATCGGCAGGATCGCCAGCATCACCAGGGTCAGCTTCCAGTTCATCCACAGCAGGTAGATGAACAGGAAGACCACAGTCAGGCCTTCGCGGATCACCACCTTGATGGCATCGGTCGCAGCACCGGTGACCATGGTCACATTGAAGGTGATGCGCGAAATCAGGTGGCCGGAATTGTGGCTGTCAAAGTAGCGGTTGGGCAGCACCAGCAGCTTGTTGAACAACTCGACCCGCAGGTCGTGAACCAGACCCAGGGAAACCTTGGCCAGGAAGTAGTTGCCCAGGAACGAGCCCAGACCCTGCCAGGCGGCGATCAGCACGATCAGCAGCGGCACGGCCTGCAGCAGTTGCAGGTCCTTGAGATACGGCACGTTGGGGAACAACACCGCCTGCGGGTTGCTCAAGCCATCGACGAAGTACTTGAGGATGCCGGCCAGCATCGGCTGGGTCGAGGCAAAGATCACGAAGCCGATGATACTCAGCAGAAAAATGCCGATATACGGCTTCACGTAGCTCAGCAGCCGGAAGTAGATTTTCAGGCTGGAGCTCTGCTCCGCCTCTCGCGGTGTTTCGGCCATCGTCGAGCTCGCTGTTCAGATAGAACCGGAAATTTTATCACAGCCTGGTGCCCGGGCACGTACCCAGACCAGGACAGTGGCCAGGCCGACCGGCAGCCAGCTGATGAACCACTCGGCACGCGGGGTGCCGGTCAGGCTTGCGGCGTCGAACTGCATGGCCAGGGTCGAGAACAACCACAGGCCCATCAGACCTTTGCCAAAGGTTGTATCGCGGGTTTTCCAGATTTCGCGCAAAGTGCACAGCCACACCGCCAGCCACAACAGCATGCCGGGGATACCCAGTTCGATGGCAATGTGGGTGAACATGTTGTGGGTGTGGTCGAACTGCATACCGGCGGCGCTGATGGAGTAGAACGACCCCAGGCCCAGGCCGGTCCAGGGATGCTCACCGATCATCTGCAGGCTTACCTCGAAGATCTCCGGCCGGTAGGACGCCCCCCGGTACATGACCAGCGAGTACAACAGCGCAAAACCAATGGCAGCGCCTACCAGCGCTGTTGCAGCAATCACCCGGCTTCTGCGGTCACGGCACCAGAGCGGCATGGCCAGCATCGTGATCAGCAAGCCCAAGGCCGCACCACGACTCTGGCACAACAACACGAATGCCCCCAGGCAGAGCAGGGCAACACCCCAGAGCAACTGCATCAGGCGTTGTTTAACTGGCCAATGGATCATCCAGACAATCGCTGCGCCGATGACGTAAGAACCAAGGATTGGGTGGGAAATTTCACCGATGCCATACAGCCTGGATGCCCACTCCTCGCCGCGGACCAGATAAAACTGCACGATCGACAATACGGCACCGATAGCCAGCCCCGCCCCACCCAGAAGCATCAGCAGGCGAATGCGCTGCTCCCCGAGTTGGGCCAACAGGGGGAAGAACAGCAGGAATACCGCTATGTACAGCAGGCGCTTGAGTTCACGCCCGGGCTCCTCTGTGGCGGCCCACGACAAGCTCAAAGCGGTCCAGCCGAGCATCAGCAGCAACGCCAGGCACAGTGCCTTTTGTGCATGCCAAAGCTCGACCAGCAATGCGCGGGCAGACCACAGCATGACCAGCGTAGGCAGCCACAGAAACGCAACCAGCCCTTGCTGGTAAAGCTTGTTGCTTGGCGCCAGGGCAATGCCCACCAAAAACCAGAAAAAGCCAATTGCCAGCCAGGCCTGCGCCCAGCGCCTCGAATACATCATGCACTTCCCCATTGATTCAACAACACCGGCATGGTGCAACCCTGAACTTTTCGGCATTATTGCCGGTCATTTTGCTTGCCCGCTAACAAGGCCCCTACCATGCAATGTTCCCGGCTCCCCCAAGTCGACTTCAATCAGCTGACGCTTGGTGCCCAGATACTGGAGGCCGACAGCTACGGCGCTAAAGTCTACCTGTTAACAGACGGCAATATCCTCAAGCTCTTCAGGCGCAAGCGGTTAATTTCTTCTGCGCTGCTGCGACCTTACTCCCGACGCTTTATCGATAACGCGGTGATGCTAAAGAAAAAGGGAATTCCTACGCTTGAAGTGCTGGAGTACTACAAGCTGGACGCACCTGGAATGACGGCGGTACTGTACCGTCCACTGCCCGGCAAAACCTTGAGCCAGCTGTCTCGCGAGCCCGGTTTCAGCTGGCAGGAACGCCTTCCGGATCTGATCGGACTGGTGCGCCAGCTGCATCAGGCGGGTATTTACTTCCGCTCACTGCACCTTGGCAACATTGTTGTTACCCCTGAGCAGCAACTTGGCTTGATCGATGTCGCCGACATGCGTTTCCTGCGAGCCCCGTTGTCCAGCCGAATGATTCGACGCAACGTGCAACATTTTGCCCGGTACATTGCCCGGGAACAGTTGGCTGACCAGTTTCCCCTGGCTGAGCTTGAGCGCGCACTGCTGCCGTAAAGAACTCAGGCCCTACCCAGTAACGCCCTGGAAGCCTGACTGAAGCGTTGCCAGGCCTGCTCGGGCTGCAGGGCCTGGTATTGAGCGTTGGCAACAGTGCTTGCCTGAAGATCCGAGCACGCGGCAATCGCGTTGCTCCAGGCGCCGACATCACCCGCCGGCGCATAGTAGCCTGCGATTCCCAACTGCTCGCGAAACACCGGCAACTCGCTGCACAGGACAGGCACATCGGCCATTACCGCCTCTTGCAGCACCAGGCCCAACCCTTCGGAGTGCGAAGGAATCAACAGCCAGTCAAATGCCCTGTAGAGCTTTTCCAGCCCGACACAGTGCCCTGGCATCGAGACTTTCTGAGCCAGATCAAGCGCCTGGATCCGCGCCTGCAACTGTGAGCGCAAGCCGCCCTCACCGAGGATCACCAGGCGCAGATCAGCTTGCTGCCGAGCAGCCTGGGCAAAGGCATCGAGCAAGTAGTCAAAACCCTTGCTATCGACCAACCGGCCGACTGCGCCCAGGACACGTACGCCGTGCTCCGCGAGCCCCAGCGCCTGACGTGCCTGTTGCCGGCCTAGCAAGTTGCGACGAAAGCCATCTGGTTCAAGGGCGGTACGCAACACCTGCACCGGCACCCCGAGGTCTTGCGCCAATGCATCGGCAAGGGTTTGTGAGACGGCGACAAACGTCAGCCGAGAGGCAGGAAAAGCGCGCAACAAGGCAATATCGGCCCGGCGCAGGCGGGTCTTGCCATGAAACACGACGGTGGCCCGCAAGTTCGGCATGACCTTGAGCAGCGGCAGTATCAAGCGCGACACGCCCAACCCGTCAAGCAACAGCACCTGAGCATTGGCTTGTTCCAGCGCATCGCGAAACCGCCCCCGCAACCAGGGACGCAATGCGCGCCAGACATGCCGCCCCTTGAGCAGGCGATGGGACAAATGCCACTCGCGCGTTGACTCACCGCCATAGCAGGCACCCTGCCCCTGCAGCAGCCAACTGCTGATTTTCGCCCCAGGCCCGGCCTGGGACAGAATTTGTTGATGCACCTTGTGCACCGAGACATACGGCGAACCGCCAGCCCACATAATGTTGACGATATTCACGGGGATGTACCCCTTGTATCGGACTGGATCACTGGCAAGCCAGTTGAATCAATTCGCAAGAAAGCCAATAGCCACTCCCACTGCCAAACCGATCAACAAGGCAGCTGCCAGCTTGACCCGCTCGCGCTGACGCCGGCGTGCTTTGCGCTGACGCTCTTCAGGCAGGCTGACGTGCATGCCGAAGCCGGTATGCAACACGGCATCACCTTCCAGGCTCACGCCGGTCAGGTTCAATTCTGCATAGCGCTTTGACAGTGCCTTTTCACCAGCATAGGCGGCGAACGGCGCACAGCGCTGATAATCGCTCAAACGGCGCAACCCCGGGTTCAGAGAAAAACTCTGCCACTCAGGCTTGTCCGACAACAACGGGTAGCAGGGCACACCGGCAATCACCTGGCGCTCACCAAGGTGGATGTAGGGGCTATGCAACTTCAGGTCATAGACATAACTGCGCAACCAGACCTGAAGCAGCTCAGGGCTGACCGCCAGGATCGCTTGCGAGTCTTCGACGAAGCCAGGACGGTAGAACTCCCAGTCATCTTCACAATGGAAGATGTAAGAGGTTTTTACATGGCTGTAAGCGAGATCGATCGAGGCCAGCTGACCCAGTTTCGGACGATTGACGAAGACCTTGCAGTGCGGCTTCCAATGCTCGGGC
The DNA here is from genome assembly GCF_018417635.1 of Pseudomonas sp. SORT22. Taxonomy (NCBI): domain Bacteria; kingdom Pseudomonadati; phylum Pseudomonadota; class Gammaproteobacteria; order Pseudomonadales; family Pseudomonadaceae; genus Pseudomonas; species Pseudomonas sp. SORT22. The sequence continues at coordinate 5,452,174 of NZ_CP071007.1, forward strand.
ACAGCCTGGTGAACAGCGTCATCTCCCGAATCTTCGGTGATGAACACTTCACGGATAGGCGCGGTATTGAAGCGGTCAAAGCTTTCCAGCGTAAGTTTTAGCAAATCGAAGCGTCCGCAACTGGTGACAACCAGTGTTACGTCGCTATCTTGGCAGAATCGCACCGGACTCCCTCCCCATAAACTGTATTCAAATGTTCGAGACTACTTGCCTGGTTTCAGGACAGCCGGCTCATATGCCCAGTCTCAAACGCAAGCGTTGCCAGCCGGTCAGGGCTGGACGGGGACGAAGAGGTGGCTGCATTTTTTCCACGATGCTACGACCTACCTGGGCGAAGCTGAATTGCGAGACGGCCAGATCACGGCCGTTGTTGCCGATACGCTCGACCAGCCCGGGGTCGGCACGCAATACTTTCAGCTTCTCTTGCAACTGGGCAATGCTGTCATAGAGCACCACGTTATGCATGTCTTTCAAACCCAGGGCGCGATTTTCCGCCTCACCCTGGTCAAAGGCCAGCAAAACGCAGCCACAGGCCATCGCCTCGAAATTCTTGATCATGTATTCGCCCATGCCGACATCCGCGCTAACAAAAAAACGGATGCGGTTGAGCGTGTCGCAATACTCTTCACCGGACTTGGTACGGGTTACCAGCAGGTTTTCCACCTGCGCCAATTCATCGAGCAACGCCTTGCGGCCACTGTAGGCAACGCTGTTGGTGCTGCCGACAAAAGCCAGCTCGATATCCCGTTCACGACCCTGGTCGGCCAACAGCTGCTGGTCGTAGCCCTTGGGTACGAACTCGGCATCGAAACCCTCCTGACGCAGGCGCTCACTGACCATGTAACCGGAACTGATGACCCGCGCCCAAGGCAGTTGGCGGTAATGGGCGCTGAACTTGCCGGTGTACTTGCAGGGGATGTAGTTCTGGTAGGCATCATGTTCGAGGATGACCAGATTGGGCACCGTACGAATGAAACCGACCTGGCGAATCTCTTGCTTGAAGCGCAGGAAAAACACGATCCGGTCGTACTTGTCGACGTCGACTTCGCGGCGGAAGTAGCGGCGCAGGTTGCGCTGCTCGTCACTGCTCAGCCAGCGCAGGTCGCAGTCGCTGTGCGCAGCAACGCCGTCATACAAACGGTCGAGGATCGCCCGTTGTTCTTTCTGCACCAGAAATAGAACTTTCATTGTCTTCCTTGCGGCGCTCAGGCCACAGCTTTCAATCTTGTAGCATCGTGATCAGAGCTCACGACGCCAGAACAATTCGTGTCGACGCACAGCCTTGCGAAAGAATTCGTTCTCGCCATAGGGCGAAGGACGACGCCCGGCCAGCCAGCGTTGCAGCAGGCGGCGCAGGCGGCGCTTGAACGGCGCAGGCGGCTGCAGGTCGTGCATCATGCCCAGGGCCATGGCTTTGTCGCGCTGGGCGGGCAGGCCCAGCACCAGGCAGTAGGGAGACCAGGCCTGGGCTGCTTGCAGTTGCGGCGGCAAAGCAATGCCTGCACCGCTATCACCCATGGGCCAGCGGTCGTTGTCATGCAGGTGATTGGCATAGCACAGCAGGGTTTCAGGCTGCCACTCAAGGCCTTGCAGCGCTTCGAGCACAGCAGCTTGGGCGCAGATATGATCAGGGTGCGGATCGAGGGTCGGGTGCGGCATCACCAGCACCTGCGGCCGGGCCCTGAGCAACAGTGCACGCAGATCGGCCAGCAGGTTGTTCCAGGTTGGCGCGCCGTCTTCATCACCCGGCAGGGTCAGCGGGTTGAACTGGCGAAACAGGCGGGTATCGGCAAGCCCGGCCTCGCGCGAAGCCATTGGCTCTGCAGGCGCGGCCTGCATGGCCGGGAGTTGCAAGCAGAAATACCCCAGCTGCACGCAGCGAGACTCGGGCACCCCGGCCCAACGCGGCACAGCGATGCTGTCCCAGGCTCGTAAACGGCCTTTCAGGCGCGCAGCCTCAGCCTTTTCCAGGCCCATTTGCTGGTAGTGTTCGGCTTCGATTTCACCGGCAGTCAAGGTCACCACCCAGGTCTCCTCGGCCTGGCTGTAGAAGCCAAAGGCTGCGAGCTCGGCATCATCGGCATGGGGCGCGATGACCATGACCCGGCGCTGGCGAAGATCGGCCTGTGGCGCAACCCATAGCGTTGCCTCGCCCACCAGGCGGCAGTGGCGTCCACGCAGGCGCAACTGTCCAGCCATCAACGGCTCGGCCAGCCCGGTGAGGTTCAGGTAACGCAGGCCGTTCACGCCCCGCTCGAACGTCTGAACGTCGTCACTGCCCAGGCTTACCGCAGGATCAAGGAACCGCCCCAGCCAATTGCTTTTCAGGTGCACCTGAAGAATCACCGTCTGCTCAGCACCAAGCTGCAGCGGCGATTCCAGGCGCACAATTCCATCGACCAGTCCGACCGAATGCGCCACACAGTCTGACGGGAACTGATACTGATAGTCTTCAGCCGGAGAGTAGAACAGATGGTCGGCAAACCACGCCTCGTGGGCGACCCACAACAGCGGCAACAGCAGCAGCGGCAACCACCACTGGACAAAAAACCCCAGGGCAAGCAGCACCAACAAGCCGATCAGCAGCCCGAGGCGCTTGTTGCGCCGGTGGCGCTTGAGCAACTGCTGCTTGCGGCTCACACCTGAAACACCGGCACGGGGTTGCACCAACGGTCCTTGTACTCGCGATCGGCACGGCCGAAGGAGAACCGCAAGGGTTTGTTACGCGTACGGGCATCTTCCCAGGCAGCCTGGGTATTGAGGAAGCTCAGCACGCTACCGGGGCTGAAAGCCTTGGTTTGCGGATCGACACCACCGTTGATGTACTCGACGCTGATCCACGCTGGCGCTTCGACCCGATAAACCAGCTGGATGGCAATCGGCGCATCGTCAAGAAACAGCACCGAACCGATCAACAGCTCGCGCAGGCGCTCGATCACCTCGGCCATGCGCTCGGCGCCAGTAGCCGGAAACTCCCAGCGGCGCTGGAACAGGTCGCAGTAGATCGCCGCAAGTTCGCTACTGGAAAAATCCGTGACCGGCCGCACCTGGCCGCCCGCCTCTTCCAGCAGGCGCAGTTCACGGCGCTGGTTGTAGCGAAACTTCTTCGACAGGTCTTCCGGCGTACGCGCCATGGCCAGCAATTCGGCCTGCGCCTTGAGGTTGGCAAAACGGCCCTGGTTGAGCTCGGACAGATAACGCCCGGCATGACGCAGCGGCGCCTGGGCATCGGCAGCGGCGGGCAGGATCAGCTCGGCATTGCCCAGGTCGTACAGGCCTTTTTTGCCCTGACGCTTAAGCATATCTTTGGACAGCGCCAGGTAGCGACCCCAGGTGGGAATCGCAGCCTTGAGCTCGCCGTTTTGCTCCCAGCCCAGGTAACGCACCGGGATCTGCGCCAGGTCAGCCAGCTGCTCAACAACCAGTGGATGGGTGGCGACACTGCCGCCAAACTTTTCCCAGGCCAGGGCGTAGGTTGGCGCATCGATCTGCGTCCAGCCGCGCTCGCGCCAGCCTTGAATATGGTTGAGCATCAAGCCTCCGCTGTCAGGGCACGAACGTGCGGCAGTTGCCAGAAGGCCTCGCGCACTGCGGCATCGGAGAAGCGCTCACGCAAACGCTCAAGCATGCGCCCGGCGCACTCCTGGCGCTGCCCGGCATCCAGTGCGGCCAGGTGCTGCAAACCTTGCCCAAGACGCTCGGCGTCGCCCAGCGGGAAGAGGATGCCGACACCCTCGACCACCTCGACCGCACCGCCGCAGGCCGTAGCCAGTAGCGGCACGCCGGCGACCATGGCTTCGAGCAGGACCATGCCGAACGGCTCATGGTCGGAGCTCAAGGCGAAGGCGTCAAAAGCACGAAAGTAGCGACGAGCGTCAGGCACCTGACCGAGAAAATCCACGTGCGCGGCGATTCCCAGTTCGGCGGCCTGCTCTTTGAGTTGCTGCTCCAGGCGACCCTTGCCAAGAATGGCCAGGCGAGCGCCGGCCGGCAGTTGCGGCAAGGCCTGGGCGAAACCACGCAGCAAGGTGGCCTGGTCTTTGTCTGGATGCAGGCGGCCGACGTTGCCGACGATCCACGCTTGCGGGTCCAGGCCCAACGCCTCGCGCGCCTGCGCGGCGGGCACCTGGCTGGCCTGCAGCGCCTCGATGTCGATGCGGTTGTAGAGGGTCTGGATACGCTCGGCCGGCCACTTGCGCAGGCATTTGCGCATGTCGTCGCGCACTGCGTCAGAAACACCGAGCAGGCTCAGGCGTTTGCTGAACAGGTTGGCAAACAGCTGGCGGCTGCGGCGCAGGTAGTCACCGAAGGCGTGGTGCACGCCGATCACTGGCAAGTTGCTGCCGAGCAAGGCGATATAGATCGGCTTGAAGCGGTGCGCGATGCAGAAGCTGAACTGGCGGCTGGCGACGATCCGCCGCAAGGCGCGGATCGCCCCCAGCTTAAGACCACGAATGGCCTTGGAGCTGAACTCGAGGAAGATCACCTCGTCCGAGGCGCAGCCGGCCGCGACCTGAGGGTCGGCAGCGCCGGTCAGGAACACCGTCGTGACCTTGTAGCCGCTACCGTCGAACAGGCTGGCGTACTGGCGCGCACAGTCCAGGAACGGACCGTCATAACCATGACAGAACTGCAGGACGCGTTTTTCAGCCCTGGACGTCATAAGTGTCCGCGCCGTCCTTGACCACCAGGATGTCTTCCATGATCAGGTACTGCAGGTCCGAGCCGAAGAACATGTTCAGCGCATCGGTCGGCGAGCAGATCATCGGCTCGCCACGACGGTTGAGCGAAGTATTCAGCGACACGCCGTTGCCGGTCAGGGTCTCCAGCGCCTTCATCATGTCGTAGTAGCGCGGGTTGTACTCGCGCTTGAGCACCTGGGCGCGCGAGGTGCCGTCCTCGTGGACGACTTCCGGCACGCGGGTCTTCCACTCTTCAGCCACTTCGAAGGTGAAGGTCATGAACGGCGCCGGGTGATCGATCTTGATCATCTGCGGCGCGACGGTGTCGAGCATCGACGGGCAGAAAGGCCTCCAGCGCTCGCGGAACTTGATCTGGTGGTTGATGCGGTCGGCAACGCCTTCCACGCTCGGGCAACCGATGATCGAACGACCGCCGAGGGCACGCGGGCCGAACTCCATGCGGCCCTGGAACCAGGCCACCGGGTTGCCGTCGACCATGATCTTGGCGATCTGCTCGGGCATGTTCTCCAGCTTGCGCCATTTTGGCTGGCTCGGATGACGGGCACAGGCGGCGATCACGTCTTCGTTGGAGTACGCAGGGCCGAGGTAGACGTGTTCCATCTTCTCAACCGGTACACCACGGGCGTGGGACACATAAGCAGCAGCTCCGACCGCGGTGCCGGCGTCGCCGGAAGCCGGCTGGACGAACAGTTCCTTGAGGTCAGGGCGAGCAATGATCTTCTGGTTGAGCTTGACGTTAAGCGCGCAGCCGCCAGCGAAGGCCAGTTTGCCGGTCTCCTTGAGGATGTCGCCCAGGTAGTGGTCGATCATCTGCAGGGCGAGCTTCTCGAACAGCGCCTGCATGCTCGCGGCGTAGTGGATGTACGGCTCGTCGGCGATGTCGCCTTCGCGTTTCGGGCCCAGCCACTCGATCAGTTTTGGCGAGAAGTAGAAACCCTTGCCCTTCTCTTTATAACGACGCAGGCCGATGACGTTGGCGTAGTCGGTGTTGATCACCAGCTCGCCGTTTTCGAACGAGGCCAGGCGCGAGAAATCGTACTTGCTGGCGTCGCCGTAAGGCGCCATGCCCATGACCTTGAACTCGCCATCGAGCATTTCGAAACCGAGGAACTCGGTGATCGCGCCGTACAGGCCACCGAGGGAGTCCGGATCGAAGAATTCCTTGATCTTGTGGATCTTGCCGTTTTCGCCGTAGCCAAAGAAGGTCGTGGCGTATTCGCCCTTACCGTCGATACCGAGGATCGCGGTTTTCTCTTTGAAACCGGAGCAGTGGTAGGCACTGGAGGCGTGGGCCAGGTGGTGCTCGACCGGCTCGATCTTGACCTTTTTCGGGTCGAAGCCCAGTTGCTCCAGGCACCAGACGATCTTCTTGCGGTAACGCTTGTAGCGACGGTTGCCCATCAGGATCGCGTCAAGGGCGCGGTCCGGGGCGTACCAGTAACGCTTGGCGTAGTGCCAGCGAGCCTCGCCGAACAGGCTGATCGGGGCGAACGGAATCGCCACCACATCAACGTCGGACGGCTTGATACCGGCCTGTTCCAGGCAGAACTTCGCCGATTCGTAGGGCATGCGGTTCTTTGCATGTTTATCGCGCACGAAGCGCTCTTCTTCAGCGGCGGCAATCAGCTTGCCGTCGATGTACAGGGCCGCGGAAGGGTCATGACTAAGGGCGCCGGACAGGCCAAGAATCGTCAATGCCAAGGGTCTAGCCTCTTCAATCTGTATATATGCGCGCTGGCACGTGGGCCGAGCGGCAGCCAAAGAGCGGGATTATAACGCAAAGTGTGGGAGCGGGCTTGCCGCGCTTATTCGGCGATCAGCCAATCCATCCGCCAGCTGCCCTGAGTCTGCGCCAGCACCTGCGACAGCCATGGCAACAGCGTGCGCAGTTCTTCTTCCAGGCCCCATGGCGGGTTGGCGATGGCCAGGCCCGAGCCGTTGAGGCCCTGCGGGCTGTCCTGCGGGTGCACATACAGCTCGACCCGCAGCAGTTTAGGCGCGCCGGTGCTGGTCAGGTCCTGGTAGAAGCGCACCAGCTGGCGCTGGTCCTTGATCGGGTACCAGATGGCCGCGACAGTCTGGCGCATGCGACTGATGGTCTCTTTCATCGCCTGGGTGCAACGCTTGAGCTCGTCGGCCTGCTCGAACGGCGGGTCGATGAGCATCACCGCACGCTTTTCCTGCACCGGCAGCAAGGCCCGCGGCACATGCCAGCCCTCGCCCAGGTGCACGGCAACGCGCGGGTCCTTCTTCATGTTGTCTTTGAGCAGGCGACCGTCTTCGGGGTGTTTCTCGTTAAGCAGCACGCGATCTTGCTGACGGGCCAGGCGTCGGGCCAGTTCCGGGGAGCCCGGGTAATAGCGCAGCTCGCCATCGGGGTTCATCTTGCGCAGGATGCGCAGGTAGTCCGCGGTGATTTCCGGCAGGTCGTCGCGCCCCCAGAGGCGGCCGATACCTTCCAGCCACTCGCCGGTACGTGTCGCCTGATCGCCCTGCAGGTCGTAAAGACCCAAGCCTGCGTGGGTGTCGAGGTAGGCAAACGGCTGCTCCTTGCGCGACATCAAGGCGATGAGGCGGGTCAGCACAAGGTGTTTGAAGACGTCGGCGTGGTTGCCGGCGTGGAAGGCGTGACGATAGTTCATGGCAACTCCTGCAAGACCGCGCAGTTTACCTTGTCATGCACAACAGGGGGAGCGGCGATGCGCAGATGCGGCTTGACCCGCGATGTCAGCCATCGCGGGTCAAGCCCAGTGGGAGCGGGCTTGCCCCGCGATGAGACCAATGCCGCCAGCCCACCTGCTGCTACCTGAATTGCGACCGCTTCGCGCTCGATCGCGGGACAAGGCCCGCTCCCACAAGACTCTTGCGAGGCCGGGCCGTGGTCAGGCGAAGCTCAACAGTCGATCAATGACCGGCCTTGAACGCCTCGTCGGCGGCTTCGAAGCGCGAAACCATCGCCTTCGACGGGCTGCCGGCCCGGCTGACGAAGTAGATCGCCAGGGCGCCGAGGATGAAGCCCGGGATGATTTCGTACAGGCCCCAGATGGAGAAGTGCTTCCACACCACCACGGTGATCGCACCGACCAGGATACCGGCCAGTGCGCCGTCACGGGTCATGCCTTTCCACAGTACCGAGATCAGTACCACCGGACCGAAGGCAGCACCGAAGCCGGCCCAGGCGTAGCTGACCAGGCCCAGCACGCGGTTCTCAGGGTTGGAGGCGATCAGGATGGCGACCACGGCCACCAGCAGCACCATGGCGCGACCGACCCAGACCAGCTCCAGCTGCGAGGCACCCTTGCGCAGGAAGGTCTTGTAGAAGTCTTCGGTCAGGGCACTGGAGCACACCAGCAGCTGGCAGCTCAGGGTACTCATGACAGCCGCCAGGATGGCCGACAGCAGGACACCGGCAATCCATGGGTTGAAGAGGATCTTGGCCAGCTCGATGAACACACGCTCGTGGTTCTCGGTGACCGGGCCTGCGACTTCAGGGTGCGCCGAGAAGTAGGCGATACCGAAGAAGCCCACAGCGCAAGTACCGACCAGGCAGAGGATCATCCAGGTCATGGAGATGCGACGGGCCTTGGCGATCGACTTGACCGAGTCAGCGGCCATGAAGCGCGCCAGGATGTGCGGCTGTCCGAAGTAGCCCAGACCCCAGCCCATCAGCGAGATAATGCCGATGAAAGTGGTGCCCTTGAGCATGTCGAAGTTGCCCGCGTCCTTCAGCTCGATGGCAGCGAAGGTGGTGTCAAGACCGCCGGTTGCGATCAACACGATAACCGGGGTCAGGATCAGGGCGAAGATCATCAGCGTAGCCTGGACGGTGTCGGTCCAGCTCACTGCCAGGAAACCACCAACGAAGGTGTAGGCAATGGTTGCCGCCGCACCAGCCCACAGCGCTGTCTCGTAGGACATGCCGAAGGTGCTTTCGAACAGACGGGCGCCGGCAACGATGCCGGAGGCGCAATAGATGGTGAAGAACACCAGGATCACCACGGCGGAGATGATCCGCAGCAGCCCGCTGTTATCTTCGAAGCGGCTGGAGAAGTAATCCGGCAGGGTCAGCGCATCACCGTTGTGCTCGGTCTGCACCCGCAGGCGGCCGGCAACAAACAGCCAGTTCAGATAGGCACCGATGATCAGGCCGATGGCGATCCAGCTTTCCGACAGGCCCGACATGTAGATAGCGCCCGGCAGGCCCATCAACAGCCAGCCACTCATGTCCGAAGCACCGGCCGAAAGCGCGGTAACCACGCTGCCGAGGCTGCGACCGCCAAGAATATAGTCGGAAAGGTTGTTGGTAGAGCGATAGGCCATGAAGCCGATCAGCACCATTGCCGCGATATAGATCACGAACGTGATCAAGGTTGGATTGCTTACACTCATTGTTGCGCCCTGGCGTTTGTTTTTATGTAGCGACAGCCTCGAAGAGGTTGCACCCAGGCCGCGAATCCTATGCAACAACGCAAAGAGGGTGCAACCTGTTTTTACAATCAAGTTGCACCTCGTCGGAAATTTTGCGTAACAGCAGGTTTTTGCTCCCTTTTGGAGCAAGAAGACCTGTTTTCAGAAGAAAATGCACCACAAACAGCCATTTTTGCTGTGTGGTTTTACCCTCCGGACGAGTAGCACTTTTTTCCTGCATATTTTGGGTTGCACTAGGTTGCACCCAAAATCGCGCACGGCTAATCTTGGCGCCAGCTTAAGCCACAGCCTGTGGCAATAATGAGGATAAGAAATGGCGACGACCACCCTTGGGGTCAAACTCGACGACCCTACCCGTGAGCGACTCAAAGCAGCTGCGACCTCTATCGATCGCACGCCGCACTGGTTGATCAAACAAGCGATCTTCAATTACCTGGAGAAGCTCGAGGGTGGCGCCACCCTGACCGAACTCAACGGTCAGCCCGGCATTCATGCCGACGATGCCGGTGAAGTACAGGCCGACCACGCCCACCAATGCTTCCTAGAATTTGCCGAAAGCATCCTGCCGCAGTCGGTCTTGCGCTCGGCCATCACCGCCGCCTACCGCCGCCCTGAGCCGGAAGTGGTACCGATGCTGCTGGAGCAGGCGCGCCTGCCGGCCGCCATGGCCGAAGCCACCAACAAGCTGGCCGCCGGCATCGCCGAAAAACTGCGTAACCAGAAGAGCGCTGGCGGCCGTGCCGGCATCGTTCAGGGCCTGCTGCAGGAATTCTCCCTGTCGTCGCAGGAAGGCGTGGCGCTGATGTGCCTGGCCGAAGCCCTGCTGCGCATCCCCGACAAAGGCACCCGCGACGCCCTGATCCGCGACAAGATCAGCACCGGCAACTGGCAGCCGCACCTGGGCAATAGCCCGTCGCTGTTCGTCAACGCCGCCACCTGGGGCTTGCTACTGACCGGCAAACTGGTCTCGACCCACAACGAATCCGGCCTCACCTCTTCGCTCAGCCGCATCATCGGCAAGAGCGGCGAGCCGATGATCCGCAAGGGCGTCGACATGGCCATGCGCCTGATGGGCGAGCAGTTCGTGACCGGCGAAACCATCGCCGAAGCCCTGGCCAACGCCAGCAAGTTCGAAGCCAAAGGCTTCCGTTATTCCTACGACATGCTCGGCGAAGCGGCGCTGACCGAACATGACGCGCAGAAATACCTGGCGTCCTACGAGCAGGCTATCCATTCGATCGGCAAGGCTTCCCACGGTCGCGGCATCTATGAAGGCCCGGGCATCTCGATCAAGCTCTCGGCCCTGCACCCACGCTACAGCCGCGCCCAGTACGAGCGCGTCATGGACGAGCTGTACCCGCGCCTGCTGTCGCTGACCCTGCTGGCCAAGCAATACGACATCGGCCTGAACATCGACGCCGAGGAAGCCGACCGCCTGGAGCTGTCCCTGGACCTGCTCGAGCGCCTGTGCTTCGAGCCGCAACTGACCGGCTGGAACGGTATCGGTTTCGTCATCCAGGCCTACCAGAAGCGCTGCCCGTATGTGATCGACTACGTCATCGACCTGGCCCGCCGCAGCCGCCATCGCCTGATGATCCGCCTGGTAAAAGGTGCTTACTGGGACAGCGAGATCAAGCGCGCCCAGGTCGAAGGCCTGGAAGGCTACCCGGTGTATACCCGCAAGGTGTACACCGACGTTTCCTACATTGCTTGTGCACGCAAACTGCTGTCGGTGCCGGAAGTCATCTACCCGCAGTTCGCCACCCACAACGCACACACCCTGTCGGCCATCTACCATATCGCCGGCCAGAACTATTACCCGGGCCAGTACGAATTCCAGTGCCTGCACGGTATGGGCGAGCCGCTGTACGAGCAGGTTGTCGGCAAGGTCGCCGATGGCAAGCTGAACCGTCCGTGCCGCGTGTATGCCCCGGTCGGTACCCACGAAACCCTGCTGGCCTACCTGGTTCGCCGCCTGCTGGAAAACGGCGCCAACACCTCGTTCGTCAACCGTATTGCCGACCAGTCGATCTCGATCCAGGAACTGGTCGCCGACCCGGTCGCCACCATCGAACAGATGGCTACCCAGGAAGGCAATACCGGCCTGCCGCACCCGCGCATTCCGCTGCCGCGTGACCTGTATGGCACCGAGCGGGCCAACTCCGCCGGTATCGACCTGGCCAACGAACACCGCCTGGCTTCGCTGTCCTGCGCCCTGCTGGCCAGCGCCCACAACGACTGGAAAGCCGCGCCGATGCTCGCTTGCGCTTCCAGCAACGAAGCGGCGGCGCCGGTGCTGAACCCGGCTGACCTGCGCGATGTGGTGGGTCATGTCCAGGAAGCCAACGTCACTGACGTCGACAACGCCATCCAGTGCGCGCTCAATGCCGCGCCGATCTGGCAGGCCACCCCGCCGGCCGAACGCGCCGCGATCCTGGAGCGTGCCGCCGACCTGATGGAAGCCGAGATCCAGCCGCTGATGGGCCTGCTCGCCCGCGAAGCCGGCAAGACCTTCGCCAACGCCATCGCCGAAGTGCGTGAAGCCGTCGACTTCCTGCGTTACTACGCCGTCCAGGCGCGCAACGATTTCAGCAACGACGCTCACCGCCCGCTGGGTCCGGTAGTGTGCATCAGCCCATGGAACTTCCCCCTGGCGATCTTCAGTGGCCAGGTTGCCGCGGCACTTGCCGCCGGTAACCCGGTGCTGGCCAAGCCGGCCGAACAGACCCCGCTGGTTGCCGCCCAGGCCGTGCGCCTGCTGCTCGAAGCCGGTATCCCCGAAGGCGTAGTGCAACTGCTGCCGGGCCGCGGCGAAACCGTCGGCGCCCGCCTGGTCGGTGACGATCGGGTCAAAGGCGTGATGTTCACCGGCTCTACCGAAGTCGCCCGCCTACTGCAACGCAACATCGCCGGCCGCCTGGATGCCCAGGGCCGTCCGATCCCGCTGATCGCCGAAACCGGCGGCCAGAACGCGATGATCGTCGACTCCTCGGCGCTCACCGAACAGGTGGTCATCGACGTCGTATCTTCTGCCTTCGACAGCGCTGGCCAGCGTTGCTCGGCCCTGCGCGTACTGTGCCTGCAGGAAGATTCTGCCGACCGCGTCATCGAAATGCTCAAGGGCGCCATGGCAGAAAGCCGCCTGGGCAACCCCGAGCGCCTGGCCGTGGACATTGGCCCGGTGATCGACGCCGAAGCCAAGGCCGGTATCGAGAAGCACATCCAGGGTATGCGCGACAAAGGCCGTACCGTGTACCAGATGGCAATCGCCGATGGTGAAGAGATCAAGCGCGGCACTTTCGTGATGCCAACCTTGATAGAACTGGAAAGCTTCGACGAACTGCAGCGCGAGATCTTCGGCCCGGTACTGCACGTGGTGCGCTACAACCGCAAGAACCTCGACCAGTTGATCGAGCAGATCAACGCCTCCGGCTACGGCCTGACCCTGGGTGTCCACACCCGGATCGACGAAACCATTGCCAAGGTCATCGACAACGTCAATGCCGGTAACGTCTACGTCAACCGCAACATCGTCGGCGCCGTGGTCGGCGTGCAGCCATTCGGCGGTGAAGGCCTGTCCGGTACCGGCCCGAAAGCCGGTGGCCCGCTGTACCTGTACCGCCTGCTGTCGACCCGCCCGGCGGGCGCCATCGAGCAGTCGTTCCAGCGCACCGACGGCGAAAACGCCCCGGACACCCGCCTGCGCGACAGCCTGAGCAAACCGCTGCAAGCCCTCAAAGCCTGGGCGGCGAGCAATCAGCTGAACGACCTGAGCGGCCTGTGCGAGCAGTTCGCCCAGCAATCGCAAAGCGGTATCAGCCGCCTGCTGGCGGGCCCGACCGGCGAGCGCAACAGCTACACCATCCTGCCGCGCGAGCACGTGCTGTGCCTGGCCGAGGTCGAAGCTGACCTGCTGACCCAACTGGCGGCGGTACTGGCCGTGGGCAGCTCGGCGGTGTGGCCGGAAGGCGAGCTGAGCAAGACCCTGCGCAATCGCCTGCCGAAGGAAGTGCAAGCGCGCATCCAACTGGTGGCCGACTGGAACAAGGATGACGTGGTATTCGACGCCGTCCTCCACCATGGCGACTCCGACCAACTGCGCGCCGTGTGCGAGCAGGTGGCCAAGCGCGCCGGTGCCATCGTCGGTGTTCACGGCCTGTCGTCGGGTGAAACCGCGATTGCCCTGGAGCGCCTGGTGATCGAGCGCGCACTGAGCGTCAACACTGCTGCTGCCGGTGGTAACGCGAGCCTGATGACTATCGGCTGATAGCCAGCAGCGTCTCTATCGCGGGTCAAGCCCGCTCCTACAGCGTAGGAGCGGGCTTGACCCGCGATGCTATCTAGCCCAGAAACTTCACACGTTGATGACGTACCAGCCACCCCAGGCTACCCGCCTTCACGACTTCGGAAGCAATGACGAAAACCAGCATGAGCCAGAGACTGTAGGCTGGCGACAGCTTTGCCCACACCAATAGAATCGAAATGGACGGCACCATGAACATCAGGCGAAAAGGAGTCTGTAGCAAACCGAGATAAGCCCCCGACTTTCGCCCCGCCAGCAACAGCAAGCAGCTGACAATGATCGAAAGATGCAAGGTGAAGCTCATACCCGCCAGCCACTTGGCTAGCATGCCATGATCCTGAAGCAACCCGATCATGGTTTGGGCGTCGGTGTAATAGGGGATCTGACCGCCACGAAGACTACCCTGGACATAAAAGACTATAAAAAATGCATCCATCCCACCCCACCAACACCGGATCATACGTGGGAGCCGTTTGATCACCCCGCTCAAAATAAACCATCCTTATATTCGTAGACAGTATCGGCAACAACAGGGCGCCAATGCCAAGACTTTCCGACTACCTGCCAGTGGTCCTCCCCCTCGACATAAATTTGCTTGATCTTACGAATTTCACCATAGCTGCGCACGATCAAACGTGGTGCAAAGCTCTGGTCATGTTGCTCCAAAGGAACCCACTGCTGCGTTACTGTCCGCATGGTATTTGCATAATCCTTACCCTCTGTCAAAAAAGGGCGCCCCTCATCCCCCATTGAGGTTATGCGATTTGCCAGAAAGGCAACAATGCTCCGCGCGCCCTCTAGGTCGATGCTGATAGTTCGCCATTTCCCAGGCCCCTTTTTAATCATTCGGAGTTCTTGCTCGCTGGAGAAGAACCCAAGGAGAGAACGTGGGCCGGCTGGGTCCGCAACCGTACACATGGGTATCCCGCTCAACGGTTGAAAAGGGCGACTAGTCACCAGTAGCCATTCGCCTCTTTTGACCCGGGAGAGAATTCGCACATGATCTTCGGGTTTCAAGCAGTGAAGCATCGACAAACCACACTGTGCAAGGAGGCCATCCAGCCCTGGAATTTGATACCGTCTTGAGAGTGCCGCTTCGATTGTTAGCGCTGCAAATAACGGGCTTTCTATATTGAAGAGGTTATATTGCTCAATCCTGGAGCTTGGAATTATCTCTTCCACTTTAAGAACGCCACTGAATTAGTTGGCTCAATCAATAAGCGAATAAACCGTAAATTGACTACCAGAAGCCTCCTCTTTTCTTGTGTGAAAATTCCCAAACCAACTCTGATCGATGTATCACCTGATGGCTAACTCAGACATCAACAAAGATCCCGATGAAAAAACCTGCCAGCAAAACCACGAGAAAAGACACCAGCACTATCCAAACCAGAATCCCGACCGACATCCAGGCCCAATTCAGGAGTGACAAGCGGGAATTAGACTGGCCTTTCGGGTCGCCTACGCAGGTGTTTATCGCTCCCTGAATCCTGGCCATTACCCAAAGAATCACGACATCCATAGCCAATACCGCACTCAACAACGGCAGCGGCGCCAGCTCCATCATCTGGTTTGCCCACAACGAGAACGCTGTCAGCAGGATCAAGGCGCATACCAACCAGAACGGTGACCACCTGTAGCTTCGACCAGACAGGTGTAATTGCCGATCGACCCTGCTCAGCAGGCTGTAAAGAAACAGAATGCCGAAGATGCTTCTTACCAGCGGTAACACTCGCTCCCCGGTTTCCCGCCGGTAGAGCGCCCAGCTTTGGTAATGGCAAAAAAGCCAATAAAAACCAAAGGTGAACAGGTTCATCACGATCAACTTTCTGATCGATACGACGAAGAACATTGGCCCCCTGCCTGTGGCATCAGAGAGATCAGGGCTCATCGAAGCGGTGCTGTTAGTGGTCATGGCTACGGCCTTCGGTAATGGGCCGACTATCTAAGCCTGCTCGTGCATCACAGATCTGCCCTCTGGCTCCGAAGCAAGGGTACGAACATTCCCAAACGCCTTGTGCCTTGCCATCACCCGTATCTATTTCACTGTGCAGTAGCATCGTCACTACCTAGACTCGGCCCATCCCCAGACAGGAATGCCGCCATGTCCGAGACCCTGCTCAGCGCCCGCAACCTGGCCTTCGAACTCTACGAAGTGCTCGATGCCGAGGCCCTGACCCAACGCCCGCGCTTTGCCGAGCACAACCGCGAAACCTTCGATGCCGCTCTGAGCACTGCGCGGACCATCGCCGAGAAGTATTTCGCCCCGCATAATCGCAAGGGCGATGAGCACGAGCCGCGCTATGAAAATGGCGAGGCGCTGTTGATCCCCGAGGTCAAGCCTGCGGTCGATGCCTTCCTTGAAGCCGGCTTTCTCAACGCCAGCCGCGACTTCGAAGCCGGTGGCATGCAGTTGCCGACCTTGCTCTCGCAAGCCTGTTTCGCCCACTTCCAGGCGGCCAACGCCGGTACCACGGCCTACCCGTTCCTGACCATGGGCGCCGCCAACCTGATTGAAAGCTTTGGCAGCGACGAGCAGAAGCGCCTGTTCCTGCAACCGATGATCGAAGGCCGCTTCTTCGGCACCATGGCCTTGACCGAGCCGCACGCTGGCTCGTCCCTGGCCGATATTCGCAGCCGCGCCGAGCCAGCCGGCGATGGCAGCTATCGGCTGCGCGGCAACAAGATATTCATTTCCGGCGGCGACCATCCATTGTCGGAGAACATCGTGCATATGGTCCTGGCCAAGCTGCCCGATGCGCCGCCCGGGGTGAAGGGCATTTCGCTGTTTATCGTGCCCAAGTTCCTGGTCAACGCCGACGGCAGCCTCGGCCCGCGCAACGATGTGTTGCTGGCCGGGTTGTTCCACAAGATGGGCTGGCGCGGCACCACCTCGACGGCGCTGAACTTCGGCGACAACGGCCAGTGCGTCGGCTACCTGGTGGGCAAACCACACCAGGGCCTGGCCTGCATGTTCCAGATGATGAACGAGGCGCGTATCGGCGTCGGCATGGGCGCGGTGATGCTTGGTTATGCCGGCTATCTGTACTCGCTGGAGTACGCCCGCCAGCGTCCGCAAGGGCGCCTGCCAGACAACAAGGATCCGGCCACCGCTGCCGTGCCGATCATCAATCACAGCGACGTCAAGCGCATGCTGCTGACCCAGAAGGCCTACGTCGAAGGCGCCTTTGATCTGGGCCTGTACGCCGCGCGGCTGTTCGATGACACCCAGAGCGGCGAAAGCGATACGGTTCGCCAGGAGGCCCATGAACTGCTCGACCTGCTGACGCCGATCGTCAAGTCCTGGCCTTCGGAGTTTTGCCTCAAGGCCAACGAGCTGGCCATCCAGATTCTCGGCGGCCATGGCTACACCCGCGAGTACCCGGTCGAACAGTACTACCGCGACAACCGCCTGAATCCGATTCACGAAGGTACCCACGGCATCCAGTCGCTGGACCTGCTCGGGCGCAAGCTGGCGCAAAACGGTGGTGCCGGGCTCAAGCAACTGGTCCGCCTGATCGCCAGCACCTGCGAGAGAGCCCATCCGCACAGCAGCCTGGATCGTCTGCGGGTACCGCTGGAGCAGTTGCTCAATCGCCTGCAGGAAGTGACCCTCGGCCTGCTCGGCGATCTGGCCCAGGGCCAGGTCAATGCAGCCCTGGCCAACTCGGCGCTGTATCTAAAGGCTTTCGGTCACTGCGTGATCGGCTGGCGCTGGCTGGAGCAGGCAATCCACGCCGAACAAGGCCTGGCCCGGGGCAACCCGGCCGATCGCGACTTCTACCTGGGCAAATTGCAGGCCGCGCGTTATTTCCTGACCTGGGAAGTGCCGGGCTGCCATAATGAGCTGGCATTGCTCGCGGCCAGTGACGATACCTGCCTGAGCATGCACGACGAGTGGTTCTGAGGGGGAGCCACCGCGCACACGGAGGTTCCCGCATGTTCGAGTTGACCGCATTGCTGCGCCAGCGCTTCGCCGCTCTGCGCAGCAGTGGCGAATTTTTCTCCCTGCGTTATGTGCAGCAAAGCCAGCAACACCTGTCGGTGCGCAAGAATATCGCCGAGCCGCCGTTTCTCAGCCGCGACGAAGGCGCGATGCTCACCGTGCGCGTCCATGGCGTGGAAACCTACGCCGCCACCGCCGACCTCTCGCAAGCCGGCTTGCAGCGTGCCCTGGAGCAGGCTGAGGCACTGGCCCGGCAAATCGCCGGGCGCGCCCTGCTCGACCTGCGCGAGCAACCGCTGGCCACAGGCCGCGCCGATTACTGCTCGCCCAACCTTGAGCAAGCCTTCCCGTCCCTGGCCGACTGCTACGCCCTGCTTGCCCAGGAATCTGCCAGCGTGCCGGACGACAGCCGCCTGGTGAACTGGCAGGCAAGCCTTGGCATCAGCACTATCGAGCAGATCTACCTGAACACCGCCGGCGCTGAACTGCGCCAGGCCCAGCGCTTTATCTACCCGGGTTTCAGCACCACCGCCTTCGACGGCCAGGACAGCCAGACCCGCACCCTGGGCCGGGAAAACTTCGGCCAGCAGGGCGGCCTCGATGTGATCGAGCGTTGCGGCCTGGTTGGTGCCGGGGCCAAAGTCGCCGAGCAGGCCCTGCAACTGCTGCTGGCGCCGAACACCCCCAGTGGTGTGCGCGACCTGCTGTTGATGCCCGACCAGATGATGCTGCAGATCCACGAATCGATCGGCCACCCGCTGGAAATGGACCGCATCCTCGGCGACGAGCGTAATTACGCCGGCACCAGCTTTGTCAAAGCCAGCGACTTCGGCAGCCTGCAGTACGGCTCGAAATTGCTCAACGTGACCTTCGACCCGTCGATCCGCGAAGAGCTTGCCAGCTACAGCCACGACGATGACGGCAGCGCTGCGCACAAGCAGTACCTGATCAAGGACGGTTTGCTGGTCCGCCCGCTCGGTGGTGCCCTGTCGCAGTTCCGTTCCGGCCTTGAAGGGGTGGCCAACAGCCGCGCCTGCGGCTGGAACCGCGCGCCGATCGACCGCATGGCCAACCTCAACATCGAGCCGGGGGACAAGACCCTGGCGCAACTGATCGGCGGTATCGAGCAGGGCATCCTGATGCGCACCAACCGCTCGTGGTCGATTGATGATGCGCGCAACAAGTTCCAGTTCGGCTGCGAATGGGGCCAACTGATCGAAAACGGCGAGCTCAAGGGCGTGGTCAAGAACCCCAACTACCGCGGCATCTCCGCCCGGTTCTGGGGCAATCTCAGCGCCGTCGGTGACGCCAGCACCTTGCAGGTACTGGGCACGCCAAACTGCGGCAAGGGCGAGCCGAACCAGGTGGTACGCGTGGGCCACGCCTCCCCCGCCTGCGTATTCAGCCAGATCGACGTATTCGGAGGAGACGCCTGATGGCTGCCACCCCACTGCAAAGTTTCCAGCACCTGGTCGCCAGCCTGCGCGACGCGGTGTGCGCGCCAGAGCATTTCACCTTGAGCTACAGCGGCGAGCACTCGCAGTTCATCCGCTTCAACCACGCCAGGGTGCGCCAGGCCGGCGAAGTGCAACAGGCCAGTTGCGTGCTCAAGCTGGTCGCCGACGGGCGCCAGGCCGAGCTGCAGTTCACCCTCGGCAACGACGCCGAGGTCGATCAGCTGCGCCTGCAACAAGCCCTGGAGCAACTGCGCCAGACCCTGCCGCTGCTTGAGCCCGACCCTTACCTGCAACTCAATGACAGCGCCTGGCACAGCCATAGCGTGCAGGATCAAGCGCTGCCAGACAGCGCTGCGGTGCTGGCGCAGATCGAGCAAGGCGCGGGTGATCTGGACCTGGTTGGCATCTACGCCGCGGGCCCGATCTGCCGGGGTTTTGCCAGCTCGTTCGGGGCCTTTGGCTGGCACCAGGCCAACAGTTTCAACTTCGACTGGAGCCTGTTCCACAGCAACGGCGAGGCGGTCAAGGCCAACTATGCCGGCCAGTCCTGGGACGGCGAAGCCTTCGCCCTGCGCCTGCAGCAGGCCCGCGAACAGCTCGACTACCTCGGCCGCCCGCTGAAAAAACTCGCCCCCGGTCAGTACCGCGCCTACCTGGCACCGGCAGCGCTGGACGAGATCATGGGCATGCTCTGCTGGGGCGGCTTCTCGGCCCAGGCCATCGCCACCAAGAACAGCCCGCTGCAACGCCTGTACAGCGCCGATGCCAGCCTGAGCCCGTTGGTCCAGATAAGCGAGCAGGTCAGCGGCTCGCTGAGCCCGTCGTTTTCGGACGAAGGCCTGGAGCGCAGCGACCTGCGCCTGATTGACCAGGGCCGGGCCCACGATCGGCTGATCTGCGCCCGTAGCGCCGCCGAGTTCGAACTGGCGGCCAACGGTGCCGATAGCTACGAGTCGCCATGCGCGCTGAGCATGGCCGGCGGCGAGCTTGGGCAGAGCGAAGTCCTCGCCCGCCTGGGCACCGGCCTGTACATCAGCAACCTCTGGTACCTGAACTACTCGGACCTGCCCGCTGCGCGCATGACCGGCCTGACCCGCTTCGCCACCTTCTGGGTCGAGAACGGCGAGATCCAGGCGCCGGTGAGCACCATGCGCTTTGACGACAGCGTCTACAGTTTGCTGGGTTCGCAACTGGAGGCATTGACGACCGAACGCGAGCTGATTCTGTCGACCAGCACCTACGGCCAGCGCCAGACCAGTTCGAGCCATTTGCCGGGAGCGTTGGTCAAACGCCTGACGTTGACACTGTAATTAGCCCATCGCGGGTCAAGCCCGCTGCCACCGACCCGCGATGAGGCCCTCAAGGACTGCACACTAACCCATGCCCAACCGCGCCCCGCTGGACCCGACCACCGCCCGCTGGATTCCCTGGGTGGTGGCCATCGCCTTTTTCATGCAGTCGCTCGACGGCACCATCCTCAACACCGCCCTGCCGGCCATGGCCCGCGACCTGGCCGAAGACCCGCTGCGCATGCAGTCGGTGATCATCGCCTACATGCTCACCGTGGCCCTGCTGATCCCGGCCTCGGGCTGGATTGCCGACCGCTTTGGCACCAAGCGCATCTTCTTCGGCGCCATCCTCCTGTTCAGCCTCGGTTCGCTGCTCTGCGCCCTGGCCAGCAGCCTCGGCATGCTGGTAGCGGCACGGGTGATCCAGGGCCTGGGCGGCGCCTTGATGCTACCGGTCGGGCGCCTGGTGGTACTGCGTGCCTATCCACGCTCGGAGCTGGTGCGGATCATGAGCTTCATCACCATCCCCGGCCTGCTCGGGCCGTTGCTGGGCCCGACCATGGGCGGCTGGCTGGTGGAAATTCTCAGCTGGCACTGGATCTTCCTGCTCAACCTGCCGGTTGGCGCCATCGGCTGTTATGCGGTGTGGAAGTTCATCCCCGACCTGCGCGGCTCGGAGCGTACCCGCTTCGACGGCATCGGCTTCGTGCTGTTCGGCGCGGCAATGGTGTTGATCACCATTGCCATGGAAGGCCTGGGCGAGCTGCATCTGCCGCACCTGCGGGTAATGCTGCTGCTGTTTGCCGGCATGGCCTGCCTGGCCGCCTACTGGCTGCGCGCCGGCAGCGTCGACAACCCGCTGTTTTCGCCAAAACTGTTCCGCACCCGGACCTTTTCGGTGGGTATCCTCGGCAACTTGTTTGCCCGCCTGGGCAGCGGCGCCCTGCCGTTCCTGGTACCGCTGTTGCTGCAGGTGGCGCTGGGTTACTCACCGTCCCAGGCCGGCATGAGCATGATCCCCCTGGCCGCGGCGGCGATGGTCGCCAAGTCGATTGCCCGGCCGCTGATCGAGCGCTTCGGCTATCGCAATATTCTCACCGGCAATACCCTGTTGCTGGGCCTGCTGCTGGCAAGCCTGGGGCTGGTCGACGAACAGACGCCCTACGCCCTGTTGCTGTTGCAACTGGGCTTGCTGGGTGCGGTCAACTCGATGCAGTTCACAGCGATGAACACCGTGACCCTGATCGATCTCGACGACAACAGCGCCAGCAGCGGCAACAGCCTGCTGTCGGTGGTCGCGCAATTGTCGCTGAGCCTCGGTGTGGCCTGTGCCGGCGCCCTGCTTGGCGGTTTTACCGCAGCGGGCAGTGCCGAAGGCGTCGAGAGCACCCTCGGGGCGTTCCAGCTGACCTTTGTGACCATCGGCCTGATGGCCATGCTGGCGGCGGCGATCTTCATGCAGCTGTCCAGGGCGGACGGAAGGCGTGCCCCTCGTCCGGAACCGGAGATCGAGCCTTAGGGCTAAAGGCCATGAGGCTGGTACACTGCGCGACATTTTGTTTTGCAGGCCAGTCTCGTGACCACCATTGCCACCGCCTTCGCCACTTTGCCGCTGTCCGCCGCCATGCTGGCCAACCTGGACGCCCTCGGCTACGCCCAGATGACCCCGATCCAGGCCCAAAGCCTGCCGGTGATGCTCAAGGGCATGGACCTGATCGCCCAGGCCAAGACCGGCAGCGGCAAGACCGCCGCCTTCGGCATCGGCCTGCTCAACCCGCTCAACCCGCGTTACTTCGGGTGCCAGGCGCTGGTGCTGTGCCCGACCCGCGAGCTGGCCGACCAGGTGGCCAAAGAGCTGCGCCGCCTGGCCCGCAGCGAAGACAACATCAAGATTCTGACCCTCTGCGGTGGCGTGTCCCTGGGCCCGCAGATCGCTTCGCTGGAGCACGGCGCGCACATCATCGTCGGCACCCCGGGCCGCGTGCAGCAGCACCTGAGCAAAGGCACCCTGGTGCTCGATGGCCTCAACACCCTGGTGCTCGATGAAGCCGACCGCATGCTCGACATGGGCTTCTACGACGCCATCGCCGACATCATCGGCCAGACCCCGAAGCGCCGCCAGACCCTGCTGTTCTCCGCCACCTACCCGGCCGGCATCAAGCAGCTGGCCTCGGCGTTCATGCGCGACCCGCAAACCGTCAAGGTCGAGTCGCAGCACGCCGACAGCCAGATCGAGCAGCGCTTCTACGAGATCACCCCGGAACAGCGCATGGACGCGGTGAGCAAGCTGCTCGGGCACTTCCGCCCGCAGTCGTGCGTAGCGTTCTGCTTCACCAAGCAGCAGTGCCAGGAGCTGGTCGAGCACCTGCAGGCCAAGGGTATCGCCGCCCAGGCCCTGCATGGCGACCTGGAGCAGCGTGACCGCGACCAGGTCCTGACCCTGTTCGCCAACCGCAGCCTGTCGGTGCTGGTGGCCACTGACGTCGCCGCCCGCGGCCTGGATATCGACGCCCTGGACATGGTCATCAACGTCGAGCTGGCCCGCGATGCCGAGATCCACGTGCACCGCGTCGGCCGTACTGGCCGTGCCGGCGAGAAAGGCCTGGCGGTGAGCCTGGTGGCCCCGGCCGAAGGCCATCGCGCCCAGGCCATCGAAGACATGCAGAAGGCCGCCCTGCGCTGGGAACAGCTGGACAGCCTCAAGGCCCAGAATGGTGCACCGCTGCTGCCGACCATGAGCACCCTGTGCATCGCTGCCGGGCGCAAGGACAAGCTGCGCCCTGGCGACATTCTTGGCGCCCTGACCGGCGATGCCGGGCTGCCGGGCACCCAGGTCGGCAAGATTGCCATCTTCGACTTCCAGGCCTTCGTCGCCGTCGAGCGCGCGGTGGCCAAACAGGCGCTGCAGCGGCTCAACAGCGGCAAGATCAAAGGCCGCTCGTTGCGGGTGCGGATCGTCTGATTACTTTTTTCGCGGGGCAAGCCCGCTCCTACACACCCTCCCTGTAGGAGCGGGCTTGCCCCGCGATCGCTTCACCACCGAATTCTCGAGGATTTTGCAGTGCGTTCCACCGAAGTGATCATCATCGGCGCTGGCGCCGCCGGCCTGATGTGCGCCCTGAGCGCCGCCAAACGCGGCCGTCAGGTGCTGCTGCTCGACCACGCCAACAAACCGGGCAAGAAGATCCTCATGTCCGGTGGTGGCCGCTGCAACTTCACCAACATGTACACCGAGCCGAGCAATTTCCTCTCGCACAACCCGCACTTCTGCAAATCGGCCCTGGCCCGCTACACCCAGTGGGACTTCATCGAGATGGTCGGCAAGCACGGCGTGCCCTACCACGAGAAAAAGCTCGGCCAGCTGTTCTGCGATAACAAGTCCAGCGACATCCTCGGCATGCTTCTGGACGAGTGCGACAACGCTGGCGCCGAGCTGCGCATGGACACCCGCATCGAGCAGATCGAAAAACTCGACAGCGGCTACCTGCTGGAAACCAGCGCCGGCCAGTTCCAGTGCCAGTCGCTGGTCATCGCCACCGGCGGCCTGTCGATCCCGACCCTGGGCGCCACCGGCTTCGGCTACCAGGTCGCCCGCCAGTTCGGTCACACCCTGCTGCCGACCCGTGCCGGCCTGGTGCCGTTCACCATCACCGAACCGCAGCTCAAGGCGATCTGCACTGAACTGTCGGGCACCTCGGTGGATTGCGTGGCCAGCTGCAACGCCAGCAGCTTCCGGGAAAACCTGCTGTTTACCCACCGCGGCCTGAGCGGCCCGGCGATCCTGCAGATTTCTTCGTTCTGGCAGGCCGGCGACACGGTTGAGATCAACCTGCTGCCCGAGCACGACGCCCTGAGCTGGCTGCAACAGCAGCAAGCCGAGCGCCCCAACAGCGAGCTCAAGACCCTGCTCGGCGAAATCTTCACCAAGAAGATGGCCAACCTGCTGGCCGAGCACTGGTTCGTCTCCAAACCGATGAAGCAGTACACCCCGGCGGAACTGGCCCAGGTCAGCGACAAGCTCGGGGCCTGGCAGGTGGTGCCGGCCGGTACCGAGGGCTACCGCACCGCCGAGGTAACCCTGGGCGGCGTTGATACCCGCGAGGTTTCGTCGAAAACCATGGAGTCGCTGAAAAGCCCGGGGCTGTACTTTATCGGTGAAGTGCTCGACGTCAGTGGCCACCTGGGCGGCTTCAACTTCCAGTGGGCCTGGGCCTCGGCGTACGCGGCCGCGCAGTTCGTCTAACCTTCGCGGTAGAATCAGCGCATCAAGGAACAAATTTTGCTGGTCAGATGGCGGCGGTAACACCGCTGCCATCTGACTGGCTCAATTTCGATCATCGCCCAAGGCCTGCCGACCCGACATGTCATCTTCCTCGTTCAGCCAATCGTTGCGCCGCCTCTGGGCCCTGGACAAGTTCAGCTACGCCATCCGCGTTCTCATCGCCCTGACCGGCAGCATGCTGCTGTGCTGGTACAAGGACGAGATGAGCCTGCTGATCCCGCTGTTTCTGGGGATTATCGCCAGCGCCCTGGCCGAGACCGACGACAGCTGGCAGGGGCGCCTGAATGCCCTGGCGGTGACCCTGGTGTGCTTCACGGTTGCCGCGCTGTCGGTGGAGCTGCTGTTCCCCTACCCGATCATCTTCGGCTGCGCCCTGGCCCTGGCCAGCTTTGCCCTGACCATGCTCGGTGCGCTCGGCGAGCGCTACGGCGCGATTGCCTCGGCGACGCTGATTTTGTCGGTGTACACCATGATCGGCGTCGACCAGCGCGGCGGCGAAGTCACTGACTTCTGGCACGAGCCGTTGCTGTTGGTGGCCGGCGCCGCCTGGTACGGCCTGCTTTCAGTGCTATGGCAGGCGCTGTTTTCCAACCAGCCGGTGCAGCAGAGCCTGGCCCGGCTGTTCCGCGAGCTGGGTCGCTACCTCAAGCTCAAGGCCACCCTGTTCGAGCCGATCCGCCAGCTGGATGTCGAAGCCCGGCGCCTGGAACTGGCGCAGCAGAACGGCCGGGTGGTGGCCGCACTGAATGCGGCCAAGGAGATCATCCTGCACCGGGTCGGCAATGGCCGGCCTGGCTCGAAGGTCAGCCGCTACCTGAAGCTGTACTTCCTGGCCCAGGACATCCATGAGCGTGCCAGTTCATCGCACTACCCCTACAACGCCCTGACCGAAGCCTTTTTCCACAGCGACGTGCTGTTCCGCTGCCAGCGCCTGCTGCGCCAGCAGGGCGTTGCGTGCCAGCAGTTGTCCGAATCCATCCAGCTGCGCCAGCCGTTCACCTACGACACCAGCTTCGCCCAGGCCCTGGAAGACCTGCACGCCTCGCTCGAACACCTGCGCATCCAGAGCAACCCGGCCTGGCGTGGCCTGCTGCGTTCGCTGCGGGCGCTGGCGGCAAACCTGGCGACCCTCGACCGCCTGCTCAGCGATGCCAGCAACCCCGACAACCTTGCCGATGCCAGCGACAGCAGCCTGCTCGACCGCTCGCCGCGCAATTTCAAGGACGTCTGGAGCCGCCTGCGCCAGCAACTGACGCCGACCTCGTTGCTGTTTCGCCACGCCCTGCGCCTGCCTCTGGCGCTGTCGATCGGCTATGGCATGGTGCACCTGATTCACCCGACCCAGGGCTACTGGATCATCCTCACCACCCTGTTCGTCTGCCAGCCCAACTACGGCGCCACGCGGCGCAAGCTGGTGCAACGGATCATCGGTACGGGCATCGGCCTGACCGTCGGCTGGGCGTTGTTCGACCTGTTCCCCAGCCCGATCATCCAGTCACTGTTCGCCGTGGCCGCCGGGGTGGTGTTCTTCGTCAACCGCACCACCCGCTACACCCTGGCAACCGCAGCGATCACCCTGATGGTGCTGTTCTGCTTCAACCAGATCGGCGATGGCTACGGGCTGTTCCTGCCGCGCCTGTTCGATACCCTGGTGGGCAGCCTGATCGCCATCCTCGCCGTATTCCTGTTCCTCCCGGACTGGCAGGGCCGGCGCCTGAACAAGGTGCTGGCCAACACCTTGAGCTGCAACAGCACCTACCTGCGCCAGATCATGCAGCAGTACGCCCAGGGCAAGAGCGACGACCTCGCCTACCGCCTGGCCCGGCGCAACGCCCACAACGCCGACGCGGCGTTGTCGACCACCCTGGCCAACATGCTCATGGAGCCGGGGCATTTTCGTAAGGAGGCCGACGTCGGTTTCCGTTTTTTGGTGCTGTCGCACACCCTGCTCAGTTATCTGTCGGGCCTCGGCGCGCACCGCGACACGGCCCTGGATGCCGAGGTTCGCCAGCAGTTGATCGATGGCGCCGGGGCCAGCCTGGCCAGCAGCCTGGATGAAATCGCCGAAGGCCTGGCCAGCAAGTTGCCGGTAGCGATCCACAGTGATGCCGAAGAGGCCCTGGCCAATGAGCTTGAGCAGATGCCCGAAGAGCTCGACGAAAACCAGCGCCTGGTGCAAACCCAGCTGGCGCTGATCTGCCGGCAACTGGCGCCACTGCGCACCCTCGCCGCACACCTGATCAAGGACAGCGCGCCGGCCTGATTACAGGCCGTGCTGCTTGAGCAGCCGGGCATAACTGCCATCGGCTTTCATCTGGGCAATGGCGCGGTCGAAACCGGCGACGATCTGCTGGTGCTCGGGATTCTTCAGGCTGACGAGGATATGCAGGCTGTTCTCGCTGACCGGCTTGTCGAAGAACTCCACCGCCTCACGCACCTCTTTCGGTTCGCGCTTGAGGTAATAACCGGCAACGAACTCATCCTCCAGCGCCAGGCGTACACGCCCGGCGGCGAGCATGCCGACAGCAACGGAAAAACTGCGCACCGGAACCTTCTGCAATTGGGCGTCACTGTCGAACTCGGGCGAGTAGGCGTAATCGCGTACCACGGCGACAGGGAACGGATGGAGGTCGCTCAAGGCATTGAAGCGCAGCGCATCGCCTTTGCGCTTGAGCAGCCGAATACGGTTGGTCAGGTAGCTGGCGGAGAACTGGCCAATTTGTGTACGCGAGTCGTTGTACCAGGCGTTGACCAGCACATCGTAGCGGCCTTCCCCCACCCCCAGCAGCGCCCGGGCCCAGGGCACCTGCTCGTACTGGCTGGTATAGCCGGCACGGGTCAGGGCGGTGGTGACGATGGCTGTGGCCAGGCCGCCGTTGGCCATGCTGGCATCGGTGAACGGTGGCCAGCTGTCGGCCACCAGCCGCAGCCGGGTGGCCTGCGCCGATGTGCTCAGCAGTAGCAGTATTCCCATTGAAGCCAAGACTCGAAGCAATGGCCGCATGCTCAAATCCTTTAGCGAACCCCTGGTTCGCGCCGTTGATTTCAACTGCTTGAGAATGTTCAGTGCCTATCAGCCATCGCAGGTTACACAAAGAAGAAGTAATCGGGCAGAGGCAAATGATATCAAATGGCCTCTATTCCGGTCGACTTCGAGCCTGTATTGACCTGGCGCAATTAGACCCTCGCCGCGCAGTCTGCCATGATCAGGGCTATCAACCGCTTGAGAGACGCCCATGGCCATCGACTGGATCTGCAAACACCACAGTGACATTGGCAAGGAACAACTCTATGCCATTCTGCGACTGCGTACCGAAGTGTTCGTGGTCGAACAGAAATGTGCCTACCAGGAAGTCGATGGCCAGGACCTGGAAGGCGACACCTGCCACCTGATGGCCTGGGAAGGTGACCAGTTGCTGGCGTACCTGCGTTTGCTCGATCCACAGTCCCAGGGCGGTGACGTGGTCATAGGCCGGGTGCTGATCGCCCCCGAGGCACGTGGTCGTGGACTCGGCCATGAACTGATGGAGCATGGGCTCAAGTACGCAGAGCATTACTGGCCTGAAGTGCCGGTATACCTGTCAGCCCAGGCGCACTTGCAGGGCTACTATGCACGCCATGGTTTCAAGGTGGCGGGAGAGGAGTATCTGGAAGACGATATCCCACACATTGGTATGCGGCGGGACTAGCAGCATCGCCGGTCAAGTCGGGTCGCCGCACCGCCGCTCCCACAATTATGTAAGAGCGGGATTGACCCGCGATGGGGCCTTCAGGGATAGCCCAGCACTTCACGAATACCGCGCAAATGCTGGGTGATCCACTGCTTGTCGATCGCCCCCCAGTCGCGAATCCGGTAGTGCCCGGCATGATTGCGCGCCCCTGCCTGCTGCTCGAACTCACAGACGATGTCCAGGTCGGCCAGGGCGGCAATGGTGTCCTGGGCGGTGCGCCGCGGCATGCCGGTGGCTTCCATCAAGGCCGGGACGGTGCTGGCAGTCTGGCTGTCGATCAGCCAGGCGACATACAGCCGGCGGTAGAAACTGCTCTTGGTCTTGCTCACTTCCATTGGCAAATCCTCAGGGCCTACAGGCTGGCGGGCAGCTCGCGGTAGGTCAGGTAAACGCGCAGGTCGAATTCCAGTTGATGGTAGCCCGGCTGCATATATTCACAGAGCTGGTAGAACGCCTTGTTGTGATCGGACTCTTTCAGGTGCGCCAGTTCGTGCACCACGATCATCTTCAGAAACTGCGGCGCCGCCTCCTTGAACAACGAAGCGATGCGGATTTCCTTCTTGGCCTTGAGCTTGCCGCCCTGCACCCGCGACACCGCCGTGTGCAGGCCGAGCGCGCGGTGGGTGAGGTCAAGGCGGTTGTCGAACAGCACCTTGTCGAGGTTCGGCGCGTTGCGCAGGTGCTCCTGCTTGAGCGCCTGGGCATAGCTGTACAGCGCCTTGTCGCTTTGTACCGCGTGCCGGTCCGGGTAGCGCTGCTGCAAGTAGTCGCCCAGGCGATTGCTGGCAATCAACTGGCGAACCTGGTCTTGCAGGGCGGGTGGATAGGCTTGCAGGTACTTGAGCACGGTCATGGGCAAAACGGCTGACGGTAAAGGCGCCAGTGTACCCAACTACAGCTGCTGCCAGGCAAAAAAGCCCGGAAACGCCCCGGCATCACTGGCCGTCATCGGTCGCGCCACCAAAAAGCCCTGCACATATTCGCAGCCGTTGGCCTGCAGCCAGTGCGCCTGCTCGAGGGTTTCGACACCTTCGGCGATCACGCTGATTGCATACTGGCGACACAGGTCGATGACGCAACGCACCAGCGCCGCGTCCGCTTGCGAGCCGGGCAAGCGTGCGACCAGGTGGCGGTCGAGTTTAAGCGTGTCGATTGGCAGGTCGCGCAGCAGCCGCAGCGAACAATCGCCCGCACCAAAATCGTCGAGGGCGATGCGCACGCCCAGCTCGCGCAACTTGTGCAACTGTTTCAAAGCCACGTCGTTATTGACCATCAACGACGTCTCGGCCACCTCGACCTCCAGCTGCGCCGGATCAAGGCCCTGGATGGCGATCACCCGGCCCAGTTCCTCGGCCAGGTTGGGCATGGCGAACTGCACGCGGCTGAGGCTAATGCCCAGCACCAGTGTCGGCTCGAAGCATTCCTGCCAGTCACGCCGCTGCGCCGCGCCCTGGGCGTATATCCAGCTGGCCAGGCGCGAAATCAGCCGCGCCTCTTCCAGCAAGGGCAGGAACAACCCCGGCGGCACGTCGCCGACACTGGGGTGCTGCCAACGCAGCAGCGCCTCGAAGCCGCGTAGACGGCCGTCGGCAAATGCCACCTGCGGCTGGTAGACCAGGCTGAAATCCTTGTGCTCGATGGCGCTGCGCACCGAGTCTTCGAGCATCAGCCGCGAGCGCGCCCGGCCATTGAGGTCCTGGTCGTAGTAGCGATACTGCTGGCGCCCGGCCTGCTTGGCCGCATACATCGCAGCGTCGGCCGCGCGCAGCAGGCCGTCGAGGTTGGCGCCGCAATCGGGGTAGGTGGCAATGCCGATGCTCACGCCGAGGGTCACTTCCATGCCCTCTATCTGCTGGCAGATCGACATGCGCTCGATCACCCCCTCGGCGAAACGCGCCGCCTGCTCGGGGTATTCCAGGGCATCGAACAAGGCGGTGAACTCATCGCCGCCCATGCGCGCCAGGATCGCATTGGCGCCCAGGCAATCCTTGAGCTGCTCGGCGACCCAATGCAGCACCCGGTCGCCGGCCTCATGGCCGAGAAAATCATTGATACGTTTGAAACCGTCCAGGTCCAGGTACATCAGCGCCTGGGTCTTGTCGCTGCGCTCATTACGCACCAGGGCGCTTTCAGCGGCCTGGTAGAAGCCACGGCGGTTGAGCAGCCCGGTCAAGGGGTCGGTAACCGCCTGAAACTCCAGTTGCTGATGCAGGTGGCGCACCACCGACATGTCCAGCACCGTCACCACCATGGCGCGCTGGCCGTCGGTCAATGGCGAGCACGACAGCGCTACCGGCACCGGCTGGCCGCCGGCGGTACGCAGCAGGGCATCGTGGATACGGAAGATCTGCCGCTCCAGGTAGGCCTGGTAGAACGCCGATTCGGCCCACAAGGTCATCCCCGGCGACTGCACGAAATCCAGCAGGTTGGCGCCTTGCAGCAGCTCGACCGGGGCTTGGAGCAATTGCGAAATGGCCGGGTTGGCAAAGCTGATCTCACCCTTTTCGCCCACCACCAGGATGCCTTCGGCGGCATTGTTGAGCACCGAGGCGTTGAACGCCCGCGCCGCTTCCAGGTCGCGGCTCAAGCGCTGCAGCGAGCGCCGGTTGCGCTGCTGCTCGAGCAGCGCCTGAACCTTGGGCTTGAGGATCTGCGGATCGAAGGGTTTGAACAGGTAATCCACCGCACCACTGGCATAGCCCTTGAGCACAGCGGCCTGGGACTGTTCGTTGGCGGTGAGGAAGATGATCGGCGTCAACCGCGTACGCTGGCTACCGCGCATCAGGCGGGCAACCTCGAAACCGTCCATGCCCGGCATCTGCACGTCGAGCAGCACCAGGTCCACTTCATGTTCGAGCAGCGCGCTCAGGGCTTCCGTCCCCGAGCTCGCGGTGAGTACTTGCCAGTCCTGGCGGGCCAGCAAGGCCCGCATGCTGATCAGGTTTTCCGGATAATCGTCAACGACCAGCAGTACTGAGCCGCTATCGTGTGACTGAGGTTGCGCGCAATCCATGCTGCTTCTCTTAAGGCACCAATGCCGGGCTTCGGCTGAAATCTGTGCGTAACTCTAGACCCGGCTGCCATAAATCTGAAGTCAGCACATTGCCATCATGGTCGGAATGGCCTGTTAGCCGACTAACGGTCTGTCCGGCCGGGCCATGCGCATTGCCTTCCTGGCGCGCAGGCACAAAAAAGCCCGCATCGCTGCGGGCTTTTCTGTTCAGACTTAGTTGACCTTGGCGGCCAGCTCACCTTTGGCGTAGCGCTGGAACATCGCTTCGAGGGAGATCGGCTTGATCTTCGAGGCGTTACCAGCAGTGCCGAAGGCTTCGTAACGGGCGATGCAGACGTCGCGCATGGCCTTGACGGTTTCGCCGAAGAACTTGCGTGGGTCGAATTCGCTCGGGTTGGTGGCCATCAGGCGACGCATGGCACCGGTGGACGCCAGGCGCAGGTCGGTGTCGATGTTGACCTTGCGCACGCCGTACTTGATGCCTTCGACGATTTCTTCAACCGGCACGCCGTAGGTTTCCTTGATGTCGCCGCCGTACTGGTTGATGATCGCCAGCCACTCTTGCGGTACCGAGGACGAACCGTGCATCACCAGGTGGGTGTTGGGGATGCGCTTGTGGATTTCCTTGATGCGGTCGATCGCCAGCACGTCGCCAGTAGGCGGCTTGGTGAACTTGTAAGCACCGTGGCTGGTACCGATGGCGATGGCCAGGGCATCGACCTGAGTGCGCTTGACGAAGTCGGCAGCTTCTTCCGGATCGGTCAGCATCTGGCTGTGATCCAGTACGCCTTCGGCGCCGATACCGTCTTCTTCACCGGCCATGCCGGTTTCCAGCGAACCCAGGCAGCCCAGCTCGCCTTCAACCGAAACGCCGCAGGCGTGAGCCATGGCAACGGTTTGCTGGGTAACACGGACGTTGTAGTCGTAGTCAGTCGGGGTCTTGCCGTCTTCGCCCAGCGAGCCGTCCATCATCACCGAGCTGAAGCCCAGCTGGATCGAGCGCTGGCAGACGTCAGGGCTGGTGCCGTGGTCCTGGTGCATGCACACCGGGATGTGCGGGAATTCTTCGATCGCAGCCAGGATCAGGTGGCGCAGGAACGGCGCGCCGGCGTATTTGCGGGCACCGGCCGAGGCCTGGACAATCACCGGGGAGTCGGTCTTGTCGGCGGCTTCCATGATGGCGCGCATCTGCTCGAGGTTGTTGACGTTGAAAGCTGGAACGCCGTAGCCGAATTCAGCGGCGTGGTCCAGCATCTGGCGCATGCTAATGAGTGCCATTGTGTATCTCTCTCCCGACAAGCGTCGTTTTTCGTGCAAGCCTGCCGCAGCGGCGGTTGCTATTCAAGTAGTGTGGGCCTTCGAGGCCCGGCCAGTCACGGCGCCTTGCAGCCCCGCCCTATCAAATCGTTGGTGGCGACCCAGTACACCAGGCCTTCGTCACCCTTGCTGTGGAACGCCAGCACTCCATCGCTGTACAACGCACCCGAGCCACTGGGCTCCGGCTTGAGCCGGTAGACCTGGTCGCCGCCACCCAGGCGTACATCCACCTCCTGCTGGCTGCTGTCGGCAAAGCGCCAGAGCACTTCAACCTGGCTGTCGCAGACCCAGCGGGTCCAGTTGTCGGCCGGTGCCGGCGCAGGCTTGAGGCTTGCGCAACCACCGAGTACTGCCAGGGCCATCAAGGCCGCAACCGCTTTCATCCAATATCCTCTAGCAGACCACAAACCGGCCGGTAGGTTGCCGTGAACCGATCAAGGGCAACCCTGGGCCCGGCGCTGATGTTCGTCGTCGTATTTTTCCAGGCCATCCGGGCCCAGCCTTTTGTTGATCACCGGTGCCGTTTCAGCCTGCCATTCAGACTGATAGCAGCCGCCTTTCGGCGCGCCGGGCTTTGCCGGCGCCTGCTCCGGGTTACTGGAGCAAGCGCCGAGCAGACCGGCCAGGATAATCACAGGCAATTGCTTGACCATGCAGGTCGCTCCCTTTGCCAGGCCGAATGGATCAGGCCTTGGCTCGCTGTTCCAGCACTTCAACGGCCGGCAGCACTTTACCTTCGACGAACTCGAGGAAAGCACCGCCACCGGTAGAAATGTAGGAGATTTGCTCGGCAACGCCATATTTGTCGATGGCCGCCAGGGTATCGCCACCACCGGCAATGGAGAACGCCGCGCTCTCGGCGATGGCCTGGGCCAGGACCTTGGTGCCATTACCGAACTGGTCGAATTCAAACACGCCGACCGGGCCGTTCCAGAGGATGGTCTTCGACGACTTCAGCAGCTCGGCGAAGTTGGCCGCGGTTTGCGGGCCGATGTCGAGGATCATGTCGTCTTCGGCAACGTCGGCAACCAGTTTGACGGTCGCGGCGGCGCTTTCGGCGAACTCCTTGGCAACCACGACGTCCACTGGCAGCGGTACGTTGACCTTGGCAGCGATGGCCTTGGCGGTGTCGATCAGGTCAGGCTCGTACAGCGACTTGCCGACCGGGTGACCGGCCGCGGCCAGGAAGGTGTTGGCGATGCCGCCGCCGACGATCAGCAGGTCGCAGATCTGGCTCAGGCTGTTGAGCACGTCCAGTTTGGTCGACACCTTGGAGCCGGCAACGATCGCCGCCATCGGCTTGGCCGGGGCTTTCAGGGCCTTGCCCAGGGCATCCAGCTCGGCCGCCAGCAGCGGGCCGGCAGCAGCGACCTTGGCGAACTTGGCTACGCCGTGGGTCGAGCCTTCGGCGCGGTGAGCGGTACCGAAGGCGTCCATCACGAACACATCGCACAGGGCGGCGTACTTCTGCGCCAGCTCGTCGGCGTTCTTCTTCTCGCCCTTGTTGAAGCGCACGTTCTCGAACAGGACGATGTCACCGGCCTTGATTTCGACACCGTCGAGGTAGTCGGCAACCAGCGGCACGTCGCGGCCCAGGGCCTTGCTCAGGTACTCGGCGACCGGCTTGAGGCTGTTCTCGGCAGAGAACTCGCCTTCGCTCGGGCGGCCCAGGTGCGAGCAGACCATCACGGCCGCGCCCTTTTCCAGGGCCAGCTTGATGGTCGGCAGCGAAGCGAGGATGCGCGCATCGCTGGCAACCACACCGTCCTTCACAGGCACGTTGAGGTCTTCGCGGATCAGTACGCGCTTACCTTGCAGATCGAGGTCGGTCATCTTCAACACGGTCATGAATGCAGTCCTTCAGGGCTGTTTACAAGTGGAGCGGGTTTGATTGACGACGTGCAGAAAGTGATCGGCAACGTCGAGCATACGGTTGGCAAAACCCCATTCGTTGTCGAACCAGGCCAGCAGGTTGACCAGCCGGGGGCCGGAAACGCGGGTCTGGCTGGCATCGACAATCGCCGAATGCGGGTCATGGTTGAAATCACAACTGGCGTGCGGCAGTTCAGTGTAGGCCAGCAGCCCCTGCAGCGGGCCGCTCAGGGCGGCTTCGCGCAGCACCCGGTTGACCTCGGCCGCGGTGGTGTCGCGGGCGGTCTGCAGGGTGATGTCCAGGCACGACACATTGACGGTCGGCACGCGTACGGCTTTGGCCTGAATTCGCCCGGCAAGTTCCGGCAGCAGCCGTTCGATACCACGGGCAAGGCCCGTGGACACCGGGATCACCGACTGGAACGCCGAACGGGTACGGCGCAAGTCTTCGTGGTGATAGGCGTCGATGACCGGCTGGTCGTTCATCGCCGAGTGGATGGTGGTAATCGACACGTACTCCAGGCCAAAAGCCTGGTCCAGCACCCGCAACAGCGGCACGCCGCAGTTGGTGGTGCAGGAGGCGTTGGACACCAGCTTCTCGCTGCCGTCCAGGCAATCCTGGTTGATTCCGTAGACCACCGTGGCGTCGACATCCGCCTCGCTGGCCATGGGCTGGGAAAACAGCACCCGCGGCGCGCCGGCGTCGAGAAAACGCATGGCATCGGCGCGGGTGTTGTAGGCGCCGGAGCACTCCAGCACCAGGTCGACGCCCAGCGCCGCCCAGTCGATCCCTTCCGGGGTGGCACTGCGCAAGACTTTCACGCAGTCGCCATTGATATGCAGACAATCGCCGTCGACCTTCACCTCTCCGGGGAAACGCCCGTGGGTGGAGTCGAAGCGTGTCAGGTATTCGATACTGGCCTGGTCGGCCAGGTCGTTCAGCGCAACGATCTCGAAGCCCGCCTTCGCCCCCCGTTCAAAGAGTGCGCGCAAGACGCAACGACCAATACGGCCGTAGCCGTTGAGTGCAACTTTGTAAGGACGCGATTGGGGCATGGGATGCTCACGGAACAGAAGCGTTATCTGCAATCGCGGGGCAAGCCCGCTCCTACAGAACTGTAGGAGCGGGCTTGCCCCGCGATGATTCCAGCACTGTTGATCAGTCTTCCAGCAGCTCTTCAGCAGTACCCAGGATGTTTTCCAGGGTGAAACCGAACTCTTCGAACAGGGCCGATGCAGGTGCCGACTCGCCGTAGGTGGTCATGCCGATGACGCGGCCTTCGAGGCCGACGTACTTGTACCAGAAGTCGGCGTGGGCCGCTTCGATGGCGATCCGCGCGCCGACTTGCAGTGGCAGTACCGACTGCTTGTAGCCAGCATCCTGGGCATCGAACACGCTGGTCGACGGCATCGACACGACGCGGACCTTGCGGCCTTGCTCGGTCAGCTTGTCGAACGCCTGAACCGCCAGGCCGACTTCGGAACCGGTGGCGATCAGGATCAGCTCAGGCTCGCCGGCGCAGTCCTTGAGGACGTAGCCGCCGCGGCTGATGTTGGCGATCTGCCCGGCATCACGCTCTTGGTGCTGCAGGTTCTGACGCGAGAAGATCAGCGCCGACGGGCCGTCTTTACGCTCCAGGGCAAACTTCCAGGAGACCGCCGACTCGACGGCATCGGCTGGGCGCCAGGTGTCCAGGTTCGGGGTGCTGCGCAGGCTGGTCAGTTGCTCGATCGGCTGGTGGGTCGGGCCGTCTTCGCCAAGACCAATGGAGTCGTGGGTGTAGACGTGGATGACCCGCTGTTTCATCAGCGCCGACATGCGCACCGCGTTGCGGGCGTATTCCATGAACATCAGGAAGGTCGCGCCGTAAGGCACCAGGCCGCCGTGCAGGGCGACGCCGTTCATGATCGCGGTCATGCCGAACTCGCGCACGCCGTAGAACATGTAGTTGCCGCTGGCGTCTTCAGCGCTGACGCCTTTGCAGCCTTTCCACAGGGTCAGGTTGGAACCGGCCAGGTCAGCCGAGCCGCCGAGCAGTTCAGGCAGCAGCGGGCCGAAGGCGTTCAAGGCGTTCTGGCTGGCTTTACGGCTGGCGATGGTCTCGCCCTTGGCCGCGACTTCAGCGATGTAGGCTGCTGCTTTCTCGGCGAAATCGGCCGGCAGGTCACCGCTCAGGCGACGCACCAGTTCGTTGGCCAGCTCCGGGTGAGCGGCGGAGTAGGCAGCGAAACGCTGGTCCCATTCGGCTTCGACGGCCTTGCCGGCTTCCTTGGCATCCCACTCGGCGTAGATCTCAGCCGGGATTTCAAACGGGCCGTGGTTCCAGTTCAGCTCTTTGCGCGCCAGGGCGATTTCGTCGTTGCCCAGCGGAGCACCGTGGCAATCTTCCTTGCCCTGCTTGTTCGGCGAGCCGAAACCGATGATGGTCTTGCAGCAGATCAGGGTCGGCTGCTCGCTCTTGCGCGCGGTGTCGATGGCGGTGCGGATTTCGTCGGCGTCATGGCCGTCGACATTGCGGATCACCTGCCAGTTGTAGGCTTCGAAACGCTTAGGGGTGTCATCGGTGAACCAGCCTTCGACTTCGCCGTCGATGGAGATGCCGTTGTCGTCGTAGAAGGCGATCAGCTTGCCCAGGCCCAGGGTACCGGCCAGGGAAGCGACTTCGTGGGAAATACCTTCCATCATGCAACCGTCACCCAGGAACACATAGGTGTGGTGGTCGACGACGTTGTGGCCTGCGCGGTTGAACTGGCCAGCCAGGACTTTTTCCGCCAGGGCGAAACCGACGGCGTTGGCCAGGCCCTGGCCCAGCGGGCCAGTGGTGGTCTCGACGCCTGGGGTGTAACCGAACTCCGGGTGGCCCGGGGTACGGCTGTGCAGTTGACGGAAGCTTTTCAGGTCGTCGATCGACAGGTCGTAGCCAGTCAGGTGCAGCAGCGAGTAGATCAGCATCGAACCGTGGCCGTTGGACAGCACGAAGCGGTCGCGGTCGGCGAAGTTCGGGTTGGTCGGGTTGTGCTTCAGGTAGTCACGCCACAGAACCTCGGCGATATCCGCCATGCCCATAGGGGCACCGGGGTGGCCGCTGTTGGCCTTTTGCACGGCATCCATGCTGAGGGCACGAATGGCGTTGGCACGCTCACGACGGCTGGGCATCGCTTATCTCCTGGGTGTTGAATTAGTTACGAAACGAAAAAAGGCGGCCATTTTCGCCCAGGCACGTGTCCGGGGGCAATGACGGATGGTCGATGCAGCATGATTTTCCTGTGATTGAGCAAAGAATCAGGCGTTAACCCGGGCAAACAGCCGGATCGGTCGCTTGGCCTGCGACGAATTGCCCCGCTTATCGAGCAATATCAAAACTTTTTGATATTGGCCTTGCGAGGCAATCGTTGCCTGACTAGACTGCCGCTCCATGAACCTACCCGTGCCGTCGATCCGCCAAGAGCAAAGCGATGCGCTGGCTGCCCTGTGCAAAGCCGGCGGCGACCCGCTGCGCCTTAACGTATTGCGCGCCCTGGCCAGCGATTCGTTCGGCGTACTGGAACTGGCGCAGATCTTCGCCATTGGCCAGTCGGGCATGAGCCATCACCTCAAGGTCCTGGCCCAGGCCGGCCTGGTCGCGACCCGCCGCGAAGGCAATGCGATCTTTTACCGCCGCGCCCTGCCCGATGGCCTGAGCCTGGGCGGCAAGCTGCATGCGGCATTACTTGAAGAAGTCGACGGGCTGAGTCTGGCCGATGAGGTCCAGGCCCGTATCGCCCAGGTGCAACAACGCCGGGCTGCCACCAGCCAGGACTTTTTCCTGCGTGTCGAAGAGAAATTTCGCGCCCAGCAGGATTTGATTGCCGGCTTGCCGCAGTACCGCGAAAGCTTGCTGGCCCTGCTCGACAAGCTCAGTTTTGAAGCCGGCGCCGAGGCCCTTGAAGTGGGCCCCGGCGATGGCGAGTTTCTTCCCGAGCTGGCCCGGCGCTTTGCCCGGGTCACCGCCCTGGACAACAGCCCGACCATGCTCGACCTGGCCCGTAGGGTCTGCGAGCGTGAAGGTCTGGCTAATGTGAACCTGCAGTTGGCCGATGCACTCAGTGCAACGGATGTGGAAGCCGACTGCGTAGTGCTGAACATGGTCCTGCACCATTTCAGCGCCCCGGCCGAAGCCCTGCGGCAGCTGGCCAACCGCGTGAAACCAGGCGGAAGCCTGTTGGTAACAGAGTTGTGCAGCCACGACCAGAGCTGGGCCAGAGAGGCCTGTGGCGATATCTGGCTGGGCTTCGAGCAGGACGACCTGGCCCGTTGGGCCAGCGCTGCGGGACTGGCTCCCGGGGACAGCCTCTATGTGGGCTTACGTAATGGTTTCCAGATTCAGGTCCGCCATTTTCAGCGACCGGCTGGCGACATCACCATCGGTAAATTTTAGGAACCCGTCGAGATGAGCGAATACTCCCTTTTCACCTCCGAGTCCGTGTCTGAAGGGCATCCGGACAAAATCGCCGACCAGATTTCGGATGCGGTGCTGGACGCCATCATCACCCAGGACAAATTCGCCCGCGTGGCGTGCGAAACCCTGGTAAAAACCGGCGTCGCGATCATCGCTGGCGAAGTCACCACCTCGGCCTGGGTCGATCTGGAAGACATCGTTCGCAAAGTCATCGTCGATATTGGCTACAACAGCTCCGACGTCGGCTTCGATGGCGCGACCTGCGCGGTCATGAACATCATCGGCAAGCAATCGGTAGACATCGCCCAGGGCGTTGACCGCAGCAAGCCTGAAGACCAGGGCGCCGGCGACCAGGGCCTGATGTTCGGCTACGCCAGCAACGAAACCGACGTGCTGATGCCAGCACCGATCTGCTTCTCGCACCGTCTGGTCGAGCGCCAGGCCGAAGCGCGCAAGTCCGGCCTGCTGCCGTGGCTGCGCCCGGACGCCAAATCGCAGGTTACCTGCCGTTACGAAGGCGGCAAGGTAGTGGGTATCGACGCCGTGGTGCTGTCGACCCAGCACAACCCTGAAGTGTCGCAAAAAGACCTGCAGGAAGCGGTGATGGAGCTGATCGTCAAGCACACCCTGCCGGCCGAACTGCTGCACAAGGACACCCAGTTCCACATCAACCCGACCGGCCAGTTCATCATCGGTGGCCCGGTAGGCGACTGCGGCCTGACCGGTCGCAAGATCATCGTCGACAGCTACGGCGGCATGGCCCGTCACGGCGGTGGCGCGTTCTCCGGCAAGGACCCGTCCAAGGTTGACCGTTCCGCCGCCTACGCCGGGCGCTACGTGGCCAAGAATATCGTCGCCGCCGGCCTCGCCGAGCGTTGCGAGATCCAGGTTTCCTACGCCATTGGTGTCGCTCAGCCGACGTCGATCTCGCTGAACACCTTCGGCACCGGCAAGATCTCCGACGACAAGATCGTCCAGCTGGTGCGCGAGTGCTTCGACCTGCGTCCGTACGCGATCACCACCATGCTCGACCTGCTGCACCCGATGTACCAGGAAACCGCTGCCTACGGTCACTTCGGCCGTATCCCGCAGCAGAAGACTGTCGGCGACGACACCTTCACCACCTTCACCTGGGAACGCACCGACCGCGTCGACGCCCTGCGCGCTGCTGCCGGTCTGTAAGGGCTGAAGCTACAAGTTGCAAGTTGCAAGCTGCAAGCGAAGCCCCGGCCGGGTGACTGGTCGGGGCTTTTTCATTGGCCTAGACACATGACCTGACATGTTGAACACCTTCAAGGTGCTCAATCTTTCCTAGGCTTGGTATTCCACCCCGCCGAGCAAGGATGCTCGCCATGCTGCACACGTCTCTGCTGTCCCTTCTGCTCTTCTTCTGGCTGCTTCCGGCACACGCGCAGACTTGCCCCGACTGGCCGCCTGTTCAGGCCCGGGCTGAAATCCGCCAGCTCCAGCAGACGCTTGCCGACTGGGACGATCACTATCACCGTCAGGGTGTCTCGCTGGTCGCTGACGAACTCTATGACCAGAGCCGCACACGCCTGGGCCATCTGCAAAGCTGCTTCCCGACGCCAGCCAGGCCGCAGGACAGCCCGTTGAAAACCGCTGTCGGCCCCTTGCGCCACCCGATTGCCCATACCGGCCTTGGCAAGCTGGCCGACGATGCGGCGGTCAAAGCCTGGATGCACGGCAAGCAAGAGCTGTGGATTCAACCCAAGGTCGATGGCGTGGCCGCTACCCTGGTTTATCGCGACGGCAAGCTGGTGCAACTGATCAGCCGCGGCGACGGCGTCCATGGCCACGACTGGAGCCGGCACATCCCGGCCCTGGGCACACTCAACCAGCAGTTGCCCGAGCCCCTCGACCTGGTGCTCCAGGGCGAACTGTTCTGGCGCCTGGACGGCCACGTACAGGCCAATGCCGGCAGCCTCAACGCCCGCGGCAATGTCGCCGGCCTGCTGGCGCGCAAACGTATCAGTGCCGAACAGGGCGCGGTGGTCGGCTTGTTTGTCTGGGCCTGGCCACTGGGGCCGGCCGATCAGCGCGAACGACTCAAAGGCTTGAGCGCGTTGGGTTTTGAGCATAGCGAGCGTTACAGCGAGCCCTTGAGCAGCTTCGCCGAGGCTGCCCGCTGGCGCGAACACTGGTACCGCAGCCCGCTGCCCTTCGCCAGCGACGGCGTGGTGCTGCGCCAGGGCCAGCGCCCACACGGCAGTCGTTGGCAAGCGCGCGACCCGTACTGGGCAACCGCGTGGAAATACCCCTTTGCCCAGGCGCTGGCGCAAGTCCGGGGCGTACACTTCAACATCGGCCGTACCGGGCGTATCACCCCGGTGCTGAAGATCGAGCCGGTGCAACTGGATGACCGGCAGATCCGCCAGGTCAGCCTCGGCTCCTTCCAACGCTGGCAGCAGCTGGACATCCGCCCCGGCGACCAGGTGGCCATCAGCCTCGCCGGGCTGACCATTCCACGCCTGGATGAGGTGGTGCACCGCAGTGTTCAACGCATGGACATCGCAACCCCTGACCCTGCCCACTACCACTCGCTAAGTTGCTGGCAACCCGACGATGGCTGCCGTAGCCAATTCGTCGCCCGCCTCAATTGGCTCAGCTCCAAGCAAGGCCTGAACATGCCCCGTTTGGGCCCAGGCACCTGGGAAAAACTCATCGACAGTGGCCATGTGCAAGGCCTGGGCGACTGGCTCGACCTGCAGGATGAAGACTTGCAATCGGTGCCAGGGCTTGGCGAACGCAGCCGCCAGCAGTTACTGCAAGCCTTCGACCAGGCCCGCCAGCAACCCTTTGTTCGCTGGCTCAGTGCCCTCGGCGTTCCAGCCGCGACGCCGTTGGCAGCGGACACCACCTGGGCAGACCTGCGCCAGCGCGATGCCGGGCAATGGCTGGCCGAGCCGGGTGTTGGCCCAGGCCGCAGCGCGCAATTGCTGGCATTTTTCCGCTCACCGCAGGTGCAGATAGTGGCCGAACAATTGCGCAGACACACAATCGAGGGTTTCTAATTTCGCCGGATCAGGGCAGCATCATGGATTCTGCCAAGCCCGCGACAACGGAGCCCCTAATGAAACTGCTTTCCCCGCTTGCCCTGTTCACCGTCTGTTCACTCCTGGCCACGCCCCTGCTGGCTGCCGAACAACAGCCAGGCCTGACCGGTTGCGCAGCCAAGAAGCAAGCCATCAGCGAACAGATCGAACAGGCTCGCGCCCATGGCAACAGCAATCAGCAAGCCGGCCTGGAAAAAGCCCTCAGCGAAGTGACCGAGCATTGCACCGATGCCAGCCTGCGCAAAGAGCGCGAACAGAAAGTCCTCGATGCCCGTCACGAAGTGAACCAGCGCACCAAGGACCTGGACAAGGCCATGAAAAAAGGTGACGCCGAGAAGATCAACAAGCGCAAGGACAAGCTGGCAGAGTCCAAGCAGGAGCTGCAAGACGCTCTGAAAGAGCTGGAGAAGTAACTGACAGCGTTATTGTCGGAGCGGATTTATCCGCTCCCACAGCCACTCAGTGATTTCGAAACTCGGTATGACAGGCTTTGCATGCCGCCTCGACCTTGTCCATCGGCGCAGCCAGGTCAGCCGCCTTGAGCGGCTGGGTGCGGGTCACCGCGACCAGTTCGGCGGTACTGGCTTCCATCTGCCGAGCCAGGTCCTGGAAGCGTGCCTGCTTCTCCCAGACATCGGCGCGGGCGCTGGTATCATCCTCTTCGCGAACCTGTGGAAAGTGCTTCCAGGGCTCGCGGGACAGGTTGTCGAGCTTGACCGCGCCATCGGCGAACTTCTGCCCATCGAAGGCCAGGCGCCCACGCAGCATGCCGCCGAGGTCTTCACTGGTCTTGAGCATTTGCTTGAAGATCGTCTTGCGCTGGCCCAGTGGCGAGTTGGGATCGACCCCGCCACAGGCACTCAGGGTCAAACACGCCAGCAGTACAACAGAAAGTCGCTTGAGCATCTTGATCACTTCGGCTCACGGAAAAAGGCGGCCAGTATCCTCGCCTCACCGGCAAAGACCAATACCCTTATTAAAACTACGGTTTGCGAAAACGGCTGCAAGCCACGCCAACCGTCGAGGAACCCCGTTGATGAAACTTCCTTTGCGCCACCTCGGCTGGACCCTGTCGGTGCTGGCCCTGCTGGCCGGCTGCAACGGCAGCGCGCCGGAAAAACCCAAGCCACACCCGCTGGCTACCTACGTCGGCGCCACCTGGGAAGACCTGCCACGGGTCAGCGACAGCGACCTGGTCGCCGGTTTCGAGTCCTGGCGCAGTGCCTGCGAGCGGCTCAAGCGTGATGCGATCTGGGCCAACACCTGCAGCGCAGCGGCAGCCATTGCTGCCAGCCCGGCTGAAGTACGCAGCTTTCTTCAGGCGCAGCTGGACGTCTACAGCATGCGTTCGGCCGAGAACAACGCCAACGGCTTGATCACGGGTTACTACGAGCCGGTCTACCCCGGTAGCCTGACCCAGACCGACAGCGCCACTGTGCCGGTCTATGGCGTACCGGTCGACATGATCGTGGTGGCGCTGGACAGCGTCTATCCCGAACTCAAGGGCAAGCGTCTGCGTGGCCGCCTCGAAGGCCGGGTACTCAAACCCTACGACACCGCAGAAACCATCAATGCCCAGGGCGCCAAGGCACCGGTACTGGCCTGGCTGACCGACCCGATGGACCTGCAGTTCCTGCAGATCCAGGGTTCTGGCCGCATCCAGCTGGAAGACGGCCGCCAACTGCGCATCGGCTATGCCGACCAGAATGGCCACCCCTATCGCCCGATCGGCCGCTGGCTGGTGGAACAAGGGCAATTGAAGAAAGAAGAAGTGACCATGGGCAGCATCCATGCCTGGGCCCAGAGCAATCCGGCGCGGGTTCCGGAACTGCTGGCGAGCAACCCCAGCTACGTGTTCTTCAGCACCCGCCCGGACAGCAACGAAGGCCCGCGCGGCTCGCTCAATGTGCCATTGACCGCCGGCTACAGCGTGGCCATCGACCGCAAGGTGATTCCGCTGGGCAGCCTGCTGTGGCTCTCGACCACGCGCCCTGATGGCGCGCCGGTGGTGCGTCCGGTGGCCGCCCAGGATACCGGCGGGGCGATCACCGGCGAAGTGCGCGCCGACCTGTTCTGGGGCACTGGCACTGAAGCCGGCAAACTGGCCGGCGACATGAAGCAGCAAGGCCAGATCTGGCTGCTGTGGCCCAAGGGCGCAGCCTTGCCGGCCGTGCCCCAGGTGCCGTGACGC
Organism: Pseudomonas sp. SORT22; assembly: GCF_018417635.1. NCBI lineage: Bacteria > Pseudomonadati > Pseudomonadota > Gammaproteobacteria > Pseudomonadales > Pseudomonadaceae > Pseudomonas > Pseudomonas sp. SORT22. Next base: position 5,496,219 of record NZ_CP071007.1, read on the forward strand.
GGCTCAGATCGAGACGAAGAAGAACGACGCGATCAGGCCCAGGCCGACGAACCACACCAGCGAACGCAGGGCGGCCCAGTCGGCCAGGTAGCAGATGATGTAGAGCAGGCGGCTGGTGATGTACAGCACCGCCAGCACGTCCTGGGTCACCTGCTCGGCGTTGCCGACGATGTCGGCGATGATCACTGCCGCAGCGAACGCCGGGAAAGCTTCGAAGCTGTTCAATTGCGCCGCGTGGGCCCTGCGCGGCAAGCCTTCGAGTTTGTCGAGGAAAGCCCGCGGGTCGTGGTTCTGGCGCAGGTTGAAGCGCCCGCTGGCAACCTTGGCGATGCTGGTACAGACAATGGGCAAAAACAACGCAATCAGTACACACCAGAAGGCAACGGTCATGGCCAAGTCCTTGTCAGTAGAATTATCAGAGCTTCATGATCAGCATGCCGATCAGCACCAGGGCACAGGCTAAGAGCCTCGGCCCGCCAAAAGGTTCTTTGAGGTAGCGCATGCCGAACAGCACCACCAGAATCACGCTGACCTCGCGCAGCGCCGCCGCCTCGGCCACCGACCCCAGTTGCATGGCCCAGAGCACCAGGGCATAGCTGAACAACACGCAAAAACCCACCGCCAGGCCCAAGCGCCACTGCAGCCGCCAGAACAGCATGAACGGCGCGCGCCGGGCCACCCCTGCCAGCAGCGGAAACGGCCAGGCACTGATCAGCGTCAGCCATACAAGATAGTCCAGCGGCTGCGACCACAGGCGGATCGCCTGGCCGTCGAGCCAGGTGTAGCAACCGATACACAGGCCGATCAAGGCCACCACCGGCAGCATCGACCAGGGCAGCCGGTCACCGCCGCCGCCCTGCCAGAGCAGGCAGGCCATGCCACAGGGAATGAGCAGGATGCCGATGATCTGCTGGCTGCTCAGGGCTTCGCCGGCAAAGGTCAGGGTCAGCGCCAGCACCACCAGCGGCGACAGGCCGCGCATCAACGGATAGACCAGCCCCAGGTCACCGACCCGATAGGCCTGTATCAGCAGGAACCGGTAGAAGAGTTCAAACACTGCCGAGGCCAGCATCCACGGCCAGACCTCGGCCGGCGGCACCTGGACGAACGCGACCATGGCGAGGGCAAATACCAGCGCCACCACGTCCATGCTGGCAATCACCAGCAGGCGTTCGCCGCTGAATTTGATCAGGGTGTTCCAGGTCGCGTGCAGCAGCGCCGCGACCAATACCAATGAGGTGGCTAACACGCAATGGTCCTTGGCAAGGCAGGTGAGGTCATCAATGGCCAAGCGCTATATAACCACTTCAGCACAGGCGGCTGGAAACGAAATCGAAAGAACGCGGTCAACGAAACCAGTCAAAAGTGTGTCCCGAAGCCCTCGGCAGGTCATCAAAGAAATGCCCGAGGCTATCGGGTGTCGACTTGGAAGCCACTACAGGACCTAGGATGCTTGAGCTCGTTGCTGCGTTTATCTGTTTGACCACCCTCCTCACCTATGTAAATTACCGTTTCATCGGCCTGCCCCCAACCATCGGCGTGATGGTCACCGCCTTGCTGTTCTCGCTGCTGCTGCAAGGCTTGAGCGTGATCGGCTACCCCGGCCTGGAAGAGCGCGTGCAGGGTTTGATGAACCAGATCGACTTCAACGATCTGCTGATGCACTGGATGCTGTCGCTCCTGCTGTTCGCTGGCGCCTTGCACGTAAACCTTGCCGACCTGCGCAGCTACCGCTGGCCGATCGGGCTGCTGGCGACCGTCGGCGTGCTGATTGCCACCGTGGTCATCGGCTTTCTCGCCCACTGGATTTTCGCCCTGTTCGGCTGGCATGTGAGCCTGCTCTACTGCCTGCTGTTCGGTGCCTTGATATCGCCGACCGACCCGATCGCGGTTCTCGGCGCACTGCGTACCGCCAATGCCTCCAAGCCACTGAAGACCACCATCGTTGGCGAGTCGCTGTTCAACGACGGCACTGCAGTCGTGGTGTTCACCGTATTGCTGGGCATCGCCCAGCTTGGCGAAACACCGACGGTGGCCGACACCGCGATCCTGTTCGCCCGCGAAGCCATTGGCGGCATTCTGTTCGGCGGCCTGGTGGGCTACATCACCTACCGCATGATCAAAAGCATCGAGCAGTACCAGGTCGAGGTCATGCTGACCCTGGCACTGGTGATCGGCGGTTCGGCCATGGCCTATGAGCTGCACGTTTCGGCGCCGATCGCCATGGTCGTGGCCGGCCTGATCATCGGCAACCTGGGCCGCAACCTGGCAATGAACGACATGACCCGCCGCTACCTGGACGGTTTCTGGGAACTGATCGACGACATGCTCAACGCCCTGCTGTTCGCCCTGATCGGCCTGGAGCTGTTGCTGCTGCCATTCTCGTGGATGCACCTGGCGGCGGCCGGCGTGCTGGCGGTGGCGATCCTGCTGTCGCGCCTGCTGACCGTGGCACCGGCCATCCTGATGCTGCGCCGTTGGCGCACCGTTCCGCGCGGTACCGTGCGGGTGCTGACCTGGGGTGGCCTGCGTGGCGGTGTGTCGGTGGCCCTGGCGCTGTCGCTGCCATCGGGCACCGAGCGTGATCTGCTGCTGAGCATCACCTACATCGTGGTGCTGTCGTCGATCCTGCTGCAGGGCCTGACGATCGGCCGGGTGGTGCGCGGGGTTACCGAGCAGCCTTGAGACCGCTATCGCTGGCAAGCCTGCTCCCACAGGGATATATGGGAGCCGGCTTGCCGGCGGCGCCTATCACTCCACCGCGGTATCGAACTGATCCTTGATGTACTTGATCTCAGTGCGCCCGTGCGGCGCCGGCAAGCCGTCTTCACCGAGGTTGACGAAGACCATGCGGTCGACGGTGAGGATGCTCTTGCGGGTGATCTTGTTGCGCACTTCGCACTTGAGGGTGATCGAGGTGCGGCCGAATTCGGTGGCGGTGATGCCCAGTTCGATGATGTCGCCCTGGCGCGAAGCGCTGACGAAGTTGATCTCCGAGATGTACTTGGTCACCACGCGCTGGTTGCCCAGCTGGACGATCGCATAGATCGCCGCCTCTTCGTCGATCCAGCGCAGCAGGCTGCCGCCGAACAGGGTGCCGTTGGGGTTGAGGTCTTCGGGTTTTACCCATTTGCGGGTGTGGAAATTCATCGTTACTCCTGACCTTGGCCTCTGAAAAACAAGCACCGAAGGGCAATCTCAGCCCTTGGGCTCTTGCGTTACATGGTAGTCCCATTCCGGGGGATTCGACCATTACGACCATTGGTCAGTAGCCAGCAAAATTCCGCTCGGCACGCTTTGACAGCCCAATCGATGCGGCTAGCCTGAGCATGTGATCCGCAGATCACTCCAGGTAGTCGGACCACCGGAACTTGGCATACGGCGCGGCAGCACCGGCATCGCAGGAAGCGAAGCTCCGGGCAGTGCCAGTGGAGAGCATCCGAGGCTCACCATTGACCTACTCGTACAGTGAAAAGGAATCCACTCATGTCCAGAGTTATCGACGTCAGCATCAACTTCGACACCGAAACCATCCTCAAGAAATTCCCCAATCCGAGCAAAGACCCGAACAAGCCCACGTTCATCCCGCCAGAACACATCTACATGGTCACCTACCAGGACAACGTCATCTCTGGCCAGGCCGGCGGCGAGTTGCACCTCAAGGGTCGCGTAGGTGATGTCGTGCGCTGGCGTGAACAGAGCATTTCCTTTGGCTTCGAGCAGTCGGTGATCCTCTATGGGTTCGTTTGCGACGACCCCAATCACCAACTGCTGGAAGACCCTCGGGCACTGAAGGCCAAAGTGCAATCGGCCGTGCCCAATGCCAACAACAAAACCGTGCCGACCTGCCAGATCAACGACAACTACTACTGGCGTGGCGACTTGCTTGCGCAAGGCAAGGTCACCTACCACTTCAAGTTCATGATCGTCGACCGTGATTGCAAGTGCTGCGGCTACTTCGAATGGGATCCGTTCATCACCATCACCAACTGATCCAGGGCAAGCGCCGCCGGCCAGCCAGCGGCGCACACCGCAACCCGCCCCAATTGGTGCTCATGGAAGGAGCTCATCATGGCTACGGAGAAACCTGAACACGTTGTACTGATCGTCGATGCCCAGGGCCTGCTTGCCTCGCTCGACCCTTTGCCCGGCAACCCGGGTACGCCCGTCGCGCTCAACCCTCGCCACCTGTGCATCTTGCACACCCGAGCGGAGCCGGACGGCTCTCTGCTTGTCGACTCCCCCCGACTGACCCTCGAAGCCGGGACCCCGCTACTGCTGCGCATGGTGCCGGTAGCACTGCTCGGCGAAGAAATACTGTTCAGCCACAGCCCTGCCAGCACGCCGCCGCTGACAATCGAGCTGATCGAACAGCACAATCTGCGCCTGGCACGTCCGGAGGCATCCGCACCATTGCAACCGTCGTGCCACGAGGTCGACGACTACCACTGGCATCTGCACAGCGACCATCCGGGCGAATTCAAGCTGACCTGGCAGGTAATGCTGCTGACCCAGGGCTGCGAGCCGCTGGCATACCTGAGCCTGCACCTGGACCTGCTGGTCACGGCGCCGACCGGCTGAGCCGCAGATTTGTCTTTAGCGCTTGGGAAGCTCGAAAAGCCCGGCTATAATCGCCCGGCATTATTCGACGGTGGCTGCATTGGCCACCGTTCCCGCCACCTGTCCGAGGGGCGCTGCAGCAGGTTCAACCTGTCAGGCTCGGATGGGGCGTTGTCCCGCCAGGCCTGCCTGCGGACACTAAACGCACAACGGCGCCCATTCGCACACTACGAATGGAGGCTCTCAATGAGCGCTGTAAACACGCCTGCTGGTTTTACCGATTACAAAGTCGCCGACATCTCCCTGGCTGCCTGGGGCCGTCGCGAGACCATCATTGCCGAATCGGAAATGCCAGCGCTGATGGGCCTGCGCCGCAAGTACCTTGAAGAGCAACCGCTCAAGGGTGCGAAAATCCTCGGCTGCATCCACATGACCATTCAGACCGCCGTGCTGATCGAAACCCTGGTCGCCCTGGGTGCCGAAGTGCGCTGGTCGTCCTGCAACATCTTCTCGACCCAGGACCAGGCCGCTGCCTCCATTGCCGCTGCCGGCATCCCTGTGTTCGCCTGGAAAGGCGAGACCGAGCAAGAGTACGAGTGGTGCCTGGAGCAGACCATCCTCAAGGATGGCCAGCCATGGGACGCCAACATGATCCTCGACGATGGCGGCGACCTCACCGAGCTGCTGCACAAGAAATACCCGGCGGTACTGGAGCGCGTCCACGGCGTCACCGAAGAGACCACCACCGGTGTGCACCGCCTGCTCGACATGCTGGCCAAGGGCGAGCTGAAAGTCCCGGCGATCAACGTCAACGACTCGGTCACCAAGAGCAAGAACGACAACAAGTACGGCTGCCGTCACAGCCTCAACGATGCCATCAAGCGCGGCACCGACCACCTGCTGTCGGGCAAGCAGGCGCTGGTCATCGGTTACGGTGACGTGGGCAAGGGCTCGGCCCAGTCGCTGCGTCAGGAAGGCATGATCGTCAAGGTTTCCGAAGTTGACCCGATCTGCGCCATGCAGGCCTGCATGGACGGCTTCGAGCTGGTCTCGCCGTTCATCGACGGTATCAACAACGGCACCGAAGCGAGCATCGACAAGGCCCTGCTGGGCAAGATCGACCTGATCGTGACCACCACCGGTAACGTCAACGTTTGCGATGCCAACATGCTCAAGGCCCTGAAAAAGCGCGCCGTGGTCTGCAACATCGGCCACTTCGACAATGAAATCGACACCGCTTTCATGCGCAAGAACTGGGCCTGGGAAGAAGTCAAACCACAGGTACACAAGATCCACCGTACCGGCCACGGCGACTTCGACCCACAGAACGACGACTACCTGATCCTGCTGGCCGAAGGCCGCCTGGTGAACCTGGGCAACGCTACCGGTCACCCAAGCCGGATCATGGACGGCTCGTTCGCCAACCAGGTCCTGGCACAGATCTTCCTGTTCGAACAGAAGTACGCCGACCTGCCAGCCGCTCAGAAAGCCGAGCGCCTGACCGTTGAAGTCCTGCCGAAGAAACTCGACGAAGAAGTGGCCCTGGAAATGGTCCGCGGCTTCGGTGGTGTAGTGACCCAACTGACCCCGCAACAGGCCGAATACATCGGCGTGACTGTTGAAGGGCCATTCAAGCCACACGCCTACCGTTACTGAAAGTTGGTAGCTGCAAGCTGCAAGCTGCAAGCGGTTCGCGCCGCTTCTGCTTGTCGCTTGCGGCTTGTAGCTTGCCGCTGAAGAGAACCTTCTATGTCTCAGGAACGTCGTTACAGCTTCGAGTTCTTCCCGACCAAGACCGATGCTGGACATGAAAAACTGCTCGCCACTGCCCGCCAGCTGGCCAGCTACAACCCGGATTTCTTCTCCTGCACCTACGGTGCCGGTGGCTCGACCCGCGACCGCACGCTGAACACCGTGCTGCAGCTGGAAAGCGAAGTGAAAGTCCCCGCCGCCCCGCACCTGTCGTGCGTCGGCGACAGCAAGGACGACCTGCGCTCGCTGCTGACCCAGTACAAGGCAGCCGGCATCCAGCGCATCGTCGCCTTGCGCGGCGACCTGCCGTCGGGCATGGGCATGGCCAGCGGTGAGCTGCGCTACGCCAACGAACTGGTGGAGTTCATCCGCCAGGAAAGCGGCGATCACTTCCATATCGAAATCGCCGCCTACCCGGAGATGCATCCCCAGGCGCGCAACTTCGAGGACGACCTGAAGAACTTCGTGCGCAAGGCCAACGCCGGCGCCGACAGCGCCATCACCCAGTACTTCTTCAACGCCGACAGCTACTTCTATTTCGTCGAGCGCGTGCAGCAGCTGGGTGTGGATATTCCGGTAGTACCGGGGATCATGCCGATCACCAACTACAGCAAGCTGGCGCGCTTCTCCGACGCTTGCGGCGCCGAGATCCCACGCTGGATCCGCAAGCAGCTGGAAGCCTACGGCGACGATGTGAAGAGCATCCAGGCCTTCGGTGAAGACGTCATCACCCGCATGTGCGAGCAACTGCTGCAAGGCGGCGCTCCAGGGTTGCACTTCTACACCTTGAACCAGGCCGACCCGAGCCTGGCGATCTGGAACAACCTCAAGTTGCCCCGCTGATCGAACCGCTACACCGCAGGTAACAATTGCGTCAGAATACTGAAAAGGCCTTTAGCTTACGCTAAGGGCCTTTCTGCATTCCTGCCCCCAGACGGATTTTCGTGCCTTCCATGCGCCAAGGACTTACCCCTGCTCGACCGCAACTCGTTTACCTGGTCTTCGGGCCGCCCACCTACCACCAGGAAGCCCAGTTCAGCATTGTCAGCGCCCTGGCCAACCTGCGCAAGACACCCGGGGAAGCACTTGATATCCAGGTCTACAGCGACAATCCCGAACCCTACCGGCACCTGCCGGTAACTGTTCATCCACTCGACGCCGCCACCCGTGAAGCCTGGAACCAGCCCTACGGCTACCACTTTCGCAGCAAGCACGTGGTGCTGCGTCAGGTGCTTGCCAGCGCGCCCATGGCCGTGCTGATCGATACCGACACGTTCTTCCATCAGTCGCCCATCGAGCTGTTCCGCCGGGTCAAGCCAGGCACCCTGCTGTGCAATGCCATCGGCAGTACCTATGGCAATGATCCTCAGTGCCCGCTGTTCCAGAGCCTGGCAGCAATGCTCGAAGAACGCGGGCTGGCCGACCGGCACATGCCGCTGCTGAACTCCGGGGTGATTGGCCTGATGCAGGAAGATGCGCCATTGCTGGACCGCTCCATCGCCTTGATGGACGAGTACTACCCCCACGCCAACGGCGCCTACACCCTGGAGGAGTTCTGCCTGGGCGTGGCCGCCTACCGGCAGATGCAGGTCAACCAGTGCACCGACCTGATCCATCACTACTGGAGCCGCAAGCAGCTGTTCCGGGCCAAGGTCCAGGCCTGGCTGGCCAAGCACCAGCACGCACCCCTGAGCGAAGAGGCGTTGGCGGATGTCACCCGCGTCAACGCCCAGTTGCCCAAACCGCCGACCTTGCAACGCCTGGGCTACAAGGCGCTGAGCCTGGCCCTGCCGAGCGAACAGCGCCAGTTCATGCGCGAACTGCTCAATGGCTGCTACGACTACCCCAACGAGTTCGACCGCGCCTGCGCTACGGCCTGGTGGGACAAGGCCCTGGACAACGCCAGGGCCCGCCATCCGCGGCCGATCTGCGCCGATACCCTGCAGCGATGGTTCGAGCACCCAGGCATGCGCCTGTCGCTGGGCCGCAAGCACCGCACGGTGCGTGATTCACTGTTAAAGCGATCACAGCGCTGACACCCAGGCGGGCTCGACATGCACGGCTACTAGCCATAGCCGTGCACACGTCGTAATCTCCAGCCATGCCCGATTTCACCCGCCTGTTGACCGCGCTGATTCTCACTTGCCTGAGTGCCTTTGCCCACGGCGAGAAGCTGCGTATCGTCACCGAACCCTGGGCCCCCTACGTCTATCTCGAAGACGGCCAGGCCAAAGGCATCGACTATGAGGTCACCGCCGAGGTATTCAAGCGCCTGGGGGTCGAGGTGGAATGGCAGTTCCTGCCCTGGAAGCGCTGCCTGGCGATGATCGAGCAGGGCCTGGCCGATGGCGTGCTGGACATCTTCCAGACCGAACAGCGCGACAGCCAGTTGTTCTACCCCAGCGAGCCGCTGTCCGACGTCGAATTTACCCTGTTCTATGCCAACGCTCGCCCGCACAAGGTCAAGCGCCTGGAAGACCTGAGCGGCCTTACCGTCGGCACTTCGCCCGGTTACAGCTATGGTGGCGCGTTTATCGACTCACCGCTGTTCACCCGCGAGCCGGCCCCCACTCACGAGGCCAACTTCGGCAAGCTCCAGCGCGGACGTATCGACCTGTTGATCACCGACCGCCGTGTGGGCCGCTATATGATCAAGACATTGGGCCTGGAACAGCAGATCAGCGAACTGCCTCTGGTGATCAGCCGCCACAGCCAGTACCTGGCGGTGCGCCGCAATGTCGGCATGGACCTGCTGGCCCAGCGCTTTGCCGCCGAGCTGCGGCGCTTCAAGCGCGAGCCGGCCTATGCCGCGCTGCATGCACGCTACGCCGGCACTGCGGAAAACTTTCCAACCGCCGTTGAGCAGCAGGAAAGCAGCATGCGCTGAATGCTCTGTTATACTCGGGCCTTCCCGCCAGGCTTACGCCCGGACGCTCGGCCTTGCAAAAGGCATCCCGACCGGCAGGACAGCGCGGCCCAGAGCCCGCCCGCCGCCCCGGATGCGCATTGAAGACCCTGCTGGACCGGACGCGATAGCATCAGCTGATGCCCGTCGCGCCAGGCAAGATTATCCCATCGGGCTCAGCCCCCATTAAAACAGGATTACTCATGTCCTTTGCTTCCCTCGGTCTCTCCGAGGCTCTAGTTCGCGCCATCGAGGCTGCGGGCTACACCCAGCCCACTCCGGTGCAACAGCGGGCCATTCCCGCCGTGTTGCAAGGCCGCGACCTGATGGTTGCCGCCCAGACAGGTACTGGTAAAACCGGCGGTTTCGCCCTGCCGATCCTTGAACGCCTGTTCCCCGGTGGTCACCCGGACAAATCCCAGCGCCATGGCCCACGCCAGCCGCGGGTACTGGTGCTGACCCCGACGCGCGAACTGGCCGCCCAGGTTCACGACAGCTTCAAGGTTTACGCCCGCGACCTCAAATTCGTCAGCGCCTGCATCTTTGGTGGCGTCGGCATGAACCCACAGGTTCAGGCCATGGCCAAGGGTGTCGACGTGCTGGTGGCCTGCCCCGGCCGTCTGCTGGATCTCGCCGGCCAGGGCAGCGTTGACCTGTCCCACGTCGAGACCCTGGTGCTCGACGAAGCCGACCGCATGCTCGACATGGGCTTCATCCATGATGTGAAGAAGGTCCTTGCCCGCCTGCCGGCCAAGCGTCAGAACCTGCTGTTCTCGGCGACCTTCTCCAAAGACATTACTGACCTTGCCGACAAGCTGCTGCACAACCCCGAGCGCATCGAGGTCACGCCGCCGAACACCACGGTCGAGCGTATCGAGCAGCGCGTCTACCGCCTGCCGGCCAGCCACAAGCGCGCCTTGCTGGCACACCTGATCACCACCGGTGCGTGGGAACAGGTGCTGGTGTTCACCCGTACCAAGCATGGCGCCAACCGCCTGGCCGAGTACCTGGAAAAACACGGCCTGACCGCCGCCGCGATCCACGGCAACAAGAGCCAGAACGCGCGCACCAAGGCCCTGGCCGACTTCAAGGCCGGCAGCGTGCGCATCATGGTTGCCACCGATATCGCCGCCCGTGGCCTGGACATCGACCAGTTGCCGCACGTGGTCAACTTCGAACTGCCCAACGTTGAAGAAGACTACGTTCACCGTATCGGCCGTACCGGTCGTGCCGGTCGTTCGGGCGAGGCCATCTCGCTGGTCGCTCCGGATGAAGAAAAACTGCTCAAGAGCATCGAGCGCGTTACCCGCCAGAAGATCCCGGATGGCGACCTGATGGGCTTTGATGCCTCCAAGGTCGAAGCCGAGAAACCCGAGACCCGTGAGCGTCCGCAAAACAATCCGCGTGGTGGCCGTGGCCAGCGCGCCGATGGCAGCAATGCCGGTAGCGGCGGTCGCAAGGACAAGGGTAAGGACCAGGGCAAAGACAAAGGCCGCGACAAGGACAAGGAAAAAACCGCGGAGAAATCCGCCGGTGGTCGCCAGGAGCGCAAGCCCCGCGACAACAAACCGCGGCAGGCCCAGTCGGGCCAGCCAGGTGTTCCGCAAGTTCCGGCCAATCGTGATCCGGAAGAGTTCCTGGATGACGAAGTCGACAACTTCGGCAACCGCGCCGACTACGTCAGCCCTTACCAGAACAAGGGCAACCAGGGCCGTAACCGTCGTCCGGGCGCACCTGCCCAGACCGGCACCGGCGCCAGCACCGGTGGCCAGCCACGTGGCGGCCAGCCGCGCAGCAACAACGGTCCGCGCAGCGGTGGTGGTGCTTCGGCCAATGGCGAGAAGCGCGGCGGCGGTGCCCGTAATGGTGGCGGCAGCCGCGACGGTGGCGGTCGCAATCGCCGCCCGGCGCGCGACGATCAAGCGAGCAAAGAGCCGGCCGTGCGCAATCCGCGTGAGGGCCAGCCGCAGCCGAAGATCGTCCACAAGGAGTCGAAGGTCGACCGCTTCCCGACTGCCGAACAGCTCGAGCAGCTGCCAAGCCGTCCACGTGGCGAGAAGCCTGCGCTGCTGACGCGTAACCGCTGATTCAGCGACCGCGCCAACAAAAACGCCGCCCCTAGGGGCGGCGTTTTCGTTTATGCAGCAAGCATTACTTCTGCTTGATACCTTCGATCGAGATGTCCAGATCCAGGGTCTGCGAAGACGGGCCTGGGCCTTTGATGCCGAAGTCGTTCAGGTTCAGCGTGGTCTTGGCGTTGAAACCGGCGCGCTCGCCGCCCCATGGATCCTTGCCTTCACCGTTGAAGGTGGCCTTGAAGATGACTGGCTTGGTGACGCCGTGCAGGGTCAGGTCGCCAGTCACGTCAGCAGTTTTCTCGCCGGTCGATTTGACAGCGGTGGAGACGAACTTGGCCTCTGGGAACTTGCTCACATCGAGGAAATCTTTGCTGGCGATGTGCTTGTCACGCTCGGCGTGGTTGGACCACAGGCTGGCGGTTTTCAGGTCGACGGCGATCTTGCTGGCTTCAGGCTTGGCGGCGTCCCAGCTGAAGGAGCCATCGAAGTCCTTGAAGGTGCCGTGGATGAAGCTGTAGCCCAGGTGGCTGATCTTCCAGTCAACGAAGGCGTGCTGGCCTTCCTTGTCGATCTTGTAGTCTGCTGCCATTGCCTGACCGGCCGAGAACAGTGCGGTACCGAGCGCCAGAGCGGCAAAAGTCTTTTTCAACATGCGTCTATATCCCTTTTGGAGTTGAGGTTGAACATCAAGCTTTGCGGCCCAGCATGCGGATCAGGGTCGCGTCACGGTCGATAAAGTGGTGTTTCAGGGCTGCCAGGCCGTGCAGCCCGGCAAAGATCACCAGGCCCCAGGCCAGGTAGAAATGGATCTCGCCGGCGACATCGGCCTGATCGGGCAGGTTGCTGACCAGCGCCGGCACTTCAAACAGGCCGAACACCGGGATGCCAACGCCGTCGGCGGTAGAAATCATGTAGCCGGCGAACATCACCGCGAACAGCCCCAGGTACAGCAGGCCATGGCCGGCCTTGGAGGCGAGGCGGGTGAGTTTGCCGTGGTTGGGCAGCGCTGGCGGCGGTGGGCTGAGAAAGCGCCAGAGCACGCGCAGGAGCATCACACCGAGCAGCACCAGGCCGATACTTTTGTGCAGGTCGGGGGCGTCTTTGCGCCATGGGCTGTAGTAGTCCAGGCCCATCATCCACAGGCCCAGGCCGAACAGGCCGAATACAGCCAGTGCAACACCCCAGTGCAGGACGATGCTGACAAAGCCATAACGAGAAGGTGAGTTGCGCAGTTGCATTGCCGTGTTTCCCTGTAAGAACTGTGCTCAGACTAACGATTTATTAATCGAATAAAAGCAGAAAAACTTGCTCTGAAATATCGAGAAATATGATCTTTAGTATGAAACGAAGCTATTAAGGAAACATTAACTACGTGGGAAGGGAAGACCCTGCGGGCCTTGGGGCCGCTGCGCGGCCCATCGCCGGCAAGGCTGGCTCCCACAGGTTCGGTGTGTACTTGCCCCTGTAGGAGCCGGCGTTGCCGGCGATGAAGTCAGCGCATTACTGCGCCTTGGCCTGGGTGTTGGCTACCGGCTTTTTCACTGGTTCCGCCTTGGCGGCGGCTTTTTTCGCAGGCGCAGCCTTGGCTGCGGTTTTCTTCGGCTGTTGCGCCTTGGCTGCCGGCTTTTTCGCCGGTGCCTGCTTGGCCGCTGGTTTGGCCGGAGCGGCTTTCACCGGCGCCTTGGCTGGCTCTTCCTTGGCAACCGGGGCGACCGCAGGTGCTGGCGCCGGCGCAGGGGCCGGAGCCACCTCGGCCTGCTTGGCCGCTGGCTGCTCGGCAGGCTTGTCATCGCTACCGAACATGCGCTTGAAGAAGCCTGGCTTGCCCTCTTCCTTCTTCACCGGCTCTTCGGCCTTGGCCGGCTTGTCGGACGATCCGCCAAACAGGTTGCTGAAGAAATTACCTTTGCTCGCCGCGGCAGCCGCGGTGCCGGCAGCGGCCGTGGCGGCAACCGCCTTGACCGGCTCGAACGACTTGCCCGCGGCCAGGTCCTGGACCTGGCTGGCAGCGCGCTGGCCACTGCGCAGAGCGCCTTCGAGGGTGCCCGGGTACATCGCATCGGTGTGCTCGCCAGCAAAGGCAACCCGCTGCACCGGACGCTCCCACAGGCGCCAGTACTTGCTGATCTGCCCAGGGCCATAGGCCAGGTAGGCGCCACCGGTACCCACGTCAGTGCTGTAACGGCGTACTTCGTAGCCGGTGAAGGCGCCACGGGCTTGCGGGTAGAAGGCGTGCAGACGGATCAGCACCTGGTCGACCATCTGCTTGTCGCCAAAGGCCTGCAGCAGGCGCGCGTTGTCACCGGAGAGGTTGATCACCACGTTAGCGCCGCCCTTGAGCGCAGGCTCGATCCAGAGCATGCCCAGGCCGGTGTTGCTGTAGATCTCGCCAGACATCCGCGCGCGGCTTTCCCACACCGGGGTCTTGAACTTGAGCATCAGCTGGTCGCGCCAGCCGTAGTTGGTGCCCTTGAGGGCGGCCAGGTGCTTGGTGTCCAGGCCCGGAGTCATCTGGATCTTCGACAGCGCGCGCAGCGGTACGGCCAGCACGACGTAGTCGGCCTGGTAACCGACGCTGCCAACCTTGACGGTGACGCCGTCCTTGTCCTGGATGATGGCGCTGACCGGCGACTGGGTCTTGATGGTTTTCAATTGCTTGACGAAGGCCTGGGCCAGCACCGGGCTACCGCCTGGCAGGCGTGCGGCGCGCAGGTCACGGTCGCTGACGCCGCGGTAGACGCGGGTCTGCTGGGCGAAATAGAGCAGCGACAGGCGCGACGGCTCGTCATAGCGGGTACGGATCTGCTGGTTGACCAGCTGGCGCGCGGTGGCCGGCAGTTGCAGCTTGTCGAGCCAGCCGGAAACGTTGAGCTGGTCGAGGGCGAACAGGGTGCTGTTGGCGGCTGGGTTCAGCGGATCGTCGATCGAGCGTGCGAGGTCGTCGAGGGTCTTCTCGTAACGCTTGAGCGCTTCGGCGGTGGCCGGTTGCTTGGTGCTGAGGTCGGCGGCGCTGAAATACTCGCCATCGATCAGGTAACCCGGGGTACGCACGAACTCAGGTGCCGGCAAGGTGCTGAGCTTGAAGGCATCCAGGTACTGGTTGAGCACCGGCTGGGCCTTGCTGTTGCCGATCCATTCACTGGTGGCCAGGCCCGAGCGCCCGCCCATACCGGTCTTGGCTTCCAGCAGGGTCACCTGCCAGCCCTTGTTCTGCAACTCATAGGCGGCTGTCAGGCCGGCCAGACCGCCACCGACGACGATCGCCGTCGGGGCCTTGTCCTTGGCCAGCGCAGTGCCGCTGAACAGTCCTATCATTACCAGCGCACAGGCGCGCAGCCAACCAGCAGACATTCGGCGAACTCCGGATCAAAGCAGAAGTGTTTGGGGGGATCCCCCAGAAAGAGTAGCCGAAGGATACGCCACGCCAAGCGCCCCCGCCAGCAACGCCAGCACCCTGATTGCAGCGCACGGGTTGTTCTCGACCGGCGCATTGCATAGGCTTGCGCGGCATGTCCGAGCCGCCGTCGCCAGGAGAATCGAAATGGGCCTCAACCAACAGTGGATGCAACGTGACCTCAAGGTCCTGTGGCACCCCTGCACCCAGATGAAAGATCACGAACAACTGCCGCTGATTCCGATCAAGCGCGGCGAAGGCGTGTGGCTGGAAGACTTCGAAGGCAAGCGCTACCTCGACGCCGTCAGCTCCTGGTGGGTCAACGCCTTCGGCCATGCCAACCCGCGCATCAACCAGCGCATCAAGGACCAGGTCGACCAGCTTGAGCACGTGATTCTCGCAGGCTTCAGCCACCAGCCGGTGATCGAGCTGTCCGAGCGCCTGGTGCAAATCACCCCCGAAGGCCTGGACCGGGTGTTCTACGCCGATAATGGTTCGTCCTGTATCGAAGTGGCGCTGAAAATGAGCTTTCACTACTGGCTGAACAAAGGCCAGCCAGAGAAGAAGCGCTTCGTCACCCTGAGCAACAGCTATCACGGCGAGACCATCGCGGCGATGTCGGTCGGCGACGTGCCGTTGTTCACCGAGACCTACAAGGCGCTGCTGCTCGACACCATCAAGGTGCCAAGCCCCGATTGCTACCTGCGCCCCGAGGGCATGGGCTGGGAAGAGCACTCGCGCAACATGTTCGCGGCCATGGAGCAGACCCTGGCTGAACACCACGCCACGGTCGCCGCGGTGATCGTCGAACCGCTGATCCAGGGCGCCGGTGGCATGCGCATGTACCACCCCGTATACCTCAAGCTGCTGCGCGAGGCCTGTGACCGCTATGGCGTGCACCTGATCCACGACGAGATCGCCGTGGGCTTTGGCCGCACCGGGACGATGTTCGCCTGCGAACAGGCCGGCATCCGCCCGGATTTCCTGTGCCTGTCCAAGGCCCTGACCGGTGGCTACCTGCCGCTGGCCGCGTGCCTGACCACCAACGAGGTGTACAGCGCCTTCTACGACGATTACCCGACCCTGCGCGCCTTCCTCCACTCGCACAGCTACACCGGCAACCCGCTGGCCTGTGCCGCGGCGCTGGCGACCCTGGATATCTTCGCGCAGGACAACGTCATCGAGGCCAACAAGGCCCTGGCCCAGCGCATGGCCAGCGCCACCGAGCACCTGGTCGACCACCCGCAAGTTGGCGAAGTGCGCCAGACCGGCATGGCCCTGGCCATCGAGATGGTCCAGGACAAGGCCAGCAAGACCGCCTACCCGTGGCAGGAACGCCGTGGCCTGAAGGTCTTCGAGCACGCCCTGAGCCGTGGCGCCCTGCTGCGCCCGCTGGGCAGCGTGGTGTATTTCCTGCCGCCCTACGTGATCACCCCGGAGCAGATCGACTTCCTCGCCGAGGTGGCCACCGAGGGTATCGACATTGCCACCAGCAGCCGCGTCAGCGTGGCAGTGCCGGCTGATTTTCACCCTGATTTCCGCGATCCGGGCTAACAGCATCGCGGGGCAAGCCCGCTCCTGCAAAGATCCCTGTAGGAGCGGGCTTGCCCCGCGATGAAGCCCGCACTGCCAACACATTTTTAGAGTTAGTACATGAGACTGTCCCGCTTTTTCATCGACGCCCCCCTGAGCCTCGGCGCCCACGACCTGCCCGAAGCCCAGGCCCACTACATCGGCCGCGTGCTGCGCATGGCGGTTGGCGATGCCGTGCAACTGTTCGACGGCAGCGGCCAGGAGTTTCGCGGCCAATTGCTGGAAGTCGGCAAGAAAACCGTCCGCGTGCAGCTCGACGAAGCCTTCGCCGGGCAAGCCGACTCCAGCCTGCAGGTTCACCTCGGCCAGGGCCTGTCGCGCGGCGAGCGCATGGACTGGGCAATCCAGAAGGCCACTGAACTGGGCGTCAGCGCTATCACCCCGATCGTCAGCGAGCGCTGCGAAGTACGCCTCAAGGATGAACGCGCCGACAAGCGCATGGCTCATTGGCGCCAGGTGGCGATCAGCGCCTGCGAGCAATGCGGGCGCTCCAGCGTACCGGTCATCCACCCACCACAGCCGCTGGCAGACTGGCTCAAGGCCTGCGACCAGGACCTCAAGCTGGTCCTGCACCCGGTCGCCGAACCCATGGTCAGCCATCAGCAGCCCGCCAGCCTGGCGTTTTTGATCGGCCCAGAAGGCGGCCTCAGCGAGGCCGAAGTCGAGCAGGCCAAGGCCACCGGCTTCCATGCCGCACGCCTGGGCCCGCGCGTATTGCGCACCGAAACCGCGCCAGTCGTGGCCCTGGCCGTCGCCCAGCAGCTGTGGGGCGACTTCTAGAGCACGTAGAAGAACACCGCGATGAAGTGCAGCAGGCTGCCGGCGATCACGAACAGGTGCCAGATACCATGCCAATGGCGAAAGCGGCTGTCGTAGGCAAAGAAGATGATGCCGATGGTGTAGAACGCGCCACCGGCCGCTAGCCAGGCAAAGCCTGCGGCGCCGAGGCTGGCGAGCAGCGGCTTGACCGCCACCAGCACGATCCAGCCCATCAGCGCATAGATGATGATCGACATGACCCGCGCTTCGGAGCGCGGCTTGATCTCTTGCAGCATGCCGATCACCGCCAGCCCCCAGACCACCCCGAACAGGCTCCAGCCCCAGGGCCCGCGCAGGCTGACCAGGCAGAACGGCGTATAGCTGCCGGCAATCAACAGGTAGATCGACAGGTGATCGAGCTTGCGCATGATCACTTTGGCTTTGCCGCGCACGCTGTGATAAAGGGTCGAGATGCTGTAGAGCAACAGCAGGGTAAAGCCATAGATCGCCAGGCTGACGATCTTCCAGGGGTCGCCTTGCAGGCTCGCCACCACCAGCAGCCAGATGGCGCCGATGCAGGCCAGAACGGCGCCGACCAGATGGGTCCAGGCGTTGAAACGTTCACCGTGATACATGCAACAGGATCCTCCTGACTTAAAACAGGTCTCCCATCCTACACAGGCAAATGCGTCAAACCACCCCTGCGTCTACCAACAGTTGCTCCAGCGCGGGCAGGTCCGGCACCCGTGCCACCTGTTCGCCCACCTGTACCGCCGCCAGCTCCAGGCCGGCCAGCGGCACATCGACGTAGTTGAGCTGGCTGTCGAGCTTGCACGAGCGCGGAATACCCTGCACCAGCAAGGCGACAAAGCGCAGCGGGCTGTCGCCCAGGGCATTGAGCACGACGATCCGCGCCCGCTCGCCAACCTGCAACTGGCCGTCGCAGGCCGACTCGAAACTCAGCAGCGGCAGGCGCTGGCCGCGCCAGTCGATCCAGCCGAGCATCCACTCGGGCGCGTCCAGCGCCGGGCTGCCGGCCTGAAAGCCGATCAGTTCGGCCACGGCCACGTTGGGCAGTACCAGGCAGCGATCGCTCAAGGGCAGCAGCAGGCCGGTGAGGCTGCTGCGCCGGTTTTGCCGGGCCGGTTGTTCAAGCATCGCGGCGACTCCATTGGGCGATGCTCTGCAGCAGCACCGATTCCTGATAGGGCTTGCCCAGGTAGTCATTGACGCCGATGGCCATGGCCCGGTCGCGGTGTTTCTGGCCGGTACGCGAAGTGATCATGATGATCGGCAGGTCCTTGAGCCTGGGGTCGTGGCGGATCTGCGTGGCGACTTCAAAGCCGTCCATGCGCGGCATCTCGATATCCAGCAGGAGAATGTCCGGGCGATGCTCCTGCAGCAGGGCCATGGCATCGACCCCGTCCTTGGCGGTCAGTACGTTCATGCCGTGGCGTTCGAGCAGGCGCCCGGTAACCTTGCGCACCGTCACCGAGTCATCCACCACCATTACCAGCAGCGGCCGTTGCGGCAAGCTGCCATGGCTGTCCCGGCGCAGGCCTTCGCTGCTGTGCTGGTGCAGCGCCAACTGCTGCTGCAAACCGCGCAACTGGCCGAGCAGATCGAGAATCAGCACCACCCGGCCATCGCCCAGCAAGGTCGCCCCGGACAAGCCCTGGACCGCGGCAAACTGCGGCCCCAGGCTTTTGACCACGATCTCGCGGCTGGCCGCCAGGCCATCGACCTGCACAGCGTATTGCTGGTCGTGGGAGTGCACCAGCAGCACCGGCAGCGGCAGGCTCTGGCCCAACAGTTTCGGCTGCGCCGCCCCCTGCAGCAGCTCGCCCAGGTAGCGCAGCTCGTAGCGATGCCCGGCGTACTGGTAATGCGGCGGATCAAGCTGATAGCACGCCTCGAGTTCGGCCGGCGGCACGCGGACGATCCCTTCGATGGTATTGAGCGGAATCGCGTACTGCTCTTCGCCGTAGTGCACCATCAAGCCACGGTTGATGGACACCGTGAATGGCAGGCGAATCAAAAAGCGCGCGCCCTTGCCCGGCTTCGACTCGATCACCATCGAACCTCCGAGCTGCTTGACCTCTTCATGGACCACGTCCATGCCCAGGCCGCGCCCGGAAATCTGGGTGATCTTCTCGGCGGTGGAAAACCCTGGCTGGAGGATGAACTGCATGATCTCGTGGTCACTGAGCACCGCTGCAGGGTCGAGCAAACCGCGCTTGATCGCCTTGCGCCGCACGGCTTCCAGCGGCACCCCGGCACCGTCGTCGGTCATTTCGATGACGATGTCGGCGCCTTCATGCAGCAGGTTCAGCGAGATCAGCCCGTGCGCAGGCTTGCCCGCTGCCAGGCGCGCCTCGCGCGACTCCAGGCCATGGTCGACGGCGTTGCGCAGCATGTGCTCCAGCGGCGCCATCATGCGTTCCAGAACGCTGCGGTCCATCTCGCCCTCGGCATTGCCGACCACCAGTTCGACCTGCTTGCCCAGCTCGCTGGAGACCTGCCGCACCACCCGCTGCAAGCGCGGCACCAGGCGCTCGAACGGCACCATGCGGGTGCGCATCAGGCCTTCCTGCAGGTCGCTGTTGACCCGCGCCTGTTGCTGCAACAGGCTGTGCGCGTCATGGGCGCGCACGCTCAGGGTTTCCTTGAGGTCGAGCAGGTCGGAGGCCGATTCGAACAACGCCCGCGACAGTTGCTGCAGCTGCGAATGGCGGTCCATTTCCAGCGGGTCGAAATCGTCGTAGGCCTGGCCGTCGCCATCGGCCTGGCGGCTGAGGATGCGCCCCTGGGTTTCGGTATCCAGGCGGCGCAACTGGTCGCGCATGCGCTCCAGGGTGGTTTCCATCTCGTTCAGGGCCACTTGGGCGTCATTGACCTGCTGCTCAATGCGGCCACGGATGATCGAATTCTCTCCGGCCAGGTTGCCCAGGTCATCAAGCAGCTCCGAGGCCACCTTGACCATATCCCCGGCGCCACGCTCAGGGGCGGTCACCGGCAGCTCTGGCGGCGCCGTATCCGGGTGCGCCTGACCGGCAGCGGTATCGGCCAATGCGGCGCTGCTGAAGTTGCGGATGTAGTCGATCAGCGCCGTGGCCGCGTGCAACGGTTGCTGCAGGCGCACCGCATCGAGCATGTGCGCCAGGCGGTCGTGGCAATTCTGCAGCAGGCTGAACAGCGCCGGGCTCGGTTGCAACTGGCCGGCGGCGAGCAGTTCGTAGAGAAACTCCAGTTCATGGGCCAGATCGCCGATCGGCCCGATCTCGACCATCCGCGCACCGCCCTTGAGGGTGTGCAGGTCGCGCAGCAGGTTCTCTACCTCAACGCCATTACGCGGCTCGGCCTGCCAGCGCAGCAAGGCCGCGCTGGAGCTTTCGACCAGGTCCAGGCTTTCTTCGAGGAAGATCTCCAGCAGCTCTTTGTCGCCGGCATCCTGCTGCGCTTCGACGGGTTTATCCACAGGCACCGGCGGCGGCGCCTCATGACGAAACTCGCGCAGCGCCGCCAGCAGCTCTACCTGGGCAGCCGGCACCTGGCCTTGCTGCAGTTGTTCGAGCATCTGCGCCAGTTGCTGGTGGCTGCGCTTGAGCAGGGCAAACAGCTCGGCGCCAGGGCTGAAGCGCCGGTCCACCAAACCTTCGTAAAGCAGCTCAAGTTCTTGCGCCAGCACCTCGAACGCGCCCATGGCGGCCATCTGCGCGCCACCCTTGAGGGTTTGCAGGTCGCGGGCCAGCGACGACAGCGCCGAGGCGTTGTCGGTATCCAGTAGCCAGCGCGCCAGGGCCTGGTCGGCGCTGTCGAGAATGTCGCTGGCTTCATCGAGAAACAGTTCGAGCATGGCCGGGTCCGGCGCTTGGGCCGCAAGTTCGGCGGTGGCACTGACAAGCTCGGTGATTGTCCCGCCCTGGCTATTGACCAGGCCCATGGCCGCTGGGTCGAGGCCTTCGTCAAGCAGCTCGCGCAAGGCCTGCAGGCGTTCCGGACGCGGGTCGACTTCCTGGCCGGCGGCGATCTGGTCGAGCATGTCGATCAGCGCTTCATGGGCGCTTTGCGCCTCGCTGAAGAACCGCGGGCTGACCGCCAGGCTGCTCTCCTCCACGGCGCCATAGAGGTCGAGCAAGGCTTCACACAGCTCATCCACCTGCCACAGGTCGGCCAGGTGTGCGCTCTGGCCGAGGGTGGTCAGTTCATCAAGCAGGGCATTGAGTTCCTGGCGCTCGCCCGGGTGCTCCTGCCAGCGCAAAAGCAACGATTCGGCGTCGAGCAGGATGTCCATGCCTTGGGCCAGGAAGCTGGCAATCAGTTGCGGGTCGCGCTTGACCCGCAGGCCCTGGCTTGGCGCCTCGAGCAAAGCTTGCAGGCGCGCATCGACCACCTGGTGAATATCGGCGATCAGCGTCGCGGCCCCGGCAATCGGCGCCAGAGGCGCGCTGGAGAGCTGCTGCACGCCACGGCGCAGCAGCGGCTCGGCAGTTTCCAGCAGGTAGATTTCTTCCAGGTCGAAGGCCAGCTGATGGGCCTTGAACTCCCGCGCCAGCAAGTCCAGGGCGCCGGCCAGCTCGGCAATCGGTACTACCCCGGCCATCGCCGCACTGCCCTTGAGGGTGTGCAGGGCGCGCTGCAGGTTATCGCTGACTGCCAGCGGCAACTGCTTGTCGGCCTCGTGCAGGAAGGCTTCGAGACTGTCCAGGTGACCCAGGGCTTCGTTGCGAAAGATCTCCAGCAATTGCGGGTCGATGGCTTCGCCGGCCTCGGCCTCGCTGCGCGGGTCGTTCATGGCCAGGGCGTGCAGGTGCGCGGCCAGTTGTTCAACCTGCGGATGCGCCGGCGCCAGTGCCTGGGCAAACTCGCCGAGCAAGCCAGGCAGTGTGTCCAGCGCTTGCTGCAAGGCGGCCAGGGGCGCTGCACCGATATCTACCCGGCCCTCGAGCACGCGATTGAGCAGGTGCTCCGCCGCCCAGGCCAGTTCCCCCAGCACCTGGGCGCGGACCATCCGCCCGCTACCCTTGAGGGTGTGCAGACCGCGGCGCAGTTCGATCAGGGCGTCACGATCGGCGCCGTCGGCTTGCCAGCGCGTCCACATCTGATTGAGCAAAGGCAGAAGTTCGTGGGCCTCTTCGAGGAAAATTTCCCGCAGCTCGTCGTCGATTGGTGCTTCTTCATCCGCCGCAACAACAGGCGCTTCCACCAACGCCGGTTCCGGCTCGGGCCGATAACCCAAAGCAGCCAGGCTGTGCTGCGCCGCCTCGAGGAACCGCGAAGGGTTGGCCTGGGGATCGGCAATCAGCCATTGCAGGTAGCATTCACAGGCACTCACGGCCTCGGCCAGGTGGCTCAGGGCTGCAGTATCCGCCAGGGTCTCGCTGCCCAGCAGCTGTGCATGCACGTAGTCGCCGCACTGCCCGATCAACGCCGCTGCGCGCGGCAGCATCAGCATCGCCAGCGCGCCACGCACCTGTTGCAGCAGGCCCGGCACTGGCTGCAGACGCTGCGGCTGCCAGCCGGCGTCGAGGCAATCGCCGATCAGGTCCTTGACCTGCTGCAGCACGGCGAAGGCTTCCTCCAGCACCAGCTGGCGAATCTCCGCCAGGTCGGTGCCCGGCAGCGGGCTCTGGCTGTTCTGCTCCAGCGGCCCGACCATGCCGGCCAGGGTGGCCTCGACATACAGCAGCGCGCCGGCGATATCCATCAGCAGCGCATCGGCAGGCTCGCGCTGACCCTGGGCCAGGCTTTGCAGCACCAGCACCTGGTCGATGATCACCCGCCGCGGCTGGCCAAAGCCGAGGACCGCCAGGGTGTCGGCGATCTGGCGCAGCGGCGCCAGTAACGGCTCCAGTTCCTCAAGATGCTGGCGGTCGCCGCGCACGAACTGGTCGAGGCGCTCCTTGACCCGCTTGAGGTCTTCGCACAGGGCGGCGACCACCGAACGCAAGGCATCACGATCCGGCCCGGCCTGCAGGCGATCGCGCCAGGTGCCCAGGTACAGGTCGAGGTTGGCCAGCTCTTCGGCGTCGGCCGGGCTGCTGCTCAGCAGGCTGTCCTGGGCCAGGGCCTGGGCACCGCGCTCGGCACGCAATTGGTTGAGCACTGGCAACACCACCAACGGCAAGTCGCGGCGGGCGCTGCGCAGGCGCTCCAGGTACAGCGGCAATTGCTCAAGGCCGCGAAACAACGCGCCCAGCGCTTCACCGCGCTGGCTGGCGCGGCCCTGGCGCAAGGCCAGGCCCAGTTGTTCCATTTCTTCGGCGAGCAGCGCCGCGCCGTGCAGTTCGAGCATCAGCAGGCAGCCGCGCACCTGGTGCAGCTGTTCGACGAATCCGTCGAGCACCGCTTCATCGCCGGGCTCGGCGGCAAAGTGTTCAAGGGTCAGGCGCGCCTGGCCCAGGCAGTCGGCGATCGCCCCTCTGACCCAGGCCAGCGCCACCGTATCGTGCCGATCCGCCATAACTGCTCCCATCACCATGATGCCCTCAACGCGGTGGCGTCGGCGGCAGGGTAAAACCGGACACCGAGCGGCGCATTTCACTGGCCATGCGCGCCAGGTTACCGATGCTCTCGGCGGTGGCGGTGGAGCCGGCCG
The DNA here is from genome assembly GCF_018417635.1 of Pseudomonas sp. SORT22. Classification (NCBI taxonomy): domain Bacteria; kingdom Pseudomonadati; phylum Pseudomonadota; class Gammaproteobacteria; order Pseudomonadales; family Pseudomonadaceae; genus Pseudomonas; species Pseudomonas sp. SORT22. The sequence continues at coordinate 5,519,858 of NZ_CP071007.1, forward strand.
AAGTTTGCGAGGTGATCTGCTGGATCACCGACATGGTATGCGAGATCTGCCCGGCCGAAGAGGTCTGCAGCTGGGCGGCGTCGGAGATGCTGTGAATCAGGTCGGCGAGGGTCTGCGACACGCCTTCGATTTCGGCCAGAGCGACCCCGGCATCCTGGGCCAGGCGCGCACCGCGCACCACTTCGGCGGTGGTCTGCTCCATGGAGATCACCGCTTCGTTGGTGTCGGCCTGAATGGTACGCACCAGCGCTTCGATCTGCCGCGTGGCCGACGATGAGCGTTCGGCCAGGCGCTGTACCTCGTCGGCAACCACGGCAAAACCGCGCCCGGCTTCACCGGCCAGCGAAGCCTGGATCGCCGCGTTGAGGGCGAGGATGTTGGTCTGGTCGGCAATGTCGTCGATCAGGCTGACGATATCGCCGATCTCCTGGGACGACTCGCCCAGGCGCTTGATCCGCTTGGCGGTGTCCTGGATCTGCTCGCGGATGTTGTCCATGCCGTTGATGGTGTTGTGCACCACCTCGTTGCCCTTGTTGGCGATAGCCACCGAACGCTCGGCCACCTTGGCCGATTCGTAGGCGTGGGTGGAAACGCGGTCGATGGATTCAGCCATGTCGCCCACCGCCACCGAGGCATCGCTGATCTGCTGGGCCTGGTGCTCGGAGGCCTTGGCCAGTTGGCGCGCGGTGTTCTGGGTGTCTTGCACGGCGGCGGCAACTTCCTCGGCGCTGAGGTTGATGGTCGCCACCAGGTCGCGCAGCTGGTCGATGGAGTAATTGATCGAATCGGCAATGGCGCCGGTGAAGTCTTCGGTCACCGACACGGTTACGGTCAGGTCGCCGTCAGCAAGGTCTTCAATTTCGTCGAGCAGGCGCATGATCGCCTGCTGGTTGCGCTCGTTCTTCTCGGCAGTTTCGTGCAACTGGCGGTGGGTGGTGCGAACCATCACCAGGCCGATGAGAATGATCGACGCCAGCGCCAGCAAACCCAGTACATAGCCGCCGACGGTATCCAGGGTTCGGCCGCCTGCCAGGTTTTCAAACCCGGTGGCCAGGCGCGAGGCTTCATCGAGCAGGGTTTGCGAAAGGCCGAAGATGCTCCCGGCGGCTTCGCGCACACGGAACAGCTCGGGCGAGGTTTCGAGGATTTCGTCGACGGAGCCTGCGACAAACTGGAACAGCTCGGCGATCTCGCCCAGGCGCGCGCGGGCGTCCGGATCCTGCACGCGGGTAACCTGGATCGCTTCGTTACCGCCGAGCATGGCCTCGAGCACCTGGCCGAAACGGCTGGCGTCGCGGCCGAAGGCATCGGCGGCCTGCACAGCGGTGTCGTCGCCGGCCAGTACGGTATTCACCGAGCCAAGAATACGCTCGGCCAGCAACGACTGGCGCTGGGCCACGGCCACCTGGCTGGCCGGCGCACCGCTTTGCAGGAGGATCTCGACGACCTTCTCGTACTCCACCTGCAACTGCGGCACGGTTTCGGCGAGGGTCGCGGCGACCTGGTGCAACGACAGCACGGTCTGCTCGCTGGCCAGGATGGTGTCGGTGTTCTTGCGCAGGTTTTCCCAGTCGCGCAGCACTGCGTCCATTTCCTTGCGCACCGCCGGCGGCGCAGCGGGCAGGCCGGTGCTGGCATCGCCCTTTTTCAGGTAGCCCCAGCGCTGTTCGAAGTCGTTGCGCGCCTCGCTCAACAGGCGGAAGGCCACGGCCTTGCCGGCCGCCGCTTCAGTGGCGTTCTTGGCGATGCGCTGGGACAGCACGCGCAGTTCGCCGGCATGGCCGATGTACTGCTTGTCGTAGTTGGCCTGGGTGTTGAGGTAGGCGAAGTTGGCAAACAGCAGGATGATCGACAGGATCAGCACCACGAACAGCGCCGCGATCTGCGCGCTGCTGCGGGAACCCTGGGGCGATGGAGCCGTCTTGGTCGTGGTCACGGAGGTGGCATTCCTTTACAGCGCGACATCGAGGAAACCCGGCGCCTGGGCCAGGGCGAAGGGGCTGAAGATCGCCCAGCTGCGCTCACGCTGGAAATGCCCCTGGACGAAGGGCGCGGCCGCACTGAGCAACGGCGTTGGCGGCGACAGGTCGAGACTGTGCAGTGGGAAATGCTGCAAACCCAGCACTTCATCGACCAGCAAGCCGGCAAACAACTCGTCATGGTCGAGCACCAGCACTCGTCGCTGCTTGCGCGGTGCCGACAGGCCCAGGGCGAAGAAACCGCAGAGGTCCATCACCGGCAGCAGCCGGCCACGCAGGTTGGCGACACCGCTGACCCAGGGCTTGACCCCGGGGATGCGGCTCAGGCGCGGCTCGTGCAGCACTTCGGCGACTTCGCCCATGGGCGCGACGAACCACTGTTCGGCAATGCGAAAGCCGATGCCGCTCCAGCTCTGCAGGCGGGTTTCCTGCAACGGCAGGTCGGCGGCCAGCAGCCGGCAGCGCCGGTCGATGTCCAGCAGCAGCTCGAAGGCCGTCAGCGACTCGCCCATGGGCTGGGTGGTCAACCTTTGAGCACGTCGTTGAGCTTTTTGATCAGGGTGTCTTCGTCCACCGGCTTGGTCAGGTAGTCCTTGGCGCCCTGGCGCTGGCCCCAGACCTTGTCGGTCTCCTGGTCCTTGGTGGTGACGATGATCACCGGGATATGCGCGGTTTCCGGGTCTTTGCTCAACTGGCGGGTGGCCTGGAAGCCGTTGACCCCGGGCATGACGATGTCCATCAGTACCGCATCGGGCTTTTCGTGGCGGGCCAGGGCTACGCCATCGGCGCCGTTTTCGGCCTTGAGCACTTCATGCCCGTGCTTTTCGAGCATACCGGTCAGTTTGTACATTTCGGTCGGCGAATCGTCGACGATCAGAACTCGGGCCATGCTGTTCCCCATAAGGAATAGACGCCTGCGCGGCGGCGCAACGTCAGGGTGCGTGTTGTTCTTCTGCGGCGAATCCGGGCACATGGGCCTTGATTGCGTCCAGCAGCTCTTCCTTGCTGAAAGGTTTGGTCAAAAATTGATCAGAGCCGACGACACGGCCACGGGCCTTGTCGAACAGGCCATCGCGGGACGACAGGAGAATCACCGGCGTGTCCTTGAAGGTGCTGTTCTGCTTGATCAGGGCGCAGGTCTGGTAGCCGTCCAGACGCGGCATCAGCACGTCGACGAAAATGATCTGCGGCTGGTGGTCGATGATCTTGGCCAGGGCATCGAAACCGTCGATGGCCGTGATGACCTCACATCCTGCTTCACCGAGCAATATCTGGGCGGTGCGGCGAATCGTCTTGGAATCGTCGATCACCATCACCTTCAATGCCGCGCCGGGCTGTTCCATAATTGCTCTACCATCGCTGCTCGCTATGAGCGGCAAGCTACAAGTTTCTGGCGGCAAGAAAAAGCAGGGTGAACGCGGCGTGCTTTTTCTTGTGGCTTATGGCTTGTGGCTTGCAGCTGGAGACGGCCGTGCAGGCCACGTGCCAGGCCTTTTTAGCACACTCTGGGGGGTGCATTCCATCGGCCCGCGCCGACGCCCGGCGCAGCGCCGCCCAGGATGCGTTTTTCCCTTGACCGCCAGCGCTGCGAGCGCCACCCTGACGCCACTTTTCATTCGAGCCAATGCGGCCCATTGCCGCTGAGAGGATTTTGCCCATGAGCGTTCGCCTCGGGATTGTCATGGACCCCATTGCGCGCATTTCCTATAAAAAGGACAGCTCGCTGGCCATGTTGCTGGCCGCCCAGGAGCGCGGCTGGTCGCTGTTCTACATGGAGCAGCAGGACCTCTACCAAGGCGCCGGCCAGGCCCGCGCACGCATGCGCCCGCTGAAAGTGTTCGCCGACCCGGAGCACTGGTTCGAGCTGGACGCCGAGCAAGACAGCGCCCTGAGCGAGCTGGACGTGATCCTGATGCGCAAGGATCCACCGTTCGACATGGCGTTCGTCTACAGCACCTACCTGCTGGAACAGGCCGAAGCCGCCGGCGTGCTGGTGGTCAACCGCCCGCAGAGCCTGCGCGACTGCAACGAAAAGCTGTTCGCCACGCTGTTCCCGCAGTGCACGCCGCCGACCCTGGTCAGCCGCCGCGCCGATATCCTGCGCGAATTCGTCAACCAGCAGGGCGACACCATCCTCAAGCCGCTGGACGGCATGGGCGGCACCTCGATCTTCCGCCATCGCCCGGGCGACCCGAACCTCTCGGTAATCCTCGAGACCCTGACCGGCAACGGCACCCAGCAAATCATGGCGCAAGGCTACCTGCCGGCCATCAAGGACGGCGACAAGCGCATCCTGATGATCGACGGCGAGCCGGTGCCCTATTGCCTGGCGCGCATTCCGGCCTCGGGCGAAACCCGCGGCAACCTCGCTGCAGGTGGTCGTGGCGAAGCCCGCCCGCTGACCGACCGCGACCGCTGGATCGCCGCACAGGTCGGCCCGACCCTGCGCGAGAAGGGCCTGCTGTTCGTCGGCCTGGACGTGATCGGCGAGCACCTGACCGAAATCAACGTCACCAGCCCGACCTGCATCCGCGAGATCGACAACGCCTTCGGCACCCAGATCGGCGTGCAGTTGATGGATGCCATTGATCGCAAGCTCAAGGCGCGCTGACAGCCGACGCGGAGCAACCGCGCAGAGTGGGGTATCATGCCGGTCGTTTTTATGACCTGGGCACCTGCTCTGCCGGTTTCCCCCGGTCTTTGCAGCTGCTGGATACCTGATGACGCTTCCTGCTGACATCCCTGCCGACTTCTCTCCACCCCGCGTACGCCCGGTGGATCGCCTGGGTTTTACCCTGTTCCTGGCAGCGCTGCTGCACCTGGCGCTGATTCTCGGTGTCGGCTTCACCTTCGCCAAGCCCGAAGAAATCCGCCGGACCATGGAAATCACCCTGGCCACCTTCAAAAGCGAGAAAGCGCCGCAGAAGGCCGATTACCTGGCCCAGGACAATCAGCAAGGCAGCGGCACCCTGGACAAGAAGGCGGTGCCGAAAACCACCGAAGTGGCGCCCTTCCAGGACAGCAAGATCAACAAGGTCACCCCGCCGCCGGCCGCCAAGCCCGAAGTACAACCGCAACCGACGCCGCCCAAGGCAGTAGTGGCGACCAAGGCGCCGAAGCCGGAAAAGGTCGAAACCCGACCCAAGGAAGCCAAGCCGCAGCCCAAACCCAAGGCCGCGACCCCGGACTTCGACAGCTCGCAGCTGTCCAGCCAGATCGCCAGCCTCGAAGCCGAACTGTCCAACGAGCAGCAGCTGTACGCCAAGCGCCCGCGCATCCACAGGCTTAATGCCGCCTCGACCATGCGCGACAAGGGTGCCTGGTACAAGGACGAGTGGCGCAAGAAGGTCGAGCGTATCGGCAACCTCAACTACCCCGACGAAGCCCGGCGCCAGCAGATCTACGGCAGCCTGCGGCTGATGGTGTCGATCAACCGCGACGGTTCGCTGTATGAAGTGCTGGTGCTGGAGTCCTCCGGCCAGCCGCTGCTCGACCAGGCCGCCCAGCGCATCGTGCGCCTGGCCGCACCGTTCGCGCCGTTCACCGGCGACCTGGCCGATATCGACCGGCTGGAGATCATCCGTACCTGGCGTTTCGCCCGCGGCGATCGGTTGCAGAGTAATTGATTTGCGTGCAATGGGCAGAATTGAAAATACTTACGCATAACACGAAAACCTATCACTGCCACCTGATAAAACTGACAGTTTCGGCATTGCTTTCAGCGGTTCAATATCACTAGGTAAATCACCAAACCAGGGGATCGCCATGACTATTAACAATGAGCCTGCCACCGAAAAATTTAAATACAACTTTAAACTCGCCTCAGGTTATTTCAACATAACCGTAAAAGATGGCATTAATGAAAAAGTGCATGAGGACAATAACGTCTATTTTTTTCGGCCGGGCGACGCGAGCCTTATTTATTGCGTTTTCAGCGAGGGGGCTTTTGATCCGAGCGGAACCTACCCTGCCCTTTGGATTTCGACTGGCTCTGCGCTGAAACAAGGCGACTACCCAATAAGCCCTACACCCGGTGTGAATGAGTTCCTGGGCTTGTTTGCAACTTACAAAAACGGACAGGTAGGTGGAAGCCATCCTGGCACAGGAACGTTGAATATCAACGCCCTGTCCAACCAACCTGAGCTACTTCACATCGAAGGTGCTGGCAACTTCGACTACCAACTGGATGATCGCGAGATAAACGTTGTCATTAATTCGTTTACCGCTCAATACCACCCAGCTATTTTTCGTTCCTGAAAACACAGCCGCTCGCCCCGTCTGCACTGACTGCTGACTACCCACCCGGCAGTCAGCGCCGACTACTACAATCGATCTAAGGTTAAGCCTGATGGCAAAACAATAGCCATTTTGCGATGATGCGCGCCCGTATATCCCCCTCAAGAAAGGATTCTGTTGATGTCGCGCATCAATTTCGCCCGCAAAACAGCCGCCCTCGGCCTGGCCCTGGCGGCCTGCGTCCTGCCTGCTACTGCCTTCGCCGACGCCGCCGAGCTGTCGCAGAAGCTGTACAACGAAGTTGGCGAGTACAAGTACGACGAAACCCCGGCGCGCCTGGCCAAGATCCAGGCCTTGCTCGACCAGGGTGCCGATCCGAAAGGCCAGCCGATGTTCCTGGCCGCCTCCTACAAGATCGTCGCGCCGTTCGAGCTGTTCCTGCCAAAGATCGGTGACGTCAACACACCGATCCAGGAAAACGGCGAAACCCTGCTGCTGTTCGTCCTCAACCAGGCCGAGCAATCGAAGGCCTCCGAGGCCGACCTGCGCATGGTCAAGGGCCTGATCAAGGCCGGCGCCGACGTCAACGTGCTGGCCCAGGGCGATTCCGCTACGCCGCTGAACACCGCAGCAGGCAAGGGCTCAGCCGAACTGATCAAGCTGCTGCTGGCTTCCGGCGCCGATGCCAAGGCCGTCCGGCCGAACGGCTTTACCCCATTGACCGGACCGGGTGCCTCGAACCTGGAGGTGATCAAGCTGCTGGTCGCTGCCGGCGCCAATCCCTACCAGGTAACCCTGACCGGCACGACGCCGCTGCACCATGTTTGCGAACGCGCCTTTGAGATGAACGGCCAGCCTGACCCACAAGCGGCCGAGCGCATTGCCCTGCTGCTGAAAAAAGGCAGCTCGATCGATGCCTACCACGAGCAGCACGGCACCTTCCCGGTCGGTACGCCGCTGGAAGAAGCCGCCCGCACGGACAACCCGGACTGCGTCGCCGCGCTGATCAAGGCCGGCTCCAGCCTCAAGGCCCCGGCGTTCCCGGAGAGCTACCTGGCCAAGTACCCGCAGGCCAAGCAGCAAACCGTCCAGGAGTACGTGCTGTCGGCCGCTGAAGAGTCGCCAACCCTGTACACCGAAGAAGTGGTCAAGCTGTTCAAGTAACCCCGCAGTAAAGCTGACAAGGTGACGCCAGCACCTTGTCAGCGTGGCCACTCACCGCCACACTATCAGGCATGAAGAACCTCAGCCCGGATTACCTCAAGCATCAGTTCCTGATTGCCATGCCACACATGGCCGACCCGAACTTCGCGCAGACCTTGACCTATATCGTCGAGCACAACGCCAATGGGGCGATGGGGCTGGTGGTCAATCGGCCACAAGACCTCAACCTGGGCGATATCCTCGAACAGCTGCGCCCGGACGTCGAACCGCCGGCCAGTTGCATTCATGTACCAATCTATATGGGCGGCCCGGTGCAAACCGACCGCGGCTTCGTCCTGCACACCAGCGAGCGCAGCTTCCAGGCCACCGTCGAACTCGACGGCCTGTCGCTGACCACCTCCCAGGACGTGCTGTTTGCCATCGCCGACGGCCTGGGCCCGAAACAGAGCCTGATTACCCTCGGCTATGCCGGCTGGGAAGCCGGGCAGCTGGAAGCGGAACTGGCCGACAACGCCTGGCTGAACTGCCCGTTCGACCCCGAGATCATCTTCGGCATGGCCTGTGAGCAGCGCCTGGCCGCTGCGGCGGCAAGCCTGGGGATCAACCTCAGCCTGCTGACCAGCCAGGCGGGGCACGCCTGATGGCCGAAGTACGTCTACTGCTGGGCTTTGACTACGGCAGCCGCCAGATCGGCGTCGCCGTCGGCCAGGTGATCACCGGCCAGGCCCGCGAGCTGTGCACCCTCAAGGCGCAGAACGGCACGCCGGACTGGGCCCAGGTTGAAAAACTGATCAAAGAGTGGAAACCCGACGCCCTGGTGGTCGGCCTGCCCTTGAACATGGATGGCAGCCCCAGCGAGATGAGCGAGCGCGCAGAAAAATTCGCCCGCCGCCTTAATGGTCGATACAACCTGCCGGTCCACACCCACGACGAACGCCTGACCACTTTCGAAGCCAAGGGCGAGCGCATGGCCCGTGGCGGCCAGCGCGGCAGTTACCGCGACAATCCGGTGGATGCCATTGCCGCCGCCTTGCTGCTGCAGGGCTGGCTGGAGGCCAATACCGGGGCCTGAGACCCGATCATCGCATTCAAGCCGGGCCAGCGCACCGCTCCCCGGCCTCTTGAGGAGCAAGCATGAGCCTACCCAATCCCGCCGAACTGATCCGGCAGATGGCCGTCGACCTTCGCGCCCATCTGGCCCGCCGCGCCATTGCCGAGCCGCGTTTCATCGGCATCCGCACCGGGGGTGTCTGGGTCGCCCAGGCCCTGCTCGAAGAGCTGGGCAGCGACGCCGCCCTGGGCACGCTCGACGTTTCCTTCTACCGCGACGACTTCAGCCAGAACGGCCTGCACCCGCAGGTGCGCCCGTCCGACCTGCCGTTCGAGATCGAAGGCCAGCACCTGGTGCTGATCGACGATGTACTGATGAGCGGGCGTACCATCCGCGCCGCCCTCAACGAGCTGTTCGACTATGGCCGCCCGGCCAGCGTGACCCTGGTCTGCCTGCTCGACCTGGATGCCGGCGAATTGCCGATCCGGCCGAATGTGGTCGGCGCCACCCTGTCGCTGGCTGCCCATGAACGGGTAAAATTGACCGGACCCGCACCGCTCGCCCTCGAGCGCCAGGACCTCGCCTCCGCTTCCGCCCTTTAAGAGTCCCCCGCGATGACGCCAATCGACGCCAAGCGCCCGCTGCAGCTCAATGATCAGGGCCAGCTGCGCCACTTTCTCTCGCTCGACGGTTTGCCCCGCGAACTGCTGACCGAAATCCTCGACACCGCCGACTCGTTCCTCGAAGTCGGCGCCCGGGCCGTGAAGAAGGTCCCGTTGCTGCGCGGCAAGACCGTCTGCAACGTGTTCTTCGAGAACTCCACGCGCACCCGCACCACCTTCGAACTGGCCGCCCAGCGGCTGTCGGCCGACGTCATCACCCTGAACGTGTCGACCTCTTCGACCAGCAAGGGTGAAACCCTGTTCGACACCCTGCGCAACCTCGAAGCCATGGCCGCCGACATGTTCGTCGTGCGTCATGCCGACTCGGGCGCCGCGCACTTCATCGCCGAGCACGTGTGCCCGGAGGTGGCGATCATCAACGGCGGCGACGGCCGCCACGCCCACCCGACCCAGGGCATGCTCGACATGCTCACCATTCGTCGGCACAAGGGCGGCTTCGAGAACCTCTCGGTGGCCATCGTCGGCGACATCCTGCACTCGCGGGTGGCGCGCTCGAACATGCTCGCGCTGAAAACCCTGGGCTGCCCGGACATCCGCGTGATCGGCCCGAAAACCCTGCTGCCGATCGGTATCGAGCAGTATGGGGTGAAGGTCTACACCGACCTCGAGCAAGGCCTCAAGGACGTCGACGTGGTGATCATGCTGCGCCTGCAGCGTGAGCGCATGGCCGGCGGCCTGCTGCCCAGCGAAGGCGAGTTCTACCGCCTGTTCGGCCTGACCACCGCGCGCCTGGCCGGGGCCAAGCCGGATGCCATCGTCATGCACCCGGGCCCGATCAACCGCGGCGTCGAGATTGAATCAGCGGTGGCCGACGGCGCCCACTCGGTGATCCTCAACCAGGTCACCTACGGCATCGCCGTGCGCATGGCGGTGCTGTCCATGGCCATGAGCGGGCAGACCGCGCAACGTCAATTCGAGCAGGAGAACGCCCAGTGACCCTCAGTATTCTCGGCGCCCGGGTCATCGACCCGCTGAGCGGCCTGGACCAGACCACTGACCTGCACATCGATGCCGGCAAGATCATCGCCATCGGCGCCGCCCCGGCAGGCTTCAAGCCGGCGCGCAGCATCGACGCCCAAGGCCTGGTAGCCGCCCCCGGCCTGGTCGACCTCAACGTCGCCCTGCGCGAGCCCGGCTACAGCCGCAAGGGCAGCATCGCCAGCGAAACCCGCGCTGCCGCTGCCGGTGGCGTCACCAGCCTGTGCTGCCCGCCGCAGACCAAGCCGGTGCTGGACACCTCGGCAGTGGCCGAGCTGATTCTCGACCGCGCCCGCGAAGCCGGGCACAGCAAGGTCTACCCGATCGGCGCCCTGAGCAAAGGCCTTGAAGGCGAGCAGCTTGCCGAGCTGATTGCCCTGCGCGACGCCGGCTGCGTGGCCTTTGGCAACGGCCTCAATGCCTTTGCCAACAACCGCACCCTGGCCCGCGCCCTGGAATACGCCGCGACCTTCGACCTGACGGTGATCTTCCACTCCCAGGACCGCGACCTGGCCCAGGGTGGCCTGGCCCACGAAGGCGCCATGGCCAGCTTCCTCGGCCTTCCGGGCATCCCGGAAACCGCCGAGACCGTGGCCCTGGCGCGCAACCTGCTGCTGGTCGAACAGACCGGCGTGCGTGCGCACTTCAGCCAGCTGACCAGCGCCCGCGGCGCGCGGCTGATCGCCCAGGCCCAGGAACTGGGCCTGCCGGTGACCGCCGACGTGGCCCTGTACCAGCTGATCCTCACCGACGAAGCGCTGCGCGACTTCTCCAGCCTCTACCACGTGCAACCGCCGCTGCGCACCCGCGCCGACCGCGACGGCCTGCGCGAGGCGGTGAAGTCCGGGGTGATCCAGGCGATTTCCAGCCATCACCAGCCCCACGAGCGGGATGCCAAACTGGCACCGTTCGGCGCCACCGAGCCGGGCATCAGCAGTGTCGAACTGTTGCTGCCGCTGGCCATGACCCTGGTGGAAGACGGCCTGCTCGACTTGCCGACTTTGTTGCAACGTTTGTCTGCAGGCCCTGCAGCAGCGCTGCGCCTGCCAGCGGGCGAGCTGAAGGTAGGCAGTGCCGCAGACCTGGTGCTGTTCGACGCCAAGGCCTCGACCCTGGCCGGCGAGCAATGGCGCTCGAAGGGCGACAACTGCCCGTTCATCGGCCACTGCCTGCCGAGTGCGGTGCGTTATACCTTGGTCGATGGGCATATCAGTCACGAAGCCTGAGTTTGCGCTGCTACATCGCGGGTCAAGCCCGCTCCCACAGGATTTCACCCATCTCTGTGGGAGCGGGCTTGACCCGCGATAGCCATTACCACTCATCCTGCAAGGTTGAAATCCTTCCCACCACCCCCATATGAGTCTGCATCAGGCATTTTCGCCCCGCTGCGTGGAGACTCTCCCTTGACCACCATCGTTTCAGTTCGCCGCCACGGCAAAGTCGTCATGGGCGGCGACGGCCAGGTTTCTCTCGGCAACACCGTGATGAAAGGCAACGCCAAGAAAGTCCGCCGCCTGTACCACGGCCAGGTCATCGCCGGTTTCGCCGGTGCCACCGCCGACGCCTTCACCCTGTTCGAACGCTTCGAAGGGCAACTGGAAAAACACCAGGGCCATCTGATCCGCGCCGCCGTGGAGCTGGCCAAGGAGTGGCGTACCGACCGTTCCCTGAGCCGCCTGGAAGCCATGCTGGCGGTAGCCAACAAGGACGCATCGCTGATCATCACCGGCAACGGTGACGTGGTCGAGCCCGAAGACGGCCTGATCGCCATGGGTTCCGGTGGCGCCTACGCCCAGGCCGCCGCCCGCGCCCTGCTGCAAAAGACCGACCTCTCGGCCCGCGAAATCGCCGAGACCGCGCTGAACATCGCCGGTGACATCTGTGTGTTCACCAACCACAACCTGACCATCGAGGAGCAGGACCTGGCCGAGTAATTCAGCTGTTCTGGCGCCCGGCCCCGGTGGCCGGGCTTTTCCACGCTGACTTATCGAGCCCAAGGACCATCACTATCATGTCCATGACCCCCCGCGAGATCGTCCACGAACTCAACCGCCATATCATCGGCCAGGACGACGCCAAGCGCGCCGTCGCCATCGCCCTGCGCAACCGCTGGCGGCGCATGCAGCTGCCGGCCGAGCTGCGCGTTGAAGTGACGCCGAAGAACATCCTGATGATCGGCCCGACCGGCGTCGGCAAGACCGAAATCGCCCGGCGCCTGGCAAAGCTTGCCAACGCCCCGTTCATCAAGGTCGAAGCGACCAAGTTCACCGAGGTCGGCTATGTCGGCCGTGACGTCGAGTCGATCATCCGCGACCTCGCCGATGCCGCGATCAAGATGCTCCGCGAGCAGGAAATCATCCGCGTCGGCCACCGCGCCGAAGATGCTGCCGAAGAGCGCATCCTCGACGCCCTGCTGCCACCGGCGCGCACCGGCTTCAACGAAGACCAGGTCGCCAGCCAGGACTCCAACACCCGCCAGCTGTTCCGCAAGCGCTTGCGCGAAGGCCAGCTGGACGACAAGGAAATCGAGATCGAAGTGGCCGAGGCCGTGGGTGTCGATATTTCCGCGCCGCCGGGCATGGAGGAGATGACCAACCAGTTGCAGAACCTGTTCGCCAACATGGGCAAGGGCAAGCGCAAGAGCCGCAAGCTCAAGGTCAAGGAAGCGCTCAAGCTGGTGCGCGACGAAGAAGCCGGGCGCCTGGTCAACGAAGACGAGCTCAAGGCCAAGGCCCTGGAAGCGGTCGAGCAGCACGGCATCGTGTTCATCGACGAAATCGACAAGGTTGCCAAGCGCGGTAACGTTGGCGGCGCCGATGTTTCCCGTGAAGGCGTGCAGCGCGACCTGCTGCCACTGATCGAAGGCTGCACGGTGAACACCAAGCTGGGCATGGTCAAGACCGACCACATCCTGTTCATCGCCTCCGGTGCCTTCCACCTGAGCAAGCCGAGCGACCTGGTGCCCGAGCTGCAAGGTCGCCTGCCGATTCGCGTCGAACTCAAGGCCCTGAGCCCGGAAGACTTCGAGCGTATCCTCAGCGAACCGCACGCCTCGCTCACCGAGCAATACCGTGAGCTGCTGAAAACCGAAGGCCTGAACATCGAGTTCGCCGCCGACGGCATCAAGCGCCTGGCCGAGATCGCCTGGCAGGTCAACGAGAAAACCGAGAACATCGGTGCCCGTCGCCTGCACACCTTGCTCGAGCGCCTGCTCGAAGAGGTGTCGTTCAGCGCCGGCGACCTGGCCAGCGCCCACAGCGAAGCGCCGATCCGCATCGACGCCGACTACGTCAACAGCCACCTGGGCGAATTGGCGCAGAACGAAGACCTGTCTCGCTACATTCTCTAAAGCGGCAAGCTTCAAGCGGCAAGCTGCAAGTCAAGTGCGCTGGACGCCTTCTCTTGTAGCTTGTAGCTTGCAGCTTGTAGCCCAAGAGCCCTTATCCATGACCAGAATCCCCACCGGCATCAACCTGCACAAAGCCTCCAAGACCCTTACCCTGACCTACGGGCCAGGCGAGGTGTACAACCTGCCCGCCGAATTCCTGCGCGTGCACTCCCCTTCCGCCGAGGTCCAGGGCCACGGCAATCCGATCCTCCAGTACGGCAAGCTTGGCGTTGGCTTGAGCGGGCTGGAACCTGCCGGCCAGTACGCACTGAAACTGACCTTCGACGACGGCCACGACAGCGGCCTGTTCACCTGGGAATACCTTGAGCAGTTGTGCCTGCGCCAGCAGGAACTCTGGGATGACTACCTTGGCGAGCTGAAAAAAGCCGGCAAATCCCGCGACCCCAACGAGTCGATCGTCAAGCTGATGCTCTAGCTCGGGCCCCTCAGGGTTTAGAGCGCATTTTCTAATTCTATTTGCTTGAATGCCTGCACCACGGCCAATGAGTGGCCGTCTTGCGCTATACCAAAAAGTCGGGTAACCAATGGATCTGGCAAGTTCCCTGCATCGGATTTAATGCAGGGTCGGGCTGGTATGTAGAGGTCGCGAGCGAAAGCAGGCAGTCTTCTCACGCAGAAAAAACCCGCATGGCTCATCGTCGTTTGCATCCGGCCGCAGGACCGCAGTTCGTTATCACTGGTCACCCGAGCAGCAGTACCGGGCGTTCGTCTGTGTAACGCGCACAGTCAAACCGGTACTCGTCTCAGGACAACGGAGCGTCGTAGATGAGTAACAAGAATAACGATGACCTGCAGCGCCAAGCCTCGGAAAACACCCTGGGTCTGAACCCGGTGATCGGCTTGCGCCGCAAGGATTTGCTGACATCTGCTCGAATGGTCCTGCGTCAGGCCATTCGTCAACCGCTGCACAGTGCCAAGCATGTCGCCCATTTCGGCATGGAGCTGAAAGATGTGATCTTCGGCAAGTCGAGCTTGCAGCCCGAGGGCGATGACCGCCGTTTTCACGACCCGGCCTGGAGCCAGAACCCGCTGTATCGCCGCTACCTGCAGACCTACCTGGCCTGGCGCAAGGAACTGCACGACTGGATCGATACCAGCAACCTCTCCGACCAGGACATCAGCCGCGGCCACTTCGTCATCAACCTGATGACCGAGGCCATGGCGCCGACCAACACCGCAGCCAACCCGGCGGCGGTCAAACGCTTCTTCGAAACCGGTGGCAAGAGCCTGCTCGACGGCCTGTCGAACCTGGCCAAGGACATGGTCAACAATGGCGGCATGCCCAGCCAGGTGAACATGGACGCCTTCGAAGTCGGCAAGAACCTCGGCACCAGCGAAGGCGCGGTGGTGTTTCGCAATGACGTGCTGGAACTGATCCAGTACCGGCCGATCACCGAGCAGGTGCTGGAAAAGCCGCTGCTGGTGGTACCGCCGCAGATCAACAAGTTCTACGTCTTCGACCTCAGCCCGGAAAAGAGCCTGGCGCGTTTCTGCCTGCGCTCCAACGTGCAGACCTTCATCGTCAGTTGGCGCAACCCGACCAAGTCCCAGCGCGAATGGGGCCTGTCGACCTACATCGACGCGCTCAAGGAAGCGGTCGACGTGATCCTGGCGATCACCGGCAGCAAGGACCTGAACATGCTCGGCGCCTGCTCCGGCGGTATCACCTGCACTGCGCTGGTGGGCCACTACGCGGCGCTGGGCGAAAAGAAGGTCAACGCCCTGACCCTGCTGGTCAGCGTGCTCGATACCACCCTCGATACCCAGGTGGCGCTGTTCGTCGACGAGCAGACCCTCGAGGCGGCCAAGCGCCACTCCTATCAGGCCGGTGTGCTCGAAGGCCGCGACATGGCCAAGGTATTCGCCTGGATGCGCCCCAACGACCTGATCTGGAACTACTGGGTCAACAACTACCTGCTGGGCAACGAGCCGCCGGTGTTCGACATCCTGTTCTGGAACAACGACACCACGCGACTGCCGGCCGCCTTCCACGGCGACCTGATCGAAATGTTCAAAAACAACCCACTGCTGCGCCCCGATGCACTGGAAGTGTGCGGCACGCCGATCGACCTCAAGCAGGTGACCACCGACATCTTCAGCGTCGCCGGTACCGCCGATCACATCACCCCGTGGCAGTCATGCTACAAGTCGGCGCAGCTGTTCGGTGGCAAGGTCGAGTTCCTGCTGTCCAACAGCGGCCATATCCAGAGCATCCTCAACCCGCCGGGCAACCCCAAGGCGCGCTACATGACCAACAGTGAAATGCCCGCCAGCGCCCTCGACTGGCAAGAGAACTCGACCAAGCACACCGATTCCTGGTGGCTGTACTGGCACACCTGGCTGGCCGAGCGTTCCGGCAAGCTGAAAAAAGCCCCGGTCAACCTTGGCAACAAGGCTTACGTCGCCGGTGCCGCCGCGCCAGGGACCTACGTTCACGAGCGTTGATAGCGAACACCGCCGCAGCTCGCGAGGGCTGCGGCGTTTATCCAACACAGGGCTTCGCGCATGCCGCAACCGTATATTTTCAGGACCGTCGACCTGGATGGCCAGACCATCCGCACCGCCGTCCGACCCGGCAAGCCGCACTTGACGCCCTTGCTGATCTTCAATGGCATCGGCGCCAACCTGGAGCTGGTGTTCCCCTTCATCCAGGCCCTGGACCCGGACCTTGAGGTAATTGCTTTCGACGTGCCGGGGGTCGGCGGTTCATCGACCCCGCGCCACCCCTACCGTTTTCCGGGCCTGGCCAAGCTCACCGCGCGCATGCTCGACTACCTCGACTATGGCCAGGTCAATGTCATTGGCGTGTCCTGGGGCGGGGCGCTGGCCCAGCAGTTCGCCCATGACTACCCCGAGCGCTGCAAGAAACTGGTGCTGGCGGCCACCGCCGCTGGCGCGGTGATGGTGCCGGGCAAGCCCAAGGTGTTGTGGTTGATGGCCAGCCCAAGGCGCTACGTACAGCCGTCCCATGTGATCCGCATCGCCCCGCAGATCTACGGCGGCGCCTTTCGCCGGGACCCGGACCTGGCCCTGTCGCACGCGGCCAAGGTGCGCTCAGGCGGCAAGCTCGGTTACTACTGGCAACTGTTCGCCGGGCTTGGCTGGACCAGCATTCACTGGCTGCACAAGATCCAGCAGCCGACCCTGGTGCTGGCCGGTGACGATGACCCGTTGATTCCCTTGATCAACATGCGCCTGCTGGCCTGGCGAATTCCCAATGCCCAGCTACACATAATCGACGACGGCCACTTGTTCCTGATCACCCGGGCCGAGGCCGTCGCCCCGATCATCATGAAGTTTCTCCAGCAAGAGCGCCAACGCGCCGTCATGCACCCTCGGCCCGCCCCCAGCAGCTGAGACGCCTGCCACACCCGAGCCCATGGCAGGATGCCAGGCACCCCGGGTGCGCGGCGTGAGGTTGGTGTCGCTCTTGCATTGATGTGTTTGTTGATGGCCTGACGACGGAGTGTTGCCTGATGAAAGACAAACCCGCTAAGGGATCGCTACCGGTCCCCGCCACCTATATGAACGTGCAGAGTGCAATCAGCGGTCTGCGCGGCCGCGACCTGCTCTCGACCTTGCGCAGCGTCAGCCGTCATGGCTTGCGCCATCCGCTGCATACCGCCAAGCACATGCTTGCCCTGGGCGGTCAGCTGGGCAAGGTGCTGCTGGGTGAAACGCCCTACCAGCCCGGCCCTCGAGACAACCGCTTCAAAGACCCCGCCTGGAGCCAGAACCCGATCTACAGCCGCGGCCTGCAGGCCTACCTGGCGTGGCAGAAGCAGACCCGCCTGTGGATCGATGAAAGCCAGCTGGCACCCGATGATCGCGCCCGCGCACACTTTCTGTTCACCCTGCTCAACGATGCCGTGGCGCCGAGCAACTCGCTGCTCAACCCGCTGGCGGTCAAGGAGCTGTTCAACTCCGGCGGCCTGAGCCTGGTGCGCGGCATCAACCACCTGCTCGATGATTTGCGCCACAACGACGGCCTGCCGCGCCAGGTCAATCCGCAGGCCTTCGAAGTCGGCCGTAACCTGGCCACCACGCCGGGCTCGGTGGTGTTTCGCAACGAGCTGCTGGAACTGATCCAGTACAAGCCGATGAGCGAAAAACAGTACGCCAGGCCGTTGCTGATCGTGCCGCCGCAGATCAACAAGTTCTACATCTTCGACCTCAGCCCGGCCAACAGCTTCGTCCAGTACATGCTCAAGAACGGCCTGCAGACCTTTATGATCAGCTGGCGCAATCCCGACCCGCGCCACCGTGAGTGGGGCCTGTCGAGTTATGTCGAGGCGCTGGAGGAAGCACTCAACGTGTGCCGGGCGATCACCGGCAGCCGCGAGGTCAATCTCATGGGCGCCTGTGCCGGTGGCCTGACCATGGCGGCGTTGCAAGGCCATTTGCAAGCCAAGCGCCAACTGCGCCGGGTCAGCAGCGCCACCTACCTGGTCAGCCTGCTCGACAGCCAGATCGACAGCCCGGCGAGCCTGTTCGCCGACGAGCAGACCCTCGAAGCGGCCAAGCGCCGTTCCTACCAGCAAGGCGTGCTCGATGGCCGCGAGATCGCCCGGGTGTTCGCCTGGATGCGCCCCAACGACCTGATCTGGAACTACTGGGTCAACAACTACCTGCTGGGCAAGGCGCCACCGGCGTTCGACATCCTTTACTGGAACAACGACAACACCCGCCTGCCGGCGGCGCTGCACGGCGACCTGCTGGACTTCTTCAAGCACAACCCGCTGGCCCGCGCCGCTGGTCTTGAGGTATGCGGCACGCCGATCGACCTGCAGAAGGTCAACGTCGACAGCTTCAGCGTCGCCGGCAGCAACGACCACATCACCCCCTGGGATGCGGTGTACCGCTCGGCGGCACTGCTCGGCGGCGACAAGCGCTTCATCCTTGCCAACAGCGGCCATGTGCAAAGCATCATCAACCCGCCGGGCAACCCCAAGGCGCACTACGTCGACAACCCGCGCCTGAGCAGCGACCCGCGGGCCTGGCTCTACGATGGCAAGCAGGTCGACGGCAGCTGGTGGCCGCAGTGGCTGGAGTGGATTCAGGCACGCTCCGGCGTGCAGCGCGAAACCCTGATGGCCCTCGGCAACCAGAACTACCCTCCCATGGACCCCGCGCCCGGCAGCTACGTGCAGGCGCGCTGAACAAGAAGAACGGATGAAAACCCGCGACCGTATCCTCGAATGTGCCCTGCAACTGTTCAACCGCCAGGGCGAGCCGAATGTCTCGACCCTGGAGATTGCCAACGAAATGGGCATCAGCCCGGGCAATCTCTACTACCACTTCCACGGCAAGGAGCCGCTGGTGCTGGGGTTGTTCGAACGCTTCGAGGACGAGCTCACGCCGCTGCTCGACCCGCCGCTGGAAGTGCGCCTGGATGCCGAGGACTACTGGTTGTTCCTGCACTTGATCGTCGAGCGCATGGCCCAGTACCGGTTTCTGTTCCAGGACCTGTCGAACCTGACCGGGCGCCTGCCCAAGCTGGCCCGCGGCATGCGCAACCTGCTCAACGCCCTCAAGCGTACCCTGGCGGCGCTGCTGGCCAGCCTCAAGGCCCAGGGCCAGGTGCTCAGCGATACGCGGGCGCTGGGGCAACTGGTGGAACAGATCACCCTGACCCTGCTGTTCTCGCTCGATTACCAACGGGTGCTGGCTCGCGAAGGTGAAGTCGGAGTGGTGGTCTACCAGGTGATGATGCTGGTGGCGCCGCACCTGGAGGCGGGGTCGCGGTATGCGGCAGAGCAGCTGGCCTTGAGGTATCTGGATGGCTGACCCTAGGACTGCTTCGCAGCCTGTTCGCCGGCAAGGCCGGCTCCCACAAACCCGGTACAACACCCATAATGAAAACGCCCGGCACAAGGCCGGGCGTAGACTGACAGCCGCCTGAAATCAGGCCTGGCTGGTCGGGCTTGCCGATGGCGACGACACCGGTGCGACCGCTGCAGCACCGGCTGCTGGCGCCGGGCTTGGCGACGGTGCAGCGCTGGCCGCAGGGGCCGCCGGCTTCGCCGCTGCAGGTTTCGCTGCTGGCTTGGCCGCTGGCTTTTTCACTGCCGGCTTCTTCGCCGCAGCCGGTTTGGCTGCAGGCTTGGCTGCTACCGGCTTGGCTGCTGGCTTGGCCGCAGGTTTAGCCGCTGCGGTTTTCGCCGCTGGCTTGGCTGCAGGTTTTGCCGCCGCAGTTTTCGCTGCTGGCTTGGCTGCAGGCTTGGCCGCAGGTTTCGCTGCAGCCTTGGCCAATGGCTTGGCTGCGGTCTTGCTCGCTGCCGGTTTCTTCGAGATAGGCGTAACCGATGCACCGGTCAGCTTCTCGATCTGCTTGGTCAGCGTATCGACCTTCGAATGCAGCGCCTTGACCTCACTGCGGCTCGGTACGCCAAGACGCGAGATCGCACTGTTCAGGCGCTTGTCGAAAGCACCTTCGAGCTCGTCCCACTTGCCCAGGGCGCGGTCCTTGACGTCGCTGATGCGCGAGGTCGCCGACTTGGCGGTTGCCTTGGCGGAGTCGACAGAGCCCTTGGCGAGTTTTTCAGCTTTCTCACCCTCCTTGACCAGGTTGTCAAACACCTTGCTGCCATCCTGATCGATCTTGGAGTAGATACCCAAACCAGCCAGCCAGATCTTGCGGGAATACTTCTCGATCCCCCCGACCCAGGAGCTGCCTTCTTTTTCAGTATTCTTCTTGCCAGCCATCCCGCTCTCCTTATTGTTTACGTGCGACACGTTCAAGCAATGCCGTGAGCTCATCGAGCTTGACAGAGAGTGTCTCCACGTCATGTTTAGACGGAATGCCGATGCGATTCAAGGCGCTCGCGACCCGTGTGTCGAAAGCCTTTTCGATTTTGTCGAGTTGAACCTCGACCTTGCCCTTCACGCTGCTCAGTTCGCCCTTCACCGAATCGATCTCGGAGTTGGCGGCATCGACCTTGGCATCGAGCTTTTTCTTGCCACGTTTTTCTACCGATTCACCGGCCTTGACCAGCTCTTTCAGGTAGTCGGCACCTTCCTGGCCGACCCGGGTGTAAGCCCCGAGACCTGCCAGCCAGATCTTGCGCGCGTAGCTGCGCACTTCACCCAACGTGCGCTGGGCGTCGTCTTTTTTCTTCAGGATAACTTTGGCCATGCTCTGCACCTCACGCTCTGAACGGAAATGGAGGAACTGCCCAGGGAAGTTGGGCTTGAGCACAAGGTAGGGGGAAAAATTAGAATTGGCACACTAATAAAGGGGGCAGCGACAAGCTTCAAGCTTCAAGCTTCAAGCGGCAAGAAAGGCAGCGGTGATCTTGAAACTGTCGTGCCCCTCCCACTCACCGCGAACCACTTGCAGCTTAAAGCTTGCAGCTCCCCCCTTGAGCCGCTAGGCGAGCGCCTTATCCAGCGCCCGCTCGATCTCGCTTTTGATGGTACCGCTCATCATCGACAGCATCATGCCCAGCTTCAGCTCGACCTTGATGCTGTCCTCGCCAATCTGCACGCTGCCGTTGGCGCCACTGCGCTTGACCTCGACGCGGTCGCCATTCCAGCTGGCCTTGAGGTCGTATTCGCGGGCCAGCTTGTCGACCAGTGCCTCGGCCTTTTGCCGGGCCGCGTCGCGGCCCAGGCTGTGTTTGCGTTCAACGCTGATCTGGGTCATTCATTCAATCCTGGGTTCGAAGGCATACTTATATTATGCCCGCGCCCCACCTGCGACACACCCCGCCAAGACAAATCCGACCGTACGCCCTAGAATGGCCAGTAATTTTTTCCGGTGAAGCGATATGAACGATCAGCGCAAAGGCGACCACGCCGAACCCACCACCCACTTCGGCTACAAAGACGTGCCGGAAAGCCAGAAGGCCGAGAAAGTCGCCGAGGTGTTCCACTCGGTGGCGGCCAAGTACGACCTGATGAACGATGTGCTCTCCGGCGGCATGCACCGCCTGTGGAAGCGCTTCACCATCGAGCTGTCGGGCGTGCGTCCGGGTAACCGGGTGCTCGACATCGCGGGCGGCACCGGCGACCTGGCGGCCAAGTTCTCGCAACTGGTCGGCCCCACCGGCCAAGTGGTACTGGCCGACATCAACGAGTCGATGCTCAAGGTTGGCCGCGACCGCCTGCTCGACCGCGGCGTGGCCGGCAACATCGAGTTCGTCCAGGCCGACGCCGAAAAGCTGCCGTTCCCGGACAACCATTTCGACTGCGTGACCATCGCCTTCGGCCTGCGCAACGTCACCCACAAGGAAGACGCCATCCGCTCCATGCTGCGGGTGCTCAAGCCCGGCGGCCGCCTGCTGGTGCTGGAATTTTCCAAGCCGACCAACAAGCTGATGTCCAAGGTCTACGATGCCTATTCGTTCGCCTTCATGCCGCTGGCCGGCAAGCTGATCACCAACGACTCGGAAAGCTATCGCTACCTGGCCGAATCGATCCGCATGCACCCTGACCAGGAAACCCTCAAGGCGATGATGGTCGAGGCCGGTTTCGACCGCGTCACCTACCACAACATGACCAGCGGCATCGTCGCCCTGCACCGCGGAATCAAGCCCTGATGCTCCTGGCCGGCCTGCTCGCCAGCGTCGAACACGGCCTCAACCGTGTTTTGCGCCTGGACAGCACAGCGCTGCCGCGCCTGCGCCCGCTCGACGGCAAGGTGATTGCCATCGACTGCCGCCAGCCGGCCCTGCAGCTGTTCATCCTGCCCAGTGACGAAGGCCTGATGCTTGCCACGCACTGGGCCAATGAGGCCGACTGCACCTTGCGCGCGCCGGCCAGCAGCCTGCTGCGCCTGGCCCTGAGCCAGGACAAGAGCGCCGTGTTGCACAGCCCGCAGGTCGAGCTTGAAGGCGACAGTGCGGTGCTGCTCGACCTGGTGGCGGTACTGCAGGACCTGGAGCTCGACTGGGAGTACGAAGTCTCGCGCTGGCTCGGCCCGGTCGCCACGCAACTGCTCAGCGGCCACTTGCGCAGCCGCGCCAACTGGACCCGCCAGGGCCTGGCGGCGCTCAACCAGAACCTTTCCGAGTACCTCGCCGAAGAGGCCCGGACCCTGGTCGGCCAGCGCGAAGCCGAAGCCCGTTTCGGCGAACTCGACACGCTCAAAGTCGATATTGAACGCCTTGAGGCGCGCATCGAGCGCCTTGCCCGATCCCTTGATACCAGCGATAACGCATGAAGCTGCTTGCCGTCCGCCGTCTGTTGCGCATCCAGCGCGTCGTGATCCGTTACCGTCTCGATGACCTGCTGTTCGCCCTGCCCCTGCCCTGGTGGCTGATGGGCCTGCGCTATGCCATGCCCTGGCGCTGGCTACCGCGCAAGGAGCTGCAGCTTAGCCGTGGCGCGCGCCTGCGCCTGGCGTTGCAGGACCTGGGACCGATCTTCATCAAGTTCGGCCAGTTGCTCTCGACCCGCCGCGACCTGCTGCCCGAAGACATCGCCGACGAGCTGATGCTGCTGCAAGACCGGGTTCCGCCGTTCGATCCGCAAAAAGCCATCGCCCTGATCGAAGAACAGCTCGGTGCGAAAATCAGCGAAGTGTTCAGCCGCTTCGACGTCGAGCCGCTGGCTTCGGCGTCGGTAGCCCAGGTCCACGCGGCCAAGCTCAAGAGCGGTGAAGAGGTGGTGGTCAAGGTCGTGCGCCCGGGCCTCAAGCCGATCATTGCCCAGGACCTCGCCTGGTTGTTCCTGATCGCCCGCGGTGCCGAACGGGTTTCGGCCGATGCGCGCCTGCTGCACCCGGTGGAAGTGGTCAACGACTACGAAAAGACCATCTACGACGAACTCGACCTGTTGCGCGAGGCGGCCAACGCCAGCCAGCTCAAGCGCAACTTCGAAGGCTCGGAGATGATGTACGTGCCCCAGGTCTACTGGGACTGGTGCCGGCCGAAAGTGCTGGTGATGGAGCGCATCTACGGTATTCAGGTCACTGACCTTGCGACCCTGGCCGACCAGCGCACCGACATGAAGATGCTCGCCGAGCGCGGCGTGGAGATCTTCTTCACCCAGGTGTTTCGTGACAGCTTCTTCCACGCCGACATGCACCCTGGCAACATCTTCGTCAGCACGGTCAAGCCGTGGAGCCCGCAGTACATTGCCATCGACTGCGGCATCGTCGGCAGCCTGACCCCCGAGGACCAGGACTACCTGGCACGCAACCTGTTTGCCTTCTTCAAGCGCGACTACCGCCGTGTGGCGCAGCTGCACATCGATTCGGGCTGGGTACCGGCGCAGACCAAGCTCAACGAATTCGAAGCGGCGATCCGCACCGTGTGCGAGCCGATCTTCGAAAAACCGTTAAAGGATATTTCCTTCGGCCAGGTGCTGATGCGTCTGTTCCAGACCGCGCGGCGCTTCAACATGGAAGTCCAGCCGCAGCTGGTGCTGCTGCAGAAAACCCTGCTCAACATCGAAGGCCTGGGCCGCCAGCTGTACCCGGACCTCGACCTGTGGAGCACCGCCCAGCCGTTCCTCGAACGTTGGATGCGCGAGCGCGTCAGCCCCAAGACCCTGCTGCAGAACCTGCATGGCCAGGTCGAGCAGATCCCGCACCTGGCCGGCATGACCCGCGACCTGCTCGAGCGCATGTCGCAGCCGCACCTGGCCGACCCGCCAGCACCCTGGCAGCACAAGAGCGATCACTGGGCCCTGCGCCTGCTCGGTGCCGGCCTGCTTGGCGGCGGCGCCACTCTGGCAGCCGGCGCGGTGAGCCTCAGCGCCCCTGCTGCCTGGCCGGCCTGGCTGATGCTGGCCGCCGGCCTCTACCTGATCGTGCGTCGATAGCCAGCCGGGCCGCTGGCTGGCACACTAGCGCAAGGGTTCGGCGAAGGATCGAACCCGGTTTTGGAGTCGAAGATGAAAGACTGGCTGGACGAGATCAACTGGAACAGCGATGGCCTGGTACCGGCTATCGCCCAGGACCACAAGACCGGGCGCGTGCTGATGATGGCCTGGATGAACCGCGAATCGCTGGCGCTGACCGCCGCTGAGCAGCGGGCCATCTACTGGTCACGTTCGCGTGGCAAACTGTGGCGCAAGGGCGAAGAGTCCGGCCACGTGCAAAAACTGCACGAAATGCGCCTGGACTGCGACGCCGACGTGATCATCCTGATTGTGGAACAACTGGGTCATATCGCCTGCCATACCGGCCGCGAAAGCTGCTTCTACCGGGTCTTCGAGCACGGTGAGTGGAAGACCGTCGACCCCGTCCTCAAGGACCCGAATGCCATCTACAGCGCAGGACACTGACATGAGCGACACCCTGACCCGCCTGGCCGAAGTACTGGAAGCGCGCAAAGGCGCCGAGCCCGACAGCTCGTACGTGGCCAGCCTGTATCACAAGGGCCTGAACAAGATTCTGGAAAAGCTCGGCGAAGAGTCGGTCGAGACCATCATCGCCGCCAAGGACGCCGCCCACAGTGGCGACTGCAGCGATGTCATCTACGAGACCGCCGATCTGTGGTTCCATAGTCTGGTCATGCTCGCTCAACTGGGCCAGCACCCGCAGGCGGTGCTGGACGAACTGGACCGCCGCTTCGGCCTGTCCGGGCACGCCGAGAAAGCAGCGCGTCAGCCGTCGGCCTAACTGAATTATTTCGAGGGATTGCACCATGGGTATTTTTGACTGGAAACACTGGATCGTCCTGCTGGTCGTGGTGGTACTGGTGTTCGGTACCAAGAAGCTGAAGAACTTCGGCAGCGACCTGGGCGAGTCGATCAAGGGCTTCAAGAAAGCCATGAACGAAGAAGAGTCCAAGCCGGCCGAGCAGACGCCACCGCCAGTGCAACCGGTCCAGCCCCAGGCCGCTTCGCCGCTGAACCAGCCGCAGACCATCGACGGCCAGGCCCACAAGGTCGAAGAGCCGATCAGGAAAGATTGATCAATGTTCGGGATCAGCTTCAGCGAACTGTTGCTCGTGGGCCTGGTGGCCCTGCTGGTGCTCGGCCCCGAGCGCCTGCCGGGTGCCGCGCGCACCGCCGGGCTGTGGATCGGCCGGCTCAAGCGCAGCTTCAATGCGATCAAGCAGGAGGTCGAGCGCGAAATCGGCGCCGATGACATCCGTCGTCAGTTGCACAACGAGCACATCCTCTCCATGGAGCAGGAAGCGCGCAAGATCCTCAACCCCAACAGCGTCACGCCCGAGCCGCCGGCAACCCCGGCAGCCACCAGCGAAAGCGCCCCGGCGCCCGCCCCGGTCAGCAGCGAACCCGCGCCGCCAGCCACCAGCGCGCCCACCGAACCGACACAGCCACCGCGAGCCCCATGAGCGATATTCCGGAAAACGACCAGCCGATGCCGCTGGTTTCGCACCTCACCGAGTTGCGTACACGCCTGCTGCGCTGCGTCGCGGCCATCTTCCTGATCTTCGCCGGGCTGTTTTCCTTCGCGCAGCAGATCTACACCCTGGTCTCGGCGCCATTGCGCGCGCACTTGCCGGCCAACGCGACGATGATCGCCACCGACGTCGCCTCGCCGTTCCTGACGCCGTTCAAGCTGACCATGATCGTTTCGCTGTTCCTGGCCATTCCGCTGATCCTGCAGCAGATCTGGGGCTTCATCGCGCCGGGCCTGTACCGCCATGAAAAGCGCATCGCCATTCCGTTGCTGGTGTCGAGCATCATCCTGTTCTACGCCGGCATGGCCTTCGCCTATTTCCTGGTGTTCCCGCTGATCTTCGGCTTCTTCGCCAGCGCCACCCCGGAAGGGGTGTCGATGATGACGGACATTTCCAGCTACCTGGATTTCGTCATGACCCTGTTCTTCGCCTTCGGCGTGGCCTTCGAGATCCCGGTGGCCGTAGTGCTGCTGGTGTGGATCGGCGTGGTCGACGTGAAGTACCTGAGAAAGATCCGCCCGTACGTGATCATCGGCTGCTTCGTGGTCGGCATGATCCTCACCCCGCCGGACATCTTCTCGCAGACCCTGCTGGCGGTGCCGATGTGGCTGCTGTTCGAGATCGGCGTGCTGTTTGGCGGGCTGATCCGCAAACGCAGCGAGCACCCGCAAGATGCTGCCGACGACCATAACGACCAACCGCCAGCGACCCAGCCGTGAACCTGCTGTTACTCGAAGAAGCCGATTTCATCGCGGCCGACCGTGTGGTGCTGGCTGACCGGCGCTTCACCCACATGCAGGAAATCCACCGCGTGGCAGTGGGCGACAGCCTGCGGGTCGGGCGTATCGGCGGGCTGATGGGCCAGGCCGAAGTCCTGCGCCTGGAAGGCCATGAAGCAGAACTCAAGGTCAGTTTCGACCAGCCGCCTCCGGCCAAACTGCCGCTGACCCTGGTGCTGGCGCTGCCACGGCCGAAGATGCTCCGCCGGGTGTTCCAGACCGTTGCCACCATGGGCGTGCCGAAGGTCATCCTGGTCAACAGCTACCGGGTCGAAAAGAGCTTCTGGCAAACACCGTTCCTCGAATCCGAGGCGATCCGCGAACAGCTGATCCTCGGCCTTGAGCAGACCCGCGACACGGTGCTGCCCGAAGTCATCATCGAAAAGCGTTTCAAGCCGTTTGTCGAAGACCGCCTGCCAGCCATCAGCGCCGGCACCCTCGGCCTGGTTGGCCATCCTGGCCAGTACCCGCCGTGCCCACGCGGGTTGAACGAGCCCGTTACCCTGGCCATCGGCCCGGAAGGTGGCTGGATTCCCTACGAGATCGACCTGCTGGGCAAAGCCGGCCTTGCCCCGGTACAGCTTGGCGAACGCATCCTGCGCGTCGAGACCGCGGTCACCGCGCTATTGGCACGCTTGTTCTGACTTCAGTTTTGCCGCTCCAGGCCGATGCATTGGCACCAGAACAATAATCGCCTCTGCCGATCGCAATGGAGTCCCACCATGTACCGTTGGTTAGCCCAGCACCTGGGTAACGTGAGCGTCAATCTCAAACTCGGCATCGGCTTCGGCCTGGTCCTGTTGCTGACCCTGGCCATTACCCTGACCGGCTGGCAGGGCCTGAACGGCATTACCGAGCGTGGCGACACCCTGGGCGGCATCTCCCAGGTGCACCAGGCCACCCTGGAGCTGCGCATTGCCCGCCAGGGCTTCCAGCTCAAGGGCGACGAGGCTGCAGCGCAGGGCCTGAGCAACGCCCTGGCGGCGCTTGAACGCCAGCTGCAAGCGGTCGACCAACGTATTGTCCTGCCCGAGAACCGCCGCCGGATCGAGCAGCAGCACGACGCCGTGCGCCAGTACCACCAGGCCCTGACCAGTGCCGACAAAGCCGCCCAGCAGCGCGAAGCCGCTCGCGCCGTGCTCGGCAGCAGCGCCGACGAGGCCGCGGCGTTGATTGCCCAGGTCGAGCAACAACTGCTCGGCGGCAGCGATCTGAACCTGTTCAACAGCGTGGTCGGCGCCAGCAAACTGCTGCAACAGGCGCGCTTCCAGGTGCGTGGCTATACCTACAGCGGCAAGCCCGAGTTCCAGCAAACGGCGCTTGAAGCCATCGACCAGGCCACCTCGCAGCTCAAGACCCTGGCCGAAGTGCTGCCGGCCAGTTACACCAGCAACTTCAACCAGGCCGCCCGCGCCCTGGGCAACTACCGTGGCGCGGTGGTCGAGTTCGGCAATGCGCAAAGCGCCTCCGAGCAGGCCGCGCAGCACATGATCGTGCTCGGCCAGAGCCTGATCGAGCAAAGCCAGCAACTGACCACCACCCTCACCGGCCTGCGCGATGCAGAGTCGCAGCATGCCAAGTCGATGCTAGCCCTGGCCACCGTGCTGGCCCTGTTGTTCGGCCTGCTGGCCGCCTGGGCGATTACCCGGCAGATCGTGATCCCCCTGCGCCAGACCCTCAACGCCGCCGACCGCGTCGCCAGTGGCGACCTGCGCCACGACCTCAAGGTCGATCGCCGTGACGAGCTGGGCCAATTACAGCGCAGCATGCAGCGCATGACTGTGAGCCTGCGCGAACTGATCGGTGGCATCGGCGACGGCGTCACCCAGATTGCCAGCGCCGCCGAAGAGCTGTCGGCAGTCACCGAGCAGACCAGCGCCGGGGTCAACAATCAAAAGGTCGAGACCGACCAGGTCGCCACCGCCATGAACGAAATGGCCGCCACTGTGCAGGAAGTCGCGCGCAACGCCGAGGAAGCCTCCGAGGCGGCGGTGATGGCCGACCAGCAGGCCCGCGAAGGCGATCGGGTGGTCGGCGAAGCCATCGCCCAGATCGAGCGCCTGGCCAGCGAGGTCAACCACTCCAGCGAAGCCATGGGCCAGCTCAAGGCCGAAAGCGACAAGATCGGCAGTGTGCTCGATGTGATCAAGTCGGTGGCCCAGCAGACCAACCTGCTGGCCCTCAACGCCGCCATCGAAGCTGCCCGCGCCGGTGAAGCCGGGCGTGGCTTTGCCGTGGTCGCCGATGAAGTGCGCAGCCTGGCCCAGCGCACCCAGCAGTCCACCGAAGAGATCGAACAGCTGATCGCCGGCCTGCAAAACGGCACCCAGCAGGTTGCCACGGTCATGGACGCCAGCCGCGGCCTGACCGACAGCAGCGTCGAGCTGACCCGCCGCGCCGGCACCTCGCTGGAAACCATCACCCGCACCGTGTCGTCGATCCAGGCGATGAACCAGCAGATCGCCGCTGCTGCCGAGCAGCAGAGCGCGGTGGCCGAAGAGATCAACCGGAGCGTGATGAATGTGCGCGACGTGTCGGACCAGACCTCGGCCGCCAGTGAAGAGACCGCGGCGTCGAGCGTCGAGCTGGCGCGGTTGGGGACGCATCTGCAGACGCTGGTCGGCAAGTTCCAGCTGTAGAAAGCATCGCGGGTCAAGCCCGCTCCCACATAAGTGGGAGCGGGCTTGCCCCGCGATGAGGCCCTAGAGCACCTGGCGCAAAAACGCCTGGGCGCGCAGGTCCTTGGGTGAAGTGAAGAACGCCTCCGGCGGCGAATCTTCCAGCAGCTTGCCGTGATCGAAGAACAGCACCCGATCCGCCACTTCCCGGGCGAAGCCCATTTCGTGGGTGACGCAGACCATGGTCATGCCTTCCAGGGCCAGGGTCTTCATCACATCGAGCACTTCGCCGACCATTTCCGGGTCGAGCGCCGAGGTCGGCTCATCGAACAGCATCACCTTGGGGTCCATGGCCAGGGCGCGGGCGATCGCCACCCGCTGTTGCTGGCCACCGGACAAGCGTGATGGGTACTCGTTGGCCTTCTGGGCGATACCAACCTTCTCCAGCAGCGCACGGGCCTTGGCTTCGCGCTCGGCCTTGCCGCGCTTGCGCACGACTTTTTGCGCCAGGCACAGGTTCTCCAGCACGGTCATGTGCGGGAACAGGTTGAAATGCTGGAACACCATGCCGACTTCGCGGCGGTAGGCGTTGACGTCGGTCTTCGGGTCGGCCAACTGCAGGCCGTCGATGGCCACAGTGCCTTCATCGAACGACTCCAGGCCGTTCAGGCAGCGCAGGAAGGTCGACTTGCCCGAACCCGAAGGGCCGAGCACTACCAGCACTTCGCCCTTGGCGACGTCGGTGCTGACGTGATCGACCGCGCGCACCACCTGCCCACGGGTGTCGAAGACTTTTACCAGGTCACGGACTTCAATCACTTTGCGCAAGCCTCCGCTCAAGCCGGCTGGCCATGTGCGACAGCGGCAGGTTGATCAACAGGTACAGGCCGGCGACGCAGAACCAGATCTCGAAGGTCGAGAACGAAGTGGTGATCGCCTCGCGACCGCTTTTGGTCAGTTCGGTGATGGCGATCACCGAGACCAGCGAGGTGTCCTTGACCAGGCTGATGAACTGCCCGGCCAGCGGCGGCAGCACGCGCTTGAAGGCTTGCGGCAGCACCACATGACGCATCGACTGGCCAGCGCTCAGGCCCAGCGAACGGGCCGCTTCACCCTGGCCCCTGGCAATCGACTGCACCCCGGCACGGACGATCTCGGCGACGTAGGCGCCGGTAAACAGCGCCAGCGCCGCCACCCCGGCAAACTCCCGGGACAGGTTGAGCACGGTGCCGATGAAGAAGTAGAAGATGAAGATCTGCACCAGCAGCGGCGTGCCGCGCACCAGCTCGACATAGACCGTCGACAGGTCGCGCAATGTCGGGTTGTTCGACAGCCGGCAGAGCCCGGCAAACAAGCCGATCAACAGCCCCAGCACACCGGAGGCGACCGAGATCCACACCGTGGTCCACAGGCCCCAGGCCAGCGGGCCCGCGGCCCAGTGGTGGGTAACGCCGATCAGGTCGCCTTCGGCCACATCGTCGCCGCGCGACAGCTGTACGCTGGCCTGCTCGACCTCGAAGACCTGCTCGCCACCGCTCTCGTCACGTACGGTGACGCTGGCCATGTCGCCCTTGCTGACGATGGCTTCGATGGTGCCGTTTTCACTCACGCGCTGGGCGACTTCGGCCTGGTAGGCGAAATATTGCGGCACCCGGTTCCAGCGCCACTCGTAGGACATCAGCGAGGTCGCGTAATACAGGCTGATCGCCAGGCCGATCAGGACCAGCGCGGTCAGCCCGTGCCAGGGCCACTGGGCTTTGTTGTGTTTGATCACGAGGGTACTTCCGTAAAAGCGAACGCGCAGGACCAGCCTGCGCGTCGGGTTTCAAGCCAGGCGTGGGGCCTTGGCCTTATTCCATGTCCTTGAGCCAGGCGGTGTCCTTGAACCACTTGTCGTGGATTCGATCGTAGGTACCGTCGTGCTTGATCTGGTGCAGGAAGTTGTTGATGAAGTTGAGGCTGTCGTAGTCGCCCTTCTTCAGGCCGAAGGCCAGCGGTTCGAAGGTGAACGGCTTGTCGAGGAACAGCAGCTTGCCAGCGCCGGCCTTGTTCACCGCCACGACGTTGTACGGCGCGTCATAGACGAAGGCGTCGGCCTTGCCGTTGACCACGTCCATCACCGCTTCCTGCTCGTTGTCGTAGCCGTGGTACTTGGCTTTGCCGATCAGCTTCTTGGCGACCATTTCGCCGGTGGTACCGAGCTTGGAGGTCAGGCGGTACTTGTCGTTGTTCAGGTCTTTGTAGGACTTGATCTCGTCTGCCAGTTCCTTGCGGATCAGCAGGGTCTGGCCGACCACGATGAAGGGTTCGCTGAAGTTCAGCTTGAGGTTGCGTTCCTGGGTCAGGGTCATGCCGCTGCCGATCATGTCGAACTTGTCGGTCATCAGCGCCGGGATGATGCCGTCATAGGCGGTGGAGACCATCTCCAGCTTGACGCCCATGGACTTGGCCATGGCCTTGAGGATATCGACCTCGAAGCCGATGATCTCGCCGCGCTTGTTGGTCATCTGGAACGGCATGTAGGTAGGGTCCATGCCGACACGCAGGGTG
Organism: Pseudomonas sp. SORT22; assembly: GCF_018417635.1. Classification (NCBI taxonomy): domain Bacteria; kingdom Pseudomonadati; phylum Pseudomonadota; class Gammaproteobacteria; order Pseudomonadales; family Pseudomonadaceae; genus Pseudomonas; species Pseudomonas sp. SORT22. Next base: position 5,551,625 of record NZ_CP071007.1, read on the forward strand.
CCGCGCTTGACCGCGTCATCGATGGCACCAGCCGCCTGCGCGGCACTTACCGCAACCAGCGCCGTGACGCCGACCAGCAGCATCGACAGATACTTCTTAATCATCACCAGATCCCCTAGCAGGAAAGCTCGAATTTTATTTTTGGCGCGAACCGTCCTACAGCGACGGGTGCGAGATATTCGGGGTGGGATGCTAACGCATGAACGGCACGGTACATATAGCCGAAGATGACTTTGTTACGCATTGATACCAGAAAAAGCATCGCCGGCAACACCGGCTCCCCCAAGGTCAGTTGTGCATACAACCCTGTGAGAGCCGGCGTTGCCGGCGATTGCTTGAGCCTGTCAGACGATCAGGCGCTGGCCATCGAAGGCTGCGCCGCAGGCTCTGGATGCAGCGGCAGCAGCGGCGAGTGCGGATCGTTGGCGATCGACTGGCGCCAGACGCTCAGCCAGGCCTCGTTCTGCCCATCCCAGACCGCCGTGTGCAGGCGCGCCAGGGCGACCGGGTCGCTGAGCAGGGCCAGGCGGGTGTTGCCGTCCAGGCCGCTCGGGCCGACCTCCAGGGCCTTGGCGATACGCTCGGCACGCAGTGCCTCGATCGGCGCCGCGACACCGTGGCGAGCGGTCGCCAGGGCACAAGCCAGGGCGTTCTGCTGCGGATCGACCACGGCACGTACGAAACCGTCGTGCATGGCATGCCAGCGGTTCTCGTGGGTGTACTGGTCGGTGGCCAGCAGCTCCTGCGGCGTGGCGTATTCCTCAGGGATCAGGAACAGGCTTTCGTCCTTGGCACGCAGGCCCAGGTGCACGCGGCTGGAGATCACCGAGACCGGGATCGACAGCATCAGCGAACCGACGATCGGCACCAGCCACCACAAAAAGCTCGGGTTGAGCCAGGCCACCAGCAGTGCCCAGGCCACGCCCAGCAGGGTTTGCGGACCATGGCGGCGTACCGCTTCGCTCCAAGGAGTGGAGTCGTCGTCACGCTGCGGCGAGTTCCAGGTCGCGGCCCAGCCGAGGAACGCGGCGAGCACGAAGCGGGTGTGGAAAATCATCCGCACCGGCGCCAGGAGCATGGAGAAGAGCATCTCCAGCAGCATCGACACGGTGACCTTGAAGCGCCCGCCGAACTCTTTCGCGCCCTTGGCCCAGATCAGGATGACGCTGAGCAGCTTGGGCAGGAACAGCAGCACGATGGTGGTGGAGAACAGCGCGATGGCTTTCTCCGGGTGCCACTGCGGCCACAACGGGTAGAGCTGGCGCGGTTCGAGGAAGTACTGCGGCTCCATCAGGGTGTTGGTCGCCAGCAACGCGGTCGACAACACCAGGAAGAAGAACCACAACGGCGCCGACAGGTACGACATCACCCCGGTGAGGAACACCGCACGGTGCACCGGGTGCATGCCTTTTACCAGGAACAGGCGGAAGTTCATCAGGTTGCCGTGGCACCAGCGCCGGTCGCGCTTGAGCTCGTCGAGCAGGTTCGGCGGCAGTTCTTCGTAGCTGCCCGGCAGGTCGTAGGCAATCCACACGCCCCAGCCGGCACGACGCATCAGCGCCGCTTCAACGAAGTCGTGGGAGAGGATCGCACCGGCAAAGGCGCCCTTGCCCGGCAATGGCGCCAGGGCGCAGTGCTCGATGAAGGGCTTCATGCGGATGATCGCGTTGTGGCCCCAATAGTGCGACTCGCCGAGCTGCCAGAAGTGCAGGCCGGCGGTGAACAGCGGGCCGTAGACGCGGGTGGCGAACTGCTGCATGCGCGCATACAGGGTGTCCATGCCCGAGGCTTTCGGCGCGGTCTGGATGATCCCGGCGTCCGGGTTGGCCTCCATCAGGCGCACCAGGCTGGTCAGGCATTCGCCGCTCATTACGCTGTCGGCATCGAGCACGACCATGTAGCGGTAGTCGCCGCCCCAGCGCCGGCAGAAGTCGTCGAGGTTGCCGCTCTTGCGTTTGACCCGGCGACGCCGGCGACGGTAGAAGATCCGCCCGAAACCTTTGGACTCGCGGCAGACTTCCAGCCAGGCCTGTTGCTCGGCCACGGCGATGTCGGTGTCGTTGGTGTCGCTGAGCACGAAGAAGTCGAAACGGTCGAGGTCACCGGTGGCGGCCACCGACTCGAAGGTCGCCCGCAGGCCGGCGAACACCCGCGGCACGTCTTCGTTGCAGATCGGCATGACGATCGCGGTGCGGGCACCGGCCTCGATCGGCTCATTGCCGGCACTGCTGCCGGAGATGCGGTATTTATCCCGCCCGGTGAGCAGCTCGAGGAAGCCCATCAGCGCGGTCCAGAAACCCGCCGAGACCCAGCAGAAGAGGATCCCGAAGAGAATCAGGATGCTGGTCTGCAGGGCATACGGCCAGACTTGCGTGGCGGTTTGCAGCAGCGGCTGGTGCATGACCTCGTCGAGGTCGACGAACGACCAGCCCTGGTACGGCAGGATGCCCTTCATGTACCAACCGGCGACGATGGTCTGGCCGAGCATCAGCGCCAGCAGGATGTAGCGGCGCATCGAACCGACCCAGCGCCAGCGTGCCTTGGGCAGCTCGCGTTTTTCCGGGGCCGGGGCGTTGGTGCGGCCGGTCAGGCGGCGCCAGGCGCGGATCAGGATATTGGTCCGCCACGGCTCGGGGATTACCCGGGTGCGCCGGATCGGCGGCGTGGCCTTCAGGCACACCCGGCCGCTGCCGTCCACCGCGAGCATCTCGGCGTCTTGCAGCTCTTCGGCGCAGGTCACGTGCAGGCGCTCGCCCACCGAGGCCTGGACGGCCTCGGCAGCGTCGGCGCCCGGCTGGGCAGACAGGCGTTGATGCAGCTCGCTGAACGAGGAGCAACGGGCGAGTTCCGCGCGCTGCTCGTCGCTCAGGGGCAGGTGGGCCAGGTATTCGCTGAGCGATTCTGGCCGGGTATGGGCATTACTCATCGGCAGGCAACTGATAGCTCCAGGTCTCGGTCAGCACCTGTTCGGTGGTGGCCGGTGCCCCGGTGGTGGAGGCCGCGTCGGCGGCAGGTTGCTCGGCAGGCTTGTCGGCCTTGGCGTGTTTGGCCGCGGCTTTGTCCTGCTTGCTTGGTTTGGCAGGCTTGGCCGGCTCGACCGGAACGTCACGCAGCAGGGCGGCGCGCATTTCCACGGACTTGCCCGGATCCTTGATCTTCAACCGCAGGGTCAGGCGCCAGCCCTTGATGTCCGGGTTGTAGCGCAGGTTGTTCTCGACCACTTCGGCATTGTCGCCAACGCTGACCTGGCTGCGCACGGCGGTGTCTTCCGGCAGTTTAGCCAATACCGGGCCTTCGAAGTCGACCAGGAAGGCCACGCTGCCATCGGGCTGACGGATCAGGTTGGACTGCTTGACGTCACCGGTCGAGCGCAGGGTCTGCTTAACCCAGCCCAGGTTCGGCGAATGCAGGTTGGACTCGTCGATGGTCCAGTGCAGGCGGTAGGCGTATTCGAACGGGGTGCCTGGCTCCGGCAGTTTCTCCGGGCTCCAGAAGGCCACGATGTTGTCGTTGGTTTCGTCGGCAGTCGGGATCTCGACCAGATCGACGGTACCCTTGCCCCAGTCACCGACCGGCTCGATCCAGGCGCTTGGACGCTTCTGGTAGTTGTCGTCGAGGTCTTCGAACTGGCTGAACTCGCGCTGGCGTTGCAGCAGGCCGAAACCACGCGGGTTCTCGACGCTGAAGTTGCTCACGGCCAGGTGTTTCGGGTTGTTCAGCGGGCGCCACAGCCACTCGCCATTGCCGGCATGGATCGACAGGCCTTCGGAGTCGTGCAGGGCCGGACGGTAGTTGAGTACCTTGGACGGCTGGTTGCCGCCGAACAGGAACATGCTGGTCAGCGGGGCGATGCCCAGGCGGCTGACGTGGTCACGCAGGAACACCTTGGACTGCACGTCGACAATGGTGTCGCTGCCCGGACGCAGGGTCAGGCGGTAGGCACCGGTGGAACGCGGCGAATCGAGCAGCGCGTAGATCACCAGTTGCTTGTCGGCAGGCTTTGGCCGCTCGACCCAGAACTCGGTGAAGCGCGGGAACTCTTCACCCGACGGCAGCGCGGTGTCGATCGCCAGGCCACGGGCCGACAGGCCATACACATGGCCCTTGCCGACCACGCGGAAATAGCTGGCGCCCAGCAGGGTCATGATTTCATCCTGCTTGTCGGCCTTGTTGATCGGGTAGAGCACGCGGAAACCCGCGTACCCCAGCTTCTCGGTGGCCTTGGCGTCGAACTGCAGGTCGCCGAAATCGAAACGAGTCGGGTCGTACTTGATCTCTTTCACCGCCTTGGTGGTGATTTCGTTGATCTTGACCGGTGTGTCGAAATGCATGCCCTGGTGGTAGAAGGACAGCTTGAACGGCGTCTTGTCCTTGGCCCACTCGGCTTTTTCGTTGAGGAAGCGGATTTTCTGGTAGTCCGCGTACTTCATGTCACGGAACACCGCCGGCAGATTGCTTTTCGGCGCTTCGTACTTTTGTCCGGCAAGATCCTTCGCCTTGGCCGCGACATCGTCAAGGTTGAACGCCCAGAGCTGGCCTGCGCCGAGCAGGCTTACCAGCGTTGCGCCTGCCAACAGCGCCGTGCGCAGCCGATTGCCAGGAGTTCTTGGTGCATTACAGGGACTTACAATCACGAGCAACCCTCGCCGAAAACAGATCATAAAACCAACGGCCAGCGACATATGCCAGGTTGGCGAGCACTGTTCGGACTCCGAAAGGGCGCAATGATTCCCCAAACGGTTCCGGACAGTCTCAAGTCAGAGTGAAACGAACCCACGAACGCAGGCCCACATGGCGCGCGATTATCCAGCAGGCTGCGTTACAACGCATCAGGCTGATCAAACTATTTATGCTACAAAACCCCTTGTTTTCCCGCAAACAGGGGTTTTTTGCCATCAGATTTGTAACATAAATGTTACGGGGCCATCATTGACCAGGTGCACTTGCATGTCAGCACCGAACTGACCACTGGCAACCGTTGCATGTTGCGCCTGCGCCTGGGCCAGCAAATAGTCGAAAAGCTCGGCCCCTAGCGCTGGCGGCGCAGCCGTCGAAAAGCTCGGGCGCAGGCCGCTCTGGGTATCGGCGGCCAGGGTGAACTGCGACACCAGCAGCAGGCCGCCGCCGATATCCTTGAGCGACAGGTTCATCTTGCCCTGTGGGTCGCTGAACACCCGGTAGTTGAGCAGCTTGTGCAGCAGCTTGTCGGCATGGCCGCGGGTATCGCCCGGCTCGACCGCGACCAGCACCAGCAGGCCCTGGTCGATCGCGCCAACGGTTTTGCCCTCGACATCCACCCGCGCGCCACGCACGCGTTGCAGCAAGCCCTTCATGCTTCTTCCAGGGGCAGGTCGAGCAGGCGCCGGGCCATCTGGTCGGCGGCGCGCACCAGGGCGTCGGTGATGCCGGGCTCCGAGGCCGCGTGGCCAGCGTCGCGAATCACCTTAAGCTCACTGTTCGGCCAGGCCTGGTGCAGCTCCCAAGCGTTGTCCAGCGGGCAGATCACGTCGTAGCGACCATGCACGATCACCGCCGGCAGGTGGGCGATCTTCGGCATGTCGCGGATCAACTGGTCCGGTTCAAGGAAGGCATTGTTGGTGAAGTAGTGGCATTCAATCCGGGCGATCGACAGCGCGCGCTGTGGCTCGGAGAAGCGATCGACCACCAGCGGGTTGGGCCGCAGGGTCGCGGTGCGCCCTTCCCAGGTCGACCAGGCCTTGGCTGCGTGCATCTGGGCGATCTGGTCGTTGCCGGTGAGGCGCTTGTGGAAAGCCTTGACCAGGTCGCCGCGCTCTTCGGCCGGAATCGGCGCGATGTAGTCCTGCCAGTAATCGGGAAACAGGCGGCTGGCGCCGGCCTGGTAGAACCACTCGATCTCTTGCGGGCGGCACAGGAAGATGCCACGCAAAATCAGCCCATGCACGCGCTCGGGGTGGGTCTGGGCGTAGGCCAGGGCCAGGGTCGAGCCCCACGAGCCGCCGAACAGCACCCACTTGTCGATCCCCAGGTGCTTGCGGATGCGCTCCAGGTCTTCGACCAGGTGCCAGGTGGTGTTGTTTTCCAGGCTGGCATGCGGGGTCGAACGGCCGCAGCCGCGCTGGTCGAAGGTGATGATGCGGTACAGATTGGGGTCGAAGTAGCAGCGGCTCTGGGCATCGCAGCCGGCACCCGGGCCACCATGGATGAACACCACCGGCAGACCTTCCGGCGAACCGCTTTCATCGACATACAGCACATGCGGTGCTTCCACGGCCAGATCGTGCCGGGCGTAGGGTTTGATCTGCGGGTACAAGGTCTGCATTACGCACTCCGTGTGGGAATTATTCTGCCGTTGGGCATCATAAACCTGAATTGCGCTTTGAGCATGTACCTGTGATGGCTTTGGGGCCTCATCGCGGGGCAAGCCCGCTCCAACGAGAACTGTGGGAGCGGGCTTGCCCCGCGATGCAGGCGCCGCACAATCAGCGTGAATAGCGCTCCTTGCCCCACGCCAGCAAGGTCTGGAGCAACTGCTTCAACACCACCTGGGTCGGCGCCGCCAGGTCCTCGCGGTACTTGAACGGCTCGACCTCTTCCATGTAGGTGCTCTGCGCCAGCTCCAGCTGCACTGCATGAATGTTGTTGGCCGGGTCGCCATAGTGGCGGGTGATATGCCCACCCTTGAAGCGGCCATTGAGCACATGACTGTACTGCTCAAATTTTGCACAAACACCTTGCAGCCGTTCGGCCAGTTGCGGATCACAACTGGCGCCATTGAAGGTGCCGAGGTTGAAGTCCGGCAGCTTGCCGTCGAACAGGTGCGGGATGTGTGAACGAATCGAGTGGGCATCCCACAGCAAGGCATAGCCGAACTGCTCGCGCAGGCGCGCCAGCTCGCTGCGAATGGTGTCGTGGTAGGGCCGCCAGATGGCTTCCAGGTACCCCACCCGCTCCTGTGCCGACGGCGCCTGGCCGTCCTTGAACAACGGCTCGCCCTCAAACAGCGTGGCCGGGTACAGGCCGGTGGTGGCGCCAACGTACAGCGGCTTGTCGTCGTCCGGGCGGTTCAGGTCAATGACGAAACGCGAGTACTCGGCGGCGACCACGCTCACGCCCAGGCCTTGGGCAAACTCATATAGCTGCGGAATGTGCCAGTCGGTGTCCGGCAAGCTTTGCGCCTGCCCGACCAGGCCGTCCTGCACCGCTGGGGTCAGCTTCAAACCGGCGTGGGGCATGCTGATCAGCAGCGGCAGCGTGCCCTGGTGAAATTTCAGTACCTTGTCCATACGCCCTCTCTCAATTGGAAATTTCATCGCCCAGGCGCACCACCCGCTTGGGCAGGTCACCGCCGAGCCAGTAGGCCAGGTCAGCCGGTCGCTCGATCTGCCAGGCGACAAAGTCGGCAACCTTGCCCACTTCCAGCGAACCATGGCTGTCGCCCAGGCCCAAAGCGGTTGCCGCATGCAGGGTGACACCGGCCAGGGCTTCTTCCGGGGTCATGCGGAACAGGGTACAGGCCATGTTCAGCATCAGCCGCAGCGACAGCGCCGGCGAAGTGCCGGGGTTGAGGTCGCTGGCAATGGCAATTTTCACCCCATGCTTGCGCAGCGCGTCCATCGGTGGCAACTGGGTTTCGCGCAGAAAGTAGAACGCACCGGGCAGCAGTACCGCTACGGTCCCGGCCGCCGCCATGGCGATGGCGTCGTCTTCAGTCATGAATTCCAGGTGATCGGCCGACAGCGCCTGGTAACGCGCCGCCAGGCTCGAGCCTGCAAGCGACGACAGTTGCTCGGCATGCAGCTTGACCGGCAGGCCCAGTTCGCGAGCCTTGATGAACACCCGCTCGACCTGGGCCGGCGAGAACGCCAGGTACTCGCAGAAGGCATCCACTGCATCCACCAAACCCTCGGCCGCCAGGGCCGGGAGCATTTCGTCACAGATATGGCTGATGTAGTCGTCAGCCCGATCCTTGTATTCCGGTGGCAAGGCGTGGGCTGCCAGGCAGGTGCTGCGCACGGTGAGCGGCAGTTCCTCGCCAAGGCGGCGGATAACCTTGAGCAGCTTGCGCTCGCTGGCCAGGTCAAGGCCGTAGCCGGACTTGATCTCCAGGGTGGTGACGCCATCATGCATCAGCGCCTGCACGCGCTGGCGGGCACTGGCGAACAGCTCGTCTTCGCTGGCCGCGCGGGTCGCCCGCACGGTACTGGCGATGCCGCCGCCCTGGGCGGCGATCTCGGCATAGCTGACGCCTTGCAAGCGCTGCTCGAACTCGCCGCTGCGGTTGCCGCCAAACACCGCGTGGGTGTGGCAGTCGATCAACCCCGGAGTGACCCAGGCGCCGCCCAGGTCCACGGTTCTGTCAGCGACCAGGGCCGGCAGCTGCTGGCGCGGCCCGATCCATTCGATATGGCCGGCGCTGGTGACGATCGCCGCATCCTCGATGATCGAGTAAGTACCTTGCGCCATGCTTGCCACATGGCAATGCTGCCAGAGGGTTTTCATCCAGAGTCTCCTTGATCAGAGTTGAGAGGGTTCCTGCACCAGCGGCTGCTCGGCGGCAACCACCTGCGGCTTGCACCAGAGTTTGTAGGCCACCACCAGGAACAGTACCCAGACCACGCCGACCAGCAGCGCGGCTTGAGTATCAGGGAAGTACCCAAGTACGCCGAAGACAAACAGCATGAAGGCAATCGCCGCCGCCGGGCCATAAGGCCAGAACGGTACCGGGAATTTCAGCTGGGCAACTTCTTCACGGCTCATGCTGCGGCGCATGGCAACCTGGGTTACCAGGATCATCAGCCACACCCAGACGGTCGCGAAGGTGGCGATCGAGGCAATCAGCAGGAATACGTTTTCCGGGATCAGGTAGTTGAGCACCACACCGCCGAGCAACGCTGCGCCCATGACCAGCACGGTCATCCATGGCACGCCATGCCGGGAGATCTTGGCAAAGCCTTTGGGCGCCTGACCTTGCTGGGCCAGGCCATACATCATGCGCCCGGCGCCGAAAATGTCGCTGTTGATCGCCGAGACCGCGGCGGAAATCACCACGATGTTCAGCACGGTCGCCGCCGAGCCAATCCCCAGGTTACTGAAGATCTGCACGAACGGGCTGCCCTGGCTGCCGATCTGCGGCCATGGGTACAGGCACATCAATACGAACAGGGTCAGTACATAGAACAGCAGGATGCGCATCGGCACGGCGTTGATTGCCTTGGGGATAACGCGCTGCGGGTCTTTGGCTTCACCGGCGGTGATGCCGATGATTTCGATGCCGCCAAAGGCAAACATCACCACGGCAAACGAGGCGATCAGGCCACCAATGCCGTTGGGCATGAAGCCGCCATGCTCGAACAGGTTGCTGATGCCCACGGCGTTATCGGCAGCGGCATTGCTCAGGCCGAAGGCCATGATGCCGAAACCGGCGAGGATCATCGCGACGATGGCGCCGACCTTGAGCAGCGACAGCCAGAATTCCATCTCGCCGAACACCTTGACGTTGCACAGGTTCAGGCCGCCGATCAGGAAGACGATGCCCAGCACCCAGATCCAGCGCGCCACTTCCGGAAACCAGAAGCCCATATAGATGCCGAAGGCGGTGACGTCGGCGAGGCAGACGATGATCATTTCAAAGGCATAGGTCCAGCCGAGGATAAACCCCGACATCGGCCCCAGGTAGGTACTGGCGTAGTGGCCGAAGGAACCGGACACCGGGTTGTGCACGGCCATTTCGCCCAGCGCGCGCATGACCATGAAGACCGCTGCACCACCGATCAGGTAGGCCAGCAGTACTGCAGGGCCGGCCATCTGGATGGCCGAGGCGGAGCCGTAGAACAGCCCGGTACCGATCGCCGAGCCCAGCGCCATGAAACGAATGTGTCGCGCGGTCAGCCCGCGCTTGAGTCCTTGAGCTTCTTGCATGTCACGTCCTTATTCTTGTTCTGGTCGTGAGAATGAACGGGCGCGCCAATCCCGGGGCAAGCCCGCCCCCGAAGTGGGAGCGGGCTTGCCCCGCGAAGGGCCCCGGGAGCAATTACAGGCTAGGCAGGACCTTGGCCGGCAGCAGGCCGGTCAGGCGCCCTTCGGCCAGCAGGGCGATGGCCGCCTCGATGTCCGGGGCGAAGAAGCGGTCTTTGTCGTAGTAGGCAACCTTGCTGCGCAGGGTTTGACGCGCCTGTTCCAGCTTCGGCGAGGTCTTCAGGCCTTCGCGCAGGTCCAGGCCCTGGCAGGCAGCCAGCCATTCGATGGCAAGGATACCGCGCACGTTGTCGCTCATTTCCCACAGGCGCTTGCCGGCAGCCGGGGCCATCGACACGTGGTCTTCCTGGTTGGCAGACGTTGGCAGGCTGTCGACGCTGTGCGGGTGCGCCAGGGCCTTGTTCTCGCTGGCCAGGGCCGCGGCGGTAACCTGGGCGATCATGAAGCCGGAGTTGACCCCGCCATTGGCAACCAGGAACGGCGGCAGCTGGGACATGTGCTTGTCCATCATCAGCGAGATGCGGCGCTCGCTCAGCGAACCGATTTCGGCGATGGCCAGGGCCATGTTGTCGGCGGCCATGGCCACCGGCTCCGCGTGGAAGTTACCACCGGAGATCACGTCGCCTTCGGCGGCAAATACCAGCGGGTTGTCGGACACGGCGTTGGCTTCGATCACCAGCACTTCGGCGGCCTGGCGGAACTGGGTCAGGCAGGCGCCCATGACCTGTGGCTGGCAACGCAGCGAGTACGGGTCCTGGACTTTGCCGCAGTTCTCGTGGGAGGCGGAAACTTCGCTGCCATCACCCAGCAGGTCGCGGTAGCACGCGGCTGCATCGATCTGGCCGCGCTGGCCACGGGCTTCGTGGATGCGCGCATCGAACGGCGAACGCGAACCGAGCACGGCTTCGACGGTCAGGCCACCGACCGACATGGCCGCGGCGAACAGGTCTTCACCTTCGAACAGGCCGCGCAGGGCAAAGGCGGTGGATGCCTGAGTGCCATTGAGCAGTGCCAGGCCTTCTTTGGCCGCCAGGGTCAGCGGCTCAAGGCCAGCAACCGCCAGGGCTTCGGTGGCCGACAGCCATTGGCCGTTGTGACGCGCCTTGCCTTCACCCAACAGTACCAGCGACATGTGTGCCAGCGGGGCGAGGTCGCCGGACGCGCCGACCGAACCCTTGAGCGGGATGTGCGGATAGACTTCGGCGTTGATCAGCGCGATCAGGGCGTTGATCACCTTGCGGCGGATGCCGGAGAAACCACGGCTCAGGCTGTTGACCTTGAGCACCATGATCAGACGCACCAGGGCGTCGTCGATCGGTTGGCCGACGCCGGCGGCGTGGGACAGCACCAGCGAACGCTGGAGGTTTTCCAGGTCGTGGCTGGCGATACGGGTCGAGGCCAGCAGGCCGAAACCGGTGTTGATGCCGTAGGCGGTGCGGTTTTCCGCGAGAATCTGCTCGACGCAGGCGACGCTGGCGTCGATCTGCTGGTCAGCGCTGGAATCCAGCTTGAGTTTTACCGGCTGCTGGTAGATCGCACGCAGCTGAGCCAGGGTCAGGGTGCCAGGCTTCAGGGTCAATTCAGTCACGTTAATGCTCCGTACTCGTGAGGCGTAGGCGCCTGCATAGATATCAGTATCAACCATTTAGCGCAGATCAGCGCGTGATCATCGGCAGGTTCAAGCCTTGTTCCTTGGCGCAGTCGATGGCGATCTGATAACCGGCATCGGCGTGACGCATGACACCGGTAGCCGGGTCGTTGGTCAGTACCCGGGCGATCCGCTCGGCAGCTTCGTCGGTACCGTCGCAGACGATGACCATGCCCGAGTGCTGGGAGAAGCCCATGCCTACGCCACCACCGTGGTGCAGGGACACCCAGGTCGCACCGCTGGCGGTGTTGAGCAGGGCGTTGAGCAGCGGCCAGTCGGAGACGGCGTCGGAGCCATCCTGCATCGATTCGGTTTCACGGTTGGGGCTGGATACCGAGCCGGAGTCCAGGTGGTCGCGGCCGATAACGATCGGCGCCGACAACTCGCCGCGGCGGACCATTTCGTTGAACGCCAGGCCCAGCTTGGCGCGCTGGCCCAGACCAACCCAGCAGATACGCGCCGGCAGGCCCTGGAAGCTGATGCGCTCGCGAGCCATGTCCAGCCAGTTGTGCAGGTGGTCGTCGTCCGGGATCAGTTCCTTGACCTTGGCGTCGGTCTTGTAGATGTCTTCGGCATTACCCGACAGCGCCGCCCAGCGGAACGGACCGATACCACGGCAGAACAGCGGACGAATGTAGGCCGGTACGAAGCCCGGGAAGTCGAAGGCATTGGCAACGCCCTCTTCCTTGGCCATTTGACGGATGTTGTTACCGTAGTCGAAAGTCGGCACGCCCTGCTTCTGGAACTCGAGCATGGCTTGAACGTGGACAGCCATCGATTGCTTGGCGGCCTTGACCACCGCAGCCGGTTCGGTCTGCGCACGGTCGCGGTATTGCTCCCAGGTCCAGCCGGCTGGCAGGTAGCCGTTGAGCGGGTCGTGGGCGCTGGTCTGGTCGGTGACCATGTCCGGGCGCACGCCACGCTTGATCAGTTCAGGCAGGATTTCGGCGGCGTTGCCCAGCAGGGCAATGGAGATGGCCTTGCCTTCGGCGGTGTATTTGGCGATGCGCGCCAGGGCGTCGTCCAGGTCCTTGGCTTGCTCATCGACATAACGGCTGCTCAGGCGGAAGTCGATGCGGCTCTGCTGGCATTCGATGTTCAGCGAGCAGGCGCCGGCCAGGGTCGCCGCCAGTGGCTGGGCGCCGCCCATGCCGCCCAGGCCCGCGGTCAGTACCCACTTGCCTTTGAGGCTGCCGTTGTAGTGCTGGCGGCCGGCTTCGACGAAGGTTTCGTAGGTGCCCTGGACGATGCCCTGGCTGCCGATGTAGATCCAGCTGCCGGCGGTCATCTGGCCGTACATGGCCAGGCCCTTGGCATCCAGTTCGTTAAAATGTTCCCAGTTGGCCCAGTGCGGTACCAGGTTGGAGTTGGCGATCAGTACGCGTGGGGCGTTGCTGTGGGTCTTGAACACGCCGACCGGCTTGCCCGACTGCACCAGCAGGGTTTCGTCGTCGTTCAGGTTGGTCAGGCTCTCGACGATCTTGTCGTAGCACTCCCAGTTACGCGCGGCACGGCCAATACCGCCGTACACCACCAGCTCTTTCGGGTTCTCGGCGACTTCCGGGTCGAGGTTGTTCATCAGCATGCGCAACGGTGCTTCAGTCAGCCAGCTTTTGGCGGTCAGCTTGTTGCCGCGCGCTGCGCGGATTTCGACGTCACGGAATTTCTTGAAGTTGTTGTCAGTCACGGAAATGGCTCCTAAGCGATCGGTCCAGAGCAACCCAGGCATTGGGTGGGTCATGGCACTTATACAAACACATCTTTACTTGTATGTACAAGCATAGGCAATTGAAGTGCCAACTCCTGATCAGTGCGCTTTTCCCGGCGCCAACGCAGGTGCTAGAGCCCCGCGATGCGCGGGCTGTGGCGAATTAAAATTTTTTCCAGGAGATGAGCGGTCGAACCAAGGGGATCAGTGGCGTTGCACCACTTTGGGTCAATCGGTAACAGCCTCGGCCGCGCTGAACGGCCGAGGCGTAACACACTCAGCGCGGGCTGAGCTCGATCAGGCAGCAGCGCCCCTGAATGTTCAAGGTCTGCAGGCCCTGACTCGCCTCCAGGTGCAAGCAGTCATAGCGCCCAAGCAGCTGCACACCGCTGTCCAGCGTCACCTCGACCTGGGAAGCCACGGCAAACAGCAGCACGGTCGTGGCCGAACTGAAAAGCCGCTGGCTGCCATCGAGCCACTGCAGGCGCGCGTTGTAGCGCTCGGGAGAATAGATCAGGTTGAAATCGCGAATTGCACCACCGAGCAGCGTGCAACTGACCTGGCTCTGGCCGCTGAAGGCAAAGGCGTCGAACGGCAGCAACGGCCGCGTCGGCTGGCCATCGACCTGCAGGCGCATGCCCTCGCCCTCGAGCACGGTGATGATCCGCTGATACCCGGCAAAGCTGGAAAAGCCACCGGACTCGCTGATATCGGCAATCGACAGGCGCCAGCCGAAGCCGTCCAGGCCGACGCCGGCATCGCGGGCAATCTCTTCGGTGCTGCCGCCGCCGTTCTTCCATGGCATGCGGGGGTAGTCTTTGGCGCGTAATACCTGCAACTGGCTCATTTGCTGAAGCGTCCTTCCAAGCGATGACGGGATCCGGGATGAATCAGACGAGCGGCAGTCACTGGCTGGCGCCCAGACCAGGTGCGGCGGCGGATCAGCAGGCACGGCTCGCCCGGTTCGATTTGCAGCAGGCGGCATTCATCCGGGTCGGCAAGAATCGCCTCGACCACGTGTTCGCCCTCGGTCAAGGGTGCGACCTGGGACAGGTAGGCGTAGGGCGTTTGCCGGGTGAAGTCCTGCTGGAGGTATTCGGGCGCTACCGCAGCATTAACGAAGCGGTCTTCGATCTGCACGGCGACGCCGTTCTCGTAATGCACGATCAGCGAGTGGAACACCCGCTGGCCTTCACGCATGTCCAGGGCCAGGGCGCGCTCGGAACCGGCGGCCTCTTCGGCGAGGATGATCACCTTGCAGCTGTGCTCGTGGCCACGGGCGGCGATCTCGTCGGCAATGTTGTTGACCTCGAACAGCGCCGAACGGCTCTTGGGCTCGGCAACAAAGGTGCCGACGCCCTGCATGCGCACCAGCAAACCTTCGGCGGTGAGCTCGCGCAAGGCGCGGTTGATGGTCATGCGGCTGAAGCCCAACTGGTTGACCAGTTCGCTCTCGGACGGCACCCGGTGATGCGGCGGCCAGCTGCCATTCTGGATCTGCTGGGCGATCATCTGTTTGACCCGGGCATACAGCGGCGCCGGACCCTCGCCCATCTGGGCAACCAGCGCGGAGACAGGAGGTGTCGGCACGGAAGATATCCTTGTTCGGTTGAATGAACGGTAGCTTGCCGGAGTTTACCCAGCAGGCAAACGTCTGTATATGTATATACAAATAATCACAATGAGGTGCCGTGCCGATGTCCGTCTTCTTTGCCGAACGTGCTTTGCTGCCTACAGGCTGGGCCGAAAACGTCCGAATCGAGGTCGGCGCCGACGGCCTGCTGACCCGCATCGAGGCCAACGCCTCGGCCGAAGGCGCCGAGCACCTGGCCGGCCCGCTGCTGCCGGGCATGGCCAACCTGCACTCGCACGCCTTCCAGCGCGCCATGGCCGGGCTTGCGGAAGTGGCCGGCAACCCCAATGACAGCTTCTGGACCTGGCGCGAGCTGATGTATCGCCTGGTCGGCAAGATCAGCCCTGAGCAGCTGCAGGTCATTGCCCGCCAGCTTTACATCGAGATGCTCAAGGCCGGCTATACCTCGGTCGCCGAATTCCACTACGTTCACCACGACACCCAGGGCCAGGCCTACGCCGACCCGGCGGAGCTGTCGCTGCGCATCAGCGCTGCGGCGCGCGCCAGCGGCATCGGCCTGACCCTGTTGCCGGTGCTGTACAGCCACTCCGGCTTTGGCGGGCAAGCACCGAACGAAGGCCAGCGGCGCTTTATCAACAGCACCGAACAGTACCTGAACCTGCAGGCACGCCTGGCACCGCTGCTCGCCGAGCAGCCGGCGCAGGCCCTGGGCCTGTGTTTCCATTCGTTGCGCGCGGTGACTCCGGAGCAGATCGCCGAGGTCATGGCTGCCAGCGACAAGGCCTGTCCGGTGCACATCCATATCGCCGAGCAACAGAAAGAAGTTGACGACTGCCTGGCCTGGAGCGGGCGCCGGCCGTTGCAGTGGCTCTACGAGAACACCGAAGTAAATCAGCGCTGGTGCCTGGTGCACGCCACCCATGCCGAGCCCGACGAAGTCGAGTTGATGGCCCGCAGCGGCGCGGTCGCCGGCTTGTGCCTGACCACCGAGGCGAACCTGGGCGACGGCATCTTCCCGGCCGTGGATTACCTGGCCTGCGGCGGGCGCCTGGGGATTGGTTCGGACAGCCATGTGTCATTGAGCGTGGTAGAGGAATTGCGCTGGCTGGAATATGGCCAGCGTTTGCGTGACCAGCGCCGTAACCGCCTGTACCGCGGCGATCAGCCGATGGTCGGGCGCACCCTGTACGACGCCGCCCTGAGTGGCGGCGCCCAGGCCATGGGCCAGCCGATTGGCGAACTGGCGGTGGGCAAGCGCGCGGACTGGCTGGTGCTCGATGGCAACGACCCGTACCTGGCGACAGCCAGTGAAGACGGCATTCTCAACCGCTGGCTGTTTGCCGGCGGTGACCGTCAGGTGCGCGATGTGATGGTCAACGGCCAGTGGGTCGTGCGCCAGGGTCGCCATGCCCAGGAAGAAGACAGCGCACGGGAATTTGCCGGGGTGCTGCGCAGCCTGTTGGGCTGATTACGCCATCGCGGGGCGAGCCCGCTCCTACACTGTCGGAGTTGGCTTGCCAGCGATTTGGGTATCAAGGCTTGTGCGCCGCCATGTCCTTGTCCGTTACCCGCCAGATCAGCCGCTGGGTGTCGTAGCCTTGCTGGCGCGCCTTGGCCAGCAGGCTTTCGCGCTGCAACGCCGGAATGGTCGGGGTGCGCGAAAGTATCCACAGGTACTTGCGATCCGGATTGCCGACCAGCGCGGTCTGGTACTTGTCGTCGACGTAAAGGATCCAGTAGTTGCCCTTGGCGACCCCAGGCAGCAAGGTCGAGAACCAGTTGTCGAACTCCACCCAGAGCTTGTCTGTCTTGCCCGGCACCTGCGCAGTGGCCGTGCCGCTGGCCTCCTGCCATTCACCTTGCAGGGTCTGACAGCGGTTGAGCACCCCGACATTACCGTCCGGCTTGAGGTTGTAATGAGCCTCGGACTGGGCGCAGTCGCGCTGGAAGAACATCGGCAGCCGCGCCAGTTCATACCACTTGCCCTGGTAGCGCTTGAGGTCGACGCTGCCGGCAGTCTTGGGCTCCAGCGAGCCTGCGCCGGTGCTGGCACAGCCGCCGAGGATCAACCCGGCGCACAGCGCCAGCAGCAGATGCAACCGCTTCATTTGAGGCCCTGCCCGGAATACATCAGCACTTTGTCACCGGCGTACTGGACACTGATAAAGGTCTTCTGGTCGCCCCAGGTGCAGCTGGACATGCCCAGGGCGCCCGAGCAATCGGTCGGCGCGCCGAGCAGTTTTTCGACCTCGGCCTTGGCCATCCCGGACTTGAGCTGTGAATAGTTTTCCTGGTTGATCTTGTTGCACGCAGTGAGGAACACGCACAAGGACAGCAGGGCGAGGGAACGCAACGACATGAAGGGTCACTCCTGGACATGAGGGTGCAGGCGCGGTGGCCTACCGACAGCTTAGAAGGGAAAAAGCTCATCCGGTTCCCGAGCGCCCAGGTTTTGTTGGCGTCAAAGCCCCGCCATTGGTCGACTGGTGAGTTCTGCGATTAATCTTTTGCCCATAACGGACGACACAGGAAGGCGCTGCGACCGATTGCCGCGCCCCACCCGTTGACCCGCCTTGTGCAGACAGACCTCGCAATGACAAAAAACCTGAAGTTCAGCCACAAGATTCTGCTCGCCGCCGCCCTGGTGGTCGCTGTCGCCTTCACCTGTTTCATCCTGTTCAACGATTACCGCCAGCGCCAGACCCTGCGCAGCAACACCGAAGCCTCGATGCAGGAGCTCGGCAGCCTGACCAGCAGCAATATCCAGACCTGGCTGCAAAGCCGCATGCAGCTGCTGCAGTCGCTGTCCCAGCAAGTCGCCATCGATGGCGCCAGCAAGGACAGCCTGACCCGCAGCCTGAGCTTGCCGGTGTACGGCAGCAATTTTTTGCTGACCTACTTCGGTGGCCAGGACGGCTACATGCAGTCGGTGCCGCTGGGCAATCGCGCCGCCGACTACGACCCGCGGGTGCGCGGCTGGTACAAGGCCGCCACCAGCGCCGGCCAGACCATCATTACCGAGCCGTACATTTCAGCGTCGGCCAACAAGCTGGTGATCACCCTGGCCACCCCGGTGCAGCACCAGGGCCGGCTGATCGGCGTCAACGGCGTCGACACCGATCTGGATAGCATCAGCGCGATCATCAACGCGCTGAACTTCGACGGCCACGGCCAGGCCTTCATCGTCAACGGCGCGGGCAAGATCCTCGTCCACCCGAAAGCCGACCTGGTGCTGAAGGACCTCAGCGACGCCTACCCGCAAGACACCCCGCAGGTTGGTAGCGGCCTGAAAGAAGCCGAGCTCAACGGCCACAAGCAGTTCATCACCTTCACCAAGGTCAACGGCGTGGCGTCGGCGGACTGGTACGTGGCGCTGGAGCTCGACCAGGATTTCGCCTTCGCCATGCTCAGCGAACTGCGCACTTCTGCAGTGGTGGCCACGGTGATTGCCGTGCTGATCATCATCGCCCTGCTCGGCGTGCTGATTCGTGTGCTGATGGAGCCGCTGCACGTGATGGGCCGGGCCATGCACGACATCGCCGAAGGCGAAGGCGACCTGACCCGGCGCCTGCGCATTCATGGCCAGGACGAATTCGGTAGCCTCGGCCAATCGTTCAACCGTTTTGTCGAGCGTATTCACGAGTCGATCCGCGAAGTGGCCTCGGCCACCGGCCAGGTCAACGAAGTGGCGCTGCGCGTGGTCAGTGCCTCGAACGCCTCGATCCACAATGCCGACCAGCAGTCGAGCCGCACCAGCAGCGTCGCTGCGGCGATCAACCAGCTCGGCGCCGCTGCCCAGGAAATCGCCCAGAACGCCGCCCTCGCCTCGCAACATTCCAGCGACGCGCGCAACCTGGCAGCGCAGGGCCAGCAGGTGGTCGAGCAGACCATCGAAGTGATGAACCAACTGTCGGCGAAAATCAGCGACTCGTGCGGCAACATCGAGACGCTCAATGCCAACACGGTGAACATCGGCCAGATTCTCGAGGTGATCAGCGGCATTTCCCAGCAGACCAACCTGCTGGCGCTCAACGCCGCCATCGAAGCGGCCCGTGCCGGCGAGGCCGGACGCGGCTTTGCCGTGGTGGCCGACGAAGTCCGCAACCTCGCCCACCGCACCCAGGATTCGGCGCAGCAGGTTCAGCGCATCATCGAAGAGCTGCAGGCTGGTGCTCAGGTGGCGGTCAGCACCATGACCGAAAGCCAGAGCCACAGCCAGCACAGCGTCGGCATCGCCAACCAGGCCGGCGAGCGGCTGGGCAGCGTAACCCTGCGTATCGGCGAGATCGACGGCATGAACCAGTCGGTAGCCACCGCCACCGAAGAGCAGACGGCCGTGGTCGAGTCGATCAATGTCGACATCACCGAAATCAATACGCTGAATCAGGAAGGGGTAGAGAACCTGCAGGCAACCTTGCGCGCCTGCAATGACCTGGAGAATCAGGCCAATCGTTTGAAGCAGCTGGTGGGGAGTTTCAGGATCTGACGTGAAGCTGATCGCGGGGCAAGTCGAGTCGTCGCACCGCCGCTCCCACAGGCAATGCAAATCTCTGTGGGAGCTGGCTTGCCAGCGATGAATTCAACTCAAAACCTCGAGCCTGGCTCCAGCAGAAAATCCATCTCTTCATCGGTACTCGGCCGATTCAGCAACAGATTGCGATGCGGGAAGCGGCCAAAGCGGGCAATCACCCGCTGGTGCTGCTCGGCGTAGTCAAGGAACCCTTCGAACAAGCGCCGATCGGCATCCGGCTGGGCATCGAGCAGCAACTGGTAACGCTCGACGCTGATGTTCTGCCAGTCCAGTACCTCGGCATGCTCCAGCACCAACAGGATGAACACCCGCTGGATCGGCAGCAACTGGTAATCCCAGGCCTTGTCCAGCCCCTGCATCACCAGCACCTGGGCACGTCGGTCGCCATCGAAGGCGCGCGGCGTGTCGCGGTGGATCATGCGCGGCAACTGGTCGAGCAACAACACCAGGCCAAGCCAGCCCTGCGGGCTTTGCAGCCACTCATCGAGGCCGCCGGCCAGCGCTTGCTCGACCAGCTCGCCGAAGCGCTCACGCGCTTCGTCGTCGTGGTGCTTGCCGAACCACAAGGTGCTCTTCTCGTCAGCCACATCCTGGGGGCTGGTGCCCCAGCCAAACCACCACTCCAGCAAAGGCTGCCAAGGTGCGAGCATGATTTACTCCTTGTGATAACCGGTAACGCGCTCGACTTCCTGCTTGGAGCCGAGGAACACTGCCACGCGCTGGTGCAGGCTCTCTGGCTGGATGTCGAGGATGCGCTGGCGACCGTCAGTGGAAGCACCGCCGGCCTGTTCGATGATGAAGGACATCGGGTTGGCTTCGTACATCAGACGCAGCTTGCCCGGCTTGGATGGCTCACGGGCGTCGCGCGGGTACATGAACAGGCCGCCACGGGTCAGGATGCGGTGCACATCGGCAACCATCGAGGCGATCCAGCGCATGTTGTAGTTCTTTTTCAGCGGACCGGTTTCACCGGCCAGCAGCTCGCCCACGTAGCGGGTCACCGGCTCTTCCCAGTGGCGCTGGTTGGACATGTTGATGGCGAATTCGGCGGTGGTTTCCGGCACCTGGATGTTCTCGTGGGTCAGTACGAAACTGCCCAGTTCGCGGTCCAGGGTGAAGCCCTTGACGCCGTTGCCCAGGGTCAGGATCAGCATGGTTTGCGGGCCGTAGATCGCGTAACCGGCGGCAACCTGCTTGGTGCCTGGCTGCAGGAAGGCCTGCTCGTTGAGGCTCTCGTTCTGGCTCAGGTATTCGTTCGGGCAGCGCAGTACCGAGAAGATGGTGCCGACCGAGACGTTGACGTCGATGTTCGACGAACCGTCCAGCGGGTCGAAGACCAGCAGGTAGGCGCCTTTCGGGTATTTGCCCGGGATCTGGTAGGCGTTGTCCATCTCTTCGGAAGCCATGCCGGCCAGGTGACCGCCCCACTCGTTGGCTTCGAGGAGGATGTCGTTGGAGATCACGTCGAGTTTCTTCTGGACTTCGCCCTGCACGTTCTCGGTGCCCATGCTGCCCAGGACACCGCCCAGCGCGCCTTTGGAGACGTTGTGGCTGATTTCCTTGCACGCACGCGCCACCACTTCGATCAGGAAGCGCAGATCGGCAGGGGTACTGTTGCTGCGGGTCTGCTCAATCAAATAGCGACTCAGGGTAACGCGGGACATGTAAGGCTCCGAAGGAAGGGGGTAATAAAAACCCACGCAGTTTACAGGGAGAGTGAAGCGCTAGCGAGCAATCAGACACGCTTGGCCGATCAGACGGCACATCGGCCCGAGAGTTCAGCGCTCCCGGGCCGGCCTTTGCAGCTTAGTCGAGGGCTTTCCAGATATCCGTGGCGTACTCGCGGATGGTCCGGTCCGAAGAGAACCAGCCCATGCGCGCGCTGTTGAGCACTGCCATGCGCCACCACTGCCTGGGCTCGCGCCAGAGCGCTTCGACGCGCAATTGCGCTTCCCAGTAGGCATCGAAATCGGCGCACACCAGGAAGCGGTCATAAGCCACCAGCGAGTCGACCAAACCGACATAACGGGCCGGGTCATCCGGTGAAAACACCCCGCCACGAATGGCCTGGAGCACGTCGTTGAGCCGATGGGAGGCACCGATCGCGGCACTGGCGCCAAAGTCGCCGCTGCGCTTGCGCGCCTCCACCTGCTGGGAGGTCAGGCCGAAGATGAACATGTTCTCGGCCCCGACCTGCTCGCACATTTCGACATTGGCGCCGTCCAGGGTGCCGATGGTCAGCGCGCCATTGAGGCCGAATTTCATGTTGCTGGTGCCCGACGCCTCGTAGCCGGCGGTGGAAATCTGCTCGGACAGATCGGCCGCCGGAATGATGCTCTCGGCCAGGCTGACGTTGTAGTTGGGCAGGAACACCACCTTGAGCAAGCCGCGCACGGTCGGGTCGTTGTTGACCACCTTGGCGATGTCGTTGCTCAGTTTGATGATCAGCTTGGCCTGGTGATAGCTGGCGGCGGCCTTGCCGGCGAAGATCTTCACCCGCGGCGCCCAGCCGCTGCCAGGTTCGGCGCGGATGGCCTGGTACAGGGCCACGGTGTGCAGCAGGTTGAGCAACTGGCGTTTGTACTCATGGATGCGCTTGACCTGCACATCGAACATCGCCTCGGGGTTGAGGGTAATGCCCAGGCGCTCCTGGACCAGGCTGGCCAGGGCCTTTTTGCTGTGCAGGCGCTGGGCGGCGAACTGCTTGCAGAACGACGCCTTGTCGGCAAACGGCTCAAGGTCGCGCAGGCGTCCCTGCGGGTCATCGAGCAGGTCGGCGCCGAGGGCCTCGACCAGCATGCCGGTCAGTTGCGGGTTGGCCTGGAACAGCCAACGACGGAAGGTGATGCCGTTGGTCTTGTTGTTGATTCGCTCGGGGTAGAGCTTGTGCAGTTCGGCAAACACCGTGCTGCGCATCAGCTTTGTGTGCAGCGCCGATACGCCGTTGACACTGTGCGAACCGAGGAACGCCAGGTTGCCCATGCGCACCCGGCGGCCGTTGTCTTCCTCGATCAGCGACACCGCGCGCAGCACGTCGAAATCGTGGATGCCCTTGGCGCGCAGGGCGTCGATATGAAAGGCGTTGATCAGGTAGATGATCTGCATGTGCCGCGGCAGCATGCGCTCCATCAAACCCACCGGCCAGGTTTCCAGGGCTTCGGGCAGCAAAGTATGGTTGGTGTAGGCCAGGGTCTCGACGGTCAGCTGCCAGGCGGTGTCCCAGGGCACTTCGTGCTGGTCGACCAGCAGGCGCATCAGCTCGGCGACCGCGATCGAGGGGTGGGTGTCGTTGAGCTGGATCGCCGCCTGCTGCGGCAGATTGAGCAGGCTGTCATGCATGTTCAGGTGCCGGCGCAGCAGGTCCTGCAGCGAGGCGGAAACAAAGAAGTACTCCTGCCGCAGGCGCAGCTCCTGGCCGGCCTCGGTACTGTCGGCCGGGTACAGCACCCGCGAGATACTTTCGGCGCGCGCCACTTCGGCGACAGCGCCAAGGTGATCGCCGGCATTGAAGCGCTCCAGGTGTAGTTCTTCCAATGCCCGCGCCCGCCACAGGCGCAAGGTGTTGACGCTGGCACCGCGCCAGCCGACCACCGGCGTGTCATAGGCCACCGCACGCACCGTCTCGGCCGGCCACCACACCTGGCGCTGCTGGCCACTGGCGTCGTGCACGGTCTCGACACTGCCACCAAAGCTGATCGGGTAGATCACCTCGGCCCGCTCGAACTCCCAGGGGTTGCCGAAATCCAGCCAGTTCTCGGTCTGCTCCTGCTGCCAGCCATCGACTACCGCCTGGCGGAACAGGCCGTGCTCGTAACGAATGCCGTAACCGTGGGCGGCGATGCCAAGGGTCGACATGCTCTCCATGAAACACGCCGCCAGACGCCCCAGGCCGCCATTACCCAGCGCCGCATCGGGCTCCAGCAGGCGAATGCGCTCAAGGTCGACGTTAAGCCCGTCCAGCGCTTCACGGGCAACATCGAGCAGGCCGAGATTGCTCAGGCTGTCGTACAGCAGACGACCGATCAGGAACTCCAGCGACAGGTAATACACCCGCTTCTGGCTCTTGCGGTAGATCTGCCGGGTATGGTCCATCCAGTGGTCGACCATGTGATCGCGGGCAGCCAGGGCAATGGCTTCGAACCAGTCGTGATCGAAGGCATGCTCCGGGTCCTTGCCGACCGCGTAGGTCAATTTATCCAGCACAGCGGTGCGAAAAGCGGCCACCTCTGCGTCACGAGCGAGTGGTTCCTGAGACATGCGACGTCCTCGGGCAAGTTGACGAATGCGGATGGAGATTTCTCAGCCTAGACCGTTCGACACAGAGGGGAAGCTCTGGTTCGCGACTTTCTTGCGGCCAGCGGCAAACAAACCCGGAATAAAGCGGCAAATGGTTGTTCACAATTTGATCAACTCCGGTATCATCGCGCGCCCACAAGACTCTTCTAGCCTGAGCCCGATGAAACCGACCCTGATTGCCGCCGCCGAAGTCGACCGACTGGAAACCTGGCAGAAGTACCAAAGCCATATGTGCGGAGGCTGCAACTCGACCTGCTGCACCTTGCCGACGGAAGTGAAAATCAAAGACCTGATCCGCATGGGCGTGGTGGATGAGTTCGAGGTGGGCGAGCCGCCGAAGAACATTGCCAAGCGCTTGCAGAAGGACGGGATCATCCAGCGCTTCAACCAGAAGTCGGGGATTTTCACCCTGGCGCAGATGAGCAACGACGATTGCCTGTACCTGGACCGTAAAAGTCGCATGTGCACCATTTACGACAAGCGCCCGGACACCTGCCGCAACCATCCACGGATCGGCCCGCGGCCGGGGTATTGCGCATATATCCCCAAGCCTGCGGTGCGCTCGCGCTAAGCGACGACCACTGATCGGAACGCCCGACCGAAGCGAGCTGGGCGTTTGACGATGACACCATGTTATGTTTACCTGACATTAACCAGCTAATGTTATGGATACGTAACATGCAGACCACGCTAATTTCCCAGCGCATCGGGCACAGCATCGGGCAGATGAGAAAACGCCGCGGCCTGACCAAAGTGCAACTGGCGGAACGTATCGGCATCACTCGGCAGAAGCTCAGTGAGATCGAGCAGGGCTCAAGCACCGTCGCTATCTCGTTTTACAGCAGAGCATTGAATGCCCTCGGCTGCGACGTCGAGGTCGTGGCAAAGTCCCTGCCGACCCTGGATGAGCTTGAGGACGTGTTCCGGTGAGCGCGGCAGACGAGCTGCTGGTGTCAACGCCTCAAGGCGTCAGCGGCAAGATTTACCAGCAGCCAAACGGCGACTACGTCTTTCGCTATAGCGACTCATCCTCGGCCTCGATTGCGGTGAGCATGACCATGCCCCCTCGCCGCGACGACTTCGTATCCAGGGACCTTCATCCGATTTTCCAGATGAACCTGCCCGAAGGCTATGTACTGGAGCAACTGCGCAATCGCCTGGCCAAGGTAGCAACCGTCAACCCGATGCTGCTGCTGGCGATCTCCGGCAGCAACTCGCCTATCGGCCGCGTATTCGTCACCGCACCAGAAGTGCAGCGCCTGATCGAGCAGCAAGACAACCCGGGCAAAGGCGAACGCCTAAGCGAGATTCTTGCCTGGGACGGTACCGAGGATATTTTCAATGAACTGGTCCAGCGCTACATCTTGCGCTCCGGTATTTCTGGCGTGCAGCCCAAAGTGCTGGTGCCGGAACTGGCCGAAGCCCCTTACAAGGCGACCGCCACCACCGCTGACCTGATTGTAAAAAGCGGCAAGGGTGAATTCCCCCACCTGGCGATCAACGAGTACCTGTGCATGTCGATTGCCAGCGCAGCCGGAATAACCACACCAGAGTTCTACTTGTCCAAGGACAAGCGCATGTTCGTCATGCGCCGCTTCGACCGTGATGCACAGCTGAATCCGCTTGGCTTCGAAGACATGGCGGTGTTGATGGGCCTGGGTACTGCTGGCAAATACAGTAAAAGCTACGAGCACATCGCCAAAGCCATAGAGGTGTTTACCGCACCGATGGAACAGCTGGAGAACCTTCAGGCGCTGTTCGACATGGTCGCCTTGAGTTGCATCGTCGGCAACGGCGATGCGCACCTGAAGAACTTCGGCCTGCTGTACAGCACGCCTTACGCCAATGATGCCGTGCTCGCGCCGGCTTATGACATCGTCAATACCACCGCCTACCTTCCGCGAGACACACTGGCGCTGGACCTCAATGGGCAGAAGTCGCTTTTTGCCTCACGCCTGACCATTCTCGACTTCGCCAAACGCTGCCGTGTCAGTGACCCCAAAAGCCGCATCCAGGCAATCCTGCAAGCCGTCGAAGGCACACTGCTGCATCATCAGGAGCTGACGGAACAAGCACCGGACATAGCTGCTGCCATCCGCGCCAGCGCCGCGCCGTTCGAACAGTCCTTCGGCTGATTCACACTTTCCGCGCACAAAAAAACGCCCCCGGCCTTGCGACCGGGGGCGTTTTCATTCAGCCGGAACTAAGACTCAGTTCTTGGCTTTCTTGGCAGCGCGGGTACGCTCGCCTTCGTCGAGGATCTTCTTGCGCAGACGGATCGACTTAGGGGTCACTTCGCACAGCTCGTCGTCCTGGATGAATTCCAGAGCCTGTTCCAGGGTGAAGCGAACAGGTGGAACCAGGGCGATGGTTTCGTCTTTACCCGAAGCACGCATGTTGTCGAGCTTCTTGCCCTTGGTAGGGTTGACGCCCAGGTCGTTGTCACGGCTGTTCAGACCAACGATCTGACCGTTGTAGATCTCCTGGCCGTGCTCGACGAACAGCTTGCCGCGCGCCTGCAGGGTTTCCAGGGAGTAGGTCAGGGCCTTGCCGGTTTCAACCGAAACCAGTACGCCGTTCTGACGGCCGGACATGTGGCCGGACTTCATCGGAGCGTAACGGTCGAAGATCGAGGTCAGGATGCCTGCACCGTTGGTCAGGGTCAGGAACTGGTTACGGAAACCGATCAGACCACGGGCTGGAATGTTGTATTCCAGGCGTACACGGCCCTTGCCATCCGGAACCATGTTGGTCAGGTCGCCTTTACGCAGACCCATTTCTTCCATGACCTTGCCCTGGGAGTCTTCAGGGATGTCGATGGTGACGTTTTCGAACGGCTCGTGCTTGGCACCGTCGACTTCACGGATGATCACTTCCGGACGACCAACACCCATTTCGAAGCCTTCGCGACGCATGGTTTCGATCAGAACCGAGAGGTGCAGCTCACCACGGCCGGAGACCTTGAACTTGTCAGCCGAGTCGCCTTCTTCAACGCGCAGTGCAACGTTGTACAGCAGCTCTTTGTCCAGACGTTCCTTGATGTTGCGGGAAGTCACGAACTTGCCTTCTTTACCGCAGAACGGCGAGTCGTTGACCTGGAAGGTCATCGAAACGGTTGGCTCGTCAACGGTCAGCGGCTTCATCGCTTCAACTGCGTCCGGGGAGCACAGGGTGTCGGAGATGAACAGCTCGTCGAAACCGCTGATGCAGACGATGTCGCCAGCCTGGGCTTCTTCGACGTCAACGCGGTGCAGGCCGTGGTGACCCATCAGCTTGAGGATACGACCGTTGCGCTTCTTGCCATCGACGTCGATAGCCACCACCGGGGTGTTCGGCTTGACGCGACCGCGAGCGATACGGCCAACACCGATAACACCGAGGAAGCTGTTGTAGTCCAGTGCCGAGATCTGCATCTGGAACGGGCCGTCACGGTCAACAGCAGGGGCCGGTACGTTGTCGACGATCGACTGGTACAGCGGGGTCATGTCTTCGGCCATTTCGGTGTGGTCCAGACCGGCAATGCCGTTCAGGGCCGAGGCGTAGACGACTTTGAAGTCCAGCTGTTCGTCGGTGGCACCGAGGTTGTCGAACAGATCGAAGATCTGGTCCAGAACCCAGTCAGGACGCGCGCCCGGACGGTCGACCTTGTTGATCACCACGATTGGACGCAGGCCGGCTTCGAAAGCCTTCTTGGTCACGAAACGGGTTTGCGGCATAGGGCCGTCTTGAGCGTCGACCAGCAGCAGTACGGAGTCGACCATCGACATTACACGTTCAACCTCGCCACCGAAGTCGGCGTGGCCGGGGGTGTCGACGATGTTGATGTGGTAGCCGTTCCAGTTGATGGCGGTGTTTTTCGCCAGAATGGTAATACCGCGCTCTTTTTCCTGGTCGTTGGAGTCCATGACGCGCTCGTCGTTGAGCTCGTTACGCTCCAGAGTGCCGGACTGACGCAGGAGTTTGTCGACCAGGGTGGTTTTACCATGGTCAACGTGGGCGATGATGGCGATGTTACGCAGATTTTCGATCACGTGTGTATCTCGATCAGAGGATTCGGGTTGCCGCCCAGTCTAGGCGGCGAATATGAATGAATGGCGCTCAAACGGCCCGGTGGTCGGGAGGGCGATGGCGGATGCTCCCGCCATATAGCCCCGGCGTCTTATGTCGGACGATAAACGCGCACATTGGCATGTCCCTCACTGAGCAGATGATGGGCATGCAGGCGACTCATTACTCCCTTGTCGCAATACAGCAGGTACTGGCGCGTGGCATCCAGCTCCTTGAAGCGACTGTTCAGGGCGTAGAACGGCAAGGCCTGGACCTCGATGCCGTCCAGTTCCAGGGGCTGGTCTTCCTGGGCATCAGGGTGGCGAATGTCGATCACCACCTGCCCGGCCAGCGCCTGGCTGACTTCTTCGATCTGGATATCCTGGCTGAGTTCATCGATCACGTGGTCGATGGAGATCAGCCGAGCGCGCTCCAGGGCACGCTCGAGCACCGCCATGTCGAACTGCTTCTCTTCATGCTCGAGGCGATGACGCTTGGCGCAAGTGGTCGGGTTCACCGAAATCACGCCGCAGTATTCAGGCATGTGCTTGGCGAACTCGGCGGTGCCGATCTGCTGGGCCTGGTCGATGATGTCCTGCTTGTGGCTGGCCAGCAGCGGGCGCAGCACCAGCTTCTCGGTGGCCGAGTCGATCACCGCAAGGTTCGGCAGGGTCTGGCTCGAGACCTGGGAGATGGCTTCACCGGTCACCAGGGCGTCGATCTGCAGGCGGTCGGCGATGTTGGTCGCCGCGCGCAGCATCATGCGCTTGAGGGTCACGCCCATGTAGCTGTTGTCGACCTTGCCGAGGATCTCGCCGACCACTTCTTCGAACGGCACGCTGACGAACAGCACGCGCTGGCTGCTGCCGTACTTTTTCCACAGGAAGTGGGCGACTTCCATCACCCCCAGCTCGTGGGCGCGGCCGCCAAGGTTGAAGAAGCAGAAGTGGGTCATCAGGCCGCGACGCATCATCTGGTAGGCGGCGACGGTGGAGTCGAAACCACCGGACATCAGCACCAGGGTCTGCTCCAGCGCGCCCAGCGGGTAACCGCCGATGCCTTTGTGCTGGTTGTGGATGACGTACAGGCGCTTGTCGCGCACCTCGATGCGCACCTCGACTTCAGGCGTGCGCAGGTCGATACCGGCGGCGCCGCACTGCTGGCGCAGCTGGCTGCCGACGTAGCGGTCGACGTCCATCGAGGTGAAATCGTGGTGACCGCCGCGCTTGCAGCGTACGGCGAAGCGCTTGCCCGCCAGCAGGTGACCGAAGTGCTGCTTGCACTTGGCGACGATGTCGTCGAAATCACCCAGCGGGTATTCGTCGACCTGCAGGAAATGGGCAATGCCCGGCGTGCACCTCAGACGCTCGGTCATCTCGCGCAGGACCTTCTCGTCCTCGATGTGAGTGATCACTTCGAGGTTATCCCAGACACCGTTAACCGCGAGCGCAGGATCGAGGTCCTTGAGCACGTTGCGGATGTTGCGGGCCAGTTGACGGATGAAGCGCTTGCGAACCGGCCGGCTCTTGATGGTGATCTCTGGGAAGACTTTTACGATTAGTTTCATGAAAAACAGCGCGCGAGGTGCCGACTAAAAAAGTGGGGCGCGGATTATAGCGGAAATTGCTCAAGCTTTGAGCAACTTTTGTACAGAAGGTTTTTCTCGCACCGTTATGGTGCATCATGGCTGTTTAGCGCATCGTAAGGGTGCAGAAAAAACCGCTGATTTCAGCGAATCGGGCGAAAACGCTTGGGTTTGGGGCAAAAATCCCAACTCGGGGCACTGGCATGCAATTTGCTCCCTTGTGAGGCAGGTTGCCTTGGCCGACTATTCGCGCCCGGCATCACCCAAATTAAAGGGCTGCACAGGCAAGCTCTACCCCACCCGGAGGACACTATGTCGAAGTCGGTTCAACTCATCAAAGATCATGACGTTAAATGGATTGATCTGCGCTTCACTGACACCAAAGGCACTCAGCACCACGTGACCATGCCAGCTCGTGATGCGCTGGATGAAGATTTCTTCGAAGCCGGCAAGATGTTCGACGGTTCCTCCATCGCTGGCTGGAAAGGCATCGAAGCCTCCGACATGATCCTGATGCCGGACGACTCCTCCGCCGTGCTCGACCCGTTCACCGAAGAGCCGACCCTGATCCTGGTCTGCGACATCATCGAACCTTCGACCATGCAAGGCTACGACCGCGACCCACGCGCCATCGCCCGCCGCGCCGAAGAGTACCTGAAGACCACCGGTATCGGTGACACCGTGTTCGTCGGCCCAGAGCCTGAGTTCTTCATCTTCGACGAAGTGAAGTTCAAGTCCGACATCTCCGGCTCGATGTTCAAGATCTACTCCGAGCAAGGCTCGTGGATGTCCGACCAGGACGTCGAAGGCGGCAACAAAGGCCACCGTCCAGGCGTCAAAGGCGGCTACTTCCCGGTACCACCGTTCGACCACGACCACGAAATCCGTACTGCCATGTGCAACGCCATGGAAGAAATGGGCCTGGTCATCGAAGTCCACCACCACGAAGTGGCAACTGCCGGCCAGAACGAAATCGGCGTGCAGTTCAACACCCTGGTGAAGAAGGCTGACGAAGTTCAGACCCTCAAATACTGCGTGCACAACGTTGCCGACGCCTACGGCCGCACCGCTACCTTCATGCCTAAGCCACTGTACGGCGACAACGGCTCGGGTATGCACGTGCACATGTCCATCTCCAAAGATGGCAAGAACACCTTCTCCGGCGAAGGCTATGCCGGCCTGTCCGACACCGCCCTGTACTTCATCGGCGGTATCATCAAGCACGGTAAGGCCCTGAACGGCTTCACCAACCCGGCTACCAACTCCTACAAGCGTCTGGTACCAGGCTTCGAAGCACCGGTCATGCTGGCCTACTCGGCGCGCAACCGTTCCGCCTCGATCCGCATCCCGTACGTTTCCAGCCCGAAAGCCCGCCGCATCGAAGCGCGCTTCCCGGACCCGGCTGCCAACCCGTACCTGTGCTTCGCAGCACTGATGATGGCCGGCCTGGACGGTATCCAGAACAAGATCCACCCAGGCGATGCCGCCGACAAGAACCTGTACGACCTGCCGCCTGAAGAGGCGAAAGAGATCCCACAGGTTTGCGGCAGCCTGAAAGAAGCCCTGGAAGAGCTGGACAAAGGCCGTGCGTTCCTGACCAAGGGCGGCGTGTTCTCCGACGACTTCATCGATGCCTACATCGCGCTGAAAAGCGAAGAAGAAATCAAGGTCCGCACCTTCGTACACCCACTGGAATACGAGCTGTACTACAGCTGCTAAGCCAGTGACGCTCGCGCAAGCGGCGTAGCTTGAAAAAAGGCCTCCTTCGGGAGGCCTTTTTCATACATATTCTTCAGATGTTCCCGATAGGTCAGCCTCCTGACCTCGACCATGCTGGCTCAGCAATCCACGCCCGAGCCCATCATGACCCGCACCCCGATCACACTCACCCTGCTTGCCTTGCTGACAGGCTGCAGTACCCCGCCAGCACCGCTCGAATCACAGGTGCTGCTACGCACCAACACCGCCTGGGACGGCAGCCCCTACCCGCGCTACCCCGACGGGCCAGCGGAACTGACCCTGGTTAAAATCCACATTCCGCCTGAAACAACCCTCGACTGGCACAGCCATCCGCTGCCCAACGCCGGCTACCTGCTTGCAGGTGAACTGCTGGTGGAAACCCGCGACAGCAACAAACAGGTAAGCATCAAGGCCGGAGACGCCCTCGCCGAGATCGTCGATGGCGTGCATCGCGGGCGTACAGGCGCGCAAGCGGCCGAACTGATTGTTTTTTATGCCGGCAGCCAGGGTGTGCCGCTTTCCCAGCCTGCGCCAGCCACCACACCACTCGCCGCCTTGCTCGACAGCATCGATCAGCGCCTGCACATCGCCCACGCGGTTGCCCTGAACAAATGGGACTCAGAGCAGGCTGTAGAAGCCCCCGAACGCGAGCAGCAGGTGATTGCCAATGCCCAGTCCCAGGCCCTGCGCTTTGGTGTCGACGGGCAACGGGCAGCGCTGTTCTTCGCCGATCAGATCGAAGCCAACAAGCTGCTGCAGTACAGCGCGCTGTCGCGCTGGCATGCCGTCGGCAGCGCACCGCAAACCCCGCGGGTCGATCTGGGCAGCCAACTGCGCCCGCAGCTGGATCGCCTGCAGCGCACCCTGCTCAGCCAGTTGGCCGAGTTTGATCGCAACCGCCCGGCCCATTGCCCGGCAACCCTTGCCCAGGCCATCGCGCAACGAGCCCGAGACCCGCAGCAATCCTTGGCGCTGATCCGCGCCACCACGCATTTGTGCTCGCCGCAGTAATCCTTCCTCTATGCTCTATATTGGTGCACGCATCTGCCTGCACCTGAGCAACTCAGCCCATTTTGGTTCACAAGAAGCGTGATCTCAGGACTTTGTAGGCATTTTTCGCGCAAATACAGGTCTTAATCCGGAAATTCCGCTTCTTTTCGGAGCCTTGGTTTGCTTTTTGCATTTTCTTTGTACCAGCGGATTACCAGCGACCGCGACTTGGGCCCAGGCCGAGGTTGTATGAGCCAAAAGAGGTCAACGACGCCCCATGACCATCAGCGATGCACTGCACCGACTGCTACTGGACAACCTGACCACCGCCACCATCCTGCTCGATGCCGAACTGCGCCTTGAGTACATGAACCCGGCAGCGGAGATGCTCCTGGCCATCAGCGGCCAGCGCAGCCATGGTCAGTTCATCAGCGAGCTGTTCACCGAATCGCCCGAGGCGCTGAACTCCCTGCGCCAGGCGGTAGAGCACGCGCACCCCTTTACCAAACGTGAAGCCCAGCTGACCTCGCTGACCGGCCAGACCCAGACCGTCGACTACGCGGTAACGCCGATCCTCAGCAAGGGCGCGACCCTGCTGCTGCTCGAAGTGCACCCGCGTGACCGCCTGCTGCGCATCACCAAGGAAGAGGCCCAGCTGTCCAAGCAGGAAACCACCAAGATGCTGGTGCGCGGCCTGGCCCACGAGATCAAGAACCCGCTCGGTGGCATTCGCGGCGCCGCCCAGCTGCTGGCCCGCGAGCTGCCGGAGGAGGGCCTGAAGGATTACACCAATGTGATCATTGAAGAGGCCGACCGCCTGCGCAACCTGGTCGACCGCATGCTCGGCTCGAACAAGCTGCCGTCGCTGGCCCTGACCAACATCCATGAGGTGCTGGAGCGGGTCTGCAGCCTGGTCGAGGCCGAAAGCCAGGGCGGCATCACCCTGGTGCGCGATTACGACCCGAGCCTGCCGGACGTGCTGATCGACCGCGAACAGATGATCCAGGCGGTGCTCAACATCGTGCGCAACGCCATGCAGGCCATCAGCGGCCAGAACGAGCTGCGCCTGGGCCGCATCAGCCTGCGCACCCGGGCCATGCGCCAGTTCACCATCGGCCACACCCGTCACCGCCTGGTGGCCCGAATCGAGATCATCGACAACGGCCCGGGCATCCCTGCCGAGCTGCAGGAAACCATCTTCTACCCCATGGTCAGCGGCCGCCCGGACGGGACCGGGCTGGGCCTGGCCATTACCCAGAACATCATCAGCCAGCACCAGGGCCTGATCGAATGTGACAGTCACCCTGGCCACACCACCTTCTCGATCTTCCTGCCGCTGGAACAAGGAGCCACCGCCTCATGAGCCGAAGTGAAACTGTCTGGATCGTCGATGATGATCGTTCCATCCGCTGGGTGTTGGAAAAGGCCCTGCAACAGGAAGGCATGACCACCCAGAGCTTCGACAGCGCCGACGGGGTCATGAGCCGCCTGGCCCGGCAACAGCCCGACGTGATCATTTCCGACATCCGCATGCCCGGCGCCAGCGGCCTGGACTTGCTCGCGCAGATCCGCGAGCAGCACCCGCGCCTGCCGGTGATCATCATGACCGCCCATTCCGACCTCGACAGCGCGGTGGCGTCCTATCAGGGCGGCGCCTTCGAATACCTGCCCAAGCCATTCGATGTCGACGAGGCGGTATCGCTGGTCAAGCGCGCCAACCAGCACGCCCAGGAGCAACAGGGCCTGGACGTCGCCCCGAGCCTGACCCGCACCCCGGAGATCATCGGCGAAGCACCGGCAATGCAGGAGGTGTTCCGCGCCATCGGCCGCCTGAGCCATTCCAACATCACCGTGCTGATCAACGGCGAGTCCGGTACCGGTAAAGAACTGGTCGCCCACGCCCTGCACCGCCACAGCCCACGGGCGGCGTCGCCGTTCATCGCCTTGAACATGGCGGCGATCCCCAAGGACCTGATGGAATCGGAACTGTTCGGCCACGAGAAAGGCGCCTTCACCGGCGCTGCCAACCTGCGCCGCGGACGCTTCGAGCAGGCCGATGGCGGCACGCTGTTCCTCGACGAGATCGGCGACATGCCGGCCGATACCCAGACCCGCCTGCTGCGGGTGCTGGCCGATGGTGAGTTCTACCGGGTAGGCGGCCATGTGCCGGTCAAGGTTGATGTGCGAATCATCGCCGCCACCCACCAGAACCTGGAAACCCTGGTGCAGGCCGGCAAATTCCGCGAAGACCTGTTCCACCGCCTGAACGTGATCCGCATCCACATCCCGCGCCTGGCCGATCGTCGCGAAGACATCCCGACCCTGGCCCGCCACTTCCTCGGCCGCGCCGCCCAGGAACTGGCGGTGGAGCCGAAATTGCTCAAGGCCGAAACCGAGGAGTTCATCCGCAACCTGCCGTGGCCGGGCAACGTGCGCCAGCTGGAAAACACCTGCCGCTGGATCACGGTGATGGCCTCCGGACGCGAAGTGCATATCGGCGACCTGCCACCCGAGCTGCTTAACCTGCCGCAAGATTCAGCGCCGGTGACCAAC
Source organism: Pseudomonas sp. SORT22 (assembly GCF_018417635.1). Classification (NCBI taxonomy): domain Bacteria; kingdom Pseudomonadati; phylum Pseudomonadota; class Gammaproteobacteria; order Pseudomonadales; family Pseudomonadaceae; genus Pseudomonas; species Pseudomonas sp. SORT22. The sequence continues at coordinate 5,586,274 of NZ_CP071007.1, forward strand.
TGGGAACAGGCCCTGCGCCAGTGGGCAGACCAGGCCTTGGCCCGCGGCCAATCGAGCCTGCTCGACAGCGCCGTGCCGAGTTTTGAGCGGATCATGATCGAGACCGCCCTCAAGCACACCGCCGGCCGCCGCCGCGATGCCGCAGTGCTGCTGGGCTGGGGCCGCAACACCCTGACGCGCAAGATCAAGGAGTTGGGGATGAAGGTCGATGGCGGTGACGAGGACGGCGACGACGAGGCCTGAGCGGTAACCTGATCGCGGGGCAAGCCCGCTCCTACCAATTGGTGTGGGAGCGGCGGTGCGGCGATCCGACTTGCCCCGCGATGCTTTTGCACCGAACCTGTGCCCTGCGCACCGCAGCAAAGCACACATCCCCCGCCTAACCCCGCCTAACCCCTTAAAACCCGCCATTTCCCGCACTGCAACAAAACTGGCACACACCCTGCATTAGTATCAGTACTTCCAGTTTTGGGGACCTTGGTACAGGCAGGCCGGGGAATCCCCTCTTTTATTCGCGCAGTTTCACCTGCACCCGCCAGCGTCCGCCCTCCTCTGCACCGGCCCATTCGCCATGCAGAGGGCGGGCCGCGACCAGGGTCACAAGCAAGCCGCCGTCACTGTGCTGCACCCGCCAGCTCACCGGTTTGCCCTGCAACTGCAACTGACCCCGCGCAACCTTGCCCTCGGCCTCGAACAGCAGCGCCAGGGTACCTTCGACTTCTTCACCGTGCAGCTTGGGCTCTTCATTGAACCACAGGTTCAAGCCCGCCTCGACCACCTCGACCTGCTCCAGCACCCGTGGCTCTGGCGCAGTCAGGCGACCGATCATCAGCCCCACCAGCATGCCGAACAGCGCCAGGGAAAACAGCACGCGCGGCCATAGCTGCGAACGCGGGTCCGGTTCAGGAGTAGAATGCTCGACATCTTTATGTTCGGAGCCGTGCATGTTTCACGTCATCCTCTTTCAACCAGAGATTCCGCCGAATACCGGCAACATCATCAGACTGTGCGCCAACAGCGGTTGCCACCTGCACCTGATCGAGCCGATCGGCTTCGAGCTGGACGACAAGCGCTTGCGCCGGGCCGGTCTGGACTACCACGAGTATGCCACGCTCAAGCGCCACCCAGACCTGCCCAGTTGCCTGGAAAGCCTTGGCCAGCCGCGGCTGTTCGCCTTCACCACGAAGGCCTCGCACCCTTACCACGAAACCGCCTTCCAGCCGGGCGACGCCTTCCTGTTCGGCCCCGAAAGCCGTGGCCTGCCGGCCGAGGTGCTGGACAGCCTGCCCGCCGAGCAGCGCCTGCGCCTGCCGATGCGCCCGGGCTGCCGCAGCCTGAACCTGTCCAACACGGTGGCGGTGACGGTGTACGAAGCCTGGCGCCAGCAAGGGTTTGCCTGAGCCAAGAAAAAAGCGCCCCGAGGGGCGCTTTTTGCTTCATCGCAACAGGCTTATTGCAGCGAAGGGGCTTCGCCAGCTTCCTGCATGCGTTGCATTTCCTGAGCGTACAGGGCGTCGAAGTTGACCGGCGAGAGCATCAGCGCCGGGAACGAACCACGGGTCACCAGGCTGTCCAGCGCTTCACGGGCGTACGGGAACAGGATGTTCGGGCAGAACGCGCCCAGGGTGTGGCTCATCGACGCCGGGTCGAGGTTCTTGATCAGGAAGATACCGGCTTGTTGCACTTCAGCGATGAAGGCCACTTCGTCGCCGTTCTTCACGGTCACCGACAGGGTCAGCACGACTTCGTGGAAGTCGCCTTCCAGGCCTTTCTGCTTGGTGTTCAGGTCCAGGGCAACGCTTGGCTCCCACTGCTGACGGAAGATCGCCGGGCTTTTTGGCGCTTCGAACGACAGGTCGCGCACGTAGATGCGCTGCAGGGAGAATTGCGGAGCGTTATCGTCGGCTGCGGCTGCGGCGTCGTTGTTCTGTTGATCAGTCATGACAGATCCTTCTTTCCAGAGTCTTTAATGGGTTTCTGATTCAGGCCTTGAGCAGCGCATCGAGCTTGCCGGCGCGCTCCAGGGCATACAGGTCGTCGCAACCGCCGACGTGGGTGGAACCGATCCAGATCTGCGGCACCGAGGTACGACCGGCCTTCTGGCTCATTTCGGCGCGCACCTGAGGCTTGCCATCGACCTTGATCTCTTCGAAGGCCACGCCTTTGCTTTCAAGCAGGTATTTTGCCCGCGAGCAGTAAGGGCAGTAATCGCTGGAGTAGACGATGACGTTGCTCATGTCACTTCACCAACGGCAGGTTATCGGCCTTCCAGCTCGACACGCCGCCCGACAGCTTGGCAGCGGTGAAGCCGGCCTTGAGCAGTTCGCGCGCGGTGGTGCCGGCGTGCTGGCCCATGGCGTCGACGATGATCAGGGTCTTGTTGGCCTTGTGCTTTTCCAGCTCGCCGATGCGCGCGGCGACCTTGTCCTGGGGAATGTTCACGGCGCCCACGATGTGACCGGCGGCGTAGTCCTTGCTCGAACGGATGTCGATCACCAGACCCTTGTCGGCGTTGACCAGCGCGGTCAGTTCGCCAGTGCTGAGGCTGCGGCCGCCCTTGCGTGCTTCGGTGACGATCAGCAAAACCAGCAGAACGACGAAGATACCGACCAGCAGATAGTGATTTGTTGCGAATTCAATCAGGTGAGCAACCATCGGAGGGTGTTCCAGGCCATTAAAAATGTTGGCCAGTATACACAGCCCCCAAGGTCGGCCAAAGCCCGCCGGGCAGGGTTATCGCCAGTAATTCTCATTGCCGGGCTACAGCCCGTCGGCCCGCGCCGTCGGGCCTGCAAGGTTAATTCGTCATTCGTGGCCAATTTGCCCTAAAATGCGTGTCTTTATCATCTGAACAACCGTGAGTGTGGGATTGATGACGAGCACGCCAAAACCCTTGGTCCTGATCATCCTCGATGGTTTCGGTCACAGCGAAAGCCACGAATACAACGCCATCTATTCGGCCAACACGCCAGTCTACGATCGCCTGCGCGCCACCCAGCCGCACGGCTTGATCTCTGGCTCCGGCATGGATGTCGGCCTGCCGGACGGGCAGATGGGCAACTCCGAGGTCGGTCACATGAACCTCGGTGCTGGCCGCGTGGTTTACCAGGACTTCACCCGGGTGACCAAGGCGATCAAGGACGGCGAGTTCTTCACAAACCCCGTGCTGCGCGGCGCGGTCGACAAGGCCGTCGGCGCCGGCAAGGCGGTGCACATCCTTGGCCTGCTGTCCGATGGCGGCGTGCACAGCCACCAGGACCATCTGGTGGCCATGGCCGAGCTTGCCGCCAAACGCGGTGCCGAGAAAATCTACCTGCACGCCTTCCTCGACGGTCGCGACACCCCGCCGAAAAGCGCGCAATCCTCGATCGAACTGCTCGACGCCGCCTTCGCCAAACTGGGCAAGGGCCGCATCGCCAGCCTGATCGGCCGCTACTACGCCATGGACCGCGACAACCGCTGGGACCGCGTATCGGCTGCCTACAACCTGATCGTCGACAGCAGCGCCGAATTCACCGCCGACACCGCCCTGGCCGGCCTTGAAGCCGCCTACGCCCGCGACGAGAGCGACGAATTCGTCAAGGCCACGCGCATTGGCGAAGCGGTAAAGGTCGAAGATGGCGACGCAGTGATCTTCATGAACTTCCGTGCCGACCGCGCCCGCGAGCTGTCGCGGGTGTTCGTCGAACCGGACTTCAACGAATTCCCACGGGCACGCCTGCCAAAACTGGCTGCCTACATCGGCCTGACCCAGTACTCGGCAAAAATCCCGGCGCCGGCCGCCTTTGCCCCTGGCAGCCTGAACAATGTGCTCGGCGAATACCTGGCGAAAAACGGCAAGACCCAGCTGCGCATCGCCGAAACCGAGAAGTACGCCCACGTCACCTTCTTCTTCTCCGGTGGTCGCGAAGAGCCGTTTGAAGGCGAAGAGCGCATCCTCATCCCGTCGCCGAAGGTCGCCACCTATGACCTGCAGCCGGAAATGAGCGCACCGGAAGTCACCGACCGCATTGTCGAAGCCATCGAGCAGCAGCGTTACGACGTGATCGTGGTCAACTACGCCAACGGCGACATGGTCGGCCACAGCGGCGTGTTCGAGGCCGCGGTCAAGGCCGTCGAGGCCCTGGACCTGTGCGTCGGGCGCATCGTCGAGGCGCTGGACAAGGTCGGCGGCGAAGCGCTGATCACCGCCGACCACGGCAACGTCGAGCAGATGGAAGACGAATGCACCGGCCAGGCGCACACTGCGCACACCACCGAGCCGGTACCGTTCATCTATGTCGGCAAGCGCAAGGTGCAGGTCCGCGAAGGCGGCGTGCTGGCCGACGTGGCGCCGACCATGCTCAAGCTGCTGGGCCTGGAAAAACCGGCAGAAATGACTGGCACCTCGATTCTGATCGACGGCTAAAGCCGTTAGCGACAAGCTGCAAGCCGCAAGAAAGAGCCCATTGACCCGCTTTTCTTGCCGCTTGTGGCTTGCCGCTTGTAGTTAAAGCCGTTTTTTTTGCCGCCTATGGCGGGCATACTAGGCCAGTCTCTATGCCTGGTGCCGCCCACCCCATGTTTCGCGCCCTGATCGTACTCGCCCTGTCTTGCCTGCTCAGTCCGGCTTTTGCCGATGAGCGCGCGCAAACCCAGCAGCAACTGGACGCTACGCGCCAGGACATTGCCGAGCTGAAAAAGATGCTTGGCAAGCTGCAGGAAGAAAAATCCGGCGTGCAGAAAGACCTGCGCTCAACCGAAACCGACATCGGCAAGCTGGAAAAGCAGGTGGAGGCCCTGCAACTCGAACTAAAAAAGACCGAAGGCGAACTGGAGCGCCTTGATACCGAGAAAAAAAAACTCCAGAGCGCCCGCATTGAACAGCAACGACTGATCGCCATCCAGGCCCGTTCGGCCTATCAGAATGGCCGCGAGGAGTACCTGAAGCTGCTGCTCAACCAGCAGAATCCGGAAAAATTCGCCCGCACCCTGACTTATTACGATTACCTGAGCCAGGCGCGCCTGACCCAGCTGCGTAATTTCAACGAGACCTTGCGCCAATTGGCCAACGTCGAAAAAGACATCAACCTGCAGCAGGCCCAGTTGCTGGCCCAGCAAGGCACCCTCGACAGCCAGCGCCAAGAGCTGGAAAAAGTCCGCACCGAGCGTAAAGAGGTGCTGGCCAAGCTCAACAACGACGTCAAGGCCCGCGACCAGAAGCTGCAGGCCCGTGAGCAGGACCAGGCCGACCTGAGCAAGGTGCTCAAGACCATCGAGGAAACCCTCGCCCGTCAAGCCCGCGAGGCCGAAGAAGCACGGCAAAAAGCCCTGCTCGCCGCCCAGGAAGCGGAAAAACAACGCCAGCGCGAAGCCCTCGCCGCCAACAGCAGCGACGCGCCGAAAAAGCCCAAGGCGCTTCCCGGCCCGCTGGTGTCCAGCAGCGGCGAAACCTTCGGCGGGGCTTTTTCTGCTGCACGGGGAAAACTTCCATGGCCCGTCAATGGTCGATTGCTGGCACGCTTTGGCGAAACTCGCGGCGATGACTCACGGGCCAAGTGGGACGGGGTAATGATCAGCGCCTCCCAAGGCAGCCAGGTGCGCGCCGTGCATGGCGGCCGGGTAGTGTTTGCCGACTGGTTGCGCGGCGCTGGACTTCTGGTCATTCTCGACCATGGTAATGGTTACCTGAGCCTGTACGGCCATAACCAGAGCCTGCTCAAGAGCGCCGGCGATGTGGTCAAGGCCGGTGAGGCCATCTCCACCGTCGGCAACAGCGGTGGCCAGGACAGCTCGGGGCTGTATTTCGCCATCCGCCAGCAGGGCCGCCCCAGTGACCCCGCACAATGGTGCCGTGCCCAGGGATAGGCAACACCCCTTATTTGACGGCGTAGCGCAACTTCGGGCTGCGCCGATGCTCTACGGAGCGCTACCAGGATCAGGAGTTCGTTCGACATGCTGCAATCGCCTCGCCTCACCTCGCTGGCCCTGACCATCGCCATGGTCCTCGGCGCGCCCCTGGCCCGCGCGGCCGAGCCGGCCAAGCCCGCCGCGATTCCAGCGACGACGGTCTCGGCACCCTCGGCCAAGGCACCGCTGCCGCTGGAAGAGCTGCGCACCTTCGCCGAGGTCATGGACCGCATCAAGGCTGCTTATGTCGAACCGGTAGACGACAAGACCCTGCTGGAAAACGCCATCAAGGGCATGCTCAGCAACCTTGATCCGCACTCGGCCTACCTCGGCCCGGAAGACTTCCTTGAACTGCAGGAGAGCACCAGCGGCGAGTTCGGCGGCCTGGGCATCGAAGTGGGCATGGAAGACGGCTTCATCAAGGTGGTCTCGCCGATCGACGAGACCCCGGCCTCGCGCGCCGGCATCGAAGCTGGCGACCTGATCGTCAAGATCAACGGCCAGCCGACCCGTGGCCAGACCATGACCGAAGCGGTCGACAAGATGCGCGGCAAGGTCGGCGAGAAAATTACCCTGACTTTGGTGCGCGACGGCGGCAACCCCTTCGATGTCACCCTTGCCCGTGCGGTCATCCAGGTCAAGAGCGTCAAGAGCCAGATGCTCGAAGACGGCTACGGCTACATCCGCATCACCCAGTTCCAGGTCAAGACCGGCGAAGAAGTCGGCAAGGCCCTGGCCAAGCTGCGCAAGGACAACGGCAAGAAGCTGCGCGGCCTGGTCCTGGACCTGCGCAACAACCCAGGCGGCGTACTGCAATCAGCCGTGGAAGTGGCCGACCACTTCCTCACCAAGGGCCTGATCGTCTACACCAAGGGCCGCATCGCCAACTCCGAGCTGCGCTTCTCCGCCGACCCGGCCGATGCCAGCGAAGGCGTGCCATTGGTGGTGCTGATCAACGGCGGCAGCGCCTCGGCCTCGGAAATTGTCGCCGGCGCCCTGCAAGACCAGAAACGCGGCGTGCTGATGGGCACCGACAGTTTCGGCAAGGGCTCGGTGCAAACCGTACTGCCGCTGAACAACGACCGCGCACTGAAGATCACTACTGCGCTGTACTTCACCCCCAACGGCCGCTCGATCCAGGCCCAGGGCATCGTCCCGGACATCGAGGTGCGCCGCGCCAAGATCACTGCCGAGCAGGACAGCGAGAACTTCAAGGAAGCCGACCTGCAAGGTCACCTGGGCAACGGCAACGGCGGCGCTGACCGTCCGTCGGGCAAGGCCGGCAGTGCCAAGCCACGCCCACAGGACGATGATTACCAGCTGAGCCAGGCCCTGAGCCTGCTCAAGGGCCTGAGCATCACCCAGGGTAAATAAGGCCAGTCGATGCGTTACCTGCTGTTGGCCCTGTTGTACCTGATGAGCGGCGTCGCCCTGGCGGCGCCGGCTCATGGGGGCAAGGCCTACCTGACACTGATCATCGACGACCTGGGGCAGAACCCTGCGCGCGACTCACGCACCCTGGCCCTGCCCGGGCCGGTGACCCTGGCGATCATGCCCGATACCCCGCATGCCACCGACTTCGCCCGCCAGGCCCATCGCGCCGGCAAGACGGTGATCCTGCACATGCCCATGGACCCGGCGACCGGCCCCTACGCCTGGCACCCCGGCACGCCGCTGCCGGAGCTGGAACGACGGCTGAACGCGGCGCTCGACAAAGTCCCCTATGCCGTCGGCATCAACAACCACATGGGCAGCCGCATGACCGCCGAGCCTGCGGCTATGGCCTGGTTGATGGGAGAATTGCAGCGCCGCGGCCTGTTCTTCGTCGACAGCCGCACCAGCGCCACCACGGTAGCCGCCAAATCCGCGCAGGACATCAGCCTGGCCAGCGTCTCGCGGGATGTCTTTCTCGATGACGTGCGCACCACCGACGCCATTGCCGGCCAGCTGCAACAGGGCATCGCCCTGGCGCGCAAGCAGGGCACAGCAGTGCTGATCGGCCATCCTTATCCACAGACCCTGGAAGTGCTCGAGCGCGAACTGCCCAAGCTCAAGGCCCAGGGCATCGAATGGATCGAAATAGCGCAGATGATCGCCGAGCGCGGCAACCGGGCGATGCCGGCTCACGGCAAGCAGGGCCTTTACAGCCCTGCTCGTGCGGCCCAGTGAGCCTTCGTCAATCCCAGGGAAGGATTCGTTCGAGCTGACTGGCCTTCAGGTCTGCCCGATAGATCTCCAGGAACTGCTGGTTAGTCTTCGCCGCCTGCAACTGTGTCTCGCGTCCCCACGTGCGCTCGGCCCAGAGTTTCAGATGGCCTTTGCTGAACTGACGCCGGTTGGCGGCCTGGGAGCTGTAGTGCAGATGCACTTCCCATAAACCGCTGTCCCGCACAGGCCCTTGCGCCTTGCGCACCTCATAGACATCCAGGTAATCGTCAGCTGCCAGCCTCTTGCGCTCAACGGTCCTGGCGATGGTGATCTGCCCTTCAGCGTGAAGGTAGGCAAGACTTTCACCCGTCGGTCGACTGCTGGCCAGATGCAGCGTCTTCAGCAGAGTGCGCTTGCGCTCATTCAAGTGGCTGATGCTCTGCTCCACAGTTGCTCGCAATGCACTGTCATTGGCTGCGGCGTCTGTGCCTTCAAGCATTTTGGCTACGCGCTGAAGTTTCTCGACATGACGTTCGATGACAAAAGACAAGCTGTGTGGTTCGTTCGAGGCGATGTAGCGCTTTGCCAGGGCGATTACACCGGCAACCTCGGTGTTCAGGCGCGGAGCCTGAGTACGTGCCTGCGCCCGCTCACTGGCGGTCACGGGCGCAGACTCAACCGGGAGCGTGGCCTCCACCACTTCGACCCAGACGTCACCCTGCTGGTGGTAGGTGCCAAGCACCTTTTTGCTCACGGGGTCACGCTGCTCGACCACTGGCTCGCCGAGCAGTTGCGTCTCTTCGCCGACCAGTGTTTTGCCTCCTCGCAAATGAACCACTCGACGCATGCCGGTCCGTGGCTTGTACGGCAAACGCTTGAACGGTAGCGGGGTCTTCCATTGCTGCTCGCGAACGGCCGCCTCCAGCTCAAGCTCCGCCGTCGCTTTAACCAGCCGCACCTGCTCCTTGTAATAATTGAGTGCCTGCTTGTTTACCGCCACACCACCAAAGCGCTCAAGATAGTCGACCATGGTCAAGGCATTGGCATACTCACTCTGCACGCTTTGCAGACCGCTGATGGTTTCTTCTGAGGTAAAGTTGCCGCTGATCAATTCATCCAGGGTACTGCCTGCACCGCTGACGGACTTGCCAATCAGGTAATCGTTGGTGGAAACAAGTGTCTGCTCATCGGCGCCAGACAGTCGTTCCAGCGAGAGCTCGGCAAGGTCCCTGATCAGGTCTGTTCTCAGTTGCAATGTTGTCACTGAGCGCTGACCAACAATACTGTGGACCTGCTCCTGCTTGCCGTCATAGGCAATAGTGCCGTCGTTCAATGTATCAATCAGCAGCACGTCCAGTTTTTCCATTATCTCCTGTATACGCAGCTGCAATGGCACCACAGCCATATGCCTTGCTCGGTAAGTGTTGTACACCGCCGCCTGTTCCGGGGTTGCCGGCAAGGTTACTATTTGTTTGCGAAGCGCAGCTAACTCATCGAACCTGGCCAGCAATATCAGTTCATCATGGACCAACACATAGTTCCTGAGGAGCTGCTTGCGCACCATGCCCCGTCGCTGTTTCATCGGCCTTGCCGTGACTTCAGGCATGAATTTGGCGTACTTCGGCGTGAGCAGCTCTTTCATGCTGACCTCCACCTTCAGGTCGATATTGATTGACTGTTCCAATGTGTCGATCAGCGCCCTGCGTGTCGTGTCCAGCATGCCCTTCTTATCAGCAATCTTCATACCTGTACTGTCGAGCAATGCGCTGAGACCTTCAGTGGTATCACCTTGATCAGTACGCGCCTGCAAGCTATCGCGCAGGTTCAGCAACCTCTGCAACTCACTCGAATGCTCCGCCATCGATGCCCACTGCGGTGTTATCTTGGCGACCAGTGCATTGTTTTTCAGGTCCAGTTCACCGATCTCGGACTGCAGCTTGCTGACCGCTTCCTGGTTGGCGTCCTGTTGCCCAGCCACTCGCCGCTTGGGGCCCCCTCCTCTGAGCCGCAGCTTCAGATCAAACTGCCACGAATTGTTGTCCAGGGTCAGCCAGGGGCCAGTCTGGCCTTGCTCGTCGACCACCTGCTCCCCTTGGGCGTCCGCCCTGACGGCATAAACATGACCTTCAATCGACGCGTAGTATCGTTCCCCAAGCAGGTAAAGCCCCCGGTACGGCCCTTGGCTCAACGGCGAATGATTCTCCAGTGAAGTCGCTGAGCGGTAACTGGAGAGCGGTCGAGGATAATCCGTCGGGCTCAGCTTGAGCCCCCGTGGCCCATACCAGGAAAAGTCCAGCTCCAGGTCCGCTTTCCCCCGCAGAGCAGCGCGCGGAAAGGTTTTGCCCTGGACAGCATTGACCCGGGGGAGGGAGGGTATGACCCGGCGCCGCGGACCAAAGACCGGAATCTCACGCTTGTCTGCGGCAACTGGCGGCTCGACCTTCGGCAGGCTGGCGTGAAACAACACCATGACCAGGTTGAGCAGCAGATCGACCACTGCCGTTGATTTTTCGAACTCATTGCCATTTTTCAATGCACCTGCATCAGCATGCACCGTCAGCGCGCCCTGAACGAGCCAGGCAACCACAGCCACCGGACCCCGTAAAAACGGCGTCGCCACGCTGAACAGCAGGTTGAACAACAAGCCTGCACCCTCGAGCAGCATCGCCCAGCGGTCTTCGGCATTGGAGATCGTCTCGCGCTCGGCCAGCTCCACCAGCATCTGCGAATTGGCCATGTACAAGTTGGTGTCCGCTCCCGGTTGCCAGCCCTGCAACTCCAGCTGTGCCGGCTGAACGGGCTCCAGCTCCAGTTGAGTATCGAGAACAGGCCGACGCAGATGCGGCTCCTGGAAACCGCCATTGGCATATACCCGCTGAGCGTCGCTGCTCATCCAGGCCAAAATGCCTTGCTGCAGCCCCTCGTCTGCCAGGATCTGTTCAAGCAACGCCTGTTGGCTGGCAAACTCCTGGAACGGTCTGTCGGCGCTCATTGGCCGGTAGAGCACGACCTTTCCCGCAGCGTGCGCCGAGATAAACACAAAGGTATTGGTCACTCGATCGGCTTCGCTGGCAGCCTCCTCACGCTTGAACGCCAAAGGCGCCAACAGGCTTTGACCCTCACCGCTGTCCGCTCGAAAGAACGCGACAACACGCTGGTAACCGGTTTCAGACAGCGCTCCATCGATCTTGGCCTTGAGCGCAAGGAGCGGCAACTGGCTTGCCTGCTCCATGGCAAACAGGCTTATCCGCTCGACGTTCTGGTCCGTATCCTGAAGCCTTTTGCTCAGGTACTGGGGATAGGTGCGACCGATATCTGCACGCTGCACCAGCGCTTTCAGGTAATCGGTAGTCAACCAGGACCACAGCTGCTGGTCGGTTTTGTGCGTGATTTTTTCCAACCTGACGCCCTTGGCCGAGCCCAGGTTGCCAATGGCAAATTCAGTCAGGGACAACCGCTTGACCTCAACGCTCCCTGACGATGTACCCGCAACCCCACGCGCCAACCAGAACTCCAGCACCAGGTCATCGGCGTCATAGTTAGCCTCGCTCGGATGGTCAGCGCGCATCAGTTCCAGCAGGGACTTGCGCGTGAAGGCGCGTAGATCAAGGATGCCATCAAGGGAGGATTTGCCGTTGGAGCTGGCTTGCGCGACCAGCAGATCCAGCACCCGCGCACGGTACTCCAGTCGATCAGCCAGGGAAGCTTGACGCAACCATTGCGGCAGTTCGGATTCGCCCTGCCGTAACTGCAACAGCCGGTAAGGATGTGCGCTGAAGAAAGACGCTGGATCGGTCAAGGCAGCGTACCCCTGCTCCAGCTCGACTACGGTGCTGAAATGCCGCCCGTTCACAGGCTCCAGACCTTCAAGCAGCAAGTTCAGGAGCACTGCCCCCTGCATCGCGAACATGTCGGTTGTGATGGGGTATCGATCCCAAGCGAATGAATCAAGCTGATACTCAAGGGCCAGCCCATCACTCAGGCTTTGGGCCATGCTGTCCAGCGAATCAAAGGCATCGATACGCCCACTGGGCTTGCACAACAGAACGATGTTGCGATCGGCCAATGTCAGTGTCACCAACAGGTCCGGCAGCAACTGCTGGTAACGGGCCTCGCCACTAGCCACCGTGACATCAAGTACAAAAACTTCAGGCACCCCGCTGGGATTGTGCCACTTGGTGCTATTACTCGCCGCCAACAGCGCATAAATGCAGTTGCGCTGCTCATCATCCAGGCCTTGTGCTTCAACCCCGCTGGCCAGGGCGGCCTTGAGCATGTGACTCACCTCCTGCAGAGGCGTACCCCCCGAACGGCTTCGCGCCTGCCAGAAGTCGACCTGGGCGCGATGAAGAAACGGCTCGACATTGGCCAGCAGCTCATTGAGCGCGTCAGTGACCAGGGTCAGATCAGGAAGTCTGTCCAGACCACCGGCCAGGTCGCGGTCATAAATGGGTCGGGGCGTAGGGGTAAAGCTCAGGAAACAATTGGTCAGCTCAACCCCGGTGAAATTGAAGGTTGATTGCGAGATGAGCTTTTCGAGAAAGACTTCGGCCAGTGACTTTATCGTCACTGTGTCGAGATCTTCAGGCTCTCGCGTACAGAGATAAATCTCTCTTGACTCGCGCAGTTGCGGGTAGTTTTTGTCGATTTCGGGGTATTGCTTGGCCAGCCGCTGCACCAATTGCTGATGCACTACAGCGCGCAGCGTTGGCCGGGAAGCAAACGCCAGACCGACAGTTTGCTCAAAGGAGTCCAAGGCGATGGTCATTGTCGTTGTCTCTGGGTAAGGGACCCGTGACGATAACGACACCTATCGCATTGCCTGCGTTAACTATTGCTCAGGACTTTTACAGGTAACGAGCGAACACCTGCTCGACAAAGCCGTCGCGGCGCATCTGCTCAAGGGCCTGCTGCAGTTTGTTCACCACCTCGTCCGGCACTTCGCGATTGAGCGCCAGGTACAGCTCGGCACCGTGAAAACGCAGCACCGTCTTGAGCTTGCTCACACCTACCTGACGCGCCAGGTAGCGACCAGCCGGATCGCCACTGGCCCACAGGTCGATTTCGCCGTTCAGCAGTTTTTTCGCGTTGTCACGGTCGCGCAGCACCAGTACCGGGTTAAGGCCTTGCGCGGCCAGGTACTCGGCGATCGCATCACCCTTGTAGGCCCCGATGCGGTAACGCTTGGCCTCCTGGAGGTTGCTGACGGCAATCGGACTGCCTTCGGGGGCCAGCAAAATCCAGTCATCCGGCCCCAACGGCCCGACCCACTTGAACAGCTTTTCCCGCTCCGGCTGGCGGGCCATGACGAATACGCCGTAGCCGGGCGTTTGCAGGGCCTGCTCGTAGATGCGCTGCCAGGGGAAACGCAAGGTCATGCTGTAGGGCACCCCGGCGCGCTTGAACATCTCGCGCACCAGGTCCGCGGCAATGCCGTTGATGCCATCGTCACGGGCGAAGCTCTTGCCGTTGATGGCCATGTTATAGGGCGGGAAGTTTTCGGTGAGCAGCACCACAGGCTCGCTGGCGCGGGCGAGGTGGCTGAACGACAGGCAACTGCACAACAACAGGACAAGACGCTTGAACATGATGGCACCGGGCTCCTTGGCAACGCCAAGAGTGCCGGGGCCTGCTGCGCCTGTCCAGTCTGCACCGGTATCACAACAAAAAGGGCCCTGTTCCTGCGAACAGAGCCCTTGCGGTGCATCAGCCGTTGTCAGCTATAGACACGCCCCAGCAACTGGCGGTGGCTTTCGAACTGATCGAGCACATCACGGGTGATCTGCTCCGGGGTGAAGCCCATCAGGTCGTACTCCTGGCTGCCATTGTGCAGGTACACCTCGGCGCGGTAGAAGCGCTGGCGCACTTCCGTCTCGCCTTCCACCGGTGCCTCGCTCGGCGCGGCCAGGTAACCGTCCAGGCTCACTTCATAAACGAACGGATTGCCTTCTTCCATGTCGATGCGCAGGCCCATGGCCGAGCGCGACTGGCCGACCCGGGTCTGCACCTGGAAGCCCAGGGTCTGCAACTGCGCAGCCGCTTCCTTGAGCGCCGGGCTGACGCGCTTGTCCATGAAGCGCTGAACGATGGCCTGGGTTGGCTGCAGGTCCAGCTGGCTCAGGCGCTCGCTGAAACCGCGACGACCACGGGCAGCCAGTTCGGCCTGCTCCTGCTCGACCTGGCTGTCCTGCTTCATGGCCTTGTACAGGCCGAACATGAACAGCACCAGCACCACCGAGAACGGCAGCCCCGCCAGTACCACCATGGTCTGCATGGCCTGGAAGTTACCGGCCAGAAGCAAACCGATGGTGACCACGGTAATGATCGCCGACCAGAGGATACGCAGCCAGTTCGGTGCATCTTCGTCGACATGGCCGCCTTTGCAGGAAAGGTTGGCCATCATCACCGCGCCGGAATCGGCCGGGGTCAGGAACAGTACGAAGCCAACGAAAATCGCGACACCGACCACGATCTTGGCGAACGGATAGTGCTCGAGCAACTGGTAGATCGACATCGCCGGCTGTTCCAGCGCTGTTCGCCCAAGCTCCACCGCGCCCTGGTTCATGACCAGGTCCAGCGCCGAGTTGCCGAAGATCGACAGCCAGGCCAGGGTGAAGCCCAGCGGGATCAGCAGTACGCCGGCGACCAGCTCGCGCACGGTACGACCGCGCGAAATGCGGGCAATGAACATACCGACGAACGGGCCCCAGGAAATCCACCAGGCCCAATAGAACACGGTCCACAGGCCCAGCCAGCGCTCGGACTTGTCACTGTCGCCTTCATAGACGTACAGGTCGAAGGTCTTGAGCACCACGCCGTTGAGGTAGTCGCCGATGTTCTGCACGAAGCTGTTGAGCAGGTGCAGGGTCGGGCCGTTGAGCAGCACGAACAGCAGCAGGCCGCTGAACAGGATGATGTTGAGGTTGGACAGGCGGCGGATGCCGTTCTCCACACCCGACACGGCGGCGATGGTCGCCACGGTGCTCATCACCAGGATCACGATCAGCAGGTTGGTGTCGCTGTGCTGCATGCCGAACAAATATTCCAGGCCCGAGGATACCTGCATCGAGCCAATGCCCAGGTTGGTCACCAGGCCCAGCAGGGTCACGAACATGCCGAAGATATCGACAGTGTGGCCTGCGGCGCCCTTGACCCAACGCTCGCCGACCAGCGGGTACAGCGCCGAGCGCAGGGCCAGCGGCTGGTTGTGGCGGTAAGCGAAGTAGGCAACGGACAGGCCGACCAGGGCATAGATCGCCCAGCCATGCAGGCCCCAGTGCAGGAAGGTCAGCTGCAGGCCTTCACGGGCCGACTGCAGGCTGGCCGGTGCGCCTTCAGGCGGGTTGAAGTAGTGATCCAGCGGCTCGGA
Source organism: Pseudomonas sp. SORT22 (assembly GCF_018417635.1). Lineage (NCBI taxonomy): Bacteria > Pseudomonadati > Pseudomonadota > Gammaproteobacteria > Pseudomonadales > Pseudomonadaceae > Pseudomonas > Pseudomonas sp. SORT22. The sequence goes on from NZ_CP071007.1 coordinate 5,601,680, forward strand.
CGCACCGAAGTACAGCAGCGAGATACCGATACCGGAGGAGAACAGCATCCCGGCCCAGGCACCGTAGCTGAAGTCCGGCTTGTCATCCTTGCCGCCAAGCTTGAGCTTGCCGAAGTTGGAGAAGGCCAGAACGATGACGAACAGCAGGTAGCCGCCAATCACCAGCATGTAGTACCAGCCGAAGCTACGCGACAACCAGGCCTGAGCCTCGTTCAGCACGCGGCCGGCGGTTTCGGGAACTGCGATCAGCAAGGCAGTCAACAACAGGATCAGCAACGTCGAGGTGAAGAACACCACGCTGTTGACCCGGACCCTCTCGGCAGGGGTCTTGATTAGGGAGGCAGAACTCATTGCACATATGCTCCGGGCAGTGCGAGAGAAACACGAAACAATCGTTACCCGAGCAAATGGTGCAATAGCCCCACAGCTGCAGGTGTTATAAAAGCACCTTGAAAAAACCGTGATCCCGAATCGATTGCGTTGAAAAAAACAGGCCGAAAACCCCGTCCCGAGGGTTGGCCGCGCGGTGCTATACCGCTCGGCAGATCTGTTCAACGCGCCGTTTACACCCGTCAACACCTTGTATTCCGGGGGTTCCACGTCTTTTTGGGGTGCCAATTTGTGCAAACCGCAGGTAGGAAAAACCTGTCAATTGCACAGATTGTCGCAGAGCTTATTCTTTGTTGATTGAACGTTCAATCAAAACAAAATAGACTGGCCTTCGCCGAGGCAGCCGCTCGTCGACTGCTCGCAGGCCTGAGGAGATTTGCAAGATGCCCAAGGTCGGTATGCAACCCATCCGCCGTCAGCAGTTGATCGAAGCCACGTTGCTGGCCATCGACCAGGTCGGCATGGGTGACGCCAGCATTGCGCTGATCGCCCGTTTGGCCGGTGTGTCGAATGGCATCATCAGTCACTACTTTCAGGACAAGAACGGCCTGATCGCAGCGACCATGCGGTACTTGATGAGCGTGCTGAACGAGAACGTCGTCGCCAACCGGCAGGCGCTCAAGGACAACAGCCCGCGCGCCCACCTGCAGGTGATCATCGAAGGCAACTTCGACGCCAGCCAGGTCAACGGCCCGGCAATGAAAACCTGGTTGGCCTTCTGGGCCTCCAGCATGCACCAGCCGTCTTTGCACAGGTTGCAGCGGATCAACGATCACCGCTTGTATTCCAACCTGTGCTGCCAGTTCCGCCGCGCCCTGCCGTTGCCAGAAGCACGCAGCGCGGCCCGCGGGCTGGCAGCCTTGATCGACGGTCTGTGGCTGCGCGGTGCGCTGTCCGGAGACGCTTTCGACACCGACCAGGCGAAACAAATCGCTTACGAATACATGGATTTACAACTGGCGAAACAGACGAGCCCGGACACGCAAAACCAGGCCTCTGAACCACCGCGCGTCGCGATTGCCAAACAAGCAGGAGCGCTGCACGGATAGCCAAACACACATATGCACTTGCGAGGACACTATGGCCCGTTTCGAACTGCAAAAACTCTACATTGATGGTGGTTATGTCGACGCTTCCAGCGACGCTACCTTCGACGCCATCAACCCGGCCAACGGCGAAGTCCTCGCCCAGGTGCAACGCGCTACCGAAGCCGATGTCGAGCGCGCGGTAGAAAGCGCCGAACGTGGCCAGAAAGTCTGGGCAGCGATGACCGCCATGCAGCGTTCGCGCATCCTGCGCCGCGCCGTCGACATCCTGCGCGAGCGCAACGATGAACTGGCCGCCCTGGAAACCCTGGACACCGGCAAGTCGTACTCCGAAACCCGCTACGTCGACATCGTCACCGGCGCCGACGTGCTGGAATACTACGCAGGCCTGGTACCGGCCATCGAAGGCGAGCAGATCCCGCTGCGCGACAGCTCGTTCGTCTACACCCGCCGCGAGCCGCTGGGCGTGACCGTCGGTATCGGCGCCTGGAACTACCCGATCCAGATCGCCCTGTGGAAATCCGCACCAGCCCTGGCGGCCGGTAACGCGATGATCTTCAAGCCGAGCGAAGTCACCTCGCTGACCACCCTGAAACTGGCCGAGATCTACACCGAAGCCGGCCTGCCGGACGGCGTGTTCAACGTCCTGACCGGCAGCGGCCGCGAAGTCGGCACCTGGCTGACCGAGCACCCGCGCATCGAGAAAATCTCCTTCACCGGCGGCACCACCACCGGCAAGAAAGTCATGGCCAGCGCTTCGAGCTCGACGCTCAAGGAAGTCACCATGGAACTGGGCGGCAAGTCGCCGCTGATCATCTGCGACGACGCCGATCTGGATCGCGCCGCTGACATCGCCATGATGGCCAACTTCTACAGCTCGGGCCAGGTCTGCACCAACGGCACCCGCGTGTTCGTTCCTGCCTCGATGAAAGCGGCTTTCGAAGCCAAGATCGCCGAGCGCGTTGCGCGTATCCGCGTTGGCAACCCTGAAGACGAAAACACCAACTTCGGCCCGCTGGTCAGCTTCGCCCACATGGAAAGCGTGCTGGGCTACATCGCCAAGGGCAAGGAAGAAGGCGCACGCGTTCTGTGCGGCGGCCAGCGTCTGACCGAAGGCGAATTCGCCAAGGGCGCATTCGTGGCACCGACCGTGTTCACCGACTGCCGCGACGACATGACCATCGTCAAGGAAGAAATCTTCGGCCCAGTAATGAGCATCCTCTCCTACGAGACCGAAGAAGAAGTCATCCGCCGTGCCAACGACACCGAATACGGCCTGGCCGCGGGCGTCTGCACCAACGACATCAGCCGCGCCCACCGCATCATCCACCAGCTGGAAGCCGGTATCTGCTGGATCAACGCCTGGGGCGAGTCGCCAGCCGAAATGCCGGTTGGCGGTTACAAGCAATCCGGCGTTGGCCGCGAAAACGGCGTGAGCTCGCTGGCTCAGTACACTCGTATTAAATCGGTGCAGGTGGAACTGGGTGCGTACAACTCGGTTTTCTGAGGTGACACGTAGCCAGATGCTCTGAAGCCTCAAGCTTCGAGCTGCAAGCTGCAAGTAAAAGCCGGTGCGCGTTATGCCAACCGGCACTTGCAGCGCCCACTAAATCGCGAGCCTTGCACGACCGCTGTTTCTTGCGGCTTGTAGCTTGAGGCTTGCAGCTGCTTTCGGAGAAAGCCATGGAATATGACTACATCATCGTCGGTGCCGGCTCTGCCGGTAACACCCTGGCGACCCGCCTGACCGAAGACGAAGGCGTTACCGTCCTGCTGCTCGAGGCCGGTGGCCCAGACTACCGCATGGACTTTCGCACCCAGATGCCAGCCGCGCTGGCGTTCCCGCTGCAAGGCCGTCGCTACAACTGGGCCTACGAGACCGACCCGGAGCCGCACATGGACGGCCGCCGGATGGAATGCGGTCGCGGCAAGGGCCTGGGTGGCTCGTCGCTGATCAACGGCATGTGCTACATCCGCGGCAACGCCATGGACTTCGACGGCTGGGCAAAACTGCCAGGCCTGGAAGACTGGAGCTACCTGGACTGCCTGCCGTATTTCCGCAAGGCGGAAACCCGCGACATCGGCGCCAACGATTATCACGGTGGCGAAGGCCCGGTCAGCGTCACCACGCCTAAAGCCGGCAACAACCCGCTGTTCCACGCCATGGTCGAAGCCGGCGTACAAGCCGGTTACCCGCGCACCGAAGACCTCAACGGCTACCAGCAGGAAGGTTTCGGCCCAATGGACCGTACCGTCACGCCTAAAGGCCGTCGCTCCAGCACCGCCCGCGGCTACCTGGACACTGCCAAAAAGCGTTCGACCCTGACCATCGTCACCCACGCCCTGAGCGATCGCGTGCTGTTCGACGGCAAGCGCGCTGTTGGCGTGAGCTACCTGGTCGGCGCCAGCGAAGAGCGCGTCGAAGCCCGTGCGCGCAAGGAAGTGATCGTCTGCTCCGGCGCCATCGCTTCGCCGCAACTGCTGCAGCGCTCCGGCGTTGGCCCGCGTGCTCTGCTCGAAAGCCTCAACGTGCCTGTGGTTCACGACCTGCCGGGCGTGGGCGAAAACCTGCAGGACCACCTTGAGCTGTACCTGCAGTACGCCTGCACTCAGCCGGTATCGCTGTACCCGTCGCTGCTCTGGTACAACCAGCCGGCCATCGGTGCCGAGTGGCTGTTCAAGGGCACCGGTATCGGCGCCAGCAACCAGTTCGAAGCGGGCGGTTTCATCCGTACGCGCGAAGAGTTCGAATGGCCGAACATCCAGTACCACTTCCTGCCAGTAGCGATCAACTACAACGGCAGCAATGGCGTACAGGAACACGGCTTCCAGGCCCACATGGGGTCGATGCGCTCGCCTAGCCGCGGCCGTATCCAGCTGAAGTCGAAAGACCCGCGCCAGCACCCGAGCATCCTCTTCAACTACATGGCCACCGAGCAGGACTGGCAGGAATTCCGTGACGGCATCCGCCTGACTCGCGAAATCATGGCCCAGCCTGCACTGGACGCCTACCGTGGCCGCGAAATCAGCCCAGGCGCCGACGTGCAGACTGACGAAGAACTGGACAAGTTCATTCGCGAGCACGCCGAAACCGCGTTCCACCCGTCCTGCTCGTGCAAGATGGGCGACGATGACATGGCCGTGGTCGACGGCCAGGGCCGCGTGCATGGCATGCAGGGCCTGCGTGTGGTCGATGCCTCGATCATGCCGATCATCATCACCGGCAACCTCAACGCCACCACGATCATGATCGCCGAGAAAATCGCCGACAAGATCCGCAACCGCCAGCCGCTGCCACGTAGCACCGCCAAGTACTACGTCGCCAACGGCGCGCCGGTCAAAGGCAAGGCGATGCGTGAGGTCAAGCAGGCCTAAGCCTTTTTCGCGGGGCAAGCCCGCTCCTACCTGTGGGAGCGGGCTTGACCCGCGATGAGGCCCGCAAGTAGCAACACAATAAGGCACTCCAAGGAGTGCTTTTTTTGTCCCCGCGATTAACCCTTTACAGCCCGCCAACCCCTCAGGTTAGAATCCTTGGCACGCGACCTGCTTGATATTCGAAGCAAACCGCCCCTCCTTCCTGCTTTTCCCCGGAGTACTGCCTTTGGATGCGTCCACCATCAATAGCCTGTTCTTGATCGGCGCATTGCTGGTAGGTGCAAGTATTCTGGTCAGCTCACTGTCATCGCGCCTGGGCATCCCGATCCTGGTCATCATCCTTGCGGTCGGCATGATTGCCGGGGTCGACGGTGGCGGCATCATCTTCAACAATTACCCGACCGCCTACCTGGTGGGCAACCTGGCGCTGGCGGTGATCCTCCTCGACGGCGGCCTGCGCACGCGGGTGGCGAGTTTCCGCGTGGCCCTGTGGCCGGCGCTGTCGCTGGCCACAGTCGGCGTGCTGATCACCACCGGCCTGACCGGCATGGTCGCCGCCTGGCTGTTCGACCTGAGCCTGATCCAGGGCCTGCTGATCGGCGCCATCGTCGGCTCCACCGACGCCGCAGCGGTATTCTCGCTGCTCGGCGGCAAAGGCCTGAACGAGCGGGTGACGGCAACCCTGGAGATTGAATCGGGCAGCAACGACCCGATGGCGGTGTTCCTCACCGTGACCCTGATCGAGATGATCGCCAGTGGCCAGACCGGCCTGCACTGGAGCCTGCTCACCCACCTGCTGCGCGAGTTCGGCATCGGCGGCCTGCTGGGCCTGGGTGGCGGCTGGCTGCTGCTGCAACTGGTCAACCGCATCAACCTCGCCGGCGGCCTCTATCCGATCCTGGTAGTGGCTGGCGGCCTGGTGGTGTTCTCGCTGACCAACGCCCTGCACGGCAGCGGCTTCCTCGCCGTGTACCTGTGCGGCCTGGTGCTCGGCAACCGGCCGATCCGTAGTCGCCATGGCATCTTGCACATGCTCGACGGCATGGCCTGGCTCGCGCAGATCGGCATGTTCCTGGTCCTCGGCCTGCTGGTCACACCGCACGACCTGCTGCCCATCGCCCTGCCGGCACTGGGCCTGGCGCTGTGGATGATCATCTTCGCCCGGCCACTGTCGGTAATCGCCGCCCTGCTGCCGTTCAAGGCTTTCCATGGCCGCGAAAAAGCTTTTATTTCCTGGGTCGGCCTGCGCGGCGCGGTACCGATCATTCTCGCGGTGTTCCCGCTGATGGCCGGGCTGCCCGATGCGCAGCTGTTCTTCAACCTGGCGTTCTTCATCGTGTTGGTCTCGCTGCTGGTGCAGGGCACCAGCCTGCCGTGGGTGGCCAAGCTGCTGAAAGTGACAGTACCGCCAGACCCGGCGCCAATCTCCCGCTCGGCCCTGGAAGTGCACATCACCAGCGAGTGGGAGCTGTTCGTCTATCGCCTGGGCGCCGAAAAATGGTGCATCGGCGCCGCCCTGCGCGAGCTGAAAATGCCCGAAGGCACCCGCATCGCCGCACTGTTTCGCGGCCAGCAACTGCTCCATCCGTCGGGAAGTACCACCCTGGAAGTCGACGACCTGCTCTGCGTGATCGGCCACGAACACAACCTGCCGGCCCTCGGCAAGCTGTTCAGCCAGGCACCGCAGCGAGGCCTGGACCTGCGCTTCTTTGGTGACTTCGTGCTCGAAGGGGACGCAGAACTGGGGGCTGTAGCGGCGTTGTACGGTTTGCAGCTCGACGGTCAGGACCCGCACACGCCACTCAGCCGCTTCATCGCGCAGAAGGTTGGCGGCGCGCCGGTGGTCGGCGACCAGATCGAATGGAACAGCACCTTGTGGACGGTTGCAGTGATGGAAGGGAACAAGATCCTCAAAGTGGGCGTCAAATTCCCCGAAGGTACTCGACCCGGCCCAGGGTTGTTCCTTTAAACTCCGTTCTTCGCCTCTGCCTGTACGAATTTTCTGCCTATGTCCCTGCGCACGTTTTTAAGCGCAGCCCTGATCGGGCTGTGCCTGTCCTTCTCCCCGGTGTGGGCGGCGGAACCGCCGACCACGGCAGCGATCCAGAAAAGCCTGGACAAGATCGCCGAACGCAAGCTGCCCGAGGCTGAACAGAAAGCCCTGCAGCAGGTGCTCGAAAAGACCCTGGCCTTCCTCGGCAACAAAGAGGACAGCGAGAAGAAGCTCGCCGCGCTCAAGCACCAGCTCAACGACGCGCCGCGCCAGACCAGCGAAAACCAGCGCGAGCTGGCCAAGCTCAAGGACAGCAAGGTGATCCCGGTCACCCAGCGCTACGCTGCCTCCAGCGTGCCGCAGCTGGAGCAATTGCTGGCCGAGCGCACCACCGAGCAGGGCGAACTGCAAAAAGCGCTGTCCGAGGCCAACAGCCTGACCATCACCGCGCAGACCCGCCCCGAACGGGCCCAGGCAGAAATCAGCGCCAACCAGACCCGCACCCAGCAGATCAACACCAGCCTGAAGATCGGCAAGGACGGCGGCAAGCCGCTCAGCGCCGACCAGCGCAACCAGCTCAACGCCGAACTCGCCGCGCTCAACGCCCTGACCCTGCTGCGCCGCCAGGAACTGGCAGGCAACAGCCTGCTGCAAGACCTGGGCAACAGCCAGCATGACCTGTTGATCGAGCGCGCCGCGCGCCTGGAACAGGAGATCCAGGACCTGCAGACGCTGATCAACCAGAAGCGCCTGGCCCAGTCCCAGCAAACCGTCACCGAACAGTCGATCGAAGCGCAGAAAGCTGGCGGCAGCACCCTGCTGGCCACCGAAAGCGCCGCCAACCTCAAGCTCTCCGACTACCTGCTGCGCAGCACCGACAGCCTCAACGACCTGACCCAGCAGAACCTCAAGACCAAGCAGCAGCTGGACAGCCTGACCCAGAGCGACCAGGCCCTCGACGAGCAGATCAGCGTGCTCAAGGGCAGCCTGCTGCTGTCGAAGATCCTCTACAAGCAGAAGCAGGCGCTGCCGCACCTGAAGCTCGACCGCGACCTGGCCGACCAGATCGCCGACATCCGCCTGTATCAGTTCGAGATCAACCAACAGCGCGAGCAGATCAGCAGCCCGAGCAGCTATGTCGACAAGCTGCTCACCGCGCAACCGCCCGAGACCGTCACCCCGCAACTGCGCAAGGCCTTGCTGGAAGTGGCGATCACTCGCAGCGACCTGCTCGAACGCCTGAACCGTGAACTGAGCGCGCTGCTCAACGAATCGATCACCTTGCAGTTGAACCAGAAGCAACTGTTCAGCACCGCACAAAACCTGCGTGCAACCCTTGATGAGCAGATGTTCTGGATTCCCAGCAACAAGCCACTGGACCTGGAATGGCTGCGCAGCGTGCCCGAGCGCCTGCAAAAACAGGTTGTCAGCCTGCCTTGGGGTTCAGGCCTGCGCGAGCTGACCGACGGCCTGGCCCAGCGCCCGTTGCTGTTCCTGCCGTTGCTGTTGCTGATCGGCACCCTGCTGTGGCGGCGCAAATACCTGTATGCGCGCCTGACCAAGGTTCACCAGGATGTCGGCCACTTCAAGCGTGACAGCCAGTGGCACACGCCCCAGGCGATCCTGATCAACATCCTCCTGGCCATGCCCCTGAGCCTGGGTCTGGCCCTGTGCGGCTATGCCCTGCAGGTCGACGCCCGCGGGCAGAACGCCAACCTCGCCTCGGCGCTGTTCCAGGTGGCCCAGGCCTGGCTGGTGTTCTACACCGCCTACCGGATACTCGCCCCGGGCGGCGTGGCCGAGCTGCACTTTCGCTGGGAAAAGCCCCAGGTCGAATTCCTCCGTGGCTGGATCCGCCGCCTCGGCACCGTGGTCCTGGCCCTGGTCGGGGTGGTGGCGGTGGCCGAACATCAACCCTCGGCGCTGGCTGAAGACGTGCTCGGCATCGGCGTGGTGCTGACCTGCTATGCGCTGATGGCCTGGTTGCTCAGCCGCCTGCTGCTGAGCAGTCCCACCCACCGCAACACCTCGCTGTTTCGCAAGGCCGTGGGCGTGGCCTTTACCGCGTTGCCGGTGGCGCTGTTCATCGCCGTGTGCTTTGGCTATTACTACACCGCGCTCAAGCTCACAGACCGCCTGATCGATACCCTGTACCTGCTGATGTTCTGGCTGGTGATCGAAGCCGCCTTCGTCCGCGGCCTGGCCGTGGCTGCCCGGCGCCTGGCCTACCAGCGGGCGCTGAGCAAGCGCCAGGCGGCCAAGGAAGGCCTGGATGGCGAAGTGCTGGTCGAAGAGCCGACCCTGGACATCGAACAGGTCAACCAGCAGTCGCTGCGCCTGATTCGCCTGGCCCTGCTCGGCGGCTTCATCGCCGCCCTGTACTGGGTCTGGTCGGACCTGATCAGCGTGTTTGCCTACCTCGACAACATCACCCTGTACGAGTACACCAGCGGCACCGGCGCATCCATGAGCATGGTGCCGATCAGCCTGCGCGACCTGCTGGGCGCACTGGTGATCATCGGCATCACCATTGCCCTGGCCGGCAACCTGCCGGGCCTGCTCGAAGTACTGGTGCTGTCACGCCTGAACCTGGCCCAGGGCAGTGCCTACGCCACCACCACGTTGCTGTCCTACGTGATTGCCGGGGTCGGCTTTGTTTCCACCCTGTCAGCCCTGGGCGTCAGCTGGGACAAACTGCAATGGCTGGTGGCGGCACTGTCGGTGGGCCTGGGCTTCGGCATGCAGGAGATCTTCGCCAACTTCATCTCCGGGATCATGATCCTGTTCGAGCGCCCGGTGCGCATTGGCGACACCATCACCATCGGCAACCTCTCCGGCACGGTGAGCAAGATCCGCATCCGCGCCACCACCATCACCGACTTCGACCGCAAGGACATCATTGTCCCGAACAAGACCTTCATCACCGGGCAACTGATCAACTGGTCGCTGACCGACACCATCACCCGGGTAACCCTCAAGCTCGGCGTCGACTACGGCTCGGATCTGGACCTGGTGCGCACCCTGCTGCTCAAGGCCGCCAACGACAACCCGCGGGTACTCAAGGAGCCGGCGCCGATCGTCTACTTCCTGAACTTCGGCGAAAGCACCCTGGACCACGAGCTGCGCATGCACGTGCGCGACCTGGGCGACCGCAACCCGGTGCTCGACGAGATCAACCGCTACATCAACAAAGAGTTCAAGAAGCAACACATCAACATCTCCTTCCGGCAGATGGAGATCTACCTGAAGAACATGCAGGGCCAGGAATACAAGATGGTCCCGGTGGAAAACCTCGACAAGACCGTGCTGCCAAACGCCAGCGATGGCGAGAAGCCCGGCGACGAGGCCAGCGGCAAACCGGCCTGACTGGACGCCAGCGGCCATACCCTTGCAGAATGCTCAGGTTTTCTTCAGGAGATGGCCGTTGAAAGCCCTCGACGAACTGACTTTCGATAACCGTTTCGCCCGCCTGGGCGATGCCTTCTCTACTTCGGTGCTGCCCGAGCCGATTGCCGAACCGCGCCTGGTGGTCGCCAGCGAGGCAGCCATGGCGCTGCTCGACCTTGAGCCCACTGAAGCCCATTCGCCGGTATTTGCCGAACTGTTCAGCGGCCACAAGCTGTGGGCCGAGGCCGAACCGCGGGCTATGGTTTACTCCGGGCACCAGTTCGGCTCCTACAACCCGCGCCTTGGCGATGGCCGCGGGCTGTTGCTGGGCGAGGTGCGCAACGACGCCGGCCAGTCCTGGGACCTGCACCTCAAGGGCGCCGGGCAGACGCCTTACTCGCGCATGGGCGATGGCCGCGCCGTGCTGCGCTCGTCGATCCGCGAGTTCCTTGCCAGCGAGGCCCTGCCGGCCCTGGGCATCGCCAGCAGCCGCGCGCTGTGCGTGATCGGCTCGAGCACGCCGGTGTGGCGAGAAACCCAGGAGCGCGCGGCCATGCTGCTGCGCCTGGCGCCGAGCCATATCCGCTTCGGGCATTTCGAGTACTTCTACTACACCCGCCAGCCCGAGCAGCAGCGCATCCTCGCCGAGCACGTGCTCAACAGCCACTTTGCCGAGTGCAAGGACGAACCCGAGCCGTACCTGGCGATGTTCCGCACCATCGTCGAGCGCAATGCCGAGCTGATTGCCCGCTGGCAGGCCTATGGTTTCTGCCACGGGGTGATGAACACCGACAACATGTCGATTCTGGGCATCACCTTCGACTTCGGCCCCTACGCCTTCCTCGACGACTTCGACGCCAACTTCATCTGCAACCACTCCGATGACCAGGGTCGCTACAGCTACAGCAACCAGGTGCCCATTGCCCACTGGAACCTCAGCGCCCTGGCCCAGGCCCTGACGCCGTTTATCAGCGTCGAAGCGCTGAAGCAAACCCTGGGGCTGTTCCTGCCGCTATACGAGGCCCATTACCTGGACCTGATGCGCCGGCGCCTGGGCCTGACCCAGGCCGAAGACGACGACAAGCTGCTGATCGAGCGCCTGCTGCAACTGATGCAGCCCGGCGCGGTGGACTACACCCTGTTCTTCCGCCATCTCGGCGACCAGCCTGCCGAGCAGGCGCTGCAGGTGGTGCGCGACGACTTCATCGATCTGGCCGGTTTTGACCTGTGGTCAGCCGATTACCTGGCGCGCCTGCAGCGCGAACCCGGCAACGCCGAGGGCCGGCGCGAGCGCATGCATGCGGTCAACCCGCTGTACATCCTGCGCAACTACCTGGCCCAGCGCGCCATCGAGGCGGCCGAGGGGGGTGACTACGAGGAAGTACGCCGCCTGCACCAAGTGCTGAGCAAACCGTTCGACGAGCAGCCGGGCATGCAGGCCTACGCCCAGCGGCCGCCGGAATGGGGCAAGCACCTGGAGATCAGTTGCTCGTCGTGAGGCTTACGCCTCAGCTGTCGAGCCACCAGTTGAGCAGGGTTTCATCCTCATCATCGTCCAGGTTGCGATAGATATTGGCGTAGTACCACTCGACACCGGTGCATTGGCGAAAGCGGTCGAACACTTCACGGATGGCTGCAAAACCGTTACGCGAGGGGATGGCAAGAGTCAGGTTGCCCTTGTAACGACCATCCAGAGTACCACCGAGCAGCGTCTGCACTTCGTCTTGCAGCGTGTCGACAGCCTCCTGGGGCAGGTCGTCGGCATAGATATGAATGCAGAAGTTGCCACCGCGCTGCAGCACTTCGGCACGCTGGTCCGGGTGGTTGATGCGGATGGTGTCGCCACGAGCCAGGTCGAGTGCCAACCCTGGTGACGACAGCAGCTCAAAGGTATTGGCATCGATCTGACGGACCGGCACGCTCTCGAAAGCTGGTTCGCCATTGGATCGGAAATCGACAAAAATGCGGATATGCGCTGAATGCTGGCAATCCATCGGGCACTCCATGGCCGGTGTACAAGGCGCACATGCTAAACCATTGAACATAAAGGCGCGGGCTTGAACCGCGGACGACCGTAAACCGGTCGCAATTCCCGGAGCTGTCATGACTGACCCATTACTTATCCCCTGCCCCCACTGCAACGGCCTCAACCGCATCCCCGGCGAGCGCCTCGGCGACAGCCCTAAATGCGGCCGCTGCAAGAACCCGGTGCTGCTGGGCACGCCGTTCGATCTGCAACAGGGCGATTACGCCAGCCAGATCAAGGGCGACCTGCCGTTGCTGATCGATGTCTGGGCCGACTGGTGCGGGCCGTGCAAGTCGTTTGCGCCGATCTTCGCCCAGGCCGCCGCTCAGCTGAACGGGCGCTGCCGCCTGGCCAAACTGGACAGCGAGGCCAACCAGCAACTGGCCGGGCAATTGGCGATTCGCTCGATCCCCAGCCTGATCCTGTTCAAAAACGGCCGGGAAGTGGCGCGCCAGAGCGGTGCATTCCCACTCCAGCAACTGCTGGAGTGGCTGCGCAGCCAGGGCGTCTAGACGTTTTCTTCGAGCAGAGCGTGCAGCTCGACAAACTGCTGGGTCAGTTTATGCCGAGGCTCCAGGTGAATCAGCGGCAGGCTGGCCTGGTGTGATTCGCGCATCTTCACCGAGCTGTTGAGGTACACCGGCAGCACCGGCAAGCCCTCGGCGATCAACTCGTCGAGCATCTGCTGGGGCAGGCTGGCGCGGGCCTGGAACTGGTTGACGACGATGCCTTCGACCTGCAGCTCTTCGTTGTGATCGTCCTTTAGTTCTTCGATCTCGGCCAGCAGGCCATACAGGGCCTGGCGAGAGAAGCTGTCGCAATCGAAGGGGATCAGCACACGATCGGCAGCGATCAGCGCCGAAACCGCATAAAAATTCAGCGCTGGCGGAGTGTCCAGGTAGATCCGGTCGTAGTCCTCGTCCAGCTCATCGAGCAGTTTGCGCAGCTTGTTGATCTTGTGCTTGGCCTCAAGCTTGGGCTGCAGGTCGGCAAGCTCGGCGGTGGCGGTCACCACATGCAGGTTGTCGAAGGGCGTTTCGTAGATATCGACCTTGTTCTTCTTGGCAAACGGCCCGGACGACAGGGTCTGCTTGAAGAAGTCGGCAATGCCCATGGGAATGTCCTCGCCGGTCAGCCCGGTGAGGTACTGGGTCGAATTGGCCTGGGCATCCAGGTCGATCAGCAGGGTCCGATAGCCTTCATTGGCACTCACCGCTGCCAGGTTGCAGGCAATGCTCGACTTGCCAACGCCACCTTTCTGATTGAATACCACGCGCCGCATGGAAAGACCTCCGTGTGTCTGGGGATGAGCGAGTATGTGCGGCCAATGACGGCTTGACCAGCCGCCAATGGCTCAAGTTTTCGGCGATCCGACCGAATAAACAACACCGCCATTGGTCGGGAAACCTCGGATCGGTCCGACGAATCTTCGGGACCGCTGTCTGTTGCAGACGACAATCCGTACAACCAATATTTGCTACACACCAACTCCACCGGGATAATGCGCGCCACTCGGCGATTGCGCCACACCCCTGTCAGGTCGTTGTTCCGAGTCACTCCCTCGGCAAGGAAGTCCCTCAGGGCGGGAAGTACAGCTAAGTGATCACATTCAATATCAGCCAGTGGCGCGCGTGGGCGCCAGGCCTGCAGACGGCTGCCGATTGGCAGGCCTGGAGCCAGGCACAGCACTGCCCGGCAGTGGCTGAACAGGCACCGGATGTGTCGTTTTTGCCGGCCATGCAGCGCCGGCGCCTGAGTCGACTGGCGCGCATGGCCTTTGCCGTGGGCTGGCCATTGGCCGAAGGAATGCAGGATTTGCCGCTGGTGTTCGTCTCCCGGCATGGCGAAACCCCACGCACCTTCGAGATACTCAGCGACCTGGCCAACGAGCAGCCGCTGTCGCCAACCCAGTTCAGCCTGTCGGTACACAACGCGGTGATCGGCCTGTGGTCGATCATGCGTGGCGAAACCAGCGAAATGACCGCCCTGGCCGCTGCCGGTGACGGTTTCGAACACGGCGTGATGGAAGCCGCCTGCCTGCTGCGCGAAGGCGCCCCGGCAGTGCTGCTGATAATCACTGAAGAACAGCCGCCCGCGGCCTACGGCCCGTGGATCGATGACGTGCCGTTTGCCTACGCCCTGGGCCTGCTGCTGACGCCTGGCGACGACTGGCAACTGACCCTTGGCGATAACAGCGCGGGCGCGGCTGCGAGCGAACCCCATGCCCTGAGCTGGTTGCGTTGCCTGCTCAAGGGCGAAAGCACCTATACCCACACCTGGAAGAGTCGCACATGGAACTGGCAACGCAAGCCATAAGCAGACCACGCGACGCCTATTACTGGCGCCTGCTCGCCACCGCCGTCAGCTTCCTGCTGTTCGGTGTCGGCGGCCTGTGCCTGCGCCTGCTGGTGTTCCCGCTGCTGGCCTGCCTGCCCGGCGACGGCGTACGCCATCGCCAGCGCGCGCGGCACACCATCAGCTGGCTGTTCTGGCGTTTCATTCGTTTCATGGCCGCCAGCGGCGTGCTCACTTATGAGGTCAAGGGCGCGGAAAGACTCGGCCGCCCGGGGCAGATGATCATTGCCAACCACCCGTCGCTGATCGACGTGGTGTTCCTCATCGGCCTGGTTCGCCAGGCCAACTGCGTGGTCAAGCAGAGCCTCTGGCACAACCCCTGCACCCGCGGCCCGGTGCGTTCGGCCGAATACATCAGCAACGACGGCAGCATGGACATGCTCGACAGCGCCGTCGGCGCACTACAAGGCGGCCAGACCCTGATCATCTTCCCCGAAGGCACGCGCACCCAGCCGGGCCAACCGCCGGCCTTCCATCGCGGCGCAGCGGCCATCGCCCTGCGCGGTGCGCAGATCATTACCCCGGTAACCATCAAGGTCACCCCCAGCACCCTGACCAAGGCCGAACCCTGGTACCGCATACCCCAGCGCCGGGTGCATTTCAGCCTGCAGGTCGGTGCCGACATCGACCCGCAGGCCTTCGCCGCACAAGGCCCCGCCCCGCAGGCCTCGCGCAAACTCAACGACTATTTGCATCAGCACTTCACCAAGGAGCTCGCCGAAGATGAGCGATCCACAGAACACCCTTAACCACGACATCAAGCTGTTGATCATCGACGCCCTGGGCCTTGAAGACATCAGCGCCCAGGACATCGGTGACGAGCAGACCCTATTCGGCGAAGGCCTGGGCCTGGATTCGGTGGACGCCCTCGAACTCGGCCTGGCGATCCAGAAGAAGTACGGCATCAAGATCGACGCCGACGCCAAGGACACCCGTAACCACTTCACCAGCGTGGCCAGCCTTGCGGCTTTCGTCACCGCCAAACAGGCAGCCTGAGACAGCACCATGCAAACCCGCGAAGACATCTTCAACACCCTGCGCGATGCCCTGGTCGAACTGTTCGAACTGGACCCGGCCAGCATCAGCCTGGAATCGAACCTGTACCAGGACCTGGAAATCGACAGCATCGACGCGGTCGACCTGATCGATCACATCAAGCGCCAGACCGGCAAAAAAATCGCCGCCGACGAGTTCAAGGCCGTACGTACGGTCAACGACGTGGTCGAGGCGGTCTACCGCCTGGTCAACAACGCGGCATGAAACGCCTGATCGGCCTCGGCCTGCTGCTGGCCGGTCTGCTGTACCCCTTTGCGGTGCATTTTGGCATGGCCCACTTTGCCCCCTGGCAGTTCGGCCTGTTGCTCGGCGGCCTGTGGCTGGCGCGCGCCTTGAGCGAACCGCGGCGCCCCGGCGGGCACTGGATGGCCGTGGCGGCGATTGCCTTCTGCGCGTTGCTGGCGCTGTTCAACAGCCCGCAGCTGCTGCGTTGGTACCCGGTGTTGATCAGCGCGTTCATGCTTGGCCTGTTCGGCCTGAGCCTGAAATTCGGCCCGCCGGTGGCCGAGCGCCTGGCGCGCCTGCGCGAGCCGCAACTGCCCGAGGTGGCGATCCACTACACACGCCAGGTGACCAAGGTCTGGAGCCTGTTCTTCCTGGCCAACGGCCTGGTCGCCGCCGCCCTGACCCTGTGGGCGCCGCTGAGCTGGTGGACCCTGTACAACGGCCTGATCGCCTACGGGCTGATGGGCCTGCTGTTTGCCATTGAATGGCTGATAAGACAACGCGTGCGAGGACGCTCATGAAATGGATTGCTCTTGAGCAACTGCTGCACCCGAGCGACGCGCCGCGCCCGGTAACCTTCGCCCCGGCGCTGGACCACGCGGGCCTGCGCCAGCAAGCCCTGCAACTGGCCGCTGGCCTTGAGCGCCGTGGTGTGAAGCGCATTGCCGTGCACCTGGAAGACGCCGCCGAGCTGGCCGTGGCCCTGCTCGGCGCCTGGCGCGCCGGCGTACAGGTGCTGCTGCCGGCCGACCTGCAAGTCCAGACCCGCCAGCGCTGGCAAGGCGAAGTCGAGCTGTGGCTGAGCGACCAGGCGCAAGACACTGCGCTGGATGCACTGCTGGAAACGCCCCTGGCCGCTGCCCAACTGGACCTGGACGCTTGCCTGCTGAGCCTGTGCACCTCCGGCTCCAGCGGCGAACCCAAGCGCATCGACAAGAGCCTGCGCCAGCTGGCCAATGAAGTGCAGGCCCTGGAACAGCTATGGGGCACAGAGCTGGGCGCTGCGTGCATCATCGGCAGCGTCGCCGCCCAGCACATCTACGGCCTGCTGTTTCGCGTGCTCTGGCCGCTGTGTGCCGGGCGCCCGTTCGTGCGTCGCCAGTTGCCCTTCCCCGAAGACCTGCAGCGCGCCAGCCGCGAGCACCCGGCCTTTGCCTGGGTGGCCAGCCCGGCGCTGCTCAAGCGCATGGGCGACAACCTCGACTGGCCCGCGTTAAGCGCGGTACGCCGGGTGTTTTCCTCCGGCGGCGAGCTGCCGGCCAGCGCCGCCCAGGCCTTGCACCAGCGCCTGCAGCAATGGCCGAGCGAAATTCTCGGCAGCTCGGAAACCGGCGGCATTGCCTGGCGCCAGGGCGACAGCCCGTGGCAACCCTTTGCCGAGGTGCGCCTGAGCCAGAATGAACAGGGTGCGCTGCGTATCGAATCGACCTATTTGCCACCCGGCCATATCGAGCAAAGCGCCGATGCCGTCGAGTTCACCGCTGACGGGCGCTTCCGCCTGCTCGGGCGCCTGGACCGGATCGTCAAACTGGAAGAAAAACGCATCTCCCTACCAATGCTCGAACAGGCCCTGGTCGCCCACGATTGGGTCGAGGAAGCGCGCCTGGCGGTGATCCAGGAAAACCGCGCCAGCCTTGGCGCCCTGCTGGTGCTCAGCGCCGCAGGCCTGCATGCCCTGCGCAATCAGGGCCGACGCGCACTCACCGAAGGCCTGCGCCAGCACCTCAGCCAGCACTGCGAAGCCCTGGCCCTGCCCCGACGCTGGCGGCTGCTGCGGCAACTGCCGTTCAACGCCCAGGGCAAACTGCCCCAGGCCGAGCTCGAAGCCCTGCTGCTGGCACCACGGCCCAAAGGCCCGGAAGTGCTGAGCCAGGCCGAAGTCAACGGCGAACTGCAGTTGCAACTGGCGGTGTCGGCAGACCTTGCCTATTTCAACGGCCACTTCCCGCAGACGCCGGTACTGCCGGGGGTAGTCCAGGTCGACTGGGCGCTGGCGCTCGGGCAACAACTGCTCGACCGGCCACGCCAGTTCGCCGGCATGGAAGTGCTGAAGTTCCAGCAACTGGTGCGCCCCGGCGACCCGCTGCAACTGACCCTGCGCTTCGATGCCGAGCGCGGCAAGCTCTACTTTGCCTACAGCAATGCCGGGGCAGCCTGCTCCAGCGGCCGCATCGTGCTGGAGGCCATCGGTGAATAAACCCTGCGCGGTGATCCCGGTGTACAACCACGAACTGGCGGTGCCAGCGGTAGTTGCCGACCTGCTCGCAGCCGGCCTGCCTTGCGTACTGGTCGACGACGCCAGCAGCCCGGCCTGCGCCGCCGTGCTGCGCCAGCTGGCCGAACAGCAGCAGGTTTATCTGGTGACATTGCAGGTCAACCAGGGCAAGGGCGGCGCGGTCATGGCCGGCCTGCGCGAAGCGGCACGCCTGGGCTTCAGCCATGCCCTGCAGGTGGATGCCGACGGCCAGCACGACCTGGCCGATGTCAGCCGTTTTCTGCAGCAGTCGCAGGCTTATCCACAGGCGCTGATTTGCGGTTATCCACAGTACGACGCCAGTGTGCCCAAGGGCCGCCTGTACGCGCGCTACCTGACTCACGTGTGGGTGTGGATCAACAGCCTGTCGCTGCAGATTCCCGATTCGATGTGCGGCTTTCGCGTCTACCCGCTGCCGCCAACCCTGGCGCTGATCGACGCGGTCAAGCTCGGCAAGCGCATGGACTTCGACCCGGAGATCCTCGTGCGCCTGGCCTGGCGCAACCAGCCGATGCGCTGGCTGCCGACCAAGGTGCATTACCCGGCCGATGGCCTCTCGCACTTTCGTCTGTTCCACGACAACGCCTTGATCTCGAAGATGCACACCAAGCTGTTCTTCGGCATGTTGCTGCGTGCCCCGGCGATCCTCTGGCGGCGGTGGCAGGCATGAGCAACGGCGAACAACACTGGGCCGACCACCAGGAGCGCGGCAGCTTCTGGCTGATGAAGCTGACCGCCTTCGGTATCAAACTGCTCGGCCGACGCCTGCTCAGCCCGGTGCTGTATGGCATCGTCCTGTACTTCTTCGTGTTTGGCCGCCGCGCCCGGCAGAGCATCTGGCAATACCAGCAGCGCCTGGCCGACTGGAGCGGGCAAACCGGCCTGCGCCCCAGCCAGCGGCGGGTGTTCGGCCAGTTCATGGCCTTTGCCGAGGCCCTGCTGGACAAGCTCGACGTGTGGAACGGCAAGCTGCGCCTGGAGCAGATCGAAATCGTCGACCCGGCACAATTGCGCACTCAACTGCGCGCCGAGCGCGGGCAGATGCTGGTCGGCGCGCACCTGGGCAACCTTGAAGTCTGCCGCGCCCTGGCCGAGCTCGGCGAGCAAGTGACCATGAACGTGCTGGTGCACACCAAGCACGCCGAACGCTTCAATCGCCTGCTCGGTGAATCGGGGGCGAGCAACCTGCGCCTGATCCAGGTCAGCGAGCTGGACCCGGCGATCATGTTGCAACTGAGCCAGCGCCTGGACCGCGGCGAATGGCTGGCGATTGCCGGTGACCGCGTGCCACTGCATGGCGCACGCACGGTCGAGACGGATTTTCTCGGCCACCGCGCCGCCTTCCCGCAAGGCCCGTGGTTACTGGCCGGGCTGCTCAAGTGCCGACTCAACCTGTTCTTCTGCCTCAAGCAGCAAGGCCGCTACCAGGTGATTCTCGAACCCTTCGCCGAGGCCATCGAATGGCGCCGCGGCCAGCGCGATCAGGTGATCGCCGACTGGGCCGGGCGCTATGCCGAGCGCCTGGGCCACTATTGCCTGCAAGCGCCGCAGCAATGGTTCAATTTCTACCCTTTCTGGAAGACCGATGACGATGCATCCGCATAAGCCCGTGACCTTCGGCGCGTTGCCGCTGGCAATCGAAGACGTCCTCGCCCTGGCCAATCGCCAGACCGAAACCCGCCTGCAGGACGACGCCGAGTACCGCGCGCGGATTGCCCGTGGCGCGCAGTTCCTCGACTCGCTGCTGGACAAGGAAGGGGTGATCTACGGCGTGACCACCGGCTACGGTGACTCGTGCGTGGTGGCGGTGCCGCTGGAGCATGTTGAAGCGCTGCCCAAGCACCTGTACACCTTCCACGGCTGTGGCCTCGGCCAATTGCTCGATGCACCGGCCACCCGCGCGGTGCTGGCCGCCCGCTTGCAGTCGCTGTGCCATGGCGTGTCCGGGGTGCGCGTCGAGCTGCTGGAGCGCCTGCAGGCGTTTCTTGCCCACGACATCCTGCCGCTGATTCCCCAGGAAGGCTCGGTGGGCGCCAGCGGCGACCTGACGCCGCTGTCCTACGTGGCCGCCACCCTGTCGGGCGAGCGCGAGGTCCTGTACCGCGGCGAGCGCCGCAGCGCCGCCGACGTCCATCGTGAACTGGGCTGGCAGCCGCTGGTGCTGCGGCCCAAGGAAGCCCTGGCGCTGATGAACGGCACCGCGGTGATGACCGGCCTGGCCTGCCTGGCCTTCGCCCGCGCCGATTACCTGCTCAAGCTGGCCACGCGCATCACCGCGCTGAACGTGGTCGCCCTGCAAGGCAACCCGGAGCACTTCGACGAGCGCCTGTTCGCCGCCAAGCCCCACCCGGGGCAAATGCAGGTGGCCGCCTGGTTGCGCCAGGATCTGGCCATCGACGCACCAACCGCGCCGCTGCACCGCCTGCAGGACCGCTACTCGCTGCGCTGCGCACCGCATGTGCTCGGTGTGCTGGCCGACAGCCTGGGCTGGCTGCGCGGTTTTATCGAGACCGAACTGAACAGTGCCAACGACAACCCGATCATCGACGCCGAAGCCGAACGCGTGCTGCACGGCGGGCATTTTTACGGCGGCCATATCGCCTTCGCCATGGACAGCCTGAAGAACCTGGTGGCCAATGTCGCCGACCTGCTCGACCGCCAGCTCGCGCTGCTGGTCGACAGCCGCTACAACCATGGCCTGCCGAGCAACCTGTCGGGCGCCAGCGCCGAGCGGGCGATGCTCAACCACGGCTTCAAGGCGGTGCAGATCGGCGCCAGCGCATGGACTGCCGAAGCGTTGAAGAACACCATGCCGGCCAGCGTATTCTCGCGCTCCACCGAGTGCCACAACCAGGACAAAGTGAGCATGGGCACCATCGCCGCCCGCGATGCCCTGCGCACGCTCGAACTGACCGAACAGGTTGCCGCCGCGACCTTGCTGGCGGCCAACCAGGGTGTCTGGCTGCGCGGCCGCGAAGCCGACGCCCGCGACCTACCGCCAGCACTGGCCCAGATGCACGCCGCGCTGCTCGAAGACTTCGCCCCGGTCATCGAAGACCGTGCCCTGGAAGGCGACCTGCGCCTGTGCCTGAGCCGAATAGCCGAACAACACTGGAGGCTGCATGCGTAGTCAGGGAGTGTTGCACGTCGATAGCGAAGTGCTGGTGCCGTTCTTCGATGTCGACAGCATGCTGGTGGTCTGGCACGGCCACTACGTCAAATACCTCGAGGTGGCGCGCTGCGCGCTGCTCGACAGGCTCGAACACAACTACCTGCAGATGCAGGCCTCCGGCTTCGCCTGGCCGGTGATCGACCTGCAGCTGCGCTATGTGCGTGGCGCCACCTTCGGCCAGCGCCTGAACGTGCGCGCCAGCCTGGTGGAGTGGGAGAACCGCCTGAAGATCAACTACCTGATCAGCGATGCCGTCACTGGCGCACGCATGACCCGCGCCAGCTCGGTGCAGGTCGCGGTCGAGATCGCCAGCGGCGAGATGCAACTGGCCTCGCCGCAGGTGATGATCGACGCTGTGAACAAGGTGCTGCCATGAAGACGCTGTTGCGTGGCCTGCTGTGCCTTGGCCTGCTGGCCAGCTGCACCCTGGCCCACGCCTTTGGCCTCGATGACCTGAGCAAGCAACTGGGCGAACCTGCGGTCATCAAGGGCCCGTTCATCCAGGAAAAGCACCTGCGTGCCCTGCCACAGCCACTGGTCAGCAAAGGCCAGTTCGTGCTCGCCCGTGACCATGGCCTGCTGTGGCTGCTGCAAACGCCGCTCAAGCAGGACTACCGCCTCAACGCCCAGGGCATCGCCCGCCGCGACCCGTCCGGCTGGCAGATGCTGCCGGGCAAGAGCGCCGGCGCCGAGCAGAACCGCCTGTTCTTCGCCGTGCTGCAAGGCGACAGCAGCGGCCTGCAGCGTGACTTCGAGCTGAGCCTGCAAGGCGATGCCCAGCACTGGCAACTGCGCCTGACTCCGCGCTCGCTGCTGCTCAAGCAGGTGTTCAGCCAGATCGATATCGAGGGCGGGCGCTACGTCGAACGCATCCAGTTGCTGGAAACCCAGGGCGACAGCACGGTGCTACGCATGCCATCGAGCAGCAGCGCCAGCCTGACCGACACGGAGCGCCGCGATTTTGCCGAGTGAGCGCCTGTTGCCACGGCTGTTTTTGTTGTTGCTGATCGCTGTGCTGGCCCTCGCCGGCTGGCAATGGCACCGCGCCGCGCCGTTGTCTGCCGACCTGATGACGCTGGTGCCCGGCGCCACCCAGGACCCGCTGATGCAACGCGCCGAACAGCGTATGCAGGAGCCGCTGAACCGCGAGATGCTGGTGCTGGTCGGCCATCCCCAGCGTGACCAGGCCATCGCCCTGGCCCAGCGCCTGGCCGGGCAATGGCAGGCCAGCGGCCTGTTCGAGAAGGTCCAGTGGAGCCTGCAAACCGACCTGCAGGCATTGCGCGAGCAGTTGCTGCAAGGGCGCCTGGCGATGCTCTCGCGCGCCGACCGCAGCAGCCTGGTCGATAACCCGCAAGGCTTTATCGAGCAGCGCGTGCAGAGCCTCTACGATCCCTTTGCCGGCTTCAGCCTGGTGCCCAGCCAGGACGACTGGCTGGGCCTGACCGGGCGCATCCAGAACAGCCAGCCACGCCCTGCTGCGGTACAACTGGACACCGCCAGCGGCGCGCTGCTGGCCGAGGCCGACGGCCAGCACTGGGTGCTGCTGCGCGCGCGCACCCTGGGCAATGCGTTCGACCTGCAACTGCCGCTGCAGGTCGCCGACCTGCTCGCCGCCAGCCGGGTTGAAGCCGGGCAGCGCGGCGCCCGCCTGCTGGCCGCCAGCGGCTTGCTGTATGCCGCCAGCGGCCAGCGCCAGGCCAGCCAGGAAATCACCTGGGTTGGCGGCGGCGCCACGGTCGGCATCCTCTTGCTGTTGCTGCTGACGTTCCGGCGCCTGCGGGTGTTGCTGGCGTTCATGCCGGTGCTGGTCGGCATGCTGTTCGGTGCGGTGGCCTGCGTGGCGCTGTTCGGCCAGATGCACGTGATGACCCTGGTGCTCGGCTCAAGCCTGATCGGTGTCGCCGTCGACTACCCGCTGCACTACCTGTCCAAGAGCTGGAGCCTGCGCCCCTGGCGTGCCTGGCCGGCCTTGCGGCTGACCTTGCCGGGCCTGAGCCTGAGCCTGGCCACCAGTTGCATCGGCTACCTGGCCCTGGCCTTCACGCCGTTCCCGGCCCTGACCCAGATCGCCGTGTTTTCCGCCGCCGGCCTGGTCGGCGCCTACCTCAGCGCCGTGTGCCTGCTGCCGGCATTGCTCAAGGGTATCGAGCTGCAGCCGGCGCAATGGCCGCTGCGCATTGCCCAATGGTTGGTGGACCTGCGTCTGAAGCTACTGAACAACGTGCCAAGCCCGGTGTTGCTCGGCCTGCTGATCCTGTTTTGCGCGGCGGGCCTGTGGCAGCTGGACAGCCGCAACGACATCCGCCAGTGGGTCGGCAGCCCGCCGCAACTGCTCGAAGAAGCCCAGGCCGTGGCACGCATCACCGGTTACCAGCCCACCAGCCAGTTCTACCTGGTTCGCGGCGCCGACCAGACGCAGTTGCTGGGTCGCCTGCAAGCGCTGAGCACGCGGCTCGATGAACTGGTCGAAACCGACAAGCTCAAGGGCTACATGGCCCTCAGCCAACTGGTCGCCAGCCCTGCCGAGCAGCAACAGGTACGCGATGCACTGGGCAGCCTGCCACTGCAGCCGCTGCTGGCCCTGGGCGTACCGCAAAGCGCGTTAAAGGCGGAACTGGCAAAAGTGCAGGCCTTGCCTACCCTCGACATCGATCACGCCCTCAGCGGCCCGCTGGGCGAGCCCTGGCGCACCCTGTGGCTGGGCGCCGATGGCCAGGGCGTGGCCGCCATCGTCAGCCTCCAGGGCTTGAACGATCCGGCATTGCTGCGCCTGCAAGCCGACGACCTCGACGGCGTGCAACTGGTCGACCGCCTCGGCGACCTCAACCGGGTGTTTGCCGCCACCCAGGTCAGCGCCGCCGAGCTCAAGCTGTTGTCGTGCGCGCTGATCGTGGTGTTGCTGATCCTGCCGTTCGGCCTCGGCGGTGCCCTGCGCATCGTCGCCCTGCCGCTACTCGCCGCGTTGTGCAGCCTGGCCTGCCTGGGCTGGCTGGGCCAGCCGCTGACCCTGTTCAGCCTGTTCGGCCTGCTGCTGGTGACCGCCATCAGCGTCGACTACGCGATCCTCATGCATGAGCAGATCGGCGGCGCCGCCGTCAGCCTGCTCGGCACCCTGCTGGCGGCGACCACCACCTGGCTGTCGTTCGGCCTGCTGGCGGTGTCGAGCACCCCGGCGGTGAGCAACTTTGGCCTGGCGGTGAGCCTCGGCCTGGCCTTCAGTTTTGTCCTGGCGCCCTGGGCTGCCACCGGCCACAAGGAACAGGCGGCATGAGTATCGTGTTGTTCTGGGTCCTGGCCCTGGCACTGTTCTGGATCGCCAGTGAGCTGGGCCGGCGCCTGGGGCTGATCCCGATTGTCAGCCAGTTGCTGCTGGCGACCCTCGGCCTGCCGCTGCTGATGCTGTTCTGGGTCGAGCCGCACTGGCAGCTCAGTGGCGCTGCGCTGGTGGCGCCGTCCTGGCTGAAAACCCTGTATGGCCTGAGTTTCGCCCTGCTGCTGGGGCATATTCTGGCTGACGTGGTGGAGCTGAAGTTCGACCGCCAGAGCCTGAAGATCGCCCTGCCGAGCTTCTTGGTGCCCTTTGCCTGTGGCCTGGCCTGCGGCGCCTTGCTGCTGCCGACGCAGCCCTGGCTGACCACCCTGGCGCTTGGGCTGGTGTTCGCCATCACCGCCATTCCGGTGCTCTACCTGTACCTGCGCAACATTGACTATCCGCCCGCAGCGACCCGGCGTCTGATGCAGTCGGCGATCCTCATCGACCTGACCTGCTGGCTGCTGTTTGGCCTGGGCAAGGGTAGCCTCGACCCCGTGAGCCTGCTGCTGCCCGTGCTGGGCGCCTGCCTGCCGCTGCCACTCTACGCCCTTGGCCTGCGCCGGCCGTGGGTCTACAGCCTGGGCTTTTTCGCCCTGCTGTTCGTTGCCGAGCACTACCGCCTCAATGCGTTGATTTTCGGTATCGGCTACCTGTGCTGCCTGGCCTGGCTCAAGCTGCCACTGCACATGCCGCTGTCGGCGCTGTGGATAAAACGCCTGCAGAACGGCATTGCGATCCCGCTGATCATGACCTTCGGCATCATCCAGATCGATATCCACAACGTGCTGCAGGGCTTCGATGCCATCCAGTTGAGTGCCTTGCTGCTGTTACCGATCGTCAGCAAGCTGCTCGGCAACTGGCTGGGCCTGTGCTGGGCGACGCCGTCGTTCGCCGGCGCGAGCAAATGGCGGGAAAGCCTGCTGCTCAATATTCGCGGCTTGAGCGAGATCGTCTTTCTCAACCTGCTGCTGCAACAACAGCTGATCAGCCCGGCGCTGTACTTCGCGCTGATGCTGATGAGCCTGGTCGCCACGCTGATGCCCGCGCTGGCCGGCCTGCACCGGATTCCATTGAAGACTGCCCAACCGGCAAGGAGGCCTTATGCCGAACACTGAACTGCAACAACGGCAGGTATTGATCATCGGCGCCGGTCCGTCCGGCGCCATCGCCGGGGCCTTGCTCAAGCGCAATGGCCACGACGTACTGATCATCGAGCGCCAGCGCTTTCCGCGCTTTTCCATCGGCGAGAGCCTGCTGTCGCACTGCATCGACTTCGTCGAGGAAGCCGGCATGCTCCCGGCCCTCGAAGCGGCAGGCTTCCAGCGCAAGAACGGCGCGGCCTTCGCCTGGGGCGAGGAATACAGCGCGTTTGATTTTGGCGACACCTTCAGCAACGGCAAGCCAAGCACCTTCCAGGTCCAGCGCGCCCAGTTCGACCAGTTGCTGGCCGACCAGGCCGCTGCCCAGGGCGTGGAAATCCGCTACGAAGAAGAGATCATCGCCGCCGACTTCGAGCGTGCCCGCCCGCAGCTGCGCGTGCGCCGCCTGGATGGCAGCGAGTACCGCGTCGAAGCTGAGTTTGTCCTCGATGCCAGCGGTTATGGCCGCGTCCTGCCGCGCCTGCTGGACCTCGAAGCGCCGTCGAGCTTTCCGGTGCGCCAGGCGGTGTTCACCCACATCGAAGACCGCATCGACCACCCGGCGTTCGACCGCGAAAAAATCCTCATCACCACCCATCCGCAGCACCGCGATATCTGGTTCTGGACCATTCCCTTCAGCAACGGCCGCTGCTCCCTGGGCGTGGTCGCCGCCGCCGAGCACTTTGCCGCCGCGCCGGCTGACCTGGATGCCTGCCTGAAAGACTTCGTCGCCCAGACCCCAAGCCTGGCCAAGGTGCTGGCCAACGCCGTGTGGGACACCCCGGCGCGGACCATCGGCGGCTACTCGGCCAACGTCAAGACCCTGCACGGCCCGGGCTTTGCCCTGCTCGGCAACGCCGCCGAATTCCTCGATCCGGTGTTTTCCTCCGGGGTAACCATCGCCATGCGCTCGGCGAGCATGGCCGCCGGCGTGCTGCACCGCCAGCTGCAAGGTGAAAACGTCGACTGGCAGAGCGAGTTCGCCGAGCCGCTCAAGCGCGGCGTCGATACCTTCCGCGCCTATGTCGAAGGCTGGTACAACGGCAGCTTCCAGGACGTCATCTACCACCCGGCCAGCTCGCCGGAAATCCGCGCGATGATCAGCTCGATCCTCGCCGGTTATGCCTGGGACCCGCGCAACCCGTTCGTGGCCGAGCCCAAGCGGCGCCTGCGCATGCTCGCCGAAGTCTGTGCAAGGACGGCAGCATGAGCCAACAACCCTTCCTCAGCGACAGCTACGTCGAGGAAACCCGCTTCGGCTTCTGGTTCCTGCGTAGCCATACCTGGCAGCACCACGTGCTGCGGGTGGCGATCAACGACCTGCGCCGGCTGTTCGACGCGCCGCTGCCGCAAGCACCGGTGCTGCTCGATGCCGGCTGCGGCCAGGGCAAGTCGTTCCAGTACCTGCAGCAGGTGTTCAGCCCCGGCCAGTTGCTGGGCACCGACGCCGACCCGCACAGCCTCGAACTGAGCCAGGCCGAGGCCCGGCGCCTGGGGCTGAATGTCGAGCTGCGCGGCAGTGACTGCGCGGCCTTGCAGTTTGCCGACAACAGCGTCGACATGCTCTTTTGCCACCAGACCTTCCACCACCTGGTCGAGCAGGAAAAGGCCCTGGCCGAGTTCTACCGGGTGCTCAAGCCCAGCGGCTACCTGCTGTTCGCCGAGTCCACCGAAGCCTATATCGACACCTGGGTGATCCGCTGGCTGTTCCGTCACCCCATGCATGTACAGAAAAGCGCCGAACAGTACCTGCAGATGCTGCGCGACCAGGGCTTCGAATTCGGCGCGCAGAATGTCTCTTACCCGTACCTGTGGTGGAGCCGTTCCAGCGACTTCGGCCTGCTCGAACGCTTCGGCCTGCGCAAGCCGCCGCCCGTCGGCCAGCGCGAAGAAACCCTGGTCAACGTGGTGGCGCGCAAACCATTGAACCCCACCGAGCCGAGTGCATGAAACGCCTGTTGCTGATCCTCGCCTTTGCCCTGCTGAGCGCCTGCGCCAGCCGGGTGCCGCTGCCCACGCAAATGCCGGCGCTGACGCTGCCGATGCAGCTGCATATTCAGCGCCAACAGGCGGGGCAAAGCCAGGACTGGCTGCTGGTGATCCAGCGCGAAGACGCCAGCCTGCGCTGGTCGTTGCTGGACTTGCTGGGCATTCCGCAGGCACGGCAGTTGCTCAACGACGGCCAGTGGCAAGCCGATGGCCTGCTGCCACCCAACCCGGGTGCCCGTGAACTGTTCGCCGCCCTGCTGTTCGCCATGACCCCGGCCGAGCAGGTGCAAACGCTCTACCCCGGCGCCCGCCAGCAAGGCCAGCAACGCTGGCTGGGTGAGCGCTGGCATGTCGACTACCGACAAGCCGACGACTTCACCTTGAACCTGGGCCAGGGCCTGCGTTATCTAGTCAGCCCACTGCCCAGCGAGAACACGCCATGACCGCTTACCTCAATGCCCTGGGCCTGGTCTGCGCCCTGGGGCGCGGCCAGGCCGAAGTTGCCCGCAAACTGTTTGCCGGCGACTGCTCGGGCATGCGCGTCGAGGAGGGCTGGGTAGCGCAGCGCAGCCTGCCGGTAGCAGCCGTGCACGGCGAACTGCCCGAGCTGCCTGCCGGCCTGCAGGCCCACCAAAGCCGCAACAACCAGTTGCTGCTGGAGGCCTGCCTGCAGATCAGCTCAGCGATCGAAGCGGCCATCGCCCGCTTTGGCCGCCCGCGCATCGGTATCGTCCTGGGCACCAGCACCTCGGGCATCAAGGAGGCCAGCGAGGGCATCGCCCACTACCTGCGCGAGCAACAATTTTCGCCCAGCTACGACTATGCCCAGCAGGAGCTCAGCGCCCCGGCCAATTTCCTTGCCGACTGGCTGCAACTGAGCGGCCCGGCCTATGTGATTTCCACCGCCTGCACTTCCAGCGCCCGGGCCTTGATGAGCGCCCGGCGCCTGCTCGACCTGGGGCTGTGCGATGCGGTGATCTGCGGCGGTGTCGACAGCCTGTGCAAGCTGACCCTCAACGGCTTCAGCTCCCTCGAGGCGGTGAGCGCCGAGCGCTGCAACCCGTTCTCGGTCAACCGCAATGGCATCAACATCGGCGAAGCGGCGGTACTGTTCCTGATGACTCGCGATACCAACCACGAAGGCCCCGGCATTGCCCTGCTCGGTGCCGGTGCCAGCTCCGATGCGCACCATATCTCGGCGCCAGAGCCCGGCGGCAAGGGCGCCTTGCAGGCCATGCGCAAGGCGCTGGACAATGCCTGCCTGCAACCACAAGACATCGACTACCTGAACCTGCACGGCACCGCCACCCGGCACAACGACGCCATGGAAAGCCTGGCCGTGCATGAACTGTTTGGCAGCCAGCTGGCCTGCTCGTCGAGCAAGCCGATGACCGGCCACACCCTGGGCGCCGCCGGTGCACTGGAAGCGGCGTTCTGCTGGCTGAGCCTGGCCGCCGGCAATACCGAAGGGCGCCTGCCGCCGCATGTCTGGGATGGCGTCGATGACCCGCAGTTGCCAGCCCTGAACCTGGCCGATGCCAGCCAGCGCCTGCCGGCCAGCGGCCCGCGACGCCTGATGAGCAACTCGTTCGCCTTCGGTGGCAACAATGTCAGCCTGATTCTCGGAGACACCCCATGATCACCTGGCCACTGGCCGAACTGCTGCCGCACGCCGGCGACATGATCCTTATCGATCAGGTCGAGTCGTTCGATGAAGAGCAGATCCATACCCACCTGACCGTACGCCCCGGCGGCCTGTTCAACCGCGCCGACGGCAGCCTGCCGGCCTGGGTCGGCATCGAGCTGATGGCCCAGAGCGTGGCCGCCTATGCCGGTTGCCGCGCGCGCCAGCAAGGCCAGCCGGTGGAGCTGGGCTTTTTGCTCGGCACGCGTAAATTCGAATGCAATGTCGAACATTTCCCTGCCGGTGCCCACTTGCGCATCCATGCCCTGCGCTCGCTCGAAGACGACAACGGCATGGGCGTGTTCGAGTGTCACCTGCGCGGCCCGGGCATCCATGCCATGGCCCGTTTGAACGTTTTTCGCCCGCCGCAGGTGGCCAGCTACCTGGCCGAAGCGGGCCCTGAGGAGTCCCCCCATGACTGACACCATCCTGGTCACCGGTTCCAGCCGTGGCATTGGCCGGGCCATTGCCCTGCGCCTGGCGCACGCCGGTTTCGACCTGGTCCTGCATTGCCGAAACGGGCGCAGTGAAGCCGACGCCGTTGCCGCAGAAGTCCGGGGCCTGGGCCAGCAAGCCCGCGTGCTGCAGTTCGACGTCGCCGACCGCGCCGCCTGCGCGGCCATCCTCACTGATGACGTAGAAACCCACGGCGCCTACTACGGTGTGGTCTGCAACGCCGGCCTGACCCGCGACGGCGCCTTCCCGGCGCTGACCGAAGACGACTGGGACCAGGTGCTGCGCACCAACCTCGACGGTTTCTACAACGTCCTGCACCCACTGATGATGCCGATGATCCGCCGGCGCAAAGCCGGGCGTATCGTCTGCATCACCTCGGTGTCGGGCATGATCGGCAACCGTGGCCAGGTCAACTACAGCGCCTCCAAGGCCGGCGTCATCGGCGCCGCCAAGGCCCTGGCAATCGAGCTGGGCAAGCGCAAGATCACCGTCAACTGCGTTGCCCCGGGGTTGATCGATACCGCCATGCTCGACGAGCACGTACCGGTTGAAGAGCTGCTGAAGATGATCCCGGCACAACGCATGGGCACCCCGGAAGAAGTCGCCAGCGCGGTGAACTTCCTGATGTCGGCCGAAGCCGCCTACATTACCCGTCAGGTGCTGGCGGTCAACGGAGGCCTGTGCTGATGAAACGTGTGGTCGTCACCGGCATGGCCGGTATCACCTCGCTGGGCAGCGACTGGCAGACCATTGCCGGCAACTTCGCCAGCAACCGCAGCGGCATTCGCCGCATGGATGAATGGGACCGTTTCGAGGAGCTCAATACGCGCCTGGCCGGCCCCATCGACGATTTCAAGGTGCCGAGCGGCTGGACCCGCAAGCAGCTGCGCAGCATGGGTCGGGTCTCGCGCCTGGCCGTGGCGGCAGCGCAGAACGCCCTGCGCGACGCCGGCCTGCTCGACGACCCGTCGATCCGCGACGGGCGCATGGGCGTGGCCTGCGGCTCGTCCACCGGCAGTACCGACGAGATCAAGGCGTTCGGCAACATGCTGCTCAACTCGGTGGCCGAAGGCCTCAACGCCAACTCCTACGTGCGCATGATGCCGCACACCACCGCAGCCAATATCAGTATCTTCTTCGGCCTCACCGGGCGCCTGATCCCGACCTCCAGCGCCTGCACCAGCGGCAGCCAGGGCATCGGCTATGCCTATGAAGCGATCAAGTTCGGCCGCCTGCCGCTGATGCTCGCCGGCGGCGCCGAAGAGCTGTGCCCGACCGAGGCGATGGTCTTCGACGCGCTGTACGCCACCAGCCTCAAGAACGACACCCCGCACAAGAGCCCGAGCCCCTACGACAGCGGTCGCGATGGCCTGGTGATCGGCGAAGGCGGCGGCATGCTGGTGCTCGAAGAGCTCGAGCACGCCCTGGCCCGGGGCGCGCACATTTATGCCGAGATCGTCGGCTTTGGCAGCAACGCCGACGGCCAGCACACCACCCGCCCGGAGCAGGCGACCATGCGCCGGGCCATGGAGCTGGCGCTGGAAGACGCAAACCTCACGCCGGCTGCCATTGGCTACGTCAACGGCCACGGCACCGCCACCGAGCAGGGCGACATCGCCGAAACCCTGGCCACCAGCAGCCTTTTCGGCCCGCGCATGCCGATCAGCTCGCAAAAAAGCTTCCTCGGCCACACCCTCGGTGCTTGCGGCGCGCTGGAGTCCTGGTTCAGCATCGAGATGATGAACAGCGACCGCTATGTGCACACCCTCAACCTTGAGCACATCGACCCGCGCTGCGGCGAGCTGGACTACCTGTGCGGCGAGTTTCGCAGCATGAGTCACGACTACGTGATGAACAACAACTTCGCCTTTGGCGGGGTCAACACCTCGCTGATTTTCCGTCGCTGGACCTGACCTCAAACCTGCTGGAGAGAAAGGAATGTCTTCATTGATTCGCGCCGCTGTCCTCGGCCTGGCCCTGGCGGGCCTGGCTGGCTGTACCTCAAAGCCGGTACTGACCCCGCAAGAGCAACTTGTGGTCGGCCACAACTACAGCCACGAGCAAGTGCAGCAGGCCATCCTCAAGGCCGTCGCCGAGCGCGGCTGGACCGCACGCACGGTCAGCCCGAACCTGATCCAGGCCGACATCCTGGTGCGCAATACCTTCTATGCCGCCATCGACATCCGCTACAGCGTCAGCAACTTTCGCATCAACTACCGCGACAGCCGCGAGCTGGGTTACAAGAACGGCAAGATTCACCGTAATTACAACCGTTGGGTGAACAACCTCGACAAAAGCATCCTGCAAGAGCTGAACAGGATGGAAGCGCAAAACATGGTGCAACGCGCCATCAACGAACAGCACTCGAACACTGTCAAATAATCAAGGAACGACACAATGCGTCTGAAAACCTGGACCGCCACCGCCACTTTGCTGCTCTGCGCCCTGCCCGGCCTGAGCCAGGCTCGCGACACCACTCACTACCTGCCGTTCGAGAAAGTCGTGGCGCAGATGACCGCCGAGAACAAGCTCGACGGTTCGGTGAAGTTCTACCTGGCCGGCGTGCAGCCAAAAGGCAAGGTCACCGTGGTCAGCCCGGCGGCGATCACCAACAAGAAGACCAACGCTTTCAACAAGTCTGATGAAGCGGCCTGCGAATGGGCCCTGCAATCGGCGCTGCTGACCATGCAGGACGCCGCGCGCAAGGTCGGCGCCAACGCCGTGACCAACATCAGCAGCTACTACAAGCGCAACGAGCGCAAGGACGCCACCACCTACGAATGCCACGCCGGCGCAGTCATGGCGGGCGTTGCACTGAAGGGCGACCTGGCCAAGGTCCAGTAACTCAGCTGCGTTACAGGGCTTGCCGGGTCAACAGCTCGGCAAACGCCCTGGCCATCGCCGACGGCGCAGCGCGGCGCTGCACCAGCCACACCGCCGTCACCGCGTCGTCGTCAAGCAAGGTCCGGTACACCACGCCATCGATACGCATGCGCTGGAACGAAGCCGGCAACACCGATACCCCCAACCCCGCAGCCACCAGGCCGATGATGGTCATCGCCTCCCCCGCCTCCTGGGCAAAATGCGGACTGAACCCGGCCTGACGCGCCAGGCTCAGCAGTTGCGCATGCAAGCCACTGCCGTAGCTACGCGGAAAAAACACAAAGGGTTCGTGGGCCAGCTCGGCCATATGCACCCCGGCTTCGCTGCCCTCGGCCAACGGGTGAGCGGCATTGATCACCGCCACCAGCGGCTCGCGAAACAGCTCGACGGCATTCAGGCTCTCGGGCAACGCCAACGGCCGCATCAGGCCGACTTCGATCGACTCGTCGAGCAAGGCATCGGCCACGTCGCGGCTGCTCATCTCCTTGAGGTTCAGGTGCACGGCCGGGAAGCGCTGGCGAAAGGCGTGAATGGCCTTGGGAATGCTCGAATTGAACGGCGCCGACGAAGTGAAGCCGATCTTCATCTCGCCCAGCTCGCCCAATTGCGCGCGCCGGGCGACATCGGCGGCCTTGTCGACCTGCGCCAGCACCAGCCGCGCCTCTTCAAGGAATAGCCGCCCGGCCTCGCTGAGCTCGACCCGACGATTGGTACGCTCGAACAGGCGCGCCCCCAGCTCCTGCTCCAGGGCCTGAATTTGCTGGCTCAACGGTGGTTGGGAGATCCCCAGGTTCTGCGCCGCCCGGCCAAAATGCAGCTCTTCGGCGACGGCAATGAAGTAGCGCAGGTGACGCAATTCCATGGCGGCTCCAATAGGTCGTAAAACCTCTTAAACAGGTCGAACAATATATTGGAAATGATCATTAGCCAGCTATATGCTTTTTTCACTGCCTGACAGGCCGTAGCGCCCCCGAGGTCACCCGTGAAAACTGCTGTTGCGCCACACGCCCACGAATTGCCCCCTGCTCCGCTGGACGAAATCGTCGCCACCCTCAACGAAAGCTGGATCGAAAAAGGCACCCCGGCCTTTTTGCGCACCGTACTGGCGCTGTTCTGCGGCGGCTTTGCCACCTTTGCCCTGTTGTATTGCGTACAGCCGATGATGCCGCTGCTGTCGCAGGAATTTTCCATCAGTGCCGCGCAGAGCAGCCTGATCCTCTCGGTGTCCACCGGCATGCTGGCCTTCGGGCTGCTGATCACCGGGCCGATTTCCGACCGCATCGGGCGCAAGCCAGTGATGGTCTTCGCCCTGTTCTGCGCCGCGCTGTGCACCATCGTCAGCGCCCTGATGCCCAGCTGGCACGGCGTGCTGCTGACCCGCGCGCTGCTCGGGTTGTCGCTCAGCGGCCTGGCGGCGGTAGCCATGACCTACCTGAGCGAAGAGATCCACCCCCAGCACATTGGCCTGGCCATGGGCCTGTACATCGGTGGCAATGCCATCGGCGGCATGAGCGGGCGGCTGATCACCGGGGTACTGATCGACTTCGTCAGCTGGCACACGGCGATGTTGGTGATCGGTGGCCTGGCGCTGATTGCTGCGGCGGTGTTCTGGAAGATCCTCCCCGAATCGCGCAACTTCCGCCCGCGCTCGCTGCACCCGCGCAGCCTGCTCGACGGCTTTACCCTGCACTTTCGCGATGCAGGCTTGCCGTGGCTGTTCCTTGAAGCCTTCCTGCTGATGGGCGCGTTCGTCACCCTGTTCAACTACATCGGCTATCGCCTGCTGGCCGAACCCTATCACATGAGCCAGGCGCTGGTCGGGCTGCTGTCGGTGGTGTACCTGTCGGGCATCTACAGCTCGGCGCAGATCGGCGCCCTGGCCGACAAGCTGGGCCGGCGCAAGGTGTTCTGGGCAACCATTTTGCTGATGTTCAGCGGCTTGTTGATGACCCTGCTCAGCCCCTTGGCGCTGATTATCGTCGGCATGCTGGTGTTCACCTTCGGCTTTTTCGGCGCGCATTCGGTGGCCAGCAGCTGGATCGGCCGCCGGGCGACCAAGGCCAAGGGCCAGGCGTCGTCGTTGTACCTGTTCAGTTACTACGCGGGGTCGAGTGTGGCGGGTACAGCGGGCGGGGTGTTCTGGCATCAGGCGGGGTGGAACGGCATCGGCCTGTTCATTGGCAGCTTGCTGGTGGTGGCGTTGCTGGTGGCGGTGCACCTGAGCCGGTTGCCGGCCAAGGCCTGAAATGCAAATCGCGGGGCGACCCGACTTGCCCCGCGATGCATTGTTTAGTTGATCACTTCAACCAGGTCGACATCCACTTCACGGCTCATCAGGTGCTTCTCGACTTCACCGGTCAGCTTGACCTTGGTCTTGTCGTTGAAGGCTACTGCCGGCAGGTCTTCGTCATCGATCTCGACGGTGATGGTGCCGGTGGTGTCCTTGAACTCGTACTTGTCATCGTTGTTCACTTTCTTGATGACGTAGCCTTGCAGCACAACCGGGGTGTCGTCAGCGGCGTCATTGGCGGCAGCCACCGTGGTCACCGACTGGGCGCCAGGGCCGGTGTAGCCGGCGGCCAGGGCAGCGGTGCTGAACAGCGGGGCAAGCAGCAGAGCGAGGTAACGGGTTTTCATGGTGAAGATCCTGTCTGGGTTTCGATGGAGCCAGATTACCCATGCAGGCTGAATTGAACCTTAATAGCAAAACGCCCGGCATAGGCCGGGCGTTTTCGTGTTGCAGCGCTGCTTACTGGTGGTATTGCGCCGACAGCTCGTGCACAGCGTTGATGAACGCGCCGGCGTGCTCCGGATCAACCTCGGGGGTGATGCCGTGGCCAAGGTTGAACACATGACCGCTGCCCTTGCCGTAGCTGGCGAGGATGCGCCCGACTTCGGCACGAATGGCCTCTGGCTTGGCGTACAGCACGGTCGGGTCCATGTTGCCCTGCAGGGCAACCTTGCTGCCGACGCGCTGGCGCGCTTCGCCGATGTCGCAGGTCCAGTCCAGGCCCAGGGCATCAGCGCCGGCATCGGCGATGCTTTCCAGCCACAGGCCGCCGTTCTTGGTGAAGAGAATGACCGGCACCTTGCGCCCTTCGTGCTCGCGGATCAGGCCGCTGACGATCTTGCGCATGTAGGCCAGGGAGAACTCCTGGTAGGCCGCCGCCGACAGGTTGCCGCCCCAGGTGTCGAAGATCTGCACCGCTTGTGCGCCGGCGAGGATCTGCCCGTTGAGGTAGCTGATGACCGACTGCGCGAGTTTGTCGAGCAGCAGGTGCATGGCCTGCGGATTGTCGTAGAGCATGGCCTTGGTCTTGCGGAAGTCTTTCGACGAGCCGCCTTCGACCATGTAGGTGGCCAGCGTCCAGGGGCTGCCGGAGAAGCCGATCAGCGGCACGCGGCCGTTGAGCTCGCGGCGGATGGTGCTGACCGCGTCCATGACGTAGCCCAGGTCCTTTTGCGGATCAGGGATCGGCAGCGCCTCGATATCGGCCAGGGTGCTGACGACCTTCTTGAAGCGCGGGCCTTCGCCGGTTTCGAAATACAGGCCCTGGCCCATGGCGTCGGGGATGGTGAGGATGTCCGAGAACAGGATCGCGGCGTCCAGCGGGTAGCGGTCCAGCGGCTGCAGGGTGACCTCGCAGGCAAACTGCGGGTTCATGCACAGGCTCATGAAGTCGCCGGCCTTGGCGCGGCTGGCGCGGTATTCCGGCAGGTAGCGGCCGGCCTGGCGCATCATCCACACCGGGGTGACGTCTACGGGTTGCTTGAGCAGGGCGCGCAGAAAACGATCGTTCTTCAAGGCAGTCATGTCGGCATCCGGAAAAAAAGTGGGGGCATTTTCTCAGAGCCCAACGTAAAAGGCACGGTATCAACCGTGCCTTTTGTCTATCGACTTGTGACAGGTCAATAGATTTTGTTGAATTCATCGCGGGTCAAGCCCGCTCCTACACAGGTTCTGTAGGAGCGGGCTTGTCCCGCGAAGCTGTTTCAGACGCCCAGGTAATCCAAGATCCCCTCGGCGGCATTGCGCCCCTCGAAGATCGCCGTCACCACCAGGTCGGAACCGCGGACCATGTCGCCACCGGCGAAGATCTTCGGGTTGCTGGTCTGGTGCTTGTAGGTGTTCTTCTCCGGCGCCACCACGCGGCCCTGGCTGTCGGTCTGGATGCTGAACTGCTCGAACCACGGCGCCGGGCTCGGACGGAAACCGAAGGCGATGACCACGGCATCGGCCGGGATGATCTCTTCGGAACCCGGGATCGGCTCGGGGCTGCGGCGGCCACGGGCGTCCGGCTCGCCGAGACGGGTCTCGACCACCTTCACACCTTCGACCTTGTCTTCCCCGACGATCGCGATCGGCTGGCGGTTGTAGAGGAACTTCACCCCCTCTTCCTTGGCGTTCTTCACCTCTTTGCGCGAGCCGGGCATGTTCGCCTCGTCACGACGGTAGGCACAGGTCACGGCCTTGGCGCCCTGGCGGATGGAGGTGCGGTTGCAGTCCATCGCCGTGTCGCCACCACCGAGGACCACGACCTTCTTGCCCTTCATGTCGACGAAATCTTCCGGCGACTTTTCAAAGCCCAGGTTGCGGTTGACGTTGGCCACCAGGAAGTCCAGGGCATCGTGCACGCCCGGCAGGTCTTCACCGGGGAAGCCGCCCTTCATGTAGGTGTAGGTGCCCATGCCCATGAACACCGCATCGTATTCCTCGAGCAGTTGCTCCATGCTGACATCCTTGCCCACCTCGGTATTGAGACGGAACTCGATGCCCATGCCGGTGAAGACTTCGCGGCGATTGCTCAGCACGGTCTTTTCCAGCTTGAACTCGGGGATGCCGAAGGTCAGCAAGCCGCCGATTTCCGGGTTGCGGTCGAACACCACCGGGGTTACCCCGCCGCGCACCAGTACGTCGGCGCAGCCCAGGCCGGCCGGGCCGGCGCCGATGATGGCGACGCGCTTGCCGGTCGGCTTGACCTTGGACATGTCCGGGCGCCAGCCCATGGCGAAGGCGGTGTCGGTGATGTACTTCTCCACCGAACCGATGGTCACCGCGCCGAAGCCGTCGTTAAGGGTACAGGCACCCTCGCACAGGCGGTCCTGCGGGCACACCCGGCCGCAGACTTCCGGCAGGGTGTTGGTCTGGTGCGACAGCTCCGCGGCGGCGAGGATGTTGCCTTCGGAAACCAGCTTCAACCAGTTGGGGATGAAGTTGTGCACCGGGCACTTCCACTCGCAGTACGGGTTGCCACAACCCAGGCAGCGGTGGGCCTGCTCGGCCGATTGCTGGGGTTTGAAGGGTTCGTAGATTTCCACGAACTCTTTCTTGCGTTGACGCAACAGTTTCTTCTTCGGATCCTTGCGCCCGACCTCGATGAACTGGAAGTCATTGCTGAGACGTTCAGCCATTTTCAATACCTCTTTACCGCAGTTGCTAGCTTCAAGCTGCAAGCTGCAAGACGATCACGTGGGCCGGCAAACCTCGTACTGCTTTGAACTTGCAGCTTGAGGCTTGCCGCTTGCCGCTACTGCGGGTTGGCACGGGTGCTGGACAGCAGGTTCTTCAGGTTGGCCGCCTTCGGCTTGACCAGCCAGAAGCGCCGCACGTAATCGTCCAGGTTTTCCCAGAGCTCACGACCCCATTCGCTGTTGGTTTCTTCGACGTATTCAGCCAGCACGCGCTGCAGGTGGCTGCGATAAGCCTCCATGGCCTCGCCACTGATGCGCTGGATCTCGACCAGTTCGTGGTTGAGCTTGTCGACGAAGCTGTTGTCCATGTCCAGCACGTAGGCAAAACCACCGGTCATGCCCGAGCCGAAGTTGTAACCGGTCTTGCCCAGAACGCAGACAAAGCCACCGGTCATGTACTCACAGCAGTGATCGCCCGTGCCCTCGACAATCGCGTGGGCACCGGAGTTGCGCACGGCAAAGCGCTCGCCCGCGGTACCGGCGGCGAACAGCTTGCCGCCCGTGGCACCATACAGGCAGGTGTTACCGATGATGGCGCTGTGCTGGGTGGCGAACGGGCTGCCCGCAGGCGGCACAATCACCAGCTTGCCACCGGTCATGCCTTTGCCGACGTAGTCGTTGGCATCGCCTTCGAGGTACATGTTCAGGCCACCGGCGTTCCACACCCCGAAGCTCTGCCCGGCAGTGCCCTTGAAGCGGAAAGTGATCGGTGCCTTGGCCATGCCCTGGTTGCCGTGCAGACGGGCGATTTCGCCGGAGATCCGCGCGCCGATGGAGCGGTCGCAGTTGCAGATGTCCAGCTCGAACTCCGCGCCCGACAGGTCGCGAATGGCCGGCAGGGCCATGTCGACCATCTTCTCGGCCAGCACGCCCTTGTCGAACGGCGGGTTGCGGTCGACTTCGCAGAACTGCGGCTTGTCGGCCGGCACGTGTGGGCTGCCCAGCAACGGGCTGAGGTCCAGGTGTTTCTGCTTCTCGGTTTCGCCGGGGAGCATTTCCAGCAGGTCGGTACGCCCGATCAGCTCGCCGAGGCTGCGCACACCCAGCTTGGCCAGCCACTCGCGGGTTTCTTCGGCGACGTAGGTGAAGAAATTCACCACCATGTCGACGGTGCCGATGTAGTGATCCTTGCGCAGCTTGTCGTTCTGGGTGGCGACGCCGGTGGCGCAGTTGTTCAGGTGACAGATACGCAGGTATTTGCAGCCCAGGGCGATCATCGGCGCGGTACCGAAACCGAAGCTTTCGGCGCCGAGGATGGCCGCCTTGATCACGTCGAGGCCGGTTTTCAGGCCGCCGTCGGTCTGCACCCGGACCTTGCCGCGCAAGTCGTTGCCGCGCAGGGTCTGGTGGGTTTCGGCCAGGCCCAGTTCCCACGGCGCGCCGGCGTACTTGATCGAGGTCAGCGGCGAAGCGCCGGTGCCACCGTCATAGCCGGAGATGGTGATCAGATCGGCATAGGCCTTGGCCACGCCGGCGGCGATGGTGCCAACACCGGCTTCTGCCACCAGCTTGACCGAGACCAGCGCCTGCGGGTTGACCTGCTTGAGGTCGAAGATCAGCTGCGAGAGGTCTTCGATCGAGTAGATGTCGTGGTGCGGCGGAGGTGAAATCAGGGTCACGCCAGGCACGGCGTAACGCAGCCGGGCGATCAGGCCGTTGACCTTGCCGCCTGGCAGCTGGCCGCCTTCACCCGGCTTGGCGCCCTGGGCAACCTTGATCTGCAGCACTTCGGCGTTGACCAGATACTCGGGAGTGACGCCAAAGCGGCCGGTGGCCACCTGCTTGATCTTCGAGCTCTTGATGGTGCCGTAGCGGGCCGGGTCTTCGCCGCCCTCACCGGAGTTGGAGCGCGCGCCCAGGCGGTTCATCGCCTCGGCCAGAGCTTCGTGAGCCTCTGGCGACAGCGCGCCGAGGGAGATACCGGCCGAGTCGAAGCGCTTGAGGATCGCTTCCAGCGGTTCGATCTCGCTCAGTTCCAGCGGCTGCTCCAGGGTTTTCACCTTGAGCAGGTCGCGGATCATCGACACCGGACGCTTGTCGACCAGTGCGGTGTATTCCTTGAACTTGGCGTAGTCGCCCTGCTGCAC
This sequence comes from Pseudomonas sp. SORT22, assembly GCF_018417635.1. Taxonomy (NCBI): domain Bacteria; kingdom Pseudomonadati; phylum Pseudomonadota; class Gammaproteobacteria; order Pseudomonadales; family Pseudomonadaceae; genus Pseudomonas; species Pseudomonas sp. SORT22. The sequence continues at coordinate 5,641,985 of NZ_CP071007.1, forward strand.
GGCGGCCTGCAGGGTGTTGACCACGTCCGGGTTGTAGGCGTGGTACTCGCCACCGTGGACGAACTTCAGCAGGCCACCCTGCTGGATCGGCTTGCGCGCGCTCCAGGCTTCGGCGGCGAGCAGCTTCTGCTCATTCTCGATGTCGACGAAGCGTGCGCCCTTGAGGCGGCTGGCAACGCCACGGAAGCTCAAGTTGACCACTTCTTCCGAAAGGCCGACGGCTTCGAACAGCTGTGCACCCCGGTAGGAACCGACGGTCGAGATGCCCATCTTCGAGAGGATCTTCAACAGGCCCTTGGAGATGCCCTTGCGGTAGTACTTGAAGACCTCTTCAAGATCACCGAGCACTTCGCCGGTACGGATCAGGTCGGCCAGCACTTCGTAGGCCAGATACGGGTACACCGCCGAAGCGCCGAAGCCGATCAGCACGGCAAAGTGATGCGGGTCGCGGGCGGTGGCGGTTTCCACCAGGATGTTGCTGTCGCAGCGCAAGCCCAGTTCAGTCAGGCGGTGATGCACCGCACCGACGGCCAGCGAGGCATGCACCGGCAGTTTGCCCGGGGCGATATGGCGGTCGCTCAGCACCAGCTGGGTCTTGCCGCTGCGCACGGCTTCTTCGGCCTGATCGGCGATGTTGCGCACCGCCGCTTCCAGGCCCAGGCTCTCGACGTAGTTGAGGTCGATCAACTGACGCTCGAAGCCGGGGCGGTCGAGGTTCATCAGCGAGCGCCACTTGGCGGGCGAGATCACCGGCGAGCTGAGGATCACCCGCGAGGCGTGCTCTGGGGATTCCTGGAAGATGTTGCGCTCGGCGCCCAGGCAGATCTCCAGCGACATGACGATCGCTTCACGCAGCGGATCGATCGGCGGGTTGGTGACCTGGGCGAATTGCTGGCGAAAGTAGTCGTAGGTCGAGCGCACGCGCTGCGAAAGAATCGCCATCGGCGTGTCGTCGCCCATCGAGCCGACCGCTTCCTGGCCTTGTTCGCCAAGCGGACGCAGCACTTGGTCACGCTCTTCGAAGGTGACCTGGAACATCTTCATATACTGCTTGAGCTGGTCAGCATCGTAGCTGGCCACGCCCTGGTCATCGCTGAGGTCGGCCTGGATGCGCAGGGCATTCTGGCGCAGCCAGCGCTTGTACGGATGGCGCGACTTGAGGCGGTTGTCGATGGCATCGGTGTCGAGGATCTGCCCGGTTTCGGTGTCCACGGCAAAGATCTGCCCCGGGCCGACCCGGCCCTTGGCGATCACGTCTTCAGGCTTGTAGTCCCACACGCCGATTTCCGACGCCAGGGTGATGTAGCCGTTCTTGGTGGTGACCCAGCGCGCCGGGCGCAGGCCGTTGCGGTCGAGCAGGCACACCGCATGGCGGCCTTCGGTCAGTACCACGCCGGCCGGGCCGTCCCATGCTTCCATGTGCATGGAGTTGTATTCGTAGAACGCGCGCAGGTCGGCGTCCATGGTCTCGACGTTCTGCCACGCCGGCGGAATGATCATGCGCACGCCGCGGAACAGGTCGATGCCGCCGGTGACCATCAGTTCGAGCATGTTGTCCATGCTCGAGGAGTCGGAACCGACGCGGTTGACCAGCGGGCCGAGTTCTTCGAGGTCCGGGATCAGGTCGTTGGCGAACTTGGTGCGCCGCGCCTGGGCCCAGTTGCGGTTACCGGTGATGGTGTTGATCTCGCCGTTGTGGGCGAGGAAGCGGAACGGCTGCGCCAGCGGCCATTTCGGCAGGGTGTTGGTGGAGAAGCGCTGGTGGAACACGCAGATCGCGGTTTGCAGGCGCTCGTCGCTGAGGTCCGGATAGAAGGCGGCGAGGTCCGCCGGCATCATCAGGCCTTTGTAGATGATGGTTTTGTGCGAAAAGCTGCAGATGTAGTGGTCGGTGTCGGCGGCGTTGGCCACCGAAGAGCGACGACGCGAACTGAACAGCTTGATGGCGAATTCCTGATCGCTCAGGCCTTCACCGCCAATGAACACCTGCTCGATCTGCGGCAGGCGCTCCAGGGCCAGGCGGCCGAGGACGCTGGTGTCGATCGGCACTTTGCGCCAGCCCACCAGTTGCAGGCCGGCCGCGAGGATCTCGCGGTTCATGTTGGCGCGCGCGGCTTCAGCCTTGGCGTTGTCCTGATTGAAGAACACCATGCCGACCGCATATTGCTTGGGCAGCTCAGTGGCGAACTGTTCGCGGGCCACGGCACGCAGGAACTGATCGGGCTTTTGCATGAGCAGACCGCAACCGTCGCCGGTCTTGCCGTCGGCGTTGATCCCACCGCGGTGGGTCATGCAGGTCAGGGCCTGGATGGCCGTTTGCAAAAGGTGGTGGCTGGGTTCGCCCGTCATATGGGCGATCAGGCCGAAACCACAGTTATCCTTGAATTCTTCGGGATGGTACAGACCTGTTTTCATAGACACTTTCTCACCAGGTTCGCCTCTCACCAAGGCAAATCTTTTTTTAGTACAACCACTTACCATCCACGCCGAACGAATGCCAGCTTTGCGGGGGCAATAGGGGAGCCATTGTTGCACAGCGACAGGGAAGCCCACAAATTTACGACGAATTGCCGTAAGTCCATGTCGCATTTTTGAATGTTTTTAAGCGTGCGCCGTGGTAACGGCATGGCTTGAGTCTGAAGCGTTTCAGCCTGGACTGCAAGAACGGCTTGTGGCCGGCAGTCTGGGACAGAAAAGCCTGCCGCGCAGTACGCAGCAGGCTTGACCGATGTTCAGGAGTCGCTCAGCAGGTGGCGGGGGTAGTGCCACCAGGCTATATCAGCGGGTCGAGGCCAGTTCTTGTTGGACGCTGGCGACGGTACGAGGCCAAGGTTTACCAGCCTGGACCTTGGCTGGCAAGGCCTTGATTGCAGCCAGGGCGGCATCACGGCTGGCGAAGTTGCCGTAGGTGATGACGTACAGCGGCTTGCCCTGCAGGGTTTTCTTGAAGTAGCGATAGTCGCCACCCTGAGCCTTGACGTAGGCCTGGGCCGACGCTTCGGAGCTGGTGCCGAGGATTTGCACGACATAATTGCCCGGCTTCTGCCCGGCGTACCAGCTACCACCGGCTGCGGGCTTGGCGGCCGGCTTCTCGGCGGGCTTGGGCGCAGGCTTGGCGGTTGCAACCTGGGTTGGCGCAGGCTTGGCTGCAGGAGCAACCGGCTTGCTGGCAGCAGGTGCTACCGACTGCTGCACAGGTGCAACCGGTTGCGCCGGGGTTGGCGCAGGGCCAGCGGTGACTCCTGCCGGTGGCGCGATAGTGGTGACGGTCGGCGGAGTAGAGGGTTGCAGCGCGGTTTCGCCGGCTGGCGTCGACTCTTCGCCTTCACCCATGCCGGTAGACTCGGCCAGCGGGCCACGCATGACCGGTTGCGACTGACCTACCAGCGGCAGTGGCATCGGCTGCGAATTGCCGGCGAATTCGATCGCCGGGCCGCCGTTGTTCGATTGGGCATTGCCTGGCTGACCTTCGCCCAGCGGCAGTTGCGCCTGTTCGGCAGGGGCAGTTGGCGCCTGATCACCCTTCTTCGGCATCAGCACGGCGGCCGCGACGGCGACCACGACAACTGCAGACAGCGCCAGCACATGTTTCTTCGGCATATTGAACCCCATTGATGGTCGCTTCGCCGTGGTCCGGCTGGCGATCATGGCTTCGATCAAGGTATCGCGGGCAACCTGGTTGATAGTCCCGGGCCAGCCGTCAGAGTTTTGGTGAATATCAACGATCTGCTCACTGCTGAACACTTCGATGCCCCGCCCGGCACCTTCCAGGCGCTGCTCGAGGTATTCACGGGTTTCTTCTTCGCTGTAGGGCTCAAGCTCGATGACATGAAAGCGCTCCTGCTCGGCATTGAGCTCTTCCAGCCCGGCGATCAGTGACGGCTCGCCAAACAGGAAGACATGCGGACGCCCTTCCGGGGTACCCGCCGCCAACTCCAGCAAGGCTTGGAGTGCCGACTCGCCAAGTTGTTCCGCATCGTCCACCAGCAGATAGACTTCCTGCCCGGTCAGCGCCAGTTGTACCACCTGGGCAAGGATGTCCGGGACTTCAGCCTGGGCCACGCCCAATGACTGGGCCACCTGGCCGAGCAGGCTGGCGGCATCGCTGGCGCCACGGGCGGAAACCACCACGCTCTGCACCGATTGCTTGTTGGTGCTGGCCACCAGGGCCTGGCGCAGCAGGGTCTTGCCACTGCCTTGAGGGCCAGTGACCACCAGCAGCAACTGGCTGTAGCGGGCCAGGTGGTGCAATTGGCCGAGTACCGGCTTGCGCTGGGCTGGGAAGAATTTGAAACCCGGCACCCGTGCAGCGAAGGGGTCGTGGTTCAACTGGTAATGGCCGAGAAAGGCCTCGTCGGCATGCAAACTAGTCATCGGACGCTCATCAACCTCAAAGCTGGGCCACGATCGCGCGGTAATCCGCGGCCAGCGTGGCCTGAAGAATCTCTTTCGGATAGTCGTCGGTGACCACCGCTTCGCCCATGCGGCGCAGCAGGACCAGACGCAGACGACCGTCGAGTACCTTTTTATCTACTGCCATGTGTTCCATGAACTGCGCCGGGGTCATCTCGGCGGGCGGCACCACCGGCAAGCCTGCGTTCTGGAACAGACGGATACCACGGTCACGCTCCTGCTGGCTGATCCAGCCCAGGCGCATGGACATTTCCAGGGCCATTACAGTGCCCGCCGCGACGGCCTCACCGTGAAGCCACACACCATAGCCCATGTGGGTCTCGATGGCGTGACCGAAGGTGTGGCCCAGGTTCAGCGTGGCACGCACGCCCGACTCGCGCTCATCGGCGCCCACTACCGCAGCCTTGGCCGCGCAGGAACGACGAATGGCCTCGGTCAGCGCCACCTGGTCAACGCCGCGCAAGGCCTGCATATGCTCTTCGAGCCAGCCCAGGAAGGGTTCGTCACAAATCAGGCCGTATTTGATCACTTCGGCCAGGCCTGCCGACAGCTCGCGCGGCGGCAGGCTATTGAGGCTGCGGGTGTCGATCAGCACCGCGTTGGGCTGATAGAAGGCACCGACCATGTTCTTGCCCAGCGGGTGGTTGATGCCGGTCTTGCCCCCTACCGACGAATCGACCTGAGACAACAAGGTAGTCGGCACCTGGATGAAATCCACGCCGCGCTGGTAGCAGGCGGCGGCAAAGCCGGCTATGTCGCCGATCACCCCGCCGCCAAGCGCTACCACGGTAGTGCGGCGGTCGTGGCGGGCGGTCAGCAGCGCATCGAAGATCAACTGCAGGGTTTCCCAGTTCTTGTAGGCCTCGCCGTCGGGCAACACCACCGGCAGTACCGAATAGGCACCCAGGGTCTTGCTCAGGCGTTCGAGATAGAGGGGTGCGACAGTCTCGTTGGACACGATGGCGACCTGCCGGCCAGCGATATGCGGCGCCAGCAGTTCAGGTTGATCCAGCAGGCCTTCGCCAATGTAGATCGGGTAGCTACGCTCGCCCAATTCGACCTTTAGTGTCTGCATGTGTCCCCACAATGAACTAGGCGCGGCATCGATGGCTCGAACCGCGCGATAACGGTGTGCCCTGTCACGGCATGACTGGTCGCCGAGGATAGTCCTGGCTTAACGGGGCGGCAACTTCTGCAAGCGCTCGAGAATATCCTGCACCACCATTCGCGGTGGCCGTTCGTCGGTTTCCACCACCAGATCGGCGATCTCGCGATATAGCGGGTCGCGAACTTCCAGCAGCGCGCGCAAAGTCGCCTCCGGGTTGGCGGTGCGCAGCAACGGCCGGTTGCGATCACGCGAGGTGCGCCCGACCTGCTGCTCGACCGAGGCGTGCAGGTACACCACTCGCCCGCCGGCATGCAGGGCCTGACGGTTGGCATCGCGCATTACCGCGCCGCCACCGGTAGCCAGCACCACGCCATCGAACGCGCAGAGCTCGGCGATCATCGCCTGCTCGCGGTCACGAAAGCCCGGCTCGCCTTCCTTATCGAAGATCCACGGGATATTGGCGCCGGTGCGCAATTCAATTTCCTTGTCGGAATCCTTGAACGGCAGGCGCAGCTCTTTGGCCAGCAGGCGGCCGATGGTGCTTTTGCCAGCACCCATCGGCCCCACAAGTATCAAATTTCGCACAGAATCAACGACTCACAGCAATCGCCTGGTCACTCATGATACGCGGAGTCAGGAAGACCAGCAGCTCGGATTTTTTCTCTTGTAGAACATCGCGACGAAACAGCCGCCCAACATACGGCACATCGCCGAAAAATGGCACCTTGTCGACAACTTTACTTTGCACCGTCGAGTACACGCCGCCGATGACGATGGTCTCGCCATCATTGATACGCACCTTGGCGTTGACCTCGTTTTTACGGATCGCCGGCACGTGATCCAGGGCGTTGAGGTAGTCGGGCTCGTCCTTGGTCACCTTGACCACCATGATTACACGGTTGTCCGGGGTGATCTGCGGGGTGACCTCAAGGGACAGCGAGGCCTCGCGGAAGGTCACCGAGGTAGCGCCGCTGCCGCTGGTTTCCTGATACGGCACCTCGGTGCCCTTGAGGATCCGCGCAGTTTCCTTGTCAGCGGTGACGACCTTGGGCTGGGAAATGATTTCGCCGTTGCCGGTGCGCTCCATGGCGCTCAGTTCCAGGTCGAGCAGCGCACTGTTGCGCACCAGGCCAAAGCCGATACTCGACGATGCCCGGTCCGCGCCAAGGTCGACGAAGGTATCGCCACCACCCAGGCTCAAGCCCTTGCCCAACTGCACCTGGCCACCCCAGCGCACACCCAGGCTCTTTTCAAAATCGACGTTGGCCTCGACGATCCGCGCCTCGATCATGACCTGGCGTACCGGCACATCGAGTTCGCCGATCAACCTGCGCAGCTCTTCCAGACGTTCCGGCGACTGGCTGGCGACCAGGGTGTTGGTGCGCTCATCGACACTCAGCGAACCATGGCTGGCGCCGCCGGCCTCATGGGCCATCAGGCTGTGGAAAAGCTCGGCGATATCGGTGGCCCTGGCGTGGTGGATCGGTATCAGCTCGCGCCGCGACGGCGCGGACCCGGCCAGTTCGGCAAGCGGTGCGACCAGCAATACATTGCCATCCTTGCGCTGCTCCAGGCCCTTGCTGCGCAGCACCAGCTCCAGCGCCTGGTCCCAGGGCACATCCTGCAAGCGCAAGGTCACCTTGCCCTGCACCGCATCACTGGCCACCAGGTTGACCCCGGAAAAATCAGCCAGCACCTGCAGTACCGTACGCACCTCGACATCCTGAAAATTCAATGACAACGGCTCACCGCCGTACTGTTGCTTGCCCGCAAACGCGCCGGCAGACAGGCAACAGCCTATCAGCGCCCCAACCACAGCCCCCTTGCCCATCGATGACCTCCCTGGTCGGCACCTTCAGCGCAGGGCGAGAGTTCGCCGCCGCGCTTGCCAGCCTTGGCCGGCAACAAAAACCTGTTCGATGACCTCGACATGGCGCTCGCCAATCTCGGCCACCTGCCCCTGGTCACGCCCCAAGCGGTCACCGACCTGCAGCCGATGCACGCGGCCATCAGCCTGGATCAGCGCGTAGCGCACGCCGCGACTGGCGAGGCTGCCGACCATTTCCAGCTGCTCCAGCGCCAGGCGCTGCAAGACATCGGCATGCACCGCCAGCGCAGATGGAGCGAATGGATTGCGCAGCATCGCAACCGGCCGTCGCTGCGCCGCCTGTGGCTGCGCGCCAGGGGCCAACTGCGGCTGCGAGCGAGGCTGGTATGAGCGAACCTGCAATTCCATGTGCAGCAACTGCGCATCGGCCGGCTTCAGCGAAAGCCCTTGCACGGTAATCAGCCGCGGCTGCGCGGCCAGGTCCGCGAAAAATTCGGCAAGCGCCGAAAAGGCGCCACGCAAGCGCAGTTGCACGGGCAGTTCCAAGTAATGCTCAGCGGTCGACGCTTGGACTACCTGCAACTGTTCAATGGCCACTTCATGGGCCTCGGCCAGGCGGGAGAGCAACTCGAACACGGCAGGCTCGGCGCTCCCTGCCGACAATTGCCAGCGCGCTTGCTGCAAGCCGCTGTGCAATTCGGCCGTCGGCTCAACGCTGTCTGCGTTGGCGTGCGCCAAGGCATCGACCATCAGCGCCGCCTGCGTCATCAGCGGCCGTAAATGCACGGCGTAAGCCAGGCCTGCCAGAAGCGCCAGCAAGCCCGTCAGTATCAACGCCTGCACTGGCCAGGCTCGACTTGCCAGCACACCGCAGAAGCTCAAGGTGCAACCTCAAGGGCTGCTACCAGCTCAAACGCATGCCCCTCCTCGACCGCACTTAGCTGCTGCAATTCGGCAGTACTGATCAAGGATGAAGACTTCAGGCGGTCTGCCAGTTCCGCAACCAGTGCAGCCGAACCGGCCATGCCGGCAAGCCTCAGCACAGCTGGCTCCTGGCTCAGTGCGGTCAGGTACACGCCATCGGGCATGGCCCGCTCAACCTGCTCGAAGACATCCACGGCGAAATGCCGGCCAGCCTGCAAGCGTTGCAACTGCCTCAGTTCCTGCCGCAAAGCCTCGGGCTCCAGTTGCCCGCCGGGCGGGCTGAGCGACTGCTGCATGACGCCACGAAAATGCTGGTCGATGAGACCACTGGCAACGGCAACCAGCAGCACAACACTTGCACAGCCTGTCTGAAACCCTCGAGTACGCAGACGCTGGCGGCGCTCGCGCCATGGCAACAAATTAAGTCGCACGCCGCCCATGGCCAGGGCGCAGGCCACGTCCAGGCTCGAGCCCGCGTGGCCCAGTTCGGCGTCGAGCGCTACTGCCGGAGCACGCTGCAGCGCCTGGCTATCGATCTCCAGCACCCGTGCATTGAGCCCGGCGACTTCAAAGGTGGCCTCAAGTGTTTCCAGCAAACCGCGATGACAGGCCGCGACCTGAACGCTCACCGCATTAGCGCCAGCCGGCGCCTGCAGCCGGTAATCCAGCGCGGTGTCTTCAAGGTCGAAGGGAATGAACTGCTCAGCGGCATCGTGCACCTGCGCAGCAACTTCAGCATCGGCCAGACCCGCCGGCAAGCTTATAGATTTGCTGATAGCCCGCGCCGCCGGCAAGGCCACGGCGGCTTGCCGACAGCGGCTGCCACTGCGCTGCAGCGCGCGTTTCAGGGCCAGGCCGACCACCTCAGGGTCGGCAATCCAGCCGTCGAGCATGGCCCCGACAGGCAGCGGTTCAAGCGCCCAGGCCCGCACGCGCCACGCGCCTTTGCGCCGGTGCAATTGCACCAGTCGGATAGACGGCGGGGCAATTTCTACCCCCAGGAGTGAACCGGCATCCATGCCGAAGCGTCCAAGCATTGGTTTTTTCCTTGCTGGCGACAGCCGCGTGCGTAACGCGGCGAGTTGAAAAATGCTTATAATGCCCAGCGTTTATCCTTTGTCCGCTGGCCCCGCGCGCAACCCATTCTTTTATCTGGACGCCCTAAAGCCTTGATACGCCTGCTGAAGTTCTTCTGGTGGTCTTTCGTCGCAGTCATCTGCGCGCTCGTGCTCGGTCTGAGCGGCGCATTTCTGTATCTTAGCCCCAGCTTGCCCTCGGTAGAGGCCCTCAGAAGCATCCAGTTGCAGATCCCTTTGCGGGTCTACAGCAGCGACGGCAAGCTGATCGCCGAGTTCGGCGAAATGCGCCGCTCGCCCATCCGTTTTGCCGACATTCCGCCGCATTTCATCCAGGCTTTGCTGTCGGCTGAAGACGACAATTTCGCCAATCACTACGGCGTTGACCCCAGCAGCCTGATGCGTGCTGCAACACAATTGCTCAAGTCCGGGCACATCCAGACCGGCGGCAGCACCATCACCATGCAGGTGGCGAAGAACTTCTTCCTCAGCAGCGAACGCAGCTTCTCGCGCAAGACCAACGAGATTCTCCTGGCCCTGCAGATCGAACGCGAACTGACCAAGGACGAGATCCTCGAGCTGTACGTCAACAAGATCTACCTGGGCAACCGCGCCTACGGCATCGAGGCCGCCGCGCAGGTGTACTACGGCAAGTCGATCCGCGATGTCAGCCTGGCGCAGATGGCGATGATCGCCGGCCTGCCGAAAGCGCCGTCGCGCTTCAACCCACTGGCCAACCCGGTGCGCGCCAAAGAGCGCCGCGACTGGATCCTGGGGCGCATGTACAAGCTCGGCAAAATTGATGAAGCCAGCTACCAGACAGCATTGGCCGAACCGATCAACGCCAGCTACCACGTGCCGACCCCAGAAGTTAACGCACCCTACATCGCCGAGATGGCCCGCGCCGAAATGGTCGGCCGCTACGGCAGCGATGCCTACACCGAAGGCTTCCGCGTCACCACCACGGTGCCGAGCGACCTGCAGGAAATCGCCAACAAAGCCGTACTCAACGGCCTCACCGCCTACGACGAGCGTCATGGTTACCGTGGCCCCGAGTCGCGCTTCCCGGGCAAGACCCGTGACGCCTGGCTGCAGGAACTGAGCAAGCAACGCCCGTTGGGCGGCCTGGAGCCGGTGATCGTCACCGAAGTCAGCAAGACCGGCCTGCAGGTGCTGACCCGCGCCGGCAACCAGGAGTCGGTGGCCTGGGAGACCATGAAGTGGGCCCGCCCGTTCCTCAACACCAACAGCCAGGGCCGTGCACCACAGCAGCCTGCCGACGTTGCCCAGGTCGGCGACCTGATTCGCGTGCAGCGCCTGGACGACGGCAGCCTCAAATTCAGCCAGGTGCCGGGGGCGCAGAGCGCGCTGGTATCGCTGGACCCGAACAGTGGTGCGATCCGCGCCCTGGTCGGCGGTTTCTCGTTCGAGCAGAGCAACTACAACCGCGCCATGCAGGCCAAGCGTCAGCCGGGCTCGAGCTTCAAGCCGTTCGTGTACAGCGCTGCGCTGGACAACGGCTACACCGCCGCCAGCCTGGTCAACGACGCGCCGATCGTATTTGTCGACGAATACCTGGACAAGGTCTGGCGGCCGAAGAACGACACCAACACCTTCCTCGGCCCGATCCGCATGCGCGAGGCGCTGTACAAGTCGCGCAACCTGGTATCGATTCGCCTGCTGCAGGCCATGGGTGTAGGCCCGACCATCGACTACATCAGCAAGTTCGGCTTCAACAAGCAGGACCTGCCGCCCAACCTGTCGCTGGCCCTGGGCACCGCAACCCTGACGCCGATGGAAATCGCCACCGGCTGGAGCACCTTTGCCAACGGCGGCTACAAGATCAGCCCATACCTGATCGAACGCATCGAGAGCCGCAACGGCGAGACCCTGTTCACTGCCAACCCGCCACGGGTCCCGCAAAGCGAACAGGTCGAAGCCGGCATCGCCGCCCCCGAGCAGCCGATCAGCACCCAGCTGCCGGGCGAAGGCCTGAGCACCGTGGCCAGCGATCCGGCCGCCGCCGTCGCCCAGCCGCCGGCCGTGGCCGAGCGCATCATTGACGGGCGCACCAGCTATATCCTCACCAGCATGCTCCAGGACGTGATCAAGCGCGGTACCGGGCGCCGCGCCCTGGCCCTGGGCCGTACTGACCTCGCCGGCAAGACCGGTACCACCAACGAATCCAAGGACGCCTGGTTCTCCGGCTACAACGCCGACTACGTAACCACCGTCTGGACCGGCTTCGACCAACCGGAAACCCTCGGCCGCCGCGAGTACGGCGGCACCGTGGCGCTGCCGATCTGGATGAGCTACATGGGCGCTGCACTCAAAGACAAGCCCAACCATGCCCCGGCCGAGCCGGAAGGCATCCTCAGCCTGCGCGTCGACCCGGTCAGCGGCCGGGCGGCGACGCCAAGCACGCCGAACGCCTACTTCGAGCTGTTCAAGGCCGAAGACACACCGCCTTCGGTCAACGAGCTGGGTAACGGCAGCGCACCGGGCAGCCCGCTGCCAGCGGACGAGGCAGCGCCGATCGATCTGTTCTGATGACGGAGGCGCCCACAGATCCTTTGTGGGCGCTGGCCTTGCCAGCGATGAAGCCAACACCGATCCACAGCCGTCACCCACAAAAAAGCCCCGACTCTCGCGAGCCGGGGCTTTTTGTTATGACGCTACAACAGCTTAGCCGTTGAACACGTCATCCACGCTTTTCAGCGGGTAGTTCTTCGGATACGGCAGGGTCGCCACACCAGTCTCGATCGCGGCCTTGGCCACGGCATCGGAAACCACGGTGATCAGACGAGCGTCCATTGGCTTCGGAATGATGTACTCACGACCGAATTCCAGGGCGTCGACGCCGTAGGCTGCGCAGACTTCCTTAGGCACTGGCAGCTTGGCCAGGTCCTTCAGGGCGTTGGCGGCAGCGATCTTCATTTCTTCGTTGATGCGCTTGGCGCGAACGTCCAGGGCACCGCGGAAGATGAACGGGAAGCCCAGTACGTTGTTGACCTGGTTCGGGTAGTCGGAACGACCGGTAGCCATGATCACGTCGTTACGGGTGGCGTGGGCCAGCTCCGGGGAGATCTCTGGATCAGGGTTGGAGCAGGCGAACACGATCGGGTTCGGCGCCATCGACTTCAGGCCTTCAGGGCTCAGCAGGTTCGGGCCGGACAGGCCGACGAACACGTCAGCGCCTTGCAGGGCGTCAGCCAGGGTGCGCTTGTCGGTAGCGTGGGCGAACACCGCCTTGTACTGGTTCAGGTCGTCACGGCCAGCGTGGATCACGCCAGTACGGTCAACCATGAAGATGTTCTCGATCTGTGCGCCCATGCTCACCAGCAGTTTCATGCAGGAGATGGCGGCGGCACCGGCGCCCAGGCAGACGATCTTGGCGTCGGCCAGGGTTTTGCCAGCGATTTCCAGAGCGTTGATCATGCCGGCGGCGGTAACGATCGCGGTGCCGTGCTGGTCATCGTGGAATACCGGGATGTCGCACTGTTCGATCAGCGCGCGCTCGATTTCAAAGCACTCTGGCGCCTTGATGTCTTCCAGGTTGATGCCACCGAAGGTGATCGAGATGCGCTTGACGGTGTCGATGAAGGCTTGCGGGCTCTCGGAGTCGACTTCGATGTCGAACACGTCGATACCGGCGAAACGCTTGAACAGAACGCCCTTGCCTTCCATGACCGGTTTGGAGGCCAGTGGGCCGAGGTTACCCAGGCCGAGGATGGCGGTGCCGTCGGAAATGACTGCTACCAGATTGCCCTTGCCGGTGTACTTGTAGGCCAGTTCCGGATCGCGACCGATTTCGCGAACCGGCTCAGCCACGCCAGGGCTGTAGGCCAGCGCCAGGTCGCGAGCAGTCGCGGTAGGTTTGGTGAGCTCGACGCTCAGTTTCCCCGGACGAGGTTGAGCGTGGTATTCGAGAGCGGCAGTTTTCAAATCTGACATGGTGGGCATTCCGCTATTTACTGTTCTGACGGACCGCCGAGGATACGCAAAGAGCAAAGGGCCGACAAGACTGCCCGGTCACTTGTGTCAAGGCCTTTAACCTACGACTTTCCGCCAAGAGCCACGGCCTGCAAGGGTTTCGATGTGTACAATCGAAATTAAAAATGTAGACAATTTTTTATCTTTCGACCCGTTCCAGCATCGACGGATCGGTCAGGGGCAGCAACCAGCGTTGCTGTCCCGGCTTCAGGCCACCTTTGCGGGAACGATCCAGCACCCAACCGCGGGCTTCGATCGATCGACCTTTCAGATCAGTGAAGAACGAAGAGGGGAAATTGCGCTGCAGGCGTGCCGGCACCTGAAGCACCAGAGAATCGTCGATTTCGATCCAGATACCCCCGCGATTGCGCTGGATATCCATCACCTTGCCACTTATCAGGGCAAAACCGGACTGACGCACGGCGCTTGCCGGGGTCAATGGCGATTGCCGCCACAGGCCTTTACCGGCCTGACGAGCGGCGCGCTCGGCCTGCGCCTGGCAGCCGGCCAACGCGACGTTGGGGGCCACCGCAACCCGGTAGCCAAGGCCTTCACTGAGCAGTTGTGCTTCGAAATTGTCGCCAGAGCGGCCGTAGACATGCGCCAGAGTACGGCCATATTTGTCCCGCGCCTCGACGCCAGGAACCAGCCCCACCTGCCCGCCGCTGGCCTTGACCAGGGCCTGCAAGCGCTGCCGTGCAGCCTCGGCGAAGGCTTCACTGCTGCGACCTTTGCGACCGATTTCCGGTGCATTAATGCCAATCAGGCGAACACTGCGGCCATCATTCAGACGCAAGGTATCGCCATCGACCACCTGGCGCACGCTGACCACCTGCGCATCGACCGGTGCCGCGCAGAATGCCAGGGCCGGCAACTGCCAGATCGCGCCCATAAAAAAGGCGCCCACGAGGGACGCCTTTTTCAGCAGCAATGCCAAACCCATCGGGCCAGCGTCGCGCAATCTTACTTCTTGGCACCGAACATGCCGAAGCGATCGGCGAACTTCTGTACGCGGCCGCCGGTGTCCAGGACCTTCTGCTTACCGGTGTAGAACGGGTGGCAGAGGTTGCAAACGTCGATCGGCAGGGCCTTGGCCAGAGTCGAACGAGTTTCGAATTTGTTACCGCAGCTGCAGGTAACTTCTACAGCTTCGTATACCGGATGGATATCGGCTTTCATGGTGTTTCCTCAGTGCTGACGTGCCGCCACTCAACACCATTGTTGAATACCGCACGCAAAATAGGGTCGGAATAATACCAGAGCAAACAGCCAACGCAAGTTGTCGCTTAGACCGGCGGTCGTCTGCTAGGCTCGCCGGACCCTGGAATTCCCCCTGCAGAGAACCTTTCGCGTGTCCGACGTCATTCTACGCCTTGCCCTGCCCTCGCCCCTGCGGCGGCTGTTCGACTACAGGGCACCGGCAAGCATGGCGCGCCAGGCACTGACCCCGGGCATGCGTATCCGCGTGCCGTTTGGTCGACGCGAGATGATCGGCATCCTGATCGAGATCAGCGACACCAGCGAGGTGCCGGCCGACAAGCTCAAGCCCGCAATCGCCCTGCTCGATCCGGTGTCGCCGCTGCCGCCGGCACTGTTCAAGCTGTGCCTGTGGACTGCGCAGTATTATCAGCACAGCCTCGGCGATACCCTGAGCTGGGCCCTGCCGGTGCTGCTGCGCCAGGGCGAACCGGCGCAAGCGCGCCAGGAGCGCTTCTGGCAAGTGGCCCCAGGCGCGCGCCTGGACGACCCGCGCATCGCCCGCGCGCCGCGCCAGCGCGAAGCCCTGGCAACCCTGGCGCAGCACCCCCATGGCGTGGCCCATACCCTGCTGAGCAAGCTGATGCTGAGCAAGGACAGCCTCGACCTGCTGCTGGCCAAGGAGCTGGTGCAGGTCGAGGTGCGCCGCCACTTGCCCCAGGAACGCCACGAACACTGGCTGGCGCAGCCGGAGCTGCCGCTCAACGACGAGCAGCGCACCGCCTTCAATGCGGTACGCTCAGGCTTCGACAGCTTTCATGCCTTCTTGTTGGCCGGGGTCACCGGCAGCGGCAAGACAGAGGTCTACCTGCAGCTGATCCGCGAAACCCTGGAGGCCGGCAAGCAGGCGCTGATTCTGATCCCGGAGATCAACCTGGGGCCGCAAACCCTGGCGCGCTTCGAGCAGCGTTTTAACGCGCGCATCGCCCTGCTGCACTCGGCGGTCAATGACCGCGAGCGCCTGGATGCCTGGCTGGCCGCACGTGACGGCGAGGCCGACATCATCATCGGCACCCGCTCGGCATTGTTCACACCGATGAAAAACCCCGGCTTGATCATCATCGACGAAGAACACGACGGCTCGTATAAACAGCAGGAAGGCCTGCGCTACCACGCTCGCGACCTGGCGCTGGTGCGCGCGCGCCAGGAGAACATCCCGATCCTGCTGGGCTCGGCCACGCCGTCGCTGGAGAGCCTGCATAACGCCCACAGCGGCCGCTATGGCCTGCTGCGCCTCAACCAGCGCGCCGGCGGCGCCCAGCAGCCGCGCTTCCTGCGCCTGGATGTGAAGAGCCGGCCGTTGGACAGCGGCATCAGCGGGCCGATGCAGCAAGCCATCGGCCAGACCCTGGCGGCCGGCCAGCAGGTACTGGTGTTCCTCAACCGCCGCGGCTTTGCGCCGACGCTCCTGTGCCATGACTGCGGCTGGATGTCCGAATGCCCACGCTGCGATGCGCGCATGACCGTGCACCAGCGCTCCAACGAGCTGCGCTGCCATCACTGCGGCTACGATGAGCGCGTGCCGCGCCAGTGCCCGCAGTGCAACAAAGTCGACCTGCGCCCGGTGGGTGCCGGCACCGAGCGCGCCGAGGAGCGCCTGAGCATTCTTTTTCCGGATTACCCAGTGCTGCGGGTCGACCGCGACAGCACTTCGCGCAAGGATGCGATGAACCAGTTGTTCGCCACCATCCAGCGCGGCCAGCCGTGCATCCTGGTTGGCACCCAGATGCTCGCCAAGGGCCACCATTTTCCGCGGGTGACCCTGGTGTCGATCCTCGATGCCGACGGCGGCCTGTTCTCCGGCGATTTTCGCGCCAGCGAGCGCATGGCGCAGATGATCGTCCAGGTCGCCGGCCGCGCCGGGCGCGCCGAGGAGCCGGGCAAGGTGATCATCCAGACCCACCTGGCCGACCATCCTTTATTGGTGCAACTGACCGAGCAGGGTTACTTCGCCTTTGCCGAGCAGGCCCTGAGCGAGCGCCGCGCCGCCGGCCTGCCGCCTTTCGCGCACCTGGCGCTGTTGCGCGCCGAAGCGCATAAGCCGGGGCAGGCCGAGGGGTTTCTCGATGAAGCCTGCAGCGCCGCCGAGCAGTTGCTGGCCGAACAGAACCTGCACGGCATCGAGTTGCTAGGTCCGGTACCGGCGCCGATGGAACGCCGTGCCGGGCGGTTTCGTGCGCAATTGTTGCTCCAGGCCAATGCCAGGGCACCTTTGCATCGACTGATCAGCGCCTGGTTGCTAGTGTTGGAACAGATGCCGTCCGGGCGCCAGGTGCGTTGGTCGCTGGATGTCGATCCGGTGGATTTGTACTGACAGCATTGGCCCAAAGGTTGGCAACCTCGCCCCGGCAACGGATAATGTCCAGTTTTTCCACCTGCGCATCGAAGCGCCGCCGCGCTTGCGGTCGAAAGAGAAGCCCATGAAAGACACCATTCGCCAGCTGATCCAGCAAGCCCTCACCCAACTCGTCACCGACGGTGTGCTGCCTGAAGGGCTGACGCCGGCGATCCAGGTGGAGAACGCCCGGGACAAGACCCACGGCGACTTCGCCAGCAACATCGCGATGATGCTGGCCAAGCCTGCCGGCATGAAACCGCGCGACCTGGCCGAGAAGATCATCGCCGCCCTGCCTGCCGACGAGCAGGTAAGCAAGGTCGAGATCGCAGGCCCAGGCTTTCTCAACTTCTTCCAGAACACCCAGGCCCTGGCCTCGCGCCTGGACGCGGCCCTGGCCGACGCCAAGCTTGGCGTGAAGAAAGCCGGCCCGCAGCAGAAGGTGGTGGTCGACCTGTCGGCCCCTAACCTGGCCAAGGAGATGCACGTCGGCCACCTGCGTTCGACCATCATCGGTGACGCCGTATCCCGCGTGCTGGAGTTCCTCGGCGATGACGTAATCCGCCAGAACCACGTCGGCGACTGGGGCACCCAGTTCGGCATGCTGATGGCCTACCTGCAGGAAAACCCGATCACCAGCGACGAGCTGTCGGACCTGGAGAACTTCTACCGTGCGGCGAAAAAACGCTTCGACGAGTCCGAAGAGTTCGCCGACCGCGCCCGTGGCCTGGTGGTCAAGCTGCAAGCCGGCGACCCGGAATGCCTGAAGCTGTGGACCCGCTTCAAGGACATCTCGCTGTCGCACTGCCAGAAGACCTACGAACTGCTCAACGTCAAACTGACCATGGCCGACGTCATGGGCGAAAGCGCCTACAACGACGACCTGGCCAATGTCGTCAGCGACCTCAAGGCCAAGGGTCTGCTGGTCGAGAGCAAGGGCGCCCAGTGCGTATTCCTTGAAGAATTCAAAACCGCCGAAGGCGAGCCACTGCCGGTGATCGTGCAAAAAGCCGACGGCGGCTACCTGTACGCCACCACCGACCTCGCTGCCGTGCGCTACCGCAGCAACGTGCTCAAGGCCGACCGCGCCCTGTACTTCGTCGACCAGCGTCAGGCCCTGCACTTCAACCAGGTGTTCGAAGTGGCTCGCCGCGCCGGTTTCGTCGGCCACCCGATGCAAATGGAGCACATGGGCTTCGGCACCATGAACGGCGCCGACGGCCGTCCGTTCAAGACCCGCGACGGCGGCACGGTGAAGCTGATCGACCTGCTCACCGAAGCCAAGGAGCGTGCCTACGCCCTGGTCAAGGAGAAGAACCCGGAGCTGGCCGAGGCCGACCTGCGCGCCATCGGCGAAGTGGTCGGCATTGGCGCGGTGAAATACGCCGACCTGTCCAAGCACCGCACCAGCGACTACAGCTTCAACTTCGAACTGATGCTCAACTTCGAAGGCAACACCGCGCCTTACCTGCTGTACGCCTACACCCGCGTCGCCGGTGTGTTCCGCAAGCTGGGCAAGAGCTTTGAAGAAGTCGACGGACAGATCATCCTGCAAGCACCGCAGGAGCAGGACCTGGCCGCGCGCCTGGCGCAGTTCGGCGAGATCCTCAACAACGTCGCCGAGAAGGGCACGCCGCACGTGCTGTGCGCTTACCTGTACGACGTTGCCGGCCTGTTCTCGAGCTTCTACGAGAACTGCCCGATCCTCGCCGCCGACACCCCTGAACAGCAGCAGAGCCGCCTGCGTCTGGCCGCCCTGACCGGTCGTACCCTCAAGCAAGGTCTGCAACTGCTCGGCCTGGAAACCCTGGAGCGCATGTAAGTTGGCTGCCAAGAAAAAACCCGCACCCAAGCGCGGCGCGAGTCGCTATCAGGCACCTGCCAAGCAGCCGATCCCGGGCTGGCTGTGGCTGGCAATCGGCTTGTCGGTGGGCGCCTTTGTCGTGTTTCTGATGAAGCTTGAGCCTGGCAACGGCGAGGTCAAGCGCACCAAGCCCGAGCAGCAGAAGGCCGAGAAGGTCGCCGAAGCCAACAAGACCGCACCAAGCCCGCAGCAGCCGGTGAAGCCCAAGTACGACTTCTATACCTTGCTGCCGGAATCGGAAGTGATCGTGCCGCCTGAAGCGGTGCCGGAGAAAACCCCGCCGGTGCCGGCGCAACCTCCGGTCACCCCGGCGGAAGCGGCGAAGATCGACACCGCTCGTGCCCAGGCCGCGTTGATGGGCCAAACGCCACCACCTGCACCACCGGTGATCAAGCCGGCGGCGACCACCCAGTTCTTCCTGCAGGCCGGCTCGTTCCGCAAGCAGGCCGACGCCGACAAGGTCCGCGCGCAGATCATCCTGCTCGGCCAGGCGGTCAAGGTGGAGTCCGGCACGGTGAAGGAAGAAACCTGGTACCGCGTGCTGGTTGGCCCGTTCAGCAACCGTGAGCAGCTGACCGTGGCGCAGAAGCAACTGGCCGGCAGCGGCTTCAGCAACCTGTTGTTGCAGCAGCGCCAGACCCGCCAGTAACCTCGCCGTAAAAGCCTTGTCGCATTCACTGCGACAAGGCTTCAGGCCTTAACGCCGCTGGGCGTTGGCCAGTGACACCTGGGTATTGAGCGTCCAGAAGTCATACAGCACCCCCACCAGGAATAACCCGCCGGTGCACAGGTAGATCAGGCCGGTGATCCACTTGCCCTGGTACATGCGGTGCACGCCAAACACCCCGAGGAAGGTCAGCAGGATCCACGCCAGGCTGTAGTCCAGTGGGCCCGGCTGAAAGCGCAGGTCGGCTTCGCGGTCCATCGCCGGAATCAGAAACAGGTCGATCAACCAGCCGATGCCGAGCAGGCCCAGGGTAAAGAACCAGATCGTGCCAGTGACCGGCTTGCCATAGTAGAAGCGGTGCGAACCGGTGAAGCCGAAAATCCACAGCAGATAACCGATCACCTTGCTGTGGGTGTCGTGTAGCTGACCGCCCTGTTGATAACTGTTCATTCATAGCCCCTGTGGGTTATCGATAAATTTTCTAAAGAAAAATGTGACTTTTCTGTGGCAAGCCGACGTGTGGTCATTTGCCACCCTACCCGCCGCAAACCCCTATCCTGTCTGGCCCGCGCCTTTCGAATGCAGGCCAATCGCCGCTTCTGCCGGTTTTTGCCGCCCCCTGGAATCGACCAACGGATCAGAATTTGATCAAAAAGCTGTTATAAAGTTGCGCGCTAACCAACCAGAGCCCTGCCTATGCGTCCTTTTTTCAAGACATGGCTGACCATCTGCCTATTATTGCCACTGGCTGCCCACGCCACCAATCGTGAGCAACGGTTACCCAACGGTTTCTCCGGGTACACCTCCAATTCCACTGCTGCGCGTCCACACAAGAACGTCAGCAGCAACAAAGTCCAGCACAGCCCCAAGCGCAGCGCTCGCCCGGGCAAACCGCTGCCGGTTGCCGCGGCCATGTCGCCGCAGCAGAGCAGCGATGTGCTCAGCCGCGCGGTCAACGTGCTCGGCACCCCGTATCGCTGGGGCGGCAGCAGCCCGAGCAAGGGCTTTGACTGCAGCGGCCTGGTCAAGTACGCCTTCAACGACATCGATGAAGTCGACCTGCCCCGCACCTCCAACGCCATGGCCAGCGGCCACGGCATAAAAGTCGATCGCAACGACCTCAAGCCCGGCGACCTGATCTTCTTCAACATCAAGAGCCGCCGGGTCAACCACGTCGCCATCTACCTGGGCAACGACCGCTTCATCCACGCGCCGCGCACTGGCAAACGGGTAAGCATCGACACCCTGAACAAGCCGTACTGGAACAGCCGTTACGTGGTTGCCAAACGTGTCTTACCAAAAAGCCAGCAACTGGCCCTGGCTAAACGCTAGAAACGCCCCGGCGCCCGCTCCCGGGCGCTTTCAGGGCTGACCAGCCCTTGACGCACCAGGCCCTGCAGACACGCGTCGAGGGTCTGCATCCCCTGTGCCCCGCCTGTCTGTATCGCCGAATAAATCTGCGCCACCTTGCCCTCGCGCACCAGGTTGCGCACCGCAGGCGTTGCCAGGAGTATCTCGTGGGCTGCCAGCCGGCCGCCGCCAACCTTCTCCACCAGAACCTGCGAGACCACTGCCTGCAGCGACTCGGCGAGCATGGCGCGTACCAGTTGCTTCTCTTCGGCGGCGAACACATCCACCAGGCGGTCAATGGTTTTAGCCGCCGAGCCGGTATGCACCGTGGCCAGCACCAGGTGCCCGGTTTCCGCTGCAGTCAGGGCCAGGCGAATGCTCTGCGGATCGCGCAGTTCACCGAGCATGATCACATCCGGGTCCTGACGTAATGCTGCGCGCAAGGCCTGGGCAAAACCCCGGGTGTGCCGGCCGATCTCGCGCTGGCTGATGCGGCTGCGCTGCGAGCTGTGGATAAATTCGATGGGGTCCTCGAGGGTGACGATGTGCAGCGCCCGCTCACGGTTCAGGTGATCGACCAGAGCCGCCAGGGTGGTCGATTTGCCCGACCCTGTGGGCCCGGTAACCAGCACCAGCCCGCCCGACAGCTCGGCAATTTGCCGAAACACATCCCCCAGGTCGAGTTCTGCCAGGCTGCTGACCTGCGCCGGAATCACCCGCAGCACTGCAGCGGCGCCATGCAGTTGCTGGAAAGCATTGACCCGAAAGCGCGCCAATGCTGGCACGGCAAAGGCAAAGTCGATATCCAGATGTGTTTCAAAATCCTTTTGCTGCGCCGCGGACATTACCTGCCCGAGCATTTCGTCCATGTCTTGCGGCGTCAGCGCCGCCAGCTCCAGCGGCCGCAAACGCCCCCCAAAACGCAGCGCCGGCACCTCGCCCGCCGCCAGGTGCAGGTCACTGGCACCGGCTTGCACAGCCAGCGCCAGCAGTTCAGTCACATCCATGAGACTCCCCAAAGGCCGCCAAGCAGGTAGAATGCCGCAGACCCAAAGAGCCGCTGGCATCGATCAATGTCCACCATAGCAGACAACCTTTCCACGCTCGCCGCACGCATCCGTGCCGCCGCGCTGGCCGCCGGGCGCGAGCCTGCGGCCGTGCAGCTGCTGGCCGTGAGCAAGACCAAACCCGCCGCTGCCGTGCGCGAAGCCTTCGCCGCCGGGGTGCGCGATGTCGGTGAGAACTACCTGCAGGAAGCCCTGAACAAACAGGGCGAATTGACCGACCTGCCCTTGACCTGGCACTTCATCGGCCCCATTCAGTCGAACAAGACTCGTGCGATTGCCGAGCACTTTGACTGGGTACATTCCGTGGACCGTCTGAAAATCGCCCAACGCCTGTCCGAGCAACGCCCTGACAACCTTGCAGCGCTGAACATCTGCCTGCAGGTCAACGTCAGTGGCGAAGCCAGCAAGTCTGGCTGCACGCCCGAAGAGCTGCCGGCCCTGGCCAGCGCCATCGCCGCGCTGCCACGCCTGCGCCTGCGCGGGTTGATGGCGATTCCCGAGCCGACCGACGACGAGGCCGCCCAACAAGCGGCCTTCGCCCGGGTTCGCGAGTTGCAGGCGAACCTTCAGTTACCCCTCGACACCCTGTCCATGGGCATGAGTCATGACTTGGAAGCCGCGATTGCCCAGGGCGCGACCTGGGTGCGCATCGGCACCGCGCTGTTCGGTGCCCGCGACTACGGCCAGCCCTGACCCATGCTTTTTCCCTCTTTCCCTATCAAGGACCTGACATGAGCAAGACTCGTATTGCCTTTATCGGCGCCGGCAACATGGCTGCCAGCCTGATCGGCGGCCTGCGCGCCCAGGGCCTGGAAGCTTCGCAGATCCGCGCCAGCGATCCGGGCGCCGAGCAGCGGGCGAAAATCCATGCCGAGCACGGCATCGAGATGTTCGCCGACAACGCCCAGGCCATCGAAGGCGCCGATGTGGTGGTATTGGCGGTCAAGCCACAGGCGATGAAAGCCGTGTGCGAAGCGCTCAAGCCCAAGCTCAAGCCCGAGCAACTGGCCGTCTCGATCGCCGCCGGGATCACCTGCGCGAGCATGAACAGCTGGCTCGGCGCCCAGCCGATCGTGCGCTGCATGCCCAACACCCCGGCGCTGCTGCGCCAGGGCGTCAGCGGCCTGTTCGCCACCGCCGAGGTTTCGCCGGCCCAGCGCCAGCAGGCCGAGCAACTGCTGTCGGCCGTGGGCATCGCCCTGTGGCTGGACAACGAACAACAGCTGGATGCCGTGACTGCGGTGTCCGGCAGTGGCCCGGCGTATTTTTTCCTGCTGATCGAGGCCATGACCGCCGCCGGCGAGAAACTCGGCCTGCCACGAGAAACCGCCGCCAAGCTGACCCTGCAAACCGCCCTGGGCGCTGCGCACATGGCGGTCAGCAGCGATGTTGACGCCGCCGAACTGCGCCGTCGGGTCACCTCACCGGCCGGCACCACGGAAGCGGCGATCAAGTCGTTCCAGGCCAATGGATTCGAAGCGCTGGTGGAACAGGCGCTGGGTGCCGCTGCGCACCGCTCGGCCGAAATGGCTGAACAACTGGGCAACTAAGGAGCCGAAGATGATCGGATTGAACACCGCTGCAATCTATGTGCTGCAGACCCTCGGCAGCCTGTACCTGCTGATCGTGGTGCTGCGCTTTGTCCTGCAACTGGTGCGCGCGGACTTCTACAACCCGCTCAGCCAGTTCGCCGTACGCGCCACCCAACCGCTGCTCAAGCCGATGCGCCGGGTGATACCGAGCCTGTTCGGCCTGGACATGTCGTCGCTGCTGCTGGCGATCATCATCCAGCTGCTGGTGATGGGCCTGACCCTGCTGCTGGCCTACGGCACCACCGGCAACCCGCTGCAATTGCTGGTCTGGTCGATCATTGGCGTGACCGCGCTGTTTCTGAAGATTTTCTTCTTCGCCCTGATCATCAGCGTGATCCTCTCGTGGGTCGCGCCGGGCAGCCACAACCCGGGCGCCGAGCTGATCAACCAGATCTGCGACCCGTTTCTGGCGCCGTTCCGCCGCATCCTGCCGAACCTCGGCGGCCTGGATATCTCTCCGATCCTGGCGTTCATGGCGCTGAAGCTGATCGACATGCTGGTGATCAACAACCTGGCGGCGATGAGCGGGATGCCGGAGATTCTGCGACTGCTGGTCTGATCACTCGCGGGGCAAGCCCGCTCCCACAGCACTTCTGTAGGAGCGGGCTTGACCCGCGATGCTTTCCTTGCCGCACTTCGCAGTGGTCTTTAGACTTACGCCTCATTCAAGCGTGAGCAGGGTCGATGTCCACTGTCTTTCCCGAAGATTCGGTCGGTCTGGTAACACCGCAACTGGCACAGTTCAGCGAGCCGCTGGCGCTGGCCTGCGGTCGCTCGCTGGCCGCCTATGAACTGATCTACGAAACCTACGGCACGCTCAACAGCAGCGCCAGCAACGCCGTGCTGATCTGTCATGCGTTGTCCGGCCATCACCATGCCGCCGGCTACCACAGCCCCGACGATCGCAAGCCGGGCTGGTGGGACAGTTGCATCGGCCCCGGCAAGCCGATCGATACCAATCGTTTCTTCGTGGTCAGCCTCAACAACCTTGGCGGTTGCAACGGCAGCACCGGCCCCAGCAGCATCAACCCGCTCACCGGTAAGCCCTACGGCGCCGATTTCCCGGTACTGACCGTGGAAGACTGGGTGCACAGCCAGGCGCGCCTGGCCGATCGCCTGGGTATCCAACAATGGGCCGCCGTCGTCGGTGGCAGCCTGGGCGGCATGCAGGCGCTGCAGTGGACCATCACCTACCCCGATCGCGTGCGTCATTGCCTGGACATCGCCTCGGCACCCAAGCTCTCGGCACAGAACATCGCCTTCAACGAGGTGGCACGCCAGGCCATCCTCACCGACCCGGAATTCCACGGCGGCTCGTTCCAGGATCAGGGCGTGATCCCCAAGCGCGGCCTGATGCTGGCGCGCATGGTCGGGCACATCACCTACCTGTCCGATGACTCCATGGGCGAGAAATTCGGCCGCGAGCTGAAAAGCGACAAGCTCAACTACGACTTCCACAGCGTCGAGTTCCAGGTTGAAAGCTACCTGCGCTATCAGGGCGAGGAGTTCTCCGGGCGTTTCGACGCCAACACCTACCTGCTGATGACCAAGGCACTGGATTACTTCGACCCGGCTGCCAGCCACGGCGGCGACCTGGCAGCGACTCTTGCGCATGTCACCGCGGATTACTGCGTGATGTCGTTCACCACCGACTGGCGCTTCTCGCCAGCACGCTCGCGGGAGATCGTCGATGCGCTGATCGCCGCGCGCAAGAACGTCTGCTACCTGGATATCGATTCGCCCTATGGCCACGATGCCTTCCTGATCCCGACCCCGCGCTACATCACGGGATTCACGAACTACATGAACCGCATCGTCTGCTGAGGAGCCTATGAGAGCCGACCTGGAAATCATCCAAGACTGGATCCCCGCCGGCAGCCGGGTACTCGACCTCGGTTGCGGTACCGGTGAACTGCTGGCGTCGCTGCGCGACCACAAGCAGGTGGCCGGCTACGGCCTGGAAATTGACCCCGACAACATCGCCCAGTGCGTGGCCAAGGGCGTCAACGTCATCGAGCAGGACCTCGACAAGGGCCTGGGCAACTTTGCCAGCAACAGTTTCGACGTGGTGGTCATGACCCAGGCCCTGCAGGCCGTGGAATACCCCGACCGCATTCTCGACGAAATGCTGCGCGTCGGCCGCCAGTGCATCATCACCTTTCCCAACTTCGGCCACTGGCGCTGCCGCTGGTACCTGGCGACCAAAGGTCGCATGCCGGTTTCCGACTTCATGCCGTATACCTGGTACAACACGCCGAACATCCACTTCTGTACCTTCGAAGACTTCGAGGCCCTGTGCAGCGAACGCCGCGCCCAGGTCCTCGACCGCCTGGCGGTCGACCATTTGCACCGCCACGGGTGGGCGAGCAAGCTATGGCCTAATCTTCTAGGTGAGATCGGCATTTACCGTGTCAGCAGCCCCGGCCTTACCGAACACAAGGTCGCGGTTTAACCCGCACACCGGAGGAGAACGATCATGGGCCGCTTGTTGAGTTTTTTACTGACTGCCTGCCTGAGTGTGACGGCGGTCGCCGCCGATGCCATCAAGGGCGAGCGCCAGGAAGTGTTCGGTGACACCACGGTGCACTACAGCACTTTCATTTCGACCTTCCTGCAACCAGATATTGCCAAGGCTGCGGAACTGGTGCGCAGCAAGAACCAGGGCGTGATCAACGTCTCGGTGATCAAGGCTGGCAAGCCACTGGTCACCCAGGTCAGCGGCACCGTCAAGGACCTGACCAGCAACTCGGTGCCGTTGAAGTTCAAGCAGATCACCGAACAGGGCGCCATCTACTACATCGCCCAGTTCCCTGTTGAACAACAGGAAACCCGGACCTTCACCATCGACGTTGGCATTGGTGGCAAGACCGAAACCATCAGCTTCAACCAAGAGCTTTTTCCAGGCGAATGATGACTTTTCAGCAAATCGTATTGGCCAGCCATAACGCCGGCAAACTCAAGGAACTGCAGGCCATGCTCGGTGACACCGTGCAACTGCGTTCCATTGGCGAATTCAGCAGCGTCGAGCCGGAAGAAACCGGCCTGTCGTTCGTCGAAAACGCCATCCTCAAGGCGCGCAATGCCGCGCGCATTTCCGGCATGCCGGCGCTGGCCGATGATTCGGGCCTGGCGGTGGACTTTCTCGGCGGCGCGCCGGGCATCTACTCCGCTCGTTATGCCGATGGCAAAGGCGATGCGGCCAACAACGCCAAGTTGCTCGACGTGCTCAAGGACGTCCCGCAGGAGCAGCGCGGCGCCCAGTTCGTCTGCGTCCTGGCCCTGGTCCGGCATGCCGACGACCCGCTGCCGATCCTCTGCGAAGGCCTGTGGCACGGGCGCATCCTGACCCAGGCCAGCGGCGAGCACGGCTTTGGCTATGACCCACTGTTCTGGGTGCCGGAGCGCGATTGCTCGAGCGCCGAGCTGAGCCCTGCCGACAAGAACCAGATCAGCCACCGTGCCCGCGCCATGAGCCTGTTGCGTCAACGTCTGGGCCTGGCATGACCGAGCATTCGCCGGCACAGCCACTGCACCTGGGCGAGGCTGGCTTTACTTCCCAAGCACCGCGGGCGGCCCTGCCACAGCTGCCGCCCCTGGCGCTGTACATCCATATCCCCTGGTGCGTGCGTAAATGCCCGTACTGCGACTTCAACTCCCACGCCGCCACCCCCGAACTGCCGGAAGAAGCCTACGTCGACGCCCTGCTCGCCGACCTCGACCAGGAGCTGGGCAACGTCCATGGCCGCCCGATCAGCTCGATCTTCTTTGGCGGCGGCACCCCGAGCCTGTTCAGCGCCCGCGCGCTGGGGCGCTTGCTGGTCGGTGTGGAGCAACGCATCCCGTTTGCCAGCGACATCGAGATCACCCTCGAAGCCAACCCTGGGACCTTCGAGCAAGAGAAGTTCAAGGCCTACCGGCAACTGGGCATCAATCGCCTGTCGATCGGCATCCAGAGCTTCCAGCAGGCCAAGCTCGAAGCCCTGGGTCGCATCCACAACGGTGACGAAGCGATTCGCGCCGCCGACATGGCGCGCAATGCCGGCTTCGACAACTTCAACCTCGACCTGATGCATGGCCTGCCTGACCAGACGCTGGACGACGCCCTGGGCGACCTGCGCCAGGCGATTGCGCTGAACCCCACGCACCTGTCCTGGTACCAGTTGACCCTGGAGCCGAACACGGTGTTCTGGAACCAGCCGCCACTGCTGCCCGAAGACGACATCCTCTGGGACATCCAGGAAGCCGGCCAGGCCCTGCTGGCCAGCCACGGCTACGCCCAGTACGAAGTCTCGGCCTACGCCCAGCCGGGCCGCGCCGCGCGGCACAACCTCAACTACTGGAGCTTTGGCGACTTCATCGGCATCGGCGCCGGCGCCCACGGCAAACTCAGCCACCCCGACGGACGGATCCTGCGCACCTGGAAGACGCGGCTGCCCAAGGACTACCTGAACCCGGCCAAGCCCTTCAAGGCCGGCGAAAAGCTGCTGCCAGTGGACGAGCTGCCCTTCGAGTTCCTGATGAACGCCCTGCGCCTGACCCAGGGCGTAGACATCGAGCTGTTCAGCCAGCGTACCGGCCTGCCCCTGGAGCAACTGGCGGCGGCGCGGCGGGAAGCCGAACAAAAAGGGCTTTTGCAGGTCGAACCGACGCGACTGGTCGCTACCGCGCGTGGCCAGTTGTTCCTCAACGACCTGCTGCAGTATTTCTTGACCTAAGGATTGCGAATGGACCTGGTACTCGACCTGCTCTCGACCGTTTCCCGCTGGAGTCGCAGCAACCTGTCGGAGATTTCCCTGGCCTTGGTGGGCTGTTTGCTGGTGCTGTTTGGCACCGATATCAAAGGCTGGGTCGAACAACGCCTGGGCGGCCTTGCAGGCGCCTTGCGCGTACCGTTCATGGCCTTGCTGGTGATGATCGGCAGCGGTGCGGCATTGATCTATGCCACCCCGTGGGTGGTGAAGGGGCTGGCACAGTTCAACAACTATGCGTTGGCGCCGGTGTTGCTGATTGTGCTGGTGTTGATTGGCGTGGTTGCCGATCGGCGCTGAAAAGCATCGCGGGGCGACCCGACTTGCCCCGCGATTGACATCACCTACGCCAGTTTTTCGAACTTCAGATCCCACACCCCATGCCCAAGCCGCTCGCCGCGGCGTTCGAACTTGGTGATCGGGCGCTCGGCCGGACGCTCTACGCACTTGCCGTCGGCGGCCAGGTTGCGATAACCCGGGGCGACGTTCATCACTTCCAGCATGTATTCGGCATAGGGCTCCCAGTCGGTGGCCATATGGAACACGCCCCCCACCTTGAGCTTGCTGCGCACCAGCTGCGCGAACTCCGGCTGGACGATGCGACGCTTGTGGTGACGGCTTTTGTGCCAAGGGTCGGGGAAGAACAGCATCAGCCGGTCGAGGCTGTTGTCAGCCACGCACTTGTTCAGCACTTCGATGGCATCGCAGTCATACACCCGCAGGTTCTTCAGGCCCTGGGTCAGCACGCCGTTGAGCAGCGCACCGACACCCGGACGGTGCACTTCGACACCGATGAAGTCCTGCTCCGGCGCGGCAGCAGCCATTTCCAGCAGGGAGTGGCCCATGCCGAAGCCGATCTCCAGGGTACGCGGCGCCGAGCGGCCGAAGACCTGGTCGTAGTCCACCGGGCTCTCGGCCAGGGGCAGGATGAACAGCGGCCCACCCTGGTCCAGGCCGCGCTGCTGGCCTTCGGTCATGCGCCCGGCGCGCATCACGAAACTCTTGATGCGGCGGTGTTGGCGCTCTTCGCCTTCGGTGGTGATCGGCGTTTCTTGCGATTCGGTCATCAGGGGCTCTTACTTGATCAGACCATCCAGCGGCGACGACGCGCTGGCATAGAGTTTTTTCGGCATACGCCCGGCAAGGTAAGCCAGGCGGCCAGCGACAATGGCGTGTTTCATGGCTTCGGCCATCATGACCGGCTGCTGTGCGTGCGCGATCGCCGAGTTCATCAGCACCGCCTCACAGCCCATTTCCATGGCGATGGTGGCGTCGGACGCGGTACCGACACCGGCATCGACCAGCACCGGGACTTTCGATTCTTCGAGGATGATCTGCAGGTTGTACGGGTTGCAGATCCCCAGGCCCGTACCGATCAGCCCGGCCAGTGGCATTACCGCGATGCAACCGGCTTCGGCCAGCTGGCGGGCAATGATCGGGTCGTCACTGGTGTAGACCATCACGTCGAAACCGTCCTTGACCAGCACTTCGGCGGCCTTGAGGGTCTCGATCACGTTGGGGAACAGGGTCTTCTGGTCGGCCAGTACTTCGAGCTTGACCAGGTTGTGGCCATCGAGCAGCTCACGGGCCAGGCGGCAGGTGCGCACGGCTTCGACCGCGTCATAGCAGCCAGCGGTGTTCGGCAGGATGGTGTAGCGATCGGGCGGCAGCACGTCGAGCAGGTTCGGTTCGCCCGGGTTCTGGCCGATGTTGGTGCGGCGCACGGCAACCGTGACGATCTCGGTGCCGGAGGCCTCGATGGCCAGGCGGGTTTCTTCCAGGTCACGGTACTTGCCGGTGCCAACCAGCAGGCGCGACTGGAAGGTACGACCGGCCAGGGTGAAGGGCTTGTCGCTACGTACGTTGCTCATCGGTAATCCTCTTGAAGGTTGAGGGACTTGCAGGTGAAGCGCGAAGGCCTAGCCGCCGCCAATGGCGTGCACCACTTCAACCTGGTCGCCGTCGTTCAGCGTGGTGACGTCGTGCTGGCTGCGCGGCACGATGTCCAGGTTGAGTTCGACCGCCACCCGGCGACCCGCCAGGTCAAGCCGGTTGAGCAGGGCCGCGACGCTTTCGCCATCGGGCAATTCGAAAGGTTCACCGTTCAGTTGAATGCGCATGCGCACGGCCGCCATTATTTTTAGGGGCCCGCATTCTAGCCCTGATCAGGGCGCAAACCCAAGGCCGGGCCGCGCCATTCGTCTCGATCCGGACTCGCGGGTCAGCTCAGGCGCCAGGCTGCAAGGCCCAGGCACAGCCATCCGCCGAGAAACGCCAGGCCGCCAAAGGGAGTGATGATACCGAGCTTGCCGATGCCGCTCAGGGTCAGCACATACAGGCTACCGGAAAACAGCAGGATCCCCAGGGTGAACAGACCACCGGCCCACCCGACCAGACGCCCGGGCAGGTGCACCGACAGCACTGCTACCGCGAGCAGGGCCAGGGCGTGTACCAGCTGGTAGGTGACGCCGGTATGAAAGATCGCCAGGTATTCGCTGCTCAGCCGGCCCTTGAGGCCATGGGCAGCAAAGGCGCCCAGGGCCACGCCGGTAAAGCCGAAAAACGCCGAAAGCAGCAGAAAACTACGCAGCATTGGGAAGACTCCTAGTCAGCACAGGGTCTGTATAATGGCCCGCTCCATCGCTTCGGCCAAGCCATCGCCTATGCTGTCTTCCATTTTCCGTCGCCTCACCCGTGCCCTGCTGTGGTTTGCCGCAGGCAGCGCCCTGCTGGTGCTGGTGTTTCGCTGGGTGCCGCCGCCCGGCACCGCCCTGATGGTCGAGCGCAAGGTCGAGTCCTGGGTCGATGGCCAGCCGATCGACTTGCAACGGGACTGGGAGCCGTGGGAGCGAATCTCCGATGAGCTGAAAGTGGCTGTGATTGCTGGCGAAGACCAGAAGTTCGCCAACCACTGGGGCTTTGACTTCAACGCCATCCAGGCGGCGCTGGCCCATAACGAGCGCGGCGGCAGCATCCGCGGCGCCAGCACCTTGAGCCAGCAAGTGGCCAAGAACCAGTTCCTCTGGGCCGGCCGTAGCTGGTTGCGCAAGGGGCTCGAAGCCTGGTTCACCGCACTGATCGAGCTGCTATGGTCGAAAGAGCGGATTCTTGAGGTCTATCTCAACAGCGCCGAGTGGGGCGAAGGCGTGTTTGGTGCACAGGCGGCCGCCCGGCACCACTTCGGCGTCGATGCCAGCCAGCTTTCGCGCCAGCAGGCCAGCCTGCTGGCTGCGGTGCTGCCCAGCCCGCTGAACTGGAGCGCCAGCCGGCCCAGCACTTATGTGGCGCGACGCGCAGGCTGGATTCGCCAGCAGATGCGCCAGCTCGGCGGTAACAGCTACCTGGCCCAGCTGGACAGCCCACGTCGGGCACCTTGGAAGCAATAAAAAACCCGGCAAAGCGCACGCTTTGCCGGGTTTTTACTGCATGCCCATTACTGGGTAAACGTTTTAGAACGCGCCCATGTAGTCACGCTTGCCCACTTCTACACCGTTGTGACGCAGGATTGCGTAGGTGGTGGTGACGTGGAAGAAGAATTGCGGCAGGCCGTAGGTCAGCAAATAGGCCTGGCCACTGAAGCGCTTCTCTTTCGGCGTGCCCGGACGGGTCACGATTTCAATGCCTTCCTTGCCGTCGATCTGCGCCGGCGCAATGCCGTCCAGGAAAGCCAGGACCTTGCTGATCAGCGCTTGCAGCTCGGCAAAGGTGGTTTCGCTGTCATCGTATTTCGGCAACTCGACCTCAGCCAGGCGCGCCGAAACGCCCTTGGCGAAATCAACAGCGATCTGCACCTGGCGAACCAGCGGAAACATATCCGGATACAGGCGAGCCTGGAGGAAAACGCTTGGATCAATGTTTTTCGCCGTGGCGTGAGCTTCGGCCTTGTTCAGCACATCACTCAAGGCGTTGAGCATTTGCTTGAAGACAGGAACAGAAGCGGCATACAAGGAAATGGTCATAGCAGTCTCGACAAGGGTGGCGGAGAATCATGAAAAAGCCCCGACACGTCGGGGCTTTTTGGGTATTGCCGTTTCGCGGCTCAGATCGCGATCAAGGCTTTGACCTTGTTCATCGCGTTCTTTTCCAGCTGGCGGATCCGCTCGGCGGACACGCTGTATTTCTCGGCCAGGTCATGCAGGGTGGCCTTTTCCTCGGCCAGCCAGCGCTGATAGAGAATATCGCGGCTGCGGTCATCCAGGCCTTGCAGGGCTTCGTGCAGGTTGCTGGTGGAGTTGTCACTCCAGTCGGCATCCTCCAGTTGACGCGCAGGGTCGTAACGGTGGTCTTCCAGGTAGTTGGCCGGCGACTGGAATGCACTGTCGTCGTCGGCTTCACTGGCCGGGTCGAAGGCCATGTCCTGACCGGTCAGGCGGCTCTCCATTTCACGCACTTCACGCGGTTCGACACCCAGGCTTTCGGCGACACGATGAACTTCATCGTTGTTCAGCCAGGCTAGGCGTTTTTTCTGGCTGCGCAGGTTGAAGAACAGCTTGCGCTGGGCCTTGGTGGTCGCCACCTTGACGATGCGCCAGTTACGCAGGATGAACTCGTGAATCTCGGCCTTGATCCAGTGCACTGCAAAGGACACCAGGCGCACGCCCATTTCCGGGTTGAAGCGCTTGACCGCTTTCATCAGGCCAACGTTGCCTTCCTGAATCAGGTCGGCCTGGGCCAGCCCGTAGCCGGAATAGCTGCGAGCGATGTGTACAACAAAACGCAGGTGGGCGAGCACCATCTGCCGAGCCGCCCCAAGATCCTGCTCATAGTAGAGACTCTCGGCCAGTTCACGCTCCTGCTCGGGCGTCAGCAATGGAATGCTGTTGACCGTGTGCACATAGGCTTCCAGGTTTGCGCCGGGAACCAGGGCATAGGCAGGTTGCAACGAAGTGGTCATACGAAAAAACCTCCGACTCACTAAACTCGTGCCAAAGGCACTGCCAACATTGACCGGGAACCGCGAAACAAGTTCCCTAAAAATGAAAAGAGTCAATACCAGCAAAAAGACACTATCGCGGTGCAAGCTCGCTCAAGTGGCGGGCGACCGCAATCCAAGCACCGATATACCCTAACAACACCGCCCCAAGCAAGAGGGACAGACCATCGGCTGACGGAACCCCGGCCAAGGCAAAATCACTGCCGTACAGCCCGGAGAGCCCGATAACCGCGTCGTTCAGCCAGTTCAGGCCAAACGCCAGCACGCCCCAGGCCAATACCCCGGCACCCAGGCCATACAAGGCGCCCATGTACAGGAAAGGCCGGCGCACATAGCTGTCGGTGCCGCCGACCAGCTTGATCACCTCGATCTCGGTGCGGCGGTTCTCGATGTGCAGGCGAATTGTGTTACCAATTACCAAAAGCAGCGCCGAGACCAGCAAGACGGTCAGGCCGAAGACAAAGCGGTCGCCCAGTTTGAGAATCGCCGCCAGGCGCTCGACCCACACCAGGTCCAGTTGCGCGGCTTCGACCTTGGGCAGCTCGGCCAGGCGCTGACGCAGGGCTTCCAGCGCCGGCTTGTCGACCTCTGCGGGAGTCACCACCACGACCCCAGGCAACGGGTTCTCCGGCAGTTCGCGCAGGGCTTCGCCCAGGCCGGACTGCTGCTGGAACTCGTTGAGGGCCTGCTCGCGGCTGACGTATTCGGCCTCGGCAACCCCTGGCAAACCTTTGATCTGCTCGCGCAAGGCTTCGCCGTCGTGGCTGCTGGCATCGAGCTTCAAGTACAGGGAAATCTGCGCCGCGCGCTGCCACGAGCCACCCAGGCGCTCGACGTTGCTCAGCAGCAACGACAGGCCCATGGGCAGGCTCAGGGCCACGGCCATCACCAGGCAGGTAAAGAAGCTGCCGATCGGCTGCTTGCCCAGGCGCCGCAGGCTGTCGAGCAGGCTTGAGCGGTGGCTTTCCAGCCAGGCGTGCAGCAGGGTACGGAAATCCGGGCCGTCATCGTCGTGGCCGCCGCCGGTTTTTTTCTTTTCCGGCGCAGGGTCAGCGGCTTTTGGCGCTACCCGCTCGGAAACCTTGGGACTGCGTGTCGCACTCATTGCCCGGCCTCCCCATCGCCGATCAAGCGGCCGCGCTGCAGGGTCAGCATGCGATGGCGCATGCGCGCGATCAGCGCCAGGTCGTGACTGGCGATCAGTACGCTGGTGCCCAGGCGGTTGATATCTTCGAAAACGCCCATGATCTCCGCGGCCAGGCGCGGGTCGAGGTTACCGGTGGGTTCGTCCGCCAGCAGCAAGGCCGGGCGGTGAACGATGGCGCGGGCAATGCCGACGCGCTGCTGCTGGCCGGTAGACAGGTCACCCGGGTACAGCTCGGCCTTGTCCGACAGGGCCACGCGCTCGAGCGCCGAGTCGACCCGCTTGGCCACTTCGGCCTTGGACAAGCCGAGGATCTGCAGCGGCAGGGCGACGTTGTTGAATACGGTACGGTCGAACAGCAACTGGTGGTTCTGGAACACCACGCCGATCTGCCGGCGCAGGAACGGGATTTGCGCGTTGCTGATCTGCCCCAGGTCCTGCCCGGCCAGCAGCAGCTTGCCGCTGGTAGGGCGTTCCATGGCCAGCAGCAGGCGCAGCAGAGTACTTTTGCCGGCGCCGGAATGGCCGGTCACGAACAGGAATTCGCCCCGACGCACCCGAAAACTCAACTCATGCAGGCCAACGTGACCATTGGGGTAGCGCTTGGCGACCTGTTCGAATCGAATCATGGATGCTCCCGCTCGGCAAACAGTGCTTTCACGAAGGGTTCGGCTTCGAAGGTGCGCAGATCGTCAATCCCTTCGCCCACGCCAATATAGCGGATCGGCAGGCCGAACTGCTTGGCCAGGGCAAAGATCACCCCACCCTTGGCGGTACCGTCGAGCTTGGTCAGGGCCAGGCCGGTCAGTTCAACGCTCTGGTTGAAGTGCTTGGCCTGGTTGATGGCGTTCTGGCCAGTACCGGCGTCGAGCACCAGCAGCACCTCGTGCGGCGCGTCGGCATCGAGCTTGCCAATGACCCGGCGAACCTTCTTCAGCTCTTCCATCAGGTTGTCTTTGGTGTGCAGGCGGCCGGCGGTGTCGGCGATCAGCACATCGATGTTACGGGCCTTGGCGGCTTGCACGGCGTCGAAGATAACCGAAGCCGAATCGGCACCGGTGTGCTGGGCGATGACCGGGATCTGGTTACGCTCGCCCCAGACCTGCAACTGCTCGACCGCTGCGGCGCGGAAGGTGTCACCCGCGGCGAGCATGACCTTCTTGCCTTCAAGCTGCAGCTTCTTCGCCAGCTTGCCGATGGTGGTGGTCTTGCCGGCGCCATTGACGCCGACCACGAGGATCACGAACGGCTTGCTCTGGGCTTGAATGTGCAGCGGTTGCTCGACCGGCTTGAGCAGGTCGGCCAGCTCGTCTTGCAGCGACTTGTACAGCGCGTCGCTGTCGGCCAGCTGCTTGCGCGCGACCTTCTGGGTCAGACTCTGGACGATAACCGAGGTGGCTTCGACGCCAACATCGGCGGTCAGCAGGCGGGTTTCGATTTCATCAAGCAGGTCGTCATCGATGGCCTTCTTGCCGAGGAACAGGCTGGCCATGCCTTCGCCAATGCTGGCGCTGGTCTTCGACAGGCCCTGCTTGAGGCGGGCAAAGAAGCCGCCCTTGCTCTCTTCGCTGCGCACAGGTGCGGCTGGCTCGGCCGGGGCTGGCTCGGCAACCGGAACTGGCGCTGCAACAGCAGCAACTACAGGTACAGGCTCGGGTTCGGGCACTACCACTGGTTCCGGCGCTACAACCGGCTCAGGTGCAACCACCACCGGCTCAGGCGCGATGAACACTGGCTCAACCACTGGCGCGGGAGCAGGCTCCTGGCGCGGCGGAATCGGCGGCGGTGTGTGTGGCTCAAGGTCGGCGACCAGGGCAACCGGCTCTTCCGGCACGGGCAGCACCAGGCCGACGGGCGCTGCGGGCTGGACCTCGACCGGCGCCGCAACGGGCGCAACGGCAGCGGGCTCTGGAACAGCAACCGGTGCAGGCGCAACAACAGGTGCTGCAGCCACCTCGACCGGGGCAACGGCAGCCGGCGTTTCGACCGGCAACGCAGCCGGTTGCTCCGCTTCAGCCGGAATGGGGTTTTGCGGCTGTTCGGCTACGGGTTGCTGCGGTTTTTTGCGCAACCAGCCGAACAGGCCTTTCTTTTCACCAGCCGCGGCCGGCGTCTTTTTGTCGTCGTTGGAACCAAACATGGAAGACGGCTATCTCAGGGTAGCGATGCGCCACTGCGGCGCTTCTTAAATTCTTTTAACGCAGAACAGTCTACTTTTAATCCGGCTCGTTCTTGCGCAGCATTTTGTCATCAAGCCTTCGGGCTGGTTCCATGACAGGCATGGTCCTCAGGCAACCGGATCAGTATCCTAGCACCTCCAAGCCCGCCGACGCTAAGACCACGCGGGCAGTCCTACAGGTTAAACAACGTATGAATGCTCTAGCCCGCCGCGCCGCTGGCCTGTTGCTCAGCACAGTTTGTCTGCCGTTCGCGGCCTTCGCCGCCGATACGCAACCCACCCACGAATTCATTCTCGACAACGGCCTGAAAGTGGTCGTGCGCGAGGACCACCGGGCGCCGGTGGTGGTCTCGCAGATCTGGTACAAGGTCGGTTCGACCTACGAATCACCGGGCCAGACCGGCCTTTCCCATGCCCTGGAACACATGATGTTCAAAGGCAGCGAGAAGCTCGGCCCTGGCGAAGCCTCGCGCATCCTGCGCGACCTGGGCGCCGAAGAGAACGCTTTCACCAGCGACGACTACACCGCTTATTACCAGGTACTGGCCCGCGACCGCCTGCCGGTGGCCCTGGAGCTTGAAGCCGACCGCATGGCCAGCCTGCGCCTGCCGGCCGACGAGTTCAGCCGCGAGATCGAGGTCATCAAGGAAGAGCGCCGCCTGCGCACCGACGACCAGCCCAACGCCAAGGCCTTCGAGCTGTTCAGCGCCATGGCTTTTCCGGCCAGCAGCTACCGCACCCCGACCATCGGCTGGATGGCAGACCTTGACCGCATGAAGGTCGAGGAACTGCGCCACTGGTACGAGTCCTGGTACGTGCCGAACAACGCCACCCTGGTGGTGGTTGGCGATGTCACCGTCGACGAGGTCAAGGGCCTGGCCCAGCGCTTCTTCGGCGCCATCCCGAAACGCGCGGTGCCACCGGCCAAGCTGCCACTCGAACTGGCCGAGCCGGGCCTGCGGGAAACCACCCTGCATGTGCAAACCCAGCTGCCGAGCCTGATCTACGGTTTCAACACCCCGGGCCTGGCCACCGCCAAGGACCCGCGCAGCGTGCACGCCCTGCGGCTGATCTCGGCATTGCTCGACGGCGGCTACAGCGCGCGCCTGCCAAGCCGCCTGGAGCGCGGCCAGGAGCTGGTCACCGGGGCGTCGTCGAGCTACAACCCGTTCACCCGCGGCGACAGCCTGTTCGTGATCTCGGCCATGCCGAACCTGCAAAAGCACAAGACCCTGGCCGACGTCGAAGCCGGTATCTGGAAGCTGCTCGACGAGCTGAAAACCACCCCGCCGTCGGCTGAAGAGCTTGAGCGCGTACGTGCCCAGGTCATCGCCGGGCTGGTCTACGACCGTGACTCGATCAGCAGCCAGGCCACCGCCATCGGCCAACTGGAAACCGTCGGCCTGTCGTGGAAACTGATCGACAGCGAGCTGGACGAGCTCAAAAGCGTGACCCCGGCCGACATCCAGAACGCCGCCCGTACTTATTTCACCCATGAACGCCTGAGCGTTGCCCATGTACTGCCCGAGGAGAACGCTCATGAGTGAACGCAGCGCACCCCGCTACACCCTGATCGGCCTGGGCCTGTTGTTGCTGATTGGCCTGCTGGCGTTCTTCCTGGCCAAACCTGCGCAATCGGATAACGCCGCGCAACCGGCTGCGGTCACCGAAGCCAAGGCGGCCAACACCCTGCAATCGCTGGCCGAGCTGGATGGCAAGGCGCCAAGCCGCCGGCAACTGAACATCCAGACCTGGAACACCGCCGAAGGCGCCCGCGTGCTGTTCGTCGAAGCCCGCGAGCTGCCGATGTTCGACCTGCGCCTGACTTTCGCCGCCGGCAGTAGCCAGGACGGCGATGCCCCGGGGCTGGCGACCCTGACCAACGCCATGCTCAACGAAGGCGTGGCCGGCAAGGACGTCACCGCCATTGCCGAAGGCTTCGAAGGCCTGGGCGCCGACTTTGGCAACGGCGCCTACCGCGACATGGCCGTGGCCTCGCTGCGCAGCCTGAGCGCGGCCGACAAGCGCGAACCTGCGCTCAAGCTGTTCGCCGAAGTGGTCGGCAAGCCGACCTTCCCGCAGGACGCCCTGGCGCGCATCAAGAACCAGATGCAGGCCGGCTTCGAATACCAGAAGCAGAACCCCGGCAAGCTGGCCAGCATCGAGCTGTTCGAGCGCCTGTACGGCACCCACCCCTATGCCCACCCGAGTGACGGCACCGCCAAGAGCATTGCGCCGATCACCCTGGAGCAACTGCGTGCCTTCCACGCCAAGGCCTATGCCGCTGGCAATACGGTGATCGCCCTGGTCGGCGACCTGAGCCGCAGCGAAGCCGAAGCCATTGCCGCACAGGTGTCCTCGGCCCTGCCAAAAGGCCCGGCCCTGGCCAAAGTGGCCCAGCCAAGCGAACCCAAGGCCGGCGCAACCCACATTGACTTCCCGTCCAAGCAGACCCACCTGATGCTCGCGCAACTGGGCATTGATCGTAACGATCCGGACTACCCGGCGTTGTCGCTGGGCAACCAGATCCTCGGGGGTGGCACCTTCGGCACCCGCCTGATGAGCGAAGTGCGCGAGAAACGCGGCCTGACCTACGGCGTATACTCGGTGTTCAGCCCGATGCAGGTGCGTGGCCCGTTCATGATCAACCTGCAGACCCGTGCCGAGCTCAGCGAAGGCACCCTCAAGCTGGTCCAGGACATCCTCGCCGACTACCTCAAGAGCGGCCCGAGCCAGGCTGAGCTGGACGACGCCAAGCGGGAACTGGCCGGCAGCTTCCCGCTGTCCAATGCCAGCAACGCCAGCATCGTTGGCCAACTGGGTGCCATCGGCTTCTACAACCTGCCACTGACCTGGCTGGAAGACTACATGCAGCAGTCCCAGCAACTGACCACTGAACAGGTCAAGGCAGCGCTGAACAAACACCTGGCCGCTGACAAGATGGTTATCGTCACCGCCGGGCCAAGCGTGCCGCAAAAACCCTTGCCGCCGCCCACTGACAAACCCGCCGAGCAACCGCTTGGCGTACCGGAGCATTAATGGCCAGTCCATCCGCAAAACCGGCCAAGCCGCACCACGGCCAGGGCCAGCTGCGCATCATTGCCGGCGAATGGCGCAGCCGGCGCCTGGGCTTCCCTGACGCGCCGGGCCTGCGCCCAACCCCGGACCGGGTCCGCGAGACCCTGTTCAACTGGCTTGCCCCGCACATCGAAGGAGCCAAGGTGCTCGACGCCTACACCGGCAGCGGCGCCCTGTACCTCGAAGCGCTGTCCCGTGGCGCGGGCGATTC
Organism: Pseudomonas sp. SORT22; assembly: GCF_018417635.1. NCBI lineage: Bacteria > Pseudomonadati > Pseudomonadota > Gammaproteobacteria > Pseudomonadales > Pseudomonadaceae > Pseudomonas > Pseudomonas sp. SORT22. The sequence goes on from NZ_CP071007.1 coordinate 5,681,752, forward strand.
CGTGGCCCTGGACAGCAACCCGGCGGCCATCGCCAGCCTGCGGCAGAACCTCGAGACCCTGCGCTGCCCTCGCGGCCAGGTGATCCAGACCGACGCCCAGCGCTACCTGCAGGGTGAGCCGAAGCTGGCCTTCGACCTGGTGTTCCTCGATCCGCCGTTCAACCAGGGCTTGCTGCCGACCACCTGCGCCCTGCTTGAAGAGCGTCAGTGGCTGGCCGAAAACGCCTGGATCTACACCGAGAGCGAAACCCCGCCATCGACCTTGCAGTTGCCCGGCAACTGGCGCCTGCACCGCGAGAAAAAGGCCGGCCAGGTCTACTACGCACTCTGGCAGCGCGGCTAAGCAATCAGCACGACCCGGCCGCCGCCGGGTCGTGCCCGCTAAATATCTAACGCCTTTCACCTTTACGCTTGCTTGATCGTGCGCCTTGTTTTCAACCACAAGGACCACTGTCATGGATCGACGCACCTCCCTCAGGAGCAGCCTGCTCGGCCTGTTTCTGCTATCCGGCCAGGCCCTGGCCGAACCCTCCATTCGCCATGAGTTCACCCTCGACAACGGCCTGCACGTAGTCATCAGCGAAGACCGCCGGGCGCCCGTGGTCACCACACATATGCTGGTCAAGGTCGGTTCGAGCCATGAGTACCCCGGGCAGTCCGGTTTGTCCCACGCCCTCGAACACCTGCTCTACCGAGGCAGTGCCAAGACCGCCCCGGGTCAGCTCTCACAGATCATCGAACGCCTGGGCGGCGAGGACAACGCCTACACCCTCCGTGACTTCACCGTGCATCATCAGACGCTCCCCAGTGATCGGCTGGCTGTAGCGCTGGAGCTCAATGCCGATCTGCTCAAAGGCGCAGTGCTCAGCGAACACGAGTTCGTTCGCGAGATCGAAGCGGTCAAGGCTGAGCGGCGAGAGAATGTCGATAGCGATCCATTGCTAAGGCTCTTTGAGCAACTGCAGGCCATTGCCTACCCGCAAAGCAGCTATCACACCCCGGTGATCGGCTGGATGAGCGATCTGCAGCGCATGCACAACGAAGAACTGCGCGCCTGGTATCGCACCTGGTACGCGCCCAACAATGCCACGCTGATCATCGTTGGCGATGTACAGCGTGATGCGGTGAAACGCGAGGTTGAAAAGTATTTTGCCGGTTTCCCCCGCCAAGACCTGCCGTTCATTAAGAAGCCCCTTCAGACCGCTGCCCCCGGCCCCCGTCAGGTTACGGTCTACGAAGATGTCAGTACGCCAACCCTGGTCATGGCCTTCAACGTGCCGACCTATGCCAGCGCAGCGTCGGCAACCGACGTACATGCCTTGCGCCTGCTTTCGGCCCTGCTGGGCAAAGGCTTGAGCGCCCGCCTCAGCACCCGGCTGGAGCGCCAGCAAACTCTGCTGACACGCCCTGAAGTCAGCTACGACCCGGTGGCCAGGGGCGATAACCTGTTCGAGATCCAGGCTTCAATCAATACCGTTCAGCCCAGACCACTGGACGAACTGCAAGCGGCGATCTGGGCACAACTGCAGGCACTGAAAAAAAACCCTCCCGAACCTGACGAACTTGCCCGGGCGCGAACACTGCTGCTGGCAGAAAACACCTTCGCCCGCGACACCCTCGACTATCAGGCCGGCGACTTGGCTGCCCTGCTCGGCAGCGGCTTGCCAGCCGCTCAACTGGACAATGATGCCGACGACCTGGCGCGAATAACGCCTGAACAACTACAGCAGGCTGCCAACACCTACTTCACCCGCGAACGGCTTACGGTCGCCTACCTGCAGGCCAAGGAGGCCGATGATGAATAAGTTCAGGAGAAACCTTTTACCGATCGTCCTGTTGATAGCATCTGTCACTGCATACGCCCAGAGCGCTGCGGCTGAGCTGCAATCCCTGAAATCCACCGCCCCCCTGACAAGCATCCCTCAATTGCCGATCGAATCGTGGCACACGCCTCAGGGCAGCCAGGTGTTGTTTGTGCAGAACAACCATTTGCCGATGTTTGACCTGCAGGTTGTATTCGCTGCCGGCAGCGCCCGCGATGATGGCGCAGCAGGCCTGGCACAACTCACCCTGGGCATGCTCGATGAGGGCGCAGGCCAGTACGATGCCCTGCAGGTTGCCGAAGGCTTCGATGCGGTCGGCGCACAGTTTCACAAGCAGGCCGGGCGAGACAGCCTGGCCGTAACCCTGCGCAGCCTCAGCAGCCAGGAGCACAGCAGCAAAGCCGTCGGCTTGCTGACAGGTGTGCTCGGCAAACCGCAACTTGCCGATGACAAGCTGCAGGCGATCAAGGATCAGCTCACCAGCCAGCTCATACAACGCCAGGAGTTCCAGAACTACAGGGCCACCGACCTGCTTTACCAACATGCTTACGCCAATCACCCCTATGCGACGAACAGCACCGGCACCAGGCAGGCAATTGAATCGCTGACCATTGCCGATATCCGCGCATTTCACCAGCAAGCGTTCGCTGCGGGCAATGCACTGATCACCCTGGTCGGTGACCTTTCGCTTGAGCAGGCTCAAGCCATTGCGCTTCAAGTTTCGTCAGCACTGCCCGACGGGCCGGCACTCTCACCTTTACCCGTGCCCGCTGCTTTCGAGTCGGAGATCTATCACCTTGAGCATTCGGGCAGCCAGGCGCTGTTGTTGTTTGCCATACCCGGCATCAACGTGCACCATGCCGATGCACCGGCGCTGACCCTGGCCAATCTGATTCTGGGCGGCCCCGGTGCGACTTCGCGCCTGTTCGATGAACTGCGCAGCCAACGTGGTTTGACCTATGGCGCCAGATCAAAGCTGATCCAGCACCCTGCCAGCGGCCTCTGGACCTTTACCACTGCGGTCGAGGCCAGGTACCGCGATGCCAGCATGGCGTTGCTCGAGCAATTACTTGCAGACTACGCCGCACAGGGGCCGACCGCGCAGGAGGTTGAAGGCGCGAAGCACAAGCTGCGCGGCAGCTACCTGTTGGGTTCAGTGAGCAACCAGCAGATCAGCGATATCCTGACCCACACCGGGGTCAACCAGTTGCCGCTGGACAACCGCCAGGCGTTTCTCGACAAGCTCCAGGCGCTGACCCTGGATCAGCTGAAAGTCGCGTTGAAAAAACACCTGAAGCTCGACAAGCTGGTGCAAATCAGTGTCGGCCCGACGGTCGAACAAGACGCCTTGCCGAACATCGAGCCTGCAACCGGCTGATCGGTGCGGGCAACTGCCAGTAACCGGACATACACTTGTCTGAAACAGATCTGCGAGTACGCCACGATGTTTGCCTCAACCCCCAGCCCCTTCAAACCCGCCCTGGGGCTGGGCAATCCGCACATGCAGACGCTCTGGGGGCCACTATGGCGCAAGTCAGCGGCCCTGAGCCGCCAGCGCGAACGTCTGTGGCTGGCTGATGGCGATTTCCTCGACATCGACTGGCACGGCCCCCATGAAGCGACAACCCCGGTGGTGCTGGTGCTGCACGGGCTCACCGGCTCGTCCAGCTCGCCGTACGTCATCGGCATGCAGCAGGCCCTGGCCGACCGTGGCTGGGCCAGCGTGGCGCTGAACTGGCGCGGCTGCTCGGGCGAACCCAACCTGCTGCCACGCAGCTACCATTCCGGTGCCAGCGAAGACCTGGCCGAAGCCATTGATCACCTGCGCGCCCAGCGCCCGCAAGCGCCGTTGTATGCCGTGGGTTATTCGCTGGGCGGCAATGTGCTGCTCAAGCACCTGGGCGAAGCCGGCTCGGCCAGCCAGTTGCAGGCGGCGGTGGCGGTGTCGGTGCCGTTTCGCCTGGACCAGTGCGCCGACCGCATCGGCCTGGGTTTTTCCCGGGTGTACCAGGCGCATTTCATGCGCGCCATGCTCGCTTATGTGAAGGACAAGCAGCGCCACTTCCAGCATCACGGCCACCACGAAGGGCTGGCCGCGCTGGAGCGCCTGGGGCCGCTGGAAAACCTGCGCACCTTCTGGGATTTCGACGGCCGGGTGACCGCGCCGCTCAATGGCTTTAGCGATGCCAAGGACTACTACCGACGTGCTTCCAGCCGGTATTTTCTGGGCGAGAACCGCACGCCGACGCTGATCATCCATTCCAGCGATGATCCCTTCGTGTTCGCCCATAGCTTGCCAGCAGCCAATGAACTGGCGGCGCAGACCACCTTTGAGCTGCATGCGCGGGGCGGACATGTAGGGTTTGTCGATGGCAGCGTGCGGAATCCGGGGTATTACCTGGAGCGGCGGATTCCGCAGTGGCTGGCTGGAAACTGACCCGCGATGCTTTTCAGTCGCCAGTGGCCACCGCCCGCTTGGAGTCGGTAATCCACTCACTCCACGAGCCCGCATACAGCTTGCCCAGCGGATACCCCGCCAGCGCCAGGGCAAACAGGTTGTGGCAAGCCGTCACCCCCGACCCGCAGTAAGCGACCAGTTGCTCTGGCGAACGCTTGTCCAGCTTCTGGGCAAAGCGCTGGTTGAGCTGCTCGGCCGGCAGAAACCGCCCGTCGGCGCCGAGGTTGTCGGTAAAGGCTGCGCATTGTGCACCGGGAATATGCCCGGCCACCGGATCGATCGGCTCGACCTCGCCGCGAAAGCGCGGCAGGCCACGGGCATCGATCAACGTAAGCTCCGGCTTGCCCAGGCGCTCGCCCAACTGCGCAGCATCCAGCACCAGGCTGGCGTCCGGCTCACCACTGAAGTTGCCTTCGCGCCTGACCGGCGGATCGAGGCTCAGCGGCAGCCCGGCCGCGTGCCAGGCCTTGAGGCCGCCATCGAGGATGAATACACCACTGCGCTTGCCCAGCCAGGCCAGCAGCCACCAGGCCCTGGCCGCGAAGGCACCTGGACCGTCGTCGTAGAGGACGATTTCGCTGTCGTTGTCGATGCCCCAGTCCCGCAGGCGCTCGACCAGACGCTCCGGGTCCGGCAACGGGTGGCGGCCGGTCACGCCCTTGATGATCGGCCCGCTGAGGTCGCGCTCAAGGTCGGCAAAGTGCGCCCCGGCAATATGCCCCTCGGCATAACTGCGCTGACCATAATCGATGTCTTCCAGGGCAAAACGGCAATCGAGAATCACCAGCGCCGGCGCCTCCAGGCGTTCGGCCAATTGCTGGGCGGTGATCAGTTGCGCGAGGGGCATGACAGTCTCCTGAACGATTGAACGGATAAGGCCCGGGCGTTATTGCTCCAGCGCCTGGTTAAGCGAAACGTAGAACTCCTGGCACAAGGCGTCGACGGCGGGGCGCGCCTTGGCGGTGACGAAGCCAAGCTCCAGCACCAATACCTGATAGACACCGCGCTTGAAGGCTTCTTCACTCAAGTGCGCGGAATTTTCGCGAGTGGTACAGAGAAAACGCACCCAGGACGTAAGCACGATCCAGGCATTGAGGGTCAGCGACTCGATCTGCACGCTGTCCATCTCGACGATGCCGGCCTCGACAAAGCCGCGGTAGATCGCCTGGCCCTGCAGCAGGCAGCGCTGGGAGAAGCGCCGGTAACGGGCGGCCAGTTCCTTGTCGCTGTCGAGCAGGTGTTCCAGGTCGCGGTGCAGAAAGCGGTAGTTCCACATCGCCGCCAGCAACGCCTTGAGGTAGAAGCGCTTGTCTTCGACTGTTGCAACACGCCCCTGGGGCGGGCGCAAAAAGCTTTCCACCAGCTCTTCATACTGGGTGAAGAGCACGGCGATGATTTCCTGCTTGTTGGCGAAGTGGTAGTACAGGTTGCCGGGCGAAATCTCCATGTGCGCGGCAATGTGGTTAGTGCTGACACTGCGCTCGCCCTGCTGGTTGAACAGCTCCAGGCTGTTCTGCACGATGCGCTCGCGGGTCTTGATACGCGGGGCCATGATCAATTCCAGGCGTTGAGCTTGAATGAATAGGTCCATCTTACGGTGTATCCACACCGGTATGTACCCGCAGGCGCTGTGAAAAACAGTCGCACCGGGCACATATTAGAGTATATGCTCTAGAAAACCTGCCTTGCCGTGGAGTTTCGCATGCTCGCCGACGCTACTCGCTCCCTGCCGCCCACCGAATTCGCCGCCCTTGACGCGGTGTTCGCCACCCAGCGCCAGGCCTTTGCCGGCAACCCCCTGCCCTCTGCGCCACAGCGCCGGCAATGGCTGAAAAGCCTGCGCGAAGCCCTGCTGGAGCAACAGGACGCGTTGATCGCAGCGATCAACGAGGATTTCTCTGGCCGTAGCGCCAACGAAACCCTGCTGGCCGAATTGATGCCGAGCATTCAGGGCCTGCGCCATGGCGAAAAGCACCTCAAGCAGTGGATGAAAGCCTCCAGGCGCAAGGTCGGCCTGGCCTTCCAGCCGGCCAGCGCCGAGGTCCAGTACCAACCGCTGGGAGTGGTCGGCATCATCGTGCCGTGGAACTACCCGCTGTTTCTTGCCATCGGCCCGCTGACCTGCGCCCTGGCCGCCGGCAACCGGGTAATGCTCAAGCTCAGCGAAGCAACCCCGGCGACCGGCCTGTTGCTCCAGCAACTGCTCGACAAGATCTTCCCCGAAGACCTGGTCAGCGTGGTGCTGGGTGAGGCCGACGTTGCCCAGGCCTTCTCGCGCCTGCCGTTCGATCACCTGCTGTTTACCGGGGCCACCAGCGTCGGCCGCCAGGTGATGCTCGCCGCCGCGCACAACCTAACGCCAGTGACCCTGGAACTGGGCGGCAAATCGCCGGCCATTGTCTCGGCCAGCGTGCCGCTGGCCGACGCCGCCGAACGCATCGCCTTCGGCAAGACCCTCAACGCCGGCCAGACCTGCGTGGCTCCCGACTACGTGCTGGTGCCACGTGATCGCCTGGGGGACTTCGCCACGGCCTACCGCGACGTCGTGCGGCGCTTTTACCCGACCCTGGCCGACAACCCGGACTACAGCGCGATCATCAACCCGCGCCACCTGGCCCGCCTGGAGAGTTATCTCGAGGATGCCCGCAGCAAGGGCGCCGAGATCATCGACCTGTACCCACAAGAGCCACGCCATGGCCGGCGCCTGCCGCCGCACCTGCTGCTCGGAGTCAGCGACGACATGCGCGTGATGCAGGACGAAATCTTCGGCCCGCTGCTGCCGTTGGTGCCCTACGACAGCCTCGACCAGGCGCTGGCCTACATCAATCAACGCCCGCGCCCACTGGCGCTGTATTACTTCGGCTACGAGCGCAGCGAGCAGCAACGGGTACTGGAACAGACCCACTCTGGCGGCGTGTGCCTCAACGACACCCTGTTGCACGTCGCCCAGGACGACCTGCCGTTCGGCGGCATTGGCCCCTCGGGCATGGGCCATTACCACGGCCATGAAGGTTTCCTGACCTTCAGCAAGGCCAAGGCGGTGTTCGCCAAGCAGCGTTTCAACGCCGCGCGGCTGATCTACCCGCCTTACGGCAAGGGGCTGCTCAAGCTGGTGTACACACTGTTCATTCGCTGAAAAACCACCCTCGGGCCTGATAACAATGACCACAAGCCTGCCTGTAAACCCCGCGCTGAGCCGGCGTGGGCTGCTCAAGTTCAGCCTCGGCGCCAGCGCCTTGCTTGCCACCGCCGGGTTGGGCGCCAGCCTTAGCGGCTGCTCGGCGCAAACACCGGCCAGCGGCTTCATTACCCTGCGCGAAAACGACTTGCCGATCCTCCACGCGCTGATTCCGGTAGTCCTGGCTGGCACCCAGGCGGCGGACAACCGCGAAGCCTTGCTGCGCGGGCTGGACAACAAGCTCGCCGCGCTGTCGCCGGCCATGCTCAAGTTGACCCGGCAACTGTTCGACGTGCTCGCCATGACGCTCACCCGCGGGCCGTTGACCGGCATCTGGGGCAGTTGGGACAACGCCAGCAGTGTGCAGATCGAAGCCTTTTTGCAGCGCTGGCAGGACAGCTCGCTGAACCTGCTGCGCATGGGCCATGCCTCGCTGCTGCAACTGCTGCACATGGCCTGGTACGAACTGCCGCAATCCTGGGCCCATTGCGGCTACCCAGGGCCACCCAAGGTCTGATCCACCGATAACCACAAGAGGCTGAACATGCCCGTACCCGACCTGTTTCGCGACGGCCTTGGCCGTGGCTGGAAAACCCGTGATGCCTCGCGCCTGGACCAGGACCTGAGCCTTGAAACCGACATCGCCATTATCGGCAGCGGCGCCGGCGGCGCCACCAGTGCCGAGCTGCTCAGTGCTGCAGGCTTCAAGGTACTGCTCATCGAAGAAGGCCCGCTGAAAACCAGCAGCGACTTTCACATGCTCGAAGACCAGGCCTACGCCAGCCTCTACCAGGAAGGCATCGGGCGTATGAGCAAGGACGGCGCCATCACCATCCTGCAAGGCCGCGCAGTCGGCGGCACTACCCTGATCAACTGGACCTCGAGCTTTCGCACCCCCGCGCCAACCCTGGAGCACTGGGCCCGCGAACACGGGGTAAAAGGCCTGAGCAGCGCCGAATTGGCGCCCTGGTTCGCACGCATGGAACAGCGCCTGGGTATCGAGCCATGGATCATGCCGCCCAACGCCAACAACGAAGCACTGCGCCGCGGCTGCGAAGCGCTGGGCTACAGCTGGAAAGTGATCCCGCGCAACGTGCGCGGCTGCTGGAACCTGGGCTATTGCGGCATGGGTTGCCCGGTCAACGCCAAGCAGTCGATGCTGGTCACCAGCATCCCGGCGACCCTTGAGCACGGCGGCGAGCTGCTGTACCTGGCCCGCGCCGAGCGCCTGGAACACAACGGCGAACAGATCAGCGGCCTGCAGTGCGTGGCCATGGACGCGCGCTGCGTCGAGCCCACTGGCCGGCAGATCCGGGTCAAGGCCCGGCATTACATCCTTGCCGGTGGCGGCATCAACAGCCCCGGCCTGCTGCTGCGCTCGGACGCTCCGGACCCCCATGAGCGCCTGGGCAAGCGGACCTTCCTGCACCTGGTCAACTTCAGCGCCGGGCTGTTCAAGGACAAGGTCAATCCGTTCTACGGCGCGCCGCAGTCGATCTACTCCGACCATTTCCAGTGGCGCGACGGCGTCAACGGGCCGATCGGCTACAAGCTCGAGGTGCCGCCCCTGCACCCGGCGCTGGCCAGCACCTTGCTGGGCAGCTTCGGCAAGGACAACGCCCTGCGCATGGAGCAACTGCCGCACACCCACGTGATGCTCGCCCTGCTGCGCGACGGTTTTCACCCCGACAGCGTCGGCGGCGAGGTGCAGTTGCGCGGCGATGGCTCGCCGGTGCTCGACTACCCGCTGTCGGCCTATGCCTGGGACGGCGTGCGCCGGGCTTTCCAGAGCATGGCCGAGATCCAGTTCGCCGCTGGCGCCGACAGCGTGATGCCGGTGCACAGCGATGCCCGCCATGCAAAAAACCTGGCCGAGGCGCGGCAGATGATCGACGGCCTGAACCTTGAACTGTTTCGTACCCGCCTGGGCAGCGCCCATGTCATGGGCGGCTGCGCCATGGGCGAAGACCCGCGCCAGGCGGTGTGCGACAGCCTGGGCCGGCACCATCAGCTGGAAAACCTGTCGATTCACGACGGCTCGCTGTTCCCCACCAGCATCGGCGCCAACCCGCAATTGTCGGTGTACGGCCTCAGTGCCCGGCTCAGCGACGCCCTGGCCGCGCGCCTGGTGGCTGGCAGATGACAACAAATGGCCGCACTGTCTATAGTGCCTTCAGCGTGGTCGGGCGACTTGGCCGACCGCCACTGCTGCGATACCATCCGACTCCCCAACGCACTCCTGCCAGGACGACGCGATGAACCGAGTGTTGTACCCAGGTACTTTCGACCCTATTACCAAGGGCCATGGCGATCTGGTCGAGCGTGCCTCGCGGCTGTTCGACCAGGTGATCATTGCGGTCGCCGCCAGCCCGAAGAAAAACCCACTGTTCCCGCTGGAGCAACGGGTGGAACTGGCTCGCGAGGTCACCAAGCACCTGCCCAATGTCGAAGTCATCGGCTTCTCCACTTTGCTGGCGCATTTCGCCAAGGAACAGCAGGCCAATGTGTTCCTGCGCGGCCTGCGGGCTGTTTCAGACTTCGAGTACGAGTTCCAGCTGGCGAACATGAACCGCCAACTGGCGCCCGACGTCGAGAGCCTGTTCCTCACCCCTTCAGAGCGCTATTCGTTCATTTCCTCGACCCTGGTCCGGGAAATCGCGGCGCTGGGCGGTGACATCACTAAATTCGTCCACCCGGTGGTGGCCGAGGCCCTGACCGAACGCTTCAAGAAGTGACATCGGTGATTTGACCATGGCGCCCGCGTGCACTGCGGGCGCTAATGCGGCACAATTGTGCCCATTGGTTTTCAAATGCCCGGGTTCTGAGCCCTGGCCGGAGTCCCCATGTCCCTGATCATCACCGACGATTGCATCAACTGCGACGTCTGCGAACCCGAGTGCCCGAACGCTGCGATCTCTCAAGGCGAAGAGATCTACGTGATCGACCCCAACCTGTGCACCCAGTGCGTCGGCCACTACGACGAGCCGCAATGCCAGCAAGTCTGCCCGGTTGACTGCATCCCGCTGGATGAAGCGCATCCGGAGAGCGAAGAGCAGCTGATGGAAAAATACCGCCGAATTACCGGCAAGGCCTGATGCCGTTCGTCGCCCGGCTTGCCCCGCTGGTCCTTGGCGCCGTACTGGCGCTGGGGATGGTCAGTGCCCAGGCACAAGGCCCGGGCCGCGCGGCGATTGCCACGCCGCATAGCGACGCGACTGCCGCCGCACGTGAAATTCTCGAGCAGGGCGGTAACGCCTTTGACGCCGCCATTGCCGTCAGCGCCGCGCTGGCGGTGGTCGAGCCTTATGGTTCAGGCCTGGGCGGCGGCGGCTTCTTCCTGCTGCGCGAGGGCGACACACCCGCCCGCTATGCCTTTATCGATGCCCGCGAGCGCGCACCTGGCAAGGCCAGCGAAGCCATGTACCTCAAGGACGGCAAGGTCCAGCCGGGCTTGTCGATCAATGGCCCGCTGGCGGCGGCGATTCCCGGCTTGCCGGCAGCCCTCGCCGACCTTGCTGCCCATTACGGCAAGCTGCCACTGAAAAGTACCCTGGCCCCGGCTATTCGCCTGGCCAACCAGGGCTTTGCCGTCGACCGCATCTATCGCGACCGCGCGCAGATGCGCTTGAGCGCACTGCGCGACGATCCAGAAAGCGCCCGTCTGTTCCTGATCAACGGTGAAGTGCCGGCCCTGGGCGCTAAAATCCGCCAACCGCAACTGGCCATAACCCTTGAACGTATCGCCAGCCAGGGCCGCGACGGTTTCTATGCCGGCCCGACCGCCCAGGCCATGGTGCAGGGGGTACAGGCCGCGGGCGGGATCTGGAGCCTGGATGACCTGGCCAACTACCGCACCGCCAAACGCGAGCCGCTGCGCTACCAACTGGCCAATCAACGCGAACTGATCAGCGCCCCGCCGCCCTCGGCCGGTGGCGTGGCCCTGGCCCAGAGCCTGGCGATGCTGCAGCGCCTGCCCTGGCAGAGCGCCGAGCCTGTACAGCGCAGCCATTACGTACTGGAAGTATTGCGCCGGGCCTACCGTGACCGCGGCCTGCTCGGCGATCCGGACTACGTCAGCAATCCGATACCACAGCTGCTCGCGCGTAATTACCTGACGTCGCTGGCCGACAGCATCGACGTCCGCCAGGCCACGCCCAGCAGCAGCCTGCCCCCCGCCCCGGCCTGGCGCGAGGGCGATCACACCACCCACTTTGCAGTGATCGACGCTGACGGCAATGCCGTGGCCGCGACGCTGTCGGTCAACCTGCCGTTCGGCGCCGCGTTTACTGCCCCGGGCACCGGCGTGGTGCTGAACAACGAAATGGACGACTTTGCCGCCGACCCGCGTGGCAGCAACAGTTACGGCCTGGCCGGCAGCCAGGCCAATGCCGTGGCCGCCGGCAAACGGCCGCTGTCGAGCATGAGCCCGAGCTTTATCGAGAGCCCGACCCAGTTCGCCGCCTTCGGCACGCCGGGCGGCAGCCGTATTCCGAGCATGGTGCTGCTGTCGATGATGGGCTTTCTTGAGGGCCGGCCGGTGGCCGAATGGCCGGCGGTGCCGCGCTATCACCACCAGTACCTGCCCGATGTGGTCGAGCACGAACCGGGGGCTTTCAGCACCGGGCAGCAGCGCGAGCTGCAAGCACGCGGCTACCCGCTCAAGGACCTGGGCCGCAGCTATGGCAATCAGCAAGTGCTGTACTGGGACAAGGCCGGGCAAACCCTCGAAGCCGCCAGCGACCCCCGCGGCGTGGGCGCCGCGCAAGTGCTCAGCCCGCGCTGAGCACCTTCACTTCTGGCAGCGCGGGCAGTAGACGCTGGCGCGCTGGCCAAGCTTGACCTCACGCAGGATGCTGCCGCAGACCTTGCACGGCTCTTCCCCGCGCCCGTAGACGAACAGTTCCTGCTGGAAGTAGCCCGGCTGGCCGTCGCCGCCGATAAAGTCGCGCAAGGTGGTGCCGCCGCGCTCGATGGCGCAGGCGAGGATGCGTTTGATCTCGATCGCAAGCTTCAGGTAGCGCGCCCGGGAAATGCCCCCGGCTTCGCGGCGCGGGTCGATACCGGCAGCGAACAGCGCCTCGGTTGCATAGATATTGCCAACCCCGACCACCACCGCGTTGTCCATGATGAACGGCTTGACCGCCATCGACTTGCCCCGCGACAGCTGGAACAACCGCTCGCCGTCGAACAGATCGGTCAATGGCTCCGGGCCGAGCTTGATCAGCAGCTCATGGTTGAGCGGATCGAGGCTCCAGAGCATCGCGCCGAAGCGCCGCGGGTCGGTGTAGCGCAAGGCCAGGCCCGACTCCAGTTCGATATCCACATGCTCGTGCTTGGCCGCCGGCAATCCAATCTCGACCAGGCGCAAATTACCGGACATGCCCAGGTGGCTGATCAGGGTGCCCACTTCGGCATTGAGCAGCAGGTACTTGGCGCGCCGCTCGACCTTGACGAAGCGCTGCCCGGAAAGGCGAATGTCGAGGTCCTCGGGGATCGGCCAGCGCAGGCGCCGGTCGCGCACGATTACCCGGCTGACCCGCTGGCCCTCCAGGTAGGGCGCAATACCGCGCCGGGTGGTTTCGACTTCTGGCAATTCCGGCATGGATCAGTGACCGCCCAGTTCGCGAATGGTCTGCTTGAGGTTCTCGAAGTCATACTCGGACAGGCCGACATAATCGAGCACCAGGTGCCCGACGGTATTCCATTCGTGGTCGATGCTCTGGTTGCCCAGCACCCGGTACGAAGCGCAGATGTGCTCGGCCATTTTCAGGATCGCCAGCAGGTTTTTCAGCTGGCTGTTGCGCGCCGAGTCATCGCTGAACACCGCCAGGGCGTTGTGATGGTTGGCGATGGCGTTGCTCAGGTGCTCGGGCAGGCGCCACGACTTGGCGGTGTAGTAACCGACCACCGCGTGGTTGGTGTTGAACACCTGGTTCTCGGTGTCGACCACCCGCTGCTCGGCACCGGCGCTGGCGTAGGCATCCTCGAGCACGCTCATGTACTCGGGGAAGCGTTTGAGCATCAACGGCACGCCGCAATCGTGGAACAGGCCCAGGGCATAGGCTTCGTCCACCGCCTGCGAGCCGATGCGCTTGGCCAGGGTCAGGCAGGTCATGGCTACGTCCTGGGCGGTGTCCCAGAAACGGTTGAGGGTGACGATGGTGTCGTCGCTCATCTCGCCCTTGATCGACTGGGCGTTGATCAGGTTGATGATCGAGCGGCTGCCGAGCAGGTTCACCGCGCGCTGGATCGAGGCGATCTTGTTGGTCAGGCCGTAGTACGGCGAGTTGACCAGCTTGAGCAGCGCGCCGGACAGGCCCGGGTCCTGGGAGATCAGCTTGGCGATCACCTCCAGGTCAGGGTCGGGCATGTATTGCTCGAACTGCAGGTCAACCATGATCTGCGGCTGCGGCGGTACGCTGATGCCTTGCAGGGCATGCTGGATCTGTTCGGCGGAGAGTTCCTGGGACATAAGTACACACTCGGGGCTGAGCGGCGATTCTAACCTGATCGTACTGGCCAGCGGTGAAGCTAAAGGCCATCGCTCTGTTGCAATTTGTCGCTATTCCCCATCGAGGCGTCAGGCATCGGGTTATAATCCCGCTCTTTTTTCCCGGAGCGACGTCATGTCCCTGCCCAGCCTTCGTCTCAAAGCCAATGCCGACCGCCGCCTGCGCGCCGGCCACCTGTGGGTCTACAGCAACGAAATCGACGTCGCCGCGACCCCGCTGCATGGCTTCAAGGCCGGTGACCAGGCGATCCTCGAGACCGCCGGCGGCAAGGCCCTGGGCGTCGTCGCCATGAGCCCGAACAACCTGATCTGCGCCCGCCTGCTGTCACGTGACGCCAAGCTGGCCCTGGACAAATCGCTGCTGGTGCACCGCATCAACGTAGCCCTGTCGCTGCGCGAGCGTCTGTTCGACAAGCCGTTCTACCGCCTGGTGTACGGCGATTCCGACTTGCTGCCGGGCCTGGTGGTCGATCGTTTCGGCGATATCCTGGTGGTCCAGCTCGCCTCGGCGACCATGGAACAGCACAAGGATGACGTGGTTGCCGCGCTGGTCCAGGTGCTCAAGCCCACCGGCATCCTGTTCAAGAACGACTCGGCCGCGCGCGACGCCGAAGGCCTGGGCCGTTACGTTGAAACCGTGTTCGGCCTGGTGCCGGAGTGGGTGGCCCTGGAAGAGAACGGCGTGAAGTTCGAGGCGCCGGTCATGGAAGGCCAGAAGACCGGCTGGTTCTACGACCACCGCATGAACCGCGCGCGCCTGGCGCCGTACGTCAAGGGCAAGCGCGTGCTCGACCTGTTCAGCTACATCGGCGGCTGGGGCGTGCAGGCCGGTGCCTTTGGTGCCAGCGAAGTGTTCTGCGTCGATGCCTCGGGCTTCGCTCTGGACGGCGTCGAGCGTAACGCCGGGCTCAACGGCATTGCCGAGAAGCTGACCTGCATCGAAGGCGATGTGTTCGAAGCGCTGAAAGAGCTCAAGGCCTCCGAAGAGCGTTTCGACGTGATCGTGGCCGACCCGCCCGCCTTCATCAAGCGCAAGAAAGACCTGAAAAACGGCGAAGGCGCCTACCGCCGCCTGAACGAGCAAGCCATGCGCCTGCTGACCAAGGACGGCATTCTGGTCAGCGCATCGTGCTCGATGCACCTGCCTGAAGACGACCTGCAGAACATCCTGCTGACCAGCGCCCGTCACCTGGACCGCAACATCCAGCTGCTCGAGCGCGGCGGCCAGGGCCCGGATCACCCGGTGCACCCGGCGATCCCGGAAACCCGCTACATCAAGAGCATCACCTGCCGCCTGCTGCCCAACAGCTAAGGCGGGGTGCAATAAAAAATCCCGGCCTGGTGCCGGGATTTTTTCGCCTGCAAGACGCTAGCGGTTGGGCTGCCAGGTCAGGTCGACACCATCAATGGTCAGCGTCTTGTAGCGCGGCATCACCGGTTTCATCTGGCCATGGCGGATCAGCTGAACCAGGCGCTCGGTGTTATCGCGAATACTGTGCAGGCTACCGACTTCGCGCCACTCACCCTTGCCCTCGCGGGCAAACAGAAAAACGCTGGATGCGTAGGTGTGCCGCGGGATCATCAACACTTCGTTGCGCCCGTCGCCATCCATGTCCACGCCCCACAAAAAGCAGCCCCTGCCGGTGCATTGAGTCTCGGCCATGACCATCTTGGCGAACGCCTCGCTGCCAGGCTGCTCGGGGCCCAACCATTCCAGTTTCGGCCCGCGAGTGTCTTCGCCGTACCGCGCGTGGGATTCTTCCATGATCCACTGCAGCCTCTTGCGCCCTTCAGCGTCGAACAGCTCGTCAGTCTTGAGCCGCTCTTGCAGCGCCGTGAACGCCTCACGTCCCGGCTTGCCCAGGCCGTGATACAAGGTTCTGGCATCGAATTCCTGGATCGCGGTGCGCCCGCTAAGCAAGCGCTCGACCTGGTTGTTGGCACTGAGCTGCAAAGGGTTCAGCAGCGGGGTATAGAACAGCACCACCAGCACCGCGCTGAGCAGGGCAATCCACGGGTTACTGACCCGCAGGCTATTGAGCCAGCCCTTGCCCGAGGCGAACACCGCCCACAGCGCAGCAAGGCTGTGCACCTGCATCACACCAATCAGCAACAGGGCGAGAATACGCTCAGGCGTCAGGCCGTACTGATTCACCCGCAACCAGCTTGAATAGCCCGCCAACGCCACCAGCACCGGCAAGCACAGCAAGCAGGCCTCGACCAGGCGCTTGAGCACACCCGGATAGGGATTGGCCTGATGGCCATCCTGGAACACGCCGTTGACCAAAAACAGGTTGATGGCCACCAGCAACAGCAGGATGGTGGTCGAGTAGCCGGTGTTCCAGATCGGCTGCAACCCGGTAAACGGCAGCATCAGGCTGAACAGCAAGGCGATCAGTGCGCTCAGTGGCAGCAACACACGGCACAGGGTCAGCAGCACACCGCGCAACAGGCCGATGACCTTTTCGTTCTCCAGGCCCATGCGCATCCCCAGGGAGAACACCACAGCCAGACCGATACGCACCACTGGCGCCGAGGTCAGCACATCTTCGACCTGGGGGATGCCGAGCATCAGGAACAGGCGCCCGCACAGCCACAGCAGCAGCCAGAACAACAGAGTGAACAGCAGCGCCAGGAGGACGATGAAGATGTTGTTCCAGGCATGCCGGAACAGGTCTTCATAACGCGGCCGCAGCCCTTCGCGGGTCGGCCAGCTGAGGATGAAGGCGGTGCCGATGTAGGTCACCACAACCGCGGCCAGCCATGAGCTCTGCCAGACCCAGCCCAGGGTGTCCTGGCTGAAGGTCCAGCTGCTGATAAAGCCGATCAGCAGCGTCAGGCCCAGGACCAGCCAGGCGGTACCGCGTTGCAACACCGCACTGCCGAGCAGTTGCAGGTTGACCCCGGCCACCAGCACGGCGGCGCACAGGCCAAATGGCAGCCCGGCGATATCAATCTGGATGTGCCTGGCGAAGAGGAACACCAGGCCTTGCAGCAGGCCAATGGCCAGGTAGAACAGTAAAGATCGACTTATCGCAGGCATTGCAAATCCTTTTGGCCAGTGGGGTGCGAAGCGCGCAAGTCTACCCAAAGCCTGGCAGCCGACGCCAAGGCCTTTACCTTGCGGGCTGCGCCAACGGCCAATTATCACAACGCCATTCCCTCAAGGCCGCAGCGGTGTAGAATCGGGCTATTCATCGCCAGTCATCCCCGGCGGGTTTATGAGCTCTGGCCGAGCGCACGGCGATCCCGCGGCGATCTTGGCTTCATCCGTACCAGCGGCCACCTGCCTTCGGTGCAAAGGACAAGAGAAGCTCACTCCCCTTTTTGTTACCTGATTAGCCGCCAGGAGTGCTTCATGCCTGATTACCGCTCGAAAACGTCCACCCACGGCCGCAATATGGCCGGCGCCCGCGCCCTCTGGCGTGCCACCGGGATGAAGGACGAAGACTTCAAGAAACCGATCATCGCCATCGCCAACTCGTTCACCCAGTTCGTCCCGGGCCACGTGCACCTGAAGGACCTCGGCCAGCTGGTGGCTCGCGAGATCGAACGCGCCGGTGGCGTGGCCAAGGAATTCAACACCATCGCGGTCGACGACGGCATCGCCATGGGCCATGACGGCATGCTCTATTCGCTGCCAAGCCGCGAGATCATCGCCGACTCGGTCGAGTACATGGTCAACGCCCACTGCGCCGACGCCATCGTCTGCATCTCCAACTGCGACAAGATCACCCCCGGCATGCTGATGGCCGCCCTGCGCCTGAACATCCCGGTGATCTTCGTTTCTGGCGGGCCGATGGAAGCCGGCAAGACCAAACTGGCCAGCCACGGCCTGGACCTGGTCGATGCCATGGTCATTGCCGCCGACTCCACTGCCAGCGATGAAAAAGTCGCCGAGTACGAGCGCAGCGCCTGCCCGACCTGCGGTTCGTGCTCCGGCATGTTCACCGCCAACTCGATGAACTGCCTGACCGAAGCCCTGGGCTTGGCTCTGCCGGGCAACGGTTCGACCCTGGCCACCCACAGCGACCGCGAACAGCTGTTCCTGCAGGCCGGGCGCACCATCGTCGAGCTGTGCAAGCGCTACTACGGCGACAACGACCAGAGCGTACTGCCGCGCAACATCGCCAACTTCAAGGCGTTCGAGAACGCCATGATGCTCGACATCGCCATGGGCGGTTCGACCAACACCATCCTGCACCTGCTGGCCGCCGCCCAGGAAGCCGAGATCGCTTTCGACCTGCGCGACATCGATCGCCTGTCGCGCAAAGTGCCGCAGCTGTGCAAAGTGGCGCCGAACATCCAGAAGTACCACATGGAAGACGTCCACCGCGCCGGCGGCATCTTCAGCATCCTCGGCTCGCTGGCCCGTGGCGGCCTGCTGCACACCGACCTGCCGACCGTGCACAGCCCGAGCATGGAAGAAGCCATCGCCAAGTGGGACATCACCCAGACCAGCGACGAAGCGGTGCACCACTTCTTCAAGGCGGGCCCGGCCGGTATTCCGACCCAGACCGCGTTCAGCCAGTCGACCCGCTGGCCGAGCCTGGACGACGACCGTGAAAACGGCTGCATCCGCAGCGTCGAGCACGCCTACTCGCAAGAAGGCGGCCTGGCCGTGCTGTACGGCAACATCGCCCTGGACGGCTGCGTGGTGAAAACCGCCGGCGTCGACGAGTCGATCCACGTCTTCGAAGGCAACGCCAAGATCTTCGAAAGCCAGGACAGCGCCGTGCGCGGCATCCTTGCTGACGAAGTGAAGGCCGGTGACATCGTCATCATCCGCTACGAAGGCCCGAAAGGCGGCCCGGGCATGCAAGAGATGCTCTACCCGACCTCGTACCTCAAGTCCAAGGGCCTGGGCAAAGCCTGCGCCCTGCTCACCGACGGCCGTTTCTCTGGCGGCACCTCGGGCCTGTCGATCGGCCACGCTTCGCCAGAAGCCGCAGCCGGCGGCGCTATCGGCTTGGTGCAGGACGGCGACAAGGTGCTGATCGACATCCCCAACCGCTCGATCAACCTGCTGGTCAGCGATGAAGAGCTGGCGGCGCGCCGTGTCGAGCAAGACAAGAAAGGCTGGAAGCCGGTCGAAGCGCGCCCACGCAAAGTGACCACGGCGCTCAAGGCCTACGCCCTGCTGGCGACCAGCGCCGACAAGGGCGCGGTACGTAACAAGGCACTGCTCGACGGGCTGTAAGCAGAAAAGCATCGCGGGGCAAGCCCGCTCCCACAGGTGTGGGAGCGGGCTTGCCCCGCGATGGCCTCAACTCAGTACTTGGCCCGTACAGTAAAGGTCAGGTTGCGCGGTTCGCCATAGAAGTTCGACCCCCACGAACTGTCCACCCGCTCATAGTAGGTACGATCGAACAGGTTGTTGGCCGTCAGCGTTGCCGACAGGTTCTGGTTGATTTTGTACCCTACCTGGGCCGTGGCAATGCTGTAGCCGCCCTGGACGAAGTCGACGTCACGCTTGTAGTAGGTGGCGCTCACCGCCCGTAGCCCGCCACCGACACTGAAGTCCTTCAACGGGCCATCGGCGAACTCGTAGCGCGTCCACAGGTTGAAGTTGTGCTTGGGGGTGATGGTGGTGCCCTGGTTGGTGTCTTCGCCGCTCAGCGACTTGAGCATGGTGAAGGCGTAGCCGGTGCTGATGCTCCAGTTGTCGGTGAGGTTGCCGCTCAGCTCGGTTTCCCAACCCTGGCTACGGATCTTGCCTTGCGGCTCGTAGTACTGGTTGTTGGCGACCAGCTCGGCGCGGTTTTCGTCGTAGATGCGAAACAGCGCCACGCTGCCATTCAAGCGCCCCTCATAAAACTCGCGCTTGAGGCCGATTTCGTACTGCTTGCCTTTGCGCGGGGCGATGGTCTCGCCGCCGGCATTCACATCGGTCTGCGGCTTGAACACGCTGGTGTAGCTGGCATAGGCCGACAGTTCCGGGGTCAGTTTGGCCACCAGCGCGCCATAGGGGATGACCTTGCGGTTGATGCTCGACTCGGTGCTGTTGAAGTTGTTGAAGAAGGCGTTGGCGTTGTGCGCTTCGCTTTCGAACCAGGTCACCCGGCTGCCGAGGATCACGTCCAGCCAGTCGGTGGCGCTGATCTTGGTGCGGGCGTAGAGGCCGTACTGGTGCGATTTCGACCAGTTGCCGTTGTCCATTTGGTACTTCTGCTTAGGGATATTGATGCTGCCCGGGTCGAACACGTTGGTGTCGAAGTATTCTCCGCCGCCGTAGGTGAAGTCCTTGTCCAGGTGCTGGTATTCGGCGCCCACCGTCAGCTCGTGGGTACGGCCAAAGGCTTCCACTGGCAAGGTCACGAAGCTGTCCAGGCCCAGGGTCTTGATGTGCGTGTAGTAGGAATAGGCCACGGCCGAGCTGGCGCCGGTGGCCGGGTCGACCGCACCGTCGCTCCAGGTGAAGTTGCGGGTCGGGGTCTCGGCGTCGCGGTAGGTCAGCGAGGTCTTGAACTGGCCGCCGTTGTCCAGGGCATGATCGACTTCGAAGAAGCTTTCCCAGACGTGCTCGTCCAGTTCGTTCCATTTGGCATCGACAAAGGTCGAGCGCTTGACGTCCAGCAGCTTGCCATTGGCGTACGCCGGCAGGCCGAACGCCGGGGTGGAGTGGTTTTTCTGATAGGCGCCGCCCAGCGATAGGGTGGTGTCCGGGGTCACGTCGTATTCCAGCCGGCCGTAAACCATTGGCCGCTCGTTCTGGGCGTAGTCGACGAAGGACTTGTTGTCTTCGTAGGCGGTGACGAAGCGCCCGCGCAGGCTGCCGTCGCTGTTGAGCGGGCCGGTGATGTCGACGGTCGAGTGGTAATGATCGTAGGAGCCTGCCGACAGCTCGCCGCTCAGGGCGAACTGGCCTAGGGCGCGCTTGCGCACCAGGTTGATGGTGCCACCAGGTTCACCCGCGCCCTGGTACAGGCCGGAAGGCCCGCGCAGCACTTCGACGCGGTCGAACATCGCCAGGTCGAAGCTGGTCATCAGGTCGCCCTGGCCAGTCATTTGCGAAACACCATCGACCTGCACCTGATCGACCAGGAAGCCGCGCATGTACACGTCGTTGAGGCTGGAGCCGGAGTTGTAGCTTTTGATCGTCGCCCCGGTCACCTGACGCATGGCGTCCTGCAGGCTGTTCATGTTCTGGTCGTCCAGGCGCTGGCGGGTGACCACCGACACCGACTGCGGAATGTCCTTGAGCTTCTGTTCGCCCTTGCCGATGGTCAACGCACCGGTGGTGTAGGACTGGCTGCCTTCGGTAGTAGCCCCAAGCACCTTGCCGCCGACCATGGTCGCGCCCAACTGCAGCGCCGCCTCTTCACCCTGGCGTTTTTCCAGGGTCACGCTGTCGCGATCGATGTAGCTGGCGCTCAGGCCGGTGCCAGCCAGCAGGCGGGCCAACGCCTGGTCCTGTGGATAACTGCCGCTGATGCCCGGGGAGCGCAAGCCCTGAGTGACCTCGGCGCCGACCAGCACCTGCACCCGGGTAACCGCACTGAAAGCCGCCAGCGCTGCATCCAGCGATTGCGCCGGAATCTCGAAGCGATACTCCTGCGCTTGCGCGGCAGGCGCGGCCAGTATCGGCGTTGCCAGTGTGCCGCAGCACAGGGCAATGGCCAGGCTCAGCAGGGTGGGCACGCCGGGCAGGCGCCGGGTGGCGGTGGTATGTTCCATCAGTGAAGCTCCCCAGAATCGTCGAAGTCGTTGAATAGCGCCGCACTGTCTGAGAGTGCTTATTATTTGCGCCTACGAGATCAAGGACGTCAGCTACTGGGGAAACCCTGAAACTTTCGTAAGAAATTTTTCAGCCCTCACGCAACACCCGCAGATACGGGGTGTAATGCTCGGCGCGCAGGCCCAGGGTGTGGGTCAGGGCCTTGAGCACCGCCTCGGGCTTGTCGATCTCGAACACCCCCGAGACCTTGCGCTGGCGCAGGCCCTCGCCCAGCACCAGGGTCTGCCCCGGCCAGTAGCGGTTGAGGGCATCGACCACTTCGACCAGCGGCTGTTCGCGGAACACCAGCTGGCGTTGGCGCCAGGCGAACTCGGCGGCCACATCGAAAGCATGTGCTGAACCCAGTTGTGTGCCGCGATACTCGACGGCGCGACCAGGCTCCAGCAGCACCGACTGATGGCTGTCGGCACCGACCTGGACCTTGCCCTGGGCAACCCGCACTCGGGTCTGGTCACCTTCCCGGGCGACGCTGAAACGCGTGCCCACCACCTTCACCCAGCCATCGCCGGAGCGAATCACGAATGGCCGCGCCGGATCATGGCTGACCTCGAACCACGCCTCGCCACGCAGCAGCCGCACCCGCCGCTCGCCACCTGCCAATTCGACCTGCACGGCCGTGTCGGTGTTGAGCTGCAGTTGCGAACCGTCCGCCAAGGCAATGCTGCGCGACTCGCCAGTGGCGGTGGCGTAGTCGGCACGCCAGCGGTCCGGCCAGGGGCTATTCACCAGTAAAGCGACCATCAGCAATACCGCCGCGGCACTCGCCCAGAGCTGCAGCCGCGGTCGGCGCCAACGCGCGCGCTGGGCCTGACGCAGTTGCCGTGCCGGCTCACGCAGGGCCCCGAGCAGGCCAAGCACCTCGTCCCAGGCCTGGGCCTGTTCCGGGCCCTGGCCCAGCCAGGCGCTGAAGGCCTCACGTTCTGCGGGCGTGACGTCGTCGGCCTGCAGGCGGTAGTACCAGCCACTGGCTTCGGCGAACAGGTCGTCGGCATCCGTGGCGTGAGGGTCGGTCATCGGGGTATCCGTCACTGCAAATGGCCGGTTCATGGACGCGGCCCCGGCGTGCCACTGAGCAAGCGCGCCTTGATAAAGGCCCGGCAGTCGATCAGCGCACGGCGCAATTGGTATTCGACACTACGCGGGGAAATCTGCAGCCGCTCGCCAATTTCCCGGTAGGAACATTCGTCGACATGATAAAGCAGGAAGATATGCCGGGTCGCCTCGGGCAGGGCCTGAATGGCCTCGTGCATCAGCGCTTGTTCCTGCAGCGCCGAGAGTTGCTCGTCGGCCCCGGGCGTTTCGCAGGCCAGCTCGTCGCTGGGCTCACCGCCGTCCAGGCGCTCGCGGCGGATGGCCTGGCGCTGGTGGTCACGGATCAGGTTGCTGGCAATGGTGAAAAGAAAGGCCGGCAGGTTGTCGATCTTCTTGTCGGCAGGCAGCCGCGCCAGGCGCAGGAAAGACTCCTGGGTCAGGTCGGCTGCCACCTGCGAATTGCCCGTGCGGCGCGCAACAAAGGCTTCCAGCGCTTTCTTGTGCTCGGCAAACAGGCGGGCAATCTGCGTATTCCACGAAGACACGGTACTTCCTGGCGATGGACCTCAAGGTGCGCGCACGCTAGCAGAAGATGAGATGAATTCGCAATTGATATCTATTTTGCTTACTGAATCTGCTCCGGCGTAACGATCACCCAGTTCTTGTCCGCCGTCACCGGCAAGCCTTCCTTGGCCTGCGCCGCGGCATGCTTGGCGATCATGCCGTTGAGCTGGTCCATGTACTTGGCCTTACGGTTTATCCACAGGTGGATGCCGCCCTTGGCCACGTCGACGCTATGAAACTGCATGTAGCCGTCACTGGTCGGAGTATCGCCACCGACCAGCACCGGCTTCTTCCATTCGTCGATATAGGTGAGGATGGCCGCCTGCTTGCCGGCCATCCAGGTGGCCGGGGTCCACAGATACGGGGTCAGCTCAAGGCCCATGTTGGCCTGCGGGTCATAGCTGCCGGCGCTGATCTGCTTGCGCGCGGTGGTCAGGGCGCCGCTGTTGCGGTCCTTGAGCAGCAAACTGACGCCGATCACGTTCTGCGGTTTGACGTTGTAGCCGTACTTGGGGTCGGCAGCGACCATGCGCACCAGCTCTTCGGAGGCGGCGCTGATCACGTAGACCTCAATGCCGTTCTCCATCAGCTTGTTGAACAGCTCGGCCTGGCCGGCGAACACTTTCGGCGGTTGCACCTCGATGGGCTTGACCTGATCACCCTCGTAATAGGTGCTCGGCACCGGCTTGCCCGAGGCCATCAGCTCGTCGACATAGCCCTTGAGCTCCTTGAGGGTAAAACCGGAAAACACCTGGGCGACCCAGGGGTAGCAGACCATGTCGTCGATTTCGCAGAGCCGATAGTAGTAGCTGAACAGGCTCTCCTTGTGCTCGGCGGTGTCTTTGAAGGGGATGAGCTTGAGCGACGGGTCGAGTTTGTCGCGGCTGAGCAGGCCCTTGTTCTCCATGAACGGCAGCAGCGATTCTTCGAGGTCGAAGCGGTAGCTGGTGTTGTCCATGTCGAAGACCGCATAGTTGCCCTTATTGGCATTGGCCGCGATCATGCTGTCCAGTTGCTTGGCAGCCTCGGCCGGCCAGTGCTTGAGCTCGGTGGCCCAGCTGTGCCCGGTAAGCAACAGGGCGAGGCCGGCGGCGAGGATTTTCGGGGCAGACGTCATGTGCTTTTCTCCAGAAAAGTGGCCCGCCCACGCTAGCAAAGCCTGCAATGCGCACCGACCCGACAGCGACACCGACACGCCCCTGAGCGGCCACGAGCATTCTGTTTGCGACCTGGCGTTATTCCAAAAACGACTATCGAAATTCCATTTCGATATAAATTCGTTGGTTTTCATGCTGTTAGCATTTCTGTTCGCAATCGCACACAGAGGCGATGCCCCGCCTTTTTTCCTGGAGCTTCAATGAATCTGCCGTTGTCTCTCAATCTGCTGGCGTTCCTGGCCTTGCTACTAGGCCTGGCGCAAACCCGTCATGGCAACTGGAGCCTGGCCAAGAAAGTGCTGGTCGGCCTGGTCCTCGGCGTGCTGTTTGGCGCTGCCCTGCATGCCATTTACGGCGCCGGCAACCCGGTCCTCAAGGCCACCATCAGTTGGCTCGACCTGGTCGGCAACGGCTACGTGCAGTTGCTGCAGATGATCGTCATGCCGCTGATCTTCGCCTCGATCCTCAGTGCCGTGGCGCGCCTGCACAATGCTTCGTCGCTGGGCAAGATCAGCTTCCTGACCATCGGCACGCTGCTGTTCACCACGGCCATCGCCGCGCTGATCGGTATCGTGCTGACCAACCTGTTTGGCCTGACCGCCGAAGGCCTGGTGGCCGGTACCGCCGAAACCGCGCGCATGGCGGCGATCCAGAGCGACTACGTGGGCAAGGTCACCGACCTGAACATCCCGCAATTGCTGCTGTCGTTCATCCCCAGCAACCCGGTAGGCGACCTGGCCCGGGCCAAGCCGACCTCGATCATCAGCGTGGTGATCTTTGCCGTGTTCCTCGGCATGGCCGCCCTGCAGTTGCTCAAGGATGACGCCGAGAAGGGCAACCGCGCCCTGGCCGCCATCGACACCCTGCAAGCCTGGGTGATGCGCCTGGTGCGCCTGGTGATGAAGCTCACCCCCTACGGCGTGCTGGCGTTGATGACCAAGGTAGTGGCCAGCTCGAACCTCGACGACATCCTCAAGCTCGGCAGCTTCGTGGTGGTCTCGTACATCGGCCTGGGCCTGATGTTCGTGGTACACGGCGTGCTGCTGGCGATGAGCGGCGTCAACCCGCTGCGCTTCTTCCGCAAGGTCTGGCCGGTACTGACCTTCGCCTTCACCAGCCGCTCCAGCGCCGCCAGCATCCCGCTGAGCATCGAGGCGCAAACCCTGCGCCTGGGTATTCCGCAGTCGATCGCAAGCTTTGCCGCGTCATTTGGCGCAACCATTGGCCAGAACGGCTGTGCCGGCCTGTACCCGGCAATGTTGGCGGTGATGGTGGCGCCAGCGGTGGGCATCGATCCGTTTGACCCGCTGTGGATTGCCACCCTGGTGGCGATCGTCACCCTGAGCTCGGCAGGTGTTGCCGGTGTCGGCGGCGGTGCGACGTTCGCGGCGCTGATCGTATTGCCGGCCATGGGCTTGCCGGTGGAGCTGGTGGCCTTGCTGATCTCGGTCGAGCCGCTGATCGACATGGGCCGCACGGCGCTGAACGTCAACGGCTCAATGACGGCCGGGGCGATTACCAGCCAGATGCTCAAACAGACCGACAAGTCGGTGCTGGATGCGCAGGAACATGCGCAGCTGACGCACTCCTGACGACCTCATCGCGGGGCCACAACTTGCCCCGCGATGCATTTCAGGCCTTTTCCCAGACCTCGAAGTGATACGCCGGCTTGTCACCCTCAGCCGGATTGGCCTGAGTCGACGCCAGCTTCCACTGCGCCGGATCAAACTCAGGAAACCACGCATCCCCTTGCGGGCTGAGCTCAACCCGGGTCAGGTACAGGCGATCCGCCAGGCCGCGCTCGATGGCCTGGGTATACAGCTGCGCGCCGCCGATCAGCATCAGCTCGTCGACGCCCTGCGCCAGTGCCCACTGCTCGGCACGCTCAATGGCAGCCTCCAGCGAGGCGAACACTTCGGCACCTTCGAGCTGCAAGCCCGGCTGGCGGCTGACCACCAGGTTCAGGCGCCCCGGCAGTGGGCGACCCAGCGAATCCCAGGTCTTGCGCCCCATGATGATCGGCTTGCCCAGGGTGGTGGCCTTGAAATACTTGAAATCCCCCGGCAAGTGCCAGGGCATGCTGTTGTCGATGCCGATCACGCGGTTCTCGGCGAGGGCCGCGATCAGGCTGAGGGGGAGTGATGTTTTCATGCCGGCGAGGATAGCAAAGCCCGATCTTCGATGCCTGGGTTATGCTTTGGGCTGACTTGATCAATGGAAGACCGTGTGACTGCACTGACTGACCTGGACAAACGCTGGCTCACCGAAGCCGTGCGCCTGCGCGAAGAACATGCAGGCCCCTTGGAAGACCAGGAAGCCAACCGCCGCGCCCGCCAGGCAGGCGGCGACCTGCCGGCGCGCATCGAAAGCCGCGCCCTGTGGCTGGCCGAACGCGACGGCATGCGCAGCGCCCTGCAACACTGGAAACAAGGCGCTCGCCTGGCGCTGGCAGCCCTGGTGGTACTGGCCGTGCTCAGCGGCGCCGGCCTGGCCCTGGCCGCCCTCGGCGACAGCCTGCGCCCGGTCAACGTGTTCTGGGCCCTGGGCAGCCTGCTCGGGTTGAACCTGCTGCTGTTGCTGGGCTGGCTGCTGGGCTTTTTTCTGGCCGGTGAACAGGGCGCCAGCCTTGGTCGCCTGTGGCTGTGGCTGAGCGAAAAATTCGCCCGCGATGCCCAGGCCGCACACCTGGCCCCCGCCCTGCTGGTGATGCTGCAGCGACAAAAACTCAATCGCTGGCTGCTCGGCCTGTTGGTGCACAGCCTGTGGCTGCTGGCCTTGAGCGCTGCGCTGTTGATGCTGCTGATGCTGCTGGCCACCCGACGTTACGGCTTCGTCTGGGAAACCACCATTCTCGGCGCCGACACCTTCGTCGCCCTGACCCAGGCCCTTGGCGCCCTGCCCGCATTACTCGGCTTCAGCGTGCCGGACGTGGCCATGATCCGCGCCAGCGGCGACACGCAACCGGCACTTGAGCTGGCCCGCCAGGCCTGGGCCGGCTGGCTGCTCGGCGTGCTGCTGGTATACGGTATCGTTCCGCGCCTGCTGCTTGCCGCCCTGTGCCTGTGGCGCTGGCGCAGTGGCCGGGCACGCCTGCAACTGGACCTCAAGCTGCCCGGCTACAGCCAGCTGCGCGATGTGCTGATGCCCAGCAGCGAACGCCTGGGCGTCAACGACGCCGCGCCTGATGCCTTGCCGCAGATCGTGCGTGGCGTTGGTGAAGAACACAGCGAAGGCGCCCTGCTGGTCGGCCTGGAGCTGGACGACAAACGCCCGTGGCCACCTACCCTGCCGGCAACGGTGAGCAACGCCGGTATCCTCGATAGCCGCGAGTCGCGCAACAAACTGCTGGAACAGCTCAGCCGTTTTCCGCCAGCGCGCCTGGCGATTGCCTGCGACCCGCGCCGCTCGCCCGACCGCGGCAGCCTGGCGCTACTCGCCGAGCTTGCGCGCAATGCCGGGGCCACGCGCATCTGGCTGCTGCAGGCAATGCCCGGTCAGGCGCTGGACGCTGAACGCCTGGGCGACTGGCATCAGGCCCTGGAACAGCTGGGTTTGAGCTACGCCGACAGCGCCCCGCTGAACTGGCTGGAGCATGGCCATGACTAAGCCGCTGAAACTGGCCGTGGTCGGCCACACCAACGTTGGCAAGACCTCGCTGCTGCGCACCCTGACCCGCGATGTCGGCTTCGGCGAGGTCTCGCATCGGCCGAGCACCACCCGTCATGTCGAGGGCGCACGCCTGTCGGTGGACGGCGAGCCGTTGCTCGAACTCTACGACACCCCGGGGCTGGAAGACGCCATCGCCCTGCTCGACTACCTTGAGCGCCTGGAACGGCCGGGCGAACGCCTCGATGGCCCGGCACGGCTGGAGCGCTTTCTGCAGGGTAGCGAGGCGCGCCAGCGTTTCGAGCAGGAGGCCAAGGTGCTGCGCCAACTGCTGGCCAGCGATGCCGGCCTGTATGTGATCGATGCCCGCGAGCCGGTGTTGGCCAAGTACCGCGACGAACTGCAAGTGCTGGCCGGCTGCGGCAGGCCGTTGCTACCGGTGCTCAACTTCGTCGCCAGTAGCGACCATCGCGAAGCTGACTGGCGCGAAGCCCTGGCGCGCCTGGGGCTGCATGCGCTGGTGCGCTTCGACAGCGTCGCCCCGCCAGAAGACGGCGAGCGCCGCCTGTACGAAAGCCTGGCGTTGATGCTGGAGCACTCACGACCAGCGCTGCAACGCCTGATCGACGATCAGCAGGCCCAGCGCCAGGCCCGGCGTGAAAGCGCCAAGCGCCTGGTCGCCGACCTGCTGCTCGACTGCGCCGCTTGCCGGCGCAGTGTGGTCGCCGAGCCTGGCGCCGAAGCCGTGGCCATCGAAGCCCTGCGCCGCGATGTGCGCCAGCGCGAGCAACGCTGCGTCGAAGCGCTGCTCAAGCTCTATGCGTTTCGCAAGGAAGACGCCGCCAGCAGCGACCTGCCTTTGCTCGACGGGCGCTGGGGCGATGACCTGTTCAACCCGGAAACCCTCAAGCTGCTCGGTGTACGCCTGGGCAGTGGCGTGGCAGCCGGTGCGGCGGCCGGGGCCGGGGTCGATTTGCTGGTCGGCGGCCTGACCCTCGGTGCCGCGGCGCTGGCCGGGGCGATAGCCGGCGGGGCACTACAGACTGCCCGCAGCTACGGCTCGCGCCTGCTCGGCAAACTCAAGGGCCAGCGCGAGTTGACGGTGGACGACAGTGTGTTGCGCCTGCTGGCGTTGCGTCAGCATCAGCTGATTCACGCCCTGGATGCCCGTGGCCATGCGGCGCTGGAGCGGATCAAGCTGGCGGCGCCACAAGAGCAGACCTGGCGCGAAGGCAAGCTGCCGCAAGCGCTGGGCAAGGCCCGGGCGCATCCGCAGTGGTCGTCGCTCAATCCCGGGGCGAAAGTGAATCAGGCCGAGCGCCAGGAGCAGATAGATGCGCTAGTGCAGGAGCTTTAGCGCCTTGCCCTTGAGCAGTTGCAGGTCAATCACCGGCACATCCATCTCCTTGGCCAGCTCATCCCACTGGCGCATGCGCAGGCTCACCGCACACAGTGGGTCTTGCTCGAAGGCATCGGCCTCGGCCTCGCTCATCACCCCGCCCTGGTACTCCAGAGTGCGCCGGCTGGCCTCACTCAGGCGTTGGTAATAACCCGGCTGGCGCAAGGTCAGGTAGCGCTTGGCCTCGACGTGGTACTCCACCAGCCTGGCCAAACGCTCGCTGAAGCCGCAGCGGCGCAGGTAGTTGGCGCCAACACGCTCATGGCTGACCACGCCATAGCCGCCCATGTCGCCTTCGGCGCTGCCACAGATATGGCCGATGTCATGGAAGAACGCCGCCAGTACCACCTCGTCGTCATAGCCCTCGGCCAACGCCAGCTGCGCCGCCTGGGACATATGCTCGAGCTGCGAAACCGGCTCGCCGATGTAGTCCTCATTGCCATGCTGCTGATACAAGGCGAAGACCTCGCTGACAATCTGTTCGGCACTAACCATGATCAGTCACTCTCCTCCAGCAAACGGGCGATATGTTGCTCGGCCAGGGCCGGGCCGACGCTCATGCCGACGCCGCTGTGCATCAGCGCAGCACTGATACCCGGCGCCACCTGCAGCAAGGAAAACGGCCCCGGCCCGCCTGAACCATAGACGCCCTGCCAGCGTTCGGCCACCTCGATGCGCCCGCCCAGGGTCTGCTCGGCCAGCTCGATCATCCAGTTGTCGACCTGCTCGGCGTTGAACGGTGAAGCATCGCTGCCATAGGCATGGGAGTCGCCGATGATCAGCTCGCCATGGGGCGTCGGGCTGATCAGCAGGTGGATGCCATGCTCCAGCAGGTGCGGGCTGTTGGCCTGCAGTTGCGCTTTCAGCACCTGGGCCTGCGGCAGGTCGGCGAAGGCGCCGTAGTGCACACAGCTCAGGCCGGTCAGCAAGGCGTGCTGCAGGTCGAGCTTGAAGCGCGGCCGGGCGCGCAGCATCTGCAGACGGCAAACCTGCGGTTGCAGGGCGGCGATGGGTTCGGCGAGCAGGGTCTGGTAGTCGTGGCCGGAGCAGACCACGATCTGTCTGGCGCTGAAGTCCCCCGCCGTGGTCGATACGCGACCAGGTTCGATAGCACGTACCAAGGTTGAAAAGTGAAACGCTACATCCAGTTCCTGCTGCAAGAAGCGGATCAGGCTCGGCAGCGCTTCGCGGGAATACAACTGCTGGTCTTGCAAGCCACGCAAGGCCGCGCGGTGGTGGCGGAACTGGCCGCCGTACAGGTCGTTCAAGGCGGCGCCGCTGAGCAGTTCCACCTGGTAATCATGTTGTGGCGCGCGCTCGGCACAGAAGGCTTCGAGCAGTTCCAGCTCCAGCGCAGTGCGGGCAAACAACAGCGAGCCATTGGCCTTGAGCTCGAAGCCGGCCTGCTGCGCCCAGTGCTTCCAGATACCACTGCTGGCCTTGGCCAGTTCGAGCATCTGGCCGGGTGGCTGGCCGGTTACCAGGGCCTGGCCGAAGTTGCGCACCGAAGCGCCCAGGGGCGTCGCGCTGCGCTCGAAGACCCGCACTTTGAGCCCACGCCGGGCAGCGGCGTAGGCATGGGACAGGCCGAGGATGCCGGCGCCGACGATGAGTAGATCGGTCATCTGAGGTTCCTTGAAGAATGCTATCGCGGGGCAAGCCCGCTCCTACAGTAGGAGCGGGCTTGCCCCGCGATGCGGTTACTGCTGCGCGACCTTCTCCGACTTGCCGTCATAGCGCTTGCGCCATTCGGCGAGGATGTTGTCGCGGTTCTTCGAAGCCCAGGCGAAGTCGTTCTTGATCAGGCGCTGTTCGTAGTCGGCCGGCAGTTCGGTCTGCGGCTTGGCGATGCCCGGCTGGGCCAGGACGGCGAAGTTTTCCTTGTACAGCTCCATGGCCGCCGGGCTCGCCGAGAAGTCGGCCAGGCGCTTGGCCGCGTCTTCATGCTGGCTGCCCTTGATCACCGCGGTGGCTTCGATCTCCCAGCCCAGGCCTTCCTTCGGCAGGACGATGTCCAGCGGCGCACCCTGGCGCTTGAGCTGCACGGCTGGGTATTCGAACGAGATGCCGATCGGGAATTCGCCAGCAGCAGCCAGCTTGCACGGCTTGGAGCCAGAGTGAACATACTGGCCGATGTTCTGGTGCAGCCCGTCCATGTACGCCCAGCCCTGCTTCTCGCCGAAGGTCTGCAACCAGGCGCTGACATCGAGGAAACCGGTGCCGGAAGACGCCGGGTTAGGCATGACGATCTTGCCCTTGTACTCAGGCTTGGTCAGGTCCTGCCAGCTCAGCGGCTTGCTCAGGCCCTGCTTCTCGGCCTCGACGGTGTTGAAGCAGATGGTCGCGGCCCAGACGTCCATGCCCACCCAGGCCGGCGGATTGGCGGCATCGCGGTAGTTGGCGCCGATCTTGCCGAGGTCTTTCGGTGCATAGCTTTGCAGCATGCCCTGCTGGTCGAGGATTGCCAGGCTCGATGCCGCCAGGCCCCACACGGCATCGGCTTGCGGGCGGTCTTTTTCGGCCAGCAGCTTGGCAGTGATGATGCCGGTGGAATCACGCACCCACTTGATTTCGATGTCCGGGTTGGCCTTTTCGAAGGCCTGCTTGTAACTCTTGAGCTGTTCGGCTTCGAGCGCGGTGTACACCGTCAGTTGGGTATCGGCGGCAAAGGCCTGCACGCTGAATGCAGTGAGGACGGCAGCGGCAAGAGCAAGTGGCTTGAACATGATGCGGTTCCTTTGAACAGTACAGGTTGGGAGAGGCAATCAGTGACCCGGCGCGCGCTGGCGCCAGGCTTGGGAGCGTTGCAACAGGCCGCGCGAGGCCCAGGCCAGGAGCAGCGAAACGGTGGCGCTGGTAATCAGGATCAGGGTCGACATCGCTGCGGCGCCGCCGACGTTGCCGGCATCATCCATGTTCAGCACGGCGACCGCGGCAAGGATGGTGTCGGGGCTGTAGAGGAAGATCGCCGCCGACACCGTGGTCATCGCCGAGACGAACAGGTAGCGAATGATGTCGAGCAATGCCGGCAGGCAGATCGGCACGGTGACCCGCATGAAGTGCCGGTACAGCGGTGCCTTGAGCGACAGCGCGGCAGCCTCGAACTCGCCATCGAGCTGGCGCAGGGCAGTGGTCGCGGTCATGTTGGCGGTGGTCAGGTAGTGAGCAATGGTGCACACCACCAGCAGCGCCATGCTGCCGTAGAACACATGCAGCGGGTTGCTGCTGAGGTTGAAGAAGAACACGTAGCCAAGGCCCAGCACCAGGCCCGGCACCGCCATCGGCACGAAGCTGAGCAGGCGCAGCAGCAGGTTCAAGCTGCGCTGGCCCTTGGTTTTTTCCATCAGGTAGGCGCCGGTGAAAATCACCGCGCTACCGATCAGCGCCGTGCCCAGGGCCATGGTCAGGCTGTTGCGGTAGGCCAGCCAGCCGCCACCGGCGGTTTCGTCGAACTGGTAGTGCTTGAGCGACAGCGACAGGTTGTAAGGCCAGAACTTGACCAGCGATGAGTACACCGCCATGCCCACCACCAGCAACAGCACCGCGCAAATCAGGATGACCACGGCCATGAAGCAGGCATCGCGACGCCGCGACGGCTGTGGCTGGAACACCTGCGCCCGGCCACTCATCGAATCGCCCTGACGGCGGCGCAGCCAGGCATCGACGGCAAAGCTGAGCAGCGCCGGCACCAGCAGGACCATACCGATCAAGGCACCACGGCCGAACTGCTGCTGGCCGACCACGGCCTTGTAGGCTTCCAGCGCCAGCACCTGGTAGTCGCCACCGACTACCACCGGCACACCGAAGTCGGTGATGGTCAGGGTGAACACCAGGCAGAAGGCGGCGAACACCGCCTGCCGGGTGGCTGGCCAGGTGATGCTGTGAAACGCCCGCCAAGGCCCGGCGCCCATGCTCGAGGCGGCGTCGAACAAGCGCGCATCGGCCAGCGACAGCGCCGACAGCAGGATCATCAGCGCATGCGGGAAGGTGTAGATCGCCTCGCCGAGGACAATGCCCCAGAAGCCGTAGATATTGTCGCTGAGCAGCCCGCGCAGCAGCCCCTGGTTGCCGAACAGATAGACCAGGGCAATGGCCGGGAGCATCGACGGCGCCAGCAATGGCAGCAGCGAAATGCCGCGCCACAGGCCCTTGGCCGGAATCAGTGTACGCTGCAGAGCGTAGGCGAACAGGTAGGCCAGCGGCACCACAATGGCCGCAACGCTGAGCGAGACCTTCAGGCTATTGCCCAGCAGCCAGTGAAAGTTGGCGCTGGCAAACAGTTCGCGAGCAGCGACCAGGCCGCCGCCCTGGCCGGCATCGCTGCTGAAACCGCGCCAGAAGATCGCCAGCAGCGGCATCAATACCGCGACGGTGAGCAAAAGCAGCAGCAACCATTTGCCGCCGACCACGAACAGTCGATCACCCAGCGAAACACCGGCGCGCCGGGTTGCCTTCGCGTGCGCGATCGGCATGGCGATTGGCGCGGCCATCTCAGGCAAACACCTGCAGGCTGCGCGGCGGCAAGGCGACCCAGATGTCCTGGGAGCCCAGGCGCGGCATCGACTCGGGGGCGACTTCGGCAAGCAGGGCATGGCCTGGCAATTCATTGAATTCGAAACTCATGCGGCAGCGATTGCCGAGGAAGGTGATCTCGCGCACCCGCGCCGGGAACAGGTTCTCTTCATGCACCGGCGGGTTGACGCTGATCGCTTCCGGGCGGCAGAACAGCCGACCGCTGCGGGCCTGGCTGGCGCCATCGGCCAGGCGCATGTTCAGCGCACCGACCTGGGCATGGCTGTCGCTGTGGCGCTGGAACGGCAGCCAGTTACCCTGGCCAACGAACTCGGCAACGAACGGCGTGGCCGGCTTGTCGTAGATTTCCTGCGGGGTGGCGTACTGCTCGACCTGGCCGTTGTTCATCACCGCGATACGGTCGGCCATCAACATGGCTTCGTCCTGGTTGTGGGTGACCATCAGGGTGGTGATGCCGAGCTGGCGTTGCAGTTGGCGCAATTCGCTGCACAGGTGTTCGCGCACCCGGGCGTCGAGGGCCGACATCGGCTCGTCGAGCAGCAGCAACGACGGTGCCGGGGCCAGGGCTCGAGCCAGGGCCACGCGCTGTTGCTGGCCGCCGGAAAGCTGGCCGGGGTACTTCTTCTCGCTGCCGCTCAGGCCCACCAGCTCAAGCATCTGCGCCACCCGCTGACGCACTTCGTCACGACCGCTGCCGGCCAGGCCGTAAGCGATATTGGCTTCGACGGTCAGGTTGGGGAACAGCGCATAGGACTGGAACAGAATGCCGTAGTCGCGGGCCTGGGGCGGTAGCTCGGAGATATCACGGTCGCCGATGTACAGGGTGCCGCGATCCTGGCGCTCGAGGCCGGCGATGCAGCGCAGCAGGGTGGTCTTGCCACAACCGGAGGGGCCCAGCAGGCACACCAGCTCACCGGCGGCGACGTCGAGGGAAACATCGTGCAGGGCGGTAAAGGCGCCGAAGCGCTTGTGGATACCGCGCACTTTCATCTGTGCGCCAGGGTTTGCGACCGGAGTGTTCATGGCAGGACCTCATCGAACGAATGAGGGCCATGCTAGGCGGGCAATGCGAAGGTTCTGTGGCGCAGAGGCAAAAGTTGCCGATAGTGGTATAGGCAGATTTTGGTGTGATGCAAATCCCGCTCCTACACCTCGACCGCCGCCACTTCCTGAGCCAACCCCAGAAACGCCGCCGGCAACCGCGCCTGGCGCCGCTCCTTCAAGCAATACAGATACTCATGCATCAGCGGCGCGCCCTCCAGGCTCAGCACCCGCAGCTCGGGGTTATGCGGCACTTCATGGCGGGCAATGATGCTGATGCCGATATTGCGCAGCACCGCCTCGCGAATCGACTCGCGACTGCCGATCTCCAGCAGCGAGCCGACCTTCACCCCCGCCGCTTCAAGCATCTGCTCGGTCAGCTTGCGCGTGGTCGAGCCCTGCTCACGCACCAGCAGGCAATGCCCGGCCAGCGCCGACAGCGGCAGCGATTCGCGGCTGGCCAGCACATGGTTGCGATGCACCGCCACTACCAGCGGATCGGTACCCAGCACCCGCCGCACCAGCCGTGCATCCTCGACCAGTTGCGATGAGGCGGCCAGATCGACCCGGTAGTCCTCGAGCAATTCCAGCACCTGCTGGGAGTTGCCGATCTCCACCGACACCTCCACCTGCGGCAAGCGCTCGCGGAAGATCTTCACCAGGTCGAGGATGTAGTACGGCGCCGTGGCAGCGATACGCAAACTGCCCTGACCCTGGCCACTGTTGCGCAGGAAGAACTCGATATCGGCCTCCTGCTGCAGCAGCGCCTTGACCATCGGCAGCAGCCGCGTGCCGTCGTCACTGAGGGTCAGGCGGCGACCGCCACGGTAGAACAGCTCCACCGCGTACTGGCTTTCGAGGTTGCGGATCTGCGTGGTTACCGTCGGTTGGCTGAGCCCGAGTTTCTTCGCCGCCAGGGTAATGCTGCCCAGGCGGGCAACCATGTAGAAGGCTTTCAACTCGGAACTCAACATAGATCCTCTATTTACGCAGCAGGCGCAGGCCGTTGAAGACCACCAGCAAACTCACGCCCATGTCGGCAAACACCGCCATCCACATGGTTGCCATGCCGGCGAAGGTGACCGCCAGGAAGATCGCCTTGATCCCCAGCGCCAGAACAATGTTCTGAGTCAGGATCGCCGCACTCTGGCGCGAGAGCCTGACGAAGGCCGGGATTTTGCGCAAGTCATCATCCATCAATGCCACGTCGGCGGTCTCGATGGCGGTGTCGGTACCGGCCGCGGCCATGGCAAAGCCGATCTCGGCGCGGGCCAGTGCCGGCGCATCGTTGATACCGTCGCCGACCATGCCGACCCGATGGCCCTGGGCGTACAGGTCCTCGATGGTCTTGAGCTTGTCGGCCGGCAGCAGGTTGCCATGGGCCTGGTCGATCCCGACCTGGGCGGCAATCGCCTGGGCCGTGTGCGGATTGTCGCCGGTCAGCATGACAGTCTTGATACCCAGCTCATGCAGCTCGGCAATTGCCTCGCGGCTGCTGTCCTTGACCGTGTCGGCGACGGCGAACAGCGCCAGCGGGCCGGACTTGTCGAGCAGCAGCACGACGGTCTTGCCCTGCCGCTCCAGGGTATCGAGCCGGGCTTCGAGCTGTGCCGAGCACAGGCCCAGCTCCTCGACCAGGCGATGGTTACCGAGGTGATACAGCTCACCGTCGATCTCGCCACGCACACCGCGACCTGCCAGGGCTTCAAAGGCCGTGACCTCGCTCAGGGGCAGTTGCTGCTCAGTGGCGAACACGGCAATGGCGCGCGATACCGGGTGGTCGGAACGATCGGCAAGGCTTGCCGCCAGCGCCTGGGCGCGGCCTTCGAACAGCGGTTCGAGCACTTCATGGTCGGTTTGCACCGGCTTGCCATGGGTGATGGTGCCGGTTTTGTCCAGGGCCAGGAAGTCGAGTTTGCGCCCGCCCTCCAGGTACACCCCGCCCTTGACCAGGATGCCTTTGCGCGCCGCCGCGGCCAGGCCGCTGACGATAGTCACCGGGGTGGAAATCACCAAGGCACAGGGGCAGGCCACCACCAGCAACACCAGCGCGCGGTAGATCCAGTCGAACCAGGCGCCAGCCATGAACAGCGGCGGAATCACCGCCACCGCCAGTGCGAAGGCAAACACCGCCGGGGTGTAGATGCGCGAGAACTGGTCGACGAAGCGCTGGGTCGGCGCCCGCGCGCCCTGGGCTTCTTCCACGGCCTTGATGATCCGCGCCAGGGTCGATTGCCCGGCCGCTGCCGTCACCCGGTACTCCAACGCCCCGGCCTGGTTGATGGTGCCGGCGAACACTTTGTCACCGGGGCCCTTCTCTACCGGCAGGCTCTCGCCGGTGATCGGTGCCTGGTCGATGCTCGACTGGCCGCTGACCACCTCGCCGTCCAGGCCGATGCGTTCGCCGGGACGCACGCGCACCAGATCACCGAGGGCGACCTGCTTGACGTCCAGCTCACGCCACTGGCCATCGGCTTGCTGCACGGTGGCAAGGTCCGGGCTCAACTGCATCAGACCGCCGATGGCGTTGCGCGCGCGGTCCAGCGAGCGCGCTTCGATAAGCTCGGCGACGGTGAAGAGGAACATGACCATGGCCGCTTCCGGCCACTGGCCGATCAGCACCGCGCCGGTCACGGCGATGCTCATCAGTGCGTTGATGTTGAGGTTGCCGTTCTTCAGGGCGATCCAGCCCTTTTTGTAGGTGCCCAGACCGCAACTGAGGATCGACACCAGGGCGACCAGGGCCACTACCCAG
The DNA here is from genome assembly GCF_018417635.1 of Pseudomonas sp. SORT22. Classification (NCBI taxonomy): domain Bacteria; kingdom Pseudomonadati; phylum Pseudomonadota; class Gammaproteobacteria; order Pseudomonadales; family Pseudomonadaceae; genus Pseudomonas; species Pseudomonas sp. SORT22. The sequence continues at coordinate 5,719,547 of NZ_CP071007.1, forward strand.
GACGGCGCTAGCTCGGCAAAGTGGATTGCTTCGGCGCCCAGTGCCGCAACACCGGCCAACGCCAGCGGCCACCAGTGTTTTTTCACCGGCGCAGGCGCAGCGCCAGCTTCTTCGCTGGCCTCGCTCAACGGGTCGGCCTGCATACCCAACGAGGCGACCGCCTGCTCGATGGCGACAGTGTCGGCATGGGTGTGGCGCACGCCGAGGATGCGGTTGATCAGGTTGAATTCCAGCTGCTCGACCCCGGCCAGCTTGCCCAGTTTGTTCTGGATCAGGGTCTGTTCGGTCGGGCAATCCATGGCCTCGATGCGAAAGCGGCTCAGGCGCGCACCGGCGCTGCTCGCCTCGCTCAGTTGCACCAGCGCCGGTGCGGCGTCGTGGGAACAGCAGCTGTGGGCGTGCTCGGCATGTTCATGCCTGGCGTGATCATGGCTGTGGTCATGATCGTGAGGAGCTTTACCGGGGGTGTGGCTGACAGGCTGATTCATGGGTTCATCCTTAAATGTCCTGTTGCCAAGTGAACACCCTGTAGCCACTATAGGGTCAAGCCACTTGTCGAGGTATTTGCAGATGAAGATCGGAGAACTGGCCAAGGCCACCGATTGCGCGGTGGAAACCATCCGTTACTACGAGCGGGAAAACCTGCTGCCGGAGCCGGCGCGCAGCGAAGGCAACTACCGGATGTACACCCAGGCCCACGTCGAGCGCCTGACCTTCATCCGCAACTGCCGCACCCTCGACATGACCCTGGAAGAAATCCGCAGCCTGCTGCACCTGCGCGACAGCCCGGATGACCAGTGCGAAAGCGTCAATGCGTTGATCGACGAGCACATCCAGCACGTCAAGGCGCGCATCGATGGACTGCAGGCACTGCAGGCGCAACTGCTGGAACTGCGTCAGCACTGCCATCCCAAGGAGGTCCAGTGCTCGATCCTGCAGCATCTTGAGGTCAATGGCGCAGTAACGGCGCCAGAGGCGGAGCATTCACATGTGGGCAGAAGCCACGGGCACTGATTAAGGTACCTGTAGGAGCGGCGGTGCGGCGACCCGACTTGCCCCGCGATGCGATGTGACTGACAGACCGCATCGCGGGTCAAGCCCGCTCCTACAGGATCAGACCGCCATCGGCGCCGTCATTGGCGCGTGGTGCTCGTAGCCTTCGAGGCTGAAGTCGCTCGGTTCGATCTTCTCTAGCCACTCTGGCTCGTACACGCCAGTCTTGGCGAATTCCGGCACGCGATCACTGATCACCAGCTTCGGCGCAGCCAGCGGCTCGCGCTTGAGCTGTTCGCCCAGCATGTCCAGGTGGTTTTCGTAGACATGCGCATCACCGATGAAATAGGTGAACCAACGCGGCGTGTAGCCGGTCAGGCGGCCCATCAGCGACAGCAGTGCGGCGCCTTCGGTGAGGTTGAACGGCGTGCCCAGGCCCAGGTCGTTGGAGCGGATGTAGAGGGTCAGGGAAATTTCCCTGGTCTCGACATTCGGGTGGAACTGGTACAGCAGGTGGCACGGCGGCAGGGCCATTTCGTCGAGCTGGGCGCAGTTCCAGCCGTGGAACAGGATGCGCCGGCTGCCCGGGTCGTTGTGGATGGTGTCGATGCACTGGCGGATCTGGTCGATGGCCTTGTACAGCACCACGAAGGCTTCGCCGTCTTCCTCGGCCTGGGCGATCTGCTGGAAGCCCTGGCTCTTGGCCAGTTCGATGGCCGCCGGGTTGCTCAGCGGGATGCGCTTGTAGGCCGGCCACTGGCGCCATTGCACGCCGTAGATCTCGCCAAGGTCGTCATGGCCCTGGCGAAACGGGTTGGCCAGCCACTGGGCGTTTTCGTTGGCGTTCTGGTCCCAGACCTTGCAGCCCAGCTCACGGAACTCGCCGGCGTTCTTCACGCCACGCAGGAAGCCGACCATCTCGCCGATGGCCGACTTGAACGCCAGCTTGCGGGTGGTGATGGCCGGGAAGCCCTTCTGCAGGTCGAAGCGCAGCATGGCGCCAGGCAGGCTGATGGTGCGGATACCGGTACGGTTACCTTGGAGGGTGCCGTTTTCGATGACGTCGCGGACCAGATCTAGATACTGTTTCATGGCTTACCTGTAGCAAAGACGGCAGGGGATCGCCCTGCCGTGGAAATTCAAACGGCGGCCTTGACCGTGGGTTTGCGGTTGTAGGCCCACCAGATCAGGAAGATGCCACCGACAATCATCGGCACGCAGAGCAACTGACCCATGGTCAACCAGCCGAAGGCGATGTAGCCAAGCTGGGCATCGGGTACCCGCACGAACTCTACGATGAAACGGAAAATACCGTAGAACAGCGCGAACATGCCGGAAACGGCCATGGTCGGGCGCGGTTTGCGCGAGTACAGCCAAAGGATCAGGAATAATGCCACACCTTCCAGGGCGAACTGGTACAGCTGCGACGGGTGACGCGGCAACTGCGCCGGGTCGCTGAACGGCGGGAAGACCATCGCCCACGGCACATCAGTGGCCTTGCCCCACAACTCGGCGTTGATGAAGTTGCCGATACGCCCCGCACCAAGGCCGATCGGTACCAGTGGCGCAACGAAGTCCATCAACTCGAAGAACGACTTGTTGTTGCGCTTGCCGAACCACAAGGCGGCGAGCATCACGCCGATAAAGCCGCCGTGGAACGACATGCCGCCCTTCCACACTTCGAGAATCAAGGTCGGGTTGGCCAGGTAGGCGTGCAGGTCATAAAACAGCACGTAGCCCAACCGCCCGCCGACAATTACGCCCATGGACAGCCAGAACACCAGGTCCGAGAGTTTTTCGCGGCTCCAGGTCGGGTCGAAGCGGTTCAGGCGACGCGAGGCCAGCAGCCAGGCGCCGCCGATGCCGACCAGGTACATCAGACCGTACCAATGGATTTTGATCCATTTCAGGTCAAGGGCTACTGGATCTATCTGCGGATAAGGCAGCATGGTGACTCCTCTCGTTAAAGCAAAAAGCTAAGGCCGACGCAAAACAGCAGCGCGGCGAACAGCCGCTTGAGCAGGCGTGGCGACAGTTTATGTGCCAGGCGCGCGCCGAAGCGGGCGAAAAACATGCTGGTCAGGGCAATCCCCAGCAACGCCGGCAGGTACACAAAACCCAGGCTATGGGCGGGCAGGTGCGGGTCGTGCCAGCCGAGCCAGATGAAACTCAGGGCGCTGGCCACCGCAATCGGAAAGCCGCAGGCCGACGAGGTTGCCACCGCCTGCTGCATCGGCAGGCTGCGCCAGGTCAGGAACGGCACGGTCAACGAACCGCCGCCAATGCCGAAGATCGCCGAGGCCCAGCCGATCACGCTGCCGGCGAGGGTCAGCCCGGGCTTGCCAGGGATGCCGCGGCTGGCCTTGGGTTTGAGGTCGAGGGCCATCTGCGCGGCGATCACCAGAGCGAACACGCCGATGATCTTTTGCAGCATTGGCCCCTGAATGGCCGAGGCGGTCTTGGCACCGATACCCGCACCGACCAGGATCCCCAGGGTCATCCAGACAAAGATCGGCCACTGCACCGCGCCCTTGCGGTGGTGCTCGCGGATGGCATTGACCGAGGTGAAGACAATGGTCGCCAGCGAGGTGCCCACCGCCAGGTGGGTCAGCACCGACGCGTCGAAGCCTTGCAGGGTGAAACTGAACACCAGCACCGGCACGATGATAATGCCGCCACCAACCCCAAACAGCCCGGCCAGCACGCCTGCGCAGGCGCCCAGCGCCAGATAGAGCACGAATTCCATTGTCGCCCCCGTAAATTCAGTCCGGCATGGTAACGGAAGGTAGGCCTGCGGCTCTAGTGAAGACACATTAAGTCGATGGATCGCGTCGGACGCTATCGGTAGAGTGGGCAAAAACACAGAGGTCCACCTATGTGTCTGATCGTCTTTGCCTGGCGGCCTGGGCATGCCCAGCCGCTGATCGTCGCGGCCAACCGTGATGAGTTCTACGCCCGCCCCAGCCGCGTACTGGGGGCCTGGGAAGATGCGCCCGGGGTTTACGCCGGGCGCGACCTGGAAGCCGGCGGCACCTGGCTGGGGGTCGGCCCCAACGGCCGCTTTGCCGCGCTGACCAATATCCGCGACCCGCAGCAACCCCAGGGCACGCGCTCGCGCGGCGAGCTGGTGGCGGCGTTTTTGCGCGGGGAGCTTGGGGTTGAGGCTTACCTGGATCAGGTGGCCAGCCGCAGCCAGCAATATTCGGGGTTCAACCTGCTGGTCGCCGACAGCACGCAACTGGGTTACCTGAATGCCCGGCAAGCCACGCCGCAGCTGCTGGGCGCCGGGGTTTACGGGTTGTCCAACGCCGGCCTGGATACGCCCTGGCCAAAGCTGGTCAAGGCGCGTGCGGGCTTGCAATTGCAACTGGCCGATCCACAGCCGCAGCGCTTGCTGGACTTACTTGGGGATAACCTGCCGGCGGCAGACAGCGAGCTGCCAGAGACCGGCGTCGGCCTGGGTACCGAGCGGTTATTGTCGAGCGTGTTTATTGCCAGCCAGAACTACGGGACCCGGGCCAGTACCGTGCTGATTGTCGAGGCCGATGGCCGGCGACATTTAGTGGAGCGCAGTTTTGGGCCGCTTGGCGGGCATCTGGGGGAGGTGTGTTTGCAGGTCTGACGCTATCGCTGGCAAGCCAGCGATGGGCTGCAAAGCAGCCCCCAAACCTCACAAAGGCTTGCCCACTCCTGGCCCGATCATCCGCGCCAGGCCCAGGTTCTTCAGGGCCAGCTGCAGCGAGCTGTGGATAACTTGCGGGTTGTCGATGCCCATGGCCTGGGCCAGCAGTTCCTTGGACTTGCTCATGCTGACCTGACGCAACATCCACTTCACCTTGGGCAGGTTGGTAGCGTTCATCGACAGGCTGTCGAAACCCATGGCCATCAGCAGCACCGCCGCCGCCGGGTCACCGGCCATCTCGCCGCAGATGCTCACCGGCTTACCTTCGGCGTGGGCATCGCGCACCACGTTCTGCAGGGCCTGGAGCACCGCCGGGTGCAGGTAGTCATAGAGGTCGGCGACGCGCGGGTTGTTGCGGTCGACCGCCAGCAAATACTGGGTCAGGTCGTTTGAGCCGACCGAGAGGAAGTCCACCTGGCGCGCCAGCTCGCGGGTCTGGTACACCGCCGCAGGGATTTCGATCATCACCCCCACCGGCGGCATCGGCACGTCGGTGCCTTCGTCGCGCACTTCGCCCCAGGCCCGGTGGATCAGGTGCAGGGCTTCTTCGAGTTCGTGAATACCGGAAATCATCGGCAGCAGAATGCGCAGGTTGTTCAGGCCTTCACTGGCCTTGAGCATGGCGCGGGTCTGCACCAGGAAGATTTCCGGGTGGTCGAGGGTGACGCGAATACCGCGCCAGCCGAGGAACGGGTTGTCTTCCTTGATCGGGAAGTACGACAGCGCCTTGTCGCCGCCGATATCCAGGCTGCGCATGGTCACCGGCAGCGGGTGGAAGGCCGCCAGTTGCTCGCGATAGATCGCCAGCTGCTCCTTCTCACTGGGGAAGCGCTGGTTGATCATGAACGGCACTTCGGTGCGGTACAGGCCGACGCCTTCGGCGCCACGCTGCTGGGCGCGAGCGACATCGGCAAGCAGCCCGGTGTTGACCCACAGCGGCATGCGGTGGCCATCGAGGGTCACGCAAGGCAGTTCGCGCAGGGCGTCAAGGCCCTGGGCCAGCTGGCGTTCTTCTTCGACGACTTCGGCGTACTGCTTGCGCAGCACTTCGCTGGGGTTGGTGTAGACCTCGCCCTTGTAGCCATCGACGATCATGTCGATGCCGTCGACCTTGGAATACGGCAGGTCGACCAGGCCCATGACGGTCGGAATGCCCATGGCCCGGGCCAGGATGGCAACGTGGGAGTTGCCCGAGCCCAGTACCGAGACCAGGCCGACGAGCTTGCCTTCCGGCACTTCGCCGAGCATCGCCGGGGTGAGTTCTTCGCTGATGAGAATGGTGTTGTCGGGATAGACCAACGACAGCTGACGGGCCTCCTGCAGGTAGGCCAGCAGTCGCCGGCCCAGATCCTTCACGTCCGAAGCCCTCTCGCGCAGGTAGGCGTCGTCCATCAGTTCGAAGCGATTGACGTGCTCGCCGACCACCTGGCGCAGCGCGCCCTGGGCCCATTGGCCGGTCTTGATCACCTGCACCACTTCACCGCCCAGGGCCGCGTCTTCGAGCATCATCAGGTAGACGTCGAACAGCGCGCGCTCTTCCGGGCGCAACTGGGTGGCGAGTTTGGCGGAGAGGTTGCGCATGTCTTCGCGCACCCCTTCCAGGGCGTTGTTGAACAGTTTCAGTTCGGCGTCGATGTCATCAACGGTCTTGTCCGGCACCACATCGAGGTCGGCCGGTGGCAACATGACCACCGCCTTGCCCACCGCAGCGCCGGGTGAACCGGGCACACCGACGAACTTGGCCTCCTGGATACCCTTGCCCTGACGGCCCAGGCCACGGATCGAACCGGTGGCCTCGGCATGGGCGATAACCCCGGCCAGCTGCGCGCTCATGGTCACCAGGAAGGCTTCTTCGCCCTCGTCGAACTGGCGCCGCTCCTTTTGCTGGATGACCAACACCCCGACCACGCGACGGTGGTGGATGATCGGCGCACCGAGAAAGGAAGCAAAGCGCTCCTCGCCGGTTTCAGCAAAGTAGCGATAACGCGGGTGGTCGGCGGCGTTTTCCAGGTTCAGCGGCTCTTCGCGCGTGCCGACCAGGCCCACCAGGCCCTCGTTGGGGGCCATGCTGACCTTGCCGATCGAGCGCTTGTTCAGGCCCTCGGTGGCCATCAGCACGAAGCGGTTGGTCTCGGGGTCGAGCAGGTAGACGGAGCAGACCTGACTGCCCATGGCCTCTTTTACGCGCAACACAATGATCCCCAACGCCGTCTTGAGATCCTTGGCGGAGTTAACTTCCTGGACGATCTTGCGCAGCGTATTGAGCATGGCTCGGGGTCGAACTCCGTCGTCAGTCGCGCGCCAGCAGGCGCGGGGCAAGCTCTTTGAGAGCGCGGCGGTAAACCTCGCGCTTGAATGTCACCACCTGGCCCAGCGGATACCAATAGCTGACCCAGCGCCAGCCGTCGAACTCCGGTTTACCGGTCAAGTCCATCCGCACCCGTTGCTCGTTGGAGACCAGGCGCAGCAGGAACCATTTCTGTTTCTGGCCGATGCACAGCGGTTGGCTGTGGGTACGGACCAGGCGTTGGGGTAAACGATAACGCAACCAGCCGCGGGTGCAGGCAAGAATTTCAACATCATCTCGCTCCAGCCCCACTTCTTCGTTCAGCTCGCGGTACAGGGCATCTTCCGGCGTTTCCTCGGGGTTGATACCTCCCTGGGGAAACTGCCAGGCATCCTGGTTGATCCGTCGAGCCCATAGCACCTGCCCAAGATCATTCGTCAGAATGATCCCGACATTGGGGCGAAAACCATCGGGGTCGATCACGGCAGCAACCTCGCAAACGCATGTCACGGCATTGTTCCACAAAGGTCACAAGGCCAGCAACGCGCCTGTTTACCTTATGTGCACCGATGTGAAAAGTCCGTATTCTGTGGGACTTTTCAGATGTTATGCGAGTGACTTAAATGCGCCTGGCTTTATTCGATCTGGACAACACGCTCCTTGGTGGCGACAGCGACCACGCCTGGGGTGACTACCTGTGCGAACGCGGCATTCTCGACCCGGTCGAGTACCAGAACCGCAACGACGCCTTCTATCAGGACTATCTGGCCGGCAAGCTGGACCTGAACGCCTACCTGAACTTCAGCCTGGAAATCCTCGCGACCACGGAAATGGCGCAACTCGACGAATGGCATCGCGACTTCATGCGCGACTGCGTCGAGCCGATCATCCTGCCCAAGGCCCTGGCCCTGCTGAAAAAGCACCAGGATGCCGGCGACAAACTGGTGATCATCACCGCCACCAACCGTTTCATCACCGGCCCGATCGCCAAGCGCCTGGGCGTACAGACCCTGCTGGCGACCGAATGCGAAATGCTCGACGGCCGTTTCAGCGGGCGCAGTACCGATATACCCTGCTTCCGTGAAGGCAAAGTGACGCGTCTGAACCGCTGGTTGCTGGAAAACGGCTACAGCCTGGACGACAGCTACTTCTACAGCGACTCGATGAACGACCTGCCGCTGCTGGAGAAGGTGGCCAACCCGGTCGCCGTCGATCCGGACCCGAACCTGCGCGCCGAAGCTGAAAAGCGCGGTTGGCCGGTGATCAGCCTGCGCGATTGATCGCCGCTATGGGAGCGACTGCTCGCTCCCACCGAAGCCCGCATGATCAGACCGGCTTGGCACCCATCAGCCCGGCGATGGCGATAAAACAGACACCGCTGAACACCGCCAGCGCCAGGGTGAATTTCGGGTTGCCCACAGTCGGCGCCGTGCGCAGGCGGTTGACCCGCGCCAGCAGCCAGAACCAGCTGAACGCTGCGAAGGTGTAGATCACGCTGGACCCCAGCACCCAGGTCTGGCCCAGCGGCCAGCCGATCAGGTGCACCAGCCACCAGCCGGTAAAGGGCATGCTCACCAGGCAGATGCCCATCAACAGCCAGACAAACACCAGCGGCCGGGCCATCAGCCGGGTGTGGGCACTGGCATCGCCCTTGCGGCGCGCGATAAAGGTCCAGATCGCCAGCCCCAGGGCGCTGCCCAGCAGCAACACGGTGGCCAGGATGTGGGCGATTTTCAGGGTAGTCAGCAGTTCCATTTCTTATTTCTTCCTCAGGCGTTGCCCAACAGCGTAGACGCTCAGCCCAGGAACAGCCGGTACGCCGGGTTATCGGTTTCGTCCCAGTACGGGTAGCCAATCTTGGCCAGCGCCGCCGGCACCAGGTGGCGCTCATCATCCGGTACCTGCAGGCCGGCGACCACGCGACCATCGGCCGCGCCATGGTTGCGATAGTGGAACATCGAGATGTTCCAGCGCCCGCCGAGCTTGTTGAGGAAGTTGAACAGCGCCCCCGGACGCTCCGGGAACTCGAAACGCAGCACCAGCTCGTCGCTGACCCGCGCCGCATGGCCGCCGACCATGTGGCGGATATGCAGCTTGGCCAGCTCGTTGTCGGTCAGGTCGAGCACCGGGAAGCCTTGCTCGGTCAGGCTCTGGATCAGCGCGCTACGCGGGTCGGTATCCGGATGGGTCTGCACGCCGACAAAGATGTGTGCTTCGCCGTCGGCATGGTAGCGGTAGTTGAATTCGGTGATCTGGCGCTTGCCCACCGCCTCGCAGAAGGCCTTGAAGCTGCCCGGCTGCTCGGGGATGGTCACGGCGATGATGGCTTCGCGGCCCTCGCCCAGCTCGGCGCGCTCGGCAACATGGCGCAGGCGGTCGAAGTTGACGTTGGCGCCGGAGTCGATGGCCACCAGGGTCTGGCCGGCCACGCCATTGAGTTCGACGTACTTCTTGATCCCGGCAACGCCCAAGGCGCCGGCAGGTTCGGTGATCGAGCGGGTATCGTCGTAGATATCCTTGATGGCTGCGCAGATCTCGTCGGTACTGACGGTAATCACCGCGTCGACGTAGTCCTTGCAGATGTCAAAGGTGTGCTGGCCGATCTGCGCCACCGCCACGCCATCGGCAAACAGCCCGACCTGCGGCAATACCACGCGTTCACCCGCAGCCATGGCGGCCTGCAGGCAGTTGGAGTCGTCCGGCTCGACGCCGATCACTTTGATTTCCGGGCGCAGGTACTTCACGTAGGCGGCGATGCCGGCAATCAGGCCGCCACCACCAACCGGGACGAAGATCGCGTCCAGTTGCCCCGGGTGCTGACGAAGGATTTCCATGGCCACGGTGCCCTGCCCGGCAATGGTGTGCGGATCGTCATAGGGGTGGATGTAGACATAGCCCTTCTCGTCCACCAGCTTCAGCGAATAAGCCAGCGCTTCCGGGAACGAGTCACCGTGCAGCACCACCTTGCCGCCGCGCGAACGCACGCCTTCGATCTTGATCTCGGGGGTGGTCTTGGGCATCACGATGGTAGCCTTGATCCCCAACTCACGGGCCGCCAGGGCCACGCCCTGGGCATGGTTGCCAGCCGATGCGGTGACTACGCCACGGGCCAGTTCCTCAGCACTGAGCTGGGCCAGCTTGTTATAGGCACCGCGAATCTTGAACGAGAACACCGGCTGCAAGTCTTCACGCTTGAGCAGGATGTTGTTGCCCAGACGCTTGCTCAGCTGGCCGGCGGTCTGCAACGGAGTTTCGACGGCGACGTCGTAAACGCGCGAGGTGAGGATCTTCTTGACGTACTGTTCGAGCATCGGGAAAGCATCACTGAGCGGTTGGGCGGGGTTTGCGAGTCTACCCCAGCGCCCTGTCGGGCGACCACAGCAAGGCAGCGGTTTTAGCCGCTATACTACGCGCCTTCACGATACTCCTCCCCGCTTCGGAGCCCGCATGACCCAGGACCAACTCAAACAGGCTGTCGCCCAGGCCGCTGTCGATTTCATTCTGCCCAAGCTCGACGACAAGAGCATCGTCGGCGTCGGCACCGGCTCGACCGCCAACTGCTTCATTGACGCCCTGGCCAAGCACAAGACCGCCTTCGACGGCGCGGTCGCCAGCTCCGAAGCGACCGCGGCACGCCTGAAGGGTCATGGCATTCCGGTGTACGAGCTGAACACTGTCAGTGACCTGGAGTTCTACGTCGACGGCGCCGACGAAAGCGACGAGCACCTGAACCTGATCAAGGGTGGTGGCGCGGCCCTGACCCGCGAGAAGATCGTTGCCGCCGTGGCCAAGACCTTCATCTGCATCGCCGACGCCAGCAAGCTGGTACCGGTGCTGGGCGCCTTCCCGCTGCCGGTCGAAGTCATCCCCATGGCCCGCAGCCATGTGGCCCGCCAGCTGGTCAAGCTTGGCGGCGACCCGGTGTACCGCGAGGGTGTGCTGACCGATAACGGCAACATCATTCTCGATGTGCACAACCTGCAGATCACCAACCCGGTCGAGCTGGAAAGCCAGATCAACGCGATTGTCGGCGTGGTCACCAACGGCCTGTTCGCGGCGCGCCCGGCGGATCTGCTGTTGCTGGGGACTTCGGAAGGGGTCAAGAGCCTCAAGGCCTGATAGCATCGCGGGGCAAGCCCGCTCCTACAATGTAGGAGCGGGCTTGCCCCGCGATAATGCCTACTCGGTCGGCTTCTTGAACACGTAAAACAGGTTCGGCTCGCTGACCAGGTAAATGGTCCCGGCATCGTCCATGGCGATGCCTTCGGCCTGCGGCACACTCTTGTTCAAGCCCTGAAAACCCTTGCGCAGCGACAAGGTGCTCAACGGCTTGCCCTGCACATCCAGCTCCAGCACCAGTTGCGACTCATCCGACAGCGCCAGCAAGTGGCCGCTGCGCTCATCGAACTGCAAGCTCGACAGATCCCGCACAAACAACCGCGAATCACGCTTCTGGTCCTGTACCACATGCACCGCATACGGCTGCTCGGGGTTGTCGTGGGGGAAGCCATGCACCTCGTAGATCAGCATCGGGTCGCGCTCCTTGGCGACGAACAGACGCTTGCCGGCCGAGTCGTAGGCCAGGCCCTCAAAGCCTTTGTTGCCATTGAGGCCAATGCCCAGGGTCAGCTGTTCGGCATCCTTGGCGTCGAGAAACGGCGTGTTGTCGGTCAGGCGCACGCGAATCAGGCGCTGCTCGCGCTCATCGGTAATCACGTAGCTGTTGGCGCCGACGTACTCCACCGCCTCCGGATCACCAAAGCCGGTCAACGGCACGCGCCTCAGGATACGCCCGTCCAGCGACAGCTCGATCAGCTCGGAACGCTTGTTGGTCACGGTGAACAGGCTGTTGCGGTCAGGGTCGAAGGTCAGCGCCGAGATATCGTCGTCCAGGCCTTCGATGGGTTGCGCCTCAAGCACCACCTGGTATTGATCCAGGCCGATGCTCTGCTCGAACGGCTGCCACCAGGTCTTGAGGTTGAACCAGCCGCGCTCGAACAAACGGTATTGCTGCCCGGCAACGGCGACCAGGAGCAAGGCGAGAAGGCTCGCAACCAGAAAAATCAGCGGCAGGCGGATGTAGCGACGCATTCAGGTGGACTCTTTGGGTGACAGCCTGAATCTTCCCACACTCAACTGAAGCGAAACTTAAATCCTGACGTAGGAAAAGTCTGAAATCACGGCTTTTTGAAACGATAGAACAAGTCCGGCTCACTGACGATGTACAGCGTGCCGTGTTCGTCCATCGCCACGCCTTCGGCGCGCGGAATTCGCTTCTTCAGGCCGTTGAAGCCGCCCAGCAGGGTCATGAAGCTGACCTGCTCGCCCTTCTCGTCCAGCTCCAGGAGCATGTTGGAGTCGGCCGACAGCACCAGCAGATGCCCGGTGCGCGGGTCGACACCCAGCGCCGAGAGGTTGCGCAGGTCCAGTTCGTCGCTTGGCAGCGGCTGCTTGTCGCCGGTCAGCGGGCTGTGGCCGTCGCTTTTCCAGGTGAACAATGCCGGCGGCCGCTCTTCGCCGAGGATGATGCGCTGCTGCAGAGGGTCCCAGGCCACGGCTTCGAAGGCCTTGTTCTGGTTTGCCGAGGGGCCGAGGTCGTATTGGGGGAAATCGGCGATGTTCAGCGACTTGGTGTCGGCAGCAAGGGTGACGATGGTCATCTTGTGATCGCGCTCGTCGACGATCGCCAGGCGCCCGCCTTCAAGCACGGCCACGCCCTCGGGGTTGCTCCAGCCCACCAGGGGCATCTTGCGCAGCACGTCGCCGTCAAGGGTCAGTTCGACCAGAAAGGGATTCTTGCCCATGACCGCGAACAGAGTTTTGCTCACCGGGTTGTAGGACAGGTCTGAAGCTTCATCGTCCTCCATGCCCGGCAATACCTTGGCATCGATATCGACCTGGTAGTCCGGCAACCAGATGCTCGCCTGTTGCTCGCTCTGGCTTTCGAAACGCTCCTGCAACCAGAGCAGGCCACGGTCATCCCAATGCATGGCGATCGCCACGCCATAGCCGATGATCGCCGCGGCCACCAGCCAGGTGGACCAGCGCAAGGCCAGGCCACGCTTGCGCGCAGGCGGCAGGGAATTGCTCGAAGGAAGAGGAGTGGCCATGGATTTGTGCTCTTTTTTGCCAGTTGATAACACCGTACCGGCACATTTCGCAGAGCCAGGTCCGCAAGCATTATCCGGATCGATTGTGAAAAAAATGGCAAAAGCCGACGGGCAGTATGGCAGCCAGTATTTCTGGCTGCCACGTCGGTGGTTCAGAGCACCTGGCTTTCGAAACGGCTGACGCCTGGCAGTTCGAGCACCAGTTGGTCGCCGGGGTTGAGCGGGCCGACGCCAACCGGGGTACCGGTGAGAATCACGTCGCCGGCCAGCAGCGAGAATTGCGTGGCCATGTGCTGGATCATCGGCACGATCGGGTTGAGCATCAGCGCGCTGTTGCCGTCCTGGCGCACCTCACCGTTGAGGGTCAGGCGGATGCCGATGTCAGTCAGGTCTTCAAAGGCACCGACCGGCACGAACGGCGGCAGTACGCAGGCGCCATCGAAGCACTTGGAGCGCTCCCACGGCAGGCCCTTTTCCTTGAGCTGCGCCTGCAGGTCGCGCAGGGTCAGGTCCAAGGCCGGGGCAAAGCCGGAGATGGCGTCGAGCACTTCTTCTTCGGTGGGGCTGGTGGACAGCGACTTGCCGAGCAACACGGCAATTTCCGTCTCGTAGTGCACCGAGCCACGCTCGGTCGGGATCTTGAAGCCGCTGTCCAGCGGCACCACGCAACTGCCCGGCTTGATGAACAGCAGCGGCTCGCTCGGGATCGGGTTATCCAGCTCTTTGGCGTGCTCTGCATAGTTGCGCCCGATGCACACCACCTTGCCCAGCGGAAAGTGAATACGCGTGCCGTCTACATACTGGTGCTGATAGCTCATTACCGACTCCTGGCGCTATTGGATGCTCTTGTGCCTGTGGCTTACTCGACCGCGAAGATCTTGCCCGGGTTCATGATCCCGTTAGGATCGAACGCCGCCTTCACTGCTTTCATGTATTCGATTTCGACCGGCGAACGGCTGTAGGTCAAGTAGTCGCGCTTGGTCATGCCGACACCGTGCTCGGCAGAGATCGAGCCGTTGTACTTCTCGACGGTCTCGAACACCCACTTGTTGACCGTCGCGCACTTGGCAAAGAACTCGTCCTTGCTCAGGTTGTCGGGCTTGAGGATGTTCAGGTGCAGGTTGCCGTCGCCGATGTGGCCGTACCAGACCACTTCGAAGTCCGGGTAGTTATCGGCGACGATCGCGTCGATATCCTTGAGAAACGCCGGTACTTTCGACACGGTCACGGAAATGTCGTTCTTATACGGGGTCCAGTGCGAGATGGTCTCGGAGATGTACTCGCGCAACTTCCACAGGTTCTGCAGTTGCTGCTCGCTCTGGCTCATGACGCCGTCGAGCACCCAGCCCTGCTCGACGCAGTGCTCGAAAGTGGCCAGGGCATCATTGGCCACCTCTTCGTTGCTGGCTTCGAACTCCAGCAAGACATAGAACGGGCAGTCGGTTTCGAACGGTGCCGGCACGTCGCCACGGCCCATGATCTTGGCCAGGGCCTTGTCGGAAAAGAACTCGAAGGCTGTCAGGTCGAGCTTGGCGCGAAACGCGTGCAGCACCGGCATGATCGAGTCGAAATCCGGGGTACCGAGGACCATCGCCGTGAGGTTGTTCGGCGCCCGATCCAGGCGCATGGTCGCCTCGACCACAAAGCCCAGGGTGCCCTCGGCGCCGATGAACAGCTGGCGCAGGTCGTAGCCGGTGGCGTTCTTGATCAGGTCCTTGTTCAGCTCGAGCAGGTCGCCCTTGCCGGTGACGACCTTGAGGCCGGCCACCCAGTTGCGGGTCATGCCGTAGCGAATAACCTTGATCCCGCCGGCATTGGTGCCGATATTGCCGCCAATCTGGCTGGAACCTGCCGAGGCAAAGTCCACTGGGTAGTAGAGGCCCTTGTCTTCGGCAAAATCCTGTAGCTGCTGGGTAACCACCCCCGGCTGACAGACCACCGAGCGGTCGAACTCGTTGAAATCGAGAATCTGGTTCATGTAGTCGAACGCCACGACCACCTCGCCATTGGCCGCCACCGCTGCAGCTGATAGCCCGGTGCGACCGCCCGACGGCACCAGGGCGACCTTGTGCCGGTTGGCCCAGCGCACGATGGCCTGGACCTGGTCGATGCTCTTGGGGAAGACGATGGCCGAGGGCGCGGGGGCGAAGTGCTTGGTCCAGTCCTTGCCGTAAGCCTCAAGGGAGGCCGCATCGGTCAGCACCTTGCCGGGCTCTACCAGGGTCATCAGCTCATCAATCAGCGCAGAATCGGTCATCGATAGAACTCTCGAACTATTCATAGTCACCCTGAGCACTCTTCACGTCCCAGGGATGGGCGTATCGGGGGGTACTCATGCTAGCATACGCCCCCCGCTGATCGTGCTTCAGGCCGATGCTGCGAGAGCTTCACTTCCCTGCCATTTTTCTCCGGGACACAGGTTTACGCAGATGAGCAAGACTTCTCTCGATAAGAGCAAGATCAAGTTCCTTCTTCTCGAAGGCGTCCACCAATCCGCCGTGGACGTCCTCAAGGCCGCCGGGTATACCAGCATCGAGTACCTCACCGGTTCTCTGCCCGACGCTGAGTTGAAAGAAAAGATCGCTGATGCCCATTTCATCGGCATCCGCTCGCGCACTCAACTGACCGAAGAGGTTTTCGACTGCGCCAAGAAACTGGTCGCTGTCGGCTGTTTCTGCATCGGTACCAACCAGGTTGACCTGAACGCCGCTCGTGAGCGCGGTATCGCCGTGTTCAACGCGCCGTACTCCAACACCCGCTCGGTGGCCGAGCTGGTGCTGGCCGAAGCGATCTTACTGCTGCGCGGCATCCCCGAGAAAAACGCTTCCTGCCACCGTGGCGGCTGGATCAAGAGCGCGGCCAACTCCTTCGAGATCCGCGGCAAGAAGCTGGGCATCGTCGGCTACGGCTCGATCGGCACGCAACTGTCGGTCCTGGCCGAAAGCCTGGGCATGCAGGTGTTCTTCTTCGACCCGCTGACCAAGCTGCCACTGGGCAACGCGACCCAGGTCACCAGCCTCAACGAACTGCTGGGCCTGGCCGACATCGTCTCGCTGCACGTGCCTGAGCTGCCATCCACCCAGTGGATGATCGGCGAGAAAGAAATCCGCGCGATGAAGAAGGGCTCGATCCTGATCAACGCCGCCCGCGGTACCGTGGTCGAACTGGATCACCTGGCTGCGGCGATCAAGGACAAGCACCTGATTGGCGCCGCCATCGACGTGTTCCCGGTCGAGCCGCGCTCCAACGACGAGCAATTCGAAAGCCCGCTGCGTGGCCTGGACAACGTGATCCTGACCCCGCACATCGGCGGTTCCACCGCTGAAGCCCAGGCCAACATTGGTCTGGAAGTGGCCGAAAAGCTGGTCAAGTACAGCGACAACGGTACTTCCGTGTCGTCGGTCAACTTCCCTGAAGTGGCCCTGCCGGCGCACCCGGGCAAACACCGCCTGCTGCACATCCACGAAAACATCCCGGGTGTACTCAGCGAAATCAACAAAGTGTTCGCCGAAAACGGGATCAACATCTCCGGTCAGTTCCTGCAGACCAACGAGAAAGTCGGTTACGTGGTTATCGACGTTGACGCCGAGTACTCGGACCTGGCGCAAGAAAAACTGCAACAGATCAAGGGCACCATCCGTTCCCGCGTTCTGTTCTAAGTTTTCCGTGCGACAAAAAAGGGAGGCCGTGATGGCCTCCCTTTTTTATGCCCGCCTTACTTGACGGTAACGGTGATCTTCTTCGACTCGACGCTTGGCTTGAACGGCACGTGGAACTTGTCGCCCAGCACCAGTTGCAGGGTGTGCTTGCCCGGGGTCAGGGTCAGTTTTACTTCAGTCTGTGCCTTGCCGAAGTGCAGCACTTGCGGGCCCGCCGCCAGCGGCGCGTTGTTTTCCGGCAGTAGGCTGGTTGGCAGTACCTGGTCGGCTGCAGGTTCTTGATCGACGTCCACCAGCAAGTGGTGGTGGCCGCTATGCGGGGTCTGATCACCCGCCGGCTTGAGCTCCATGCCCTCGATGCCGAATTTGACGGTGAAGGTCTGGTCGACCGTGGCGCCATCGGCCGGGGAAACGATGAAGACCTTGGCGGCTTTTGGCGGCTCCTGGCTTTTCAGGCCATCGGCGGCAGCGGCAAAGGCCGAGACCCCCATCAGCAATCCGGCGACGGCTGCACGCGAAAATAGGCTTTTCATTCACTTCTCCTGTGTTTTACTTCAATAACCCTTGCCACTGAACGAACGGCAACGGTGGATTACCATAGTCCAAATGCGTCAAAACATGTTTAACAACGGTGACAGAAAAATTTCGCCGCCCGTTAAACATCCTCCACCTGACGTGGTCTTAAGTTGTGTTCGACCGTGACAACACCAGAAAGTCGCGGCGACTCGATTTCACTGCCAAGCATTCAAGGGGCTTAAATGCGTTTTGCCATTGGGGTACTACTTGCCACCCTGCTCAGCCCATGGGCACAGGCCGAGCTGATCGACGACGTCAACGACCGCGGTGAACTGCGCATTGCCGTAGAAGCCAACATGGCGCCGTTCAATTTCAAGGAAAACGACAAGCTGAGCGGCTTCGAAGTCGAGCTTGGACAGTTGCTGGCCAACGAACTGGATGTGCGCGCCGAGTTTGTCGTGGTTGAAGCCAAAGACCTGCTGCAAGGCGTTGAAAGCGGCAGCTACGACATCGCCATCAACCACATCGCCGCTACCCCTGAGCTCAAGGAGCGCCTGGATTTCAGCGAGCCCTACGCGTATTCCAGTGCCCAACTGATCGTGCGCAAGGAAGAAAAGCGCCCGCTGAGTTCCCTCCAGGCCCTCAAGGGCCATAGCCTGGGCGTGGTCCAGGGCAGCCAGTTCGCCGAACAGGCGCGGGTGGTCGAAGGCGTGGACCTGCGCAGCTACGCGGATGCCATGCAGCCGATCAAAGACGTGGCCAGCGACCAGATCGATGCCGCCATCAGCGACCGTTTGCTGGTGCCCTATGCCATCCGCGACAGCCAGCAAGCGGTGAGCAAGGGAGCCACCGTTGGCCCGATCCTGACCCTGGCGATTCCGTTTCAGAAGGGAAACCCGGCGTTCCAGAGCGCTGTGGACAACGCCCTGCAGCGAATCAAGGCCGATGGCCGCTTGAGCGAGCTGTCGCAGAAGTGGTTCGGGATGGATGCGAGCAAGCCGCCGAAGTAACAAAAGCTTCGCGGGGCAAGCCCGCTCCCACCGGGCCCGGTAGGAGCGGGCTTGCCCCGCGATGGTGTTAAAGCTGTTTCAAGGCTTGCTCTGCCGCCTCAAGCTCCAGCTCACTGAACACCTGCACCCCTTCCCGGCGCAGTAACGCCACAGTCACCCCTTCGCCGGTGACTTTGGTGCCACTGAAGGTACCGTCATAAGTCAGCAGATTGCCACACGAAGGACTGCCTGACTTGAGCACCGCGATACGGATGCCATGCCGCCGCACCAGCTCCAGCGCCCGCTGCGCACCGGCCAGAAATTGCACACTGACATCCTCGCCCGTGACGGTCAGTACCTGCGTGTCACCTTCGAGCACCGCTGCGCCCTGGCCACCGGGGATCTCCGCCGGTGGCCGTGGCGTTGGCAAGCCGCCGGCCACTTCAGGGCACAAAGGCACGATGCGCCCCTGGTTTTGCCACTGCTGGAGCAATTCCGGATGGCCGCTGGCGCGTCCGTCATAGCGCACCGGCTGGCCGAGCAGGCAGGCACTGACCAGGACCTTGTGCATCTCAGAACGGCTCGTTGCCACGGCGGCGGAACCAGCCGGTCAACGACAGGCGGTCGCGATGGGCCGGCAGCACCTCATGGGGGACTTCGCCGGAAAGGAATATCACCAGGCAACCGCCAATCGGCGGCACGTCGTGCTCGACATCACCCTTGAGGGTCATGCGTAGCTGGCCGCCATGTTCGGGCTGCCAGCCTTCATTGAGGTAGATCACCGCCGAAACCATGCGCCGGTCGTCGTCGCGAAAGCGGTCAAGATGTTTGCGATAAAAGGCGCCCGGCGGATACAGGGCGAAGTGGCACTCGAAGTCCTCAAGACCGAGGAACAGCCCGCGATTGAGGGCCAGGCGCAGGCTGTCCATCAGTGCCAGGTAGTGGTCGCAAGGCTCGGCCTGGCCGGGCTCCAGCCACTGGATGCGGTCGCCGCGGATGCCCTCGCGGACCTCCTGGGCAACGCCCCGACCCACGGCTGCCGGTTCCAGCTCGCCCTCGGCGGCGCGTTTGCGGCACTCGGCCGCCAGCGCCAGGGTCAGAGGCTCTGGAAGAAAGGTATCTTGCTGCGACCAGCCACGGGTGGCCAGGTCGTCGACGATGCGCAACAGCAGGGGGTCATCAGGGGATATGTGCATGTCGCGCATAGTATCGATCTGCTGCGAAATCCGACAGCGCCACTTGGCCGAGAGTATGCAATGGCTTCTCGACAAAGCCCCGCCATGGCAAGGACAATAGCGCCCTGCCGACAGGAGTCCTGAATGCGCCGTTTGTTTTTACTGCTGATGATGATCTGCACCACGCCTGTCTGGGCAGACAGCCTCGACCAACTCTACAAGGTCGCCGGCTGGCCCGAGCAGCGCGCCCACTTTACCGATGCCCTCGATGCCGCCCAGCAGCGCTATCGCAACAGCCTGCCGCCTGCGGTTTACCAGGCGCTGGTCAATAACAGCAATCAGCGCTTCCAGGCCCAGGCCGTGGATAAACGCGCCGAGGCCCAATTGCGCGCCAATCTCAGCGATCCAGCGCCGGCCCTGGCGTTCTTCCAGTCGCCGCTGGGGCGCAAGATCGTCGCTGCCGAACTGCTCGCCACCCGTCGCGACCAGCTGGCCAAGAATGCCAAGGGCCTGCCCAAGGTCCAGGCCAGCGACAACCGCCTGCTGATCATCGGCCACCTGGCCCAGGCCCTGCCGGCCCGTGAAGCCGGTGCCGAAGTGAGCCTGGCGATTGCCGGGGTCGCCGCCGACAGCCTTAGCCAGATGATCCCCGGCCTGCTCGGTGGCGGCCAGGCCCAGGGCCTGCTCGACGGCCAGCGCCAGCGTTTGATGGAGCAGATCGGCAGCGAGCTGAACAACACCTTGCTGTACGTCTATCGCGACCTGTCCGACGCCGAGCTTGAAGAGTTCGCCACCTTTGCCGAATCCGCTGAAGGCAAGGCTTACTACAAGGCGGCCCTGGCGGCGATCCGCGCCGGCCTTGCGGTGGGCCAGGAAACCTCGCAGCTGAAGTGATCAGCCCAGGCGCTGGTCGATGAACTCGAAATAGCGCGCGCGAATCGCCGGCAGCTCGTTGGCCAGGTGATGCCGCGCTTCGGGGATCATCAGGATCCGCGGCGCGGCGAACTTCTCCCCCAGCACCTTGAGGTTGTACGGCCAATCGACGGTCATGTCGCATTCGCCCTGGATGATCAGCGGCTGGCGCGGGCTGAGCGGCGCCGCCTCGATACGCTTGACCCAATCGAGCAGCGCCCCGACCCAGGCCGTCGGCAGGCGCCTTGGCTGCAGCGGGTCGGCCAGCAGGAACGGCAAGAAGGTCGGGTCGTTGCTGTTCTCGCTGAAGCGCCGTTCGATGCCGTTGACGAACGGCTTGAGCACCCGGTAGCTGAACTTCGACCAGCGCCAGGCCCGTGGCCGTACCAGCGGCGCCAGCAGGATCACCTCGCCCTGGGCCGGGCTCTGGGCGCCGTGATGCAGCAGATGGTCGACGACGATGGCGCCACCGGTGCTCTGCCCGAACAGGTGCCAGGGCTGCGGCAACTCAAGGCTGCGGGCCTGCTCGAACAACGCATGCAGCACCTGCTGGTAGGCGCTGAAATCATCGATGCTGGCCCGCTCGCCGCTGGACAGCCCGTGCCCCGGCAGGTCGCAGGAAATCACCGCATAGTGCTGGTCCAGCGCCCAGTCGATGACATGCCGGTACAGGCCCATGTGATCGTAAAAGCCATGCAGCAGAATCAGCGTTGCCACTGGCGCTGCCGGCAGCCACACCTGGCCGACCACCTCGAAACCTGCGGCGTCGAAGCGCCCGAGCCAGCTCTGCGGGGCCTCTTCGCGGGCGGGCAGATCCAGCCCGTAGAAGCGCTGATAGGCCTGGCCCTGCGTCGACAGCGGCTGCCGCGCCGCCAGGGAGGTCAGGCTGGCACGTAGGGAGTCGGGCTGAAATGACGCGGGCATAAAAGAATTCCAGACACAAAAGCGGGTTATTGACCTGTGATATTCATCTGTCGCCGCCGGCATGGCAAGCTAAGCGACTTTTTTCGGACACTGCCGACATGCCCCGCTCGCCCCTGCGTACCCTGCTTGGCCTGTTGCTCGCCGCCCTCTGCGGCGCCGGCCTGTGGTGGGCCTACGACAGTTTTCAGAGCCGCTACCTGCGCACCTTCGACAACCAGACCGCGCTGTTCTCCGGCGACCGCCTGCAACTGCCGGCGGGCATTGCCGGCCCCGGCCCGATCCGCCTGGTGCACTTCTGGGACCCGGCCTGCCCGTGCAACGTCGGCAACCAGCAGCACCTGGGCGAGCTGATCGAGCACTTCGCCCCCCAAGGCGTGGAGTTCTACGTGGTGCAAAAACCCGGCACCCGCGGCCAACTTCCTGCCACCCTCAGTGCGCTCAAACCGCTGGGCGAGCTGCCCGGCGCCGAACACCTGCCGGCCACCCCCGGCGTGGCGATCTGGGACCGCAACGGCCAACTGGCCTACTTCGGCCCCTACAGCGAAGGCGCCACCTGCAACTCCAGCAACAGCTTCATCGAGCCGATCCTGCTCGCCCTGAGCCAGGGCCGCGCCGTCAGCGCCACGCACACCATGGCGGTGGGCTGCTACTGTCCCTGGCAGCCCTAGCGCACCCGCGCAGGGTTGCCCACCACGGTGGCACCCGCCGGCACATCGCGGGTGACCACGCTGCCGGCGCCGATCACCGCGTTGTCGCCCACCGTCACCCCCGGCAGGATGATCGCGCCGCCGCCGATCCACACGTTGCCGCCGATCTTCACCGGCCGCCCGCTTTCCAGGCCGCTGCGGCGTAGCGCCGGGTCCAGCGGGTGGTCGGCGGTGTAGATCTGCACCGCCGGGCCGATCTGGCAGTCATCGCCGATGCTTACCGGGGTGACGTCGAGGATCACGCAGTTGAAGTTCATGAACACATTGGTGCCGACACTGATGTTGTAGCCGTAGTCGCAATAGAACGGTGGGCGAATCACCGCGCCGTCACCGACCTTGCCGAAATGCTCGACCAGCAAACCATGGCGCTGCTCATTGAGCAGCTCGGCGCTGTTGTTGTAGCGCTGCATCCAGTGCTTGTTGGCGATCTGTTCGGCCTGCAGCTGCGGGCAGCTGGCGTGATAGA
Organism: Pseudomonas sp. SORT22; assembly: GCF_018417635.1. Lineage (NCBI taxonomy): Bacteria > Pseudomonadati > Pseudomonadota > Gammaproteobacteria > Pseudomonadales > Pseudomonadaceae > Pseudomonas > Pseudomonas sp. SORT22. The sequence goes on from NZ_CP071007.1 coordinate 5,741,967, forward strand.
GCTGGCCGCTGAGCATCTTCTGCTTTTCACTGAGACTCATCTTCCCTCCTTTGGGGCTATCCTCTGTCCGACTTTACCTCGATGATCGGACCACACGATCCGCTAAAAAGCACAAGGAGTCACGATGAAGCGCAGCCTGACCTTCCTCGCCGTGGTCATCGCCGCGGCCGCCGGCGGCGGTTACTGGTACGTGCACGGCAAGCTGCCGCAACGCCAGGGCGAGGTTACCCTGAGCAGCCTGCAGGCACCGGTCAATGTGCGCTACGACGCCCGCGGCGTGCCGCATATCCAGGCGCAGAACGAGGCCGACCTGTACCGTGCCCTGGGCTACGTGCATGCCCAGGATCGCCTGTTCCAGATGGAGATCATCCGCCGCCTGGCCCGTGGCGAGCTGGCCGAGATCCTTGGCAGCAAACTGGTCGCTACCGACACCCTGTTCCGCAGCCTGCGCATTCGCGAGCAGGCCGAGCTTTACGTCGAGCGCCAGGACAAAACCTCGCCCGCCTGGCTGGCCCTGCAGGCCTACCTTGAGGGCGTCAACGCCTGGCAGGACAGCCATCCCAAGCCAATGGAGTTCGACGTGCTGGGCATCTCGCCACGGCCCTTTACCGCCCAGGACACCATCAGCATCGCCGGCTACATGGCCTACAGCTTTGCCGCAGCGTTCCGCACCGAGCCTGCGCTGACCTATATCCGTGACCAGCTGGGCGCCGACTACCTGAAAATCTTCGACCTCGACTGGAACCCGCAAGGCGCCCTGGCCAGCACGCCAGCCCTGGCCGCCAGCGACTGGCAAAGCCTGCAGCAGCTTGCGCAGCTCAGCCAGCAAGCCCTGGGCGATGCCGGCATTCCCCAGTACGAAGGCAGCAATGCCTGGGCCATTGCCGGCAGCCGCACGCGCAGCGGCAAGCCGCTGCTGGCCGGCGACCCGCATATCAGTTTCGCCGTGCCATCGGTGTGGTACGAGGCGGAACTGAGCGCGCCCGGCTTCAACCTCTATGGCTATCACCAGGCGCTCAATCCCTTCGCATCGCTCGGGCACAATCGCGACTTCGGCTGGAGCCTGACCATGTTCCAGAACGATGACGTCGACCTGATCGCCGAACAGGTCAACCCCGACAACCCCGAGCAAGTGAAGATCAACGGCCAGTGGCAAACCCTGAGCCAGACCCATGAACAGATCGCAGTGAAGAACGAGGCGCCGGTGGACATCACCCTGCGCCGCTCGCCCCATGGGCCGATCGTCAACACGGTACTGGGCGACATGGCGGGCCCGACGCCGATTGCCGTGTGGTGGGCGTTCCTGGAAACCGAGAACCCGATCCTCGATGGTTTCTACCAGGTCAACCGTGCCGACACCCTCGACAAGATGCGCGCCGCGGCGGCGAAGATCCAGGCACCCGGGCTCAACCTGATCTGGGCCAACGCCCGTGGCGATATCGGCTGGTGGGCGGCGGCGCAGTTGCCGATTCGCCCTGCCGGAGTCAACCCGGGCTTCATTCTCGATGGCAGTACGGCGCAGGCCGACAAGCTCGGTTTTTATCCTTTCAGCGCCAACCCGCAGGCGCAGAACCCGGCCAGCGGCTACATCGTCTCGGCCAACTTCCAGCCGCCAGCGAACATACCGGTGCCGGGCTATTACAACCTGGCCGACCGTGGCCAGCGCCTGAACCAGCACCTGGCCGACCCGCAGATCAAGTGGGACCAGCAAAACAGCCAGGCGCTGCAACTGGACACCGCCACCGATTACGGCCCGCGCACCCTGGCGCCGCTACTGGCAGTGCTGCGCGAAGTGGCCGAGGGCGATCAGGAGAAGGAACTGGTCGAGCAACTGGCGGCGTGGAATGGTGACTATCCGGTGGACTCGGTCAGTGCCACGCTGTTCAACCAGTTCCTCTACGAACTGGCCTACGCGGCGCTGCACGACGAGCTGGGCGACACCTGGTTCCAGACCCTGATCAGCACCCGCGCCATCGACGCCGCATTGCCGCGCCTGGCGGCCGACGTCGGTTCACCCTGGTGGGGCAAACAGGGCAGCAGCGAGCACGGCGATCGCACCGCAGCGGTGAAGCAGGCCTGGGGCAACACCCTGGCGCACCTGCGCGAGACCTTCGGCAACGACCCGGCCGGCTGGCAATGGGGCAAGGCACACACCCTGACCCACAACCACCCATTGGGGCTGCAGAAGCCGCTCAACCTGTTGTTCAACGTCGGCCCGTTCGCCGCGCCGGGCAGCCATGAAGTGCCCAACAACCTGTCGGCGAAAATCGGCCCGGCGCCCTGGCCGGTGACCTATGGGCCATCGACCCGGCGCCTGATCGACTTTGCCGATGCCGGCCAGGCACTGACCATCAACCCGGTCGGGCAAAGCGGGGTGTTGTTTGACCGCCACTATGGCGACCAGGCCAAGGACTATATCGAGGGCCGCTACCACAAGGCGCAGATGGGGGTGATTCCGGCGCAGAGCACCTTGAAGCTGGTGCCTTGAAAGCATCGCGGGGCAAGTCGGGTCGCCGTACCGCCGCTCCTACCGACACTGATGGGAGCGGCGGTGCGGCGACCCGACTTGCCCCGCGATTGATCAGCCCTGCCAGTTACCGCCTTCGACAATCACGCTCTCAGGCTTGGTGTCATCGCTCAGTTCCTTGCGCACATACTGGTCATACAGCTTGAGCAGGTACTTCTGCTCGCCCAGGCGCACCAGTTCGGCGTTGACCCAGTCGCGCAGCTCGATGTTGCCCTTCTTCACCGCCGGTGCAATCGGCGCTTCCTCACCGAGTTTTTCTTCCAGCACGCGGTAGCCCGGGTTCTGTTTCGACCAGCTGAACAGGATCAGGTTGTCCTGGGCATAGGCATCACCACGACCACTGGCCAGGGCCTGCAGCGACTCGGTGTTCTTCTCGAACTTGAGCAGCTTCCAGTCCGGATGGTTCTTGGTCAGCCAGATATCAGCGGTGGTGCCGGTGGTGACGATGGTGGTCTTGTCGGCCAGGTCATCGAGTTTTTTCACGCTGCTGCCTTCCGGTACCAGGGCCTGCACGGCCACCCGCAGGTTGGGGTTGGTGAACTCCACCGCTTCCTTGCGCTCCGGGGTCACGGTCATGTTGGCCAGGATCAGGTCGACCTTGTCGCTTTGCAGGAACGGAATACGGCTGGCAGGCTCGACAGCCACGAACTCGACCTTGTTCTCGTCGCCGAGCAGGTCCTTGGCAAACTGGCGGCCGATGTCGGTATCAAAACCGACATAGCGCCCGGCCTCATCGACAAAGCCGAATGGCGGCTTGTCGGTGAAGACGCCGACGATCAGCTTGTCGCGGGCCTTGATGGTTTCCAGGTAGCTGGTGGCCGGAGCGGCGCCAGCGGCGGCCGGCTTGCCCGGTTCTTCAGCCTTGTTGCAGCCGGCCAGCAAGGCCAGGCCGAGTAGGGACAACAGCAGTTTCGACGTCTGGGCAGTTTTCATGACAATTCCTTTGCGGGTGTTTTGGGCAGGCTTTCAACAAAGGAGAATTTCTCCAGGAACTGCTGCGCGCGTGCGCTCTGCGGGTTCGTAAAGAAGCTCTCGGGGTCGCGCTGTTCAAGGATCCTGCCGGCCTCCATGAACACGATGCGGTCGGCCACCGCGCGGGCGAAGGCCATTTCATGGGTGACGATGAGCAGGGTCATGCCGTCGCGCGCCAGGCCCTGGATTACTTGCAGCACTTCCTTGACCATTTCCGGGTCGAGCGCCGCGGTGACTTCATCGAACAGCATCACTTGCGGGTTCATGCACAGCGAGCGGACGATGGCGATGCGTTGCTGCTGGCCCCCGGAAAGCTGGCGCGGGAAGGCGTCGCGCTTGTCCAGCAGGCCAACCCGGGCCAGCAGGGCTTCGGCCTGGGCCTGGGCCTCGCGGCGCTCGCGCTTTTGCACCTTGAGCGGGCCGAGCAGCAGGTTGTCGATCACGCTCATGTGGCCGAACAGGTGATAACTCTGGAACACCATGCCGACCTGCTGGCGCACCTGACGCCAGTCGGTGCCAGGCGTCAGCAGCTCTTCACCGGCCAGGCGCAGGCTGCCGCTGTGGGCGCTTTCCAGGCCATTGAGGCAACGCAGCAAAGTGCTCTTGCCGCAGCCGCTGGGGCCGAGGATCACCACCACTTCACCGCTGCGCACCTGCAGGTCGACGTGGTCGAGCACCTGCTGCTCGCCGAAGAATTTATTGAAGCCCTTGAACTCGATCAGTGCGCTCATGCGTGTGTCCAGCGGCGCTCCAGCGCGCGCGAGGCGGCTGACAGCGGGTAGCAAATGAAGAAGAAGAACAGGAACAGCGCGCCGTAGATCAGCACCGACTCGTAGGTGCGTTCGATGATCTGCTGGCCGACCTTGATCACATCGACTACGCCGATCAGCACCGCCAGCGAGCTGGTCTTGATGATCCGCGTGTAGATGTTGATGGTCGGCGGGGTCATGCGCTTGAGCGCCTGGGGCAGCAGCACGTAGCCATACAGCTGCGCGCCGGACAGGCCGATCGACAGCCCCGCTTCACGCTGCCCGCGCGGCAACGACTGCAGCGCCCCGCGCACCACCTCGCCGACTTCGCTGGCGCCCCACAACGACAGCACCAGCACCGCACACCAGAAGCTTGGGATGCTCACGGCAAAGAAAATCGGCAGGCCGAAGAACAGCAGGTACAACCAGACCAGCACCGGAATCGCCCGAAACAGCTCCAGGTAGATGCGCAGCAGCAGGTTCACACTGCGTTTGCCCAAGGTCGCCAGCACGCCGTAGAGCACGCCGCCGAGGGTGGCAAAGAGGATGCTCAGCGCCGAAATCGCCAGGGTTTGCGCAGCGCCCTTGCCCAGTTGCGGCAAAGACACCAGCAACAACTCAAGACCCGAACTGGCCATGTTGCAGCCTCCGTTCCAGGCGGCTGAGCAGCAGCGACAAAGGCAGGAACAGCAGCACGCAAATCAGCGTCAGCACCGCGAGCATCTCGTAAGTCTTGTAATACAGGGCGATGTAGCTCTTGGTGGTGTAGAGGATCTCTGGCACCGCCACCGCCGACACCACGGTGGTTTCCTTGAGCAAAAAGATGAAGTTGGCAAACAGCGCCGGCAGGCTGAGGATCCCCGCCTGCGGCAGGATCACATGGCGCAGCAACTGGCCTTCCGACAGGCCGATCGAGCGGCCGGACTCCAGTTGCGCCACCGGCACCGCCTCGACACCGGCGCGCAGCACCTCGGTGAGGTAGGCGCCGCCGAGGAAGGTCATGGTGATGATCGCCGCGGCGAACCCGGACATCTTCAGGCCCAGTTCCGGCAAGGCGAAGTAAACGAAGAACAGCTGGATCAGCAGCGGCGTGTTGCGCGCCAGCTCCACGTAGAGTTTGACCAGGCGCTGCAGGTACGGCGTGCGGTAAACCAGAATCGCGGCGTTGACCAGCGCCACCAGCAGCGAAGTACCGATGGCGATCAGGCCGACTTGCAGTGTGACGCCCACCGCCTTGAGAAAGGCTGGCAATGTGCTAAGGATAAAGGCGAAGTCGAAGCTCATGGAGTGAGCCTCGGCAGACGATGACGATGCGACATGGACAGGATCTCGGACCGGCCCGAGGGTAAACGGGCGGCTCTACACAGGGGTTGTCAGTGCGGGTGAGCACAATAGGTAGACTCTAAAGGTATAAAAATATTTCTTTAAATACCTTTATTGCATATTGATATCACCCAAACAGCTAACCTGCGAAATCCTTGGCGGTGACGGGATCTTTCTGCTGAAAATGCCATCCAAGCGCTGTCGGCCCATCACACCAACAAGGAAGACAAAGGATGAATAGCGCCCCCTCTCTCGATGCAAAAGAACTGATCAAGTGGCTGACGGCATTGCGCCGGGCGGTCAATGCGGGGAATTGAAAGCACTGTGGGAGCAAGGTTGACCCGCGATGCGATTTGACTGGTAGATCGCATCGCGGGGCAAGCCCGCTCCCACAGGATGTGTGTGTAGCCTCTTAGAACGCCGGCAGTACCGCGCCGCTGTATTTCTTCTCGATGAAGGTCTTCACTTCAGGGCTGGTCAGGGCCTTGGCCAGCTTCTGGATGGCGTCGCTGTCCTTGTTGTCCGGACGGGCCACCAGGAAGTTCACGTACGGCGAGTCGGCGCCTTCGATCACCAGGGCGTCCTTGGCCGGGTTCAGGCCGGCTTCCAGGGCGTAGTTGGTGTTGATCATGTCCAGGTCGACCTGATCGAGCACACGCGGCAGCATGGCCGATTCAAGCTCGCGGAACTTCAGCTTCTTCGGGTTCTCGGCGATGTCTTTCGGGGTCGCCAGGGCGTTCTTCGGATCCTTCAGGGTGATCAGGCCAGCCTTCTGCAACAGCAGCAGGGCACGACCGCTGTTGCTGCCTTCGTTAGGAATGGCAACGGTAGCGCCTTCCTTCAGTTCGCTCAGGCTCTTGACCTTCTTCGAGTAGCCGCCGAAGGGTTCGACGTGCACGCCGATCACGGTTTCCAGGTGGGTGCCTTTGCCTTCGTTGAAGTTCTTCAGGTACGGCAGGGTCTGGAAGTAGTTGGCGTCCAGGCGCTTCTGGTCGACCTGCACGTTAGGCTGCACGTAGTCGGTGAATACCTTGATCTCCAGGTCCACACCTTCCTTGGCCAGGGTCGGCTTGATCAGCTCGAGGATTTCCGCGTGCGGTACCGGGGTAGCGGCAACTACCAGCTTCTCGCCCGCCTGGGCAAAACCTGCAACCGACAGAGCGGCCGCCAGAGCAGTCAACAACAGAGCCTTTTTCATGCGCAGTCCTTATTCGAATACATGGCCATCGGGCGACGGCGAAGATGGGGGTTGCCAGCACTTTGCTAGCTGGCTTGAAGCGGACAATACCTAGATTTTTTATACCAGAACAATATCTTTTATTTTGCTGCTTATGCCATTTTCAACGGACGCCGCCATGCACCCCATACATGGCATCAGGCAGCGGGTTGCGTCAGACGCAACAGAGTCTTCTCCAGCAATTGTTGCAGAGCACTGCGCTCACCCGGCTCACCAAGGCTCAGAAGCTGCTCCAGCTGGCTGGCCAGAGCGCTCAAGGGTGTCGGCAGGTTCAAATGCTCGGGGAGGATTTCTTCACCGCTGCTGACCAGCAGGGCAAAGTGAATGACGTTCTCAAGCTCACGGGTATTGCCCGGCCAGCTGTGCAGCTCCAATACCCGCTGCGCCGCTTCGCTGATCAACGGCACCGGCAGGTTCAGGCGCGGGCTATAGATACCAACGAAATACTCGGCCAACGGCAGGATATCGCCGACCCGTTCACGCAAGGCCGGCAGCTCCAGCTGGCCTTCGCGCAGGTAGTGGTACAGGCGGTCGTGGAACTTGCCGGCGCTCACCGCCTCGGCCAGGTCGATGCTCGAGGCGGCGACCAGGCGCACGTCCACCGGGTTTGGTTGCTGGGCACCGACGCGGGTGACTTCGCGGTTTTCCAGCGCCGAGAGCAGCTTGATCTGGATCGGCAGCGGCAGGTCGGCGATTTCGTCCAGGTACAGGGTGCCGCCGTTGGCCGAGCCGAACCATCCGGCCCGGCTGCTGGCCGCGCCGCTGTGAGCACCGGCGCTGTAGCCAAACAACTCGGCGTCGGCATAGGTCGGGCTGATCGCCCCGCAGTTGACCGAAACAAACAAGCCGCCGCGATCACTGGCGCGATGAATCTGGCGGGCCAGCAATTCCTTGCCAGTCCCGGTTTCGCCGCGGATCAGCACTGGCAGGGCCAGGGGCGCTAGCAGCTCGAGCTCTTCGCGCAATTGCCGCGACCGCGGATCGACGAACACCAGCGCCTTGGCGCGGATGCTCAGCGGGCTCTTGTCCAGCTCGGGAAACGTCAACAAAGGCTGGCCGAAGGTGTCGTGATTACTCATGGCAAACTCCCGCCCTTGGCGCTTTCCGGCCGGGCGTTCGAATCAAGGCAAATGGTCAGCGCCTGAAGCTCAGGCGCGGCGTAGAGCGTGCTGTTCCAGACGGTTCTGCAGGCGGTACAGGTAAGCGAAGCCCTGCTCCCAGCGACGGTGCCCGGACTTGACGTTGATATGCCCGGCACCTGCGAGGAAGCCCGTTTCGGCGCCCCAGGCACGGGCCAGCTGCATGGCCCGCGGGGCACTGACAGCCGGGTCGTTGTCGGAGCTGACCACCTGGCTTGGGAACGGCAGCAGCAGCTGCGGAATCGGTGCAAAGTTGCGCAGTGCCGGCGCACAGGTCGGCCGCTCGACGTCAGCCGGCGCCACCAACAAGGCACCGCGTACCCTGCGCAACAGGGTAGCGCTGGCTTGCGCGGCCCAATGGGCAACGGTGATGCAACCCAGGCTGTGGGCGATCAGGATCACCGGCGACTCATCGGCGGCCACCGCTTGCTCGAGAGTTGCGACCCAGTCCTGGCGCTGCGGGTTCAACCAGTCGGCCTGCTCGACCCGGGCGCTGTTGGGCAGCACCTGCTGCCAGTGGGTTTGCCAATGCTCGTCTGGCGAACCTTGCCAGCCCGGCACAATCAGGTAACGGATCGACTCGTTGCGCATGGGACGCCTCCTGCTGCGTTTGCGTGCATGAGGCCCAGTATAGGGGGGTGGTTATATTCGTAAAGGAATAAGAAGCTATTTATTAATAACAAAAATATAAATTTTCCATAAAAAAAGGGACCACCCCCTGCCGAAGGACCGGTCCCTGAAGCATTGCCTGAGAGATGTTGCTCAGCGGGCGGTGATCACCGACAACTTGGTGATACCGGCACGTTCGATCGAGGCCATGGCGCGCGCCACCTCCCCATAATTAACGCCATCGTCGGCCTGCAGCTGTACGCGCAGTTCCGGGTCTTTGGCCTTGGCCGCCTGCAGGTTGGTTTCCAGCAGATCCGGCTGGATCTCGTCCTTGTTGATAAACAGCTTGCCGCCGCCGTCGATGCTCACCACCAGCGGATCCTTCTGTTCCACCGGAGCCACGGCCTCGGTCTTGGGCAAGTTGATCGGGATGGCGTTGGTCAGCAGTGGCGCGGTGACGATGAACACCACCAGCAGCACCAGCATCACGTCCACCAGCGGCGTCACGTTGATCTCGCTGAGTACTTCGTCACTGTCCTGGGTCGAGAAGGCCATATCAGGATGCCTCCTTCACTTTCTGGGTGTGCTGGCCAGCGGCGGCCTTGTAGGCAGTCGGGTGCACCAGTACCCGGAACGCGCTCTTCTGCGCCAGGCTGTAGAAGTCGTGGGCAAAGTCATCGAGGTCGGCGGCGGTCAGCTTCAGGCGGCGCAGGAAGTAGTTGTAGACCAGCACCGCCGGCACCGCGACGGCAATACCGACACCGGTGGCGACCAGCGCCGCACCGATCGGCCCGGCCACGGTTTCCAGGCTCGCCGAACCTGCGGCGCTGATGCCCTTGAGCGCTTCCATGATGCCCCAGACGGTGCCGAACAGGCCGATGAAGGGCGAGGTGCTGCCGATACTGGCGACTACCGCCAGGCCGGTTTCCAGCGAGCGACGCTCACGCACGATCTGCTGGCGAAGGGCACGTTCGAGGCGGTCCTGATGGTTGATCGCCTGGCTCAGGTCGCTGGCTTGCTGGCCTGGCTCGCCGACCGCGATAGCGGCGTAACCGGCCTGGGCGACCCGGGCTGCGGCACCGGGTTGCGCATGGCTGAGCTCGGCAGCGGAATCCAGGCTTGAAGCCGCCCAGAATTGTTTGTGAAAGCGTTTGTCCTGGTTCTTCAGGCGCACGAACTGCACGCCCTTGACCAGGGCCAGGCCCCAGGTGACGACGGAGAAGCCCACCAGCAGCCAGATCACCGCGCTTTCGATGGATTCGAGGGGGGATGCCAATACAGTCATGATCAATACTCTCTTCTGTTAGCGCGAATTAGCGGATCTTGAAGTCGATGGGTACGCTGACCCAGCCGTCCTGGGCCACGTCGCCCTGCTTGGCCGGGACGAAGCTCCAACGCTTGACCGCAGCCAGGGCGGCGTCGTCGAGCTGCTGGCGGCCACTGCTTTTCTGAATCTGGATGTCACCCGGCTTGCCGCTGGCCAGTACCCGCACCCGCAACAACACCGTGCCTTCCCAGCCGCGACGCTGGGCCAGCGACGGGTACTCCGGCGCCGGGTTCTTCAGGTACGCGGCGTTGGCCGAAGCCGGGGTCACCGGCGCTGGTGCCGGCGGAGCCGGGGGCGCTGGTGGTGCTGCCGGTTGTGGCGGTACGGGCGGTTGCTCGACCGCCTTGGGCGCAGGCTTGGGTACCGGTTTAGGCACAGGTTTCGGCTTGGGCTTGGGTACCGGCTTGGGCGCAGGTTTGGCGGCCAGCTCATCAACCACCGGTGGCGGCGGCTCGACCACTGCCGGTGGCGGTGGCGGAGGCGGCTCGACGGCCGGCGGCGCTGGCTGGGAAAACTCGATGGTCATCGGCGGGATTTCCGGCGGCACCACCGGCAACACCGGGGTCGGCGCCTGGCTCACCCAGTACGCCAGCGCACCGTGCAAGGCCAGGGCAAACACCCCGAGCAGAATCTTCTCCCGACGGCTCAGCGCGCTTTTCGGCGTGCTTTGCAGACGCAACTGCGCCAGCGGCAACCGCAGCGGGCGACCGAGGTCGACCAGCTCGCCGCTCGGCGACTGGCGCCAAAGCACATCGTGAGCACTGGCGGCGGTCTGGACATTACCCATTGATCAACTCCTGGGACGTGAGTGCGTTTCGTCGAAGGCAGGTCAATTGCCTTCGCTGGGGTGGATCATCAACTTCTGTTACTTATGTCTTAAAGTAATTTTTAAAGTTATGGATAGAACCAAAACACATATATAAATGAGCCGAACCGCTCTAAGCCGCGCCCTTCAAGGGCTGGCGCCAACGCCCTGAAACGCCATGCCTGCAGGGCATGAAAAATATTCGCCAAAGGCATCGAAAAACACCGTTTCAGAAGTCGTAGCGGCCGGTCACACCCAAGGTCCGCGGGGTGCCGAGCAAGCCTTCATAACCGCCGTTGGCCGCGCTCCAGAGGGTGGTGTAGTAGGTTTTGTCGAAAGCGTTCTTCAGCCACAGCGAGACATCCCACTGGCCCAGGCCAAGGTCGCCACGCAAGCCGGTGGAGAGGTTGACCACGGCGTAGCTGGGGATCTGCGCGAAGTCCGAGTCCTCGACCGTGCCCACCGCCTTGGAGCGGAACGCGTAACTGGCGGTGACGTAAGGTTGCAGGCCGTTGTCCAGATCCCACTGGTACTGGCCGTTGGCGTTGGCGATCCATTTCGACGCGCCGACTACCTGGTGGCCACTGAGGTCGCAGGCCGCCGGCGCCCCCGGTTGCAGAGCGACTTCCGGGGCGCACGGGGCGTCCTTGTAAGACAGATACCGCACGTCGTTGTAGGAGCCGTTGATGTTCAGGGTCAGGCCACGTACCGGGATCAGCGTGCTTTCCAGCTCCACCCCGCGTGAGCGCACGGAGCCGGCATTGGTCAGGTACTGCACGCGGTTGGCGTCGTCGTAGGCGTTGGTCTGGTAGCCGTGCACCTCGGTCCAGAACAGGTTGGCGTTGAGCTGCAGGCGACGGTCCCAGAGGGTGCTCTTCAAGCCCAGTTCGGCGTTGTTGGCGCGCTCGGTGCCGATCAGCAGCGAATCGGCGCCGGCAACCGGGGCGGTACCGACCGCCAGGTTGACGCCACCAGACTTCTCGCCGTGGGACAAGGTGGCGTAGCCAAGCAGGTCATCGCTGAAGCGATAACTCAGGTTGAGCAAGCCCGAAGGGCTGGTGCTGTACTGGTTGAGGTCGCCCGATTCATAGGCACCCACCCGACCCTGGCGCGCAGTTGCCGCAGCGCCTGCAACCGCCGCACCACCGACGGCCGCGGCGCGATCGACCCAGGCGCTTTTCTCCTCATAGGTGCCGCGTACCCCGGCGGTGAAATCCAGGCGCTCGGTCAGGTGCCAGGTGCCCTGGGCGAACAGGGCAAAGCTGTCAGTCTTGATATGGCCCTTGCCGACGCTGCTGACATTGGCCAGAGCCCCGGCTGGCGTACCGTTCCAGATATCCGCCTGGGGCCCGTAATGGACGAAGGATTTGTTGTCCAGGTCGGAGCCGAAGTAATAGGCACCCAGTACATAGTCGAAGAAGCCGCCGGTTGGCGAGGCCAGGCGAAATTCCTGCGAGTACTGTTTATCACGCACCGACACCCCGGCGTTGTAGGCCGCCGGCACGTTCAGGCCATCATCGTTGCGCGGGGTGAAGTCCCACCAGCGGTAGGCGCTTACCGAGGTCAGGGTGAAGTCGTTGTCCAGGGTCCAGTTGGCTTCCAGGGAAGTCCCGCCCTGGAACACCGTGACCTGCTGATCGTCATCGAGGTTGACCTTGCGCTTGCTGCCATCGACCAGCGTCGCCCCGGCCGCCTGGGCCCGCGCTTCATAGCGGTTGACGCCATTGATGGTCGGCCCGGTGCTGTACAGCAGGCGAGTGCCGGCGCTGGAATCTTCTTCGTTGTAGTCGCCGATCCAGCGCAGGTTGAACTGCTCGTTGGGCTTGTACAGCAGCTGGCCGCGAAAGCCCTGGCGCGAACCGCCGTTGAGGGTATGGCCGTCGAATTCGTTCTTGATGTCGCCATCGTTGCGCGTTCGGTAGGCCGAAATGCGCCCGGCCAGGGTCTCGCTCAAGGGCCCGGACAGGGTGCCCTTGGTCTGCAAGTAGCCATCCTCGCCCACCGAGGTTTCGATGCTGCGCTCGGGGGTGAAGCTCGGCGCACGGGTGCTGATGTTGATCACCCCGGCGGTGGTGTTCTTGCCAAACAGCGTGCCCTGCGGGCCGCGCAGCACTTCCAGTTGCTCGATGTCCATGAGGTCGAACACGGCCATGCCCGGGCGGCCGAGGTAGACGTTGTCCAGGTACAGGCCGACGCTGCCTTCCAGGCCGTCGCTGGCCGGGTTGTTGCCCAGGCCGCGAATCGACACGCTGGACTGGCGCGCGTGCATATAGGCGACGTTGACGCTGGGCACCAGCTGCTGCAGGTCCTGAATGCGATACACCCGCTGGCTTTCCAGGGCCTGGCCGTCAAGCACGCTGATCGGCGTTGGCACATCCTGGGCGCTCTCTTCGCGGCGCCGGGCGGTGACGGTGACGGTCTTGAGCTGGCTGTCGCTGGCCTTGACCTCAGGCTTTGCCGAGTCGGCGGCCTGAGCCGGCAACCAGTGCGCGCTGCCGGCCAGCAGCAAGGCCAGGGGCAGGCGCTGGAGCCGCCGTGAAGACAAGGGTGCAGCGCGAAGGGTCGGGCTCATGGGCGGCTCCTGGCAAAGGAATTTATATTCCTTTAAGTTATTTATTTATGATTCGACATATATTTACTGCATAAGAGATTGCCTTTATAAGGAGTGCACCAGAGGCAGAGCAAATGCATTTGCCCGATACTTTTTATGTGAAAAATGCATATAGACCTGCGCCAACTCCGCCACCTGATCGCCCTTGCCGAGCACCGCAGCTTCGTCGCCGCGGCGACCGCGGTGAACCTCTCGCAATCGGCCTTCAGCCGCAGCATCCAGGCCCTGGAGCACAGCGCCGGCTGCCAGTTGGTGGACCGCTCACACAAAGAACTGCCACCGACCAAGCAGGGCCTGGTGGTGCTCGAACACGCGCGCCGGCTGATCAGCGGCGCGCGCCAGTTGAGCAACGAGATCAGCCAGTTCAATGGCCTGGAAGCCGGCGAGCTGCGCTTCGGCTGCGGCCCGGCGCCCGCCGCGGGCCTGGTGCCACGGGCGATTGGCGGCTTCATCGGCCGCTACCCCAAGGCGCGGGTGCAGTTTCAGGTCGATGACTGGCAGAGCCTGAACAAGCGCCTGCTGGCCGAGGAGTTCGAATTCTTCGTCGCCGACACCCGCAGCTTCGAGGCCGACCCGCAATACCAGACCCTGCGCCTGCGGCCTCGACGCTGGCATTTTTGCTGCCGCGCCGGGCACCCGCTGGCGGCGCTATCGAGCGTCAGCGCCGAGCAACTGTTGCACTACCCCTTGGCCGTCACCCTGCGCCCACCCAACCTGCGCAAGGTGATCGCCGACCTCAGCGGCCGCCCGGATTTCGTCGCCAACGTCGAGTGCGAGAACAGCTACAGCCTGCTTGGGGTGGTGCTCAGTTCCGATGCCATCGGCATCTGCGGCGCCTACAGCGACGCCCTGCACAACGCCAACGGCAAACTGGTGCGGCTGAGCATCGATGGCCTGGCGGACGACTGCGAAGAGCTCTACACCCGCTACGGCATCGTCAGCCAGGCGCGCCTGCGCCTGTCGCCGCTGGCCGAGGCGATGATCGAACAGATCATCCTCACTGATCAGGCCGACCGCGCCCTCGACGCCTGCAACCTGGAGCAACTGGCGATCTGAGCCATTGCGCAAAACGCATCGACTGCATTCGGCAAATGCGCTTGTGATACGCGCCCCGGGCGGCGAAAACAGTCAACTGAAATCTGCCCAGGTGACTGCCATGCCCCACCCCACTGCCGTGCGCAACGTGCTGTACATCATGTGCGACCAACTGCGTCGCGATTACCTCTCGTGCTATGGCCACCGCCATCTGCACACGCCGAACATCGACCGCCTGGCCGCCGCCGGGGTGCGCTTCAGCCGCGCCTACACCCAGGGCACCATCTGCGGCCCGTCGCGGATGTCGGCCTACACCGGGCGTTATGTCAGCAGCCACCAGGTGGCCTGGAACGGCGTGCCGCTGCCGCTGGATGAACTGACCCTCGGTGACTACCTGCGCCCTGCCGGCATCCGCACCGCGCTGGTGGGCAAGACCCACGCCACGCCGAACCAGGAGGCCTTGCAACAGCTGGCCATCGACCCGCTGATGGCCGAGCAGCTCAACGAGGTGGGGTTCGAACCGGTTGCCCGCCACGATGGCATCTTCCCCGACGACCCGCTGTTCGCCGACAAGCGCGAAAGCGCGCCCTACACCCGCTACCTGCGCGACCACGGCTTTACCGGCGACAACCCCTGGCACAGCTGGGCCAATGCCGCCGCAGGCGAAAACGGTGAAATTCTCAGCGGCTGGCACATGCGCAACGCCGACCTGCCCACGCGCCTGCCCGAGCAGCACTCCGAGACGGTCTACAGCACCGACCGCGCCATCGACTTCATCCAGGCCCAGGGCGAGCAGCCCTGGTGCCTGCACCTGTCGTACATCAAGCCGCACTGGCCCTACATCGCCCCGGCGCCTTACCACGCGCTTTACAACGCCAGCCAGGTGCAGGCGCCGATAGCTGTTCAGCCAGGCAACGACCATCCGGTGTATGTCGCGTTCCGCCAGCACCAGGAAAGCCTCAACTTCTCTCGCGAAGAAGTGCGCCTGAAAGTGATCCCCACCTACATGGGCCTGATCAAACAGATCGACGACCAGCTCGGGCGCCTGTTCGATGTGCTGCAAAGCAATGGCCGCTGGGACGACACCCTGATCGTGTTCACCAGTGATCACGGTGATTTTCTCGGCGACCATGGCCTGGGCGAAAAGGAGTTTTTGCTAGAGCCTGCGGTGGGCGTACCGCTGATTGTGCGTGATCCACGGGCGGCGGCGGATGTCAGCCGCGGCACGGTGGATGAGCGATTGGTTGAGACCATCGATGCGCTGCCGACCTTCCTCGACGTGCTGGGGTTGCCGAGTGCCGAGCATCGGCTGGAGGGGCGTTCGCTGATTCCGCTGTTGCATGGCACCGCCAGCGCCTGGCGCAGCTATGCCATCGCCGAATACGACTACGCCTTCCAGGCCCCGGCCCGCGAGCGCCTGGGCCAGCCGATCGACCGTTGCCGGATGACCATGGTGCGCAGCGAGCGCTGGAAGTACCTGGCCTATGACGGCTTTCGCGCACAGCTATTCGACCTGCTCAACGACCCGCAAGAGCTGCACGACCTGGGTGCGGACCCGGCCTATGCCAGCGTGCGCGAGGCCCACCAGGGTTATCTGTTCGAATGGCTCAGGAGCTTGAAGCGGCGGACCACCATCAGCCATGCCGAGATCGAGCGGCGTGGGCAATGGTTTCGCTATGGCGAACCGCGCGAGGACAGCGTGGTGAAGATCGGGGTGTGGTAGGGGCTGCTTTGCAGCCCATCGCTGGCAAGCCAGCTCCCACAGGGTTCAGTGTATGCAGTACCTGTGGGAGCGGGCTTGACCCGCGATGAGGCCCTCAGATATTGGCCACTTTCTGCCAGACCTTGGGCTTGAAGAACAAGGTCTCGCCACGCGCCAGACCACTCAGGCTGTCATGGTCCTTGACCACCTCGGCCTCGATCAGCTCGCTCTGCCCTTCGACCTTCAAGGTCACCCGGGTCGTCGCCCCCAGCGGACGGATATCGCGCACCTGCGCCGCGTGATGGCCCTCGATCTCGTGACGCGACAGCGACACTTCATGCGGGCGGAACATCACGTGCTGGCCTTCGCTCAGGTGCAGGCGGTTGGAATCGCCAAGGAAGTGATAAACGAAGTCGCTGGCCGGGTTCTCGTAGACCTCGCCCGGCGAGCCGATCTGCTCGATCACGCCCTTGTTCATCACCACGATACGGTCGGCGACTTCCATGGCCTCTTCCTGGTCGTGGGTAACGAACACCGAGGTCAGGTTGATGTCTTCGTGCAGGCGCGCCAGCCAGCGACGCAGCTCTTTGCGTACCTTGGCATCCAGGGCACCGAACGGCTCGTCGAGCAGCAGTACCTTGGGCTCCACCGCCAGGGCGCGGGCCAGGGCGATACGCTGGCGCTGGCCGCCCGACAGTTGCTCGGGGTAACGGTCGCTGAGCCAGTCGAGCTGGACCATGTTCAGCAGCTCGTGGACCTTCTCGGCAATCTTGCTTTCGTTCGGGCGCTCGCCCTTGGGCTTCATGCGCAGGCCGAAGGCGACGTTGTCGAACACGCTCATGTGGCGAAACAGCGCGTAGTGCTGGAACACGAAACCGACGTTGCGATCACGCACATCGTGGCCCGAGACATCTTCGCCGTGGAAGACGATGCTGCCCTGGTCGGGGGTTTCCAGCCCGGCGATGATCCGCAGCAGGGTGGTCTTGCCGCAGCCGGACGGGCCGAGCAAAGCCACCAGCTCGCCGCTGTGGATATCCAGGTTGATGCTGTCCAGAGCCTGGAAAGCGTTGAAGCGCTTGCTGACGTTACGAACTTCGATCGACATGAATTATTCCTCCGCCGCGTTATGGCGCAGACGGTTAATACGGGACTCGCTCCACTGCTTGAGCAGCAGGATGAAGAGCGCCAGGATCAGCAACAGGCTGGCGACGCTGAAGGCCGCAACGTGGTTGTATTCGTTGTAGAGAATCTCGACGTGCAGCGGCAAGGTGTTGGTGACCCCGCGAATATGCCCGGACACCACCGACACCGCACCGAACTCGCCCATCGCCCGCGCGGTACACAGCACCACGCCGTAGATCAGGCCCCATTTGATGTTGGGCAGGGTCACGTGCCAGAACATCTGCCAGCCGTTGGCGCCGAGCAGGCGCGCGGCCTCCTCTTCCTGGGTGCCCTGCTCCTGCATCAGCGGGATCAGTTCACGGGCCACGAACGGCACGGTGACGAAGATGGTCGCCAGAACGATACCCGGCAAGGCGAAGACGATCTGGATGTCGTGATCCTGCAACCACGGCCCGAACAGGCCCTGGGCGCCGAACATCAACACATAGACCAGGCCCGCGATCACCGGCGACACCGAGAATGGCAGGTCGATCAGCGTGACCAGGATGCTCTTGCCACGGAAGTTGTATTTGCTCACACACCAGGCAGCGCTGACCCCGAACACCAGGTTCAGCGGCACCGAGATGGCCACGGCGATCAGGGTCAGCTTCAACGCCGACAGGGCGTCGGGCTCGAAGATCGCCTCGAAGAACGTGCCCAGGCCCATTTTCAGGCCCTGGGACACCACGATCACCAGCGGCAGCAGCAGGAACAGGGCGAAGATCAACCAGCCAAGGCTGATCAGGATACGCCGGGAAGTGGCGCTGCCACGGCGGGCGGCATTGGCCGAAGCGGCCGCGCCAATAGAAGTCGCAGACATGGACGTGGCCTCCTTCAAGGGGTTTCGATGCGCCGCTGCAGCAAGTTGATCAGCAGCAACAGGATGAAGGAAACCACCAGCATCAACACGCCGATGGCAGTGGCGCCGGTGTAGTCGTACTGGTCGAGCTTGACCATGATCAGCAGCGGCAGGATTTCGGTCTTCATCGGCATGTTGCCGGCAATGAAGATCACCGAACCGTACTCGCCAACGCCACGGGCAAAGGCCAGGGCAAAACCGGTCAGCCAGGCCGGCAACAGCGCCGGCGCCAGCACGTAGCGGAACACCTGCAGCGGCTTGGCGCCCAGGCAGGCGGCGGCCTCTTCGACTTCACGGGGAATGTCAGCCAGCACCGGCTGCACCGTGCGCACCACGAACGGCAGGGTCACGAAAGTCAGCGCCAGGGTGATGCCCAAGGGGGTGTAGGCGATCTTGAAACCGAGGTCGGTGGCGAACTGGCCGACCAGGCCGGCTGGTGCGTACAGCGCGGTCAGGGCAATGCCGGCAACCGCAGTAGGCAGGGCGAACGGCAGGTCGATCATCGCATCGATGATCTTGCGCCCGGGAAAGGTGTAGCGCACCAGCACCCAGGCCAGCAGGGTGCCGATGATGCCGTTGATGATGGCAGCGTAGAGGGCAGTGCCGAAGCTCAGCTTCAGCGCCGCAAGCACCCGCGGGGCACTGACGATGGCCCAGAACTGCTCCCAGGTGAGCTGGGCGGCATGTATGAACATGGCGGCCAGCGGTATCAGCACAATCAGGCTGAGGTACACCAAGGTGTAGCCCAGCGTCAGCCCGAAGCCGGGTATGACGGGGGAAATACGACGTGACATAAAGGTCCCTGGTTGAACGCACGAAGCCCGGGACGAATCCCGGGCCCATGCTGGCTACTGAACGGCGATTATCCTGCCGGGCATCACTGCGCCGTGTAGATCTGGTCGAACACGCCACCATCGTTGAAGAACTTGGGTTGGGCAGTTTTCCAGCCACCGAAGTCTTTGTCGATAGTCACCAGGTCCAGTTTAGGGAACTGCTTGGCGTATTCGGCGGCGACTTTCGGATCACGCGGACGGTAGAAGTTCTCGGCCGCGATCTTCTGCCCGGCCGGGCTGTACAGGTGCTTGAGGTACGCCTCGGCGATCTGCTCGTTGCCCTTTTTCTGCGCGTTCTTGTCGACCACCGCCACTGGCGGCTCGGCAAGGATCGACAGCGACGGCACGACGATGTCGAACTTGTCGGCGCCACCGTCTTCCTTGAGGGCCAGGAAGGCTTCGTTTTCCCAGGCCAGCAACACGTCACCCTGACCGTTGTTGACGAAGGTGATGGTCGAGCCACGGGCGCCGGTGTCCAGGACCGGTACGTGCTTGAACAGCTCTTTCACGTACTCCTGGGCCTTGGCTTCGCTGCCACCGGCTTTCAGGCCGTAGGCCCAGGCGGCGAGGAAGTTCCAGCGGGCGCCGCCGGAGGTTTTCGGGTTCGGGGTAATGACCGAGACGTCCTTCTTGATCAGGTCGCCCCAGTCCTTGATGCCTTTCGGGTTGCCCTTGCGCACCAGGAAGACGATGGTCGAGGTGTACGGGGTGCTGGCGTCCGGCAGGCGGGTCTGCCAGTTGTCCGGCAGGGTCTTGCCGAGCTTGGCCACTTCGTCGATGTCGCCGGCCAGGGCCAGGGTCACCACGTCGGCACGCAGGCCGTCGATCACCGCGCGGGCCTGCTTGCCCGAACCCCCGTGGGACTGCTGGATCTTCACCTTGTCGTCCGGGTGAGCCTGCTGCCAGTGCTTGATGAACTCGGCGTTGTACTGCTGATACAACTCGCGGGTCGGATCATAGGACACGTTCAGCAGTTCGTAGTCCTTGGCGATTGCGGAACCGGCAAAAACGGCGCTGGCGAGTGCAGCCAGGGCATAACGGCGGATGGACATGGTGAAGCTCCCGATTGGCGTATTTTTCTAATTAGGTGGCGCGATAATCAGCTGGGCTTGTTGCCGGGGTTCTGCAGGCGGAACTTTTCCTTGCGTTCGATCTGGACGACCTGGGCGTTGTGCACGGTGATTTCCACCGCGCCAAACCGCAGGTCGCGCAGGGCGCTCTGGATTTCGCGCAGAATGGTGGCTTCGTCCTGACCGTCAACGCTACGCAGAGATGCGCTCATGCTCGTGCTCCTGTGATATGGGTGCCGTGCAGTGCGTGAAGGGGAGCGACTGCGCCTGGCTTGAGGGCAATCTTAGGGGGGCGCGAATATTCTTAAAAATACTATTTAAGAATTTTTATATAACTGAAATAGAGTTTCGCGGGACAAGTCGGATCGCCGCCCCGCCGCACCTGCACTTGTAGGAGCGGGCTTGCCCCGCGATAGGGCCCTCAAGCCCAGCGCAATTGCTGCGCCGGCACCGGCCGGCCAAACCAGTAGCCCTGGCCCAGCTGGCATTGCTGCTCCAGCAGAAAGCGCGCCTGCTCGGCCTGCTCGATACCCTCGGCATGCACCAGCATGCCCATGCTCCGAGCCAGGGCGATGATCACCCGGACGATCGCCACATCGTCTTCATCACAAGGCAAGCCGGCGACAAAGCCCTGGTCGATCTTGAGCTTCTGCACCGGCAGGCGCTTGAGCCGCAGCAGCGACGAATAACCGGTGCCAAAGTCATCGATGGCCAGGCGCAAGCCCAGTTCACGCAAGCGATGCAGTTGCTCGAGCGCCACCTCGGGGTCTTCCATCACCGCGCTTTCGGTCACTTCCAGCTCCAGCAGGGCGGGGTCCAGCGCAGTGTCGTGCAGCACCTGCGCGACCTGCTGATAGAGGTCGCGATGGCCAAACAGACGGCTGGATATATTCACCGCGACAAACTCCAGCGCCCGCCCCTCGGCCTGCCACTTAACCATCTGCAGGCAGGCCTGGCGCAGCACCCAGGTGTCGATATCGGCAATCAGCCCGGTGCGTTCGGCAATCGGGATAAACTCCCCGGGCGGCACCAGCCCGCGCTGCGGATGCTGCCAGCGCACCAGGGCCTCGACGCCAATCATCTTGCTGCTGAACAGGTCGTGCACCGGCTGGTAATAGACCCGCAGCTCTTCCTGCTCCAGGGCGCGGCGCAGCTCACCAGCGGTTTCGACCCGCTGCTGGGCATGGGCGGTCAGCTCCTCGGTGTACAGCGCATAACCGGCGCGCCCGCAGGTCTTGGCCTTGAACAGCGCCGAGTCGGCATTGCGCAGCAATTGCTCGGCGCTCAGGGCGTCGCTGGGGAACAGGCTGATGCCGATGCTGACGCTGATGAACAGGCGCTGGCGGTCGACTTCGAACGGCGCCTTCATGCCGTCGATGATGCTCTGGGCCAAGGCCGCGGCCTGGCCGACCTGCGGGCAGTTCTCGGCCAGCACGGCGAACTCGTCACCGCCCAGGCGCGCCAGGGTCACGCCGTTGCCCAGCAGCGCCTTCAAGCGCTCGCCGACCACCTTGAGCAACTGGTCGCCGATGTTGTGACCGAGGCTGTCGTTGATGCTCTGGAAATGATCGAGGTCGAGCAGCAGCAAGGCGCAACCGCGCTTGTTGCTCTGCGCTGCGGCCAGGGCCTGCTGGGTGCGGTCGTTGAACAGCAGGCGGTTGGGCAGGTCGGTGAGCGGATCGTGATGGGCAAGATAGGCCAGCTCGCGCTCGGAATGCTTGATCGCGCTGATGTCGCTGAATACCGCAACGTAATGGCTCAACTCGCCGCTGTCATCGCTGATGGCGCAGATGGTCTGCCATTGCGGATACACCTCGCCGCTTTTGCGCCGGTTCCAGATCTCGCCGCTCCACTCACCCTTTTCGGCCAGGGTGGCGTAGATCTGCTGGTAGAACGCTGCACCGTGGCGGCCGGACTTGAACTTGCTCGGGCGCTGGCCGAGCACTTCGTCCTTGTCGTAGCCGGTGATCTGCATGAACGCCCGGTTGACGTGCACGATCAGGCCATCGCGGTCGGTGACCAATACCCCTTCAAGGGTGCTGTCGAACACCGCCGCCGCCATGCGCAGGCGCTCGCGGTCCTCGCGGCGCAAGCGCACGCCGACGCCAATGAAGTTGAGCAAACGGGCGCGCGAGACAAAAATCAGCAAGGCGCTGCACAGCACCCAGAAGTGCGCGCTGATCAGCTGCCAGCGGGCGATTTGCTCGGGAGCATCGAAAAGACTGTTCAATAATTGATCAGACAGAGCCAGCCACAGTACCGACAGCACGAGGTAGAGCGCCGCCATGCGCATGGCGTCTCGAATGGAAGCAGACATAAGGTCCCGGGCAAACCCACAAAAATTTGTGGGGGATTATAGGGTAGAAACATCCGGTGACCTCCTATCTAAAAGGCCGACTGGTTTTATTTGCTGGCGCAGGGATAATGTTTCCCGCTGTTCCCTATGTTTTTGAGGGCCATTTAGCCTATGTGGTACGAAGGTTTGCTCAACTTGTCAGTGTGGCAATTGCTGGCAGTTACCCTGGTAATGACGCATGTGACCATCGTCAGTGTCACCGTTTACCTGCACCGTTACTCTGCCCACCGCTCGCTGGAACTCAACGCCGGGCTCAAGCACTTTTTCCGTTTCTGGCTGTGGCTGACCACGGCGCAGAACACCCGCGAGTGGACTGCCATCCACCGCAAGCACCACGCCAAATGCGAAACCGTCGATGACCCGCACAGCCCGGTGATCAAAGGCCTGTCCACGGTGCTGCGCAAGGGCGCCGAGCTGTACCGCGAAGAGGCACAGAACCCGGAAACCCTGCGTATCTACGGCAAGAACTGCCCGGAAGACTGGATCGAACGCAACCTCTATAGCCGCTACAAGCTTGGCGGCATCGCCCTCATGGCGGTGATCGACCTGCTGCTGTTCGGCACCGCCGGCATCACCATCTGGGCGGTGCAGATGATGTGGATTCCGTTCTGGGCTGCCGGCGTGGTCAACGGCCTGGGCCATGCGGTCGGCTATCGCAACTTCGAATGCCGCGACGCCGCCACCAACCTGGTGCCCTGGGGCATCATCATTGGTGGTGAAGAACTGCACAACAACCACCACACCTACCCCAACTCGGCCAAGCTCTCGGTCAAGCGTTGGGAGTTCGACATGGGCTGGGCCTGGATCAAGCTGTTCTGCTGGCTGCGCCTGGCCAAGGTGCAACGCGTCGCGCCCATCGCCCACCGGGTCGAAGGCAAGGGCCAGCTGGACATGGACACCGCCATGGCGATCCTCAACAACCGCTTCCAGATCATGGCCCAGTACCGCAAGCTGGTGATCGCGCCGCTGGTCAAGCAGGAGCTGGCCCGCGTCGACGACTCGGTGCGCCACCAGTTCCGCCGCGCCAAGCGCTTGCTGTCGCGGGAGACCAGCCTGCTGGAAGACCGTCATCACCTGCGCATCCAGACCATGCTCGAGCACAGCCAGGCACTCAAGACCATCTACGAAAAACGCCTGGCCCTGCAGCAAATCTGGGTACGTACCAGCGCCAACGGCCACGACATGCTCGCGGCCATGAAAGACTGGGTGCACGAGGCCGAAGCCAGCGGTATCCAGTCGCTGCGCGACTTCGCCGCCCAGCTCAAGACCTACTCGCTGCGCCCTGCCCTGGCCTGATGCCGTTGATCGGCGCGCCCGTCCCGCGGCGCGCCGACCGGAACTTAGCCGCCTAATCTCACTCTGACAGGCATATCGCCCGCGTGGCGGGCCGGGTCGTGGCCGCACGCCCCCGTCGTGAGAATTTCCGCGCAAATGGTCAAGAACAAACCAACAACCCTGGCCTGCAATCCGCCACCTGAAGCCGCCCAGACCCTGCTGGCCCTGATGCACGCCCAAGGCGAAGTCGCGCGCCTGAGCGAGCGTGAACAGCTGTTCAGCTCGTTGCTCGACAGCGTTAACGCCGTGCTCTGGGCCTTCGACTGGGAAAGCCGCCAGGTGCTTTACGTCAGCCCCGCCTACGAGCGCATTTTTGGCCGCCCGGCCGGCCTGCTGCTGGCCGACTTCAATGAATGGCGCGACAGCATCTACCCCGACGACCTCGACTACGCCGAACGCAGCCTGGCCGAAGTGCTGGTCAAAGGCGCAGTGGAAGACCGCGAATACCGCATCATCGCCGCCGACGGCCAGGTGCGCTGGATCAGCGACAAATGCTTCATCAACCAGCAAGCCGACCCCAGCCAGCGGGTGATCATCGTTGGCATGGCCGAGGACATCACCGAAAAGAAGCAGCTCGAAGGCGAGCTGCAGCGCCTGGCCACCACCGACGTCCTGACCCAGAGCAGCAACCGCCGGCACTTTTTCGAGTGCGCCCAGCACGCTTTCGAAACCGCGCGACTGGAGCAGACGCCGTTATCCTTCCTGCTGCTCGACATCGATGACTTCAAGCAGATCAACGACACCTACGGCCATCAGGAAGGCGACTATGTGCTGCAGCGCATCGCCGACACCGGCAAGGCGGTGTTGCGCCGTGGTGATCAGTTCGGGCGCATTGGCGGTGAAGAATTCGCCGCAGTGTTTCCGGGTTGCACCCCAGAGATAGCCCAGCAGATTGCCGAACGCCTGCAACGCGAGATCCAGCGCTTGAGCTTCAGCCATGACGACAAGGTATTTGGAGTGACGGTGAGCCAGGGGCTGACCGGGATTACTGAAGAAGATGAGTCGCTGGACAGCCTGTTCGCCCGGGCGGATGCGGCCATGTACCAGGCCAAGCGCCAGGGCAAGAATCAGATTGTAAGAGGCTGAAAAGCATCGCTGGCCTTGCCAGCGATTGGGCCGCACAGCGGCCCCAGAATCTCAAACCTTGCGCAACCTGCCCAGCTCCGCCATCCCCACCTTGAGCAAGCGCGCCGTCTTGCTTTCAGCCAGGCCTTCGAGCCCCTGATCCGCCGGCAGGCGCGCCAATTGCCCGGCCAGGTTCATCACCAGCGCATCGCGTGAATACACGCCGCCGCCCAACTGGTAGATCGCTGCAATCAGCTCACGCAGCTCCAGCGGCAAGCGCCAGCGGGTGCGCAGCGCCGAGCCGAACGCCGCGCCAAACTCGTTGAGCGACAGCTCCACCGAGTCTTCATCCAGCTCACCGCCGGCCTGCTGCCATTCCTGCAAACAACGCAACAGCGCCAGATCGCCCAGGCAATGCAGCAAGCCGGCGCAATAGCAGCGCTCCTGATCGAGCTCAAGCATGCGGGCCAGGGTTCGCGCGTATTCGGCAGTGTGCAGTGACAACTCCCAGAAATGCTCGGCATGACGCGACAGGATCGGATCACTGAGTTTGGCGCTGCGCTTGAGCGCAAGCCCTAGAATCAGGTTCATGCTCTGGGTGGTGCCTAGCTTGTTCAGCGCCTGCATCAGGCTCTGCACCGCGCCATCGCGATGCAATGCGGCGCTGTTGGCGGCGGCAATGAGCACGGCGGTAACCTGCGGGTCATTGCGGATCTCGGCCTCCAGCACCTTGAGGTCCAGGCCCTGGGGTTGCAGGCTGCGCTTGATCGCCAGCTTCACGTCGGCAAACAGCGGACCGCCATCGGAGTTGGCGCGACGCCCTTCGAGAAAACGCGGCAAGGTCGAGCCCGGCTGCAACGGCGGCACCGGACAGGCGACCTCCTCGCCGGCGCTGAGCAGCAGGTCTTCCAGGCGCTGACGCAGCGAATCCATGTTCAACGGCTTGCTCAGGTAAGCGGTGGGTGCGAACGGCAGCACCTCGCGGACACTGGCGGCATCACTGCGGTTGCTCATGAGAATGAACGGCAGTGCCGGCTGGCGGCCTTTGGCCCGTACGTTGCGCAGCAAGTCGAGGCCGTCGCCGCCGGGCAGCTCGCGCGCGGCGATGATCAGGTCCGGCTTGCTGGCCAGCGCTGCCAGCGCCTGCGAGCCATCGGCACACACCTGCAAACGCGCATCGCAGCGCACGCTCAGCAGCATCTGGCTCAGCATGTCCCGCACCCAGGGGTCGCCTTCGGCAATCAGCACGCAAGGTGCCTGGGCGGGCTCTACAACGCTCATACACAACTCTCCCGATATTCCGCTACACGCAATCTTGTGCACCTTCCAAGGTGTCTCCTTACAGGCAACCTTAGCCGCCTGGCCTTCCTTTGGGCGAAAAAAAACCCGCCGAAGCGGGTTTTTCTTCTAATGCGTCACAGTTTACGCAAGTTCTGCGAAGCACTCTTCGATGATTGCCAGACCTTGGTCCAGTTGCTCATCAGGCGAGGTCAGCGGAACCAGGATACGCAGGACGTTGCCGTAAGTGCCACACGACAGCAGGATCAGACCCTTGTCACGCGCCTTGGCCACAACCGAGGCTACAGCGGCAGCGTTAGGGGTGTGGGAACCGGCTTTGTCGAACACTTCAATAGCGATCATCGAACCCAGGGCACGCACGTCACCGATGATCGGGTGCTTGTCCTGGATCTTGCGCAGGCCGGCGACCAGGCGCTCGCCAACGGCCTTGCTGCGGTCCAGCAGTTTTTCTTCTTCGAACACTTCCATCACGGCCAGGGCCGCGGCGCAAGCGATCGGGCTACCAGCGTAGGTGCCGCCCAGGCCGCCTGGAGCGATGGCGTCCATGTACTCGGCCTTGCCGCACACACCGGCCAGCGGGAAGCCGCCAGCGATGGACTTGGCGAAGGTGGTCAGGTCTGGAGCAACGCCCATCTGTTCCATGGCGAAGAAGGTACCGGTACGGCCAGCGCCGGTCTGAACTTCGTCGGCGATCAGGAGGATGCCGTGCTGGTCGCACAGGGCACGCAGGCGCTTCATGAACTCTTTCGGCGCAACGTAGAAACCACCTTCGCCCTGAACTGGCTCGAGGATGATTGCGGCGATGTCACGGGCTTCGGCGTCGTTCTTGAAGATGCGTTCGATGGATGCGATCGAGTCGTCGATGCTCACGCCGTGCAGTTCGTTCGGGTAGATGGCGCGGAAGATGCCGCCTGGCATCAGGCCCATGCCGGCCGAGTAAGGCACGACTTTACCGGTCAGGCCCAGGGTCATCATGGTGCGACCGTGGTAGGCGCCGGTGAAGGCGATTACGCCAGCACGGCCAGTGGCGGCACGGGCGATCTTGATGGCGTTCTCAACGGCTTCGGAACCGGTGGTAACCAGCAGGGTTTTCTTGGCGAAGTCGCCTGGCACCTTGGCGTTGATCTTTTCGCACAGCTCGACGTAAGGCTCGTAGGCCAGTACCTGGAAGCAGGTGTGGGTCAGCTTGTGCAGTTGGGCTTCAACGGCAGCGATGATCTTCGGGTGCACGTGACCGGTGTTCAGTACCGCGATACCGCCGGCGAAGTCGATGAACTCGCGGCCTTCGACGTCAGTGACGGTGGCGTTTTTTGCCGACTCGGCGAAGATCGGGTGGATCTGGCCAACACCGCGTGGAACAGCGGCGACACGACGTTGCATCAAAGATTCGTTGGTCTTGCTCATAATGTCCTCAATTCGCCACACACAAGGTGGCGCGATTCAAGTCGGAGTGGCCGGTATTCAACTGCAGGCAGCATGCGTTGATCGACTGCTGCAGGGGCCCAGGCCACTGGATGTACGGTGTAAAAAAGGCCAGCGAGACGTCGCTCTCGCGCCCCGCTGGCAGAGGTAAAGCTTTACGCTGCGATCAGACGCTGATGCACAGGTATTTGATTTCCAGGTAGTCCTCGATGCCGTACTTGGAGCCTTCGCGGCCCAGGCCCGAAGCCTTGATACCACCGAACGGCGCGACTTCGTTGGAGATCAGACCGGTGTTGATACCGACCATGCCGTATTCCAGGGCTTCGGCGACACGGAACACGCGACTCATGTCACGGGCATAGAAGTACGAGGCCAGGCCGAACTCGGTGTCGTTGGACATGGCGATGACTTCGGCCTCGTCCTTGAAACGGAACAGTGGCGCCAGCGGGCCGAAGGTTTCTTCCTTGGCCACGGCGGCGTTCTTAGGTACGTCGACCAGAATGGTCGGCTCGAAGAAGTTGCCTTCGATCAGCTTGCCGCCGCTGAGCACCTTGGCGCCCTTGGCGACTGCGTCTTCGATGTGTTCCTGGACCTTGGCCACGGCCTTGCCGTCGATCAGCGGGCCGGTAGTGGTGCCGTCTTCCAGGCCGTTGCCGATTTTCAGCTTGGCCACTGCGGCCTTGAGCTTCTCGGCGAAGGCATCGTAGACGCCGTCCTGAACGTAGATACGGTTGGCGCAGACGCAGGTCTGGCCGTTGTTGCGGTACTTGGAGATGATCGCGCCGTCGACGGCCTTGTCCAGGTCAGCGTCGTCGAACACGATGAACGGCGCGTTGCCGCCCAGTTCCAGGGAAACCTTCTTGATGTCTTTGGCGCATTCGGCCATCAGTTGGCGACCGATCTCGGTGGAGCCGGTGAACGACAGCTTGCGCACGATCGGGTTGCCGGTCAGCTCGCTGCCGATGTCGCCGGCGCTGCCGGTGACTACGCTGAGCACGCCAGCCGGGATACCGGCACGGGTGGCCAGCTCAACCAGGGCCAGGGCCGAGTACGGGGTTTGCGAAGCAGGCTTGAGCACCATGGTGCAGCCAGCGGCCAGGGCCGGGCCGGCTTTACGGGTGATCATCGCCGCCGGGAAGTTCCACGGGGTGATGGCTGCGGTCACGCCGATCGGCTGCTTGATCACGATCAGGCGCTTGTCTGGCTGGTGGCCCGGGATGGTGTCGCCGTACACGCGCTTGGCTTCTTCGGCGAACCACTCGATAAAGGAAGCGGCATAGGCGATTTCGCCCTTGGCTTCGGCCAGTGGCTTGCCCTGCTCGGTGGTCATCAGGCGGGCCAGGTCATCCTGGTGCTCGATCATCAGCTCGAACCAGCGACGCAGCTTGCCAGCACGTTCTTTGGCGGTCAGCGCACGCCAGGCCGGCAGCGCCTTGTCGGCGGCCTCGATGGCACGGCGGGTTTCAGCGGCGCCCATCTTCGGCACAGTGCCGATGATCTCGCCCGTTGCCGGGTTGTTGACCTTGATCGTCTGGCCGTTGTCCGCGTCCAGCCACTCTCCATTGATGAAGGCTTGCTGGCGGAACAACTGGGCGTCTTTAAGCTGCATGTCGGGCTTCCTTAACTGCACCGTGCAGGCACGGAGCGAATTATTGATTGTAGAAAAAGGAGAGCGTTTGAAATCTCAAACGAATCCTAGGATCAACGACGAGAAAGGACAATAGGGTGTTCGAAAAAAAGAACAAAAAGCGCTGTGCGGCGAATTTTTTCGGATCAACGTCACTTTTGGCCCGTGGAGTGTGCGAAATCGACCACAGCCATTTCGACGATGGACGCCGCCAGCCTAGATGGGTATCATGGCGCCCGCGTTGCACTCGTAGCTCAGCTGGATAGAGTACTGCCCTCCGAAGGCAGGGGTCGTGGGTTCGAATCCCGCCGAGTGCGCCATATCGATCAAGGCTCAGGTGAATACCTGGGCCTTTTTTGTTTTCCGGCCCAGTTACTCCCTGTGTGGGAGCGGGCTTGCCCCGCGATCCGATACGGCAGGCAGACCGCAATCGCGGGGCAAGTCGGGTCGCCGCACCGCCGCCCCTACCGGGTTAGAAACTCAGGCGCGCACCGGCGTACAGCGTGCGCCCAGGCCCCGGTTCGTAGTAGCGCCCGGAGCCATCGTTGATGCGCAGGTTGTCGTAGTACTGGCGGTCACTGAGGTTATCCACACCCAGGTACGGCTCCAGGGTCTGGCCGCCAAGATCAAACTGCTTGCCAAGGCGCAAGTTGAGCAAAGCGACCCCGGCCACCCGCGCGCTGTTGGCGTTGTCGGCGTACTGCGGGCCGTAGGCATTCATGTTCACGCGCGCATAAAAGCCATCACGCTCGTAAGCCACTTCGCTAAACAACGTCTGACGCGGGATGCCCGGCAGGCGGTTGTCGTCAAAGCCGTTGAAGTCGGTGTAGCGGTAGTTGTTGAAGCTGTAGGCCATGGACAACCGCCAGTGCTCCAGCACCTGGTAGTCGGCGCTCAGCTCAACGCCGTCGCGGCGCGACTTGCCGGCGTTGCGGTAGAAGGTCTGGCCGCCGTCGACGTAAGGCACCAGCTCATCCTCAAGCGCGATGCTGTAAAGCACCGCCTCGGCGCGCACGTCGCTCCATTCGCCTTTGATTCCCAGCTCACGGTTGAGCGCCCTGGCCGGTTGCAGGCCCGGGTTGAAGCCGCCGCCCGCCGGGTTGGCCAGTTCGTTGACCGTGGGCGTTTCGAACGAGGTGGCGACGCGGGCGTAGACCAGGTAATGCTCGCTCAGGCGATAGCTGAGGCCGGCGCTGTAGTTCCAGTCATCCAGCGTGCGCGAGCCGGAGTCGTCGCCGTCACGCTCGAAGCGGTCGTCCACCGCCAGGCGCATGCTGTCGTAGCGCCCGCCCAGGGTCAGTTGCCAGCGCTCGCTGAGGTCGATGCTGTCTTGCAGGTACAGGCCAACGCTGCCGGCCTTCTCTTGCTGACGCAGGGTCAGCGCCCCGGTGCCACCGCCGATCTGGTTGTTGTGGCGTTCACGCTCATCGCGCTGCTGTTCAAGATCGACACCGGCGGTGACCTGTTGATCCAGGCCGAACCAGCTGGCCTTATGGGTGTACTGCCCGCCTACCCCGGCGAACAGCCGGGTGTAGGAGGTCTGCCCGCCATTGGCGTAAGGCAGGCGATTGCCAAACTCGCGGCGTCCCAGCCAGCTGCGCACTTGATAACTGTCGGCCTCGCCAAGATCGCCGGTCCAGTTCAGCGCCAGACGCTGCTGGGTGATGTCTTCGTCGGAGTTGTACAACAGGCTCTGGGCGCGGGCCTGGTCACGTTTGGCGTGCACTTCGGCGAGGGTCAGGGCGCCAGGGTCTTCGGAACGGTTGTCGAGCGCCTGGAACGTTACCCCCAGTTGCCCTGCATCGCCCTGCCAGCGCAGCTTGCCGGTGAGGTTGCGCGCCTCGGAGCTGGAGTGCTGGCGATAGCCGTCGAGGTTGGTGACATTGAGCGCCAGCAGGCCGCCAAGGTTGCCGGAGGTGCCGCTGGTTTCCGCACGCAGGCGTTGGTAGCCATACTCGCCACCACTGACATCGATGGACGATTGCGGTGTCAGCGACGGCTCTCGGGTCTGGATTGCCAATACCCCGCCTGCACCGTTGCCATAAAGCGTCGAGGCCGAGCCGCGGATCACTTCGACGCGCTCCACCAGGCCCAGGTCAACGCCGTCCATTTCGGTCTGGCCATCGGGCATGGTCAGCGGTACGCCGTCGACCATCACGCGAATGCCGCGCATGCCGAAGCTCGAACGCGCACCAAAGCCACGAATCGACAGGCGCATGCCCTGGGCCATGTTGTAGCGGCTCTGCGACACGGTGCCGGGCACGGCCGAAAGCAGGCCATCGAGGGTCAGCAGTTGCTCGCCGGGCTTCTCGGCGATGTCCACGGCGCTTACCGAAGCCGGGGTCTGCAACCAGGCGGAATTGACCCGGGTCGAGGTCACTTCCAGCGGCGCCAGTTCGACGCTGTCGGCACAGGCGCTACCGGCGCCGAGCAACAGGAGGGTCATGACGGAGTGCCGCCTGGTAAACATGCTGAATCCTTGAATCGATAGGGACAGAAAACGCAGGAAAACCTGCGCTGAAAAAATTGGCGCAGCAGCAACAGCCAGTTATAAGGCAAAATGCTACTAACTGATTCGCATTTAACGAGTCAGACCCCTGGAATACACCAGCAAGAAGGATCTTTATGAAGCGGTTCGCTGTGACCCCGGCCCGGTGGGTCGGGATGTTGTGCTGCCTGTTCGCCTTGAACATCGCACAGGCCAAGGACGACGGTACCGACCCCTCCGTCACCATCGAAAAGGACATTCTACGCACCGTGGTGGCCGAAGACGGCAGCTACGCCGCCACCCAGGACCTGGTCCTGCTGATCAATGAAGAACGCGCGATCCAGGCCAAGGCCCAGCAGTCGTTGTACTACAACCGCACCCTGGAAACCCTCGAGGTGACCCAGGCCTACACCCAGAAGCCCGATGGCCGCAAAGTGCAGGTCAGCCCCGAGCAGATCAAGGAGCAACAGGAGCAGCAATCGTCCCAGGCGCCGATGTTCCATGACAGCCTGGTCAAGGTAGTGATTTTCCCCGAAGTCGCCGTCGGCGATCGCCTGGTGCTGAGCTTCAAGAAACAGCGCAAGACCCCGCTGTTCCCTGGCCAGTTCGAAGACCTGGCGATGCCGCAGTTCCACCCGACCCAGCAGTTCACCCTGATCTACGACCTGCCGAAGAACCTCAAGCTCAATGCCGAGGCCAAGGGCTTCAAGGCGTCCAGCCCGAAGGCCGAGCCTGGTCGCAAGGTCTACCAGTGGGATTATGTGCAGGGTGACAACGCCCGTACAGAACTGGGCGCAGTAGCCTACTCGGACTACGGCAAGTACCTGGCGGTTTCCACCTTCGCTGACTACAGCGAGTTCGCCAAAGCCTACGCGGCGCGCGCCAACAGCGAAGTGACGCCCGCCATCCGCGAACTGGCGGAAAAGCTCACGGCCAAGATCGACGACCCGCGCGACAAGGCCCTGGCCCTGGGTGACTGGGTGCGCCGCAACATTCGCTACGTGGCGGTTTACATCGGTGCTGGCGGCGTGGTGCCGCATGCCGCCGATACCGTGCTGAGCAACCGTTATGGCGACTGCAAGGACCACGTGGCCCTGCTCGAAGCGCTGCTGGCCGCAGTCAATATCGACAGCACCCCGGCGCTGATCAACCTCGGCAATGCCTACGCCCTGCCCAAGGTGCCGACCCTGGGCGTGATCAACCATGTGGTCACCTACATCCCGAGCCTGGACCTGTACCTGGACTCCACCGCCGAAGCCATTGCCAGCGGCTACCTGCCCGCTCCGGTGCTGGACAAACCCACCGTGCTGACCCGCTCCGGCAAGCTCGGCCACACTCCGGCCACCCAAACAGGCCTGGTGCACAACAGCACCACCTACACCGTGGCCAGCAGCGGCGCCGCCGACTTCAGTCACGCTTCGAAAATCGACGGCTGGGCCGCCGAAATGAACCGCTGGATGATGCGCAACATGCAGCCGGCCGAGCGCGACCTGCTGACCCAGCGCATCCTCGCCGCCTACGGCCAGCGCGGCAGCGGCAAGATCAGCAGCGACGACCTGGAAACCAGCGGCGCCTTCGAGATGCACATCAACGGCCGCAGCGAAAACCTGGTCAACCTGCCCGGCCCGATCGGCGTGCCGACCCTGACCAGCCTGGCTGGCGGCATCGCCCAGAATATCTTCGGCTTTATCGCTGAAAAGCAGCGCACCCAGGACTTCACCTGCATCTCCGGCATCACCGAAGAACAAGCGCGCTTCGAGTTCCCGGCCGACGTCAAGATCATCGCCGCGCCCAAGCCTGTGAGCCTCAAGGACAAACACTTCGACTACAGCGCCGACTATGCTCTGCAAGGCAACAGCCTGGTGATCAAACGCCGCCTGGACTTCCACAACCCGAAAGCGGTGTGCAGCGTGAAAGACTTCGAAAAGATGAAGCCAACCCTGGACGCCATGCTCAACGACCTGAACAGTCAGGTGATCGTGCAGAAGAGCTGAGGTCCTGCGCCCTGCCAAATCCCTCGGGAGGTCAGCAGGGCGCTGTCACTGTTACGCCAACGTCGAAGTCTTTGATAAACTCCGCCGCGCCCTGCGCTGCGTCACGCAAGCGGAACTATCAAAAGGAATTGTCATGGCAATGGTTTTTTGCCGCGGTTGTGCCATGGAAATCCATGAAACGGCACCCAGCTGCCCACAGTGCGGCGCCCCTCAGACTCCCTCTGCCACCACGCAACCTGCCGGCAAGCGCTTGTCCTGGATGGCAGCCAGCTCGCTGATCCTGTGCATCGCCTGTGTATTGACGCTGTTCGAACCAGCCAGCTGGGATCGTAACACCCTGTGGGGGATGGGCTTGTTTGCACTCACCGGGCTGGTCCTGAGCTCGCTCAGCCTGGTCAAAAAAGAACCGCGAACCTACATGGCAATTACTGGCGCGGTGTTGTCAGGCGTTTTGCTCATTTTGCTGATCTGGCTAGTCATGTAAGGGACAACACATGAATATGGTTTTTTGCCGTGGCTGCGCCAAGGAAATCCACAACAGCGCCGTGGCTTGCCCAGCCTGCGGTGCACCGCAACCTGCTGCAACCTTCACTGCAGCACCTGCGCCAGCCGGCATCTGGTACGTTGAACTACTGAAGAAATACGCCATGTTCTCCGGTCGGTCACGCCGCCAGGAATACTGGCTGTTCATCCTGGTCACCTTCCTGGTGTACATGCTGGTGCCCTATCTCGACCGCGAGCTCCGTACCGGCACGCTCTTCGCTTACCTGTACAGCGTGGCATTGCTGGTCCCGGGCATTGCCGTAGCCGTTCGGCGCATGCACGACACCGACCGTAGCGGTTGGTGGCTGCTGTTCCCGCTCGTCAACCTGATCTTCCTGTGCCAGGACAGCCAGCGTGGCCCGAACCGTTTCGGCCCAAACCCGAAAAACACCTGATCACGGCTTGATCGAGAGTCAAAGCAAAGCGGCCATCATTGGCCGCTTTTGCATTTTTGCGCCCATGACGTTTTTCAATCACATCGATGCCGCTTTCGCCCTTGCCCTGCAGCGATCTGTACACGATTCTTTAGCTATCTGCCGTCACCCACTCCCAGCATCGCAGAGGCCTCTATGAAAACCGTGGCACAGCTTCTAAAAACAAAAGCCCAGCAGCACCACCAGGTTCACACCATCGGCCCCGACCACATGGTGCTCGATGCGCTGAGGTTGATGGCCGAGAAGAACGTCGGTGCCCTGCCGGTGGTGCAGGACGGGCGTGTGGTGGGGATCGTCAGTGAGCGCGACTACGCGCGCAAGATGGTGCTCAAGGGCCGTAGTTCGGTGGGCACGCCGGTCAGCGCGATCATGAGTGCGCCGGTGATTACCGTCGACCCGCACCAGAACGTCGAATACTGCATGAACATGATGACCAACAGTCACCTGCGCCACCTGCCGGTGGTCGAGAACGGCGAGCTGCTGGGCCTGCTGTCGATTGGCGACCTGGTCAAGGAAGCCATCGCCGAACAGGCCAACATGATTCTGCAACTGGAACAGTACATTCGCGGCGACTGATTCGCGGCGGGCTCAGCGGTATTCGCCCTCCAGCTCATCGAGCTGGTGGTCGAAGCTGCGCAGGCGCGCTGACCAGGTGTACACCAGCACTTCCAGGTCGCGGTTGAGCACCGCGGCGCCGCGCCCGCTGCTCTGCTGCGAGTCGCACAAGTCCAGTTGATAACGCTCCCGGGCCATTGCAGTGGCAACCGTAGACAGCTCGCGGGCGTTGTCCAGCCAGTGGCGGCGGTGGTCATGGGTTTCACGGTCGAGCTCGCGGCACTGGCGCTTCAGCGCTTCCAGGCTCTGCTCCAGCGGCGTGCCTTCAAGCTCGCCCATTACCTCCTGGAAGGTACGTCCGGGCTGCCAGTAACTGCCCCAGAAATAACGGTCGAAGACGGTTTCGACCCGGCGCAAGGCAACCTTGGTGTTCCAGATAGCCACCAAGGTTCGCCCTTGGGCCAACTGGCGTTTGCTCACCCGCAGTTGCTGCCAGGCAATCCACGCCAGCGCGGTCAGGGCCAGCGCCCCGATCACGCCCCCGGCGGCGTAAAGAAATACCAGAGCCTGACCCAACTGGTGGGTCTGTTTGATTCCATAGAAATAACCGACGGTCAGCAGCCCCAAGGCGGTCACGGCACACCAGAAACCGGCGGCATAGGGATCTTTCATTGGCGCTGTCCCCTTGTTGTTTTTCCTGAGCATAGCAACGCCATTCGCCGGTCGATGTGCCGCTCGGCGTTTATTTTTTCGGACGCCGCAGCGCCTCGTTCAGCTGGTCGAACGGCACGGCCCAGTCGGAGTCTTCGATAATGCTTTCCTTGAGAAATGCCCGCTGGCTCTCGGTCCAGAACGGTGCATCAACCAGCTTTATTTCATTCTTGAGCGGCGAGTGGCTGGTGATGAACTGGTCAATGCCCTGGGGATCATCAGCCAGGCCCAGCTGTTTGAAGAGCTCCGAAAACGGATGAATATTTGATTCCATGCGTGACTCCTTGGGGCCAGGACGGGCATCCACGACGCCAGCCTGGCAGTGGGTTGATCATCAGCAAACCTCACGCACTTCGGCGTTCGGTACCAGTTTCAGGTATTGCGTCATGTTCATGTGGATCAGGTGATCGTGATCACCGGCCTCGACATAGATATCGCCCTGACGGGTCAGGGTCGGGTCGAGCAGCATCTTGATCGAGTAAGCATCGCCCAGTGCCGGAATGGCGCCACGCTCGCAGTCGCCGAACAGATGCGGCAGCCCGCTTTCATGGGTCATTTGCCAGGCGCCGGTGGCGCGCACCTTGCTCATGTCCAGGTGACGGTTGGCCGGTAGCACGGCCATCAGATAGTTGCCATGGCGGTCGTCGAGCATGACCGACTTGGCCACCCGCTCGGCGGGCACTCCAGCGGTACGGGCCGACTCAAGGCTGGTAGATGAGTGCGGGTGAGAAATGATGTCGTAGTCGCAGCCGGCCTTGTCCAGGCACTGCTGCAGGGTTTTTGCCATACGCATGATGCACCTCCGGATACAGCGCCCCCACTTCTGAAGTTTAGGCCGTGCTGCCGCAAGCAGCCGACTAAACTTATTGGACACGCACAGCCCGGGTGAATTCAGGTGATCGCTCGCTGGTGTCGGCACCTGCTGGTTTTATTGATGCTCGGCGCCCTGACGAGCGGTGTGGCTGCGCCCGGCAATCCGGTGCTGGTACTGAGTATCGACGACGCCATCGGCCCGGCCAGTGCCGACTACCTGATACGCGGCCTGGAGCAGGCCAAGACGCAGCAGGCGCAATTGGTGGTCATCCGCCTCGACACCCCGGGCGGGCTCGACAGCTCGATGCGCGCGATCATCAAGGCGATCCTCGCCAGCCCCGTGCCAGTCGCTACCTTCGTCGCCCCCGGTGGCGCCCGGGCGGCCAGCGCCGGCACCTATATTCTCTACGCCAGCCATGTCGCAGCCATGGCCCCGGGCACCAACCTCGGCGCCGCCACGCCGGTGCAGATCGGCGGGATGCCAGGCCCGCCGAAAGACCCGGCTGCGCCCACCGGCGACAAGCCAGCACCGAGCAGCGAACAAGACACCCTGACCCGCAAGCAGATCAACGACGCTGCCGCCTATATTCGCGGTTTGGCGCAACTGCGCGGGCGCAATGCCGACTGGGCTGAACAGGCGGTACGCGAATCGGTCAGCCTGCCGGCCAACGAAGCCTTGCGCCTGAAAGTCATCGACCGCATCGCCAACGACCTGCCCGACCTGCTGCGCCAGCTCGATGGCAAAAGCCTCGAAGCCGCCGGCCAAGCCGTGCAGTTGCACACCGCCAACGTCAGCATCATCGAACGCGAGCCGGACTGGCGCACGCGCCTGCTGGCGGTGATCACCAACCCCAGCGTGGCGCTGATCCTGATCATGATCGGTATCTACGGGCTGATGTTCGAGTTCATGAGCCCGGGCTCCGGGGTCGGCGGGGTGATCGGTGGCATCTGTCTGCTGGTGGCCCTGTATGCCTTGCAGTTGTTGCCGGTGAGCTATGCCGGTGCGGCGCTGATCCTGCTTGGCATCGCCTTCATGATTGCCGAGGCGTTCCTGCCCAGTTTTGGCGTGGTCGGCTTTGGCGGCATCGTTGCCTTCGTGGTCGGCGCGGTGATCTTGATGGACACCGACGTGCCCGGCTTCGGCATCCCCCTGGCGCTGATCCTGACCCTCGCCCTGCTCTCGGCGCTGCTGCTCGGCGGCGTGCTGGGCATGGCCATGAAGGCGCGTCAGCGCGCGCTGGTCAGTGGCGATGCCGGGCTGGTGGGTAGCCTGGCGACGGTGATGGCGGTCAATGACAGCGACCCGTTCATCGGTTCGGTGCAGGCGCAGGGTGAACAGTGGCAGGCCCAGTGCCAGACGCCACTGCAGGTGGGGCAACGCGTCCGGGTGATGACACGCAAGGGCGTACTACTGGACGTCAGCGCCGAGGCACAACCACCGGCGCAAGGAGACTGAGATGTTTTTCGAACTGGGCTTTGGCGCCTTGCTGGCGCTGCTGGCGGTATTGTTGCTGTCGGCCTTTCGCATCCTGCGTGAATACGAGCGCGGGGTAGTGTTCCAGCTCGGGCGCTTCTGGCGGGTCAAAGGGCCGGGGCTGGTGCTGTTGATTCCGGGGATCCAGCAGATGGTCCGGGTCGACCTGCGCACCGTGGTGCTGGATGTGCCGCCACAGGATGTCATCACCCGCGACAACGTCTCGGTCAAGGTCAACGCGGTGCTGTACTTTCGCGTGCTCGACCCGCAGAAGGCGATCATCCAGGTCGAGGACTTTCTCATGGCCACCAGCCAACTGGCGCAGACTACCTTGCGCGCGGTGCTGGGCAAGCATGAGCTGGACGAACTGCTGGCCGAGCGCGAACGGCTGAACCTGGACATCCGCCAGGTGCTGGATGCGCAAACCGATGCCTGGGGCATCAAGGTGGCCAACGTCGAGATCAAGCATGTCGATCTCAACGAGTCGATGATCCGCGCCATTGCCCGCCAGGCTGAGGCTGAACGTGAGCGGCGGGCCAAGGTGATCCATGCCGAAGGTGAACTGCAAGCCTCGGAGAAACTGATGCAAGCGGCAGAAATGCTCGGCCGCCAGTCGGGGGCGATGCAGCTGCGCTACATGCAGACCCTGGGCAGCATTGCTGGCGACAAGTCGTCGACGATTGTCTTTCCGTTGCCGATAGAGATGCTTAAAGGGCTTGTGGATAAGTGAGACTCATCGCGAGCTACCAGCCACCACCCAACGCCAGGAACAAGCCGATCTGCCCCATCGCCACCTGGGTATTGGCCGCCGCCAGTTGCGCGCGCATCTCGGTGTAGGTGCGGGTCGCCTGCAGGTCCGCCAGGAACGACTCACGCCCGGCCTGGTAAAACCTATGGGTCTGGTCTGCCGCCAGTTGCGCCGAACGCTCGGCATCGGCCAAGGCATCGCGGCGCTCCAGCAAGGCGCTGTATTGCGCAAGGCTGGTCTGGGTTTCGCGAATGGCGTTGAGCACCACCCCGTCAAAATGCGCCAGCGCCGCCTGGGTCGAAGCTTGCGCCTCACGGATGCGCGCCCGCGAACCGTTGGTCGGTACATTCCAGGTCAGCAGCGGGCCGAAGCCCCAGCGGTTGGTCGCAGGTTTGCCGAGGTTTTCCAGGATACCGATGGTGCCCACCTGGGCACCGATGCTGATGTCCGGATACAACTGCCCGGTGGCTACGCCGATAGTCGCCGTGGCCGCGGCCAGGCTGCGTTCGGCCTGGCGGATATCCGGACGGCGCTTGAGCAGCGCGGCGCCATCGCCAACCGGCAGCACCTGGGCGATATGCGGTAGCTCGGCGCAATCGGCGGTTCCGGCCGGCAACTGGTTGAGCGGCTTGGCCAGCAGCATCGACAAGGTGTACAGGCCCGCTTCACGCGCAGCCTGGTAACGCGGCAGCTCGGCGCGCAAGGATTTGAACTGGGTTTGCGAGCGGGTCACCTGGGTTTCGTCACCACGCCCGGCACCGCGCAGGCGTTGGGTCAGGGTCACGCTCTGCTGCTGCAGGTCCAGGGACTCATGGGCGATATGGTATTCCTCGTTGGCCGCGCAGACCTGGGTGTAGGCACGTACCACGTCGGCCACCAGGGTGATGCGTGCGGTATCGGCGGCGGCCTGGGTCGCGTCGGCATTGGCCTGGGCGGCCTCGACGCCACGCTTGAGGGTGCCCCACAGGTCGAACTGGTAAGACGCGCTGATGATCGCCTCGCCGATGTTGGCCACCGGCACTTTCTCTGGTTGCAAAAAGGCTTCGCCGGACTCCTGCAAACGCTGGGCGCCCAGCTTCACACCGCCGTTCAGGCCACCCTGGGCTTCGGCCTCTTCGACCTGGGCACGGGCCTTGGCGATGTTCGCCGCCGCCACACGCAGTTCGCTGTTGGCCGCCAGGGCCTGGCGCACCAGCTCATTGAGGCGTTCGTCCTGATACAGGTGCCACCAGTCTTTCGGCACGGGCGCCGAGACCACGCTGCTGGCGTCCTGGCGCAGTTGGCCCTGCAAGTCGGCGCGCTGGATCGCGGCATCCTCGGGCACGTTGCAGTCCGGCCCGACCATCTGGCAGGCCGACAGCAGCAGGCTCAAGCCGAGCAGTGACAGCCGTTTCATTGGCCCTTGTCCTCAAGGATCGACACCGTCGCCGTACGCCCGGCGATCATGCGAAAGTCTGCCGGCACCTCATCGAAGGCAATCCGCACAGGGATCCGCTGGGCCAGGCGCACCCAGCTGAACGCCGGGTTGACGTTGGGCAGCAGGTTGGCGCCGCTGCTGCGGTCGCGGTCCTCGATACCGGCGGCAATGCTCTGCACCCGCCCGCTCAGTCGGGTGTTGTCGCCGAGCACGCGGATATCCACAGCCTGGCCGATGTGAATGCCGGCCAGCTTGGTTTCTTCGAAGTAGCCATCGACGTGGTAGGAGTCGCTGTCGACCACCGACAGCACCGGCCGCCCGGCGCTGACGAATTCGTGGGCACGCGGCGCGCGGTCGTTGAGGTAGCCATCAACCGGGCTGCGCACCACCGAACGGTCGAGGTTCAACTGCGCAGCATCCACCGCCACCTGGGCTTCGGCCAGGGCCGATTCGGCGCGGGCCTGGCGCGACTGGCTCTCTTCCAGTTGCTCGGCGGCCACCAGGTTACCCAGGCCACGATTACGCCGGGCTTCGCGCTGGGCCTGGGCCAGGGTTTCCTTGCGCTCAGCCAGGGTCGCCTGGGCCTGGCGCAGGGCCAGGTGGAAGCGGTCCTGGTCGATGGTGAACAGCACGTCGCCACGCTTGACCACCTGGTTGTCGCGTACCTCTACCTGCTGGATCAAACCGGAAACATCAGGGGCGATCTGGATCACGTCGGCGCGGATGTGCCCGTCCCGGGTCCAGGGGGCGAACATGTAGTACATGACCATCTGCCAGACCAACACGGTCGCCAGCGTCACTACCAGCAGGGTCAGGACCACGCGGCCCAGGGTCAACAAGGGTTTTTTCATGGCAGCATCAGGTTTCGGCAAAAGTGATCGACCGTGCCGAGCAGCACGGCGTAAAGCGCAACGTTGAACAACGCCCGGTGCCAGACCAGGCGGTAGAAATGCACGCGGTTGAGCAACGCGTGCACACCGAGAAACAGCAAATAGGTGACGACCATCATCACCAGCAGCGTGGGCAGGAACACCCCGCTGATATCCAGATCTCCGATCACAGCGGCGCTCCATCGATGCCATAGGGCAGTTGTTGCTGATCGTCGGAGGGCTCAAGCACCACCTCGACCCCCGGCAACAGCGCCAGGCGCAGGCCGCTCAAGGCGTGCAACAGGTGCACCCGGGCCTCGGCGCTGTCGGCCAGGTCGTTGAGGTTGAGGGCGCGACGGGCGCGCTCCATGCTCTGCAACAGCACCTCGGGCGCGTGCAGCCGACGGCGCGCGTGCAGGCAGGCCTGAAAGTGTTCGCCCACCTCTTCCACCACCCGCTCCAGCAACTGGCGCGGCTGCGCGCCGACCCGTGGCATATAGGCCAGCAGGTCGAGCAGGTTCAGGCCCACGCGCAGGTCTCGCAGGGCGGTGCCGGTGTCCTGGCCGGTCTGGGTCAGGCGCGGCAGTTGCTGCATCAGCCGGTCGAGCATCTGCACGCCCAGGTGCCGGTGCTCAGCCAGCGTGGCCGGCTGGGTCATGCCGACGATGTCGTGCCAGCTGAAACGGGTCAGGCGCTTGGCCGCAAGCTCAA
Source organism: Pseudomonas sp. SORT22 (assembly GCF_018417635.1). Classification (NCBI taxonomy): domain Bacteria; kingdom Pseudomonadati; phylum Pseudomonadota; class Gammaproteobacteria; order Pseudomonadales; family Pseudomonadaceae; genus Pseudomonas; species Pseudomonas sp. SORT22. The sequence goes on from NZ_CP071007.1 coordinate 5,783,787, forward strand.
CGCCGAACGGGCGCACCACCAGGGTCCAGACGAAGGCGAACAGCAAGCCCACCGGCCCGGCCAGGTTGGCGTTGATGAAGGTCAGGAAGTTGGCGTCGTAGGCGCCCTGGATGCTGATGAACGAGGCGGTGTTGACGATAGTCAGCAAGGTGCCCAGGTAGAAGCGCGGCTGCACGGTCAGGGTGCCGACGCAGATGCACGGTATGGCGAAGGCCAGCACCAGCATCGGAAAGTCATGCAGGTTGGGCAGCACCAGAAACAGGTAAAGGCTGGCAAACAGCACCGACAGCGAAGTCCAGAAGAAGAACCGGTAGATCTGCGGCGCCGGATCGTCCATGGCGGCAAAGAAGCTGCAGGCCACGGCGGCGAGAATCACCGCGCTGCCGCCGTCGCCCCAGCCGAGCAAAATCCACAGGGTGGTGGCAACGATGATCGCGCTGACGGTGGAGAACACCGAGTAGAGCATCAGCCCCCGGTCGAAGAACGGCGTCAGCCGGCCCAGGCGCCAGTGCCGATACACCGCGCGCCAGGGCGAGAGGTCTTCGTTGCGGATGGCGTGCTGCAGGCTGCAACAGTCTTGCCACAGGTCGGCCCATTCAGCCAGGCGATAGAGCGCGTTGGACAGCAGCAGCGAGGCGCGCTCATCAAGGGCGGCGGCGCTCGGTTGCATATGTTCGATGTGCGCACGCAACGCCGACCAGCGTGCCGGCGATGGATCCTGCGCGGTGCCCTGCAGCCAGGCGCGGGCTTCGCTCAGCAATGGCTGCAGCTGTTCGCTCTGGGCCGGGGCACGGCCTTCGAGGGCGAGCAAGGCGTCGTCGAGGGCATCGATCACCGGTAGCAGGTGGATCATCCGCCCACGTAGCTCGCGGGCATTCTTCACCGTTTGCGGCCGTGCGCCTTCATGGGACAACTGGCCGATCATCAGCTCCAGCGAGTTGAAGGTGGTGACCATCGAGGCACGCAAGCCGCCGACTTTATCGGCAGTCGCCTCGCGGGCCAGGAAGGTATCGCTGTAGCGGATCGCCTCGTTGAACCAGTTGCCAGTGGCGCCAACCAGCACCGGGGTCAGGCGCCGTGGCCAGAAGATCGCTCCGACCACTGCCGCACAGACGATGCCCAGGCAGATCTCCTGGGCCCGCGACGAGGCAATGTCGAACACTGCCAGCGGGTCGTCGACCACCGGCAGGGCGATCATCGGCAGGGTGTAGCCGGCCAGCATCAGCGCATAGCTGTTGGCGGTGCGCAGGTGCAGCGAGAGGAACAGCAAGGTGCCGGTCCACAGCGCCACGGCGACGGTCAAAAGCACTGGCGTCTGCACCAGCAGCGGCACCAGGAACACCGCCCCGGCAGCGCCGAGCAAGGTGCCCATGGCGCGATACAGGGCCTTGGAACTGGTGGGCCCGACGAACGGGCTGGAGACGATATACACCGTAGCCATGGCCCAGTAAGGCCGGGGCAGTTGCATGAGCAAGGCGATGTACAGGGCGATCATCGACGCGGCGAAGGTGCGCACCCCGTAGAACCAGTCGCGCGCCGGCGGCATCGAGCTGAAAAAACCGTTCACGTCGGCACGCCCGGGGTGCGCTGGGCAGCGTCTTCGAAGGCGCGCAGCACACGCAGGGTGGCCAGCAGGTCGGCTTCGTCGATGCCCTGCAGCACTTCGCGGCGCAGGCGCACCAGTTCGCCTTCGATGGCTTCGGCCAATACCCGACCGCTGGCGGTCAGGCTCAGGGCCTTGGCCCGGCGATCGACCGGATCTTCCGTACGGCAGACAAAGCCTGCATTGCACAGCTGGTCGAGCAGGCGCACCAGCGACGGGCTTTCGAGCCCCGCCGCCTGGGCTACGGCGACCTGGTGCACGCCATCGCCCAGGCGCACGATCATCAGCAAAGGGACCGCGCAGGCTTCGGAAATGCCGTAGCCGGCCAGGGTCGCCTGGCAGATGCGCCGCCAGTGCCGGCCGGCCACCACCATGCCGCTGCTGATGTTGAGTTGCAGTGCGTCGAGGGTCATGAAGGGAGGTTCGTGGCTATATTCATAGTTTGCTAACTATCAATATTCTTCGATCACCGCCCCTGCCGTCAATAGTGGCTGACAAACGTCATGTTCAAGGTTGCAGTTGATCGTCCAGCTTCATGTTCAGCGCCAGCTTGCTGCCCAGGCTGATCGCCTGCTCGCGCCAGAACAGGTAACGCAGGGCGTTGTTGACCTCGCTGAAATGCACCGCCAGCTCTTCGGCAGCCTGCATCACTCCGGCCACGGCGGCCAGTTCCAGCCAGTACACGGCGGCCTTGCTGTCGACGTTGACCGTCAGCCCATGCAGCAGGCGATAGCCGACCTCGAAGCGGCAGCGTGCGTCACCGCGCTGGGCGCCGCGCAGGAACCAGCGGTAGGCCTGCTGCAGGTCGACCTGCCAGTCCTGGCTGTCGCTGTCACAGATTTCTTCTTCGTAGAGATCACCCAACGCCGCGGCGGCGTGTTCCAGGCCACGCTCGAACGCCTGCTGGTAGTACTCCGCCGCACTGGCATAGGCGACCTCCACTCCCTTGCCGAAGTAATGCTGCTGGCCGAGGTTGAACCAGGCTGCGGCACTGCCCTGCAGGGCCGCCATACGCAGCAGGTGCCCGGCCAGGGTCGGGTCGGCGCGCCAGTACTTGCCATTGAGCCAGATCCAGCCCAGGTCGTTGAGCGCGCCGACGTTGCCTTCCAGGGCCTGGGCGCGCAGGTCGTCGTACACCGCCTGCAGGTCGCTGGCTTCGTCCAGGCGGCTGATCAGGGCGAAACTCTCGCCCAGCACTGCCCGCTGGCTGGGCATGCCGACCCCGGCGTACAACCGCTGCAGGCGGCCAGGGCGGCCGGGCGCAGGGATGATCCGCTCGGGCAACAGGCGCTCAAGCAGTGGGTAGATGTTGCTTGCAGCTGACATGTTCGTCCTCATTGAACTACCCACAGATCCAACAGCGGGAGTGATGAGGCGTGATTCTGCGCACGGCCACGACAAAACCTGTCGCGAACGATTCAGTTAGGGCACTCAACTGCTTCATCCTTGATCTGGATACATAAATGGCTAATTGCCATATCACTGCGCTGGCGCCATGCTACAACCGCAAGCCTAGACAAGGACGCCACCTTTTGCCCTCCGCCACGACACGCGCCACCCTCAGCCGCCAATGGGAGTTGCTGCGCCAGTTGCCCAGCCGCTCACCGGGCATTACCAGTGCCGAGCTGGTTGGCCGCCTGCAGGACGCAGGATTCACCATCAGCAAGCGCAGCATCGAACGCGATCTCAACGAGCTTTCGCTGATTTTTCCGCTGGAGCGCAACGACAAGAGCATCCCGTACGGCTGGCACTGGGCAGCCAACGCCTGCATTGAATTGCGCGGTATCAGTGTCAGTGAGGCGCTGAGCCTGGCGCTGGTGGAAGAGGCGGTACGCCCGCTGTTGCCGGGGAGCATGCTCAAGGTGTTGGACCCGCGCTTCAGCCATGCCCGGCAGAAGCTCGAACACCTGTCGGGAGCGAACAAGGTGGCGCGCTGGCTGGACAAGGTCGCCAGCGTACGCCCGGACATGAACATGCAGGCCCCGGAAGTGCCCGACAGTATCCTCGAGACCGTGCAGCATGCGCTGCTTGAGGAATACCAGCTGCACTGCCAGTACTACTCGGCGCACAACGACAAGCTCAGCGAACTGACCCTCAACCCGCTGGCGTTGATTCAGCGCGGCCAGGTCAGCTACCTGATTGCCACCGCTGCGCCCTATACCGACATACGCCAGTTCGCCGTGCATCGCTTTCGCAAACTGCGCATTCTCGACAGCCCCACCGAAGGCCTGCGCGCCTTCGACCTGCAAGCGTACCTGCGCAGCGACGCCCTGCAGTTCGGCGATACCGACAAGATCGAACTGCAGGCCTGGATCAGCGACAACCTCGCCCGCCTGGTGCGCGAGACGCCGCTGTCGGCCGATATGCACCTGACCCCGCTGGACGCCGGGCACCGCCTCAAAGCTACCGTCAGCAACAGCTGGCAGCTGCGCTGGTGGCTACTGAGCCAGGGTGACGGGCTGATCGTCGAGCAGCCCCTGAGCCTGCGCCAGCAAATTGCCGAAACCCTCAACAATGCTGCGGCGCAGTACCAAAGCGCCTGAGCCGCTCAGCGCTGCATGCCCCAGCGACGCACAGTGATGCGCTCCAGGGTGTTGAACACCAGGCTCTCGACCAGCAAGCCGATCAAGATCACCACCGCAAGGCCAGCGAACACCTTATCGGTGTACAGCTCGTTGCGGTTCTGGAAGATGTACCAGCCCAGCCCGCCCTTGCCGCTGGTGGCGCCGAACACCAGCTCGGCGGCGATCAGCGTGCGCCAGGCAAAGGCCCAGCCAATCTTCAGCCCCGAGAGGATCGACGGCAGCGCCGCCGGAATCAGGATATGCACGACCAGGCGCAAGCCGCGCAGGCCATAGTTGCGCCCGGCCATGCGCAGGGTCTCGGAGACGCCGAGAAAGCCGGCGTAGGTATTCAGCGCCAGGGCCCAGAGCACCGAGTGCACCAGCACAAAGATCAGGCTGTTGTCGCCCAGGCCGAACCACAGCAGCGCCAAGGGCAGCAAGGCAATCGCCGGCAAGGGGTTGAACATCGAGGTCAGGGTGCTGAGCAGGTCGCGGCCGAACTGGGTCGACACCGCCAGGCTGGTCAGGCCAAAAGCTAGAACGATGCCCAGTAGGTAACCCTTGAGCAGCACCACCAGTGACACCCCAACCTTGGCCAGCAACTCGCCGCTGAGCAGGCCGTCGTACAGGGCCGCGGCGGTTTGTAAAAAGCTCGGCAGCAGCAGGTCGTTGCCCTGATAGCGGGCGATGGCTTCCCAGGCCAGAGCCAGCAGAATCAGGATCAGGCCCTTGCGCAGCCAGCCCTGTTGCCAGAGGCGTTGGCCGAGCGGCAATTGGCGCTCAAGCGGAACGCTGAGCAGCGGTTCGAGAACCACTTCGTATTCCTGACGCGGCGTAACAATCGTGGTCATGGCAAAACTCCCGGTCAGTAGGCAATGCGAATGTCGGCGAAACCCAGCGCCGGGTCGTGCTCGACCTGGGCATCATCGTCGAACAGCAAGCGGTGGATACGCCGCGCCGAGGCCTGGAAATCACTGGCGCCAAGGCTTTGCAGGTTGTACTGGTGGCTGTGGATTTCAGCGCGTACCCGGCCCGGATGGGGCGACAGCAGGAGGATGCGGTTGCCGACCACCAGCGCCTCTTCGATCGAATGGGTAACGAACAACAGGGTGAAGCGCACCTCTTCCCAGAGCAGCAGCAACTCTTCCTGCATCTTGCGCCGGGTCAAGGCGTCGAGGGCGGCGAAGGGTTCGTCCATCAGCAGGATCTTTGGCTGCATGGCCAGCGCCCGGGCAATCGCCACGCGGGCTTTCATGCCGCCCGACAGGGTATGCGGATAGGCATCAGCGAAACCCGCCAGACCGACCTTTTCCAGGTAATGCAAGGCGCGCTGTTCTGCCTCCTTGCGCTTGAGCGTGCCCGAGGCGAGCAACGGGAACATCACGTTGTGCTTGACGGTTTTCCACGGCGGCAGCTGGTCGAATTCCTGGAACACCACGATGCGATCCGGGCCCGGGCCATGCACGGCCTGGCCCTGCAGGCGGATCTGCCCTTCCCGGGGCTCGATGAAGCCGGCCACCGCCTTGAGCAGGGTCGACTTGCCGCAGCCCGAAGGCCCGAGCAGGACAAAGCGGTCGGCTTTGTCCACTTCGAAACTGACCTGGTGGGTAGCCCGCACCACGCGCTGCGCGGTGCGGTATTCGAGGCTTAGGTTATCCACCTGCAGCAGCGGCGGCGTGGCGACGCTGCTCAGCTTGCTGACCGTGTGGCCTGGCAATGGGGTGTTCATCCGGTCAGCTCCCTTGCAGCGGTTTCTCGTCCTGGAAGAAGTAGTCTTTCCAGGATTCGGGTTTGTGCTTGATCGCGCCCACGCGGTAGAGGAATTCGGCCAGCGGGTAGGTGTTTTTCGGCGTCACGCTGAACTCGTACTGCGGGTTGTCGATGATCTTCAGCAATGCCTCGCGGTCGATCTTGGCCTTGGTCACGCGAATGTAGGTGTCAGCTGCGGCTGCCTTGTCGTTCTGGGCAAACTCGGCGGCTTCAGCCAGGGCATCAACAAAGGCTTTGTAGGTCTTGGGGTTGTCGTTGCGGAATTTTTCGGTGGCGAACAGCACGGTCGGCGAGTTCGGGCCGAGCAGGTCGTAGGTGTTGAGCACCACGTGCACGTCCTTGTTGGCCAATACCTGGTCCTGGAACGGCGGGTTGGAGAAGTGCGCGTTCAGCTCGGTGCCGCCGGCCAGCAAGGCTGCGGTGGCATCCGGATGGGGGACGGCCAGGGTGTATTTGTCGAGGCGGTTGTATTCCTTGTCGCCCCACTGCTTGGCGGCGGCGTACTGCAAAAAGCGCGACTGCACCGAGACACCCACCGCCGGCAGGGCGATGCGGTCTTTCTCGCTGAAGTCGGCGATGGTCTTGACCTTCGGGTTGCTGCTCACCAGGTAATAAGGGAAGTTGCCCAGCGAAGCCACGGCCTTGACGTTCTGGCGGCCCTGGGTGCGGTCCCAGATGGTCAGCAGCGGGCCGACGCCGGCACCGGCGATGTCCACCGAGCCTGAGAGCAAGGCGTCGTTGATCGCAGCGCCGCCCGACAATTGCGTCCAGTCGACCTTGATGTCGATGCCCTGCGCCTTGCCGTGTTTTTCGATCAGGTTCTGATCGCGCACCACGTTGAGCAGCAAGTAAACGATGCCGAACTGCTCGGCAACGCGGATTTCACCTTCGGCCTGGGCCGTGGCCGGCGCCACCAGGCTGCCGGCGAGCAGGCTGGCACCCAGGCCGATACTGGCCGCCAGGCGGCTGATTGATTTGCGCATGCTGTACTCCTCGAAAGATCAGAACGGGGCATCGCCCTGGATGGTGGTGCGGTACAGCTTGCGGCGCAGGTGTGCAGGGCAGCCGCTGGCCAGGTGGATCAACGAGCGGTTGTCCCAGAACACCAGGTCATGGGGCTGCCATTGGTGGCGGTAGATGTTCTGCTCGAGCACGCTGTGGGCGTAGAGCTCGGTCAGGATCTGCCGGCTTTCATCGTCGGGCAGGCCAACGATGCGGGTGGTGAAGCCTTCGCTGACAAACAGCGCCTTGCGGCCGTTTTCCGGGTGGGTGCGCACCACCGGGTGAATCACTTCCTGCACCTGCGCCAGTTGCTCGGCAGTCAGGGTCGGGCGCCAGTTGCCTTCGAACTTGGTTTCGCTGTAGCGAGCGGTATAGGAATGCGCGGCGCTGCGGCCTTCAACGGCTTTGCGCAGGGCCTCGGGCAGGCCGTCCCAGGCTTTGTGCATGTCGGCGAACAGGGTGTCGCCGCCTTCGCTGGGCAGCTCCTGGGCGTGCAGCATCGAGCCCAGGCTTGGCAGTTCCTTGTATGACAGGTCCGAGTGCCAGAACTTGCCGGCGTCGCCCAGGCCAATGTTCTGCCCGTTCTCGACGATGTTGGAGACGATGAGGATTTGCGGGTGGCCGCTGAGCAGGAACTGCTTGAGCACGTGGATCTGCAGCTCACCAAAACGGCGGCTGAAGGCGATCTGTTGTTCGGGGCTGATGCGCTGGTCGCGAAACACCAGCACATGGTGGTCGAGATGAGCCCGGTGGATCCGGGTGAAATCTTCGCCGCTGACGGGTTTGCTCAGGTCCAGGCCGATGATCTCGGCGCCGACGGCACCACTGAACGGCAGGATTTCGAAGGCTTGCTGCTGTGCGCTGTCGATGGACGACAAGGCGTTAGAGGCCGCTGACATGATTCACTCCCACGCAGAGCGCGCCCAAAGGTGCGCGCATCGATCAGAAACTCACGGTGTTCCGTGTTGGTTCGGTCGTGCGGCGCGCCGATTGGTCGGCAGGTACGCAGGGGAGTGACTATAAAGTCATAAGAGGAAGAATTTAAATATCTTTAGTGCATAAGCATATGGTGAGGTTGCGGGCCTCTTCGCGGGGCAAGCCCGCTCCTACACAACTCTGTAGGAGCGGGCTTGCCCCGCGATGCTGTCAACGCTCGCGCAGCGCTTCGGCCCGGGCGCGGATGATCGGCTTGAGCAGGTAGCTCAGCACGCTCTTCTTGCCGGTGATGATGTCCACCGAGGCGACCATCCCCGGGATGATCAACAGCGGCTTCTCGTCGGTACCCAGGTGGCTGCGTTCGGTGCGCAGCTTGATCACGTAGAAGGTGTTCTTGTCTTCGTCGGTGATGGTGTCGGCGCCGATCTGTTCAAGCTTGGCCTTGAGGCCGCCGTAGATGGTGAAGTCATAGGCGGTGAACTTGACCATCGCCTCCTGCCCCGGGTGCAGGAAGGCGATGTCTTGCGGGCGGATGCGCGCTTCGACCAGCAGGGTGTCGTCCAGCGGGACGATTTCGACCAGGTCGCTGCCCGGCTGGATTACACCGCCAACGGTGTTGACCAGCAGCTGCTTGACGATACCGCGCACCGGCGAGGTCACCAGGGTCCGGTTGACCCGGTCGTCAAGGGCCTTGCCGGTGGCCTGGGCCTTGCTCAGGTCGGTGCGCGCCTCGTTAAGCTGGGTCAGGGCTTCGCTGCGGAACTTGCCGCGGGTCTCGTCGATCTTGCGCTCGACTTCCTTGATCGCCGATTCGGCCCGCGGGATCGCCAGCGAGGTGGCATCCAGCTGGCCGCGGTTTTCAACCTCGGCACGCTTGAGGCGCAGCACTTCAACCTGGGAGATTGCGCCCTGGGCCACCAGCGGCTCGGACATGCTGATCTCCTGGCGCAGCAGCTGCAGGCTGTTGCGGTACTGGCCCTGCTTGGAACTGAACTCGCGCAGCTCTTGCTGGCGCTGTACCAGTTGCTCCTGCAGGCCGCCGATTTCGTCTTGCAGTTGCTGGCGACGGCTCTGGTACAGGGATTCTTCGTTGGCGGCCTGGCTTGGCGCAGCCTTGCGGATTTCTTCGTCGATCTTCAGCGGCCGGTCTTCAACCTCGGCGCTCAGGCGCTCGACGCGCAGGGCCATGGCCAGGCGATCAGCCTCAGTCTCGCCGACATTGGAGACAAAACGGGTGTCGTCCAGGCGCAGCAAGGGGTCGCCGACTTCGACGATCTCGCCTTCTTTGGCGTAGATCTGCGCGACGATGCCGCCTTCCAGGTTCTGGATCTTCTGCAGTTTCGACGACGGAATCGCCTTGCCTTCGCCACGGGTAACTTCGTCGATAATGGCGAAGTTGGCCCAGAGCCCGAGGAACAGGAAGAATCCGATTACCCCCCAGATGGTCAGGCGCACGATGCGCGGCGCATCTTCGATCAGCGCCTTGTTGACCTCGGGCAGCGGCTGGCCGCTGAGCGATTCGGAACCTTTGAAATACCTGCGCAGGCTGTCCTTGATCTGGCCCATATCCATCTTAAGCAACACTGATCTGCCCCTTCTTCAGCGCATCCATGACGGCGGCTTTCGGGCCATCCGCGACTATCTGCCCGCGATCGACAACTATCAGGCGGTCGACCAGTGACAACAGCGAAGCCCGGTGCGTCACCAGGACCACGGTCTTGTTCTCGATAACCGCTTGCAGGCGTTGCTTGAGGCGTTCTTCACCGGTGTTGTCCATGGCGCTGGTCGGTTCGTCGAGCAGCAGGATCTGCGGGTTGAGCAACAAGGCGCGGCCCAGGGCAACGTTCTGCCGCTGGCCACCGGAAAGATTCTGGCCACGCTCGCCGACCTGCAGCTCGTAACCTTGCGGGTGCAGCCGGGCGAATTCGTGAACCCCGGACAGCTCGGCCGCCTGCAGGACCATTTCGTCCTCGACATAGCGCGCACCGCTGACCAGGTTGTCGCGCAGGGTACCGGCCAGCAGCTGGATGTCCTGGGGCACGTAGCCGATGTTGTGGCGCAACTCGCTGACGTCGATCTGGCGGATGTCGACGCCATCGACCAGCAACGAGCCGGCATCGGCTTCATAGAGGCCGACGATGAGTTTGGCCAGCGAGCTCTTGCCCGAGCCGCTGCGACCGATGATGCCGATTTTCTCGCCGGGGCGGATCGACACATTGACGCCCTTGAGCGCCAGGTTCTGCTGGTTGGGATAAGTGAAATCGACGCCGCGAAACTCGATGGCGCCCTGCAGTACCTGGCGGCTCAGCGGGCGCTCTTCGAAGTTGCGCTCTTGCGGCAGCTCCATCATCTGGTCGGTGGAGACCATGGTCACCTTGGCTTGCTGGTAACGGGTCAGCAAACCGGAAAGCTGGCCCAGCGGGCCGAGGGCCCGGCCACTGAGCATGTAGCAAGCGATCAGGCCGCCCATGCTCAGGTTGCCGGCCATGATCTGGTAGACGCCGGCACAAATCAGCGCCACGCCGGCCAGTTGCTGGATCAGCAGGGTGATGTTCATCGCCAGGCCCGAGAGCACCTTGACCCGCAGCTCGAGGCGGCTGAGGGTGCCGATGGTCTGCTCCCACATGTACTGGCGTTCGCTTTCGGCGTTGTTGACCTTGACCGCATCGAGCCCGGCGAGGGTTTCGATCAGGCTCGACTGGCGCTCGGAGGCCAGGGCCATGGTCCGCTCCAGGGTCGCCACCAGCGGCTTTTGCAGGGCGTAGCCGATACCCAGGGCCAGCGGGAAGGCGATGATCGGAATCCACACCAGGTGCCCGCCAATGATGGCGATCACCAGCAGGATCAACAGGGTGAACGGCAGGTCGATGAGGCTGGTCAGGGTCAGCGAGGCAAGAAAATCGCGCAGGCCCTGGAATTCATGAATGTTCTGGGCAAAGCTGCCGACCCGTGCCGGCCGGTACTTCATGGCCATGCCGACGATGCGTTCGAACAGCGTCGCCGAGATGATCAGGTCGGTCTTCTTCCCGGCCAGGTCCAGGCACAAACTGCGCAGGCCCTTGAGAATCAGATCGAAGATGTAGGCACCGGAAATCCCCAGGGCCAGGACCCACAGGGTCGAGGTGGCCTGGTTGGGCACCACGCGGTCGTAGACGTTCATCACGAACAGCGGCGCGGCCAGGGCGATCAGGTTGATCACCAGGCTTGCGGCGATGGCGTCGATGTACAGCCAGCGGCTGCGCTTGAGGGTGTCACGGAACCACGAACGCGCACGCGGAATCAGGTTGCCGTGGTTGACGTCGAACTTGTGCTGCGGCTGGGCGAAGAACACCCGGCCACTGTAGTCGCTCAGCAACGCTTCGCGGCTGACGTGCACCTCGCCGCCGTCGCTCTCGCTGAGCAACAGGCGCGCGGTGTCGTCATTCTCCCAACCGAGCAACACCGTGCTGCGACCGTCCTTGAGCAGGAGCATCGCCGGCATGGCGATGCTCGGGATCTGCTCCAGCTTGCGTTGCAGCAAGCGCCCCTGCAGGCCGGCACGGGCCGCCGCACGCGGCAGCAGCTCCGGGCTCAGGCGCTGGGCCGGCAACGGCAGGCCGGTGGTCAGCATGGCCCGGCTGGCGGGCTTCTGGTGCAGCACGCAGAGAGACAGCAGGCTGTCCAGCAACGGATCGTCGTGCTGACTGCGTGGATCATGGCTGAGCTGGACTCGACTGACTTCTGATTCCACGCGGGCTCTCTTAACGGTTGCGGTTGGCTATAACAGTGAACCTCAGTTCATGCCTGGCAGGTTCACTTTCGGTTTCAGGTCGTTCTGCACCACGGAGGCCATCGGTGCGACAACACCCTGGCTCTTGAGCAGTTGACCAATGGTCGCTTTGATTCGGTACTGAGTAAACACTTGGCTGTTCTTCACTTCAGCCAGACGGCGCTGGGCAGTGAAGAGTTCATTCTCGCTGTCGAGCAAGTCTAGCAAGGTACGTTCGCCCAGGCTGAACTGCTTCTGGTAGGCGCTGCGCACACTGTTGCTGTGATCGACGTATTGCTGGGCGATCGGCACCTGCGCATTGGCGTTGTCCATAGCGTTCCATGCCAGGCCGAGCTCCTCATTGAGCTGGCGCAAGGCATTGTTGCGAATGTCCAGCGCCTGGTTGGTCAGGTACGACTTGGATTCCAGGTCGGCCTTGTTGCTGCCGCCGGCATACAAGTTGAAACTCATACGCAGCATAGCCTGCCATTCGTTGTTGTGGCCGTTCATGCCATCCAGATCGTTATCGGCCGTCCGTCCGAGTTCTGCATCAAAACGCGGATAGAAAGTAGACTTTGCAGCCTCGTATTGCTTCTCCGCCGCGGCGATATCGGACTCTGCCGAACGCAGGATCGGGCTGCTCTCGACCATCTGCTGACGGGCTTCGTCGAGGTTGGCCGGCAACAGGTCGACAAACGGCGCAGGGCTGCTTAACTCGTCCGGCAGCTGACCGACCACGCTCAGGTAGTTGGTCTTGGCATCGGCCAGGTTGGTCTGCTCGGTGATCAGGTTGTTGCGGGCCTGGGCCAGGCGCGCTTCGGCCTGGTCAAGGTCGGCCAGGCGGCCGACACCACGGGCAGTGCGCAGCTTGATCTGGTCATAGATGCGTTCGTGGCTGCGCAGGTTGTCTTCTGCCAGGCGGACCATCTCGCGACGGGTCAGGACGTCCAGGTAAACCTGGGCAACGGTCAACGCGGTGCGCTCGGAGGCGCCCAGCAGCGAGTAGGCGCGGGAGTTGACGGTGGCTTGCTGACGGCCAACTTCACTCGAGGTGGCAAAACCGTCGAAGACCATCTGCCGCAGGCGCACGCTCGACTCACCACGGTTGAGGGTTTCCCAGCGGTTGCCGGTGCTCGGGCTGTCGGTACCTTCACGGCCATAACCGGCGAGCACATCGACACGTGGCAGGTAACCACCCTTGGCGGCGCGCAGTTGGTAATCGGCAGCGATTCGGCTGTTAACCCCGGCCTGGATTTCCGGGTGTACCTCGAGGGCTTTCTGCATGGCCTCTGGCAGGCTCTGTGCTTGAACGAAACTGGTGGCGAGGACGAAAGGAAGAGCAGTGAACAGTGACGCGCGCATTTAACTTTTTTCCCAGGGACGTCTTGTCCCAAATCACAGCAGAAATCGTTGCTGCATTAGAAAATGGCAACCGGAATGACCTTATGTCGGAAACTTCCGAAGGGGTACTTGGTTCGTACGGAGGAAGAGTGGCAGCCGCTCAAATATCAATGTGACATTACGGTGCTGATTGTTTAGGATGGCAGCAGGAAGGTCAATACTTTGGCATAAACTTAATAGCCAACAGTTATCGACAATATATTGACGTCAAAAGCACCAAACATACTATTGAAACATTCCATCAGAAAGCGGCAATTCAGCGCCGGCTGGCATGGAAGCCAAATTGAACGGGTAGCCCGGAGAGTCCAATGAGCAGTGTTGTTGCCATCGTCAAAAGCATTGTTGGCCAAGTAATCGCCGTATCCCCAGAAGGGATTCAACGTGTACTCATCGAAGGTGACCGCCTGTTCGCTGGCGAGCAGGTGCTCACTGGCCTGGCCGGCGCCGTCACCCTGGAGCTGGCCGACGGCCGCACCCTGGACCTGGGCCGTGACACCCAATGGAGTGCCGAGGCCCCGGACAGCAGCACTGACCTGGCGGCAGCAACCGCCCAGGCTGCGCCTTCGGTCGAAGAGCTGCAGCAGGCCATCGCCGCCGGCGCTGACCCGACCACCGAACTCGAAGCCACCGCAGCAGGCCCGTCGGCCGCCGGTAGCGGCGGCGCGGCCGGTGGTGGCCATAGCTTCGTCATGCTCGACGCCACGGCAGGCTCGGTCGACCCGACCATTGGCTTCCCGACCGGCCCGATCGGCTTTGCCACCGGCGCTGCGACCCAGGAACTGGGCGGCCTGGACGATGCCAACAACCCCAACACCACCACGCCTACGCGCGAATCCGGCCTGAGCCTGAGTGCCACGCCGTCGATCACCGAGGCGGGTGGCGTAATTATCTACACCGCCACCCTGGGCCAGCCACCGCTGACCGACCTGACCGTGACCCTGTCCAACGGCCAGGTCATCGTCATCAGCGCCGGGCAGACCACCGGCAGCGTCAGCGTGACCATCCCGCCGAACGACACCGTGTACCTGGACGGCAGTGAAATCTCCGCGACCATCACCGGCACCACCGGCGGCGCGGGCCTGATCATCACCCCGGACACCACCCCGGCAGTGACCCAGATCACCGACACCATCGACACCACCACGGTCAGCCTGACGGCCAACCCGAGTGTCACCGAAGGCGGCGTGATCACCTACACCGCCACCCTGACCAACCCGGCGCAGACGCCGGTGACCGTCACCCTGTCCAACGGCAGCACCATCACCATCGGCGCCGGCCAGACCACCGGCACCGTTGATGTGCAGACGCCGCCGAACGACGTCTACAACAACGGCAGCAGCGTCAGCACCACCATCACTGGCGCCACTGGTGGCAACTTCGAGAACCTGGTACCGAACCCGAACCCGGCGGTCACCACCATCACCGACTCGATCGATGACACCGGCCTGAGCCTGAACGCCACCGGCAGCGTCGCCGAAGGCGGCTCGATCATCTACACCGCGACGCTGACCAACCCGGCCGGCACCCCGGTGACCGTGACCCTGAGCAACGGCGCGGTGATCACCATCGCCGCCGGCCAGACCGAAGGCAGCGTCGCCGTGCCGGCGCCGAGCGATGACGTGTATGTCGATGCCGGCAACGTCAGCGTCAGCATCGACAAGGTCGATGGCGGCAACTTCGAAAACCTGGTGGTCAGCAACCAGCCGGCGGTCACCGAAGTTACCGACACCATCGATACGTCGACTGTCACCCTGACCGCGAACAGCAGTGTTGCTGAAGGCGGCGTGGTTACTTACACCGCTTCGGTTACTGCGCCGGTGACTGGCTCTGCGCTGGTTATTACTCTGGCCAATGGTCAGCAGATCACTATTCCTGTTGGTCAGAGCACTGGCTCGGTTGAGTTTGTTGCGCCGAACAACGTGCACACTACCAATCCGGACCTGACCAACAGCATCACCGGCACCACCGGTGGTAACTACGAGAAGCTGGACACTGCCGGTAATCCGGTGACCACCGTTACTGATGGTCCAGGTACTGACGACACTACCGGTCTTAAACTGACCGCTACTGGCTCGGTTGCTGAAGGTGGTTCGATTGTTTATACCGCCACGCTGACCAACCCGGCTGGCACCGAAATGAAGGTGACCCTGAGCAATGGTGAAGTGATCACCATTGCTGCGGGGCAGACTGAAGGCAGCATTACCGTTGCTGCGCCTGCCGATGATGTCTACATCGACGCCGGTGAAGTCAGCGTCACTGTTAGCGGCACCACTGGCGGCGACTTCGAGAAAGTTGCTGTAGATGGCACTCCGGCTGTAACGCAAGTTACTGACACCATTGATACTTCGACTGTCACTTTGACAGCGAACAGCAGTGTTGCTGAAGGCGGCGTAATTACTTACACCGCTTCGGTGACTGCGCCGGTTACCGGTTCTGCGCTGGTTATTACTTTGGCCAATGGTCAGCAGATCACTATTCCTGTTGGTCAGAGCACTGGTTCGGTTGAGTTTGTTGCGCCGAACAACGTGCACACCACCAACCCGGACCTGACCAACAGCATCACCGGCACCACCGGCGGTAACTACGAGAAGCTGGATACCGCTGGTAATCCGGTAACTACCGTTACTGATGGCCCAGGTACTGACGACACTACCGGCCTGAAACTCACCGCGACTGGCTCGGTTGAAGAAGGTGGTTCGATTGTTTACACCGCCACGCTGACCAACCCGGCGGGCACCGAAATGAAGGTCACCCTGAGCAATGGTGAAGTCATCACCATCGCGGCAGGTCAAACCGAAGGCAGCATCACTGTTCCAGCTCCAGAAGACGACGTGTACGTCGATGCCGGTGAAGTCAGCGTGACCGTGACCGGTACCACCGGCGGCGACTTCGAGAAGCTGGCTGTGGATAACACTCCAGCCGTCACCGAAGTGACTGACACCATCGATACTTCGACTGTCACTCTGACCGCTACCCCAAGCGTCACCGAAGGCGGTGTCGTCACCTATACCGCTTCGGTCACTGCGCCAGTGACCGGCTCTGCGTTGGTGATCAACCTGGCCAACGGCCAACAGATCACTATCCCGGTCGGCCAAAGCTCCGGCACCGTGGACTTCGTTGCCCCAAACAACGTGCACACCACCAACCCGGACCTGACCAACAGCATCACCGGCACCACCGGTGGTAACTACGAGAAGCTGGACACTGCGGGCAACCCAGTGACCACCGTCACCGACGGTCCAGGTACTGACGACACTACCGGCCTGAAGCTGACCGCCACCGGCTCCGTCGCTGAAGGCGGCGAGATCGTCTACACCGCCACGCTGACCAACCCGGCTGGCACCGAAATGAAGGTCACTCTGAGCAACGGTGAAGTGATCACCATCGCCAAGGGTCAGACCGAAGGCAGCATCACTGTTCCGGCTCCTGAAGACGATGTGTACGTCGATGCCGGTGAAGTCAGTGTCACCGTGACCGGTACTACTGGCGGCGACTTCGAGAAGCTGGCTGTGGATAACACCCCTGCTGTTACCGAAGTCACCGACACCATCGACACTTCGACCGTCACCCTGACCGCTACCCCAAGCGTCACTGAAGGCGGCGTGGTTACCTATACCGCCTCGGTTACTGCTCCAGTGACCGGCTCTGCGTTGGTGATCAACCTGGCCAACGGCCAACAGATCACCATCCCAGTCGGCCAAAGCTCCGGTACCGTGGACTTCGTTGCACCAAACAACGTGCACACCACTAACCCGGACCTGACCAACAGCATCACCGGTACCACTGGTGGTAACTACGAGAAACTGGATACCGCTGGTAATCCGGTAACTACCGTTACTGATGGCCCAGGCACCGATGACACTACCGGTCTGAAACTCACCGCGACGGGCTCGGTTGAAGAAGGCGGTTCGATTGTTTACACCGCCACGC